>CBDCCY010000003.1:0-9907 GCA_965215155.1 Vicinamibacterales bacterium | reverse complement strand
GGGCAGGACATGTACCTGTCGGACTTCATTGGGGCCGTGACGGGGGCCGCGGCGAAGTGGTTTCCGGGGGCGGCGGTCAAGTGGTGCGGGGATCCGGCGGGGAGCGCGGACACGTCGCAGGGGACGCGCGGGGCCGGCGAGATACTGCGGGACGAGCACGGCATCCGCGTGAAGTTCACGAAGCATGCCAACTCGCCGGGCACGCGGCTCGGGATCATCGAGCGGCTGAGCGGACTGATGCGGAAGCGGCTGGCTGACGGGAAGGAGGCGTTCGTGGTGTCGCGATCGACGCGGCGCTGGCTGCGCGTGAGCCGGCGCGGTGCGGTCTCGCACCGGTTCCTGGCGGATGCGTTGCAGTCTGGCTACGTGTGGGACGACCACATGATCTCGGTGGCGAACAAGCATGTCCGGCGGCCGAAGAAGGACGGTTGGTATGAGCACGGGTGCAACTGCCTGGAGTACCTGGCGGTGACGTTCGACCTGTCCTTCCGGGAGGAGGAGACTGCGCCGTTGGAGGAGCCGCGGTTCATGCAGGAGCGGCTGTGGGGAGAGGAAGCGGGGTGGATGAATGCCTGAACGGACCCGGACCGAGACCGACGACTTCCTGAAGCTCGCGCAGGAGCGGCACCGGACTGTCATGGAGCTGGAGTCCGACCAGCGGGCGAAGGAGATCGCCGACCTGAAGTTCGAGTCCGGCGAGCATTGGGACGAGACGCTGCTGCGCGAGCGGCAACTCAAGCGCCGCCCGACCGTCACGGTGAACACGCTGTCGGCGATGATCCGATCGGGCCGCAACCGGCAGCGCGTCTCGCGGCAGGGCATCAGGTTCCGGCCGGCGTCGATGGCAGCCACTCCCGGCAAGGCGAAGCTCTACGGGGAGGTCGCGCGGCAGATCGAGCGCAACTCCAAGGCCGACATGGCCTACGACAACGCGCGGCATTACCAGCGGGTCATGGGCCGGGGCTACTGGATCGTCCGCAACCGCTACGCCGACGACGAGTCGATGGAACAGGTGGTCCGGATCGACTGGATCGACAACCCGCACTCGGTGTTCCTGGACCCGAACGCGAAGCGGCAGGACGGATCCGACCGGCTGTGGGGCATGGTGGTGGACGACTACACCCTGGAGGACTTCAAGGCGGCGTTCCCTGAGCATGCGGCCGATTACGACATGACCGGCTTTGGCGAGCATGCCGCGCCCGCCGACTGGATGGCGAAGGACCGCGTTCGGGTCGCGGAGTACTACTGGATCGAACAGGACGTGCGGCTGCGGATCATGCTCGACAACGGCGAGGTCGTTGCCGGCGAGGAGCTGCCGACCAGGAAGGTGCGGCAGGGTCGGAAGACGGTCGAGACGGTGGTGATCCCCGAGGGCCGCACGGAGGTCCGCCGCCGGCACATCAAGGTGCCGCGCGTCATGCGGTCACTCATCAGCGCGTCGGAAATCTTCGAGGAGAACGAGATCCCCTGCCGGTCGATTCCCATCATCCAGATCGACGGCGAGCGGCGCAACGTGCCGGGGATGGGGGTTGACTACCGCGGGCAGGTGCGTGACGCGAAGGAGCCGGCGCGGGCGAACGACTTCATGGAGTCCGGCATCCTGGAGGCCATCGTGCTGGCGCGCACCGCGCCGTGGCTGGTCGAGATCCAGCAGATCGCCGGGCTGGAGAAGGAGTGGGCCGGGCAGGCGGTGAACAACCCCGCCGTGCTGCGGTACAAGGCGCAGGGCAGCGCGGACAACCCCGTTCCGCCGCCTCAGCGCAACCTGGCCGGGCCGGACCTTGGCGCGTTCGTGGCGGCCGCTCAGCGCGCAGAGAACCACCAGCGGCAGACGCTCGGTGAGCCGGACGTGTTCCAGGAGGAGACGAAAAGGGAACAGTCGGGGCGGGCGATCCAGGCGCGACGGGCGCTTCAGGAGGTCGGCACGTCTCACTACGGTCTGAACGAGGCGGCCGGCATCGTCAGGACGGGCGAGATCCTGCTTGAGATGATCCCGCGCATCTACGACGCGCCGCGCCTGATGCGCATCACGGGCGACCGGGGGCAGGACGACAGGAACGTGGTCCTCTACTCCGGGCAGGACCGCCGGATGGATGCCGAGACGATGGCGCAGCGGGCCGGCGGCGCGGAGCTGTTCGACCCGTCAGACGGGCGCTACGAAGTTGCGGTGAACGCGGCGACGAACGCGCTGACGGACCGTATCGAGGCGACCGAGACGATCACGGAAGCTATCCGGCAGCATCCGCCGCTGGCTCCCATCGCGCTTCCGATCCTGTTCCAGAACAGCGATTGGGCGGGCAGCGAGCAACTGGTCGAGGCGCTGACGAAGGACAAGCAGGTGCCGCCGGAGATCATGGAGCGGATGCAGGCGCTCGACAAGTTCGCTGCCACGGCGTCTAAGGCGCTCGATGAGGCGAAGGCGGAGAACGACCGGCTTCGGAAGAAGTTGGAGGACAAGGACGCGGACCGCGAGACGAAGCGCGAGATCGCGATGGCGCAGCAGGCGACGCAGCGGTTCCGGGAGGCGGCGTCGAACGCCACGACGCTGGCGGTGGAGGAGATGCGGCAGTTGGGCGAGAACATGCGGGCCGACATGACAGCTCTGGAGGCGCGGCTGAGGAAGCTCATGGACTCGTCGTTGAAGCAGTCCGAGGGCCGTGAGGAGCGGCAGACGAAGCTGGCGCAGACGCAGCTCGCGGGCGATTCGGCGCTGCAACAGGCGGCCATGAAGCAGCCGCCGGGAGGGGAGCCGCAAGGTGTAGGATAGACATATGCCAGACGAGAGAGTTGACGAGCAGGCGGGACAGCAGGACGCTTCGGCCAAGGAGCCGGAAGCGCCGCAGTTCGACGCTGCGACGGCGACGCTCGCAGACTTCGAGAAGCACGAGACGGACCTTGCCAAGGCGGCCGAGGAGCCTGCCAAGCCGGAGCCTGCCAAGCCGGAGCCTGCCAAGCCGGAGCAGAAGCAGGAAGCTGCGGAGGAGCCGGAAGACGAGCCGGAGATCCAGGCCGAGATCGACAAGATCGAGAAGCCTGCCGACGGCGAGAACCCGCAGGAGAGGTCGGCCCGCACGAAGCGCAACCGGCGCAAGGCGCAGCGCGCCTACGCGACCAGGGTGACGCGCGAGCGGGACGAAGCGCGGACAGAGCTGGACAAGCTCAAGCAGCAACTCGCAGCGTACAAGACGCCGCGCCTGCCCGAGAAGCCGCCGCCCGGAGCCACGTACAACGGGATCGACCCGAAGGACCCCCGACCGTCGAAGGACAAGTACGACCTGACCACCGATGAGGGGGCGACGAGGTTCTACGACGACTCGACCGAATGGCACTTCCGCCGGCAGCGGCGCATCGAGCAGTTCAACCAGCAGCAGGAACGCGCGCAGGCGGCAACCGTCGAACGCAGGCGCGCAGCAGAACGCGAGACACGAAGCGTTCAGGACAAGCTCTTTGCGGACAACAAGAAGTACGCGGAGACGCATGCCGATTTCGACGAGGTAACTGGCGACATCGGGTTCGGCGCGGACGTGGCCTATGGCTCCACCTATCTGGAGAACGGGCCGGCCGTGCTGTACCACCTGGCGAAGAATCCCAGTGAGCTCGAAGCGGTTCAGCGGCAGTTCCGCGAGAACCCGCGCTTGGGGATGGTGAGCCTTGGACGCCTGGGAGCGACCATAGCGGCGGCGGCGAATGCACCGCCGAAACCATCATCCGCGCCTGACCCGCCAGAGAAGCAGGCGGCCGGGCGCTCGGCGGCGGCGGCGAGCGAATCCAAGAAGGTTGAAGACATGGACCTGAAGGAGTTCGAGGCGTACGAAAGGGCGCTCGCCAAGGCCAGTTAGGAGGGCGGGCTGAATGGCCAATGCCCTGCAAGTCAACGAGAACACCATCACGCTCAAGGCGCTGAGCATCTTCAAGAACAAGCTCCGCTGCCTGAGCATCTTCGACAAGTCGCACAGCAAGGACTTCGGCCAGAAGGGCAACCAGCGCGGCGACAGCCGGCGGATCCGCAAGCCGGACGGCGGCGGCACCGTGCGGCGAGACACGTGGACGTTCGCGTCTTCCGACATCGAGGAGCAGTTCGACACGCTCACGGTGGACAAGATCTACGGCTCGGACTTCACGCTCCAGCCGAAGGAGCTGGCGCTCGAGCTGAACGACCTGTCCGAACAGGTGCTCAAGCCGCGGATCCATCGGCTCGCCGCCGAGATAGACAAGGACGTGTTCACGGCGTGCGCGCTCGCGGCGCACCACACCATCGGGAAGCCGGGAACGAAGGCCGTCACGAGCGGCGAGTACCTGGAAGACTGGATGGAGCTCGGCGCGAAGCTCGGCGACTACGACACGCCGTACGGGGAGGGGATGCGCCACGCGCTCATCAGCCCGACCATCCAGGCGCGTCTGTCGAGCCAGCTCCGCGAGGACTTCAACTCGCAAGCCACGATCAGCAGGCAGAACAAGACGGCGATGATCGAGGGCTTCCGGTACGGCTTCAACTGGGGGTACACGCAGCAGGTCCCGACGCTCACGACCGGCAGCCGGGCGGCCACCGGCACGCTGGTGGATGGCGCGGACCAGAAGGGGGCGTCCATCACGGTGGACGCTCTCGGCGCGGGCAAGACGGCGAAGAAGGGCGAGGCCGTCACGTTCGCCGGCTGCCACGCGGTCAACCCCGTGACGAAGGCGAAGTACCCGTGGCTGAAGCAGTTCCGTCTCACGGCGGACGTGGCTGCCAACGCCACGTCGCTGCCCATCGAGCCGGCCATCGTCACGACCGGCGGGCACAAGAACGTGTCGGCGGGGCCGGCGGACGACGCGGCCGTGACGTTCATCGGCGATCCGTCCAAGGAAGGCTCGATGCAGCTTGCCGCGCATCCGTCGGTCTGCACGGTGGCTTTCGTCCCGCTCGACAACCACGAGCTGGGCGGGGCCGGCGTGAAGCTCAGCATGAAGACGGACCCGGACACCGGTATCGGCATGTCGTTCCTGTGCTGGACGGACGGCTCGAACCGCCAGGTCAAGTGCCGGTTCGACGTTCTGGCCGGCATCCTCGTGCAGCGGCCGGAGTTCGCGGGCGTCGTGTTCAGCGAGTAGCACTGAGCCTCCGGGGGCGACTCCCAGCCGTCCCCGGAGGTCCTTCCGCGCATGGGGGCTGAATTGTTGGAATACCCGCACTGCCTGTACCGTGACGGGATCGACCTGGACGACTACCGGATCGTCCCGGACGCGGAGGCTGAGGAGGCGGCGAAGGCGGACGGCTACTACCGGCACGGGGCGTTCAGGGACGTTGACGAGCACACGGACGAGAATCCGGTGTGCGGCGCGACGCGGGGCGACTACTCGTGCGAGTTGCCGATGGCTCACTCCGGCCAGCACCGGGGCGACCTGCCGGGGGAGCGGGCCAAGGTGTGGGGGGCGCGCGACCGAGTGGCGGGTGATCCGTGACGGCGCAGGGCATGATCCGGGGCGCTCTCCTCGACCTGGGCTACCTCGGGGCCGGCCAGCAGGTGGACGCCGCCGAAGCGGTGGACTTCTTCGACGCGCTCAAGACGCTGGTGGACGGCTTCCCGACGCAGCGGCTCGGGATGCACGAGATGAAGCGCGTCGAGCATCCGCTGCTGGCTCTGGCGGCGAGCTACACCATCGGGCCGGGCGGCGAGATCGACACGCCGCGCCCGGAGTTCATCGACGGCGCGCGGCTCGTCATCAACGCCAACGCGACAGCCAACCAGCAGCAGGAAACGGCCGTGCGCGTGCTGTCCGACGGCGAGTGGCAGTCCATCGGGCAGAAGGGGCTCCGCACCAGCTACGTGACCGGCATCTGGTACGACTACGCCTTCGACAGCCTCGGCCGCGGCAACCTGCACGTCTACCCCGTGCCGAGCGCGGCGGGCACTACGCTGGCGCTGTACCTGCCGCAGGTTGCCGTCGGGCAGTTCGCCGACTACGACACGACCGACTACACGTGGGCTCCGGGAGCGGCGCGTATGCTACGGAAGATGCTCGCCTTGGAGCTTGCGCCGATCTGTCAGGTGCCGATCACTGCCGAGTTGAGGCTCGCGTCGCGGCGAGCGTCCGACGACTTCCATGAGCGCGGGCTGCGGCCGCTGGAGCTTGAGATGCCGAGCGTCGGCGTCCGCGAGCCTCAGCTCAGCGGGATCGGGTTCAGCGGCGGGGTGCCGGTGGCGAGCGGGTCGTACAGCGCCGGGTACGGCACGGGGTATCAGTGATGCCGAGCATGAACACGCAGGACCTCATCCGCCGGACGGATGAGGTCCTGCGTGACAACGATCAAGGGCTCATCACTCCCGCTGCGCGGGTGGAGCGTCCGCCTGAACGGGATCATGTTCGATGTGCGGCGACTTCAGGTGCCGCTGCCACGGCCGGTGGACGACCCGGCCGAGCCGTCGCGCACGGATGTGTCGGTCGTGATCGTGCCGGTCTACACCCCACCCGCAGCCCCCGATCTGACGTTCGAGCAGGTACCATGAGCCATCCTCTCGACGCGCCGGACGTCGTGCGCATGCGCCTGGCGAGACTGGAGGATCACGTCGAATCATTCCACGTGGCGTGCCGCGCGGTCGCGGACCAGGTGGCGGCCGATCCGGCCATGACCGGCCGTGAGGCGGTGGAGCTGCTCCTCGCGGCGTTGGACGCTGCTGAGGCTGAGGAATGGGGGTGAAATGGAAGCCGGCATGATGTTCATCGGGGTCGCCCTGATCGTCATCGGGGTGGCCATGATCGCCCTGGCGTTCTGGCTGGATGACTGAGAGGACCGTTCGCATGAAGATCCTGAGAGGCAGCACGCAGCGGCCGAACGACACGACCGCCTACGCGATGAACGACCACGTGGGCGGGCCAGTCGTCTTCGAGAACGATGGCTTTCCAGTGGCTCGCCTGGTGGAGACGGTGAACGTGACCGTCAGCACCACCAAGGCCTGGAACAAGGACTTGCGGCTCCACTTCTTCGATGGGCGAGTCCCTCCGGGCGACGTGAGCGGCGACAACGAGGCGTTGGAAGTGGATGCGAAGTGGGCCGACAAGTACCTGGGGTCCTTCGATATCCTGGGCAACGCCGCCATGACCAACTTCTCCGTGCTGTTCGCCGACCCGTTCAGGAACGAGATCAGAAACCGTGTGATGACGCCGCCGGGGCCTTTCACTGTGCTGCTTCAGGCGCGCGAAGCCATGACGCCGGTCGCCAACATGATCTTCAACGTGATGCTCGGGGTGAGCCGGTAGCGGAGCGGGACTGTGGCTGTCATGAGGGGGTTTCTGGGCGGCACGTACCGCAGCCAGATCCACTCCCTGAAGCGGCAGCGTACCGTCAACCTCGTTCCGACCATCGACGAGTCGAGCCGGAGCGAAGTCGAGTCCGTCGGCGGGTTCGTCCGCACGCCGGGGCTGACCAGCTTCGCCACGGGACTCGGAGCGGCCGTGCGCGGCCTGCACGTGGCAGGCAGCCGCCTGTTCGCCGTGGCCGGCACGACCCTGTGGGAGATCGACTCCTCCGGCACGGTCACCAGCAGGGGCCCCGTGCAGACGGACACGAAGCGCGCCTACCTGGCCGACAACGCGAACGGCGAGCTGTTCGTCCAGTCCGGGACCATCGGCTACTGCTTCAACCTGAGCACGAACGCGCTGACCGTGGTGACGGACAACCAGTTCGAGTCCGGCTACGGGCCGGCCGTCTACCGCGACGGCTACATCGTGCGCGTCCTGGAGGGCCAGAACCGCTGGCAGTTCACGGCGCTGAACACCGCGGCCGACTGGCAGGGACTCAACGCGCGCTCGCGGACGAACGACACGCTGCAAGGCATCGCCATCACGGGGACCGTGCTCTGGCTGTTCGGGACCGAGTACACGGAGGCGCGCTACAACTCCGGCAGCACGTCCGTATGGGACCCGGTGCCGCACGGGCTGATGGGCGTCGGGCTGGAAGCGCCGGAGTCGCTGGCATCGATAGGTCAAGTGCCCTACTGGCTCGGTCGCACGGTTGACGGCGGGCTGATGGTGTGCCGTGCGAGCGGCGATTCGTCTTTCGAGCGGGTGAGCACGAACGCGCTTGAGGCGGAGTGGACCACCTACGGCGCGGACGCCAGGAAGGCGTGGGCCTACGCCTACACCGACGCGGGCGCGGCGTTCTACGTCCTGAGCTTCCCGGCGTCCGGCCAGCAGGCGACGTTCGTCTACGACGCGCGGACCGGCTTCTGGCACGAGGAGGGGCAGAGCTGGACGGCGGGCGGCGGCTACGAGCACGTGGAGGGCCGGTGCCATGCGTTCTTCGCCGGCAAGCACCTTGTCGGCTCGCGGCAGGGCGGGACCGTCTACGAGATAGACCACGACTCGGACACGCTGGTCGGGACTGACCCGGTGCGCTGGATGCGGATGGTGCCGGCGGTGCAGGCGCAGAACCGGCGCGTGTTCCATGACCGCGTGGCCCTGGAGCTTGACGAGCCCGGCGCGCATCCCGTGACGCTGCGCTACTCCGACGACCACGGCGTGACGTGGAGCAGCCCGCTTCAGGGAGCCCCGCTTCAGGGGGGCGACGAGTTCAGGCAGTGGAAGCGGCTCGGGCGCTCGCGGGCCGGCCGGCTGTACGAGTTCAGCGGCGAGACGGACGTGCGGCTGGCGAACGCCTACCTTGAGCTTCGGGTCGGGGGGCTGACGTGACGCTCTTGCACCATCGTGCAGCATTCTGGACAGAATCCAGAATCGCCCCGCGCGCGCACGATCACTGTACCCGGTACGTGGGGGTATACGGATCCCGTAACCAGCCATTCCGGGAATACCCGCACGTACCAGTACCATTTCCTTTGGCCCGCGGCGCGCGTTGCAAGAAGCGTGCCAGAACGAGATCGGCGCGGCTCCACATCACTGCGCGGGGGCGGTCCTCCTGCCGCCATCCACCGACCCGACGCGGGATCCCGGCACTCGCCACTCACGGGATGCCGGGGCCGCCGCCGTGTTGCAGAGGGCCGGCGCTCACGGGCCGCTGGTGGCCATCGGAGCGGCGCTCGGGGGGGGCTACCCCCTGGGCCGGGACGGTCGGGCCGTGGCGGGCCTGTGAGACACCTTGACGGCGCTGCTGCGCCTGCAGGAGGGAGCCATGAGCGGAGGCAGTCTGGACTATGCTTTCGAGAAGGTGAACGGCATCGCGGAGGCGGTTGAGGCGTCGGCGGACCGCTGCGACCAGCGGGCGGCGCTGCGCGTGCGGTTCGCGGATGAGCTGCGCAGCGTGTCGCGCGTGCTGCGGGCCATCGAGTGGGCGGACTCTGGCGACGCCGCGCCGGACTCGTGGGTCCAGGCGGTGGAGGACTACCTCGGTTGACGCAGAAGGGCTACATCCCGGAAGGGCTTGACCCGGCGCTGCGGGAATACCTGATCCAGATCGCCGCCTTCGAGGCGAGTGTGGAACCGGTGGTCCTGCCGGACGGTCAGTTCTACGAGGAGATCTTCGCCGTCACGTCGAGCAGCACGTTCCTGGCGGCCGACCTGCCGCTCGACTCGTGGGGGTTCGAGGAGCCGACCACGGCCGGGGCGCTGACGTGGTACACGACGCCGACCGGCATCGGGCAGGCGAGCACGTTCCTCTGGCGCGCGCGGCGCGTGGTCGAGGGCGACCCGACGAAGGGCGACGCGGTGCCGGCGCTGTGGGAGTCGCCGCGCATCGTGGGCAGGTGGGACGAGAACGGCAAGCCGGCCAGCAGCGCCACGCCGGGCTCCGACGGGCAGGGGCTTGAGGTCGTCTTCGCGGTCCACAGCTCCGACAGCCTGCAAGCCAGCGAGTACCCGAGCAACGATTGGGGGTACGACCAGCCGGGCACGTCTGACGGGTTGACGTGGCACGACGCCGCGCCTTCCCTGGTCGCCGGCAACCCCTACCTGTTCCGCTCGCAGCGGCACGTGT
>CBDCCY010000002.1:0-854245 GCA_965215155.1 Vicinamibacterales bacterium | reverse complement strand
GAGGTCGTCCACCGCCACATGGCAGAAGGATCCCAACGTCAGGGCATCGGAGACGACATGGTGCCAGCGGGCGTGCGCCGCGATCCAGTTCGCCTCCACAAGCAATGTCGCTGTCGAGGAAAGAGCAGGATGTCGTGGGCCGCGGCCCGAGCGCCGGTATTCCGCGCCCTGGAAATCCCAAAGCCGCGGCGCTCCTGTCGCACCACTCTGAGGTCCAGCGGTGTCGTCCGGGGCCGCTCCAGCGGCGGCTCCGACCCGTCGTCCACGATCACCACTCGAACAGATTCTGCGGCCAGGTCTGGCCTTCCAGCGCCGCCAGCGTCCTCGCCAGTGTTTCGGCGGGAGTCTGGTAGTACGGGATGATCACGCTGACCGGCATGGTGGGCGTGAACGTTTCCAGCGGCTCCACTGCAACCTGACGCCAGTCGTTGTACCGGGACGGATGCGGGTTTGGGAGTCATCCAGACCACTTATCGCCTGATGGCCGCCCGCCACCGTACCGCGATGGTCAAGCCCTTCAGGAGTGCCCAGGCCTCGCCGGGGCTGCGGATGTCTCGCATCCAGTTGAGCAAGGTGGCCAACTTGGTGGGATGGTTCATCGGACCGGTACATCCGGGTTTCAACGCCGTGGCGGGTATCGTCCGCGCCTCGCCGAAATCGGCCGGGTCGCCCCCCGTGCGGCGCGCCCGATGGAGCGCCCACGCCCGGGTAATCGACACCCCGGATCCGTCGGGGAGAGTCGAGGCCGCGGTGACGCCGCAGCCAAGCCCGACGCGCAGCCGACGCACCAGCCCCTTGGCGAACACCGTGGCGGGCAGCGTGACGTGGAACGGCGACGCTGGAAACTCGTCGAGGACGGAACCGGTGGCGCCTACACGCACCCGCGAGTCGGCGCCGAACTCCTCCCGTAGCCGCCTCAGTCGCCCAGCATCGTCGCTCGTGTGCATTTCGATTCTCACCACCAGATCATGCTCCGGATCGGCCAGGATATTCGCGGCGGTCTTGACAGCAAGTTCGATCGGGCGATGCCCCGCGTCAACGGTGACCACGTATTGAGGCACCGTGAAGATGCGACGGGGCCGCTTGCCGCGGAACCCCGGGTGGGCGATAAGATGTGCAGCCTTCGCGCGCTGAAGTCGAAGATCCCGATCCTTGTCCTTGGCGTCTCTATTCTCCTTCCATCGGCCCTGGTGCCAGGCGGAGGCGTCCCGGACCGGCACCAACAGCCGCCGCGGGTATGAGCCCGGTAGCCGAGCTCGGTATCGTCCATGCCCCAACGTGTGAACGATTCGTCAAATCCGCCTGTCAACTCGAAAAAAACTCCTGCTGACTCCAAGGGTTTCCGCTTTCGACCACCCTGAACAAGTCGTCGGCCCTTGATGTCAGATTGTTGGTTCTGCCCAAGTGGGATTCAATCCAGGGTGGGTCTACCGGCCGGTCCAAAAACAGCTCCGACAGCGACCCTGGCCGGGCGTCGGATAGTCTCCGCGTCGAGATCGTCCACCGCCACATGGCTGTGGGAATCCCAACGTCAGGGCGTCGGAGACGACGTGGTGCCAGCGGGCGTGCGCGGCGATCCAGCCCGCCTCGGCCAGCATGTCGCTGTCAAGAAACAGCAGGATGTCGTGCGCGGCCGCCCGAACGCCGGTGTTGCGCGCCCTGGGAGCACCGAATCCGCGGCGCTCCTGACGCACTACCTTGACGTCCACGGGGGTCGACCGGGTCGACCGGGGCGGCTCCAGCGGCGGCTTCGAGCCGTCGTCGACGATCACCACGTCAAAGAGGTGCCGCGGGTAGGTCTGGCCTTCCAGCGCCGCGAGCGTCCTCGCCAGCGTTTCGGCGGGTGTCTGGTAGTACGGGATGATCACGCTGACCGGCAAGGTGGGCGTGAACGCCTCCGGCGCCGGCACGTCCACCTGCCGCCAGTCGTTGTACCGGACGGACGCGGGCTTGGGGATCATCGTGCGCTGGTCCGAGCCGTCACGTTCTTCCCTGCCCCGGGTTCGCCGTGAGGGTGTCCAGCCGGCGGTTGAAAGTGGGCGGCGACGGTGCTCACGCTACGCCACCTTCTGCATCTCGTCAAGGGGGCCGTCCTCGTCATCGAGATGCCCGGTCATAATGATTCAGGTTTCGATGACCGCTGACAGTTGCTTCTCACGAGGCGTGGTCGATCACGTGGTCATCAGCGACGGGATTCCGGCCGCCCAGACCACCGGTGGCAATTGGCCGGGGGCGGGGTCCAGATGTAGCCCAGCCGGTTCAGTGCTTCGCGCGCCGCCAGCCGACCCGCACGGTCGGCGCCGGTCGCCGCGAGGGCGGCGTCGATGGCGCGGTCGGAAGCGGTTGCTTCGGCGCCGGCCTGGAACAGCGGCGCGACGGCGACGGCCGCGGGCAGCAGGTCGCGCGCCTCCAGCTCCCGGTAGCGATCCTGATAATAGTCCGTGACCCGGGTGGCCACTTCGGGGTGCGCCGCCGCCGCGTGGGTGGCGGTCAATCGGGTCGCACGGGTGGCCAGGCGCCGTTCCCACAAGGCCTCGCCCCAGAGCTGGACGAAGTAGGGATAGCGCTGGCTGCCCTCCTCGACCGTCGCGAGGGCGTCATCGTCGATGCCCCACGCCGTGCGCCGCCAGCGGCTCGACCAGGCGGCGCGGGTGGCCGCGGCGCTCACAAGCCGATGCCCAGACGCCCCGCGCCCAAGCGGCTCCAGAACGATGCGTTCATCGCGCCGAGATGCGCCGGCAGGCCCGGCGTACCGGCCATCACCAGCAGGAACGGCGCCTCGTCGCGCACTTGTTGACTGGTGTTGAGCAGAATCCTGCCTACCTCGACGTCCACAGTGTGCGCCTCGTCGAGCAGCAACGCCAGCGGCTTCTTGCGGCAACGGGCCGTCAAGTCCGCCCGCAGGTTCCTCGTGCCCCCGGCCGGCGGCGCCCATTCGACCGAGCCGACGGCCGCCACGCCGACTTTCCTCGGGACGAGCCGTGTCACTGCGGACGACGGCGCCAGAACGTCGATCAGCGCTTCCCGCGTGGGAATGTCCGCCGGCGTCAGGGCCACCACGTCCACTTCCGGTTCGCGGTCGCGGCACGTGCGCTTGAACCAGTTGAGCAGCACGGTCTTGCCGTTGCCGCGCGGCCCGGTCAGCGCGACGTTGTGCGGCGGGGAGGCGCCGCCGAGCAGGTCCGCCAGACAGCGGGTCAACACCGTCTCCTCCCGCTCGCGGCCGGTGAGCGCCGGGGGCGTGGCGCCGTCGCCCGGAGTGAACAGGCGTTGCTCCGTCGCCGTCATGGGCGACCAGTGTATCCTGTTCGAGGTGCCGCCGGCGGCGGGCCGTGCGCCTCCAGCTCCCGACAGCGATTCTGGTAGTAGTCCGCGGATCCGGGGCGCCTTTTCGCGAGTCGGTCGATCACTGCCCGGCCATCGGCGAGGAGCAGGGCCGGCCCGCGCAGAAGCCGTACCCCGGCAGGCTCATGCTGCGCGTTTCGCCCGAGGTGCCACGCCGCCGTCGCCGCGGCCGCCGGCGCACGGGGCGAGAGCATCAACCGGTGGGCTCGGAGGCGCTTCGCCAAGCCGCGTCCCCGAGCTGACCCCCGTCGCCGCCCGTCGCCATGACCCGCGGCGTCACGAGTGGTCGGCGCGTCTTCCGACTCGGGCGAACCACGTGAACGGCTGGCCGTTCAGGCTGGCGCCCCCGAGGTTGAGGAAGGCGCCGCGGAACAGCCGCGTTTCGGCGTTCAGCGCGCCCGGGAGGTCGTGGCGGTCGTTGCGTGGGTCATGGAATGTCCTTGGGTCGGGCGGAAAGGCTGCCACGGAAGCGCGGCGGACAGAAGAACCCGACACCCCAGCTCAAGTGCATGCAGGCCAGAACCATGGGCAGAAGGACCGCGGCGGGCGCGCGGCAGCGGGCGCCTGCCACCAGGGAGCCGCCCGCGAGGACGGCGAGGGTAGGCGACGGGAAACGCCGCCGCCCATGCGGAGCCGACCAGGATCCCGCACCCCGAGGCGGCCAGACCCAGCACGAGGAGCGGGGCGCCCAATTGTCGGACCCGCCACGACCGCGGATGTCGCCGGATCATCGCCCGCTTCCACCGGCCATTGTTGAAATACTGCCTGGCGAGCGCCCGCAACGTGCCGCGAGGCCGGTAGACGGCGACCACATCGGGATCGAACCAGACGGCTTTCCCGCGTTCCCGCAGCCGCCAGTTGAGTTCATAGTCCTCATTGCGACTCAGAGTGGGATTGAACCCGCCCATCTCGTTCAGCGTCTCACGCCGGAACGCGCCCAGGTAAACGGTGTCGACCAGCCCCTCGGCGCCGCCGAGTCGGTAGCGGGCGTCGCCCGCGCCGAGCACCGTCGTCATCGCCAGCGCCACCGCCCGCTCGAAGAACGTCGCCCCGACCGGCATCTGCTGGCCGCCGACGTTCGCCGCCCCCGTCCGCAGCAGCGTCCCGGTGGTCCGCCGGACGTATCCGGGCGTCAATCTCGCGTTCGCGTCGCAGCGGACGACTATCTCGCCGGTCGCTTCCCGAAGGGCGTGATTGAGTCCAGAGGGGATGTTCTTCTCCGGATTGGGCACGATGCGCACCGTCGGGTGACGCCGCCGGATCACGTCCCTCATGGCCGGCGTGTCGGATCCGTCGGCCACGATCACCTCCATCGCCCCCGGATACTCCTGGGACGTCACCGAATCGAGCGCAACCTCGATCGTGTTCTCCGCGCCGCGCGCGGGGATGATCACCGACACGGGGGGGAAGCGCGCAGCCGGCGACTGGATTCGTTCTCCCGGAGACCGGGGAGACTCCTCACGAGTCCTCTCCGTTCCCCCTCCACGGTGCGAGTGGGCGCGCATCCATGCGTCGGCGTACGCGGCCACGTACGCGCCCGCAACGTCCCGATCGGAAAACTCCATCTCCGCCATTCGCCGCCCCGCGGCGCCGTATCGACTTCGCGCGCCGGCATCCGACAGCAGGCGTTCGACGGCCGCCGCCAACTCGCCGGGGCTTCTCGGGGAGACGATGGCTCCGTTCACGCCGTCGTGCGCTATCTCCAGGGCGCCCGGGATTCGAGTGGTGACGACCGGCTTTCCCATCGCCGCCGCTTCGATGAGAATGCGCGGTATGCCTTCCGGATAGTACGTCGGATGGACGACCACGTCGGACGCTGCGAGCAGGACGTCGATGTCTTCCCGATGCCCGACGTACTGGACCGCGTCGTCTCCGTTCCAGGCCGCCAACTCCTCTTCGGGGACCGATCTCGGATTACCGACGTCGGTCTTGCCGGCGAGGACGAAGCACGTGTCCGGTCGCGCACATCGGACCAGACGCGCCGCCTCTACATAGTCAGCGACACCCTTGTCGTGCAACAGGCGTGAGGCCATGACGACCAGTTGCATCCCGGGTGCTATTCCCAACTCCGTCCGGATATGCTCGCGGTCGTGACCGGAGACGTTATCGAGATTGAACCGGGAGAGATCGACCCCCGACCCGCCCTTGACCACGAGAGCCCGCTCGCGGAGAGCGGAGCCCAACAGGGCTTCGCGATCCGATCGTGTCTGGAAAATGACGAGGTGGTTCAAACGCGCGATCGTTCTGTACAGCAGCAACAGGCATGAACGCCGGATGAAGTCCATGCTGCTGCTGCCGACGCTGCCGACGTACCCCAGGCCCGTGATTCCACTGACGACCAGACGCACGCGGGCCAACCGGGCGGCGACGGTCCCGTACACGTTCGCCTGAACAGTGAAGTGGTGGACCACGTCCGGCTTGATCCGCCGATAGGTCCTCCAGATGTCCGTCAAGTGCCTCGCGACGGCGAGGGGATTCAGACTGCGACGTTTCAGTCTCCACGGGACGAACAGCGCTCCCGTCTCCTCGATGGCGGTCACGAACTCGCCGGGCGGCGCGACTACGTACACCCGGACGCCCATCGACAGGAGCAGACGAACGATTGGCATGCGAAACCGGTGGATGTTTTCGTCGGTATTGGCGGCGATGACGACGGACCTCGGAGGAAAATGGTTCCCGGGTCGCCACCGTTGCGGCGCCGCTCGACGCTTCGGGGAGGAGGCGTTCTTCATGCCTGAATCAAAGCGATCCTGCATCGTCAGAGCTTCGCCGGACATCATGGACACCATAGCAGCGCGTCGGCGCTCGTCGGCGCCGATTCCCGGAGAGCCGCCGCGGGCCGTGTCCACGATCGTCGCGGCCGGCGGACTGAACGGGCGGGGGCCGGCATCCCGTCGTTGACGACCCCATGTGCTCGGCCACGCCTCGTGAGAAGCAGCAGCCAAGCGAGCCAAGCGTCCCGCCGCGTGCTATGACGAAGAAGGGATTCTTCCGTGGAGTCCGTCAGTCGGCTGTCTCCGTACGGCTCTTCTGGTTCATCTGGTCAAGAGGCGGGCGAACAGGGCTTCCCATCTGTCCAGCACGCCCTCGGGAGAGAACTCGGTGCGCACGCGATCGTACGCCCGCCCGACGAAGGCGGACCGGGCCTCCGGGGGAAGCTCCATCAGTCGGACCATCCCATCCGCCAGCGCTCGATGGTCTCCGGGCGGCGCGAGGGTCCCGGTCTCGCCGTCGGCGATCAGTTCGGGCACGGCGCCGACCGCGGTCGCCGCCACGGGCCTGCGCGCCGCCATCGCCTCCAGCACCACCACCGGCATGCCCTCCCAGGCCGAAGACAGGACCAGCCCGTCGGCGGCCGAGAACAGGTCCGGCAGGTCGGTCCGCAGGCCGAGCATCGACACCCGTTCGGACAGTCCCAGTTGCCGCGTCAACGACCGTACCTGGTCCTCCAGGGGTCCGGCGCCAGCGATCATCAGCGACGCCTCGGGGCGCCGCCGCGCCACCTTCGCGAAGGCGCGCAGCAGGTTCGGATAGTCCTTCTGGGGATGAAGCCGACCCGCGGCCAGCCACACGAACCGGCCGTCGGCCACGCCCAGGTCCCGCCTCGTGCGATCGCGGCTCTGTGCCGCCTCGAATCCGGCAGCGTCGACGGCGTTGGGAATGACGTGCGTACGCGAAGGCCCGATGACCCCCCGGCGACGGAGGTCGTCCGCCATGTGCCGCGACAGTACGGTCACGGCGTCCGCAAGTCGATGGGTCAGTCCCAGCAGCCGCTCCCTTGCCGGATGGTCTCGTTCGTTTTGGATCACCGATATCCCGACGGTCTCCCCGCCGAATTGTCCCAGCAGCCGTGACGTCATCATGCCGTGGAACATGAACCCGACCAGCAGGTCGGGTCTGACCCGCCTGACGACCCGCGCCGCCCTGACGAGGCCCGCGTACTTCAGAACTCCTCGAGCTGCCCCCAAGGTCACCGCTCGAACGTCGGGTTCGTGCAGCGCCGAGCGCAGCGACGCCTCCGAGAACGGCAGGTACGAGACGACCGTCACCCTCCAGCCTCTGCCGGCGAGACCATTGGCGAGGCTGACGAGCTGGCTCTCGGCGCCGCCCCGTTCCAGGCCGCTGACGATGAACATCACGTGACCGAACGGCCGCCGCCCCGCGGTCATCTGCTCCCCGGCTGCCGCACGTCCCCGAAAACGTCCAGCGTGTTCAGCCGCCTCGCGTGCGCGGAACCTCTCCGAGGGCGAAGCGCGATTCGCAGAACGGCGCCCAGCAACGCGAGGAGGACGACGTACCAGAGAGCCCAACCCAACAGGCCCGAGACCCTGTCCTCCATGCCCATCAGCCAGACCGTGAGGATGTGGGCGCCCGCGGCCGTGGTCACGGCGGAGGCGTCGTCGTGGAAGAACGTCCGATACACCGCCCGGTACAGGGCGCCGAGCAGGGGCATCCCCAGCAGAACGCCCAGGGCGCCGAAGTTGGCGTACATCTCCCCCACGTGATGGATCTTGAAGCCGTTGATTTCGTTGCCCTCGTGCAGGAACCCGTAACGCTGGCCCAGGTCTTGCACCTCCCTGGGCTTGCCCTCCCAGACGAAGCGGGGGACGAGTTTGAACAGCACGGGGTAATAGGTCTCACCGCGCAGATACGGCACGTTTCCGGACGTCTGGTGGATGACCCAGGCCACGGGCAGCAGCATGTTCAGGCGTTCGGACACCGTTCTCAGGGCGCTATCGACGTAGCTGAAAATGGTGCCTCGCGTCACGAAGTCCGGCATCATCCGCACGTAGGCGGCGGCCTTCCACGTCAGGGAGGTATCGGCCCATGGCGCATTCCGGTTCCGTCCCGGCGAGTCGTGCGTCTCGTTCGCTCTCGTGACGACCGGCCGGACGCCTCCCGGTATGGTCGGATAGAAGAGAGTCGCTGACGGACCGCCTTCCCGCAGCGCAGAGCGGTCTCCCCTCGACGCAACCAACGCCCGGAGACGATAGACGACCCGGCGGTGGCTCTCCCCCACAAGAGGCACGTTCACATAGTACTCGGCCCAGTTGTCGGCGTCCACTTCGACTCGTATCCGGTCGCACGGCGCAACCGAGGCGAGAGCGGTTCTCTCCGCTTCGTCCCTTCCGTGGACAATCAGTCGGAACGTCTCCGTGCGTCCCGATTCGGTGCGTATCTCCCATGAAGTGGCGTCCATCGTGCCGAGCTGCCACTCTTCGTCGGAATCAATGTTCCGGAAAGATCCGGCGACGAAGGCGGTGAGCGTTCTGCTTCGCCATCGACTCGCATCCGCCACGACGCCGGAAACGTACTCGACGGCTTCGCAGTCGGGGTGAAGGTGCTGAAAAGCGGGCCGGGTCTTCAGGCCGGTCCGAATGCGGTCTATGGCGTATGCCGGCAAGGCGACCGGGTGAACGCACCGGCCGTCGGCGACCACTCCGCCTTGGAGGCCGAAGTCGAAGTTGTCGAAGGAATGAGCGGACCGATGGCCGGGCAGGTCGGCGCGGTCGACCGGATAGACGTGCACGAAGAAGCTTGGCCTGCCGCCGCCCGACGGGTCCGCACCGCATGCCTCGGCGTCGTTGTAATGGTAGGTCAGGATGCGGTCTTCATGATTGTATATGGCGTAGTCCGGTGTCTCGACGATCGGTTCGCCTCGTTCCGCACCGCCATCGCCGGGGATCGGGAGGGTGAGATTATGGACGGAGATGTGCTGGGCCGTACTTGCGTCGACCCCGTGCGTCCAGATGAAGGAGCGGTACTGGTGCCGCATGGGAAGCAGCACGGCCAGCAGGACGGCGGCGGTGAGGACCCCGTACGCCATCCCCTTCCAGGTCGGCGCGGGCGCGGTCACCATCCAGGCCACGAACAGGGCGATGATGGCGCCCATTCCCTCCATCACGAGGCCGCTGCTCAGCCCCAGCACCGTGTAGTAGACGACCAGCGACCACAGGAACGACCGGCCGGCCGGGCCCAGTCCGCCGCGCAAGTGCAGGCGGAACAGGATCAGGATGGAGAGAACGACGAACTGACCGGCCAGGTTGATCGGGAAGGCGATGGCCGACGGCAACCCGTCGCCGCCGGTGTAGGTCGCCACTACGTGGCCGACGTGGAGGTAGAAAAAGGGCGCGGCGGCCAGGCCGATGACGACGGCCAGTGAGGCGGCGTGGCGGTGCATCCGCGCCGGGACGAACTCGACGCGGGGGAACGCGGGAGCCGGCCGTCGGCGGTGCGGCCCGAAATGCGCGGCCAGCAGCAGCGCCCAGCCGGCCAGCGCGAGCGCCAGCGCCAGATCGATGAGGGAATCGTCTATCGACGGACTCCCGAGCCACCACCCATGGAAATCGTGTTGCAGAAAGACCGGCGCGCCGAAGTACAGCCCATAGGTGACGCCGACGAGGGGCATCACGGAGTGGCCCCAGTCCCGGTCGGAGGCCCACATCAGCGTCGGGGCCGAACAGAGACAGAGGATCAGCGAGGCCATCAGGCGCTGCAGCGCCGTCGGACCCGCCGGCGCGTACAGGTTCAGCGCGAGCACGGCCACGCCCACCACGACGGCGAGCCCGGCGACACGCCGATTGACGCCGCCGATGGCGGCGAACAGTGTCTTCGCCGGGACGCCCGCCTTGAAGAGATCAGCGTTCATGTCGACTCAAGATCTCGCGGAACAGCTCGACATGGGCGTCGGCCGCGCGCTCGCACGAGAACCAAGCGGCGCGGCGGCGGAGCGCCGCTTCCGGAGGCCTGTCGCCCTCCAGCGCCTCGACCACCGCCCGCGCGAGGGCCGGGGCGTCGCCGACCGGCGTCAGTTTACCCCATCGGCCCCCTTCCAGTATCTCGCGCGGCCCGTGGGGGGTGTCGGTGCTCACCACGGGCGTTCCGCAGGCGATGGCTTGGAGGAGCACCCCCGGCAGTCCCTCCGAACGGGACGAGAGCACGAACAGCCGCGCTCGGCGCAGGTAGGGAAAGGGGTTCTCGTCGAAGTCCACGAACCCGAGGTCCCGTTCCACCCCGCAGCGCCGCGCCCGGGCCGTCAGGCGCGCCCGGCGCGATGCGGAGAGGTTCCCCATGACGACCAGGCGGGCGTCGACGCGGCGTCTGACCCGGCCGAAGGCGTCGACAAGCGTGGCGTAGTCTTTCTGGGGCGCCTCCCTGCCGATGCTCAGAACGACCGGCGGCGCGCCGTCCCGGAACCAGGGGTGAGTGACCTCCCGCCGGGCCAGCCGCCATATCGTGGCGGACGGCACAGGGTTGTAGATGGCTTGAACATGCTCGGCCGGCATGTCGAACGACCGTCGCAGCTCGTCGGCCAGTCCCCTCGAGACGGCGACCACGGCGTCCGCTCTCGGAAAGAGCGCTCGTGCCTCGGATAACTCCTGTCGAGTGTACATGGTATCCGGACTGTTGCGCACGGAAACGACTACGGGGACGGGGCGGCCCGTCAACTCCGCCGCATAGACGGTGGAGGTATCGGCCGGTTGCAGCACCGACATCAGCACCTGGGGACGCGCCCGCCGAACGTAACGCGCAATCAGATGGGCGAAGAGGGCGTACCTGGGCCTGACGGACGTTCCCAGCCGCTTCCGCGTGAGCGCGAACCAGGTCCGGATCGCCGCCAGCGGGTCGATGGGAACCGCGTGCACCTCGACGCCGCGTTCGCGGCAGTGGCGGAGCAGTTCGCGGTCCGTCCGGGGGAGCCTGGGGTGATACAGCCGCATCCCAGGTCGAAGGTCTTCCCGATACGCCACGATCAGGCGCGCCACCAGCAGGTCCACGCGATGGCCGCGCTCGACGAGCGACTCGGCCAGGGTGAGGGCCGTCCGCTCCGCTCCGCCTCCCGTCAGGCGATACAGCACGAACCCGACGTGCAGCCTGCCTGATGCGGTCGTCATCAGTCCGTTCATCCCGGCACGCCCCGACTCTCGCCGACCAGAGGCGTCGGGCGCGGAACTTCGCCGCGCCGCCCGAGCGCGGACCGGCCGGCCGTCCACAGGAAACCCGCGTCGCTGCGCGCCGGCAGACAGATCGGGAGCCAGCCCATGCCCGTCGTTCTCCTGAACACGATCGCGAGGAAGAGGCAGCACGAAATCGCGCCGGTGGTCATGGCCCAGGCCGCCGCCTCGATGCCGAGCCGCGGGTAGAGCGGGAAGAGCACGCCGAGATTGGCGCACAGCCCGAGGCAAGTCGCCCACGAACAGATCTCCGGGCGGTCGACGCCCTTGAAGTGGGTCATGAACAGGCCCGTACCGGCCGATGCCACGATTCCGGGCGCCAGGATCCAGAGGAGCGGGACGACCGGCAGGAAGGAGGCCGAGAGCAGGAGCGAAACCAGCGGCGTGCCGACGGCGAGCGCCGGGAGGACGCCGACGGCGGTGGTCCAGCCCACGAGGCGCAGGCAGCGGGCGACGAGCTCGGGTTGGTCCCGGCCGGCGATGCGGGGCAGCAAGGCATTGCCCACGGCATGGGAGAGGAACGTGAAGCCCAGCATGAGCGTGCTAGCCGCGGCGAACAGGCCGATCTCGGCCGGGCTCGCGATCAGCCCGAGGACGAGAACGCCAGCGTGCGGTTCGAGCGCGTTCCCGAGGCGCGCCATATGGTATCGCAGGCCGTAGCCGAGAATGCGGGTGAGAGCCGAGCGGGACGGCACTTCCGCGACCAGCCCGCAATGCCGCCGCAGGTCCCCGAGGCAGGCCGCGACCGAGACCAGATGACCGATGGCGAACGACGCGACGGCGCCGTCGACGCCGAGGCCCCACCATCGGACGAGCACCAGGATCGCGATCGCGTTGACCGACATCCGGAGCAGCACGCGTACGGCGAGTCGGCCGAAACGCCGGAGCGCGGCGAGCAGGTGCTCGATCGCGGTCGAGAGAGCCACGAGCGGGGCCAGCACGAGGCCCAGGTGGAAGGAGCGCGTCTCGGCTTTCTGGAAGAAGGCGACGTCGCTGTCGATCAGGGGGATGGCCAGCGCGATGGCCAGTCCTCCACCCGCCAGACTGATCGCTGCGGCGGCGCCCACGCCCTGCGACACGCTCGCCTGTCTCGCCGCGACGAAGTACTGCGCGCCCTGCTGGGCGCCGGGACTGAAGACCAGGCCGAGCAGAGACCCGAACACGACGCAGACGGAATAGGCGCCCCGGCCCTCGGGCAGGAGCGTGTAGGCGAGCGTCGCCTGGATCAGGAAACCGAGGACGACGTGACCGGTGCGGGTCGCGAACAGGATCGCGACGTCCTGTCCGCCGGTCGTGTCCGGACCTCCTCGCACATGCCTCGACGCCACGACCGCCATCATATATCGCCAATGCTCGGAACGCGACTGGGATCAACGGGCTTCGCGGCATATCCGCGGCATATCCGCGGCATCCCGCGGCATCCGCGAGCATCCGCGAGCATCCGCGGCATCCATGTGCCCATGTGCTCCAAGACGACCCTGATGTCGCTCGTCGGTAGCGTGCTGATGATGGCTGTCCGCGCCGGCACTCGCGGTGGACCTAAGGCTCGGTTTCGTCCGCAAGGACGAGCAGAACAGAAGCCAGCAGAAGGGCGTCGACTCCCTGCTCGTCACGGACATGATCACCTTGGCCCGAAATCGGGCGGTCGCCACCTGCGTTCTCGTTTCCGGCGACGCAGACCTGCTCGTTGGAGTCCAACAGGCCCAAGAACACGGAGTGCGGGTGCATCTGTTGGGGATCCGCCCGCAGCAGGGCGGGAACCTGTCGCAGTTCCTGCTGAACGAGGCTGATCAGGTTCACCATTGGGACGTCGACACCGTGCGGGGATTCCTGGCCTGCGTGCCTCAGACCAATGCTCCCACCAACTATCACGGCGACTCCCAGCGGTTGCTCGAATGGGCTGCGCAGAGGACGGTCGACGCGATAGGGACCCTCCCGAACTTGCTCGACCGAGTCAACGCCCTGCACCAAAGCAACCGCCCGCACCCTCGCGACGTAGACGCACTGCTGCTCAGGCTGGCCAGCGATGCGATTGGTGGCGCGCGCCTTACCGTTCCCCAACAGCGCCAAGTGCGACAGTGGTTTCGGCAACGGGTGACACGTGCAGTTGCGCCGACGACGACGCCTTGAACCCCTCGGCGGCTCGTCCAGACACCTGTCGCATCCGACTCTGCCGCCGTAGCGACCGGCACGCTTGGGCGCCCTCACCATGCCGGGTGTCTCGTGTTGCGCCCCGCGCCCACGGTTGCGGTACTACCGGGGGACCGGGGGACCGGGGGCGTCCGCCTCAGTCTCTCGCGGTCCGTTTCTGAATGAGGGATGAAACGAGGGAAACTGCCGACCAAGCGCCGCATAAAGCACCTATTGTCAATAGTTTGCAGGACATTCGCGTTGGAAGCCCGAAGGGCAACGGCTCGTCGAGCTGCGCGACCGGTGGCTCAACCCGCCCGAATGGGTAGAGTGGGTCGACGAGCCGGTTCCCGGCTACCCGAAGCGGCCGGTTCCCCGCAACGAGGACGCGGCGAAGGCGCTCAAGAAGCGCACGCTGACGAACCTGTACAACGCCCGGCCGCAGTGGCTCGTCGACGCACATGCGACCCTTGACGAGGCCGTGGCCGCGGCGTACGGTTGGTCGGCGGACATCTCCGACGAGGAAGTGCTCCGCGAGTGGCTGGCGCTCAACGGAGGCGTGGCGTGATCGGAGGACACAATGAAGGGGTTCGGCGGGCATGCGGCGGCGTTGCGAGGCGCGGCGGCAGCCATGTTGACGGTCGGATTCGCTGGCTGCAACGGATCGCCTGCGGCTCCATCGGATATGCCCTCGCTGACGGTGGACATCCACGCGACCGACTCGGGCATGAGGCTCGGTTCCGTTTTCGTCCAGGACACGGCCGACGGTGCCCGCTTCACCCCGAATCTGACCGGCCTGACGGCAGGCGAGCACGGCTTCCGACGCGAGGTCGGTGCAAACCATAGACCAGTAGACACTTATGGTGTTTCGGCGTGCCCGTTCCCCTCGGTGTCTCCCCCGTTGTGAGACGGATTCTGGAAGACTTCAAGCACCGTCCACGGACTGATCTGGAATCTCTCCGGCCAAGGTCAGGAGCCGCCGACCGCCGCATCGACGCCGGCTACAGCGCCGACGCCGACGCGCCGGAGAACGCCCGGCCGCCCGTCAAGGTGCTACTCTACTGTCGGAGTGATGCCGGCAGTCAATCCTGAAATCCTGGTCTGGGCACGCGAAACCGCGGGTCTAACCATCCAGGATGCCGTCGCGAAGGTTGGCATCAGAGATGCCCGAGGCTTGGCGGCCGTCGACCGGCTCACAGCGCTGGAACGCGGCGAGGAGCAGCCCACGCGGTCGACCCTTGTCAAGATGGCGCACCACTACCGGCGCCCGCTGCTCGCCTTCTACCTGAATGCACCGCCACGGCGGGATGACCGTGGTCCAGACTTCCGTACGCTGCCTGGGGCTCGTTCTTCGGAGACGGATGCTCTGGTCGACGCGCTGGTCCGCAACATTCAGAGCCGCCAGAACATGGTTCGGGCCGCGCTGGAGGCGGAGGACGAAGCCGAGCGACTGCCGTTCGTGGGCACCCTCATGAGGAGTGAGGCCGCAGATGAGGGGATCGAGTCGTTGCGCCGAGTGCTCCGCCTCAAGCCGGAGGCCGCCCGATTGTCGCAACGCGCAACGGAGGCAATCGATCAGCTGCTCGGCGACGATCTAGACGCAGCGAGGTACTACGCAGAGCCGACCGCCGAACAGGCGTTCCGACTGCTCCGCTCGCGAACGGAGGAGTCCGGCGTATTCGTTCTGCTCAAGGGCGATCTCGGCAGCCACCACACGGCCATTGACGTAGAGGTCTTCCGCGGTCTCGCGATCGCCGACGATGTAGCTCCGTTCGTGGTCATCAACGCCAACGACTCCAGGGCCGCGCGGTCGTTCACGCTTCTGCACGAGTTGACCCACTTGCTGCTCGGCCGGTCCGGTTTCAGCGGCGTGAATGCCGAAACCGAGATCGAGGAGTTCTGCAACAGTGTCGCCGCCGAATGGCTGCTGCCCGTGCGGACGCTCAATGAAATCGACATCCCGCGAGGGGCGGGGGGCGACGCGCAACAGCAGCATATCGGCCAGTTCGCCCGCCAGCGAAACCTGAGCCGGACCATGGTCGCCTACCGGCTCCTGCGCGCGAATCGCATTGATCGGCCGACCTTCGAGCGACTCCGGGCGGATTTTCGCAGGCAGTGGCGGCAGCATCGCGACCGGCACCGTGCGAGGGCGCGTGAGTGGGTGGGCGGTCCCAGCTACTACGTCGTGCGCCGGCACCAGGTGGGGCAGAGCCTGCTCGGTTTCACGCGCCGAATGTTGGGCTCTGGAGCACTGTCCACGACCAAGGCGGCCAGGATCCTGGGCGTCAAGCCCCCGCAGGTCGGGAAGATGCTTCGCCCAGCGAAGGCGCGGTAGGGGAGGCGCTGGTTGCTCTACCTGCTCGACGCCAACGTTCTCATCGACGCGAACCGCGACTACTATCCCCTTGGACGCGTGCCCGAATTCTGGGAGTGGCTGGTCGATCGCGCGAGCAACCAGCAGGCGAAGGTTCCGCTCGAGATGTACGAGGAGATTCTCGCCGGAAGAGACGACGATCTCACGCGTTGGCTGAAGGACAACCGCGATGTACTGCTGCTCGACGAGCATGTCAACGAGACGCTGGTCGCCCGAGTGACCGGCCAAGGTTACGCCCCGGATCTGAGCGACGAGGAGATCGAGCGAGTCGGCCGCGACCCGTTTCTCATCGCCTACGCGCTCGGCAATCCCGCACAGCGGACAGTCGTCACGACCGAGGTCTCGAAGCCGAAGAAGAAGCGCGCGAACCGCCACATTCCTGACGTGTGTGATGATCTGGACGTGCTGCACTGCAACACGTACCAGTTCATTGAGGCCTTGGACTTCACGACCGGCCGGCGAGAATGAGGCGGTTCTGAACGAGATGCGCCGCGAGCTGCAACGCGCAGCCATTGCGCGCCAGCTTGCGCGCGATGGCGCGGCCGATATCCGAGGTGGCGCCGATCACCAGCGCCGTCTCGATCCCGTCGTTCATGGCGCGGCTTCCCCGCCACCCGTCGGATCGACAACATCGAAACCGCCTTCCCAGACGCGGCCCTCGCCGGGGATGTACTGGCCGGTACGGATCGCGGCGATGTCGTAGCCGGGCAGCGTCCGCCGGGCCACGCAGAGTTCTTCTCCCTCCATCACGCGGTAATCCCGGAAGCGGAAGTCGAGGTTGTCGAAACCGTATATCCAGCGCCGGCTGGGAAGGGCACGCTCGTCGACCGGATCCAGGTGAAGGAAGAACTTCGGTTGGGTGTCCTCCGGGCCGCATTTCTCCTTGATGTAGATGAGGCTGTCTTCGACGAGATACACCTCCCAATCGGAGCGGATGACCGGCGGGCCGCCGCCTGTCATCACCGCCAGCCAGTCGCGTGCCGGCATTGTCTCGATCCGGATCGGGCCCGAGCCGGCGTGCGGCCGAACGCCGGCGGTTGCGCACAACCCCGTTTGCGTCTGCGTCCAGGCGTTGGCGACCGTTTCATCCCCCGGTCCAGCCCAGGACCACATTACCATTCTTCCTCCGGATCGTCCGGGATCGCATTGCCTGGCGAAGGCCTGCGCCAGCCGCCCATCGACAAGAAGCCCGACGCCGCTCGACAGGTCGTCGAAATGCGGCTCCATTCTCTCCCAGAACCGGGCGGCTGCGTCGGAATCTTCCAACGGCGTGGCGGACCAGAGCCTGAACCGCCAATCGCCCGACGGGTGGGGATATCGCGGACCTTCGAACAGCAGGGCATCGGCGCGCCGGTCGACATGCTGGACTCTGGTGAAGTGGGTAATCCCGTAATACCGATGAAACGCGGCCACTGGTCCCGCTTGTTGGGCGCGCATGTAGTCGTAGGAATTGACCATCCCATCCAGATTGACAACCGGAAAGCGTGAGAAATACCCGACGACGCCGGCGTCCCACGACCCGACTATGCTGCCCTCGGGAAGTACGCGGTTCATAACATAAGTACCCCCCAAGAACCCAAGAAAGACTTCGCCCCATTCGTTGCCAGCTCTGGTTTCAATGCTTCTTGTTTCCACCCCTTGGAATGGAGAGGCGAAATGCGCCGTTGCGAGCAAGAAGACCGCTGCGACAACGACAATGCCACGGCCCAGAATATCGGCTGCGCGGCGCGACCTCGGCGCGATGAAACGGCGACTGAAGTAAAGGGCTGCGTAACAGTTCACGGGGACTATCAGCGCGTTCATCAGATACGCCGGCACAAAATACCAAGAATAGCCTGCCCAGCGGGGGTGCATGGTGAGAACGGTCTGCGCGAACTTGGCAAGATGACCGACGCTCAGCGCGAGTACGCCCGCCAGAAAGGCCAGCAGCAGCCAGTCCTCCCGGCTTCGGGAGCGACGGCTGAAACCCCAGACCAGCAGGAACAAGATGCAGACCTCCAGGGCAACCAGGAGCTCGTGGTCGAAAACACGGATCTGCAATATCTCCTGAAAATTGTTCGTCAGGCTGTATCCGCCTTCAGTCTCCCATCGCCGCTGCGACCAAACCTGCTTGACCGCGCCGGACACCGGCACGATGCCGCCGAAGACAATGCCGTTGTAGGCGAAATAGACGAGGATGCCGGCGACCGCGCCGAGCAGGGGGACAAATGCCGACAACGAGGATATGGAACGATTCTGCGCTCCGGGCGACGCGCCGGACGGGCGATCCTGCCACGACCGCTCGACGAGGCATAGCGCCACAGTCGCCCCCAGCGAAATGGCGATGTATTCCAGGCGCACCCAGGGCAGAGCAAAAGCAACGGCGGCCAGCAGCCATTGCCACCTTGCAGGGTTCTTTGCGAAGAGACAGGCGGCCAGCATGAACAGGCCCAGCATGAACAGCGCCGCCGCAGCTTCCATCCCCATAAGCAAGGTCCAGCGTCCGTAGAGCGCCGGCAGCGCGGCGAACAGCAGATACCACGGCAGGCGGGCCAGCCGGGCGGCAACGGCGATGAGCGCCACGCCGCCGGCGACGAGCATGATTTCGAACGCCTTGATGGCGAACAGCGCGGCTTCCTTGTCGAACACCCAGTAGAAGGGGGTGATCAGAAACAGCCAGATCGGGTGGTAGCCGTTGGTCCGCGTGATGCCGCCGTCGAAAGTCGAGAACTGCCCTTCGGCCATGTGGTAGGCGATCTGGAAATAGTAGAAGGCGTCGTCGTGGCTGATGTCGCGGATCAGGTTGACCAGATCGAAGTGGGCGAGCATGTACCAGGCGAACGCGGCCCCGTAGGCCAGGATGCCACCGATGAACAGGACGAACAGCGCGTTCCGCAACGGGGCAGACATCCGGCGCGAGAGCGCGGAGGCGAACGTCTGTGACGCGCCGGCGAACGCTATCAGCAATCCCGCGATGACAACCGGCAGCCTCACGGCCGGCCTTGATCTTGCTGTGTGTGTGTGTGTGTGTGTGTGTGTGTGGAGTACGATCGGAGGTTGCTCCGGCGCGACTTGCCCCCGACGTCACACACGGCCGCCTCGACGAGGCTTCCGGTGACCGGTGCCCGACGCGTGGAGTGAAGGGCTACGACGAGGGTGCGGGTGTCGCGCATGGGACAGAGCATACAGCAACCCCCGGGGGCACGCACCGGCCGCGGCTGACGGGCGACGAGGCGAGCGACAGACCCATCGCCGGTCACCTCGTCGTGACCGCCAGGGCAGCGGAGCGCGTCACGCGAGAGGGGTGCCGGTACCGGTGCGGAGGTGGCAACCACGCCGCGCGGTCCGTCGGCTTCGCCGCCAGCCGTGTCGCTGGCGTGTCGTCGTGGGTTCGATCTGCTCGCTCCATGTTGAGATCGTCGTTCCCACGCCCCGCCGGCCTCGCGAGCCAACCGAAGGATGGTGGGGACAGGCGTCCGATGCGACGGCGACGCCGACGGTGATCCCCTTCCCGGAGGGACTCTTTCGAGGGGAGCGACCCGACCCGGCAGGTGCAACGCAGGCGCACCTGCCGGGTCCGGAGACCGGCCGGTTTCCGGGGGGTCGCTCCCCAACCTTCCCCCTGTATCTTTTCTCTGCACGTGGGGGTGGTGTGTTGTGGTGGGATGTGGTTGATATGCAAGGACTTATCGGGTGCGGGGTTGTAAGCTCAGGTGTGACTGGGGGTGTAATTTGAGACTCCGGGGCTGCTTACACCTCTCGTGCGGCATATCTGGTGTAAGTTCGGGCCTCCGTCTTGTTGTGATCGGGCGGCAGGGCTGATCACAGCCTCGTTCGGTTGCCCGTCTCCGTCCCCGTCCCGCTCCGTGACCTCGACTCCCATCCTATACCTGATCTCCGTCACGACCGCCGCCTGCTGATTCCCGGCGATCGCCGTGACCGCCGCCGTCCCGATCTGGATCGGTGGCATGAGGCTTGCTGTCGGTTCCGCTGCCCGGATCCGGCGTCGCTGGATCGGCTGTACCCGGCTCGGGGCTGGCGTGTTCGGCGGCGGGTTCGAGGACGTAGTGGGCTCCGGTCCGTCGAGGGCCGGACGCCCGCGTTCGGCCGTAAGCGCTCAAGACCGCGCCGGTGGCCGGCGTGTCACTCGAAGAGCCGGAACGAAGTGGAGGAGCCGCAAGGCTTGACACGTCGGCCGCCGGCGTGGTTCGTCTCGTCAGGCAGCCTCGGCGGCGCGGCGGCCGGGGGTCCATTCCGGCACCCGCGTCGAGCGCCACGTCCGGCCAGCCGTGATCGCCGCCCTCGACCTCCGGCCCCCAGCGCACGCGGCGTCGAGGCCGCACGCCCGCTGGATCGCGGGGTTCAGCCCGCCGTACGCGTCCAGCGCGGTCCAGTCGCTCGTCGCGATCGCCTCCTTGATCGCGGCCAACTCCGCCGCCGCCGCGTCGTAGGACATCATCACGGACTCGGGCGGCGTCGCCGCCCACTTGTCGAGCACCCGCCCGGCCGCCGCCAGCCGCACCGGGTCACGGCCCACGACGACCACCTTGACAGCGCGGCCGGCCGCGAGAAGCGCCGTCCACAGCGCCGAGTGCTGCGAGCCCCACGTGCGGACCGCGCTCACCGTCTCGTCCTCGTCCGTCTCCACGAACAGGAACGTCGCCCGCCCGCCGTCGAGAGCCACGGGCAGCTTGTGGGGGAAGTAGCGCTGCTGCGCCCCGACCGCGCCCTGGTAGAGCCGGTGCGGCAACACCTGCTTCGAGATCCCCGCCGCGGTCAGCGCATTCACCTTCTCGTCCTCGGTCGGGAGCCACGCGGCATGCCGGTGTTCGAGCACGTAGTCGAGCGACAGCAGACGCCGCAAGACGACCTCCGGCGCGGCGGGGCGGCGGTGCCGGACGTGCTCCGCGCCGAGCGCCCGGTAGATGCGCCGGGCCGCGATCCGGCAGATGCGGAGCCGGGAGCCGTGCCACGGCTGTTCGACGGCGTGCTTGCGGCACCGGCGGACGAAGCGGTTGGCGAGCGCCGGATTCGTCCGGCCGATGAAGGCGAGGTACTGGGAGCGGAGGAACACGCCGCTGTGCAGGCAGACCAGCGCCAGCCACTCGGCTTCGCGGCGGGTCCAGCCGCTTCGGACGAGAGCGTCCTCCCGGCCCCGGAGATGAGCGATCATCAGCCGGCGTTCCCTGCACCACCGGCGACGTAGATGGACCAGTCGTCCATCAACCGCCGCCGCCGCTCGAACAGGTCGGACCGGGCGTACGCCGCCTCGACCTTGTTCTGCACGACGTGGGCGAGCGCCGCCTCGACGACCTCGCGCGGGTGGTTCGTCTCCTCGGCCGCCCAGTCCCGGAACGAGGACCGAAAGCCGACTTTCGCCATCCAGCGCCGTTCCGCGCCGTGCTGCGAAATACGCACTGAATACCGTAGTAAAAGGCCACTACTCCCGCTCCGTCGTCTTGACCCGTCTCCACACTTTCGCTATATTCCGCGAGAGAATTGGGAATGGGATAGATGACGATGGACCTGCCCAGGAAACCCCGAGCCACCAAGCGCAGGGGCCGCCATCCCGACAAGGCGCTCTCCGCCGCCTTCTGCCGTTCGGTCGCCGAGGCGGGCCGCTACGCCGACGGGAACGGCCTCTATCTGCACGTCGACCCGTCCGGGGCACGCCGCTGGGTGCAACGGCTGGTCATCCGCGGGCGGTCCCGCGCGCTCGGTCTCGGCAGCTACGCGCTGGTGTCGTTGGCCGAAGCCCGCGAGAAGGCGCTCGCCAACCGCAAGGCCGCACGCGAGGGCGGAGACCCGCTCGCGGACCGGCGCCGCTCCGAGGGGATCCCGACGTTCGAGGAGGCGGTCGAGCAGGTGATCGCCATCCACGGCGAGGCGTGGCGGGCCGGCAAGACCCCGAAGCAGTGGCGGGCGAGCCTGCGCGACCATGTGCTTCCGCATCTCGGCGGCAAGAGCGTCGACCAGGTGACGACGGCCGACGTCATGACGGTCCTGCTGCCCCTCTGGACGCGCAAGCACGCGATGGCGCGGTCGGTGCGCCATCGCATCGGCACGGTCATGCGGTGGGCCATCGCGCAGGGCTACCGCAGCGACAATCCAGCCGGCGACGCGGTCACGGCGGCGCTGCCGAAGCGTCCCGTGCTCGTGCAGCACCGGGCGGCGCTGCCGCACGGCGAGGTCGCCGCCGCGGTTGCGGCCGTTCAGCGCTCGGCGGCGTGGCTCGGGACGAAGCTGGCCTTCGAGTTTCTCGTGTTGACGGCCGCGAGGTCCGGCGAGGCGCGGGGGGCGACGTGGGACGAGGTCGACCTGGTCGCGCGGGTGTGGACGGTTCCGGCGGCGCGGATGAAGGCGCAACGCGAGCACCGGGTGCCGCTGTGCGGCCGGGCGGTCTGGGTCCTGCGGGAGGCGGAGCCGCTCCGCGGCGTCGCGACCCGGCCCGAGTTCGCCGGGCTGGTCTTTCCGAGCGTCCGCGGGAAGGCGCTCGATGACGCCGCGGTCTCGAAGCTCATCCGGGACCTGGGCATCGCGGCGGTGCCGCATGGCTTCAGGTCCAGCTTCCGGGACTGGGCGGCCGAAGAGACCGACCACCCGCGTGAGGTCGTCGAGGCGGCGCTGGCCCACAAGGTGCGGAATCAGGTCGAGGCGGCCTACGCGCGGTCCGACCTGTTCGCGCGCCGCCGACGCCTCATGGACGATTGGGGCGCCTATCTCGGTGAGGAGCGGGGGCAGGTCATCCCCCTGCGCCGGTGACGGATTCCGATTCCGTGACGTGGGGTCCGTGGCCCCCGACTCCGCCCAGAGATCGACCCTCAAGCAGTTCGATTTCCATTTCCATTTCCGCCCACCCCCTGGGGGGGAAATCGCGGAAATGGAAATCGAGTTGGATTTCCCGGCGTGTTCCCGAGCGTTTCCGCCCCGTTTCCCTTGGTGGAAATCGCGGAAATCGACTGGTCGCGGAGAGCCTCGGCCCGCTCGCGGCCTTTGGCGGTCAGTGCGTAGCCCCGGTCCCGCTGCTTCGTCGCGCCAGGGCGCTGGGCGTGGTCGACGAGCCCGTCGTCGAGCAGCGCATCGAGCGCCGCACGCAGGTCCTGGTACCGCCGTCCGCTGCAATCGAGCGCCTCGGCCAGGGTGCTCGCATGAGGCCGGGCCAGAGGATCGCAACGGAGCAGGTGCAGCAGCGCGCGTTCCGGGAGCGGGCGGGCCGGCGGCTTGCCGTCCGCACGGGCCTGTTCGTCCTCCTCCAGGTCCGGCGCCAGCTCGTAGCCGACGCCCGGCTCGAGGACGACGGTCAGCGGCTCCTCGGGCCAGCGGCCGGACGGCGTGAGGCGCCGCGCCCGCGGCATCTTCGCCCGGCTCAACGACACGATCATGTCCACGGCCGCGCCGATCGCCGTCGAGTCCCGGTACTCGCCCTCCGCGTCGCCGGACTCGGCGCTGGCGCTGGGGTTCTTCCGGTTGTGGTGCGAGACGGCGAACGCCGACCCGGACTCGCGGGCCAGACTGACGACCTCGCCGATCAGCAGCCCCTGCTCGCCGGGGCCGGCCGTGTCCTTCACGCGATGGACCTGGAGGTAGTGCGACCAGGTGTCGATGACGACCCACACCGGCCGCAGCCGCTCGACCAGCCGTCGCAGCGACGCCTCGTGCTCCGGGTCCCGGCTCGGCCGGCCGACGAAGTACACCCGTTCCAGGTCCGCGTCCCACTGGAACAGCCGCGCCTTGACATCCGAGGCCGCCTCCTCGCCGACCCACAGCACGTCGCCCGCAACGGTGGGCATGCCCAGGAACGACCGCCCGCGGGTGACGGCGGCCACCGCGGCGCCGATCAGCGTGCTCTTGCCGGCCTTCTCCCGCGCGTGCAGCAACGTGACCCGCCCCGCGTGGGCGATCAGCCGCGCGACGGCCGGCGGTCCCTCGGCCGCCGTACCCTCGACATCGGCGTCACTCAACCGCACGACCCCGGCCGGCAGGTCGGCGGCCCCGTCGTACGACTCGGCGGCGGCGATCACCTCCGCCAGCTCGCGCTTGTCGTGACCGTCGTCAAGGTACGCGCAGATGTCCTTGGGTCCGTCGGGCAGCGCGGCGATCCGCGCCCGCAGTCCGGCCGCTGCGCACGCTCGCGCAACCGCCTGACCATGTCTCCGGCCCGCGTCGTCGGCATCGGGAACGACGACCACCGACCGCACGCCGGCAACCTTGAGCTGCTCGGCATGCGTGGACCTCCACTGGCCGGCTCCGCCCGCGTTGCAGGTCGCCGGCAGGTCGAGCGACCACAGCCGGTCCACGTCCTTCTCGCCCTCGACCACGACGACCGCATCGCGGCCGGCCAGGTCGTTCAGGCGATAGAGCCGCGGCGTGATGCCGTCGAGGTTCCACAGGTAGCCGCCTCGCCCGTCCGGCCGCCGCTGCCGGAAGTCCTTCGGCTCGTAGCGCACCACCTCGAACACGCCGTCGTAGTCGTAGACGGCCGCCTCCCGCCGCGCGGGCGGGTGGCGGTGTCCGTTCGAGGGGAAGAGGTCGCGGGCGTCGATGCCGAGCGCGCCGACGACGGCGCCGAACGCGCAGCCGGCGTGGCACTTCAGGAGCCAGCGGCCGTCGTCGCCGCGGCCGACCGCGAGCGACGCCCGGCGGTCGGCATGCGCCGGGCATCGTGCGGTCCAGCCCGCACCCGACTCCCTGACGCCCTCCAGGCGGTCGAGCAGGTCGAGCATGGCCGTTACGGGGTGGGCCGCTCCGAGCCGGCGCGGGGGCGGGTGGCGATGAAGTCGAGCACCTCGTGCTCGACCCACCGGACGGCGCGGCTGCCGACGCGGAGCGGCTTCGGGAACCGGGACTCGCTCATCAGCGCGTAGACGGCCGAGCGGGACAGGGCCGTCAGCTCGGTCACGTCGCGCAGGGTGAACAGCCTGGGCAGGGAGTTTCCGACGCTCGCACGCCGGCGGGTGAAGTCTCGGTTCGTGGTCATCTTCAGCCCTCCTTGAGATGGCGGGATTGCGCGGCGATATCACGCCCCGCGGTTCGGAGAACAACGTACCACAAACAGCGCAAACCCATGCAATGCAGCACTTTGCACGGATTAGACTCTTCTGGGCGCCTTCCGACCTGCTGAGACTGGACAGGACCGGATGAGCACCTTTCCGCACTCTATGAAGCGACCTGCACGGGCAAAGAAAAATCTCGCCGCCCGCATTTTTCCGCATCGGGGGTCCATCCGCGGGCGAGCCGAGTGGGACGACGGGACGGTTCCCGTCCAGGCCGGGCCGCAAGGCCCACAACGGCTGTCTGAGCGGAGGGGCGGACGGTGTGTCACCCGACAGGGTCGAAGCGCAGCGGAGAACGTGCGAAGCGCGTTGACACGCCGGCCGTCCCGTAGCTACCCGCCTCTGGTGGAATCCGCCGACCGGCTCAGCCCGACCTGCACGCGCTGCCGGAGAGCGCCGCAGGCGGGGCAGCGTTCATGGCCCGACGCTGGCGAGCGACGCGAGCCGGCCGGCCGGCGGAGACGGCAGGTTCTCACCCTTCCTGGAGGGACAATTTCAAGGGGAGCGACCGCGACCCCGCAGGTGTGACGGAGGAGCACCGGCGGGGGCCGGAAACCGCCAGGTTTCCGCGTGGTCGCTCCCCTACTCCCACCCGACCCTTTTGTCTGCACGTGGGGGTGGGTCTGTGATGTGGGAATCTGTTGATAGGAAACGACTTGGCTGGTTGCCGGGTGTAAGTTCAGGTGTGACTGGAAGTGTAAGTTCGGCCGCCTGTCCTCCTTACACCCTTACTGCGGCATCATCGGTGTAAGTTCGCCTCGGTCCTTGTTGTGATCAGACGACAGGTTGGATCACACTCTCACCGTCGCCGCCTTGCTGCGCATCGTGTCGTCCGTGCTCTCCGCCTCCGGCCTGTTCTCCGTCCGTGCCCCCATCTGATTGTCCGCGATCCCTCGATGTCCTCCCATGCTTCTGCCTCTTCCCCGTCCGCCTTCTGGTCGGTTTGCTTTCTCCGTCGAGCCTCCCGCACGCAACCCTTGTTCCGATTCAAGGCTCTCCGGCTGCTCCGTTCCCCGCCCCCTCGTGCCGACCTGCGCTTGCGCCCGGACCCGCGTGCTCGACTCCGGTTCGTCCCGAGCTGATGCCGTCCGCTGTCCCCTCTTGACGGCGGCCGAGATCCTCGCCGCAGGCAGGCAGGCGGTCCGCCGGTCCGCCGGTCCCCCGGTCCACCGGTCGGCCGGTCCGCCCGGTCCGCCGGTCCGCCCGGTCCGAGGGTCCGGAGGGTCCGAGGGTCCGGTAAGCGTTCGGCGAACCCGGTATGGACGTGGGAGCGGGCCAACCGGACGCTGCCTTTTTCGACGGCCAGCACCGGTCGATGTCCCCTGCGTAGGGAGGGCGCCCGGACCGGATCGGCTCGCTGTTCGACGGTGTTTGCCCGACTGCCGCAACGCCGGTTACCGGCAGGACCGAACGGTTACAGGGTCCGGTAACCGTTCGGCCATGCCGGTATGGCGAACCGACAACTGGGCGGTCGACGCGTGAACCCGCGGAGCGGAGAAAGAGCGCGGACGAGCTGAAACGGGCAGAGCCAGGAAGCGCGCGGAAGCGCGCCGTGCGGCGAAGAACGCACTCTCCCCGCAGGCCGAGTTGGTCAGTCTGCACGGATTTCCTGGACGCCGACGGCGCGTCTGGCTGGGCCAGCCGCGTGTCCATACCGGCTCCGCCGAACGCTTACAGGGTCCGAGTAACCGTTCGGCCATGCCGGTATGGCGAACCGACAACTGGGCGGTCGACGCGTGAACCCGCGGAGCGGAGAAAGAGCGCGGACGAGCTGAAACGGGCAGAGCCAGGAAGCGCGCGGAAGCGCGCCGTGCGGCGAAGAACGCACTCTCCCCGCAGGCCGAGTTGGTCAGTCTGCACGGATTTCCCTGGACGCCGACGGCGCGTCTGGCTGGGCCAGCCGCGTGTCCATACCGGCTCCGCCGAACGCTTACGGGTCCGAGAGCAGCGTGGTTGCGACGATGGCGACTGGGAATTGCATACGGAACGGGCGACGCTCGCGCACGGAAGACGCCTAAGCAGTTTGAAAACAATGACTTACAAGAACTTGCCGTAGACTGGACCGGAAGCCCTGAGGCACGGCGGGGACCTCCAGCGTCCTGAGCAGTCCCGACAGCGCCATGTCGTTGAACCGCTTGCCGCGCGGGCTCGGGAAGACGAGCGCGTTCCCGTTGCTGAGCGTCCGCGCCGCGTCGAGGACCTGTTCGGCGCGGCGAGTCAGGGGAACACGGTGCTCCCGCTTCGCCTTGGTCCGCGTGGCCGGGACGGTCCAGACGTGCTCCTCGGTGTCGATCTCCGTCCACTCGGCGCCGCGCACCTCGCCGGACCGAGCCGCTGTGAGCACGAGAAACTCGAACGCCAGCTTGACGACGGGAGCCGCGCCCGACGCCCGCACCGTCTCGACCGTCGCCGCCACGTCGCGATGCGGGAGCGCCGGCATGTGCCGGACGAGAGCCTGCTGCGGTCCGAGGATCGGGCCGATCCGGCTGCACGGGTTGTCGTCGCGGTAGTTCAACGCGACGGCCCACTCCATGACGGTGCTGATGCGCTGGCGAACCCGCCGCACCGTCGCCGGCCGCTCGTGCCAGACCTTGCGGAGCGTCTCGACCACGTCGGCGCTCGTCACCTCGGAGACGGGCAGCTTGCCGAGCCGGGGGAAGGCGAAGCGTTCCATGCTCGACAGCCAGTCCTTGCCGTGCTTGGGGTTGCGCCAGCCGGGGCGCATCTGCGCCAGGACCGCCTCGGCGGCGGTGGCGAAGGTCGGCATGCTCTTGAGGCGGCGTTTCTCGACGAGCGGATCGCCTCCGGCGCGGGCGAGCCTGCGGTTGGCGAGGGCTTGGGCGCGGGCGTCCTTGAGCGGGACGAGCGGGAAGCCGCCGAGCCCGAGTTCGCGGCGCCGGCCGCGGATGACGAGCCGCTGTACCCAGCTGCGGGTGCCGGTCGGCTGCACGTCGAGGTACAAGCCGTCGCCATCACACAAACGGGCTATTGGAGTCCGCTGGCGTTCATCGAAGTCCAGAACTTACAGTAAGTATCTGATTTACAATCGTTTATTATTCGTCGCGCCGGACTGTCCCGGTCAGAACGTCGCGTGCAATCCGCCGACTTCCTGTATATCATTGGGGAATGGATTATGTGACCCGCGACGCCCCGACACCCAGGAAGACCAAGCCCAAGGGCCGACACCCCCACAACGCACTCTCCGCCGCCTTCGTCCGTACCGCGCCCGTCGGGCGGCACGCTGACGGCAACGGGTTGTACCTCTACGTCCAGCGCACCGGCACCCGAAGCTGGATCCAGCGCCTCGTCATCCGTGGCCGGAAACACGAACTCGGGCTCGGCAGCGTCCATCTGGTCACGCTCGCCGAGGCCCGCGAGAAGGCCCTCGCCAACCGCAAGCTCGCCCGCTCGGGCGGCGACCCGCTCGCCGAGCGGCGCCGCGTCCAGGGCATGCCCACCTTCGCCGAGGCCGCCGCCACCGTGGTCGAGGCGAAGCGGGCCGGCTGGCGCAGTCCCAGGCAGGCGACCGAGTGGCTCCGCAGTCTCGAGCGCTACGTCTTCCCGCGCATCGGCAGCCGGCCCGTCTCGGAGGTCGACAGCGCCGACGTGCTCCAGGTCCTCACGCCCATCTGGCACGTGAAGATGCAGACCGCCCGGACCGTGCGGCAGCGCATCCGGGCCGTGCTGGAGTGGGCCGTGGCGATGGAGATGCGCAAAGACAATCCCTGTGACCGCATCCTGCCGGTCCTCGGTGCGCAGCACGAGGTCGTGCAGCACAGGCAGGCGCTGCCGCACGGGCAGGTCGCGGCGGCCATCGCGACGATGCACACGTCGCGGACGATGCCAGCCGTCAAGTTGGCGTTCGAGTTTCTGGTCCTGACCGCCGGGCGGTCGGGCGAGGTGCGCGGGGCGCTGTGGGCCGAGATGGACACCGAGGCCCGCGTGTGGACGATCCCGGCCGAGCGGATGAAGATGAAGCGCGGCCACCGGGTGCCCCTGTGCGGGCGTGCGCTGGAGATCCTCGATGCGGCACGGGGACTCGGCGACGGCGGTAGCCCGCTGGTGTTCCCCGGCCGCAGCGGCAAGCAGCTCGACGAGAAGCGGATGCTGCGGGTGCTCCAGTGGCACCGCGTCGCCGCCGTTCCGCACGGCTTCAGGTCGTCGTTCCGGGACTGGGCGGCCGAGGAGACGGACCACCCGCGCGAGGTCATCGAGGCGGCGCTGGCCCACATCGTGCGGAACCCGGTCGAGGCGGCCTACGCGCGGTCGGACCTATTCGAGCGGCGGCGGCGGCTCATGAACGACTGGGAAGCCTATCTGGCTGGAGAGCGCCGGGCGGTGCACGCGCCGGGGCGCTGATGCCGTCGGGCGACGTTGCGGCCTGAACCCCATCCCGGTACGATCGGCGGCGGCCGGCGCGCCGCGCAGGCCCCGGAGCACGGGGACCGTCAGGAGCCGGGTGCCACGACGGCGTCCGGCGCGTCAAGCCCGCGCACGCACGGGCTCCTCCGCTCCGCTCCGGCCCTTGCGGGTGACGCGCCGGCCGCCGTCGCGGACGAGGCTGGTTGTTGGACGGACGCGGCCGTCCGTCCCGAGAACGGGACCGGCCTCGACCACGCTCCCGACCCCGCCGCACATGCCCACGAACCCTGCCCGGCAGACAGGACCGTCGGGAACGATACGGACCGGCGTGAGGCGCGGAAAGACGGCAGCGGACCAGACGGGCTCGACAGGGATCCAGGTACCGGACGCAGGAGATCGGAGCGCGGGACAGTGAGGAGGGCAGTACGGGAGCACGATGAAGACGGGGGACAAGGGCAAGCGTGTGATCGGATCCGCCGGCTGATCACACCAGGACCGAGAGCGAAGTTACAGGAGAGGTGCCGCAGCAAGGGTGTAACAGGACCGGCGTGACCAACTTACACCCCCAGTCACACCTCCAGTCACACCTCGGATCACACTTGGAATCCTCTAAACCCTTGACACTATTGACCGTAATGACCACGTACGATCCAGGCACGGGGTCAGGAAAGGGGTCAGGGTGAGAGAGGGGAGCGACCCACCGAAAACCTGGCGGTTTTCGGACCCGGCAGGTGTTCCTCCGTCACACCTGCCGCGCCGGGTCGCTCCCCTCTCAATTGTCCGTCCCGGAAGGGTGTCACCGCTCGGCCGGCCGCCGCTGACGGCGGGGCGGGATTCCGTCGCCGAGCATGCCGACCTGCGGGCATCTACTTGTTGTTGTTCGCCGCCGCCGCAGGGGCGCGGGCAAGACCGTTGAGGCAGGCCGGCGGCTGGTTGTACGCTATCGGGTGACGGGGCCGGGTGTCGGCTCGCGAGTCCTGGATTCGTGCGACGGGGATCACGGCATGGTACGACGACGGTCGGGGAAGCAGGCAGGCGGCGCGGGCGCAACCCCGAACGACGGAGCCACCATCGGCCACGAGGCCGAGCTGTGGTCGATGGCCGACGCCCTGCGCGGCTCGATGGACGCCGCCGAGTACAAGCACGTCGTCCTCGGACTGATCTTCCTCAAGTACATCTCCGACGCCTTCGAGGAGCGCCGCGTGGCGCTGCTGGCCCAGTGGGGCGAGGACGCCGCCGAGGACCGGGACGAGTACATCGCCGAGAACGTCTTCTGGGTGCCGGCCGAGGCCCGCTGGATGCATCTGCGGGCGCAGGCGAGGCAGCCGACTGTCGGCCTGACCGTCGATCAGGCGATGGCTGCCATCGAGCGCGACAACCCGGCGCTCAAGGAAGTACTGCCGCGAGACTACGCGCGGCCGGCGCTCGACAAGCGGCGGCTCGGCCAGTTGATCGACCTCGTCGGCAACATCCAGGTGGGCGACGAGGACGCGCGGTCCCGCGACGTGCTCGGCCGCGTCTACGAGTACTTCCTCTCGCAGTTCGCGAGCGCCGAGGGCAAGAAGGGCGGCGAGTTCTACACCCCACGCTGCGTCGTCAAGGTGCTGGTCGAGATGCTGGAGCCGTACCGGGGCCGGGTCTACGACCCGTGCTGCGGCTCGTCGGGGATGTTCGTGCAGTCGGTCGCGTTCATCCGCGCGCACGCCAGCGGCAACGGGAACGGCGGCAAGGCCAAGGCCGACATCAGCATCTACGGCCAGGAGTCGAACTACACGACGTGGCGGCTCGCGAAGATGAACCTCGCCATCCGGGGCATCGAGGGCCAGATCGCCCACGGAGACAGCTTCCACAACGACCGCCACCCGGACCTGAAGGCCGACTTCATCCTCGCCAATCCGCCGTTCAATGTCTCGGACTGGGGCGGAGAGCGGCTGGCCGAGGACAAGCGCTGGCGCTACGGCGTGCCGCCGAAGGGCAACGCCAACTTCGCGTGGGTGCAGCACATGGTGCACCATCTGGCCCCGGCCGGCGTCGCGGGGTTCGTGCTCGCCAACGGGTCGATGTCGTCGAGCCAGTCGGGCGAGGGGGAGATCCGGAAGAACCTGATCGAGGTGGATCTGGTGGACTGCATGGTCGCGCTGCCGGGGCAGCTCTTCTACTCGACGCAGATCCCGGCCTGCCTGTGGTTCCTGGCGCGTCGCCGGCCGCGTCGCGGCGAGGTCCTGTTCATCGACGCCCGCAAGCTCGGCCGCATGGTGGACCGCACCCACCGTGAGCTGACCGGCGAGGACATCGCCCGCATTGCGGGCGCCTACCACGCTTGGCGCGACGGCGCGGACGCCTACGAAGACCTGCCCGGCTTCTGCAACAGCGCCCCGCTCGACGAGGTGCGCCGCCACGGCCACGTTCTGACGCCGGGGCGCTACGTCGGCGCCGAGCCGCAGCCGGACGACGGCGAGCCGTTCGAGACGAAGATGGCTCGGCTGGTCGCGGAGCTGCAAGCGCAGCAGGCCGAGGGGGCACGGCTCGATGCCGCCATCACCGAGAACCTGAAGGCGCTCGGCTTTCCGGTGCGTGGGCACGGCTCATGAGACTCGACCTGACGCCTCTCGATGATGCGATCGCGCAATTGGATGAAGCGCTGGAGTACCACGGCTCGGACCTCGCGTCGCGCGACCCCGCTCTCAAGCTGCACCTCAGAGCCGCCGCAATCCAGGCCTTCGAGTTCACCTACGAATTGTCCTTCAAGATGATCACGCGCCATCTCGAACAAGTCTCCGAGAATCCCTCCCAGTTCGACGAGATGAGCTTTAGTGCCATCATGCGCGAAGCCTTCCGGCGTGGATTGGTGCGGTCCGAGTTGTCGGTCTGGAAGGAGTACAGGAAGCTCCGCGGCACGACCAGTCACACCTACGACGGAGCCAAGGCGCGGGTAGTCTTCGAGGGCGTGCCGGCCTTCCTCCGGGAGGCCAGATACCTCCGGGATCAGCTGCAACAGAGGAACGACTCCCGTGACGCCGCCGATTGACATCCGCGCCGACCACCTGCGCCTCGTGCAGGACGTGCTGCATCGGCATCTGCCCGACGGTGTGACGGTCTGGGTCTTTGGAAGCCGTGCCACGTGGATGACGAAGGATTCGTCCGACCTGGATCTCGCTCTGGACGGGGAAACCGAGATCCCGCGACGGAGCCTCTCCGCGCTGGAAGCAGCGTTCGAGGACTCGGATCTTCCGTTCGCCGTAGATATTGTGGACGTGAAGCGGATCAGCGGCCGATTCAGAGAGATTGTGGCGCAGCAGCGGGTACGGTTGCGGACAGGGGAGCAAGCTAGTCCTTGGCCGACAACCCCGCTCGGGAACCTCGTCAACAATCTCGATTCACGCCGTATCCCCCTATCCGGGCGGGTACGGTCAACGAGACCAGGGCCGTATCCCTACTACGGTGCCACCGGTGTGATGGATCGCGTTGACGACTGGCTATTCGAGGGCAGGCACCTTCTCGTGGCTGAGGATGGCTCGGTGGAGACGTCATCGGGGACACCCTTCCTCCAGTTGGTTGATGGTCAGTTCTGGGTAAACAACCATGCCCATGTCCTGCAAGGGGCGACGGACGAGGAGACACGCTACCTGTACTATGCGCTATCGACGGTGCAAGTTCACCCGTTCATGAGCGGGTCTGTTCAGGCCAAGCTGTCTCAGCGGAATCTGAACCGAATTCCTGTGCACTACCCGCCCGAGCGCTCTCAAAGAAGCGCCATCGCCCACGTTCTCGGCACGCTGGACGACAGGATCGAGCTGAACCGTCGGATGAACGCGACGCTGGAAGCGATGGCGCGGGCGCTGTTCCGGTCCTGGTTCGTCGATTTCGACCCGGTGCGGGCCAAGATGGAGGGCCGCGACCCGGGGCTGCCGAAGGACATCGCCGACCTGTTCCCCGACCGGCTGGTTGACTCCGAGATCGGTGAGATCCCGGACGGATGGGACGTTTCCACCATCGGCCAGGAAGTCGATGTGGTCGGCGGGTCCACCCCGAGTACGAAGGAGCCGTCGTTCTGGAATGGCTCTATCAACTGGGCAACGCCAAGGGACTTGTCGGCCTTGGCATCGCCCGTTCTGGTTGCGACGTCGCGACGGATCACCGAACGAGGTCTTGAGAGGATCAGTTCCGGATTGCTGCCGCGAGGGACCGTCCTGTTGTCGTCACGTGCGCCAATTGGGTATCTGGCGATAGCGGATGTGCCAGTGGCCATCAATCAAGGCTTCATCGCGATGAAATGTGGAAGGCGGTTATTCGCCGTCTATGCATGGCTGTGGGCCGCCGCGCACATGGACGAAATCCTTGAGAAGGCGAACGGGTCCACGTTTCTCGAGATCAGCAAGCGCAGCTTCCGGCCGTTGCCTGTGGTCGTGCCGTCCGAGGCGGTCAGAGTTGTCCATGCTCGGTTCACGCAGTCGCTCTACGACCGAATCGTCAAGAATGAGCGAGAATCGGGCGTCCTCGCATCGGTACGCGATGTACTGTTGCCGAAACTGGTCTCCGGGAAACTGCGCGTGAATGTCCGCGACCAGGCCCAGCCAGCCGACGAGCGGTCGATTGCCACGGCGGGGGCGAGCGCATGACACCTGGAGAGCCGGTCTCGTGAGCGCCGCCACGCTGCTGGAATCCACCGTCGAGGACGCCACCCTCGCCTGGCTGGAAGGGGTCGGCTGGACCGTTGCGCGCGGCTCCGACATCGCTCCCGACACGCCGAATGCGGAGCGCGACGACTACGGCGAGGTCGTCCTGGAGGAGCGTTTGCGGTCCGCGCTCGCACGGCTCAATCCCGACCTTCCCGCGGAAGCAGTCGATGACGCACAACGCAGACTGGTCCGTCCCGCGGGGGCGACGCTGGAAGCCCGCAACCGCTCTTTCCACCGCATGGTCGTCGATGGCGTCACCGTGGAGTACGTCGCCGCCGACGGGGCGGTTCGAGGCGGGCAGGTCCGCGTGGTCGACTTCGACGTGCCGGAGGCGAACGACTGGCTGGCCGTGAACCAGTTCACCGTCGTCGAGAACAAGCACGAGCGCCGGCCTGACATCGTGCTGTTCGTCAACGGCTTGCCGCTGGCGGTCATCGAGCTGAAGAACCCGGCCGACGAGAGCGCGACGATCCGCTCCGCGTTCCAGCAGCTTCAGACCTACAAGGCGGAGGTCCCCTCGCTGTTCGCGTTCAACACGGCGCTCGTCGTGTCGGACGGCCTGGCGGCGCGCATCGGGACGCTGACCGCCCCGTGGGAGTGGTTCAAGCCGTGGCGGACGGTCACGGGCGAGACGCTGGCCGACTCGAAGCTGCCGCAGTTGCAGGTGCTCGTCGAGGGGGTCTGCGCTCCCGGCCGGCTGCTGGCCCTCGTCCGCGACTTCACCGTGTTCGAGGACGACGGCAGCGCACTGACGAAGAAGATGGCGGGCTACCACCAGTTTCACGCCGTGGAGACCGCCGTCGCCGAAACGTTGCGTGCGGCCCGGTTGCAGCAGAACGTGGACACGCGACGCGAGTTGCCCGAACGCGACCGTTTCGGCCGGAGGGGCGGGGCTCCGGGCGACCGGCGCATCGGTGTGGTCTGGCACACGCAAGGGTCGGGCAAGAGCCTGACGATGGCGTTCTACGCCGGACGCCTCGTCCGTGATCCGGCGATGGAGAACCCCACCATCGTCGTGCTGACGGACCGCAACGACCTCGACGATCAGCTCTTCGGCACGTTCGCCCGCTGCGCCGATCTGTTGCGCCAGCCCCCGGCGCAGGCCGAGAGCCGCGCCGACCTGCGGTGCAGGCTCGCGGTGCAGGCGGGCGGCGTCGTGTTCACGACGGTCCAGAAGTTCTTCCCCGACGAGAAGGGCGACCGGCATCCGCTGCTCTCCGAACGCCGCAACATCGTCGTCATCGCCGACGAAGCGCACCGGAGCCAGTACGACTTCATCGACGGGTTCGCCCGCCACATGCGGGACGCCCTGCCGAACGCCTCGTTCATCGGCTTCACGGGCACGCCAATCGAGCTGGCCGACGCCAACACCCGCGCCGTGTTCGGCGACCACATCAGCGTCTACGACATCCAGCGCGCGGTCGAGGACGGGGCGACGGTGCCGATCTACTACGAGAGCCGACTCGCGAGGCTGGCGCTCGACGAGCAGGAGAAGCCGCACATCGACCCCGGCTTCGAGGAGGCGACCGAGGGCGAGGAGGTCGACCGCCGCGAGAAGCTGAAGACGAAGTGGGCGCAGCTCGAGGCCATCGTCGGCGCCGAGAAGCGCATCGCGCTTGTGGCGCAGGATGTCGTCGAGCACTTCGAGAAGCGCCTGGAGGCGATGGACGGCAAGGCGATGGTGGTCTGCATGAGCCGGCGCATCTGCATCGACCTCTACCGCGAGCTGGTGCGCCTGCGCCCTGACTGGCATGACGGCAGCGACACCTCGGGCGCCCTGAAGGTCGTGATGACCGGCTCCGCCTCGGATCCCCCGGACTGGCAGCCGCACATCCGCAACAAGGCCCGGCGCGAAGACCTGGCGAAGCGGTTCCGCGATCCCGGCGACCCGCTCCGGATGGTGCTGGTGCGCGACATGTGGCTGACCGGCTTCGACGCCCCGAGCCTGCACACGATGTACGTGGACAAGCCGATGCGCGGCCACGGGCTGATGCAGGCCATCGCGCGGGTCAACCGCGTGTTCCGGGACAAGCCGGGCGGACTCGTCGTCGACTACCTCGGACTGGCCCACGAGCTGAAGCGGGCGCTGGCGACCTACACCGAGAGCGGCGGCACGGGACAGACGGCGCTGGACCAGGAGCAGGCGGTCCGGGCGATGCTGGAGAAGTACGAGGTCTGCTGCGGCCTGTTCCACGGGTTCGACCGGAAGGCGTGGATCGGCGGCTCGCCGGCACAGCGGCTCGGCCTGCTGCCGGCCGCGCAGGAGCACATCCTCGCGCAGGAGAACGGCAAGGACCGCTGCCTGAGCGCGGTGCGGGCGCTGTCGCAGGCCTTCGCGCTGGCCGTGCCGCATCCCGAGGCGATCCGCATCCGCGACGACGTGGCGTTCTTCCAGTCGGTTCGCGCGGCGCTGTCCAAGCGTGACGGCTCCGAGCGGAAGACCGGCGAGGAGCTGGACCACGCCGTGCGCCAGATCGTCTCGCGGGCCGTGGCCCCGGACGGCGTGCTGGACATCTTCGCCGCCGCCGGACTGGAGAAGCCGGCCGTGTCGATCCTGTCCGAGGAGTTCCTGGCCGAGGTCCGCGGCATGCGCCAGCGCAACTTGGCCGTCGAGCTGCTGCGGAAGCTGCTGAAGGGCGAGCTGGCCACGCGGCGGCGCAAGAACGTGGTGCAGGCGCGTTCGTTCGCCGAGATGCTGGAGCAGACCATCCGCCGCTACCAGAACCGCGCCGTCGAGGCCGCGCAGGTGATCGAGGAGCTGATCGCCTTGGCCCGCGACCTGCGCGAGGCGAACGCCCGCGGCGAGGCGCTCGGGCTATCCGACGACGAGCTGGCGTTCTACGACGCGCTCGGCGTCAACGACAGCGCGGTGCAGGTGCTCGGCGACGAGACGCTGCGCGGCATCGCCCGCGAGCTGGTCGAGACGGTACGGAACAACGTGGCCATCGACTGGACACGGCGCGAGAACGTCCGCGCCAGACTCCGCGTTCTCGTGAAGCGCGTCCTGCGGAAGCACGGCTATCCGCCGGACAAGCAGGAGTCGGCGACGCGGACGGTACTGGAGCAGGCCGAGGTGCTGTCCGCCGGCTGGGCGGCGTGACTCGACGGGCGGCGGAGCGGCCAGTCGAGCGGGCGCCGTATCGGCGGCACGGTTCGGTCGATTCTTGGACGGGAACCGAAGGCCCCGCGGGTTGATCGGGTGAAGACCGGGGCAGCCCGTCCGGGGGGAGTTGTCGCATGACCGCGACGTTGCTCACGGCATCGGATCAGAAGGAGGGGCTGTCTCTCGTCTACGTCAAGGCTCTGGCGATACGTGCCGGTTATGCGATCTCAACGCCGCAACCGGACCGGGATAGCGTCGACCTTCGGATTCAGGCAGGAGGCCCATGTCGTCCAGCCCTCGACTTGCAGTTGAAGGCGACGGCGAACCTCGGCGGGTCGCAGGCGGGGGTGCTGCCGTTTCGGTTACCCGTCAAGAACTACAACGACCTGCGCGTCGTCACCCAGACGCCGCGGCTGCTCGTCGTCCTGGAGTTGCCGAAAGACGAGTCACGGTGGGTGACCGTGACTACGGAGGATCTCGTCCTGCGGCGTCGAGCCTACTGGCTGAGCCTTCAGCAAGGACACGACGAAGTCGTCGGACAGCAGACCGTCACGGTTCGCATCCCCGAACACAACGTGTTCGACATCGAGACGTTACGGGCGCTCATGGAGAGATCCCGGATGGGGGATATCTGATGAAGGTCAGCATTTATGATCGGGGCGCGCTGCTGGCCGTCTCACCAGCGGCACTGTCGGCGTATGCCCGCGCGGCCGGGTGGAGCCGGCGAGAGCCGTACCGGGTGCACTCAGACGTCTACGTCGGTGAGGCGCGGCCGGAAATCATCGTCCCACGTACGGAACGCCTCGGCGACTACGCGAGCGTCGTGGCGACGCTGATCGACACCTTTGCAAGCGTCGCTGGTCAGGACGAGTTGACCGTCTATCGCTCCCTAGTGACGGCGGACCGCGACGCGGTCCGTGTCCGAGCCGCAGAGAGCGACGACGGCAGCGTGACGTTGAACGCGGGCGTCGACCTCATCGGCGGCGCCCGCGATATGCTGTTGTCGGCGGCGTGTTCGCTTCGCGAGCCGCGACCGGTCTACCGGGCGGGCGCGAACCGTGAGGCGACGGACGTGTTGAATCAGGTGCGCTTGGGCCAGACCGACCAAGGCAGCTTTGTGCTGACATTGCTGACGCCGGTCGTGCCGCCGCCGATGCCGGGGTTGTTCCCGGACCCGGACGATCAGCATGCCCCGATCGAACGCCGGATGACGAAACGTCTTGTCGAGTCCCTCAACGCAGCCCGTCAGGCGGCGGAACGAACGGCGGCCGGCGACGAGGGCGCCTTCGGAGAAGCAGTGGCCAACGGTGTGAGCGCTAATCTGTGTGAGGCTCTGGTCCGGCTCATCGAACCGTTCCCGGCTCTGGACATTGGCGTCTCGTGGGCTCGGACAAGGCCGATGACAAGAGGAGCAACCTTCGTTCGGTTCGGCCGCGCGGATGCGGCCCTTCTGCGCGAAGCGGCGCGCTCGCTTCGCGACCGTGCGCCCAGGCCGGACGTTCGGCTCTACGGCTTCGTTCGGCTCCTGAAGCGTGGCGAGGCGGACGACGACGGAACCATCGGTCTGGTGACGGATATCGACGCGCAACGACAGTCGGTCGCGGCGGTTCTGGAGCGAGCGGACTACGAAAGGGTGGTTCAGGCCCACCGCGACCGGACACCGGTCGTGCTGGCGGGCGACCTCGAACGCATGGGCCAACGGTGGAGGTTGCTGAATCCGCGCCTCATGGACATCATTCGCGACGATGGACCTGAGTCGCGAGATCTCTGAACAGCGCGGCATGTCATTATCTGGCCGACCCGCTCGACTGGCAGGCGCATATCAGCGGCAAGGCGCGGCGGGAGACGCTGGCGAAGCGGTTCCGCGACCCGGCCCGACCCGCTCTGCATGGTGCCCGTGCGGGATTCGATGCTCCCTCCCAGCCTGCACAGCATGTACGTGGACACAAGCCGATGTGTGGCCACGGGCTGATGCAGGCCATCGCAGGTCAACCGGGTGTTTCGGGACGACATACACCGAGAGCGGCGGGGGACGGGCGAGACGGCGCTGGACAAGGAGCAGGCGGTCCAGGTGCTGCTGGAGAAGTACTGAGGTTTCTGCTGCGGCCTGTTCCACGGTTTCGACCGGTCAGCATGGGCGAACGGCTCGCCAGCCGAGCGGTTCCAGTTGCTCCCGGCGGCGCTGGAGCACGTTCTGGCGCAGGAGGACGGCAAGGTGCGCTACCTGAAGGCCGTGCGGGAACTGTCGCAGGCGTTCGCGCTGGTAGTGCCGCAGCGCGGTGCAGGTGCTCGGCGACGAGACGCTGCGGGCCATCGCCCACGAGATGGTCGAGGCGGTACGGAACAACCTAACCATCCCATCGACTGGACGCAGCGCGAGAACGTCCGCGCCAGACTCCGCGTTCTCGTGAAGCGCGTCCTGCGGAAGCACGGCTACCCGCCCGACGAGCAGGAGTCAGCGACCCGGACGGTGCTGGAGCGGCCGAGGCACTGTCGGTCGACTGGACGGCCTGACTCGACGGGCGGCGGATCGGCCAGTCGAGCGGGTACCGTATCGGCGGCACGGTTCGGTCGATTCTGAACGGGAACCGAAGGCCACGCGGGTTGATCTGGTGAACCGACCGGGGCAACCCGTCCGGGGGTCCGGGGATCCGGGGGGCGGGGACGACTTCGTTGGTCCAGTGTGTTCCGGCTCACAAGGTAGGGTACACCGTGGGGGTGAACCCCGCTCTATCGCCAGCAACCCGTTTAATATGAGTAGTTTACACGCTTTTCGTGGCGGTCATCACAGTAGCGCCCGGCCTGTGCTACGTTTCGGACGAAGGCGGTCGAGAGCGCGTGGTGCGGCTGCCGGCCGCTGGGCTTGGTGGTCCGGGGTCGTGTCGGGAGTTCCATGGCCTACCAGTATTCCCCTCACTGAATGGCGGATACTGGCGAATAGTACCGGACGCAACCGGCCCTCGTCAAGCCGGTGGATGGGTGGTAATCATTTATAATTCAGGCGTTTACGGACCATTTAGGGCGACAACGGACGGCGGCGGATTTCCTAGTATGGTGGACAGGGCTACAACCATGTTCGTGAACCTCCGGCGGTTCCCGAAGACGGTCGAAGCGGTCCAGGATGTCGTGGCCGCGATCCGGAATCAGCGGATCGACGAGGTCGGCAGCGTGTGCGAGTGGCCGGAGGATCGCGTGCGAGCCGGCGACTGGGCACCTGTGCAGTGGTACGATCCCAAACTCGCGGAAGCGGCAGCCCAAGTCCGGGAGGCGTCCGGGTTGTGCCAACTGAGCGCGTTGTACGACATGGGGCCGGACGGCCGGCGCGTTCGGGATGCCTTCGAGCAGGTGACCGACGGATCCTCAGCGGAAGAGGATGTGGACGTGTTCGACTCCGTGTCCAGCGACCTTCGTGTGTCGCTGGCAGGCAGCCCGGATGCGCGCTGGCGACCGAGATCGGGGAAGGAGAGCATGGTTCGGTCGTACCTTGCGCGGATGGGCTGGGTGCAGTTGATGAATCGTGCGAGAGTCAACAACGCTCGGCTCGTCGGGGTGTGTGCGACGGCGAAGAGCTTCGGGTCGGGGTTCATGCCGGTCGTGACGGAGACGCTGGCGCAGGCCAAGGCGTTGTGCCTCGTGTGGAACAGCACGCCGGTGCTTCTCCAGTTGCTCAACATGCGGACGAAGATGTTGATGTACCTGGGTTGGTCGGTGGCGCAACTCGGGTCCGTCCGTGTGCCGGCGTCGCTGAACGATGCGACGGACACGCAGGATGCGCTGGTAGCCATCTATGACCGCCTGTGCCGTGCGCGGCTGCAACGCTGGGCGCAGGCGGATGCCGATCCCGTTCGGCGCGAGATCGACGAGGCCGTTGCGGAGGCGTACGGGATCTCGGCGGGTGTCCTCGCGGACTGGCGTGAACGTCTGGCCAAGGAGCCGACCGTCGCGAACCAAAGTCCGGTCTAGAAAGGTCCGCAGCCGGTCCCTGAAGTGCAACTGAGTCCGGTTGACATTGCGGGGTGCCGTATGGGGAACACGGGCCGGAAACGCCACCTAAACCATTGCATACATAGGTGGTTACAAGATTATCGTGGCGGTCGCACGGCTTCCGCTCGTGTCTACGGAAAGTTCTTGTAAGTCATTGTTCTCAAGTCACTTATGCGTCTTCCCTGCGCGGGCGTCGCCCGTTCCGTATGCAATTCCCAGTCGCCATCGTCGCAACCGCGCTGCTCTCGGGCCGGGTAACCGTTCGGCGAAGCCGGTATGCGGCAGCCCGGCCCCCGTCGTCGGACAGCGACGGGGCCCGGTTCTTCTGGTCGACCCCCGTGCTGATCGAGACCTTCGTGGAGACCGCGCCGCCTCGGCCGCGGGGTGCAACCGGGCTGCTGGACGAGATGTCCGGCTCTACGCGGCGATCTCGCGACCCGGGAGGTGCTGTCGGGCGTTGCGGGGCCGCGAGAGCGAGAAGCGGGAGAGGCCGTGCACCAAGGTTGTCGAGCGGGGAAGATCGCACTGGCCCCGCAGGCCCATACCGGCTTCGCCGAACGCTTACCGGGCCGGCCGGGCCGGCGGGCCGGGCCGGCCGACCGCCTGCCTGCCTGCCTGCCTGCGGCGAGGATCTCGGCCGCCGTCAAGAGGGACAGCGGACGGCATCAGCTCGGGACGAACCGGAGTTGAGCACGCGGGTCCGGGCGCAAGCGCAGGCCGGCACGAGGGGGCGGGGAACCGAGCAGCCGGAGAGCCTCGAATCGGAACAAGGTTGCGTCCGGGAGGCTCGCCGGAGAAGCAAACGGACCAAGGGGCGGCGGCGGTGAGAGCGTGATCCAACCTGTCGTCCGATCACAACAAGGACCGAGGCAAACTTACACCGATGATGCCGCAGTAAGGGTGTAAGGAGGACAGGCGGCCGAACTTACAGCCCCAGTCACACCTGAACTTACATCCGGCAACCAGCCAAGTCGTTTCTTATCAACAGATTCCCACATCACAGACCCACCCCCACGTACAGACAAAAGGGTCGGGTGGGAGTAGGGGAGCGACCACGCGGAAACCTGGCGGTTTCCGGCCCCCGCCGGTGCTCCTCCGTCACACCTGCGGGGTCGCGGTCGCTCCCCTTGAAATTGTCCCTCCAGGAAGGGTGAGAACCTGCCGTCTCCGGCGGCCGGCCGGCTCGCGTCGCTCGCCAGCGTCGGGCCATGAACGCTGCCCCGCCTGCGGCGCTCTCCGGCAGCGCGTGCAGGTCGGGCGGAGCCGGCCGGCGGATTCCACCAGAGGCGGGTAGCTACGGGACGGCCGGCGTGTCAACGCGCTTCGCACGTTCTCCGCTGCGCTTCGACCCTGTCGGGTGACACCCCGTCCGTCCCTCCGCTCAGGCAGCCGTTGTGGGCCTTGCGGCCCGGCCTGGACGGGAACCGTCCCGTCGTCCCACTAGCCCAAGTTTAACAGGGGTGAAATGAGGTCGTTTGGAATCAACGATTTACGGGGGCAGAACGGTTCGAGTGGCACTACAAACGTGCGTGAACCGGGAGGTTCGGGTCGTTCAGACGAGGGTCTTGCGGACGCCGGCGGGGTTGGGGTCGACGCCGAGAACGTCGTAGATGGCGCGCTGCTCGGGTTCGGGCTGTGTGGCGGTGCGCACGTGGAGGGTGCGTCCGTCGGGCCGGCGGAAGGTGGTGGTGACGCGCTGCTGGCCGTCGAGGACGTGGCGTAGCGACGTCCAACTGGCCTGCTCGCGATGCTCGCGCAGGCGGGTGCGGATGACCTGGACGAGCTGGTAGGCGATGACGGTGAGGAACAGATGGCCGTCGGCTCGCCGCGGCTTGCGGTGATAGATGGGACGCAGGCCGAGCTCGGACTTGAGGGAGCGGAAGACGGCTTCGACGTCGGTGAGGGTGGTGTAGGTGCGCCAGAGGGTCTCTTCGTCCCAGTCGGTCTCGCTGCTGCGCAGGCAGTAGACGCCGGGATGGGTGGCCATCGAGCCGTCCTTGGGGCGCCGGGTCCAGGTGACGGCGGCGGCCCGCTCGCCGGTCTCGTCGGCGGTGACGTCGATCTGGTAGTGGCCGGCGGCGCGGGAGTGCTTGGTCTTCAAGCGGCCGATGCGCTGCCAGACCTGGGCGATGCGCTTGTGGGCGCGGGGGCGGGCGAGCCCGTCGTTGAGCTTCGTGAGGGCGTCCTCGAAGCGGGCGGCGGCGCGCTCGACGATGCCGCGCTCCTTCGCGGCCCGCTGCTCGGAGTAGCAGTAGAGGCGGACCTCGTCGGGGTCGTCGGAGACGACCTTGTGCAACTGCACGGTCTGGTTGGACTGCGTCCGCAGGGACACGGCGGCGGTGGCGTCGAACTGGCGGTGGCGTTCGCGGCTGACGACGAGATAGCGGTAGCCGTTGTCGCGCAGCCAGGCGATGCAGCCTTCGGTGGCGACGCCGCGGTCCATGACCACGAGGGCGCCGGATGGCGCTTGGAGTGCTTCGAGCATGCCGGCCAGGGTGCGGTGTTCCCGAACGTTGCCGTCGAAGACCTGCGAGCGGCGGACGAAGCCGCTGGCGTCGAGCATCAGGCCGAGGGTGAGCAGCGGGCAGTCGCTGCGCTTCTCCTTCGAGTGGCCGCGCCGGGCCTGCGGTTGGTCGCTCGCCTCGCCTTCGAAGTAGGTGTTGGTCAGGTCGTAGAGGGTGACGGTCGGCTGCAGGTCGAACAGGCCCATCGCCCGGTCGAACAGGTGCGCCTCGATGGCCTCGCGGTGCTTTACCAACGCGTCCGAGGCGCGGTAGAGCTGCATGGCGCTGACGGTCTCGAAGTCGACGCCGAGCAACTCGCCGAGGCCGCTGCGCTGCTGCAGCCAACGGTGGGTCTCGCGCTCGGATGCCGGGTGGGCCAGGCGCCCGACGATGGCGCCGGCCGCCGCCGCGCGCAACGCGCCGTTGACGCCCAACTGTGCCAGCAAGGCCGGCAGCCCCACCTGCTCGAGGGCCCACAGGCCGACCTGCTCGACCCCGATGCTGCGGGGCCGGACCACGCGCAACGAGTCGATGTCGACGGCCTGGATGTCCGCCGTTGCGGCGTCCGGCCCGCCGGCGTCGGCACCGCGGGCGACCAACTGGGCGGCGATCCGCTGGGCTTCCTGGTCCACGGCGGGCGGGCAATCGGGCACCAGCGGCGCCTGTCCGGCCAGGACCTCGGCGACGCGGGTGCACAGGCGGGGCCAGTGGGGCGCGGGGATGTCGAAGTGGCGTCCGAGGTTGAGGAGGGTGCGCTGGCGCACGGAGTTGCCGAGGCGTTCGGACTGCACGAGGCGGTGGGAGAAGTAAGGGACGCCGTCGGCGGTTCGTCGGGTCTGGGTGCGCCGTACGAACATGGAGCCAGGATAGCGGGCGGCCCGGTCCGAATCAAGCCTCCTGTTACGATTATGGCACTACATTCAGAGTCTCCAGACCCCGATCCTTTAGAATCAATAAGTTACCGTCCCCGACAGGCGCGGATCCTGCGGATTTCGACAGAAATGTCGGCGATCTTGGTAAACTTGGGCTAGGCTCGCCCGCGGATGGACCCCGATGCGGAAAAATGCGGGCGGCGAGATTTTCTTTGCCCGTGCAGGTCGCTTCATAGAGTGCGGAAAGGTGCTCATCCGGTCCTGTCCAGTCTCAGCAGGTCGGAAGGCGCCCAGAAGGGTCTAATCCGTGCAAATGGCTGCATTGCATGGAGTTACGCTGTTTGTGGTACGTTGTCCTCCGAAGCGCGGGCGCGGGAAATCGCTGCGCAATCCCGCCATCTCAAGGAGGGCTGAAGATGACCACGAACCGAGACTTCACCCGTCGGCGTGCGAGCGTCGGAAACCCCCTGCCCAGGCTGCTCACCCTGCGCGACGTGACCGAGCTGACGGCCCTGTCCCGCTCGGCCGTCTACGCGCTGATGAGCGAGTCCAGGTTCCCGAAGCCGCTGCGCGTCGGCAGCCGTGCCGTCCGGTGGGTCGAGCACGAGGTGCTCGACTTCATCGCCACCCGCCCCCGCGCCGGCTCGGAGCGGCCCACCCGGTAACGGCCATGCTCGACCTGCTCGACCGCCTGGAGGGCGTCAGGAAGTCGGGCGCGGGCTGGACCGCGCGATGCCCGGCGCATGCCGACCGCCGGGCGTCGCTCGCGGTCGGCCGCGGCGACGACGGCCGCTGGCTCCTGAAGTGCCACGCCGGCTGCGCGTTCGACGCCGTCGTCGGCGCGCTCGGCATCGACGCCCGCGACCTCTTCCCCTCGAACGGACACCGCCGCCCGCCCGCGCGGCGGGAGGCGGCCGTCTACGACTACGACGGCGTGTTCGAGGTGGTGCGCTACGAGCCGAAGGACTTCCGGCAGCGGCGGCCGGACGGCCGAGGCGGCTACCTGTGGAACGTCGACGGCGTCACGCCGCGGCTCTATCGCCTGAACGACCTGGCCGGCCGCGATGCGGTCCTCGTGGTCGAGGGCGAGAAGGACGCCGACCGGCTGTGGTCGTTCGACGTCGCGGCGACCTGCAACGCAGGCGGCGCCGGGCAGTGGCGGCCGACGCATACCGAGCAGCTGAAGATCGCCGGTGTGCGGCGCGTGGTGGTCGTGCCCGACGCCGACGACAGCGGCCGCGAGCACGGCCAGGCGGTCGCCCGGGCGTGCAGCGAAGCCGGACTCGGGGTGAACGTCGCTGCCCTGCCGGATGGCGTCAAGGACGTCTCGGCGTACCTCGACGCCGGCCACGTCAAGGCCGACCTGCTGGAGCTGGTGAAGGGCGCCGAGCCGTATGCGGGTGAGACCGGCGAGCAGGCGCTGCCGGCCGGGTTGGTGCGGCTGGGCGACGCGGACCTCGGAGCCACCCCCTCGGACGGCCCACCGGTGGTCGCTCGGTTGATCGCCCACGCCGGGCGGGTGACGCTGCTCCACGCACGGGAGAAGGCCGGCAAGAGCACGCTCATCGGCGCGGCGGTCGCCGCGGTCACGCGCGGGCGGCCGTTCCTCGGCGCGCCCACCGTCTCCGGCGACGTGCTGTGGATCGGCGAAGAGGACGCCTCGGACATCAAGTCGCGGCTGTTGCAGTGGGACGCGGACCTGGACCGCGTCTACTTCATCCGGCGCCCGAGCGTCGACCCTGAGCACGAGTCCTCGCTGCGGCGGCTCGTCGCGCGGCTGCGCCCGGTGTGGGTCATCGTCGACACGTGGTCGCACTACCTGAAGGTGCACCGCGTCAAGGACACGTCCGGGGCGGGCGAGCAGGGGCTGCTGATCGGCGACGTGGTCGACATCGCGCGGGACTGCCGGGCGGCCGTGGCCATCTCGCACCACAACCGGAAGAACCCGAGCGCCACGGCCGAATCGGGCGACGGCGAGGGCGAGTACCGGGACTCGACGGCGATCGGCGCCGCCGTGGACATGATCGTGTCGGTGAGCCGCGGCAAGACGCCGCGGGCACGCCGCCTCACGCCCTCCGGACGCTGGCAGGAAGACCCGCTGACCGTCGTCCTCAACCCGGGCGCCGGCTACGAGCTGGCGCCGCACCTCGACGACGACGCACCGTCCTCGAGCAGGCTCGCGCCGTCTCGCCCGCTGGCGGAGCGCGTGCTGCTGCACCTGCTTCGGTGCGATCCCGCGGCCCGGCCGGCGGCGCGAACGCTGGCGGATGCTCTCGATTGCAGCGGCCGGCGGTACCAGGACCTGCGCGCGGCGCTCGACGAGCTGCTCGATGCCGGGAGCATCGACCGCGGCCAGCGACCGAGCACGGCCAAACGCTCGGAACAGGGCTACGCGCTCACCGCCGAGGGCCGTTCGAGCGCCGAGCACCTTCGAGACGGGTGCGTTTCCGCCGTTTCCACCAATGGGAGCGCGGCGTAAGCGGTCGGGAAGCGGACCGCGGAAGCGGAGATGCGTTTACCGTTTACGCGTTTCCACCCCCCCTTGTGGAAACGGGAAACGCGTAAACGGATGGGAGGCGCCGCCCGGCTCGAATGCCGCGGGGGTCACCGATGCAGCGCCACCACCTGCCCGCGCCCCTCGCTCAGATAGTCGGCCCAGTCGTCCATCAGGAGGCGGCGGCGCGCGAACAGGTCGGACCGCGCGTAGGCCGCCTCGACCGGGTTCCGCACCTTGTGGGCCAGCGCCGCCTCGACGACCTCGCGCGGGTGGTCGGTCTCTTCGGCCGCCCAGTCCCGGAAGCTGGACCTGAAGCCATGAGGCACCGCCGCGATGCCCAGGTCCCGGATGAGCTTCGAGACCGCGGCGTCATCGAGCGCCTTCCCGCGGACGCTCGGGAAGACCAGCCCGGCGAACTCGGGCCGGGTCGCGACGCCACGGAGCTGCTCCGCCTCGCGCAGGACCCCGGCCGCCCGGCCGCACAGCGGCACCCGGTGCTCGCGTTGCGCCTTCATCCGCGCCGCCGGAACCGTCCACACCCGCGCGACCAGGTCGACCTCGTCCCACGTCGCCCCCCGCGCCTCGCCGGACCTCGCGGCCGTCAACACGAGAAACTCGAAGGCCAGCTTCGCCCCGACCCACGCCGCCGAGCGCTGGACGGCCGCAACCGCGGCGGCGACCTCGCCGTGCGGCAGCGCCGCCCGGTGCTGCACGAGCACGGGACGCTTCGGCAGCGCCGCCGTGACCGCGTCGCCGGCCGGATTGTCGCTGCGGTAGCCCTGCGCGATGGCCCACCGCATGACCGTCCCGATGCGTTGGCGCACCGACCGCGCCATCGCGTGCTTGCGCGTCCAGATGGGCAGCAGGACCGTCATGACGTCGGCCGTCGTCACCTGGTCGACGCTCTTGCCGCCGAGGTGCGGAAGCACATGGTCGCGCAGGCTCGCCCACCACTGCTTCGGGGTCTTGCCGGCCCGCCACGCCTCCCCGTGGATGGCGATCACCTGCTCGACCGCCTCCTCGAACGTCGGGATCCCCTCGGAGCGGCGCCGGTCCGCGAGCGGGTCTCCGCCCTCGCGTGCGGCCTTGCGGTTGGCGAGCGCCTTCTCGCGGGCTTCGGCCAACGACACCAGCGCGTAGCTGCCGAGACCGAGCGCGCGGGACCGGCCGCGGATGACCAGCCGCTGCACCCAGCGGCGCGCCCCGGACGGGTCGACGTGCAGATAGAGGCCGTTCCCGTCCGCGTAGCGGCCCGCCTCGGCGACCGAACGGCAGAAGGCGGCGGAGAGCGCCTTGTCGGGATGGCGGCCCCTGCGCTTGGTGGCTCGGGGTTTCCTGGGCAGGTCCATCGTCATCTATCCCATTCCCAATTCTCTCGCGGAATATAGCGAAAGTGTGGAGACGGGTCAAGACGACGGAGCGGGAGTAGTGGCCTTTTACTACGGTATTCAGTGCGTATTTCGCAGCACGGCGCGGAACGGCGCTGGATGGCGAAAGTCGGCTTTCGGTCCACGTTCCGGGACTGGGCCGCCGAGGAGACGAACCACCCGCGCGAGGTGGTCGAGGCCGCGCTGGCCCACGTCGTGCAGAACAAGGTCGAGGCCGCCTACGCCCGGTCTGACCTGTTCGAGCGGCGGCGCCGGTTGATGGACGACTGGTCCATCTACGTCGCCGGTGGTGCAGGGAACGCCGGCTGATGATCGCTCATCTCCGGGGCCGGGAGGACGCTCTCGTCCGTAGCGGCTGGACCCGCCGCGAAGCCGAGTGGCTGGCGCTGGTCTGCCTGCACAGCGGCGCGTTCCTCCGCTCGCAGTACCTCGCCTTCATCGGCCGGACGAATCCGGCGCTCGCCAACCGCTTCGTCCGCCGGTGCCGCAAGCACGCCGTCGAACAGCCGTGGAACGGCTCCCGGCTCCGGATCTGCCGGATCGCGGCCCGGCGCATCTACCGGGCGCTCGGCGCGGAGCACGTCCGGCACCGCCGCCCCGCCGCGCCGGAGGTCGTCTTGCGGCGTCTGCTGTCGCTCGACTACGTGCTCGAACACCGGCATGCCGCGTGGCTCCCGACCGAGGACGAGAAGGTGAATGCGCTGACCGCGGCGGGGATCTCGAAGCAGGTGTTGCCGCACCGGCTCTACCAGGGCGCGGTCGGGGCGCAGTACCGCTACTTCCCCCACAAGCTGCCGGTGGCTCTCGACGGCGGGCGGGCGACGTTCCTGTTCGTGGAGACGGACGAGGACGAGACGGTGAGCGCGGTCCGCACGTGGGGCTCGCAGCACTCGGCGCTGTGGACGGCGCTTCTCGCGGCCGGCCGCGCTGTCGAGGTGGTCGTCGTGGGCCGTGACCCTGTGCGGCTGGCGGCGGCCGGGCGGGTGCTCGACAAGTGGGCGGCGACGCCGCCCGAGTCCGTGATGATGTCCTACGACGCGGCGGCGGCGGAGTTGGCCGCGATCAAGGAGGCGATCGCGACGAGCGACTGGACCGCGCTGGACGCGTACGGCGGGCTGAACCCCGCGATCCAGCGGGCGTGCGGCCTCGACGCCGCGTGCGCTGGGGGCCGGAGGTCGAGGGCGGCGATCACGGCTGGCCGGACGTGGCGCTCGACGGGTGCCGGAATGGACCCCCGGCCGCCGCGCCGCCGAGGCTGCCTGACGAGACGAACCACGCCGGCAACCGACGTGTCAAGCCTTGCGGCTCCTCCACTTCGTTCCGGCTCTTCGAGTGACACGCCGGCCACCGGCGCGGTGTTGAGCGCTTACGGCCGAACGCGGGCGTCCGGCCCTCGACGGACCGGAGCCCACTACGTCCTCGAACCCGCCGCCGAACACGCCAGCCCCGAGCCGGGTACAGCCGATCCAGCGACGCCGGATCCGGGCAGCGGAACCGACAGCAAGCCTCATGCCACCGATCTAGATCGGGACGGCGGCGGTCACGGCGATCGCCGGGAATCAGCAGGCGGCGGTCGTGACGGAGATCAGGTATAGGATGGGAGTCGAGGTCACGGAGCGGGACGGGGACGGAGACGGGCAACCGAACGAGGCTGTGATCAGCCCTGCCGCCCGATCACAACAAGACGGAGGCCCGAACTTACACCAGATATGCCGCACGAGGGGTGTAAGCAGCCCCGGAGTCTCAAATTACACCCCCAGTCACACCTGAGCTTACAACCCCGCACCCGATAAGTCCTTGCATATCAACCACATCCCACCACAACACACCACCCCCACGTGCAGAGAAAAGAGACAGGGGGAAGGGTATTCGGTTAGCGTTAGCGGGTGATTTCCCAATAGACACGGGCTGAGAGTGGACTTGGAGTGCGGAGGTTTCAGCGCGTCGACGCGGTGGCTGGAACCGACAGTGTGTTCGCGCGGCTTGCCTCCCCCGTCGCGATGCCACGGACACCGAACGCCAAGCCGGCGCGCGGGAGCATCGGCGCCGATTTCTCCGTGAAGTCCGGTGGCGACCGCGGGCTGCCGCGGGCGGTGCGGTCGTCCGCCTCCTGCGGCGGGGCGCCACGGGGACCGGTCGCCCGTCGAGGTCGTATGTCGGACGTTGCCGGCCTACGGGAGCGGCGGCGGAAGGCCGAGGAGCTCGGGGACAACGGGCTCGACCGCGCGCAACATCGCGGCGATCAGCGGAGGCAGGTCGAGGCCGCGTTGGCGCGCGGTGCGCACGACGCTGGCCAGGACCTGCTGGGTGTCGGCGCCGTGGCGGGTGCGGTTGCCGCCGCACACCTTGCGGATGACCACGGCGGGCCGGAGGGCCTGTTCGGCGCGCCAGTTGGTGGCGTCGAGCGAAGGGTCCCACAAGAATAGGAACACAGCCGGGAATTCGGTGGCCAGGTGCGCCGCGAAACGCTCGGCGTCGTCCAGCGGCGGCGGGGCGTCGACCAGCCGCCCGAGCCGGGCCGTGAGTCGGCCGCGGGCCGTGGCCATCCCGTGCTCGCTCAGCGCTCCCGCGTTGCAGCGGTCCCGCAGGTCGAGACCGGCCCGCAGGACCGCCGCCACGTCGCCCGCCCAGGGACTGTTCGGATAGTCCTCCCGGAGCTGCTTGCAGCGTTGTAACAGGTGCGCCTTATTCCGATATCGGAATAAGAATCACTATGCCGATGTCGGGATTATTCCGATGTCCGCCCTGATGTCCCGGTCGTGCAGGGCGTCTTCGACGAGACGATCCGGATAATCACCGCGCGCTGACGGACGGAGACTCTTCTCTCACGACCCACGAGAGAGGAGGCTCTCATGAGTGATCCGTCACGCGTTCCCGTCGTCGCCATCGCTGGTTCGCTCAAGCCGTTCGCGGCGGGCTTCGCGACGGAGCTTGCGCAGCAAGGCTACACACCGCGCTCGCTGCGGACGCAGTTGTCTCTGGCGTCGGCCGTCAGCCGGTGGCTGCAGGCAAGAGGCCTCGACATCGGCGACCTGCCAGAGCGAACGCAGCAGTTTCTGCAAGCACGGCAGAAGGCCGGCTACAAGAGGCATCTGACGGGCAAGGCGCTGCGCCCGTTGCTGACGTACCTCCGGGCTCGTGGCGCGATCCCGCCTGCGACGACGCCCATCCCGACAGGGCCCGTGGACAAGACCCTGGTGCTCTACCGGCACTACCTCACCGTGGAACGGGGTCTGGGCGAAGCCACCGCCCAGGGCTACGTCGATGCGGTCCGCCCCTTTCTGCGCGGCTGCATCTCGGCCGACGGCCTCGGGCTGGACCTCGAGCAACTCGGTGAGGCCGACGTGACTGCGTTCATGGTGGCGCGCTGTGCCGAGCAATCCCGCCGGGCCGCGCAACTGACGTCGACCGCACTGCGCTCGCTGCTGGTCTTCCTGCATGTCACCGGGGTGGTCCAGCGTTCGCTGGCGACGGCCGTCCCGTCGGTAGCCGGCCGACGACTGGTGGCGCTTCCGCCGCGCCTCGAGCCCGACCACGTCCGGCGACTGCTCGCCGCGTGCGACCCCCGGACGCTGGGAGGGCGCCGCGACTTTGCGGTCATCACCACGCTGGCCCGCCTCGGCCTGCGGGCCGCCGAAGTGGCGACCCTGCGTCTCGACGACGTGCACTGGCGCGCCGGCGAGGTCGTCGTACACGGCAAGGGGAATCAGGCCGAGCGCATGCCTCTCCCGACCGATGTGGGCAACGCGGTGGCCGCATATCTCCGCCAACGGCCGACCCGGGCGCAGGGGCGCACCGTCTTCGTCCGCCTGGTCGCGCCTCTGGGCCCGTTGAGCCCGACCGGGGTCACGCAGATTGTGGCCGCCGCCGCGCAGCGAGCCGGCCTCGGCGTCGTCCACGCACATCGGTTGCGTCATTTCGCGGCAACGCAACTGCTCCGAGCGGGCGCCCCCCTGTCCGAGATCCAGCACTTCCTGCGTCACGCCCGCCTGCAGACCACGGCGATCTACGCGAAGGTCGACCATGACGCCCTGCGCACGATCGCACGCGCGTGGCCTGGAGGTGCAGCATGACCTTCCTGCGTCAAGCCCTGGCCGACTATCTGACGATGCGCCGGGCGCTGGGCTACCGCTTGGCGCGCGCGGAGAAGCTCCTCGCGCAATTCCTGACCTATCTCGAAGACCGCGGGGAGACGCGCCTGCGCACCGAGACCGCCCTCGCCTGGGCGACACTCCCCGCCGGGAAGGACCCGAGGGCGTGGTGGGCCAGCCGACTCACCGTCGTCCGCGGCTTCGCGACCTTCGTGCGCACGATCGACCCGGCAACCGAGATACCGCCCGCCGACCTGTTGCAGGCGCGCGCCCAGCGCGCCACGCCGTACCCCTACACCGACGAAGACATCGCGGCCCTGCTGGTCGCCACATCGGGGCTGCGCACCGGGCATCGGGCCGCAACGTATCGGACCCTGATCGGTCTGCTGGTCGTGACCGGGATGCGCGTCGGTGAAGCCATCGCGCTCGATCGGCACGATTTCGACGCCGAGCAGGGGCTGATCACCGTCCGCCACGGCAAATTCGACAAGTCCCGTGCACTTCCGCTGCACCCCACAGCCAGCGCCGCGGTCCAGCAGTATCTGCTCCGCGCGGACCGGCTGGCGGCCCGGGACACCGCCGCGCTGTTCGTTTCTACCGCGGGCACGAGGCTGCTGTGCCGCAATGTACAGCAGACGTTCCGCACCCTGGTCCAGCGCGCGGGCCTCCGGCCGCACGCAGCCGCCTGTCGGCCACGGCTGCACGACATCCGACATCGGTTCGCGACGTGCACGCTGCTCGACGCCTACCGACAGGGCCAGAATCCGGCGGCGCGAATCGCGCTCCTGGCCACCTATCTCGGGCACGCCGACCCCAAGTACACATACTGGTACCTGTCGGCGGCACCGGCATTGATGCAGTTGGCCTCAGACCGCCTCGAACGCCATCTGGGGGCCTCAGCATGAGCGCCCTTGCTCCCACGCTCCAGGCGTTCTTCACCGAGCGGCTCGTGCACCAGCGCCACGCCAGCCCGCACACGGTCGCTGCCTACCGCGACGCGTGGCGGATGCTCGTCCGCTTTGCCGCGGTCCACCTCGCCAAGGCCCCCTCGGACCTGGAACTCGGCGATCTCGACGCACCCCTCATCGGACGATTCCTGGCCCACCTCGAGCACGACCGCGCGAACACCGCGCGCACCCGCAACGCGCGGTTGTCGGCCATTCATGCCCTGTTCCGCTATGCCGCACTGGAGCATCCCGAGCAGGCAGCCGTCATTGCCCGCGTACTCGCGATGCCCCCCACGCGCGGTCCACGTGGGCTCGTGACCTTCCTGTCCGACCTCGAAGTCGACGCCCTGCTCGCCGCCCCCGACCGCACCACGTGGACCGGGCGCCGCGACCACACTCTCCTCGCGCTCGCGATCCAGACCGGATTGCGCGCCGCCGAACTCACCGGCCTGCGCTGCACGGACCTGCACTTGGCGCGAGGTGCGCACGTCCACTGCCTTGGAAAAGGGCGCAAGCACCGGGTCACTCCGCTCACCAAGCCGGTGGCCGCCGCCCTGCGTGCCTGGCTGGCCGAATGCGCCAGCTCACCAGAGGCACCAGTCTTCCCTACGCGGACAGGCAAACCGCTCAGCCGAGACGCCCTCGCGCAACGCGTCACGACGCACGTGGCTGCTGCGGCCCACGCCTGCCCATCGCTCCGCGAGAAGACCGTCACCCCGCACACGCTGCGTCACACCGCAGCCATGCGGTTGCTGCACGCCGGGGTCGACAACACCGTCATCGCCCTGTGGCTCGGACACGAACACGTCCGCACCACCGACATCTACATCCATGCCGACCTCGCCCTGAAGGAACGGGCGCTCGCAAGGACCACCCCAGCCGAAGTCCGCGGGGGCCGCTATCAACCATCCGACGCGCTCCTGGCCTTTCTCGAAGGGCTGTGATTATGCCGATCAGTTTGGTGCAGATGCCGCCAACAACAGGGGCGTCTGCACCAACATCGGAATAATCCCGACATCGGCATAGTGGTTCAGACACGTTTGGTGCAGGCCGTCGTAGCAGCGATACGGCGCCCATCCGTCGCGCACGAGCACGCCGACGTAGTCGGTCCCCAGCACCGTGGCGGCATCGGCGAACCCGCGGCCGGGGCAGATGGCGTAGACCGTCGTCTCCGGCGTGACGAACGTCCACAGCCAATGGCGCTCGCCGCCGACGCGCCAGCCCGTCTCGTCCGGCGTGACCACGGGCGCGTTGCGGACCTGCTCGCACAGTTCCGTGTAGGCCGGCGCGGCGGCACGGGCCGCCCGGTGCAGCACGTGGGCCAGCCCGCCCGGCGTCACCTGCAGCCCGAACGTGGTCCGCAGCAGGTGCGCGACCTTCGCCAGCGGCACCCCCATCTCCGTGTGCAGCTCGACCAACAGCGCCACGACCGCGGGACCGAGCTGCACGCCCGCCGCCCCCAGCGCGTCCGAGGTCTGCAGCTCGTGGCGGCCCTGCACCCGCCGCTGACACCGCGTGCAGTGACCAACCTCGATGGCAAAGCGCCGCACCACCGGGCGCACCACCGGCAGGTCTTCCTGATACTGCGACGCCTCGCGGGTCCTTTCGACCGCGCCGCCGCAGTCCGGACATTCCCTCGGAATCGGCGCCGCGTGGGTCTCGTCGACCTGCGCCGGACGCCGGCGGCAGCCATGGCGGCCATACTCCGCACCGGCTCGGCGTCCGGGATGCCTCCCGCGACCCTGCGGCCGGTCCTTGGCGAACGGCGCGGCCTGCCGGCGACCCGCCCGACGGGCCTCGTCCAATTGCCGTTTCAGGCGCTCGTTCTCTTGCTTCAGGTGGTCATTCTCCCGCTGCAGTCGGTTGCTCTTGCGCTGCAACCGGCCCTTCTCGCGCCGCAGGTTCTCGGTGTCGCGCTCCCGCCGCGCCAACTCTCCGCGAAGCCGTTCGAGGTCGGTGGGAAGCTCCGCAGTTCGAGGTGGGGGCGATTTCCGGTCGGCGGACGTCACGCCACCGTTATGCCATAATCCGGAAAATTGTACAAGTCAAAACATTGACGCTTCGATCCGGAACCCGCTAACCGAAGACGGGGAAGGTTGGGGAGCGACCCGGCCTCAGACCTGCGGTCTTCGGCCCCGGCAGGTGTTCCTCCGTCACACCTGCCGCGCCGGGTCGCTCCCCTTGAACTCTTCCTTGGCAGGAAGGCCATTGCGGCCGTCGGTACGCCGATCTGATCGCGGCGTGCTACCGATCTGGCTGCCGTCCATTTCGGAACCGATGCTAGAGCATCTCCATGCCGCGTCTCGCGCTCAAGCCTGATTCCAACTTCTTCCGGAAGATCGCGCTCGGCGCTGTGGGGAGCCGGCAAGTGGCGGAGGATCTCGATCGGCTCGGCCATCGGATCGCGGAACTCGAACGCGGTGCGATGGAGCTTCGCAACGACAACCCGTGTGACCGCATCGGCCCGGCGCTCGGCCCGCAGAACACCATCGTGACGCATCGGCAGGCGCTGCCGCATCGGGACGTGGCGGCGGCGGTCGCGGCCGTGAGAGCATCGGACGCGGCTCCCCTCGTCAAGCTGGCGCTGGAGTTCCTGGTGTTGACCGCCGTGCGGTCCGGCGACGTGCGGGGGGCGCTGTGGGCCGAGATCAACACGAACTCCCGCGTGTGGACCATCCCGGCCACGCGCATGAAGATGAAGCGCGAGCATCGTGTGCCGCTCTGCGGGCGCGCCATCGAGATCCTCGACACGGCGCGGAAGCTCGGCGCCGGCCGGCCGCTCGTGTTCCCGACCCCCCGCGGCAAGCAGTTCACCGGCATGGCCCTGTCGGGTCTGCTCAAGCGCCTGGAGATCGCCGCGGTCCCGCACGGATTCAGATCGTCGTTCCGGGATTGGGTGGCCGAGGAGACGGACCACCCGCGCGAGGTCGCCGAGGCGGCGCTGGCGCACCTGGTCCGCAACCCGGTCGAAGCGGCCTACGCGAGATCGGACCTGTTCGAGCGGCGGCGGCGGCTCATGAACGACTGGGCCGAGTACATCGAGAACGCCAGCCCCGAGCAACCTCCCGACGCCGAACCAGCACCACAGGGAGTCGGAACCGAAGCACCCTGACGCCGCTGAACCCGACCTGATCCTCCTCCCGGGTCGACCCACACCGACCCCAAGAACGAGTCAGGCGCGGTGACGGCCGGACATCGACTGCAGTACGGATCGACCGGGGAGAACATCGAGTGGGACCGGCGAACACGAGAGGGTCCGGGCGGGCGACGACGAGGATCTCGGCAGCGACGAGGACCGTGAGAGCGCGACATCGGAGCACACGAAACACGGGCTCCTGATACCCGTTAGGTCTCAGGAGCCAGCATACCCCTTGTGTACACAAGGGCTGGCGAGGGGCTGCTGCGCGCCCCTTCGAACCCCCTGCCGTTCGGGGACTGCGCCCCCGGCCCCCCCCTCGGCGGTGCGCCGTGGCTGACCGCCGCACCGTCATGGTCGCCGCCCGCGTCACGCCCGAGGAGCACGCCGCCTGGCAGGCCAAGGCCGAGGCGGCCGGCGTGTCGCCCTCCCGCCTGCTGCGGCAGGCCATGGCGCGGACCCGCACCTGGACCGCGCCGGCGGCCGAGGTCGAGCGCGAGCGCACCCGGCAGATCGCCCGCGTCGGCAACAACCTGAACCAGATCGCCCGCTGGGCCAACACCCACGCCTCGCCGATGGACGCCGTCGAGATGATCGCCTACCTCCTGCACATCGCGCGGACGCTGGACAAGCTCGCCGGGGTCGGCCGCGAGACCGACGGTGCACGTTAAGTTCATCGCCCGCGGGACCGGCTCCACCAGGGCGGCGGCCGACTACCTGCTCGGCGAGCGGGACGCGGCCGGGCAGGTGCGCGACGGCGTCGAGGTCCGCCGCGGCGATCCCGACCACGTGGCCGCCGTAGCCGACGCGCTCGAGTTCGAGCACAAGTACACCTCCGGCGTGATCGCGTGGGCTCCGGAAGACCGGCCGACGGACGCCCAGATCGAGGCCGTGCTCGACAAGTTCGAGCAGACGGCGTGGGCGGGGCTCGCTCCGGACCGCTACGCGTGGACGGCCGTCGAGCACCGCGAGCGGGGCGGCGGCGTCCACGTGCACATCCTCGCCGCCCGGTGCGACCTGGAGACGGGCAAGAGCCTCAACATAGCGCCGCCGGGCTGGCAGAAGACCTTCGGCCCATTGCGCGACGCCTTCAACCACGAGCACGGCTGGAGCCGGCCCGACGACCCCGCGCGGGCCAGGACGCAGCAACCCGGACACCGCGCCTACATCGACGCCAGGAACCTGCGGGCCGGTCTGGCGGTCGAGGCCGACCCGCGCGAGTTGATCCGGGACTACCTGGGGCAGCGCGTCGAGCACGGCGTCGTCCGTGACCGCGCCGACGTCGTGGCCGCGCTGAAGGAGGCGGGACTCGAGGTGCCGCGCCAAGGCAAGAGCTACGTGACCGCCCACGACCCGGAGAGCGGGAAGCGGTGGCGGCTGAAGGGAGCGTTGTACGAGCAGGACTTCGACCCGGAGCAACTTGTCGGCCCGGCTGCGGCAGAAGTGGGAGACCGACCGGCGGGAGATCGAGCAGACCGGAGCGGCGCCGCGGCGGCGGCTTGGCGAGAGCTGGAGCAGCGCCGCGAGCAGCGCGCAGCGTTCCATCGAAGCCGATTCGGCGGCGTGGGCCGGACGGACCAGGGCCGTGCCGAACCGCGTGTGGCGCCTGACCACGGCGGCGGGCCTGAGCGTCTTGGCGGCTATCTGCGGCGGCGGCTGGGGGACGATGCGATGGTTGTCGACGAGCATCGAGAACCGGCTCGACGCCCTGACGATTCTCAACCTGGACATCGGGCAGACCCGCCGGCCGTTGGCGCAGTTGGAGGAGACGGCCTGGCGCGTCGAGTTGCGCGAAATCGACGGCGAGCGGTTCGTCGTGTTGCCGGTTGGCTCGACGGAGCCTCCGTCCTGGACCGTGGGCGGGCGGCCTGCCGTGAAGCTGTCGAGCGAGTGAGGGAGTTGCATGAGCGAGCTGGAGCTGGAACGGCGGTTGTTGACGGCCTTTCGCGCGTTGTCCAGGCAGTACGAGACGGAACAGCAGCGGCACTGCGAGCAGGTCGAAGCCTTGCAGCAGCGTGTCGAGCAGCAGACCGCGGAGAACAGGACCTTGCGGCGGCTGGTCGAACACTTCGGCGGGCAGGTGACGCGCTTGACCGCGGACTTGAGGACGCTCGCGGAATCGTTGCGCGGACCGTGGAACTGATCCGGCAGCAGGGCCGGCATCGTGGACCCGAGCGCGACCATGGCCCGAGCCGCTAGCGCCGCAGCGGGACCGAGCCCATCAACGACCGTCGCGGGCGAGATACCTCGCCCAATCGTCCATCAGCAGCCGCCTACGCTCGAACAGGTCCGACCGGGCATAGGCCGCCTCGACCTTGTTCTGGACGACGTGCGCGAGCGCCGCCTCGATGACCTCCCGCGGATGGTCGGTCATTTCCGCCGCCCAGTCCCGGAACGACGAACGGAAGCCATGAGGCACGGCGGCGACCTCGTGGTACTGGAGCATCTTCGGGAACGTCGACGAGGCTATCGACCTCCCGCTCCGCATCGGGAACACGAGCCGGTCGCCGTCATCGAGCGTCCGAGCCGCGTCGAGGACTTCCAGCGCCCGGCCGCAGAGCGGGACCCGGTGCTCGCGCTTCGCCTTCATCCGTGCGGCCGGGACCGTCCACACCGCGCCGGCCGTGTCGATCTCGTCCCACGTCGCGAGCCTGACCTCACCGGACCGCGCGGCCGTGAGCACCAGGAACTCGAACGCCAGCCGGACGGCGGGTTGCGTCGAGCCCGAGACCCGCACCGTCTCGATGGCCGCGGCCACGTCCTTGTGCGGCAGCGCCTGCCGGTGCGTCACGATGTCGTTCTGCGGACCGAGCACCGGCAGCACCCGGTCACACGGGTTGTCGGCGCGCATGTCGAGCGCGATCGCCCACTCCAGCACCGACCGGATGCGCTGGCGGACCTCCCTGGCCGTCGCCGCCTTGACGTGCCAGATCGGCGAGAGGATCTCCAGCACGTCGGCTGTGTTGACCTCGGACACCGGCCGGCCGCCGACGCGCGGGAAGACATACCGTTCCATGCTCCGCCACCAGTTCTGGGCGTGCCACCGGCCCCGCCAGCCGCCGCGCTTCTGTTCGAGCACGCGTTGGGCGGCTTCGGCGAACGTAGGCACTCCCTGGACGCGGCGCTTTTCGGAGAGCGGATCGCCACCCGACCGGGCCAGCATGCGGTTGGCGAGGGCCTGCTCGCGGGCCTTGGCGAGCGGGACGAGCGTGGCGGCGCCGAGCCCGAGTTCGCGGCGCCGGCCGCGGATGACCAGCCGCTGGACCCAGCTTCGGGTCCCGGAGGGCTGGACGAACAGATACAACCCGTTGCCATCAGCGTGGCGTCCGGGCGGCGCGGAACGGATGAAGGCGGCCGAGAGGGCCTTGTCAGGATGGCGTCCTCGGCGCTTGGTTCTGCGAGGCGAGGGGGCGGTCTTGGCTACAACATCCATTCCCCCATTATATGCGGGATGGAGCTGGATTCCGCAACACATCCTGACCCGCCCAGCCTGACACGACGAATAACAAGCGATTACTGCTCAGTAGTTTATAGTCCTTATCGCATGACCACGGACGTTGGCGGACCACCATTGGGTGTCAAGGCAGCGCGAACACGAACAGCGTGTTGCCCGCGCTGGGCCGGAGCTCGGGCGTCAGCCGGTTGAACGCCCCTGACGTCAGCGAGCTCCCGGTGCTGACCGCCACGTACTGCCGGCCCCCGGTGGCGTAGGTGATCGGGAAGCCGGTGACCGGCGAGCCGAGGTTGATCTCCCAGAGGACCTCGCCCGTCTCGTGGTCGTGGGCGCGGAAGCGCCCGTTCGTGTCGCCCCCGAAGACGAGCCCCCCGCCGGTCGCCATTAGCGACGTCGTGGCCGCCCGCTGCTCGTGCTTCCACAGCGTCTCGCCCGTCTCGGCCGAGATCGCGTGGACCGTTCCGACCTGGTCCGTGCCGGGGGCGATCTGGGTGCGGACGGACAGCGCGTAGAGCGAGCCGTCGTCGGTCGCCATCATGCGGGCGCAGGCGTTGCGCAGGGGGTAGTACATCGTGTTGATGAGCGGGCTGTAGGCGCCGGCCTCCCAGTCCGGTATCGCGTTCGCGGCCCAGGCTGCAACTCGTTCACACACGGTATCTTATGAGGTTCCAGCCTCGCTCTGCCAGCCGTCCGTGCCAGCCAGAAGGGTCCTGCCAGCCGGGAACGGCGCGCCGGTGGCGTCGTCGCGGCGCAGCCGTTCGAGGGCGGCGCGGTGCTTCGCCAGCTCGGGCGGCGCATAGATCATGGTCGTCTCGGGCCGGGTGTGTCCATAGAGGTCCTGGATGTCGGCCACGTCGGTCCCGGCGCGGCGCAGCCCCGCCGCGAACGAGTGGCGGATCTGGTAGGTGGTGAACACGGCCCGCCCGGCGCGGCGCGCGGCGGCGGCGAGCGCGCGGTTGACGCTGCTGCGGGGCCACGGCCCGAAGGCTCCGGCGTCGAGGAAGGCGCGGGCGGCGGCGGCTCCTTCGGGGACGAGCGGGACGGCGGCGATCCTGCCGCCCTTCCCGCGCGGGACGGCGACGTAGGGGATCGGCTCGTCGAGCCGGAAGTCCTCGGCCCGCAAGCGGCCCATCTGCGACGGCCGCATCCCGGTCCAGTGCATCAGCTCCAGGCGAACACGGGTCATCGAGCCGGGTTCGATCTCGGCGAGCACGTGGGCGATGTGCCGGCGGTCGACCCAGCGGGGCTTCGGGGGCGGCGGGGGGAAGCGGACGAGGTCGAGCAGGTCGAACGACGCCCGGCGGCCGTAGAGGACGCGGACGAGGTTCGTCAGGGCGTGGCGGCGGTGGTTGCAGGTCGAGGCGGCGAGCGTGTCGCGCCACTCGTGGAGCTGGGCGTTGAGCGCGGGCAGGTGCGCCGGCAGCGCCAGCGTCCGCAGGTGCCCGAACCGGGGCAGCCACGCGAGCAGCTCGCGGCGGCGGTCGCCGAAGCTGATCAAGGTGCTCTTGACCTGGTCGAGGTAGCGCCCGGTGTCGTGGTTGAGGGTGTGGCGGCCCCCGGCCGGGAGCGTGCGCAGGCTGGCTCGCAGCTCGTCGCGGCGCGCCCGGATGGTCTTGAGCGGCGTGCCGGGCGGGAAGCGGACCTCGCGCTGGACGCCGTTCACCTTGACGGTGGCGGCGAGTCCGTGGCGGTCCCTGTAGATGCCCTCGGCGACGCGGACGCGGCGGCGGGCAGGCGGCTTGGCGCTGGCGGCCTTCGAGGCGGTGCGGGTATCCGAGGCGGTCGGGTTCATCGGCTCTCTCCTCACGCGAAGGTCCGCGCGGCCCACTTGACCTCGCCGACGACGGCGGCGTCGGGCGGCCAGGGCCGGGTGGGCCAGAGGTGCTTGTTGGGGTTGTCGCTGACGAGCTGCCAGGCGCCGGCCTCGTCCCGGCCGGCGCGCTTGACGACGAGGCCGTCGGCGGAGCGGACGACGTAGATGTGCCCGACGTGCCGGCGGCGGACGGCGTGGTTGACGAGGATGGAGCAGCCGTCGACGAGCGTCGGCTCCATCGACTCGCCGCTGACCTGGATGATGCGGCAGTTGCGGGCGGCGAGTCCGTGCCGTGCGAGCCAGGAGCGGAGGAACTTGATGCGGCCGGTGATGCGCTCGTCGTAGACGTCGGCGCCGTCGCCGGCGGCCGAGGCCAGCTCGGAGACGCCGACGAAGTCGCCGTCGTCGTCGGCCGCGGCGCGCGCGGCGGGGTCTTCGAGCCCCTGTGCGACGGTCAGCTCCCGCAGGAGCCGGCCGGCGGGCCTCGGGTCGTCGGAGAGGCCGTGGAGGTAGTCGGCCGACACGTCGAGGGCTCTGGCGGCGGCGGCGGTCTTCTCGTGCGACCAGCCGGCCCTGCCGCGCTCGACCATCGAGACCGCCTCGCGGGAGTTGCCGGTGTGGGCGGCGAGCTGCTGCTGGGTGACGGCGCGCAGGGTGCGGGCGGCGCGCAGTCGCTGTCCGAAGATGCTCATGCCTAGATAGTAATACATCTTTACAGTTGACGGGTAACATTCGGCGCCATACATTCTCGTAAATGGATTTTACGCGTGTAAGGCAGGCCATCCGCACCCGGCTCGCCGCCCTGGGCGTCTCGCAGCACGCGCTGGCGCGGGCGCTGGGGGTCAGCCAGGCGACGTTGAGCCTGTGGCTGAACGGCTACCGGAAGCCGCCGCCGGAGTTCGAGGCGGCGGCGATGGCCGAGCTGGACGTGATGGAGCGGGCCGAGCGCGAGGCGGCCGAGCTGCGGGCGAAGGTGCTGGCGGAAGGACGCGCGGGCCGGACCGGCGCGTGGCGGCCGTGCAAGCGGAGGACGAGGCATGGAAGAGCATCGGCCCGGCGCTAGCGCCGGCACGGACGAGCTGCCGGCGGTGCTGCTGCTCGACGACGTGGCGGCGCTGCTGCGCTGCTCGACGACGACGATCAAGCGGCGGCTGCGGGCGCGGGTGTTCCCGGTGGCGCCGCTCTCGGGGATCGACAAGCGGCCCCGGTGGAGCAAGGCGGCGCTGCTGCGGTGGCTCGAAGCCGGCGGGTCGGGGGACGCGGTGCGTGGCCGCCGGAGGCGGACCCGATGAGCGGCGCGGCGCAGCCGGCCACGTCGAAGCGCGGCGCCTGGCGCGCGGGTCGACCCGGAGACGGGCGACCTGGTGTTCGTCTGTCCGGGGTGCTGGCCGGAGGTGGCCGCCGAGTGGCGGGCGAGGCGGGACGTGACGGTGCGGAAGCTGGCGGCGCGGCCCCGGTGGGCGCGCTGCGCGGTGTGCGATCCCGAGGACGTGTGCTGATGCGTATCGAGCGGGGCGGCGAAACGGAGGCGGCGTAGCGATGCCGGCGGACCGACTCCTGCACGCGCGGCTCGGCCACTCGGCGAAGGTGTCGAGGTTGTCGGACCTGGAGTACCGGGTGTGGACGACCTACGTGCTGGCGGCGGACGACTTCGGGGTGATGCGGGCCGAGGCGGTGGCGTTCCAGGCGGCGCACGACGGGCTGAGCGGCCGGCCGGCGAAGGCGGTCCAGCGCTCTGTCGAGCGGCTGGTGAAGGTGGGGCTGGTGGCGGCGTTCACGCACCAGGGGTCGCGCTACCTGTACCAGGCCGACTGGCAGGACTTCCAGCGTGTGCGCTACCCGCTGCGGACGATGCACCCGTTGCCGGCCGGCGCGGAGGTCAGCGCGAAGACGCGGCACCTGTGGTCGGTCCATCCGGGCGGCGTGCGGGTGCCGGCGCTGCCGAGGGCTTCCGGCGGAACCGCCGCGCAAGCCGCGGAGGAAGCGCCGAACGATCCCGGCACGGCTCCGGTAGAAGTCCCGCAGGATTCCCGCGAAGTTCCCGCACGATTCCCGGAAGATTCCCTTACCTGTCCCGAAGTTTTTCCGTCTCGCGCACGCGCGTGCCAAACGGCTAACGGCTTACGGCTAACGGCTAACGGCTCTGGAGAGAGTGGGGGTGCGGGGGAGGGAGAGCCGGCCGCCGGGGTGGCGGCGCGGGCCGAGGCGCTGGTCGAGCGCTACCGGGTCGAGTGGTATCCGCGCCACCGGGGCGTGGCGTATGCGCCGACGCGGGCCGTCGAGGCGTCGGACGCCGACGCGGCGGTGCGGCTGTGCGCGGCCTACGGCGACGCGGAGCTGGAGCGGCTGGCCGAGCGGTTCCTGACGGCCGAGGGCGACCGGTTCCTGGCGAACCGGACGCGGACGGTGTCGATGCTGCTGTCGCGGGCGCCGGCGCTGGCCGAGCAGCTCCGAAGCCCGGCGGCCGAGGGCGATGGTCGACGCGGCGGGGCACGGTCGACGGAGCGGCGCGAGGCGTACGACGCGGTGGTGGAGCGGGCGGAGCGATGAGCGAGGGGTGCGGGCGATGCGAGCGGACGCCGGGCTGGGAGTCGGTCGAGGTCGCGGGGCACGCGCGGCTGCGGCGCTGCGGCTGCTGGACGGCGGCGCACGCCGCCCCGCCGTCGGTGCCGCGCGAGCTGCGCGGCGCGCGGTGGTCGAGCTGGGAGCGGTCGGCGGACAACGGGCGCGCCCTGGCGGCGGCGCGGGAGTTCCTCGCCGCGGGCGCCGACGGCCCGGACCTGTTCCTGTGCGGCCCGGTGGGCACGGGCAAGACGCGGCTCGCGTGCACGGCGTTGAACGAGGCGTGGCAGTCGGGCGAGCGGTCGGCGGCGTTCGCGCGGGTGCCGATGCTGCTCTACCGGCTCCAGCCGCACCAGGCGGCCGAGGGGACGGAGACGTTCGACCGGCTGGCGGCGGCGCGGCTGCTCGTTCTGGACGACCTGGGGTCGGAGCGGGACGCGGCGACCGACTACACGCGGCGGACGCTGCTGATGCTCTACGAGGCGCGGCACGACGCCGGGAAGCGGACGGTGTGGACCTCGAACAAGACGCCCGCCGAGGTGGGCGCGTTCATGGGGGACGACCGGCTGGCGAGCCGGATCGCGGGGCGCTGCCGGGTGGTCGAGCTGGCGGGACGGGACTGGCGGGTGCGGGGGCCGGTGCCGGCGCACTCGCCGGGGCGCGCGGCGGGCATCGAGCGGGCCGCGGGCATGCGGACGGAGGGACGGACCAGGTGAGCGGCCGGATGCCGGACCGGGAACCACAAGCGCGAGAGGACAACCGCGACGTGCGGCCGGCGGGCCGCGAGCGAAGCGGGCACCGGCGCGAGTACGACGCGCGGCAGCCGCGGCGCTCGTTCGACGAGCGTGTCGAGGGCGTGGTGCGCGACGTGGGGGCGTTCAGGGCGGTTGCGCTCAAGGACCTGGTCGAGCGGCAGTTCGACGGGCACCCGTTCGCGGCGCGGCGGGGTCTGGCGCGGGCCGAGCGGGCCGGGTGGGTCCGGCGGATGGAGGCGCGCGGGCCGAAGGGCGGCAAGTTCACGGTGGTCGTGGCGACGGAAGCCGGAGCCGATCGGGCCGAGGGTCTGTGGCGCGAGGCGGGCCGGCCCGACCAGCGGGCGCTCTCCGGCGCGGTGCGGCCGGCCGAGCTGGCGCACGACGTGGCGGTCTACCGGGCTGCCCACGCAACGCAGGCGCGGATCGAGGTGGACGGCGGACGCGTCGTGCGGGTCCGCATCGACGCGGAGCTGAAGGGCATCGTGGCGGCGCGGGCCGAGCGGGCGCGCCAAACGGCGGGCCGCGCGGCGGCCGACGCGGCGCGGCGGCAGGCCGCCGAGGACCTCGGGCTGCCGGTCGAGCACGGCAAGGTGCTCGTGCCGGACGCGCAGGTCGAGTACCTCGACGCGGCGGGCCGGACCGGGCGCTGCAACGTCGAGGTCGCCTCGGGGCACTACCGGGGCCGGGAGATCCGCGCGAAGGCGCGGGCGGGCTTCGCGCTGTACGCGTCGTCGCCGGGGGCCGCCGCCACGGTGCGGCGGGCGCTGGGCGGCGGGAACAAGGGCGGCCGGGGCGGCGGCATGCCGCGCCGCGAGCAGGAGGTGATCGAGCTGTGAAGCCGTGGAAGGCGAGCGTGGGACTGACGGCCTCGGCAGGGGCGGTGGGCGCGTGGGCGCTGGCGGCGGAGCTGACGTACCTGCAGCCGTTCGGGCGGGTGATCCTTACCGACTACGGCTGGTACATCGCGGCCTACGGCGGGATGGCGCTGGCGACGCTGGCGGCCGGCTTCTATGTGGCGGCGCGGGCGGTCGGGCTCGGCGCGGTGGGCCGCAAGGTGGACGTGACCGAGCAGGCGATCCGGCGCGGCGAGGGACAGGACCCGGCGCTGGGCGAGGCGCTCGCCCGCGACGACGCGGGGGACTACTAGTGGGCGAAGCGGCCGAGTGCGGGCGCGTCGCACTGTGGGCGGCCGGGCTGTGCGCGGTCGCCGTGGGGAGCGTCCTGCTGGCGGCGTTCCCGCGCAACCGCGAGGGCGTGGGCGCCGGCCTGGCGGGCGGGATCGCACTGGGGACGTTCGTGGGAGTGGCCTGGCAGGTCTGGATGGCGTGCCGGGTGTGGTGACGAGGAGGCAGCGATGCGGAAGCGGCAGTGGTTTCGGTTCGGAGCGCTGGCGGCGCTGGTCGCGCTGGCGCAACAGCAGTTGGCGGCGCAGGGCGTCTCGCCGTGGGTGACCGCGGTGAACAACCTCCAGACGGCGTTCACGGGGCCGATCGCGCGCGGTTTGGCCCTGGTGGCGATCGTCGTCGGCGGGTTGATGTTCGCGTTTCAGGAAGGCGGCTCCAAGCAGGCGCTGGCCGGGATCATCTTCGGCCTCGGCATGGCGCTGGGCGCGGCCAACTTCATCGCGTGGATGTTCTGATGCGCGGGCGAAGGCAGTGGCACGGCTACGCGATCCTCAGCCAGCCCTTGACGGTGCTCGGGGTCGAGCGGCGGTTCTTCCTGCTGGCGGCGACGCTGGGCGCGGCGATCTGGAACGCCGTCAACAGCCTGGCGGCGGGCGGACTGGTCTTCGGGGTGCTGTACGGGGCCGGCTGGCTCGCATGGCGCCGGGACCAGAACCTGGTCGCCGTGGTCCGCGCGGCCATCCGCTACCGGAGCCGGTACGACGCCGGGCTGCTCCTGGACCGCTCGCCGTACGTCGTCATCGAGCGGGGTGAGCCGTGACGGGCGAGGCGGGCGCGCTGGCGCACGAGCTGCCCTACTGGGGCTGGATCGACGAGCGGACCTGCCTGACGCGGGCCGGCGAGCTGGTGACGGTCGGCGCGCTGACGCCGGTGGTCACGGACGGCCGGACCGCGGACGACCTCGACGCGGTGGCGGGCCGCTGGCAGCGGATGCTCTCTGGGCTGCCGCCCGAGATGCGGGTGTCGTGGATCGTCGAGCGGCGGCCGGCGGCGTTCGACGAGCGGCCTCCGGTGTCGGATATCGCCGGTCTCGCCCAGCGCAAGCGGCAAGCGTTCCTCACGGGCCGCGTGCAGGACCTCGACGCCTGGGTGGTCTGGAGCTTCGACCCGCGGCTGCGGCGGTCGGCCGCCGGGCGCGGGCGCGGCTGGTGGCGGTCGTATCTCGCCGAATGGCTGCGGCGGCGGCGCGCGCCGCACGAGTCGGTCTACCTGGCGGCGGACATCGCGCGGGCCGTCAAGACCGAGGCGGCGCTGGTCGCCGCCTCCGCCGCCCGCGTCGTGGACGTGACGCCCATCGAGATCCTGACGGCCGAGAAGGCGGCGGCGGCGTTGTACCGGCTGGTCAACGGCGGCCTCGGCGGTTGGACTGCCGGCATGCGGACAGACGCCGGGGTCAACTGGCGGCTGGCGGGCGAGGACGTGGCGGCCGAGCGGCACGTGCTGCACGTCGGCCGCGAACAGGTCGGCCTCTGGTCGTGTGTGGCGCCGCCGGCGACGGTGACGGCCAACGCGCTCGACGAGTTGTATGCGCTCTCGGTCCCGATGACGGCGATTGTCGAGTGGCGGCCGTGGTCGCGCGAGGCGGCGCGCCGGAAGCTGCGCTCCGCCCAGCGGCACTACTTCTCGAAGCGCTACTCGATGGCCGCCCACATGCAGGAGAAGGAAGGGACGGCCGCCGCGCTCGAGGATGCCGCGGCGACCATCGAGGCGCGGCGCGCCGGCGAGGCGCTCGTCGAGCTGGAGACCGAGGGCGTGGCCTACGGCGACGTGGCGCTGTCGGTCGCGGTGCGCGGCTCGGCCGAGCAGCTTGAGCAGTGGGGCGCGGATATCCAGCGCGTCTTCGGCGGCCTGGACGCCAAGGCGGCGCGCGAGTCCTACGGCCAGCTCGCCGTCTGGTTCGGAAGGCTGCCGGGGCAGCCGGCGTCGCGGCAGCCGCGGCGGGTGTTCGTCTCGGCGGGGGTGGCGGCGTGCGTGGCGCCGCTGTTCGGTCCGCCGCGAGGGGATCGCCGCTGCGCCCATCTCGACAAGCCGGCGCTCACCGTCTTCGAGACGCCGGCCGGCACGCCCTACCACTACGACCTGTTCGGGGGCCGCGACGTCGGCCACACCCTGATGCTCGGGGCGACGGGGGCCGGCAAGAGCTTCACGCTCAACTTCCTGCTCGTCCAGGCGCTCCAGTACGACCCGCGCGTCCTGATCCTCGACCTCGGCGGCTCCTACCGCGCCCTGACGCAGTTCCTCGGCGGCGGCTACCTCGAAGTCTCGCCGGAGAAGGACGCGATCCCGCTCCGGCCGTTCGGCCTGGAGCCGACCGAGCGGACGGTGCAGTTCCTGTCGGCCTGGGTGCTGCGGCTGCTCCGGATCGGCGGCTGGGAGGAGTCGAGTGGCGACCTCTCCGAAGTGCGGGCACGCATCGAGGACCTGTACGCGCTGGCCCCGGCGCGCCGCTCGCTCGGGAACCTCGTGCGGTCGCTGCCGGCCCCGATGTGGCCAGCGCTCTCGCGCTGGCACGGCTCGGGCGCCTGGGGCAAGTGGTTCGACAACGCGCCCGCTGAGGACGCGGATCTCACGTTGGCCGACTGGCAGGTGATCGACCTGGCCGGCGCGGTCGAGCACGAGGACTGGTGCGAGGCGGCGCTGCTCTACCTGCTCGAACGGCTGCGGACCGAGATCGAATCGCCGGCCGAAGCCACGCGGCTGAAGCTGATGGTGGTCGACGAGGCGTGGCGCTACCTGCGGGACCCGATGGTCTTGGGCCGGCTCACCGAGGCGGCGCGCACGTGGCGCAAGCGCAACGCGGCGCTGGTCCTGGCGACGCAGTCCGTGACGGACATCACGGAGACGGCGGGGGCGGCGGCGCTCTTGGAGTCGATGCCGACGCGGCTGTTCCTCGCCAACCCGGACTTCCCGGAGGCCGGGCAGGCGACGTTCCAGTTGGGTGACGACGAGCTGCGGACCGTCCGCGAGCTGGAGCCGAAGCGGGAGCTGTACCTGCGCCGGCCGACGACGGCGGCGGTCCTCCGCCTGGCGGTCGACCCGGAGAGCTACTGGCTCTACACGTCGTCGGCCGGGGAGGCGCAACGGCGCACCGAGATGGTGGCGCGCTACGGGGTGGAGGGCGCGATCGTGCGCCTCGCCGCGGGACTGGATCACCACCGAGCGGCGGTGCTCGGCTGACGACGGGGAGGGGGAGCAGTGAGACACGGACTCATGGCGTTCGGGTTGTGCGGCGCGCTGGCGGCGGCGCCGGCAGGCGCACAGGGGATTCGGACCGTGGCGGGCGGAGCCGAGGAGGCGATCCCGGTCACGGCGCAGGTACGGCACACGACGACCGTCGTGCTGCCGCGCGAGGAGACCGTCGTCGATGTCGTGGCCGGCGACGCGGACTACTGGGACGTGTCGGCGGCGGGCAACGTGGCCTACGTCAAGCCGCTCGAAGCCGGCGTGGCTTCCAACGTCACCCTGGTCGCCGAGAGCGGCCGCGTGTGGGCGCTGCTGGTGGCCGAGTCGTCCGACGCGGACCCGGACCTGGTGGTCTACGTCGAGGGGCGGAAGCGGCCGGCGCCGGCGGACGCGCCCCGGCACGCGCCCGCGTTCGTCGCGGGCAGCGAGCTGGCCCGGTTGCAGGCCGAGGAGGCAGCGGCGCGGGCCGAGCTGGAGGCGGTTGACGAGGCGGCAGCTTCCGAGGTCGCCGCCGTGTGGGCCGACCACGACGCGGCGTGGTCGCGCTGGCGCGACGAGTATCCGCGCCGGCTGCGCTTCCCCTACCGGCTCGACGAGGCGGCCTTCGCCCCGCCGTTCGAGGTCGAGGCGCTGTGGCACGACGGGCGCTTCACGTACCTGCGGTCGCGGGCCGAGGAGTCGCCGGCGCTCTACGAGCTGCGCGAGGCGGACAAGCGGTTCGGCCGAACGGGCCTGGAGCCGAGCCTCGTGTCGTACGAGGTGTTCGACGACGGGCTGTATGTCGCCGACCACGTGCTCGGCGCGGGCCGGCTGCAGATCGGCGACGCCGAAGCGGAATGGTCACTCGACCGGCCGAAGCGGACGTGGACGTGGAAGACCCGCGCGGTGGTTGGCGGGATGTTCGCGGCCGTGGCCGCCGTGCTCGTGCAGGGGGTGACGCGATGAGAGCCTGGGCAGTCGCGTTCGGGTGCGCTCTGGCCGCCGCGCCGGCCGCGGCGCAGGAACCGCGGACCACGGCCGCGCCAGCGGACGCGCCGCTCACGGTGACGGCGCGGGTGCGGCACGTCACCACGGTCGTGCTGCCGGAGACGGCCGAGATCGTCGACCTCGCCGTGGGCGACGCCGAGCGGTGGGACATCTCGGCCGCCGCGCACCTGGCGTTCGTACGGCCGCTCGCCGAGGGGGTCCGCTCGAACGTGGTGCTTCTGACGGCGGGCGGCGACATCGTGCCGCTGCTGCTGGTCGAGCGGGACGATGCGCCGGTCGATGCCGTCGTGCGCGTCGGGGCCGGTGCGGCGGATGCCGGCGGCGCCGCCCCCGTGCTGGCCGCGGCCGAGGCGGCCCGCACGACGGCCGCGCGGGCGGCCGAGGCGTGGGCGGCGGTCGAGGCGGCGGAGGCGCGGGCGGCCGCGCGGGTCGAGGCGGCGCGGACCGCCGCGCGGGACAAGCTCGACGCCGGCCGCGAAGCCTATCCCCGGCAGGCGCGCTTCGATTACCGCTGGCCGGCCGAGGCGGCCGGCTACCCGTGGATGGTCGAGGGGATGTGGCACGACGGCCGCCGGACCTACCTGCGGACGCGGGCGATCTCGCCGGTGCTCTACGAGCGAGTGGATGGCGAGCTGGAGCGGGTGGTGGTCGCGGCGACGTTCGACGACATGCTGCACGTCGCGCCGCGGGTGCTCGGGGCCGGCGTCCTGGAAGTCGGCGGCGAGCGGCTGGCCTGGTCCGCATCGCCGAGGAAGGCGGGTCCGTGATGGCGAAGTGGAGACAACTGCTCCAGCCCCCGGCCGGCGCGCTGCCGGGGGGCCTCGTCACCAAGGCCGGGGTCGGCGTCATTGCGGTCCTGCTGGCCGGCCTCGTGCTGAGCCAGGCGGGCGGAGACACGGAGGCCCCCGGCTCACCAGCGGGCGATCCGGAGGCCGCGGGACAGGGCGTGGTCGGCCAGATCCGCTCCCGCCTGTCGCGGCTCGCCGAGCAGCGCCAGATCGAGGAGCAAAGCCGCGCCGGACGCGCGGCGGCTGCCGCCGCGGAGCTGTCGGCCGGCCGGCCGCCGACGCTGCCTGGGAGTCCGGGGAGCGCGGGAGCGGACGTGCCGCCGCCGCCCACGGCCGGCGAGGTCGAGCTGCGGGAGCGGCTTCGGCTGGAGGCGCTTGAACGGCGCGCCCGGTCGCTGCGCGCGCCCAGCGTCGTGCAGACCTTCCGCGGTCCCGAGGCTCGCCAGCCGGCTTCCGAGCCGGTCGCTGCCGACGACACACGGTCGCCTGCGCGCGGGACGGCTACCTCGGCGAACGGGGCCGTTGCCCTGCCGGCGCCGCCCGACCCGGCCGCCATCGCCGACCGCATGGAGGACGCGAACGCGGCGCTGCTGGCGGGGCTGGCGGGCGACGGCGCGGCAAGCTCGCCGCCCCCGGCGCGGACCGTTCCCGGCGTCACGGGGCCGCCGGTCGGTCCCGCAGCCGAGCCGGTGGTGGTGAAGTCGCCGGCCGATCCGGCCGGCTGGGAGCGGGTCTACGAGGGGTCGGTGCTGAGCGCGGTGCTGGTCACGCAGCTCGACGGCGACTTCACCGGCCCGGTCCTCGCGCAGGTGGCGATCCCGTTCTACTCGGCCGACCGGCAGCGCATCCTCGTGCCGCGCGGGGCGCGGCTGCTCGGCTCGGCGCAGGCCGTCGAACAGCAGGACCAGGGCCGGCTCGCGGTCGGGTTCCACCGGCTGGTGTGGCCGGACGGCCGGTGGGTCGACCTGGCCTTCCACGGCCTCAACGCCATCGGCGAGAGCGCGCTGGCCGACCAGGTGGACCGGCACTACACGTCGATGTTCGCCGCGGCCGGCGCCGTGGGCGTGCTGGCCGGACTGACCCTTCAGGGGGCGGACCCGTACGCCGGCGGCGGGGCCGGCTTCCGCGCCGCGGCCGGGCAGGGACTCGGCCAGTCGGCGACGCAGATCCTCGGGCGGTTCCTCAACCGTCTGCCCACGGTCACCGTCCGCGCCGGCCACCGGCTGCGCGTCTGGGTGACCTCCGATTTCCTCGTCCCGCGGCCGGAGCCGCACCCGGAAAGGATGTATCGCTGATGACGAAGAGATGGCGCTGGCTGATTGCTGGTCTGGTGGTTGCGGCGGCCGTGGGGACGTGGACGAGCCGCCGCGCGGAGGCGTGCCTGTTCGGCTCGTGCGACGTGATCATCATCGCGAACCAGGTGACGCAGATCGCCCACATGGTGACGCAGATCGGAAAGATGGTCGACCAGCTCTCCTCGCTCGACGGCGTGCTGAATGCGACCACCGAGTTGGTCACGTCGAACGACATCGGGATGGGCAACATCGGCCGGCTGCGGGAGCTGACCGACGCCGGGTGGCTGATCGGCCGCCACGGGATCGGCCTGTCGTCGAGCACGAGCACGGGCGGGATCGGAGCGTTCTCGCAGCGGATTCCCGGCCTCACGGACGAGGCGGGCTGGCTCCAGGTGCTCGCCGCGCCGGAGACGGACCTGCTGGCGACCCGGCCGGCGACGGAGGTCCTCGCGGCGCTCCCCGGCGCGTTCGACACGTGGTCGGTGCCGGCCGAGGCGACCGCGGTGCTCGCGGCGCTGGAGGCGATGGGCAGTGGCGGGCGCAGCTACAGGGGCGTCTGGGACGACCTGGAGGCGCTGGCCCCGGCCGTGCTGACTGAAGCCCAGTTGCGGGCGGCGGTTGACAACCCGGCTGTTCAGACGCGGCTCGTCGAGGCGCACGAGCAGGCGCAGGCCGCCCGGTCGGCCGACCTCGTGCACGCGCACGCCGAAGCGGAGGCGGCGTCGTTTCTCGCCCGGCAGGTGGGCGAGGCGTCGGCCGCGCTGGCCGACCTGCGGAGCGACGACCTGATGCGGACGCAGCGGGTCGGTCAGGCGCAGCTTGCCGCCGCGGTCACCGGGACCGAGATCGCGCTGGCCCACGCCCAGCTCGCCGCCTACGAGGCGGCGCGTGAGGCCCGCAGGCGCTACGAGGCTGAACGAGCCCGCCGCGAGGCGCTCGCCCGCTGGCAGGCCGATGCGCTGCGGGCGCGAACGGAGCAGGCCGCCTTCGCCGCCGCGCTGGCCGCCGTCGCCGGGCCGCTGGCCGACAGCCACCGCCGCGTCCCGTCGCCGTCCGACTGGTAGTCCGCGGCCGGCAATCCAAACCCGGAGAGAGGAAGGTACCTGATGTCGCCGCTGCAAGAGCTGGTGCTGATGCTCCAGCAGGCATCGATCCTGGTCGATCAACTCATGGCCGGCGTCGCGCCGGCCGTCGCCGGGGCGGGAATGCAGCTCTGGCAGGGGCTCGCGCTGATCGTCGTCGTCTGGACCGGGGCGCAGATGGCCCTCTCGGGCCACGGGGTCAACATGGCCGCCGTCGTGCGCCTGGTCATCGGGCTGTCGATCCCGCTGGGGATGCTCCAGTTCTATACGGCTCCCCTGCCGGGCGCCGGCCGCAGCGTGCCGGACCTGATCACCGGAATGGGCGAATGGCTCCAGACCATGATCGTCGCCGACGCCGGCAGCGCCATGCTGGAGCAGTTCACCCTCGCCGCGACCGCGTGGCGGGAGCAGTTCGGCGGGCAGGGGATCTTCGGCGGAATGGCCACCTTCGGCTGGAACCTCGTCACGGACCTGCCGGGCGTGCTCGACGCGGCGTTCGACCTGGCCGTGACGACGGGGCTGATGCTGCTGCTGGCCATGGGCCTGATCGTCGTCTTCGCCCTCGGGCAGGCGCAGGTCATGTGGGCGCAGATCGCGCTGTCGATCGCGCTGCTGCTGGGGCCGGTCTTCATCCCCTGGCTGCTCGTCCCGCAGCTCTCGTTCCTCTTCTGGGGCTGGCTCCGCACCGTGCTCACCTACTCGCTCTACGGCGCGGTGGCCGGAGCCGTCTTCCGCATCGTGACCGGGCTGGGGGTGTTCGTCGTCCAGGGCTGGACGGGCGACGTGGCGGCCGACGTGGAGTGGACCGGGCCGACCGGGTTCATGACGGCGTGGCGGCGGTCGATGGTGACCATCCCCTACATCGTGGCGGCGGGTCTGGCCACGCTGAAGGTCGGCGAGCTGACGCAGATGCTGCTCTCCGGCTCCGGCAACGTCGGCTCCGGCGCATCGGGCCGCGCGGTGCAGACGGCGGCCGTGGCGCGCGCCGCCGTGACGGGAGGGTTGTGATGGCGGCGCGCGAGTTCGCGGAGATCTGGGGGGAGCAGATGCACACGGCGCGGCATCTGCGGGTGGTCACCGGCGCCCTGTCGCTGGTGGTCCTGGTGCTGGCCGTCGCGCTCGTCCGCCTCGCGTGGGCGCCGCAGCCGAAGCCGCTGGTGGTGCGCGTCGACGAGGTGGGCCGCGCCGAAGCGGTCGCCTACGAGGCGATGGAGGCGCAGGCCGACCCGCTCGACCCGACCACGGGGTTCTTCCTGCACCGCTTCGTCGTCGACCACTACTCGCGCCGGCAGGGCACGGTGCGCGAGTACTGGGAGCGCTCGCTATGGTTCCTGACGCCGGAGGTGGCCAACGCCGCCTACGCCGAGCAGGCCGAGGACGTGGCTGCGACGGCGGTCGGGCTGCGCCGCGAGGAGCTGCACGTCGAGGACGTGGCAGTGCGGATACTGCCGCAGCCCACCGAGCCGCACAGCGCGGCGGCGACGTTCGACCTGGTGCGGATGCGCGGCGGCGAGGCGCTGACCCGCGAGTCCTGGTCGGTCTCGATGCGCTTCTCCTTCCTGCCCCAGATCCCGGCCGAGCTGGTCGTCCGCAACCCGATGGGGATCGTGATCTCGTTCCTCCAGGGCGACCGCATCGGCCGCATCGTGACGAGCGCGGAGGGACGATGAGCGCGCATCTGCATGGCCGCGCGGCGGCGCTCTCGGCCCTGGGCTGGCGGGGGCGCGACGCCGAGTGGCTCGCGCTGGTCTGCCTGCACAGCGGCGTCTTCCTGCGCCGGCAGTACCTCGACTTCCTCGGCCGGACGAATCCGGCGCTCGCCCACCGCTTCGTCAAGCGGTGCGGCAAGGCGGCGGTCGAGGAGCCGTTCGGCGGCTCGAAGCTGCGGCTGTGCCGGATCGCCGCCCGGCCGCTCTACCGCGCGCTGGGAGCCGAGCACCTCCGGCACCGGCGCGAGGCGTCGCCGGAGGTGACGCTGCGGCGGCTGCTGTCGCTCGACTACGTGCTCGACCACCTCGATGCGCCCTGGCTGCCGACCGAGACCGAGAAGGTGGCGGCGCTCGACGCCGTTGGCGTTCCGCAAGACGTGCTGCCGGGCCGGCTGTATCAGGGGGCGGGCCGGGCGACGCGGCGGCACTTCGTCCACAAGCTGCCGCTGGCGTTCGACGCCCAGCGGGCGACCTTCGTGTTCGTCCAGGCCGAGGACGTGACCGAGGCCGGAGTCCGCACGTGGGGCGGGCAGCACGCCGCGCTGTGGGCCGTGCTGCGCGAGAGAGGCTGCGCGGTCGAGGCCGTCGTCGCCGGCCGCGACCCGGCGCGGCTCGCCGAGGCCGGCCGGATTCTCGACGGCTGGACGCGCGCGCCCTCGCCGGCTCCCGCCACGCCGGAGCCGGACGCGGAGAACGACGCGATCCGCAGGGCCGTCGCCGCGGGCGACCTGGCGGCCCTGAAAGCCTACGGCGGCCTCAACGGCGCGCTGGCCCGCCTGCGCGAGCTGGCGGGCAGCAAGGCGGCGGCCGGCCGCGCGCAGCCCGCCATCGACGCCGGCCGGACGTGGCGGTCGAGGAGGGTGCCCGAATGATGCGCGTGCTCGCGGCGCTGGCCGTCGTCGCGACCGTCTGGCTCCGGTGGCCGTTCCCGCCGTTCGGCGCCGACCCGGCCGCCGACCTGATCGCCATCTACTCGCCGCGCCTCCACGCATCGGTCCGTGTCTGGCACTACCTCGCCCCGGCCGCCGCCGCCGTCATGGCCGGCTCGGTCGCCGTCGCCGCCGGCCGCGTCTGGTTCACCGGCCGGCGGCGCGGCCGGGTCCGCGGCAAGCTGCCGCCGTGGCCGGCCGGACCGGTCGACCCCGCGCCGGCCGTCGTCGTCGGCGAGGTCCACCATCCGGTCGCCGTCCGGGAGGCCGCCAGCCCGCAGTGGCTCGTCCTGCCCGAGCTGGGCCTGTACACCGGCATCCTCATCTGCGGCGCCATCGGCTCGGGCAAGACCTCGGCCTGCATGCGCCCGTTCGCCCGCCAGCTCCTCGGCTGGCAGGCCGGCGACCCCGAGCGGCGCGCCGCCGCCCTGGTGCTCGAAGTCAAGGGCGACTTCTGCCATCAGGTGCGCGAGATCCTCGACGGCGCCGGCCGCCGCGACGACTACATCGAGCTGGGCATCGGCGGGCGCTGGCAGTGGAACCCGCTCGGCGACGACCAGCTCGACTCCTACTCGCTGGCCTACAGCCTCATCAACCAGCTCTTCGGCCGCTCGAAGGAGCCGTTCTGGCAGCAGGCGTACGTCAACCTCGTGCGCTGGATCATCGTCCTCTACCGGATGTCGCCCAGCCCGTGGGTGACGCTGCGCGACGTGTACCGGTGCACGCTCGATCCCAAGCGCATCGAGGCGAAGATCGCCGAGGTCGAGGCGTCCGTCGAGCCGCCCGGGCAGGTCCGGATCGCGATGGCGGAGCTGGCCGCGCACGGCGACGAACTGGCCGCCTGGGCCTGGAAGCCGGTCGGCGGCGGCGCGGTCGCCACGGCCGACGAGGCGGCGCTGCGCGAGCAGCTCACGAAGATCGGGGTCGCCTTCGACGCCGAGCGTCCGGCCCCCGCCGACCCGGCGCGCCGCGAGCGGCTCGACGCGGTGCGGCGCTGGTACGTGCAGGACTGGCAGGCGCTCGACCAGAAGCTGCGCTCCAGCATCATCGAGGGCCTCAGCGTCTTCCTCTCGGTCTTCGACCTGCCGGAGGTGGCCAGCGTCTTCTGTCCGCCGGCCCCGCCGGCCCCGCCGCCGCCGCCCGACGAGGCGCCCGCGGAGTCCGCCGTCGACATCGTCCGGCCGCTGCCGCCGCTCGACGAGGTGATCGACGCGGGCAGGGTCCTGTGCCTGAACATGCCGGCCGGGACCAACCCGGCGCTCTCCCGCGCCGTCGGCGTGCTCCTCAAGCAGGCGTGGCTCCAGACGCTGCTCCGGCGCCCGGCCGAGATGCAGCGCGATCCTGATCGGGTCTTCCGGCCGGCCGTGTTCCTCTGCGACGAGTACCAGACGTTCGCCACGGTCGGCGAGGACGACCCGGCCGGCGACGAGAAGGCGTTCGCCCTGACCCGGCAGTCGCGCCTGATCCCCATCGTCGCCACGCAGTCGATCTCGTAGCTGCGCGCGGTCCTGGGCCAGTCCGAGGCGTGGCGGGCGCTGCTCCAGACGCTGCGCACGCGCATCTTCCTCTCGCTCGCCGACGATGCGTCGGGGCAGATCGCCAGCGCCCTGTGCGGCTCGGTCCCGAAGATGAAGGCGTCCTACAGCGTCTCGGAGCAGACCGACGGTGCGACGGCGTCGCTGCTCACCGGCTCGCCCGGCGGGGGAACCGGCAGCCTCAGCGCCAGCAAGTCGTTCAGCGAGCACCGCGAGCCGCTGTTCCATCCGCGCGACTTCGCCCTGCTCGGCAACTGCCAGGCCATCGTCCTGCCCTACGACGGCCGCCGCGCCCTCGGCGCGAGGCGCTGCTACCTCAAGCCCGACTTCCTCCCGCGGGAGCATCCCTACTGGCGCGCCCGCGAGGCCGGAGAGCTGTAGATGGAGCTGACCATCGCCGACCTCAAGCCGTTCCTACCGGGACTCGAAGCCGCGCTGGACGACGAGGCGGTCTCCGAAGTGATGATCAACGGGCCGGCCGCGGTCTTCATCGAGCGCGCCGGCCGCATGGCCGCCCTGGAGGCGCCGGGGCTGACCGCCGAGGCGGTAGCCCGCGCCGCCGTCCAGATCGCCCGCCCGCTCGGCAAGGACCCGCTCGCCGAGCCGGTCATCGACGCGCGGCTGGCCGACGGCTCCCGCGTCGCCATCTGCGGGCCGCCCGCCGCGCCGGCCACCGCGATCACCATCCGGCGCTTCGGCGGCCGGGCCTTCACCATCGAGGAGCTGACCGCCAGCGGCTCGCTGCCCGCCGCCGTGGCCGAGGAGACCGCGGCCGTGCTCGGCCGCGAGCGGAACGTACTGATCTCCGGCGGCACCGGCTCGGGCAAGACGACGCTGCTGAACGCGCTGGTCTCGCTGCTGCCGGCCGAGGGGCGCGTCATCTCCATCGAGGACACGCTGGAGCTGCGGCTGCGCCGCGCCAACGGCCTGCGGTTCGAGGCGCGGGGGCTTGGCGATCGGGGCGTCACGATCCGCGACCTGGTGCGCCACGCCCTGCGTCACCGCCCCGACCACATCGTCGTCGGCGAGGTGCGCGGGGCCGAGGCCGCCGACCTGCTCCAGGCGCTCAACACCGGTCACGGCGGCTCGCTCGCCACCGTCCACGCCAACAACGCCGAGGCTGCGCTGTCGCGGCTGACCACCTGCGCCATGCAGGCATCCGAGGACTGCCGTGGACGGTCGTCTGCCGTGGCGTAGTCGACGGCATCGAGGCTGTCATTCACCAGACCAGGACGCCCCAAGGGGTGCGCCGCGTTGAACAGATGGTGCGTGTCGCCGACTACGACGCCACCAAGAACCGCTGGGTCGTCGAACCGGTCTGGCCGCCGACGGCGGCACGGCCGCAGAGCGCGGGAACCGGTCCGTCGGCGCCCAAGCGGACGGACCGGTCCGCATCGAAACGCAGACGCCGGCGGAGGCGCGCGCAATGAGCCGGGAGGTCGATCCGGCCCGTGCCGGAGACGCTCCGGCGGGCAGCCTGGTGCTCCGGACGCTCACGGACCATCGGCCGTTCGAGCTGATCGCCTGCTGCGCCGCATGCGAGCGGTACGTCGTGCTGGATCCGGCGGCGCTGGCCGCGTGCTTCGGATGGGACGGGCCGCTCGACGCGCTGCGACGGCGCATGATGTGCCGGCAGTGCGGAGCCAGGACGGGCAGTGTGTTGATCAGCGTGGCGCGGGGACGGGATGCCGAAGGGCCGCAGGCGGTTCAGGGGGGTGAAGGCATGACTGAGTGGGACCACCGAGATCGGCAGCAGCAGGAACCGGTGCGGGTCGAGGACAGGGAGCAGTTCGACGAGGCCGTCGGCGAGCTGTTCCGGACCGGACGGCCCATCGAGGCGCCGTCGCTCGACGCGCTCGACGACTGGGGCGTCGACCTCGAAGACGAAGAGGGCGCCATCGAGGAGGCGCGCTGATGGCGAAGGGGCGAGAGAGGGCCGACGAGTACCACCAGCAGTTCGCCGAGCGCATCATCCGGGCGCTCAAGGAAGGGACCGCTCCGTGGCAGAAACCGTGGAAGCCCGGTGAACGCATCCTGCCGCACAACTTCCAGAGCGGACGCGACTACCGCGGCGGCAACGCGGTCTACCTCGCCATGAACGCGCTCGACCGCGGCTACGCCGACCCGCGCTGGGGCGGCTACCGCCAGATCCAGGACGCCGGCGGGCACGTCCGCAAGGGCGAGAAGGGCGCGCCCATCCTCTACGTCGAATGGCGGCAGCGGCGCACCGCCCGCGACGAGCAGGGCAAGCCGGTGCTCGACGAGGCGGGCCGGGCGAAGCTCGAATGGGTCCAGCGGGACCGGCCCCTCGTCAAGCTCCACCACGTCTTCAACGTCGAGCAGACCGAGGGCCTCAAGCTGCGGTCGCTCCAGACGGCGACGGGGCCGGAGTGGGAAGGGCACGAACGCGCCGAGGCGCTGATCCGGGGTAGCGGGGGGTAGCGGCGTCCGGGTCGACCACGTTCCCGGCGACCGGGCCTACTACAGCCTGAAGGACGACCGGGTGGTGCTACCTGAGCGCAGCCAGTTCGACTCGCAGCCGGCGTATACGCACACAGTGCTGCACGAGCTCGGGCACGCTACGGGGCATCCGAGCCGGCTGAACCGGGCGACTCTCGTCAACCACGGCGGATTCGGCTCGGAGGCGTACGCCCGCGAGGAGCTGCGGGCGGAGATCGCCGCGATGATGACCGGCGAGCAGCTCGGCGTGGGACACGAACCGCGGCACGGCACGGCCTACGTCAACTCCTGGATCAAGGCCTTGGAGAACGACCCGCGGGAGATCCGCGCCGCCGCGGTCGATGCGCAGAGGATCTCGGACTGGCTGCTGGCGAGGGAGCGGGACCGGGCAGTCGAGGAGGAGCAGCCTCGGGACGCGCCTGACGGCGGGAAGACCACTCGGACTCCTGGCCGAGAAGTCACGCAAGACCGCAGCGATGGTGCGACCGTCGTGCCGCACGGGGGAGACGACATTGCGGGACGGACTGACGAGTCGCAGGGACCCGTCGCATCGCAGCGGCTGGTCATCGACGACGCACCACGGACGCCCTCGGCGTCGAGTGATGGAGCCAGGGATGATTGGGCGCGGTCCCAAGACACGGGTCCGAGTCGATGACCGACGCGCCGCACGGCGTTCAAGGAACGCGAGGAGGGCCGTGAAGGCCCTCAGCGCGCGGATATGTAGCTCCGCGTCATTCCGCGTGGCCGCGATGGTGGGTAAATGCATGGGTTCCAGGGCACCTGCGCTAAACTTCGGCCGACCGACCACGACGAGAATGCTCAATGGCCGAAGCATCCGGCACGGCCACTGGAGCGCGCGCGACGGGTGTTCAGCAGGTCGACCTTACGCAAGATGGACGCCAGATTCTTCGAGCAACCGATCCTGAACTCGCCGTACGAGTACCCGTCCCAGCATTGGGAACTCGACGCCGGCGGTCAGCCGACCGACAGGATCCTCCCCGAGCGTCGCAAGGTCGCGTTCATCTCGGCGATCCCGACGGCAAAGAAGCGCCGCGGGGGGCAGCGCGAGATGGTCTTCGACGAGGCCGCGCAGGCGCTCGGCACCGAAGCGCAGCAGTACGACCTGACCACGTTCATCGGCGGCGTCCGGCAGCGCGTGGATCGATGGCGGGAGCTTCCCGATCCGGGCTCCTGGCAGGTGACGCCGGAGACGGCGCGGCTCCTGAAGCACTGGCGCAGCCATCAGTTCGGCGACATCCGGCCGTTCTTCTGTCAGGTCGAGGCGGTGGAGACCGCGATCTGGCTCACCGAGGTAGCCCCGCAGCGCGGCAGGCAGGAGCGGCAGGTCCTCGACCATCTCGACCAGGCCAGCGAGGAGGCCAATCCGGGTCTTGCGCGGCTGGCGCTGAAGCTCGCCACCGGCACCGGCAAGACAACGGTCATGGCGATGATCATCGCCTGGCAGACGATCAACGCGGTGCGCCGGCCGGGCAGCCGGCGGTTCACGCGCGGCTTCCTGGTGGTAACGCCCGGCGTGACGATCCGGGACCGGCTGCGGGTGCTCCAGCCGAACGATCCGGACAACTATTACGCAAGCCGCGAGCTGGTGCCGAACGACATGCTCCGCGACCTGGAGCGGGCGAAGATCGTCATCACCAACTACCACGCGTTCCTGCGCCGTGAGACGCTGCCGCTGTCGAAGGGCGGTCGCGCGCTGCTGCAGGGGCCGGGGCCAGAGCTGCGGACGAAGGAGACGGAAGGGCAGATGCTGCAGCGCGTCATGCCGGGCCTGATGGGCATGAAGCGGATCCTGGCGCTGAACGACGAGGCGCATCACTGCTACCGCCAGAAGCTGGCCGGGGAGGACGAAGAAGGCCCGCTCAAGGGCGACGACCGCAAGGAGGCCGAGCGGAACCGCGAGGCGGCGCGGGTCTGGATCTCCGGGCTCGAAGCCGTGCAGCGCAAGCTCGGCCTGCAGCGTGTGATCGACCTCTCGGCCACGCCGTTCTTCCTGCGCGGTTCGGGCTATGCCGAGGGAACGCTGTTCCCCTGGACGGCGAGCGACTTCTCGCTGATGGACGCCATCGAATGCGGCATCGTGAAGCTGCCGCGCGTGCCGGTGGCCGACAACATCCCCGGCGGCGAGATGCCGAAGTTCCGGAACCTGTGGGAGCACATCCGCCCGAAGATGCCGAAGCGGGGTCGCGGCAAGGCGGGCGGGCTCGACCCGCTCAGCCTGCCGGTCGAGTTGCAGACCGCGCTCGATGCGCTGTACGGACACTACGAGAAGACCTTCGAGCTGTGGCGGCAGGCCGGCATCGAGGTGCCGCCCTGCTTCATCGTCGTCTGCAACAACACGTCGACGTCGAAGCTGGTCCACGACTTCATCGCCGGCTTCTCGCGCGAGAACGAGGACGGCTCCACCACGCTGGCGAACGGACGCCTGGAGCTGTTCCGCAACTTCGACGAGCACGGCAACCCGCTCGCGCGCCCGCGCACGCTCCTCATCGACAGCGAGCAGCTCGATTCCGGCGAGGCGCTCGACAAGCAGTTTCGCGCCGCGGCCGGCGACGAGATCGAGCGCTTCCGGCGGGAGATCGTCGCCCGGACGGGTGACCGCCGGCAGGCCGAGCACCTGTCGGACCAGGATCTGCTCCGCGAGGTGATGAACACCATCGGGAAGCCGGACACGCTCGGCGGATCGATCCGCTGCGTCGTCTCCGTCTCGATGCTCACGGAGGGCTGGGACGCGCGGACCGTCACCCACGTGCTCGGCGTCCGCGCCTTCGGCACGCAGCTCCTCTGCGAGCAGGTGATCGGCCGCGCGCTGCGCCGCCAGTCGTACGATCCCAACGACGACGGCCTCTTCGACGTCGAGTACGCCGACGTCCTCGGCATCCCGTTCGACTTCACCGCGAAGCCGGTGCCGGTCGCGCCGCAGAAGCCGCGCCAGACGGTGCTGGTCAAGGCGATCACCCCGGAGCGGGATGCGCGCGAGATCCGCTTCCCGCGGGTTGAGGGATACCGCGTCGAACTGCCCGCGGAGCGCCTGACAGCCAATTTCGACGACGATGCGACACTGGAGCTAACCCCCGATCTGGTCGGTCCATCCATCACGCGCAACGAGGGGATCATCGGCGAAGGGGTCGACCTCAACCTAAGCCATACCCGCGACCTGCGGAAGTCGACGCTGCTTTTCCACCTGACCAAGCGGCTGCTGGAGACCAAGTGGCGCGACCCCGGCGAGGAGCCGAAGCTGCATCTGTTCGGCCAGCTCAAGCGGATCACTCGACAGTGGCTCGCCGACCACCTCGTCTGTAAGGGACGGACGTATCCGGCGCAGCTCATGTACCAGGAGCTGGCGGACATCGCCTGTGAGCGGATCACGCAGGGCATCGTAACGACGTTGATCGGCGAGCGGCCGATCAAGGCTGTGCTGGACCCGTACAACCCGGTCGGCTCAACCGTCAACGTCCGCTTCACCACGTCGAAGGAGCTTCGCTGGAAGACCGACGATAAGCGCAGCCACATCAACTGGGTGGTGTGTGACAGCGACTGGGAAGCCGAGCTGTGCCGCGTGGTCGAGTCGCACCCGCGCGTTCGCGCCTACGTCAAGAACCACAACCTCGGTCTCGAAGTCCCGTACCGTTACGGTTCGGAGACGCGCCGCTACCTGCCCGACTTCATCGTGCTGGTCGACGACGGCCGCGGCGACGACCTGCTACACCTAATGGTGGAGGTCAAGGGCTACCGGCGCGAGGACGCCAAGGACAAGAAGAAGACGATGGACGTCTACTGGATCCCGGGCGTCAACAACCTGGGATCCTTCGGCCGCTGGGCCTTCGCTGAACTGACCGACGTCTACGCGATGGAGGAGGACATTGAGGCGAGGCTGGAGGCGGAGTTCCAGGCGCTGGTCGAGCGGGCGGCGCCTCCGCCGGAAGCGGTCGATAACCAGGATCGCGTGGCACCGGCCGCGCCGTGACGGAGCGTACATGGCGAAACGGCAGCGCGAGAAAACCGTCGCGACTCTCAGGCACGAGGAGGCATCGCGGAAGAACATCCCGACGGCAGAGTTCCGGTCCGTGATGGAGCGCGCGGAGCAGAGCCCGGTCCAGGTCGCGTACGAGCGGCGCAACCGAGACCTCGACCCGCAGCTCGTTTGGCGCGGCAAGGACGCACAGGACTGGTCCGACCTCGTCGTGCAGGCGCCGCCGCTTTTCATACAGGAGAAGGTCCATCCGAAGGTGCTCATCGACGACCTGTGCCGGCAGCGCCGGAATGGGCAGGCCGGACAGGGCGGTGACGGCTCCGAGGTCCAGCCGGATCTGTTTGCCGATTTCAACGGCCTGCCGAGTGATGACGCCCGGACGGAGTTCTATCAGCACGACGCCAACTGGTCGAACCGGATGATCCTCGGCGACAGCCTGCAGGTGATGGCGTCGCTCGCCGAACGCGAGGGGCTGCGTGGCAAGGTGCAGTGCATCTACCTCGACCCGCCCTACGGCATCAAGTTCAACTCCAACTTCCAGTGGTCGACAACCAGCCGCGACGTCAAGGACGGCAAAGCCGAGCACATCAGCCGCGAGCCGGAGCAGGTCAAGGCGTTCCGGGACACCTGAGGTGGTCCCGGTCGTTTGGACCATTCGAGGGCTTCGTTAAGGTGTATTCCGGTTGCGAACCGCGCCCTCGTCGTCTGTCTGGTATCTGATCATAGATGATGATGAGCTGTGGGAATCTTGCGGCCTCATGAGTGAGTCCGCGAAGCGCGGCGGCGAGCCCCGGGAGGGGGTCCGGGGGAGGGGACGAAAGCGCCGCGGCGACTGGCGCACGAAGCACCTGCGGGCCTGCCTGCTCTGCGGTCGGGTATGGCGTCCTGGACGACGCCGGACCTGTCCCGTCTGCCACGTCGACCGCTCACCGCCGGAGTCGTGCTCGGTTTCGGACCGAAGATGCCGAGCGTGTTCTCGGCCGTGGTCGAGCTCGTTGATCCCCTGCTCGATGCCGAACATGCGGTGCACGAAGGGGGGCCGCCTTCGGAGGCTTCCCTCTCCTTGCAGCACCGTAACGTAACGGCGACGGGACGCTGGCAGCGCCGCCTGACGGCGAGGGCTGTCAGCTCCAGGCCGGCGGTCGAGCACCCTGTGCGTCTTCTCGCCGAGCCGGCAGCCTTCGCCCTGGATGCCGAGCGGCGTCACCTGGACCATCCGCCGGTCGAGCGCGTCCAAAGCGCTGCACGCCGCTGACATGTTCACGCTGCACGCTCCTCGCCGTAGGCCTCGGCCGGCGTGCGACCCCCGAGTGCCGAGTGCGGACGTACGTCGCTGTAGAACGTCATCCAGGCCCCGACCACCCGCTCGGCCTCGAACCCGTCGACCAACTCGTGCAGGTACACCGCTTCGTACTTCAGCGACCGCCACAGCCGCTCGATAAAGACGTTGTCCAGGCACCGCCCGCGGCCGTCCATCGAGCAACGCGCCCCCGCCGCCAGCACCCGCTCGGTGAACGCCGCGCTGGTAAACTGCGCTCCCTGATCGGTGTTGAAGATCTCGGGCGTGCCCGTCCGAAGCGCCGCTTCCAGCGCCTCGATGCAGAAGCCGGTGTCCATCGTGTTCGACAGTCGCCAGGCCAGCACGTGACGGCTGGCCCAGTCCATGACCGCGACCAGGTACAGGAAGCCCGCCGTCACCGGGATGTAGGTGATGTCGGCGCACCAGACCTGGTCCGGGCGCTCTATCGTCAGCTCTCGAAGCAGATACGGATAGATGCGGTGACCCGGCTGCGCGGCGCTCGTGCGCGGCTTGCGGTAGACCGCTTCCAGCCCCATCAGACACATCAGCCGGCGGACCCGGCGCCGCCCCACCGACACGCCCTCGCGTCCCAGGTGGCGCGCCATCTGCCGGCTACCGTAGAACGGGTACTGCAGCGACAATTCGTCCATCCGCCGCATCAAGGCCAAGTTCTCCGCGCGCTCTTCCCGCGGCGTGTAGTACACCGACGAGCGGTTGATGCCGAGCAACGCGCACTGGCGCCGGATGCTCAACTCGCCGCCCCGCTCGACCAGTTCCAGGCGTGCGGCGCGGCTCAGCGTTGCAAGCCGCGCAGAAAAAAATCCCGCTCCACCGTCAACTCGCCGATCTTCGCGTGCAAGTCCCGGATCGTCGCCTCGTGCTCGGAGTCGCGAGATGCTCTGCCGCCAGCGAAGACATCCTCCAGCCCGTCGACCGCCTGGCGCTTCCACGCGCCCACCTGGTTCGGATGAACCTCGTGCTTGGCCGCGATCGCCTGCACCGTGCGGTCCCCGCGCAGCGCCTCGAGCGCCACGCGTTTCTTGAAGTTCGCGGTGAACTGCCGCCGTCGTCTCGTCGTCATCCCAGTGCCTCCTCCAGGCTCTGGAATACACCTTAGCCAGTGGTCCGAAAAAGCGGGACCACCTCAACCTGGCGCGACGGGATTCATTCGTACCTGACGTATCTTCGAGATCGATTGATGGTCGCGCGGGAATTGCTGGCGGAGAGCGGTTCGATCTTCGTGCAGATCGGCGATGAGAATGTGCATCGCGTTCGGGCGTTGATGGATGAGGTGTTTGGGTTAGGCAACTACATCTCGCTAATTGGTTTTGCCAAGACATCGGGTTCCACAGAAGAGTTCCTGGGTCAAACCACAGACTACTTGCTCTGGTATTCCAAAGACAGAGCACGTGTCAAGTACCGACGTGCGTTTAAGCGCAAGACACCTGGAAGGAAGGGTGGAACCAACTACAATCGTGTCCGCGATTTGTCCGGTTGCAGTGGGCCTCTCAATGACCCACTCTTGAATGATCCGCGACTCGACTCTGGCCAGTTGCGAATCTACTCTCTGGACAATCTTACCTCTCAGAGTGCGGGTCGGGACAAAGGTGAGGGTGCCGCATCCTGGTTCGGCGTCGATTTGGATGGCAGGGTTCACAGACCATCGCTCGCCGTTCGCTGGAAGACCAACGAACAGGGAATGCTACGTTTGAAGTTGGCCGGACGTCTGGAAGCCACTGAAAGCCGTTTGGGCTATGTGCGATATCTGGATGACTTCCCAGCAGTCCAAGTTACAGGCCGTTGGGACGATGTTGGTGCGAGCTTCATGGCGAACAAGATATACGTGGTCCAAACGTCCCAAACCGTGGTTCAACGATGCATCTTGAGCCTCGTCAGCAGAATCTGTGGGTGAGTTCTGGTTCGGGCAGGTCGCCAAGTGCATGATACAAAGCGACTTCCAGTGCCGCGGAGGTGCGGAAGCCATACGCCCGTTTGGTGATCACTCTGGCCTTCCCGTTGAAGCCTTCGACAATGCCACTGGAGAACTGCCCTCGGGCCCGGAACCAGTTCAGGATCAGGTCGCGGTGCGAGCGCAGCATGCGGGCCACCTCCTTCATCGGGTCGAGCCGCGAGCGCATCGTCCGAGTGCACCAGCGGTCGAGGAACCGGCCGGCCCAGTACGGCGACACGTAGCCCCACAGCGCTTGAAAGTCCTCCTTGAGCAGGTAGGCGCGAACCGTGCGCAGGTTGCGACGCACCAGCTCCGCAAGCCGGCCCCGCTGCTCGTCGCTGAGATTCTCCGGACGCTTGAGCAGGAGCCAGCGGCTGCGCTTGAGCACCGGCGCCCGGCCCGCGGCGGCGAGCTTCCGGGCCTCCGCCGCGCGCACCTCGTCGATCGCTTGCGAGAAATGGCTCATGATGTGGAAGCGGTCGAGCACCTGCACGGCCTGGCCGGCGCGCTCGGCAACCACCTTCAGGTAGGGCTTCCACATGTCCGAGCAGACGAAATACAGCGCCGCGCTGCGTGCGGGGCCGAACCAGTCGAAGAAGCCCTCCAACGTCGCGGCCTTGCGTTCGCGGCCGACCCACAGCAGGCGCTTGCAGTGACCGTCGATCTGATAGACCAGCGTCAGGTAGCGTTGCCCGCGGCGGCGGGAGAGCTCGTCGACGCCGATGGCCTCGATGTTCGTGAGGTCGCGGTGCGCGAGGCCCCAGTCGACCGCCATGCGCACGGCCCGATAGACGGTGTCCCAGGACGTGGGGAACGCCGCGGCGACCTCCTGCCACGACAGACGCCTGGCCCACCCGGCGAGGAACCAGGCGTAGGCGTCGGTCAGTCGGTGCTTGCCGGTGGCCCACGGCAGCGCCTCGACCCGTACGCCGCAGCGCGGGCAGTCGACGCGGCGCATCGCGTAGAGGAAGACCACGGGGGGGTCTTCCGCAGAATCTGTGGGTAAGAACGGAGGCTGGTAGTCCTCGTCAGACAAGAGGCAGCGTGCCCGTGTGCTCGCCGCCGTCAAGGCGCTTCGCTCCGCTCCGCCCCCGCTGCGCGGGGCTGACGGCCTGGACGCCGGCTCCGCGCACGAGCGCCCCGGCTCTCGTCTGACGAGGACCAAATGCCCGACGCCCGTATCGGGAGGGCGATGGCCCGTCCCGAAGCACAGAACGCAGCCTCGACATCGGAAACGCATCCCGTTCCGGAATCCGCGACAATTGGTGTTGCAGCAGCCAAGCGACGCGGAAGGGGAACGGGATGCAACTCAAGAGTATCTTGAATCGGGTCCAGAAGCACCCGTCGTTCATCTACGAGACGGTGCGGCTGGTGGAGCACCCGCAGTTGACCCTCGAGGTTCGGGTGCGGCCTCGCGCCGGGACCCGCGCGACGTGCTCGCAGTGCAGGCGCCGGGCCCCGGGCTACGACACGCAGGCGGTCCGGCGCTTCGACTTCGTGCCCCTGTGGCACATCCCCGTGGTCTTCCTCTACGCGATGCGCCGCGTCGACTGCCCGCGCTGCGGCGTACGGGTCGAGGCGCTGCCGTGGGCCACCGGCAAGCACCGACTGACCGACGCCTACGCCTGGTTCCTCGCCGGGTGGGCCAGGCGTCTGTCGTGGCAGGAGGTCGCCGCGGCGTTCCCCACGTCCTGGGACACCGTCTATCGGGCCGTGCGCATGGCGGTCGACTGGGGCCTCGCGCACCGCGACCTCACGAACATCGAGGCCATCGGCGTCGACGAGCTCTCCCGCCGCCGCGGGCAACGCTACCTGACGCTGGTCTATCAGATCGACGGTCACTGCAAGCGCCTGCTGTGGGTCGGCCGCGAACGCAAGGCCGCGACGTTGGAGGGCTTCTTCGACTGGTTCGGCCCCGCACGCAGCGCGGCGCTGTATTTCGTCTGCTCGGACATGTGGAAGCCCTACCTGAAGGTGGTTGCCGAGCGCGCCGGCCAGGCCGTGCAGGTGCTCGACCGCTTCCACATCATGAGCCATTTCTCGCAAGCGATCGACGAGGTGCGCGCGGCGGAGGCCCGGAAGCTCGCCGCCGCGGGCCGGGCGCCGGTGCTCAAGCGCAGCCGCTGGCTCCTGCTCAAGCGTCCGGAGAATCTCAGCGACGAGCAGCGGGGCCGGCTTGCGGAGCTGGTGCGTCGCAACCTGCGCACGGTTCGCGCCTACCTGCTCAAGGAGGACTTTCAAGCGCTGTGGGGCTACGTGTCGCCGTACTGGGCCGGCCGGTTCCTCGACCGCTGGTGCACTCGGACGATGCGCTCGCGGCTCGACCCGATGAAGGAGGTGGCCCGCATGCTGCGCTCGCACCGCGACCTGATCCTGAACTGGTTCCGGGCCCGAGGGCAGTTCTCCAGTGGCATTGTCGAAGGCTTCAACGGGAAGGCCAGAGTGATCACCAAACGGGCGTATGGCTTCCGCACCTCCGCGGCACTGGAAGTCGCTTTGTATCATGCACTTGGCGACCTGCCCGAACCAGAACTCACCCACAGATTCTGCTGACGAGGCCCACGGGGATGTGCCACAGGGGCACGAAGTCGAAGCGCCGGACCGCCTGCGTGTCGTAGCCCGGGGCCCGGCGCCTGCACTGCGAGCACGTCGCGCGGGTCCCGGCGCGAGGCCGCACCCGAACCTCGAGGGTCAACTGCGGGTGCTCCACCAGCCGCACCGTCTCGTAGATGAACGACGGGTGCTTCTGGACCCGATTCAAGATACTCTTGAGTTGCATCCCGTTCCCCTTCCGCGTCGCTTGGCTGCTGCAACACCAATTGTCGCGGATTCCGGAACGGGATGCGTTTCCGATGTCGAGGCTGCGTTCTGTGCTTCGGGACGGGCCATCGCCCTCCCGATACGGGCGTCGGGCATTTGGTCCTCGTCAGACGAGAGCCGGGGCGCTCGTGCGCGGAGCCGGCGTCCAGGCCGTCAGCCCCGCGCAGCGGGGGCGGAGCGGAGCGAAGCGCCTTGACGGCGGCGAGCACACGGGCACGCTGCCTCTTGTCTGACGAGGACTACCAGCCTCCGTTCTTACCCACAGATTCTGCGGAAGACCCCATCTTGATGACCACTGACCCGGGGGACTTGGTGCTCGATCCTACTTGTGGCTCTGGTACCACTGCGTACGTCTCAGAACAATGGGGCCGCCGCTGGATCACGATCGACACATCCCGTGTAGCGCTGGCGCTCGCCCGCGCCAGAATCATGGGTGCGCGCTACCCGTACTACCTCCTCGCCGACAGTTCTGACGGACAGCGCAAGGAAGCCGAGATCACGCGCAAGGCGCCATCGGACACGCCGACGCGCAGCGACGTCCGGCAGGGATTCGTCTACGAGCGGGTGCCGCACATCACGCTCAAGGCGATCGCCAACAACGCCGAGATCGACGTCATCTGGGAGCGCTGGCAGGAGACGCTGGAGCCATTGCGCGACGACCTGAACGCCAGGCTTGATGGTGGCTGGGAGGAGTGGCAGGTTCCCCGCGAGGCGTCCGAGGAGTGGCCGGCCGAGGCGGTCGAGACGCATCGACTGTGGTGGGAGGCGCGCATCGCCCGGCAGCAGGAGATCGACGCCTCCATCGCGGCCCGGGCCGACTACGAGTACCTCTACGACAAGCCCTACGAGGACGGCAGGAAGGTCCGGGTGGCGGGACCGTTCACGGTGGAGAGTCTGTCGCCGCACCGCGTGCTGGCGGTCGACGAGGACGACGAGCTCCTCGATCGCGCCGCCGAGCCGAGGCCCGACTATGGGCCGCAGCAGGACTTCGCGGCCATGATCCTGGAGCAGCTCGCGACCGCGGGCGTGCAGCAGGCGCACAAGGAAGATCGCATCGCGTTCGCCGCCGTCACTCCTTGGCCGGGCGGGTACATCTGCGCGGAGGGCCGCTACCGCGAAGGCGCTGTCGGATCCGGGCCGCAGAAGCGCGCCGGGATCTTCGTCGGCCCCGAGTTCGGCACGGTGTCCCGTCCAGACATGGTGGCGGCCGCGCGCGAGGCGGGCGACGCCGGCTTCGACGTCCTGATCGCCTGCGCTTTCAACTACGAGGCGCACGCGTCCGAGTTCAACCGCCTCGGTCGCATCCCGGTGCTGAAGGCGCGCATGAACGCCGACCTCCACATGGCGGACGAGCTGAAGAACACCGGCAAGGGCAATCTGTTCGTCATCTTCGGCGAGCCGGACATCGACATCCTCCCGGCCAGTGGAGAGGGCGGCGACGGCAATCGGATCCAGGTGCAGATCAACGGCGTGGACGTCTTCCACCCGACCACCGGCGAGGTTCGCAGCGACGGCGCCGATGGCATCGCCTGCTGGTTCATCGACACCGACTACAACGAGGAGAGCTTCTTCGTCCGGCACGCCTACTTCCTCGGCGCGAACGACCCCTACAAGGCGCTGAAGACGACGCTGAAGGCCGAGATCGACGCCGACGCGTGGGCGTCGCTCCACAGCGACATCTCGCGCCCGTTCGACCGCCCTGAATCGGGCCGCATCGCCGTCAAGGTCATCAACCACCTCGGCGACGAGGTGATGAAGGTGTTCCGGGTGTGACTTGGCGCGCATGGTGAAGTTGTGATGGATGAGGTGCAGGCCGCGTTCTACAGGCTGATGTTCCGCAATGCGTTTCTCGAGAAGAAGGGCGCCGAGTTCCAGGACTGGTTCACCCGACTCGCGGCCCGTGCGTTCGGGCCGGACTTCGAGGCGGGGGTCTTCCGCAGAATCTGTGGGTAAGAACGGAGGCTGGTAGTCCTCGTCAGACAAGAGGCAGCGTGCCCGTGTGCTCGCCGCCGTCAAGGCGCTTCGCTCCGCTCCGCCCCCGCTGCGCGGGGCTGACGGCCTGGACGCCGGCTCCGCGCACGAGCGCCCCGGCTCTCGTCTGACGAGGACCAAATGCCCGACGCCCGTATCGGGAGGGCGATGGCCCGTCCCGAAGCACAGAACGCAGCCTCGACATCGGAAACGCATCCCGTTCCGGAATCCGCGACAATTGGTGTTGCAGCAGCCAAGCGACGCGGAAGGGGAACGGGATGCAACTCAAGAGTATCTTGAATCGGGTCCAGAAGCACCCGTCGTTCATCTACGAGACGGTGCGGCTGGTGGAGCACCCGCAGTTGACCCTCGAGGTTCGGGTGCGGCCTCGCGCCGGGACCCGCGCGACGTGCTCGCAGTGCAGGCGCCGGGCCCCGGGCTACGACACGCAGGCGGTCCGGCGCTTCGACTTCGTGCCCCTGTGGCACATCCCCGTGGTCTTCCTCTACGCGATGCGCCGCGTCGACTGCCCGCGCTGCGGCGTACGGGTCGAGGCGCTGCCGTGGGCCACCGGCAAGCACCGACTGACCGACGCCTACGCCTGGTTCCTCGCCGGGTGGGCCAGGCGTCTGTCGTGGCAGGAGGTCGCCGCGGCGTTCCCCACGTCCTGGGACACCGTCTATCGGGCCGTGCGCATGGCGGTCGACTGGGGCCTCGCGCACCGCGACCTCACGAACATCGAGGCCATCGGCGTCGACGAGCTCTCCCGCCGCCGCGGGCAACGCTACCTGACGCTGGTCTATCAGATCGACGGTCACTGCAAGCGCCTGCTGTGGGTCGGCCGCGAACGCAAGGCCGCGACGTTGGAGGGCTTCTTCGACTGGTTCGGCCCCGCACGCAGCGCGGCGCTGTATTTCGTCTGCTCGGACATGTGGAAGCCCTACCTGAAGGTGGTTGCCGAGCGCGCCGGCCAGGCCGTGCAGGTGCTCGACCGCTTCCACATCATGAGCCATTTCTCGCAAGCGATCGACGAGGTGCGCGCGGCGGAGGCCCGGAAGCTCGCCGCCGCGGGCCGGGCGCCGGTGCTCAAGCGCAGCCGCTGGCTCCTGCTCAAGCGTCCGGAGAATCTCAGCGACGAGCAGCGGGGCCGGCTTGCGGAGCTGGTGCGTCGCAACCTGCGCACGGTTCGCGCCTACCTGCTCAAGGAGGACTTTCAAGCGCTGTGGGGCTACGTGTCGCCGTACTGGGCCGGCCGGTTCCTCGACCGCTGGTGCACTCGGACGATGCGCTCGCGGCTCGACCCGATGAAGGAGGTGGCCCGCATGCTGCGCTCGCACCGCGACCTGATCCTGAACTGGTTCCGGGCCCGAGGGCAGTTCTCCAGTGGCATTGTCGAAGGCTTCAACGGGAAGGCCAGAGTGATCACCAAACGGGCGTATGGCTTCCGCACCTCCGCGGCACTGGAAGTCGCTTTGTATCATGCACTTGGCGACCTGCCCGAACCAGAACTCACCCACAGATTCTGCTGACGAGGCCGAGGCGGTTCGTCCGTACGGAAATCGAGGCGATCTGAAGTGTGATGGACGAAGGATCAGCACCCGTACCGTCTTTCAGTGTTACGCCCCGTACGAGATGAAGGAGGCGCGGTTGAACGCGAAGATCGAGCGGGACTTCGTCGGGGCGCGCGAGAAGTGGGCAGGTGCCATGGCGGAATGGGTTCTGGTCCACAACGACGAGCGCGGGCTGCCGCCGTCATCGGGTCAGCTCCTTGACCGCCTTCGACAGGGTCATCCGGAAGTGGTGATCGAGGTGTGGACGGAGCCCGCGTTACAGAAGCTCGCTGATCGTTTGCCCTTGGCGGATCAGCAGGCGCTGTTCGGCTTCGCGCCGTCGAAGTCCGGATTGGAGACGCTCGCGATGGCGGATCTCCAGCCGGTCATCCACCAGCTTCAGTTCATGGACCCCGAACCAGGTGAGGAACCGCTCACGCCGCCTTCGAGGAACAAGCTGGAGAAGAACCGGCTCTCGGCGGATGCGGCCGCTCTGCTTCGGCTTGGGCGGCGCAAGGAAGCTCTGGTCGAGACGTGGTTCACGAAGAACCGACGCCCGGATTTGGGTGAACGCATTGCGGAGGCCTTTCGGCGGCGGTACGCCGAACTGAACGATGAAGCCAGATCCGCGGATCAGGTGTTCGCGCATCTGCAGCAGTATGCCGGCATGGGCGGCGAGCCGGTGCGCCAAGCCGCCGTGCTGGCGGTTCTTTCCTATTTCTTCGAGCGGTGCGACATTTTCGAGGATCCGGAGGAGGGGAATGATACTGCCGACCAAGCACATTCGGCCTGATCGGTGTCTGATCGGCTTGGGAGGGGAGGTGATCGGCACACTGGAACGGCCGATGACGATGTCGAAACTCTGGGACGCCGTCCGTCGCCGCCGGTCCATCGACGACGCCAGCGCCGTCGTCGACTACCGGTGGTTCGTGCTTGCGCTCGATCTGCTGTACATGATACACGCCATAGAGTTCGAGCGCGGTGTGATCCGCAGGGCAGGACCATGATCCGCTCAGTGGGCAGCGACCGCGAGTCCTTCAAGACGCTCACGTTCGGTCCGGGGCTGAACGTCATCCTCGCCGACAAGAGCCGGGGCGCGAGCGATCGTCAGTCGCGCAATGGCGCGGGCAAGACCAGCTTCGTCGAGCTGGTCCATTTCCTGTTCGGCGCAGACGCCAGGCCGACCGGGATCTTTCGATCGGAAGCTCTGCGGGGCTGGACGTTCACGGCGACCGTCGACATGGGCGGGAAGAGTTGCTACATCTCCCGGAGCGGCCAGAAGCCGAGCCGTATCGGCATTGCCGGCGACCCTGGAGAATGGCTGGTTGCATCGACGGAAGCTCCGCCGCTGTTCCGCGGAGAAGAAGCGTCACCACCGGCTGTGCATCGGCAGGTGCTCTCGAACGAGCAGTGGAAGAGCGCTCTTGGCGCCGTCTGGTTTGGGCTGCCGGTTGACGATGGCGGCGCCGAGCGGTTCAATCCTACGTTTCGTTCGCTCTTCTCGTTCGTGGCCCGAAGACAGGAAGGCGGAGGTTTCCAGAATCCGATGCAGCACTCGACGATGCAGCAGTTATGGGATCGGCAGGTGACGGTCTGCTATCTGCTGGGATTGGACTGGTCGATTCCGGTTCGCTTTCAGGAATTGCGCGATCGGGAGAAGGTCACGAAGGAGCTTCGCAAAGCTGCCCGAACCGGTGAACTTGGGCCGTATGTCGGCAATGCGGCCGAGCTGCGCACCAGACTGGCGGTTGCGGAAGATCGGGCAAATCGCCTGCGCGGGAGACTCGATTCCTTCCATGTCGTGCCGGAATACAAGGAGCTGGAACTCGAGGCCAGCAGGACTACCGGCGAGATCGACAGCCTGAACCTCGAGAACGTTGTCGATCACGATCTGATCCGCGAGTTGCAGGAATCGCTGGCCATGGAGAGCGCACCGGACACGCAGGACCTGGCCAAGCTGTATGCCGAGGCCGGCATCGTCCTGCCGGAGTTGCCGCGCAGGCGGATTGCGGAGGTCGAGCGGTTCCACCGCACCATCATCGAGAATCGACGCGCGCATCTCGGTGCGGAGATCGAGAGTGCGCAAGAGCGGGTCGCCGAGCGGGACCTGCGGAAAGACCGCCTCGACGGGAGGCGCGCACAGATCATGGGTGTGCTCAAGGCGGGAGGCGCACTCGAGCACTATACCGGACTGCGGGAGGAGCTCGGGAGAGCCGAGGCGGATGTCGAAATGCTGAAGCAGAAGCTCGCGACTGCCGAACGACTCGACAGGACGAAGACTGAGCAGGACCTGGAGCGCGCACGCTTGGTGAAGGCCTTGCGTGACGACATCCACGAGCGTGACGACATCGTGCGCGAGGTCATCCTGTGCTTTGAGGATCTCTCGCGGTCTCTCTATGAGCGCGCGGGCAGCTTGACCATTTCCGAGACACCCAACGGCCCGCGGTTCGAGGTGCATATTGAGGCGGAACGCAGCAAGGGAATCACGAACATGCAGATCTTCTGCTTCGATTTCATGTTGATGGAGATCTGCGGTCGACGCGGGCGTTGGCCGGGATTCCTGATCCATGACAGTCATCTCTTCGATGGTGTGGACGAACGGCAAGTGGCCAAGGCGCTGCAGCTGGGTGCGCAGAGGGCCGAAGCCGGCGGCTTCCAGTACATCGTCACAATCAACTCGGATTCCGTGCCGGCGGAGGGGTTTACCGAGGGATTCGACGTGCGGGATCACGTGGTCGAACCCAGGTTGACGGACGCGACCGAGACGGGCGGACTATTCGGCATCAGATTCAATTGAGGAGTACCGTAGCGTGTTGTGTCGACATCTCGCATCCATCGACGGCCAGAGTCCTCGGCGCTGAGGTGATGAAGGAGTTCTCCGGGTGTGAGCGGCGAGCGGCATCGACTATCTTTGCGACATGGTGATCTTCCAGCGCATCCGCCAGCGACAGGCCGAATCTGGTCTCGACGTGCGGTACCCGCCGCGACGCGTGGCGCCCCCGGACGACGCGGCCGCGCAACCGGCGGGCGAGGGTGCGCGCCGCGACGACCATGGACCTTGAGGGATGCAGTTTCGCATCGCCGATACCTTCACCGACGGCCTCGCCAGGCTGACCGGCGACGAGCAGAAGGCGGTCAAGACCGCGGCGTTCGACCTGCAGATGAACCCGGCGCATCCGGGCCTGAAGCTGCACCAGGTCGACCGGGCGAAGGACAAGGACTTCTGGTCCGTTCGGGTCAGTCGCGACATCCGGCTGATCGTCCACCGCACGGCTTCCAGCTTGCTGCTCTGCTACGTCGATCATCACGACGCCGCGTATCAGTGGGCGGAACGACGGCGGCTGGAACGGCATCCGACGACAGGAGCTGCGCAACTCGTCGAGATCCGCGAGACGGTTCGTGAGATTCAGGTCCCACGGTATGTAGAGGTGGACATCCCGGCGTCCAGCCAAGGCGCCGTGGCTGGCGGACCAACGGCGGCGCGGACCGCGATCTTCGCCGGCGCGTCGGACGACGACCTGCTCGGCTACGGCGTGCCGGTCGAGTGGCTGGACGACGTGCGGACCGCGACAGAGAACACGCTCCTCGACCTCGCCGATCACCTGCCGGGCGAGGCCGCCGAGGCGCTGCTGCAGCTTGCAACCGGCGGTGCGCCTGACCGTCCGGTGCCTGCCGTGGCGGGCACCGATCCATTCGCGCATCCGGACGCGCAGCGCCGCTTCCGGGTAATAGCGGACGTGGAGGCGCTGGAGCGAGCGCTCGACTACCCCTGGGAGAAGTGGACCGTCTTTCTGCACCCGGCCCAGCGGCAACTTGTCGAACGGGAGTACCGCGGCCCGGCGCGCGTCTCGGGCTCGGCCGGCACCGGCAAGACCATCGTGGCGCTCCACAGGGCGGTGCATCTGGCGCGAGCACATCCGGAGAGCCGCGTGCTGCTGGCCACCTTCTCCGATGCGCTGGCCGCCGCGCTACGAACGCGCCTCAAGCGCCTCATCGGCAACGAGCCAAAGCTCGCCGAGCGTCTTGAGGTGCAATCGATGCGCGGCATCGGGTGGCGCCTCTACGCGGCGAACGTCGGCCGCCTCAACCTAGCGACGGACGAAGACATCCGGGAACTGCTCCGGCAGGCGGCCGCTGGTGTGGAAGGTCACCGTTTCGGTGCCCACTTCCTCTGGACGGAATGGAGCACGGTGGTCGACGCCTGGCAGCTCGCGAGTTGGGATGACTACCGCGACGTGCAGCGGCTCGGCCGGAAGACCCGGTTGTCCGAGAAGCAGCGGGAGCTGCTCTGGTCGATCTTCTGGCGGGTCCAGTCGGCGCTTGCCGAACAGGGAAGCTTGACGGAGCCCGGCATGTTCGCCCGGCTGGCGGTGAGCATCGCAGAAGCTGCGCATTCACCGTTCGACTTCTGCGTGATCGACGAGGCCCAGGACGTCGGCGTCGCGGAGCTGCGGTTTCTGGCGGCCCTTGGCGGGGGCTCGCCAAACAGCTTGTTCTTCGCCGGGGATCTCGGATAGCGGATTTTCCAGACGCCGTTCTCATGGCGGGCGCTCGGTGTCGACGTGCGCGGGCGCTCCCACACGCTGCGGATCAACTACCGCACGTCGCATCAGATCCGGCGACAGGCCGACCAGCTCCTCCCGGCCGAGCTGGCCGACGTTGACGGGAACGCGGAGCGACGGAAAGCAACGGTCTCGGTGTTCAACGGACCGGCGCCCGACGTCAGGACCTTCGATACACCGAAGGATGAGATGGAGGCCATCGCGGGCTGGCTTCGGGAGCGACAGCGGGAGGGCTACGCGCCGCAGGCAATCGGTGTGTTCGTCAGGTCGCCGGAACAGATCGAGCGGGCGCTGTCGGCGGTGCAGGCAGCGGGGATGCGATCCGTGCAGCTCGACGAGGGGTCCGGCGGCGTGTCCGGGGCGGTCGCGGTCGGCTCGATGCACCTCGCCAAGGGACTGGAGTTCCGGGCGGTCGCGGTGGCCGCCTGCGACGAGGAGGTGATTCCTCTGCAGACCCGGATCGAACGCGTCGGAGATGGCGCGGATCTTGAGGAGGTCTACGGCACCGAGCGGCATCTCCTCTACGTTGCCTGCACCCGCGCACGAGACCGGCTACTGGTGACCGGCGTCGATCCGGGCTCGGAGTTCCTGGACGACCTGCGGGTCGGGGAGTGACCGTGCGTGCGTCCAGCTGAGCGCGCGGGCGAGGGCACAGTGTTCAACGTGCCGACGGATCGGAATCCGGCAGACGATATGTGGCGCATCGCGTCCGGGCTCCTTCCCGAATGGGAAAACTGCCACCGGGAGCGACCCCGGAAGTCCTGGCGGGCGTGTAACCAGACACGTCCGTCGGGGCCACGAAACACCAGTTTCGTGGGGGTCGCTCCCGGCTTTTCCCCGACCCCATTTATGGATCCGTACATGGCTCCTGGAGGTACGGTTCGGTCAATGAATACGGGGAATTCTCGGCGGCGTTCGTGTAACTTCGGCTGTAAGTTCAGCGTAATCAGTGAGGTCGGTCAACTTACACGCTGAGATGGCTGTTTCTGGTCTGTGCTTGGGTGTGACGGCGCTTGTGACTCAGTCACAGGGATGCGGTCACGGTCTGACGCGGCACTATTCGGCATCCTCGGCGGGCGATCTCGGCTCCCTGCTGCTGGCGATCTCGTGGTCGCCGCTGGTGCTCTGATCCTCTGATCCTCTTCCCGCGCCCGTCTCCGTTCGGTGCTGACAATTCCCTTTGCCTCGATGTGCGGTCTGTGCTGGCCGTTGCAGTTCTCGACGTTGGCTTGCGCGACGTGGCCTCGGTCGTGGTCGATGCGGCCGGATGTTGGCGCTCTTGTAAAATCGAACAAATCTGCCCTCGGGTCGACCACAGGATGTTGTGGCCTCCGGTGGCATCGTCAGACCAACAGCGTGCGCGTGTGCTCACCGGCGTCAAGGCGCGTCGCTACGCTCCGCCCCCGCTTCGCGGGGCTGACGGCCTTGACGCCGGCTCCGCGCACGCTCGTCCAGGCTGGCTCTTGCCGACGATGCCTACCCCTGCACCCCCTACATGTTGTGGTCGACCTCCCGTGCAGAATGACCCCCTTTTGGGCGACCGTTGACAGCCGGATCCGGTTCTCCGCGATGCGCGACAACAGAGCGGCGCTCCGGCACGGCATTTCCTCGTCCTGGAACGAGGGCCAGCCTTTCCGGCTGGCCCGCAAACGACTTCCCGCACGGTCGGGCGCGGCAGTCACCCTGGAAGGCCGAAGCGCACGCGGAGGACGGCGAAGCCGTTGACGGCCGTGCTCGACCGTGCGCGACGTAGACGCTTGGTTCGGGCGGCGTTCAGGCACGATGCCGGCCACGCTCGCGGGGCGACTGAACCGGCCGAGTTCCCGTCCGAACAGGTAGAGGTAGAGGAGCGAAGCGGGCGCGGAGGCCGCCGGATGCGATCGGATGCGGCTGCGATGCGGCGTGGGATGTCGCTGTCGCTGGGGTGGGATCCGACCCCGTCGAGCCCGCTCGGGCTGACGGCGCGGGTGTCCCCGTCGAGGGGCGGCTCGGCGCAGGGCGGGGCCGAGACGCTGTGGAACAACCAGATGGCCTACGGCATGGGCTCGCACCAGATGTACGGGGCCGGCGGACAACTCAACGCCGAGGTGGGCTACGGGCTGCCGGTGGGCGCGCGCCTGGTGGGGACGCCGCGGGTCGGGTTGACGACCTCGCAGTACGGCCGGGACTACCGGGGTCGGCTACGCCCTCGGGGTGCTCGACCGGGGCAAGCTGAACTTCGAGCTGGGTGTCGACGCGCAGCGGCGGGAGATGCCGATGCAGGGCGAAGCCAGCAACGGGGTCATGGGCCGGGGCACGCTCGGCTGGTGAATGTCAGGCGAGACGCCGGACAGCCGCCGTCCGACGATCCGGCCGCAAGGACGAGCAGCAGCAGAGCAGCCACGATGCATCGCAAGTGCATTGACCTCCCCTCTCTTTCTGCGAATTATACCGCCGTGCACTATCAGTGCTACCCGTGAGCTACACTGCGCAAGCGCAACGCGGCACTGCCAGCCGTGCTGCCAGCCGTTTCCGGTTCTGCCAGCCGTTTTCTGACCGTTTCGGACCTCTTCCGACCAGCACCTTATCCAATGAATGCGGGGGTTTTGAGTGTTCTCGTTCTGCGCGAACGGACTCCCAGTCCTTGCCCCCCACGAGCGTCGGGCAGGCCAGCACCGCCTCACCGAAGCCGTTGAAGACCACCTCGGCGTTCTCGGTCACGGCGCCTGTCGCGCCGTCGATGCCGCCGATCACATTCTGCGTGACCGTCGGAGCCGCCCACAGGAACTCGCCCGTCTCGCGGTCCAGGGTGTAGACGACGCCCGTCTTGCCCGGGATGCCGGTCAGCACGCGACGCACCTCGCCGGGCCGGAGCCGCGGATTGATCCAGGGCACGGCCGCCGCGCTCGGAGCCACCGCCGTGTCGACCAGCAGCCGCTCGTAGGGATGGTCGAGATCCCAGTGGTCGTTGAGGTGCTGACCACCGCTAATGTCCTGTAAGTTATTCATAGCAAACATCTTGCGGCCACCTGACCAACCGCGATTCCCTCGTCGAATCCCTCTTTCTGATCGGGAATCCACTGGACCACAGAAACCGTGTCTGGACTCCGCGGACACTGGCGGCGGATCCCGAGCGATCGTCCCACAGCGGCTGCGAGTCCGACGCCCGCGCACGTCCAGCCACTGAACCGCCGACTCACGCCGACGGCGTTCCGCCATGGCCGCCGCCGCAAGCAGCTGTCGCTGGCTCCCACCGGAAGCCAGCCCGGCCCTGTAGTAGAGTAGCGCACGTCGCCGGTGACGCCTGCATCCCGAGCTGGTGGCTCGAAACGGAGATGACCCGAAATGACGACACCATACACGAAGCCGTGCACGAAGAAAGGGTGCAACGGACAGATGTACCTCAAGCAGAACCCCGAAGGCAGAATCTGGACTTGCGATACGTGTGATCAGATGGACAGAGAATGAAGGTGGGTGCGCCCGGCCCACTGATCCGATGGTCGAATGGCACGCATGATCCCCCGGCGTCCAGCTCCGGAGACTCCGGACTCGGAACGGCGCGTCTACGAACAGTTCCAGGCAACGCTGCCGGCCACGTGGACGGTCATCCACAGTCAGCGCTTCCTGCTCCCCGCGAACCGCAGAATGCGGGAGGGTGAGCTGGACTTCCTGCTTCTGGACCCGTTGCGCGGGGCGATCGGCCTCGAGGTCAAGGGCGGGCGTGTACAGAGGACATCCGCCGGCTGGTTTTCCCTGGATCGCGACGGCAAGAAGCACACGATCAAGGATCCGGGGCGGCAGGCAAGCTGGGCCATCCACGCGATCGGCAAGTACTGGAAGGAGGCTCCCGGTTTCGGCGGGAGGGGATTCCGCTGTGGATTCTGTTGGGGCGTCGTGTTGCCCGACATCGAGTCCCCGTCCGACATGGGACCGGATCTTCCTCGCGCCGTCATCGTGGATCGCAGCGATTTCCGGAACCTGCGCCCCGCCATTGATCGGGTCTTCCGTCACTTCGGCGACCGGAGAACGTCTCTTTCGCCTGCTGGTGTGAAAGCGTTCGTTGACACGCTGTTCGAGCGCTGCCCGCCCGCCTCCAGGCTCGCTCTGCAATTCAAGGAGGAGAACCGGGAACTCTTGCGGCTCACCGAGGACCAGATGACCCTCCTCGACAGCCTCGCGGCCCACAACCGAGCAGCCATTGAAGGTGCGGCCGGAACCGGCAAGACCGTGTTGGCGATGGAGAAGGCGCGGCGCTTGGCGACCACGGGCAAGCGTGTGCTGTTGCTGTGTTTCAACGAACCCCTCGCCCAAGATCTCCGCCAGAAAGCCGTTGGTTTCGGCGTCGAGACGTTCCATGACTTCTGCCGTCGGCTGGCAGGCCGGGCCGGGCTCAGTGGGTTCGAGGCCCGGTACCCACACGTCAAGGACCGGCGCGTCTACGCCGAGGAAGCGCCGCTGATGCTCCTGGAGGCGCTCGCGCGACTTCCCGACGAGAGGTACGACGCCATCGTGGTGGACGAAGCGCAGGACTTCCTGGCCGACTGGTGGCCCTGCCTGGACGACGCGTTGCGCCGTGGACGGGAAGGCACGCTCTACGCCTTCTATGACGCGAATCAGGACATCTATGAGGGCGGTCCCCCCGAAGCGCTGGAGGTCATCGAACACAAGCTCGTACACAACTGCCGCAACACGACGCGCATCGCCGCGTACGCGGCCGGCCTGGTCGGGACCGAACCGCACGTCAAGGCGGGCGCACCCCAGGGTAGGCCGGTCGAGACAATCACCTGCTCCAGCGACGCAGAGGTGGTTCGGAAGGTTGCGGCTCGGCTCGATCAACTCGTGCTTCGCGAGGATGTCGCGCCCGACGAGATCGCCATCGTCTCCACCCGGACGCTCAAGAACTCTCCCTTCGCTCACGACCGTCGGGCCGGCCGCTTCGAGTTGGTGAACCTCGACGACCGAGAGCGGCGATCGAGTGCTTCGTCGCCGACGCGTCGGGTGGTGTTCGAAACGCTGTATCGATTCAAGGGTCTCGAACGCGATGTCGTGATTCTATTGGATCTCCCGGGCAGCCGCGTCACCGACAAGCATCGCTATGTTGCCGCGTCGCGCGCGAGGAATCTGCTGGCGGTGGTCCGTCTGGCCGGATCGCCACCGACATGACGCTCCCGTACGACATGGGGAACGCCGGCGACCTGCTGAAGCACGGCGTGCTCGCGGAGTTCGTCCGCTGGCAGTGCGACTTGGGAAGGTCGTTCCGCTTCTTCGATCTGTTCGGCGGCGAACCCGAGGCGCCCTGCCAAGAAGAAGTGGCGAGGCGCGTTCGGGCGCTGCAGGCCTGGGCGTTGCGCGCGGCGCAAACCGGCATCGATGAGCGCCGCTACTGCGGCAGTGGTCTGGTCGCTCGCAACGCGGCCGCCAATGCCGGTCGCGGCGGCATTCGCGTGTTCAGTGCCGATCGAGATCGCGGCCGTCGAGAGCGGCTCCAGAGGGCCGGGCTGTCGATGCTCGACGAGGAGATCCCGGCTTGCGGCGTCGTCGAGGGTCACTACGATGCCTACACCGCCTTCGGCGAGATCGTCGGCGCCATGCACGACGATGACTAGGTGTTGCTCGATCCGTTCGAGAGATTCCTGCCCGACAAGGCACCAACCGTGGTGCCGCAGATGGCGCAGGCGGCCAAACGCGGAGCGGTTCTGTTGTTCGCGTTGAATCGGACTCCCGGCAACTCAGTGGGAAGGCGATTCGATGCTCTCTTGGAGCGGCATCTGCCGGGGGCTTGGCGCATGACCTGTCCGCCCCTGCCTGCTGACACTGGGGTCGAGGGCGAGTCCGGTTTCCACGCCGAGGTCGTGCTCGCCGCGCGTCCACTTCTGGAGCACGGCAGCAGTCCGACCGTAGATGTCCTGCGAACGAGGATTGCAGAGTACACGAAGCACTTGGCCCGCGTCCTCAACCTGCTACGGCTTCGCGTCGTCGGTGGTTGAACGGCGGTCTCAGGCGCGTGACGCTTCTTCCCAAGGGGAAAGACAAGAACGGGAGCAACCGGCCTCCCGCAATCTGCGTCCGGTTCGCGGCGGCCGGTGCGCTGCTCGGACCCGCAGGCACTGGGCTGGTGGTGGCCGATGCGGTCGCGGGTCGGGTCCGGTTCGCCGCGACAGCGGAGCGGCGCCGCTTGTTCGTGTTGGAGTGCGGGCCAGCCTTCCGGCTGGTCCGCAACAGCGATTCCCGCACGGTCGGCCGCGGCAGTCATCCGAAGGACCGCAGCGTCAGCAGAGGAATCGCGAAGCGATTTGACGGCCGCGGCCGACCGTGCGCTCCCGGACGCCGGGTTCGCCCGGCGTTCATCATCGCGCGGAGCGACCGCCCGCGACACCGCATCGACGGCGGGTCCGAAGCGGCGCGGCGTCGCGCCGTATCTCCGTCCGGGGTCGAGGGGCGAAGCCCCCGCCAGCCCCTTGTGTAGCACAAGGGGTATGCTGGCTCCTGATACCTAAAGGTCTCAGGAGCCAGCATTCCGGTGCTCCGATCTCGTGTCCTTCCGTCTCCTCGTCGCCGCCCGGATCCTCGTCGTCGATCTCCTGGATCTGCTCGTGTTCGCCGTCCCGCTCGATGTCGTTCCCCGCTCGATCCGCCTGCATCCGATGTCCGTCCGTGATCTCCGCCTGACCCGTCTGTGCAGCCGGTGCGGTCGATTCGGGGGAGGCAGGGTTCGGTCCGGTCGTGGTCAGTGCGCCCGGTTGCCGGCGACTCCCTGTCGGGCTGGTTGGCGGTGGGAGGTCGCTCCGGGGCTGGTTCGCTCGATGTACCCGGCCCAGTCGTCCATCAGCCGCCGCCGCCGCTCGAACAGGTCCGACCGCGCGTAGGCCGCCTCGACCTTGTTGCCGACGATGTGGGCGAGCGCCGCTTCGATGACCTCGCGCCGGTGCTCCGTCTCCTCAGCCGCCCAATCCCGAAACGACGAGCGGAAGCCATGTGGAACGGCCGGGACCCGCTGACGCTCCAGCAGCCGGCGCAGCACCTTCTCGTCGAGCGGCTCGCCGTCGCCGTTGGTGAACACCAGCGGACCGCCACGGTCGCCGAGCGCCCGCGCCGCGTCGACGATCTCCACGGCGCGGCGGCACAGCGGGACGCGGTGTTCGCGGCTCGTCTTCATCCGCGTCGCCGGAATGGTCCACACGTGGGCCGACGTGTCCATCTCGGTCCATCGCGCCCAACGGACCTCACCCCATCGAGCGGCCGTGAGCACGAGGAACTCGAACGCCAGCCTGACCGCCTCGGCCGCGTTCGACGCCCGCACCGTCGCGACCGCCGCCGCCACGTCCCGGTGCGGCATCGCACGCATGTGCCGCACGACCTCGTTCTGCTTGCCGAGCACCGGCAGCACGCGGGCGCACGGGTTGTCCGATCTCAGGTTCACGGCGATGGCCCACTCCATCACCGCGCTGATGCGCTGGCGCACGTTCCGGGCCGTCTGCGCCTTCACGTGCCAGATCGGCGTGAGGACATCCAGCACGTCGGCGCTCGTCACTTCGGAGACGGGCCGGCTGCCGATGCGCGGGAAGGCGTGGAGTTCGAGGCTGTTCAGCCAGGTCCGGGCGTGGACGGGGCTGCGCCAGCCGGCCCGCTTCTGCTCGACGACGCGGGCGGCGGCGTCGGCGAAGGTCGGCATGGCGTCGGCGCGGCGCCTCTCGGCGAGCGGGTCGCCGCCCTCGCGGGCGAGCTTCCGGTTCGACAGTGCCCGCTCCCGCGCCTCGGCCAGCGATACCAGGGCGGTGCTGCCGAGTCCGAGTTCGCGTTTCCGGCCGCGGATGACAAGCCGCTGGACCCAGCTTCGGGGGCCGGTGGGCTGGACGACGAGGTAGAGCCCCTGTCCGTCGCAGTGCCTGCCGGGCGGGGCGGAACGGATGAAGGCGGCCGACAGCGCCTTGTCGGGGTGCCGGCCTCGGGGCTTGGTCCGTCGCGGTCGGTTCGCCGTGTCGCATCCGCTTTCCATTCCCATATCATACACGGGATTCCAGCGGATCTCGCGAGACTTCCTGACCGGCGCGGGCCGGCAAAACGAATCATAAACGATTACTAGTCAGTTGCTTATGGGATTCTCTGCACGATGACGGACGGCCGCGGACTCCGGGCGTCCGTTGAGGTGTAGGCGATGCCCCCCGGCGAGTTGACGTGGCTCAGGAGGACCTGCCGTACCGTGTCGGGCCCGGTCACCTCGACGATGGATCCGTCCATGAAGCTCGAGACGAATATCCGGTCGTCGCGGTCGAGAGCCAGGTTGTCGAGTCCGGTCCCGGGGCGACCCACGACCTCGCGGCTCCCGCTCGAGAGGTCGAGCCGGACCACCTCGCCCGCCTGCGTGTCGAGCACGTGCAGCCGGCCCGCGGAGTCGAACTTGACGGCGGCGGGAATCCGGAAGCCGGTCGCGACGGTCTCCACGGCGCCGCTGTCGACGTCCACCCGGGCCACCTCGCCGCGGAACCAGCGCGGTCCGTACAGCTTGCCGTCGGGGCCCCAGTCCATCCCGTTGAGGCCGCAGCCCGGCCCCAGCTCGTCGTGGATGAGCCGTGGCTCGTCCGCGCCGTCCGGGTCGATCTCGAAGAGCTGGTCCCCGAGGAAGCACTGGGATACGAACAGCCGGCCGTCGTCGGAGAACGTGATCAGATTCGCGCCGGGTCCGGGCGCTCCCACGATGCTCGTCGTCCCGTCCGGCGCGCGCTTGCCGATCTCGCCGCCGGCGATGTCGGTCCAGTACGCCGAGCCGTCCGGCCCGAAGGCCAGATCGTCGGGTCCGTTCACGCCGTCATCGGAGCCCCAGCGGCTCACGATGGTGCCGCTCTCGGGGTCGATGGCCAGGATCGCGGAGCTGACGACGCTCGCGATGTAGAGGTTGCCGTCCGGGCCGAGCAGGATGCCGTTCGTCCCGTGCAGCGGCCCGCCCTGAGCCAGCACGGTCACGGTCGGCGTCGTCTGCGCCGAGGCTCGGGGAGCGCCCTGGCCGGGGAGAAGAACGAGGCCGATCGCAGCGGCAAGGGTAAGCGAGGACGTACGGATCGGACGGCAGGGCAAGAGCGGATTCCTCCAGCGTCAGGTGTCGCGAAGACTGGATTCTAGCATCGTGGCGTGAGGGGAGCGACCTTGGGGCTCGCTCGCTCCGTGTCCTGCGCGGCGCCGCCCCACGGCGAAACCGCTGGCGCCGGGCCGCCCGGCGTGGCAGAATCCAGCGGGATGCTGTCGCGCGACCGACCGGAAGCGATGCGTCGTTGCGCCCGGGTCATCGCCGTCGCGATGGCGCTGGGCGGAGCCGGCCTCGGTGCGGCGGAGCGCGATCTGCGCCTCATCGATGCGGTCCGAGCCGGTGACGACCGGGCGGTCGCGCTGCTCCTGGCCGCCGGCGCCGACGTCGACGCCGCTGCCGCAGACGGTTCCACGGCGCTGCACTGGGCGGTCTACGCGGAGGATGCCGGAGGCGTGCGGCGCCTGCTCGACGCCGGCGCCCGCGTCGACGCCGCCAACGACCACGGCGTGACGCCCCTGGCGCTCGCCTGCGGCAACGGAAGTGCGTCCCTGGTGACGGCACTGCTCGACGCGGGCGCGGATCCCAACGCGGCCATCTGGAGCGGCGAGACGGTGCTGATGACGTGCGCGCGCACCGGGAGCGCCCGCGCCGTCGATGCCCTGCTCGCCGCCGGTGCGGACCCCGGCCGGGCGGAACCGGAGGAGCACCAGACGGCCCTGATGTGGGCGGTGTCCGAGCGTCATCCCGCCGCCGTGCGCGCCCTCATCCGGTACGGCGCGGACGTCGCGGCCAGAACGAAGCGCGGCTTCACGCCGCTCCTTTTCGCGGCGCGCGAGGGCGCCCACGAGAGCGCGCGCGCCCTCCTCGCGGCCGGAGCCGATCCCGATGAGGCGGCGGGCGATGCCACGACCCCGCTCCTGGCGGCGACGGTACGAGGACATGCCGCGCTCGCGGTTCGGCTGCTCGAGGCGGGTGCCGATCCCAACGCGGCCGGCTCCGGCTACACGGCTCTCCACTGGGCAGCCGGGTCGTGGGAAACCGAGTTGACCGGGCCGGTGGGCATCGCGGCCTTTCGCGACGACGAGTGGGGCGCCGCGGCCGGCGTGCCCGGCGACAGCCTGGCGCTGGTGCGGATGCTGCTGGCCCACGGCGCGCGCGTGGACGCCCGCGTAGAGAGAGCGCCGCCCCGCTTCGGTTTCGGCGGCCGGCGCGATGCCACCGGGGCCACTCCGTTCTTCCTCGCGGCACGGGAAGCCGATGTCGGTCTGATGCGCCTGCTGATCGATCACGGCGCCGACCCGCATGCGCCGAACGCGACCGGCATGACGCCGCTGATGGCGGCGGCGGGCGTCGGCCGGCGCCTGGCGGAGACCCGCGTCACCGCGTCGCGCGCCCTGGCCGCCACCCGGTTCGTGTGGGACCTCGGCGGCAGCGACGTCAACGCCGCGACGAACGCCGGCGACACGGCGCTGCACGGCGCCGCGGGAACCGGAGCCCCGGACGTGGTCGCGTTCCTGGTCGAGCGCGGCGCCGTCGTCGGGGCTGCGAACAGGCGGGGGCGCACGCCCCTGATGGCGGCGGCGGGGACGGCGGCCGAGCCGTTGCTGCGCAGGTTGGCCGCACGTTGAGCGGGACGGAGGGCCGGGCGGCGCAGGTCGGAGCCGCTCGTGGAACGACGCACGCGAAACACCGAACCCGGGACGAAGCGAAACCGAGAGGAGACACAGTGGCCACAGCAACGACGAGACGGGAATTCCTGGCCGCCGGCGGGGTTGCCCCGCTGGCGCTGGTACTGGGAGGGCAGACCGGTTCGCGTGAGCTGACGGCGGCCGAGCAGGCCAACGTGGACGTCGTCAACGGCTTCTGCGACGCCTGGGCGACGCGCGACGCGGCGCAGATTGCGTCGTTCCTTTCGGAAGACGCCGTCTTCCGCTTCACCCAGGACGGTGATGCCGCGACCGGGAGCGAGACGTTCCGCCAGCAGGCGGGAGGATTCCTGGCGGACGCGAGCGAGGTGCGGTTCGACGTGCTCGAGACCTATGCAATCGGCCCGCTGGTAGCGAACCTGCGCGTCGATTACTTCACCGGCGCCGATGGGCAGCAGCAGGAGTTCCGGGTCGCCGGCGTGTTCTACGTCCGCGACGGCAAGATCGTCGAGTGGATCGACGCCCTGGCTCCGGAGGCGGCATAGAAGCTCCGGAGGCGGCATGGAAGCAGGTGCGACGGCGGCCGGAAGCGGCGCCGCGGGTGGTCGCCCTCCGGCGCCCGGGAGGATGCCACGTGTCGAACAAGACTGACGACGCGAAGCTCGAGGCGCTCATCGGGAGGCGGGCCCTGCTCCAGGGTTCCGCGGCTGGCGGCGCGGCGCTCGCGGCCGGGCTCTTCGGTCCGCTCGTCGCGGCCGCGGCGGGGCAGGGGGTGAAGGCCGGGCCGGCCGAACCGGTCAAGAGCGGCAAGATCCGTCGCGTGCTGACCGGACAGAACGCGGCGGGCCGGTCGTTCATCGCCGCTGACGAGATTGTCGCCAGCGGGGACGGCTGGACGACGACCCCCGACGCGCCGCTCGGCCCCGCGCCGGCGGGCGAGGAGCGCGCGGACTTCAGCCGCGCCACCGGCGACACCCGGTTCTGGGTATTGTCGATGGCTCCGCACGACGATCCGAAGCCGGACCTGACGAACCGCATCGGGTTCCACAAGACGCCCGGCGTGGCCTACATCTACATCCTGAGTGGCGAGGTGGTGTTCCTGGTGGACGACGGCGAGGTCCGCCTGCAGCCGGGCGACCTGCTGGTCGAGCGGGGGTACCGATCATTCCTGGCGGAACGAGGGGCCGGAGCCCGTCGGCATGCTCATCGTGATGGCGAGCGCCGCCTGAGCGGGTCCGCCAAACGCACGACACTTCCGAGTTTCGGGGAGGAGCCCTCGATCATGACCATCGCTCTCGCATTTCTGGCCGCGTGGCTGGCTCAGCCGACGGTGGAGCTCGACTACGAGTTCTATCGGGACAAGGTTCAGCCGATCTTCCAGGAGAGGCGCGCCGGCTTCACCCGCTGCGTGGTCTGCCATGCGGAGGGCGGGCGGGTCGGCTTCCTGGAAGAGCTCGCCCCCGGCGCCGAGACCTGGACCGAGGAGCAGTCGCGCGCCAACTTCGAGGCCGTCTCGCGACTGGTGGTTCCGGGCGACCCGCTCGCCAGCCGACTGCTGATGCACCCCCTCGAGCCGGAGGCGGGTGGCGACGAGTTCCACAATGGCGGCCGGCAGTTCACGTCGCAGGAGGATCCGTGGTTCCAGACGCTCGCCGCGTGGGTGCGCGGCGAGACCTCGGACTGACCGGCCGGACGAGTCGACGGGCCACACGGAGCGGCAAGACAACCAGCGAGAGGGAGCGTGCAAGGATGGCAACGAATCAGCGAGCGGTTGCGTTCCTGGCGGCGGCAGTGCTGCTGCTCGTCCCGGCGTTCGCGGCGGCCCAGACCGTCCGCATCGTGCAGACGAACAGCGCCGGCGACAACGTCCACATCATCGACCCGACGACCAACGAGGTCGTGGGCGTCATCGACGGCATCGAGCGCGCGCACGGGGCTGCCCCGTCGCCGGACGGGAAATGGCTCTACGTCGCGAACGAGTCGGACGACACCATCGACGTCGTCGACGTCGGCATGTTGAAGGTGGTCAAGAAGGTCCCGCTGAGCGGACGGCCGAACAACATCGCGATCACCCCCGACGGCAAGAAGGTCTACACCGCCATCGCGGAGTCGCCGGGCGCGCTCGACGTCTACGACACCGAAGCGGGCGAGATCACGGCCACGATCTCCGTCCATGGCGGCGTTCACAACACCTACGTGACGCCCGACGGCAAGTACGCGGTGGCCGGCATGATCGGCGCGCGCAACCTCACGGTCGTGGACACCGCCACGGACCGGCCGGTCTGGACCACCTACTTCGACCGCGGCATCCGGCCGATGGCGTTCGACCGGAACGACGACGGCTCGACGCGGCGGATCTACGCGCAGCTTTCGAACTTCAACGGCTTCGGGGTCATCGACTTCGAGACCCGCAAGGAAATCGCGCGGATCGAGTACCCCGAGCTGCCGGCCGACGAGCGCACGCCCGGCCACGGCGGCAACACGGCGCACGGCCTCGGCGTCACCCCCGACAACCAGTACCTCGTCGCCAACAGCAGCCTGAACAGCAGCGTCTACATCTACCGGCTGCCCGACCTGGAGCTGGTGGGCGGCGTCCGCGTCGGGCACTCGCCGAACTGGGTCACGATCACCCCCGACAGCAAGTACGCCTACATCTCGATCTCGGGCGAGAACAGGGTTTCGGTGATCGACGTTGCCAGCGTCGAGGTCGTGGCCTCGATCCCGACGGGCGGCCAGGTGCCGAAGCGCAACGCCACGCTGATCCTCGGCCAGTAGGACCGGCCTGCATGATCGGCTTTCGCTTGTTCGGGGCGGCGGCCCTCGTCCTCGTCGCGGCGGGGGCCGCCGTGCCGGCGGAACAGCCGGCGGCGTCGAATGCGGCCGCCGGCTACACGGTCGAGCAGGCCGCACGGGGCGCCGCCCTCTACGAGGAGCAGTGCGTCTCGTGCCACGGCCCGATCCGGGCGATCGTCCCGGAGATGGCGGCGCTGCTCGGCGACCACACCTTCCGCTCCAACTGGCGCGGACGCCCCCTCGGCGAGCTGTTCGGCATGATCATCGAGACGATGCCGCAGGACGCGCCGGGGAGCCTCACGCCGGAGGAGACCGCGAGCCTCGTCGCCTTCATCCTGCAGGGCCACCGGGTGCCGGCCAGCGAGACCGAGCTCCCGCACGACCCCGCCGCGCTCGCCGCGATCCCGTTCGATCCTTGATTGTCCCGCGCCCGGCGAAGGAGCCGCGGCGTGAGGGGTCCGGGCCGTGGAACGAGCCAAGCTGTAGCGTCGCGCCAGCGCAGACTTCCCGCGTCCGTCAGGGGCGCGCACTTGCATCCGGCGCCGGGCGCCGGGGAGGTGTCCGATGACGACTCGATCCGCCGCCGCCCGCACCGCCGCCGCCGGCCTTGCTCCGGCCACTCACCGCCCGCCGGCCAGCCGCCGCGCCCCGGCCGCCTGCCGCACACTGATTGCCCGCCGCGCTCCGGCCGCCGCCCGCGGCGCAGCCGCGGTGGCTCTCGCCGCGCTGTTCCTTCTGATCGCGCCGGCGTCGGCGCAGGACGGCGTGCCGCAGTTCGAGGTCGATCCGTCGTGGCCCCGACTCCCCGACGGGTGGGTCCTGGGCCAGGTGGCGTCCGTCGTGGTCGACTCGCGCGACCACGTCTGGGTGCTGCACCGGCCGCGGACCGTCGCCGAGGAGGAGCGGGCCAACGCGGCGCCGCCGGTCATCGAGCTCGGCCCCAACGGGTCGGTGGTGCGGGCCTGGGGCGGCGCCACCGACGACCGCCCGTGGCCGGGCAACGAGCACGGCATCCACGTCGATGAGAGCGGCCACGTCTGGGTCGGCGGCAACAGCGGAGGAGACCCCTCGGACGACATGCTGCTGAAGCTCGCCGGCGACGGCACGGTGGTGCTGCAGATCGGCCGTCGCGGCGAGAGCACCGGCAACGACGACACCGCCAACCTCCGCCGGCCGGCCGAGTCGTTCGTCTACGAGGCGACGGGGGAGGTCTTCGTCGCCGACGGCTACGGTAACCGTCGCGTCATCGTGATGGACGCGGAGACGGGGGAGTTCCGGCGGCTGTGGGGCGCCTTCGGCAACGCGCCGCTCGATCCGCCGCCGGCGGGGCAGCCGCCCGCGGACGGGGAAGACGGACCCCCGCAATTCGGCATCGTGCACGGCATCGAGGTTTCGAACGACGGGCTCGTCTATGTCGCCGACCGGAACAACAGCCGCATCCAGATCTTCGAGGCGGACGGCACCTTCGTGCGCCAGGCGTTCGTCAACCGGGGCGCGGAGAGCGCGCTGACCGTGGCCGGCCTGGCGTTCTCGCCCGACGCCGAGCAGCGCTTCGTGTACGTCGCCGACCAGGGGAACTCGCACATCCACGTGCTCGACCGCGGGACGCTCGAGACGCTCGACTCGTTCGGGCGGAACGGCGCGTCGCCGGGCGAGTTCCAGGCCCTGCACCACATCGCCAGCGACAGCCAGGGGAACCTCTACACCGCGGAGGCCCAGCGTGGCCGGCGGGTGCAGAAGTTCACGTTCACCGGTTTCGCGCCGGCGGGCGAGGCGCGCGGCGGCGCGGCCGGCGAGGGCGCCGCGGGCGGCGACGCGGCCGGCCGTTGGACGGCACCGCGCACGGTCTGGGGGCAGCCCGACCTGCAGGGCCTCTGGACGTCGGCGACGCTCACCCCGCTCGAGCGACCGGAGCAGCAGGCCGAGCGGTCGACGATGACCGACGAGGAGGCGGCGGCCATCGAGGCCGAGTCGGCCGCGCGCAGGGCGGCGTCCGACGGCAAGTCGGCACCGGGCAGCGTGGGCGGCTACAATCAGGTGTGGATGGACGCCGGGACGCGCATCGTCGGCGACCGCCGGACCTCGCTGATCGTCGATCCGCCCGACGGCCGCATCCCCTGGCTCCCGCACGCGAGGATCGCCAGCGACCGCGAACGGGCGCGCTACGGCGTCGGCCCGTTCGAGTCGTACGTCGATCTCGATACCGGCGAGCGCTGCATCACGGACGGCCTCCCGAACATGGTGCCGCTCCAGCCCTACAACATGAACCTCCGGATCTTCCAGGCGGCGGGCGAGGTCGTGATGCTGCACGAGATGTACCACGAGCTGCGGGTCATCCCCCTCGACGGGCGGCCGCGGACCGGCATCGCGCAGTGGACGGGCGAGGCGCGGGGCCATTGGGAGGGCGACACGCTGGTCGTGGAGACGATCAACTTCGCCGACCGTCCCGAGGCCTACTGGAGCGCGCCGTGGCGGGCGTCGCGTCCCAGCCTGCGCCTCGTCGAGCGCTTCACGCGCGTGGGCCCGGACACCATCGACTACACCTTCACCGTCGAGGACCCGCTCGCCTTCACGCAGCCGTGGACGGCCGCGGCGCCGATGACGACCGACCACGCCTCGCGCGGGGTCACGGCGGGAGAGCTCTGGGAGTACGCCTGCCACGAGGGCAACTACGGCATGATCAACATCCTGAGCGGCGCCCGCGCCGAGGAGGCGGAGGCCGCCGGACGGTGAACGGGTGGCGGGGCGGGACCGGGCCCCGCAGCGGCGCCCGCGCCGAGGAGGCGGAGGCCGCCGGACGGTGAACCGGCGGCCGTCGGAAGGGACCGGGCCCCGCAGTGGCCGTCCGCCAGGCGCCCGGTCCTACCGGCCCTGGCGCCCGGCGGCCATGCGTGCGACTTCGGCGGTCCAGCGGTCGTCGAACTCCACCCAGCGCCGCTCGTCCACGAACTCCGTATGGCTCACCGGGAGCTCCAGTATCTCGGGCGCGGCGGTCATGTGGTTGATGACGGCATAGACCGTCGCCGGTGGCACGACCTCGTCGTACGCGCCGACCCCGATCAGGCTGCGGCAGCGTACGCGGTCCGCGAAGTTCATCGTGTCGAAGTACGCGAGGCTGGACAGGAACGCCTCCGCGTCCGCGGGATTCCGGGCGAGGTGGTCGCCCAGCTCCCGGCCCGAGCCTGCCCGGACCAGCCGCAGGCGTCCCTCCGTCCACCCGAGCGTCGGCACCGACGCCGCGACGTACGCGGCGCGGTGCGACACGCCCTGGGCCATCAGGGCCAGGGCGCCGCCGAAGCTGCGGCCGTGGAATGCGATGCCCCCGTGGCCTGACTCGAGCTGCACGGCGACCTCCGCTGCCTGCAGGTAGTCGCAGACGGCGCCCCGGAGGATGGACGTCGCCGGTTCCGCGAGGCCGGTCAACAGCCAGCCGCCGGGATGGGTCGGGCTGCCGGGGCGCGACAGGCCGAAGCCCCGTACGTCGAAACAGAAGAGATCGGCCCCGCAGGCGGCGGCGTGCCGAGCTTCCAGCACCGGGTTCGACTGGCTGTTGTAGCCGTGCGTGCTGATGACGAGCGGTCGCCGGAACGGTTCGGTTGGGGCCCGCCGCCGGTCCCCGGGCTCGATCAGGAAGCCCTGGATGTCGCGGTTGCCGAGCGAGCGGAAGCGGACCGGTGTGATCCGGGCGCCCTCCGGCGAGCGCACGGCGACTCCCAGGCGCGGGTCGGGAGCGGTGCGGCCGAGCGCGGCCAGGGTCTCCGACCAGAACGAGAAGAAGTCCGGCGGCCGGGTCAGGGGTGGGCGCGTGGCGCGAACCGCGCTAAAGTCAACGGCGTCGATGGATGACATTCGGGAGGAGTGTATCGCCTACCTGTCGGGCCAAACCGGGGCCACCGAGCTCCCGCTGCCTGCCTGGCAGCGCCTGGCCGGCCTGGCCGAAGAGCAGCACTTCGAGGCCCACCACGTGATGACCCGGCAGTTCGCGCCGGCGAATCACCTCTTCTTCGTTCAGGAAGGTTCGCTCCGCTTCCGGATCCGCCTCGACGAGGGGAACGAGAACCTCGACGTCGGTCACCGCGAGAGCCCCTGGTCCGCCGTGGGCTGGTCCGGATTCGACGCGCCCCGCCGCTACGCCACGACCGTCGTCTGCGCCAGCGCCTGCCGCACGCTGCGGTTCGATCACGCGTCGCTGGCCGCGCACTTCGCCGCCGAGCCGGAAGTGGGCGTGACCGTATTGCAGACCATCGTCGAGCAGTGCTTCGCGCGGCTCGCCTGGATGCGGGCGCGCCTGACGACCTACTCCCGCGTGCCGGTGAACTTCGCCCGCGCGCTCAAGGACGCCGGCGAGGAGGAGGCGTACAACCGCGCCCCCCCGCCGGTGGTGGACACCCTGCGCCGCTCGGACTTCTTCGGCGTCCTCGAGGAGTCGCAGCTCCGCACGCTGGCGGAGGCGGTCGAGAGCAGGTACTTCTGCCGCGGCGAGCCGATCGTCGAGCAAGGGGACGCCGCACCGGGACTCTGGGTGCTCGCGACGGGCCGGGTCGCGCTCAACTACCGGCTCCCGTCGGCGCGCAAGGCGTTCGCGTTGCGCGTGATCTCCGACCCCGGCGCCATCGTGGCCCTGGCGGGGCTGCCGGGCGTCGAACGACAGCCGGCCTCCGTGGTGGCGGTGCGCGACTGCACCGTCTACCGGATCGAGCCTCCGGCCGCGGGGCCTGCCGGGGAGGACGCGGCCTTGGCCCTGGCCGTGGTCCGCCGGTTGCTGTGGCTCGGCTCGACGCACCTGCGCGCCGCGCGGGCGCTCTTCATCTCGCGCCGCTTCGAGAAGGAGAAGCTGGCCATCTCCAACCTGCTGGAGCAGAGCTGCACGCAGCTCAGCGTCCATTCGCCGCTGCACGTCCTGCCGCATCTGCTGCAGCACCAGTTGACGGTGGGCGACGCGTTCGCGGTCCTCGATCAGATGAAGGCAAGCGCCGACGCGCTCGAGCGCGGCCTGGCGGAGACGTGCGAGGACCTGCTGGGCGAGGTGAAGCGGGAGCACGACTTCTTCGAGGCGCTGCGGCGCGTCTACCACGCGGTGGTGACGGCGCCGCCGCAGATGCCCGCCGCCGATGTCCGCAAGCTGTGCGCGCGCGGCTTCCAGGATGCGTTCCGCCGCATCCGCCACGTGGTGGAGGGCGAGCGCCACCTGCCCGCCACGCCCGGCCACATCTTCATCTTCAACCACCTCAAGAACCACGAGCACAACACGCTGCCGAACAACTTCCAGCTCACGCTCGACTCGCACTTCGTGAGCGCGATGGTCCTCGACCGCCGCTACGGCGACAGCGGAATCCGCGTCGTGCGCAAGAGCCGGGGCACGGAGTACGGCCACCAGGAGTACTACGACCGGCTGGGCCACCTCAGCGTCTACACGCACGAGTCGGATCAGATAGCGGAAACGGCCGAGGAGCGCCAGACGCGCCGCAACGAGTTCTTCGAGACGGCCGGCCGGTATCTGGAGTCCGGGACGAACCTCATCCTGAGCCCGGAGGGGACGAGCTACTGGACGGAGGACTCCCCCGGCCCGTTCAGGCCGGGGGCCTTCCGACTGGCGGCGAGCGTCGAGCCGGAGCCGTGGATCGTGCCGCTCGCGGTCGCCAACTTCGATCGGCGCATCCACTCGACGGTGTGCGCCGTCGTGATCAAGCGGCCCTTCAAGGTATCGGAGGTGCTCGGGGACGTCGGGGACCGCGACCGCCTCGCCCGCTTCCTCGTCAACCTGCGGACGGCCTACCGCTCGTACGTCGAGGAGGCGCGGCGCCTGGCCCGCGCCGCCGCCACGTCCGGCTGACGGCGGGCGGGCCGGGACGGGGTGCCGCCCCGCCGCGGGTCAGTTCAGGCCGCGGCGGACCAGGAGCGGGCGCACGTCCGGGTCGGCGCCGCGGAACGCGCGGTAGAGGTCGAGCGCCTCGACGCTTCCGCCGCGCGACAGGAGCGTCCGCCGGAAGTGGTCGCCGTTCTCGCGCAGCAGGCCCCCGTTCTCCCGGAACCACTCCACGGAGTCGGCATCGAGCACCTCGCTCCAGATGTAGGAGTAGTAGCCGGCGGAGTAGCCGCTGCTCCAGATGTGCGAGAAGTAGGTGCTGCGGTAGCGCGGCGGCACGGCGTCGAGGGCGACGCCGCCGGTCTCGAGGGCGGCGGCCTCGAACGCTTCGACGCCCGCCGCGTTCGGCACCTCGTCGACCGTGATCTGGTGCCACGCCTGGTCGAGGATCGAGGCCGCGAGGTACTCGGTGGTCGCGAAGCCCTGGTTGAAGGTCTGCGTCGCCAGGACGCGGTCGAGCAGGTCGCGCGGCATCGGCTCCCCGGTCTCGTGGTGGACGGCGTAGTTCTCCAGGACCTCCGGCCAGACCGCCCACATCTCGTTCACCTGCGACGGGTATTCCACGAAGTCGCGCGGCACGGACGTGCCGGCGAAGTAGGGGTAGCGGACGTCGGAGAAGAAGGCGTGCAGGGCGTGGCCGAACTCGTGGAACATCGTCTCCACCTCGTCGAAGGTCAGCAGCGTCGGCTCGCCCTCCGGCGGTTTCGGCACGTTGAGGTGGTTGCCGACGACCGGCGCCGTCCCGAACAGGTGCGACTGCGAGACGTAGGCGTTCATCCAGGCGCCGCCCCGCTTCGACGGCCGCGCGTAGAAGTCGCCCAGGAAGAGCCCGAGGGGGGAGCCGTCGGCGTCGAACACCTCCCAGACCCGGACGTCGGCGTGGTAGGTCGGCAGCGCCGGCCGCTCCTCGAACGTCAGTCCGTAGAGGCGGTTCGCGGCGAAGAAGACGCCCTTCTCGAGGACCGTGTCGATCTCGAAGTACGGCCGCAGCTCGGAGGCGTCGAAGGCGTAGCGATCGGCCCGCACCTTCTCCGTGTAGTAGGACCAGTCCCACGCCGCCAGCTCGAGCTCGGCGCCGGACGCCGCCGCCATCGCCTGGAGGTCGGCCGCCTCGCGCTCCGCGTTGGCGACCGCCGGCGGGGCGAGGCTCGCCAGCCGCTCGTTCACGGCGCGGACCGTCTGCGCGGTCTGGGCCTCCAGGATGTAGGCGGCGTGATTCGGGTAACCGAGCATCGCGGCCCGCTCCGCCCGCAGCCGCGCCATCGTCGTGATCACCTCGCGGTTGTCGTACTCGCCGCCCTGGCTGCCCCGCGCGAGCGAGGCGCGCATGATCCGCTCGCGGAGACCGCGGTCGTCGAGCGACGACAGCGCCGGCTGGCCGCTCGTGTTCAGGAGCGGGATGACGTACTGTCCGTCGAGGCCGCGCGCCGCCGCCGCCTCGGCCGCCGCCGCCACCTGGTCGTCGGGCAGCCCGGCGAGCGCGTCGCGCGAGTCCACGGCCACGGCCGAGGCGTTCACCTCGTCGAGCACGTTGCGCATGAAGCGGGTCTGGAGCGAGGCGAGCTCGGCATTGATCGCCTGCATCCGCTCCTTCCCGGCATCGCCGAGCCGCGCGCCGGCGCGCACGAAGTCCTCGTGGTACTTCTCGATCAGGCGAATCGACTCGGCGTCGAGCCCGAGCGCGGAGCGTTGCGCGTGCAGCGTCTCGACCCGCGCGAACAGGGCACCGTTCAGAAGGATGCGGTCGGTGTGGGCGGCGAGCCGGGGCGCCACCTCGGCGCGGACCTCGTCGAGCGCATCGCTGGTGTGGGCGCTCGACAGCGCGAAGAACGTCGTCGCCACCCGGTCGAGGAGCCGCCCCGAGCGCTCCAGCGCGACGATCGTGTTCTCGAACGTCGGCTCGTCCGGCAGGGCGGCGATCGCCTCGACCTCGGCGATCTGCTCGGCCATGCCCTGCTCGAACGCGGGCCGGTAGTGCGCCTCGTCGATCCGGTCGAACGGCGGGAGCCGGTAGGGGAGCGGACTCTCGGTCAGGAACGGGTTGTCGGCCATCGCCTCCTGCTCCGCGGCGTCGAGAGCGTTCCCCAGCAACAGCACCAGACCGACGACCGCCATACGTGCCAGCTTCGACTTCATGTTCAGGCCCTCCCGAAGGGATGCAGTCGCCAAGAGCCTATCGCGATTCCCGTGTTGCAGGATCGCGTTGCGGGATAATGACGGCGGGGAGGGCCGCGGCGCAGCGTGAGGACGCCGGACCGGATGACCGCGCTCGGCCGCGCCGCGACATGACACGCCCGTCGCGCGCGGGCCCCTCCTCGCCCGGCCGCGGGCCCGAGGGCCGACGGCCGGCGGACCACTCGCCCGAGCGGCAGGCGGTGGCAGGCGTCGTCGAGCGAGTCACCTTCCACAACCCCGACAACGGATTCTCGGTCCTGCGGGTCAAGGCGCGCGGGCAGCGCGGGATCGTGACGGTGGTCGGTCACGCGGCGGCCGTCACCCCCGGCGAGTGGGTCACCGCGACCGGGGAGTGGGTGCACGACCGGAAGCACGGACCGCAGTTCCGGGCCCGGTTCCTCGCGGCGTCCGAGCCGACCTCGCACGACGGCATCCGCCGCTACCTCGGGTCCGGCGTCATCCGCGGCATCGGGCCGGTCTACGCGAAGAAGCTGGTGGCCGCCTTCGGCGACGGCATCTTCGACGTCATCGAGGCATCCCCGGAGCGGCTGCGGGAGGTGGACGGCATCGGCTCCGTCCGCGCGGAACGGATCCGGGGGGCGTGGGCCGAGCAGAGGATGGTCCGCGAGATCATGATTTTCCTGCACGGACACGGGGTGGGGACGGCCCGCGCGGTGCGCATCTTCAAGACCTACGGGGCCGACGCCGTCGAGGTGATGTCGACGAACCCGTACCAGCTCTCGCGCGACATCCGCGGCATCGGCTTCAAGACGGCCGACGCACTGGCGATGCGGCTGGGCATCGAGAGGACGGCGCCTATCCGGCTGCGCGCCGGGGTCTCGCACGCCCTGGCGGAGGCGATGGACGACGGGCACTGCGGCCTGCCGAGGGCGGAGCTGGTGCCGGCCGCGGCCGGGCTCCTCGAGGCGCCGGAGAACCTCGTGGAGGCGGCGATGGAGGCGGAAAGGGCGGCCGGGGCCCTCGTCGCGGACCGGGTCGGCGAGACGCCGTGCGTGTTCCTCGCCGGGCTGCACCAGGCCGAGCGGGCCGTCGCGGCGCGCGTCCGGGCCATCGCGGCGGCGAGGCTCCCGTGGCCGGCGGTCGACGCGGAGCGGGCGATCCCGTGGATCGAGCGGCGGATCGGTCTGGCGCTGGCCCCGAGCCAGGTCGAGGCCGTCCGCCTCGCGCTCTCGTCGAAGGTGCTGGTCGTCACCGGCGGTCCCGGCGTCGGGAAGACCACCCTGGTCAACGCCGTCCTCGGCATCCTCGCCGCCAGGAGGATCACCATCGCGCTCTGCGCCCCGACGGGCCGGGCCGCGCGCCGCCTGCGCGAGACCACGGGCCTCGACGCCCGGACCATCCATCGGCTGCTGGAGGTCGATCCGGCGTCGGGCGGCTTCCGGCGCGGTCCCGAGAACCCGCTGGAGTGCGATCTGCTGGTGGTCGACGAGATGTCGATGGTCGACGTCCCGCTGATGCACGCGCTCGCGGGCGCCGTTCCGGACCGCGCGGCGGTGCTCCTCGTCGGCGACATCGACCAGCTCCCGTCGGTGGGGCCGGGGCAGGTGCTGGCCGACCTCATCGAGTCGGGGGCGGTCCCGGTGGTGCGCCTGACCGAGGTGTTCCGGCAGGCGGCCCGGAGCCGCATCATCGTCAACGCGCACCGGGTCAACGAGGGCGAGCTCCCGGACCTCCGCCGTCCGGACGGCCCCGACAGCGACTTCTACTTCGTGCCGGTGAACGACCCGGCGGGCGCGGCGGAGCGGATTCAGGAGCTGGTCGAGATCCGCATCCCCCGCCGCTTCGGACTCGACCCGGTCCGCGACGTGCAGGTGCTCTGCCCGATGAACCGGGGCGCGGCCGGCGCCCGCGCGCTGAACCTGGCCCTGCAGGCGGCGCTGAACCCGGCCGGCGAGCGCCGCGTCGAGCGCTTCGGCTGGACGTTCGCGCCCGGCGACAAGGTGATGCAGATCGAGAACGACTACGACAAGGAGGTCTACAACGGCGACATCGGCCGCATCGACGACGTCGACCCCGAGCTCGGCGAGCTGCGCGCGCGCTTCGACGACCGCGCCGTCAGCTACGGGTTCGGCGAGCTCGACGCCCTCGTCCCCGCCTACGCGACGACCATCCACAAGAGCCAGGGCTCGGAGTACCCCGCGGTCGTCCTCCCGCTCCTCACCGAGCACTACATCATGCTGCAGCGGAACCTGCTCTACACCGGCCTGACCCGCGGGCGCCGGCTCGTGGTACTGGTAGGGCAGCCGAAGGCGGTGGCCATCGCGGTCCGGACGGTGTCCGGGCGCCGGCGCTGGTCGAAGCTGCGGGAGTGGCTCGCGCCGGGCCGGCGGACTGCCTGAGCCCGCCCGTCGACACAACCTCTCGCCTTCGCCCGCTCGTCCTCTGCGGACCGTGGCGGTGACGGCAACGAAATCGGGTGGGAATCCGTCCAAGCCTTATAGGAGGATGCAATGAGCAAGGGAAGGTCGATGTTGTATTTCCTGCTGCCGCTGGCCGCGTCCGCAGGCTTGGCGGCGGCGCCTGTGGTTGCACCGCACGTCGCACCGGTCGTCCTGTCGAACGACGACCCCGCAGGCGCCGGGTGTCGGTTCCTGCACCGCGGCGACCAGAGCCGAAGCCTGGAGCTCGCCGTGACCGGCCTCCAGGCAGAGGTCGATGAGAACGCCGGGCTGGTGTTGGCGTGGACGGAGCCTCCGTTCACCATGCACCTCGACGGCTACGAGTACCGCGGATACGAGGCGCGCGCGAGTTCGCGGGGCGCGTGGGTCGATACGGGAAGCCGAGAGCCTGCCGTCACGCTGCCGTCGTTTCCGTCCGGACGCGGTCGAGACTTCGAGGTGGTGGCGCGGTACCGCTACCCGCTTGGGGACGGCCACGTCTACTACTGGTACGGACCCATGGCGAGCACGGAACCGGCGGCGCCCCCGAACGCCGCGTGCGCGTCGATCTTCGGGCAGCCGGACACGATGCTTGCGGTTGAGTGACACCGAGCCGCCGCGGTTCGGCACGTAGCCTCTGAGACTCGGCCGACCGCAGCGGAGGCGCCTAGCGCGACCGAGTGTCACTCCCGCGCGCGGCGGAACCAGCGCCAGGCGCCTCCGATCAGCAGCAACCCGAGCCCCAGGACGCCCGACAGGGGGAGTACCGGAACCGCCGCCGCGCAGTCGCCGCGGAACTCGTCGAGCGTCAGCAGCCAGGCCCGGAACGCCTCGTCCGCCGGAGCGCACAGGCCGGCGTTGTCCTCGATCCGCAGCCGCCGGAGGGTGGTCACGAGCCGCACGCTCTGCGGCAGGTCGCCCGTCAGGCGGTTGCGGTGGAGGCGCAGCTCCCGGAGCTTCGTCAGGTTGCCCACGCTGGAGGGGACGGGCCCGCTCAGCGCGTTGTTGGAGAGGCGCAGCACCTCCAGCTCGGTCAGGTTTCCGAGCTCGGAGGGAATCGGGCCCGTCAGGGCGTTGTTGGAGAGGCGGAGGTCCTTGAGGCGCGCCAGCATCCCCAACTCCGCCGGGAGCGAGCCACGCAGGTTGTTGCCGCCCGGGCCGCACAGGTCCAGACTGGTGACGCGTCCGCCCTCGGTCTCGACGCCGAACCAGGTTCCCAGGGGCTGGTCGCTCAGCCAGTTGGTGCGGTCGAGCCAGTCCGGTCCGCCCGCCGCGTGATACAGGGCCACGAGTGCCTGGCGGTCGTCCGCGTTGTCCCGGGTCGCCTGCACGCCGGCAGCTCCGGTGAGTTGCGCGCCCGGGGCGCACGGATCCGCCGGTTGTGCCCGCGCCATCCCCGCGGCGCTCCCGACGAGGCCGGCCCACAGCAGCACCCCGACCGACCGTCTGAACGTCGATCCGCTGTGCATGGGGTGGATCCTAACCGTGGCGCAGCAGGCCGGCACGCGCCTGCGCCTTGCCGGTCTCGCGTCGCGGAGGTACGTTTCCGCCGAGCATCCGGGAGACCGTGAGCAAGCATGCGGTCGGCGCGGGTGCCGTGGGTCTTCGCGGCGTGCGCGGGTGCGGCCCTTCGGAGGAGAGTATCGGCCCATGTGGGTGTGCCCCAGGTGCGGCGTGCAGTTCGTCAACCGGAACCAGTGGCACTCCTGCCGGCGGGCGACCCTGGACGACTGGCTGGGCGGGCTCGGGCCGGCCGGCATGGCGCTCTACCGCCGCTTCGTTGCCATCATCGAGGCGTGCGGCGACTACCATGTGGCGCCGGCGAAGACGCGCATCGCGTTTCTCGGCCAGGTGAGATTCGCGAGCATCACCCGGCTCCGCGACGAAGCGATGGTGTGCTCGTTCGCGCTGCCGTCCGCGCTCCGCTCGCCGCGGCTGGCGCGCGTCGAGGAAGTCGTCCCCGAGTGGTTCGTTCACACCCTCGTCGTGACGGCCCCCGAGGAGCTCGACGACGAGGTGCAGAAATGGATGCGCGAGAGCTACAGGCTCATGGGCATGCGCGAACGCCTCCGGGGTCGACGGCGGGTCCGCCGTCGCGATTGACGGTATCGTAGGTGTGGTACGCCGTGCCCGTAGCCAGCACGCCCCGACCCGATTCCCGGGAGGTCCGCGCCCACGTCGACGGAGGAGCCCGCGGCACGTGGCTCGCCGTCGCCGCGCTGGCGGCCCTCGCCGCGGCGGCCCTCGCGGCCGGGTGCGGCCGCGAGTCGCCGACCGCACCGACATGGCTGACGGAGGCGCGGGTCGCGTTCTGGCGCGACTACCAGCGCGGGCCGGCGAAGATCGACATCTACCTGGATGACTGGTTCGTCGGCACGCTGCACCTCTCACGCCTGAGGCCGCCCGACTGCGAGCATGTCAACGAGCACGTCCAGTCGACCTGGTTCGACGTGATCACCGCCGAACGCCCGCCGGGGACCTACGCGATCCGGGGGGTCGGGTTCGACGAATCTCCGGGTGACCCCTCGACCATCGAATGGGCGTCGACGGCGCGGCTCGACCGCGGGTGCACGTCGTACCGGTTTCACTGCGGCGACGACCGGGACTGCCAACGATGATGGGGCAGGCTGAGGAGCCGGCAGGACCGGGCGCTGTCGGGACGTCGGTCGCCGCTCCGGCGCGGGGCGGTCGGGCGAAGCACTCGGTCCCGGTGCGGGCGATCGCCGCGCACGGTCGCCCCGGCCGTCTGCGATAGCCCTTGGCGGACCGCCCGCAGGACTACTGCGCCGCGCTGCGGCGGCGGCCGGCGGCCAGGATCCGCTTCCGGAGCCGTACGGTCTTCGGCGTGACCTCGACGAGTTCATCGTCGTTGATGAACTCGATTGCCTGCTCGAGATTGAGCGCACGGGGTGGAACGAGGCGTATCGCCTCCTCGGCGGTGGACGACCGCATGTTCGTCAGCTTCTTCTCCTTGGTGGCGTTGACATCCATGTCGGCCGGCCGGGCATTCTCGCCGATGACCATCCCTTCGTAGACCGGCGTCGCCGGGACGATGAAGACCTCGCCCCGTTCCTGCAGGTTGCAGAGCGCGAACGCCGTTGCAGCGCCCGCTCGATCCGCCACCAGCGCGCCGGTCGGCCGGCCGGAGATGGGACCATGCCAAGGCTCCCAGCCGGCGAACAGGTGGTTCATGATGCCCGTGCCCCGCGTGTCGGTCAGAAACTGCGACCGGAAGCCGATCAGGCCGCGGGTCGGGATGCGGAACTCGAGCCTGACGCGGCCGCTCCCGTGATTGACCATCTTCGTCATCGTCGCCCGGCGCATGCCGAGCCCGGCGACCACGACCCCCTGGTAATCCTCCGCCACGTCGACCCACAGCTCCTCGACCGGTTCCTCGGTCCGGCCGGCGACCGCACGGGTGACGATCTCGGGGCGCGATACCTGCAGCTCGTAACCCTCCCGCCGCATCATCTCGATGAGAATCGACAGTTGCAGCTCGCCGCGCCCCACCACCTTCACCCGATCGGCAGGGTCCGTGTCCTCCAGGCGGATCGAAACGTTGCCGATCAGTTCCCGCTCCAGGCGGTCGCGCAGATTGCGCGACGTCACGTACCGTCCGTCCCGGCCCGCCATCGGCGACGTGTTGATACCGAACGTCATCGAGACGGTCGGCTCCTCGATGCGGGTCGGGGGGATCGGCGACTGGTGCTCGGGGTGGGTGATCGTCTCGCCGATCGTGATGTCGCTGAGCCCGGTCAGGCACACGATGTCCCCGGCCGCCGCCCGCTCGATCGCTACCCGCTGGAGCCCGTCGAACGCGAAGAGCTTCGTGACGCGGGTGCGTTGCACCTGCCCGTCGAGCTTGGCCACCGCCACCGGGTCGCCGACCCGCACCGTGCCGTGGAAGATCCGGCCGATCGCGATCCGGCCCAGGTAGTCGCTCGAGTCCAGGTTGGCGACGAGCAGTTGCAGGGGCAGCTCCGGGTCGCCCTGCGGCGGAGGGACCCGCTCGGCGATTGCCTCGAAGAGCGGACGCAGCGTGCGGCCCGGTTGCTCGAGGACCGGGGTAGCGGTTCCCGCCTTCGCGTTGGCATAGAGCACGGGAAAGTCGATCTGGTCGTCGCGCGCATCGAGATCGATGAACAGGTCGTATATCTCGCTCAACACGTCGGCGGGCCGGGCGTCCCGGCGGTCGATCTTGTTGATGACCACGATGGGCGTCAGGTCGCGCTCGAGGGCTTTCCGAAGCACGAAGCGCGTCTGGGGCAGGGGGCCTTCCGACGCGTCGACCAGGAGCAGCACGCCGTCGACCATCGTCAGGGTCCGCTCGACCTCGCCCCCGAAGTCGGCGTGCCCCGGGGTGTCGACGATGTTGATCGTCAGTTCCTCGTACCGCACGGCCGTGTTCTTGGCCATGATCGTGATGCCGCGCTCGCGCTCCAGATCGATGTTGTCGAGCGCGCGCTCCGCCACCCGCTCGTTCGAGCGGAAGACGCCGCTCTGATGCAGGAGCGCATCCACGAGGGTGGTCTTGCCGTGGTCGACGTGGGCGATGATGGCCACGTTGCGCAGAACGGGATTGGCGGTGTCGGACATGGTCGGCGGTCGCGAGGAAGGACGTTCCATCGTACGCTACGGGAGCAACCACGGGGCCGAGCGGGGCCGGTCGCCGACGGCCGGTGTCGGCTGGTTCGCCCCGCGATCCACGTCGGCGTTGCGGTCCCGCGCGGCGCACGATAGAGTCGTGTGCACGGACCAACCCATTCTCAGGAGCTCGCATGGTTTCACTGACCGTCAACGAGCGCCGCTACGACCTCGACGTCGAGCCCGAGATGCCGCTGCTCTGGGCCATCCGGGACGTCATCGGCCTGACAGGTACCAAGTTCGGCTGCGGGATCGCCCAGTGCGGCGCGTGCACCGTCCACCTCGACGGCGTGCCCATCCGCTCCTGCACCACGCCGGTCTCGACGGCCGTGGGCAGGCGGGTCACGACGATCGAGGGACTGTCTCCGGATGGAACGCATCGGCTGCAGGTGGCCTGGGTCGCCGAACAGGTGCCTCAGTGCGGCTACTGCCAGTCGGGACAGTTGATGTCGGCGGCGGCGCTGCTGGCCCGGACGCCGCGGCCGAGCGACCGGCAGATCGACGCGGCGATGACCGGCAACGTCTGCCGTTGCGGGACGTATCAGCGGATCCGACGGGCCATTCACCGGGCGGCAGAGGAGGCGTGATGTCCAGCACACCGACGCTCGATCGACGCACGTTCCTCACCGTCACCGCGGCGGCCGGAGGCGGCCTGCTGGTGGGCACGTGGCTGGGGAGTCCGCTGCGCGCCTCGCTGGAGGCGGCCGACGGCTCCTTCGAGCCGAACATCTGGGTCCGGATCGACGCGGACGACACCGTGCGCGTCATGCTCACGCAGCTCGAGATGGGGCAGGGCGTGATGACCGCGATGCCGATGCTCGTCGCGGAAGAGCTCGACGTCGACTGGAACGCGATCACCACCGAGTGGGTGGGAGCCGACTCCCGCTACGGCGCCGGGTTCGGCGGCCAGCAGATCACCGCGGGCAGCAACAGCATCCGTGCCTACTGGCGGCCACTGCGGGAGGCGGGCGCGGCGGCACGGCAGGTGCTCGTGGCGGCGGCCGCCGCGGAGTGGGGCGTCCCGGTCGAGGACTGCTCGACCGACAAGGGCCGCGTGCGGCACGAGCCGACCGGCCGCTCCCGGAGCTACGGCGCGCTCGTGGACCGCGCCTCGCAGTTGCCGGTGCCCACCGAGGTCACGCTGAAGGAGCCGGGCTCCTTCACGCTGCTGGGCCGGGACGTGGCGCGGCTCGACATACCCGCGAAGGTCGAGGGCCGAGCCGGCTTCGGCATCGATGTCCAGCGGCCCGGCATGCTGGTGGCCCGCGTCCTCCGCTGCCCGGTGTTCGGCGGCAAGGTGGCGTCGTACAAGGTGAACCGCGCCACCGCCATCACCGGGGTGCGCGAGGTGGTCCCGGTGAGCGCCGGCCTCGCCGTGGTGGCGGACAACTACTGGGCGGCCTCGCGCGGCCTCCAGGCGCTCGGCGACGACGTCACGTGGGACGAGGGGCCGCTGGCCGATCTCACGACGGCCGAGATCAGGCGCCGGTTCAAGGAGAAGGCGGACTCGCCCGGGGCGCCCGCGCGCAACGACGGCGACGCCGACGCGGCGCTCGGCAGCGCGGCGACTACGTTCGAGCGTGTCTTCGAGGTGCCGTATCTGGCGCACGCCACGATGGAGCCGATGAACTGCACCGCGCACGTCCAGGCCGACCGCTGCGACGTCTGGGCACCGACGCAGGGGCAGACGGCGACGCACGGGGCCGCGGTCGCCGCGTCCGGGCTGTCGCCGGACCAGGTGTTCGTCCACCCGACCTACATGGGAGGCGGGTTCGGCCGCCGCGGAGAAGTGGACTTCGTCACGGACGCCGTCGAGACCTCGAAGGCGGTGGGTCGTCCGGTCAAGGTGGTCTGGTCGCGCGAAGACGACATGCAGCACGACTACTACCGCCCGTACACCTACGTGCGGATGTGGGCGGCGCTCGACGCCGACGGGGCCCCGGTCGCCTGGAAGCAGCGGCTGGTGCAGCCCTCGCTCCTCGAGCGCAACCGGCCGGGCGCGCTTGCCGGCACGCGGGGAATCGACTTCATCTCGGTCGACGGCGCGGCCAATCTGCCCTACGACATCCCGAACGTCCGCGTGGAGTACACCGAGTTCGACCCGGGCATTCCGTTCGGCTTCTGGCGCTCGGTCGGCGCCTCGGTCAACGGCTACGTCGTCGAGGCCTTCTTCGACGAGGTCGCGGCGGCGGGCGGCCACGACCCCTACGAGCTGCGCCGGCGCCTGCTCCGCAACCACCCGCGCCACAAGGCGGTCCTGGAGCTGGCGGCGGAGAAGCACGGCTGGTCGACGCCACCGCCCGAGGGACGGGCGCGCGGCATCGCCATCCTCGAGTGCTTCGGAACCATCGTCGCCATCGTGGCCGAGGTCTCGGTCTCCTCACCGACCGCCTCGGACCCCGCCGTTCACGTGCATCGGATGACGTGCGCGGTCGACGCCGGCTGGATCGTTCACCCCGACACGATCCGGGGACAAATGGAAGGCGGCATGCTCTATGGGCTCACGGCGGCGCTCAAGAGCGAGATCACCATCCACAACGGCCGGGTGGCGCAGTCGAACTTCCACGACTACCCGATGGTGCGCATGAACGAGGCACCCGAGATCGCGGTGCACATCGTGCCGAGCACCGAGAACCCGGGGGGCGTCGGCGAGCCCAGCACGGCAGTGCTGGCCGGCGCCCTGGCCAATGCCGTCGCGGCGGCCACCGGCCAGCGAATCTACACCATGCCCATCCGGCCTGGAATGCTGCGCGCCTGATTGGTTCGACCAGTCTTCGGCGATGTCGGCCGGAGGTCCTTTTGGCCCGGCCGGGATGCTTCGGGCGGCCGCCGGGGTCGACGCGACCGGGGCGGCCGCCGGGGGCCGACGGAGCGGGTCGGTCGTACGCGACGTCCCTTGCGCCGTCGACCTACCGGGATCCCGGATCCGTCGCCTCTGCGGCGGCCTTCTCTTCCGCCCGCGCGACAACGAGAATGTTCAGGAGGCCGAGATTGCCCTCGTGGCACGCGTACTCGAAGATCGGATCGTCGATCTTCCGCATGGAGACCTGCGCCGTCCAAGGGCTCGTCCACGTGGCCGGATCCTCGACCGTGAACTCGTACAGCAGCGAGTCGGCGTCGACGCGGCGGAAGCGCTCGACCAGATGCATGTTCGGGCTCGATCCCCGCATCCAGGTCTCGAGGTAGAAGTTCGCGGTTTCGACGACGAGCGTGTCGCCCTCCCAACGGGCGCGCGAGTCGCCTCTCCACTGCCGGATGCCCTCTGCGATATGCGGGCGGCCATCGAGCGGGACGATGCGCGCGTCGTGGACCATCTCGGTCAGGATGACCGCGTAGTCGGGAGTCTGGAAGAGCTGGACGTTCTGGTTGTAGCCCAAGGGAACGATGGGCGGTCCGGAATTGAACCCGAGGATGCAGCGCTCGGCTATGGTGCGGTCCTCCGGGCCGTGGGCGAGGCGTTCGTTCACGGCCGCGCGAGCGTCGCGTCTCTCCATGCCCTGCGGTGTCCAGGGGATCTTCCCATCCGGCGGGTCGACTATCAGGGAAGTCCGCCGGCTCTCCACCACCTCCGAGTTCGGGCCGAACCAGAAGAGGTTGTAGGCCCCCACGCTGCCCGTGACCGGCAAGGGCTCCGTTCTCACGATGCTCGGCTGCGCATCGCGTTCGATGCGGTCAAGCGCCTGCCGCTCGAGGTCGGCCGCCTCCTCCTCCGTCCAGAATTCCTTCCCGGCCAGGTCGTCCGGTCGTTCCAGCGGCGTAATGGTGCTGAAGTCCCAGACGCCCTGCAGATCGGGATGCCCCCAGGGCGTTCGGGGCGGCGCGCCGGTGTTCGTCGACTGTGCAGTCGCGAACGTGGGCATCAGCGTCGCGAGCGCGACCACGGTCACGACCGCGGCGAGACGTCGATCGCTCATCGGGTCCTCCTCATCTCCCTGGCGGGGGCGCTGCCGGCGTCGGTCCGGGAAGGGACCGCGGCCCTGCCAGCCGGCAGGGCCGGCGCCAAGCGGCGGCCTGCCGCGGGAGTCAGGCCGTTGGGTCAATCAGCCACAGCTCGGCTGGACGTGGGTTGCCGCTGGCGTGCGACCATCCTTCGCCGCGACAGCCCGGGCGGCGAGCAACCGGCGGAGGAGAGCCGCCGTCTCGGGCTGCTGCCTGAACACCAGTTGCGGGATGCCCTCGGCGATCGCCAATGGCGTATGCCCGGCGTCGTTGGTCGCGTCCAGGCAGGCGCCTCGCTCGGCGAGCATCCGCACGATGGGGTTGGCGCCCAGGGTCGCGGCACCGTGGACCGCGGTTTCGCCCTTGGCATTCACGGTATGGACGTCGCCGCCCAGCTCGAGCACGAACGTGAACGCCTCGAGTGCTTCCTCGTTGGTGCCGTGGTCCGCCCCGAGATACACACCGACGCCCGCCGCGGCCATCAGCGGCGTCGTGGCGTCGTCGGTCGGCAGGAACGGATCCGCGCCGTACTCCACGAGGACGCGCATCAACGCGGCGTCACCGCCCCGGGCCGCGAGAAAGAACGGCGTCGCGCCCGTTCCCCCCGTGCTGCGCTGCCGCGGCTGGTCCTGCAGTTCCTTCGCGATGCGGGCGTTCGGGTCCGCTCCAAGCGCCATCAGCTCGCGGGCGAGGTCGAGTGCGTGCACGTCGTCCCGGTGCACCGGTTCGGGGTTGTCGTACCCGACCGGGGGCTGCCGACTCCAGGCGAGCTGGTGCAGCGCCGACCACCCGACGGCGTCCTGGTTCGGATCCGCGCCCGCGCGCAGCAGGACCGCCGCGAGCTCGAAGCTCTTGTTCGTGAGCGCCAGCAGTAACGGCGTGACGCCGTTCGACAGGGTTTCGTCCACCTCCGCGCCGGCGGCCAGCAACGCCTTCGCCGCCTCGATGCGCCCCGCGCGCGCCGCGAAAAGGAGAGCGGTGAAGCCGTGCCTGGTGCGCGCACCAACGTCGGCGCCCGCCCGGACCAGCGTGTCGACCACCCCCGCGTTGTTCTCGGCCGCCGCCCACATCAGCGCCGTCTGGCCGCGCGTGTCGTCCGTCGCGTGTACGTCCGCGCCGTGGGCCAGGAGCACCTCGACCGCGGCGACGTGCCCGGTCCGCGCGGCCGTCATCAGGGGCGTCCGGCCGCCCGCCGCGACCGCGTTCGCGTCGGCGCCCGCCTCGAGCAACTGCGCGATGATGCCGGCGTTGCCGGCGACACAGGCGAGCGAGAGCGGCGTGACGCCGTAGCGGTTGGCGGCCCCGACGTCGGCCCCGGCCTCGATCAGCAGCCCGACGAGCGCCGCGGCTTCCCCCTGCACGGCCCAGTGCAGGGCGGTCGTGCCGTCCGCCTCCGCGACGTTCACGTCCGTCCGCCGGTCCAGCAAGGCACGGACCGACTCCGCGGACCCCGCCTTGATCGCCTCCACGAGCGGCACGTCGCGCCCGGCGGCGCCGATCGAGAGAACCGCCAGCAGCAGCACCGTCCACCGGCTCACCGCGTGCGTCCGCATGCTTCGCCCCTCTCGTCCGGCATCGGCAGCCAGCGCTACCGGTCGCTCCCGGCCATCCCGGACCCTCACCTGCGGCTCCGACTTCTGCGCAGCCGTTCCTGCGCGAGTCCGCCCTTCTACCGTGCAGGCTCCTGGTCGGTGGTCGCCCTGCTCACCTTCGCTCGGTCCTCAGACACTGGATAGCGGTTCCAGCTCCAGCCGCCCCGTGCTGTCTCCGTGCCGGTCCGCCGGGACGCCCACCTTGTCCAGCATCGCCAGCAGCAGGTTCGTCAACGGGGTGTCCGAATACTGCAGGTGCCGGCCCTGCTTCTGCGGGGTGCTGCCCACCAGCGCGAGCGGCAGGTTCAGATGCGAGTGCTGGTTCGGGTCGCCGAGCCCGCCGCCGTAGAGCAGGACGACGTGGTCCAGCAGGCTGCCGTCCCCCTCGGGGGTCGACCGGAGCCTCTCGAGGAAATAGGCGAACAGCTCGACGTGATACGTGTTGATCTTCGCCAGGTCGGCGATCTTCTCCGGGTCATCCTGGTGGTGCGACAGGCCGTGGTGATTCACGGGCACGCCGAGCTCGGGGTAGGCCCGCCCGCCCAGCTCCCGGCCGAGCATGAAGGTCGTGACCCGCGTGACGTCCGCCTGATACGCCAGCCACTGCAGGTCGAACATCAGCCTGGTATGCTCGGCGAAGTCGAGCGGAATCCGAGTGGGCCGCTCGAACGGAGGCAGCTCCTGCTCGGCGGCGCGCTCCGATACCTGCAGCCGGCGCTCGATCTCGCGCACCGAATCGAGGTACTCGTCGACCCGAGCCCGGTCGCTGCCGCCCACCGTCCGCTGCAGGGCGGCGATGTCCCCGGTCACGACGTCGAGAATGCTCCGGTCCGTCCGGACCTCCGCCCGCCGCTGGGCCGCCGTGCCCCCTTCGCCGAAGAGGCGGTCGAAGACCACCGCCGGGTGCCGCTCCATGGGCAGCGGGGTCGTCGGCGTCCGCCACGCCAGCGTGTTGAGGTAGACGCAGTCGTAACCGTTGTCGCAATTGCCGACCTGGCTGCTGCTGAAGCTGTCGATCGCCAGCTCGAGCGAGGGCAGCCGCGTGCTCCGTCCGAGCACGGCGGCCGCGACCTGATCGACCGTCGTCCCGCCCTGCACGTTCTCCCCTTGCGCCTGCTTCGCGCCGATGCCGCTCAACCAGCCGGCTGCCGCACGGGAGTGCGCGCCGTCGTTGGCTCCCTCCGCCGCAGAAGGCTGCGAGAGACCGCTCACGATCGTGAGGTGGTCCCGGAAGGGGGCGAGGGGCGTCAGGATGGACGAGAGCTCGAAGTCCGTACCCTCGCCGACCGGCCTCCAGTGGTTCACCTCCGCGTTCATCGCGACGCCGTTCGGGATGTAGACGAACCCGAGCCGGCGCGCCGGCGTCGCAGGCGTCCGCGCCAGTGCCGTGAGCGGCGGCACCATCGCATCCAGCAGGGGCAGCGCCACCGCCGCGCCGAGGCCGCGCAGGACCGTCCGCCGCGGCAACGTCTTCTTCGTGATGAACATGACTGCGAGCTCCTCCCGGACAGGCCGGCCCCCGCCAGCGCCGCCAAACCCGTCGCAGGCTCCGTGTCCGGCCCCAGCCCCACCGCCCCACGAGTTTGCGCCGCAGCATTCACGCCGTTGCGTTCTGCGGCGCAAGCTCCTGGCCCGCAAGTCGCTGCCTGCGGTTCCGATTCCCGCCCGGCCGGCTTGCCGGGAGTCCGCACCTCGCGCCGGAGGCCGCGCGGTTCTGCGGCGCAGACTCCCTACTGCGCCGGCGCCGCGGCCGGCGGCCCGCTCGAGCGCCGCATCTGGAACGGCAGGCTCTTCACGATGCCCAGCAGCAGCGACTGGAAGCGGTAGTCCTCGGCCGCCGCCGCCCGTACGATCCGGCGGACCACCGGCGCGTCGCCGGCGTCCAGCCCCCGTCCGAGAGCGTACGTCAGCAGCTTCTCGGTCAACGTCGTGACGAACAGCTCGGACCGGCCCAGCAACACCTCCCGCAGCCCGTCCACGCCGTCGAAGGTGGTGCCGTCGAGCATCGCGCCCGAGGCGTCGATCGGCGTGAACGCTTCGCTCCGCGTCCGCCACTGCCCGACCGCGTCGAAGTTCTCGAGCGCCAGGCCGAGCGGATCCATCATCGCGTGGCAGCTCGCGCACACCGGACTGGCGCGATGCTGCACCATCCGGTCCCGCATCGACAGGACCTCGCCCTCGTCGTTGTCCTCCTTGAGGTCCGGCACGTCCGGCGGCGGGGGCGGCGGCGGGGTGCCGAGCAGATTCTCCAGAATCCACTTGCCCCGGAGCACCGGGGACGTGCGGTGGGCATAGGACGTCGCGGCGAGGATGCTCCCCTTGCCGAGCAGCCCGCGCCGGCTCGTATCGCCGATCGTGACCCGGCGGAAGTGGCTCCCCTTGACCGCCGGGATTCCATAGTGCGCCGCCAGCCGCTCGTTCACGAACGTATGGTCCGCCGTCAGCAGCTCCAGCACGCTCCGGTCTTCCTGGAGAACGCTCTCGAAGAAGAGCTCCGTCTCGCGCCGCAGGGCGTGCCGCAGGGTCCCGTCGAAATCGGGGAACCGCTTGAGGTCCGGCGCCACGTCGGGCAGCCGGCGCAGGTTCAGCCACTGCCCGGTGAAGTTCGCGACGAAGGCGTCCGACCGGCGGTCCGCCAGCATCCGCTGCACCTGCTGCTCCAGCACTGCCGGGTCGCGCAGACGGCCGCGCTCCGCGACGTCGAGGAGCTCGTCGTCCGGAATGCTGCTCCAGAGAAAGAACGACAGGCGGGAGGCCAGATCCAGATCGGCGACGGGGTAGTTCGTGTCCGGTGCGATCTCCTGCGGCCGTTCTTCCATGCGGTACAGGAAGCCCGGCGCGACGAGCAACTGCCGCAGCGCCCGCTCGATCCCCGCGTCGAACCCCGCCGCATGTCGGCCGTCCCGGTACGCGGCCAGCAGGGGGGCCAGCTCCGACGGGCTCGGCGGCCGCCGATACGCGCGCCGCGCCAGCGTTGCCAGGATCCGGGCCGCGCAGGGCCCCTCGTCCTCCGGCGCGGTCGGCCGGCAGGTGAAGATGCGCCGGCGACTCTCCGTGTCGCCGGGCCCGCCGGGCAGGAACGGACCCGCGACGGTGAGGTGCGCCAGGTAGGGACCCGACCGCGTCTCGTCGTTGAAGTAGCCACCGGCGTACGCGCGCAACGAGGGCTCCACGAGCGCCAGGCGGAGCCGGGCGAAGGTGTTGGTCCGGGTCGCCTCGGTCAGCAGTTGCCCATTCTCGACGAACGCCGCGGCGACCTCGTGCATACCCGCCGTCACGGGGAGGCGCACGCGCCAGTGCGCGTCCAGGTTCCGCCGGTAGCCGGACCGTTCGGCCGTGTTCTGCCCCGCCCGGAGAGCGGCGCCTTCTTCGGGGGCTTCGTCAGGATCCGGCTCGCCGGCGAACGTGAACCGCGCGACCGGTTCGCCGTCGAGCAGGATCTCCAGCTCGTGCGTCTCGTCGTACCGCGGAATGTTGTCCGCGATGTCGAGGGCCAGCTTCGCCCGAATCGCGTACTCGCCATCCTGCGGGAAGTGGTGCCGGACCAGGGTGCCGCCTCGCGTGCCGAGCGGCAGCCCCTCGAGGTGCCGCTCCTGCGGCAGGTCCGGCGGCAGGTGATAGACCTTCACCGTGGGCGGTGCCGCCGAGCTCCCGACGGCCGCGCGACTGATCTTGCGCGCCGCGGCCAGGTAGCGGTCGACGAGCGTCGGCGACATCCGGAGCGAGGCCGCGATGTTGTCGAACCCGTAGCTCGCATCGTCGGCCGGCAGCAGCTCCGTCGCATCGATCTCCAGGGCGAGGAGGTCGCGAATCGCGTTCGCGTACTCGGTGCGGTTGAGGCGATGGAACACCGGTGACCGGCCGGGGTGGGGGTCGAGAGCGGCGGCGTGGTCGAGCCGGGCCTCCAGCCAGCTCGCGAAGCCGTCGTACGCCTCGCGATCCGGGCGTGGCCGGCCCATCGGGGGCATGAGGCCGGCCCGGAGCTTGCGCACCACCTTCTCCCACACGTCGGGACGCTCCGCGACGTCGTCCACGTCCAGGACGTCCAGGGTCAGGCCGGCGGTCTGCAGCCTCTCGTTGTGGCAGGTGACGCAGTAGCGGTCGAGCAGCAGCCGCTGCGGGGACGGGGCCGCTGCCGCCGCGCCTGGGCCGGGCGGCCCCGCGGCCGCTCCGTGCAGCTCCGCCGACAGCAGCAGCACCAGCGCACCGGCCGTCGACAGCGCCGCCGATCGCCTTGCCGCGGACTTGGTCATCGAGGTCTCCAACCGCGCGCGGACGGTGACGGCCGCACACCGTCCCGTTGGGTGGCGCACCCCGCAGGCACGGCGCTCATCATCGCTCGGGGCTCGGACGCGACCAGAGCGGCGTACGTGGATTAGACTTCGGTGCGCCCACCGAGTCAATCGCGCCGACGGGATGGGGGGAAGGGAAGTTGGCGCGCCCGACAGGATTCGAATAGGCGCTGTAAATGAAGAAATAAAAGGACTTCCCTTTGCACCGTTTTCAACTATACCACGTTGGCTACCACGACGGCGTGAAGCGTTGCCGTGGTCCGTCGTCCACCAGACGGCTGCGCGCCAAGGCATCCTGGCCGATCAGTGCATGGAGGATCCCTTGGCTCCGAAGTTCGGTCTGCATCGCCGATATCGCAGGCAAGACCAGCGGGGCACCCTCCTCAGAAGGAATTAGCATGGTCGTCGGTTCCGAGGGAAGCGGCCGATGGCGGACGATCAGCCGAACTGGAACGGCGGTGGTGACGGAACCGCGGGCAGAACGACCTGCTGCACGAGATACGCCATCAAGCGGATAATGAGCTGACCGGACCCGGCCAGCAGAGCGGCGACAACGACGAGTGCAGATCGCCAGTACAGGGTCCTCAGCTTCTCAATCTGGGTCTTCCGCAGAATCTGTGGGTAAGAACGGAGGCTGGTAGTCCTCGTCAGACAAGAGGCAGCGTGCCCGTGTGCTCGCCGCCGTCAAGGCGCTTCGCTCCGCTCCGCCCCCGCTGCGCGGGGCTGACGGCCTGGACGCCGGCTCCGCGCACGAGCGCCCCGGCTCTCGTCTGACGAGGACCAAATGCCCGACGCCCGTATCGGGAGGGCGATGGCCCGTCCCGAAGCACAGAACGCAGCCTCGACATCGGAAACGCATCCCGTTCCGGAATCCGCGACAATTGGTGTTGCAGCAGCCAAGCGACGCGGAAGGGGAACGGGATGCAACTCAAGAGTATCTTGAATCGGGTCCAGAAGCACCCGTCGTTCATCTACGAGACGGTGCGGCTGGTGGAGCACCCGCAGTTGACCCTCGAGGTTCGGGTGCGGCCTCGCGCCGGGACCCGCGCGACGTGCTCGCAGTGCAGGCGCCGGGCCCCGGGCTACGACACGCAGGCGGTCCGGCGCTTCGACTTCGTGCCCCTGTGGCACATCCCCGTGGTCTTCCTCTACGCGATGCGCCGCGTCGACTGCCCGCGCTGCGGCGTACGGGTCGAGGCGCTGCCGTGGGCCACCGGCAAGCACCGACTGACCGACGCCTACGCCTGGTTCCTCGCCGGGTGGGCCAGGCGTCTGTCGTGGCAGGAGGTCGCCGCGGCGTTCCCCACGTCCTGGGACACCGTCTATCGGGCCGTGCGCATGGCGGTCGACTGGGGCCTCGCGCACCGCGACCTCACGAACATCGAGGCCATCGGCGTCGACGAGCTCTCCCGCCGCCGCGGGCAACGCTACCTGACGCTGGTCTATCAGATCGACGGTCACTGCAAGCGCCTGCTGTGGGTCGGCCGCGAACGCAAGGCCGCGACGTTGGAGGGCTTCTTCGACTGGTTCGGCCCCGCACGCAGCGCGGCGCTGTATTTCGTCTGCTCGGACATGTGGAAGCCCTACCTGAAGGTGGTTGCCGAGCGCGCCGGCCAGGCCGTGCAGGTGCTCGACCGCTTCCACATCATGAGCCATTTCTCGCAAGCGATCGACGAGGTGCGCGCGGCGGAGGCCCGGAAGCTCGCCGCCGCGGGCCGGGCGCCGGTGCTCAAGCGCAGCCGCTGGCTCCTGCTCAAGCGTCCGGAGAATCTCAGCGACGAGCAGCGGGGCCGGCTTGCGGAGCTGGTGCGTCGCAACCTGCGCACGGTTCGCGCCTACCTGCTCAAGGAGGACTTTCAAGCGCTGTGGGGCTACGTGTCGCCGTACTGGGCCGGCCGGTTCCTCGACCGCTGGTGCACTCGGACGATGCGCTCGCGGCTCGACCCGATGAAGGAGGTGGCCCGCATGCTGCGCTCGCACCGCGACCTGATCCTGAACTGGTTCCGGGCCCGAGGGCAGTTCTCCAGTGGCATTGTCGAAGGCTTCAACGGGAAGGCCAGAGTGATCACCAAACGGGCGTATGGCTTCCGCACCTCCGCGGCACTGGAAGTCGCTTTGTATCATGCACTTGGCGACCTGCCCGAACCAGAACTCACCCACAGATTCTGCTGACGAGGCCTCAATCTCTAGCCTCGCGCTGTGCAGGTCGCTCGACTTGGCGCAGACAGCGATCTCTCCCCTGAGCTTCTCGACCTCCAAGAGGGCTTGGTGCGTCGAGACATCCAGCGTCCCAGCTGCAAGCGCCGATCCCTCGGCGGTCGCGTCTTCGACGGACAGGGTGTCGAGTTCGCGTTCAACCTGCTTGCGCCGTTCACTCGGGGGAGACGTCATAGCAGGTCCCACTTGTCGGCGATTTCCTTGAAGTGGTTCCGGATGAGGCTGTTCTCGATTGGGTACCCGATTCCGTAGAGCCTACGGGTCACGTCCCACGGAGTTCCCGGACGATGAGTCAGCGCGGAGAGCTGAATGGCTGACAGGTGCCCATACGTTCCGTCGACGAACTGGATGGCCTGCTGCTGGCCGTCGTCGAAATCTCCGGTGCGGTCGGAAGTATCCACGTCGATGGGGGACCCACCGAAGAATTTGTAGGCGTGATAGATGCTTGGAACAACCGGGCCATAGCGCCACGCCTCGACCTGCTCGAAAATCAGTGGGCGATCGTCAAGCGCGAGCAGCCAGCCGTGGCATAGGTACACCAACTTGATGAGGTGCATTGGTGTAGTTTCGCGGGCATCCTGCCGACGCACACAGAGAATCTGGTCAGCCACCTGATGCGGCGACTTCAGGGCGCTGCCGGGGGATGCAGGCACCTCTTCCCTCCTCTCACGGGACCCTCGCGATGGGGATTCCCCCCAACCCAACGACTAGCCGGATCCAATCACAATACCCGATCCGAATTCTGGTACCCTCCTTCGTGTAAAAGTGTACACCGTTGCGTGTCTGGAAATCAAGGGGTGGGCATTCCGGGTATTCCAGAAGCCAGAATCTGCATTGGACCACTGCGGTCAGCGTCCGCCATCCGCCGCTCTCCTCATCTTGCCGGTAATCGCGCCCAGGTCGCGGCTCACCGACGCCGACACCCGGCGCAGAGACCGGTGGTCGTCCACGTAGCGGGTTGAAGTGCTCCGCGGCGAGCAGCACGCCGAGGACGAGGACGACGACCTGGGACCCGCGTGGCCACCGCGCAGGCGTCGGTGTCCAGGAGCGGGAAGGGCTAGCGCCAACACGTCGAGGGTCACGCCGTTCGATCATGACCGGCGGCTTGAGGACGACCGCGGTGCACCCCGTGCAAGCGCAGGAAGCTCCCCGCCTCCGCCGCGAGAGGCTCCGCGTCGAAGGCCTCATTGCTGGAGCCAGCCGAGGCCGGATGGTGGCAAGGGGTCGGCGCGGGACGCGGCATGGAGCGGGCGCTGCCGCCGCTGGTGCAACCATCCCGTCGCGTAGTGTGTCAAGCCGCACGATGCGCGGCTCCTCGAACCCCAGGGCGACCGAGCGAAGGTCACGACGCACGACGGAGAGGCCCGACGAACAGCGAGGTGAACAAACGGGAGATCGAGCACGACACGGACGGGCGGGTCGAGATGAAGATGCGGCCGGGACATGTGATCAGACCCGGCTTCCGATCACACCGAAGGCGCCAGTCCGATCACATCTGAGCGGAAGATAATGGGGTCGCTTTCTGGTGTAACTGCATCAAGCGTGACGGATCACAGGGGGCGTCACGCCTGGTGTCACACCCCCAGTCACACCTTGTCCTCTGCAAACCATTGATTCTATTGACCGAACCGACACGCACGATCCATACACGGGGTCGGGTACGGGGTCAGGGGGAAAACGGGAGCGACCTGTAAAGTTGGCATTTTGCGGCCCCGGTCGGCTCGTGTGGTTACACTCGCCGCCGGGCCTCCGGTCGCTCCCGTTTAGCGTTAGAATCCGTCCCGTGGCCGGAAGGCTCTCACCAAGCGCTGCTCCGAGCGTACGGCTCCCGCGAGACGAGACACCGTGGGGTGCCTTCATCGCAAGCGCAAGTCCGGACTGACGGTCCGAAGCAGCGCGTCGACCCTCTCCAGGGTGTCCGCGGGCACGTCCTTCGCATCGTCTCCCAGTTGCACGGTCAGTCGGAATTCCAGCCGTACGCCGGCCGACGCCTTGACGATCTCGTCCAATGCATCCACGAGATCCTGCAGCGCGTCGGGCTCCAGCAGAGCCGACGCCTTGTGGGCCTCCGCCGGGATCGCTACGTCTACCGGCTCGGTGGTCGGCGTCCTCAGCTTCACCGTTGCCGCAGCGGTCACGTCACAGGGCCACGCGCCGCTGCCCGGAACCGCTTCCAGCCAGCGCGCGGCCATCGCGTCGTCGATGGCGCGACGCAACACCGACCAGGGGATGGGCCGACCCTCCTGAGCGGCCAACGCGGCGGCGAGCGCCAGCACGTTCGCTTCGCCTGATGCCCACGCATCGGCGGCGGCGTCCGGCAAGAGGCGCTGCACCGGCAGCGGCGCCATCGGCGCGCGGAGCGTGGCTGTCGCCGTCAGCACGCCGGCCGGAACCGCCTCGCCCTGGAAGCTGGCCGGTCCGTTCAGCAGCCAGAGGCCGCCCCGCTCGACCGCCTGCTCGACGGCGGCCTCGACCTCCTCTCGCGGGCAGGCAGGGATGGCCACCGGCTCCTCATAGCCCTCGTTCGGGACCGTCACCGTCCGGCCGCCCGCGAAGTACTCGACCATGTCGGCGACCGTGACCGACTCCCCGGTCCAGAGCGCCGGCAGTGATCCAGGGCTCAGGACGCCGGGCTCGATATCCGACAGCGTGGTCGCGCCCGGCAGGAAGACCTCCAACGCCGGCTCGGCGAGCGCCGCCGCGTCGATCGGTACCCGCCACCACGTCTTGACCGACCGGTCGGGCCGCACCAGCGACGCCACGAACAGCCCGTCGCGCACGCCCCGGTCGATCGTGGCGAGGATCTCCTGCGCCCTGAGCATCTTCGGCAGCCGCGGGTTCTCGGCGAACGCGCTGGCCAGGTCCTTGACGCGACGTGACGGCTCATCGTCGCGCCAGAGGTCGTACGGTCCGCCCGGCAGCAGCGCCTCCGCGTTGATGGCCGTCTCCTGGATGCGTGAACGCCGGTCCGCCTTGATCGTCGCAAACAACGGCTCCGCGGCGATCGGTACCCGGAACGCCTGTATGCGGTTCTCCGGATCCACGCTCACGACGACGGTCCATGCCTGCCGTATCGCCTCCGGGATCCGTCGCCGAGCCGCCGCAGTCCAGGCTGAAAGCCACTCCTCGCGGACCGGATCCTCCGGCTGACCCTTGAGCTGGTGACCCTTGAGCTGGGCCTGCACCTCGTCCCAGCCCAGGTACTCGCGAACGCACGTGCGCACGACTTCCAGGCCATCGGCGGAAGGCGCCACGAGCACGACGGCGTTGCGCCGACTGCGCGGACGGTCCGGGCCGGTCGTCTCGTCGATGAAGCGGCGCGCGGCGCCGCTCGGCCGGGCGGCGACCGAGACGGCCCGTAGCGGCAGGATCGCGAAATGAAACTCGCCGTCGTCCTCGATGTCGCGAGGCCGCTCCGGCAGCATGTGCACGCGTACGCCAAGAGCGCGCGTCCCCTGGGTCAGGCTCTTGGTCGCGCGGACATCCTCCAACAGTCTCAAGTCGACGGCCTCTGCGCCTACCCGGTTGGCGCAGGCGTCGTGGTGCATCTGCTTCAGGTTCGGCCGGTCGCCGAGCCGCCACCCCTTCGGCAGGGGCACGGGACCACCGTCGGCGGCCGATTCGCTCCCGAACTCATTCTCGTCCAGGAACCACGAAACCTCCATCCAGCGGCGCAGCGCCTGCTCCAGCGCGATGCGATCCGGTCGCGTCGAGCCGACCAAGGCGACCAGCTCCGGCGTGTGCGCCTTCTGGCCGATCGGCTGCGAGCCGAGGAACACGGCGCAGACCGCCTGCTCCAGCTCGCGTCCCTTCAATCCCGGCTGCTCGGCCTGGATTCCCCGTGCCTTCGCCAGCTCGCCCTCCAGAATCGCGGCCCAGTCGTGCCCGCGGCTCTCGGTCGCCTCCCGCGTGGCGATGCCGGTCAATTCGCGGGCGGCCTCGGCGATGCTGCCGCGGTCGGGCGCAGGCAGAAACACGTTGGGACCGACCAGCGGGGCCGCGTCCCAGGGCTCCGCATCGCGAAGGGCGATGGCGAACGTCCGCAGAATGCCGCGCGTCCGCTGGAACCGGTCGAGTTGCGTCCACCGGGTGTAGAACAGGTTGGTCAGGTCGGGGTGGAAGGGATACCCCCGGGCGAAACGCGCCTCGACGTTCCTCCGATCCTTGCGGACAGCATCGTCGAGCGATGCGAGGTTGCCAACGGCTGTGGTCACGTGCGGGAGGAAACGGTCGGTGTCGGCGATCGATTCCGGCGTGAAGAAGCGGCGGCGCAGCACCTCCGCCACGTCCTCGCGCTGGACGGGCTGTACGCCTTCCTCCTTCTGACGGTTGAAGATGTCGGCGATCTGCGCGCTGATCGCCTTTCCGGCCTCGTCGCTCGTCGCCGGGTCGGACGCGAGCAGCGACGCTACGAGCGCGCAGCGGTCGACCTTGGTCACGGCCTGGCACAGGTACTGAAAGAAGTCGATCAGCCGGCCGCGCCACGTCTCGTCCACGGCGACCTTGCCGCGGGCGAACATCAGCACCTCGTCGACCAGCACCAGCGTCGCCAGTCCCTCGGACTGTGGCCGCGCCAGCAGATCGACCAGCAGCGGCTCAGCCGGCGGCGTCTCGCGTTCCTCGTCCCGCCCCTCGGCGTGAAGCGCCTGGATGCCGGCCCCGCCGGCGATCTGAAAGGCCAGCACGCTCCACGGGTGCTTCAGCCAGCGCAGCTCGCCCTGCGGCCCGCGCACCTCCATTCCCTTCTCGACGTCCAGCTTGTCGAAGGCGAGCGACGCCACGCGAGCCGGAGTCAGCGCCGCGCCCACGTGGGACTTGAACTGCTCCACGGCGGGCAGGTTCGGCAGCGCCTCGGGGTCGTGCGCCAGATGGCGCAGCGTCACCAGCGTGTGCGTCTTGCCGCCGCCGTAGGTCAACTCCAGTTGCCGCACCGCCTTCGTGTTCCGGCCGGCAAGCCGGAGCACGACATCCTTCGCCAACTCGCGGAGCGAGAAGGTCGGGAAGGTCAACGCGAAGAAGCGGGCGGGATCCTCGTAGATCGGCCGTGCGCCGCGCTGCATCATCACGTCGTGCAGGTCGGCCGCGAAATCGGCCAGCGACAGCTCGCCGGTGCGCACGTCCTCGCGCAGCGTCACCACCCGGTGCCACGGTGTCCAGGGCAGTCGTTCGTGACTCATGATCAGGAATCCGGCCGAAGGGGAAGCAGGCGGACTCGATTGTGGTCGGCGTGCAGGACGACGACCGCGCCCTGCTCCAGCTCCGGTTCGTGCCGCCGCAGCACCTTCACCAGCACCGTCGCCGACTCGCCCGGCAGGACGCGATGCGTCCTGAGCAGCACGACGCTGGGCCGGCGGCCACCGCCAAGGGCCAGCAGGCGGCCGAAGTCGAGATCATGGGTCAACAGGACGAACCCGCGCCGACGTGCCCACTGGAGCACCTCCGCGTCGGAGGCCGCGCCGTCACCGACCGCGCTCCAATGCCGCGCCTCGATACCCGCATGCTCCAGCGCCTCGACCCAGCGAGGCGACAGGTTCATGTCGATGAGAATCCTCAACTGGAGCCGAGCGCGACTTCCTGCTCCTCGCTGCGCCACGCGGCATACGCGAGCGCCTGACGGATGTCGTCGCGCTCCAGATACGGGTAGGCCGCCAACACCTCGTCCGGGTCATGGCCCGCGGCCAGCAATCCCACGACCATCCCCACCGTCACGCGAAGCCCCCGAATGCAGGGGCGTCCGCCCATGACGTCGGGATCCTGCGTGATTCGCTCCAACCGGTTCATGACTAGAGTATATGCGTGACGCGGTGCACGACGCGTCACGGCGTCGGCCCGAAGGGCAACGCCGCCTTCCGGCCCGGCGCGACGCCCGCGATCGCGGACATGTGGTTGGAGACCGACTCCAGGGTGGCGCGTTCCTCCGAACCGGACGGGGACAGCTCTATCATCGCCTGCAACACCCGCGCGAAGAGCGCGTGGCGCTTGAGGCCGTAGTCGTCGACGTACTCGTTGACCTTCGCCTCGTTCCCGGCACGCCAGAGGCGCATCAACCGGTGCGCTTGGTCGATCAACGGCGGCTGGCGGCCATCCGGCGTTCGACGGCCGAGCGACTTCGCCGTTCTCCGGTGCCAAGGCTTCAGCGTCACCTTGCTGCCGCCGCCGGGACCGTCCGCCGCGCCGGCATCTTCCTCCGGGGCCGGCTCGTCGTCGTCCGGCTCGCTGCCGGACGTGCGACCGCCGCGGGACAGGACGTCGTAGCGATCCGTCAGATCGCGGTCCGACAGGTTGCAGGAGATCGCGTAGAGGATGCAGGCTCCGATGGGCGCCTCGCCGAGGCCGAAGTCGTTCCGGTGCAGCAGGTAGTACGTGGTCACGTCATCGAGCCCGCTGGCGGTCTCCGCGTCGCCGTCGTGCGTCAGCACGCGGCCGACCACGAAGTCGACGACGAGCCGCCGCACCTCCCGGAGGAACTCCGACACCGTCATCTGGGAGCCGGCGGCATCAGCCTTCTTGATGACGGGGTACTTCGAGAACGCTTCGAGCGCCGGTCCGGTCGCCGCCCACACGAAGTCGGGGCCGCGAATGCCGGCGTCCCAGAACTCGCGGAGCTGCTGCGAGATGTTCGCGCGCATCTCGGCGAGCACCCCGGCGTCCCAACCGGCGCGCCCTGCCGGCCGCTTCCGGCAGACGATCCAGATCGACGAGGCGAGCGCAGCGGACGAGAGCGACCGTTGGCGGGTCTCCATTTCCGTTCGGATCGGCCAAGAGCCGTCCACGACGAATCCGGCCCGGATCAGCGCCGAGACCAGCGTCTCCCACGCGGCCGGCGACTTGTTCGCGAAGACGACGACCAGCCGGCCGTCGTCCCGCAGCGCGGCGTGGAAGCGAGAGAACGCTCGCGCCATACCTTCCTCGTAGTTCCGCTTCGACACCTCCCGGTCGCCGCCGAAACGGGCGGCATCATCGATCAACTCTCCGTCGTTGGCCGCCGCGTTCCACTTCGGGCCGAGCGGCGTCTCGAACGCGGCGTCGAGTTCCGGCGTCAGGCCCCGAAGGGCACGCCGCAACCAGACGTGGAAGAAATCCATCAGGTCCGAGTACGGAATGGCGTCGTAGTAGGGCGGGTCGGTGCAGATCAGATCGAAGCCGTCGGCGGTAGCGGCGGAGGGCGCCAGGGTCGCGGCTGACTCGTTCAGCACGACGGGTGCGGGTGCGTCGCGAGCGGCGGCGAGCAGGTGCTCACAGACGCGGCCGAGCCATTCGACCGACGCGACGAATCCCCCGGTGGCGTTCGACAGCGGGTTGACCTCGCAGTAGTCCCAGACCATCGGGAGTGCGAAACGCGCGAACGTGTGGCCGAGCTTCTCGCCACTGTTGTGCCACGAACAGATGGCGCTGCTGTAGTCGGCGAACTTGCTCAGGGCGCACGAGGCGTAGGTCGAATTCGCCTCCCGCCATGCGTCGGGCCAGTCGGCCATCGCCTCCGGAAGGCGGCGAATCTCCCGCACGAACGTGCCCAGCGCCAAGAGCTGGCGATTCGTGAAGAGCGTGCGCCACGTGTCGAAGCCGTAGCGCGGGATCCGCATCCCGAGGTGCTCCCCGCCCGGCGTCGGATCCTCGGGCAGGCCGAACGGAATCTCCGCGTAGAGTCTGTCGAGATCCGCAGCCTCGACCCGCGCCGCCCGCAATTCCAGCTCCGTCGGCAGCCGGTACTCCTTGCCGGCCGGCCCATCGACCACGACCGCCGTCATGACCTCGCCCAACCGCCCGGCGCGGCCGTCGAGCCGCAGGTCCTCCATGGTCATGATCGTCGGACACACCGGGCACGAGACGCCTGACCGGCTCATCGTGCCGGCGCCGATCCGCTTGTCGTGGTCGCGCCGTCGGGCGGCGGTGGCCTCGCCGGGTGCGTCGTCGACCTCGACGCCGAACACGACGCCGTCGCGCTCGGCGTTCGGGGTCATCGTCAGCACCACGCGCTTGCCGCCCTTCTTCGCGAGCCAGCGGGTCTTGAGCAGCGGGATCGTGGCGCGACAGCCCTTGCAGCGGACCGTTCGAGCCCAGAGATAGGCGACGGTCGGTTTCGCCACCCAGCGCGGCTTGCGCCGATCCTCGATCCAGGCAACATCGAACTCCGAATTCAGCGATCGGACATCGGTCTCGCCGTCCGCGTCGGGGCTGAGAAGCGTCAGCGGTCGCGCCTCGAACGGCTCCGCTCCGGGCGCGAGCGCCTGAAACGCCGCGTACGTCGGATAGCGGTCAGCGAGCCGTCGCCGCGCCGCCTTCAGCACCTGACGGCCCCACGCGCGCACGTGCCAGCTGAGGTCCGCCTCCATCGCGGGCCTGGTGTCGAGCAGCTCCGGCTCCGCGTCGCCCGCATCGCCTAGACCGAGCTTCGCGCACTCGCGCCTCAGCGCGCGGCCCTTGAAGCCCTTCCCCTTCAAGAACGCGGTCATGAAATCGCGGTCCCGCAGCGCGACGTCCGGCAACGCCCGGGTCTGGCCCGCGAGTTGCCGCGGGTAGTCGAGCGTGCACTTCAGGATGAACCACGCCACCGGATTGATGTCGACCGCCGTGGCCTCACAACCCAAACGCATCGCTTCGAGCGGGATCGCACCGCCGCCTGCGAACGGATCGAGCACCCGCGGAGCACGACCGCCGCAGGCTTCACGAATCCGCGCGCGGAACCAATCGAGATCCGCATGCCCCGCCCGCTTCCAGTGCAGGACCCCGCCTCGGGTCTCGCGCTTCCGTCTCGCGACCATCCGCCCGCCGACGCGCTCGTCCTCCACGGTCTCGACGATGGTGCCCGCCATCCGCTCGTAGATCGCCTGTCGCTCCCGAAGGTCGCCGGGGTCCGGCGTCAGCGCAGCGATCAGCGCGGCCCGGCACGCCGCCAGCGGTCGCCGCGCCGGCCAGATGTGCAGAGTCGAGATGTGTCCGTGGCGGACGTTCTTCTCGTGCACGGCGTCGAGGGAGACCTGTTCCAAGGGGGGGTCTTCCGCAGAATCTGTGGGTAAGAACGGAGGCTGGTAGTCCTCGTCAGACAAGAGGCAGCGTGCCCGTGTGCTCGCCGCCGTCAAGGCGCTTCGCTCCGCTCCGCCCCCGCTGCGCGGGGCTGACGGCCTGGACGCCGGCTCCGCGCACGAGCGCCCCGGCTCTCGTCTGACGAGGACCAAATGCCCGACGCCCGTATCGGGAGGGCGATGGCCCGTCCCGAAGCACAGAACGCAGCCTCGACATCGGAAACGCATCCCGTTCCGGAATCCGCGACAATTGGTGTTGCAGCAGCCAAGCGACGCGGAAGGGGAACGGGATGCAACTCAAGAGTATCTTGAATCGGGTCCAGAAGCACCCGTCGTTCATCTACGAGACGGTGCGGCTGGTGGAGCACCCGCAGTTGACCCTCGAGGTTCGGGTGCGGCCTCGCGCCGGGACCCGCGCGACGTGCTCGCAGTGCAGGCGCCGGGCCCCGGGCTACGACACGCAGGCGGTCCGGCGCTTCGACTTCGTGCCCCTGTGGCACATCCCCGTGGTCTTCCTCTACGCGATGCGCCGCGTCGACTGCCCGCGCTGCGGCGTACGGGTCGAGGCGCTGCCGTGGGCCACCGGCAAGCACCGACTGACCGACGCCTACGCCTGGTTCCTCGCCGGGTGGGCCAGGCGTCTGTCGTGGCAGGAGGTCGCCGCGGCGTTCCCCACGTCCTGGGACACCGTCTATCGGGCCGTGCGCATGGCGGTCGACTGGGGCCTCGCGCACCGCGACCTCACGAACATCGAGGCCATCGGCGTCGACGAGCTCTCCCGCCGCCGCGGGCAACGCTACCTGACGCTGGTCTATCAGATCGACGGTCACTGCAAGCGCCTGCTGTGGGTCGGCCGCGAACGCAAGGCCGCGACGTTGGAGGGCTTCTTCGACTGGTTCGGCCCCGCACGCAGCGCGGCGCTGTATTTCGTCTGCTCGGACATGTGGAAGCCCTACCTGAAGGTGGTTGCCGAGCGCGCCGGCCAGGCCGTGCAGGTGCTCGACCGCTTCCACATCATGAGCCATTTCTCGCAAGCGATCGACGAGGTGCGCGCGGCGGAGGCCCGGAAGCTCGCCGCCGCGGGCCGGGCGCCGGTGCTCAAGCGCAGCCGCTGGCTCCTGCTCAAGCGTCCGGAGAATCTCAGCGACGAGCAGCGGGGCCGGCTTGCGGAGCTGGTGCGTCGCAACCTGCGCACGGTTCGCGCCTACCTGCTCAAGGAGGACTTTCAAGCGCTGTGGGGCTACGTGTCGCCGTACTGGGCCGGCCGGTTCCTCGACCGCTGGTGCACTCGGACGATGCGCTCGCGGCTCGACCCGATGAAGGAGGTGGCCCGCATGCTGCGCTCGCACCGCGACCTGATCCTGAACTGGTTCCGGGCCCGAGGGCAGTTCTCCAGTGGCATTGTCGAAGGCTTCAACGGGAAGGCCAGAGTGATCACCAAACGGGCGTATGGCTTCCGCACCTCCGCGGCACTGGAAGTCGCTTTGTATCATGCACTTGGCGACCTGCCCGAACCAGAACTCACCCACAGATTCTGCTGACGAGGCCCAAGGGGAAGGCGACGTCGATGAGGCGCCTCTCGGTCACGCGGATTCTCCCGCTACATGCTTGCGCCACAAGTAGCTGGCGAAGGACGCGCAGGCTCCGAGCATGAACACAGCCTCGTCCCGGCCCACCCTCGCGTCTGCCTGGTCAAGGAGGGCATGGCGTATGCCCTGCGCACCTGACGTGTATCCGTAGAGCTTGTCGAGTGCTATCTTGAGCGCTGGATTCAGCGCTCCACGGCGTTCGATCGACCTCAACGCCGGCCCGAGCGTCCGCGCCGCGTCGGGATCGAGTTGCCGGGCCACGGACTCGACCGCGTGAATGCTTTCCCGGACGCTCCCTGCCCAATCACCCTTGTTGATGCACGCCGACGCTTCGCGCAAATGCGTACCGCTGCCGGCCAAGCCAGCCTGTCGGAGTGTTCGCAGAGAGTCGACAACTGCCGCACCTTCGTCAGGCGTGGCGGCTGGGACAATAGTCGGTGGCGGTCCGGCGTCCAAGGTGTACGCGAGGCGGCTCTCCTCGAAGACGCTCCTCATGCTGTCGACGAATGGGGATGGACAGTGGGGATGGCGCAGGACATATTGGATCAAGTCGAAGACCTCGTTGAACGGCAGTGATTCGATGCGCGCGCGGAGTTTTTTGCAGAAGGGCCAAATTTCTGCACTCCAATCATCGAGCGGCAAGTTGTCGAACTGAGCGTGCGCGGTGTGGAAGACGTGTACCCAGGCGCCATCGAGCCATCGTCTATGGATGTCTGTTGATTGCTGGAGGTGGACAAAGAACAGATTCCAGATGCGTGTCCGCGCTTCCTTGGGGAGTTCTTCCAACTTGAGTGGTCCTGGAATCTCCTCGTAGCCCTGCGCTTGCGAAAAACTGTACCGTCCGTTGCCCATGGTTCAGGCTCCTCTCACGGAGCAAGGCTCCGCGGGATCAGAATCGCCGGACCGGACCGTCATGGTCCGAACACCCTGCGTGTGTCCATGTTTCGCCGCGCGGCTGGGACGCTATTGTTCACTTCCTTGGTTTCCCTCGGCTGCCGCGTGCACGGATGACGCCGCGATGGCGCAGGCGGAGAACTCTCGGTTCCTGGTGAGCAGCTTGGCGAACGGGTCATGGACCCGGACCAGCCGTGGCCGGGCTGTCGCGCAGTCGTAGACGACGTACAGCCAGTAACCGTCCCGCAGGTTGCAGGCCTTGGCCCATTCGTTCCCGGACATCTCGATGTCTCCGGTTCCCGCCCGGCCCTTGACTTCGATGGCGCGGCGGCTTCCGTCGGGGCCTTCCGACAACAGGTCGAACCCAGGCCAGTCGCCGAGCCCGGCCCGCCGCGCCAGCTCGGGCCGGGACACGTCGCGGACGGCGGCGCCCGCCGCTTCCTCTCGCGCCTGAGCCAGTCGCATGGCGATATCCTCGACCAGCGCGGTGTGGTGCCGCCGGTCAGCCGGGTTGCGGGTCGGCAGCACGAGGGCGTGCGCCACCATGTTCGCGTCGCCCGCCACGACCAGCGACGGCTCCCTTTGTAGCAGTTCCAGACGCCGCTGCTTGTCGGCCGCGAAACGGCGCTGCTCGTCCTTCACTCGGGCCAGTTCCGCCGCCGCCTCCGCGTCGCCGGCCCGTGCCTGCCGGCTCGCACGCCGCCGTTTGGCGATCAGTTCCGCCGCCTTGTGATCGCATCCGCGGGCGAGCCAGTCGAGCCGCTCCGGAAGCGACTGCTCGATCCGCGCCCGATGCTCGTCCACGAGGCGCGCTAGCGCTCCGGCTACGAGCCATTCGTGGGCCGCGTCGGTCAGGCGAGCCGCTATCCGCGCCAGCGGCACGCCGCCGGGCGCGACGCCGCGTGCCCCCCGCAGCAGCAGCAGGTGCTCCAGCGGGCAGGGCTCGATGGCGCCGTCACCGTCCTGGCGGAGTCCGACGAGCCGGCTTTCGACAACCTCCGGGTTGGCGTCCTGGCCCCTGAGTTCGTCAACCACTGCGAGTGACCCTGCTGCCAGCGGCGGTCGCTGGCGGACCACCGACACGCGTGCGAGATGGAACAGGTACGGCGCGTCGGCATGCGGGTCGACGAAGACGGCCCCGCGCCGGGCCTCGTCCTCGTGCCGCGACAGCAGGACGGCGCAGAATCGGTCGAACACCGGTTCGCCGGGGCGCAGCCAGATAACATCCGAGGCGTTCGCCGGCCGGGACAACGTAAAGCCGCCGTCTGCGCCGGAGTAGGCCTCGATCTCGCTCAGGACCGGGTCCAGCCCGCCCGGACGCTCCTGCGCAAGCCGGAAGACACCGTCCGGGGAGCCGTCCAGGCGCAGGCCGACGAGCGGGACGGCGGCGGTCAGGAACCGGCGGACGTAGCCGGGCAGCAGCCGCCGGTACGGTTCCCTCGCGGGCTGGTCGGCGACGCGGAGGACTCCAAGCGCGCCTTGTTGTAGGTCTCTGAGATGTAGCGCGTCGTCGCCTCGTACAGCGCCCGCTCGGGCGGCGTCAGCCCGTAGCTCAACGTGTCGCACCGCCGTTGCGGATACAGCGGCCGGCCGTCGAAGCTGACCATCTCCTCCTTCGTGCGGCGAATGAAATGCCGTCGCCGTTGCGCCTCCGGGAAGGCGCGGAAGGCATCGAAGGTCGCCAGCGTGTCTGGAGCGAGCAGCCGCCACAGGCAGTAGTAGGGGAAGTCCTTGCCCATGTGCGGCGTCGCGGTCAGGAGCAGCAGGTGCGTCGCTGACCATCCCAACTGCCACCGCGGTTCGTCGGCCGGCAGGCCGGCGAGCGCCGAAGCGAGGCGGTACCGGTCGGTCTTCCGGACGGTGGAGTCCGGCCGCTGGTCGGCGGCCAGCTTGTGCGCTTCGTCGAACACCACGAGGTCGTACGGCGCCGCTCCCGGCGCCACCGCCTCGCGCAGCCGTCCGAACATGCGCTCCCCGGCCAGCGTGTCGAGGCTGACGATCACCCGGTCGCTCTCCGCTTCCTCGAACGGGTTGCCGGCGCGCGCGTCCGCGCCCCGCACGATCCGGAACGGCAGCGCGAACAACGTCCGCATCTCGCGCTCCCAGTTGCCGACCAGTCCGGCCGGCGGCACAACCAGGACGCGCTTGATGAGCCGGCGGGCCAGCACCTCCCGCAGGTACAGGCCGGTCATGATCGTCTTGCCCGCCCCGGCGTCGTCGGCGAGCAGGAACCGGAGCGGAGACAGGTTCAGCATCCGGTCGTAGACCGCGATCCGCTGGTGCGGCAGCGGATGGACCAGCGAGACCTCGGTCGCGAACGCCGGATTGGCCAGGTGCCCGTAGGAGAGGCGCGTCGCCTCGGCCACGGCCGCGACGACGGTAGGGCGGGCGGTGAAGTCGACCGGGGGCGCAGCCGTCGCGTCAACCGGCGCCTCGGGGCTCTGCTCCGACGGCGCGTTCCGGGCTTCCAGGTCGATGACCTGCCGCCACGCCAGGCGGGCGGGCTTCGTCTGGCCGTTCTCCCAGCGGTTCACCGTCGCGAAGGAGACGCCGATCCGCTCCGCGAGCTGCGCTTGCGTCAGATCGAGAAGTTCTCGGATCGACTTGATGCGGCGCGGGTAGTCCGCTGGAATGGGGAGGTCTGCCTGCACCGCTCTCCGAGGCTCCGGTGCTTGTGAGCTGCGACGTGCGGACGCTCACAACCGAGCCGCAGCATAACACATGCTATATCCGAGACCGCGGGCGGGAAATGGCCGTGGCGGCACTACCTGTCGGCCCGTGACCGTCGCTGTGAGGCCCTTCCCGCAGGGACACTTTCGTTGGGGAGCGACCCGGCGCGGCGGGTGTGACGGAGGAACACCTGCCGGGTCCGAAAACCGCAGGTTTTCGGATGGGTCGCTCCCCAACCTCCCCCCTGTCCCAATCTGCGGCGCGTGGGGGTGGTGTGTTGGGTCGGGATCTGGTTGATGTGGAAGGACTTAGCGGATGCCGGGGGTGTATGTGCAGGTGTGACTCGGGGCGTAACTTGAGGCTCCGGGTCTGCTTACACCTCTCCTGCGGCATCATGGGGTGTAAGCTCGACCCCTGTCTCGCTGTGATCGGGCGGCAGGGCGGATCACACGCCCAAGGTCGTCCCGGCCCTCGTCCTGCTCCGTGACCTCGACTGCCATCCCGCGCCCGATCTCCGTCAGGCTTCGCGCCTCGACTCCGGGTTGGCGTGGTCGGCGGCGGGTTCGAGGACGTGGTGGGGCTCCGGTCCGTTCAAGGGCCGGACGCCTGCGTTCGGCAGTAAACGCAGAACACCGCGCCGGTGGCCGGCGTGTCACTCGCCAGAGCCGGAACGAAGTGGAGGAGGCGCCCGAAGGGCGGCTTGACACGTCGTCTCTATGCTTGGCGTCACCGGCAACGTTCCAGAGCGCCCGGAATCGTCCGTAACAGTCTGAATAATAGCCGTTTACCCGTTTCACGCCGGTCTTGACGAGGTGCCCGCCGTCCGCTAGAATCCTGCCACTTCCGCGACTGAATGAGGGGAATATAGGCAGGTATGACGCTCCCAGCTCGACCCCGGAAACGCAAACCCAAGGGCCGCCATCCCGACAAGGCCCTCTCTACCGCCTTCGTCCGAAACGTCGCCCAGGCCGGACGATACTGTGACGGTCAGGGCCTCTACCTCGACGTCCAGCCCACCGGCAGCCGCAGTTGGATCCAGCGTATCGCAATCCGCGGGCGACGCCGCGAACTGGGACTCGGCGGCTTCCCGCTCGTCTCGCTCGCCGAGGCCCGCGAGAGAGCCTTCGCCAACCGCAAGCTCGCTCGCGACGGCGGCGATCCGCTCGCCGACAAGCGCCGCGCCAAGGGCATGCCCACCTTCGCCGAGGCCGCCGAGCGGGTCTGGCAGGACAAGCAGGCCGGCTGGCGCAGTTCCGGCCACGTCTGGCACTGGAAGGCGAGCCTCGAGACCTACGCCTTCCCGCGCATCGGCCGGATGCCCGTCTCGGACGTGACCAGCGCCGACGTGCTGGAGGTCCTCACGCCGATCTGGCACGTGAAGGCGCCGACGGCCCGGCGCGTGCGGCAGCGCATCCGCGCGGTCATGGAGTGGGCCATCGCCATGCAGATGAGGACCGATAACCCCTGCGACCGGCTCGAACCCGTGCTCGGGGTCCAGCAGGCCGTCGTCGAGCACATGCGCGCGTTGCCCCACCGTGAGGCGGCGGCGGCGATCGCGGCCGTGCGGGCGTCGCGGGCGACGCTGGCCGGCAAGCTGGCGGTCGAGTTTCTCGTCCTCACGGCCGCGCGTTCCGGCGAGGTCCGCGGGGCGCAGTGGCCCGAGATGGACACGACGGACCACGTGTGGACCGTCCCCGCCGCCCGCATGAAGACGCTCCGCGCACATCGCGTGCCGCTGTGCGGCCGCGCCATCGAGATCGTCGACGCGGCGCGGACGCTCGGCAACGGCGGCAACCCGCTGGTGTTCCCCGGCCGATGGGGCAGGCAGCTCGACGGCACGACGCTGACCCGGATCCTCAGGGACTGCAACATCCCGGCCGTGGCCCATGGCTTCCGGTCGACGTTCCGGGACTGGGCGGCCGAGGAGACCGACCATCCGCGGGAGGTCATCGAGGCGGCGCTGGCCCACGTGGTCCCCAACAAGGTCGAGGCGGCCTACGCGCGGTCGGACCTGTTCGAGCGGCGGCGGCTCTTGATGGAAGACTGGGCCGAGTACGTCGTCGTCGAGAAGTAGTGAGGGGGAATCGAACTCGGCGTGGCGGCCGACTGAAGGTCTCAGACGCGTTTCCGCTCCAGGTAGTCGATGGCCGCCCGCATCTCCTTGGCGTTCCACGACTTCCAGTCGTCGCTCTGCGGCAATCCGAGTTCACCCGTGGTGCGCCCGGCGGCCACCATCCGGACGGCCAGCCGCTCGTCCCCGCACTCCCGACACACAGCGAGGAACCTGATCGTCAGGGAGACCGACGGCACCTCCTCTGCTTGCCACCCCTCGTCCCCGCCGGCGGCCGGCGTCCGGCCGGGCCGTCCGCCGGCCGCCTGGGCGTACGTCTGCGGTTCCAGAGGTGTTCCGGCGGTATCGCCGGCTGGCTCGTACCGGATGATCTGTCCGGTGCGGTACGACGTCATCCGGATCAGGCCGCATGCCTCGCATGCTTCGGCTTGGCAGTCCTCGGTCGAGTGCTCGCGTGCGAGCTGCCACGCGTGCCCGCTGGCTCTGTCGGGGCACGGGGGGACCCGCAGCTTCTGCGCCATCTGTCCTGGCCGTGCGGACCCGCCAGGCTCCGGAAACGCGATTCACGGAACCGCGGGTCCTGGTTCGCCAAGTCCCGTTGTGACGGCACCTTGTTCCGTCGCCGCTCGGCGGCATTACCAGCCGATGCTGGCCGTGGCGAGCCGGGTGCCTCGCGTTCTCGCGCCGTGGCGCGGTAGACCGACGAGTCGCACCCGACTCCAGTGCCCCGACGAGGCGGGCGCCGAGCGGCAGCCCGTGGCCGACCTCGGCGTTGACTTGCCCGCCGACTGTACACCGGGTGCGGGCCCATGCCGTAGACTCGCGCGGTCAGCCCCAGGGGGCTTGACGGTGTCGGGTCCAATCTCGTACCGGAGTCGAGGGGCGGAGCCCATCGCCAGCGCCCTTGTGCTCTGATCGTACCGTCCGTCTGCGCGTCGCCGCCCGGTTCTCCTCGTCGCTCTCCCGGATCTCCTCGTGTTCGCCGGCGCCGCTCGGTGCTTTCCGCTCGATCTCCCGTGCGCCGGATCTCCTTCCGCGGTCTCGCGCTCCCGCCTGACCCGTTGCTCGGCGCGGAGGCGGCGTATAGGCTGAGCCAACCGGGCTACAGAAGATGGGCAGCGACCGCGGCCAGCGACTCGGCCTTGGGAACGCGGAGCCTCTGCGAGACCCGGCTCCGGCTGGCCGCCGACCGCGTCGCACGGCGATTCCTGAGCGCCGGCGAGGTGGAGTTCGGGTGGTCGAGCTGGCGGGAGACCCTGCGGACGACATTGCCGGGTGAAACGGTGCCTGAGTCGGGCGAGCCGATCTGCGAGGTGTTCCGCGTCGAGGTCCGCGAGTGGAAGCGCGATTGAGGCGGTACGGGGAAGCCTCGCCTGCGGCTACCTGCCGGCTTCCGATCCAGCTTCCGGGACTGGGCGGTCGGGCGGTCGAGGGGACCGACCATCCGCGGGAGGTCGTCGAGGCGGCGCTGGGCGCACGCGGTCCGCAACCCGGTCGAGGCGGCCTACGCGCGGGTCGGACCTGTTCGAGCGGCGGCGGCTGCTCATGGACGAATGGGCGCGGTACGTCGCCGGGGGCGGCGGCCCGGTCGCGTCCTGAGCACCGTCAGTCAGGGGCTCGGCTGGACCCGAGGCCGGCCGGACTCCGGCCGGCCGTACCGGCCAGGATGCCGGAGCGCCGGCCCGCGTCACCCGCAGGGCCGGAGCGGAGCGGAGGACGGCGAAGCCGTTGACGCGGGCCGGCGTGGAGGCTACGCGCCTCGCTGGCGCCAGCCGACGCCGACGGAATCGCGAGCCCCGTCGCTCGCCTGCGCGGGCGACCTGGGCCGCGGGGTGGCCGGGGGTTCGAAGGGGGCGCGCAGCGCCCCCTCGCCAGCCCAATGTCGGACATTGGGTATGCTGGCTCCTGCCACCTACAGGGCAGGAGCCAGCTCTTTCGACGTGAGGCTTGCCAGGGACGAAGCCAAGCGAGTCGCCTATGCGCTCCTGCTGGCGGCGGACGGCATCAGGCCGAGTCTTGAAGAAGGAGAGGATGACTGAACGGCCGGCGAGGACGGCATTGGCCGCGACCGTTCCGCTCCTGCTGATCACTGCCGCTGTCAGTTCCGCCCAACCGACAGCTCGGGCGGGTTTGGTGCCGGTCGAAGGCGCCCGATGGATACTCGAAGGGCTGGCTCCGCCGCGGGAGCGGGTGTGTCTCCAGCAGGGCGTCTACATTCTCGCCGCTCGTGTCGACGTTGGCGGAGCGGGCTTCTTGCGGGTGGATCGGGAGGTTCTGCGCGAAGCGGACACGGAGCCGCTGCTGGTCTTCGAGTGGGGTTTCGACCGGCTACCGGACGATGCGCCACGATGGGCATGGACGGCCATCGACGTTCGCGGTCGGCAGACGTGCTTCGTCCTGGCGGGAGTCGGCCTCGACGGCGGGCTGCGGGCGGAGGTGTACGAGGTTCGGGTTACGGTCGACTGGTGACCGGGCTGGGAAGCCGTCCAGCCGCCGAGCCCCAGCCGGTCGTCACAGACCATCGGCCGACTGACAGACTCCAGCTACATGGTGGCCGAGACTCCCAAACGTTGCGGCCGGATTCGTCCGCGGATGACTTTGGCAGCCTAGTGGATTCCCGTTCAGAAAGAGGGACTAAACGAGGAATCATGGTCTTTCCGTTTCCATTGCAGGTTTCTGAGTGACGCCCGCAGACCGCCGGCCGGAGGACTCGACGCCGCGCTGACCGTGCGGTGCCGAGGGCCGGGCTGCCACGACGGCGGCCGGCGCGTCAAGCCTTCGGCTCCTCCGCTTCGCTACGGCCGTGCCGGTGACACGCCGGCCACCGTCGCGGACGAGGCTGGTTATGACGGACGCTGGCGTCCGTCCCGTTGACAACGGGACCAGCATCGACCACGCTCCGGGCCGCGCCGCTCCCCATCGGCGCCCCGTACAGCAACCGGGTCCGTCAGCGGTAGAAACTGGGACCGCAGCGTGAGGGAGACCGCGACGGGCCGGGCGCACAAGGGAACACACACGCCAGGGAAAGCAAACGGCATGGTACGGTATCGGGCGGAACACGGCGCGGAAAGATGGCAGCGTACCAAACTGGCCCGACAGAGAACCAAGTACCGGCGTACGAGATCGGCGCACAGGACAAGGAGCCGAGGAACACGGAAGCACGGTGAGGAACAGAAACGAGGGTGAGAGTGTGATCCAACCTGTCGCCTGATCACGACTCTGGCCGAGGCGAACTTACACCGATAGTGCCGCAGTAAGGGTGTAAGGAGGATAGACGGTCGAACTTACACGCCCAGTCACACCTGAGCTTACACCGGAGACGCTTCAGGATTTCGTGTGGGTGAGCAAACCGTCCGGGTATAGGTCGAGCCCTCCGAGATGGAAGTAGATCGCGTTGCGGAAGCGCTGGCGGTTGCGATAGCCGCAGCCGAGCCGCTTGATCCACTGGATCTTGGCGTTCGTCGCCTCCGAGCGGGCGTTCGTCACGTTCGTCAGCACGGCGTCGATCACCCCGTCCCAGTGCCGCTTGACCATCCGGGCGACCTTCTTGATCGGCTCCAGCCGACTGCGAATCGCCCACGCGTACCAGCGGCGCCACATCCGCTCCGCCCAACCTCGCGAGCGGTAGTCCCACAGACGCATCGCGAGTTCCTTGATCGCCCACGCCCGCGCCACCCGCAACGAGCTCCGGCGCAACGGCGTGAACGCCCGGCGTTGCCGCTGCGTCATGTTCCCGCGGCGCGTCAGCCACAGGTAGCGCGTCTTCACCAACCGGTCGTCGCCCTGTTGCTGCAGGGCGCGGTTCTCCGACCGTCGAACCTTGTCGACCGCCGCCCCCAGGTGCTGCGCCACGTGGAACTTGTCGAACGCAATCAGCGCCTCCGTGTGCTCGCGCACCGACCGGATGTAGGCCGGCCACATGTCCATCGCCACCATCTGGATGCGCCCGCAGCCGGCTTCGCCCACCGCGTCGAAATAGCCGTCGAGGGCGGCGGCGGCGCGGCCGTCCGCCACGTACAGCACCCGCGGCTCCGACGTCGTCAGGTCGTTGACCACCGTCACATACTCGTGCCGCCGTTGGAACGACGTCTCGTCGACCCCCACCGCCTGCGCCGCGGCGGCCGGGCGCCGCGACAATCCTCGCCGAACCGCCCGCGCCTGGATCCCCGCGACCTGGTCCCAGCTCAACCGGCACTGCCGCGCCACCGCCGCGAAGCTGGCCACCTTCAGCCAGTCGATCACCATCGCCTCGAACAGCGCCGTGAACCGCGACTGCGCTTCCGCCCACGGGACCCGGACCTGCTGCACTCCGTGCTCGGCACAGCGGACCCGCGGTACCTCCGCCCGGACCAGCGTTCGGTACTGCATCGTGTCCAGATGGCGCCACACCCGCGGACGTCGGTCGTAGCCCGGACAGGCGGCGCCGCAGGCCGGGCAGACCAGCGCCTCGCCCGCGAACTCCACGCCCACTTCGACGTCGCCCTGGTCGAGGGCCAGTCGCACGTCGCGCACGCGCCACGGCCGCTCGATGCCCAACAGCTTCTCGTAGAGAGTCGTCTCGGTCATGCGGCCAGTCTACCGACTGGCCGGCCGAATTCGGCCGGCCATGACCCGCACCGAGCCGGCGCGAGCGGCGAGTCATCCGCAGGACCGGAGCGGAGCGGAGGAGGTGCGAAGCACCTTGACTCGCCGGGAGCAGAGGCTATTTCTCCGCCTCACCTACCCACTCGATTTCCCCAAGACCCACACCGGAGAACCAGGCAAGTCCTTTCATATCAACAGATTCCAACACCGCAAACCCGCCCCCACGTACAGGCAAAGGGCAGGGTGGGAGTAGGGGAGCGACCACGGCAAATCTGGCGATTTGCGGACCCGGCCGGTGTTCCTCCGTCACACCCGCCGGGTCGTGGTCGCTCCCCTACAAATTGTCCTTCCAGGAAGGGTCCAGCGCCTGCGACGCCACCGCACGCCCGCCCCGGCGTCTGTCCTGCGGCTACGATGACAGCGCATCGGTCCTCGCCCCAGGAGAGGAGCACGCCGCCGGTCCGGTCTACTCCGGATCCCGGTTGATCAGCTCCTTCAGCTCCTTGCCGGGCTTGAAGAAGGCGATGCGCTTCGACGGCACGTTCACCCGGTCGCCGGTTCTGGGGTTGCGGCCCCGACGCGGCTCGCGGCGCCGGAGGCGGAAGCTGCCGAAGCCGCGCAACTCGACCTTCTCATCTTGGTGCAGCGCCTCCGCGATGCTGCTGAACAGGTTGTCCACGACGATCTCGGCGCGCTTCTTCGTGAGGCCGGCGGCATCGGCCACCTGCCCCGCGAGCGCCGCCCTCGTCAGGGTGCCGTTGGTCCCGGACCGTCTACTCATCGGGAGGATGCCGCTGCCCACCAAGCCGACCGAACGACTCACTGCCGCACGGGAGTCGGCCACGCACCACAACGCTTGGACCGTGCGCGAGGAACGCCGGACCCGGTGGGTCATCGAACACGAGCCATGCTACCACGGTGCCCGGACCACCCCGCGCCGTTGGAGGGTGGTCCTCGTCGACGGTGATCGCCGCCGTCAGGTGCCGTGCCGCACAACGGCTGGACGTTGCCGTCGAAATGCCCGCTGTGCTCTGATGCAGAGTCGCAGCCGCGCTCTGCGGAGGCAAGGAGTGACATCGTGACAGCCGACGCCACGCCCGACCGCGAATCCCGATCCTCCGACGAGATCTTCCGGTTGCTGAGCGTGGAGTTCAGCCGGAACGTCGTGACACGCGCCCTGCAGCATCGCGCCGCAGCCAAGGGTGTCCGCAAGCAACTGAACGCCCGTGTCCGCCGTCTCCAACTGGACGGCTTCCGCGACGCGAGCCGGGCACCCCACCAGCGACTCCTGCGGCCCATCCTGGACGCCATCGAACGGGGCGACCATCCACTGGCCCGCGCCGTGCTCAACACCTGGATGGACTCCCACGAAGCGCTGCGCAACGCCGCCGCCGCACACCTCGCCGACCGAGGAATGCCCGCACCAGACCCTCCCGACGCGTGTTTCGAGTCCTCCTGGACGACGGACGAGTGGCTGCGCGAACGCCGCGCCCTGACGGCGGACGACGGCGCCCTCGACACCGAGGACGTAGGGCTCATGCTGTGTCTGGTCTCGCGGCGGTTCCCCGCGCCTCCGCCGTTGGAGTCGCCGTACTTCAGCGGCTGGATCGACCAACCGCTGCTCCTGCCGCCGGACGCGCCCGACTGGGCGGAAGTTGACGCCTTCACGAAATGGGTGCGGGACGTTCGCCGGGCGAAGCACCGCGAACTGTTCCGCTGGCGCACGGACGCGATCGCGCACATCTGCGACGACGCTCGGACGCGGTTCGATGAAGACCTGCGATATCTCGACGTGGATCCGGCTCCCTGGCCGAACACCGTCCGGGAGCGGCCTCGGCTGGCCGGCCCGGCGCACGCGTTGGTGATAGCGCTGCGAGACGCGCTGGAGGCGTACCAGCCGGTTCGCCCTCAGGGGGCGTCACGGGACGAGGAACTCCAGCGTTCTAAGACCCGCCTCCTACGCGAAGACGACATTCTCGGCCTCGTGGCGGAGTGGGAAGAACTCACGGCTGGACCCGACCCGGCGGAGGAACCCGCGCCGGAGGCGGACGCCGAAGGCGGCCAGCCAGCCGCCGACCCGGCCGGCACGGTCGCCGCAGGCCAGCAGGCGGCGTCCGATTCCCTCCAGGCCGAGCACGAGCAGGTTCAACACGAGATGGCGTCGCTCCGCGACGAGAGCGACCGCCTCCGGGAAGAGAACCGGGGTCTCCAAACGGAGAAGGCGCAGCGTGACCAGGAGGTCGACAGGCTCAAGGACGAGTTGTCGCGGAGCCGCAGGACGGAGGAGCACTGGAGACGAGCCTACGTGGACGAGAAGCGCCGGTCGCGGGCGCCGGGGGACGACGACCCGATCGCGGTGGACAGCGTCCGCGAGGCCATCGTCCTGGCTCAGGAGACGTTCCCGGACCGGCTGTTGGTCAAGCTCAATTCCAAGTCCGACCAGGACACGTCGTTCGAGAGTCCGGGTGAAGTCTTCGACGTTCTGGCCTGGCTTGCTACCGCGTACGGCGAGGCGCCGCCGGACCTCATCGCGGAAGCCTGCCCCGGCTGGTTCTACAAGCCGAGTCAGTCCGAGACGACCATGGGAAGGTTCCGGGACTGGTACCAGACCCGCGTCGACGGCACCACCTGGGAACTGTCGAGCCATGTCGGCAAGGGAAGCAGCCGCGACCCGCGGCGCACCATTCGCATCGCCTTCGCGCGGGACGAGGAGAACGGTCGCGTCATCGTCGGATTCGTCGGTGTGCACCAACGGAACCGCCAGTCGTGAGCCATCGCCGATGTGCCGACCGACACGTCGAGTCCCGATCGGTCCTCGACCGGTGTCCGAGGTGCTCTGGAATCCGCTTCGGAACGGGGGATGCAACGAGGGGAACTCGCGAGCCGCGCTCTGGTAACTTGCTGTCTACAAACGGGTTACGTGTATTCCTCCACAGACACGTCGGCTGCCGGTGTGGTTCGTCTCGTCAGGCAGCCTCGCCGGCGCGGTGGCCGCGGGTCCATGCCGGCACCCGCGTCGAGCGCCACGTCCGGCCAGCCGTGATCGCCGCCCGCGACTTCCGGCCTCCGGCGCACGCGGCGTCGAGGCCACACGCGCGCCGGATCGCGGGGTTCAGCCCGCCGTACGCGTCCAGCGCGGCCCAATCGCTCGTCGCGATCGCCTTCTTGATTGCAGCCAGCTCCGCCGCCGCCTCCTGCTGCGACATCCTCACGGAATCGGGAGGCGTCGCCGCCCACTGGTCGAGCACGCGCCGGGCCGCTGCCAAGCGTACCGGGTCGCGGCCCACGACGACCACCTCGACGGCGAGGCCGGCCGCGAGAAGCGCCGTCCACAGCGCCGCGTGCTGCGAGCCCCACGTGCGGACCGCGCTCACCGTCTCGTCCTCGTCGGTCTGCACGAACAGGAACGTCGCCCGCTCTCCGTCGAGAGCCACCGGCAGCTTGTGGGGGAAGTAGCGGTACTGCGCCCCGACCGCGCCCTGGTAGAGCCGGTGCGGCAACACCTGCTTCGAGATCCCCGCCGCGGTCAGCGCGTTCACCTTCTCGTCCTCGGTCGGGAGCCACGCGGCGTGCGGATGTTCGAGCACGTAGTCGAGCGACAGCAGCCGCCGCAGGACGACCTCCGGCGCGGCCGGCCGGCGGTGGCGGACGTGCTCCGCGCCAAGCGCCCGATAGATGCGCCGGGCCGCGATCCGGCAGATGCGGAGCCGGGAGCCGTTCCACGGCTGTTCGACGGCGTGCTTGCGGCACCGGCGGACGAAGCGGTTGGCGAGGGCCGGATTCGTCCGGCCGATGAAGGCAAGGTACTGCGAGCGGAGGAACACGCCGCTGTGGAGGCAGACCAGCGCCAGCCACTCGGCTTCGCGGCGGGTCCAGCCGCTTCGGACGAGAGCGTCCGCCCGGTCCCGAAGATGGGCGATCATCAGCCGGCGTTCCCTGCACTGCCGCCGCATGTGCTGGACGAGATCCTGCTGTGGCACAAGCCGTCGCCGCCGCAGTACGATTGCGATCCTGCGTGTAGGCGTTTGGCAGCCACACCACTCGCGCACGAGTTCACCGGCTCTTGAGAACGGACTCCGTCAAGTCCGGCCGGCCGCCGTCCGGTCCCTCCCACACGATGCGGTGACGATAGGCGTCCAGCCGCCAGCCGGGCGACACGATCCACCCCAGCCCCTCCCGGGTGTCAGCCACTGCCTGGGACAACTCCTGGCTCACGGCTTCTGCAGCTTCTGCAGCTTCTGCGTTGCCGGCCGCACGGAGGGCCGTCGCCGCGTCCTTCAGCGCGAACGCGGCGCGGCTCGCGGGGGCGGTCACGCCCGGAACCACGTCGCGGAACTGCTGCATGCCGGCCAGGACGTGACTGAGCGCCATCGTCGTCGGCGCGGTCTCGCACCTGTCGGCATCCGCCGCGAGCGCCGCGAACTCCTCGATCGAGAGCTTGAGATTGATAGTGTGGCGTGGTGACTTGGGCATGCCTCTCGCTTCAGTGCGACGCGCCCGGCAGGTCTTGCTTGCCCGCGCGGTGGATGCCGTCGCCGCGGGAGCGCGGGAGTGCGGCCACCCACGCCTCGACCTCCCGTTGCGACCACCGAACCGCTGTCGGGCCAACCCGAAACGGCTCGGGGAACCGGCCCTCGCGCATCGCGCGGTACAGCGCGCTCCGCCCGAGCCCGGTGCGCCGCTCGACCTCCGCGCGTGTCAACAGTCGATCCGTCGGCGTCGTCATTCTGGATCACCCCATCGGTATTCCCAGATGATACCATAGGGGTAACCCTAGTGCTGCCCGCCGCCGTATGACGAGAACGCGCCGACCCGGAGCGGTGCGCGGCGAGTCATCCGTGCAGACGCACCACCTTCGCGCTGCCGCCCGTCACGTACGTCGCCCACTGGTCCATCAGCCCGCGGCGCTTCTCGAACAGGTCCGACCGCGCGTAGGAGCGCTCCACGTCCGAACCCACGCGGTGGGCCAGCGCCATCTCGCAGACGGCGTGCGGCACGCTCGTCCGCTCGCTCGCCCAGGTTCGGAAGGCCGAACGGAAGCCGTGCACCGTGGCGCGGTCGGCCAGCCCCGTGTCTCGCAGGATCTTCGTCAGCGTCATGTCGCTGAGCGTCTTCGCCGGCCTCGACGGCGACGGGAACAGCAGGTTCGCCGGACCGCGCAGCGGCCGGACGGATTCCAGCACGTCCAGCGCCGCATCGGCGAGCGGCACGCGATGCTCGATGCCCGTCTTCATCCGGCATCCCGGAATGCGCCATTCGCGGGCCTTCACGTCGATCTCGTCCCAGGTCGCAAGGCGGGCCTCGCCTGAGCGGCAGGCGGTGAGCACGACGAACCGGAGGCACGCCTTGGCGGACACCGACGCCCGAGACGCCCCGATGGTCTCCAGCGCCGCGCCGACCTCGCGGTACGGCAGCGCCCGGAAGTGCGCCTTGACGGCCGGCAGCGACGGCAGCGCGCCGTCGATGGCGTCGCCGGCGAGGTTGTGCTCGACGTGGCCGTGCGCCTGCGCCCAAGCCAGCGTCGCGCGGATGCGCTGCCGGACCTTGCGTCCGATCTCGGGCTTGGCCGTCCAGATGGGCGTCAGGACGCGGAGGACGTCCTCGCGGCCGATCCGGTCGACGCCCCGGTCGCCGAAGACGGGGTGCACGTACTTGTCCATCGTGGCGATCCAGTTGTCCGCCGTCTTGGCGTTGCGCCAGCGCGGCCGGTTCGCTTCCAGGGCGCGCTCGCTGGCCTCCCGGAAGGTCGGCGTTCTCGGCCGGCGCTTGTGGGCGAGCGGGTCGAGCCCGTCGGCGATGGCGACTCGGTTGGCGAAAGCGCGCTGCCGGGCCTTTGCGAGCGAGACGACCGGCCAGCCGCCCAGACCGAGGTCGCGGCGGCGCCCCCCGATGGTGACGCGCTGCACCCAGCTCTTCGACCCGCCGGGTGCCACGACGAGGAACAGCGTCCCGCCATCGCCGTACCGGCCGGGATGCGAGAGCGACCGCACCCTCGCGACTGTGAGTTTCCCCATGGTTCGATTCGCTTTTCCCACAAGGACTGGAACCGGGAACGGAAATATATTTACCACTAAGTATACCACTCTACTCATGGGGAAAGGCACGGAATCACGTGGAACGGCGCGAACCGCCGACAACGGATACGGCCAATGTTTACGGTAGATTTTGAGACTTCAAGGGATCGGACGGGAAGGGGAGGTGGCGCGCCCGACAGGATTCGAACCTGTGGCCTTCGGCTCCGGAGGCCGACGCTCTATCCAGCTGAGCTACGGGCGCGTGCTTTAGAATGAACGACTTGCGGAATGCTCCGAATCACTGCCAGCCGTTCCTGCCAGCCGAATCGCCCGCGAAACCGGCCCCGGCGCCCGGTCCGCACGCTCCAAACGCTCGATCGCTGCCGCGTGTTTCTGCAACTGCGGCGGGGCGTAGATCATCGTCGTCTCCGGATCCGTGTGCCCGTACAGATCCTGAATGTCGGCCACGTCCGATCCCGTTCGACGAAGCCCGGTCGCGAACGAGTGGCGAATCTGATACACGGTGAACGCCGGACGCCCGGCCTTCCGGGCCGCCCGCTCCAGGGCCTTGTTGGCGCTCGGGCAGGACCAGCTCCCGTAAGCCTGGATCGCCGTGAACTCGCGGGCCGCGTCCAGCCCTTGCCCGACGAGCGGGATCGCCGCCAGCCGCCCTCCCTTGCCGCGGGGCACGACGACGAACGGCGTCGGCTCGTCGAGGCGGAAGTCGTCCGGCTGCAAGCGGCCCATCTGAGACGGCCGCATCCCCGTCCAGTGCATGAGCCGTAAGCGTACTACGGTCTTGGACCCTGGCGTCAACTGCGCCAGCACCGCCGCGATGTGGGACCGTTCGAGCCAACGGGGCTTCGGGGGCGGCTGCGCGAAGCGGACGAGATCGATCAGCTCGGCCGCGGCGCGCCGTCCGTAGAGCACCTTCACGAGATTCGTCAGCGCGTTCCGCCGGTGGTTGCAGGCCGATGCCGACAGGGTCTCGCGCCACTGGTGCAGCTGGTCGGTGAGCAGGGCGATGTGCTGCGACAGCGCCAACGTGCGGAGATGTCCGAAGCGCTGGACCCACAGGTCGATGTGATGCCGGCGATCGGCCATGCTCACGAGTTCTTTGCCGACCTGATCGAGATAGCGATCGGCGTCATGCGCGAGCGTGTGGCGTTCACCGGCCGGCAGCGTCCGCAGGCTCGCCCGCAGTTCGTCCCGGCGCGCCCGGATGGTCTTGAGCGGGGTTCCGGGCGGGAAGCGGATCTCGCGTTGGACGCCGTTGACCTTGACGGTGGCGGCGAGTCCGTGGCGGTCCTTGTAGACGCCCTCGGCGACGCGGACGCGCCGGCGCACCGGCTGACTGCCGGCCTTGGCCTTCGGTTTCCGTGACGTGGCGCTCTGAGCCGCGCGCCGTTTCGGCCGCGGAGCGGGGGCCGCGGTCGCCTCGGTGGCGGCGGACTCGTCGTCGTTGCGTGGGGTCGGGCTCATCGGGGTTCTCCTAGACGAAGGTGCGCCCGGTCCACTTGACCTCTCCGATCATGGGCGCGTCAAGCGGCCAGGGCCGGGTGGGCCAGGTCTGCTTGTCGGGGTTGTCGCTGACGAGCTGCCAGGCGCCGGCGCGGTCCTTGCCGGCGCGCTTGACGATCAGGCCGTCCTCGGTCCGGACGACGTAGATGCGGCTGTCGCGCCGGCGCTGGCGGGCGAGGTTGACGAGGATGGAGGCGCCGTCGACGAGCGTGGGCTCCATCGACTCGCCCATGACCTGCAGGACGCGGCACTGGCGGGGGTCGAGGCCGTGTTTCCGGAGCCAGTCGCGCCGGAACTTGAGCCCGCCGGTGATGCGTTCGTCGTCGACGACGGCCCCGCTGCCGGCGGCGGGCGTGATCGGAGAGACGCCGATGAAGTCGCCGTCGTCGGCGATGCCGGCCTGGGCCTGCTGGTCTTCGAGGTCCCGGACGCGGGCGGTGGCGGCGGTCAGGTCGCGGGCGAGCTGGTGCGAGGGCGTCTGCTCGTCGGTGAGGCCGATCAGATAGTCGATCGAGACGCCGAGCGTCTGGGCGGCCAGCGAGAGCCTGGGGTTGGTGAGGCCGCAGCGGCCCTGCTCGACCTGGGAGATCAGGTGCGAGGAGTTGCCGAGGCGGTTCGCCAGCTGTCCCTGCGACAGCCCCCGGTCGGTGCGGACCTTCCGGAGGCGCTTGGCAAGCAAGGTCATGGGGACATGATAGCAACAATTCATTGCATCGGGAAATTATCTCTACAGCGTACTTGAAGGCGCCTTCGAGCCCGTTTCACGGGGCCGAAACGGGGCCGGCGCCGCGCCGACGGCGTGACGGGTTCTGACGTGTTCTGCTCGAAGGCCGCCGATCGTGACCGGTGTGGGAGCTGTGGAGCCCGCCGGCGGGCGGGATCCAAGAGGCTTGTGGGCGGCTCGTCAGCCGTCCACAGGCCCGTCAGCTTCCACGCCGAGGGGCTTGCGCTCCCGCGAGGGACGCCGCACCGCCCGCCGCGACTGCTGCCGTGACCGCCCGGCCCCGCGGGTCGAAACCGTCGCCGCGGGCGCGCCGCACTTTCGGCTTGACGACGTATATAACCTACGCATAAGCTCGGAAGCGATGGCGCCTCCGGCGATGCGGGCGATCCGTGGCCGCCTAGCCGCACTCGGTCTGACGCAATACGACCTCGCCGCGGCGCTCCGCATAGGGAGGAGCGTGCTGAACGCCATCCTCAACGGCCGCCAGCCGGCCCCGGAGGGGTTCGAGGCGCGGGCGACGGCGGCGCTCGACCGGCTGGAGCGCGTCGAGCTGGCCGCGGCCGAGGCGCGGACGACGGCAATCGAGGAGATGGGCGGCGCCGAGTGCAACGCGGCGGGCGGGCGAAGCGGAGGAGGAGGCGAACGGCATGAGGAACGCGACTGTCGGCGGAGGGCGGGCGGGGCCGGCGCCGGTCATCGTGCGGCGCGGCGCGAAGCGCGCCGACACGGCGTGGCGGGAGGTGGTCGACCCGGGCACGGGCGGCGCAGTTGCGGCAGTACCTGGCGGACGAACGGCTGGCGCGGCAGTATCCGACGGTGCGGTTCATCGGTTTGGCGGTCGTGTTCCACGGCTGGGAGCTGGCGTTCTGCGACGCAGTGGCCGCCGGCGTCCGTCCGGTCCCATGATCCCGACTACATGATCGACGACCCCTTCTACAAGCGCCTGCTCGGCAACGAGCGCGTCATCCGGGAACTGATCGAGACCTTCATCGCGCCCACCCGCCCGCCGGAGTGGCTCGAAGCCCTCGACTTCGACACCCTCGAAAGAGGACCCACCGAGAACGTCACCGACGCCGACCGGCGGCGCACGGACGACATGATCTGGTCCGTCGGGCAGGCCGCCGGCGACGGCGCCGAGTGCCGGGGTCCACCTGCTGGTCGAACACCAGTCCTCGGTCGACCACGCCATGGCGCTGCGCTTTCTCGACTACACCAGCCTCCTGTTCCAGGGCCTGTATCCGGACGACCGCCGGCGGCGGTGGCGGAAAGATGACGCCGCCGACGAGACGCTGCGCGTGGTGGTCTACAACGGCGACCGGCAGTGGGATGCGCACACGAAACCTGGCCGGCGCGGTGGTCGCTGGCGACCCGCTGGAGCTGGTCTACCACCTGGTTGACTTGGCGCGCCTGCCGGGCGACGATCCGGAGTGTCGCCGCGTGCTGTCCTGGGTGGCGAGGTTGGAGTGCGCCGCGCGGGCCGGACTGCCGGGTCTGGTGTCGAACCTGGGCCGCTGGCTGGCGGGCGAGGACGAGCTGGAGCTGACGAAGATCTTCGACACCCGGGTCGAGGCGCTGGGCCGGCGGTGGGGCCTCGAACTGCCGTCGTTGCGACGCTACCGGGAGGGAAGCGACATGCTGGAGGAAAGACTGGATCGCGAGGAGGCGGAGCTGCACGGACAATGGCGCGCGAAGTGGCGTGCCGAAGCTCTTGAAGAGGGTCGCGAGCAGGGCCACGAGCAGGGGATCGAGCAGGGCCGCGAGCAGGGGATCGAGCAGGAGAAGGCGCTCCTGCGCCGCTTGGCGACGCGGCGGTTCGGGCCTGAGGCGACGGAACGCTTGACGGCGGCGTTGCACGGCGTGCGCGACGCCGACCGCCTGACCGAGGCGGGCGACTGGATCGTCGACAGCGTGGACGCAGCCGACTTCTTTTCCCGCCTGGAGAACAACGGCGAGTAGGCGCCGGCGCGCGGCCGGGCTGCGACGCGCCTCCAGCGTCTGATTCCGCAGCGCCCGGGACGGATCACGCGGTCCCGCCTCGATGTCCGGCGGCACGAGCGCGAGCAGCTCCGGCCGCCGAGGACAGTGCCAGGCAAGCTGTATAATCCGGCTTCGTGCCCCTACCCGTTCCAACGCGGAGCAGTCCCGCCCTCCGGCATGAGTGAACACGGTCTGGACGCCGGGCCGTCCACTCCATCGAGCGAGCGCCCCGATCCGCCGGCGCGCGGCCTCGGCGACGCGGGGCGGTTCGCCCGCGCCATGATCGTCTACGCGCCGCGCCGGACTGCCCTGGCGCTGCTGTTCCTGCTGGCCGCCAGCGTCACCGAGACGTTCGGCGTCATCATGCTCTTCCCTTTTCTGGGCGCCATCGGACTCGCCGGGCAACCGGCGGAACGAGGTTTCGTCGTCGAGGCGGTGGCGCGGGCGGCCGAGGCGGCCGGCGTCGAGTTGACGTTGCCCGTCGTGCTCGGGGCGTTCCTGGCGCTCTTCGCCATCCGCGCGGCGACGGGCTGGCAACGAGACGTCCTGCTGGACCGTATCTGCTTCGGATTCGCCGACCGGGTACGCGAACGGATCGCTGCGGCCGTCGCCCGCGCCAAGTGGGAGTTTCTCGCCGGCCGGCGCCAATCCGACGTGCAGCACGTGCTGACGACCAGTATCAACCGCATCGGCCGGTGCGCGATCGAAATGCTGCAATTCACCGTGGCGGCGGCGCTGGTGCTCTTGCAGACGGCGCTCGCCTGGCTGATCTCCCCCGCGGTGTGCGGCCTGGCGATGCTCGTGGGCGGGACACTGTTGCTGGCGACCCACCCGCTGGTGCGGCGCTCGCGCGTCCTCGGTACGGAACTGGTCGGCGCCAACCGGGCGCTCTTCGCCGGCGTCACCGACTTTCTGGCCGGCATGAAGCTCGCCAAGAGCTACGCTGCGGAGGAATCGCACGTCCGGCGCGTTGCCGAGGAGGCCGCGGCCGCGCGACGGCGCGCCCTCGCGTTCACGGTGGCGCAGTCCACGGCGCGCACGGCGCTCCACCTGAGCACCGCCGTGGCGCTCGCGACGTTCGCGTGGTTCGCCGTATCCACCGCCGCGCTGACGCTGCCCGAACTGCTGATCCTGGCGGCGGTCTTCGTCCGCGTGCTGCCGGCGCTGGCCCGCGCGCAAGGCCACGTGCAGCAGATTGCGCACATGCTGCCCGATTACGCCCACGCGCAGGACGTTCTCCAGGCGTGGCGGGACGCCGCGGAAGCCCCGGCCGGTGGCGACGAGCCGCCGCTGGCGCTGCGCCGCGGAATGGCCGTGCGCCGCGTTTCGTTCGTCTACGCGAACGCGCCCGGACCGCCGGCGCTGGCGGCGGTCGACCTGGACGTGCCCGCGGGGACGCTGACGGCGATAGCCGGGCCGTCCGGGGCCGGCAAGACCACGCTCGCGGACATCCTGCTCGGCCTGCTCGAACCCGCCGGCGGCGAGGCGTTTGTCGACGGCGTGCCGCTGACCGGCTCGAACCTGCGCCGCTGGCGCCGGTCGGCCGCCTGCGTCCCCCAGGACCCCGTACTGTTTCACAACACCATCCGGGCGAACCTGCACTGGGCTCGGCCGGAGGCGTCGGAGGCCGATCTGTGGCGCGCGCTGCGTCTGGCCGCCGCGGAGTTCGTCGCCGGGTTGCCCGCGGGACTCGACACCGTCGTCGGCGACCGCGGCGCCCGGCTCTCCGGCGGCGAGCGCCAGCGGATCGCCCTGGCGCGGGCGCTCGTCCGCGAGCCGACCCTGCTCGTGCTCGACGAAGCGACGAGTCAGCTCGACGCCGAAAACGAGCGGCGCGTCTTGGCGGGGCTCGAATCGCTGCGCGGGCGCATGACGGTGGTCGCGATCGCCCACCGCACGGCTCTGCTGGAGGCGGCGGACGCGATCGTCCTGCTCGAGGCCGGCCGCGTCGCCGCCGCCGGAACCCGGAGCGAGTTGGCGGCCGACCTGACGGCGCTCGAAGGCGCGAACGCCAGGGAACACGCCACGAACAGCGCCGTCCATGCCGGGTGAGGTCCGGGCGTGGCAGAATGAATACAGCAGGAAGGCGGCGACGTGGGGCGCGCGATGCAGGATGTGACCGGGCGGAAGTTCATCATGAGAGTACGCAGGTGGGCTCGTCCCAATGCCGAAATGAACCCACAACCCACATCCGTTCAGTACAACGACTGGCGGCAAGTGGAAGTGCCGGCTCCGGAGACCTTCACGCCGACCATGCCTGTCACCGTGATCATTCCGTCATGGCGGACGCCGGCCGAGACTCTAGCAAGGACTCTGGCGTCGCTGGAAGGGCAGACCTATCCGCGGGAGATGTTCGAGGTGATCATTGTAGATGACGGGTCAGATCCGCCGCTGGAGCGGCCCCGTTCGACACGCCTGGACGCCAAGGTGATGCGCCAGGAGCGTCGCGGGTTCGGGCTATCAAGGGCGCGGAACAACGGCGCTCGGGCAGCCGCCCACGACATCCTGATCTTTCTCGACAGCGACATGCTCGTGGAGTCGGACTGGATCGCGGCGCACGCCAGGTGGCACCACGTCGTCTCCGACGCCCTGACGTTGGGGGCCCGCAGCCATGTGGCGATGGACGGCATCGACGCAGAGATGATCCGGCGCCGGACAGGGTCGTTGAAGGAGCTGTTTTCAGATCGTCCGGTAACTCCGTCCTGGACCGAGACCTACATGGCCAGAACCAACGATCTGACGTCGAGGGCCGACAACCCGTTCAGCATAATGATCGGGGGGAACTTCGGAATCAGCAGGGGTTTCTTCTGGTCTGTGGGCGGGAATGACGAGTCGTTCATGCGCTGGGGTGTGGGACTAGAGGATAACGAATTCTGCTACCGCGCTTATACGTGCGGCGGGCTGATGGTGCCGGCTCGGGACGCCTGCGCCTGGCATCAAGGTAAGGCGGAGCGCCAGAATAACTTGCCCCTTTGGCGGCCGTTTCTGCTATGGTCGGCGCTATGAACGCGGTAACGCAAGCGGTGCAAGGGAAGTTCAACGTGCTGAGGCCGCTGTTGGACGAACGCACGCGGCGCCTTTGGGCTGCGGCGGAAGCCCGCGCCATTGGACGCGGGGGGATTGCGCGGGTTGCAGAGGCGACCGGGCTGTCGCGCGGCACGGTTCGGGCCGGCGTGCGGGAACTGGATTCGGCCACGCCGCCGGAGCCGGGGGCGGGCGGGCCTCGGGTGCGCGCTCCGGGGGGCGGACGCAAGGCGCTGGTGGATCGCGATCCGGGCCTCGTGCAGGCGTTGGAGCGTCTGCTCGACCCGTTCACACGGGGAGACCCGCAGGGGCCGCTGCGCTGGACCTGCAGCAGCGCGGCGCGCTTGGCGGAGCAACTGGGGGCGGAAGGACATCGGGTCAGCGAGCGCACGGTGAACCGCCTGCTGCACGAGCTGGGCTATAGCTTGCAGGCCAACCGCAAGACGCTCGAAGGCCGTCAGCATCCGGACCGGGATGCGCAGTTCCGACGCATCGCGCGGCGCGTGCGGGCGTTCCAACGCCTGGGGCAGCCGGTGGCCTCGATCGACACGAAGAAGAAGGAATTGGTCGGTCGCTACCGCAACGGCGGCCGGGAATGGCGTCCGAAGGGGAAACCGGAGGAGGTGAAGGTTCATGACTTCATCGACCCGGAGCTCGGCAAGGCGATTCCCTACGGGGTCTACGACCTGACGGCGAACACGGGCTGGGTGAGCGTCGGCGTTGACCACGACACGGCGGAGTTCGCGGTGGAGACGGTGCGGCGCTGGTGGCTGCAGATGGGGCGTCACGCCTATCCGGCGGCCACACGGTTGCTGCTCACGGCGGACGGAGGCGGTTCCAACAGCAGCCGCAGCCGGCTGTGGAAGTTCGAGTTGCAGAAGCTGGCCGACGCGCTCGGGCTGCGGATCTCGGTGTGCCACTTTCCGCCGGGCACCAGCAAGTGGAACAAGATCGAGCACCGGATGTTCTGCCACATTACGGAGAACTGGCGTGGCCGACCGCTGGTGAGTCACGAGGTGGTGGTGAACGTGATCGGCGCGACGACTACGCAAGGCGGCCTGACCATCCGGTCGGAGCTGGACGAGGCCAGCTATCCAACCGGTCGGGGAGTCACGGACGAGGAGATGGACAGGCTGTCCATCAAGCGCGATGCGTTTCATGGCGAGTGGAACTACAGCCTGTTACCCCGGCCCGCGTAACGGACACTTTATTACGGCGAGAGTCCTAACTGGGAGGAGGGTAGAGCCGCCAGGCGCAGAATTCGTCGGATTCTACTCGGGAAAGCGGCTAACCTGATCGCCCATGATAGCCTCCGCAAAAGCAGGCCCGGGCGAATCTTCATGGTGCCCCAATACGTGGTGACCATAGACGCGGGACATCACTCAGTCGACCAGATTGTCAGTACCGCAGGGAGCATCTTGGCTGATCGTGTCCATGACCTCGTTGTGAGAATCGAAATGCGCGCGAATGATGATGACGAGCGACTGGCACGGCTCCAGGACGAGTTCGGTTCGGATCCCCGCGTGCGCGTCGGGCTCACCACCTCAGCCCTCGACGAGTTTCCTGCTTCGCCGTTCCACGTCACCGTTCCTGCTGTCTTGTTTGCCCAGGATCTGGTGCGCCGGCTGCGTATAGAGCTCGGAGATGCTGTCACCGTGACCTCCACCCTCCCCGACGGAAGCATGGTGTCCATCACCCGGGCCTGGGCGCTCCATCGGGCGCGTCGCACCGGGAAAAGCGCCGCCGACTTTGGCGAGGCGCGAACGATACCCGCTGGGGCGCTGAAACTCAAGGGCGCCGGGCCGGTGGATTCTTCCACAGAGTGGGAGCGCTTGCTCGACAGAACGCGGGACGTCCGCAGCCTCGGGGAGGCATGGTCGTTCCTGAAGTGGCTGGCCGGTTCCCTTCTTCGGCGGGCGATCAGCCAGCTTGGGTGAAGGGAGCTGTCGTGATCATATCTCACAAACATAAGTTCATATTCGTGTGTCCGCGGAAGGTTGCGAGCACTAGCGTGAGGATTTCGCTGTCCTGCTGGTGTGGGGATGACGATGTAATAATCGGCAACGAGGTGTTCCGCCCAGACATAGACACCGATGATTTCGGCATCGTGCCTTCCAGAAATGAAGACGCCTTTAGAGATAGGACGACTGCTGAGGTGGTCGGGGGGCGTCTATCTCCGCACTTCCTGCCCGACACGATCAGGGAGACAGTCGGCGCCAAAATATGGGACGAGTATTTCAAGTTCACCATCGTCAGGAATCCGTGGGACCTAATCGTATCATACATCCACTTCAAGTTCGGCCCTGATTGGTCGAACGTCCCCGGCTGGAACTTGTTCCGGCGCCGCGGTCTGATTAACGCGCGCCGACGCTTCCGCCAGCAACGGGCGAGACGTGATTTCAAGCGTGGCCGCCACAAAGAGAGCGCCGAGCTGATCCTGAAGAATGACCTTTTCCCGTATATTGCCCAAATTCCGGCGTTCTACTTTTGCGACGGGCAAAAATATGCGGATCACTGCATTCGTTACGAGAACCTGCAGCGCGATTACGACAAAGTATGCCGACTGCTGCAACTCCCCTCTCCCCGACAAATTCTTCCGAGAACAAAAGACAAGGTCAGAGAAAAGGGCGGCGATTACCACGACTACTACACCGACTGGTCCAGAAAGTATGTCGCTGGGCTGTGCCGCGAGATGATAGACGCTTTCGGTTACCATTTCGGCTGATTCGACATCGACGCCCACGGAAAGGCCGCCAGGCACAAGTCGATGGTCGACGCATCCACCGCATACAAACGGGTTCTTGAATCGGAAGCCATGCCGCGGGGCCCGCTGCTGACAACGAGCCAGCAGGCGCTTGAAGAGCGCTTCGTAGAGCGTGTACGGCTGCTCGGCGTTGACCCGCGCCAGCGACGAGCGGCTGACGAGGGCCCGCAGGCCGAGGTGATAGAGCTTGTGGGGTTGGGCGCACAGGTTGCCGACGATGTCGCGCAGGCTTTCCAGGCCGCCAGGCCGAGGGCGACGAACAGCGCCCAGCGGCTCATCACGCGGAGTCTCTGGCCCTTCTGGTGCTGTCGGGCCTCGGCGTCGGAATTCATGCCGCGCCAGCAACTCGACCAGCAACGGCTCGGCCGGCGGCATCTCGCGTTCCTCGTCCCGCCCCTCGGCGTGAAGCGCCTCGATGCCGGCCCCGCCGGCGATCTGAAAGGCCAGCACGCTCCACGGGTGCTTCAGCCAGCGCAGCTCGCCCTGCGGCCCGCGCACCTCCATTCCCTTCTCGACGTCCAGCTTGTCGAAGGCGAGCGCCGCCACGCGAGCCGGAGTCAGCGCGGCACCCACGTGGGACTTGAACTGCTCCACGGCGGGCAGGTTCGGCAGCGCCTCGGGGTCGTGCGCCAGATGGCGCAGCGTCACCAGCGTGTGCGTCTTGCCGCCGCCGTAGGTCAACTCCAGTTGCCGCACCGCCTTCGTGTTCCGGCCGGCAAGACGGAGCACGACATCCTTCGCCAGCTCGCGGAGCGAGAAGGTCGGGAAGGTCAACGCGAAGAAGCGGGCGGGATCCTCGTAGGTCGGCCGTGCGCCGCGCTGCATCATCACGTCGTGCAGGTCGGCCGCGAAATCGGCCAGCGACAGCTCGCCGGTCCGAACGTCCTCGCGCAGCGTCACTACCCGGTGCCAGGGTGTCCAGGGCAGTCGTTCGTGACTCATGATCAGGAATCCGGCCGAAGGGGAAGCAGGCGGACTCGATTGTGGTCGGCGTGCAGGACGACGACCGCTCCCTGCTCCAGCTCCGGTTCGTGCCTCCGCAGCACCTTCACCAGCACCGTCGCCGCCTCGACCGGCAGGACGCGATGCGTCCTGAGCAGCACGACGCTGGGCCGGCGGCCACCGCCAAGCGCCAGCAGGCGGCCGAAGTCGAGATCATGGGTCAACAGGACGAACCCGCGCCGACGCGCCCACTGGAGCACCACCGCGTCGGAAGCCGCGCCGTCACCGACGGCGCTCCAATGCCGCGCCTCCATACCCGCATGCTCCAGCGCCTCGACCCAGCGAGGCGACAGGTTCATGTCGATGAGGATCCTCAACTGGAGCCGAGCGCGACTTCCTGCTCCTCGCTGCGCCACGCGGCATACGCGAGGGCTTGACGGATATCGTCGCGCTCCAGATACGGGTAGGCCGCCAGCACCTCGTCCGGGTCATGGCCCGCGGCCAGCAATCCCACGACCATCCCTACCGTCACGCGAAGCCCCCGAATGCAGGGGCGTCCGCCCATGACATCGGGATCCTGCGTGATTCGATCCAACCGGTTCATGGCTAGAGTATATGCGTGACCCGGCGCACAATACGTCACGGCGTCGGCCCGAGCGGCAACGCCGCCTTCCGGGCGGGCGCGACGCCCGCGATCGCGGAGATGTGGTTGGAGACCGACTCCAGGGTGGTGCGTTCCTCCGAACCGGACGGGGACAACTCGATCACCGCCTGCAACACCCGCGCGAAGAGCGCGTGGCGCTTGAGGCCGTAGTCGTCGAGATAGTCGTTGACCTTCGCCTCGTCGCCGGCGCGCCAGAGGCGCATCAACCGGTGCGCCTGATCGATCAACGGCGGCTGGCGGCCATCCGGGGTTCGACGGCCGAGCGACTTCGCCGTTCTGCGGTGCCAAGGCTTCAGTGTCACCTTGCTGCCGCCGCCGGGACCGTCCGCCGCGCCGGCATCTTCCTCCGGGGCCGGCTCGTCGTCGTCCGGCTCGTTGCCGGACGTGCGACCGCCGCGGGCCAGGATGTCGTAGCGATCCGTCAGATCGCGGTCCGAGAGGTTGCAGGAGATCGCGTAGAGGATGCAGGCCCCGATGGGCGCCTCGCCGAGGCCGAAGTCGTTCCGGTGCAGCAGGTAGTACGTCGTCACGTCATCGAGTCCGCTGACCGCCTCCGCGTCGCCATCGTGCGTCAGCACGCGGCCGACCACGAAGTCGACGACGAGCCGCCGCACCTCCCGGAGGAACTCCGACACCGTCATCCGGGAGCCGGCGGCGTCAGCCTTCTTGATGACGGGATGTTTCGAGAACGCTTCGAGCGCCGGTCCGGTCGCCGCCCACACGAAGTCCGGGCCGCGAATGCCGGCGTCCCAGAACTCGCGGAGCTGCTGCGAGATGTTCTTCCGCATCTCGGCGAGCACCCCGGCATCCCAGCCGGCGCGCCCTGTCGGCCGCTTCCGGCAGACGATCCAGATCGAACGAGGCGAGCGCAGCGGACGAGAGCGACCGTTGGCGGGTCTCCATTTCCGTTCGGATCGGCCAAGACCCATCCACGACGAACCCAGCCCGGATCAGCGCCGAGACCAGCGTCTCCCACGCGGCTGGCGACTTGTTCGCGAAGACGACGACCAGCCGGCCATCGTCCCGGAGCGCCGCGTGGAAGCGAGAGAACGCTCGCGCCATGCCATTCTCGTAGTTCCGCTTGGATGCCTTCCGGTCGCCACGGAAGCGGGCGGCGTCGTCGATCAGCTCCCCGTCGTTGGCCGCCGCGTTCCACTTCGGGCCGAGCGGCGTCTCGAACGCGGCGTCGAGTTCCGGCGTCAAGCCCCGAAGTGTACGCCGCAGCCAGACGTGGAAGAAGTCCATCAGGTCCGAGTACGGAATGGCGTCGTAGTAGGGCGGGTCGGTGCAGATCAGGTCGAAGCCATCGTCCCCGTCCGCGGCGGCCTGCGGCTCGGTCGCAGATTGGCGTAGCACGGTCGGGGCCGGTGCGTCAGGCGTGGCGGCGAGCAGGTGTTCGCAGACCTCGGCCGTCCACTCCACTGCCTGGACGAAGCCACCGCTCGTGTCTGCCAGCGGACACGCCTCCACGAAGTCCCAGACCATCGGCAGTGCGAAGCGAGCGAACGTGCTGCGGATCTTCTCGGGATTGTTCGTCCAAGTTGCCAGGGCGCTGCCGCGATCCGCAAGACGGCTGATCGTCGGCGTCAGGGTCGCCACCGCCGCCTCGCGCCATGCATCGGGCCAGTCGGCCATCGCCTCCGGAAGGCGGCGAATCTCCTGCACGAAGGTGCCCAGCGCCAGCAGCTGCCGGCTCGTGAAGAGCGTGCGCCACGTATTGAAGCCGTAGCGGGGAACTCGCATCCCGAGGTTCTCTTCCCTCGGCGTCGGATCCTCCGGCAAGCCGAACGGGATGTCCACGTAGAGTGCCTCGATCTCCGCCCGCTCCACCCGCGCCGCTCGCAGTTCCAGCTCCGTCGGCAGCCGATACTCCTTGCCGGCCGGACCATCGACCACGACCGCCGTCATGACCTCGCCCAACCGGCCAGCGCGGCCATCGAGCCGCAGGTCCTCCATGGTCATGATGGTCGGACACAGCGGACACGAGGCGCCTGACCGGCTCATCGTGCCGGCGCCGATCCGCTTGTCGCGGTCGCGGCGGCGGGCGGCGGTGGCCTCACCGGGTGCGCCGTCGGCCTCGACGCCGAACACGACGCCGTCGCGCTCGGCGTTCGGCGTCATCGTCAGCACCATGTCAACGGTCACTGAGATCCGCGGAAAAGTGGACGTGAGTCGGTTCAGATCGGTTTCTGAAGAAGCAGAAGGCACTTTTCCGTGAGCAACGGAGTGTTTGACGGGATCTCGTGGGCACAGATCGGGGAGAATCGCGGCCTCATGAGTGAGTCCGCGAAGCGCGGCGGCGAGCCCCGGGAGGGGGTCCGGGGGAGGGACTCCCCACCGTTTGTCAAGCGGATTTTCGAGTTCGTTCGGTGGCGCCTTCTATCGAGTCCGAGGACGCGATCATGCCGCCCTCTGGACACAGATGTGGGTCGGCTTGAAGGCAAATGAATGCCCTCGCTGCGCTCGGAACGCGTTTGCCTCGCGCACGGTCAACCGCGGCCGTCAAGCCGCTTCCCGGCTCCTTCGCTCCGCTACGGCCTCCGGTGACTGCCGCGGCTGACCGTGCGGGAAGTTCTTGCGGGCCAGCCAGAAGGCTGGCCCTCGTTCCACGAACAGAATGCGCGGCGCCTGGTCCGGGACGCCACGAGCTACATGTCGACGATCCGCTCAGGCAGCGCCAATCCCGGCGCGCTGCGGGTCGAAGCAGACACCGTCACGCAGCATCGCGCAGGCGACGTTCAGCAGTCGGTCGGCCACCGAGCGCAGGGCGCGGGCGTGCCCGTGGCCGCGGGCGCGCAGCGACCGGTACTTGTCATGGCTGACCGGGTCGCGTTGGGCAGCGACGCGGGCCCAGTGGTAGGCGGCGTCGCGCAGCCGGCCATGGGCCGCCTGTCGCCGCATCACGATCATGCTCTTGCCCGAACGCCGGGTGACTGGAGCCACCCCGCACAAACAGCGCAACGCGTTGTAGTCCCGCCGCTCCACCGCGTCGTTGCCTTCGGCAAGCAGCGTGGCGAGCACCTTGGCGCCGATGCCGGGCAGCGACAGCAGGATCGCCGCATCCGGCAGCGCTTTCGACGAGGGTTCGTCCTCCGTCGAAGCGTTCGGGTCGTCCGCCGGAGCAGCCTCGGCGAGCTGATGTACCAACCCATCGAGTTCGCGCCGAGCCTGATCGAGCTGGCGGTTGACCAGGGCGAGGCGTTCAGCGACGAGCCGCACATGCGTAGTGGCGGCTTCGGCCGCGCCCGGCGTCAGCGTGACGGCCGGCGTACGCAGCTTGGCGCGCAATGTCGCGGCGTCGATCCGGCGGATGCGATGCTGTTTCAACACTCTGGTGAGCGTCACCTCGCGCACGCGTTGGCCGGCACGCGGCGTCGGCAGGCTCTGCCACAGGTCGAGCGCCCACGGCGCCGCGACGTCGTCGTCAACCGCGTCGAGGAACTGTGGGTAGTAGCGCCAGAGCTGGTCCCGCATGCGGTTGGCCAGACGCACCCGTTCCCGAGTCAGGTCCTCGTTGAGGCGCGACCACTCCCGCAACTCGACGATCGCCGGGTCGGTCGATTCCAGCCGCCGAAGACAGTGCGGGTCGGTACGCAGCGCCGAGGCCAGCACCCGGGCGTCCCGCCGGTCGTCCTTCGCCCCTGCCGGCGACAGCCGGTCGCGGAAGCGGTCGAGCTGTTTCGGGTTGATCGAGTGGACGGCGAAGCCGCGTTCCATCAGGCTCTCGACCACCGGCCCGCGTGGCGTCTCGACCGCCACGCCGACTTCGCTCGCGTCGCCCTTTGCGAACGACAGCAGCCAGTCCGCCATTTGCAGCAACCCTGCACCGCCATGCTCGAACACCCGTTCTCCGAGCACCTTCCCGTCGGCGTCGAGCACGCACACCTGATGTTGTTGCGAGCCCCAGTCCACACCCGCGAACCATTCCAACTTCAACTTTAACCTCCCAGGCGAATCGAACGGGCGCGCCAACGATGCCTGCCGGTCCCTGTACTGGCGCTCTACGGCGCAAACTCCCCACTGGGCGTCCATCGATGGCGAACCGTCGGGGCACAAGTCCCTCCCAGGTATTCGAAACACAGGGGACGAATGGTAGCTCCCGACGGCCTGCCCGACTCCGCGACATCATCGCCCCGAAGTCATTCAGAAGGGTACAGGGACGAAAGCGCCGCGGCGACTGGCGCACGAAGCACCTGCGGGCCTGCCTGCTCTGCGGCCGGGTGTGGCGTCCTCGACGACGCCGGACCTGTCCCACCTGTCACGTCGACCGCTCGATCTGCCTGACGTGCGATCAGGTGGCCGTCGAGGACCGCGCGCGGCGCTGCGTCACAGACGAGGCGCTGCGCCGCCTGGTCAAGGCCTGCGCCGGCGACTGGGAGTGGGCGCGCCGAGCGCTCGATGCGGCCGGCGGCGACATCCCCCGCGCCCTCGCGCGCGCCGAGCGACGTTCGTGCTCGCAAGGACCGGCGGGTTCGGATAGCGTTGGAGCGGACACAGACGTGGGGTGAGGGCCCGGCCCGGGTAGGAGCCGGACCCTCGTGACCGCCCCGAGCTCCGACAGACCGAGCCGGTCCCCGTTGTTGTGCCACGGTTCGGACCGGCTGTCCAGTCGGAGCTCACCCCTCGCGCTCCGACGCCGTGGACCAGCCGTTACGCCAGAAGAGCTGCCGACACTGCAGCCGCCTGTTCGCCATCTGCACGGCGTGCGACCGCGGCCACGCCTACTGCACGCCGCGCTGCCGGGTCGTCGCTCGTCGCCGCTCGGTGCTGGCTGCCCGGGCTCGACACCAGCGCAGTCCCGAAGGCCGTCTCGACCATCGCGACCGGCAACGCGCCTATCGTGCCCGCCGCCGCGTGACGGATCAGTCTTCCACCGCACCACGCCGACCGGCCAGACTCGCCGTCCCTGACGTCACGCCGGTTCGACCGCCCGCTCCCAACCGATGCGTGGTCTGCGGACGGACGAGCCGGTGGCTCATCGAAATGCGGGAGCTGGGCGTCGAGCGCACGAGGAGGGACGATGATCACGCCCGCGCAACGCGCCGAGATCCGGCGCCTGTTCTACGGCGAGCACTGGAAGGTCGGGACCATCGCGGCCCAGCTCGGCCTCCACCATGAGACGGTCCGCGCCGCGGTCGAGCGCGAGACGGGCGGTTTCCGCCGCGGTGCGTGCCGGCCCAGCATTCTCGACCCCTACCTGCCGTTCATCCGCGACACCCTGGCGCAGTACCCGAGCCTGCGCGCGACGCGGATCTACGAGATGGTCCGCCAACGTGGCTACGCCGGCTCGGTCGTCCAGCTGCGCCGTCTCGTGCAGCGCCTGCGGCCCGAGACCAGCCACGCCGTCTACCGCCGCGTCGTCACCCTGGCTGGCGAGTCCGCACAGGTCGACTGGGGCTCGTTCGGCAAGGTCCGCATCGGACAGGGCACCCGCACGGTCTCTGGATTCGTCATGGTCCTCGGCTACTCGCGCGCGCTGGCCGCGCTGTTCACCCTCGACCAGACGCTCGAGAGCTTCCTGCGGGGACACGTCCACGCCTTCGACGCGCTCGGCGGCATCGCCCGCAACCTCGTCTACGATTGTGTTCCGCGACACACAATCGGGGTTGTGTGCCCATTCGTGATCTGTGGCCCGGCGCCGGGATGGCGCCGGATCTCATGGGCGGACCTCGAGCGCGCGACCACATAACGGTTCACAGCGAAGCGAGCCAGGACAGCAGGGCCTGGTCGTCGCGCCAAACAGCACTTCGGCGGGGTGAATCCGTAGGGGTTGCGTCGGGCTCGCAGAGTTGGAGGGCCTCGAGCTTGGTCCGGGTCGTGATCTCGGCGTAGCGGTTGGTAGTGTCAAGGCGGACGTGACCGAGCCAGGCGCGGATCACGTTGACGTCGACTCCGGCTTCCAGCAGATGGACGGCGGCCGTGTGTCGAAAGACGTGCGGGCTGATGTGCCGGCCGGTCGCTGGGCGGCGACCGTCCAGGTGACGTGTGTGTCGGCGGACGATCTTGTAGATGCCGAAGCGGGTCAGGGCACGGTCGCCGCGCGAGACGAAGACGGGCATCTTGGCCGACGGCTGCGGCGGTCTGTTCTGGAGCACGTCGCGCAGGAGCTGAGCGGTCTGCGGCCAGAGGGGGCAGCTGCGCCACTTGTCGCCCTTGCCGTGGAGCCGGACACTGGGCTGGTCCTGCAGGTCGAGGTCCCCGATGCGCAGGTCGGCGATCTCCTGCACGCGAGCGCCGGTGTTGTAGAGCAGCAGCAAGAGGGCACGGTCGCGGAGGGCGAAGGGGCCGACGGACGACATTCGGCGGAAGAGCTGCGCGATCTCCTCGCGCTCGAGGAAACAGGTCTCGGCCGGCGCGGTGCGCTTGACGGCGATCGCCGCGACCCGCTGGGAGGCGGCGAGGCGTTCGGGGCACCGCTGCGCGAGAAACTCGAAGAAGGCCCTCAGGATCGTGAGTCGATGGTTTCGGGTGCGCCGGTGATTGTGCCGCTCCTGCTCCAGATGCAGCAGGAAACGCTGGACCCGCTCGGCGGTCATGTCCTCGGGCGTGAGCTGCGTCAGGCGACACGACCGGTCCGCGGCTACGAACGTCAGGAAGAGCCGTAGGCCGTCCCGGTAGGCCTTGGTCGAGGCAGGTCGGAAGCCCTTCTGGAGCGGCAGTTCATCCACGAGGAACGCGTGCAGCAGCGCACCAAGCGTCATCGTGGCACCTCCTCGAGGACGAGCTCGGCCCACGTGCGAAACCGCTCGTTCGCATGGCTCAGGAGTTCCGGCGTCATCGTGAGATAGACGGCCGTGGACGCCGGGTCCACGTGTCCGAGAAACGTGGCGAGAGACGACAGCCGCGAGCGAGGGTCGATTCCATTCCGGTACCAGCGCAGCAGCGTGCGGGTCGCGAACGCATGCCGCAGGTCGTGGACCCGCGGGCCGACGGCGCCGTCCGGGATGGCCAGATCCAGTTGCGGCACGAGCTGATGGAACGTGAGGCTGATGGTCGTGGCGCTGATCGGCCGTCCGTTACGCCGCGCGAAGACGGGCACCTCGGCGGAGAGGAGCTGCCGGTGCGGATGCTGCGCGAGATGCGCGGTGAGCAGGGAGCCGATTCGCGGGCCGAACGGAACCAGACGGCTCTTGGCAAACTTCGTGTTCCGAATGTGAAGCAGGCGCCGGGTGGCGTCGATGTCGCCGACGCGCAACCGTGAGACTTCCCCCACCCGCAGGCCCAGGCCGTAGAGCAGGGTGAAGATGGTCCGGAAGCTCGACCCGCGACAGGTCGTAGAGCGATTGTCCGGCAACCGGCCTGCCACGTCGAAGAGACGCCGGGCGGCTGCGGGATCAAGGAGAAACGGCAGCCGCACACGTGTCCCGCGGCGCGGTTTCGAGCGCACCGGGGAGTGCTGCAGACGCTCTTGGTGAATCATCCAGTCGAAGAACCGGACCAAGGACCCGTGCAGGTGGTTGTAACTGCGCGGCGCCGGCCGGGGACGCGAGACGAGGAAGTCGTCGATCAACGAGGGCGTGACATCATCGACAGCGCTGACACGATGCTCTACGAGGAAGCGATCGAGCAACCGCAAGGCGCTCTCCTCGGCGCGGTAGTGGCGCCCGAGCGCACGCTTGTACGCGAGAAAGGCCCGCATCCCGTCGGCGAAGACGCTCCGAAATCCGGTCCAGAGGCGGCTCATACGACCTCCTCGTCGCCATCGCCGCAGGCGACCTCACGCAGGGTCTCGATGGCGACCTTGCTGTAGATTTCCGTGGAGGCGGGGCTCCGATGCCCGACGTAGTCGCCGATGGATTTCAGGGGCCAGCCCGCATCGACGAGGCGCTGTACGCAGGTGTGGCGCAGCGTGTGGGAGCCGGGCCGTGGAACGACGATCCCCGCCTGCTTCAGGTAGTAGGTGACGCGGCAGGACACCGCGCTGTGCTCGATGGGCTTGCACGGCGGGAGGACTCGGAAGAACACGCGGCGAGAAGGCGTCGTCGGTCGGCCGGACTGCAGATAGTCGACGACGGCCTCGCCCACGAGCGGGGAGAGCGGGTAGGCCGTCGAGTGGCCGGCCTTCCGCTCCGGGATGCGAAGGCGATCATGAGACCAGTCGATGTCGTCGAGGGTGAGCGCAGCGACTTCCCGCGCCCGCAGGCCGTAGGTGACGAGCAGGAGAAGCATCGCGTAGTCGCGGCGTCCCACGACGGTGCGGCGGTCCACGACCTCCAGCATGCGCCGGACCTCATCCCACTGAATCGACCGCGGCACGGTGGCGAGACGGTAGACCCGCGGGCTGTCGACCGCATGACTCAAGTCGCGTCCGACGAGCCCCTCGCGGTTGAGGTAACGCAAGAACACGCGCAGCACGACGCACCGCGACACGACGCCCGACCGGGAGAGATGCCGGCTGCGGTCGGTCAGAAACCCGCTGATGACCACCGGCGACAGGGCCTGCAGGTCGTCGAGGCCACGCTCGTGCAGGTACGCGGCGAACCGGCGAAGATGATGGCCGTACTGTCGGATCGAGGCGGCGCGGAGCCCGCGCTCGTCGCGTAGGTAGGCGAAGAACTCCGGCGCCCGGTCGATGAACGGTTCCCCCAGCAGGGGGCGGCGCGTGCCGACGAATCCGGGGACAACCAGTCGGAGCATCTGCTCGATCGGCCGGCGGATCTCCTGCGCCAATCGTGGGCGAGCTGGTCCCGGGGCCCGCCGGTGATCCGGGCGGGTGATCCAGTGCTCCACAAACGGTTGAACCGCCGGTGGAAGGTCTGCGTAGCACCTCGCTCCGCGGTCGTAGGTGAACGTCGCGAAATGGAGCAGGAGCGGCACGCGATGACCGAGAACCCTCGGTGCGTGACCACGCTCCAGAAGCCAGGTGACGTACTGCTCGATGGCAGCACCAAGCCAGGATGACCGGATGCGATCGACGGTCTGCGGGCGGACGAAAAACCGTTCCAGCATGGACAACCTCCTCGCGCTCTCGGCGCTCGGTGATCATCCCGTGCTGACGAGCCCACCGTTATGTGCCCAGCAGTCGCGCGACAGCCCTACCCAACCGGCGATCCACGCTGGTGTCGGCCACAGATCGCGAACGGGCACACAACTACGACAACCTCCGCAGCGCCGTGCTCGACCGTCGCGGCGCCGCCGTCCAGTTTCACCCCCGCCTGCTCGAGCTCGCCGGCCACTACCACTTCGCGCCCCGCCCCTGCACACCGGGACGAGGAAACGAAAAAGGAAAAATCGAGCGCCAGATCCAATACCTACGCCACGCCTACTTCGCCGCGCGGCCCTTCCGCGACCTCGATGACATCAACGCCCAGTTCCGACGCTGGCGCGACGAGGTCGCCCACCGGCGGCCGCATCCCGACCAGCCCGACCGAACCGTCGCCGAGGTCTGGGCCCACGAGAAGCCTCGCCTGCTCCCGCTGCCCGCCCATCCCTTCGAGACCGACCTGGTGCGCGCCGTCCGCTCCGGCAAGACCCCCTACGTCCGCTTCGACCGCAATCTCTACTCGATCCCCCACACCCACGTCCGCAAGCCGCTGACCCTGCTCGCCTCGGCCACCCGCATCCGCATCCTCGACGGACACCACGAGCTGGCCAACCACCACCGCACCTACAACACCGGACTGACCGTCGAGGACCCCGCCCATCTGGAAGGACTGCTCGCGGCCAACCCGCCAAGCCAACGCACACACCACCCGCGACCGCCTCCGCGCCGCCGTCCCCGCCACCGACACGCTCTTCCAGCGCCTCGCCGAGCGCGGAGAGGCCTTGCGCCCGCACGCCACCAGACTGCTCGCTCTGCTCGACGAGTACGGAACCCAGGAGCTGGCCGCAGCCGTCGCACTCGCCCTCGAACGCGACGCCCTCGGCGCCGGCTCCATCACCCACATCCTCGAAACCCGACGGCGACAGCGCGGGCTCAAGCCGCCCCTCCGCCTCACCCTGCCCGACCGGCCCGGTCTGCGAGACCTCGACGTCCGCTCCCATGACCTGGAGACCTACGATGCCCTCGGACGACACGACGACGACGACGCTGCAGAATGACCTCCGGCGCCTCAAGCTCAACCGCACCGCCGACCAGCTCAATGACCTCATCGCCCAGGCCACGCGCAAGCGCTGGAGCGCCACCGTCCTGCTCGAACGCATCGTCGCCGACGAACTCGAAGACAAACACCGCCGCAGCGTCGAGAGCCGACTCAGGCGCGCCCGCCTCGGACGCTTCAAGCCCCTCGTCGACTGGGACTGGGATTGGCCCACCGCTCTGGACCGTACCGCCCTCGAGCGCATCCTCACGCTCGACTTCCTCGACCGCGGGGAGAACGTCATCCTGGTCGGTGCGCACGGCCTGGGGAAAACCATGCTGGCGAAGAACATCGCCCACCAAGCCGTCCTCGCCGGTCACTCCGCGCTCTTCACCACCGCCGCCGACCTGTTGCTCGACCTCAACGGGCAGGAGACCGCCCGCGCCCTCGAACGCCGTCTCCGGCACTACAACCGACCGTCGCTCTTGGTCGTCGATTAATGTTGAGGGATCGGTAATGTGGAGTCGCCGCTCCTCCCTCCGACGGCGCGGAAGCTCTTCTCTCCAGGACTCCACATTACCCGCGTAGCCTCGGGGCCGTGCCAATCCCGGCACCGCGTTCCTTGGAGGTCCCGATGCTGGTCGATCTGTATCCCAGGGTGCACCGGCGGTACACGTCGTTGGCGATCATCGGTCCGGTCCTCGACGGATACGGCACGTGGCTCTTGCAGCAGGGCTACTCGACCGATCGCGCCGGCGAGCATTTCCGTGCGGCGCCGCGCCTCGTCCGCCGTCTGCAGCAACGCGGGATCCGGTCGCTGACGACCCTGACGCGCGCTCAGTTGTGGGCCTGCGCTCCCACGGATTCGCAGGAAGACCCCGACTTGGCAGTGCTGGTGCGGCAGATGGCACGGTACTGCGAGTCCGAGCTGTCGTTGTATCCGGCACCCCCGTTGACTCGGGTCGAGCAGCGAGTCTCCACGTACCAGACCTATCTGCGGCAGGTACGTGGGTTCGCACCGTCGACCCTGACGCACCATGGCCGCACGGCTGGGGAGTTTCTGGCGCACATGGACTACGAGACGCACCCTACGCGGCTTGCCGCGCTCGAGCGCCAGGATCTCGACACCTTCCTGTGCGCCGTCGGCCTCCGGCAATCGCGTGCGTCCCTGCAGCACGTGGTGGGCCACCTCCGCGCCTTCCTTCGGTTCCTTGCCTCTGGCGGCGAGATCCCGACCGGGCTCGACACGCAGATCGACACGCCTCGCGTGTATCGCGGCGAGCAGCTCCCACGGGCGCTGCCCTGGGACACGGTTCGGGCGCTCCTCCAGTCGATTGATCGCTCGAGCCCGATGGGGCTCCGCGACTACGCGATGTTCCTCCTCATGGCCACCTACGGCCTGCGCGCGTGCGAGGTCGTGACGCTCACGTTCGACGACGTGGAGTGGCGGGCGGGGCGGCTGCGCATCCCGCAACGGAAGACACGCGGTGCGCTCTGGCTGCCGCTCACCGACGAGGTCGGGACCGCGCTGCTCGACTACCTGCGCCACGGACGTGCGGCACTCAACGTGCGCCGCCAGCGCGTCCCGTTCCGAGGCGCGCCGCCGCGCAGCTATCGCGAGCTGTTTCTCCGTTGCCGTACGCCGGCCGGCGTCCTCAAGCCGACGGCGGTCACCGAGGCCTTCCAGGCCTGGTCGAAGCGAAGCGGTCTGGCCATTCCGTTTCAGGGCGCCCATTGCGTGCGGCACTCGTACGCGGTGCACCTGTTGCGGTCCGGCCTGTCGCTCAAGACGATCGGGGACCTCCTCGGGCATCGCACCCTGGAAAGCACGTGCGTGTATCTCCGCCTGGCGGTCGATGACCTCCGCGACGTCGCGTTGCCTCTGCCGGCCGCGGCTGACCGCAGTGCGCCGGGAGTGGCGTCATGACGCCGTTCAGCTCCGTCTTGTCCGCCACCATCAGGAGCTACCTGACGCTGAAGCGAGCACTGGGACGGCAGTACGCCGTGGAGGAGTGGGTGCTGGCGCACCTGGATCGGTTCCTCGCCGTCCGGCGCGTCGATCTCGTCGCCGAGACGTTCGCCGCCTGGTGTCTCACCCTGCAGCACTTGGCTTCCGGCACGCGTCGGGCCCGCATGCGGGTCGTGCGAAACCTGTGCTTGTATCGACGACGCAACGAACGCGGCTGCTTCGTTCCGGACGAGCGGCTGTTCCCGCCGGTGCACCAGGCCATCCGGCCGCATATCTTCACCGACAGCCAGATACTCCGGTTGCTGGCCGCCGCGCGCACGCTGGCCCGACCTCCCCTTTCTCCACTCTGTCCGGAGAACTTGCGCGTTGCGATCGTGTTGCTGTCCACCACGGGGCTGCGACGCGGGGAGCTGACGCGGTTGACCGTGGGAGACTACGACCCGCCGCAGCGCACGCTGGCGATCCGCGAATCCAAGTTCTACAAGTCGCGCCTCGTGCCGGTGTCGGCCGATACGGCCCGCGAGGTCGAGCACCTGATCGGGATTCGCGGCCGGCGGCGACTGCCCACCGGGGAGGACAGCCCGCTGCTCTGGCATCGCAGTCCGCACACCGCCGGCGGCTACAGCGGTGGCGGCCTCGGCGGCGCCATGCGAGCTCTGTTCCGGCGGGCCGGCATCCGGACCGCGACCGGTCGACTGCCACGCACGCACGACTTCCGCCACGGATTCGCCGTCAACGCGCTACTCCGGTGGTACCACGCCGGCCTGGACGTCCAAGCGAAGCTGCCCTTCCTGGCGGCCTACATGGGGCACGTCTCGATCCTCTCGACCGCGTACTACCTCCAGTTCGTCGAGCCCCTCGCGAGCGCAGCCAGTGCGCGATTCGCCGACCACTGCGGCACCCTGATCACGGGACCCACCGGCGCCGGAGGTGTGCGATGACCGCCGGCGGCCCGAATGACCTGGCGCGAGCCCTCCGGGCGTTCTTCGCCGACCACCTGCCCCGGGTGCGAGGGACAAGTCCCCACACCGTCCAGAGCTATCGGGACAGCTTCGTGCTGCTGCTACGCTTCATCGCAACCCAGACGCGAAGGTCCGTCCTCCAGCTGGACCTGGACGACCTCGGGCCCCAGGCGGTCCTCGCGTTTCTTCAGTACCTGGAGCTCGACCGGCACAACAGCGTCGCGACCCGTAACGTGCGCCTCGCCGCGATCCACGCCTTCTTCCGGTACTGCGCCATGGAGTACCCCGCACGACTCGCACACTGTCAACGCGTCCTCGCCGTCCCGTTCAAGCGGACCGCCAGCCGCCCCGTGGAGTACTTCGAGCACGACGAGATCGAAGCCATTCTCGGCGTCGTTGATCGCGGCACCGTCGACGGCCGCCGGGACTACGCGCTGCTCGCTACCATGTTCAATACCGGCGCGCGGGTCGGGGAGATCGTCGCCCTGCGCGTCGCCGACCTGCGGCTGAACACACCCGCGCAAGTCCACCTGCACGGCAAGGGGCGGAAAGAACGGGTCTGCCCGTTGTGGCCCCAGACCGCCGACCTGTTGCGCGCCCTGCTGACCGAACGCGATCGCGAGCCCCAATCCGATGCGCCGGTCTTCCGCAATCATCGCGGGGCACGGCTGACGCGATTCGGCGTCCGCTACCTGCTGCAGAAGTACTGCACCCGCGCGCAGGCCATCGTGCCGGCCCTGCGCGGCAAGCGACTGCATCCCCACAGCATGCGCCACAGTACGGCTGTTCACCTCCTCCGCGCCGGCGTCGACATCGTCACGATCAGTCACTGGCTCGGCCACGCCAGCGTCACGACCACGCATCGGTACGCGACCGTCGACCTCGACATGAAACGCGACGCGCTCGCGAAGGCGCGCCCCACCGCCCTGGACACCTCCGGGCCGGCTCCGTGGCGCACAGACGCGTCCGTGCTCGAATGGCTCGAAGCGCTCTGAGGCAGGGGGGTCGGTAATGTGGAGTGCGGCGACCGAAGCGTCCCGGCGTACGCGACGTGGCCGCGGCGACTCCACATTACCGATCCCTCAACATTAGTCGATGAATGTTGAGCTCAACATTCGTCGATGAGGTGGGCTACCTCGGCTACGATGCACGCGCCGCCGACCTGATCTTCCAGCTCGTCAGCCGACGCTACGAGCACCGCTCTCTGCTGATCACCACCAACCTGCCCTTCAAGCGATGGGACACCGTCTTCCCCAACGCCTCCTGCGCCGTCGCTCTCATCGACCGCTTGACCCACCATGCCGAGGTCCTGCTCCTCGAAGGCCATAGCTTCCGCCGACGAGAGGCCGAGATCAGTCAGCAGGAGCGCAACCGCAAGCGCCCACGTCGTGGGCGCGTCGCAAAATGACCACGCCCCCCACCTCGTCCATGAGACCGGTCGACGTCCGTCGAGAAAACCGCGCTTTTACATGAGCGACAACAACCACGCGCTTGCCGCCCTTCTTGGCGAGCCAGCGGGTCTTGAGCAGCGGGATCGTGGCGCGGCAGCCCTTGCAGCGGACCGTTCGAGCCCAGAGATAGGCAACGGTCGGTTTCACCACCCAGCGCGGCTTGCGCCGATCCTCGAGCCAGGCAGCATCGAACTCCGAATTCAGGCTATCCGACGTACGCGGCGTTTCAGGCGCTCGCGCCCGGAGCGGAGCCGTTCGAGGCGCGACCGCTGACGCTTCTCAGCCCCGACGAGGACGGCGAGACCGATGTCAGATCGCTGAGCCGGCGCCGCGCCGCCCTCAGCACCTGACGGCCCCACGCGCGCGCCTGCCAACCGAGGTCCGCCTCGATCGCCGGCCTGGTGTTGAGCAGCTCCGGTTCCGCGTCGCCCGCATCACCTAGACCGAGCTTCGCGCATTCGCGCCTCAGCGCGCGGCCCTTGAAGCTCTTCCCCTTCAAGAACGCGGTCATGAAATCGCGGTCCCGCAGCGCCAAGTCCGGCAACGCCCGGGTCTGGCCCGCGAGCTTCCGCGGGTAGTCGAGCGTGCACTTCAGGATGAACCACGCTACCGGATTGATGTCGACCGCCGTGACCTCACAACCCAAACGCATCGCTTCCAAGGGGATCGCGCCGCCGCCTGCGAACGGATCGAGCACCCGCGGAGCACGACCGCTGTAGGCTTCGCGAATCCGCGCGCGGAACCAGTCGAGATCCGCATGCTCCGCCCGGTTCCAGTGCAGGACCCCGCCTCGGGTCTCGCGCTTCCGTCTCGCGACCATCTGCCCGCCGACGCGCTCGTCCTCCACGGTCTCGACGATGGTGCCCGCCATCCGCTCGTAGATCGCCTGCCGCTCCCGAAGGTCGCCGGGGTCCGGCGTCAGCGCAGCGATCAGAGCCGCACGGCACGCCGCCAGCGGTCGCCGCGCCGGCCAGATGTGCAGAGTGGAGATGTGCCCGTGGCGGACATTCTTCTCGTGCACGGCATCGATGGACACCTGCTCCAGGGGAAATGCGACCTCAATCAGGCGGCGCTTGGTCATGACGATGCTCCCCGGCCTTCGCTCGGACCGCTGGCATTCGCCGCGGATGCACTCGGTTCTGCGGTCTCCGGCACGTCCTCCGCCACAGCGCGAACCGACGAGGCGGCGATGGCGTACGCGGAAGAGTCGCGGCTCCTCGCGAGCAGCTTGGCGAACGGGTCACGGACCCGGACCAACCGTGGCCGGGCCGTCGCGCAGTCGTAGACGACGTACAGCCAGTAACCGCCCCGCAGGTTGCAGGCCTTGGCTCATTCGTTCTCGGACAGCTCGATGGCGCCGGTTCCCGCCCGGCCCTTGACTTCGATGGCGCGGCGGCCTCCGTCCGGGCCTTCCGACAGGAGGTCGAACCCAGGCCAGTCGCCGAGCCCGGCACGCCGCGCCAGCTCGGGACGAGACACGTCGCGGACGGCGGCTCCCGCCGCTTCCTCTCGCGCCTGAGCCAGTCGCATGGCGATATCCTCGACCAGCGCGGTGTGGTGCTGCCGGTCAGCCGGGTTGCGGGTCGGCAGCACGAGGGCGTGCGCCACCATGTCCGCGTCGCCCGCCACGACCAGCGACGGCTCCCTTTGTAGCAGCTCCAGACGCCGCCTTTTGTCGGCGGCGAAACGGTGGCGCTGTTCGTCCTTTACTCTGGCCAGCTCCGCCGCCGCTTCCGCGTCGCCGGCCCGTGCCTGCTGGCTTGCCCGCCGCCGCTTGGCGATGAGTTCCGCCGCCTTGTGATCGCATCCGCGGGCGAGCCAGTCGAGCCGCTCTGGAAGCGACTGCTCGATTCGCGCCCGATGCTCGTCCACGAGGCGCGCGAGCGCTCCGCCGGCGAGCCATTCGTGGGCCGCGTCGGTCAGGCGAGCCGCTATCCGCGCGAGCGGCACGCTGCCGGGCGCGACGCCGCTTGCCCCCCGCAGCAGCAGCAGGTGCTCCAGCGGGCAGGGCTCGATGGCGCCGTCACCGTCCTGGCGGAGTCCGACGAGCCGGCTCTCGACAACCTCCGGGTTGGCGTCTTGGCCCCTGAGTTCGTCAACCACTGCGAGTGACCGTGATGCCAGCGGCGGTCGCTGGCGGACCACCGACACGCGCGCCAGATGGAACAGGTACGGCGCGCCGGCATGCGGGTCGACGAAGACGGCCCCGCGCCGGGCCTCGTCCTCGTGCCATGACAGCAGGACGGCGCAGAATCGGTCGAACACCGGTTCGCCGGGGCGCAGCCAGATGACCTCCGAGCCGTTTGCCGGTCGGGACAGCGTGAAGCCGCCGTCTGCGCCTGGGTAGGCTTCGATCTCGCTCAGGACCGGATCCAGCCCGCCCGGACGCTCCTGCGCAAGCCGGAAGACGCCGTCCGGGGAGCCGTCCAGGCGCAGGCCGACGAGCGGTACGGCGGCGGTCAGGAACCGGCGGACGTAGCCGGGCAGCAGCCGCCGGTACGGTTCCTCGTCGACGGCCGTCCGTAGCTCGGGGAGGCGGCTCTTTACGTCGCCGCCCCCGAAACGCGCCCGCTCGCGTTCGCCGAGCGCGCGTATCTGCTCTGCCGTCAGCAGGCCGGCGATGCCCTTGACGGCCGACCAGGCTCCCTCCTCGGTCGACGCCTGCTCCAGGTAGTCCTTCAGCGACACGTTCTCGAACAGGCGGCCCACCACGTCGAAGATCTTGTCCGAGTCGAGCTGCTGGCGGATCAGCTCCGGCTTCTCAAGCAGCGTCTTGAGCAACCGTCCCTCGCGTGTCTCGCCGGCGAGCAGGTTGACGATGACGACCGGGTCGTGCCGCTGTCCGTAACGATGGATCCGGCCCATCCGCTGTTCGAGCCGCGCCGGGTTCCAGGGCACGTCGTAGTTGACCATCAGCCAGCAGAATTGCAGGTTGATCCCTTCGCCCGCGGCATCGGTCGCGACCAGACAGTTGGCGCCGCCATCCTCGCGCGGTCGCCGGAACAGCTCCACCTGCGCTTCCCGCTCCCGGTAGTCGAGGCCGCCGTGAATCAAACGCGACCTGCCCGGTGAAGCCGATGCCCTCCAGGCGGCGTACCAGGAAGTCCGCCGTGTCCCGACGTTCGGAGAAGACGATGAACTTCTCCAGAGCGAAGTCCCCGTGGCGCAGGACTTCCCGGAGCTTCTCGAACTTGGAGTCCTCCGCGCCGCCGACCAGCCCGCGAGCCTGCGAGAGCAGCGCTTCCACCTCCGCGCGCTCGTCCCGGAGCTGCGCCAGCGTCGGCGCGACGATGCCGCCCAGCGCGCGCTCCTCGAACGCCTCGTGGCCTTCCCTCGCAGCCGACTCGTCGGCATCCTCGTCCGCCGTGCGCGCCTCGAAGAAGTCGGGGGTCTCCCGAGGCGCTTCTGGCGGCGCTCCAGCTCGTCCACCCGCCCGGCGCGGACCAGCTCGATGGCCTCGTCCAGCCGAACTAGGCGGCGCTCGAACGACCGCATCAGCGCGTACGTCGAGCTGGCCTGCCGCCGTTGGAACACGCTCATCGCCAGACGCGCCGCCGAGCGGTTCAAGACGCGCGCCTGGTTGTAGGTCTCTGAGATGTAGCGCGTCGTCGCCGCGTACAGCGCCCGCTCGGGCGGGGTCAGCCCGTAGCTCAACGTGTCGCACCGCCGTTGCGGGTACAGCGGCCGGCCGTCGAAGCTGACCATCTCCTCCTTCGTGCGGCGAATGAAATGCCGTCGCCGTTGCGCCTCCGGGAAGGCGCAGAAGGCGTCGAAGGTCGCCAGCGTGTCAGGAGCGAGCAGCCGCCACAGGCAGTAGTAGGGGAAGTCCTTGCCCATGTGCGGCGTCGCGGTCAGGAGCAGCAGGTGCGTCGCCGACCACCCCAACTGCCACCGCGGCTCGTCGGCCGGCAGGCCGGCGAGCGCCGAAGCGAGGCGGTACCGGTCGGTCTTCCAACGGCCTCCCGTCCGACAACGCCAGGGGACGGTCGAGTCCGGCCGCTGGTCGGCGGCCAGCTTGTGCGCTTCGTCGAACACCACGAGGTCGTACGGCGCCGCTCCCGACGCCACCGCCTCGCGCAGCCGTCCGAACATGCGCTCCCCGGCCAGCGTGTCGAGGCTGACGATCACCCGGTCGCTCTCCGCTTCCTCGAACGGGTTGCCGGCGCGCGCGTCCGCGCCCCGCACGATCCGGAACGGCAGCGCGAACAACGTCCGCATCTCGCGCTCCCAGTTGCCGACCAGTCCGGCCGGCGGCACAACCAGGACGCGCTTGATGAGCCGGCGGGCCAGCACCTCCCGCAGGTACAGGCCGGTCATGATCGTCTTGCCCGCCCCGGCGTCGTCGGCGAGCAGGAACCGGAGCGGGGACAGGCTCAGCATCCGGTCGTAGACCGCGATCCGCTGGTGCGGCAGCGGATGGACCAGCGAGACCTCGGTCGCGAACGCCGGATTGGCCAAGTGCCCGTAGGAGAGGCGCGTCGCCTCGGCCACGGCCGCGACGACGGCCGGGCGGGCGGTGAAGTCGACCGCAGGTGCGGCAGCCGCGTCAACCGGCGCCTCGGGGCTCTGCGCCGACGGCGCGTTCCGGGCTTCCAGGTCGATGACCTGCCGCCACGCCAAGCGGGCGGGCTTCGTCTGGCCGTTCTCCCAGCGGTTCACCGTCGCGAACGAGACGCCGATCCGCTCCGCGAGTTGCGCCTGTGTCAGATCGAGACGTTCCCGGATGGACTTGATGCGGCGCGGGTAGTCCGCTGGAATGGGGGAGTCTGCCTGCACCGCTCTGAGAAGGCTCCGGCGTTTGTGAGCTGCGACGTGTGGTAGCCCACAGCCGCCGCCAGAGCGTAGCACATGCTATATCCGAGATCGCGAACGAGAACACCCGTGGAAGCACCACCTGTCGGCCCATGAGAGTGGCAGGCCGCCACGGGGTGCGGACACTCACGGACACCGCTCATATTGTGTCCATTGGTGTCCGATGCCGTCCGGGTATGACCGTAACATGCTGATTAGTAATCGTTTATGATTCGTATCGGCGGACTGAACCGGGCGGGAAGTCTTGCGGAATCCGCCACCATCCGGCATATAATGCAGGGATGGTTGCAGAGACCCCGGCCGCCCCCTCGCCCCGCAGAACCAAGCGCCGAGGACGACATCCCCACAACGCGCTGGCCCCAGCGTTCGTCCGCAGCGCACCGCCCGGACACCACATCGACGGCAACGGACTCTACCTCTACGTCCAGCCGACCGGCGCGAGAAGCTGGATCCAGCGCCTCGTCATCCGCGGCAAGCGCTGCGAGCTCGGACTCGGCCCGGTCGCCCTCGTCCCGCTGGCCGAGGCCCGCGAGAAGGCCGTCTCGAACCGCAAGCTCGCCCGCGAGGGCGGCGACCCGCTGGCCGAGAAGCGCCGCCTCCAGTCCGTGCCCACCTTCGCCGAGGCCGCCGCCGCCGTGGTCGAGCAGAAGCAGGCCGGCTGGAAGAACGCCGAGCAGGTCCGGGCCTGGCAGAACAGCCTCCGACGCTACGCCTTCCCACGCATCGGCACCCGGCCGGTCTCGGAGGTCGAGAGCGCCGACGTGCTGGCGATCCTCTCGCCCATCTGGCACAGCAAGCCGGTCATCGCCAAGGCCGTCCGGCAGCGCATCCACGCGGTGCTGGAGTGGGCCATCGCCATGGACCTGCGCAACGACAACCCCGCCGACCGGGTGCGGCCGGTGCTCGGCCCGCAGCGCAACATCGTCGAGCACATGCGGGCGCTGCCGCACCGCGAGGTCGCCGCCGCGCTGGCGGCGGTGCGGGCGTCCCGCAAGCAGCCGGTCGACAAGCTGGCGTTCGAGTTCCTGGTGCTCACGGCCGCGCGCTCGGGCGAGGTGCGCGGGGCGAGATGGGACGAGATGGACACGGCCGGCCGCGTGTGGACGCTCTCGGCCCGGCGGATGAAGATGAAGCGCGACCACCGGGTGCCGCTGTGCGGCCGGGCGCTGGAGATCCTCGACGCGGCGCGGACGCTTCCGGGCGCCGGTCCGCTGGTGTTCAGCCCCGGGGGCGGCCGGCCGTTGGACGTCATGCGGTTTCGCCGGCTGCTGAAACGCTGCGGCATCGCCTGCGTGCCACATGGCTTCCGCTCGTCGTTCCGGGACTGGGCCGCCGAGGAGACGGACCATCCGCGGGAGGTCATCGAGGCGGCGCTCGCCCACGTCGTCCAGAACCCGGTCGAGGCGGCCTATGCGCGGTCGGACCTGTTCGAGCGGCGGCGGCGGCTCATGGACGACTGGGAAGCCTATCTGGCCGGTGGCCGGGTGTAGGCCGTCCGGCCCGGCTGCGGACAGGCGGCCGGCGTGGCGGACCACTGACCACGGACGCCGCCACCCGCCGCCGATGGCGGCGCCGTCTGAACCGCCGCAACGCGGCGTGTCTCGTACCGGGGTCGAGGGGCGGAGCCCATCGCCAGCCCAATGTCGGACATTGGGTAAGCTGGCTCCTGCCAGCTTACCCCACCCGTGCGCCGTTTCCGGGCCGCTCGTTCGTCCACCTGATCGTCACTGCCCGGATCGTCTTCGTCGCCCGCCACAGCCTCTCTTCCCGGCGCTCTCGTTCACGTCGTCTGTGCTCGATCTCCGCCATGCGCCTGATGTCCGTGGCCGTTCGTGCCCAAGCCGGTGTTCAGGGTCGGGTGTCATCGAATCGGGCCGAGGTCGTCTCGGTCGGGGTCACGATGCGGCGCTGCGGTGAGGTCGTGGCGAGCTCGCGGTGGGGTCCATGATCTGTGCCATCCCTGAGCCTGTTCCGCTCCGATCGACTCTCCGGACTTCGAGCATCGGTTGTGGGATTCTCGGTGTTGGCTGGCCCGCTGGCTCCGTTGCGGCGGCTCGGCGCGGTTCCCCGTGTGGCGGGGGTCGAGGGGTTCGGCATCGTCGGACAATTGCTGTCGTGAAGCGCGCGCGGAGCCGGGGTCAGGGCCGCCAGCCCCGCGCAGCGGGGGCGGGAGCGTAGCGACCGCGCCTTGAGCCCGGCGAGCACGTGCGGATTCTGTCCTGGCCGACGATGCCGTCCGGCAGTCAGTGCGCGGCGCGAACGAGGCCGCCGGAGACGAGAACCACGACGGCGTCCGGCGTGTCAACCCGCTGCCGCGGGTCCTGCGCTTCGCTACGGCCCATCCGGGTGACACGCCGGCCACCGTCGCGGACGAGGCTGGTTATGACGGACGCTGGCGTCCGTCCCGTTGACAACGGAACCGGGCATCGACCACGATCCGGACCCCGCCGCCCCACCGCCGCCCGTACGGCAACCGGGGTCCGTCAGCAGCAGGCCGGGCGCACAGGGGAACAAACGCGCCAGGAAAGCAACCGGCATGGTACGGTACCGGGCGGAACACGGCGCGGAAAGATGACAGCGCACCACACTGGCTCGACAGGGAACCAGTACCGGCGCACGAGAGCGGCGCATACGACCAAGAGGCAGGAGTACGGAAGCACGATGAGGTACCGGGCGACGAGGGTGACAGTTGTGATCCGACCTGTCGCCTGATCACAACGAAGGCCGAGGCGAACTTGCACCGATGATGCCGCAGTAAGGGTGTAAGGGGGACAAGCGGCCGAACTTACACCCTCAGTCACACTTGAACTTACAATCACAAGACCGCCAAGTCTTTCGATATCAACCAGATCCCACCGCAACACACCACCCCCCACATACAGAGAAAGGTACGTGGGTGAGGTAGGGGAGCGACCCACCGAAAACCTGGCGGTTTCCGGACCCGGCACGTGTTCCTCCGTCACACCTGCCGCGCCGGGTCGCTCCCCTCTGAATTGTCCTTCCAGGAAGGGTGTCACGGCTCGGCCGGCCGCCGGTGACGGCGGGGCGAGATTCCGTCGCCGAGCATGCCGATTTGCCGGCATCCACTTGTTGTTGATCGCCGCCGCAGGGGAGCGGGCAAGACCGTTGAGGCAGGCCGGCGGCTGGTTGTACGCTATCGGGTGACGGGGCCGGGTGTCGGCTCGCGAGTCCTGGATTCGTGCGACGGGGATCACGGCATGGTACGACGACGGTCGGGGAAGCAGGTAGGCGACGCGGGCGCAACCGCGAACGACGGAGCCACCATCGGCCACGAGGCCGAGCTGTGGTCGATGGCCGACGCCCTGCGCGGCTCGATGGACGCCGCCGAGTACAAGCATGTCGTCCTCGGACTGATCTTCCTGAAGTACATCTCCGACGCCTTCGAGGAGCGCCGCGCGGCTGTGCTCGCCGAGTGGGGCGTAGACGCGTCCGAGGACCGGGACGAGTACGTCGCCGAGAACGTCTTCTGGGTGCCGGCGGAGGCCCGCTGGACGCATCTGCGGGCGCAGGCGAGGCAGCCGACCGTCGGCCTGACCGTCGATCAGGCGATGGCGGCCATCGAGCGCGACAACCCGGCACTCAAGGAGGTGCTGCCTCGTGACTACGCCCGGCCCGCGCTCGACAAGCGGCGGCTCGGCCAGTTGATCGACCTTGTCAGCAACATCCAGGTCGGCGACGCGGACGCCCGTTCCCGCGACGTTCTCGGCCGCGTCTACGAGTACTTCCTCTCGCAGTTCGCGAGCGCCGAGGGCAAGAAGGGCGGCGAGTTCTACACGCCGCGCTGCGTCGTCAAGGTGCTGGTCGAGATGCTGGAGCCGTACCGCGGCCGGGTCTACGACCCCTGCTGCGGCTCGTCGGGGATGTTCGTGCAGTCGGTCGCGTTCATCCGCGCTCACGCCAACGGCAACGGGAACGGCGGCAGGGCCAAGGCCGACATCAGCATCTACGGGCAGGAGTCGAACTACACGACGTGGCGGCTCGCGAAGATGAACCTCGCCATCCGGGGTATCGAGGGCCAGATCGCCCACGGAGACAGCTTCCACAACGACCGCCACCCGGACCTGAAGGCCGACTTCATCCTCGCCAACCCGCCGTTCAACGTCTCGGACTGGGGCGGAGAGCGTCTGGCCGAGGACAAGCGCTGGCGCTACGGCGTGCCGCCGAAGGGCAACGCCAACTTCGCGTGGGTGCAGCACATGGTCCACCATCTGGCCCCGGCCGGCGTCGCCGGCTTCGTGCTCGCCAACGGGTCGATGTCGTCGAGCCAGTCCGGCGAGGGAGCGATCCGGAAGAACCTGATCGAGGCGGATCTGGTGGACTGCATGGTCGCGCTGCCGGGCCAGCTCTTCTACTCGACGCAGATCCCGGCCTGCCTGTGGTTCCTGGCGCGACGCCGGCCGCGGAGGGGCGAGATCCTGTTCATCGACGCCCGCAAGCTCGGCCGGATGGTGGACCGCACCCACCGCGAGCTGACCGACGAGGACACCGCCCGCATCGCGGGCGCCTACCACGCTTGGCGCGACGGCGCGGACGCCTACGAGGACCTTCCTGGCTTCTGCAAGAGCGCCCCGCTCGACGAGGTGCGCCGGCACGGCCACGTGCTGACTCCCGGCCGCTACGTCGGCGCGGAGCCGCAGCCGGACGACGGTGAACCGTTCGAGACGAAGATGGCTCGGCTGGTCGCGGAGCTGCAAGCGCAACAGACCGAGGGGGCGCGGCTCGACGCTGCCATCGCCGAGAATCTCGATGCCCTCGGGTTCAGCGACCGGGGGTCGTCACAGTGAAGCTCGATTCCTCCGCGTTGGCGAACGCAGTTGGGCAACTGCAACGCAGTTTCGACTACCTGCATGGCGATCTGGCGAGCGCGGACCCTGGTCTGCGGGAGCAGTTCCGGGCGGCTACCATCCAGGCGTTCGAGTTCACCTACGAATTGGCAGTCACGATGGTCCAGAGACAACTGGCCCAGATCGTCGCCAATCCCGAGTCCTTGCGGAAGATGGACTTTGCCGATCTGATGCGGGACGCGGCCGATGCCGGGATCGTTCGTGACGCCCTGTCCTACATCCGTTATCGGGAGCTGCGGAACAAGACTTCCCACACCTACGATGCGGACCGGGCGGAGGAGACGGTTTCGGTGATCGACGAATTCCTGCGCGACATGCGTCTCCTCCTGCAAGAGCTTCGGAAGCGCAACCGTGACACCGATTGACATCCGCCCCGCGGATCTGGAGACGGTTCGGCGCATTTTGCGCGAGCGCGTGCCCGGCCTGGAGGTGCGCGCCTTCGGATCGCGTGTGGCGTGGCACGCCCGCGAGACCTCCGATCTCGACCTCGCGCTGATGACGGACGAGCCCCTTGCTATCGACTGCACAGCAGCATTGCGAGCCGCGTTCACGGACTCAGATCTGCCCTTTCGAGTGGACATCGTGGATTGGGCGACCACATCCCAGAGCTTTCGGAGCAAGATTCACGCGCATCATGTGGTAATCGCAGCCCCCTCCACGCCATCGGGGGGCGCCCCCGGCGGGGAGCGGCAGGCCGAGCTCCACGTCGAAACTGCCGGCCGCTGGGGGCGACGTGAGGTGCGGGACTTGATCAGGGACGGTGTTCTCGTCGTCGGTGACGGCTATCGCGCGAAGAACAGCGAGCTGTCGGATAGCGGCCTGCCGTTCGCCAGGGCCGGCAACGTCGCGGACGGGTTTCGATTCTCCGGTGCCGATCGGCTTCCCGAGAGTGGGCTTCACAAGGTCGGCGACAAGACCAGCCGATCAGGAGATGTCGTCTTCACGTCCAAGGGAACGGTCGGCAGGTTCGCGTTCGTCCACGACGACACCGAACGTTTCGTCTATTCGCCGCAGTTGTGCTTCTGGCGGTCTCTGGACCGCGAGGTCATCGACCCACGCTTCCTGCACTGCTGGATGAGGGGTCCCGAGTTCTTCGGCCAGTTCACGGGCGTTGCCGGCCAGACGGACATGGCTGAGTACGTGAGTCTCACCGACCAGAGGCGCATGTTCATCACGCTGCCGCCGCTCGCGCAGCAACGCACCATCGCGCACATCCTCGGCACGCTGGACGACAAGATCGAGCTGAACCGTCGGATGAACGCGACGCTGGAGGCGATGGCGCGGGCGCTGTTCCGGTCCTGGTTCGTCGATTTCGACCCGGTGCGGGCCAAGATGGAAGGCCGCGACCCGGGGCTGCCGCAGGATATCGCCGACCTGTTCCCGAACCGGCTAGCGGACTCCGAGCTGGGCGAGATCCCAGAAGGGTGGCGCGCGAGCACGCTTGCCGAGGTCGCCCTTCTGAACCCCGAGTCATGGAGCAGCCGCAACGCCCCGGAGCACATCCTGTATGTCGACTTGGCGACGACGAAGTGGGGCTACATCGATGAAATCCGAAGGTACTCCTGGGCGGTCGCACCGAGCCGCGGTCGTCGTGTACTGCGTCGAGGCGATACCATCGTGGGCACGGTCCGCCCCGGAAACGGGTCATTCGCGGTCATCGACCGAGACGGTCTGACAGGCAGTACGGGCTTCGCCGTGTTGCGCCCCAAGGACTCCGTCGGGCGCGAAATCGTCTGGTGCGCGGCGACCTCCCACGATACCATCGACCGCCTCGCTCATCTCGCCGATGGTGGAGCCTATCCGGCGGTCAACCCGAAAGCGGTCTTGGACACCGCCCTGGTACTGCCGGACGCGCGTGTCAGAGGAGCCTTTTCCTCGCTGACGGCACCATTGTTGGACCGGCTTCAAGAGAATCAACGAGAGGCTCGTACCCTCGGAACCGTCCGGGATGTTCTGCTCCCCAAGCTGGTCTCCGGGGAGTTGCGCGTGAATGTCCGTGAGCAGGCCCAACCAGCCGACGAGCGGTCGATTGCCACGGCGGAGGCGAGCGCATGACACCTGGAGAGCCGGTCTCGTGAGCGCCGCCACGCTGCTGGAATCCACCATCGAGGACGCCGCCCTCTCCTGGCTGGAAGGGGTCGGTTGGACCGTTGCACACGGATCCGACATCGCTCCCGACACGCCGAATGCGGAGCGCGACGACTACGGCGAGGTCGTCCTGGAGGAGCGTTTGCGGTCCGCGCTCGCACGGCTCAATCCCGATCTCCCCGGCGACGCGGTCGATGATGCCCAGCGCAGACTGGTCCGTCCCGCAGGGGCGACGCTGGAAGCCCGCAACCGCGCCTTCCATCGCATGCTCGTCGATGGCGTCACGGTGGAGTACGTCGCGGCCGACGGGGCGGTCCGGGGCGGGCAGGTCCGCGTGGTCGACTTCGACGTGCCGGAAGCGAACGACTGGTTGGCCGTGAACCAGTTCACGGTCGTCGAGAACAGGCACGAGCGCCGGCCGGACATCGTGCTGTTCGTCAACGGACTTCCGCTGGGCGTCATCGAGCTGAAGAACCCGGCCGACGAGAGCGCGACGGTCCGCTCCGCGTTCCAGCAGCTCCAGACCTACAAGTCGGAGGTCCCCACGCTGTTCGCGTTCAACGCGGCGCTCGTCGTGTCGGACGGCCTGGAGGCGCGCATCGGGACGCTGACCGCCCCGTGGGAGTGGTTCAAGCCGTGGCGGACGATTACGGGCGCGACGCTGGCCGACTCGACGCTGCCGCAGTTGCAGGTGCTCGTCGAGGGAGTCTGCGATCCGGGCCGGCTGCTGGCCCTCGTCCGCGACTTCACCGTGTTCGAGGACGACGGCAGCGGGGCGCTGACGAAGAAGATGGCGGGCTACCACCAGTTCCACGCCGTCGAGACCGCCGTCGCCGAGACGTTGCGCGCGGCCCGGTTGCAGCGGGACGTGGACACGCAACGCGAGTTGACTGAACGCGACCGACCCGGCCGCCAGGGCGGGGCGCCGGGCGACCGGCGCATCGGCGTCGTCTGGCACACGCAGGGGTCGGGCAAGAGCCTGACGATGGCGTTCTACGCCGGCCGCCTCGTGCGTGATCCCGCGATGGAGAACCCGACCATCGTCGTGCTGACCGACCGGAACGACCTCGACGACCAGCTCTTCGGCACCTTCGCCCGCTGCGCCGATCTGCTGCGCCAGCCTCCGGTGCAGGCCGAGAGCCGTGCCGACCTGCGGGTCAGGCTCGCGGTGCAGGCGGGCGGCGTCGTGTTCACGACGATCCAGAAGTTCTTCCCCCACGAGAAGGGCGACCGGCATTCGCTGCTCTCCGAACGCCGCAACATCGTCGTCATCGCCGACGAGGCGCACCGGAGCCAGTACGACTTCGTCGACGGGTTCGCCCGCCACATGCGCGACGCCCTGCCGAACGCCTCGTTCATCGGGTTCACGGGGACGCCGATCGAGCTGGCCGACGCCAATACCCGCGCCGTGTTCGGCGACCACATCAGCATCTACGACATCCAGCGCGCGGTCGAGGACGGGGCGACGGTGCCGATCTACTACGAGAGCCGACTCGCGAGGCTGGCGCTCGACGAGCAGGAGAAGCCGCACATCGACCCCGGCTTCGAAGAGGCGACCGAGGGCGAGGAGGTCGACCGCCGCGAGAAGCTGAAGACGAAGTGGGCGCAGCTCGAAGCCATCGTCGGCGCCGAGAAGCGCATCGCGCTCGTGGCGCAGGATGTCGTCGAGCACTTCGAGAAGCGTCTGGACGCGATGGACGGCAAGGCGATGGTGGTCTGCATGAGCCGGCGCATCTGCATCGACCTCTACCGCGAGCTGGTGCGCCTGCGCCCGGACTGGCATGACGACACCGACACGTCGGGCGCCCTGAAGGTCGTCATGACCGGCTCCGCGTCGGATCCGCCGGACTGGCAGCCGCACATCCGCAACAAGGCTCGCCGCGAGGAGCTGGCGAAGCGTTTCCGCGACCCCGGCGACCCGCTCCGGATGGTGCTGGTGCGCGACATGTGGCTGACCGGCTTCGATGCCCCGAGCCTGCACACGATGTACGTGGACAAGCCGATGCGCGGCCACGGGCTGATGCAGGCCATCGCGCGAGTCAACCGCGTGTTCCGGGACAAGCCGGGCGGACTCGTCGTCGACTACCTCGGACTGGCCCACGAGCTGAAGAGGGCATTGGCGACGTATACCGAGAGCGGCGGCACGGGACAGACCGCGCTGGACCAGGAGCAGGCGGTCCGGGCGATGCGGGAGAAGTACGAGGTCTGCTGCGGCCTGTTCCACGGGTTCGACCGGACCGCGTGGATCGGCGGTTCACCGGCCGACCAACTCTGTCTGCTGCCGGCCGCGCAGGAGCACGTCCTGGCGCAGGAGAACGGCAAGGCGCGCTGCCTGAGCGCCGTGCGGGCGCTCTCGCAGGCGTTCGCGCTGGCCGTGCCGCATCCCGAGGCGATCCGCATCCGCGACGACGTGGCGTTCTTCCAGGCGGTTCGGGCGGCGCTGTCCAAGCGTGACGGCTCCGAGCGGAAGACCGGCGAGGAGCTGGACCACGCCGTGCGCCAGATCGTCTCGCGGGCCGTGGCCCCGGACGGCGTGCTGGACATCTTCGCCGCCGCCGGGCTGGACAAGCCGGATGTGTCGATCCTGTCCGAGGAGTTCCTGGCCGAGGTCCGCGGCATGCGCCAGCGCAACTTGGCCGTCGAGCTGCTGCGGAAGCTACTGAACGGCGAGCTGGCCACGCGGCGGCGGAAGAACGTGGTGCAGGCCCGCTCGTTCGCCGAGATGCTGGAGCAGACCATCCGCCGCTACCAGAACTGCGCCGTCGAGGCCGCGCAGGTGATCGAGGAGCTGATCGCCCTGGCCCGCGACCTGCGCGAGGCGAACGCCCGTGGCGAGGCGCTCGGGCTATCCGACGACGAGCTGGCGTTCTACGACGCGCTCGGCGTCAACGACAGCGCGGTGCGGGTGCTCGGCGACGACACGCTGCGCGGCATCGCCCGCGAGCTGGTCGAGACGGTACGGAACAACGTGGCCATCGACTGGACGCAGCGCGAGAACGTCCGCGCCAGACTCCGCGTTCTCGTGAAGCGCGTCCTGCGAAAGCACGGCTATCCGCCAGACAAGCAGGAGTCGGCGACGCGGACGGTGCTGGAGCAGGCCGAGGTGCTGTCCGCCGGCTGGGCGGCGTGACTCGACGGGCGGCGGATCGGCCAGTCGAGCGGGCGCCGTAGGCGGCGGCACGGTTCGGTCGATTCTGAACGGGAACCGAAGGCCCCGCGGGTTGATCGGGTGAACCGACCGGAACCCGTCCGGGGGTTCCGCAGCATCCACATTCCGCAGCTCCGCAGCCGGTTCCTGAAGTGCAACCGAGTCCGGTTGACGTTGCGGGGTGCCGCATGGGGAACGCGGGGCGGAAACGCCACCTAAACCACTGCATACATAGGTGGTTATAAGATTCTCGTGGCGGTCTCACGGGTGCGCTTCGCCGTGAGGCCTTCCCGCAGGGACACTTTCGGGAGGGAGCGACCCTGCCCGGACGGTGTGACGGAGGAACACCGGCCGGAGCCGGCAAAACGCCAGTTTTGCCGGGGTCGCTCCCGTCTTTACCCCGACCCTCCGGATGGATCCGGTTGGGGATCGGGGTTTGCGGTTTGGCCAATGAATACGGGGGTTTCTTGCACGGCAGGTGTGACGGGGGCTGTGACACCCCCTGTGACACCGGACCCAGGGCCAGTCACAGGCTGTCACGGCATTCTTCGCTTGACCAGGACTCCTCCTACCGGCATCTGCTGCCGCGACAGACCATCCCCGCTTTGTTTCGGCTCTCGTTCCCGTTCACCCTCTGGATCACGTTCGCGCTGTTCTCGATGTCAGGTCTCGATCCCCGCGATCACTGATGTCTCAGTGGCCCGAGATCGTCGTTTCGTGCCATGGGATCTCGCACGCTCGTTCGCCGTGGGGCAGGGGCGCGTTGTCAGAGGTACTGGTTGATGGCGCGTACCGACACTGATCGAGCGGTTCATGCGCTGCGGATGTCCCGCCAGAGCGCCGCTTGAACGTAACGCGAAAGGTGACCGACGTTCGTCGTGGCGACGACTCCGTCAGTCGACCCGATGGTCGCGACCTGGGCTGCGAGAATGACGTCGGCATCGAGCGCCTGTCGTCGGCAGTCGGTTGGCCCCGTTGACGAGCGTCTGCCCAGAACGCGGCTGCTTGCCGCATCGCCGCGGTCGTGAGCGGCAGGTACTCGACCAGCTCGACAAGCCCATCGAGCCGTCGGAGTCCTTGCTGGCGGCGACCCCGCACCAGCTCGCGGCGTACTTCGTAATCAGCGATCTCCGGCAGAACGACACGCGCACCGGCTGCGACGAGTGCCTGAAGCCACCGGGCGCAAGCCAAGCTCTCCGGCGATCGCTTCGGGTTCGTCACCAAGCCCAGCGGACCGGCGTCGAGTGCGACCACCAGACTCACCAAGTGACGCCCTTGTGCTCTGTCGGGAACAGCTGACGGCCGGACAGACGGTCTTCGTCCAACGTGCGAACGAGGTACTCGCCGGTCTCTCGTTGTTCGCCCGCGTCATCCTCCTCGTCAATCCAGGACTGAAGAAGAGACGCAAGAGCCGCAGCCTGGCCGTCGCCGGGTACGTGCCGATCGAGCAACCGTAGCGTGTACTCATCGGCGGACACACCGTGCTTTCGAGCTGCGCGTTGCAGGCGGTGTCCGAGTTCCGGGGTCAAGTTGAGCGTCACGTCCATCCCAGCCACCTCTCGGCTACGGTCGTGCGAGCCATCGTTCGTCGAACGCAGCTACACGAGGCGGATCTTGCCAGCCAGCAACGCACCGAGGACCTGCTGCCCGCGACCCGTACTACTGTAGCCGTGCATGGCGTCACAGTCGAGCAGGAGCGGATGGGCCTCGGTCGTGGACAGAGCCACCCAAGGGTTCGAGCTGCGCCATCTCTCCTGCGACAACAACGTCTCTGCCAGCCGGACTGCCAGCCGTTTCTGCTGCTGCCAGCCGGTTTCTGACGGTTTCTGACGGTTTCTGATCACGACTTCCCCAATAAAACCGGGGTTTGTTGGGGTTTTGGCTTTTTCGTGATCGGTTCCGGAGGCCGACGCTCTATCCAGCTGAGCTACGGGCGCGTCCTTGACTAGAGGGAACGAATTGCGTCCGCCACGTCCGACCCCGTCCGTCGGAGTCCCGTCGCGACCGAGTGGCGAATCCGGTTCACGGTGAATGCCGGCCGGCCTTCCGGGCCGCCGGCTCCAGCGCCCGGTTGGCGCTCGGGCAGGAACGGCCGCATCCTCGCCCCGTGCATCAGCCTAAGCGTACTACGGTCTTGGACTCCGGCGTCAACTGCGCCAGCACCGACTTCGCATTACAGGGGCCACGGGGGGGGCGCGGATCGACGGACGGGAGCCGCTCGCCGGTGACCACGGCTCCATCTCGGGTCCAGCCGTGACTCCGTCAGGCCGAACAGGGCCGGGTTCTCCTCGTCCGGTCCAACGTTGGAGCGAGTCAGAACCGGTACTTCGCGTTCAGGCTGAACGCGATCATCCGGACGTCGTCCGTCTCGAAGTGGTCGCTGACCGGCTGGCTCCCATCGACTCGCAGGTTGGGCACGTGACTGCGCAGCAGATCGAGGGGAATGTACGCCGCGAAACTGCCGTAGGCGACCCACCGCACCTTGAGGCCGAGCGTGAACGCCTCCGAGACCGCGTAGTCGACGCCGAACGGCACCTGGTAGCTCCCCAGCGCATTGTCGAGCGTGGTGTGGGCCGTAGTGATGACGCCAGCGAGATTCCGGCGGATCTCGTCCGCGTTGGGGAGCGGTGGGCCTCCGGCCCGCGGCCCGCCATTCGTCAGCAGGCTCACGTCCCGGGTGCGGATCCACCACTCGGCATAGTCCACCTCCGTCCAGCCGACGCCCACGCCGAACCCGACGTACGGAGTGAACGGGCCGTCGTTGACGAGGTCGACGTACACGTTGCCGAACAGGTTGTGCGAGACGACGCTCCCGATGCGCTCCTCCGCCTGCGCGAACTCGTTGCCCGCTTGCAGGGGCTGATCCGCCCCGCGTTCGGTGAGCGGGGAGGTCTCGTCGTACGCCGTGTCGCGATAGAAGTACTCGAGCTCGATCCGGAAGCGGTCGCGGAACGCATACCCGGCAGCAGCACCGGCCAGCACGCCGTTGCCGCCGCCGAAACGGTTGGTCCAACTGTAGACGTCTCCGAGCGGGGGGCTCACGCAGTTGACGCTCTCGTACCCCGCGGTCAGCGCCACGAGGGCGAACTGCGGGTTGATGAACTCGTCGCAGGTCGCGCCCAACGGGTCGTTGCTGCTTCCGATCGTGTCCATGCTCGGGCCCGTGCCGGCGCCCAGCTCGATGCTCACGTATGGCTGTGCCGATGCGGCGCTCGCAACGAAGAGCAGCAGCACCGCTCCGAGCATCGATTCCGGCCGTCCCATTCTCGGGCGGGGTGTGAAGTGACGCGATGACGGGCATGTCCGGCGGCCGCGCGGGCAGGTGGGCTCCTTCATGACCTCTCTCCAGGGGTAGCGATCGGGAGGCCGGGGCATTGAGGTGCCGTTCCGTCCAGCCACCCGGCACGCGGACGCGAGCCGCCGGAGCATACCATCCCGGGTGCCGGCCGGCCGTCCGGCGCGCCGGTTGTCCGCGGCGAGCCGCCGGGACGCCTTGTCGCCGCGCCGTCAGGACACTACGATGGGCGGCACGCGAGCACGGGTCCACCTCGACTGGATTCACGCCGCAATCGACGGCGACGGTCGCCGAGAGCACGTACCCCATGTCGATCGAGTCGGACCGCGCGCGCCGGATCGTTCCCATCTGCTCTTCTCGACGGGCAGCCCGGCCCCGGAGCCGGGCGAGACGGGGCGCTTCTTCCTCGACGGCGACTCCTTCGACGGCTGGGCCGCCGTGCCCGAGCGGTACAAGGCCCCGGACTTCGGCCGGCCCGAGCCGGGGCGCCGTGCGGTCAGGCTGTTCACGTTCACGTGGTAGCGGGTCCCCCGCGTTCACCGTCACCCGTCGGAAGCGGCGCCGGCGCCGCACTCGCCCAAGCAGGTGCCGGCACCCATCGCAGACGCCGTCCCAGCGCGGCGCGGGCGCCGGCGTCGAGGCGGGGCTCGCACCTTGACTTCGCCGGGGCGCCGGTGTAGCAAGGGCCATGCAGAATCGCCGCGAAGCGCCGAGGATGGAACCATGACCTGCCGAGAGCCAGGTTTCTGCGCCGAAGAAGGGGTGACGCGCGAGGGCCGTGCCAGCGCGGACTCCCAACGCGCCCGCCGGGGCGCGCCCGCTCGCGGCCTGATCGCCGGAGCCGCGGTCTGGCTCGCTGCCGCCGGGGTCCCGGCCGCCGCGCAGGACCACACGGAGTACGAGCCGGCCGACATCGCCTACGGACAGGCCGTCTACGCGCGGGAGTGCGCGGTGTGCCACGCCGAGGACGGGGCGGGCATCGCCGGCGTGGACCTGCGGAACGGTCCGCTGCGGCGGGGGGCGACGGACCGCGGGCTGCGGCAGGTGATCCGCCTCGGGATACCGGACAGAGGCATGCTGGCGTTCGACTTCGACGCGGCCGAGATGGCCGGCATCGTCGCCTACCTCCGCAACATGAACTACGAGGCCGATGCGGTGGCCCTGGGCGACACGGCCCGGGGGCGCGCCGTCTTCGAGGGGGCGGGGGACTGTCTGCGCTGCCACCGGGTGGGCGCGGAGGGTCCGCGGCTGGCCGTCGACCTGACGTCGATCGGCGCGCGGCGCGCGGCGAGCGCTCTGCGGCGCACACTACTCGACCCGAGCGGTACGATGCGCCCCATCGATCGGCCGGTGATCCTGGTGACCGCGGACGGGGAGACCGTCACGGGACGCCGCCTGAACGAGGATACCTATACCGTGCAGGTCATCGACGAGGCGGGACGCCTGCGGTCGTTCGACAAGGCCGACCTGCAGCGGTTCGACCTGTCCGCCGAGTCGCCGATGCCGGCCTACGGCGATCGGTTGGCCCCCGAGGAGCTGGCGGACCTGCTGGCCTACCTCATGTCCCTGAAAGGCTGAGGCAACCATGCGACGGACAGAGACGACGCGGCGCGTGGCCCTGGCGGCGGCGATCCTGATCGGGCTGGGTGCGGCCGGCGTATCCGCCCAGGTGCCGCCCGAGCGCCTCGAGGCCGCGGCGGAAGCCCCGGCCGACTGGCTCACCTACTCCGGTACCTACTTCAGCCAGCGCTACAGCGAGCTGGACCAGGTGACCCCGGCCAACGTCGGCGATCTGCAGTTGCAGTGGGTCTACCAGACGCCCGTCTTCGGACCCTGGCAGTCGACGCCGCTGGTCGTCGACGGCATCATGTACGTGACGCAGCGGCCCAACGACGTGGTGGCCCTCGACGCCCGCACCGGCCGCGTCTTCTGGACGTACCAGTACCCCACGCCGCCCGACCACCGGGCCTGCTGCGGGTCGAACAACCGCGGCGTCGCCATCCTCGACAACCGCCTGTTCATGGCGACCCTCGACGCGCACGTGGTGGCGCTCGACGCGACGACGGGCGCCGAGCTCTGGGACGTCGAGCTGGCCGACAAGGAGCTCGCCTACTCCTTCACGCTGGCGCCGCTCGCCATCAAGGACAAGGTGATCGTGGGTACGGCGGGGGGCGACCGGGGCATCCGGGGGTTCATCTCGGCCCTCGATGCGGCCACGGGGGAGGAGGTCTGGCGCTTCTACACCATCCCGGGGCCCGGCGAGCCCGGCCACGAGACGTGGGAGCCCTGCCCGCCGAACCCCGAGACCTACTGCGACCCGGAGGCGTGGATGCACGGCGGCGCCTCGGTCTGGCTGACCGGCTCCTACGATCCGGAGCTGAACCTCACCTACTGGGGCATCGGCAATCCGGGGCCGGACTTCTACCGCGAGCAGCGTCCGGGCGACAACCTCTACTCGGACTCGGTGGTGGCGCTCGACGCCGACACCGGCGAGTTGCGCTGGTACTTCCAGTTCACCCCCGACGACCCCTACGACTACGACGCGGTGCAGATCCCCGTGCTCGCCGACATCGAGCGCAACGGCGTGCCGTTCAAGGTGATGCTGTGGGCCAACCGGAACGGCTTCTACTATGTGCTGGACCGGGCGACCGGGCGCTTCCTGACCGGCCAGCCGTTCGTCCGCGTCAACTGGGCGGAGGGCCTCGACGACAGCGGGCGCCCCGTCGAGACGCCGCAGCCGCCCGGCGAGCCCACGTTCCCGGGCGTGCAGGGCGGGACGAACTGGTACTCGCCCTCGTTCAGCCCGCGCACCGAGCTGATGTACATCCCGGCCTGGGAGGACTACGGGTCGATCTTCATCGGCGAGCCACAGGAGTACGAGCCGGGCGGCTCGTTCATCGGCGGGCGACCGAGGACCTACAACCCCGTGCCGGACGCGCCGATCGTGCCGGGGCTGACGCGCGGCCCCATCAACACCTGGACCGACGAGGCGGCCCGCGGGGCGGTGGTGGCGGTCGACGCGCTGAGTGGCGACCGGCAGTGGTCGTTCGAGATGACCGACGTCATCTCGAGCGGCATCCTGACCACGGCGTCGGACCTGCTGTTCACGGGTGCGCGCTCCGGCTACTTCCAGGCGCTCGACGCGCGGACCGGCGACCTGCTCTGGCGGGCCGCCCTCGGCGGGCAGATCGTCAACGGGCCGATGACCTACGAGGTGGCCGGGAAGCAGTACGTCGCCGTGATCGCGGGCAGCTCGCTCTCGACGTTCGCGCTCCGGGACTAGACGCCTTGAACCCGCATGATCTTCACAGTTGAGTCAAGTTTCGGATCCGGCTACCGCCGGTGGTCTTGGTCTCCCCGATCCAGTGTTCAGGCAGCCAGGGCCCGTCCGCGCCAAGCGTGGTCGACCTCTTGGTCGTAGAGGGCGACGGCTTCCCGAATCCGTGTGGTCGAGTCCCCGTCGAGGGTCGCCGACAGCACCGGCCCGAGAACCCGCGCCTGGGTCCGGTGATAGGCCAGCGCGACGCAGAGTCCCTCGGCGGTGAGCTGGTACCGGAGGGTGCCGGGGATGCGCTCGATGAGCCCCCGGAGACGTAGCCGGCGCAGGTCGTACGTCATGCGTCCCGTGCCGTAATCGTCGAGCGACAGACCACACAGTGACGCCACCGCCTCCCGCAACTCCCGGTTGCGGAAGCCGTGCGGCAGCAGGTCGAAGCGCAGCAGGGCGGCGAACAGCGCTTGCACCCGCCGGTCGCCGAAGCGCAGCGCCGAGGCGCGTTGGCCGTCGATGCACACCGGGCGGTGCAACTCGTCGAGCACGTCGGCTCCGATGCTTCGGTCGTGACTGAGGCGTTGGACGCCGAGCAGGCGTCGGTTGGCGGTGAAGCCGATCGTCTTCAGATCCTCAAGGTTCCTCAGCCGGCGGCCGACATCGAAGTCGTACGTGTCGTTGATCACCGTCTCGGTGCGTAGCGCGCGTCCCTCCTTGTGGTACTGCTTGATGCGCGAGTGCTTGTAGTCGACGTGCAGCGACGGGGTGACCCTGTCGGTGATGACGCGGGTGCGATACCGCGAGGGGGTGCGTCGGGTGACGCGCCGGTCGAAGATCAACTGCACGTGGTCGGGACGGCCCATGTCGAGGTGCTCGCGCAGCACCTCCTCGAAGAAGACCCGCCCCTGCGCCGGTCGGTCGAACACCTGGGTCCGGGCGAACTCCGCCTGCAGTATCGAGATGTCGTACCGGATGCCCTGTTTCCGGTCGCTGGGCTCGAAGGGGTGCGGCAGCCGCGCCAGCCACTTCCGCAGCAGCCCGTCGACCTGCTCCGCCGTCAGCCCGTCGGCCAGCCGCTGCATCGCCTCGGGGTCGTCGCAGCGCAGGATGCCGTTGTCGAGCGCCTCGAACGCGATGCCCCGCTTCGTCAACTGCCGCTTCAGGTACTCGTGCCCGTTGATGCACAGCTTGGCGTTGTACGGGAAGTACGAGCAGAACTTCAGGAAGAACGGCCCGAAGTCGTCGTCCACCGCGTAGACGTAGTAGTGGTTGACCATCGCCGTCGAGTCCGTCAGCCACGGATAGCTCGCGCCGGTCCTCGGGTCGTGGCGGCGTTCCGTACGCAGCACCCGTGCCTTCTCTTGCGCCCGCCCGATGTAGAGCACGCCTTCGCCTCCCGTCCACCGGCGGAGGTACTCCCGCGTCCGGTCGTCCTTGCGCTCCCGGCGACCGAACGCCACGATGTCGATGCCGTTGCGCTCGGCATAGCGCTTGATCGCCGCGACGAAGCGCTCGGTCAGCGGTCCCATCAGGGCCGACGACGGCACCGGCCGGCCCCGGACCTTGCGGAAGAAGTGCGCCGCGCCCGCCCCCGTCTGCAGCAGCGGTACGTAGACGTTCAGGTACATGCGGTCGATGCACTCCAGCGTCAGCATCGTGTGCCGCGACAGTACTTCGGCGACGGATCGTGCTACGTTCATGGCTCGGGCTCCGGTCGATGGGCTCCCCACCGGCCAGTCTACGGCCACCATCGCCCTCGGGCGACTATAACGGCGGCTCACGCCGCAGCGGGAGCAGCGGCCGGAGTCCGACTCCCCCTAAAGCACGCGCTGAGGTCTACATGTCTCGTCGGTCTGAGGCGGAGCCTCGTTAGGAGTCTGCGCCGCAGAACCTGCCATCGAGGACTCCGTGCCCGCGCAGACTCCCAACGCGCCCGTCAGGGCGCGCTAACTGCGGAGCCTGCTCCTGACGATGAGCCAGCCGAGGAAGAAGACACCGATGCCGGCGCCGAAGATGCGGGGGCTGGGCCCCATCGGGCCCGCGGTGACGATGGCGACCAGCAGCAGCCACATGCCGAGCAGTTGCAGCCCGCGGCCGAGGTAGTAGACGACACCCGGCATCTCCTAGGAATCCTCCGTGCTGCCGGCCGCCCGGGCCCGTCTCGTCCGGCGCAGTTCGCGCCAGGCGTCCAGTCTCCGCGCCACTTCCTTCTCGTAGCCGCGCGCGGCGGGCCGGTAGTAGCGCCGCCCGGCGAGGGCCGGCGGCAGGCAGTCCATGCCCGTGACGGCATCGGGGTCGTCGTGCGCGTAGCGGTAGCCCTTGCCGTAGTCGAGCGCCTTCGTCAGCCGCGTCGGGGCGTTGCGCAGATGGAGCGGCACCGGCTCGGCCGCCTGCTCGTGGGCGTCGGACGCGGCCCGGTTGTAGGCCAGGTAGACGGCGTTCGACTTCGGGGCCGTGGCAAGGTAGGTGACGGCCTGCGCCAGGGCCGTGTTCCCCTCCGGCATGCCGATGAAGTGGACGGCGTCCTTGGCGGCGACGGCGACGGTCAGCGCGGTCGGATCGGCGTTTCCGACGTCCTCGGAGGCGAACCGGACGAGGCGGCGAGCGATGTACATCGGGTCCTCGCCCGCCTCCAGCATCCGCGCCAGCCAGTAGACGCCCGCGTCGGGATCGCTGTTGCGCAGCGACTTGTGCAGGGCCGAGATGAGGTTGAAGTGCTCCTCGCCCCCCTTGTCGTAGCGCAGTGCGCGCCGCTGGATGGCCTGCGCGAGCAGTTCCCGGTCGATGCGGGCCGGACGTTCCGCGGGCGCACCCGCATCTCCGCCGGCGTCGCCGCGGCCGACGAGGCCGGCGGAGCCCGCGAGGCCGGCGGAGCCCGCGGGTTCAGGCGCGCGATCGTTGCCGGTGCGATCGGCGCCGCCGGCGGCACGCGCGCCGCCCGGGCCGCTTCCGCCTGCGAGGGTGGCGGCGAGCTCCAGCAGGTTGAGCGCCACGCGGGCGTCGCCGTTCGCGTGCCGGGCGATCGCCTCGACAGCATCGTCGGACACCTCGAGGGCGGCCGCGCCGAGACCCCGCTCCGGATCGTCGAGGGCGCGCCGCACGATCGTGATCGTCTCGTCGGTCGTGAGCGGCTGCAGGACGAAGACCCGCGATCGGGACAGCAGCGCCGCGTTGACCTCGAACGACGGGTTCTCCGTCGTCGCCCCGATGAGGACGATGTCGCCGGCCTCGACGCGCGGCAGGAACGCGTCCTGCTGCGCCTTGTTGAAGCGGTGGATCTCGTCGACGAACAGGATCGTCCGGCGGCCCGAGGCGCGACGCGTCGCTTCCGCGTCGGCCATGACCGCCTTGATGTCCCGGATGCCGGACAGAACCGCGCTGAAGGCGATGAAGTGCGCGCGCGTCACTGTGGCGACGAGACGGGCAATGGTCGTCTTGCCGGTGCCCGGCGGGCCCCAGAGGATGAGCGACCCGAGAGCGTCACGCTCGATCGCCTCCCGGAGCGGCCGTCCGCGTCCCAGGAGCTCCTGTTGGCCGACGATGTCGTCCAGGGTCCGCGGGCGCATCCGCTCGGCGAGCGGCGCCCCGGCGTCCGGCCGCTCCGACCCGGTCTCCGGGGCATCGAACAGGTGTCCGGTCGTCATGGGGAGGTGCGTCGCCGCCGCGCCTCGTACAGGATGACGCCGGCCGCGACCGCGACGTTGAGAGACTCGACCGGCGGCGCCATCGGCACGGAGACGGCGGCATCCGCGAGCGCGGCGACCGGGCTGAGGCCGGCCCCTTCGCCTCCGACCAGCACGAGACGGCGCCCTGCCAGATCCGCCTCCGCCAGCGGGCATCCTCCGCGCGGCACCGCCGCTAGAACGCGGAAGCCGCCGGCCCGGGCCGCGTCGACGACCTCGGCGAGGCTGCTGCCGTCGGCGACCGGCAGGCGGAGGGTGCTGCCCATCGCGCCTCGGAGCGCCTTCCAGCCGTACGGGTCTGCGGACGGTCGGGCTACCGCCACCCCGGCCGCTCCCGCCGCCTCCGCCGTGCGTATGATCGCGCCGAGGTTCCCGGGGTCCTGCACTCCGGCCGCTGCCACGACGCAGCCGGAGTCGCCGGTCGCCGCATCCAGCACCGCGTCCAGCGAGGGAGGCCGGTGGTCGCCGAGAGCGACGGCGGCCGATGGTGCGCGGACCGGGCTGACGGCCGTCATCACCGCATCCGACCCGCCGGCGACCGGCACCCCGGCGGCTTCGAGATCGCGCGCGAGCCCCGCGACCTCGCGGTCGCCGCCGGCGAGGGCCGCGCGCGAGACGATCGCGGCGAAGATGGGTGCGCCGGCCGCGCAGGCATCGCGGATCAGGCGGACGCCGTCCAGGAGCAGGGCGGTGCGGTCGGGCCGGCGGGCGTGCGCGGCGTTCCGGAAGCGGGTCACCAGGGCGTTCCGGCGGCTGCGGACGTTGTCCACGCGGGGCGAGCATAGCAGATGTGCTACGCTCTCCAATCGGCTATGCGTACGAGCTTCGTGAGGCGCTTTGAAGAGCAGATCCAGGCCTTGGAGCGCGAGTTGAAGCAGGAGCTGCCGCGGGAGATCCAACGCGCGCGGGAGCTCGGCGATCTTCGCGAGAACGCGGAGTACCAGGCCGCCAAGGAGCGGCAGCGCTTCGTCGAAGCGCGCATCGGCATGCTGCGCGCGCGGCTGTCGGAGATCTCCCTCCTCAACCTCGACAAGCTTCCGCGCGACCGGGCCGCGCTCGGGTCGACGGTGCGCCTCCGGGAGGCCGAGGGCGAGACGGTCGTCTACCAGTTGGTCATGCCCGAGGACGCCGATCCCGACAAGGGCTTCATCTCGACCGCCTCCCCGATCGGCCGGGCCATCGTCGGGAAGGGGCTGGGCGACGAGATCTCCGTTCCGACACCCGGCGGCGTACGGGACTTCGAGATCGTCGAGCTGACCACGATTCACGAAGCGTAAGGCGCATTGGAGCCGGCCTCCCGCTACATCCCCCGCCTCCGAACGGCGCTCGTGCTCACCGGCACCGGCACGGCCGGGGCGTACCACGCAGGGGTCCTGCGTGCGCTCCAGGAGTCCGGGGTCAAGATCGATCTCGTTGCCGGCCGCGGGATCGGCGTCGTCGCCGCGATGTTCGGGGCCGTCGACGGCGGGGCCCGGCTGTGGGACAGCGGCGGCCTCTGGCGCGCTTCGCGCGTGCGGCGCTTCTACGGGTGGCGGGCCACCCTGCGCGCGGCGCTGGTCATGTTGGGGGGGGCGGTCGCAGCGGTGCTGGTGCCGTTCGCGGCACTCGGCGTCGCGCTGCTGGTCTTCGCCGGCGGGTTCCTCCTGGAGGCGGTCGGGTTGCCCGATGCGTCGGCGGCGTCGGCGGCCACCCGCTGGCTGGAGGCGATGTTCGCGCCGGGCGCGCTTCCGACCTACGTGCCGCGGCTCGTCTTCCTCTTCCTGCTGGGTCTGCTCACGTCCCTCGCCGCCGGCGCCGTCGCGACCGACATTCAGTCGCATGCGCGCCGCCGCGGCTCCGGCGCGCTCTGGTGGCGACTGATCGGCGCGCCGCTGGACGCCTCCCAGGTGATCGCCTGGTTCAGCGGCGGGCTGTGGCACATCATGCGCGGGGCGGACCGGTTGGGAAGGCCCTCGCCGGGAGACTTCGGCGAGCGCTACGTGGAGATGCTGGCGGGGAACCTCGGTCAGCCCGGATTCCGCGAGCTCCTGCTGCTGGCGCACGACCTCGACGCACGCCGCGACATCGCCTTCGCGCTGCTCGCCGACGCCCCGCGACGCGCCTACCTGCGCGCCCGCCCCGACGACGACGCGCGCCCGTTCGAGACCGTCGATCTGACGCGCGCCGAGCGGCGCCGGGTGTTCGACGCGCTCGCGGCGACGCTCCGGCTGGCCGTGGCGACGGAGCCGCACTTCGTGCCGTTCTCGCCCGACAGCGTGTGGCGCGGCGAGACGCACCGCCTGTGCGATCGCCCGGACGGCGCGAGCCGTCTGCTGGAGGAGGTCGCCAACGCCGGAGCCGAACAGGTCATTCTCGTCTCGGCCCTGCCGCCGGCGCCGGGCCCCCACGCGCTCGGGGCCGGGCGCCGGGACGTGCGCGGGCGGCTGGGAGAGCAGCTCGTCGCACTCGAGACGGCGGCGCTGCGCGATGCCGTCGCGTCGCAGGCCGGCCGGTTCGCGGCGCTGTTCGAGATTCGCCCCCGGCACAACCCGTTGGGGCCGTTCGACTTCGCCGGCTGCTACGACGAGCGCTCCGATCGGCGCCAGACCTTGGCAGAGCTGGTCGACCGTGGCTACGAGGATGCCTTCCGGCAGTTCGTGGACGCCGTGGTCGCCGCGAGCGGCGACTGGATGTCGCAGGCTCCGGCCGCGGGCCGGACGCCGCGCCGCCGCACCCCGGCGCCCCGGCCTTCGATCTCCGAGCAACTGGCGGCCCACGACGGCCGGACGCCGCTTCCGGGCGATCCCGCCGACCCGGGCTGATGCCCGCGCCCGTCAGGGCGCGCGCTCGCCTCCCGATCCGTGGCGCAGGAACCGCGCCGCCAGATCGCCGAGCAGGACCGACACCTGGGGTCCGTCGACCGGCCCGAACTTCTCGTGGAAGGCCGCGAGCGGAACGACCGCCTTGGCCATGGCGCGGTGCCCGCCGGCGCTGCCGATGTCATTGAACCACCTGCGGACGAACTCGCCCGCGTTGCGCGAGTAGCCCAGGTTGCGGACGGAGACCACCAGGTGCGCGTCGACGACGCCGGAGACGATCGACCACTTGACTCCCTCGAGCTGCAGCAGGTAGTCGGCCACGTACGGTACGAGGTCCTCGCGGACCGCCCGCCCGACGTGGGCGGCGAAGACCTGCTCTTCCAGCCGGCCCGACTGCACGGCGCGGGTTACCGACTCGAGCCGCTCCAACGTGATCTCCGAGCCCTCCATCTTGCGCACCAGGGCGGCATCGGCCAGCGGGTAGAGGAACGTGAACGCCTCGAGGTCGGTGCGGTTGGTGTGCCGGGACAGGAACAGCGTGTCGGACTTGATCGCGTAGAGCATCGCGGTGGCCGTCCGCTCCGAGATGTTGACGTCGACGGCCCGCAGATGCTCGGTCAGGATGGTGGCGGTCGAGCCGAAGTCGGGGCGGATGTCCTTGAACGTCGTCGTGTAGCCGTCGCGCTCCGGGTGGTGGTCGACGACCAGATCGACGCGGTTCAGCAGGCCGCCGAAGTAGTGGGGCTGCACGTCGACGGTCGCGATGCGATCGAACTCTGCCAGCGACTCCGCGGTGAGCGCCTCGACCTGAATGTCGAGCAGGCTGGCCATGCGCAGGTTCTCCGGGCGTGTCACGCCGCGGAAGGCCCCGATGATGGCCGTCGTCCTGGTGCGATGGAGAAGATTGCGGAGGGCGAGCCCGCTCGCGAGCGCGTCCGGGTCGGGATCGTTGTGCAGCAGGATCAGCACACGGTCGGCGTCCGCGAAGAAGCGCTGATACTGCTGCACGCGGGCGCGGGTAAGCGAGCGGCCCAGCGAGGCGCGCAGCGCTCCCTTCACCAGATCGCTCAACGTGAGCCTGGCGACTTCCGGGAATTCCTCCGCCCACTCGGCGGCCTGCTCCCCGACCGAGAGGACGTACACGAGACCTGTCCCCGCATCGGTGACTGCGCGCAGCACGCGGCGCACCCCGCTCCGGCCGCTGTCGTGGACGATGACGCACGTGGTCGGATCGACGTCCGCGTTCACGTAGGTAGCCAGGCGGCGCGGGTCCGCCCCGACGGCGGGAACGCCAGCGTCGTGGAGCCGGCGGGAGAGCGGCCGTTCCTCGACGACGAAAGTGACGTCGAAGGCGGGCGCCAGTGCTTCGTGGAGGGTCTTGATGACCAGATCGTCCTGGCAGACCACCACGCACTTCATAAGAGATCCTGATTATACGTCCGCCGCGCCGGTCCGCGGCGGCGCCGGTGAGGGCAGCGGCGGGCCGTGATTGCGGTATGATGCGGCCCGTGCGGAGCCGCCTCACGATTGCCGTGATCGCCAGCTGCCTGCTCTCGGTCGCGGTATCGGCACAGCAACCGCTCTTCAGCAGCGGCATCGACCTCGTGCATGTCGGCGTGACCGTTCTCGACCGCGACGGCAACCTGGTGACCGACCTCCAGGCCGAGGACTTCGAGCTGCTCGAGGACGGGCGGCGGCAGGAGATCCGCTACTTTTCGCGCAGTCTGGCCGGCGAGGCCGAGAGCGTGCCCCTGCACCTCGGGATCCTCTTCGACGCCAGCGGCAGCATGGAGCGCGACGGCCGCTTCGTGAAGACCGCGGCCCTCCGCTTCCTCAACACCATCGACTACGCCGCCGACATCACCCTCGTCGACTTCGACACCGAGGTGCGCGTCCGGCGCTACGAGCAAGCCGACTTCCCGCGGCTCGTCGAGCGCGTGCGGAATCGCCGGGCATACGGCATGACCGCCCTGTACGACGCCCTCGGCGTCTATCTCGACGGCGCTTTCGGACAGGACGGGCGCAAGGTGCTGCTGCTCTACACCGACGGCGAGGACACGCGCAGCCGGATGCGGCTGGGCGAGACGATGGACCTCGTGCGGGCCTCGGACGTGACGATCTACGCGATCGGGTTCCAGAAGAACCTGCGGGCGAGGACGCGCCAGGTCCAGCGGATGCGGCTGTCGCGCCTGGCCGACATCACGGGCGGCCGGAGCTACTTTCCCGGCTCGGTCGACGCGCTCGACGAGATCTACCGGGAGATCGCGGCCGAGCTCGAGGGCCGCTACTCGCTGGGGTTCGTGTCGACCAACGGGCGCGCCGACGGCACGTGGCGCGAGCTCGAGGTGCGGCTGGCCGGGTCGCGCGCTCCGCGCCGGGCGACCGTCCGAGCCCGGGACGGCTACTTCGCGCCGTACATCGACGCGGAGGCGCCCGAACGCTAGCCGCCTACGGCGCCGACGACGCGCGCACCGGGATGCCTTCCACGTACGACCAGTTCCGCCTGGAGAGCGACTTCGAGATCCGGGGCGACCAGGAGCGGGCGATCGCCGAGCTGACCGGCGGCCTCGATCGCGGCGACCCGTTCCAGGTGCTGCTCGGCGTGACCGGATCCGGCAAGACGTTCACCATGGCGCACGTCATCGCCACGGTGAACCGGCCGACCCTGGTCATGGTTCACAACAAGACCCTGGCCGCGCAGCTCTACCAGGAGTTCAAGCGCTTCTTCCCCGACAACGCCGTCGAGTACTTCGTCAGCTACTACGACTACTACCAGCCCGAGGCCTACGTTCCCTCGACCGACTCGTACATCGAGAAGGAAGCGACCATCAACGAGGAGATCGACCGCCTGCGGCTGTCGGCCACGCGCGCCCTGTTCGAGCGGCGCGACGTGGTGATAGTGGCCAGCGTCTCCTGCATCTACGGGCTCGGATCCCCGGAGGCCTACTTCGGGATGCTGCTGCCGCTCGAGCGGGGCCAGAGCGTGTCGCGGGAGGCCATCCTGCGCAAGCTCGTCGAGATCCAGTACGAGCGGAACGACCACGAGTTCGCGCGCGGTGCGTTCCGGGTGCGGGGCGACATCGTGGAGGTGTACCCGTCGTACGACGAGCGCGCCCTGCGCATCGAGCTCTTCGGCGACGAGGTCGAGGAGCTGGTCGCATTCGATCCGGTCACCGGCCGCGCACTGCGCCGCTACGACAAGGTGGCGGTCTATCCGAAGTCGCACTTCGTCACGCCGCGCGACCGGATTCTGGAGGCCGTGGCGTCGATCAAGGCGGAGCTGGCCGAGCACCGATCGCACCTCGAGGCGTCGGGCCGACTGCTCGAGGCGCAGCGGCTGCACCAGCGGACGATGTTCGACCTCGAGATGATCCAGGAGATCGGCTACTGCCACGGCATAGAGAACTACTCGCGCCATCTGTCCGGGAGGTCCGCCGGCGAGCCGCCGCCGACCCTGCTCGACTACCTTCCGGCGGACGCCTTGACGATCATCGACGAGAGCCACCAGACCGTGCCGCAGATCCGCGGCATGTACCACGGGGACCGGTCCCGGAAGGAGGTCCTCGTGGAGTACGGCTTCCGGCTGCCGTCGGCGCTCGACAACCGGCCCCTCAGCTTCGACGAATGGAAGGCCCGCGTCGGGCAGATCGTCTTCGTCTCCGCGACGCCGGGACCCTACGAGCTCGAACGGAGCGCCGGCGTCGTCGTCGAGCAGATCATCCGGCCCACCGGGCTCATCGATCCGGCCGTCGACCTGCGGCCCGTGAAGGGCCAGATCGACGACCTCCTGCACGAGATCCGCGAGCGGACCCGCCGCCGCGAGCGGGTCCTGGTCACCACGCTGACGAAGCGGATGGCCGAGGACCTGACGCAGTTCTACCAGGAGCTCGGCGTCCGGGTCCGCTACCTCCATTCCGACGTCGACACGCTGGAGCGGGTGGAGATCCTGCGCGACCTGCGGCGCGGGGCGTTCGACGTGCTCGTCGGCATCAATCTGCTGCGCGAGGGGCTCGACCTGCCCGAGGTCTCGCTGGTCGCGATCCTCGATGCCGACAAGGAGGGCTTCCTGCGATCGGCGGGGGCGCTCATCCAGACCGCCGGGCGGGCGGCGCGGAACGTGAACGGCCGCGTGATCATGTACGCGGATTCGACGACCGAGTCGATGCAGGCGGCGCTCGACGAGATGTCGCGCCGCCGCGCGCGGCAGGAGGAGTACAACCGCGCGCACGGCATCACGCCGGCGTCGGTCGTCAAGAGCATCGACGACATGCTCACGAGCGTCTACGAGCGGGACTACGTGACCGTGGCGGAGCCGCCGCCGGAGCGGACCTTCCGGAGCCGGGCGGAGCTCGATCGGCACCTCGCCGCGCTCGAGGCCGAGATGCGGGCCGCGGCCGACAACCTGGAGTTCGAGCGCGCGGCGGCCCTGCGGGACGAGGTGCGGGGGCTTCGCAAGCAGGACCTCGGGGTCGGGGAGCCCGGATGATGTGAGATGATGGCCAGGAAGGGAGTCTCATGTCGAGAGAGCACGACGGACATGCGAGCGTCGTCTTCATGGCGTTCCTGATGGGTGCGGTGACCGGCGCAGCCGTCGCGCTGCTGTGGACCCCGTCCACCGGCGTCCAGAACCGGCGGCTGCTCAACGAGAAGGCGCGCGAGGGGCGCGAGCGCGCGACGGTGGCGGCCCAGCGCGGGCGCGAGTTCGTCCAGCGGCAGCGGGAACAGTTGACGGCGGCTGCCGACCGTGGCGGTGCAGGGTTCGAGCGGGCGCTCGAGGACTCGATCGAGCCGGTGGAGGAGCACGGGTAGGCGCGATGGACGGGGCGACCCTGCTGCTGGGAGTCATCGCTGCCGCCACGGCGGTCATCGCGGTGGTGCAGGTCGGAATGTTCGTCTGCGGGGTGCTGCTGTCGCGGCGCGTCAACCGCCTGATCGAGGTGGTCGAGCAGGAGTTGCGGCCTGTCGTCGATCGGGTCGGCACGCTGAGCGACGACGCCGCGCGCCTGTCGTCGCTGGCGATGACCCGGATCGAACGGGTGGACCGGGCGTTCGAGCGCATCACGTCGCGGTTGGAGGAGACCATGAAGGCCGCCCGGGACGCGATTGCGGAGCCCGCGCGGCAGGGGATGGTGCTTGCGCATGTCCTCCGCGCCGGACTGGCCGCGCTGCGAAACGTGAAGGAGCGTCCGCCGGCCGCGGACGACGCGCCGCCGCGGGACGGCGGTCGCGCGCGGTCGGTCGGCTAGGAGCTTGCGCCGCAGAAAGCAACGGAGTGAAGTTCCGTGGCGCAAGCTCCTGGGGCGGTGGGGGCTGGGCCCGAACACGGAGCCTGCGACGGGTTTGGCGGCGCTGGAGTCCGCGCGCGGCAACGACGCGGACTCCAGGAGGGGCGGTTGGGCACCGAGCGACGCCGTCAGGCGACGACTTGAGGGGCTGGGAACCGACGGGCCGGCGATGGCGGGTGGCGCGGACACCGGTTCCGGCGAGCGTTGACGGCGCTTCCGCCTCGGTGGTAGAACGTGGAGGCCCACTGAGCGATGAACGGCGGGATCTCCGAATCCGGGTGCGATGGGAGGTGAGGTCATGCGGAGCACAGTTTCGGGTCGTGGGTTGCTGGGCGCGCTGGTCGTCGTGATGCTGGTTGCGCCCGGGCAGGCCGGAGCGCAGGACTCGATGTCGGCCCCGCTCGCCGCGGAGCTCGCCGAGGTGCTGGCGGCTGCGAATCTCGGGGCCATGGCGGCCCGTGACGGAGACTCCGATCGCTTCATGGCCGCGCTTGCCTTCCCGGGGCAGCTCCTGGTGGTATCGGCCCGCTACGAAGCCCCGATCTACGTCGTGGAGAAGATAGGCGCCCAGCAGTACCGGGACGTCTACATCGATCTCAACGCGGCTTCCATCGCCAACACCAAGATCCTCGTCACCGACGTCGGGGCGGACGGGCTGGCGGCCGGCCGCGGAACGGTGGACGTCTACGACGACGGGTCGCGGGTGCTCCGATTCGACGGCGACCCGGGCGGCCAGGGCCTGTCGCGGGACGCCTACGACGAGGCCTTCGCGGAGGCGGACGAGCAGTACTCGGAGATGCTGAAGGCCCTCCTGGCCCAGGCACGCTGAGGGAGACTCCTGCGCGGCGGGCGCGGGGAGCTGGCTGGAGCCAGCCTCCCGGCCGAGTGGCGACCAGAGCGCCGGGTCCCGCGCCGTCCGCTCGCGCGGATGGCGGGCGACCCGGTCGCGCCCGTTCCGCGCATTGCGTTTCGTGGGGCCGCTGCGCTACGGTACCCGATCGACGGCTCGCGGGAAGTGGGCGCTTGGCTCAGTGGTAGAGCATCGCCTTCACACGGCGGGGGTCGGTGGTTCGAATCCACCAGCGCCCACCATCCTCCTGCTTCCGCGGCCCTTCGCCCCCGTGGCCGACCGTGCGGGCAGCGTGGCTCGCCGTCCGCTCTTGGCGGGTCCGCGCCCTACCGCGGAAGGCGGCGCGCGCGGAGGGATGCGGCGCGTTTCCCTCCCGGCGGATCACATCAGCAGCAGGACCATCGTGGGCACGGTGATCACGGCCACGAGGTCCATGAGGATGCCGTACTTGATCATGCTCGTGATCGGGATCTTGCCGGAGGCGTAGACGATGGCGTTCGGCGGGGTGGAGACCGGCAACATGGCGGCGACCGACGCCGACAGGCCGGCCGCGACGACCGGAACGACCGGGTCGACCCCGGCAGCCTGGGCGATGGAGATGATGATCGGCACGGAGATGTTGGTCGCCGCCGTGTTCGACATGGTCTCCGAGAGCAGGACCGTGAACAGCGCCGCGGCGAACGTGAGCGCGACGCGCTCGGCCGGAACGAGACCGGTTATACCCTCGCCCACCACCTGGGCCAGGCCGGTGGACGCCGACAGCGTGCCGAGGGCGAGCCCGCCGCCGAAGAGGAGGATGGTGCCCCAGTCGATCTGGGCCGCCTCCTTCCACGTGATCGTGCTGCGCTGGGTCTTGCTGACCGGCAGCAGGAACAGCACCGCCACGCCGACGAGGGCGGCGACCGCTTCCGGTACGCTGGCGAGCACGGCTTCGGCGACAGGATGATCGGGTCCGAGGAGCAGCGGCAGCAGGCCGGGGATGATCCAGAGCGACACGGTGACGCCGAAAGCGATGACCGCGTTCCGCTCGCCCGGCTTCCACGGCCCGAGGGCTCGTCTTCGCTCCGCGATGAGCCGCTCGGCTCCCGGAATCTCACGGGTCCCGGTCCGCCCGATCCAGTTGAAGTAGCCGAAGACGATCCCCATCAGGACGACGGTCACGGGAACGGCGACCAGCATCCATTCGACGAAGGTGATCCGGATGCCGAGCTGCTGGTCGAGCATGCCGATGGCAATCAGGTTGGGGGGCGTGCCGACCGGCGTCGCCATGCCGCCCCGCAGCGATCCGTACGACGTCATCAGCATGAGCGCCGTCCCGTAACGCTTGGGGACGTTGCCCTCGGATTCCATGAAGGCGAGCAGCGACATCCCCATCGGGACCAGCATTGCCGCGGTGGCGGTGTCGCTCATCCAGGCCGAGAGGCAGGTGGCGATGGCCCCGTAGGCGATGAGGATGCGCGTCGGGCGGGCGCCGATGAAGCGCCACGACAGCACGGCGTACGCGATGCGCTCGTTCACCCGGTGGACGAACAGCGCGCGGGCGAGGATGAAGCTCCCGATGAACAGGAAGATCAGCGGGTTGGCGAACGGGGCGAACGTCGCCCGGACGGGAGCGACGGCGAGCAGCACGGCCAGCGTCGGTCCCAGCAACGCGGTGACCGGCAACGGGAGCGCCTCGGTGATCCAGAAGACGATGACCAGTCCGACCACGGCCGCCAGCCGTTGCGCCTCGGGCGCGAGCTGGGGGAGGGGCGCGGCCAGGATCAGCAGAAACACCAGCGGACCCAGGACGAGGCCGACCCGCCGGCGGGCGGCGTCGAAGCGCGCCTCGGCGCTCGTCGACGCCGGCGGAGCGGGCTGAGCGCTGTGGGTCATGGGATGAACGGCTGGACCGCAGGCAAGCGTTCGTAGCCTAACATGCGGCGGTTGGCGCGTGGTATGCTGAATCGCGACGTAGCGGCTTCGGGTTGGGCACGCGCCCGGAGCGGAGGGTCACGACATGCACGCAGGATTGCTGGCGCTGCTGGGGCCGATCGGCCTGCCGGAGTTGATAATCATCCTGTTCATTCTCGTTCTCGTGTTCGGCGCCAAGCGGCTTTCCGGCCTCGGTCGCGGGGTGGGGCAGGCGATTCGCGGCTTCAAGGACGAGATGCAGACGGACGACGACGCCGAGCCCGCCCCCAAGGCGAAGGCCGAGGTGGACTAGGAGCCTCGCGCACCGAGACTCCCGACGCGCCAGCCGGCGCGCGCGCGGCGGCGCACGCATGCGGGCACACTGGGCACACTGCGGTCCGGCCGGTCCCGGGCGTTCGATCGCGCTGGCCCTCGCGGCCGCGACCGGCGTGGCCCTGTTGCTCGCCACGGCCTCCTACATCCGGCGCCCCGCCGCGCTTCCTCACGTAGAACCGCCGCTCGCACCGCAGGAACGCGGGCTCGTTCCGCCCGCGCCCCCTTCCGCCGGCCGGCGTCCCGGCCAGCCGCTGATGGGCGGAGCGGGGTGGCGAGTCCTCTCCACACGCTCGGTGCAGGGGATTCTGATCGTCGAGGTCGAGGCGGCGGCGACGCGGGGCGCGCGCGAGCTGGCGGCGCGCATCATCGGACCGGCCCGGGCGGAGCATCTCGAGGCGCTGGTCTACTTCCGCCGACCGGGCGAGACGCTCGCCGACACGCGGGTGCAGTGGACGCGGGCCGGCGGCTACGTCACGCTCGCCCTGCGCTGACGAGCCGGAAGCCCTCGCTGCTAGCGGATGAGGACGGTCTGCGGGTACTGTGCGTACCAGCCGAACCAGAAGGCGCGCTGCGCGGCCACGCGCGGAAGCCGGCGTTCCGCATCGCCTTCGGCGACCAGGGCGTCGGCGGTCACCACCCAGCCGCCGCCGGCGGCGTCGACGATGCGGTTGTCGCTCGCCGCGCGCTCGAACCGCACGTCGCCCGCGTCGTATACGCGGTTCGCCCCCTCGCGGCTCGTTACGACGACCAGCCGCCGCCCCGCCTGCGTCGTCTCGTACACCCGGTTCCGGGCGAGGTAGTCGGCGGCGATCGCCACCGGCGTCCGGCCGCCGTCGACGGTGTCGAGCAGCATGACCAGCACCTCGTCCTTGTTGGCGAGCCGGTCGTCGCGCTGCGGCACCTGGAACATCAACAGATCCGTGGAGAAGTACTCCCGGTAGGCCGCCCCCTCGGAGTAGTCCCGCTCGTGCCCGGTCTCGACGGAGAGCACGGTCGTGCCGGGGTGCATCCGCCGCCACTCGCGCCACGTCGTCGTCACGACCGCCCGGTGCGTCAGGCGCAGGCCGGTGCCGACGAGCGGGCCGACCACCGGCTCGCCCTGGATCGTGTTCCAGAGGCTTCGCGTGCCGTGATCGAACATCAGCTTGTTCGACCGATAGAGCAGGCCGCTGGTCCCGAACCGGACGTGTCGGCCGTCGACGACGCTCTCGTACGGGATCACGGTACCGCAGAGGGTGCAGTAGACGATCGTCAGCTCGACGCCGCCCAGCCGATCGAGGGCCATCTCGTGCCAACCCATGATCCGCTTCGGATAGGCACGCGCCTCACCGTCCGCCACGATTCCGAACACGACGTGATCGTCGTCCAGGTAGGCGGCCTCGGCGGCCGGCAGGTGACGCGGGTACTCCAGGGGCGGGATCCCGTTGACGCGGACGCCGCCCCACACGATCTCGTCGAGCCGGATGGTCGACGCGACCCCGTCGGGGAAGAAACGCCGGAAGTCGGGATCGATTTCCGCGTACCACGTCCCTTTCAGGAACGCGTACCGGGGATGCGGGTCATACGGCTGGTCCCAGATCCAGCGCTGCGCGCGCATCAGATCGCCTTCGAAGCGCTCGCCGGTCTGTCGCTCGAGGAACCCCGTGAGGCGGCGCCACACCCGCGCCGACAGGGGCTCGGACGCACTCGGGGCGTCGAGGCGGCTCGGGCGCGCGATCAGCGTGACGAGATCCCAGACCATACCGCTGTAGCCGTCCCGCCAGAGGGCCGCGATGCGGTCCAGCGCGTCCGTGGCACGGTCGTCGTCGGGGGCGAGGGCCTCGAAGAAGTCGCCGATGTCGGGATGCCGCGCGTCGTCGGCCTGCGGACCGCTGCCGCCGGCAGGGACGAGCGCCCCCACGACGAGTCCGAACGTGACGCCGATCAGTGCGAGACGCATGTCCGACCCCTTGCGCCCGATATGGTACGCTCCTGCCGACGGATGCCGACGCCGACCCCGCTCATCAGCGCCGAGCAGATCCAGGCCCGCGTCGGCGAGTTGGCGAAGGCGCTCGCGCAGCGGATTCCAGACGGCGAGCCGCTGCATCTCATCGGGGTCCTGAAGGGCGGGTTCATGTTCCTGGCCGACCTCGTCCGGGCGCTTTCGCGGCCTGTGACCGTCGACTTCGCGCGGCTCGCGAGCTACGGTGCGGGCACGACGAGTTCCGGCGCGGTGCAACTCGTTACCGCCCCGCATCCGGTTCGCGGCCGGCACGTGGTCATCGTCGAGGATATCGTCGAGACCGGCCTGACGCTCGAGAAATTGCGCAGGCACCTGCTCGCCGACCAGCCGCGGAGCCTCACCACGGTGGCGCTCCTGTCCAAGCCGGGCCGCGTGACGGAGGTGCCGATCGAGCTCGTCGGCTTCACACTCCAGGACGATCGCTTCGTCGTCGGCTACGGGCTCGACCTGGACCAGCAGCACCGCCAGCTTCCGTACGTCGGCGTCCTCGACCCATCATAGCCCGGCCGACCCGCAGAAAGAGAGGCTATCCGTGGCCCCAAGCGACCCGGCTCCGCCTGCGCCGACGCCCGGCGACCGGCCGCCCGCCGCCGGCGGGTCCCCGCAGGGCGGCGGCGAGGCGGCGGACGCCTGGGGAACGGCAATCACCCGCATCGGCCCCGACAGCATCCTCGTCCGCGGCTACCGGCTCGATGAGGTCATGGGACGTCTCTCGTTCGGCGAGGCGATCTACCTGCTCCTCGCCGGAGAGCCGCCGTCGCCCGCGTTCGGCCGCCTGATGGAGGCGTTGCTCGTCTCCGCCATAGATCACGGCGTCCAGCCCCCGTCGACGCTCGCGGCGCGTACCGTCGCGGGCACCGGGGCTCCGCCGCGGGCGGCGACGGCCGCCGGCGTGCTCGCGCTGGGCTCCCGGCTCGGAGGCGGCGGCAGCATCGGGGCCTGCCTCCGATTCCTCGAGGAGGGCATCGCCCTGGTCGACGACTGGGTCTCGCCCGACGACGCGGCGCGCCGTCTGCTCGACCACTGGACGGAGACTCCCACGGGCGACGCGCCCCCGGGGTTCGGCCATCGCCACCACTCGCGCGACCCGCGCGCGGCCCGGCTGCTGCAGTTGTCCTTCGAGCTCGACGTCGACGGCGCCTACACGCAACTCGCGCGCGCCCTCGAGCAGGAGTTGAACGGGCGCCGCACCGCGTCGGGCAAGGCCCCCGTGTCGCTGAACGTCGACGGGGCGATCGCAGCCGTCTGCGGCGACATCGGTTTCGATGCCGAGACCGCGACGATGCTGTTCACGATCGCGCGCGTTCCCGGACTCGTCGCGCACTCGCTCGAGGAGCAGCGGCGGGAGGCAGCCATGCGGTCGATAGACCCGGCCCGGCACGTGTACGACGGCCCGAAGGCCCGCCGACTGCCCGACTCGCCGCTCTGACGCAGGCTCCGGGTCATCCGGCCGTGCCGGAGCCGGCAGCGGGGTGGGCAGGCAATCCGGTTGCGGCTGGAACGCGGGAGGTGCGGGGCGGTGCGAGGGCCGGGCCGCTCTCCGGCCCTCGCACCGCCGCGTTGTCGGTTGTCGGTGCCGTGCTCCTTCAGGGAGCGTCTTCGACGATGATGATGCCCTCGAGGTCGTCGACGCTGGTCGGGAGCTCCGTGTCGCCGGCGGGGAAGTCGTTGACCTTCAGCATGTAGGCGACGATGTCGGCGTACGCCCGCGGGCTCAGGCTGGCCGGCGCACCCTGCGGCATCGTCGTGCGGATGGCGACGAGCATGTCGCCGACGGACAGATCGCTCCACCGGAAATGGAACGGGGCGCCGATCAGCGCCGGAGCGATCCCGTCGCCGAGCAGGTCTTCGAGGTGGCACTGCGAGCATTCCTGCTCGTAGGTGGCCATGCCGCGCGTCGCCTGCTCCTCGGTGAAGACGCCGTCCCAGACGGTGCGATCCTGCGCCGCCGTGCCGCTCCAGAATGCCCCCGCGGCGACCAGCGCCAGCGACGCCACCGTGACCGTTCCGTTCCATCGTCCGAGCCGTCGTGCCTTCATTTGCATCCTCGTCTTGTCTGGACCCCTCCGAATCGCCGCCCCGCGGGCGGTGGCCGGGGGCGCCCGCCCGCCGGCCGAACGCACACTATATCGTACGACCCGACCGCCAACGGCGCTCCTGGCGCGCCCTGACGGGCGCGTTGAGAGTCTGCGCTGGCACGGAGTCCCCGATGGCAGGTTCTGCGACGCAGACTCCTAGCGGCCGTCGATGAGGTTGCCGAGGCCGCCGAGGTGGTCGAGCACGGAACCCTCTCCCTGGCGCCGCCCGCCGGTCTGCGGCGCGGCCTTGTAGATGCGGTCGGCCAGCCGGCTCAGCGGGAGCGACTGCAGCCAGACGCGCCCGGGGCCGGAGAGCGTCGCGAAGAAGATGCCTTCGCCGCCGAACAGCGCGCTCTTGATGCCGCCCACGAACTGCACGTCGTAGCTGACCCGCGGCTCGAGCGCCACGAGGCAGCCGGTGTCGATGCGCAGCGTCTCGCCGGGCCCGAGTTCCAGCAGCTTGACCGTGCCGCCGGCGTGCACGAAGGTGAGGCCGTCGCCCTCGAGCCGCTGCATGATGAACCCCTCGCCGCCGAACAGGCCGGCCCCGATCTTCTTCTGGAACGCGATGCCGATCGACACGCCCTTCGCGGCGCTGAGGAACGCGTCCCGCTGGCAGACGAGCTCGCCGCCGAGGGTCGCAAGGTCCATCGGCAGGATCTTCCCCGCGTACGGGGCGGTGAACGCGACGCGCTGCAGTCCCGGGCCTTCGTTCGTGAACACGGTCATGAACAGGCTCTCGCCGGTGAGGAGGCGCTTGCCGGCACCGAGGAGCGTGCCGACGATGCCGGACTGCCTGCGCTCGCTCCCGTCGCCGAAGACGGTCTCCATGCGGATGCCGGACGTCATGTACATCATGGCCCCGGCCTCGGCCACCGCACTTTCGCCGGGATCGAGGGCCACCTCGACGAACTGCATCTCCGTGCCCTCGATCCGAAAGTCGATCTCGTGCGCGGCCCGGCCGGGCGGGTGCGGCACGACCGCGGCGTCCACCGGTGCCACCGCGCCGGCGAGTTGCGGCACGTCGCGCAGCCGCATCCAGCCGCTCAGCCCCGGGCGGAACACGTGGGTGTCGCCGTCGATGCTGCCGTTCCGCAGCATCGACTCGACCTCCGAGCGGGGAATCGGTCCGATCTGATTGCCGTGCGGCGCCACGTACCACTGCTGCTCATTCATGGGAGCCTCCCGCACGCAGCTTGCCGCATCGGGGGAACCGGTCGGTCAGATCCCCAGGAGCAGCAGGCCGAGGATAACCGCGTTGATCGCGTGCGACGTGAAGCAGAGCACGCAGGCGACGCGGATCACGAACAGCAGCGACCACGTCAGGTACGCGCCCAGGCCGACCGTGACGAGACTCGCCGCGAGCCAGACGAGCCGCAGCCGCGGCTCGTCGAGGGCGCCGGCCGGCGCGCCGGCGAGCAGCGAGGCGTAGTAGAGCTGGCCCAGCAGCGAGTTGGGCACGCGGAACACGCGGGCCGCGGGGGTGAAGACGATCGACGCGCACGTCGCCTCGCCCAGGCGGCAGAAAGGGGGGATCCAGCGCGCGTCCGGCCGCATCCAGCGATAGGCGACCGCCGTGAAGTACGACGCGATGAGCAGCCCCACCGCGGCCAGCCCCACCAGGGCGACCGTCACGATGCGGACTCCGCGGGCGCCTCCGCCGAGCCCCCGAGTCCCCATGCGCCCAGGACACGCCGGCAGGTGCAGAAGCGGCCGAGATGGCAGGCCGCCAGCTCGGTGGCCGTGAACGCGATCCGCGGCGCGGCGACGCCGAGCGCGCCGACGCCCAGGGTGACGTGCGGCTCGAAGCGTGCTCCCGCCGCCTGCGTGCGAAAGTGCGCGACCCAGTCGATGTCGCCGTCGCGGGGGGGCTCGCCCTCGGCCACGAACGCCGAGGCACCGGCCGGCGGCGCCGCATGGGGCTCGAGACGCTCAAGGAGGTGATAGTGCAGGCGGCGGAGCGCGGCCCCTCCGTCGACTCCGAGGCTCGTGGTCGTGCGGCCGCGGCGCAGCCCGACACTGCGCAGCCGGATCGGTGGCATCCGCGAGGCGACCCCGCCGAGCGCGGGCAGAACGACGTCCAGGTCGGCCGCCCGGACGAACTGCTGGACGAGCGTGACGTGGGGCAGGTGGGTGTCGTCGAAGGCGAAACCTGCGGGCGGAGGCCGAAGCCGAGCGTTCAGCCGCCCCAACGAGACCGCCGCCGCGCGGGGCAGCAGGAGCGCGACGTCCAGCGCGATGAGCCGCGACGCGCCCATCGTCGGTTCGATCCGCGTCGTACCCGGCCGGCCGCGGCTCACGTCCGCGCGGCGCCGACGGGCCGGCCGCAGACCGCGGCGGTCCGACGCCGGGGCGGTCGCACCGGTCTCCACCCGTCCCGGAGCAACTCCGCCTGAATCGCGATCGTGCCGAGATAGCGGGCGGAGTAGTCGGGGAAGTCGTGCACCACCCGCCGGCCATCCGGATGGCCGACGACGATGCGGTGGCCGCTGAGCGTCGGAGCGGTGCGCACGGTGAGCTGCTCCCGCCGGCCCAACCGCCGTCTCGCAAAGTGCACCATCTCTGGTGGACGTATCGGCCGTCGCGCGCCGGGCTTGAGGGGGCCGGCAGCCGCCCGTCGGCGACCCGGTCGGGGAGGCGTCGCGGTTCACCGGGCGAGGGGTGTCGTCCGGTACGGGCGGAGGTGCCACTCGAGGAACGTCCAGATGCGGTTCCAGGAGTCCCGCTGGTGCGGGCTGTCGACCCGCCGGTAGCCGTTCGCGCGGTCGACGCGCCGGTTGAAGCGGTGTCCGCCCCCGAACTCGTCGACGGGCGGGTCGCGGTAGATGCGCGTCTCGGCCAGCTTCGGCTTCAGGTACTCGAGCGCATGGATGAGCTGCTGCGCCTCGACGAAGTTGACGTCCCGGTCGTTGTCCGCCACATGCACGAGGAGCGGCGTCGCGAGCCGGTCGACGTGGTAGAGCGGCGAGCGCTCGACGTAGACGTCCCGCCGTGCGTACACCGGGCCGCCGATGCGGGGCTGGCTGATGAAGTGGCGTGCATAGCGGGGGCCCTTGTAGGAGAGGCGGAACACCAGGTTGGTGACCGGCACGAGGGCCGCGGCGGCCCGGAACGACGTCTGGTCGCGGAAGACCGAGTGGAGCGCGATGAAGCCCCCATGACTCCACCCGATCACGCCCACGCGTTCCGGATCGACGTGCGGGAGCTCGGCGCGCAGGTAGTCCAGGGCGGTCAGGCAGTCGTCGACCTCGAAGCCGCCGTAGTCGATCGCCTCGTGGTGGCGACGGCCGTAGCCCGTGCTGCCGCGGTACTCGGGCGCGAGCACGACGTAGCCTCGGTCGACCGCCTCCTTGACGAACGGGAAGTAGGACGGATCGAAGTCTCCGTGCACGCCCCCGTGAATCCAGATGAGGGCCGCGTGGCCCCGGTCCCGGCGCAGTTCCAGCGGCTCGAACAGGTAGAAGGGAATGTCCAGGTCACCGATGCGGCTGCGGTAGGTGAGCTTCCGCATCCTGAGCACGCCCTCGCTCAGCGTGCGCAGCGTGCGGTCGCGGCGAACCTTGCGCGCCCGGTCGAGCTCGTAGCGGTCGACGTCGGACTGCCCGACCGCGGCGGTCGGCGCGGAGCCTTCGGTGGGGTTCCCGGCGGCACTGCCGATCGGGCCAGCCGGAATGATCAGGACGCCGACCGCGGCCGCAAGGCAAGAGCGGAGCATCTGGAGTTCCTTCCCGGGCCGGCGGCGGAGCGGGCCGCGAGCCATTGCCGATGCCGATGCCGGCGCCCGCGCCACCCGCGGCGGGCGCAGGGGCGCATTATAGCGTCGTGCGGTGAAGCGTCGTGCCCGCGCGGCAGGCTTTCACGACGGCCGCAGCAGGGCGGCCAGGGTCGCCGTCAGGTGCTCGTTCTGCGCCTCGGTCCCCACCGTGATGCGCAGCGTATCGGCCAGGCGGGGCTCGTCGAAGTAGCGGACGAGGATGCCTCGGGACCGCAGGCCCTCGTGCAGGCGCCGGGCCCCCCCGTCCGGGGGGCGGGCGAGCACGAAGTTGGCCTGGCTCGGCCAGACGCGGAACCCGAGAGCGGTGAGCGAGGCGGTCAGTCGCCGCCGCGCGCCTCGAATGCGGGCCACCGTGCCACGCGTGTAGTCGACGTCGCGGATGGCGGCGGCCCCCACGCGCGCCGCGACGGCATCGACGTTGTAGCTGTCCTTGACCTTGGCGAGCCCGGCGAGGAGCGACGGCTGGGCGACGGCGAATCCGAGGCGCAGGCCGGCCAACCCGTGGCTCTTCGAGAGCGTTCGCAGCACGACGACCCGGTCGCATCTGCGAACGAGATCGAGGGCCGAGCCGTCGCCGAACTCCACGTAGGCTTCGTCGATGACGAGCACGCCGTCGAGCCGCGCCGCCAGCGCGTCGAGTGCGTCGAGGGGGGCCGCCGTGCCGGAGGGGCTGTTGGGGTTGGCGACGATCGTGAGCGCCGCCGCGGCCCGCGCCAGGGCGTCCAGCGGCAGCGTATACGCGTCGTCGAACGGCGTCTCGATGACCGGCGCTTCCTGCATCGCGGCCAGCGTGCGGTACAACACATATGTGGGGGCGGGGTACGCGACCGCGCGGTCGGGGGCGGCGACGGCGCGCATCAGCATCGTCAGCAGGTCGTCGCTTCCGTTGCCGGCCAGAATCCACCCCGGCTCGATGCCGAGCGCCGCCGCGGCGCTCCGGCGGAACTCGTCGGCGGCAGGGTGCGGATAGCGCCGCAGGAGGTCCGCGTCGACCGCGCGCAGCGCCTCGAGCGCCCGCGGGCTCGGCGGATACGCGTTCTCGTTGGTATTGAGCTTGACGACGTCCGGCTGGTCCGGCTGCTCGCCCGGCACATAGCCGTCGAGAGCGTCGATCGCCGGTCGGAAGAGCGACATGCGGGCCTGCGTCATTGTAGCGGCGAACGGGCTCGAACCGCGGGGCCGGCCTATATACTGTGGGCGAACCCGGTCCACCGCCCGCGCGGCGAGTTGGAGAGGTCCGGAGAGTCGGAGCGGCACGCGATGAGGAATCGCGGGAACGCCGCGAATGCAAGGAGGTCGAGCATGCGTCGTTTCGTTACGCTGCGCGCGGCGGTCGCGGTAGCCGCCTGCCTGGCGGGAATCGGTCTGGCGGGCGCCGCATCGGCCCAGGAGCTCGGCCTGATCTACGCGGCGGTCATCGACCAGACGGGCCAACCGGTGACCGATCTCACGCCGGAGGAGTTCCAGGTCAGCGAGGACGGGAACGCCGCCGAGGTCGTCTCGGCCGAGGTCGGGACCGAGCCGATGAAGATCGCCCTGCTGGTCGACAACGGGCGCCGAATCAGCATGGGGCAGGCGATCAACCCCCTGCGCGCCGCGGTCACGGGGTTCATCGAGACGATCCCGCCCGAGCACGAGATCGGGCTGTTCACGATCGGCGGCCAGGTGTTCCGGCGCGTCGGCTTCACGACCGACCGGGCCGAGCTGCTCGAGGAGGTCGCGGACCTGCACGTCGACAACGCCGGCAGCGTCCGCTTCATCGACGGCGTTCGGGAGACCTGGGATCGGCGGTTCGACGGTGACGAAGCGTGGCCCATCTTCGTCGCGATCCTGACCGATGGGATCGAGCAGAGCGCATTCATGAACGAGGACCGTTTCATGGGCTGGGTCGGAGACTTGCTCGCCGGCGGCGTGACCGTACATTCCGTACTCTGGAGCTCGCGCGGGGCCGGGGGCACGCGGGCGCAGACTTCAACCGGCTATGCCATCAACCTGGCCGAGAACACCGGCGGCCGGTACGCGCAGATAGCAGCCGCGACCGCATATGAGGACATCCTCCGACAGCTCGCGGCCGACATGGCGACCCACTGGGAGCAGGCGTCGATACGCTACCGCGTGATCTACGAGCGTCCCGATCCGGGGGGGCAGAGCGTGTCCGTGAGCGTGACCCGCCCCGGGGTCAACCTGCAGCTCTTCGGTGACCGGAGCATGCCGTAGCGGCGAGGACCTTGCACGGAACACGGGAGGACGATGGCGGTCGGCGACCGGCGCACCGAATCCGAGCGACGTGGAAGCACCCGGCGGTCCGGGACGATCCCGGGCGAACAGGAAAGGGTAGGACTCATGGCGTATCGAATCCGCAGCGTGCGAGCGTGGACGGTCGTGGCGGCGGCGATCGCGTGCATCGCTCTCGCGGGCGGGGCCGCGGCCCAGGAGCAGCGCGTGGCCTACGTCCAGGTCCTGGACCAGCAGGGGCAACCGGTGACCGACCTCGCACCGGAGGAGTTTCAGGTGGCGGAGGACCGGGTCCCGGGCCGGGTGGTGTCGGTGCGCGTCGGCACCGAGCCGATGCGGGTCGCGTTGCTCGTCGACAACGGCGAGGCGATGCGCGCCGGCCAGGCCGTCAATCCGATGCGGGACGCCGTTGCGGGATTCCTCGAGACGCTTCCGCCGCAGCACCTCGTCAGCCTGTTCACCATCGGCGGCCAGATTCGCCAGGTCGCTGACTTCACGACGGACCGCGGGGAGCTCGTCGAACGAGCCAGGGGGCTCTTCACCGACGAGACCGACGGCGTCCGCTTCGTGGACTCGATCCGGGAGACCCTCGAGCGCCGCTACGACGAGGACGAGGTGTGGCCGGTCTTCGTCGCCCTGATCACCGACTCCGGGGAGGCGAGCGCGTTCCTGAACGAGCGGCGGTACCGGCGTTTCGTCGAGTCGCTGCGGGCACGCGGCGCGATCGTTCACGTCGTGCAGTGGAACAGCGCCCGCCGCGTGCTGCGGGAGGAGGGATTCGGCGTGGGCGCGTTCGGCGCAGCCGGTCCTTCCGGGGAGAGATTCGCCGAGCGCGGACGGCGGTCGCTCGTGGATCGGGACGCGGGCGGCCGCGGGACGTCGGCAACACACACGATCGCCCTCAGCCTCACCGAGGTCACCGGGGGGCGATACGTTTCTGTCGCCGCGGCGACCGGCATGGTCGGCGCCATGACGGACCTTGCGGCCGACATCGGGGCCCACTACGACGAGGTGTCGACTCGCTACATGCTGACCTACGAGCGGCCGGACCCCCCTGGACGGAGAGTCATGATGCGGGTAACGCGGCCCGCTGTCGCGCTGCAGTTGTACCGCGACCGCGCGATCGACCCTTGATCGGCAGGCGGGTGCCGCGCTGCGCTTGCTCCTGATGCGGGACACGATCGACGCAGGACGCGATCGACGAAGGAGTCGAACCATGGTCGGAAGGATGAGCCGGCGCGCACGGCGCACGGTCCTGGTCGTGAGCGTCGTCGTCGGGCTCGCCGTCCCGCTTGCGTCCGCGCAAGAGGTCCGGGTCGGCTACGTGCACGTGATGGACCTGGCCGGCCGGCCGGTGGCAGACGTGACGCAGGACGAGTTCGAGGTCGAGGAGAGCGGGCGCGAAGGGCGCGTCGTTGCCGTCCGCAACGGCTCCGAGCCGATGAAGATCTCCCTGCTGGTCGACAACGGCGACGCGATGCGGGCCGGTCAGGCCGTCAATCCGCTACGCGACGCAGTGGCCGCTTTCCTCGAGGCCCTGCCGCCGCAGCATGCCGTCGGCTTGTTCACGATCGGCGGCCAGGTGCGTCGGCTCGTCGACTTCACCACCGACCGGGAGGAGCTGATCGAAACCGGGCGCAGCATCTTCACCGACCAGGCGGGCGGCGTCCGGTTCGTCGACGCGATCCGGGAGACGCTCGACCGGCGCTACGACGGGGACGAGGCTTGGCCGGTCTTCGTGGCGCTCCTGAGCGATGCCCCCGAGGCGAGCGCCTTCATGAACGATCGGCGCTTCCTGCGATTCGTGAACGATCTGCGCGCGGCTGGCGTGATGATTCACGTCGTGCAGTGGTCGGCGGCGGGGCGCGACCGGCCCGACTCGGCGACGAGCTTCGCCGTCAACCTGACCGGGAACACCGGCGGCCGCTACCGCTCGCTCGCGGTAGCCACCGGCATGGTCAACGCGATGGCGGAGCTCGGAGCTGAACTGGGCGCCCATTACGAAGAGATGTCGAGTCGCTACGTCCTGGTCTACGAGCGCCCCGATCCGCCGGGGCGGCGCGTCCGGGTCCGCGTGACGCGCCCGGCGGTCGGCGTGCGCCTGTATCCGGATCGAGACCTGGACCGGTAGGCGTCTGCGCCGTGGACCGGCGCGGACGCCGCAGGATTGACCGGGCACCGAGCGAAGCCGTCAGGCGACGATTGTGGGCGCGCGCCCATCCGATCGCACTGCGGTCCCGCCCGCAGGATCCGGTGCCTCGGCTTGCCGCGGCGGCGAGTCGGTGCGACGACTGCGGCGGGTGAGAGGATCGACGATGCCGCGCCAGGCAGGGGCTCGGATGGCGGCCGGCGTTCTCGTCCTCGCCGCGGGTCTCGCGGCCGCCCCGGTTGCGTTCGCGCAGGACCGGAACGTCGTCTACGTTCGCGTGCTGGACGTGCTCGGCCGGCCGCTGGCCGACCTCGCGCCCGAGGAGTTTCGCGTCTTCGAGGGCGGGCGCCGCGCGCGGGTCGTGTCGGCCACGGCGGGCACGGAGCCGATGCGGGTCGCGCTCCTGGTCGACAATGGCGAGTCGATTCGGGCCGGCCATGCCGTCAACGCGCTCCGCGACGCGGTCGCGGCGTTCCTGGAGTCGCTGCCGCCCCCACACCAAGTCGGCCTGTTCACCATCGGCGGACACGTCCGCCAGCACGTCGAGTTCACTACGGATCGCGCGGCCCTGTTGTCCGCGGGCGCGTCCCTCTTCCCGGACGAAACGGGCGGTGTGCGCCTCGCGGACGGGATCCGCGAGACTCTGGAGCGGCGCTACGGCGGCGACGAGGCGTGGCCGGTCTTCGTCGCCCTGGTCACCAGCACCGGCGAGGCGAGCGGATTCATGAACGACCGGCGGTACGTGCGGTTCATCAACCGCCTGCGGGCCGCCGGGGTGATCGTGCACGTGGTCCACTGGTACGTCCGGGGGCGCGACACCGACGGGTCGGTAAGCGGGCTGGCCCCCGACCTGGCGGGCGACACGGGCGGACGGTACACCTCCGTCGTCATCGCTACCGCGATGGCGGAGGCCATGGCGGCCCTGGCGACCGACATGGGGATCCGCCACGAGGACCTGTCGAGCCGGTACCGGGTGGTCTACGAACGCCCCGATCCGCCGGGGGATACCGTGACGGTCCGCGTCGAGCGGGCGGGCATCGGTCTGACGCGGCTGTTTCCCGACCGGCGGCTCGACCCGTGAGCGCGGCGTCGAGACCGGCGTCCGTGCAGTTGCCAGGCTCCGCCGGCGGGGGCCTCTGGACCGACGATCGGTGTTTCCGATACGCTACGAGCAGTGGCTCCCATTGCCGGGAGCGCGGCCGCGCCGGCGGCCTTCCGTGGGCGCCTCGCGGTCATGCCCTGCGCCGGGTGACCAGGAGAGAGCAAGGAGGACGGGGATGCGAGGCAAGCTGATCGGGACGCTCGGCGTCTGGCTCGTGGCGTGCGCGGCTCTCGTGGCCGCCGACTTCTGGGAGGACAAGGAGTTCACGAACTGGTCGGACCGCGAGGTCCAGAGGATGCTGACCGACTCGCCGTGGGCCAAGCAGGTCAACATCGTGATGGGCGGGCTCCAGGAGGAGCAGGACAGCCAGTTCACCGGCGGCGGCTTCGGCGTCGGGGGCGGCGGGGGTGCGGTGCGGGGCGGCGGCCGCGGAGGCGACGGGTTCGGCGGCATCCGGCGCACGAGAGTCTCCGTCGTCTGGATCAACTCCCTGCCGGTCCGACGGGCACTGGTCCGGGGCCTCATCGGGCGCGACGCTCCGGTCCCTCCGGAGGGCCGGCAGTTCCTGTCGGAGGAGGACCCGTTCTACACCGTAGCGGTGCTCGGTCTGCCGCCGGCCTTCCAGGTGCTCGGGCAGATGGTCAACGAAGTACTGGCCGAGACGACGCTGAAGCCCGAGGACAGGGCTCCGATCCCGCCCATCGACATCGGGTTCCTGCGGGAAGAGGACCAGTCGATCCGGGTGATGTTCATGTTCCCGCGCGACGAGCCGCTCACCCTCGACGACCGCGAGGTCGAGTTCAGCACCAAGTTCGGTTCCATAACCGAGATCAAGCGGAAGTTCCGCCTGCGGGACATGCAGGTCGACGGTCGTCTCCTGCTGTAACTTGCCTGACACCGGTCCGCGCCGCGGTGGAGGCGGGCGTCTCGCGGCCGGGGTACGGTCCGTGCGGCGGTCGCCGCTGACGGTCGGAGCGAGCCCGGAGCGACGAGTGGCCATGCGACGCCCGGTGAGCATCACCCTCGGTGTCTGGCTCCTGGCCGGGGTGGCCCTCGTCGCCGCCGACTTCTGGGACGCGAGGGACTTCACCACCTGGTCGGACAAGGAAGTCCGCAAGATGCTGACCGATTCGCCGTGGGCGAAGCGGGTCAACATCGTGATGGGCGGGTTGCGGGAAGAGTCGGCAAGCGGCTACTACCTCGCCCCCGACCCCTTCGGCTTCGGGGGGGCGGGCGCACCTCCGCGGCCCGGCGAGGCCGATGCGCAGCAGTTCGCCGGCATCCGGCGCACGGCCGTTACCGTCCTGTGGATCAACGCCCTCCCGGTGCGCCAGGCGGTCGTCCGGGCCGTAATCGGCCGCGGCGCGCCGGTCCCGCCGGACGGCAGGGACTTCCTCGCCGAGGATGATCCCTTCTACACCGTGGCGGTAGTCGGGTTGCCGTCCCCGTTCGCTCTGCTCGGCCGCATGATCGATGGGGTCAAGGCCGAGACGATGCTGAAACGACGGAACGGGCCGCCCATCGCAGCGGACGAGATCGTCCTGCAGCGAGACGACGATCAGTCGATCCGCGCTCTCTTCCGGTTCCCGCGCACCGATGGCATCACGCTCGACGACCGTGACGTCGAGTTCATCACCAGGCTCGGCCCCCTCACCGAGATCAAGAAGAAGTTCCGGCTGCGGGACATGCAGCTCGGCGGTCGCCTGGTACTGTAGCTCCACCGCACCGGGCGGGTCGTCGACCTTCGCAGCGCCTCGGAGCCGTAGCAGCTTCCTTCCGTCGCCGCTTCTCCGCCCGCGCAATCCCGCCTCCCCGAACCGAGCAGTGGGACCGGCATCGTGCAGCAGGCGCGTAGCGTGCGCTGTGGAGTCAGTCGTCCGGGTCGCCGCGCGCGGGCGGGGGCGCAGTGCGGGGCGCGTCGCCTACGTTCCGGTCGACGCGTGCCGGGCCTCCGACCACGCCGGCACCACCGCGGATCGAAGTAGCCTCCGGGGCGTGGGGTCGCGGGGTCGCGTCGGGCATGGAGTGCCGCCTGGGTCGGAATCGGGCCGGCGGAAGTCTGGCGCTCTCCGCCTCGTAGCAGGGAATGCAGAGCGCTTCGCAGTTGTCCATCGATTCCGGGCCGTCCGGATCGACGCGGTGAGCGCGCCATCCATCCGCCAACGATCTCGTACATCGGCCCGCGTAGTGCGCCATGCAGGACTGGCGCATGCACTCACACTGTCCGTTGGCCCGCCGATAGGCGGCGCGTTTCACGTCCTCGCCAAACGCCATCGACCCTCCGAGTCGGACGTCCTCCGCGGCGCCGCGTGTCCCGGTACGCTCGAGCGGGCGGCGGACCTGACCGGCGTCGGCACGCGCGGCCGCCGGACCGCGGAACGCGCCCGTGCTGTGCGAGACACGGAACCCTGCGGCCTCCCCGGCATCTTCATCCCCGTGAACGCGGGTGTCAAGCGGCTCGCGGGTGCGGCACTTCACACGACGAGGCGGTGGGCGCGGGAGCGGCCCCCGCGCGACCTGGAACCGCGTCCGCACTCGACTTCGAGCCGCTGTCGCCCCGTGTAGTACCGCCCGCCGCGTGGAGGACGGCAGGACGACGCCCGAAGAGGGGACGGACCATGCGCTATGATGGGGCCCTCCGTTCGACGAGGTGGCTTCCGGTCCGGCCGGGGCGTGGCGGGACACGATGCAACGGATTGGACCGCGGGCGGTCGCCCTCGCGGCGACGATGGCGCTGGGTACGGCGGGGCTCGCCGCGCAGCGGGCGTCGGAGCGGCGGGTGGCAAACCCGGGCGAGACGCAGTTCGAGGTCCAGTTGTTGCGGCCGTCGGGCGGTCCCGTCGTGCCGATCTTCGAGGGGTGGTACCGGAACCCCGACGGCACCTTCGAGCTGTCGTTCGGCTATTTCAACGTGAACACCGAGGAGACGCTGGAAGTCCCGCTGGGACCTGACAACTTCATCGCGCCGGCCGAGCTCGACGGGCGGCAGCCGACCCGCTTCGAGCCCGTCCCCGACCAGGATCGGCGCCACTGGGGCGCCTTCACCGTGACGGTGCCGGCCGACTTCGGCGACCGCGACGTGGTCTGGACGCTTCGCACGCGCGGACAGACGCTCTCCGTGCCGGGGCGGCTGACCAGCCCTGCCTACGAGCTGGCCGGGTGGGAGTTCCCCGGTCGCTCGAGCATGTCGCCGCTCGTCGCCTGGGCGTCCGGCGGGCGAGCCGGGCGCGGCCCGCACGGGATCACCGGCGAGGCGCGGCAGGCGCAGGTGGGGGTGCCGCTCGTTCTTCGAGCCTGGGTGGGCCGCGACGCCGTTGCCGCGGCGGACAGGCGTCCGATCAACGTCAAGTGGTTCAAGCACCAGGGTCCCGGCGACGCTACCTTCGCCGCGCGGACCGCCCGTGTCGAGGCGGACGCCTGGGCGCAGGAGGGCGGGGCGGAGGTGACCACGGCGGTGACCTTCTCCGAGCCGGGCGCGTATCTGCTGCGGGTGCTGGCGTTCAACGTGGTTCGGGAGTTCGAGTTCCAGTGCTGCTGGACCAACGGGTTCGTGCCGATCGCGGTCGCTCCGTGACCGCTGACGGCCGACTGGGAGACCCGGCGAGAGAGAGGCAGACCATGGGCACGGCGCGCAGGTGGGTGGTTGCACGGAGCGATCGGGCAGCCGGTGGCGAGAGCCCGGTTACGGGATGGCGGCACGGACGGCCGGCGGCCGTATCGGGGCTTGCGGCGTTGCTGCTCGTGGCGGCTGCTGGCGGGGTCCTGGCACAGGGCGGCACCACGGCCGTCTTCGGGGCGGCCGACGCCGCGCCGACGTTCAGCCGGGACGTCGCGCCGATCCTGCAGCGCTCGTGTCAGCACTGCCACCAGCCCGCCGGCATTGCGCCGATGTCGCTGCTCACGTATCGCGACGTGCGCCCCTGGGCGCGCAGCATCCGGGATCGGGTGGCGCGGCGCCTGATGCCCCCCTGGCACCTCGATCCGACCGTGGGCATACAGGACTACAAGAACGACATCTCGCTGACGGCGGACGAGATCGACACCGTGGTCCGGTGGGTGGACGCGGGCGCACCCCGGGGCGAACCCGCCGATCTGCCCGAGCCGCTGGCGTTCCTGCCTGCCGACGCCTGGGAGGTGGAGGCCACCCTGGGCCGCCCGCCCGACTTCGTCGTGCGCTCGACGCCCTACCACGTGGTGGCCAACGGCCAGGACCAGTGGTGGTCGCCGGAGCTGGAGTTCGAGGGCTTCGACGTGCCCCGCTACATCCGCGCGGCCGAGTTCAAGCCGTCCTACCCGCTCGGCATGAGAGTCACGCACCACGGCCACGCCGTGCTGCGGAGTGCGGAGCCGGCCGAGGGGGAGGAGCGGCCGCCGTCGGTGCGGCTGGTGGGGATGGGGATCGGCAAGCGGTGGGACATCCTGCCGGAGGGGGTCGGCAAGCTGCTGCCGCCGGGGCCGGGCACGGTCCGCTTCAGCCTCCACTACTTCCCCGTGGGCGAGGAGGTGACGGAGGTCGCAGAGGTCGGCGTGTGGCTCTATCCCGAGGGCGAGGCGCCGGCCCGGGTGACCGTCGGCGAGCGGCAGTTCTACGTCGACGGCACGCACCGTGAGCGCTTGCGGGCCAGCGACATCCTCATCCCGCCGCACGGGCACCTCGTGCTCGAGGACCAGTACGTCCTGGACCGGCCGGCGCTGATCCAGAGCTTCCGGCCCCACATGCACATGCGGGGTACCGAGATGTCGATGGCGGCGCTCTATCCGGACGGCCGGCGCGAGCTGCTCAGCAGCGTCAACCGCTACGACCACAACTGGCAGATCGCCTACGTCTACGACGACGACGCGCAGCCGCTGCTCCCGAAGGGTACGGTCCTGATGCTGCGCGCGAAGTGGGATAACACGGCGGCCAACCGGATCAACCCCGACCCCGACCAGTGGGTGGTGTTCGGCGCGCGCGGCGTCGACGAGATGTCCCACGCCTGGATCGGCATCACCTATCTCGAAGACGCCGAGTACGAGGATCTGGCTGCGGATCGCGCGGCGGCCGCCGCGGAGGACGACTCGCAGTAGGAGTCTGCGGCGCAAGGCGGCGCGGACTCCTGCAGGCCTGGCTGGGCGCCAGGCGGAGCCGCCAGGCGACGATTGGCGGGCGAGGAGTCTGCGGCGCAAGGCGGCGCGGACTCCTGCAGGCCTGGCTGGGCGCCAGGCGGAGCCGCCAGGCGACGATTGGCGGGCGAGGCGGGGCCGGCGAAGCGTCGGGCGCGCGTCGGCGTCCACGTCGGGGCCATCCCGGTCAGTCCACCCGGGATCCGGGAGGGACGCGGAGGATCACGATGACGCGATGTCGTACGGCCGGCCTCCTGGCCGCAGTCTTCATGCTGGGGCTGGCGTCCCCGGGCGCCGCGCAGCTTCCGGGCGTCGAGGACGGCCAGTGGCGCTACCTGGGCGGCGACGCCGGCCACACCCGCTCCAATCCCTGGCTCACGCAGATCGACGCCGGCAATTTCGCCGACCTCGAGGTGGCCTGGATCTGGCGCGGCGACAACTTCGGACCCGGCGTCGAGTACACCGTGCGGGCCACCCCGGTCTTTGCCGACGGCGTCCTCTACACCGTCGCCGGCCAACGGCGCCAGGTGGTGGCGATCGACGCCGCCACCGGCGAGACGCGCTGGACCTTCCGCGAGCCGGAGACGATGCGCTACCTCCGCTCGCCGCGCACCGACTTCGGCAAGGGGGTCGCCTATGCGGAAGTGGACGGAAGAGGCGTCGTCTTCGTAACCTCGCCCGCGTTCTTCCTCTGGGCGCTCGACGCCCGGACCGGGCGTCCGCTCGAGGGGTGGGGTGCCGAGGTCGGGATCGACAGCTTCTCGCCCACCGGCGTCGTCGATCTCATCCCGCCCCTCGTCGCCGACTGGGCCCCCTGGCTGGCGTGGGACGGCCCCTACGACCCGGATCACGGGATTCCCCGGCAGCTCGGTATGGTCACCGCCTCGTCGCCGCCGATCGTGGTCAACGGCGTGGTCGTGGTGCTCGTGGGTCACGAGCCGAGCTACGACCAGACGCGGATCGAGAACGTGCCGGGCGACATCCTGGGCATCGACGCCCGGAGCGGCGCGGTGCTCTGGAAATTCCACGTCATTCCCCGGCCCGGAGAGTTCGGCCACGAGACCTGGGAGAACGACGCCTGGCGCTGGTCGGGCGACATGTCGACGTGGGCGCCGGCGTCGGCCGACCCCGAGCTGGGGCTCGTCTACCTGGTCACCAACGCCTCGACGGTCCAGTCCTACACGGGCCACCGGCCGGGCCACAACCTGTTCGGAGGGAGCGTCCTCGCTCTGGATGTGGCGACCGGCGAGCGGCGGTGGCACTTCCAGATCCACCGCAGCGACCAGTGGAACTACGACCTGCCGACCGCGCCGATCCTGCTGGACTTGACCGTCGACGGCGAGCGGGTGCCGGCGCTCGTCCAGAACACGAAGCAGGGGCTGGTGTTCGCCTTCAACCGGGCCACGGGCGAGCCGCTCTGGCCGATCGAGGAGCGCCCCGTCATGCAGACGCAGGTGCCGGGCAACTACACTGCGTCCACGCAGCCGTACCCCACGCGCCCCGAGCCGCTCGACCCGATCGTGGTCGACGGCCTGACCGAGGATTACGTCCTCGACTTCACGCCGGAGCTGAAGCAGGAAGCGCTCGAGATCCTGAGCGAGTTCCGGGCCGGCGGGCTCTACGTGCCGCCGCTCCCGTATCCGCACGACAACGACTACCGCAACGTGATCGGGTGCATGGGCGGGCTCAACATCTACCATCCGCCGGTCGCCGACCCGACCACGGGCATCCTGTACGCGCCGCACAACCGGGTGTGCAGCGCGCCGCGGTTCCTGGTGCCCACCAACGGAGTGGACGTGGAGCGCGGGTTGCCGGGGTTGTCGGCCGAGGCCTGGCGGGGCCGCGAGCGGCACACGCCCACCACCGGCACGACGGTGGCCGCCTGGGCCCCCGGCGGCCCGGCCGAGTTCCCGGCCACGATCGACGGCCTGCCGTTCTACCGGCCGCTGTTCCAGGCCTTGGCGGCCTACGACATGAACACCGGCGAGAAGCTGTGGGACGTCCCGATCGGCGAGACGCCCGAGCGATTCCGCGACCATCCCCGGCTGGCCGGCGTCGACCTCCCCAACCTCGGCGGCAGTGGGCGCTCGATCCAGATGGTCATGGGCGAGCTGCTGGTGCAGACGACAGAGGACCTCCGGGGCGAGGCGGAACTCGGCGAGAGCGGGCGTCCGTTGCTGCGGGCGCGCGACAAGCGCACGGGGGAGGTGCTGGCCAGCGTCGAGGTCCCGATCCCCGGCCAGTACGGCATGCTGACCTACCTGCACCGCGGGGTGCAGTACGTCCTGATGCAGGCGGGGAGCGCCCGGCGCGGGCAGCCTGGGGCGCTGGTGGCGCTGCGGCTCCCCGAGGACGCGATCCGCTGAACCCGTCAGTCGTCGGCGCCGGTCGAGCCCCGCGCCCGTTCCCCGGTCGGGCGCGATCGAGCGCGATGCCCGCACGGTGGCGGCGAGCCGGTCCGCGCGCTTCTTCCGGACGTGCTCCGCCGGCAGCGAAACGCGGCCGTCCAGCAGCGGAACGCGGCCGCACGGCCGTGCTTGCGGAGCACGAATTCACCGCTGCAGGGCGGTCGGGAGATGCTGCAGGCGGCGCACGATCGCGGACCGTGACAGGGGCACGTTGGTCAGAAACTCGCGGTGGTTCCGGGACCGGCGCCACTCCGGTGCACGCGGGGGTTCGGCCAGCAGCCGGCCGATCAAGTCGAGGTCGAAGTCGTAGAGCAGCACTCCGTGGTGCAGCAGAGCGCCGCCGACCCGGCGCTGGGCGTGCCCCGCGAACTTCCGATCGCGGAGGGCGAGGTCGGTCGAGCGGACGGCGATTCCACCGAGGGCCAGGGCGCCGGCCTCCCGGGCGAGCAGCCAGTCGTAGCTGCGCGCGACATCCGCCAGCCGGGGGCGCGCATCGAGCGACAGGACCAGGGCGAAGCTCAAGCATCCGGGTCCGACGACCACCGCCCCGCCTCCCGAGTCCCGGTGGAGCAGCGGGACGTCGAGCGCGGCACACGCGGTTGCGCGGACCCACCGGTGCGGATTGCCCAGCCGCGGCAGGACCACGGCGGGGCGCGCCGATTCCCAGACCAGCAGACGCTCGGCGGCCTGCGCGCCCAGCCGCGCATCCCAGGGCCGCGACGCGGTCGGGCCGACCGGCTCCGCCGGTGCGAGCGGCTCCCTCTGGGGGGGCAGCGGCCGTCGCGCGGAGGCCCGTGCCAGCGCGCGCAACGCGTCGATCTCGATTGCCAGGCCGCGCTCGGGCGGAACCGAGCCGTGGTCCTCGAAGCGCATGGGCGACCGGCCACCGGCCCGCAGGACTGCGGGGCGCCGATGCTGCGGGTACAATCCGGAGCCACCGTGCCACCGCCTGACCGGTCCGGGCCAGTCTATCTGGATTGCGCTGCCACCTGCCCCCTCGACCCGCGGGTGCAGGCGGAACTCCGCCGCTATGCCGAGGTGGACTTCGGAAACGCCGGAAGCCGGACGCACGACTACGGTCGGACCGCGCGGCAGGCGGTGGAGCGGGCTCGCGCCCACGTAGCCCGGGTAGCCGGCGTCCGCCGCAACGAGGTCGTCTTCACGAGCGGCGCCACGGAGTCCAACAACCTCGCCATCCTCGGCCTGGAGTCGTACGGGCGCGGGGAGCGGCGCATGCACCTCGTCGGCACGAAGATCGAGCACCACGCCGTGCTGGAGCCCCTGCGCGTGCTCGCCTCGCGCGGGTTCGAGCTTTCGCTGCTGGATGCGGAGCCCGGGGGTTGGATCGACCCGGAACGCGTGGTCGCGGCGGTGCGACCCGACACGCTGCTCGTATCCGTGATGCACGTGAACAACGAGACCGGCGTCGAGCAGCCGATTGCGGAAATCGCCGACCGGCTCGCCGGCTCGCCGGCCATCCTGCACGTCGATGCCGCGCAGGGATTCGGCAAGGCGCTCGACGCGCTGCGGCACCCGCGGGTCGACCTGATCAGCGCCAGCGGCCACAAGATCTGTGGCCCCAAGGGCGTCGGCGCCCTGCTCGCCCGGCATCGGGGCGGCGCCCGTCCCCCGCTGACGCCCCTGCTGTACGGCGGGGGGCAGGAGCTGGGGTTGCGGCCCGGCACGCTGCCGGTCGGCCTGATTGCCGCGTTCGGCAAGGCCGCCGAACTGGCTCTCGACGAGCACGACGCGCGGCTCGCCGCGGCCGCCGCGTTCGGGGAGCGCCTGCTCGCGGGACTGGCGCCGCTCGCGCCGCGCGTGCATGGCGATCCCCAGCGCCGGCTGCCGTACATCGTCAATCTCTCGATCCCGGGCTGGGACAAGGACGCCCTCATCGAGGCGTGGGCCGGGCTGGTCGCCATTTCGGACGGCGCCGCCTGCACCTCGCAGGCGTACACCTGCAGCCACGTGCTGGCCGCGATGGGCCTCCCGCCGGACGAGGAAGCCGGCGCCGTGCGGCTCTCGTGGTGCCATCTCTCGGACCCGCCCGATCTGGAGGCGATGACCGGCGCTCTGCTGGCCGGCGCCGTCCCCGCGACGCCGCGGCCGTCATGACGACGCCGCCCGCGAGCCGCTTCGTCCGCTACCGGCGTTCCCGGTTCGCGACGCGCCTGCCCGCCGGCCACCGGTTCACGCGGTCGCACTACTGGCTCACCCGGGCGGCCGCCGGCGGCTGGCGCGTCGGCCTGACCACCTTCGCCACCCGCATGCTGGGCGACCTAGTAGAATGCTCCTTCGCGCTGGCGCCGGGCGAGCCTGTGCAACTGGGGCAGCGGATCGGCTCGATCGAGGGATTCAAGGCCGTCTCGGACATCTACGCCGTGGCGTCGGGCCGCTTCGGCGGAGCCAACGCGGCGCTCGACGCCGACATCACGCTCGTCGAGTCCGCACCGTACGACGAGGGCTGGCTCTACGCCGTCGAGGGGTCGCCGGATCCGGCCAGCCTGGACGTCGACGAGTACGTGCACGTGCTCGACGCGACCATCGATCGCATGCTGGAGAGCCGCCGCGAGGGTGACGGGGAATGACGGGAGACGAGACGCAACGCGGGACGACGGCGCCGGACGGCGCGCCAGGAGTCTGCGCCGCAGAACGCTCGTCAAGGGTGCTTCGCGCGAGCGCAGACTCCCAACGCGCCCGCCAGGGCGCGCGAGCGCGCTACGTCATGGTCGGCGGCTTCCTCGGGGCCGGCAAGACGACGGCCATCGTCCGGCTCGCGCGCCTGCTGACCGACCGCGGACGGCGGGTCGGGCTGATCACCAACGACCAGAGCGTCGGGCTCGTCGACACCGCGCTGGCCCGCGCGCAGGGCTTTCCGGTGGAGGAGATCACCGGCGGCTGCTTCTGTTGCCGGTTCAACACCTTGATGGAGGCCGCGGACCGACTGAACGCAGAGGCGCGCCCGGACGTATTCCTTGCCGAGCCGGTCGGGAGCTGCACCGACCTCAGGGCCGCCGTCAGCTATCCGTTGCGCCGGATGTACGGTGACGCCTTCGAGATCGCGCCGCTGAGCGTGCTCGTCGATCCGCTCCGCGCCCTGCGGGTGCTGAGGCTGGAGACAGGCCGTTCGTTCTCGCAGAAGGTGCGCTACGTATACGACCGGCAGCTCGCGGAGGCGGACGTCATCGTGGTCAACAAGGTCGATCTGCTGGATGGGGCGCGCCTCGGGCGGTTGCGCGATGCTTTGGAGGAGCGCTATCCGCAGGCGGAGGTGCTGGCGATGTCGGCGCGCGAGGGCGACGGGCTGGGACCCTGGGTGGAGCGGGTGACCCGCGGCGCGATGGGTCTCGGGACGGCGCCGGAAGTGGACTACGATGCCTACGCCGAGGGCGAAGCCCTGCTCGGCTGGCTGAACGCCACGGTGCGCGTGTCGTCCGCGGTGCCGTTCGACGGAAACGCGCTGCTTCGCGACCTCGCGGCGGGCATGGCGGATGCCGTCGGCGCGGGGGAGATCGCCCACCTCAAGATGACGCTGACGGCGGACGAGTTGCCCGCGGACATCGCGGTCCTCAACCTGGTCGCGGGCGATCGGCGGGCCGAGCTCGCCCACTCGCTCAAGGAGCCGGTCGATGCGGCGGAGCTGATCGTCAACCTGCGCGCCGAGCACGAGCCTCCGCGGCTGCGCGAGGCGGCGCTCGCGGCGTTCTCCGCGTGGGAGGCGGCGGGACCGGACCGCCGGGCCGAGATCGAGCACATCGAGCACTTCCGGCCGTCCCGGCCGACCCCCACCTATCGTCTGGCGACGGTGTGATGGCCGATTCCGAAGCGACCGCCGCGCCCAACCTGGTCTACTGCCGTTGCGCCTACGCCCGCGTGGTGCCGCGCAAGGTGAAGGACGGGGCGCTGGAGGCGCTGGCGGCGTCCGGGGCCGATTTCGACGCCGTGCCCGATCTGTGCGAGATGTCGGCGCGGCGGGATCCGCGGCTGGCGGAGATTGCGGGGGGGCGCGAGGTGACGATTGCCGCCTGCTACCCGCGCGCGGTGCGCTGGCTCTTCTCGTCGGCCGGGACGCCGCTGGACAAGGAAAGGGCGACGATTCTCAACATGCGCGAAGAGACGGCCGAGGCCGTGGCGGAGGCGATGCTGAACCGGGACGATGGAGGCGGCGACCGATGAGCGGCGCCGGCGCCCTGTCGCTGCCCGTGCTGCGGGTGGCGCTGTACGAAGGCCGCGGGGCCAAGCCGCTGGACGCGGCGCATCGCTTCGACGTGCTGCAGACGCTGCTCGACAAGGGCTACCGCGTGACGCGGATCGGGGCGGGTGGTGCGGCAGGCGCGCCCCCGCGCGCGGTGAAGCCCGCGGTGAAGGACAACGGGAACGTGCTGGCCGTGCTGGGCCGCTTCACGGAGCCGCAGCCCGCGGAGGCCGCCGCCGATTCCGGCGGCCGTGTGTGGTTCCGGGACATCGGCGGCCGGACGCCGGACGCGGTGGCGGCCCTGGTGGACGCCATCCGGGCCGAGTGCGACGTCCGCGAGCCGGGCGCCTGGAAGCCCTGGTTCCCGGTCATCGACTTCGACCGCTGCACCAACTGCATGCAGTGCCTCAGCTTCTGTCTCTTCGACGTCTACGGCGTCTCGAAGGGCGGCCAGATCCAGGTCCAGAACCACGACAACTGCAAGACCGACTGCCCCGCCTGCTCTCGCGTCTGCCCCGAGGTGGCGATCCTCTTCCCCAAGTACCGCCACGGGCCGATTCACGGCGGCGAGATCCAGGCGGAGGACGTGCGCCGGGAGGCGATGAAGGTCGATATCTCGGCCCTGCTCGGCGGCGACATCTACGCCGCGCTGCGCGACCGGAGCGCGAAGGCGAAGTCGCGCTTCTCGAAGGAGCGCGACGAGGAGCGGGCGCTCAAGGAGCGCCAGAAGTGCCTCGTCAAGCTGCAGGAGAACCTCGACATTCCGGCCGAGGTGCTGGCGAGCCTGCCGACCCTCGAGGACATCCAGGCCAAGGCCGAGGCGGCCAAGGCGCGCGCCCAGGCCGCCATCGACGCCGCGGCGGCGCGGCAGGAGGGCTGACCAGGTGGTGCTCGGACTCGCCCGGCGGATGCTGACGGAGCCCGACCCGCGCGCCCTGCGCAAGCTGGTCTGGAACATGGGCGTCAAGGGCGTCCGCTCCGTGCAGCTCTACAAGCGGCGGCTCAAGCGGGGCGAGCACTTCCCGCCGTTCCTCTTCATCTCGGTCATCTCGGGCTGCCAGTTGCGCTGCCATGGCTGCCGCCGGCGTCCGGCGCAGGTCGACGAGACCCACGCGGCGCCGATTCCGAGGGAATGTCCGGACTGCGGCGGCGCGGTCGAAAGGACCCGCGAGGCGTCGCAGTATCAGGAAGACCTGCCGGTGGTGCGCCCGGTGGTGCGGCGCTTTGCCATCGAGGTTGGTCACTGCACGCGGTGTCAGCGGCGGGTGCAGGGCCGCCACGAGCTGCAGACCTCGGACGCGCTGGGGGCGGCGGGCGTGCAGCTCGGTCCCGCGGTCGTGGCGCTGTTGGTCGAGCTGCACACGGAGATGGGGGTGCCGCTGGCGAAGGTCGCGCACCTGCTGCGGACCACGTTCGGGCTGCAGGTGACGCCGGGCGGGCTGGCCCACGTGCTGCACCGGGCGGCCCGTGCCGCCGCGCCGGCCTACACGGAACTGTGCGAGCAGGTCCGCAACGCGCCCGTGGTCACGCCGGACGAGACGGGCTGGCGCGTCGGCGGCGAGCGCCATTGGCTGTGGACGTTCGTCACGCCGGAGACGACGGTCTACGCCATCTGCCCCGGCCGCGGGTTCGCCGATGCCGCCACGGTGCTGGGGACCGACTACGTCGGCGTGCTCGTGCGCGACGGATGGGCGCCGTATCGCTGCTACGACGGCCTGCACCAAACGTGTCTGAACCACTATGCCGATGTCGGGATTATTCCGATGTCCGCCCTGATGTCCCGGTCGTGCAGGGCGTCTTCGACGAGACGATCCGGATAATCACCGCGCGCTGACGGACGGAGACTCTTCTCTCACGACCCACGAGAGAGGAGGCTCTCATGAGTGATCCGTCACGCGTTCCCGTCGTCGCCATCGCTGGTTCGCTCAAGCCGTTCGCGGCGGGCTTCGCGACGGAGCTTGCGCAGCAAGGCTACACACCGCGCTCGCTGCGGACGCAGTTGTCTCTGGCGTCGGCCGTCAGCCGGTGGCTGCAGGCAAGAGGCCTCGACATCGGCGACCTGCCAGAGCGAACGCAGCAGTTTCTGCAAGCACGGCAGAAGGCCGGCTACAAGAGGCATCTGACGGGCAAGGCGCTGCGCCCGTTGCTGACGTACCTCCGGGCTCGTGGCGCGATCCCGCCTGCGACGACGCCCATCCCGACAGGGCCCGTGGACAAGACCCTGGTGCTCTACCGGCACTACCTCACCGTGGAACGGGGTCTGGGCGAAGCCACCGCCCAGGGCTACGTCGATGCGGTCCGCCCCTTTCTGCGCGGCTGCATCTCGGCCGACGGCCTCGGGCTGGACCTCGAGCAACTCGGTGAGGCCGACGTGACTGCGTTCATGGTGGCGCGCTGTGCCGAGCAATCCCGCCGGGCCGCGCAACTGACGTCGACCGCACTGCGCTCGCTGCTGGTCTTCCTGCATGTCACCGGGGTGGTCCAGCGTTCGCTGGCGACGGCCGTCCCGTCGGTAGCCGGCCGACGACTGGTGGCGCTTCCGCCGCGCCTCGAGCCCGACCACGTCCGGCGACTGCTCGCCGCGTGCGACCCCCGGACGCTGGGAGGGCGCCGCGACTTTGCGGTCATCACCACGCTGGCCCGCCTCGGCCTGCGGGCCGCCGAAGTGGCGACCCTGCGTCTCGACGACGTGCACTGGCGCGCCGGCGAGGTCGTCGTACACGGCAAGGGGAATCGGGCCGAGCGCATGCCTCTCCCGACCGATGTGGGCAACGCGGTGGCCGCATATCTCCGCCAACGGCCGACCCGGGCGCAGGGGCGCACCGTCTTCGTCCGCCTGGTCGCGCCTCTGGGCCCGTTGAGCCCGACCGGGGTCACGCAGATTGTGGCCGCCGCCGCGCAGCGAGCCGGCCTCGGCGTCGTCCACGCACATCGGTTGCGTCATTTCGCGGCAACGCAACTGCTCCGAGCGGGCGCCCCCCTGTCCGAGATCCAGCACTTCCTGCGTCACGCCCGCCTGCAGACCACGGCGATCTACGCGAAGGTCGACCATGACGCCCTGCGCACGATCGCACGCGCGTGGCCTGGAGGTGCAGCATGACCTTCCTGCGTCAAGCCCTGGCCGACTATCTGACGATGCGCCGGGCGCTGGGCTACCGCTTGGCGCGCGCGGAGAAGCTCCTCGCGCAATTCCTGACCTATCTCGAAGACCGCGGGGAGACGCGCCTGCGCACCGAGACCGCCCTCGCCTGGGCGACACTCCCCGCCGGGAAGGACCCGAGGGCGTGGTGGGCCAGCCGACTCACCGTCGTCCGCGGCTTCGCGACCTTCGTGCGCACGATCGACCCGGCAACCGAGATACCGCCCGCCGACCTGTTGCAGGCGCGCGCCCAGCGCGCCACGCCGTACCCCTACACCGACGAAGACATCGCGGCCCTGCTGGTCGCCACATCGGGGCTGCGCACCGGGCATCGGGCCGCAACGTATCGGACCCTGATCGGTCTGCTGGTCGTGACCGGGATGCGCGTCGGTGAAGCCATCGCGCTCGATCGGCACGATTTCGACGCCGAGCAGGGGCTGATCACCGTCCGCCACGGCAAATTCGACAAGTCCCGTGCACTTCCGCTGCACCCCACAGCCAGCGCCGCGGTCCAGCAGTATCTGCTCCGCGCGGACCGGCTGGCGGCCCGGGACACCGCCGCGCTGTTCGTTTCTACCGCGGGCACGAGGCTGCTGTGCCGCAATGTACAGCAGACGTTCCGCACCCTGGTCCAGCGCGCGGGCCTCCGGCCGCACGCAGCCGCCTGTCGGCCACGGCTGCACGACATCCGACATCGGTTCGCGACGTGCACGCTGCTCGACGCCTACCGACAGGGCCAGAATCCGGCGGCGCGAATCGCGCTCCTGGCCACCTATCTCGGGCACGCCGACCCCAAGTACACATACTGGTACCTGTCGGCGGCACCGGCATTGATGCAGTTGGCCTCAGACCGCCTCGAACGCCATCTGGGGGCCTCAGCATGAGCGCCCTTGCTCCCACGCTCCAGGCGTTCTTCACCGAGCGGCTCGTGCACCAGCGCCACGCCAGCCCGCACACGGTCGCTGCCTACCGCGACGCGTGGCGGATGCTCGTCCGCTTTGCCGCGGTCCACCTCGCCAAGGCCCCCTCGGACCTGGAACTCGGCGATCTCGACGCACCCCTCATCGGACGATTCCTGGCCCACCTCGAGCACGACCGCGCGAACACCGCGCGCACCCGCAACGCGCGGTTGTCGGCCATTCATGCCCTGTTCCGCTATGCCGCACTGGAGCATCCCGAGCAGGCAGCCGTCATTGCCCGCGTACTCGCGATGCCCCCCACGCGCGGTCCACGTGGGCTCGTGACCTTCCTGTCCGACCTCGAAGTCGACGCCCTGCTCGCCGCCCCCGACCGCACCACGTGGACCGGGCGCCGCGACCACACTCTCCTCGCGCTCGCGATCCAGACCGGATTGCGCGCCGCCGAACTCACCGGCCTGCGCTGCACGGACCTGCACTTGGCGCGAGGTGCGCACGTCCACTGCCTTGGAAAAGGGCGCAAGCACCGGGTCACTCCGCTCACCAAGCCGGTGGCCGCCGCCCTGCGTGCCTGGCTGGCCGAATGCGCCAGCTCACCAGAGGCACCAGTCTTCCCTACGCGGACAGGCAAACCGCTCAGCCGAGACGCCCTCGCGCAACGCGTCACGACGCACGTGGCTGCTGCGGCCCACGCCTGCCCATCGCTCCGCGAGAAGACCGTCACCCCGCACACGCTGCGTCACACCGCAGCCATGCGGTTGCTGCACGCCGGGGTCGACAACACCGTCATCGCCCTGTGGCTCGGACACGAACACGTCCGCACCACCGACATCTACATCCATGCCGACCTCGCCCTGAAGGAACGGGCGCTCGCAAGGACCACCCCAGCCGAAGTCCGCGGGGGCCGCTATCAACCATCCGACGCGCTCCTGGCCTTTCTCGAAGGGCTGTGATTATGCCGATCAGTTTGGTGCAGATGCCGCCAACAACAGGGGCGTCTGCACCAACATCGGAATAATCCTGACATCGGCATAGTGGTTCTTATTCCGATATCGGAATAAGAATCACCTGTTACAACGCTGCAAGCAGCTCCGGGAGGACTATCCGAACAGTCCCTGGGCGGGCGACGTGGCGGCGGTCCTGCGGGCCGGTCTCGACCTGCGGGACCGCTGCAACGCGGGAGCGCTGAGCGAGCACGGGATGGCCACGGCCCGCGGCCGACTCACGGCCCGGCTCGGGCGGCTGGTCGACGCCCCGCCGCCGCTGGACGACGCCGAGCGTTTCGCGGCGCACCTGGCCACCGAATTCCCGGCTGTGTTCCTATTCTTGTGGGACCCTTCGCTCGACGCCACCAACTGGCGCGCCGAACAGGCCCTCCGGCCCGCCGTGGTCATCCGCAAGGTGTGCGGCGGCAACCGCACCCGCCACGGCGCCGACACCCAGCAGGTCCTGGCCAGCGTCGTGCGCACCGCGCGCCAACGCGGCCTCGACCTGCCTCCGCTGATCGCCGCGATGTTGCGCGCGGTCGAGCCCGTTGTCCCCGAGCTCCTCGGCCTTCCGCCGCCGCTCCCGTAGGCCGGCAACGTCCGACATACGACCTCGACGGGCGACCGGTCCCCGTGGCGCCCCGCCGCAGGAGGCGGACGACCGCACCGCCCGCGGCAGCCCGCGGTCGCCACCGGACTTCACGGAGAAATCGGCGCCGATGCTCCCGCGCGCCGGCTTGGCGTTCGGTGTCCGTGGCATCGCGACGGGGGAGGCAAGCCGCGCGAACACACTGTCGGTTCCAGCCACCGCGTCGACGCGCTGAAACCTCCGCACTCCAAGTCCACTCTCAGCCCGTGTCTATTGGGAAATCACCCGCTAACCGAATACAGTTGGTCAAGACCCTGCGCGGCGAGCACCCGCCGGAGAAAGCGCTGCGGGCGCGAGCCGCCGACTTCTCACCCGAGAAAGCCGCCGACGCGTACGTCGCGTTGTTCGAGCAACTGGCGTGGCGCCAGAAAACGTCGCAGCCGTGACACCGGAAAAGCCCCATACACCACGACGTCCGCACACGACCGGCGGGCGGGACGCAGCCATCGTGTTCGCGACCCGTGTCGGCAAGGTCGTCGTGGGCCTCGCGATCCAGAGTCTTCTGGCCTACATGCTGTTGCCGGCAGGCCGCGGCAGCTTCGCCCTGTGCGTCGTGTTCGCGAGTTTTCTCAGCGTGCTCTTCACGCCGGGGGCGCGAGAAGGCGCGCAGTACTTCGTCATCACGAGACAGGCGACCGTCTCGGAAGGCGTCGGCGCCGCCCTCGCGATCTGCCTCGTCGGCGGAGCCCTGGCCGTCTCCCTGGCGATCCCGTTGGTCCACGGTGAGATGGCCTTCTTTCAGCAGGCGGACACGCGTACCTTCTTTTTGGCGCTTGCCCTGGTTCCGCTCATGGCGTTCTCGGGCGCCATGGAGCGTCAACTCGCGGCCCTCCGCCACTTCGGACGTCTCGCGGTGTTCACCCTGCTTCACCTCGCCGTGAACGCCCTCGTTCTTCTTGTCCTCGTGCGGCTATCGGGACTCGGCGTGGACGGCGCCGTGCTCGCGGTCGCCGCCGCGCACGGTTGCACCGTGGCCTTGTGCGCGTGGTACCTGCGGCGCCATCACGGGCTGGTTCTGGTGAATCCGCTCCGCACCGTCTCCACGCGAGTCATCGCGTACGGTCTGCGATTTCACCCCGCGGGCATAGCCGGCGAGCTAGAAATGAGCGCGGGCGTTCTCCTTCTCGGGCTGATCGCGAGCCCGGCGGAAATCGGCCTGTTCGCAACCGCGCACGCGCTCATGTTCCGGCTTCGCATGATCTCCGACGCGGTCGGCAACGCGCTGCTGCCCCGCATCGCAGGCAGCGGCCGCCCGGATTTGACGGCGCTCTGCCTGCGGGTCGTGTCGTGCAGTACCGTGGCCGCGATTCTCCTCCTGCTCGCGATCAGCACGCCGCTGGTTCGAATCCTGTTCCCCGGAGCCTTCCTGCCGGTAGTCCCGCTGCTGTGGATCCTCGCCCCCGGAGTGCTCGCCTGTGCCTGCGCCGGCATACTCGGAACATACTTCAAGGGTATCGATCGCCCGGGCGTCTGTTCCTGCGCTTTCTCCCTGGGACTGGCGGCGAATCTTGTTGCGATTTCCGTGCTCTATCCGGCGGTCGGCGTAGCGGCCGCTGCCTGGGGGCTGACCCTGGGCATGATCTGCCGACTCATCCTGCTCGCGGCGGCGTTCGGAATAGCTGCTCGCATGCGCTGGCCTTCAATCTGGCTGCCGCGGCCTGACGACGCCGTCCACGCCTGGCGGACATTCCGCGTTGTCCTCGGCGCCCGCTGAGCGCTCCAGCCGCGCCTGTGTTGCCGATCGGGGCTGCTCACCGCTTCGAGAGATACGTTCCGGTCGCTATCGCCCCAGTACCCAGCGTCAGCGCGCGCAGGTCCTCGGCGACGGGCCCGAACCAGTTCTTGCTGCGGAAGTCGTCGCCGCGCCGCCGCGCACCCTCGCAAAGCCGCCGATACAGACCGGGATCGTTCAGCAACCGTTCGATTGCAGACCGCACGGCCGCAGCGGAGCGCGGTTCCACCACCAGGCCGTTCTCCTCATGCTCGACGAGTTCCGGAACGTCTCGCCACCTGGCGGCGATGACCGGCAAGCCGCACTGAAAGGCCTCGATGATGACGCCGGGATAACCCTCCATCGGGTAGTAGCTGGGAAACAGCAGCACGTCATGGTCGCGCATGACCTGCGGCACCTCCTCGGGCTGCAGAACGCCGCAGTAGCTCGCCCTGGGATGCCCCGCGAACAGGGAAAAGTCCGTGTCGGACATGCGTGGTCCGAACACCTGGAGATGACAGTGGTCCGGCAAGTCGCGGCAAGCACGGAGCGCCTCGGCCAGCCCCTTGTCCATGTGCAGTCGGGAGATGAAGATCAGCTTGCGGATCTCCTTCTTGTGACGCTCCTCGCGCCCGACCGCAGCATGCGCCTCGACGTTCCTTATGTTGGGCAACCAGCGACAACTGGTTCGGTTGTCGAAGATCCGGCGCAACCGCTGTGTTTCGACGTACATCAGCGAACAGCGCATCCAGGTGCGATCCGCCAGCCAGCGGGCCGGGGCACCGTACTTGCAATACACGGAATCGAGATCGGCCCCGGACAACCGCAGCACCAAGGGGCGACGGGCTATTCTGCAGAGAATCCAGGCCGACGAAGCGACGACCGTCGCGGAAGAGGGAGCAATGAACACGAAGACGAGCTGCGAGTGCCGGATCTTCTTCACGACACCTCGGACCATCCGCAGGAACCTCGCAAGACGACTCGCCTGGACTTTCCAGCGGGGGAGATTGGTCACGCGTCCCGAGGTATCGACCATATCCAGCTCGAAACCTCGCATCTCCAATTCATGGACCAGGTCGTCGCACGAAACCTTGTTCCCTCCAATCACGTTGGTGGCGGACTCCCCGGAGCCTAGCGGACCGACGATCAGAATCTTCGGCCATCGATCGCCGCGACCCTGCTCCGACTTCATCGCGGTTCCGCCGACCGCGTCGGTCGCCGGCCGCGACCCCGGCGCCCCAACGGGGTAAAGAAACCGACCGCCCAGCTCAGATGCATCGTCGCCAAGACCAGCGGGAGCAGCAACGCGGCGCACGAACGGCGACGAACGCCGACCACCAGAGACACTAGTGTCCAACGCCTGAAGTTTTTGACCAGTAGAATCGGCTCGTGGTACGGTCGGCCCGGAAGCGAGGAGGGCCGTGCCGAACCATTACACACGAGAGGTCCCGGAGGTCTCGGACGCACAGCGCGAGGAACTGGAGGGTTGGCTGCGCCGGCGCAATACCGCGCAGGCTCTGGCCCTGAGGGCACGCATCGTGCTGCAGAGCGCCGCGGGACGGAGCGACCAGGTCGTGGCGCAGGCTCTGGGCACGACGCGGGCCACGGTCGGCAAGTGGCGGCGGCGGTTCCTGCGCAACGGCTGCGACGGCTTGCTGGACGAACCACGGCCGGGCGCGCCGCGCCGGGTGTCGGACGAGGACGTCGAACGGGTCGTGGTCCGGACGCTGGAGACGACCCCACGGGGGGCGACGCATTGGAGCCGGGAGTCGATGGCCCGAGCCTGCGGGCTGAGCGCTTCGACCGTCGGCCGCGTGTGGCGCGTTCGCGCTCAAGCCCCATCGCAGCGAGACCTTCAAGCTGTCGCGAGACCCGTTGTTCATCGAGAAAGTGCGCGATATCGTGGGGCTGTACCTGCATCCGCCGGAGCGAGCGGTGGTGCTGTGTGTGGATGAGAAGTCGCAGATCCAGGCGTTGAACCGTACCCAGCCGGTGTTGCCGATGCGTCCGGGAGCACCGGAGCAGCGGACACACGACTATCGACGGCACGGCACGACCTCGTTGTTCGCGGCCCTGAACACCGCCACCGGCGAGGTGATCGGCAGGTGCTTTCGGAAGCACCGCTCGGTGGAGTTCAAGCGCTTCCTCGCCGTGATCGACAAGGCGGTGCCGCCCGACCTCGACATCCACCTGGTGCTGGACAACTACGGCACGCACAAGACGGCGATGATCCACGACTGGCTGGCACGGCGTCCTCGGTATCACCTGCACTTCACGCCCACGAGCGCATCGTGGCTCAACCAGGTAGAGCGTTGGTTCGCCGAGATCACCCGGCAGCAGATCCGGCGTGGAACCCATCGCAGCACCCAAGCACTCGAGGCGGCGATCAAGGAGTACCTGGCGGTCTACAACGAAGACCCCAAGCCCTTCGTCTGGACGAAGACCGCCGAGCAGATCCTGGAATCCCTGAAGCGTTACTGCTCACGTATTTCTGACGGTGCACACTAGGGCCAAGGTGACTACATACGTGAGCGGCAACGCCGCCGCCCCAGGAGCGCCGGCCCAGAAGAGGACCGCGGAGGCCGCCAACCCAAGCAGCAGCAGCGGGCCGGCGCCGTGCCGGGGCAGCAGCAAGCCGCCGCCGTGCCGGGGCAGCAGCGCCGTCGGTTGTCGTAGCAACGCCACCCGCTTCCAACGGCCGTTGCCAAAATATTGTCGGACGAGGTCCCGCAGGGTGCCGCGCGGCCGATAGTCGACCACGAGCTCGGGATCGAACCACACCGTTTCCCCGTGCATCCGCAGCCGGGTATTGAGATCATAGTCCTCGCCCCGGACCATGTCGGGGGCGTAACTGCCCACCGCGGCCAGCCTGTCACGTCGGTACACGCCGAGGTAGACGGTCTCGACGGGGCCCTCGAGGCCCCCCAGCCGGTAGCGAACAGGCCCCGTCCCCAGCGGCGTGGTCATCGCCAGCGCCACCGCGCGCTCGAAGAACGTGGTGCCGACCGGTCGTTGTCGGCCGCCGACGTTGGCCGCCCCGGTTCTCTGCAGCGTCTCTACCGCCCGGTGCAGGTATCCAGGCGGCCAGGTCGTATGGGCGTCGCAGCGTGCGACGATCTCTCCGGTCGCCACCCGCAACGCCGCCTGGATGCCATACCCGATGACACGTTGCGGATTGGGAATCAGTGTCACCGTCGGATACAGCCGCCGAACCAGGTCCGACGTGGCGGTGTTGTCGGACCCGTCGGCAACGATCACCTCCACCGAACCGTTGTAGTCCTGAGCCAACACCGAGTCGAGCGCCTTCCCGATGCTCTCCTCGGCGTCGCGGGCCGGGAGAATGACCGACACCGATGGGAACGGCGTCGCGAGGCCGCTCGGACGGATTTCCGGGTCTCCGGCGCGAACGTCGGGTTCGACGGGATGACGTGGAGAAACCATGATTCGCGTTGCCCACAACGGCCCCGCCCCCCGCTCAAGCGTTCTCGCTCGGTAGCGAGAGAGCGGCCGCGGCACGCGCGGGCTGTATCGGAAAGGATACCGTAAGGACAGCGATCGATACAACTTTGCCAACTGGCGTGACGCCCCAGGCCCGTGATTCCGGGGCTCGCGCCCGCGAACGTGGCAACGTAGTTTCCGTCACCGTCCTAACAGATCCCGCGGAAGACCGCAGCGTCTTGACACGCCGCTCGCAGAGGCTATCCACGCGCGTTCATTTGAGTAGCGTTACGTAACGGCGCTTGATCGAGTCTTGACACGCCCCTCGCAGAGGCTGTCCACGCGCGTTGGCGGGCGCCGTGCGACCGGACCGGCCGCGGACGACGGAGCGACGCTTCGACGCCAGCTACTCGGACAACGGCGGCGGCACCGGCAGGGCCGGGTCCCGGTTGATCAGCTCCTTCAGCTCCTTGCCGGACGTGAAGTAGGCGACGTGCTTCGACGGCACGTCCACCCGGTCGCCGTCCTGGGGTTGCGGCCCCGGCGCGGCGCGCGCCGCCGGAGACGGAAACTGCCGAAGCCGCGGACTTCGACCTCTCCCCGTGGCGGAGCGCCTCGGCGATGCTGTCGAACAGGGTGTCGACGATGATCTCGGCGCGCTTCTTCGTGAGGCCGGCGGCGTCGGCCACCTCCTCGACGAGCGCCGCCTTCCGTCAGGGTGCCTTCGGACACGGGCAGAGCATGGCAGCCGGCCCGTGCAGGCGCTGCAAGCGCCTGTCCCCCCTTCCCGGAGGGACAATTCCAGGGGAGCGACCGCGACCCCGCAGGTGTGACGGAGGAACACCTGCGGGGGCCGGAAACCGGCAGGTTTCCGCGTGGTCGCTCCCCTACTCCCCCCCGACCCTTTTGTCTGTACGTGGGGGCGGGTTTGTGATGTGGGAATCTGTTGATATGAAAGGACTTGGGTGCGGCTCTTTTCCGTAGAGAGCTATCTCATTGACTGATAGTGGTTTATCTCCGCGCCCCCTCTCAGTTGGGGGCATTCTGGCGGGGACAGCACCGGACCAGCGTCCCCACCGGGCCCTTCGAGCAGCCGACCGGAGCCGGTGACCACGGCGCTGAGGCGCTGTGGCCTGTTTCTCCGGCGCCCCTGGACATTTCGCGCGGCGCTTGCTACGGTGTGGTGGGAAGGGAGACGCCTTCCCGCGATGGCCGTGGCGACGACGAGTTTCTCGGGACGTGCGTTCAGCGACCGCGAGGTGACGCTGATGCGCGAGGTCGTGCGGGATTGCTCGGGCTTGAGCCGGATGGAGCTGGCGCGCACGGTGTGCGAGCTGTTGCGGTGGCGGCGTCCGAACGGGAGGCTGAAGGCGCGGGAGTGCCGGGAGTTCCTGGAACGGCTCGACGCGGAGGGGGCGCTGATGCTGCCGGACAAGCGGCGGGGGCGCGTGGTCGGTTCGGTGACCCGCGTTCCCCGGACGGCGGTGGGGGAGCCGGGACGTTCGCTCGTCGGGAGCGTCCGCGACATCGAGCCGCTGGAGGTCGAGTTGGTGCAGGAGCCCGCGCAGCGGCTGCTGTTCCGGGAGCTGGTGGGTCGCTACCACTACCTGGGGCACACGGTTCCGTTCGGCGCGCACCTGCGGTATCTGGTGTATGCGTCGAAGCCGGTCCGCGCGGTGGTGGGCTGCCTGCAGTTCTCGAGCCCGGCGTGGCGCATGGCGGTGCGGGACCGCTGGGTGGGCTGGGACGATGGGACGCGGGCGCGGAATCTGCAGCGGGTGGTCAACAACAGCCGCTTCCTGTTGCTGCCGTGGGTCGGGGTGAAGAACCTGGCCAGCGCGGTGTTGGCGCGTGGCCTCGGTCGGTTGGTGGCGGACTGGGCGCGCCGGTACCACCTCGAGCCGTGGCTGGTGGAGACGCTGGTGGACGCGCGCCGCCACCACGGGGGTTGCTACCGTGCCGCCAACTGGGTCGCGTTGGGCGCGACGAGCGGTCGCGGGCGCATGGACCGGCACGGCCGTCGTGCCGGCGCGGCGCCCAAGACGGTCCTGGTCTATCCTCTGGTTCGGGATGCGCAGCGGCGGCTGCGGGAGCCTTGAGCGATGCGAGTCGTCGCCGACCGCGGCGCTCCCTCCGACCCGGCGCCGTATGCGGCGGCGGACGCCGTATACGCGGATGCCAAAGCCTACCTCTCGTCGCGCGAAGCGCAGCAGATGAGTGAGAGCGACCTGGAACGGGAGCTGAATCGGCGGGGCCAGGAGTTGCTGCGCAAGCTCCTGCAGGGGCACCTCGACCAGCGCAGCCCGGGAGAGGCGGCCGGTCCGGTCGCGGGGGCCGATGGGGTCGAGCGCGGGGAACGGCGCGTGCACGAACGACACCTGGAGACGACCTTCGGCACGGTGGAAGTCGAGCGCGTGGGCTACGCGCGTGCGGGTCACGAGAGTCTGCATCCGCTGGATGCGTCGCTCAACCTGCCGCCGGAGCGGTACTCGCTCGAGGTGCGCCGGCGGGTGGCGGAGGCGGCCGCGTCGCGGTCGTTCGACGAAGCGCTGTTCGATCTGTCTCGCCATACCGGAGCGGAGGTGCCGAAGCGGCAGGCGGAACAGTTGGCAGCTCGCGCGGCGGAGGACTTCGACGCCTTCTACGAGGCGCGCCGCGCGGCGGCGGGCGAGCCGTCGCCGGAGGGGTCGGTTCTGGTGCTCACGTTCGACGGCAAGGGCGTGGTGCTGCACCGCGAGGACCTGCGCGAGGCGACGCGGCGGGCGGCGGAGCGGCGCCGGCGGCAACGCGAGCAGCTCGCCTGGTTCCCGCGTCTCCAGCCGGGTGAGAAGAAGCACGCGAAGCGCATGGCGACGGTGGCCGCCGTCTACACGGTCGCGCCGTTCGTGCGGAGCCCGGAGGAGTTCCTGCAGAGCCTGATGCCCCGCTCGCCGGTGGCCAGGACCCGGACGAAGAAGTCCAGGCCCCCGCTCGTGCGACCTCGCCCGGTGGCGAAACGGGTCTGGGCGAGCCTCGAACGGGAGCCGGCGGAGGTGGTCGCGGAGGCGCTGCTGGAAGCGGACCGCCGGGACCCCGAGCGCGTCAAGAGCTGGGTCGTGCTCGTCGACGGCGCCGAGATGCAGCTCGACCTCGTGGAGGCGGGCGCCGCCGCGTACGGCGTCGACGTCACGGTGGTGCTCGACATCATCCACGTGGTCGAGTACGTCTGGAAGGCGGCACAGGTGTTCCATCGCGAGGAGAGCCTCGAGCGGGAATACTGGGCTTGGACGCGGGTGCGACGCATTCTCGAAGGCAAGGCCCGGTGGGTGGCGGCGGCAATGCGCCGAGCGGCCACCGTCGCCCGCCTGCCGCCCGACCTCCGCAAGCCGGTCGACACGTGCGCCGACTACCTGCTGAAGTATGGGCCGTATCTACACTACGACCGCTACCTCGCGGCGGGCTATCCCATCGCCACGGGGGTGATCGAGGGGGCGTGCCGGCACCTGGTCCGCGACCGGATGGAGTTGACCGGCGCCCGCTGGCGGCTGGTCGGCGCCGAGGCGGTCCTGAAGCTGCGAGCGTTACGAGCCAGCGGCGACTTCGATGCCTACTGGGACTTCCACGAGGCGCGCGAGTACGAACGGAACCACGCCCAACGTTATGCTGACGGGATAGCACCACCCGTCACCGAGCCGTCCCCACCGCCCTCCTCCCCCCGTCTTCGACGGGTCAAGTAGCTCTTGCCCTGCTGCTCGCAGCAACCCTTGGACATCTCTGGACCGCCGACGAAGAAGAGCCGCACCCAAAGGACTTGGCTGGTTATCGAGTGTAAGTTGAGGTGTGACTGGGGGTGTAAGTTCGGCCGCCTATCCTCCTTACACCCTTACTGCGGCACCATCGGTGTAAGTTCGCCTCGGTCCTGGCTGTGATCGGGCCGCGGAGTGGATCACACTCTCGTCCCGTTCCCAGTCTCCATCGTCGTCCCTTCGTGACCTCGATTCTCATCCCGCGCCCGGTCTCCGTCACGTTCGCCGCGTCCGTTCCCGTTGATCTCCGTGACCGTCGTCTCCCAACCGGATCGGTAGCACGAGTCTTGCGCTCGCCGAGGCGGCGCCTCCCATCCGTTTACGCGTTTACCGTTTCCACAGGGGGGGGTGGAAACGCGTAAACGGTAAACGCATCTCCGCGACTCCGTTCCGCTGCTCTGGCTCGTATCACTGGACCCACTGTACCCGAGGGCTCGGAGCTGCCGTGTTCGACCGTGGGTTCGAGGGACGTGGTGGGCTGCCGGTCCGTCCACGGGCCGGAAGCTGGCTTCCGGCCCGTAGTTGCCCCAACACCACGCCGGCGGCCGGTGTGGTTCGCCTCGCCAGGCGATTTCCTCGATTTCCCCAATGGAAACAGGCCGGAAGCGCACCGGAACTCGACGGGAAGCGCAACTCGATTTCCATTTCCACGATTTCCCCCCTGGGGGGTGGGCGGAAATGGAAATGGAAATCGAACCGCGGCGGTCGTGGCCAACTCGCTGATCGCCATCACGGCCGACCCCGATCGACGTAGGCCGCCCAGTCGTTCATCAGAGTCCGCCGCCGCTCGAACAGGTCCGACCTTGCGTACGCCGCCTCGACCTTGTTGCCGACCGCGTGCGCCAGCGCCGCCTCGATGACCTCGCGCGGATGGTCGGTCTTCTCGGCCGCCCAGTCCCGGAACGAGGACCGAAAGCCGACTTTCGCCATCCAGCGCCGTTCCGCGCCGTGCTGCGAAATACGCACTGAATACCGTAGTAAAAGGCCACTACTCCCGCTCCGTCGTCTTGACCCGTCTCCACACTTTCGCTATATTCCGCGAGAGAATTGGGAATGGGATAGATGACGATGGACCTGCCCAGGAAACCCCGAGCCACCAAGCGCAGGGGCCGCCATCCCGACAAGGCGCTCTCCGCCGCCTTCTGCCGTTCGGTCGCCGAGGCGGGCCGCTACGCTGACGGGAATGGCCTCTATCTGCACGTCGACCCGTCCGGGGCGCGCCGCTGGGTGCAACGGCTGGTCATCCGCGGGCGGTCCCGCGCGCTCGGTCTCGGCAGCTACGCGCTGGTGTCGTTGGCCGAGGCCCGCGAGAAGGCGCTCGCCAACCGCAAGGCCGCCCGCGAGGGCGGAGACCCGCTCGCGGACCGGCGCCGCTCCGAGGGGATCCCGACGTTCGAGGAGGCGGTCGAGCAGGTGATCGCCATCCACGGGGAGGCGTGGCGGGCCGGCAAGACCCCGAAGCAGTGGCGGGCGAGCCTGCGCGACCATGTGCTTCCGCACCTCGGCGGCAAGAGCGTCGACCAGGTGACGACGGCCGACGTCATGACGGTCCTGCTGCCCATCTGGACGCGCAAGCACGCGATGGCGCGGTCGGTGCGCCATCGCATCGGCACGGTCATGCGGTGGGCCATCGCGCAGGGCTACCGCAGCGACAATCCAGCCGGCGACGCGGTCACGGCGGCGCTGCCGAAGCGTCCCGTGCTCGTGCAGCACCGGGCGGCGCTGCCGCACGGCGAGGTCGCCGCCGCGGTTGCGGCCGTTCAGCGCTCGGATGCGTGGCTCGGGACGAAGCTGGCCTTCGAGTTTCTCGTGTTGACGGCCGCGAGGTCCGGCGAGGCGCGGGGGGCGACGTGGGACGAGGTCGACCTTGTCGCGCGGGTGTGGACGGTTCCGGCGGCGCGGATGAAGGCGCAACGCGAGCACCGGGTGCCGCTGTGCGGCCGGGCGGCCGGGGTCCTGCGCGAGTCGGAGCAGCTCCGCGGCGTCGCGACCCGGCCCGAGTTCGCCGGGCTGGTCTTTCCGAGCGTCCGCGGGAAGGCGCTCGATGACGCCGCGGTCTCGAAGCTCATCCGGGACCTGGGCATCGCGGCGGTGCCGCATGGCTTCAGGTCCAGCTTCCGGGACTGGGCGGCCGAAGAGACCGACCACCCGCGTGAGGTCGTCGAGGCGGCGCTGGCCCACAAGGTGCGGAATCAGGTCGAGGCGGCCTACGCGCGGTCCGACCTGTTCGCGCGCCGCCGACGCCTCATGGACGATTGGGGCGCCTATCTCGGTGAGGAGCGGGGGCAGGTCATCCCCCTGCGCCGGTGACGGATTCCGATTCCGTGACGTGGGGTCCGTGGCCCCCGACTCCGCCCAGAGATCGACCCTCAAGCAGTTCGATTTCCATTTCCATTTCCGCCCACCCCCTGGGGGGGAAATCGCGGAAATGGAAATCGAGTTGGATTTCCCGGCGTGTTCCCGAGCGTTTCCGCCCCGTTTCCCTTGGTGGAAATCGCGGAAATCGACTGGTCGCGGAGAGCCTCGGCCCGCTCGCGGCCTTCGGCGGTCAGTGCGTAGCCCCGGTCCCGCTGCTTCGTCGCGCCAGGGCGCTGGGCGTGGTCGACGAGCCCGTCGTCGAGCAGCGCATCGAGCGCCGCGCGCAGGTCCTGGTACCGCCGTCCGCTGCAATCGAGCGCGTCGGCCAGGGTGCTCGCATGAGGCCGGGCCAGCGGATCGCACCGGAGCAGGTGCAGCAGCGCGCGTTCCGGGAGCGGGCGGGCCGGCGGCTTGCCGTCCGCACGGGCCTGTTCGTCCTCCTCCAGGTCCGGCGCCAGCTCGTAGCCGACGCCCGGCTCGAGGACGACGGTCAGCGGCTCCTCGGGCCAGCGGCCGGACGGCGTGAGGCGCCGCGCCCGCGGCATCTTCGCCCGGCTCAACGACACGATCATGTCCACGGCCGCGCCGATCGCCGTCGAGTCCCGGTACTCGCCCTCCGCGTCGCCGGACTCGGCGCTGGCGCTGGGGTTCTTCCGGTTGTGGTGCGAGACGGCGAACGCCGACCCGGACTCGCGGGCCAGACTGACGACCTCGCCGATCAGCAGCCCCTGCTCGCCGGGGCCGGCCGTGTCCTTCACGCGATGGACCTGGAGGTAGTGCGACCAGGTGTCGATGACGACCCACACCGGCCGCAGCCGCTCGACCAGCCGTCGCAGCGACGCCTCGTGCTCCAGGTCCCGGCTCGGCCGGCCGACGAAGTACACCCGTTCCAGGTCCGCGTCCCACTGGAACAGCCGCGCCTTGACATCCGAGGCCGCCTCCTCGCCGACCCACAGCACGTCGCCCGCAACGGTGGGCATGCCCAGGAACGACCGCCCGCGGGTGACGGCGGCCACCGCGGCGCCGATCAGCGTGCTCTTGCCGGCCTTCTCCCGCGCGTGCAGCAACGTGACCCGCCCCGCGTGGGCGATCAGCCGCGCGACGGCCGGCGGTCCCTCGGCCGCCGTACCCTCGACATCGGCGTCACTCAACCGCACGACCCCGGCCGGCAGGTCGGCGGCCCCGTCGTACGACTCGGCAGCGGCGATCACCTCCGCCAGCTCGCGCTTGTCGTGACCGTCGTCAAGGTACGCGCAGATGTCCTTGGGTCCGTCGGGCAGCGCGGCGATCCGCGCCCGCAGTCCGGCCGCTGCGCACGCTCGCGCAACCGCCTGACCATGTCTCCGGCCCGCGTCGTCGGCATCGGGAACGACGACCACCGACCGCACGCCGGCAACCTTGAGCTGCTCGGCATGCGTGGACCTCCACTGGCCGGCTCCGCCCGCGTTGCAGGTCGCCGGCAGGTCGAGCGACCACAGCCGGTCCACGTCCTTCTCGCCCTCGACCACGACGGCCGCATCGCGGCCGGCCAGGTCGTTCAGGCGATAGAGCCGCGGCGTGATGCCGTCGAGGTTCCACAGGTAGCCGCCTCGCCCGTCCGGCCGCCGCTGCCGGAAGTCCTTCGGCTCGTAGCGGACCACCTCGAACACGCCGTCGTAGTCGTAGACGGCCGCCTCCCGCCGCGCGGGCGGGTGGCGGTGTCCGTTCGAGGGGAAGAGGTCGCGGGCGTCGATGCCGAGCGCGCCGACGACGGCGCCGAACGCGCAGCCGGCGTGGCACTTCAGGAGCCAGCGGCCGTCGTCGCCGCGGCCGACCGCGAGCGATGCCCGGCGGTCGGCATGCGCCGGGCATCGCGCGGTCCAGCCCGCACCCGACTCCCTGACGCCCTCCAGGCGGTCGAGCAGGTCGAGCATGGCCGTTACCGAGTGGGCCGCTCCGAGCCGGCGCGGGGGCGGGTGGCGATGAAGTCGAGCACCTCGTGCTCGACCCACCGGACGGCGCGGCTGCCGACGCGGAGCGGCTTCGGGAACCTGGACTCGCTCATCAGCGCGTAGACGGCCGAGCGGGACAGGGCCGTCAGCTCGGTCACGTCGCGCAGGGTGAGCAGCCTGGGCAGGGGGTTTCCGACGCTCGCACGCCGGCGGGTGAAGTCTCGGTTCGTGGTCATCTTCAGCCCTCCTTGAGATGGCGGGATTGCGCGGCGATATCACGCCCCGCGGTTCGGAGAACAACGTACCACAAACAGCGCAAACCCATGCAATGCAGCACTTTGCACGGATTAGACCCTTCTGGGCGCCTTCCGACCTGCTGAGACTGGACAGGACCGGATGAGCACCTTTCCGCACTCTATGAAGCGACCTGCACGGGCAAAGAAAAATCTCGCCGCCCGCATTTTTCCGCATCGGGGGTCCATCCGCGGGCGAGCCGAGTGGGACGACGGGACGGTTCCCGTCCAGGCCGGGCCGCAAGGCCCACAACGGCTGTCTGAGCGGAGGGGCGGACGGTGTGTCACCCGACAGGGTCGAAGCGCAGCGGAGAACGTGCGAAGCGCGTTGACACGCCGGCCGTCCCGTAGCTACCCGCCTCTGGTGGAAGCCGCCGGCCGGCTCCGCCCGACCTGCACGCGCTGCCGGAGAGCGCCGCAGGCGGGGCAGCGTTCATGGCCCGACGCTGGCGAGCGACGCGAGCCGGCCGGCCGGCGGAGACGGCAGGTTCTCACCCTTCCTGGAGGGACAATTTCAAGGGGAGCGACCGCGACCCCGCAGGTGTGACGGAGGAGCACCGGCGGGGGCCGGAAACCGCCAGGTTTCCGCGTGGTCGCTCCCCTACTCCCACCCGACCCTTTTGTCTGCACGTGGGGGTGGGTCTGTGATGTGGGAATCTGTTGATAGGAAACGACTTGGCTGGTTGCCGGGTGTAAGTTCAGGTGTGACTGGAAGTGTAAGTTCGGCCGCCTGTCCTCCTTACACCCTTACTGCGGCATCATCGGTGTAAGTTCGCCTCGGTCCTTGTTGTGATCAGACGACAGGTTGGATCACACTCTCACCGTCGCTGCCCTGCTGCGCATCGTGTCGTCCGTGCTCTCCGCCTCCGGCCTGTTCTCCGTCCGTGCCCCCATCTGATTGTCCGCGATCCCTCGATCCTCCCATGCTTCTGCCTCTTCCCCGTCCGCCTCCTGGGTGCACGACAAGAAAGTTGAGGGTCTTGCCGTACGGGGTATCGAGCGAGCGCTGATCGACCGATACGTCGGGTAGGGAGGACTCCGACCATGCCCGAGGCGCAGATGCCGGAACGGATTGCTGACGCGGCGGAAAAAGGGGGCTCCCGGAAGGAGCTGTTCGCCGCCTTGCGGTCGGCGGTGGAAGCCGACCTCGACGCGTTCCTGAGCCAGAGGAGCGGGACTCCGCAGGACTTCGAGACGTTCGTGCAGACGGTTCGCCGCCGCGCGCTCGCCACGGCGGACCGGGCCTTGGAAGCGGCTCGGGCGCAGCGCTCGTAGCCGCCATCGGGGCCGAAGTCGATGCGCTCATCGGTCCCGGGCCCGTCGACGCGGCGGATTTCGAAGCGCTGGAGCAGGCAGTCCGTCACCGCAGCCTCGACATCGCCGCGCAGTGGATGGCGCAGCGCTGCAACGCGGACGATTCCGACCATTCGGGTTCGACCACCGCGTGCGCCTGCGGCCGGCGGGCGCGCTACGCCGGCCGTCGCCCGAAGACGTTCACCACGCTGTTGGGGCCGGTGACCCTGCAGCGCGCCTACTACCACTGTGACGCCTGCCGCAAGGGGGTGTGCCCGCGCGACCAGGCCCTGGGTCTGCACGGTACCTCGCTATCGCCCGCCGTCACGCGGCGGGTGGGATGGACCGCCGCCGAGGTGAGCTTCGGAGGAAACTCCCAACGCGCCCGTGAGGGCGCGCAAGGTCACTGGGGCGGTGGGTGCTGGGGCTCAGGCGAATGCGCCTACGACGTGCGGCGCACGACGATCTCGGCGAGCAGCCCGAAGAACCCGGTGTTCAGGCCGAACATGGCCATGCCCAGCACGAGGTTGGAGTTCTCGACCGGCCGCGCCGTGTACCCGGCGAACCAGAGCGCCAGCTCCACCACGAAGACGATGCCGGCGGCCGCCAGGAAGAACGCCGCCACCGGCAGGAAGACCTTGAGCGGGCGGACGAGGACCATCAGCATCAGGATCTGCGGCAGCACCTTGAACGGGTACTTGAGCGAGACGAACGACTCGCCGGCCTTCCGCCGGTGGAACGCTATCGGCGCCCAGTCGAACCGCATCCCCTTCAGGTAGGCGTCCAGCAGCACCTGCTGGGTGTAGTTGTAGTCGCCGGGGATGAAGCAGACCTGCAGGTAGGCGTCGTTGACGGCGAACATGCCGGGCTGCGAGTCCTTGACGTCCCAGTGGGTCAGCCAGCGCATCAACCCGCGGAAGAGCGAGTTGCCGACGCGCCGCACGAAGGGCATGCGGTAAGTGATGCGCGAGAACCGGTTCCCGTAGACGACGTCGGCGCGGTCCTCGAGGATGGGACGGAGCAGCTCGGGGATGTCCGCCGGGTCGTGCTGGCCGTCGCCGTCCAGCTTGACCGCGATGTCGGCCCCTTGCTGGCGGCCGTGGAGCAGCCCGCTGCGGACGGCGGCGCCGCACCCGAGGTTGCGGCCGTGGACCAGGACCTGATCGGCGCCGGCCGTACGCGCGGCCCCGGCCGTGTCGTCGGTGGAGCCGTCGTCGATGACGCAGACCTGCATCCGGAGTCCCGACTCGGCCAGGCGGCCGGCGCACTCCCGGACCCCGGCCACCACCTCACCGATGGACTCCTCCTCGTTGAATGCCGGGATTATCACCAGCAGCGATTCGGGGCGGCGTCCCGCCGGATGGGATGCTTGCGACATCGTCTCGGGGTCAGCGATCGGTGACGCCGGCCGCCCGTGTCCGGTCGCCGACTCCGGCCGCGGGCTGGCTGCCGGCTCCGCCGGCCCGCCGCCGCTGCCGGGCGCCCTGGAACCGGCGCCAGCCTTCCTGGGCCGCCAGCGCGGCCACCACCACCAGGACCGGGATAAGGGGCCGCGAGTAGCGCTCGATGAAGTGCGTCGCCACCGCGTGGATGCCGAAGCCGTAGACGATGGGCGCCAGCAGCAGGGCCGAGGCGATGTCCCGGCGCCGCCAGGCGAGGACAATCATCACGCCGGCGAGCGGAACGAACAGGAGCACCCACTCCTGGGCAAGCGCGCAGGCCTGACTCACCGGCCACCCGATCTTCCAGCCGTAGCGCTCGCCCGCCGGGCCGACGATGGAAGAGCAGCTTCCTACGGACAGGCCGGCGCCGCGTGCGGCGAACGCCGCCGTCAGGATGCCCTGCTTGAGCCAGTCGGCGCGTATCTGGTCGGCCGCCGCCCGCTTCAGGACGGTGTCGCGCGTCACCTGCATGCCCGAGAGGCGCCCGCCTTCGGGGTGCTCTATGACCAGCCGCCACTGCGGGTCGAGCTGATCCGCGCGCGCCGCCACTTCCCCTGTCTGGTTCTTGGTGCGACGGTAGAACCCCTCCGGATTGTTCCGATCGAAGCGGGCGTACCCGAAGTTCTCCGGCTCGAGCCAGCGCATGGCGCGGTCGCGCACCGTGCCGCCGAGCAGCGGGAGGTCGGGCAGGTAGTAGGCGAACGCCCCGCGGGCCTCCGCCCAGGTCATCCGAGATCGACGAGCTCGACCGCATCGTCGGCGACGCCAAGCGGCACGGCAACAGCTACTTCGGCATCCTGGGGGGCGAGCCGCTGCTGCACCCCGACCTGTTCGACCTGTTCGCAGCGCACCCGGACTGCTACTTCCAGCTCTTCACCAACGGCCACCTGATCGACGACGCGCGGGCGGCCGAGTTGCGGCGCCTGGGCAACGTGACCCCGCTGGTCAGCATCGAGGGGACCAGCGTGGTGAGCGACGAGCGCCGCGGCCGGACGGCCGTCCTCGACAAGTCGCTGGCGGGGCTGGAAGCGTGCACCCGGAATCGCCTGGTGACGGGCGTGGCCACCAGCGTGTGCAAGACGAACATCGACGACCTGGTGCAGGAATCGTGGCTGCGGCGGCTCATCGACCTCGGCGTCCACTACGCCTGGTTCCACACGTACCGCGTCGTCGGCCCGCAGCCGACGGCCGAGATCGCGCTGACCCCCGAGGAGGTGCTCCGCGTGCGCCGCTTCATCGTCGGCATGCGCGCGAAGCTGCCGATCGCCATCGTCGACGCCTACTGGGACGACGAGGGACAGGCGCTCTGCCCGATGGCCACCGGCGTCAGCCACCACATCAGTCCGTACGGGGACATCGAGCCGTGTCCGATCATCCAGTTCGCGACCGAGACCGTCCATGATCGGCCGAGCGTCTACGAGACGATGACGAATTCGTCGTTCCTCAAGGACTTCCGCGAGACGGCGGCGCGGACCACGCGCGGCTGCATCGTGCTGGAACGCCCGGATCTGGTCCGCGAGCTCGTGGCGCGCCACGGGGCGCGGGATACGACGCAGCGGCAGACGGCGTCCGCGGAGTTGGCGGAGTTGACGCCGCGGAGCAGCCAGTACGACCCGGGCAACGAGATCCCGGAGGAGCACTGGGCGTACGCGTTCGCCAAGAAGCACTGGTTCTTCGGGTTCGGGGCCTACAGCTAGCGGGCGACCCGGACTTCCGGGCCCGCAACCAGTCAATTTCTACGCCAGGCGCGACAAATGCCGACATCAACGGAAGGGCCCGTGAGTTACCCACTGCCGGTCGTAACCCTCCCTCGCGCCGTGCCGCCGACGGCCATGCGGCCGCCGCAGGACAACATCCCGCAGACCCGGACGGAGCGCGAGGTGATGCTGCAGCAGGTCCGGGCCTACGTGGCGGCGCGGCAGAGCGAGATCACGCCGCCGCTGGTGCTGGACGAGCTGCGCACCCGCTCCGAGGAGATCGCGCGGGCGCACGGCATCGACGCCAAGTACCTCGACTACCTCGGCGTGCTGCTCGGCAACGAGACGTGGCGCGAGCATCTCGCCACCGTCCCCTACGACCGGCGCCTGCTGCTGCTGCCGAAGTGCCTGCGGGTGGAGGATCGCTGCCCCGCCCCGTTCGAGGAGTTCGGCCTGCTCTGCAAGCAGTGCGGCCTGTGCACCATCCAGGACCTGCAGGAGGAAGCCGAGAAGCTCGGCTACGCGGTGCTCGTCGCGGAGGGCTCGGCGCTGGTGATGGCGCTCATCCAGACCGGCAAGATCGAGGCGATCGTCGGCGTGAGCTGCCTCTCGGTGCTCGAGCGCGCTTTCCCCTACATGGAGGCGGCGGCCATCCCCGGCGTGGCGATCCCGCTGCTGCAGGACGACTGCAAGGACACCGGCGTCGACGTCGAATGGGTCTGGGACTTCATCCACGCCACGAGCGACGACCGGACCCGGCGGCTCGATCTCGACGCGCTGCGCAAGGACGTCGAGAGCTGGTTCGCCCCGGCGGCGCTCGACGAGCTGTTCGGCGGCCCGCCCGAGGGCGAGACGGAGACGCTGGCCCGCGGCGAGCTGACCCGCGCCGGCAAGCGCTGGCGTCCGTTCCTCACGGTCTGCGTGCATCAGGCCCTTCAGGACGACCCGCACACGTCGCCTCCGGACGCGCTCAGGAAGGTGGCGGTGGCGGTGGAGTGCTTCCACAAGGCTTCCCTGGTGCACGACGACATCGAGGACGGCGACGCGCTCCGCTACGGCGAGCCGACGCTGCATGCCTCGCACGGAGTCCCGGCGGCGCTGAACGTGGGCGATCTCCTCGTGGGCGAGGGCTACCGGCTGCTTGCGGAGTGCGACTTCGCGCCGGAGACCCGCGCCGAGATGATGGCCATCGCGGCCCGCGGGCACCGCACCCTCTGTCTCGGACAGGGCGAGGAGCTCGCCTGGGCGCGCCGCCCGCGGCCTCTCGGCTCGCAGCAGGTGCTGCAGATCTTCCGGCAGAAGACCGCGCCCGCGTTCGGCGTCGCGCTCGAGCTCGGCGCGGCCTGCGCCCGGGCCGAGCCGGAGGTGTTCGACAAGCTGCGGGCCTACAGCGACGCGCTGGGCATCGCCTATCAGATCCGGGACGACCTCGACGACTTCGAGCCGTCCGCCGACGCGCCGGACGACGTGGCGGCCCTGCGCCCCTCCCTGCCGCTCGCCGTCGGCTACGAGCAGGCGAAGTCCGAGCCCGAGGCGCGGTCGGTGCTCGAGGCCGCGTGGCGTCGCGAGCAGGCCGTCGGCGGCCGCTCCAACGAGGTGCGCGAGCTGCTCGAGCGCTTCGACGCCGCCGGCCGCAGCCGCCGCCTGATGGAAGGCTACAAGGAGGAGGCGATCCGCTGTCTGCCCGGCCTGACCAACCCCAGCCTCAAGGGACTGCTGCGCCGGGTCGTGGGCAAGATCTTCAGCGTCGAGATCCAGGGCTGGTGCAGTGAGTTTGAGGCTCGAAATGCTGCAGGTGGCCAGGCTGTCGCCGACGCTGCTCGGTGACGCGGCGGACCTGACGGCGGAGTTCCTTGCGGCACGGCTGAATCCGGACGGCGGCTTCCAGGATCGCGGCGGCGCGAGCGACCTCTACTACACCGTCTTCGGACTCGAGGCGCTGACGGCACTGCGGCGCACCTTGCCGTCCGCAGGGGTGCGGCGCTACCTGGAGCGCCACGACGACCCGGCCGAGCTCGACTTCGTGCACACCGCGTGCCTCGCCCGCTGCTGGGCCGACATCGGTGCCGCGGGCGAGGCGCCGGCGGGCGCGCTCGTCGAACGGCTCGAGGCCTATCGCACGCCGGACGGCGGCTACAGCCCGACCGGCGGGTCGGAACACGGGACCGCGTACGGTTCCTTCCTGGCCCTCGGGGCCTACGAGGACCTGGGCGTCCCGCTCGCCGAGCCCGATCGGCTTGCCGATTCCCTGGCCGCGCTGCGCGCGGCGGACGGCGGCTACGGCAATCGGCCGGGCTCGGCGGACGGCCTGACGCCCCCGACCGCGGCCGCGTTGACCGTCCAGCGGCGCCTTGCCCGTCCCGCCGATCCGCGGGCCGTCGCGTGGCTCCGTGCTCGTCACCTGCCGGGGGGCGGGTTCTGTGCGTCGGCGGCGACGCCCATCCCCGACCTGCTCTCCACCGCCACCGCGCTCCACGCGCTCGCCGGCGCGCACACGCCGCTCGAGCCGCTCAAGGAGTCCTGCCTCGACTTCGTCGACAGTCTCTGGACCAACACCGGGGGCTTCTACGGCAACTGGGGCGACGACGTGCAGGACTGCGAGTACACCTTCTATGCCCTGCTCGCGCTGGGGCACCTGAGCCTGTGAGCGGAAATCCGGATCCGCCGGCGTCGGCGGCGAGCGTTCCTCCCGCGACGGACCCCCCGGCGACGGTCCGGCCCGCGGAGTGCCGCGACACGCTCGAGCGATTGATCGCGAGGTCGCTCGGGGCCCGCACGCCGGACGGCCACTGGACCGGGGAGCTGTCGTCGTCCGCGCTGGCGACCGCCACGGCCGCGATCGCGCTCGCACTGGTCGGCCGCGACCGGCCCCGCCGGGCGCTCGAAGAGCTGGTCCGCAACGGCCTCGCGTGGCTGGTCGCGACGCAGGGCGCGGATGGCGGCTGGGGCGATACGACCGACAGTCCGAGCAACGTCAGCACGACCGCCCTGGTCTGGGCCGCGCTGACCATCGCCGGCAACGGCGACGCTGCACACCGCGCGGCGCTCGAGCGTGTCCGCAACCGTATGCTGCGCGACGCCGGCAGCCTGGAGCCGCAACCGCTCGCGCGCACGATCAGCCGGCGCTACGGCAAGGACCGCACGTTCTCGGTCCCGATCCTCACCGTGCTCGCGCTGGCCGGGTTGCTGCGAGGGTACGCAGGGGGGGGGGGCGTGCGCCGCGGGACGAGAGCGGCAGGATCGGCAGCGGATGGCGACATGTGCCGCAGCTCCCGTACGAGCTGGCCGCGGTGCCGCCGGCCTTCTACCGCTGGTTGCGGCTTCCGGTCGTCAGCTACGCCCTCCCGGCCCTGATCGCCATCGGGCAGGCGCGTCACCGGCAGCGCCCCACGCGCAACCCGCTGGCGCGCCTCGTGCGCCGGGCGGCGCGCCGCCGGACCCTGCGCCGGCTGGAGGCGATCCAGCCGCGGGGAGGAGGCTTCCTGGAGGCGACGCCGCTCACGAGCTTCGTCGTCATGAGTCTCGTGGCGGCCGGAGAAGCGGCCCATCCGGTGGTGGATCGCGGCGTGGCGTTCCTGGAGCGCTCGGCGCGCGCCGACGGAAGCTGGCCCATCGATACGAACCTGGCCACCTGGGTTACGACGCTCAGCGTCAACGCGTTGTCTCGTCGCCCGGACTGGCGGGCTCGGCTCGGCCCCCGGGGAATCGAAGCACTCAGCCGCTGGCTGCTCGATCAGCAGTACCGGGAACGACACGTCTACACCGACGCCGCCCCCGGTGGCTGGGCCTGGACCGACCTGCCGGGGGGAGTGCCGGACGCCGACGACACGCCGGGGGCGCTGCTCGCGCTCCACGCGCTCGACGCCGACGCTGCGGAGCACCGCCGGGCCGCCTGCGCCGGGATCGGCTGGCTCCTCGATCTGCAGAACGCGGACGGCGGCATCCCGACCTTCTGCCGCGGTTGGGGAGCGCTGCCGTTCGACCGCAGCAGCCCCGACCTGACCGCGCACACGCTACGGGCCTGGAGCGCGTGGCGGGGGGCATTGCCGGCCGCTCTGCGGCTGCGCACCGAGCGCGCCATGCGGCGGGCCATCCGGTTCCTGGAGCGGGCGCAGCGGCCGGACGGGTCCTGGATTCCGCTCTGGTTCGGCAACCAGAGCGCCCCGGACGACGCCAATCCGGTCTACGGGACGGCGCGGGTGCTGGAGGGGCTCGCCGCCCTGCCCGACGCCCAAGCGGCGCTCGCGACCGAGGTCCGCGCCGCCCGCTGGCTGGTCGGCGCGCAGGGAACCGACGGGGGCTGGGGTGGCGCGCTCGGCGTGCCGCCGTCCATCGAGGAGACGGCGGTCGCGGTCTCGGCGCTGGAGACCCTCCGGCGCCTCCCGCGTGCCGCCGCCGTTCCCGGTCTCGGCGCGGCCGTCACCGGCGGTGTGCGTTGGTTGATCGACGCCACCGACGGCGGGCGGCGGATCGCCCCGAAGCCCATCGGGCTGTACTTCGCGAAGCTCTGGTACTCCGAGGCGCTCTATCCCTGGGTCTTCGCGCTGGGGGCCTTCACGTCGCTGGCGCCCGGCTCCCGGTGAGTCCGGCAGGCTGCGACTGCCGGTCCCGGGCTGGGAGGGCAACAGGGACTCCCGCTGCTACCGGTACGTGTCCGACGGTGTCCGGTTCATTCCACCGAGCCGCAAGCCCGCCGAACTCGCCCTGAGCCGCTTCTGGAGCCTCCGATCGCGATCCGATTCGCGCTCCTGAGGCGTCGATCGCCGAATCCGCCGGGGACAGGGGCTACGGCGCTCCATCAACGGCTGCCGCTCCTGCTGCCGGGAAGACCTTCGTCCACGGCCTGCTAGTGTGCACCGTCAGAAATACGTGAGCAGTAACGCTTCAGGGATTCCAGGATCTGCTCGGCGGTCTTCGTCCAGACGAAGGGCTTGGGGTCTTCGTTGTAGACCGCCAGGTACTCCTTGATCGCCGCCTCGAGTGCTTGGGTGCTGCGATGGGTTCCACGCCGGATCTGCTGCCGGGTGATCTCGGCGAACCAACGCTCTACCTGGTTGAGCCACGATGCGCTCGTGGGCGTGAAGTGCAGGTGATACCGAGGACGCCGTGCCAGCCAGTCGTGGATCATCGCCGTCTTGTGCGTGCCGTAGTTGTCCAGCACCAGGTGGATGTCGAGGTCGGGCGGCACCGCCTTGTCGATCACGGCGAGGAAGCGCTTGAACTCCACCGAGCGGTGCTTCCGAAAGCACCTGCCGATCACCTCGCCGGTGGCGGTGTTCAGGGCCGCGAACAACGAGGTCGTGCCGTGCCGTCGATAGTCGTGTGTCCGCTGCTCCGGTGCTCCCGGACGCATCGGCAACACCGGCTGGGTACGGTTCAACGCCTGGATCTGCGACTTCTCATCCACACACAGCACCACCGCTCGCTCCGGCGGATGCAGGTACAGCCCCACGATATCGCGCACTTTCTCGATGAACAACGGGTCTCGCGACAGCTTGAAGGTCTCGCTGCGATGGGGCTTGAGCGCGAACGCGCGCCACACGCGGCCGACGGTCGAAGCGCTCAGCCCGCAGGCTCGGGCCATCGACTCCCGGCTCCAATGCGTCGCCCCCCGTGGGGTCGTCTCCAGCGTCCGGACCACGACCCGTTCGACGTCCTCGTCCGACACCCGGCGCGGCGCGCCCGGCCGTGGTTCGTCCAGCAAGCCGTCGCAGCCGTTGCGCAGGAACCGCCGCCGCCACTTGCCGACCGTGGCCCGCGTCGTGCCCAGAGCCTGCGCCACGACCTGGTCGCTCCGTCCCGCGGCGCTCTGCAGCACGATGCGTGCCCTCAGGGCCAGAGCCTGCGCGGTATTGCGCCGGCGCAGCCAACCCTCCAGTTCCTCGCGCTGTGCGTCCGAGACCTCCGGGACCTCTCGTGTGTAATGGTTCGGCACGGCCCTCCTCGCTTCCGGGCCGACCGTACCACGAGCCGATTCTACTGGTCAAGAACTTCAGGCGTTGGACACTAGCATCTCAGAGGCGTGTGATTTGTGGGCGACGGCGAGAGACGGCATGGCGATCTTTATGTGAATATGTGGCAACTCGCGGCGGGAAGGCGCGCGCCACGTCCGGCAAGGAGGGGATAGTGAAGGAGAGTCCCGATGAACTGCGCCGACGGATCGAGACGCTCGAGGACCGCATCTCGAACCTGTGCGCAGCCGTCCTGCGCGTCAGCGCCAGCCTCGACCTCGAGACCGTCCTGCGGGAGATCGTCGACAGCGCCCGCGCGCTGACCGGCGCCCGCTACGGCTTGATCGCGACAGTCGACGACGCCGGAGAGCCGCAAGACCTCGTCAGCGCCGGCCTGACGCCCCGCCAGCACGCGGCAATGGTCGAGTGGCCCGACGGGCTGCGCCTGTTCGCGCACTTCCGGGACCTGCGGGAGCCGTTGAGAGTGCCCGACCTGCTGGCCTATGTCCGGGAACTCGGCTTCTCGACCGAGCTGATTGTGTCGAAGACGATGCAGTGCACGCCTATGCGCCACCGCGACGTGCACGGCGGCAATTTCTTTCTCGGCGAGAAGGAGGGCGGACCGGAGTTCACGAGCGCCGACGAGGAGGTTCTGGTCCTGTTCGCGTCGCAGGCCGCGACGGCCATCGCCAACGCCCGCACGCACCGGGACGAGCGGCGGGCCAGGGCCGACCTGGAGGCTCTGGTCGAAACCTCGCCGGTAGGCGTCGTCGTCTTCGACGGCGGGAGCGGCAGGCCCGTATCGTTCAACCGGGAGGCCCGGCGGATCGTCGAGCGCCTGCGTATGCCGGGGGGCGCGGTGGAGGAGCTGCTCGACGTGATTACCTGCCGCCGCGGCGACGGGCGCGAGGTCACCCTGACGGAGTTCCCGATGGCGGGGCAACTGAGCAGCCCCGAGACGGTGCGCGCCGAGGAGATCACGCTGACCGTCCCTGACGGCCGGAGCGTGACGACGCTGGTCAACGCGACGCCGATCCGCTCGGCCGATGGCACGGTCGAGTCGATGGTGGTCACCATGCAGGACCTGGCGCCGCTGCAGGAACTGGAGCGCCAGCGGGCCGAGTTCCTGGGGATGGTGAGCCACGAGCTGCGAACGCGGCTGAGCTCCATCAAGGGCTCGGCAGTCGCCGTGTTGGGCGCGTCGCGGGCCCCGGATCTGGCGGAGACGCGACAGTTCTTCCGGGTCATCGACGAGCAGGCCGACCAGATGCTCGGGCTGATCGGCGATCTGCTGGACCAGGGGCGCATCGAGACGGGCACGCTGTCGGTCTCGCCCGAGCCGACGGAGGTGGCCCGCGTGGTGGACCAGGCCAGGAACACCTTCCTCGGCGGCGGCGGCGAGCACGTTCTGGACATTGACCTGCCGGAGGACCTGCCGCGGGTGATGGCCGACTCGGGACGCATCGTCCAGGTCCTCAGCAACCTCTTCTCGAACGCATCGCGGCATTCTCCCGAGTCGTCTCCGATCCGGATCGCCGCCGTGCGTGACGGCCTGCATGTGGCGGTCTCGGTTGCCGACCGGGGCCGCGGCGTGCCGCCGGACCGGCTGCCGCACCTGTTCCGCAAGTACGACAGCGCGGCTGCCGGAAGGGGCGAGGGTCGGCTCGGTCGCTCCGGCCTGGGCCTGGCCATATGCAAGGGGCTGGTAGAGGCGCACGGAGGCCGCATCTGGGCGGAGAGCGGCGGGGCGGGGCGCGGCACGCGGTTCACATTCACCCTGCCGGTGGCCGAGGCACCCGCCGACTCCGCCGGCTCCGTTCCGGGCCGCTCGCGCCGCGCCCGCAAGGGGAAGGAGCGTACGCGCATCCTCGTGGTCGACGACGACCCGCACTCGTTGGGGTACGTTCGGGACGCCCTGGTCGAGGCGGACTATGCTCCAGTCGTGACCGGCGACCCGGAGGCGCTGCCCGGCCTCGTCAGGACGTACGAGCCCCGGCTCGTCCTGATGGACCTGGTGCTGCCGGACACCGACGGCATCAAGTTGATGGAAGGCGTGCGCGAGCTCGAGGATCTGCCGGTCATCTTCATCTCGGCCTACGGTAGGGACGAGACCATCGTCCGGGCGCTGGATGCGGGAGCTGCCGACTACATCGTCAAGCCGTTCTCTCCGTCGGAGCTGACGGCGCGAGTGCGCTCGGCGCTGCGCCGTCGGGTCGAGCCGGAGCCATTCCTGCTGGGGGACCTGGCGATTCACTACGAGGAACGCCGCGTGACCGTGGCCGACCGCCCCGTGACCTTGACGGTCACCGAGTTCGAGGTGCTCCGCGTGCTCTCGACCAGTGCCGGACGGGTCGTGACGTACGAATCGCTGCTGGGCCGGGCGTGGGGGAGGCGCAATCGGGGCTCGGGCGACCCGAGGGTGGTACGGGCCATCGTGAAGAGCCTGCGCCGCAAGCTGGGGGACGACGCGGCCAACCCGGCCTACGTCCGCAATGAGCGGGGCGTCGGCTACCGAATGCCCAGACCGGGCGAATCGCAACGCCGCGGAACCCAGTCGCGGGCCGACGCCGTGGGCGGCCGGGTGGCGGAGGCCGTGGTTGGCCGGACGTTCAAGGTCCCGGCGGGCAGCAGCAGCCCTCGGTTCACCAAGGGCCGCTCGAAAGGGAAAGGGTGGTGCCGAGGGCCAGAATCGAACTGGCGACACCATGATTTTCAGTCATGTGCTCTACCAACTGAGCTACCTCGGCGCGGGTCGCTGACCGCGAGCGGAGAGAACTACCAACATACCGCACCGGGCGGCGCCGGGCAAGGGTCCGCAGCTTGGCGTCGGCTCGGCGACTGTGCCACACTCACGCGGTGGAGTCTTGCACCATGTCGCAGAGGATCTCACGGATGTCGCGGCGCCTGCCCTCGGCGCTCACGCTTGCCGCCGTCCTCGTCGCCGGCCCGGCCGCGGCGCAGGACGTGCAGGTCATCGAGCACACGCTCGACAACGGCCTGACCCTGCTGCTCGTGCCGCGCCCCGGCGACCCCAACGTCGCGGCGGGCTGGATCGCGAAGGTCGGATCGGTCTACGAGCGGCCGGGCATCACCGGCGTGGCGCACCTCTTCGAGCACATGATGTTCAAGGGGACGCGGACGATAGGCACCCGGAACATCGAGGAGGACCTGCAGATCATCGCCCGCCTCGACGAGTTGCGGGCGGCGATCCAGAGCGCCCAGATGGAGCTGGAGCGGGCCTACGAGCTGGGGCAGATCGAGGACGCGGACGACCCCGCCGTGCGCACGCCGCGGCATCAGGAGCTGCTGGCGGAGTTCGAGGAGCTGCTGGCCCGGCAGAGCGATCTGCTGATCAAGGAGGACTTCAGCCGCATCTACACCGGCCAGGGCGCGTCGGGCATGAACGCCGGGACCAGCTACGACTTCACGATCTACTTCGTCAACGTCCCGGCCAACAAGCTCGAGCTCTGGTTCTGGATGGAGAGCGACCGGCTCGCCAACCCGGTCTTCCGCGAGTTCTACGCCGAGCGGTCGGTCGTGCACGAGGAGCGGCGGCTGCGGATCGACAGCACGCCGATAGGGAAGTTCGAGGAACAGTTCAACTCGCTCTTCTGGCAGTCTTCGCCCTACGCCACGCCGGTCATCGGCTGGCCGAGCGACCTCGAAGGCCTCACGCGCGACGAGGCCCTGGCGTTCTTCGACGTCTACTACGCGCCCAACAACCTCGCGGCGGCGCTCGTCGGCGACTTCGACCCGGACCAGGCGATCGCGCTCGCCGAGCGCTACCTGGGCCGGCTCGAGCGCGGCGCGCGCCCGCCGCAGGAACCCCGGACGCGGGAGATGCCGCAGCTCGCCGAGACGCGCATGGTGGCCCATGCCGACACCAACCTGCAGGTGGCGATCCGCTACCACTCGGTGCGCGACGGCCACGTCGACGAGCCGGCCCTGGTCGTCCTCGGGCAACTCCTGAACGGCCGCACGGGGCGGCTCTACAAGGCGCTCGTCGAGGAGCAGGAGGTCGCCACCCGGGCGTCGGGCGGCCAGGCGGGATTCAGCTTCGAGGGCATGTTCGAGCTGCGCGGCACGGCGCGGCAGGGGCGGACGCCCGAAGAGGTCGAGCAGGCGATCTACGCGGAGCTCGAGCGGCTGAAGACCGAGCCCGTCGGGGACCGGGAGCTCCAGAAGGTCAAGAATCAGAACGCGGCGGGCAACTTCCGCGGCCTCCAGGGCAACTTCCAGTTGATGATGCAGTTGCTGATACGGGAGGGCAATCGAGGCTGGGAACACATCAACTCGGATCCGGCGCTCTACGACGCCGTCACCGCGGCCGACGTCATGCGCGTCGCGCAGAAGTACTTCACGCCGGAGTCGCGCGCGGTCGCCGTCTACTACCGGGAAGGCGGCGACGACGCCGAGCCGGATCCGCTGCTGGCGGGCCTGAGCGACGAGGAGCGGCAGCAGGTGGAGCAGTTGCGGGCCATGATGGGGCAGATGGGGGAGGAGCAGTTGCGCCAGTTCCTCGCGCAGGCGGATCAGATGCGCGCCCAGTTGCCGCCGGAGAGCCAGGACATGGCCGACGCGCTGCAGGAGTTGCTCGAGCGGCGTCTCGCGGAGCTCGGAGGTGAACGATGACGGGCGCGCGTCCGTTCCGCGGCGCGCTTGCGGCCGCTTGCCTGCTCGCGCTTGCCGTGTGGCCGCCGGCGCCTGCCGGCGCCCAACCGATTCCGGCCCATCCCAGCGACCTCCACTTCGAGCCGCTGGAGTTCGACCCGCCCGACGCGGCGAGCCACCGGCACGTCCTGTCGAACGGTGTCGTTGCGTTCGTCGTTCCGGACCACACGCTGCCGCTGGTCACCGTCAGCGTGCTCGTGCGCACCGGCTCCTACCTGGAGCCGCCCGGCAAGGCCGGGCTGGCGTCGCTCGTCGGCGGCCAGATGCGCGCCGGCGGCACGGCCGGCCTCGCACCCGGGGATTTCGACGAGGAGGTGGCGTTCCTGGCTGCGAACCTGCGCTCCGGCATCGACGACACCGTCGGGCGCGCCAGCATGAACTGCCTCACGAAGGACCTCGACCAGACGCTCGATCTCTTCTTCGAGATGCTGCGCTCGCCGCGGTTCGACCCGGATCGGCTCGACCTGGCGAAGAGCCAGCTCCTGCAGCAGATGGAACGGCGGAACGACAGCACGCAGGGCATCGAGCAGCGGGAGTGGCGCCGGTTGTTGCGCGGGGACGGACACTTCACGACGCGGCCGGTCACGCAGGCGGACGTGGACGGCATCACGCGCGACGACCTGGTCGCGTTCCACCGCGAGCACTACCACCCGGGCCGCTTCGTCTTCGCGATCTCCGGCGACGTCGAGCCGGAGGAGATCCTGCCGAGGATCGAGGCCCGCCTCGACGGTTGGCCCGCGACCGCCGCGGCCGTCGCCGCCGTACCGTTGCCGAACCACCAGCCGCAGAGCGGCCTGTACGTCGTCGACAAGGACGACGTCAACCAGGGGCGCGTATCGATCGGGCACCTCGGCACGACGCGCGACAACCCCGACCGCTACGCCTTGATCGTGATGAACGACATCCTGGGCGGCGGCGGCTTCAGCGCCCGCCTGCTGACCCGGATTCGGTCCGACGAGGGACTGGCCTACGGGGCCTACTCGTCCTTCGCGCTCGGCACGTACTACGAGGGGACGTTCCGCGCCAGCTTCCAGTCGCGGAGCGAGACCGTCGCGCGCGCCGCAGCCATCGTGCTGGAGGAGATCGAGCGCATCCGGTCCGAACCGGTCTCGGAGGCGGAGCTCAACACCTCGATTGCCTCGTTCGTCGAGACGTTCAGCCGCAACTTCTCGAGCGCCGCGTCCACGGCCGGCCTCTTCGCCAACGACGAGTACACCGGGCGCGATCCGTCGTACATCGCGACCTACCGCGAGCGGATCGCCGCCGTGACGGCCGACGACGTCCTCCGTGTGGCGCGCGAGTACCTGCACCCCGACCAGCTCGTCCTTCTCGTCGTCGGCGACCTGGCGACGATTGCGGAGGGCGACCCGGACAACCCGGACTACACGCTCGACCGATTGGCCGACGGCGCGCCGACCCGAATCCCGCTGCCGGACCCGTTCACGATGGAGTACCCTTCTTCGCCGTGAGTAAGCTGAGCACTCTGGGCCTGTCGGGGCTCGCCCCGGTGGGCCAGCCCGAATCGGTCGACGAGCCGCCCGACCCGGCCGCCCCCCTCGTCGGCGTCGCTCGACGCAACCTGAAGCGCCGGAGGACGCGCTGGCTGCTCATCTTCGTAGCCAGCATGCTCGTCGCGAACGCGTTGGCCGGAGAGAGCGGCCTGTTTGCCAGACTGACGGCGGGTCGGGCGCATGGCGCCTTGACCGCAAGCATTGCGGACATCCGGCGGGAAAACGCGGCGCTGCGCGAACAGGTCCGCCGGCTGCGCGAGGACCCGCGCGCGATCGAGGCGGTCGCGCGTGAGGAACTGGGCCTGATGCGGCCCGGCGAACTGGTGTTCGTAGTGAAGCGGACGCCGCAACCCCCCGGGTCTCCGCCGTAGCTCGACCGCGCGCCCTTCGGCGGCGGGCGGCCGCGCCCTTCTACCGCGCAGACTCCAGGGCGGGTGCCGCGGCCGGCTGCGCCGCCGGGGCCTCGCCCTGGAGGCCCAGATCCGCCCGGACGCGTTGCTCGATCACCTGGAAGAGTTCCGGCTTTTGGCGGAGCAGTCCCTTCACGTTCTCGCGTCCCTGGCCGAGCCGCTCGCCGTCGTACGAGAACCAGGCGCCGCTCTTCTCGACGATCCGCCGGTCGACGGCAAGGTCGAGGAGGTCGCCTTCGCGGGAAATCCCTTCCCCGTACACGACATCGAATTCGGCCACCCGGAACGGCGGAGCCACCTTGTTCTTGACCACCTTGACGCGCGTGCGGCCCCCGACCACGCGCTCCCCGTCCTTGATGGCGCCGATCCGGCGGATGTCGATCCGGACGGACGAGTAGAACTTCAGGGCGCGTCCCCCGGTCGTGGTCTCGGGGTTGCCGAACATGACGCCGATCTTTTCGCGAAGCTGGTTGATGAAGATGAGGCACGTCTTCGATTTCGCGACGACGCCGGTCAGCTTGCGCAGGGCCTGGGACATCAGGCGCGCCTGGAGGCCGACCTGGGCCTCGCCCATCTCGCCCTCGATCTCGGCGCGGGGCACGAGCGCGGCAACCGAGTCGACGACCACTACGTCGACGCCTCCGGAGCGGACGAGGACCTCGACGATCTCCAGGGCCTGCTCGCCGTGGTCCGGCTGCGAGACGAGCAGGTTGTCGAGGTCGACCCCGAGGCGGGTCGCGTAGGTCGGGTCGAGCGCGTGCTCGGCGTCGACGAACGCCGCGTTGCCGCCGCGCTTCTGCGCGTGGGCGATCACCTGGAGGGCGAGCGTCGTCTTGCCGGATGCCTCCGGACCGTAGATCTCGACCACGCGGCCACGGGGCACACCGCCGACGCCGAGCGCGTAATCGATGCTTATCGCCCCGGTCGAGATGCTGGTGACGCCCGTCAGGGCGCCGTCCTGGCCCAACCGCATGATCGAGCCCTTGCCGAACTGCTTTTCGATCTGGCCGACGGCGATGTCGATGGCCTTGGTTCGCTCCCGTTCGAGACGGTCGGTCGGTGTCGGCATGCTGGCTCCCGTTCGCGCCGCGGGTCGCGGCGACTCGCCACGACTGATGCGAGAGCCGTACCATACCACGGAGAAGCGAAAACGTCTACGTCAGGAAACCCTATATGAGTGATTACAAATGCCTTACCCGAGAGGCGGACTTTCGCCCCATGGGCTCCGCGATGCAATTCTCGCATGCTCCGTCGCCGCCCCGCCGGGCAGGAACTGCAGCCGGCGGAAATCCTCAAGGGATGTTACGCTGATCCTGCGTGAGGCCCGGGCGCCGAGGCGGCGCGCGTGGCCCGCGTTCCGTGCGCGGACACGATCAGGAGGAGGGCGACGTGACAGGATCCCGCTGCGCCGCGTTGCTGGCCGCCGCGGCCTTTCTCTCGGCTCCGCTTCCGGCAGGTGCGGCGACGGGACAGCAGGAGGGCGAGGAACGGGCCTGGACGGTGACCGTCGAGCCGGAGTCCGTGACGCTGGAGGTCGGGGGGAAGCAGACGCTGGCCGCGACGGTCCGCGATGCCGACGGCGACGTCGTCGACGACGCAACGGTCGTCTTCTACTCCCGTGCGCGCGCCAGTGTAGGGGTCACGCAGGCCGGTGAGGTGGAGGCCTACCGCCCCGGCGAGTTCACGCTCGTCGCGCTCGTGCCGGCCGATCCGACGGACCGGAGCCCGCGGGGGGAGATGCGGGCCCGAGCCGAGATTGCCGTCACGGTGCCGCTGCCGCCGGTGGAGCGCGTGTCGTTCCACGACGTTCCCCCGAGGTTCTACGTCGGCACCCGACCCCGCGTGCGGGCGACGGTCGTCGACGCGACCGGCACGACGCGCGACGATGTCCCGGTCGTTTTCGGCAGCAGCGATTCTCGAACGGCCGCGATCGACGGGTTCGGCTTCCTGACGCTCGGCCGCCCCGGAGCCGTCGACATCACCGCCCGGGCCGGGGACGTGCTCGATACCCTGTCGATCGAGGTCGAGGACAACCCCACGACCGCTCTCGATCTCGACGCCAGCGCGGAGGGCGGTCGGACGGGGGACGTGATCCGCTTCACGGCTTCCGCCCGCGACGCGCGCGGGCTGGCCGTCCGGGGAATGCCGGTCCAGTTCGCGGTCGGCGGCGAGACCGCGCCCGGGATCATCGCGGCCGGCTCGCCGGCCCACATCAGCGAGGACGGACGGTTCGTGGCGGAGAGGTCCGGCACGTACACGGTAGTGGCAACCACGGGAGCCCATTCGGCGACGAAGACGGTAGCGATTACGCCGCGGGACGTCCGCCGGGGCATCGAGGTGGTCGGCCGCGGCCGGGTGCTCGATCGCCGTTCGTCGGATCTGTGGGTCTGGGAAGGGACGGACGGCCGCGACTACGCGATCACCGGCACGTGGGGCGCCGACGGCCACGCCTACGTCTGGGACGTCACCGATCCGTCGCGGATCGAGAGGCTCCATGCACCGCAGGTCGACGCGCGCTCGGTGAACGACGTGAAGGTGTCGGCGGCGGGGGACATCGCGGTCATCAGCCGCGAGGGTGCATCCAATCGGCGCAACGGCTTCGTCGTCCTCGGCGTCGGCAACCCGCGGGAGGGCGTGCCGGTGCTGTCGGAGTTCACCGATCAGTTGACGGGGGGCGTCCACAACGTCTTCATCGACGAGGACCACGTCTATGCCCTGAGCGCCGGGCGCCGCTACGACATCGTCAGCATCGAGGATCCCCGGAACCCGGAGCGCGTGGGGCGCGTCGAGCTCGACACGCCCGGTCATGCCGTCCACGACGTCTGGGTGACCGACGGCGTGGCCTTCTCCTCCAACTGGACCGACGGGGTCGTTGCGTTCGACGTCGGCGGCGGCGGCCGGGGCGGAACGCCGCAGAGGCCGGTCGAGCTCGGGCGCTACGCCTATCCGAGCGGCTGGAACCATGCCGCGTTTCCCTACAAGAGCCGCTCCACCGGTACGTTCTACCTCTTCGCGGGCGACGAGGCGTACCCCTACGGCGCCTCGGGCGTCGAGCGGGACGAGGGCGGCGGTACGCCGATGCGAACCGCCGGCTGGATCCATGTCATCGACTGGAGCGACTGGGACGACCCGCGCGAGGTGGCGCGCTATCAGGTTCCGGAGGCCGGGTCGCACAACCTCTGGGTGGAGGACGACGTCCTCTACGTGGGCTACTACTATCCGGGCGGCCTCCGCGTCGTCGACGTCTCCGGCGAGCTCCTCGGCGACCTGTACCGGCAGGGCCGCGAGATCGCGATGTTCGTGCCCTTCGATCCGGATGGCTTCGTCGCCAACGCCCCGTTCGTCTGGGGACCGCAGCCGTACAAGGGCCACATCTTCTTCACGGACTACAACAGCGGCTTGTGGGCCGTGCGGCTCGTGGAGCGCAGCGGGCCTGCGCGCATCATCGGCGAGCCGCAGTAGGGGTGCAGCGATGACGACTCCGCGCGCCGGCCGTCGGGCGGCGACCCTGCTCGCGGCCGTCCTCACGGGTGCCGCCGCCGCTCCGGAGAGCGCCGGGGCCACGCCCGGGACGCCGCCGCACAGCTACTACGTGTACGTCTGCGCCGAGTCGGACGACGAGGTCTCCGTCGTCCGCTACGGCCCGGGCGGCGTGGAGGTCGTGAAGACGGTGACGGTGGGCAGCTATCCGACCGAGACCGAGGGGCCGCACGGGATCACCGTGAGCCCCGACGGCCGCCATTGGTACGTCGCCATCGCGCACGGTTTCCCGTTCGGTTCCGTGCACAAGTACGAGACGGGTACCGACCTGTGGGCCGGCGACGTCACCCTCGGCCTGTTCCCGGCCACGCTCGCGGTCTCGCCGGCAACCGGCCTGCTGTACGTCGTCAACTTCAACCTGCACGGGGCGATGGAGCCGAGCACGATCTCCGCCGTGGAAGCGGAGACGATGATCGAGGTCGCCCGCATCCCGACCGGCGTCATGCCGCACGGGTCGCGCTTCGACCGTAACGGGACGCGCCACTACTCCGTCAACATGATGGACTCCGAACTGGTCGAGGTCGACGCGCTCGCGTTCGCGGTGCGCCGCCGCCTCCCGCTCGGCGCCGGCGTGCAGCCGACCTGGGTGACCGCCCCGACGGCGGGCGGCAAGGTCTACGTCACCGGGAACAACGTGGCGCGCATCTTCGAAGTCGACCTCGCGACGTGGACGGTGGACCGGACGTTCGAGACCGGGGCGGGGCCGTACAACCTCGACGTGACTCCCGACGGGTCGACGCTGGTGGCCACCTACAAGGGGGGAGCCGCCGTCGGCTTCTGGGATCTCGCGACCGGCGAGGAACGCGCGCGCGTCGCGACCACGCGCACCATTCCGCACGGGGTCGTCATCACGCCGGACGGCCGGTACGCCTTCGTCACGCTGGAAGGCGTCGGCAGCGAGCCGGGCACGGTCGAGGTCTACCACGTGCCGACGGGCGAGCGCGTCGGCACCGCCAACGTCGGCAAGCAGGCCGGGGGCATCGCCTTCTGGACGATGCGTGACTGACGCCGGACGATGCGTGACCGAGGTCAGACGCGCTCGACCGCGAGGGCCACGCCGTTCCCGCCGCCCAGGCAGAGCGTGGCGATGCCCCGCTTCAGACCGCGGTTCCGGAGCGCGTAGAGCAGCGTCGTCAGGATGCGGGCGCCGCTCGCGCCGATCGGATGGCCGAGGGCGACCGCGCCGCCGTTGACGTTGACGCGGGCGGGATCCGCGCCGAGTTCGCGGATGACCGCGACCGCCTGGGCCGAGAAGGCCTCGTTGAGCTCGATCAGGTCGACGTCGTCGAGGCGCCAGCCGACCTTCGCCAGCACCTTCCGAACCGCCTCGACCGGGGTCATCAGCAGCCACTTGGCCGGCCGGCCGGTCACGGCCTGGCCGACGATGCGGGCCAGCGGCTCCACCCCGAGCGCCTCCGCCTTCTCTGCCGCCATGACCACGACCGCCGCCGCGCCGTCGTTCACGCCGGGCGCGTTTCCGGCCGTCACGGTGCCGCCGTCCTTCTTGAACGCCGGCCGCAGCCGCCCGAGCGACGCGGCGGTGCAATCGGGCCGCACGCCCTCGTCGTACTCCAGTCGGATCGGATCGCCGCGCCGCTGCGGGATCTCCACCGGCAGGATCTCGTCCTTGAACCAGCAGGCGTCGATGGCCGCGGCCGCCTTCTGGTGGCTGCCGGCCGCGAAGCTGTCCTGGTCCTCGCGGCTGACGCCGTAGCGCTCGACGACCGCTTCGGCCGCGAGGCCCATCGACCAGTCCTCGATCGCGCACCACAGCCCGTCGTGCATCATCGCGTCGAGGACGTCGCCGTTCCCCATGCGCATGCCGGTCCGCGCCTTCGGGAGCATGTAGGGGCAGTTGCTCATGGATTCCATGCCGCCCGCGACGGCGACGTCGATGTCGCCGGTGGCGATGCCCTGGGCCGCCAGCATGACCGCCTTCAGGCCCGAGCCGCACACCTTGTTGATCGTCAGGGCGCCGACGTGCTCCGGGAGACCGCCGCGCAGCGCGGCCTGCCGGGCCGGCGCCTGGCCGAGCCCGGCCGAGACCACGTTGCCCATGATGCACTCGTCGACCGCGCCCGGGTCTATGCCCGCGCGCGCCACCGCCTCGCGCACGACGCGCGCGCCGAGGTCCGTGGCCGGGAGCGTGTGGAGCGCCCCGAGGAACTTGCCCGTGGGGAGCCGGACGGCACTGGTGATGACGGATTCACGCATGGCGAGGTCCTTCCGTGACGGTGATCTTCTTGACGACGTCCGGGCCGAGCAACTCCGCGAGGCGCGCGCGGATCGTGGAGCTCGCGCGCGCCGTCTCGCGGCGCCAGTGCTCGGTGTCGGCAGTGACCGCGAGCGTGCCGTCGGCATGCAGGCCGACGACGGTGGCACGCGACGCCGCCGCGCCCACGGTTGCCGTCCAGGCGAGGCGTACCTTGGCCTGGGACAGCGGTTGCCGGCGGAGCAGAGGCGCCAGCGCGTGCGCCGCGCACCGTCCGGCGGGCACCATGGCGGCGGATGCTCTCACGATCGTGACGCGGGCGATCCCGGCCCGGCATGCCGCCCGGGATGCGGGCGTCGCCGGCCGCGTGCGGGCCGGCGGCGGGCATTGCAGCCCCCTCCGGCGCGCCCGACTCAGTGTAGCATCGCGCCGTGCGGTTCGTGCTGGCCTCGGCCTCGCCCCGCCGGGCGCGCCTGCTGGCCGAGGCGGGATACGCGTTCGACGTCGCGCCGGCCAACGTCGACGAGCGGCGCCTCGGCGGCGAGGAGGCCGTGGCGTACGTTCAGCGGCTCGCCGCCGCCAAGGCGCGGGCCGTGGCTCCCCGCTATCCCGGCCGCGTGGTCGTCGGGGCCGATACCGTGGTGCTCATCGACGGGCGGGTGCTCGGGAAGCCCGCGGATTCCAACGAGGCCGCCGCGATGCTCGGCCTCCTGGCGGGCCGGCGTCACACCGTGCTGACCGGCGTCTCCCTCGTACGCGACGCACGATCGGTGCGCGGCGTCGAGATGACGCAGGTGACCTTCATGAATCTCGACGCGGAGCGCATACGCTGGTACGTGGGGACGGGCGAGCCGGACGACAAGGCCGGGGCGTACGCGGCGCAGGGGATCGGCTCGCGCTTCATCGAGCGCATCGAGGGCTCCTACACGAACGTGGTCGGCCTCTCCATTCCGCTCGTCGGCCGGCTCCTGGACTGCCTGGACGGCCGCGCACCCCCCGGCAGCCCGGCTGCGACGCGTCCCCGTTGACTCTGCGAGGGCCACGACGATATTCTTGCGGTTGCGCGTCTGAGAGGAACACGCTCCATGTCCAAGGCCCTGAGGATCGTCATCACCGCGGGTGCACTGTCGGCCGCGTTCGCCGGCCTCGTCTGGACGACGATGCAGGACGGCACGCAGTTCTACATGGAGGTCGAGGAGGTGCTGGCCGACCCGGAGGCCTGGGACGGCAAGGCGCTCCAGGTGCACGGCTACGCGGCGAACGTGCTGCGGCATCCCCGGAGCCTCGACTGGCGTTTCGAGATCACGGACAGCGTCGAGAACCGCGTCCATTCCATCCAGGCGGTCTACAACGGCATCGTGCCGGACACCTTCGACAACCACGCCGAGGTGGTGGCGACCGGCCGCCTGGACGGCGACACGTTCTACGTCGACCGCGACGGGATCATGGCGAAGTGCCCCTCGAAGTACGAGGAGCAGCCGTCGGTCGGCGACAGCGCACGCACCGCCGGTTACGTCTCGGCCACGGACGGCGCCGACAACTGATGCGCGTCTCCGCGCGTCGCCTCCACTGACCTCGACCAGGGCCGGAACCTCCGTCGCGGCCGGGCAGGGCGCATGGCCACACTAGGAACCTACACACTGCTGGCGGCGTTCGTCGCCTGCGCCTATGCGGCCGCGGCTTGCGTGGCGGGCGCCCGGCGGCGGGTCACGCGGCTCGTCGAGAGCGGCATCGGCGCCTTCTACCTCGTCACCGCGCTGATGACGCTGGCGTCCGCCATCATGGTGCGCGCCTTCGTCACGCACGACTACAGCATCCGCTACGTCGATCGGTACTCGGATTCCGTCCAGCCGCTCTTCTACAAGCTGACGTCGTACTGGGGCGGCCTCGACGGGTCGATCATGTTCTGGGTGTTCCTGCTCGCCGTGTTCGGGGCGATCGCCGTCCGGACCAACCGCGAGCGGCACAGGGAGCTGATCCCGTACGTCGTGGCGACCGTGGCCGTCGTCCAGATGTTCTTCCTGTTCATCATGGTGGTGAACAAGAACCCCTTCGCCACCTACCTGCTGGAGGCGCCGGCCGACGGCCGGGGCCTCAACCCGCTGCTCCAGAACCCCTACATGGTCATCCACCCGCCCTCCCTCTACACCGGGCTGGTGGCGATGACGATCCCGTTCGCTTTCGGGATGGCGGCCCTCATCACCGGCTACCTCGACGACTCGTGGCTGCGCGCCGTCCGGCGCTGGACCATGTTCTCGTGGTTCTTCCTGTCGCTGGGCCTGACGCTGGGGATGATCTGGGCCTACGAGGAGCTCGGCTGGGGCGGCTGGTGGGGCTGGGATCCGGTCGAGAACGCCGGTGCGCTGCCCTGGTTCCCCGCGACCGCGTTCCTGCACTCCGTCATGGTGCAGGAGCGGCGCAGCATGCTCCGCGTCTGGAACATCTCGCTGATCATCCTCGCCTTCGTGTTGACGCTGTTCGCCACCGCGATGACGCGGACCGGCATCGTGCAGTCGGTCCACGCCTTCGGGGAGGACCCCGAGCTGGCGATGATGTTCGGCATCTTCATCACCGCCGTCGTCGCGGTCAGCTTCGGCCTCGTGATCTACCGGCTGCCGCTGCTGCGCGCGCGCAACGAGCTGGAGTCGTGGGCCTCGCGGGAGGCGGCGTTCCTGGTCAACAACTGGATCCTGCTCTTCTCGGCGTTCTTCATCCTGTTCGCCACGATGTTCCCGACGCTGAGCGAGGCGGTGACGGGGCAGCGGATCACCGTCGGGCCGCCCTTCTTCAACAAGTGGATGATCCCGATCGGTCTCAGCCTGCTGCTCCTGACCGGGATCGGCCCGTTGCTGGCGTGGCGGAAGTCCACGCTCGTCAACCTGCGCGATCAGTTCCTCTGGCCGGCGGCGCTGGCGGTCGGCACCGCCGCCGTCCTCTACGCGCTCGGCTTCCGCGTCTGGGTGTCGGGACTCTGCTTTGCGCTCTGCGGGTTCGTCGTGGGCACCGTCGGGCAGGAGTTCGTGAGAGGGGCCGTCGTTCGCCGCGGCGTCACCGGCACGGATCTCCTCACCGCGATGATCGGCCTCGTGATGCGGTCGCGGCGGCGCTACGGCGGATACGTCGTCCATCTCGGCATCGTGCTGATGATGCTCGGCTTCGCCGGGGCCGGCTACCGGCAGACCGAGCAGGTCCTGCTGACGCCTGGCGAGGACGTCGAAGTGGGCCGTTTCGCGGTGCGGCTGGACCGGCTGAGCATTACCGACGACGGGCGCAAGGAGATGCACACGGCGCACGTCACGGTGTTCGAGGACGGCCGCGAGGTGGGCAGCCTCTACCCCGGCCGGTGGTTCTACCGGAAGCACGAGGCCGAACCGACAACCGAGGTCGCGATGCGGCGCACCCTGGCCGAGGACGTGTACGTCGTGCTGGCCGCGTACGACATGGCCGATCAGTCGGCCAGCTTCCAGGTCACGGTCAATCCGCTCGTCAACTGGATCTGGCTCGGTTTCGCCCTGCTGGCCCTCGGGACCGGCATCGCGCTGCTGCCCGAGAGTCGCTTCGCGTTCCTCGCCTCGCGGGCGCCGGCCGACGCGGGCGGAACCGCCCCGGCGGGAGGAGCGGCCGCCTCCGGTGCCGTATCGGTGATCGCCGTGCTGGGGATGGCGGCGGCTCTCGTCCTGCTGCTGGCGCTTGCTGCCGCCGCGGCGCCCGCGGCGGGGCAGGGCGGGCCGGCACCCGAGTCGTTCACGGCGACGACGCCGCTGGAGGCCGAGCTGCAGCGCGAGCTGGTGTGCACCTGCGGCGACTGCCCGCACTACACCCTGGCCGACTGCCGGTGCTCGTCGCCGCCCCGCTGGGTCGGGCGGCCCGACGGCTCGCAGCAGCTCGTCGCCGCGGGGGCGGAGTACATGCGGGGCCAGCTCCGCGAGCAGATCGAGGCGGGGCGCGACCGCCGGCAGATTCTCGACTACTTCATCGCGACCTACGGCAGTCAGGAGCCGCTGGGCGCTCCGCTCGACGAGGGCTTCAACCGTCTCGCGTGGCTCCTGCCGTACCTCATCGGCGTCGGATGCCTGGTCGGCGTCGGGTCCCTGGCCGTACGCTGGTCCCGCCGGGACGCGCCCGAGGACGAGGTGGCGTCACTGCCCGCGGCGGAGGACGCCGAGCTCGATGCGCGCCTGGACGATGAGCTCCGAGACCTCGACTGACGGCGGCTCGTTCCGTCCCTGGCACTTCTTCGTCCTCGCCGGTCTGGCCGGCGCCACCGCGGCCGTGTACTACGCGGCGCCTCCCGATGCGGCGGCCCTCGTCCTGCTCGTTGCCGTGGTCGGATCCGGCGCCTACGTTGGCTACGCCGCCTACGGCATGCTGCTGACGGCGGTCACGTCGCGCCCGCTGGACCGCATGGAAATGGTCGGCGGTCGCACGCGGGCGGCCCTCGACCGGGAGAAGACGCTCGTCCTGCGCTCGATCAAGGAGCTCGAGTTCGACCGCGCGATGGGCAAGGTGTCCGACACCGACTTCCGCGAGATGGGCGCGCGCCTCCGGGCACGGGCCAAGCGCCTCATGCAGCAGCTCGACGTCGAGGGCACCGGCTATCGCGACCGGATCGAGCGGGAGCTGGCGGCCCGCCTCGCGGAAGCGGAACCGGCGCGGGCGGCCGCACCCGCCCGCCGCGCCTGCGGCCGATGCGGAACCGGCAACGAGCCGGACGCGAGGTTCTGCAAGGGGTGCGGTGCGAGCCTGGCCGGCGGGCCCGCCGGACCCGCGCCGTCACCCGCAGCCGCGTCGGTGACCCAGACGTGACTGCCGAGCTCCGCCGCGCCCGCTGCGGTCCGCTGTCGGTCGCGAGCCCCCGCACGGTCGGCGCTTGGGCCGTCGCGCTCGTCCTGACCGCACTGACCCTGCCCGTCGCGGCCCAGCCCGATCCGCGGCAGATGTCGGGCATTCCGCTACCGGATCCGGGACTCCCGGTCGGGACGGTGTCGGTGCGCGTCATCCGCGGGCAGATGACGAACAACGTTCCGGACCAGCCGGTGGAGCTCAGGGTCGCGGGTGCGGTCGAGGTGGTTGCCACGGACGCCGCGGGACGGGCCACGTTCGCGGCGCTCACGCCGGGCGCGACCGCGAGCGCCGCTACCGAACTGGACGGCGTCCGCCTGGAGTCGCAGCCCTTCGCCGTGCCGGAGCGCGGCGGGACGAGGCTCCTGCTGGTCGGCTCGGGCGGCGCGGCGGCGGACCCGGACGCCGAGGTCGAGGCGGGCGACGTCACCTTCGGACCGGACTCGCGGATCGCGGTCGAGCTGGAGGAGGAGTCGGTCACGGTCTTCTACTACCTCGACATCGTCAACCCGGGGGCCGCACCGGTCGCTCCGGGGGAGCCGATCCGGCTCACCCTGCCGGCCGGGGCGCAGGGTACGACCGCACTCGGCGAGTCCGCGCCGAGCACGCGCGTCGAGGGGGCGATCGTCTCGCTGCCCGGACCCTTCCGCCCCGGGACCACCCCGCTCCGGCTGGCCTTCGCGCTGCCCTACGCCGGCGATCGACTCGCAATCGCGCAGCCACTGCCGGTCCACCTCGAGAGCCTGCTGCTGGTGGTGGAGAAGTGGGGGGAGATGAACCTCGCCTCCGACCAGATCTCGCGGCGCGCCGACATGGGACCCGACACCATCGGAGGGGACACCACGTACATCTTCGGCGCCGGGCCGCCCGTGCCGGCCGGCACCCCGGTGGCGTTCGAGATCAGCGGACTGCCGCACCACAGCCGGACGCCGGCGATGCTCACGCTGATGCTGGCCGGGGTGATGCTGCTCGCCGGCGTCTGGGGTGCGGTGGGCGCCGCCGACGACCGGGCCGGCAGCGAGCGCCGGAGACGCCTCGAGGCGCGGAAGGAGACCCTGCTCGCCGACCTCGTCCGGCTGGAGCGCCAACGGAGGGCGGGCCGTGTCGGAGCCACGAAGTACGCGTCCCGCCGCGGCACGCTGATGGCGGCTCTCGAGAGCGTCTATCGCGAGCTGGACGCCGACCTCGCCCCCGTGGTGCTCAGCCCGCCGCGCCGGTTCGACAAGCGCCCGGCAGCGGCGGGACCGACGGGCGCCGCCGGATGAGCGCGACGCCCGCTGCAGACGACCCGTTCGACTTCGAACTGGTCACGGTCGCCGAAGTTTCGCGGCACTACGGACGCCGGCGGGCGCTGACGCGCGTCTCCCTGACCTTGCGGACCGGAGAGGTCGTCGGCCTTCTCGGGCCGAACGGCGCCGGCAAGTCGACGCTGCTCGGCGTGCTCGCCTCCCTGATCGCCCCGTCGTCCGGGACGGTGCGTTACGGCAGTCGCACGGCCGCCGATGCCGGTTCCGCCCTGCGGGGCCGCCTGGGGCTGCTGTCGCACGAGCTGCGCCTGTACCCGGAGCTCACGGCGCGCGAGAACCTCGAGTTCTTCGCGGGCCTGTACGGCCTGCCCGACGCAGACGCGCGCGTCTCGGCGGCGCTGGAGCGCGCCCGCCTCGGGGACCGCGCCGGCGACACGGTGCAGGGGTTCTCGCGCGGGATGCGCCAGCGCCTGGCGCTGGAGCGGTCGCTGCTCCACGACCCCCGGCTCGTGCTGCTCGACGAGCCGTTCACCGGCCTCGACGAGGGCTCCTGCCGCGCCCTCGCGTCTCGGCTGGGCGACCTGCGCGCAGACCGCCGCATGGTCCTCGTTGCCACCCACGATCTCGATCTCATCGACGGGATTGTCGACCGCGCCGTCGTCCTCCGCCGGGGGCGCGTCAGCGTGCTGGGGTCCAGCGGCGGCACGTTGCGCGACCGTTACCGCACGGCGCTTGCCGAGTGAGCCATGGGCGATTTCTTCCGCATCGCCTGGCTCGTCATGGGCAAGGACCTGCGGGTCGAGCTCCGCAGCCGGGAGCTGGTCTACACGACGGTGTTCTTCGCGACCTCCTGCGTCCTCGTCTTCTCGTTCGCGTTCGTGCGCGAGGGCCGGCCACTGGTTGGCGTCGAGGCCGGCATCGTCTGGGTGGCCCTCGCCTACGCGGGCCAATTGGCCCTCGGCCGGGCGTTCGAGCGGGAGCTGGGTCAGGACGCCTTGCGCGCGCTGCTGCTGGCGCCGGTGGAGCGGTCCGCAATCTTCGTCGGCAAGCTGCTCGGCATCGTGCTCCTGATGGCGGTCGTGGAGGTGGTGGTCATCTTCCTCGTCACGCTCTTCTTCTCCGCGGCGCTGCTCGAGCACGCATTCTGGATGGCTGCGCTCCTGGTCGCGGCCACGATTGGCTTCGCCGCCGTCGGGACCCTCTTCGCGGCGATGCTGGCCCGCAGCCAGAGCCGGGCGGTGCTGCTGCCGGTGCTGCTCTACCCGGTGACGATCCCGGTGCTCGTCGCGGGCGTGAGCGGCACGATCGCCCTCCTCGCGGCGGAGCCGAACCTCGATCAGGCCCGCTTCTGGCTGGCGTTGATCGCGTTCTTCGACGTCGTCTTCCTGACCCTCACGCTTTGGACTTTCGAGCCGCTCATGGCAGAATGACGCGCATGCAGAACCGGGCGCAGACGATGTGGCTGGCCGCCGCCGTGGTCCTGTTCGCGACTGCGCCCGTGCTGATCGCGATGGCTCCGAACGAGGCCACCATGGGCCTCGTGGCGAAGATCTTCTACTTCCACGTGCCGGCGTGGTTCGTGATGTTCGCGGCGGTGTTCGTGTGCGGAATCGCGAGCGCCATCTACCTGTTCACGGAGCGGCCGCGGGCGGATCGCCTGGCGGTGTCGGCGGCGGAGCTCGCCGTGCTCTTCGGATTGATGGGCCTCACCACCGGGCCGCTGTGGGGCCGGGTGTCGTGGGGCGTCTGGTGGCAGTGGGACGTCCGGCTGACGACCGCGCTGATCCTCGAGCTCACCTTCATCGCCTACCTGCTGCTGCGCCGCTACGGCGGCCCGGGCTCCGAGAAGCTCTCCGCGGGACTGGCGCTGTTCGGCATGGCCAACGTGCCGTTCGTCTACGTGTCGGTCAACTTCTGGCGCACGATCCATCCGGAGAACACCGTCGTTCCAACGCTGGAGATGCCGATGGCCGGCCCTTTCTGGTGGTGCGTGGCCGCCTACTTCGCGCTGTTCCTCGTCATGCTGGGCGGACGGCGGCGACTGGAGGAGCAGCGTGCGGCGGTCGACAGGCTGCGGTTGGCGTATGACGACGACTGACGAGCGGTGCGCGCGACGGGCGGGCGCTCGGCGCCATGGCGGGCCGAGGGCGGGGAGCCGGCGGCTCGGCGCCTGGATTCCGGTCGTGGTGGTCGTGGCCGCCCTTGCCGCGTGGGAGGCGCCGGCCGTCGCCGCGCCGCAGCCGGCGCAGCCGCCCCTTGAGGAGTTCGTGCCCATCGACCAACTGCCCGACGAAGACCGCCTTCCCGCGGCGCCGTTCCTCATCGCCGCGTACTCGATCGTGTGGATCCTGGCGTTCGGCTACTTCTGGTCGCTGGCGCGGCGCTTCTCGGCCGTGGAGCGCGATCTCGCCGGCCTGGCCCGGCGGGTCGGCGATCGAGACGACCCGGAGCAGACGTAGATGTTCGACATGACGGCCGGCCACTTCGTGTTCATCCCGGCCGTGCTCCTGTTCGGGATGGTGATCGGCTGGATCCTCGGCTCCCGCTCCGCCGCCGACGCCTATGCCGCCGAGTTGCGCCGGCGGGAGGAGCGTGCGGCGCGCAAGGCCCGCCGCACGCCCTCGACGGCGGTCGAAGGGCCAGCCGTGTCGTCGTAGCCGGCACGCCGGGAGACTGCGCCGCAGGACGCCGCGGAACGGCGCGGAACCCGGGCGCGTGGTTGGAGGTCCGCGCCGCAGCGCGGCGTCGAAGCCGCAGGCGGCGATTCCCGGGCTACGCCCCTACCCAGTCCAACAGACGCTCCACCAGCGCGCCGGCCGGCAGCCGGCTCGCGTCCAGCCGCAGGTGTGCCTGCCGATAGGCAGCCTGCCGGGCGCGGTACAACCCGTAGAGGGTCTCCCGATTCCCGGCGAGCGGCCGCCTGCCGTCGGCGGGGAGTCGGGCGATCACGGTCTCGAAGGTCACGTCGAGCCACACGGAGGTCCCGTTCCGGTTGATGGCGGTCCGGTTCGCGGGGTCCGCGAAGGTGCCGCCGCCGGTGGCGACCACGGCGTGACGCAACGGCAGCAACTCCCGCACCACGGCCCGCTCGACCGCGCGGAAGTGGTCCTCGCCGTGCCGCGCGAAGATGTCGGCGACGGTCTGCCGCTCCCGCGCCTCGATGCGGGTGTCCACGTCCTCGACGCGCCAGTCGATGCGCCTTCCCAGGGCCTCGGCCACCGTCGACTTGCCCGCTGCCATGAACCCGACCAGGAAGATCTTGTCAGTTCGCACGATGAGGGCCCGACCGCCCGGCGCCGGCGTCAGTCCGCGCGCAACGCGTCGAGCGCCGTGAAGAATCCCGGGTACGAGACGTCGACCGCGCCGGCGCCGGCGATGACGCTCGGGCCGTCGGCGCCGAGCGCCGCAACGGCGAACGCCATCGCCAGGCGGTGGTCGCCGGCCGCGTCGACCGACCCGCCGGCAAGCCGTCCCGAGCCGTCCACGCGGAACCCGTCCGGCCGCTCCTCGACGCGGGCGCCGAGCCGGCGCAGTCCGTCGGCGAGACGAGCGATGCGGTCGCTCTCCTTGTGGCGGAGCTCTCCGGCGCCGCGCACGTCGATCCCCCCGCCCAGAGCGGCCACGGCCCCCAGCACCGGGAGCTCATCGATGAGCCCCGGCACTTCCGCCGGGGTCACTGCCACGGGCCGCACGCAGCCATGCCGCACGCGGAGCGTGCCCATGGGCTCGCCGCCGGCATCCTCCGTCACCCGGGTCTCGACGTGCGCGCCGGCTCGGCGCAGGACGTCCAGGTAGGCGGTGCGCGTCGGGTTGAGGCCGACCGAGTCGATCTGGACCTCGGAGCCCGGCAACGCGGCCGCGGCGGCGGCCCAGAAGGCGGCAGACGACGGGTCGCCCGGTACCGCGAGGTCCGCCGCGCGCAGCCGCGCGCCCCCGGTGACGGTGACGCCCGAGGGGTCCCGGCGGACCGCCGCACCGAAGGTCAGGAGCGCCCGCTCGGTGTGGTCCCGGGTCGGGAGCGCCTCGACCACGCGTGTCGTCCCGGCGGCGTGCAGGCCGGCCAGGAGCACGGCGGTCTTCACCTGGGCGCTCGCCATGGGCGGCGCGTGCTCGATGCCGCTGAGACGGCCGCCGCGGATGGTCAGCGGCGGCCGGCCGTCCTCCGCATCGAGGGTGGCTCCCATGCGCTCGAGCGGCTCGATGACTCGCCGCATCGGGCGCCGCCGCAGCGAGCCGTCGCCCGTGATGACGGTGCGGAACGGGTGCGCCGCGACCACGCCGGCCAGGAGCCGCATCGTCGTGCCGGAGTTGCCGGCGTCGAGCTCGCCGGAAGGGGGCGCCAGCGCGCCGAGTCCCCGGCCGTGGATGGTCAGGGCTCGGCCGGCGTCCCCGGCGCCTCCGGTGTCGGGACGGGAGTCGACGGTGACTCCGAGCGCGCGCAGGCACCGGAGGGTGGCGCGGCAGTCGGCGCCGTCCGCGTAGCCGGTCACGAGGGAGACGCCGTCGGCCAGCGCGGCGAGGATGGCGTAGCGGTGCGAGATCGACTTGTCGCCCGGCACGCGAAGCCGACCGCGCAACGCCCGGGCGGGTGCGATCGTCGCTTCCCTCGTCGCTGCGCCGGACATGCGCGAACTATACCCGCTCGGCTTGCCCGCCGCCCCGGTCGAGAGTATGGTACGCCGCACGAACGAATGCCTGCCGCCGGCGTTATTTTCGATTGCCCCAGCCACTTCGACGTGCTGGACTTCGTCCAGGTGGTGGCGGACCACATGGGCCAGGTCGGCGGCCTCGACGGTGACGCGACCCACTGGGTGGGCGTCGCGGTGCGGGAGTCGGTCATCAACGCCATCAAGCACGGCAACGGGGAGGACCAGTCGAAGCGCGTCGTCGTCGAGTGCCGGCTGGAGCCGTTCGCCGACCCGACGGAGCTCGTGGTCCGCGTCGTCGACCAGGGCGAGGGGTTCGATCCGGTCGACGTGGGCGATCCGCTGGCTCCCGAGAACATCCTGAAGCCGAGCGGGCGCGGCATCTTCTTCATGCGCAGTCTCATGGACGATCTCACGTTGCAGCGCGTTCCGGAGGGCGGCATGGAAGTTCGGATGGTCAAGAAGCTGGTTTGAAGACCGTAGATCCCCTCCTCGTCGCGACGGCAATCGAAGCTGTGCTGCGGGCGGGAGAGATCCAGCTCTCCCGCTTCCGGACCGACCTCGCGGTCACGAAGAAGGGCCCCATAGACCTCGTCACCGAGGTGGACGTCGAGGTCGAGTCGATGGTCCGGGCGCTGATTCGCGAGCGGTTCCCGACCCACGCGATCGTCGCCGAGGAACTCGATGCGGGGGCGGCCCCGGACCCCCGGGCAGCCCACTGCTGGGTCCTCGATCCGATCGACGGCACGGTGAACTACGCGCACGGACTGCCGTTCTTCTGTGCCTCGCTCGCCCTGGAGATCGAGGGCGAGGCCCGCGTGGCCGCCGTGTACGACCCACTGCGCGAGGAGCTCTTCACCGCCGAGCGGGGCGGCGGGGCGCGACTGAACGGGGCGCCCGTGGCCGTATCCTCGACCAGCCGGTTGATCGACGCCCTCCTCTGCACGGGCTTCCCGTACGACGTGCACGAGACGCTCGACGAGGTCATCGGTCTCTTCCGCGCGTTCGTGGGTCGGGCGCGCGCCGTGCGCCGCCTGGGCTCGGCCGCCCTCGACCTCTGCTACGTCGCGGCGGGCCGCCTCGACGGGTTCTGGGAGCAGCGCCTGCACCCCTGGGACACCGCCGCCGGCGCGCTGATCGTGGACGAGGCGGGCGGGCGGATGAGCGGCATGTACGGCGGCCCGTTCCGGACGACGGACGGCCACGTCCTCGCGTCGAACGGCCGCGTTCACGACGAGATGCTGGCCGCCATCCGCGACGCTGCCCCGCCCCGGACCGCGGACCGCGCTTCCTGACCCTCTCGCCCACCGGAGACGGCGTTGGGGGAGGCCCGCCGCGGGCCGCCGGGATCGGACGCGTGCCGCCGCTATACTCGTGGCGGCAAGTGTCCCGCATCGCAAGTTGGCTCGAGGCGTTCGCCGTCACTCTGGGCGGCCCCGGGCTCTTCGTCGTCGCGTTCCTCGATTCGTCGCTGCTCTCCCTGCCCGAGATCAACGATCTGCTCGTCATCGGGCTGGTCGTCCAGGATCCGGACCGGCTGGTCTACTACGCGACGATGGCGACTCTCGGATCGCTGGCGGGATGCCTGCTGCTGTACGCCGTCGGGCGCACGGGCGGGGCCGCGCTGGCCCGGCGGCGCTTTGGGGGTGTGCGGCTGGAGCGCGCGCGGGCTCTGTCGCAGCGCTACGGCGTGCTCGCGGTCGCCATCCCTGCCATCCTGCCGCCGCCGGCTCCGTTCAAGATGTTCGTCCTGCTGGCGGGCGTGGCGGGGGTTCCGGTGTGGCGGTTCGCCGCCGCCGTCGCCTGTGGTCGAGCCCTTCGCTACTTCGGGGAGGCGACGCTGGCCGTGCGCTACGGAGCGGACGCGGTCGCGTGGGTCGCCCGCGTCGCGTCCACGGGGTCCGACGCGCTCGCCCGGCACCCGCGCGCGGCGCTCGCGTTGGCTGCGGCTGCGGCTACGGCAGCGGCGGCCGGCGCCGTCTGGGCGCTGCGCCGGAGACGGTGACGCCGATCGGACGACCGCACGCTATACTCGGAGCCCGCGCGGGATGCGGACCGTCACCGCCATGGCACCTGACCTCTCGGTCGTCATTCCTCTGAGGAACGAGGCGCCGAATCTCCGGACCCTCCACCAGGAGTTGAGCGAGTCCCTGGGAGGCTGGGGGCGCCCCTACGAGCTGCTGCTCATCGACGACGGGAGCACCGACGACACGTTCCGAATCCTCTGCGATCTGCACGCCGGCGACCCGCACGTGCGCGTGGTGCGCCTGCGGCGCAACTTCGGCCAGACGGCGGCGTTCGCAGCGGGGTTCGCCAGGGCTCGCGGTCGCATCATCGTCACGTCGGACGGCGATCTCCAGAACGATCCGCGGGACATCCCGGGGCTGGTGGCCCGCCTCGAGGAAGGGCACGACATCGTCTGCGGGTGGCGCCGGGCCCGCAAGGACCCGTGGCTCACGCGGCGTCTGCCGTCGATGGTGGCCAACGGCCTGATCTCGCGGATCACCGGGGTCCGCCTGCACGACTACGGCTGCTCGCTCAAGGCCTTCCGCTGCGAGGTGATCCGGCCGCTCCGACTCTACGGCGAGATGCACCGTTTCATACCCGCGATCGCCAGCGAGCAGGGCGTGCGCATCGCGGAGATGGCCGTGAATCATCGGGCCCGGCGCTTCGGCCGATCGAACTACGGCCTGTCGCGCACGGTCCGCGTGGTGCTCGACCTGTTCACGGTGAAGTTCCTCCTCAGCTACTCGACGCGGCCGCTGCAGATGTTCGGGCCGCCGGGACTCCTGATGGGACTCGCGGGCGCCGCCGTCACCGGGTATCTCGGCTACGTCCGGCTGTTCACCGGCCAGGCGATAGGAGACCGACCACTGCTGTTGCTCGGGATCCTGCTCGCGTTCGGCGGCCTCCAGCTCGTCACGCTCGGGTTGCTCGCCGAGCTCCAGGCCCGCACCTACCACGAGTCCCAGAACAAGCCGATCTATGTCGTACGCGAGGTGCTCGAGCCCGAGGGCGGCGACGAACCGGGCCGTGCGTCCGATGGCGTGGGGTAAGATGACCGACCGCGGCTTCGTTCACACCGTGCGTGCGTCGGGTTGCGTGAGATGGTCACGCGTTCGGTGGTCTCTGTTGGCGTTCCCGGTGTTTCCACGTTGTCGGCTGGCCGCTTGCTTCTCGATCGCCGTTGCCGCGGCGTGCGCCGAATCGTCTCTCGTACCCCCGGCCGCACCTTCGCCGCTCAACGCGCACAAGGTCGGTGTGCTCGGCCTCGATTGCCCGGTCGAACAACGGGCGCAGTCGCCGGACGGGAATCCGATCCCGATCGCCTATCCCTCTCCGCTGGTGCGCGGCGGCGAAACGCCGGTCGCCGTCTCGTGCGAACCGGCATCCGGGACCGGCTTCCGGGTCGGCGCCACCACGTTGTCGTGCGCGGCCACCGACCGGCTCGGGCAGGCGGCGGCGTGCACGTTCGTCGTGCGCGTGCTGCCGCCGCCGGAGCTCGGCGTGACCCGGATCCTGGCGTTCGGCGACAGCCTGACCGCCGGGGTCCTGTCCGGCGGCTCCGTGTCCGTCGGGCGTTCCTATCCCACGCAGCTCGAGCAACGGTTGCGGAACGCGTACCGGGCACAGACGATCCACGTTTTCAACGAGGGCATGCCGGGAGAGAGGGCTGTCGAGGCCCGGGGACGGCTGGCGTCGGCGCTGGCGCGACATCGGCCGGAGGTCGTCATCCTGATGGCAGGGACGAACGACCTGGCCTATCAGGATGGCCGGAGCGCCGCCGCCCTCGACGCCATCGATCGGATGGTGCGCGCGGTGCAGTCGGCGGGCGCCGACCCCGTCCTGGCCACCCTGCCGCCGATTCGCTCGAGCGCCCGCGGTGACTACGCGGAGCGGGTCCCCGAGTTCAACGACGGCCTTAGAGCCGTGGCGGCGCGCCGGGGCGGGGTGCTCCTCGACATCCACGGGGTGCTGGCGGGAGGCATGTGCGCCCCGGCCGGCGGACGGCCGCTGCCGTGCATCGGCCCGGACGGCCTGCACCCCACCGCGGAAGGCTACGGACTGATGGCCGGTGCGTTCTTCGATCACCTGGTCAGGCAGTACGACCGCCCGGTGTCGGCGCGCGGGCCGGGCCTCGCGCCGGTCGTCGATGTCGACGGAGGGTCCCTGCGTGTGGACTGAGCGCCTCGGCGTGCCCCTGCTGACGGTTGCGCTGGCGATGGCCGGGGGCGCGACCGCACGGGCCGCGGACGGTACCTCACCAACCTCGGCCGGGAAGCCGACGCTCGCGGCCGAGCGCGGCGCCTCCGAGGAAGCGGAAACGCAGGCGGGGCCGGACGAGCGGGACGCGCGGTCCGGCCCGGCGGGCCTGCCGGGCTGGATCTCCTGGTTCGCGGGGCGGGTCGGCGTTCACGTCAACGGCGCTTCTCAGGACGGCAACCGGCGTATGGCCGACAACCTCGGCTTCCGTGCCTACGACGAGGACGCCCAGCTGCAATCGACGCACGTCATCGGCCGGGCGGGGATGATCGATGCCGGCGGCAGCCTGCGGCTGTGGCGCGATCTGTCGGTCGGCGCCAGCTACACGCAGCTCGCCACGTCCGACGCCACGACCCTCACGGGCACGGTGCCGCATCCCATCTTGCATGGCGCGTTCCGCGATCTGCCGCTCCGCGAGCTCTCGTTCCGGCACCGGCAGCGCGTGACCCACGCCTTCGTCGCCTGGCGGTTCCCCATCGTCGAGCGCATCGAGGCGTCGGTCTTCGCCGGGCCGTCACTCTACAACGTGTTCCAGGGAGTCGTCACCAACGTGACGGTCCGCGAGGCGGGCGGGCCTCCGTTCGAGGCGGTGCGGGTCGACCTCGTCCAGACCGGCGAGCACCGGCGGAACGCGGTCGGCGGCCACGTGGGGGTGGACGTGACGTACATGCCGACGCGCCGCGTCGGCGTCGGTTTCATGGTGCGGTACGCCGCCGCCACGGTCGACCTTCCGGCGGCGAGGACCGGCCGCGTCTTCCTGCGGGTGGGTGGCGCAGAGGTCGGGGGCGGCTTCCGGATCCGCTTCTGAGCCGGATCCCCGTTGGGAGCGTCGGCCTCGGTAGCGGTGCTTCAGTCGTCGTTCGGGGTCGCCCGCCAGGCTCCCGCGGCCGTGAACGCGCGGGCCGCGAAGCACCAGATCACCAGCCGCTTCCCGTCCCAGGAGGCGGGATCCGCCCGCGCGCGTCTCCGCAGGGCGGCGAGGGCTGCGCCGGGGCTGTCGGAGGCCACGACATCGAGAGGCAGTCCGAGCTCGTAGACGAGTTGATCGGCGAGCCCCGACCCCGCGGCGTGCATCTCCTCCCCGGCGTGGAACACGAGCACGTGAGTGTCGCCGAGCAGCGTGATCGGGCTGTCGGGAGCGGGAGGGACGGCCGACGGACGCCCCTCGCCTCCCGCGGCGATGGTGCGCAGCCGCAGCTCCTCACGGGCGGTCACGGCGTCGTAGTCCCGGGCCAGGTCGCCGTCGATCGTCGTCGACTGCCATCCGTACCGGTAAGACCGGGTGTCCAGCGCGGCGAACCACGGGCGCTCCCGCACCAGGTCCGCGATCTCCTCGGCGGCGACGACGCAGCCGATGCCCGACCAGTGCGTGTCCTGCCGGCAGTAGAGCGGGCCCTCGCCGTGAAAGCGGTCGTCCAGGAAACGTTCCGTGAGGTCGAGGACGTCGACCCCCTGGCTCCGCAGCAGGGTGTAGAACGCGCGGTGGTGCGGATCGAGACGCGGCACGGGGATGGGCACGACCGGGTCGTCTGCGCCGACCTTGTCGGCATAGATGACCGCCTTGGGCGGCACGGGTACCAGCAGCAGTTCGATGCCGCGCGCTGCCAGCTCCCGATTCAGGCCGAGGATCGCCGCCAGCGTGTCGAAGGCGCCGAAGGGGCCGCCGGCGAGGTGGCGCAGCTCGGAGGCAGAGAATAGCCAGCCCTCCTGCCCCGCCACGGTGACGGAGCCGCTCGCTTCCGCTTCCGCCGCGAGCGCCCCGAAGGTCGCGCCAAGATCGTCGGCGAGCCCATCGGCGACCTGCGGCCCGCACGCTGCCGCAAGCAGGGCGGCCGCCAGTAGCGGCGCCGCACCGGACGCGCGGCCGCGACGCAGCGTCCGCGCAGAACGACCGCTCGGACCGCGGGCACGGATGCGCTGTTTCTGTCGCGACCGTTGCTGTTCCATAATTGCGCGGTGCACCTGCTGCGCCGTGCGGCCGCCGTCGCGGCGAGATTCGGCCTCGGCGCGGCCGGTTTCGGCGGCGGGGCGAAGCCTCGCCGTCTCGACGCCGGAGTGGTCGTGACAGCCGCCATGCTCGTCGTCGGCTGCGGCGCGGCGCTCTCGATGGACGCCGTCCGAACGACGGGCGGTCTCAAGGGCGACGAAGCGACCTACGTAGCCATGGCGCTCAGCGTGGCCTACGACGGCGACCTCGCCTACGAGGCGCGGGACGTCGAGCGCTTCTACCAGATCTATCACGACGGCCCGCAGGGCATCTTCCTCAAGCAGGGTGGGGGCAGCCGGCGAGCCGGCGATCGACTCTATTTCGGCAAGGCCTACGTCTACTCCGTGCTGGCGGCGCCCTTCGTGCGGCTCGCGGGGCTGAACGGGTTGCTCGTCCTCCACGTCGTGCTCCTGGTGGGGGTGGTCCTTCTCGGCTACCGCTTTCTCGCCGCGTACTCGCCCCGCGGTCTCTCGTTCGCATACGCGCTGGGATTCTTCGGCGTCTCGATAGTGCCGGTGTACGCCGTGCTCTTCACCTCGGAGACGTTTCACGTCGCGGGAGTCGTCTACGCCTACTTCCTCTGGTTCTACAAGGACGTGGCGCCGCCCGACGCCGCGGGTGCAGCCACGAGGCTGCGGGGTCGGTGGACGGACGTCGCGGCCGCCGTCGTGCTCGGCCTGGTGACCTTCTCGAAGCCCCTGAACGTCCTGCTCATCGTGCCGCCGGTGCTCGCCGCGTGGGGGCGCCGCCGCATCGGGGCCGGTCTCGCCACGGGGACGGCGTTCGCGCTGACGGTGACCTTCGCCTTCGCGGTCAACGCTCTCATCACCGGGGAGGTGATCTACCAGGGGGGCGACCGGAGGACCTTCTACGAGATCTTTCCGTTCGAGCGCGAGGGACTGACCTTCTACAGCCTGGGGACGGAGGTGAGCACGAATGAGGTCGTGGTGGAGGAGCGGCTCGATCCGGCCGGCTTCCTCCGCATGCTCGGCGCGAACCTGTGGTACTTCGCGGTCGGGCGTCATTTCGGCGTCCTGCCGTTCTTCTTCCCGGGGCTCGTGGCCGCCTTCCTCTTCTTGCGGAACCCGGCCGACCGTACGCTCCGGGGCTGGCTCATCCTCGGGACCGTGGCCGCAACTGCCGTGGGCACGATCGTCTACATGCCGTACACCTGGTCCGGCGGCGGCGGACCGTCCGGCAACCGGTACTTCCTGAGCATCTACCCGGCGTTGTTCTTCATCACGCCCCGCCTCGCGTCCCTCGGTCCGGTGGCGGCTGCGTGGATCGGTGGCGGGCTCTTCACGGCGCACATCCTGGCGAACCCGTTCGTCGCGGCCAAGGAGCCCTACCTCGCCGTGGAGCGGGGCCTGTTGCGCGCGCTGCCGGTCGAGCTGACCATGGTCAACGACCTGCCGATCAACCGCTACCCGCCCCGCGCGCGCATCGAGTACGGCGACCCTCCCGTGCTCCTGTACTACATGGACCACAACGTGTACGGGCCCGAGCCGCCGGGAATCTGGGTCGCCGGCGGACGCCGCACCGAGATCATCGTACGCAGCGGCCCACGGATAGCGGAGGCCACGTTGACCCTCCGGTCCCGGGTCGCGAACTCGGTCGAGGTGCGCATGGGAGGGGAGGCGCAACGCATCGACCTCGACCCGGGCGTCGCCCGCGAGATCACCTTGCGGCCCGAGGGCGTGTACTCGCGCCGAAGCTGGGCCTATCTGCTCTCCGTACGAAGCGAAAGCGGATTCGTTCCGCGCCTGGTGGAGCCGGGAACCACCGACGGCCGCTACCTTGGCGTGGCGCTCCGCATCGCCGTGCGCATCGACGACGGGGCCGCACCGTCGGTACGCGACCTGTTGTGAACCGTGGCGGTGGGGCGGCGCTTGGTGTAGACTGGCCGCCCGGCGCCGCAACCGCGACCGCCCGGGCGGTTCTGGCGGCCCTCGTATGCCCTACCAGAGCACGCTGGAAGCTCGACTGGCGCGCAAGGTCACGCGCGCCATCAAGGCGTTCGACCTCATCGAGGACGGCGATCGGGTGATGGTCGGCCTGTCCGGCGGCAAGGACAGCTGGGCGCTGATGAGCCTGCTCGACGCGCTCCGGCGCCGGGCGCCGGTCCGCTTCTCCCTCGTTGCGGTCAACGTCGACTCCGGCTATACGGACTACAAGCACGCCGTCATCTCCCGCACCTGCGCGGCCCGGGGATGGGAGCACCGCATCGAGCACACCTCGATCGGCGACATCATGGACGATGTGCTCGACGCCGAAGCCACTCCCTGCTCGCTCTGCGCGCGGCTGCGCCGAGGCGTGCTCTACCGGTTGGCGGCCGACGTCGGGGCCACGAAGATTGCCCTCGGGCATCACGCGGACGACTTCATCGAGACCCTGCTGCTGAATCTCTTCTTTGCGGGGTCCCTGAAGGCGATGCCGGCCCGGCTGTTGTCCGACGACCGGCGTCACGTCGTCATCCGGCCGCTCGTCTACGTGTCGGAGGACGAGGCGCGTGCGTATACGAGAGAGCGCGAGCTCGAGGTGATCGGATGCTGCTGTCCCGTCTGCGGAGACCTGAGCCTGAAGCGGCAACGCATCAAGCGCTGGCTGCTCGACCTCGAGCGCGAGCACCCGGGTATCAAACAGTCCATGCTGCGCGCGCTCGGCAACGTGGCGCCGCGCCATCTTCTCGATACGCGGCTGAACCCGGTGGCCGAGCTGCGGGCCCAGGCCGGCAGGGCCGGCACCCCGATCCGGGCCGGGATGGCCGTGCCCTGACCGCGGAGCGGTCCGGAGCTGCAGCGGCGAATCGCGATGCGAGCTGTCATCCAGCGCGTGCGCTCCGCCTCGGTCGCTGTCGACGGTGAGGTCGTCGGCCGCATCGCACGCGGCGTCGTCGTGCTCGTCGGCGTCGGACGCGACGATGGGGAGGCCGATGTCGCCTACGTCGCGCGCAAGGTGCGCGACCTGCGGCTGTTCGAGGATGCGGCGGGGCGCTTCGACCGCTCGCTCGCGGACGTCGGCGGGGCGGCGCTGGTCGTATCGCAGTTCACGCTGTACGGCGACTGCCGGCGCGGCCGCCGTCCCTCGTTCGACGCCGCCGCGTCCCCGCCGGCGGCCCGTGCGGCCTACGACGCGCTCGTCGGCGCCCTCCGCGAATCGGGAACGCGGGTGGAGACAGGTGTGTTCCGTTCCGTGATGGACGTGAACCTCGTCAACGACGGGCCGGTCACCGTGCTGCTCGACAGCAGACGGACGTTCTAGGAGTCTGCGCCGCGGCGATGCTGATGGCCGGGAGGCGCAGGACGGAACCGGCGATGACGGCGGGCCAGCTCACGGTCCTGGCCGTGGGTGGCGAAGCGCTGCTGGCCGCGTGCGCCGCCGTCTGGATCCGGTGGCGGGCCATTCCGGCGTTCTGGACGGACGGACCCTGGATGCTGGCCGTGCTGGCCGGGCTGGCCGCGGCGGGCGTCCTCGCGATGGTCAACCTCGCCCTTCTCTGCCATGCGCCCGAGATCGCGGGCGTGCGCTCCATCCGGCGCCTCTTCCGGGACACGCTGCGGCCGTTGTTCGCCACCGTCGGCCTCCGCGACGTCGTGGTCATCAGCGTGGCCGCCGGCGTCGGAGAGGAGCTGCTGTTCCGCGGCGCGCTTCAGGCGGAGCTGGGGCTGGCGGCGGCGAGCGTCGCGTTCGGGCTGCTCCACATCGGAGGACGCGACACGGTGGTGTTCGGCGTCTGGGTCATGGCGATGGGGGCCGGCCTGGGCTGGCTCGCCGTGCTCACGGGCGGGTTGCTGGCGCCGATGGTGGCTCACGCCGCCTACGATGCCGCGGCGATCGCCTACTGCCGATGGGGGCCGGCGTGCAGCGCCGTGCGCCGACTCGAGGCGGCCGCCGGACCCGGCGGGACCTCCCCTGCCGGCGAGAGCGGTCACGAGTCCCGGGTCGTGCAGCGGAGCGGAAGGCTGAAGGTTGGTTGAGCACCGAGCGACGAGGAAACCCACGGATGCGATCGCGAGAGGTCACGAGCGCCCTGGCGGCGATGGCATGGATGGCGGCGTGCGGTCCGGCCGCGGCGCAGCAGCGGCCGCTGGTCACCGAGGATCCCGAGACGGTCGGCAGCGGTCTGGTCCTCATCGAGGCCGGGGCCGAGCACGTTCGCGATCAGCGTTACGTCGTCTCGGGGCTGGGGGGGCACCTCACGAGCGCCCCGAGACTGGGGATCAGCGTCGGCCTGAGCCGGATCGCGGAGTTCCAGCTCGACGGCATGTCCATCAACCGTCTCCAGATCACCCGCAGGGTCCCCGCGCCGTTGTCGGGCATGCTCGAGGTCGACGGCGACCGTGCCGAGAGCCTCGAGGACCTCGTCGTCGGGATGAAGGTGCGCGTCCTCGGCGAACGGACGGTTCTTCCGGGGATCGGCTTCCGGTTCGCGACCAAGCTGCCCAATGCCGGCAACGAGGCCGGTCTCGGGCTCGACACCACCGACTTCTTCGCCTCGGTGCTGGTCGGGAAGACGATCCGCTCGACCCGCTTCGTGCTCAACGTCGGGCTGGGCATACTGGGCGACCCGACGCGCGGGGATCGGCAGAACACCACGCCGACATACGGGTTGTCCATCGCCCAGGCCATCGCCCGCGGGGTCGAGATCGTCGGCGAGGCGGCCGGCCGCGCGAACACGCGTCGCGGGCCGCCGCCGCCGGGCACCGGAAACGCCGGCTCCGTCCGTCTGGGCGGGCGCATCACGCGCGGACCGGTGCGGCTCGACGGCGCGTTGCTGTACGGTCTGACGCCGAACGACGGCTCGATCGGCGCCACGGTCGGTTTCACCTGGGTCTTCCGGGCTTTCTCCCTCCAATGAGAGCATGAGCGGACCGATCGAGATCGCCTTCGTGAAGGCGCAGGCCTACGGCAACGACTTCCTGTTCGTCGACGCGGGGGAGGTCGAGGGCGCGGAGCCCGCCGCCCTGGCCCGCGCCGCCTGTCATCGGACGCGCGGCGTCGGCGCCGACGGGCTGATCCGCTACCGGCGAACCCCCCGCGGGGCGACGATGACGCTGATCAACGCCGACGGGAGCAGCGCCGAGGTGTCCGGCAACGGGGTGCGCTGCCTGGGCGCGATTCTCGCCGCGGACGAGGCCGCGCTCGCGGGATCGGCCGCAGGGGCGCGGCCGGGCGCCGGGTTCGCCGTGGCCACCGATGCCGGCATCAGGCGGCTCGTTCTGCTTGCGGCCGAGCCCCCGCGCTTCACGTTCCGCGCGTCGATGGGCGAAGCCCGCGACCTGCGACAGGAGACGCTCGACGTCGACGGCGAGCAGGTCGGGGCGGTGCTGCTGTCGGTGGGCAACCCGCAGTGCATCGTGCTGACGCCGGCCCTCGACGAGGAGCGGTTTCGCCGGCTCGGCCCGCGGCTCGCGGGGCATCGCGCGTTTCCGGCCGGGACGAACGTCGCCTTCGTCGAGGTGCAGCGGGCCGACCGCCTGCGGGTCCTCATCTGGGAGCGGGGCGTGGGACCGACGCAGGCGTCGGGCACCGGAGCCTGTGCGGCGGCCGTTGCCGCCGCGGCGTACGGCGGCGCGCGGCGCCGGGTCGACGTGGCTGCCCCGGGCGGTACCCAGCGGGTGGAATGGGTGGACGACGAGATCCAGCTCACTGGCTGGGCCGAGATCACCGCCCGCGGCCGGTGGCTGCGACAGCCGGGGGCCGACTGAAGCATCCGCGTACGGCGGCGGCCCGCGAGGTCGCAGCTTCTCCGAGGTGTTCGCGGGCCGGGTGCCGCTCCGTTGTAGTACGATGCTGGAGCGAGCGGCACGGGGCTTGAATGCCGGAGGCGGCATGAAGTGGCTGGCCCCGCACGACAGGCCCCGCGAGAAGCTCGGTCGGCTCGGCGCGGCGGCTCTGGGTGACAACGAGTTGCTCGCCACCGTCCTCGGTCACGGGTTTCAGCACGAGAACGCCCTGGACTTGGCGAACCGCGTTCTGAGTCGCGCGGGGGGCCTGCACGGTCTGACCCGGGTGCTAGATGGGCATCTGCGGGCGGTGACAGGCATCGGGCCGGCGACCGCGGCCCGGATTCTCGCGGCCATCGAGCTCGGGAGGCGCACGCTCCGCGTGCCGGAGGAGCGCGCGTTGCTGGACTGCCCGCAGGAGGTCGCCGCCTACCTGCTGCCCCGCTACGGCGCGCGAGCGGTGGAGCAGTTCGGCGTCGTGCTGCTCGACACGCGGCACCGAGTCGTGCGAGTGGCGGTGCTGTCGGTGGGTACGCTCGACGCGAGCCTCGTGCACCCGCGGGAGGTGTTCCAGACGGCGGCCGCGGGCGGGGCCGCCGCCATCGTCGTCTTTCACAACCATCCGTCGGGAGATCCGGCGCCCAGCCCGGACGACGTCGCGCTGACCGCGCGGCTTGTCGAGGCCGGGGGCATCATGGGGATCGAGGTGCTCGACCATCTGGTCCTCGCCGACGCCAGCTACTACAGCTTCAAGGAGGCGGGGCACCTGTAGGCAGGCGCCCGACCGGGCCGCGCCGGCATCGAGGCCGGCCGCGGACCACAGGAACCGATCCGTGGCACGCATCCTCTACGTCGACTGCTACTCCGGCGCCGCGGGAGACATGCTGGTCGGGGCCCTGCTCGATGCCGGGTTGCCCTTCGCGGAGTTGCGCGCGCTGGTGGCCACGCTCGGTCTCGACGGCGTCGAGGTGGCGGCGCAGCGGGTCGACCGGGCCGGCATCGGGGCGACGAGGTTTCGGGTCACGGTGAACGGCGCGCCCGCGGAGGCGCTCGACCCGCAACAGGCCGGGCACGCCCACGACCACGGTCACGCCGGGCACGCCCACGACCACGGTCACGCCGGGCACGCCCACGACCATGGTCGCGCCGGCGAGCACGCCCACGCCGGCGCGCACACGCACGCCGGCGAGCGCGCGCACGCCGGCGAGCACGCCCGCGGTCGCGACGGCGGCCACGCGCACGACGACAGCCGCGCCCACGGCCACGGCCACGCCCACGAGCGCGGGGGCCGGACGCACGGTCACCGCAGCCTGTCCGCGATCACGGCCATCGTCGAGCGGTCCGGCCTGTCGCCTGAGGCCCGAGCGCGCGCGGTGGCCCTCTTCACGCGGTTGGCGGAAGTCGAGGCCGACATCCACCAAGTCCCGGTGGAGGAGGTGCACCTCCACGAGGTGGGCGGAGTCGATTCGATCGTGGACATCGTCGGCGCCGTGTTCGCCCTGGAGTGGTTCGCGCCGGATCGCATCGTCGCGTCGCCGCTCAACGTCGGCTCGGGCACGGTCCGCTGCGAGCACGGGGAGCTGCCCGTGCCGGCGCCGGCGACGGTCCGTCTGGTCGAGGGCGCGCCCATCTACTCGAGCGGTCCTCCCGTCGAGAGGCTGACGCCGACCGGCGCCCTCCTGGTCACCGGCTACGCGGCGGCCTACGGAGGCGTTCCGCCGATGACCGTGCGCGCGGTCGGCTACGGGGCCGGCCGGCGTGACCTCGCCGGGACTCCCAACGCGCTGCGCGTGCTGATCGGCGACGACGACGCGGCACCAGCCGGCGCGAGCCTCGAGCGGGTGGCGGTCATCGAGTGCGAGATCGACGACATGAACCCGCAGATCTACGGCGTGCTCATGGATCGGCTGCGGACTGCGGGCGCCGTCGATGCCTTCTACACGCCGATACAGATGAAGAAGAACCGGCCCGGCACGCTCGTGACCGTGCTGGCGCCTCCCGACCGGCTCCGTGCCGTGAGCGACGTGCTGTTCGCGGAGACGACCACGCTCGGCGTGCGGACCTCGGAGATGATCCGCGAGCGCCTCGATCGCGATATCGTCCCTGTGGAGACGCCGCTCGGGACGATTCCGATCAAGGTGGCCCGGCGGGCCGGGGCGGTGCTCAACGCGGCGCCCGAGTTCGACGACTGCGTGCGGGCGGCAGAGGCTCACGGGCTGTCCGTGAAGCAGGTGCAGGCGGTCGCGATGAAGGCGTACCTCGATGCCCGCTGACCCCGGCCGGTCGTTCGGGGCGGGTGCGTGATGTCCAAGTTCTACCTGACGACGGCGATCGACTACGTGAACAACCGCCCGCATCTCGGGACGGCGTACGAGAAGGTGGCGGCCGACGTCATTGCCCGCTACAAGCGGCTCTGCGGCGTCGACACCCGGTTCGTGATGGGGAACGACGAGCACTCGCAGAACGTGTATCAGCGTGCGCAGGAGCTCGGCGTCGCACCGCTCGCGTTCTGCGACCGGATGGAGACGGAGTTCCGCGACGTCTGGCGGCGCCTCGACATCTCCTTCGACGACTTCATCCGCACCACCCAGCCGCGGCACCGCGAGGCGGTGACCCGGCTGGTCGCCGCGATAGCGCAGTCGGGCGACCTCTACGAGGGGGACTACGAGGGCTGGTACTGCGTCTCCTGCGAGTCGTTCAAGCCGGAGAAGGACCTCGTCGACGGCCGCTGTCCGATTCACCAGCGCGAGCCCGAGTGGCTGAAGGAGAAGAACCACTTCTTCCGCCTGTCCCGCTACCGCCGGCCGCTGCTCGATCACTACGGCGCCAACCCGCACTTTCTCGAGCCGGAGATCCGGCGCAACGAGATCCTGCGCCTGCTCGAGGCCGGCGTCGAGGACATCTCGATGAGCCGCGCCGGCCAACCGTGGGGCATTCCGCTGCCCGCCAACCCGGCCAGCGTCGTCTACGTGTGGGCCGACGCCCTCATCAACTACGCCTCGGCCGTCGGCTACGGGACGGACCGAGAGCTGTTCGAGCGCTGGTGGCCGGCCGACCTGCACGTCATCGGCAAGGACATCACCCGTTTTCACTGCGTGGTCTGGCCGGCGATGCTGATGAGCGCGGGGGTGCCGCTGCCGCGGCAGGTATTCGGGCACGGGTGGGTCCACTGGAAGGGCCAGAAGATGAGCAAGTCGCTCGGGACGGCGGTCGATCCGCTCGAGGCGGCGGATCGACTCGGCCCGGACCCGCTACGGCTGTACCTCACCCGCGAGATCGCGTTCGGTCAGGACGGCGACTTCACCTGGGATCGGTTCGAGGAACGCTACAACGTCGATCTGGCCAACAACCTCGGCAACCTCGTGAGCCGCCTCGCCTCGATGGCGCACCGCTACCGGCAGGGCCGACTCGTTTCTCCGGCCGTGCCGCCGGGGCCCCTGGCCGGAGCGGCGGCCGCCGCCGTCGCGGACTACCGCGAGGCGATGGACGCCTTCGCCCTGCACCGCGGAGTCGCCGCCGCGTTCGACATCGTGGACCGCGCGAACGAGTTCATCACCGCGTCCGAGCCGTGGGTGCTGGCCCGCGACCCCGCGCGGGCGGGGGATCTCGACCGGTGCCTGTACGACGTCGGCGAGGCGGTGCGCATCGCCGCCCTGCTGCTGTCGCCGGTCATGCCGGGGTCGTGCCGGGAGGTGCTGCGGCGGGTGGGCGAGACGCGCGAAGCGGACGAGTTGCGGCTCGGACGCGACGCGGCGTGGACGGCGCCGCCGGGCGCGGAGCGGGGCGTTCAGGCCGGAGACGCGCTCTGGCCGCGGATCCAGCCGGGGAAGCCCACTCCCGGCGGGGCGCAAGCGGTGCCGGGTGACGCTGTCGCACCAACCACCGGGATACCGCCGATCCGGGCAACCGTAGCCGATGCAAGTTCCGAGGGATCCGTGCGCCGTCAAGAGGCCCCCGGTGAAGTGCAATCGGCGCCGGCCGCGCAGCGGGCGGCGCCGGGGAAGGAGGGGCGGAAGCCCATGAGCGTAGAGGATCAGTCGGCGCAGGCGGCAGCGACCGCGCCGGCGACCGAACCGGCAACGCCGGCGCCCGCGACGTCGGCGCCGGGGCCCGGCGCGGCCGCGGACTCGGGGACGCCGCGCATCTCCTTCGACGAGTTCATGAAGGTCGACCTGCGCGTCGGGCGGGTGGTGCAGGCCGAGGCGGTTCCGAAGTCGAAGAAGCTCCTGCGACTGGAGATAGAGGCGGACGGCGTGCGGCAGGTGATCGCGGGCCTCGCCAGGGCGTACGAGCCGGAGGCGCTGGTCGGCCGGCATGTGATCTTCGTCGCCAACCTCGAGCCCGCCCGGCTGATGGGGCTCGAATCCAACGGCATGGTCCTGGCCGCCGTCGACGCGAACGGTGAGCCCGTGCTGCTGGGCATCGACGATCCCGACCGCGCCGGCGCCGGGGCGAGGGTGCGCTAGCGCGCCCTGACGGGCGCGTTGGGAGTCTGCGCGGGCACGGAGGCCTCAATGGCAGGTTCTGCGCGGGCACGGAGGCCTCAATGGCAGGTTCTGCGGCGCGGATTCCTGGGAGCCTGCGCCGCAGCAGCGTGCGACAGGAGTGTCGCGCGCAGTGGACGGTTCCATGGTCGACTCGCATTGTCATCTGGCGGACGAGGCCTTCGTCGGCGACCTCGAGGCGGTCGTGGAGCGGGCGCGGGGCGCCGGCGTCGCCGCTGCGCTCTCGATGATCGACCCGACGAACGAGGCAGAGGGCCGGCGCGCAGTGCGCGCGGGCGAGCTGTGGCCGGAGTTGCGCTTCGCGGTGGGCGTCCATCCCCACCACGCGGGAGAATTCGCGCAGGATGCGGCCGCGGTGGATGACGTGGTTCAGCAGGCGTTGGACGCCAACCCCCGGGTGGCCGCGATCGGGGAGATCGGGCTCGACTATCACTACGACTTCGCGCCGCGCGGGCTGCAGCGCGAGGTGTTCGCGCGGCAGTTGAGCCTCGCCCGCGCCGCCGGACGGCCGGTGGTGATCCATACCAGGGACGCGGATGACGACACCATCGACGTGCTGCGGGCCGAGGGTGCGGGCGGAGTGGCGGGAGTGCTGCACTGCTTCACCGGCGATGCCGCCTTCGCCCGGCGCGGGCTCGACCTCGGGCTCCACGTCTCGTTCTCGGGGATCGTCACGTTCCGCAACGCCGGCACGGTGCGGGACGCCGCGCGATCGGTGCCGGCCGACCGCCTGCTGGCGGAGACCGACGCTCCGTACCTCGCCCCCGTGCCGCACCGCGGGAAGCGCAACGAGCCGGCGTGGGTGGCGCGGGTGGTCGAGACGCTGGCCGAGGTGCGTGGGAGCTCCCCGGGACGCGTTGCGGACGAGACGGAGGCGGCCTTCGCCGGGCTGCTCGGCCCGGGTCCGTGAATGCTGCTAAAGGCTTGGCTTGTTGACACTTGCAGGGAGAGTGTGGTCTCATAACGGGCGCGTGAACCCAGTGCTCAAATCGTCGGCTCCGGCCGACCTGGCGCAGATCTTCGAGCCGATTCGGGCCGACCTCGACGCCGTCGAAGAGGCGTACGCCACCCACATTCAGTCCCGCGTCGAGCTGATTCCGCAGATCGCCCGCTACATTCAGACGAGCGGCGGCAAGCGCGTGCGGCCGGCCCTGCTCCTGATGGCGTCCCGGCTGAGCGGCTACGACGGCGACCGCGCGGTGCTCTATGCCTCGGTCGTCGAGTTCATCCACACCGCGACGCTGGTGCACGACGACATCATCGACGATGCCGAGGAGCGCCGCGGGCGCATGGCCGTCCATTCGCGGTGGGGCAGCGACATCACCGTTCTCCTCGGCGACTACCTGTACATCAAGTCGATGGGGATGGCCCTCACGCACGACTCGATAGACATCGTGCGCCTCTTGTGCGACGTGACGCTGCGCATGATCGAGGGCGAGTTGTACCAGTTGACGAAGGCGGGGGACGCCGACATCTCCGAGGACGAGCACTTCGAGATCATTCGGCGCAAGACCGCCTACCTGTTCGGAGGCGCGGCCGAGATCGGGGGCCGCCTCGGCACCGGCGACCGCGAGCAGCAGCAGGCCCTGCGCGAGTACGGCTTCAACCTGGGGATCGCGTTCCAGCTCGTCGACGATCTGCTCGACTTCACCGCGGACCGCGCCGCCCTCGGGAAGCCGGTCGGCGGGGACCTGCGGGAGGGGAAGGTCACGCTGGCCGCGATTCACCTCATGCGCCACGCGGGAGCGAACGGGCGCGCCGGCGAGCTGATCCGCTCGGCTGTGAACGACCGCGCGATCTCGATGGAGTCGTGGCGCGAGCTGTCGGCCCTGCTGCGCGAGCATCGGGCCATCGACTACGCCTACGGCAAGGCGGTCGAGTACGCGTCTGCCGCGAAGCGCTACCTCAACGTTTTCCCACCGTCGGCCGAGCGCGACGCCCTGCTGGCCCTGCCGGATTACGTGCTCGCCCGCGATCGCTGACGGGCGGCGATGCCCGCCGACACTCCGCCGGCCACGATGCCGGACGACGCTCGCGAGCGGGTGGACGAGCTCCGGCACCAGATCACGCACCACGAGCACCGCTACTACGTGCTCGACGATCCGGAGATCAGCGACGGCGAGTTCGACGCGCTGCTCCGGGAGCTCGAGCGGCTGGAGGCGGAGCACCCCGATCTCGTCACCCCCGATTCGCCGTCGCAGCGGGTCGGCGGGGCACCCCGCGAAGGCGTGGAGAAGGCCGCACATTCCTCCGCCATGCTCAGCCTCGAGAACGCCTTCGACGACGCCGGGCTCCGGGACTTCGACCGGCGGGCGCGGGAGGCGCTTTCTGTCGAGGCGCTCGACTACGTCGGCGAGCTGAAGCTGGACGGCGTGTCGATGGCGGTGCGCTACGAGGCGGGACGGATCGTCATTGCCTTGACGCGCGGGGACGGCGCCTACGGCGACGTCATTACGCCCAATGCCCGGACGCTGCGCTCGTTGCCGCTGGCGATTTCGGGGGCGGAGCTCCGGAGGGCGGGACTACCCTCCGACTTCGAGGTGCGCGGCGAGGTCGTGATGCCGAAGGATGCGTTCGCCCGCATGAACGCGCGGCAGCAGGCCGACGGCAAGCCGACGTTCGCGAATCCGCGGAACGCCGCCGCCGGCACGCTCCGCATGCTGGACGCGTCGGTAACCGCGGCGCGCCGGCTCGACTTCTATCCGTACATGCTCCTGCGAGCGGACGGTGATCCACTGTACGACTCGCACTGGGCCTCGCTGGATGCGCTCGAGGCGGTCCGCTTCAAGGTGAACCGCCATCGCGCGCGGCTCCGCGGCCTCGACGAGGTGATGGCGTTCCGCGACGACTGCATGCGCCGGCGCGAGGCGCTGCCCTACGAAATCGACGGCGTCGTGTTCAAGGTGGACTCGACTCCGCTGTGGCGGCAGCTCGGCGCCACCGCCAAGTCGCCCCGGTGGGCGATCGCCACGAAGCCCGCCGCCCGGCAGGCGGAGACGGTCGTCGAGGGGATCGACGTGCACGTCGGCCGGACCGGCGCCATAACGCCCCGCGCGCTGCTCCGGCCGGTCGAGATCAGCGGCGTTACCGTCTCGCGGGCGACGCTCCACAACGCCGACGAGATTGCCCGCCTCGGGCTCCGGATCGGCGACCGCGTGCTCGTCGAGCGAAGCGGCGACGTCATCCCGAAGGTGGTGCGGGTGGTCGCCGAGGGGGCGGACCGCCGTCCGTTCCGAATGCCGGAGTCCTGTCCGGTCTGTGCGTCTTCCGTGGTCCGCGAAGAAGGGGAGGTGGTGGCGCGCTGCGTCAGCGTCAGTTGCCCCGCCCGGCTGAGGGAGTCGATCCTCCATTTCGCGCAGCGGACCGCAATGGACGCCGACGGGCTCGGCGAATGGCTGGTCGACACGCTCATCGCTGCGGGTCGCGTGGGCGACTTCGCGGACTTGTACGAGCTCCAGGTGGAGGATCTGGCGAGCCTGACCAAGGTCACCAAGGTGAGCCCGACGCGGCTCGGGGAGAAGGCCGCGGCCCGTGTCGTCGCCGGTCTCGAGCGTTCGAAGCGGGCGTCCCTTGCCCGGCTGGTGTACGGTCTCGGCATCCGCCACGTCGGGGAGCGCACGGCGGAGCTGCTGGCCGAGCGCTTTCGGAGCCTGGACGGCCTGGGGGCGGCGTCTCCCGAGGAGCTGGCGAGTGTCGAAGGGGTCGGGCCTCGCATCGCCGAATCGATCCGGGCGTTCTTCGCTGCCCCCCGCAACCGGCAGCTCATCGCGCGGCTCCGCGAGCGCGGTGTCAATCCGTTGGCGGAGAAGCCTCCGGCCGTGCCGGCGGAGAAGCCGAGCCCGGTTCGCGGGAAGGCGTTCGTGTTGACGGGAACCCTGGAGCGCATGACGCGGGCCGTGGCGGGCGAGCGCATCCGCGCGGCGGGGGGGACGGTCAGCGGGTCCGTCAGCCGGAAGACCGACTATGTCGTGGCGGGGGAGAACCCCGGCTCGAAGCTGGCGAAGGCGAAGGCCCTGGGGGTCGAGGTGCTGAACGAGGACGGGCTGGACGCGCTGCTGGAGGCCGGCGCCGCGCAGACCGGGGACGAGCCGTGAAGCAGACGATCCTGGTCATCGACGACGAGGCCGCGATCCGCGATTCGCTGCGGATGATCCTGGAGTACGACGGCTACGACACGCTGCTCGCGCCGAGCGGCCCGGAGGGCCTGGAGCGCGTGGAGCGCGAGCGGCCCGACCTGGTGCTGCTCGACGTCAAGATGCCGGGGCTCGACGGGCTGGAGGTCCTGCGCAAGCTCCGGGAGCTGGACGAGCTGCTGCCGGTGGTGATGATCTCCGGCCACGGAACGGTGAGCACCGCGGTCGAAGCGACGAAGCTCGGTGCGTTCGATTTCCTGGAGAAGCCTCTGTCGAGCGAGCGGGTCCGGTTGAGTCTGCGCAACGCGCTGAACCAGCGCCGGCTCACGGCCGAGAACCGGAGCTGGCGCCGCGCCGCCGAGGTCCGGCACGAAATGGTGGGCGCGAGCGTCGCGCTGTCGAAGGTGACCGAGGAGATCAGCCGCGCCGCCCCGGTGCGGAGCGCCGTCCTGATCCAGGGGGAGAGCGGCGTGGGGAAGGAGCTGGTCGCCCGCGCCATCCACCGCAACGGCCCCCGCGCGCGCGAGCGCTTCGTGCAGGTCAACTGCGCCGCGATTCCCGACGATCTGATCGAGTCGGAGCTCTTCGGGCACGAGAAGGGCTCGTTCACCGGTGCCACGGAGAAGCAGGTCGGCAAGTTCGAGCAGGCGGACCGGGGGACCATCTTCCTCGACGAGGTCGGCGACATGACGCTGCGGACGCAGGCGAAGGTACTCCGCGTGCTGCAGGAAGGCGAGGTCGAGCGACTGGGGTCGGCGCGGACCCTGAAGGTGGACGTGCGGGTGCTGGCGGCCACGAACAAGGACCTCGACGCCGCCATCGAGAGCGGCGCGTTCCGGGAGGACCTCTACTTTCGGCTCAGCGTCCTCCCGATCCGCGTGCCGCCGCTCCGGGACCGCCCCGGCGACATCCCGCTGCTCGTGCGCCACTTCGCGCAGTTGTTCGCCCGCGAGAGCAACTTCCGCCCCAAGCGCTTCACCGACGCCGCGGTCGAGCGGCTCGCCCGCCAGCACTGGCGAGGCAACGTGCGGGAGTTGCGCAACTCGGTGGAGCGTCTCATGGTCATGGCCCCGGGCGACACCGTCGACGCCGCCGACGTGCTGGAGGTGCTGCGGGTCGACGCTCCGCGCGGCGGCGGGACGACACCCTCGGAGGCGCGGACGCTTCGCGAGTTCAAGGAACGCAGCGAGCGCGCGTTCCTCGTGGCGAAGCTGCGCGCGTCGGGCTGGAACATCTCGCGGACGGCGGAGGAGATCGACACCCCGCGTAGTAATCTCTACAAGAAGCTCGAGCAGTACCGCATCAGTCAGGAGACTGACGGTTGACTCCTGGCGTCAGGTCTTTGACATTCCGCCGCAGTCGGCCGGACGACCGCTGCGCGCGCGCCGCCGCGGCGTTGCGCGGGGAGGAAAGTCCGAACTCCGCAGGGCAGTGCGCCGGGTAACGCCCGGTCAGGGTGACCTGAAGGAAAGTGGCACAGAAAATACACCGCCCGCCGGCGCCCGTCGGGGCCCGGCGGGTAAGGGTGAAAAGGTGCGGTAAGAGCGCACCGCGCTGGCCGCAAGGTCAGCGGCAGGCTAAACCCCGCACGGAGCAAGACCGAATAGGGAGGCGCCATCAGGACGGCCCGTCCGAAGCCTCCGGGTAGGTCGCTCGATCCCGCCAGCGATGGCGGGGCTAGAGGAATGGTCGTCGCCGGGCGTCCCGCCCGCGGGCGCTTCGCCCGGTACAGAATTCGGCTTACGGCCCGGCTGCGGCGGAATCCTCGTCCGTTCGTCGATCGTCGGCCGTGTCCGTCGGTCATGACCGGCGGCAGTCGGTCGTCGCTGCGGTCGGGGCAACCCGAGGGACAGGCCGGGGGGCGGGCGGGAGAAACTCGACGGCGGTGGCAGGGAGCGGGAGCGCAGACGATGAGTGGACGGCGATGGGCCATCCTGGCGGCGGGCGTCCTGGCGGTCGCGGGTATCGTCATTTCTGCGACGATCGACGCGCAGCGGCGCGGTCGGCGGGCTGACGAGCCGGCCCTGACGGTCGAGGAGTACACGCCCCGCTCCACACTGGTCGTCGATGGCCACGAGGTGCCGCGCGCCCGCTTCCCCGTCGTCGACGTGCACAGCCACCACTGGCCGGGATTCACGGCCGCCCGCTGGGACACGATCGTGGACGAGATGGACGCGCTCAACCTGCAGGTCCTGGTCAACCTGAGCGGCGGTTCGGGACGGACGCTGGAGCGCGGAGTGGCCACCATCGCCGGCAGTCCGCATCCCGGCCGCATGGTCTTCTTCGCGAGTCTCGACTTCCGCGGCGGCGTGCGGCCGGGTTTCGGGGCGCGCGCCGCGGCGCAGCTCGAGCGCGACGTCGCGGCCGGCGCCGTCGGCCTGAAGTTCTTCAAGAACTTCGGGATCGACGTGCGCGACGGCGAGGGCCGGCGGGTCGCGGTCGACGACCCGGAGCTCGACCCCGTCTTCGAGGCGGCAGGTCGCCTCGGCATCCCCGTGCTGATGCACGTCGGCGAGCCGCAGGAGTTCTACGAGCCGGTCGACCGCTTCAACGAGCGCTGGCTGGAGTTGACGCTGCTGCCCGATCGCCGCCTGCCCGCGAGCCGGTATCCGGGCTTCGAGACGATGATGGCGGAGCGCGACCGGCTCTTCGCACGCCATCCCGGCACCACCTTCATCGCGGCGCACATGGGATGGCACGCCAACGACCTCGGCCGTCTCGGGGCCCTGCTCGACCGGCTGCCGAACGTCGTCGTCGAGACCGGGGCGATCCTCTACGAGCTGGGCCGGCAGCCGCGCACGGCGCGGGCGTTCTTCATCGAGCACCAGGACCGCGTGCTGTTCGGGAAGGACCGTTTCGCGCCCGACGAGTTCCCCTACTACTGGCGGACGTTCGAGACCGCCGACGAGTACTTCGAGTACTACCGGCGCTACCACGCGTTCTGGCGGCTGTACGGCATGGACCTCCCCGACGACGTCCTCCGCAAGGTCTACTACGCGAACGCGCTGCGCGTGGTCCCCGGCATTCCCCGCGCCCAGTTTCCGCGCCTGCCGTAGGTCTTGACAAACCGGCGCCGATAGGCGTAGGTAGGTCCCATCAGGGATGGGTCGCGGAGACCCGCCCCAAAGGAGGGATCGTTCATGACCGGCCTTCGACGACGGGTAAGACTGGCGGCGTTGGCGGCGGCGGCGGCGGTCCTCCTCGCCCTTCCTTCCCCGGCGGCCGCGCAGGACAGCGGCATCGCCGGGGATGTGACGGACAACACCGGCGGGGTGCTGCCCGGTGTGACGGTGGAGGTCGCCAGTCCGGCACTGATCGAGCAGTCCCGCGTGGCTTTCACCGACGGCTCCGGGCGCTACACCTTCACAGCGCTGCGGCCGGGGACGTACACGGTGACCTTCAGCCTCCCCGGCTTCTCGACGGTGGTGCGCGAGGGCATCGTCCTGACGGCGCAGTTCACGGCGAACATCGACGCGCAGCTCTCGGTGGGCGCCCTCGAGGAGACGGTGACGGTCACCGGGGAGTCGCCGCTCGTCGACGTGCAGCACGTGCAGCAGCAGCAGGTGCTGACGAAGGAAGTGGTCGACGCGCTGCCGATGAACAAGAACTGGGCGAGCATGGCGGTGCTGACCGTCGGCGTGAAGGCCCGGGGACAGGACGTCGGCGGGGCGCGAACGCAGTATCACCCGCTGGTCTCGGCCCACGGCGGCAGCGAGCACGACGGCATGCGCACGATGGACGGCCTGGCGATGGGCAACTTCTCGTGCGGCTACTCCTGCACCACGCTGCAGGGCGACGATGCGGCGACGGAGGAGCTGACGTTCGAGATCGGGGCGGCGTCGGCCGACGCGCAGGGCGGCGGCGTGCGGGTCAACATCATCCCCAAGGAGGGCGGCAACATCTTCAGCGGCTCGGGTTTCATCAACTGGGCCAACCACTCGATGCAGGGTGACAACCTCGGGCAGCGCCTGCTGGACCTGGGCGTGACGTCGCCGGATCGCCTCGAGCGGATCTGGGATGCAAGCGGCGCGCTCGGCGGCCCGATCGTCCGCGACCGGCTCTGGTTCCACACGACGTACCGCGACACGGGGCTGTCGCTGCAGCGGGCGGACGCGTTCTTCGAGTTCGACCCGACCGACAACGTCTACGACCCGAACCCGGCCCGGCCGGCGTTCGAGAACTCGTACCAGAAGAGCGTCACCCTGCGCCTCACCTCGCAGGCGACGCAGAACAACAAGTTCTCCCTCTACTACAACGTGGCGCCGCGCCACTATCCGTACCTGTACACGAGCCGCATCCGGCCACCGGACGCGTCGAGCAACCAGGTGAACCCGATCAACGCGCACACGACGGCCACCTGGACGTCGACGGTCAGCAACCGGCTGCTGCTGGAGGCGGGCATGGGCGCGCAGTTCCAGGACGCCACCACGGAGCCGCTCGATCCGTGCCCCGGCATGACCGACTCGGAGGAGGACTTCTTCTGGGGCTGCACCCGGACGACCGGCCTGACGCGGTTGATCGAGCTCTCGGACGGCCGTTGGCTGCGGTCGTGGGGGCAGTGGCGGCGCTGGCTCGAGACGCACCGCGCCTACAAGGCGTCTGCCTCGTACGTCACCGGGTCGCACGCCTTCAAGGCGGGCCTGCAGCTCTCCGAGGGACCGTGGAAGCGCAGTCACTTTTTTGACACCCCGACGGACAGCGAAGGATTCCTGCTGGACGGCGTCCCGGTAGCGGCGACGATCTACGCCACGCCGTACACCGTCAACCTGAACGTGGACTACGACGGCGGCATCTACGTGCAGGACGTCTGGACGATGGACCGCCTGACCCTCAACCTGGGCGTCCGGCTCGACATCACGCGGCAGTCGGTCCCGGCGCAGGACACCTCGGCCTACCTCGACCTCGAGCCGGGGTCGGCGGTCGGTGGATCCTGGGCCCCGCGGCGGACCTACGCGGGCATTCCGGAGGCGGCGAACTGGAAGGACCTCAACCCGCGGCTCGGGGTGGCCTACGATCTGTTCGGCGACGGCCGGACGGCGCTCAAGGCCTCGCTCAGCCGCTACCTGCAGACCAACACGGTCCACATGAGCGAGAACCTGAACCCCATCATCTCGTCGATCAACAGCACGACGGTCGCCTGGGACGATCTGAACGGCGACCTGGTGGTCGATCCGGATGAGATCGGCGCGTTCGACAACGAGAACTTCGGGCAGTCGAACGTCCAGACGCACTGGGCGGACGACGTGCGGCTGGGCTGGTTCAACCGGCGCCACAACTGGGAGATCTCGGCCGGCATGGAGCACGAGATCCTGCCGCGGGTCTCGGCCGAGATCTCGTACTGGCACCGCCGGCAGGGCGGCTTCACGGTGCGGGACAACGCCCGGACCACGGCCGCCGACTACGACCCGTACTGCATCACCGTGCCGACGGATCCCCGGCTCGGGGCGCTCAGCGGGACACAGAGCTGCACGGGGCTCGCGGAGGTGTCCGAGGCAGCCTTCGGCAAGAAGTTCAGTTCCATCGACACGGCCGCGAACCTCGGCGTCGGGGTCTCGCAGATCTACGACGGAATCGACATCGCGCTGACGGCCCGACCGAGCGGCAGCCTCTACATGTACGGGGGCGTCAACTTCGGGCGGACCAAGAGCGACGACTGCGGCGCGCGCCTCGACAGTCCGATGGAGTCGACGGGCCTCTTCGGCAAGTGGGGCGAGACCGGCGCGGGCGCGGCCGGTGCGGCGTACCCGGTAGGCAGGTTCTGCGCGGTTTCGGAGCCGTTCTACCAGCCGCACTGGAAGTGGACCGGCACCTACACCCTGCCGTGGTACGACATCTCCGTCGCGGGGTCGTACCAGGGCGTTCCGGGCGTCGAGATCCGGGCCATCTATCCGGCGACCAGCGAGGAGATCGAGATGTCGCTCGGGCGGCCGCTCTCGGGCGGGCGCGCGACGCAGAACATCAATCTCATCCAGCCGTACTCGATGTACGGCGACCGCATCAACCAGTTCGACGTCCGGGTCGGGAAGTACTTCGACATGGGCGACGGGCCGCGGCTGCACCTCTTCCTGGACGCGTACAACCTGACGAACAGCAGCACGTCGACCGAGATCAACACGGTCTACGGGCAGGACTGGCAGAAGCCCACGCTGTTCATGCTCGCCCGCTTCATCAAGATCGGGGCGAACTTCACCTTCTAGTGTGCACCGTCAGAAATACGTGAGCAGTAACGCTTCAGGGATTCCAGGATCTGCTCGGCGGTCTTCGTCCAGACGAAGGGCTTGGGGTCTTCGTTGTAGACCGCCAGGTACTCCTTGATCGCCGCCTCGAGTGCTTGGGTGCTGCGATGGGTTCCACGCCGGATCTGCTGCCGGGTGATCTCGGCGAACCAACGCTCTACCTGGTTGAGCCACGATGCGCTCGTGGGCGTGAAGTGCAGGTGATACCGAGGACGCCGTGCCAGCCAGTCGTGGATCATCGCCGTCTTGTGCGTGCCGTAGTTGTCCAGCACCAGGTGGATGTCGAGGTCGGGCGGCACCGCCTTGTCGATCACGGCGAGGAAGCGCTTGAACTCCACCGAGCGGTGCTTCCGAAAGCACCTGCCGATCACCTCGCCGGTGGCGGTGTTCAGGGCCGCGAACAACGAGGTCGTGCCGTGCCGTCGATAGTCGTGTGTCCGCTGCTCCGGTGCTCCCGGACGCATCGGCAACACCGGCTGGGTACGGTTCAACGCCTGGATCTGCGACTTCTCATCCACAAACAGCACCACCGCTCGCTCCGGCGGATGCAGGTACAGCCCCACGATATCGCGCACTTTCTCGATGAACAACGGGTCTCGCGACAGCTTGAAGGTCTCGCTGCGATGGGGCTTGAGCGCGAACGCGCGCCACACGCGGCCGACGGTCGAAGCGCTCAGCCCGCAGGCTCGGGCCATCGACTCCCGGCTCCAATGCGTCGCCCCCCGTGGGGTCGTCTCCAGCGTCCGGACCACGACCCGTTCGACGTCCTCGTCCGACACCCGGCGCGGCGCGCCCGGCCGTGGTTCGTCCAGCAAGCCGTCGCAGCCGTTGCGCAGGAACCGCCGCCGCCACTTGCCGACCGTGGCCCGCGTCGTGCCCAGAGCCTGCGCCACGACCTGGTCGCTCCGTCCCGCGGCGCTCTGCAGCACGATGCGTGCCCTCAGGGCCAGAGCCTGCGCGGTATTGCGCCGGCGCAGCCAACCCTCCAGTTCCTCGCGCTGTGCGTCCGAGACCTCCGGGACCTCTCGTGTGTAATGGTTCGGCACGGCCCTCCTCGCTTCCGGGCCGACCGTATCACGAGCCGATTCTACTGGTCAAGAACTTCAGGCGTTAGACACTAGATGGCTGACCGGCAGGTCGCCCGCCCGCTCGCGGGCGGCCCTGCCGGGCGAGCCGAACCTGCCTGGGCGGGGTGGCGCAGGCTGCCCCGCCTTTCTTCGTTGGGGCAGGGCGGGGCGCTACCGGTCGAGGGCGCGGCGAACGGACAGGATGGTCTCGACGGTCCCCGCGAGCTGCACCAGCTCCGCGCGGTCGGGGTAGGCGTCACGCGACCGGCGCAGCCAGGCGTCGGCCTCCTCGTAGCGGTCGAGCCGCACGAGGACATCCGCCCCGCCGATCCATGCTTCCGCGGCGTAGTCGGGCGCTGCGTCCACGACCCGCTCGTAGTGCGGCAGGGACTCCTCGACCTGCCCGGTGACGCGCAGCGCCTCGGCGAGGGCGAGGCGCGCTTCCAGGTACGCGGGGTCGAGATCCACGGCGGCGCGGAACTTCTCGATCGCCTCCCGGTGCCGGCCGCCCGCATCGAGAATGACGCCGAGGCCGAAGTGCGCGCGCGGGAGGTCCGGCGAGACGCGCAGGGCGAGCTCGAACTGCTCCGCGGCGCCGCGGGAGTCGCCGGCGAGGAAGAGCGTCGTGCCGAGGCGGAGCCGCAACGCGAGGTTGTCCGGGGCCAGCTCGAGGACGCCGCGGAAGATCTCCGCCGCCTCCGCGAAGCGACCGGCCGTGAACGCCTCCAGGCCCCGCTCCTGGTCGTCGAGGGGCGAGTCGAGCAGCCCCGATGCCTGGAGCTCCTCCAGCAGCGGGTCGGCCGGGAAGGTGAGCCCGTCCCCGCGCCGCGCCAGGCTGTCCTCGGCCTTCGCGTCGTCTCCCAGACCGGCATAGGCGAGGCCGAGAGGGTAGTAGAGGCTGGTGGCGCCGGGGTCGAAGGTCAGCGCCCGCTCCAGGTAGTCCGCCGCCTGGGCGTACGCTTCACGCGCCAGCGCGGCGCGCCCGGCTCCCGACAGCGCCGCGGCCGACTCGCCGTCGCGTCCCACGGCCCGCAGAAAGAGCGGCTCCGCTTCCTCCGGCCGGCCGAGCAGCAGGTGCATCTCGCCGAGCCAGACCAGCGCCGCCAGATCGTTCGGCCGTAGCGCGAGGGTGCGCTCGAAGTACTTCGCCGCCTCCTCCTGCTCCCCGTCGGTCCGGTAGCGGTGGGCGAGATAGTACGGCCAGCGCGGGTCGGACGGCACGTGCGCGTGCGCGTGCAGGAAGCAGGCCTCGGCGGTCTCGAAGAACTCCGCCACCATCATGATGATGCCCAGTTCGCCGTACGCGGCGGCCAGCTCGGCCGGTGTCGCGCTGCCTCCGGCGAGCAGCGCGTTCAGCGCCTCCCAGGGGGCGCGCAGGCGCTCCCGCACCGGATCGAGCAGGGAAGACAGGTCGGGCAGCGTCACCGGCGGGAGCGGCTCGGCGTCGCGGGGCGGCCCGGCTTCGAGCGTCGACTCCCGGGCGGGGGCCGGCTGGCTGGAACCGCAAGCCGCGGCGCCGACCGCGACGACGACGGCCAGCACGGCGATCGCGGCCGGGAGGGGACGCCGCAAGACGGCAGTCGGCTCGTGGCCTGCATTCATCGACCGGTGCCCTCCGTCATCGACCGGTGCCCTCCGTCATCGACCGGTGCCCTCCGTCATCGACCGGTGCGCTCCATTATCGGCCCGTGCTCTCCGTCATCGGCCGTGCTCTCCGTTATCGGCCCGTGCCCTCCGTCAGGGTCGTGTAGCGGCCGAGGGGAACGTCGCGCCACTCCTCGACCCGTCCGCTGGGCCAGGTGACGCGCACCAGCGGCGGCTCGGCCGACGGGCCGAGACCGACCAGCACCCGGGGATCGTTCGCCGACGCGTAGCTGCCGTCGGAGCGCGCGCGGCGCCAGAGCGTCGTGCCTTCCGGCCGGACGACCGCCACCCGCGCCCCGAGCATGTCGCGGGGCGCGTCGCTCCCGACGAGCCGCAGGCCGAGCCACCGGCTCCGGTTGCCGATGCCGTTGACCAGCAGGCGCACCGGCCCCGCGTCGTTGGCGACGACCACGTCGGTGTCGCCGTCGTTGTCAAGGTCCCCGAACGCCGCGCCGCGGCTCACCTCGCGCAGGTCGAACACCGCGCCGGCGCGGTCCGTCACGTCCTCGAAGCGGCCGTCGCCCAGGTTGCGCAGCACCTGGTTCCGCTGCTGGAACGGGAAGGGGTTGTCGGACGACAGGGCGTCGAGGTCCTGGGCGACCAGACCGTTGACGGCCAGCGCGTCGAGCCAGCCGTCGTTGTCGATGTCGAGCCAGGCCGCGCCCCAGCCGGTGTACCGCAGGCTTACGCGGCGGATGCCCGACTGCGCGCTCCGCTCCGTGAAGCGCCCGCTGCCGTCGTTGACGTAGAGCGTGCTGCCCTGCCCGGTCAGCTCCGTGATGAAGAGGTCCTCGTCGCCGTCGTTGTCGAAATCGCCCGCGTCGACGCCCATGTCGGCCTTGGCCACGCCGGCCTCGTCGAGGGCCACCCCCGCCAGCAGCGCCCGGTTGGTGAACGTGCCGTCCCCGCGGTTCATCCAGAGCTGGTTCTCCTGCTGATCGTTGGCGATGAACAGGTCGATGCGGCCGTCGCCGTCGAAGTCGGCGCTCGCGACGCCAAGCGCGGGGCCGAACTCCTCCGCCATGCCGGCGGCGGCCGTCGCCTCCGTGAAGGTGCCGTCTCCGTCGTTGCGGTAGAAGCGGCTGCGTTGCGGCGGGTGCCGCTCGGGGGCGCAGTAGTCGAGCGGGCCCGACGCGCTGAAGCAGGGGATGTGCGTGTCGAGGGTGTAGCGCAGGTAGTTGCCGACGAACAGGTCGAGCCAGCCGTCGTGGTCGACGTCGGCGAAGCCGGCCGACACGCTCCAGGTGGCGGGGCTGCCGGTTCCGGTCTCCGCCGTGACGTCGGAGAAGCTGCCGTCCCCGTTGTTGCGGAACATCTGGTTGCGCCCGTACCCGGTCAGGTACAGGTCCGCCCAGCCGTCGTTGTCGATGTCGCCGCTCGCCACGCCCTGTCCGTATCCGCGCGCGACGATGCCGCTTGCGGCCGTCACGTCCGTGAAGCGGAGCGTGCGCGTCCCGTCCCCGTGCACGGTCAGGTCGTTGCGGTAGAGCCGGTCGGCGGGCTCGCCCTCGGGTGGCGCGGGCTGCAACGGAGTACCGGTGTCGAGCAGACTCCCCTGGACGAGGAAGACGTCGAGGTCGCCGTCGTTGTCGTAGTCGAGCAGGGCCGCGCCGGGCCCCATGATCTCCGGTTGGTAGAACTGGCCGGTCATGCCGTTGAAGTGGACGAACTCCAGGCCGGTCGCCGCGGCCTGCTCGGTGAACCAGGGGACCGACGTGTCGACCGCGGCGGGGACCGCGTCTCCGCCCCCGGCCGGCGGAGCGCCGCCGTCGTCGGCTGCGCAGGCCGCCAGCAGGGCGGTCAGGAAGAGCGCCGCGCGTGGGCTGCGATCCATCAGGGGAACGGCTCCGGCCGGCGGACGGCGGGGTCGGGGGCCGCCCGCGGCCGGACCCGCAATGTGAGGCCGGCCGCGCCGACCACCTCGACGGTCGCTTCCGGTTCGACGGCGGCGCCCGTCTCCGTCTCGGCCCGCCACAGCTCGCCGCGGACGCGCACGTAGCCGCGGGGGGCGAGGCGCTGCGCAGCCGTCCCGACGCGGCCGATGAGGCGAGCGATCGGCGGCGTGTCGTCGGTCTCGTATGCGAAGCGCACCAGCGGGTAGAGCGCCATGTCCTTGACGAACCAGGCCGCGGGCAAGCCGACCGCCACCCACGCCGGCGCGTCGAACGACGTTACCAGCCACCAGCCTCCGGCCGCCGTCAGGATCCAGCTCGGTACCTGGAACGCCGTGTACCTCCAGAACGGTGACCGGCGTCTCGTGGAGCGCTCCATCGGGCTGGCCGCCGCAACCCTGTGGCTGCCGCTTCGCACTATATAATCAGGCCGCCCCTCGACCGGCAAGCCGCCCGCCCGGACACCAGGAGCGCCATGCGCATCCGCTTCAACGGCTCCCCGAAACCGACCCTCGGCGTCGAGCTCGAGCTGCAGATCCTCGATACCGAGACGCGGAACCTCGTCGCAGGCGCACCCCGCATTCTGGAGGCCTGCGGGCAGGACGGGAACGTGAAGCCCGAGCTGATTCAGTCGACGATAGAGCTGAACACGGACATCTGCGACGACGTGGCGGCCGTCCGGCGCGAGCTCGAGGAGCGAGTCGGGGCCCTGGTCGCCGTCTGCGACCGGCTCGGCTACGAGCTCGCGTGCGCCGGCACGCATCCGTTCTCCAGGTGGGGCGAGCAGGCGATCACGGAGAAGGAGCGCTACCACACGCTGGTCGACCGTTGCCAGTGGCCCGCCCGGCGCCTGATGATCTTCGGGCTGCACGTCCACGTCGGGGTGGAGAGCGGGGAGAAGGCGATTGCGGTCTTCAACTCCCTGACCACCTATCTGCCGCACCTCCTGTCGTTGTCGGCGAGCTCGCCGTTCTTCGCCGACGCCGACACCGGCCTGGCGTCGTGCCGCGTCAAGATCTTCGAGAGCCTGCCAACGGCGGGGCTGCCGTACCGCTTCCGGAACTGGGCCGAGTTCCAGCGGCTGATGATCACGCTGGTCAATGCCCGCGCCATCGAGTCGGTCCGCGAGATCTGGTGGGACATCCGCCCCCACCCCGACTTCGGCACCATCGAGGTCCGGATCTGCGACGGCCTGCCGACGCTGAACGACGTAATCGCCATGACCGCGCTCGTCCAGTCGCTGATCGTCTGGCTGGGCGATCAATACGATGACGGGATGTACCTCCCCGTGCAGCGACACTGGATCGTGCGCGAGAACAAGTGGCGCGCCGCCCGCTGGGCCGTCGATGCGGACATCATCGTCGACGAGGAGGGCAGGCTGGAGCGGCTGTCGGACAGCATTCTGGGGTTGGTCGAGACCCTGACCCCGACGGCGCAGCGGCTCGGAAGCGACGGCGAGCTGGCGCGGATCGCGGACATGCTGCGGGTGGGTCCGAGCTACCGGCGGCAGCGCCGCGTCCATGCGGAAGCCGGCTCGTTCGACGCGGTGATGGGTGCCCTCGTACGCGAGTTCCGGGAGAACGCGCCCGTCGTCGCTTGAGGGGCGGAGCGCGGGTTCACCCATCGGCGCGCGCGGCGGCCCCCGCGCCCCACGCCCACCAGCGCCCGTCGCGGCGCGCGAGTCGGAGCGGCAGACCGAAGCAGGTGGAGAGACGCTCCGCCGTCAGCGTCGCTTCCAGCGGACCCCGGCCGACCACTCGGCCGCCGGCGAGCATCAGGATGTGCGTGAAGCCGGGCGGAATCTCGTCGACGTGATGCGTGACCAGCACCACCGCGCCGGTATCGGCGCCGGCGACCTCCGCGAGCCGGGCCACGAGCTGCTCGCGGCCCGCGAGGTCGAGCCCGGCGGTCGGCTCGTCGAGCACGAGGAGCGAGGGGTCGTTGACGAGGGCGCGGGCCAGGAGCACGCGCTGGCGCTCGCCGGCCGAGAGGGTCCCGTAGCGCGCGCCGGCCAGGTGGGCACAGCCGACGCGGGCGAGGAGCGCGGCCGCGCGGTCGCGGTCCGCCCCGTCGTACTCGTGCCACCAGGGGGTCAGGGCGGCGTGCCGGCCGGTCAGGACGATGTCGGCGGCGCGGAGTTCCGGGCGCATGAGGTCGGCGAGGGCCTGGCTGGTGACGCCGACGTGCGCGCGCAGCGCGCGGACATCGCAGCGTCCCATGCGGCGCCCCAGCACGCTGACGGCGCCCGCGGAAGGGTGGACGTAGAGGCTGGCGAGGCGGCAGAGCGTCGTCTTGCCGGAGCCGTTCGGCCCCACGACCGCCCAGCGCTCGCCCGCGCGCACCCGCCAGTCGATGCCGTCGAGGATCGCCCGGCCGTCGCGAACGAAACGCACCCCGGTGAGATCGAGCGCCACGCTCCCGGTCATCGCGGAACAGTAGCGGGCCGGCCGGGGCCCGACAAGCTCCGGCGCGTACCGCGCGCCGTCGGCGGGCACGGCGAGGGCGGCGGGCAGCGCGAGGACGGCGGGCACGGCGAGGACGGCGGGGGCGGCCGCATCGTCGTCCGGCTGCCGAACTGGGTGGGGGACATCGCCTTGGCGCTGCCGGCGGTGGGCGCGATCCGGGCCGCGCGGCCGGAGGCTCGCATCGTCGGCATGGCGCGCGAGGCTCACGGCGAGCTGGTCCGCCGCATCGCGGTGCTGGACGAAGTGCTCCCGGCGCCGAGCGGCCGCGGTCCGGCGCGCATCGCGGATGTCTGGCGCACCGCGAGACGCCTGCGGCGGATGCGGCCGTCGGCGGCGGTCGTCCTGGCGCCCTCCTTCGAGGCGGCGCTGACCATGTGGCTCGCGCGGATCCCGCGGCGCATCGGCCATCCGACCGACCGTCGTGCGTGGTTGTTGACCGATCCCGTCGCACTCCGCCCCGGCGCGCACCGGGCCGCCTCCTTCGCGGCCCTCGCCGGCGCTCTCGGCTCGCCGGGCGCCGCGGTCGACGCCGAGGGCGCGCCGGGCGGACCGCCGCCGGCGCGCAAGGGGCCGCGCCCCCACGTCGAGGGCCGCGACCCCTTCCGTGTCGCCCCGTCCGAGCCGCCGCTCACGCTTACGGAGGAGGACCGCCGCTACGCCCGACAGGCGTTCGCGGCGGCCGGCTGGCCGGACCACGCCCGCCCTCTGTTCGTCAACCCCGCCGCGGCCAAGATACCGCGCGCCTGGTCGGCGGCCCGCTACCGGGCTCTGGTCGAGGCGCTGGCCCGCCGCGAACCCGGCCGGCGCTTCCTCGTGCACGATCGCAGCCCGTTCGAGGCCCCTCCGGGCTGGCTGGCGGCGCAGGGTGCCGCACCCGCGGGGGCGGCGACGCTGCCGCAGCTCTGTGCGTTGCTGGAGCGGTGCGCGCTCTACGTCGGCAACGACAGCGGCCCCGCGCACCTGGCGGCCGCGCTCGGCGTCCCCACCGTCACCGTCTTCGGACCGTCCGCTCCCCATCGCACCGGTCCCCTCGCGCGCTCCGGCGCCGCGGCGGAGGTATCCGCGGGCTTCCCTTGTTCCCCGTGCCGGGAGCGCTTCTTCGAGGAGTGTCCATCGCCTCCAACGCCGGACGGCCGCCCGCCGTGTCTCGACGCGGTGCCGGTGGCCCGGGTTGCGGAGGCCGTAGAATGCGCCCTCGCCGAAGCGACGCGCGCCGCCGGCGGGTCGTAGGGCCGGGTGGGGCAGGGCAGGTTCAGCCTTGGCGGCCGTACCGGAGCACGAAAGCCGTTGCGAGACGGGCGGCCAGCGCCTCGGCGCGTCGCGTGCGGGCAAGGTCGTTGGGTTCGGCGAGCAGGGTCTCCAGGTCGCGCGGCCGGAGACCGGGGACCGCCGCGGACTCGTCCGTCTCGCGCCATCCGTCCTGATCGGTGACGTAGAGCGTGGCGCTGCCGTCGGGTCGCGCTTCCGAGCCGCCGGTACGCTGCCAGACCCACAACTCCGGTACGCCGAGCCGCCTGTAGGCCGCGAGGCGTGCGTCGAACCGTTCTCGGCTCAGCCGCGTGGTGTCGATTTCCACGACGACGTCGGGAACCGGCGCGGGCTGGGCCGCCGTCTCGATCTCGCGGAGCTTGGCCGGGGAGACGAAGAGTTGCGCGTCGGGATGACGGCGGTCGCCCTCGCTGCCTTCGACCGGTGCGGTTGCACCGACGTGGGCCGGCACACCGGCTGTACGGCGCAACTCCGTCAGGAGCTCGGTCACCGCGAAGGTCCTCGGGTCGTGGTACCGACCGTTGGGCACGGCGTCTACCTCCAGCGTGCCGCGGGGACCGTTGTATGAGGAGCCTCGGGGCAGGCTCTCGGCGTTCATCAGCCCGTCGTAGCAGGCCACCGGCATCGGAAAGATCAAGGCTCCGTGCTCGAAGCGCAGGTCCGAATGCTCGTTGAGGATCGCCGTCGCCGCAGCCATACCGGCAGCCTACTTCCTCACGGCGGGTGAGGCAACGACCGGCCGGGCCTGCGCCTACAATGGCGGAGTCGACGCACCGGTCGCCCATGAACCAGCGCAAGCGAGCCGACATCTTCACCCGCCTGCGGGCCGCGAACCCGGAACCCACCACCGAGTTGCGCTTCCGCACGCCGTTCGAGTTGCTCGTCGCCGTCATGCTGTCGGCGCAGGCCACCGACGTGAGCGTCAATCAGGCCACCGGCCCGCTGTACGCGGCCGCCGGCACGCCCCAGGCCATGCTCGAACTCGGCGTCGACCGACTCCGGGAGTTCATCAAGTCCATCGGCCTGTTCAACACCAAGGCCGCCAACGTCATCAAGACCTGCCGCATCCTCGTCGACGAGCACGGCGGCGAGGTGCCCCGCCGTCGCGCGGCGCTCGAGGCCCTGCCCGGCGTCGGCCGCAAGACCGCCAACGTGGTGCTCAACACCGCGTTCGGCGAGCCCACGATCGCGGTCGACACGCACATTTTCCGGGTCTCGAACCGCACCGGGATCGCCCCCGGCAAGACGCCCCGCCAGGTGGAGGACCGGCTGCTGCGCCGGGTGCCGAAGCACTTCCGCCGCGGCGCCCACCACTGGCTGATCCTGCACGGCCGCTACACCTGCACGGCCCGCAGGCCGCGTTGCGGGACGTGCGTCATCGCGGACCTCTGCGAGTTCGACGCCAAGACGGAGTAGCGACATTCCTGCGCGGATCCGCGAGGTTGCGGGTCCGGAAGCCGTGGGGGAGGAGACCTTCCGTCGCCAGGAATGGGTGGCCGCGCGGACCCATCACCGCCTGGGGGATGGAGGTGCGTCGCGACCGGCGGTCTTCTCGCGGAGCCGGTCTTCCCGTTCCGCCAGTTCCGGGGTCATGGCGTCGCCGAAGTCGGCCGCCTCGAGGATCGGACGGATCTCGATCTCGCTCGGGCCCGGCATCGGGTTCGGGCAGCGCTTCACCCATGCGACCGCCTCGTCCATGTCCCGGACCTGCCAGAGCCAGAAGCCGGAGACCAGCTCGCTCGTGGCGGAGAAGGGACCGTCGATGACAGTACGCCCCGGGCCGTCGAAGGCCACCCGCTTGCCCTTCGAGGAGGGGTGGAGCCCCTCGCCGGCCTGGAGGACGCCGGCCGCGGCCAGCTCCTCGTTGTACCTGCCCATCGCCTCGAGAAGCTCGGTGGATGGCGGCAGGTTGCCGGATTCGCTCTCCTTCGTCGCCTTCACGAGGACCATGACGCGCATCGTCGCCCTCTCCTCTCCTCATCGTCCGCGGCGCGGCCGCCGGTTCCTCCCCCGCCGCCGCGCGGCTACAGCAGAGGCTGAGGCTGCGGCGAGGCCCCATCGGGTGCGACCGGCCGCGGGTCGGGGACCTGCAGCTCGGGCATCGGCCGGCCCGCGAAGAGTCGTCGCAGCGGGCGCGCGAGCAGGCTGGCCCAGGTCGCGGCGCGCGACACCCGTGCGCTGTCGGTGGCGATCCCGGTGTTGGCGTACATCTGCCGGTAGAGCTTCGAGACCAGCACGTAGGCCAGCCGGCCCTTCAGCGACCCCACGATGGAGGAACGCCGCCAGACCGCCGGCAGCGCGTAGAAATCGTCCCAGGCCGACTGCGTGCCGGTCCGGATGTCCTCCGCCGTCATCGCCGGATGGGGCGAGAACACCTTCGGCCGCACCGCCTGCGGTATGAGCCAGTAGCGGCTCAGCGGAACGCCGTCGACCTTGCGTGACGCGGCGGCGTCGGTCCGCTCCCACTTCTGGAAGTCGACGGTGCCCGGGAACGGCGTCAGGGTGACGAACTGCGCGAAGTCGATGTCCGCCTGGCGCGCGAGAGCTGCCGTCGATCGGAAGGTGTCCGGCCGATCGCTCGGCAGCCCGAAGATGAACGACCCGAGCACGTGCACGCCATGCCGCCTGAACTCCAGGAGGCGCGCGACCAGCGCGTCGCCGGCCAGGTTGAAGTCCTTGTAGACGTCGTTCAGCCCTTCTTCCGAGACCGATTCGACCCCGATCAGGGCGCCGCGGATTCGCGCCTCGCGCATCGCCTGCAGGAACGCGGTGTCCTCGGCCGCCTCCATCGTGATCTGCGTGAAGAACACCGTGTCCGACGGAAGTCGCGCCAGCCTCGCCATGAGGTCGAAGCGCTCGGCCCGCAGCGCTTCGAGCTCCCGGAGCCGGGACGGGTCCTTGCGCCGCCGCGCCATGGCGAGGTCCTCGAGGGTGACGGGGTAGAAGTTGTCGTCGGCGAGCGTGATGAACCGGAAGCCCATGCGCCGGAGCTCGACGATCTCCTCCACCACCGCCTCGGTCGTCCGCTGGCGCGGTTCCTGGCCGTCGGTGCGCCACACGGAGCAGAAGGAGCAGTGCTTCGGGCACCCGCGGACCGTCTGCACGGAGGCCCACATGTAGCGGTTCCGCGGGAGAAGGTCCCAGCGCGCCTTGCGCAGGGACCCGCCGGGGACCCGGCCTCCCTCGTAGAACGGTTGCGGCCGCCCGGCGGCGCAGTCCTCCAGCGCCTGCGGCCAGATGCTCTCGCCGTCCCCCTTGACGACCGCGTGCGCCCCGCCCCGCTCGTGCGCCTCGTCCGGGTAGAGCGTGGCGTGGATGCCGCCGAACACGACGCGCGCGCCGCGCTCGCGGGCGGCCCGACCCACCTCGTAGCCGCGGAGGGCATTGCCGGTGTGGACGCTGACGCCGACCACGTCGCCCGGCTCGATCGCCTCCGGGTCGAAGGGCGCGAGGGTCTCGTCCACGACTTGCGGGTCGCCGAAGCGGCGGGGAGTCGCTTCGGCCAGAACGTAGGGCCAGCGGGGCGTGATGACCGCCATGCCGAACGAGATGTGACTTGGGTTGATGAGATGTATGCGCATCGACGACTGGTATCCTCCGCCGGCTGGCCGCGACGTGGAGCACTCGGCCGGTTCGTCCGATCGGAAGCTCACCGCCGGCCGGTGAACGTCCTCGCAAGCGACGAGCCGAGGCCGCGGAAGGCGCCGGCGGTCGTGCGACCGGCGCCCGCGAACCAGGACCCGAGTGATGTACCGGCGCGTCCCGCCCAGTCCCATCGGGATTCCCCGGAGCTCCCGCTCCGCTCCGCCGGCGCGACGGAGAGGTGCGCCGACAAGCCGAGATCTTGCGCCGGGAGGGGGGCGCGGGATCGGGCGCGCCATTCGAGTCCGCTCGAGCGCGCCGCCGGCTGCAGCCGCTGCGGCGCGAGAGAATCGATCAGGCCGGTCGCCGCGAGCGGCGCCGGCGCCGCGGGCCGCGCCGGGAGCCGGACGCCCGCTACCCGCGGCGGACGCCCTGCGCCGGTCCCGCCGGTCGGGGCGCCGCGCGCGATGCGCGCGGGGAGCGGCGGCGCCGGTGACGGCGGGGGCGCGACGCGCACCTGCGTTCCGGCGGCGCCGCCCGCGCCGAGTTCCACGGCCGGGAGCCGGCCGCCGAGCAGCAGGGCGGGGATCGTCGCCAGCAGGCCCGCCGCGAGCACCCAGCGCGACGAGCGGCGTGTGCGCAGCCACCTGGCGTCGAGCAGGTGCGCGACGCGCCGCGCCACCTCGCCGCGCGACCCGACCGCTCCGGAGGCGAGCCGCAGCGCCGCCGGCCCGGACATGGCCTCTGCGACTCGCGCGAGACAGCGGGCGTACGCGCGCGGCTCGCCGGTCCGCAGCGCTACGCGCTCATCGGCCGCCAGTTCGCGCTCGCGGCGCATCCAGCGTCCGATGAGCCAGACCGCCGGGTGCCACCCGACGGGTACGGCGACGATCCGCTGCAGCAGGCTCGCCCAGTCGTCGCGCCGCGCGACGTGCGCGTGCTCGTGGGCCACCACCTGGTCGAGCTCCGCGTCGGTGAGCGCATCCCGGAGCGCGCGCGGAACGACGATCATCGGCCGCCGGAAGCCGAGGACCGCGGCCGGAACGGGGTCGTCGAGCTCGGCCAACTGCACCCGCCTTCCCCGGTTCCGCGCGTTCTGCCAGAGTGGGAGGCGCTGCTGCGCGGCGTCCGGCAGCGGCCGCGCACGCCTCTTCATGCGGAACAGTTCCCGGAGGTCGAGGGTCAGGCGCGCAAGGCCGCCGACGACCGTCAGCGCCCACAGAGCGACCAGTCCCGTCTCCAGCATCTGCGGCGCGCCCGGCAGCGTCAGAGTTCCGCTGCCCGATATCGGTGCGAGCCCGCCCGCCGTCAGGGTCGCGTCCGGCAACGCCTCGAGCGCAGCCGGCACGAGCGGCAGCACCAGCACCACGCCCAGCCCCAGCCAGCAGAGCGCGTAGCGCAACGCGGCGCTCAGGCGGAGCGCCGGGGCCGCCCGCAGGACCATTGCGAGCACCAGGGCAACCAGACTGCCCTGCCAGACCCAAGTCAGCGCCGCGCCCATGCAGTTCCTACGCTTCCTCGTCCAGGAGTCGCCGGATGAAGGCGATCTCCGCCTGATCGACCTGCTCGTGCTGCAGGATGCTCACGGCCAGCGAGCCGGCGGATCCGTCGAACAGTTGACTGACCAGGCGCCGCACGGCGCTCCGTTGCGCGCGTTCGCGGTCGACCACCGGCGCGTAGACGAAAGCGCGCCCGCTCTTCGTGTGGCGGACGTAGCCCTTCCGCTCGAGGATGCCGAGCTCGGTGAGCACGGTGTTGTAGGCGGGCCGGTGCGAGGGGGGCAGCGCCGCGCGGACCTCGCTGACGCTGGCGCGTCCCCTCTCCCAGAGGACGCGCATCAGGCGCAGCTCGCCGTCCGTCAACGTCACCGACCGCTTGCGGGGCACGCCACCATCCTCCATCTCATGGCGCAGGGTTCACCGCGTCCTGCTCCGGGGACTGTACCCCCGCGGGGTCGGCATGTCAACTAATTCATTAGGAGTTTTGGTCGCCCTGTTACGGTAGGTCGTCCGGATACGCTGTCGTCCGCTCGGCGACGGGCAGGGTCCGCGCTCGGACCGGGTCGTTCGGGGACGGGGGAGCCGCATGCAGACACGAACCGCACGGGAGGTCGCCGACTACGTGGGCGGCACGCTGCACGGGGATGAAAAGGTCGAGCTTCACACGGTCGGCAGCCTCGAGCGCGCCGAGGCGGGCGCCCTGGCCTATGCCGAGGCGGCCTACCTCCCCCGCGTGCCGGTCACGCGCGCCTCGTGCGTGCTGGTGCCTCCCGGCGAGCCTCCGGACCGGACCGTCATCGTGGTCGATCGGCCGCGGGTCGCCTTCGCGCGGGCGGCGCAGTGGCTGCTGCACCGCGACCGTCCCGCTCCCGGGGTGCATCCGACCGCCATCGTCGCAGAGGATGTGCGGCTCGCGGACGACGTGCACGTCGGCGCCTGGTCGCTCCTCGAGGCGGGCGCGACGGTCGGGCGCGGCACGGTGATCCACCCGGGCTGCTACGTCGGACGCGGCTGCCGGATCGGCGACGGCTGCCTGCTGTTCCCCCACGTGGTGCTCTACGCCGCGACCGAGCTCGGCGACCGGGTCACCGTCCACGCCGGCGTCGTCATCGGCGCCGACGGGTTCGGCTTCGTGTTCGACGGCGAGCGGCACATCAAGATCCCGCAGGTGGGTCATGTCACCATCGGCGCGGACGTCGAGGTCGGCGCCAACAGTTGCATCGACCGGGGCGCGCTCGACGAGACCGTCATCGACGACGGCGCCAAGATCGACAACCTGTGCCAGATAGCGCACAACGTCCGGATCGGAACGCACGCCATCATCTCTTCCCAGACCGGGATCGCCGGGAGCTCCACGGTCGGCGAGCACGCGACGATCGGCGGCCAGGTCGGGATTGCGGACTACTGCCGGATCGATCCCCGCGGCATCGTCGGCGCGCAGTGCGGGGTGCCGAGCCGCAAGCGCGTCCCTGCCGGCGAGGTCTACTGGGGCACGCCGGCCCGGCCGCTCCGGAGGATCAAGACGCAGCAGTTCCACCTGAACCGCCTGCCACGGATGGCCGAGGACCTGCGCCGCCTGCAGGCGGAGATCGACGAGCTCAGGGCCCGGCTCGACCGCGGCCAGGAGGCTCCGCCGTAGCCCGCAAGCGCCCTTTCAGTCGCCGGTCAGGTCGAGCTCGGTGGGCGCCGGCTGGATGTCGACCGCGTGCTCGGTGCGGGACGCGCCGGCCTGCACGATCGCGGTGTATGCGCCGGGGACGACGTCGTCGAGGACGAAGCGGCCGTCGCGCCCCGCCACCGCCGCATAGGGAGCGCCGGTGATCACCACGCTCGCTCCCATTGCCGGGTGGATGTCGCAGGCAACGCGGTAGGTGCCCGCGACATCGAAGCGATGCTCGTACGTGCCGCCGAGAGGGGTCGAGATGTTGAGAGCGGTATCCTTCGTGTCGATGTTGTAGACGCGGACGTTGTGCATCACGTCCTCGCTGTTCCGAAAGCGCACCGGCTGGCCCACTCCGGCCAGGAGCACGGGCGGCAGGAACTCCATCCCGAGTTGATCCATCGTCACCGGCTCGGTCGTCGCGGGGGCGTCGATGGGGTTCTCGGGCTCCAGCATCACGACGGTCAGCGAGCCGTCCCGAGAGACCGGCACCTGCCCGGTCACCGGCTGCCCTTCGCGGCTGGTGGCGGAGGCCGCAGCGCCGGTCCCCGCGGACTCCGCGGCCGGCGGCTCCGGCGCGCTTCCGCAGGCGCTCGACGCCGCCGCGATCCCGAGCACAGCGAGAGCGGTTCGTGCGTTGCGTAGTCGTTGCATGTCGTCTTCCCGCGCCCCCGCGACATTATAGAAAGACGCCCCGCCAGGCCCCTAGAATGGAACCATGACGCACTGCACTCGTCCCGCGACGCTGGCGTTGGCGCTGGCCGGCCTGGCGGTTGCGGCTCCGCCGCTCGCCGCCGGCCAGGATCGGTTCGAAGCGGCCATCGAGCGCGTGCTGCCGCGCATCACCGAGATCCGACACCACATCCACGCCAATCCGGAGCTGGGCAACCGCGAGGTGGAGACGGCCGCGCTCGTGGCCGGCCATCTGCGCGGGCTCGGGTTCGACGACGTACGCACCGGGATCGCGCACACCGGCGTCGTCGCCGTCCTGCGCGGCGGTCGCCCCGGACCGGTCGTCGCGGTGCGCGCCGACATGGACGCGCTGCCGGTCACCGAGGCGACGGATCTGCCGTTCGCATCGACGAAGCGCACCACGTACCTCGGACAGGAAGTCGGCGTCATGCACGCCTGCGGCCACGACATCCACACCGCGGTGCAGCTCGGCGTGGCCTCCATCCTCAAGGGGCTGCAGGCCGAGCTTCCCGGCACCGTCGTCTTCGTGTTCCAGCCGGCCGAGGAGGGTCCGCCTCCCGGCGAGGAGGGCGGAGCGAAGCTGATGCTCGCGGAAGGCGCGTTCCGCGACCCGCGACCCGAGGCCGTCTTCGGGTTGCACGCGAGCGCGCACGCGGACGTCGGCCGGGTGGCCTACACGCCCGGAGGCGCGCTGGCCGCCGTCGATCACTTCCGGGCGACCATCCGCGGCCGGCAGGCGCACGGGGCGGCGCCGCATCTCAGCATCGACCCGGTGGTGATGGCCGCACAGGCCGTGACGGCGCTCCAGACCATCCGGTCGCGCAACCTCTCCCCGCTGGCGCCGAGCGTGGTCACGGTCGGGCTGATCCGCGGCGGAACGCGCTTCAACATCATTCCGGGCGAGGTGCGGCTCGAGGGGACGGTGCGAACCTACGATCCGGAGGTCCAGGACACGGTGGAGCGCCGCATGGGCGAGATCCTCGACGGCATCACGCGGGCGGGCGGGGGTTCGTTCGAGCTCGTCTACGACCGCATCATGCCTGTCACCATCAACGATCGCGCGCTGACCGCCGCGACCGTGCCGAGCCTCGCGGCGGCGATCGGAGAGGACAACGTGGCGCTGGCGGATCCCTGGATGGCGGGGGAGGACTTCTCGCTCTTCGCCAACGAGGTGCCTGGTTTCTTCTTCATGCTCGGCGCGCGCAAGCCGGGGACCGTATCCGGCGATCACCATTCGCCGACGTTCCGGGCCGACGACGGCGCCCTGCCGGTCGGGATGCGGGCGATGGCCAACGTCGTCTGGGACTACCTGGAGCGGGGCGCGGCAGAGGCGGACTCGCCCGCTCGCTGAGCCCCGGGCGCCGCCTCGATGGTGCCCGGCGCGCCTCGGGCCCTGCGCGCTGCGGCGGATCCGGGCGTACGCGCGACCGAGCCCGTGCCGTTGACCGTCGCCAGGCGCCGCGCTACACTTACGAAGATCCGGAATCCGTCTGTGTCGAACCGCCCGCCGCGGGCGTTCTTGGAGGTGCTTCAATGAGGGATGTCGTGCTGGGAGTGGCCGGGCTGGCCGTCGTCGCGGCGGTGGCGCTGGTTCCGGGAGTCGCCTCGGCGCAGGACGCGGCGCCGACCTTCCACAAGGATATCGAGCCGATCTTCCAGCGCTCGTGCCAGGTGTGTCACCGGCCCGACAACATGGCGCCGATGTCGCTGATGAACTACCAGGAGACGCGGCCCTGGGCGCGGTCGATCAAGAACAAGGTCGTCGCGCGCGAGATGCCTCCCTGGCACGTCGACAAGAACGTGGGCATCCAGGACTTCAAGCAGGACCGTTCGCTGAGCGACGCCGAGATCGAGCTCGTCGCCGCCTGGGTCGACGCAGGCGCCCCGCGGGGCAACCCCGCCGACGCGCCGCCGCCCGTCGAGCTGCCCGACTTCGGGGCGTGGGAGCTCCCGCCCGACGTCATCGTGACCTCGCCGCCGCACACCGTGCCGGCCGAGGCGGGCGACTGGTGGGGCGACTACATCGTCGAGTCGGGGATCGGCGAGGATCGCTTCATCAAGGCGATCCAGACGCGGGCCGGCGACCTGCGGGTCGTCCATCACGCCCTGACCTACGCCGTCACCGACCCCGAGGCGCCGCCGGACGACAGCTCGAACGACTTCTTCCTGAACGAGTACGCCGTCGGCAAGAACGCCGACAAGTACCCCGAAGGGACGGGCAAGCTGTTCGAGGCCGACGCGCGCGTCCGGTTCAGCTTCCACTACCACTCGATCGGCGAGGAAGTGGTCGACCGCACCGAGCTCGGCATGGTCCTGTACCCCGAGGGCGAGACCCCGGAGAAGATCCTCTACTCGCGCCAGCTCGGCCAGGCGGGCGAGCTCGACATACCGGCCGGCCAGGTGACGCGCCACGACGGCTACGCCACGATGTACCTCCCCGGCAAGCTGACGGGTTTCCAGCCGCACATGCACTTCCTCGGGAAGCGGCAGTGCCTGGAGCTGATCTATCCGGACTCGTCGACCGAGATGATCAACTGCGTCAACTTCGACTTCAACTGGCACATCGTCTACAACTACGCCGACGACGCGCAGCCGGTCTATCCGGCCGGCACGAAGCTGCACGTCATCAGCTACCACGACAACACCGAAGCCCATCGCGGCAACCTCGATCCCCTGAACTGGACCGGCGGCGGCAGCCGGACGATCGACGAGATGGCCTTCGGCTGGATCAGTTGGTTCGACCTGACCGAGGAAGAGTACGAGGCGGAAATCAGTTCGGCCAACGACAACGACTAGGAGTGCGCGCCGCAGAACGGCGCGTACTCCTGGAGGGTGGCAACACGAGGCACTCTGTGGAGCCCTTCCGCAGAGTGCCTTTTCGTTTGGGGCACATCACGAGAGCGTTTGGGGGAGCACCATGAGAGTCAGGTCGGTAGGGGTCGCCGCCGCCGTCGCGGCGGGTCTGCTGGTAGGGGCCACCGGCGCCGCCGAGGCGCAGGTCAATCCGCGCGACGTGCCGATTGTCACCCAGCCGCAACAGCGCTTCGATTCGGGGCAGGACATCCAGCCGATCTTCGAGGGCTGGACGCGCAACGAGGACGGCAGCTTCCTGTTCCACTTCGGTTATCTCAACCGCAACTACCGCGAGCAGCCGCACATTCCGGTCGGCGAGGAAAACCACTTCTCGCCGGGACCGGAGGACCGAGGGCAACCGACGCACTTCTACCCGCGGACACAGCGTTACCAGTTCACCGTCCACGTCCCCGCCGACATGGGGCGCTCTTCCGAGGACGGCCTCGTATGGACGGTGGTGCGCCGCGGCAGCGTGCAGCGGGCGGTGGGCTGGCTGCAGCCGGAGTGGGAGATCGACGCCAACACCATCACGTCCAACAACCGTACCGGCTTCGGGCGTCCGAAGGACCAGGTCTACGCCAACCGGGCCCCCGAGGTGACCGCGTCGGCGTCGGCGGCCACGGCCCGCGTAGGCGAGTCGGTCGTGCTCACCGCGTCGATCACCGACGACGAGTTGCCGACCGAGCTCCCGCCCCGGCGCCCGCGCAGCCGACTGCCATCCCTCACGCCGCCGGACGGAACACCGAGGGCTCCCGACAACGTCCGCTGGTACCGCAAGCCGGCCCCGCCGCGGAACGGGCTCGGGCTGCTGTGGGTCGTCTATCGCGGCCCGGACGGCGCGGACTTCGAGCCGTCGGGCTACCAGCGCGCCTTCGCCGAGGTCCAGCGGGACGAGGAGGTGGACGGCCTCGTCACCCGCAGCGCCCAGTCCGCGCCCGAGGCGACGCACACGGCGGGGGACGGGTGGACGTCGGCTACCTTCGACGCGACGGTGACTTTCGACGAGCCCGGCACCTACACCCTGCGCGCGTGGGCCAGCGACGGCATGCTCGTCGTCCCGGACGACGTCACCATCACCGTCGAATAGCTCTCGCCTTGGCGGTGGGGCCCGGAGTCTGCGCCGCAGGCGGCACGCTGCAGGAGAGTTGCACGCGAGCGCCGACTCCCGCCGCGCCCCGGAGGGCGCTTCAACTGGCGCGGGCCGCCAGCAGGACGGCAAACAACAGCAGCACGGCCCCGACCGGCACGAGAGCGATGCCTACGCCGGGGTCGCCTGCGTAGAACGTCACTCCGCCCAGGAAGAAGCCTCCTGGCAGCAGCACACCGGCGCCGACGAGCGCGCGGGACAGCAGCGCCAGCCGTGGCGGGACCGAGTCCGGAGCCGCACGCAGGCTCAGGCCGAACACGACGTGGATGAGGCCGAGCAGCGCGCCGTGGGCGTGGGCGAGCGTCCACATCAGGCGCCGGGTCGAGTTCGCGACGTCCAGATAGAAGCCGACCTTGAAACCGTGCAGCGTCTCGAGCGCGAGGCCGAGGGCCAGGAAGACCAGCAGCGACCACCAGCCGAAGCGCAGGTGGCGCCGGGCGTAGTCGGGCGCTGTCGCCGGCGGGTGGGTCGTTGAGTTTGCTGGCGCCACGTCTACTCACTCCCGGAGGAAGAGCGGGCGCCGGTCCCGAGCATCGAACAGGCGGCGCATCGCGGCGGTGTCGAGCGCGCCGTCGCGGGTGAACAGCAGGCGCGCCTCGCGCCGCTCCGCCAGCGGGCTCGACCGCCACGCGCGGAGCACGTCGACCGCCGCCTCCCGCCGGGACCCCACCGGGGCTACGTAGTCGTATTCGACGCCCTCGAAGCCGGGCAGACTCCGTAGCGCTGCGCCGGCGATGTAACGAACCGCATCGTACCGGTCGCCAAGGAGCTCGCCCAGGTACGGGACCATCCAGCCCGAACCGGACGCCTGCTGCGCCGGCTCCCAGCCCATGTGCCAGGCCGTGATGGCGCGCAGGCCGGCGTCGCCCCGCAGGACCCACAGAACGGACGCGGCGACCGCGCGCTCCTCGACCTCGAGGGCCGGGGGGCGCAACCCGTACCAGGCGCGCAGCCAGTCGCCGGTCCAGGCCAGCGTCCGGTCGAGGTGGCACAGGTTGCACGCGTTCGGACGCCCTGCCTCGACGCTCTCCTGCACGGACGGGCTGCTGATGGTATGGCTGCGGATCGCCCGCAGGAGCCCGTACGAGGTGTACGGCATGTGGCAGTTGTAGCAACGGCTGCCCGCGGACCCCGCCTCGTGCCTCGTGTGGGTGGGAATGTCGGTGGCGATTGGTGCGTGGCACCCCGTGCACCCGCCGTCGCCCTCCCGTCCGGCCGCAACCTGGTGCGTGTCGGCCCAGACCGACGGGGGACGAGGGTCTTCCGGCGTCTGGTGCATGGCATGGCAGGACAGACACGTCATCGTCCGCGCGGGCTCGCTCGCGCTCGCGTAGCAGGGCGAGTCGATCAGGCCGTTGTACTCGCGACCCGATACCCGCACCTGACCGTCGGCCCAGAACGAGCCGCGGACGAACGCAGGGTCCGCCGCGAGCAGCGCCCGCATGGGGGGCGAGCCGCCGTTCACCTTCGGCTGGGCCACGAAGCGCGTCTCGCGCAGGACGTCGCCGGGGCGGTAGGGGAGACCCTGCTCGTTGGCGACCCGTTCGTCGGCGGCGTCGCGGAACGTCCAGATGCCGTGGCACTGCCCGCAGACCTCCGCGCTGCGTGCCGGATCGAGCCGTGCCGGCTGCACGACGGTCGGGTCCCCGGCGTCACCGCCGTAGCGGGCGTAGCGGCGGAGCGGATTCCGGTTCACCCGCACGTGCTCGGCCGCCGGCCCGTGACACGACTCGCAGGCGATGCCGAGTTCGGCCACGGTCGTGTCGACCGACTGCGCGGCGATCGGGGCCGACCCGAACGGCGTGTCGAACCCCGTCCGGCCGCGGGTCGTGTGGCAGGCGATGCAGATCGCGTTCCAGTGGCCGTCCGTGGTCGCCACGCCCTGGCCGGGCGGATGGAGCACCACCGCGCTGCGGGGCACCCAGCGCGCCTCGTCGAGCAGGTAGACCGCCGGCAGCACGTTGAGCGCCCGGTCGTGGCCGGTCGCGTACCAGTAGATGTTCTGGTGGTGCGAGCCGGTGATCATGACCACCCGGCGCGTGATGCGCGGCCGCTCCGCCGGGGGACCCTCCCAGCCGGGATCGTCGAACTCGGCCCAGAACTCGTCCCCGCGGCGCTCGAGGCGCATCGGCGCTCCTGCCGTCTCGGCGACCACGACCCCGTCGAAGTCGGCGCGGACGGTCTCCGGCGTCGCCACCTGGGTCATCGTCCGGTGGAACGAGTGGTGCCAGCTCGCATACTCGGCCAGGTGGCAGGAGCGGCAGGTGTCGGACGAGACGAACCCGTCGTCGGCGACCTCGATCGGGCGGTCGGCGACCCGCGATTCGATGGGCACGGGATCGAGGGCCACCGCGATGCTGACGCCGAGCGCGCACCCGGCGACGACGAGGAGAGCGGCGGGCGCCGTCAGCGGACGGGCGGAACGCCGTGCTGCGGACCGGCGCGGCATGGAACCGTCCGATTATATCGGCACCGCGGGGCGGGTCGGCGGGCCGCGGCGGTTCCGGCCCCGCGGTGGCATCTGCTACGCTGTGGCGGCTTCGGAAGCAGCGCGCCCGGGCCGACGCCGGCGACTCGTCTCCGGGCCGGGGGCGCCGGACGCACAATCACCGGAACACGTCCAGGCAAGGAGGTCGTCGTGAGACGCACGTGCATCGCCATCCTCGTCGCCCTGACGATGGCGCCGCTCTTCGCCCAGCAGTCGGGCCTGAGCGATGCGCCGGAGATCCCGTTCGTGTCGGTGCCGAACTACCTCAAGTACTCGCCCGAGATGAACCTCGGGGAGGTGCTCGCGGTGGCCGAGAACTCCAAGGGGCATCTCATCGTGCTGAACCACCCCGGCACGGCGACCACGGGCCCGCTCTACGGCAATGCCACCACGCAGATCTTCGAGTTCGACGATCAGGGCCACTTCGTGCGGGAGATCGGGCAGGGGGTCTACGGTCTCGGATACTCCCACTCCGCGCGCTTCGACCGCTACGACAACCTCTGGATCGTCGACAAGGGAACGAACGCCGTCACGAAGTTCGATCCGGCCGGCTACGTCACGCTGAACCTCGGCCGGCGTCCGGAGGGCTACGAGCCGCACGAGCACATCGCGCCCGAGGACGCGCGCCACGTCGACGGGTTCTTCAACGGCCCGACCGACGTCGGCTGGGACCCGGACGACAACATCTACGTCAGTGACGGCTACGTCAACTCGCGCGTGGCCAAGTTCGACAAGCACGGCAACTGGATCAAGACCTGGGGCACCCTCGGAAGCGAGCCGGGCCAGTTCCGGCTGCCGCACAACATGCAGGTGGACGGCCAGGGCAACGTCTACGTGGCCGACCGCAGCAACCGCCGCATCCAGAAGTTCGACTCGGACGGCAACTACCTGAAGTCGATCGTGCTGAACGTGCCGTACGACAAGACGCGCCAGCCGGTGCTCGGCAACGTCAATCCGAACGCGCCGGACGAGACGGCGCCGTGGACGGTCTGCATCTCCGGGGGCGAGACGCAGTACCTGTTCGCTTCCGACGTGGAGCCGGGGCGGATCTACAAGATGACGCTCGACGGGGAGATCCTGGGCTGGCTCGGGGAGTCGGGGCGCCAGCTGGGGCAGTTCAACTGGCTGCACGGCATCAGTTGCCGTTCGGAGCACGAGCTCTACGTCGCCGACCTGAACAACTGGCGGGTGCAGAAACTGCTGCTCGAACCGCCGGTACCGACGACGACGCAACAGCAGTAGCTTGCGTCCCTGCCCGGGACGGCGGGCGCCGACGTCGGGCGCCCGCTCGTTGCATCGCAACAACGAACGGCCGGCCCCGCCTCCTTCCGCCAGGGTGCGGGGCCGGCCGTTTTCTACCGGCCGCGGTTCGCGGCGCCGACGACCGGGCGGCGATCGGCCGATCGCGCACCATCGGTCACTGAGAATCTGCGCCGGACGACCTGCCGTGCAGCGCTCCGTGCCGGCGCGGGCGGCCAGCGCGCCCGTCAGGGCGCACCGGCGCGATCAGTCGATGGCGAAACAGTAGTAGAGACCGTTGCCGCCGGTCGCCTGCAGGTCGGCCTGCCCGCAGCCGCGCGAGCCGTGGGCCGTGCTCCAGTGGGTCGGGTTGGGTCCGCCGCCCGTCCGGTCGTGGTGGCCGACGAGCGCGCTCCCGTCCGAGGCGTTGCTCGTCCAGTTGCCGCAGGTGCTGTCGCCCTCGCCTTCCCAGGCCGTGCCGTCGAGCTGCGTCCCGGTCAGGATGTCGTGCATGTTGGGGCTGTCGCCGCGGCCATTGACGATGTCGCCGCTCTCGGTGAGCTGGGTCTCCTTGGTCAGGTTGTTGTCGCCGAGCAGGTTGTGCACGCTCGACGCCACCTCGACGCCGTTGGCGTTGTGCCAGGGGCCGCTGCCGATGCGGTCGCGGGCGTTGACGCCGGTCGGCCCGGTGGTGCTCAGGTAGGCCCGCCAGGTCTTGCCGCTCACCATGGCCGCCTCGGCCAGCATCGAGCAGTGCGCGTCGGCGCCCTCGAGGCCCCCGAGGTTGGCTCCGTCGCCGGGGCCGGCGCTGGTGATGAAGAAGCTCATCGTCGTATCCTGCGTGGACACCGGATACGAGACGGCCAGGGCCATGGCCAGGGCCAGGGCGGCGCCGGCGATGCGCAGTTTCCTCACGTGCATCGTGTCTTCCCTCCTCCCGGTTTCGTCTGTCGACCGGGCGCGTAATCTTCGCACGCTTCGTAAGGGATGCAAACCGGCGCGCCTGCACGCTCGCGTCCGGTCCGCCGGGCACGTCCGCGGGCCGTGACGTCGACCGGAGGTCGGCGTCGCGGCGTAGGCGAAACGTCGGAGACGCCGCGCCCGCCTCCCCGGGGCGCTAAGATGACCCCATGAAGTTGCGACCAAGCGTCGTGTGGGCGGTGAGCGTGGCGGCGGTGCTGGGCGGCGAGGTCCTGGGGCCGGCTCCCGCTGCGTCCCAAGGGTTGCGTGCGATTCTGAGCCGCGCCATCAGCGACTTCGATCGCGGCCGCCTCGAGGCCTCCGCGGCCGGCTTCGACCGGGTGGCCGAGCTTGCGCCCGAGGTAGCGCCGCAGCTCTGGCAGCGGGGCATCACCCTCTATTACGTCGGCCGCTACCGGGACTGCCGGGAGCAGTTCGAGTCGCACCGGACGGTCAACCCGAACGACGTGGAGAACGCCGCCTGGCACTTCCTGTGCGTCGCGCGCCAGGAGTCGCCGGGGAGCGCTCTCGCCGCGCTCCTGCCGGTGGGACCGGATCCGCGGATCCCGATGACCGAGATCTACCGCATGTTCCGCGGCGAGATGACGCCGGAGGAGGTCCTCGACGCCGGCGAGCGGGGCGGCGAGCGCGGCCTGTTCTATGCGCACCTGTACGTCGGGCTGTACAACGAGGCGCTCGGCCGCGCCGAGGACGCCCGCACGCACATCGCGGCCGCCGCAGACGAACGGTTCGCCGCCGTCGGCGGCTACATGCAGATGGTGGCCCGCGTCCATCGGATCGAGCTCGACCGGGCCCGGTGAGCGGGCCGTCCGGCGCACCCCTGTCAGCGCTGACCGGGCCGTCGGCGGCGCCGTCTTGAACCGGGCGATGGTTTCGGGCACGATTTGGGCGGGGAGAGCGCCCGTACGCTCACGGGCGCCGCCCGGGGGGCCGGACTCGAAGAGCGGAGGAGAGAGAGCATGCGGACCATCAGCGCGGTCGTTGCCCTAACTGCGAGCTTCGCGCTCGCCGCCGTCGTCGCGCCGGGGCCCCTGGCGGAAGCAGGCCAGGCGAGCGTCGCCATAGACATCGAAGCGGACGACATCGGCGGGACGGTCACCGGCCCGGACGGCCCCGAGGCGGGCGTCTGGGTGATCGCGGAGACGAGCGACCTGCCTACCCCGTTCAACCGGATCGTGGTGACGGACGACGACGGCCGCTACGTGATCCCCGACCTGCCCGACGCGACCTACGACGTCTGGGCGCGCGGCTACGGGCTGGTCGACTCGGAGAAGGTCCGCGCGACACCGGGCTCGACGCTCGATCTGACCGCCGTGGTAGCGCCGGATGCGGCCGCGGCGGCGCAATACTATCCGGCCGGGTACTGGCTGTCGCTCATCGAGGTTCCGGGCCGCGACGAGTTCCCCGGCACCGGGCCCGACGGCAACGGCATCTCGCCCAGCGTGCGGAGTCAGGCCGAGTGGATGCGGGCCGTGAAGTCGGGCGGCTGCACTGCCTGCCATTCCCTCGGCAACCTGGCGACGCGCGAGGTCCCGGCCGAGCTGGGCGAGTTCGACTCGATGGTGGCGGCGTGGGACCGGCGCATCCAGTCGGGTCAGGCCGGGGGCTCGATGTCGAACGGGCTGAATCGGATGGGGCGCCGCCGCGCCCTCGAGATGTTCGCCGACTGGACCGATCGGATCGTGGCCGGCGAGTTGCCCGCGGAGGCGCCCCGCCGGCCGCAGGGGGTGGAACGCAACATCGTCGTGTCGCAGTGGGACTGGGCGGATCCGAAGGCCTACCTGCACGACGAGATCGCGACCGACAAGCGCGACCCGACGGTCAATGCCTACGGCCCGATCTATGGCGCGCTGGAGGCGAGCGCGGACTACGTCCCGGTGCTCGACCCGGTAGCCAACGCCGCCAGCGAGGTGCCGGTGCCGGTGCGCGACCCCGACACGCCGGTAGCCGCGGGCCCGCCGCTGGCTTCGTCGCCCTACTGGGGGGATGAGGCGATCTGGAACAGTCAGTCCAACGTCCACAACCCGATGCTCGATGCAGAGGGGCGCGTCTGGCTCACGTCGCGGGTGCGCGGCCCCGACAACCCGGCAATGTGCCTGGAGGGATCGGACCACCCGTCGGCGCGCGCCTTCCCCAACGCCCGCGCGGGCCGCCACCTCGCCGTGTGGGATCCCGCGACCGAAGAGATGACTCTCATCGGCACCTGCTACGGCACGCACCACCTGATCTTCGCCGAGGACGAGAACGACACGCTCTGGACAAGCGGCGGCGGGCCGGTCATCGGCTGGCTCGACACGAAGATGTTCCTCGAGACCGGCGACGAGGAGGCCTCGCAGGGCTGGACGGCGCTGGTGCTCGACACCAACGGGAACGGGCGTCGCGACGAACACACCGAGCCGAACGAGGAGATCGACCCGACGAAGGACCACCGCGTGACGACCGGCTTCTACGGCGTCGCCTACAACCCGGTCGACGGGACGATCTGGGGCTCGTCGCTCGGCTTCCCGGGGTCCGTCCTGCGCCTCGATCCGGGTGACGATCCGGCCAACACGGCATTGCTGGAAGTGTTCGAGGTGCCGTGGGACAATCCCGCCGCAGAGGTCCAGGGCTTCTCGCCGCGCGGCATGGACATCGACCGCAACGGCGTCGTCTGGACGCCCCTGGCGAGCGGCCACATGGCGAGCTTCGACCGCAGCAAGTGCACCGGCCCGCTGAACGGTCCGGAGGCGACGGGGCAGCACTGTCCCGAGGGCTGGACGCTCTACGAGGAGCCGTTGCCGAAGCTCAAGGGCGTGGACGACTCCGGCAGCGCCGAGGGGAGTTACTACACCTGGGTGGACCAGTTCAACACGCTCGGCCTGGGCGAGAACGTCCCGATCAACACCGGCAACGCCTCGGAAGGCCTGCTCGCGCTCAAGGACGGCGAGTGGGTGATTCTGCGGGTGCCGTACCCGCTCGGCTTCTACACGAAGTGGATGGACGGCCGCATCGACGATCCCGACGCCGGCTGGAAGGGCCGCGGGCTCTGGGCGACCTACGGGACGCGGGCGCCGTTCCACACGGAGACCGGCAAGGGGACTCCGAGCAAGGTGGTCCACTTCCAGTTGCGCCCCGATCCGCTGGCGAAGTAGGCAGCGGGCGCGGGCCGCGTGTGGCGGAGAGGTGGCGGCGAGGTCGGCGGAGAGAGTGAGGCGGAGAACGTGAGGAGAACGGTGACGCTCCGGGGGGTGCTGGCGCCGGCAGTGCTGGTGCCGGCACTCATGGTTCCGGCGTTGCTGCTGCCGGCGGCGACGCCTGCCGGCGCCGAGGTGATCCGTTTCGTGATCACCTCGCGCGAGCCGTTCGGCGAGGAAGTGGCGGACAAGGTCGGCCCGTACGAGCGGATTCGGGGGCGGGTCGTGTACTCGCTCGACCCGGAGCTCGAGGCGAACGCCGCCATCGTCGATCTCGATCGCGCCCTGACCAACGGGGAGGGGCGCGTCGAGTTCTACGGCGATGTCGAGATGCTCGCGCCGCGCGATCTGCGCCTGGCGCAGCCGACCGTCCTCTACGACGTCAACAACCGCGGGCGGCGCCTGTGGGGCGGCGAGCCGTTCTTCCTGCGGCGGGGCTACGTCACGGTGTCGGGCGGCTGGATCGCCGAGGTCCGCGTCGACCCGCGCCGGCTGCGGCTCGAAGCCCCCGTCGCCCACGACGACGACAGCGTGCCGATCGTGGGGCTCGTGCGGGCGGAGATCGTCACCGAAACCGCGACGACGCGGGTGACGATCTCCGACCGCAATCAGCTCGCCTACGAACCGGTGCTGGCCGAGCTGCCGCGGGCGACGCTCACGAAGCGGTTGCGGGAGGCGGATCCGCCGCAACCGATCCCGCGCGATGCCTGGAGCTTCCACGTGGTCGCCGGGCCCCGCGAGGAGGGGAGCGGCCTGATCGACGGCGCCATCGAGCTGGAGGGAGGGTTCGAGCCGGGCTGGGTCTACGAGCTCATCTACACGGCGCGCGGATCGATCGTGCAGGGGACCGGCTTCGCCGCCATCCGCGATCTGGTCTCGTTCCTGCGCTACGACCGGTCGGACGAGAACCCGCTACGGAGAGCGACCGGCTCGCCGGTCGCTCTCCGCGTCATCGGCGAGGGGCGCTCGCAGAGCGGCCGCGCGTTGCGGATGTTCCTCTACGAGGGCTTCAACGCCGACGAGGAGGGACGTCCCGTCTTCGACGGTGCGATGCCGGTCATCGCGGGCGGCGGGCAGGGCTTCTTCAACCACCGCTTCGCATCGCCGACGCGCACCGCGACCCAGCACGCCGGGCACCTCTATCCGGTCGACGTCTTTCCGTTCACCTACGGCGACGAGACCGACCCGTTCGCTGGCCGAACCGACGGCATCCTGCGGCGCGCTCGCGCCGCCGGCGTCGTGCCGAAGGTGATGCACCTCGACACGTCGTCCGAGTACTGGCACCGGAGCGCGTCGCTCGTGGTGACGGACCCGACCGGGGCGCGCGACGCAGCGCTGCCGGAGGATGTCCGGGTCTACGTGTTCGGCGGGGCCCAGCACAGCCCCGCGACCGGTCCCTCGGAGCGCGGCCAGCTTCCGCCGAACCCGACCGACTACCGGCCGCTGCAGGAGGCGCTGTTCCTGGCCCTGGACCGCTGGGTGACCGACGGCACGCCTCCGCCGCCGAGCGTGCATCCGCGGATCGCCGACGGCACGCTGGCCGACTGGCGGGCGGACGCGGCCGGTTGGGAGCCGATTCCGGGGGTGCGGTACCCGGAGGTCATCCAGCAACCCGAGCGGCTCGACTACGGCCCGGCGTTCGAGGCGGAGCGGCGCATCGACCACCAGCCGCCGCTGCGCACCGGGAAGCGCTACGCGGTGCGGGTGCCCGCGTTCGACGCCGACAACAACGAGGTCGGCGTGCTCCGGCTGCCGGGGCTCGCCGTGCCCGTCGCCACCTACACGAGCTGGAACCTGCGCAACCCGGCCATCGGGGCCGAGGACGAGCTGCTCGGTCTCGCCGGCGGCTACATCCCGTTCCCGGCGACGGAGGCCGAGCGGGCTGCAGCGGGTGACCCGCGACCCGACCTGACCAGCCGCTACGACGGCTTCGACGAGTATCTGGCGCAGTACATGGCCGCAGCGCAACGGCTGGTGGCCGAAGGCTACCTGCTGGAGGAACACCTTGCGGGCGTGAAGGGGGTAGCCGAATCGCACCGCCCGCTGTTCGCGCGGTGGGAATCCGAGCCTTAGCCAGGCGGCCTCCTGGAGGGTGTGGGCGGCTGTGCGCAGGGCGGCGTTGGAGCCGCGGGCGACGGTTCCGGACGAGGTTCCAGATGGGTGCAGGACGACGACCGGGCCGGTGGCTGGCGGGCGCGGCGCTGCTCGCCGCGGCGGCCGTCGCCACCGAGGTGGCCGGGCAGCGCGGAGGCGCATTCCGCGCGTCGCGCGACCACCCGGCAATCCGCTACACCGACGGGCAGGTCGACGACGCCGTCGCGGCGCTCAACCGGAGGCTGGCGGCCGGCGAGGTCGATCTGACGTTCGAGGGCCGGAGCGGTTACCTCCGTTCGGTGCTGGACGCGCTGGCCGTGCCGGTCGAGTCGCAGGTGGCGGTCTTCTCGCCCACGAGCAACCAGGACGACCTCATCACGTCGGACAACCCGCGGGCAATCTTCTTCAACGACACGGTCGCCGTCGGCTGGGTTCGCGACGCCGAGCTCCTGGAGGTCGCGGCCCAGGATCCGCGTCAGGGCGTGATCTTCTACGCGCTCCCGCAGGAGCCGGACGGAGAGCCGCGGTTCACGCGCAACGACCGCTGCCTGGCCTGCCACCTGTCGTGGGACACGCTCGGGGTGCCGGGGCTGCAGGTGCTGAGCATGGCGCCGCTCCCGGCCGATCCGAATGCCTACGCGACCGGCTTCGTCACCGACCACCGAAGCCGCCTGGTCGACCGCTGGGGCGGGTGGTACGTCACCGGGACGCACGGCGAGACGGCGCACATGGGGAACGTCGAGGTCCTCGACGTGCCGGACCCGAACGCCACGTTCGGCGTCGTCCCTGCTGTGCTCGACTCGCTCGCGGAACGCATCGACCTCGACGGCTACCCGTCTCCTTACAGCGACGTGGTGGCGCTCTTGGTGCTCGATCACCAGACGCACATGACGAACCTCATCACCCGGATGGGGTGGGAGGCGCGGCGGGTGGTCTTCCGCGACGAGGGGCGCTCGACCGACGATCCGCGCTTCGCCGAGGTCATCCGCGAGGCAGCCGTGGAACTGGTCGACTACCTGCTCTTCGTCGACGAGGCGCCGCTGCCGGAGGGCGTCGCCGGCGCGTCCGGATTCCGGGAGTGGTTTTCCGCCCGCGGACCGCACGACGAGCGGGGCCGGTCGCTGCGTGAGATCAGCCTCGACGGGCGCCTCTTCCGCTACCCGTGCAGCTACATGATCTACACCGAGGCCTTCGACGCCCTGCCGGAGCTGGCGAAGGAGGCCGTCTACGCCCGGATGTGGGAGGTGCTGTCGGGCGCGGTCACCGAGTCGCCGTACGATCGGCTGGCCCTTGCCGACCGTCAGGCGATCGTCGGGATCCTGCGGGCGACGAAGGCGGATCTCCCGGCCTACTTCGGCGCCGTCGAACGCTGACGAGCGCGGGTCGGAGGCCCGCGCCCGCTCCGCATCCTGACAGGCGACGGGCCGGATCTCCCGGCCCGCTTCGGTGCCGTCGAGCGCTGACGAGCGCGGATTGCGGGCCCGCGCCCGCTCCGCCGGCAGGGGCGCGGATGCCGAGTCCGGGCGGTGTCGCCGGGGCACCGCCAGCGGCGGACCGAGACCGGTGGCGCAACCTGCGCCGAGCGTTTAGAATTGTGCGGGCCTTGCCGTCGTCTGGAGGTTGAGATGGCCACGATGCGCTGGGTGTCGGCGGCGTCTGCGTGCCTGCTGCTGGCGGGCTCGGTATCGGTCGCCGCGGCGGGGCCGAAGGCGGCCAAGCCCAGGGCGGCGGCTCAGGAGGCAGCGGCGGTCGAGCAGGCCCTGCTCGACCGCTACTGCATCACGTGCCACAACGACCGCCTCGAGACCGGCGGCCTGTCGCTCGAGGAGGCCGACGTCGCCGATGTGGCGGCGCACCCCGAGTTGTGGGAGAAGGTCGTCCGGAAGCTCCGCACGGGCTCGATGCCCCCGCGGCCGCGCCCGCGGCCCGACGGCGCTGCCTACGGCCGCATGGTCTCCTACCTGGAGGCGGAGCTCGACGCCGCGGCCGCGGCCGATCCGAATCCCGGCCGCACCGACACCTTTCGCCGCCTGAACCGCACCGAGTACCGCAACGCCGTCCGCGACCTGCTGGCGCTCGAGGTCGACGTGGCGGCGCTCCTGCCGCGCGACGACTCCGCCTTCGGCTTCGACAACGTCAACGCCGGCGGGCTCTCGCCGACGCTGATGGAGCGCTACCTCGCGGCGGCGCAACGGGTGAGCCGCCTCGCCGTCGGCAGCCGCCTGCCGGCGCCCGGGAGCCGCGTGGTGGTCATTCCCGCCGACCGGACGCAGGAGGACCACGTCGCCGGGCTTCCCTTCGGCACGCGCGGCGGGACGGTGGTCGAGCACCTGTTCCCGGCCGACGGCGAGTACGAGATCCAGGTGCGGCTGCAGCGCAACCGCAACGAGAACGTCGAGGGGCTGACCGAGCCCCACGACGTCGAGATCACGCTCGACGGGCGGCGGCTCGGTCTGTTCACGATGGAGCCGAGCGAGAACTTCGTCCTCCAGGCCAACGCCGCCTACTACGCGGACGAGGGAATCGACAACCACCTGAACGTGCGCGTTACCGTGACGGCCGGCCCGCACGCCGTCGGAGCATCTTTCATCAAGAAGAACTCGGCCCTGCTCGAGACGACCCGGCAGCCGTACGACGCGCACTTCAACATGGATCGGCACCCGCGCCAGCAGCCGGCCGTCCGGACGGTCTCCATCGTCGGTCCCTTCGACCCGACCGGGGTAGGGGAGACACCGAGCCGGGAGCGCGTCTTCTCCTGCCGCCCGCCGGCCGGCGCCGGCGCCGAAAAGGCGGAGGAGTGCGCCACGGAGATCATCGCGTCGCTCGCCCGGCGCGCCTATCGGCGTCCGGTCACGGTCGACGACTTCGAGCGGCTCGTCTCCTTCTACCAGCGGGGGTACGCCGACGGCGGCTTCGAGACGGGTGTGGAGACCGCCCTGCGGGCGCTCCTCGCGAGCCCGGAGTTCCTCTTCCGCATCGAGCGCGACCCGGCCGGCCTCGCGCCCGGCACGCCGTACCGCGTCAGCGACCTCGAGCTCGCCTCGCGCCTGTCGTTCTTCCTCTGGAGCAGCCTGCCCGACGACGCGCTCATCGACGCCGCCGCGGCCCGGCGCCTGAGCGACCCCGCGGTGCTCGAGGCGGAAGTGCGGCGGATGCTGGCGGATCCGCGCGCCGAGGCGCTGACGACGAACTTCGCGTCGCAGTGGCTGCACCTGCGGAACCTCGACGCGGTGCGGCCGGACGCCCGGCTCTTCCCGGACTTCGACGACAACCTCCGGCAGGGCTTCCGGCGCGAGACGGAACTGCTCTTCCGGAGCGTCCTCGACGAAGACCGCAGCGTCGTCGACCTGCTGACCGCGGACTACACGTTCGTGAACGAGCGGGTCGCGACGCACTACGAGCTGCCGGGCATCTACGGCGACCACTTCCGGCGCGTCGCGCTGCCGGCCGGCAGCCCGCGGGCGGGCCTCCTGGGCCACGGCAGCATCCTGACCGTGACCTCCTACGCCACGCGCACCTCTCCGGTGCTGCGCGGGAAGTGGATCCTGGAGAATCTGCTCGGCACGCCGCCGCCCCCGCCGCCGGCGAACGTTCCGCCGCTCGAGGAGACGCGATCGAACGTGCGCACCGTCTCGATGCGCGAGCGGATGGAGGCGCACCGGCAGAACCCGCAGTGCGCGGTCTGCCACCGCATCATGGATCCGGCGGGCCTCTCGATGGAGAACTTCGATGCCATCGGCCGCTGGAGGGAGACGGAGGGGGCCGCGCGGATCGACGCCGCAGGCAACCTGCCGGGCGGCGAGGAGTTCGACGGGGTCGCGGGCCTGCGGGCCGCGATCCTCGAGCGGCCCGACGTCTTCGCCGGCGTCGTGGCCGAGAAGCTCCTAACCTTCGCCCTCGGACGCGGACTCGACCACGCCGACGCCCCCGCGGTTCGCTCGATCGTCCGATCGGCCGCGGCCGACGACTACCGGCTCTCGTCGCTCATCCTTGGCATTGCGAACAGCACTCCGTTCCAGATGAGGAGATCCCAGTCATGATCATCACGAAGACGGCGCTGCCCCGGCGGACGTTCCTGCGCGGCGTGGGAGCCGCCCTGGCGCTGCCGTTGCTCGACGCGATGGTGCCCGCCGCGTCCGCGATGGGCAAGACTGCGGCGGCGGCGCCCCGGCGGCTGGGCTACGTGTACATCCCGATGGGGATGAACCCGGAGCCGTGGACGCCGGCCGAGGTGGGACGGCTGAGCGGGCTCTCGCAGTCGTTGTCGCCGCTGACGCCGCACCTCGACAACGTCACCGTCGTCACGAACCTGGAGATCAACGACGCGCACATCTCCGGGAACCACGCGTCGGCCAACTCCGCGTTCCTGACCTGCGTGCGCCCCAAGCGCACCGAAGGCAGCGACTACGTCAACGGGACGTCCGTCGACCAGATCGCGGCGCAGCAGATCGGCGGCGACACGCCGCTGCCGTCGCTCGAGATCGGGACGGACCTCATCGCGCAGGTGGGCAACTGCGACAACGGGTTCGCCTGCGTCTACATGAACAGCCTGTCGTGGTCCTCACCGACGGCGCCGAACCCGACCGAGGCGGATCCGCGCATCGTCTTCGAGCGCCTGTTCGGCGAGGGCGGCACGCCCGCCCAGCGGCAGGCCGAGCTCCGGACGAACCGCAGCATCCTCGACTGGGTGCTCGACGACATGGCGAGCCTGCAGGCGCAGCTCGGCACCGGCGACCGCCACAAGGTGAGCGAGTACCTCGACACCGTGCGCGAGGTGGAGCGGCGCATCCAGCGCGCCGAGCAGTCGGCGGCCGATTCCCCGCTCAGCGATCTGACGCGACCGACCAGCGTGCCGGAGGTCTGGGAGGAGCACGTCCGGTTGATGTACGACCTGCAGGTGCTGGCCCTCCGGGCCGACCTGACGCGCGTCGTCACGTTCCAGATGGCCCGCGAGGCGAGCACGCGGACCTATCCGCAAATCGGGGTGCCCGAGCCGCACCACCCGACGTCGCACCACGTCAACGACCCGGAGAAGCTGGCCAAGCTGGCGAAGATCAACCAGTACCACGTCTCGCTGTTCGCCTACCTGGTCGACAGGCTGAAGGCGACGGAGGACGGCGACGGCACGCTGCTGGATCACACGACGTACCTGCTGGGCAGCGGCCTCGGCAACCCGAACGTGCACGATCACCGCAACCTGCCGGTCGTCGTGGCGAGCGGTGCGGGGTCGCGGATCGCCGGCGGCCGGCACATCCAGTACGACGAGCTGACCCCGTTCGCGAACCTGCACCTGACGCTGCTCGACGACGTCGGCGTGCACCTCGACGACTTCGCCGACAGCACCGGGCGCGCCGGTGAGGTGATCGAGCCGCTCACGCTCTAGCGGGGCGCTGGGACGGCGATAGGCAGGAGTCGCGGGCTGTCGGCTTGATCAGGTCGGCAGCCCGCGTGTTGTTTCTGGTTCTGGTCGTGGGGCGGGGATGGCGAGCGGCAAGGGACCGATCGCGGTGTCGGTCATCAAATCTGAAGGGAGGCGTCGGCAAATCGACGATCGCTGCACTGCTCGGCTGGGCTGCTTCAAGGCAGGGGTTGAAGGTGTTGGCCATCGACCTCGATCCGCAGGCGAATCTCTCGCAGGCGCTCATGAGGGAGGGCTACAAGGAGTTCCTCGAGGACGGAGAGCCCTCCATTGTCGAGATCTTTCGCGGATACCGACCTCCGTCGAAGTCCGCAGGCGCGCCGGGCAGCCTCCATGCGGCCGATGTCGTCCATCGGGTGGGAAGCAGCAATCTCAGTCTCATTCCTTCACGATTCGATTTCGCAGAGAGCTTGGTCGAGTCGCTGCCGACCGATCCACGAACCCTCGCGCGATTCGTGTCCGAGAGCTTCTCGGACCTGGATCTGATTCTCATCGACTGTGCGCCGACCGAATCCGTGCTCACGCGAGCCGCGTACGGCGCCTCTCGCTACGTACTCGTTCCTGTCCGCCCGGAGTACTTCGCGACGATCGGGTTTCGTTGCTGAAACAATCCCTGGCCGACTACAGGAGCAGAAACCGAGGTCACCCCATCGATGTCGTCGGAGTCGTCATCAACAACGCGTTCTATGATGGTGGAAACGACGGCGGGCCCGAGAAGCGCACGGCGCTGGCGGAGATCAAGAAGGAAGCAGCCAAGAACGGTTGGCATGTGTTCACGTTTCAACTACGGCACTCGCGGGGGTTTCCGAAGATGATGCGTGGCGACCTCAACCATCTCGGAAACGCGCCGAGCGGATTTGCGGGGTTTGCCGATGAGTTCTTCCGCACGCTGGGATACCGCGAGCGGCTGGTCTGGATCGACGGACGGCTCGCCCGCGCGCTAGGGCGCTAGTAGGACTCGTGGCCGGCCAGGGGTGACCTCGACCATGACGAACGAGTTGCTCGACGCGCAACTGCGGCTGCTGGTTCAGCATTTCGGCGAGCAGCGAGTGGGTCGCTGTCTCGAGCGAATCGTGCGTTCGGATCGACTGGGGCCGGAAACCTGGCACGTTCCTGCGTCGTCCCGTAGCAGCGCTCCTGGACGAAAGCGGAAGGCCCGCCCGAAGCCTACTGCGGCTCAGTACGTATCGAAGATGGCTGTTCCGGACAGTCATCGTCGATTGCTGGCGGAGGCGGCCGAGAAGTTCCACGAGAGGGCGTTCCTGCCGACGGTCGGCGACGTCCGCAGCTTCTGTGAGCTTCATGGTGCCCCTGCCTCCTCCTCCGGTTCGCGGGCGGATAGCGTGCCGAGGATTTTCAAGCTCCTTGCTACGATGAACACCGACGACCTGCGTCGGACGCTCGACAGCGGCATGTTCTCCGGACCGGCACGGCTCGGGCCGATAGCGGACGCGATTCGAGATGCAGGAAGGTCGCGTACCCTTGAGCGGGCGTCGCGTGAGGACGGTTTGTCGGCGGAGGGGCGTCGCGGCGAGCCGGACGCAGGTCTGGCCGTGCGGGCCGATTGATTCGTTGCAGGTGTCTTCAGTTGCAGGGGGAGAGTCCTATGCACCGCTCGGTCCTTGGGTTGTCGGCGTTCCTGGTGGCGGTTGGTATTGCCGGTGCCGAGGCCGTGGTCGCGGTCGAGGCGGACGCTGGGTTGATCGGCGCCGTTCAAACTGCCGACGCGGCGGGTGTGCGCGCCGCAATCGAGCGCGGGGCCGACGTCATGGCCGCCGATCCGGACGGCACGACGCCGCTCCACTGGGCGGCGCACGCCGACGACGCGGCGATCGTCGAGCTGCTCCTGGCGGCCGGGGCGGACCCGGAGGCGGCGAACCGGTACGGGGTGAGGCCCATCTCGCTGGCCTGCACGAACGGGAACGCGGCCATCGTCGAGTTGCTCCTCGACGCCGGCGCGGACCCCGACACCGCGCTGGCCGAGGGCGAGACGGCGCTGATGACAGCGGCGCGCACCGGCGCGCTCGACGTCGTCCGGTTGCTCCTGGACCGCGGGGCCGACGTGAACGCCGCCGAGAGCTGGCGGGGCCAGACGGCGCTGATGTGGGCGGCGGCCGAGGGGCACGCGCACGTCATGCCGACGATGCTCTCCCGCGGCGCCGACGTCGCGGCGCGCTCCGCGAAGGGCTGGACGCCGCTCCTGTTCGCCATTCGCGAGGGACGTATCGGCGTCGTCCAGACGCTGCTCGAGGCGGGGGCGGATGTCGAGGAGGCGCTGCCCGTCACCGAGGAGACGCGCCGGGGCGGAACGAGCGCCGAACGCGCCGCTACAGGGCTGAACGCGTTCCTGCTCGCGGCCGCCAACGCGCACTACGAGATCGCCGCCCTGCTCGTCGATCGCGGGGCCGACGTCAACGTCGCCTCGCGGGGCTGGACGGCGCTCCACCAGGTGTCGTGGGTGCGCAAGTCCGGGATCGCCGGCAGCAACAACCCGCCGCCACCGGGTTCCGGCAACATGACGAGCCTGGAGTTCGTGCGCAAGCTGGTCGCCGCCGGCGCCGACGTGAACGCCCGCGTCACCCGCCGGCCGCCGGCCGGCATCACCCGCCTCAACTTCCTCGGCGGCACCCCGTTCCTGCTCGCGGCCCGCACCGGCGATGCCGACCTGATGCGGCTGCTGGCCGAGCTCGGTGCGGATCCCCTGCTTCCGAACGAGGACAACACGACCCCGATCATGGTCGCGGCCGGCGTGGGGACGTCATCGCCGGGCGAGGACCCCGGCACCGAGCCGGAGGTGCTCGCGGCCGTCCGGGTGGCCCTGGAGCTGGGCGGCGACCTGAACGAGGTCGACGACAACGGCGAGACGGTCATGCACGGGGCCGCCTACAAGCACCTGCCCGGCGTCGTCCGGTTCCTCGCCGAGGCCGGGGCCGACATCGACGTCTGGAACCAGCCCAACTCCCGCGGCTGGACGCCGCTCGAGATCGTGGCCGGCGTGCACCGCGGCATGAACATCCAGAGCAGCCCGGTGACCGCCGCCGCCGTCCGCGCGGCGATGGAGGCAGGCGGAGTCACCCCGCCGTTGGTCGGCCAGTAGCCCGGATGAGGACCCGTGGCGCGCTCGTGACCATCGTCGCGGTCTCCGCGGTGGTCGGGGTGATCACGGCCGTGGTCGCCCACGCGCTTGGCCTCGAGGGTGCGGTGGCGGGCGGTGTCGGCGGGGGCGTTGCCGGCGGTATCGGCGGCGGCCTCGCGGGGACGATCGGGCAGCGCCGGTCGAGCCGGTAGCCTCCGGGCAGTAGTCTGCGCCGCAGGCCTGCCACGCAGCCGTCGCTGTCCACGCCCGGTAGCGCGCCCGCCAGGGCGCGCTACCGGGCGTGGCTCCCCAGGCGACCGAGAAACAGCAGCAGGTCGGCGGGTCCGTCTGTCGCTGCGCGGTGGACCCGTGCCAAGTCAAGCGATTCGTAGGCGTGGGCCACGATATTGCGGAATCCGGCCGCCCGCACGAGACGGCCGGCGAGGTCGGCTTCGATGACCCCTGCGTCTTCGAGACGCCGGAACGCATCCCCATAGCTGCGGGGCGTTCCCAGCCGCAGCGCAAGACAGGCTCCCATCGCTACGTCGATCACGATCTGCGTTGCCTGCCACAGGTGAAGCACGACGGCGTCCGAGGCGTCGGATGCCGGTCGGAAGTCGGCCGGCGATGCCGGCAGCCGCTCCGCTACCCGCGCAAGGTGGCGCTGCACGGTCATCACGCGCTCGGCCAGTACGGCCCGGTCGAGGACGCTCAAGGCGGCAGGGTCTCCAGGATCTCGTCATAACCGCGGTCGAATACGGGCGCGTTGTCACACCAGAACTGGACGGCCTGCAGGCGATACCGATCGAAGTAATCTGCGGAGGCCTCGTACACCAACACACCCTCGCAGGCAGCTCGATACCGCAGCAGGCCGCTGGTTCGCCGCAGGTCCGCCACGTCGACGCGATCGTTGCCGAGCGCCTCCACCAGGGCAGCGAGCAACCCCGGCGCGTCGACCGCCGCGTCCGCCAGGTACCCGAAGTCCCAGTCCGCACCGGGTCCCGCGTCCCCTCGCGCCCGCGAGCCGAACAGGATCAGCAGGTCGAGTCCGACCGTCGCGCGGGCTATCGAGGCCACCGTATCGAGCGTCGGTTTCGGAAGCGGCCGATCCATACCGGCATCGTACACCGGCACTGGCGCGGCCGAGCGCCGACGCCGGCGCGCGGCGTGCTGCCGCACTCACACGAGACCGCCGAGCAGCGCCAGCGCCGGGGCGACGCGGACGCCGTCGGGGCTGACGTAGTCCTTCGCCCCGGTGGCCGATATCTGCCACGCGTCGCAGTCGGGAAAGCGCACCTTGAAGTAGCGCAGGCTCTTGTCGACGGGTGCGTCGGCCCACTTGCATTCGACGCAGCGCAGCGGCAGTCGCCCGTCCACGATAACGAAGTCGACCTCCCGGCTGTCCGTGTCGCGGAAGTAGCGCAGCTCGAGGTCGCGGCCCAGCGCGTCCTGCTGGTGGTGGACCCACTTCAGGAGATGGCACGCCACGAGGTTCTCGAAGCGCGCCGCCTCGTCCGGAACCACGGACCAGTCGACGTGATAGTGCTTCTGTTCCTTCTTGACGGCACGGACGGCCGGTGCGCCGAAGGGCGGGAGGCGGAAGATGGCGTAGAGGCGCTCGAACACCTGCAGCCAGGCGGCGGCCGTCTTGTGGCTGACCTGCAGGTCCTCCCGAATCGCGTTGATCGACAGCGGCGAGCCGACCAGCTCGGGCAGCCGCAGCATCAGCAGCTCCAGCGTGCCCAGGTCCTGGACCCGTTCGAGCGCGGTGACCTCCTCCCGGATCAGCAGCGTCCGGTGCTGGCGCGACCAGCGGCGCGCCTCGACCTCCGAGCCGCCGAGGTACGGCTCGGGGAATCCGCCGAGGGTCAGCAGGTCGCGCAGGTCGGCCGGCGTCCGCAGGTCCAGCTCGGCCGCCGACAGGGGGTGCAGGCGCAGGAGGTGATAGCGACCCTGCAGCGAGTCGCCGCCGAAGCGGTACAGATCCAGTCGCGCGCTGCCGGTCACCAGGATGCGCGCCCCGTGCCGGCGGGTGTCCCGCGCGTCGTACAGCCCCTTCAGGTAGTTGCGCCAGTCGCGGTACTTGTGGATCTCGTCGAAGACCCACGAACCGGTCGGGGGAAGCTCGCGACGCAGGATGCGCTCGCGATCCTCGGCGACGTCCCAGTTGAGGTACCCGGCCTGGGCTCCCGGCAGCGTCCGGGCGAGCGTGGTCTTGCCGACCTGGCGTGGTCCGGCGACGAAGACCATCTTGCTCGCGAGGTCTCGTTCGATCTGGGCTGCGAGGTACCTCGGACGGACCTGCACGCGGCCAGCGTATCAGCATTTTGAAGTGCAGTAGAAATCACTCATGAGTATTCTGCACCGCGGTCGAGAAACCCAGCGTCCTGAACGCACAGCCCACTCCCGGGTGGTGCGGCGATGCCCTCCGGCCACCGACCACCGCGATCGGCCCTGTGAGGCGCGGACGACTGTCAGCGACCGCCGGCGAGTGACGACGCCTTCACCGAGCGGGCAGCCGCGTCCAGCGGAGGGCCGTGACTACCTCACGGCCCTCGTCGTCCGTACGGACGGGAGGCCGCAGCGTGAGGTGGGTGTCGCTCAGCTCGTAGTAGCGCCGGGCGTCCGTGCCTGCACCCCGGGGATCCCCGCTGCCGACCACGCGATGAATCAGGTACCCCTGGTCACGCGGTCCGGGACAGGTGATGCAGCCGGCCACCTCGTTCACCTCGTAGGGACCGAAGTAGCTGACGTAGCTCCGCGCCAGACGCAGGGCCTCGTCGGCGGTCGGTGCCTCGCCGGGGAACGGCGCGCGGCCGGGCCGCGCCAGGTGCACGGACATGTGGCCGGACGGCGAGTAGAAGAGGTAGCCGGTCTCGTACTGGTCGGCGTCGACGGCGAAGCCGTCGGTGGTGTGGCGGGTGACGGAGTCGATGCGGTACGAGCCGACGAGCTGGCGATGCGTGTCCGTCAGATCGGACGCGGACAGGTCGGGCTGCCGCACCCAGGTCAGCGAGACCGTGGAGCCGTCGGTCGCGGGCGGCGGCTGGAGCGTCAGGTGGTCATCGGACAGCGTGTAGAAGCGCACGTAGTCCGCGCCGGCGCCGGCTGGGTCGAGGCTTCCTTCCAGATGATGCGTGACGGTGCCTTGGGTGTCGTCGACACTGAAGCGCCCGAAGTACGAGGTGTAGCTGCCGAACAGCGCGAGCGCTTCGTCCGCGGTCGGTCCGCCGGTGGAGTACGGCTCGCGGTCGGGACGCATGAGCGTCACACCCATGTGCCCCGAGGCGTCGTAGATGAGATAGCCGAGCCGATCCTCGACCGGCGGGGACACCGGGTCGCCGTCGGCGTTGCCGCGCTCGATGCGGGAGAGGGACCAGGTGCCGACGAGTTGCCGCTCGGACGCGGAGAGGGCTTCCAGCGGGGCCGACCCGGCCGGGCCGGTGTCTGTCGGCCCACCGGTGCCGCCGCAGGCGATCAACAGGGAGACGAGCCCGGCGACCGTCAGGAGGCGAACGCATCGGCTGGACATCGGGTCCTCCTTCATCGCCGCCGGGGATGGGCGCCGCCGACATCGTCATGTTGCCGGGCAGGCTGCCCCAGCGCTGGCCGACAACCCCAAGTCCGGCATCAGGGCCACGCCGGTGGCGTTCGCCTTCGAGCCGCACGGGCACTCGCGGCGCGGCGGACGTTCCCGGCAGGCTACGGCGCGCACGCCGGCGACAGGCTCGCCACCGCGGTGACGTTGATGGCATCGGTCGCGCCGGCTTCCGCGCGGCGGATCAGGAATCCCTTGGCCTCGACCCGATGGCCCTGGTAGGGATCGGGGCTCGGGAAGACATACATCAGCTCGAAGGTGTTGCCCCCGAGCGGCATCGCTCGGGTCAGCTCCAGGATGTCGCCGGCCGAGGCGTCGGGGTCTCGGGTGCGGATCGGCTCGCTGCCGTCGGTCACGAACCAGGTCGCCTCCTTCCGCGCAAGACAGCCGACCACCTGCACCATGGCGAAGTTCGGGACGGCGTCCGGCCCGTCCTCGCCGTACACGAGGATGTCGCCCGCGCGCGCCGAGGTCAGCTCGTGCTCTCCGTGCGGGAACTCGTTCACCGCGAGCACGTAGGCGATGATGTCGACATACCCGGCCTCGCCCAGGCTGCCTGCCCCGCCCGGGGGCATGGTCCTGGCGCGCGTGAGAACCCCATCCAGCTTCAGGCCGCCCCAGTCGCGGATGAAGCTCTCGCCGGCCAGGGGGCGGGCGTTCGCGCCGGAGAGGTCGTCGCCGTGGCACCGCGCGCAGCTCGCCTCGTAGAGCTGCCGGCCGCGTTCGGCCTGCGCCTCGGAGTAGACGCCGTCCCAGACCGACGGCTCCTCCCCGCTCTGCGCGCCGGCCGGCGCCCCGCCGCCGGCCGCGAGGGCGATGACCGCGGCTGCTGCTGCGAGGGTCGCGCGCCCGCGCCGCCTGTGCCGAGCGCCGCGTTCCGCTCCCCGAGACCCGATGCCCTCTACCGACATGGCTGCGTCCCTCCCGGGCGATCCGCGTCGTACTCGGATCTCTGCGTCCGGCGGCCGGCCTCGAAACCGTCGCCCGCGGCTCCGATTCGCGCCCAGCGGTTGCTGCCGGAGTCCGCGCCGTTCTGCGGCGCGGACTCCTCAGTCGAGCGTCCAGAGCGTCAGCGTCGAGACGTCCTTGATGAACAGGCGATTCCCGGAGAGGGTCGGCTGCGTCCAGGTCTCGCTATCGGCCACCTCGTAGCGCTGGACGGGCGTGAACGCGGCCCGGCTGTGGGCCAGCACGACCAGCTCGGCGTCGTCCTCCAGGGAGAGGATCGTGTCGCCCGACCGGAGGATGGACGCGTTCTCGGCCTGCCGCGGCGCGCTGGTCCACAGCACCTCGCCGGTGTCGAGGTCGAGTCCGAAGTACTGCCCGCTGTTGAGGTGCGAGAGCCCGTAGAGGACGCCGTCGTTGACGACGCCGTTGGTCATGTGCAGCGACACCTCGTCCGTGTGCCAGACGTCCTCGGTGGTCCAGCCGTCCGCCCCCAGGGCGACGCGGAACGCGGTCACGCCGTTGCCGCGCCCGTTTTGGATCACCATGTCCCGGTAGAGGATCGGCGTCTGCGACGTGGTCAGGGCCCGCGTGAGGAACGGCCGGCTCCACAGGAGCGCGCCGGTCTCGAGCGACACGCCGACGAAGTGCTCCTGCGTGAAGACGACCACCTGCCGGATCCCGCCGAGATCGAACAGCATCGGCGACCCGTAGGCCGGCCCGTCACCGTCCCAGCTCCAGCGGACGGCCCCGGTCGCGGCATCGAACGCGGTCAGGGCGCCGTCATCGTGGCCGCCGATGTGGACGATGACGAGGTCGCCGACCACGAGCGGCGACATCGAGGTGTGGAACAGCGGCACCACGCCCGTGCCGGGAAACTGCCAGAGCTGCTCGCCGGTCGCGGCGTCGAAGGCGGTGACGGATCCGGTCATGCCGTGGGCGAAGAGGCGGCCGTTGTCGAACGTCGGGGTCGACTTCGGCCCTGCCCGGTGCCGCGCCGTAGACGGGTTCATGTCGAACGGCGCCGCGTAGTTCGTCCGCCACACGGTCTCGCCGCTCGCCGCATCGAGCGCGGTCATGACCTCGTCGTCGCCCTGCCGCGTGAAGAGGTAGAGCCGGTCGGCGATCAGGACGGGAGCGGCGTAGCCGAGCCCGATCTCCACCGACCAGTGGCGCTCGAGGGCGTCGGGCCAGCTCGCCGGAACGTCGAACGCCGCCGCCACGCCGTCGCGGGCCGGACCCCGCCACTGCGGCCAGTCCTGCGCCGCCGTGCTCGCCGCGAGGCCGGTCAGCGTCGCAACGGCCACGGTCACCATCAACGCGCGCGAGAACAGATTCATCGTTTGCTGCTCCACATCTTCGAGGGCGTCAGGCCTCAGAGCGCCTATTGTACGAGCATTCGCCGCGCCCGGCGAGGGTCATGCGAGGGCGCCCGGCGTGGTCGTCTCGCCCCGACGACGGTTATACTCGGGGTATGAAGACGGCGGTTTCCATTCCGGACGAGGTCTTCGAGAAGGTGGAGCGGCTGGCGCAGCGTGCTCGACGGTCGCGCAGCGAGGTGTACAGCGCGGCCCTGACGGAGTACGTCGCGCGCCACGCTTCGGATGAAGTCACCGAGGCGATGGATCGCGTTTGCGATCAGGTCGGAGGCGACGACGATCGGGCGTTCGTGTCCGTAGCGGCGCGCCGGGTTCTGGAGAGGGTCGAGTGGTGATCTCCCAGGGCGACGTCCGGTGGGCCGACCTGCCCCCACCGTCCGGGTCGGGCCCCGGATTCCGGCGGCCGGTCGTCGTGGTGCAGGGTGACGCGCTGAATCGAAGCCGCCTCGCGACTGCCGTCTGTGTGCCGCTGACCAGCAATCTGCGGTGGGCGGACGCGCCGGGCAACGCCTTGTTGCCGGCCAGGACGACGCGGCTGCCGAAGGACTCGGTGGCCAACGCCTCGCAGATCATCGCCCTCGATCGAAACCTCCTCGACGAGCGCGTTGCCAAGCTCTCGCAGGCCAAGCTCGACCTGCTGCTGTCCGGTCTCGACGTGGTGCTGGGTCGGTGACCTCATCGCCCCGACGAGGGGTTGCTCGCCGTGTCGGAATCCGTCCGCAGGGGTGAGCCGCCCGGCCAGCTGGCCGCCGCGGATCTCGTCGTGTGCCTCCGGAACACGGGCTGCGAGGCCTTGCTCGTGCGCGGCAGGCGCTACCAGGCGCTCCCGGACGAGAAGGCGGCCGAGCACGATCAACTGCGGATCGTGGACGAGTCGGGAGAGGACTATCTGTACCCGAGGTCATGGTTCGGCCGAAGGCTCACGCCTGTGAGCCCTGTGGAGTCCTGAGAGTCGCGGCGGTCTCCGCGGAGGAGCGCGCGGGGCGTCGCGGTTGGAAGAAGCCGAACGACCCGTGCAGAATGGCAGGGGTGTCGTCAAGCGGGAGACGCTGGCATCCGGCAGCGGGTCCACCCCGGCGCGGGACGGGAGGAGAGGGCATGACACGGCAGACAAGGATCGGCTGGCTCGCCGCGGCGACGGTTTCAGCCCTTGTGGTTTCGCTCGGCGCCGCGCAGGAGCAGGCAACGGCCGGGGACGACGCGGATCTCCGCGGCGTCGTGCGCAGCCCGGCCGGGCCCGAGCCGGGCGTGTGGGTGATCGCCGAGACGGACGACCTCGACACCCTGTTCCGGAGGATCGTCGTCACCGGCGACGAAGGGCGCTTTCTCGTGCCCGATCTCCCGGCGGCGGCCTACCGCGTCTGGGTCCGCGGCTACGGCCTGGTCGACTCGGAGCCCGTCGTCGCACGACCCGGCGACACGCTCATGCTGGAGGCGAGGCCGGCGGCGACGCCCCAGGAGGCGGCCGCGGTCTACCCGGCCAACTACTGGTACTCGCTGCTCGAGCCGCCGGCGCCGGACGAGTTCCCCGGGACGGGGCCGGAGGGCAACGGCATTCCCACCACGCTCCGCAGCCAGGCGGCGTGGGTCGACGTCACCAAGCAGGGCTGCCAGCTCTGCCACCAGATGGGCAACCGGTTCACGTTCGACGTGAGCAACCTCGACGGGTTCGACTCGACCGCCGCGGCTTGGGACCACCGCATCACGTTCGGGCAGCGCGGGGCGCAGATGAGCGGCGTGATGAATCGCTTCGGCCGCGAGCGCGGGCTCGCGATGTTCGCGGACTGGACCGACCGCATCGCGGCGGGCGAGGTGCCGCCGGCTCCTCCCCGCCCGCGCGGCGTCGAGCGCGGGCTCGTCCTGACGATGTGGGAGTGGGCGGGGGAGGCCTCGTACGTGCACGACGAGGTCACGACCGACAAGCGGCAGCCGACGGTGAACGCCAACGGGCTGGTCTACGGCGTCTCCATTACCGAGGACACGCTGGTCGTCACCGACACGGCGCGGCACACGTCGACGGAGCTGGCGATTCCCCTCCGCGAGCCGCGGGAGAACGTGCCGTCGATGTTCCCGACCGCACCCGGATTCGAGCCGTCGCCCTACTGGGGGGACGAGATCATCTTCGACGCGCCGGCCAACCCGCACAACCCGATGATGGACGCCCGCGGGCGCGTCTGGATGACCTCCACGATCCGCCGGCGCGACAACCCGGACTGGTGCAAGGAGGGCTCGGAGCACCCGTCGGCCCGCTACTTCCCGGTCCCGCGCAGCGGGCGCCAGATCTCGTTCTACGACCCCGCGAGCGAGACGTTCACGCTCATCGACAGTTGCTACGGCACCCACCACCTGCAGTTCGCCGAGGACGCCGCCGACACGCTCTGGTTCAGCGGCGACCCGAACGTCGTCGGCTGGCTCGATACGAAGGCGTATGACGAGACCGGCAACGAGCAGGCCTCGCAGGGCTGGTGCCCGACCGTGATCGACACCAACGGCGACGGCAGGATCACGCGGCCGTGGAACGAGCCGGGGGAGGAGGCCGATCCGGCGCGCGACACGCGGATCGCCGGCTTCGCCTACGGCATCATCGCCAACCCGGTGGACGACACGGCCTGGGTGGCCCGCACGGGACCGTTCCCCGGTCGTCTCGTGCGGCTCGACCGCGGGGACAACCCGCCGGAGACCTGCATCGCGGAGGTCTACGAGCCGCCGTCCATCGAGAACCCCGCCGTCGACCCGGCGCAGACCGGCCATGCGCCGCGCGGCGTCGACGTCGACCGGAACGGCCTCATCTGGACGGCCTTGTCCGGCAGCGGGCACATGGCCAGCTTCGACCGCAGCAAGTGCCGGGTGCTCAACGGACCGGAGGCGACCGGCCAGCACTGTCCGGAGGGCTGGACGCTCTATCCGACGCCGGGCCCGCAGATGAAGGGCGTCACCGACTCCGGGAGCGCCGACTACCACTACTACAACTGGGTGGATCAGTTCGACACGCTCGGGCTCGGTCCCAACGTCCCGATCGCCCCCGGATCCGGGTCCGACTCGCTGCTGGCGCTGCTGCCGGAGAGTGGGGAGTGGGTCGTGCTGCGGGTGCCGTACCCGCTCGGCTTCTTCGCCCGCGGGCTCGACGGGCGCATCGACGACCCCGACGCGGGATGGAAGGGGCGCGGTCTCTGGGCCAACTACGGGTCGAACCTGAACTGGCACATCGAGGGCGGCAAGGGCCGGCGGAGCTCCATCATCCACTTCCAGCTCCGGCCGCACCCGCTCGCGGAGTAGGACGGCTGCTTCCTCGCCGGCCCGTCGGCAGGCGACCCCCGGGCCGCCTGCCGACGAGGCAGCCGCACTCAGCGCGCGTCGGGCGGCGGCAGGAAGTCGCCCATGGTGTGCTGGTGGAGGAAGAGCACGCAGTCGTCCGGACCCGCGCAGCGATCGGTGTGGAACTGTCCTCCCGGCTGGAACACGTACGAGCCGGGCGGCAGCTCCTTCTCGACCGGGTCGCCCTCGACGGTGCGGACCCAGGTGCCTCGGATATTGATCCCATGGTAGTGGCCGGTGTGGGCATGCGACCCGATCTCCTGGCCGGCCGTCAGGACCAGAAACATGCCGTACCCGTCCTCACCCGGCTCCGAGCGATCGCCCCAGACGACAACCGGTTGACCGGGCATCACGTTGAGGTCTTCCGGCGACAGGTGGACGGCGGCTGACGCCTGTTCCTGTGCCGACGACTCGCTCGCGGCCATCCCGATGGCCGCCGCGACACACACGACGACGAGCCCTCCGAACGTCTTGTTTCTGCGCATGAGTCCTCCCCTCTGTGACCAGCGTACTCGAGGAGCGGCTCCTCCCGCGCTCGGGCCGTCGGCGGGACGGCCGCGCGGGCGCTGCTTCAGGGGCCGGCCTCAGGAGCCGCTCGACGAGGCGGCGGCGCTGCTCGCCGAGATCGCGGCGATCGTCGCTGCCTGCTGGGCATCGAGGATGTCCCGGATCGCCTGGAGCGCCGCGAGGTCGCCGGCGCCGTCGCGGCCGGCGCGGGCGCTGTCCTCCGCCAGCTCGATGCCCGCCGCCAGCGAGAAGGCAAGGTCCTTCGAGGGACGCGGCTTCGCGGCGCGGAGCCGGTCGCGGTAGGCCAGCACGCGGCGGACCGCGCGCTCCGGCGTCTCCTGCGCGAGGGCCAGCAGCGCCACCTCGTCGTAGCGCCCCGAGCCGACCCGCTCGCGCGCGTCCCGGAGCCGCTCGGCGACGACCGCGAATCGCTGCACGGCGGCGTCCGTTCCGCGCGGATCGACGGCGAGCAGGTGCGAGACGAGCTGCAGGGGGTTGCCCCGCCGGAAGCCCAGCTCCCGCAGGCGTGCGTAGGCGCGCTCCACGTCGGCGGTCACTACCTCGACTGGCTCGTTCCGGCCGGCGTGCAGCGCCGCGGCCGGCAGGTCGTTGGCGCTCGTCAGCCAGAAGTGATCGTTGCGCCAGCGGCGGTAGATGCTCGCGAGCCGCTCGACGTGCCGCGCCGGCACCGCGCGGCCCTCGCTCCGCAGCGCCAGCAGCAGGGCGGCCAGCGTGGGACCCGTGCCGCGGCTCGGGAGACGCTGCGCCTTGAACGCGTCGCGCGCCTCGAACACGCGTTCATGCACGTCTTGCGGGCTCAGGCCGCGCCGGACGATCATCGCCGCCACCACGTAGCGGATCTCCGACTTGAGCGGGCTCGTCCAGCGCGCCCGCCTCCGAAGTCCGGTCGCCACCTTCTCCAGGTGGTCGAAGTCGACGCCGGCGCCCGCCGCGCCCAGGGCGAGCGCCACGAAGCGGAAGGTGGCCGTGTCGGTCGACCAGCGCTTGCGGGCGCGCAGGCGGTCGAACGTTGCCAGATACCGCGTGACCGGATCGTCGGTCGCTGGACCGGGGTGGAGCGCCGGCATCGGTCGATCAGTGGATGGCCACCGGAGCGACCGAGGAACCGGTCACGCCCTGCATCTTGAGCGGCTGCATGACGAACGCGAACTCGTGGACCCCTGCCGCGGCCAGTTCATCCAGCTTCATCCGCTCCACCAGGTGGATGCCGTTCACCACGAGCATGATCTGGTGAATGGGCAGCGAGAGCTCCGGATCGGGGTTCGGCGACACTTCGACCGGCTGGTTGTCGGCGCCGAGCAGCATCGGGTCGTGCTCCACGAGCCACTGGGCTGCGGCGACCCCGATGCCCGGGTTGCTGGCCATGAAGCGCTCCGCGTCCGTGTCCCAGAGCACGCCCCAGCCCGTGTGGATCAGGACGGCGTCGCCCGGCTCGAGGGCCACGCCCTGCCGGTCGAGGGCCTGCTGCAGGTCGTCGACGGTGATCTCGTAGCGGTCCGGCAGCATGTCGACTCCCTTGAGGGCCGCCACGTCGATCAGCACGCCGCGCGTCATGAGCGTGCCCACGTTCTCGACCCCGAGCCGCGTGAAGCCGTCCCGGGTCATGACGTCGTTCATGTCGAAGCAGTTGTACAGGCTGTCGCCGATGGTCTGGTGGGTGAAGCCGTCGAACTGCGTGCCGACCTGGCCCATCTCGGCGACGATGACTTCCTCGTTCGAGCCGCGGCGGTTGGAGCCGACGTTCATGCCGGTCGGCTTCATGTAGACGTCGAAGTGGCGGGCGCCGAGCGGCATCGCTCCATGCAGGACCTGGCCGAGCTCGAATACCTGACCCGTGCGGATCAGGCTTGCCGCGCGGAGCACGGACTCGGGGCCCATGTGGTTGGCGGCGCCGCGCTCGTCGCCGGCTCCCCACTTGCTGGGGCAGCGCTCCTCGGGCGGCGGCGGCCTCCACGACTGGGCCGAGGCGGCGGGCACGGCGCTGGCCGCGGCGATCGCGACCGTGACGACGGCAACGGTGACGGCGACGGGGTGGGCGAGTCGCATGTGCATCTCCCTTGGAACGGCAATCGGCCCGAGATCGGCCGTATCGTAATCGAGAGCAGGCGCGGGCCGCGAGCCGGCACGGCGTACGATGGCCGGCGGCGCTCCCGCTCGTGAGCCGCTACCAGGGATCGTTGACCGCGAAGTAGTCCTCGATGAACACGTCGACGATCTGCAGCACCACCTGCTCCACCTGCGGCAGGTTGCCCTCGCCTACCAGGCCGAGCGACTCGAGGTCCCAGGTGTCGACGAAGGCGCGCTGCCGGTTGCCTTCGATGGTGACGAGCTGCTGCAGCGACACCCGCGCGAAGTAGGCGTAGAGGCCGGTCGATCCGCGGTGGGTGCCGATGCGCACGTAGAGGTCGCCGGCCAGACGCGAGCGGCCGATCGGCACGCGTCGCTCCCGCAGGCGTTCCTCGACGGCTGTCTCGATGCCGTCGCGCGTCAGGCCGGCCGCCTCGATCTCCGCCGGCAGGTCCTCGACGAGCACGTTGACCTCGCGGAGGTCAAGGAGGTACTCCCGCTCGTCCTCGCTCTGTGCCTGCGCGCTCGCGCCGGCGCCGAGGACGACCGCCGCCACCGCCGCGCGTAGCATCGTCGACATGTGTCTCACCCGGCGCAGGCCTCGTTGCCGGCCATCATAGGGCAGTTGGGAGATAATGGCCGAACGCTTTCGAAGGGGAGAAACGAGACGATGAGACGACTGCGACGGGAGATTGCGTTGGCCGCGGCGCTGGCGGCGGGGATCGCGGGAGGCGGAGTGGCGGCGGCGCAGGACGGCGGCTGGACCCATTGGGGGGGCGACGAGCGGAGCACGCGCTACACGCCGTTCGACCAGATAGACGCCGGCAACTTCGAGGACCTGGAAGTCGCGTGGCTGTGGCGGGGCGACAACTACGGGCCGACGGTCGACAACGTCATGCGGTCGACGCCGATATACGCCGAGGGGAAGCTGTTCGGCGTGGCCGGCTACCGCCGGACCGTGGTCGCCATGGACCCGGCGACAGGCGAGACGCTCTGGACCTTCCGCGAGCCGCCCACGCAGCGCTGGGAGAATTCGATGCGGAAGAACTACGGCAAGGGCGTCGCCTACGAGGTGGTGAACGGCGAGGGCCGCATCTACGTCGTGACGCCCGGGTTCTTCCTGCACGCCCTCGACCCGGACACCGGCTACCCGATCGAGAGCTTCGGCGACCGCGGAACCGTCGATCTGCTGGCCGATTTCGGCTACGAGTACCACCCGACCGACGGGCTGCCGTCGACGGTCGGCTACATCACGAACTCCTCCCCGCCCATCGTGGTCAACGGGGTGGTCGTGGTCGGGAACTCCCACGAGCAGGGCTACCGGCAGACGCGTCACGAGAACGTGCCGGGACACATCCTGGCCTACGACGCGGCCAGCGGCGACCACCTCTGGAAGTTCAACGTCATCCCGCAGTCGGAGAGCGAGTTCGGCTTCGACACCTGGGAGAACGACGCCTGGCAGTGGACGGGCAACGTCTCCGCGTGGGCGCCGCTCTCGGCCGACTCCGAGCGGGGTCTGGTCTACGTAGTCACCGACCCGCCGACGAACGACTACTGGGGCGGGTTCCACCCCGGCGACAACCTGTTCGCGACGAGCATCCTCGCCCTCGACGTCCGGACCGGGCAGCGCGAGTGGCACTTCCAGACCGTGCACCACGACATCTGGAACCGCGACAACCCGACCGCGCCCAACCTGCTCGACGTCACCATCGACGGGCGCGAGGTCCCGATCCTGGTGCAGACGACCAAGCAGGCGTTTGCCTACGTCTTCAACCGCGAGACCGGCGAGCCGATCTGGCCCATCGAGGAGCGCCCGGTGCCGCGCGGGCACGTGCCCGGCGAGTGGTACTCGCCGACGCAGCCGTTCCCGACGAAGCCGGCCGGCTACGACCTGCAGGACGTCAGCGAGGACGACCTGATCGACTTTACGCCGGAGCTCCGCGAGCAGGCGCTCGAGATCCTCAACCGCTACGAGTACGGGTCGATGTTCACCCCGCCGCTCCATCCGGACAACGACCTCGGCAAGCGCGGCGCGCTGCACTGTCCCGGCCCCGGCGGCGGGACGAACATCACGGGCGGCACCGCGGCGGACCCGGAGACCGGCATCCTCTACGCGGCGTCGATGACCCTGTGCGCGGCGCCGATCCTGACCTCCGGCGCGGAGGGCGACGCCGCGGACCCGAACCCGATCGGGCGCACCGTGGCGAAGTACGCCACCGACAACGGCTTCCTGCAGGGGCCGCAGGGGCTGCCGCTCTTCAAGCCGCCCTACGGCCGCATCACGGCCATCGACATGAACACCGGCGACACGCTCTGGATGATCCCGAACGGCGATACGCCCGCGCAGATCGAGAACCACCCGGCGCTCGAGGGCGTCGACCTGCCGAACACCGGGGTGCGGAGCCAGGCGCTGACGCTGGTGAGCAGGACCCTGCTGATGTACAACGAGGGCCGCGGCGGCCGGCCGCTGCTGTACGCGGTGGACAAGGCCACCGGCGAGCGGCTCGGCACGGTCGAGCTGCCGGCGCCGGCCACCAGCATCCCGATGAGCTACATGCACGACGACCGGCAGCACATCGTCATCCCCATCGCCGGCGGCCCCGACCGGCTTCCCGGCTCGTTGGTCGCGCTGGCCCTGCCGGAGTAGACGCGCCGTGCGTGCGCGGGGCGGCCGAGCTGCCGCCCCGCATGCTTGCTGCCGCCGATGGCCCGATGGCTGTGCCGCCTCCAGCCCCTGCCGAGTCCGGCGAAGCTCGGTCCTTCCGATTGCTGGCTGCCATGCGCCGACTCGGGCAAGGACGCGCGCAGAGACGGTGAGCATCATCGACATCAGAATTCGGAATCGGTACGATGTGGTGATGCGAACCACTCTGACGATAGACGATGACATCGCCGCCGCAATCGAGGAACGTCGGCGCGAAGGAGAACCGCTGAGGCGGGTCATCAACACGCTCTTGCGCGACGGGCTGCGAGCCGGCAGGCAGGCGTCGCGGCCAAGGAAGTACCGCACGAAGGCCCACAAGCTCCGCCTGCGCGCCGGCTTCGATCCCGTCCGGCTCAACCAGCTCGTCGATGAGTTGGAGATGGATGCGCATCAGGAGCAGGAGGTGCGACGCCGCGGATGCTGATGCCCGACGTCAACCTGCTCGTCTACGCCGTCGACCAGACCAGTCCGTTCCATGCTCGGGCGCGCAGGTGGTGGGATGAGACCTTGTCGTCGGCGACCACTGTGGGATTGTGCTATCCGAGCCTGCTCGGCTTCGTCCGCCTGACCACGAGCCGACGGATGTTCGAAGCGCCGCTCGGTATCGCCGATGCGCTGGATCGGGTGCAGGGTTGGCTCCATCAGCCGAACACTGTGCTGCTGGCTCCTACGGCCCGCCACTGGACGATTCTGTCGGAGCTCCTTCGGTCCTCGGGAGCCGGCTCCGACCTGACGACGGATGCGCACATCGCCGCCTACGCCATCGAACGCGGTGCCACGGTCTATTCGAACGACCGGGACTTCGGACGTTTCGAGGGTCTGCGCTGGATCAATCCAATCGCCTGAGAGGCGTTCGCGCGCTCGGGGATGGTCACTTCAGCGCGGAAACGACGGCAGCCCCGGCTCCACGCCGTCCGGCAGCGGTGTCCGCGCGGTGTTCATCACCATCGCCAGCAGTTGGTAGTAGCCGAGGATGCCGATCCCGTCGATGACGCCCGTCTCGCCCAGGGGCTCGACCATCCGCGCGTACGTCGGGTCGCTCACGCCCTGCGTCCGCAGCAGCTCCTGGCAGAAGTCGTAGACGGCCGCCTCGTCATCGGCCATCTCCGCGGGCCGCCGTCCGTCGGCGACCGCTTCGATGATGGCGGGGGCGAGCCCCTCGCGCTCCGCGATCGCCGCGTGTGCGTACCACTCGTAGTTCTGCGTCCAGTGGCGGGCGGTCAGCAGGATGACGAACTCGCTGAGGCGGGGCGGCAGGGCGCTGCGGTAGCGCACGTAGTCGCCCACGTTGCGCGCGCGGCGCATCATCTCGGGACTGCGGAGCAGGGGAACGAACGGCCCACCGAAGCGGCTGGTGTTCCGGACCGCCTTGAACTCCTCGACGGCGGCTTTCTGCTCGGGGGTCATCTGGTCCTCCGGAATCGGAGGCATGCGGTCCTGGGCGGTAGCAGGCATCGTGTTCGTCAGGGTCAGGAGCAACGTAAAGGTCAGCGCCGCACATCCGCGGGCCAGGAACCGGCTCGGCCGGGCGTTCGCTCGCATGGGTGACTCCTCATGTCGGATTCCGATGGCCAGAAGGATGGTGCAACGCCCCCGCGTGTCGCCCGGCACTCGCGCTTGCGCGACCGCATCCCGGTCGGGGCGTCATCCCGGTCGGGCCATAAATCATATGCTCATATGCCGATCCGCCGTGCCCCCAAGGTCGGCAGGACGGTCACGGGGTACGGCGAGCGCTCCAGCGGGAGACCCGGTCATCCGTCGCCACCGTGCCTTCGATCCCCGCCGCCGAGACGAGGCCCCGGTAGCGGGCGCCGCCGGCCCGGAACGTCAGGTCGGCGCCGGACAGTCGGCCTGCCTCGACGGCGAAACGCTCGCCGGCGCGCCGGAGGACGCCCGACACCGTCTGGTAGCGCTGCGTGAGCGCCAGGGAACCGTCGGACGTCGTCCAGTCGCCGCCCACGCGTGCCGGTACGACCCAGAGCAGGGCAGTGCAGAAGCCGGGGCACGGATCGAGCACGATCGTCTCGTCCGCCGCCCAGTCGCCCATGTCCCACGTGTTCGACACGATGCGCGTGCCGGGGGCGAGCTGCAGGAGTCGAGGGCGGAGCTCGAGGTTCAGGTCGGGCAGCAGGAAGAGCGTCACGACGCTTGCCCGCGTCAGGTCCGCCTCGAAGAGATCGGCCTGGATGAAGCGGGCGCGGTCGCCGACGCCGGCCGCGTTCGCGCGTTCGCGGGAGAGGGCGACGAGCCCCGCGTCGTACTCGACGCCGAGGGCCCGGGCTCCGAGCCGCGCCGCCTCGATCACGGTCCGCCCGTCGCCGGATCCGAGGTCTACGACGAAGTCCTCCGGAGTGACCCGCGCCATCGCGAGCATCGTCTCGACCAGCGCGTCCGGGGTGGGGACCCACTCGACGTCCTTCCCTTCCTGCCCGAGGGTCGGCGGGTCCTGCGGGCGCCGCGCCTCGCCCGTCTCCGACGGCAGCGTCGAGCCGGCAAGAGTCGCCAGCAGCAGGCAGGCGACGGTCAGGCGCCCGCAGCGCCCCGCGGAGCGTCGTACGGCCCGGCGGCTGCCGACCGGCACCGGACGCGTGTGCCGTGATCCGCCCGCCCGTCGTCCGGCGCGGCCTGGCGCTTCAGGGATCATCCGCCGCTCCCGCGTGTCGCGGACCGAATGGCGCCCGCCGGGCGCCGTCGATACAATCGTGACGGTTCCAGCAGGATCGCGGGGCGGTTAGTCCTGCGGCACGTCGCTCCCACGACCAAGGCCAGGAGATTCCCATGCGCATTCGAAGCCGGAAGTCACGCACGCTGGTAACGACGGTCGCGCCGCTCGCGATGGTCGCGGCGGTTGGCCTGCTCGTCCCCGCCGCGGCCCTCGGCCAGGCGCCCGACGGCTGGACGCTGCCGCGGACGCCGGACGGACAGCCCGACCTCCAGGGGGTCTGGGCGAACAACAACATCACGCCGCTGGAGCGCCCCGAGGCCTGGGCGGGCAAGGAGAGCCTCACCGACGAGGAGCTCGCGGCATTGCGCGTGGCCGCCGCGCAGGCGGTCGACGACGGCGATGCGCTCTTCGGCGACCAGCTCGTGCTGGCCGCGATCGCGAACCAGCAGGCGACGTCGTACGATCCGACGACCGGCAACTACAACCAGTTCTGGATCGTGGAGCGCGACTTCTCGAACCGCACGTCGCTCGTGGTCGACCCGTCCGACGGGCGCATCCCGGCCCTGACGCCGGTGGCGGAGGAGCGGCGGGCCGAGCGCTTCGCCTACGCGCGCGCCCACCCCGCGGACTCCTACGTCGACCGGCCGCTGAGCGAGCGCTGCGTCACCTACGGCGTCCCGCGCCTCGGAGCCGGCTACAACAGCTACTACCAGATCTTCCAGAGCCCGGACCACGTCGTCATCTACATGGAGATGAACCACGACGCGCGGGTCATCCCGATCGACGGCACGCCGCACCTCGACGAGAGCGTCCGGCAGTGGCACGGCGACTCGCGCGGCCGATGGGAGGGCGACACGCTCGTCATCGAGACGACCAACTACTCCCCGCAGGCGACCTTCCGCGGCACCCCGGCGGACGGCATGCGCGTCACCGAGCGGCTGACCCGGGTCGGACCCCGGACGCTCGACTACGAGGTGACGATCGACGACGCCGCGACCTATACGCGCCCCTGGACGGTGTCGATACCGCTCATGGGGACCGACGACGCGATCTACGAGTACGCCTGCCACGAGGGGAACATCGGAATGGACGGCATCCTGGCCGGCCATCGCGCCGAGGAGCGGGAGGCCGCAGAGGCGGCCGCCGGGGCGAAGTAGGGCTCCGCGGCGCGGGATGGCCGGGGTGGTGATGCGGCGCGCGGCCCTTCTCGGAGTCGCGTCGAGCCTGGTGCTCCTGGGCGGGACGCCCTCGACGTCCGCCCAGGTCGCCACCCCGTGGTTCGTCCACGACTGGGGCGGGTGCTGCAACGGCGAGGGCCGCCTGTTCAATCCGCGCGGGGTAGCGACGGATTCCGCCGGCCACGTCTACGTGGCCGACACCTTCAACGCCCGCATCCAGAAGTTCGACCGGACCGGTGCGTTTCTCGCCGCGTGGGGCTCGGCCGGGAGCGGACCGGGCGAGTTCTCATTCCCGGCGGGGGTGGCGGTCGGCCCCGGCCGCGTCTACGTGGCGGACACCTTCAACGACCGGATCCAGGTCTTCGACCCGGACGGGGCGCTCCTCGCGTCGTGGGGCGAGCGCGGCGCCGGCGCGGGCCAGCTCCACCGGCCACACGGCGTGGCGGTGGCGGACGGCGGGCTCGTCTACGTCGCCGATACCCTCAACGACCGGATCCAGGTGTTCGACCGGGACGGCAACCCGCTCGGCTCCTGGGGGGAGCGGGGCCGCGGCGACGGCCGGTTCCGCGGACCTCACGGCGTAGCCGTCGGTCCCGCCGGCCGCGTCTACGTTGCCGACACGTTCAACGACCGGATCCAGGCGTTCGATGGGGACGGAGCGTTCCGGTGGTCATGGGGCGGTGGCGGGAACGGCCCCGGCGACCTGGCGTCCCCGCACGGGGTGGCGGTCGGGCCGGAGGGCCGCGTCTACGTCGCGGACACGCTGAACCACCGGATCCAGGCGCTCGATTCCGCCGGCGGCCGGCTTACGGCCTGGGGCACGAACGGGAACGGACCGGGACAGTTCCGGGGCCCGCGGGCCGTGACGGCGGGTGCCGGGGGCGCCATCTACGTCGCCGACGAGCAGGGGAGTCACCGCGTCCAGAAGTTCGCCGCGTCGATAGACGCGCTGATCGCGGGACTCCGGGACCATGCGACGGCGGCGCTGGCGGCCGCGGGCCGCTCGGGCCAGGGGGCCGGTCACGCGGAATCCGGCCCGCCAAGCCCGGCATCCGGCTCGCCGAGCGCCATCGAGGCGTTGGAAGCGTTCATCGACCGCATCGAGTCGCAGCGGGGCGTCCGGCTGGCCCATGCCCAGGCCGACTTCCTGGTGGCCGCCGCCCGCGTGATGATCGCCTCCCTCGGTGGCTGACGGTCTGCGCGTGCCCTGACGGGCGGGTTGGGAAGCTCGCGCCGGGGCGACACGCGCATCGCCCGCGGTGTGCGCACACTACTGGCCGGTGCCTTCAGCGCGCGCCCTGGTCGGTCTGCCGCGGCGGCGCGTCCGGCCCCATCAACTCTCGCAGCAGCGCCGCCGTGTGGTCGTGCGCCCGGAAGCCGTCCCCGCGCCGAAAGCCGTCGGCCACCGTCACCGGCAATAGCCCCTTGTCGTCGGCCGCGTCGAGGCGCGCGCCGCGCTCGACGAGGTAGCGGACGATGCTGTTGGCGCCACGGTAGGCCGCGCCATGGAGGGCGGTCTCGTCCATGTCGTTGGTCTGCGTGACCGATTCGCCGAGCGCCACCAGCATCCTCACCGCTTCGAACGCGTCGGCCTCGTCCGCCAGCACCTGGCCCTCCAGGAACCCGATCCCGGCCGCCACGAGGAAAGGCGTCGTGTTGTTCTCGTTGCCGACACGGACGTCGGCGCCGTGATCCAGCAAGAGGCGCATGAGTTCGATGTCCGACGCCTTGACGGCCAGCAGCAGGGGAGTGGCGCCCACGAGACTCATGAAGTTGCCGTCGTAGGTACCTTTCGTCGGCGGGCGCGCCGTCATCCGCGCGTTGACGTCCGCCCCGTGGGCGAGGAGCAGCCTCGCCAGGGGGAGGCTCCCGAGCAGCGCCCTCTGTTCGGGGCACGGCATCGCGGTCCGCTCGCAGTTGCGCGCGCGCACCAGCCCGTGCAGAGCGGTGCCGCGCGGGCCATCCTGGTTGACATCGGCGCCGGCGGCGACCAGCCACGCGGCGAGGTCGTAGTGGACGTTGCGGATGGCGGTCGCCAGAGGTGTCGATCCCAGGCGCGGGGAGGTGGCCTCGGCTGCGGCGTGCGTCTCGGCGCCGTCTTCGCCGTCCCTGTCGTCGGGAGGGGCCGGCGGGCGCGGAATCGCATCGCGCGCCTGCTCGTCGATGTCCGCCCCGCCGGCCAGCAGGGTCCGCACGGCGTCGATGTCACCGGACCGCGCCGCGAACAGCAGGGGGGTCATGCCGGCCTGGGAGCGGGCCGCAACGTCGGCGCCCGCCTCGATCAGCACCTGCGCGGCGTCGGCGTTGCCCTCGGCCGCGGCCCACATCAGCGCCGTCTGCTCGCGCCACCCCTCCTTCGCGTCGACGTCTGCCCCGGCCTCGATCAGCAGCCGCACGACCTCGGGACGCCCGGTGCGCGCCGCCGTCATGAGCGGCGTCTCGCCGTACGGAGTCGCGGCGTGCGGGCTCGCGCCGGCGTCGAGCAGCGCGGTGACGATTCCGGGGTGTCCGTTGGTAGCGGCGAGGGCCAGCGGCGTCACGCCGTAGCGGTTGGTGGCGTTCGGGTCCGCGCCGGCCCGGAGCAACCGGGCCGCGAGGTCCTGCGCGTCGTGCCGGACGGCCCAGTGCAGGGCCGTCGTGCCGTCGGGTTGCCCCGCGTCGACCGGCACCCCGGCTTCGAGGAGGGCGCCCGCCGCAGGGAAGTCTCGGCGCTCGACGGCGTCGGCGAGCCGCCGATCCGCGGCCGATGCGGCTACAGCTGCTACCAGCAGCACGATTCCGGGCAGTCCTGCGTGCACATGCCAACGTCGCACGGGGGCCTCCTCGCGTGGCGGACGACGAACCGGAGATCCCGGTTGGATGCGTGAATCCCGCAATATAGACTACGGCCGTTCGGCTGCTCAAGGCGGTCATGCCCGCGGGCAGGGCCCGCGGGCATGACCGGCCGGGCCGGGGAGGATCCGTGGGACCGACGCGCGATCGGCAGCGGGGTGTCATTCCGGCGTCGACCTCGGTCGGCTTGGCGATGGCTGTCGCGGTCGTCCTGGCCGTCTGCATACAGCCGGGCAGGTCCGGCATCGCGCGCGCCGAGGAACCGGCCGCCGCCCCGGGCGGAACGGCCGCAGCCGCAGCCCCCTCGCGAGAGCTGCTCGACCGCTACTGCGTGACCTGCCACAACGCGCGCGTTGTGCGCGGCGAGGGTCGCGCGCCGTCGGCCCTCGTCGGACAGTTGCGCGGCCTGGGGCTCGAGCTCGACGCGCTCGATCCGACCGACGTCGGCGCGCACGCCGAGACGTGGGAGAAGGTGGTGCGCAAGCTGCGCGCCGGAGCCATGCCCCCCGCCGGCCGCCCGCGGCCCGCCGACGAGATGCGGGACGCGTTCGTCGAGCGGCTCGAGGCGGCCCTCGACGCGGCCTGGGCGGCTCGCGCGGAGCTGCCCCGGACCGCGGTCTACCATCGGCTCAACCGCGCCGAGTATCGCAACGTCATCCGGGACCTCCTCGATGTCGACGTGAACGTAGCCGAGTTGTTGCCGCCCGACGACGCCACGTACGGCTTCGACAACATCGCCGATGCATTGACGGTCTCGCCACTGCTGCTCGAGCGCTACCTGGCGGCGGCGCGCCGCATCGCCCGCCTCGCCATCGGACCCGCCGCCACGCGGCCGACCATCGCCACCTATCTCGCGCGGACGGACCTGACACAGGACCATCACATCGCGGGCCTGCCGCTCGGCACGCAAGGGGGCATGGCCGTCCGGCACCACTTCCCGCTCGACGGGGAGTACGTCGTTCGGCTCCGCCTGCGGCGATCCGTCATCGACACCATCCGCGGCCTGGCCGAGCCGTACCAGATCGAGGTCGGCGTCGACCGCGAGCGCGTCCGCCTCTTCACGATCGGAGGCGAGCAGCCGTGCGGCGGCATCAACATCCCGTGCGGCCCCGGACAGCGGGAGCGCCGTGCTTCGGCCGGCGACGACGAAGAGGCCGAGCGGGCCGCGCGCGAGGCTGCCCTGGCCTATTCCATGGACGCCGACGCCGAGCTGGAGGTCCGCCTCCACGTGCCGGCGGGTCCGCGCGAGATCGCGGTCGCGTTCCTGCGCAAGACCGCCGCCCAGTACGACGGGATTCGGCAGCCGCTGCTCAAGAGCTACATCGATCCGGTCGCGGAGGGATGGCGGCCTCCGCATCTGCGGAGCCTCGAGATCATCGGCCCCTACCACCCGACCGGACCGGGCGACACGCCGAGCCGCCGGCGTATCTTCGTCTGCACGCCGGCCGGGCCGGCCGACGAGGCCCCGTGCGCGCGCCGGATCCTCTCGACGCTGGCCAACCGCGCGTACCGGCGTCCGGTGACGGACGCCGACCTGGATGTCCTGCTCGACTTCTATCGGCTCGGCCGCGGCGAGGGGGGCTTCGAGGACGGGATCCGGCGGGCCCTGCAGCGCGTGCTGATCAGCCCGTCGTTCCTGTTTCGCATCGAGAGCGACCCGCCGGAGGCCGTAGCGGGGGTGCCTCATCCGCTGAGCGACCTGGAGCTGGCGTCCCGGCTGTCGTTCTTCCTCTGGAGCAGCGTGCCGGACGACGAGTTGCTCGGCCTGGCCGAGGGGGGCCGGCTGAGCGACCCGGCCGTGCTGGAGTCGCAGGCGCGCCGGATGCTGGCGGATCCCCGCTCGCGCGCGCTGGTCGAGAATTTCGGCGGGCAGTGGCTGTACCTGCGCAACGTGTCGGCGGCGACGCCCGACCCGCTGCAGTTCCCGGACTTCGACGAGAACCTGCGCCTGGCGATGCGGACGGAGACGGAGCTCTTCTTCGAGCGCCTGATCCGCGAGGACCGGAGCGTGCTCGAGTTCCTGACGTCGGACACGACCTTCCTCAACGAGCGCCTGGCGCGTCACTACGGCATCCCGCACATCTACGGCAGCCACTTTCGGCCCGTCGCGGTGACCGGCGGAATCCGCGGCGGCATCCTGGGCCACGCGAGCCTGCTGACCGCCACCTCCTACGCGAATCGGACCTCGCCCGTGCTGCGCGGCAAGTGGATCCTGGAGAACATCCTCGGCGCGCCACCGCCTCCGGCGCCGCCCGACGTGCCGGAGCTCGAGGAGACGACCGACGACGGCGAGCCGCGGTCGATGCGCGAGGCGATGGAGCGGCACCGCCGGAATCCGGCCTGCGCCGGTTGCCACCGCCCGATGGACCCGCTCGGCTTCGCGCTCGAGAACTTCGACGCGGTCGGGCGCTGGCGTGTGCTGAGCGAGGCGAGGACGCCGATCGACGCGTCCGGGGTCCTGCCCGACGGCACCGCGTTCGAGGGCCCGGCCGGGCTGCGCCATGTACTCGCCAGCCGTCCCGATGGGTTCGTCACCACGCTGGCCGAGAAGCTCCTGACCTACGCACTCGGCCGCGGGCTGGAGCTGGCCGACGGCCCGGTCGTGCGCGGCATCGTGCGCGGCGCGGCCCGCGACGACTATCGCTTCTCGTCGGTTATCATGGGCGTCGTTCAGAGCACGCCGTTCCGGATGAGGAGAGCACAGGCCGGTTGAGGGGAGCACAGGCCGGACGAGGAGAGGACACGGATGATCATCACGAAGATGTCGCTGCCGCGCCGGACGTTCCTGCGGGGCATCGGGGCGACCGTGGCCCTGCCGTTGCTGGACGCCATGGTGCCGGCCGTGTCGGCCATGTCGCGCACCGCGGCGAACCCGGTCCGGCGGCTCGCCTGCATCTACATCCCCAACGGCGCCTACCACGCCGCGTGGAAGCCCGAGGGCAGCGGCCGGGACTTCACGTTCTCGCCGACCCTGGCGCCGCTGGCGCCCTTCCGGCAGCGGGTGGTCGTTGTGAGCAACCTGGCCCACCGGCAGCTCGAGTCGCTCGGCGACGGCGGGGGCGACCATTCGCGCGCCAGCGCCGGCTGGCTGAGCGGCGTGCACGCCAGGCGGACGGAGGGCGCCGACGTGCACGTGGCGACCACCGCGGACCAGATCGCGGCGCGCGCGATCGGGCAGGAGACGCCGCTCTCGTCGCTGGAGATCGCGCTCGACGCGACGGAGATCCTGGGCCACTGCGACGTCGGCTATAGCTGCGCCTACATGAACAACATCTCGTGGCGCAGCCCGACCACGCCGAACCCCGGCGAGCGCAACCCGCGCGCCGTCTTCGAGCGCCTCTTCGGCGACGGCGACAGCGCGGCGGAGCGCCTGCAGGAGATGCGCGTCGACCGCAGCCTGCTCGACTCGGTGACGGAGGAGGTCGGGCGCCTGAAGACCCGTCTCGGCGCGCACGACCGTCGCCGCGTGGCCGAGTATCTCGACGCGATCCGGGAGACCGAGCGGCGCATTCGGAGGACCGAGCAGTACAACCGCGCCGACGTCGAGGTGCCGGAACGTCCCATCGGCATTCCCGAGGACTTCGGGACGCACGCGAAGCTGATGATCGACCTGCAGGTGCTGGCCTACCAGGCCGACCTGACGCGCGTCACGACCTTCGCGTTCGGCCACGAGGCGAGCTACCGGACCTTCCCTGCCATCGGGGTGAACGATCCGCATCACTCGCTGTCGCACCACCAGAACAACGACGAGAAGCTGGCCAAGCTGGCCAAGGTGAACCGCCACCACATCGAGACGCTGGCCTATTACCTGGAGCGCCTGCAGGCGTCGCCCGACGGCGACGGCAACCTGCTGGATCACTCCCTGCTGCTCTACGGCAGCGGACTGAGCGACGGCAACCTGCACAACCACTCGCCGCTGCCGACCATCGTGGCGGGCGGCGCCGGCGGACGATGCCAGGGCGGGCGGCACCTGGAGTGCCCCGCCGAGACGCCGATGTCCAACCTGCTCCTGAGCATGCTCGACATGGTGGGTGTCCCGACGGAACGTCTGGGGGACAGCACGGGGCCGCTGACCGGCCTGTAGACCGCCGGAGCCGGAGCGCGAGGCCGTCCGTCCGGTGTCCGGTGCCTCGGACCGGGGTGCCTGGGCCGACGATGATCGGTCCGGGGCCTAGGGGGGTTGATCACCGTCCCGGGACATCCTTCGCGGCAGCATGGGCGATCGCCAGCGATAGCCAGAACGCGATGCCGGCAGTGCCGCTGGTGGCGACCGCGGCGACCAGCGATTCGAGCACGCTTCCGCCGGCTCGCGCCCACTCGCCGCTCAGTCCGACCGCGGAGATGAGCGGAGCCGCCCAGAAGAGGGCGAAGGCACCCGCGAGCGCGGCGATCCCGACAGCCGCTACTTCGACGACGGCGATGGGGCGAGTGGCCCGCTCGATGGACGAGTGACGGGCGCGGAGCTGGGCCGTCCACCAGACGCGCCGCGCATCGGCGACCTCCGCCGTGCGAGGCGAACGGCGCCGCTCGCGCGCCAACGCGGCTGCGACCAATGCGGCGTCGCCGCAGGTCGTGCAATGGGTGGCATGCTCGCGGAGCTCGGCCGACCAGCGGCCCGAACGCGCGGCCCGCACCACATCCGCTTCCGTTGCGCATCGTGGCATCTTCAATCGCCACCTGGCGGTACGTGCGGATCGAACCCGCGCGCACGGAGTTCCCTGGCCATCCGTCGTCTCGCTCGCCACAGTAGCGGCCGCACGCTGAGCGCGCTCAGACCGAGCACCTCGGCGATCTCGCGATGCTGCATCCCCTCGACGTACGCCAGCCAGAGCAACGCGCGCTGCCGCCCGGTCAGCAGGCCCAGTATCTCGCCCACGTCGCCCTGCAACTGCCAGCGTTGCTCCGCACGGTGATCGACCGGCTCGCTTCGTTCATCCAGCCGTCCGCCGCCGCGCCACGGACTTCGACGGTGATCGTGCACGAGGTTGGTGGCGATTCGGAAGAGGTATCGACGCCGCCCGACTCCACCCGCCGGCGCGCCCGGGGCTGCGAGCAAACGGTAGTACGACTTCTGGGTGAGATCGTCGGCGAGCGCTTCGTCTCCCGCCAGTCGCATCAGGTATCCCCGGAGCGGATGGACGGTGGCGTCGTAGAAGCGAGCGAACTCGTCTTCGTCCATGGGGATCGGCGGCGCTTCATCGACCCCGACCGGCGAGCTTGCGCAACGCGATCATCCGATGGGTCATGGAGTCCGGTCGAGCAACCCCCACGACTTGGACAAGCGGTACGAGACGCCAGCCGAGATCACGAAGCCGAGGCCGAGCGCCAGAGCCAGGATGCCGAAGCCGAGCGCCGGGACGCCGTACGGAAGTGCCGCGTAGAGAAGCAGCAGTCCGATGCCGGCGGCGCAGAGGATCGTGCCCGTGGTCAGAGCCCCCAGTACCCGGCTGTAGGGGCTCTGACGATCGGACGAGACGGCGTCCAGGAGCTTCCTGCCGGACTCCGATTCCAGAAACGCCATCCCCTCCTGGCCGGACCCGAGGTTGTCGAGCAACTTGTTGGCGATCTGGGCACGGTGGGCTACCGCCCCGAGCCTGGCCCGGCTCTGGACCCAGAAGATGAAACCGATCAGCGCGAAGAACGCAACCGCCGGGATGAACTCGAAATCCATGGGGATGACTCCGGGCCCTGGCCCGCCTCCTCTACCACCATGACGGGTCGGCAGAGCGATGTGTTAGCAGGCGGCCGCGGGAATCCGGTCGCATGAGGCAGATGGGCGCGTCCACCCGCCGCCAGCCGGCGCAGCCGCGCGCTACGCTGCCGCGTCTTGACGGGCTCGCCGTCGTGCGACAGCGCGGGGAGGCTGGAACGTCCCGCCCGGGGAGGTTCCCGGGTCCCGTCGGACGTTGCAGTGGCCGGGGGGTATAATCCGGGCGGCGCTACGGCCCTCCGGCTCCAGGAGATCGACGCCGCACCGCGCGGCCAGGGTGACCGACCTATGAAGACAGAGACGACTCGCCGCGACGTGCTCAAGGGCGGCCTCGCGATGGCCGGCCTCGGTGTCATCGGCCTGCCGGAGTGGGCGTATCCGGCGCTCGCGCAGGACGAGACCCTCGTTCCGTTCACCGACCTGCCGGAGCAGATCGTGCTGCGGCGGACCCCGGATCGGCGCATCATCGACGTCCGCTACATCGACGGCTTCTTCACGCCGATCGACGAGTTCTTCACGACCCAGCACTACGGGCATCCGGACATCGACACGGACGCGTACCGGTTGCGGATCTCCGGCCTCGTCGACGAGCCGCTCGCGCTCTCGCTCGACGACCTGCGGGCCATGCCGAGCCGCGAGCTCGTCTTCGGCTTCGAGTGCTCCGGAAACCGCGGCCCCCTGAACGGGCTGTCGAGCAACGGCCGCTGGACGGGCGTGCCGCTCCGCGCCGTCCTCGAGCGGGCCGGCGTGCAGGACCGGGCGCGCGAGTTCGTCTTCCTGGGCGCCGACCGCGGCGAGGAAGAGGTCGTGTTTCGCGGCCGGACCTACACCGTCGACCAGCAGTACGGCCGCAGCCTGCCCCGCGACCGGGCCCTGTCGGACGAGCCGCTGCTGGCCTACGCGCTGGGCGGGGAGCCGCTCACGCCGTTCCAGGGCCGACCGCTGCGCCTGCTCGTGCCCGGCTGGTACGGCGCGCCGAACGTCAAGTACCTCTCCGAGATCCACGTGCAGGAAGACCAGTACCTCGGGAAGTACCAGGCCCGCTGGTACCGCACGCTGAAGGGCGAGATGGTCAACGGCGAGATGAAGTGGAAGGAGACCGCCATCACCCGCATGCGGCTCAAGTCGTACATCGCGCGCGTCACCGAGCGCGGCGGCCGGCACAACGTCTTCGGCGTCATCATGCACGACGGCACGCCGATCCGCTCGGTCGAGGTGAAGGTGGACGACGGCGACTGGCAACCGGCGACGCTGGATCCGGCGACCACGGGCGAGCGCTACTCGTGGAAGTTCTTCAACTACACGTGGGAGGGCGCGACGCCGGGTGAGCACACCATCACGTCGCGGGCAACGGACGAGAGCGGGTACGTGCAGCCGACCGCCGAGGAGCTCGAGGTGAAGCAGACCTTCCTCGAGCACAACGCGCAGCTCGGCCGCACGGTGATGATCGGGTAGGAGCGTTTACGTGGGAGTACCAATCATGTTGAGATGGACCAACCTCGGGATTGCGGTCGCCATCGTCGTCGGACTCTCGCTGGCCGTTACGGCGGGCCAGCCCTATCCCAACCCGTACCGCCTGGTCGACGACTGGGCGAAGTTCACCGACGGGCGGATCGTCGGCGCGGTCGGAGACGCGACCGTGGACAACGACGGCGAGCACATCTGGGCGGTGCTGCGCTGCGACGCGGGGCCGGAGCGCTTCGGGTGGGAGTGCCTGGAGTCGGACCTCGATACGGTCATCAAGTTCGCGCCCGACGGCACCGCCGTCGAGAGCTTCGGCGGCGGCATGTTCATCTGGCCGCACGGCATCGACGTCGATCCGGACGGCAACGTCTGGGTGACGGATGCGGTGAGCGAGGCGCGCACACCGGAGGGCGGCGACCGCGGGCACCAGGTGGTCAAGTTCAGCCCGACCGGCGAGGTCCTGATGGTGCTCGGCACGCCGGGCGAGGCCGGGAGCGGCCAGGACCACTTCAACGCGCCGGCCGACGTGGTCGTGGCGGACGACGGCAGCATCTTCGTCGCCGACGGCCACGCCAACGAGACCAACAACCGCGTGGTGAAGTTCGACGCTGACGGCAACTACCTGATGGAGTGGGGCAAGACCGGTTATGCGCCGGGCGAGTTCCGCACCCTGCACGGCATAGCTCTCGACAACGACGGGCGGCTCTTCGTGGCCGACCGCTCGAACAACCGCGTGCAGATCTTCGACCAGGAGGGCAACTTCCTCGCCCAGTGGACGCAGTTCGGCCGCCCGAGCGGCATCACCTTCGACCCCCACGGCCGCGTCTACGTCGCCGATTCCGAATCCGACGACGTGCAGAACCCCGGCTGGGAGATGGGCATCCGCATCGGCGACGCGAAGAGCGGCTGGGTCGACGAGTTCATTCCGTACGTCTGGGGCGACCCGCGCGATGTCGCCGGCAACGGGGCGGAGTTCGTGGCGGTGGACGCCGCGGGCAACATCTACGGGGGCGAGCCGCGGCCGCGGAACCTGCAGAAGTACGTGCGCGTGAAGCCGTAGCGGCGCGCGGAATCGGTGGCGCATTCCTCCGTGCGCGGGTCACGCCGGCCCGCGCACGGAGCGGTCTTTCCTATTCCCGCGAAGCTCCCCGCTGAACGAAGCTCTCACTCGGGGCCTCGAGTGCTCTGAGCGCGGCGTCGCGGGTGAGCGTCTTCGTTCGCCGACCCCGGCGAATCGCTTCTGCCATCCGCGCATCCTCCAGCACCTCGGCCACGACCTCCCGGAGCAGGCTCCGGTGCTCGTGGAGTGTCTCGACGAGGGCTTCCTTGAAGAGCCTCTTCACCGTTGATTCGTTCAGTTCGAGCGGAGTCATGACGGATCCTCTGGCGCGTTCCCGATAGCGGCGCGCGCACGACGAACTCACGTCGTACAGTCTCCTGACCGTTCCTGACCGTTCACGGCCGGAGCGGTCTGGCTATCTCGAAGTCGCCTTCCTTGTCGAAGAATGGCTCGACCTCCCCGTAGCCGTTCCGGACGCGCTGCCACTCGTTCTCGTCGAGAAGCCGGACGGGTTGCGTGACGCCGCGTTCATAGTCGAGCCCCTTGTCCAGGCTGTATCCGCCCCTGTCGGTCAGGACGTAACGAGCGTGGAAGTCGTCAGGCCCGACGTCTCGCTTGCGCCAGCGACAGATGCGTACCGACGTGACCCTGCCCGACAGCATGTCGGGGACGTGCCGCCGGCATACGGCCTGGAAGTCGTTCAGACTCGTGGCGTTCCGGTCGGCACGCAGCGTGTGGAGTGTCACGCTCGGATTGTCACGGTGTCCCTGCCCCGCCAGTTCGATACACGCCCTTACGATGGGGCGCCATCGATCCTTGGCGGGGTGGAAGTGGGGATCAATCAAGAGCAACTCGCTGCTGCTGCGAATCAGCGTCTGCATGTGGCCAGCGAGGGCCTCCGGCTCTCGCAGCACGTCCGCTGAACGCGAGACAGCGAGCCCCTGATGCGACTCGTCGACGTCTTCTTCAAGAACCGGACCGGGCGAACTGCGACAGGTCGTGGGCGGGGAGCCACTCAGCCCACGAATCAGCCGTGACAGTCTCGTCGTCTTCCAGGCGCTGCATCTCGTTCACCAGCGGCTGGGGGACGCGCCATCCTTCCAGGTTGAGCTCGAAGCGCATCTGCACGGAACGGTCGAGGTCGTGACCGTGGACGAGGTTCTGGAATCCGCCGAGGTCGATCTGATCGCCGCCGAGATCGACCTTGTGGGCGTCGACGCTGCGGTGGCTCAGGATCTCGTGCGCGTAGCACAGGGCGTGGAGCACGGTGCTCTTGCCGGCGCTGTTGCGTCCGAAGAGGAGCGTGATGGGGCGAAGGTCGATTCGGACCGGCCGCCCGATGCCCTTGAAGTTCTCGATCTCGACGGCCGTGATCAGCGCCGACGTCGATCGAGGCGTTCTCGCATCGTCGGCGGGTTGATCGGATGGCGGCGCCGACTTGGATCTCGTTGCAGCGCTGTTGTCGTTGACCATCGTCATCTCAGATCGCTCTTCGGGAGCGTCGTCGATCCTCGGCTCACGGGAGCCTGAACTGCCCCCGGAGAGGATGTCGTCGGCTGCCGCGATGGAACTCCCGGCGGACCCCATCACGATCCTCCGTGCCGAGCCGCGTCCAGCGCGTAACGGCGCGTGCGTCGTTGTCTGTGTCGAACCCGTTGGGTAGCGAGATCCCGGCGAGGTTGCTGATCAGGAAGCGATCGTGGAACTTGTCCCAGATGAAGACTTCGGCAGTGAGGCCGGAGTCTCGCAGGGGAGCGGCGAACGAGTTGCGGAATCGGTGGCGAAAGTAGGCGGCGTCGCATGCGCGGGGCCGGTTTCCCTTGGGTCCCCGGCCGTCGTGGCACCCGCGATGGATCTCGATCTTGGGGGCCGGAGTCCTGCCTCCGGCCCTCTCGAGGAGGCGGCCGAAGTGGCGGTACCTGGCCTTGGCGGGGTCGAGGTGCGGATCGATGAAGACGAGCAGATTCGAGTGCCTAAGCAACAGGTCGAGGTGGTCTCGATAGGCGGCCAGTGAACGGGCGAGAGTCACCGATGGGCTGCGCTGCTTCCACCAACGTGCGTTGTCGAGACGATCGATTCCCGCCACGAGCTGTTCGTCAGCATGCTCGGTCTTCACCGATTCCGTTACGATCACTCCTCCGCGCAGGGGGTGCGCGGCATGGGTTTCCAGGGCTTCGGCGCACCAGGTCCCGTAGTCCCGAGGTGGACGAGGCAGGGCCGGCTGGAATTGGACGAGTCGTCCCTTGGCGGCCAACGTCTTGACGAGTTCGATGCCGCCGCGGTGCCAGGGTCGGGCGTCCGACGCGAAGAGACGCCGCCACGCGCCGTCGCGGAGGTCACGGACCAGCCCCTCGGTCAGCATCGCTTCGCGGATGGTTTCGATGCGAGCCTCACATTCACCCGGCGTGGGGTAGCACGTCTCGCCAGGGACGTCCGGCGTAATGGCGTAGTCGGCCAGAAGGGGCATCAGAAGATTTCCTTCAGATCCTCTTCGAAGAAACCGCCGGGCCACGCCTCGACCAGCGCCCCCCGCTCGTTCAGAGGCATCTCGCGAACCAGCGTCTGGTCGTCTCGGGGATCGATCTCGACGAACAGCACGTTGATGTCCTCCGGTCGCAGTTGGGGAGCGCCGTGCGGCAACGCACTGTCACTCGTCTGCCGCATGCGACGCATGAGGCGCAGCAGCAGGTGCTCGCTGTGGGTCTCGATCAGCAACACGCCGTCGTCCTGCGACCGATGGGCGAACAGATCGCCGAGTTCTACCTGGATCCTGGGGTGGAGGTGCAGTTCCGGTTGTTCGATGCCGGTAATGCCCGGCCGGCACGGATCGAGTGCCGCCACGACGACAGGCAGGACCTGCGAGATCCCGACGCCGACGTCCGACATCTGGACACGCAGACCGGTCTTCGCAGTGACGAGTTCCGGCTCTCTGTGCGGTGGATGAGCCGCAATGGCCAAGATCAGATCGTCGAACTCCTGCTGGGTGAAATCGCGGCGTTCCATCCTGGCGACGAGCTGGGACAGGCGCTGACAGTCCTTGCGGGCGGACTTGACAAATCGAAGTCGCTGCGCGGTTTCGGAGTCATCGCCGCGGTCAGAAGGGAGGTGTGATTCTTCATCTTCGGCAGCGTTCGATTTGATCAGCATCGCGATCGCTTCGACGTTACTGGCATCGGCGGATTCGTCCTTGTGACCGGTCGAGCCTACTGTCCAACGCCTGAAGTTCTTGACCAGTAGAATCGGCTCGTGGTACGGTCGGCCCGGAAGCGAGGAGGGCCGTGCCGAACCATTACACACGAGAGGTCCCGGAGGTCTCGGACGCACAGCGCGAGGAACTGGAGGGTTGGCTGCGCCGGCGCAATACCGCGCAGGCTCTGGCCCTGAGGGCACGCATCGTGCTGCAGAGCGCCGCGGGACGGAGCGACCAGGTCGTGGCGCAGGCTCTGGGCACGACGCGGGCCACGGTCGGCAAGTGGCGGCGGCGGTTCCTGCGCAACGGCTGCGACGGCTTGCTGGACGAACCACGGCCGGGCGCGCCGCGCCGGGTGTCGGACGAGGACGTCGAACGGGTCGTGGTCCGGACGCTGGAGACGACCCCACGGGGGGCGACGCATTGGAGCCGGGAGTCGATGGCCCGAGCCTGCGGGCTGAGCGCTTCGACCGTCGGCCGCGTGTGGCGCGCGTTCGCGCTCAAGCCCCATCGCAGCGAGACCTTCAAGCTGTCGCGAGACCCGTTGTTCATCGAGAAAGTGCGCGATATCGTGGGGCTGTACCTGCATCCGCCGGAGCGAGCGGTGGTGCTGTGTGTGGATGAGAAGTCGCAGATCCAGGCGTTGAACCGTACCCAGCCGGTGTTGCCGATGCGTCCGGGAGCACCGGAGCAGCGGACACACGACTATCGACGGCACGGCACGACCTCGTTGTTCGCGGCCCTGAACACCGCCACCGGCGAGGTGATCGGCAGGTGCTTTCGGAAGCACCGCTCGGTGGAGTTCAAGCGCTTCCTCGCCGTGATCGACAAGGCGGTGCCGCCCGACCTCGACATCCACCTGGTGCTGGACAACTACGGCACGCACAAGACGGCGATGATCCACGACTGGCTGGCACGGCGTCCTCGGTATCACCTGCACTTCACGCCCACGAGCGCATCGTGGCTCAACCAGGTAGAGCGTTGGTTCGCCGAGATCACCCGGCAGCAGATCCGGCGTGGAACCCATCGCAGCACCCAAGCACTCGAGGCGGCGATCAAGGAGTACCTGGCGGTCTACAACGAAGACCCCAAGCCCTTCGTCTGGACGAAGACCGCCGAGCAGATCGGAATCCCTGAAGCGTTACTGCTCACGTATTTCTGACGGTGCACACTAGAAGGATGCGTTCGAGGTGGCGGATGCGTTCCGCCTCGCGCCGAAGCCAACGGTCCATGTCGACCAACCCCGCGCTGGAGCGGAAGTCCGCACGGAGCTGTTGGTACTCTCGCATGTCCGCCAGGAGCGTCGCGTCTGCTTCGTCGACCCTTGCGACAGAGCGGATGCGGAGCCGGTAGCCGGTGTCCAGCCGGTCCTTTCCCTCCAACCAGTGGCTCACGCTCTCGGTGAACTCCGGATCGGTGGTCTGCCGGAGCTGTTCCCAGGCAGCCGACCCGTCTGTCCAGCCGGACGGACGGGATGTGTAAGACTTGCCATTGCTTCGCGATGGTGGTTCGCGGAGGGGGCCAAGGTACCGAAAGCGCGCCAGCTCGTCACGAAGGGCCTGCCCGAGTCCGACGACGAGGGCCGAAATCTGTCCCTCGAGCGTGTCCCGTTCTCCCGGGTCGTTAGCGGTCTTCGGTTCCTGCCAGTCGAAGTACAGGATCTCATCCCAATGAGGCAGGACGCAGGTCAGTCTGCGCAACGGCACACGGGAGAGCCGCCAGCGGTCCGTCTCGGGATCCGGGGCGTCGGCCACGCGATCCGAATGCGCGTCCCCTCGACTCGTGCCGAGCGTGGAGCCGGCGTCGGCGGGGGTTGAGCCCGACGCGCAGCGACTGAGCAAAGGATGTGCTGCATTGAAGTCGAGGGTCACACGGCGCGTGGCGGGTACCGCAATCCGTCCCGCGAGAACGTCGTTCGCGCCGACTTCATAACGGGTGAGAAGCGGTTGTTCGCCCACGAGCTGGACTTGCAGTTCCACCCAGCCACTCGTAGCCCGCCGGGCCAACTCGTCTACCGCTTCTCGCAGTTCGAAGTCGTAGTACTCGGAGAGCAGTCTGTCCGTCAGCGTCTCCGGAAGCTCCCACGTCTCCAGGTTCAACTCGAAGCGCAGGCGCACGGTACGGGTCGGGTCGTGCCCGTGAACGAGGCGCCGGAACCCGCCGAGGTCGATCCGGTCGCCGCCGAGCTCGGTCCGGTGTGCGTCGACGTTCCGGTGAGTCAGGATCTCGTGCGCGTAGCAGAGCGCATGCAGCACCGTGCTCTTGCCGGCGCTGTTCTGTCCGAACAGGAGGGTGATCGGCCGCAACTCGATCCGGGCCGGAGCGCCGATACCCTTGAAGTTCTCGATCTCGATGGCGGAGATCAGCGGTGGCTTCCGTCGCGGCGCGATGTCGTTCCGGCGAGTGCCGTCAGCTCCGCCACCCGTTGATGCCGATGCGGCGCCGGTCGACGCGGCCGGCTGGGGAGGCGGATCCGCCTCGGTCGTCCGACGTGGCTCGTTCGGCGCGCTCTCGTCAGTCATGTCGCCCGCCAGAGAAGCAATGGCCGTGCCATCAGCGCGCGCGGTCCCCCGGCAGCGTCACATCGTAGCGCTTCGCCCAGTTGGTGAGGGTCTGGTAGCTGGGCAGACCGATCAGCTCTGCGGCGCGCGTCTTGTTGCCCTTCGCCTCCGCGAGCGCGCGCGCCAGGTAGTGGCGGGCGAGCTCCGCCATGAGCTTCGGCAACTCCAGGCCGCTGCCGAGCGGTCGGCCGAGCAAGCCGACGGCTGCGTCGCGAGGCGTGGTGAGCAGTTCTTCGCGAACGTCTTCGGCGGTTACGACGGGGTCGGACACCCAGAGCACCAACCGGTCCAGCGTCGCCTGCAGTTCGCGGACGTTGCCGGGCCACGGGTGTCGCAGTAGAAGGTTCCTCGCGGATGGAGAAAGAACCTTCTGCTCCACGCCGGGCTGGTCGCCGAACTTGCGGTTCGCGGCCGCCAGGAAGTGGTCGATGAGCGGCGTGAGATCGCCCTCGCGCTCGCGGAGGGGCGGGAGACGGATGACGCCGCTCGCCAGCCGGTAGTACAGGTCCTCGCGGAAGCGGCCGGCCGCCACCTCCGCGAGCAGGTCCCGGTTGGTGGCGGCGATGATGCGGACGTCTACGCGGATCGCCCGGTCGGACCCGAGTCGCCGGACGGTCTGCTCCTGGAGCGCTCGGAGCAGCTTGACCTGCGCGTCGGGGCGCAACTCGCCGATCTCGTCGAGGAACAGCGTCCCGCCGCCGGCCGTCTCGAAATGGCCGGGGTGCGCGCGGACGGCTCCCGAGAACGCGCCGCGCGTGTGCCCGAAGAGCAGCGATTCGACGAGGCCCTCGGGCAGGGCACCGCAGTTGACCTCCTCGAACGGCCCCCCGCGGCGGCGGCTCTCGGCGTGGATGGCGCGCGCGAACAGTTCCTTGCCCGTGCCGGACTCGCCCTCGATCAGGACGGTGACGTCGTGCGGGGCGACGCGGCGGGCGCGCGCCCGGGCTCGTTCCAGCGACGGACTGCGGCCGATGATGGCGTCGAACTCGGGTGATTCGGGCGGCAGGCCGACGGTGAGGCGCGTCAGCTTCTCGTCCGCGCCGCGGAGGACGGCCGGGACGTACTCGGCCGCAATGTCGAACGGGATGGAAACTGGCCGGACACCGGTCTTCTCGTGAGACTGGATCAACGCTGCCGGGAAGCGGGTCTTCGCGAGCAGCACCCACACCGCCTGCATGGCGGGCGTGCCGGGACTGACGTGGATGGTGAAGTCGGCGTCCGCGCCGAATCTCTCCCGTGCGAAGTCCAGCGCCCGGACGGAAGCCGCGTGGATGGCCGCGTAGTCGGTGGGGTCGTCCAGCCGTTCCTGACGCAGATGGACCGGTGGGGCCCCACCATCCGCCAGCCATGCTGCGAATGCCCGATTGCGCGCCGGCGGGTAGTTCGACAGGAGCGCCAGCGCGTCGAAACGGCGGGCGGCGACGACGCTCGCGATGGGGCCCGGCCCGGACCGCCGCCCGGCTGCACAATCGAGATCGGTCTGGCCGATCCAGGCGAGCAGTACGCCGGGCACGGGTCCATCATAAGATGTCTGTTGCACAACAGGAAGGGCGTTATGGGGCACGCAACAGCTCGCCCCGACCCGCGCTACGAGACGTCCGGTGTGAACGTCACGTCGCCGGTCGCCGTGTCGCCCGGTTCGAGGACGATCAGTCCGGTGTCGGTGCGGCCCGCGTCGGCGAGGTTGAATGCGTCGACGCAGTTGGTGGCCGGTTCGACGCAGAAGAAGTCCCGGCCGGCCGGCGTGTAGACGACGAGACAGGCGTAGATCGGGTCGGCATCCATCCGCAGCCGGGTGTTCCATTCCGGCCACTCGATGACGGCGTGTCCGCGGAACCCGAGGAAGTTGTTGTCGAGCGGCGTCGCATCGGGATTGAGCCCGGCCGCGCCGGGCAGGAGTTGCGGTGGCGCGGGCGTCAGCCGGACCGGCATCAGCTCGGCGTCCGCTTGCCACATCTGGTCGACATCGGCCCGCAGCACGGCGCGCGGCGTCCGCACGAAGTAGGGATGGAGCCCGAATCCGACCGGCATCGCCTCCGAGGCCTCGTTCGTCACCGCGAACCTTACCCGCAGCCGCTCCTCGGTGAGGTCGAACGTCTGCTGCGCGACGTACTGCCACGGCCAGGCGCCGGCCGGGTGTCGGTACTCCAGGCTCAGTCGTGCCTCCGCCCGTTCCGCTACGGACCAGGCCGCGCGCCATGCGTGGCCGTGGATGGCGTGTCGTTCGGGCGGGAAGTTTCGCGGGAGCTGGATGCGGCGGCCGCGGAAGCGGAACGCAGCGTCCCGTATGCGGTTGGAGAAGGGGACCATCGGGAAGCACGACGTGCCGCCGGGCGCGCGTTCGGCGACGGCATCCGCGGGGGCCGGACGCAGCCAGTCGATGGTCGTCCGGCCGTGCTCGGTTGCGTAGCGCGTGATCGACCCCCCGACGTACGGCGCCACGGCCAGGCGCGTCGAACCGGACCGAAGCTCCACGATCGGCGTCCCCTGGGCCATGAGCGGACATCGTACGCCGAATCGCGAAGTGCGCGCGAGCAAACGAAACGCCGGGCCGACGCGGCCCGGAGTCGGCCGTGCCCCGACCCTCGTCAGGTGTGCCGTGCGCCATGTTCCAGCACGCCGCCGAACCGGTGGACCGCAGACGGTGCCCCGACCCCCGTCAGGTGTGGTCGTGCGCCGGCCCCTCGCCGCGTTCGGATGTCCGACCGCCGGCACGCAGCGCCTCGGTCGTCCAGTGCGTCGCGCGGGTCGCGAGGCGCGCGTGGAGTTCGTCGCGCTCGGACGCGCCCACGTGGGGGCAGGTCTCGGCCACGTACGCTCGCCAGTTGGCGACATAGACTCGCAACCAGGACACGTAGTGGCGCCGAGCGTCTTCGCACCCGACCGCAGCGAGCCCGCGGCGCGCCCAGGTGTCGAAGCGCGCGGTCGCCAAACCGATCAGCTGCCGGCGGTAGGTCCGCGGATCGGACGTCACGAGGGCGGACCTGGCGAGATCGTCGTCGTACCGTTCGAGCGCGGCGCGCGCCTGCGCGGTCGCCTCCGTCCAGCGCTGATGGCGGCCGTCCGCGGGGGGGAACGGATTGCCACCTTCGACCGGGTCGCGGTGGGACCAGCGCGGCACGGCCGACATCGCCGGCGTCGTGATTGGAGCCGAGGTCGGCATTTCCGGCGATTCTATGCGCGCCGGACCCGACTGGCTCGGCCCGCGCAGCGGGCGTCGCGGTCTCGGGCCTCCTGCTGCGTCGACCGGACTTCGCGGCCCGAATGGCACAGCTCCCGGAATCGCCCGCCACCCCGACCCGCAGCCCGGCGGCCCGGGGTGCCGGCCGCGGCGGTGGCGCATAATGGCGCCGTGCCGCCGCCCGTCCATGTCGCATTCCTCGGGTGCGGCTTCATCGCCGGTGTGCACAGCCGGCATCTGCGGCGGCTCCGGGGTCGGCTCGCCGCGAGCTATGCCAGCCGCGACGGCGGCCGCGCGGAGGCGTTCCGCGCCCGATACGGGGGGATCCGAAGCTACGGCGCCTACGGCGATGCGCTTGGCGACCCCGGCGTCGACGCGGTCGTCGTGGCCGTGCCGCCGCGCTTCCACCTGCAACTGACCCTCCGGGCGCTCGCCGCGGGCAAGCACGTGCTGGTGGAGAAGCCGGCGTTCCTCCGGCTGGCCGACTACGAGCGTGTGCGCGAGGCGCGCGCCCGCGCCGGGCGGGTCGTCGTGGTGGGGGAGAACGACCACTACAAGCCGCTCGCCGTCTGCCTGCGCCGCCTCGTCGCCGAGCATGCCATCGGGGAGATCGTGCTGGCGTCGTTCACCACGCTGGCGCGGCGGTTGAAGGAGGCCGGCGACTGGCGAAACGACGAGGCGATGGCGGGCGGCGACGCGTTCTTCGAGGAGGGGATCCACTGGCTCCACCTGGCGAACAGCCTCGGGCCGGCGATCACGGCCGTGCAGGGGTTCCGGCCGCCGCCGGCGCGCAGCGGTCCCGACCGGCGCGCCAAGAGCATGCTGGTGGCGTTCCGTTACGACACCGGCGCCGTCGGCTCGCTTCACTACTCGCGCGAGGTGCCGTCGCTGCTGCGTGGACTGCGCCTGTCGAAGCTCTTCGGGCGGGACGGCATCATCACCTTCGAGTCGAACGGCGCCTTCGTCGTGGTCCGGGGACGGGCGCGGGCGAGGCCGCGGTTGCTCGTCCCCGGCGTCCGCGACATTCGCGGCTACCAGGCGATGTACCGCGACTTCGCCGATGCGATTCGCGACGGGCGCGCCCCGCAGATGAGCCTCGAGGCGGCGATGGCCGACCAGCGCCTGATGGACCGGATCTACGCGACGGCCGACGGCGACGCGACCGCCGGCTTCATGACGGACGCCGCCACGACGGACGGCGCCCCTCTCGGCGATTGACCGCGCGCTCCATGCCGTACGCCTTCGACCTCGTCGTCATCGGGAGCGGCGCCGGAGGCGGGACGCTTGCACGAGCTCTCGCCGCGACCGGGGCCCGCATCCTCCTCGCGGAACGCGGCGGCTTCGTGCCGCGCGAGCCGGAGAACTGGGACCCGGCGGCGGTCTGGAAGGACCTGCGGTACCGCACCCCGGAAACGTGGCTCGATGGTGCGGGGAGGCCGTTCCTCCCCTACACGCACTACTGCGTCGGCGGCAACACGAAGTTCTGGGGCAGCGTCCTCTACCGCTTGCGGAAGGAAGACTTCGGGGCGGTCGAGCATACCGACGGCACCTCGCCTGCGTGGCCGATCGACTACGCCACGCTGGCGCCGTACTACGGGCGGGCCGAGCGCCTGTACCAGGTGCACGGCGAGGCGGGCCTCGACCCGACGGAGCCTCCGCGCGGGCCGTACCCGCACCCGCCGATTCCGCACGCGCCGGAGATCGAGGACATCGTCGACCGGCTGCGCGCGGAGGGGCTCCATCCTTCACCCCTGCCACTGGGCTTGATCCGTCCCGGCGAGGCGGACGGCTGCATCCTCTGCGATACGTGCAACTCGTTCCCGTGCCGGCTGCACGCGAAGAGCGAAGCAGAGGTCTGCTGCGTCCGTCCCGCGGCCGCGATCGACAACGTCACGCTGTGGACGCACGCCTTCGCCAGGCGCCTGCAGACGGACTCCGCCGGCCGCCGGGTGGAGGTGGTCGAGGTGGTGCGGAACGGAGAGACGGTGCGCGTCGAGGCGCCGCTCGTCGTCGTCTCGTGCGGCGCGGTCAACTCGGCGGCGCTGCTGCTCCGGTCCGCGAGCGACCGGCATCCCCATGGGCTGGCGAACTCGTCCGGACTCGTCGGGCGGCGCTACATGGCGCACCACGCGACGATGATGCAGGGGTTCCATCCGTTCCGGCGGAACCGGGCGGTCTTCCAGAAGACGGTGGCCATCAACGACTTCTACCTTCGGGGTCCGGACGGCGGTCCGCCGCTTGGCCAGATCCAGTCCCAGGGCAGGACGCACGCCGTGATGGCGCAGACCGTGGTGCCCTGGGTGCCGCTCCGGGCATACGCGGCCTGGGTGGCGCGCGGCGTGGACTGGCTGGCGATGACCGAGGACCTGCCGCGGCCCCACAACCGCGTCGAAGTGGACGCGGCCGGCCGTATCCGCCTGCACTATCGCCCCGACAACGTGCGCCCCCACCGGCGCCTGGTCCGGGAGATGCGGCGCATCCTGCGCCGGCTCGGGTTCTGGGCGGTGATGACCCACTCGCACGGCGCCCGGAACACCACCCACCAGTGCGGGACGGCGTGCTTCGGGACGGATCCCCGGACCTCCGTGCTCGATCCCTTCTGCCGCTCGCACGACGTCGAGAACCTTTTCGTGGTCGATGCGTCGTTCTTTCCGTCCTCGGCCGCGGTCAACCCCGGCCTGACCATTGCGGCGCAGGCGTTGCGCGTGGCCGATCACATCGCCGAGACCGACCTGCGGGTCGGCGCCGCTTCGAGGAGCCTGACGTGAGAGTCCGATCCTTCAGCCACGCCGGCATCACCGTGTCCGACTTCAGCGCTGCCGTGAAGTTCTATTGGGACGTCTTCCGCTGTCCGCTGGTCGGGGTCGCGGACCAGCCGCCGGAGCGCGTGCGGAGCTTCTTCGGGGTCGGCCTCGACGACGCGGCCCCGAGCTGCAAGGTGGGCTGGATCCGCGCCCCCGGCGGCGCGGTCATCGAGATCTTCGAGTTCCGCCCGCGACAGCCGCCCGTCGACGTGCCCTGGAACCGGGTCGGCCTGACCCATATCGCGTTCAACGTGCGCGGGACGCGTCGCTGGCATGCCTATCTGATGTCGAAGGGCGTCGAGTGCGTCAGCGAGCCGGAGCGCTCTCCGCGCGGGCACACGTTCTTCTTCGCCAAGGACATCGACGGCAACCTGATCGAGCTGATGGACCTCGGCTACATGCACCACGTGCTCGGTTGGCTCGGCCCGCTCGGCGGATGGCTCTTCCGGCGCGGGAGGTACCGCGAGTACTACGAGTGACCGGTGAAGGCCGTGTCGGCTTCGAAGCGGAGCTCCCGGAATCCTCCGGCTCGGAGCGACCCGGCACGCTCGCGCCGCCGGTGGGGCCGGTTGCCGGTGGGAGCCTCCCGGGGGACGGGCGGCGGTCCGCGGCGGCCGGCGACTATACTGGGCGGACATCAGGAGGGGTCACATGCAAGCAGCGGGTAGCGCGATTCTGAAGGTGGCGTTGGTTGCGGTGTTGGCGGTGGGGCTTGGCCTCTTCGTTGCCGAGTCGTCGCGCGGGGCGGCGCCGGCGGCGCTGACGGGCGCCGACTACGCCGAGATCGAGCGTCTGTACGGGCTCTACAACCAGGGCAGCGACTTCCGCGACGCGGAGATGTGGCTGTCGGCGTTCGCGGAGGACGCGGTCTTTCGCACCGGCCCCGGGCAGGAGCAGCGGGGCATGGCAGAGCTGCGGGCCGGCCGCGAAGCGCGCAATCAGGGCCAGACCGGCGACAACGGACGCCGGCACCTGAACAGCAGCTTCGTGATCACGGCGACCGAGGACGGCGCGAAGGGCCGCGCCTACTGGGTGCTGAACGACGTCACCGGTCCCGAGCCGAAGGCAGTTGCCTCGGGCTACTACGACGACACGTTCGTGAAGACGGCCGACGGCTGGAAGATCCAGACCCGCACGCTACACCGCGACCCGGTCGCCGAGTGAGGATCGAACCATGGCGGATACGCGCGACATGCGCCCGACAGCGACCGGCCGCGACCGGGTGACGCGCCGGTCGTTCCTCGGATCGTTGGCCGCGATTGCTGCGGCGCCGACGGCGGCGACCGCTCTCGCCCCGCGCGCCGGCCGGGCCGCCTGGCAGTCGACAGTAGGCGCGGGACCACCGCCGATCCCCGTCCGGTCCTGGAACCACATGACGCTGACGGTGACCGACATCGGCCGGTCGCGCGAGTTCTACCAGGGTCTGTTCGGGATGACGATCGCGGCACGGCAGGCGCGGACGCTGATCCTGCAGGTCGGCGACGGCCCCCAGTTCATTGCCCTCGGCGGCGGCCGGCCGGACGTGACGCCCCACATCAACCACTTCTGCCTGACCGTAGACGCGTTCGACGACCGGCGCCTCGTCGGCATCCTGGGCGAGCACGGCGTCGCGCCGACCGACGTGCCGGGACAGAACGCCGCAGAGCGCGTTCGCGTCCGGATGCGCGGGGCGGAGTTCGGGGGCGCGCCGGAAGGGACGCCGGAGCTGTACCTGGGCGATCCGGACGGCGTGGTCGTCCAGCTCCAGGACACCACCTACTGCGGCGGCGAAGGCCTGCTGGGCGAGCTCTGTTCGTCTCCCGAGCCGGCGGTGGACGAGGGCGTCATTGCGGTCCGGGACATCAACCACTTCACGGTATTCGTGTCCGACCAGCAGCGCTCCATCGCGTTCTACCAGGGCCTGTTCGGGATGCCCAGCACGCGCTCGCAGGGGGCGCTGCCGCTGCTCTCGGTCGGTTCGGGACGCCAGTTCCTCGCTCTCGCGGCGGGGCCGGGCCCGGCGCGCATCCACCACGCCTGTCTGACCATGGAGAACTTCCAGCACGAGGAGGTGATGGCGGCGCTCGAGGGCTTCGGCATCCAACCGCGGCCGGATGGGGCGGAAGGCCCGGTCGGGCCCCTGACGTCCTACGTCACGATGCGGATGCCGGACCGCGGCGGGGCCCCGGAGGGGACGCCGGAGCTCTACTTCACCGACCCGGACGGCATCCTGCTGCAACTCCAGGACGTGCGCTACTGCGGCGGCGGCGGATATCTCGGCGACGTCTGCACGTAGCAGCCGGGCGGGTCACGGGCGGCGGGCCGGGGCTCTCGACGTCAGGTCCGAGACCGCGGCCCGCGTCGCCCGAGGACGCGGCGAGGGCGGCTCGGACATCTACAGGCTGATCGTGCTGCTGCTCGCGGACGAGAAGGTGGCTGAAGTTGATGCGTTCAGGGACTTGGCAGACCCAATGTTGTGCGTCGTTGACCGACGACCATCTTGAGCATCGAACGAGATGCCGACGAGCAGAACCGCGTACAAGTACCACTTCAAGTTGGGCAACAAGATAGTCCACCTGGGATCACCGGTGACATCGATCGCCGTGAAGCGGAACACCAGCGGGAGCCCGGTTGGGAGAAGGGACATATCTTCCAAGTAGGCAACCGAACCACCCGCGCTGCGGCCCTGGCCTGGGGAGAACGAGCAACGAAGAAAGGGCAAGCCGACCGGCCCATAGGTATGGAGGCTCGGTTTCTCCATGGCCCGAAGCCGGGCTACCTGCTTACGGTCGAGCCGGCCGAGACGGGGCGCTGAATCGGTTCCCCATCCGGCCGTCCCGGGCAGCCGGCCCGGACCGCGGATGCGATCGGCCCGCACATGGCGTTCAAGGCGCAACGGACCGCCGTCGGCACCGCCGTCGTAAGGGCTCTCGAGCGTTTCGTCGAGCCCGATCGGAGACTCTTCGACGACCCGCTCGCCCGGCCGCTGTGCGGTCGGTTCCTGGGCACCCTGCTCTCGCTGTTCGCGCTGCGACCGATTCGAGAGTGGGCCTTCCGGCGCACCGAGCGGCGGGCCCCCGGGGTGCTGGGCGTGCTCCTGTGTCGGTTCGCCTACCTGGACGACGTGCTGCGAGAGGCGCTGGCCGACGGCGTGCGGTCCGTCGTCATCCTGGGCGCCGGGCTGGACTCGCGAGCCTATCGCGTCCCCGGCGCCGCGGAGGCCCGCGTGTTCGAGGTCGATCACCCGTCGGTGCAGGACGTGAAGAAGACGCGCCTGCGGCGGCACCTGGGCCGACTTCCTTCCCACGTGCGCTTCGTCCCGCTGGACTTCGAGACGCAGGACCTCGCGACGGAGCTGTCGGCGGCCGGCTTCGACCCGACCACGCGGACGCTGTTCCTGTGCGAGGGCGTCAGCCAGTACATATCGCGGGAGGCTCTTCACGCCATGCTGCGATTCGTGGGCCGCAGCGCGCCCGGAAGCCGGCTGGCGTTCAGCTACGTGCTCCAGCGCTTCATCGACGACCGCTCGGCGTTCCCCGAGTTGTCGGAGGTGTGGGACTCCAGTTGCGGCGGTGACGATCCCCTCTGGAAGAGCGGCCTGCATCCGGGGGACGTCGCCGACCTCCTCGCCGGCTTCTCGCTCCGCATCCGCGAGGAGGTGGGGGCTTCCGAGCACGTCGCCCGCTGCCTGACGCCGCGAGGGCGGTCCCTGGGCGTGTGCGAGATCGAGCGCATCGTCCTCGCCGAGGTGCAGGGGTCGCCGCCGGCGACGTGACCGCGTCCGGGGGCGGCGCCGGGACGGCAGCCTCCCGCGCTCACGCGCCGATCCGCCAAGAGCTTGGTGCGCGGCGTGCTACAGTGCCGTGATGCCGACTCGCGTGTCGGTCGCCGCCGATCTCGAACGCGAGCTCCTCACCGCCGGCGACTTCCTCGAGTGGCTCACGCCGGAGCGGTTCGCGGACCTCATCGACGGGGAAGTGTTCGTGCACGCGGCAGTCTCCCTTCGCCACGCGGACCTGCTGAACTTCCTCGACGGCGTCCTGCGGGCGTACATCGACCGGCGCGGGCTCGGCTTCCTCTACCGGGAGTCGGTGGCCGTGCGGTTGAGCTCCCGCAACGTCTTCCTGCCGGACCTGGCCTTCTACCGCGCGGAGCGGCGGCACCAGATTCGGGACACCCATGTCGAGGGGGCTCCGGACCTCGTCGTGGAGGTGCTGAGCCCACGTACCGCGGACCGGGACGTAGGGCCGAAGGTCGCCGAGTACGAGCAGCACGGCGTCGGCGAGTACTGGGTCCTGGATCCTGTGACGCTGGCCCACCGCTTCTACCGGCCGGACGGCGAGCTGCTGGTGGAGTACGCGGCCGGAGCGTCCCGGATCGATTCGAGCGTCGTGTCCGGCTTCTTCGTCCAGCGCGAGTGGCTCGACCCGGATCGCATCCCCTCGATCTCGGAATCGCTCGCGTCGCTCCCGATGTCGCCGGCGCGACGTTCCTGACGCTCGGCGCGGGAATCCCGGCCCTGCACGCAAGGCGTTGCCGGGGGACCTCCGTGTTGCCGTCCGGACGCGAGCGGGTGAGGCCGACCCGCAAGACCGGCTATGCCGGACAGCAGGGACAGGTCGGTCCGTCCGCGGAGAAGCTGGTGGTGGCGTCCCGAGGGCTTCCCGGCGGGCGCCCGGGTTCGGGACGGTCGACCGCAGCCGCCGTCGCGGCCGCCGCCGCGCCCCCAGATCCGGCCGCCCGCTCGCGCCGGACCTGCTCGGCCCTCGTGCCGGGTCCGCGATAGCCGGTGAAGATCTGGAAGTGCCGCAGGTCCACCGTGCCGTCGATGCGGATCGCGTCGGGGCCGTCGACGCTGAAACGCTGGAACGGCGCGCCGTCGCACAGGATGAAGACGTCGCCGCTGTCGGGCAGGTTCGTGACCCGCCAGCGCGTCTCCGTCCCGCGCCGGGCGGGCGCCGCCGCGTAAGTGCCGACGTGCAGCGCGCCGCTCGCGGTGTCGTTCCAGGCCTGGTAGATGCCGAGGGCCGGGAAGTCGACTCCCTCGACGGTCGGCGCCTCGTACTTGTCGAGGTGGGGCGCCTCGAACGCGCGGTTCCAGGCGTCGCCGGTGCCGACCTCCGCCACCATCATGCTGGCGCTGCGCTGGCCCCGCGGGAAGGCCTCGTTGAGCCCGAACCACCAGCCGAACATCTCGTTGTCGTCGCCGAAGAAGCGGGGGTCGTACTCCCGCTCGGCCGCCGCCCGTAGGCGCGCCACCGCGGTGTGGTCGCCGAACTCGCGCGCCATCACGAGCCCCGACTGCGAGGCGCGGATCTCGACCCGCGGATCGTTCCAGCCGAGGGCGTTGGCCGCCGACTCGTAAAGGAGCGTGGCCAGCTCACGGTCCTGCGGCAGGAGCAGGAACGCGTTGCCGACGCCGGCGCCGGGGCCGCCGTTCGACTTGTGGTTGACGATCGGGTCGTAGTAGGCGGTGACCCACTCCAGCCGGCCGTCGCTGCCGATGCCGAGGAAATTCTCGCGCGCGTACTCCAGCCATCCCTCTACCGGCCGGTGCGTCGAGCGGCCGTGGATGCGGTCGTAGAGGTACATGCCGAGCCCGGCCGCGGCGTTGCACGGGAACCAGATCTTCGTGTTCTCGCATTGGGGCCCTTCCGGGCGCTCGCGGTACTGGCGCTCGAGCAGCGCGGCGATGCGGTGCTGGTCCCACTCGAACACCTCGTCCCCGTAGCCGGTCACCGGGAACGGGCGCTCGTACTTGTCGTCGCCCGAGACGTAGCGGTAGATGCCCAGCAGCAGGTTGAACCAGCCGCGGAAGAAGAGGTTGCCCTCGGCGCCGATCGGGTCGCGGGCGAGGCCCCACGGCTCCACCCCGTTGGCCGTCCACCCGATCCGGTTGTAGCGCCCGCGCAACCGCTCCGGGATCGCCTGCATGACCTGCGGCGGATAGTTGGCCCGCCGCGGGTCGTCGCCGATCTGCGTCAGCCAGTCGATGGCGCCCCAGTAGGTGGGGTAGCGGCTGGCGAGCCCGTCCGCGATCCGCGTGTAGACCTCCCGCCACGCCGGCGTCTGGTCGGCCATCAGCAGGAGCGCGTAGGAGGAGTTGTGGAGGTCGAAACGCCCGTAGCTCGTGACGACCGGGTTGGAGTAGCGGTCCCACCACGGGTGGGGCATGCCGTCCGCGCCCCAGTCGTCCGGCGTCGTCGCCTTCTCCCAGAGGAAGCGCAACCATCCGCGGGCCCGGCGGTTGAGGGTCGGATGGACCGACGCCGGGGTCTCCTCCGGCAGCGGCGGGGCCTGAACGCCCACTTCCGCCATCGCCGCGGGCGCGAACGCCGCCGCCCCGGCCGTGGCGCCGAGCTGCCTGACGAACGACCGCCGCGAGCGTCCGGATCCGGTCGGCATGGCCATCCTCCGGGAGCCTCCGTTTCCTGACTATAGCGGAGAAAGGGTCGCGCCCGGGTTTCACACTTACCGTGCATGTGTGTATGCTGACACGTGATTCGCAGTTGGGGGGATCGGGCGACCAGGGACGTGTGGGACGGTCTGAACACGAAGGCGGCGCGTTCGATTCCACGGATTGTCTGGCCTGCGGTCGCCATGAAGCTGGAGCTCCTGGACGCTGCCGTCGTGATCGGCGACCTGGCTGCGCCGCCGAGCAACCGTCTTGAAGCGCTCAAGGGCGACCGCCTAGGCGTCTACAGCATTCGGGTGAACCGGCAGTACCGGATCACCTTCCGGTTCCGCGACGGCCACGCCTACGGCGTCCGTTGCGAGGGCTATCACTAGAACCTGACGAGGCCTGCCCATGTCGAAGAACGCGGCAAGCGAGATTCCGGCAACCGGCCTGCCGACACGTCGCCGGCCGACGCATCCCGGCGTCATCCTGCTCGAGCTGTTTCTGCGAGAGATCCCGATGAGCCAGTCCGAGGCGGCCCGGCGGATGAACCTGCCGGTCACGCGGGTCAACGAGCTCGTGCGCGGCAGGCGCGGCGTTACCGCCCGGTCGGCCCTTCGGCTCGGTCGATTGCTGGGCACGACGCCCATGTTCTGGATGAATCTCCAGGCCAACTGGGATCTCTGGCACGCGCAGCAGGACGAACGGCAACCGCGCCGCGCACCCGCGGCCCCGGCGCCGGACGGCGATCGGGGCCACGGCCTCGTTGACCGCCCGTGACGCCCGACCGTTGCGCCGCTCAGCCGGCACATCCTGCCGGTTCGCCGAAGCGATCTCCACCGCCCCCGCCTAGCCATCGGCGCCGCCCGATCGCCCGCCGTTCCCTCGCGAGTCTGGACACGGACTCAACTCTGCCGCGTTCGCTGCTCCAGATCGGCCAGGATCCCTTCCATCTGGTCGAGGGCCGAGCGGAGGTCGTCGGCGATCTCGCGAGCCAGCACGTGCGGCTCGGGCAGGTCGGCGGAGTCCTCCAGGCTCGCGTCGCGGAGCCAGAACAGATCGAGGCTCACCTTGTCGCGGCCGACGATCTCGTCGTACGAGTACGGCCGCCAGCGGCCGTCGGGCGTCCGCTCCGACCAGGTCGCCTTGCGCGTGTGGCGGGCGCCGGGCCGGTAGCAGGAGACGAACTCGTCGAGGTCGGCGCGGGTCATGCGCCGGGTCTTCAGCGTGAAGCGCTTGTTCGTGCGCAGGTCGTAGACCCAGACGGTCCGCGTCCACGGCTCCTTCGCGCCCGGCCGCCGGTCGAAGAACAGGACGTTCGCCTTCACGCCCTGCGCGTAGAAGATGCCGGTCGGGAGGCGCAGCAGCGTGTGCACGTCGCATTCGCGCAGCAGGTTGCGGCGCACGGTCTCGCCGGCCCCGCCCTCGAACAGCACGTTGTCCGGCACGACCACCGCGGCGCGCCCGTGGATCGCGAGCAGCGACTTGACGTGCTGCACGAAGTTGAGCTGCTTGTTCGACGTCGTGGTCCAGAAGTCGGGGCGGTTGTAGGTCAGCGACTGCCGGCCGGTCTCTCCCTCCGCGTTGACGACCGTGATCGACGACTTCTTGCCGAACGGCGGGTTGGTGACGACGACGTCCGCCAGCGCGCGCGGCGTGTCGCGCAGCGCGTCGTCGGTCGTGATCGGCGGCTCGCGCCGGTCGCCGCCGTCGGGGCCGATGCCGTGCAGGAAGAGGTTCATGCCGCAGAGCCGGGCGACGTTGGGCACGAGCTCGACGCCGCGCAGCGCCTCGAAGCGGAGGTGCCTCTTCTGGTCGCGGTCGAGGTCCGCGTGGCCCTTGAGGTACTCGTGCGCGGCGAGCAGGAAGCCGCCCGTGCCGCACGCCGGGTCGACGACCACCTCGCCGGGCCGCGGCTGCACGCAGTCGACCATGGCCTGGATCACCGCCCGCGGCGTGAAGTACTGCCCGGCGCCCCCCTGACGTCCTGGGCGTTCTTCTCCAGCAGTCCCTCGTAGGCGTCCCCCTTCACGTCGGCCGCCATCGCCGACCAGTCCTCGCGGCCGATCAGCTCGACGATCAGCCGCCGCAGCTTGGCCGGATCCTGGATCCGGTTCTGCGCCTTCTCGAAGATCAGCCCAAGCATCCCGCCCCGCGTGCCGAGCACGCGCAACGTCTCGCGGTAGTGCCGCTCCAGCTCGGCGCCCTCCATCGCCGGCGCCGCGAGCTTCTCCCAGCGGCAGCCGGCTGGAATCGGCTGCGGGTCCCCGGTCAGCCGCTCGCGCTCGTCGGCCATCTTCAGGAACAGCAGGAAGGTGAGCTGCTCCAGGTAGTCCTGGTAGGAGAGCCCGTCGTCGCGCAGCACGTGGCAGTACGACCAGAGCTTCTGGACGATCCGGTTCGCGGCGTCGCTCATGGAAGGCGGCGTCCCAGTCGACCGGCAGGATCGGATGCTGGCCGCGCGGAGCCGAAGGCCCGGGGCCCGCATGACCTTGACGACCGTCGCAAACTCCGGATTGCCGCCGCGGGACAGCGCCTTGTAGAGGCTCTCCCTGCCCAACCCGGCGCCCGCCGCGACACTGGACATGCCCTTGGCTCGGGCCACGTCACCCAACGCCGCAGCTACGAGAGCGGGGTCGCCATCATCCAGCGCGGCGTCGATGTAGGCGACCATGTCCTCCTCGGTCTCGAGGTAGTCCACCGCGTCCCAGGGGCGCGTCGCCGTCCTGGCCATTTGCACTCTCCCTCTACAACTCGCGCGCCGACATCTGGACTACAAAAGTACACCCAGCCGGCTGGACCGGCAACCCGACGACCGGCCACGAGTAGAATCGATGACATGGTGTGTCGTGACGACGCGGACGGGAGACCGGCTGCGTCACGCTGTTCTTCTCCAGCGGGTGCAAGTCCCGCCTCGGTAAGCGCCGGAGCGCCGAGTAGCGGACCCCAGGCACGACCGGAGACGGCCGTGGCCCGAGCGGGGTGTCAAGAGCCTCTTCGGAGGGAGCAAGTCCGCGGGCCGCAACATGAAGTGAAGCCTGCAGCCTCGACAGATTCACAACCCGAGAGCCGAGCCGCTCATGTCACGGTGAAGGCCACGTCTCCCGCGCCCCGGTCCGGCGGCGTACGTGCGGGAGGTCTCGGCGGGGTAGGGGGCGCAGCACGCGGACACGGAGAGGGACGGAACACGAGAGGCCCGTCTGCGCGGCCCGGGTCGGGGCAACGCGGCTCGCATAAGCCGAAGGTGAAAGCGGGCGCGGCGCAGCGGGATTCCGAGGGGGCCATAGTACTGCGGAGGGCCGTGCAGCAGAACGCGGCCGGAGGGAAGGGCCCCTGCGGTGGGCACGGCGCGGGTGCAAGGACGCGCGAGGGCATGGCCGGCGAGACCGGACCCAACTCCCCCGGGGGGCGTATGTCTCTCGACAAAGTGCGCCAATTGCAGCGACGCCTGTGGGCCGCGGCCAAGCGGTCCCCGAAACGGCGCTTCCACGCCCTGATGGACCGGATCTGGAGGGATGACGTCCTCCGGGAGGCGTGGCGGCGCGTCAAGCGGAATCGTGGCTCGGCCGGCGTCGACAGGGAGACGCTGGCTGAGATTGAGCAGCGTGGTGTCGATGAGTTCCTCGCGGAACTCGGCACGGCGTTGCGGGTGGGGACGTATCGGCCGCGGCTGGTCCTGCGGCGCTACATTCCCAAGGCTGATGGCCGACGGCGACCGCTCGGGATACCGACGGTTCGCGACCGGGTGGCGCAGATGGCCGCGACTCTGGTGTTGGGCCCCATCTTCGAGGCGGATTTCCGCGATTCGTCGTATGGGTTTCGACCGAAGCGGAGCGCGACGCAGGCGCTGGAGGTCCTTCGCGTCCGCGGGGCGCGCGGGGGCAGCCACGTGCTGGATGCCGACATCTGCGACTACTTCAGCAGCATCGAGCACGAGAAGCTGCTGACGCTGGTGCGCCAGCGCGTCTCGGACCGGCGTGTCCTTCGGCTGCTGCGACTGTGGCTCGCGGCGGGGGTGATGGAGGACGGGCAGGTGCATCGAACCCTGGCGGGCACTCCGCAGGGGGGCGTCATCTCGCCGCTGTTGTCGAACATCTTCCTGCACGTGCTCGACCGGGTCTGGGAGGACCGGTGGGCGCACCTCGGTACGCTGGTGCGCTACGCGGACGACTTCGTGGTGATGTGCGACACGAAGTCGTCGGTCGAGGCGGCGCGAGAGCGCGTGGGTCTGGTGCTGGCCCGGCTCGGGCTGGAACTGCATCCGGAGAAGACGCGGGTGGTCGACCTGACGGACGGTCGTGAGGGCTTCGATTTCCTGGGGTGTCATCTGCACAAGCGCATGAGCGGACCCATCTGGGCTCGCAAGCGGCAACGGGTGTACTACCTGCACCGCTGGCCGTCTCGGCGTGCGATGAAGCAGGTGCGAGCCCGCGTGCGGGCGCTCACCCCTCGAGGCCGCTGCCACACGGACCTGCGTCTGGTCATCGCGGACGTGAACCGGGTCCTTCGCGGGTGGGGGCAGTATTTCCGAACCGGGAATGCGGCGCACCACTTCGTGCAGCTCGACCAGTACGTGGAACGGCGCCTGCGCGGCTTGCTCCTCAAGCGCGCGGGGTCGCGACTCGCGGCTGGTCGGGCGCTGGCCTGGCATCGTCCGTTCTTCGAAGCCTTGGGGCTTGCTCGCCTGCGCGGCACGATTCGGTATCCGGGGGTGGTGCATGCCGCGACCTGAAGCTCACCTGGTAAGCCGTGTGCGGGAAATCCGCACGCACGGTTTGAACGGGGGTCTTGCTTCCAGCCGGTCGGTTCCGCCGACCGGTGCCCAGTAGGATCTACCAATGCCGAAGGTCGAGCCGTCTCTGGAGGATCCGGCTCGGGGCGTCCGCCTTGGAGGCAGGCGCGGCGCCCGATGAGCCTGTCACGGGTCAAGCGGCTGGACGTGACGATTCGACGCCCGAGGGTTCCACCGCCGAGCTCCCCAGGCACGGCAGAATCGACAGTCGTATGATGTATGCAGTGACGTCAGATCCTCCACGCGCTCCGAGAAGCTGGACGCGCGGCATGACTGATCACTACACGTACGGCGTCACTTGGTCGCCAGAGGACGGCGCGTACGCCGGCCTCTGCGCGGAGTTCCCGTCGCTCAGTTGGCTGGCTCCCAGCGCTGAGGAAGCATTCGGGTGCGGCTCTTCTTCGTCGGCGGTCCAGAGATGTCCAAGGGTTGCTGCGAGCAGCAGGGCAAGAGCTACTTGACCCGTCGAAGACGGGGGGAGGAGGGCGGTGGGGACGGCTCGGTGACGGGTGGTGCTATCCCGTCAGCATAACGTTGGGCGTGGTTCCGTTCGTACTCGCGCGCCTCGTGGAAGTCCCAGTAGGCATCGAAGTCGCCGCTGGCTCGTAACGCTCGCAGCTTCAGGACCGCCTCGGCGCCGACCAGCCGCCAGCGGGCGCCGGTCAACTCCATCCGGTCGCGGACCAGGTGCCGGCACGCCCCCTCGATCACCCCCGTGGCGATGGGATAGCCCGCCGCGAGGTAGCGGTCGTAGTGTAGATACGGCCCATACTTCAGCAGGTAGTCGGCGCACGTGTCGACCGGCTTGCGGAGGTCGGGCGGCAGGCGGGCGACGGTGGCCGCTCGGCGCATTGCCGCCGCCACCCACCGGGCCTTGCCTTCGAGAATGCGTCGCACCCGCGTCCAAGCCCAGTATTCCCGCTCGAGGCTCTCCTCGCGATGGAACACCTGTGCCGCCTTCCAGACGTACTCGACCACGTGGATGATGTCGAGCACCACCGTGACGTCGACGCCGTACGCGGCGGCGCCCGCCTCCACGAGGTCGAGCTGCATCTCGGCGCCGTCGACGAGCACGACCCAGCTCTTGACGCGCTCGGGGTCCCGGCGGTCCGCTTCCAGCAGCGCCTCCGCGACCACCTCCGCCGGCTCCCGTTCGAGGCTCGCCCAGACCCGTTTCGCCACCGGGCGAGGTCGCACGAGCGGGGGCCTGGACTTCTTCGTCCGGGTCCTGGCCACCGGCGAGCGGGGCATCAGGCTCTGCAGGAACTCCTCCGGGCTCCGCACGAACGGCGCGACCGTGTAGACGGCGGCCACCGTCGCCATGCGCTTCGCGTGCTTCTTCTCACCCGGCTGGAGACGCGGGAACCAGGCGAGCTGCTCGCGTTGCCGCCGGCGCCGCTCCGCCGCCCGCCGCGTCGCCTCGCGCAGGTCCTCGCGGTGCAGCACCACGCCCTTGCCGTCGAACGTGAGCACCAGAACCGACCCCTCCGGCGACGGCTCGCCCGCCGCCGCGCGGCGCGCCTCGTAGAAGGCGTCGAAGTCCTCCGCCGCGCGAGCTGCCAACTGTTCCGCCTGCCGCTTCGGCACCTCCGCTCCGGTATGGCGAGACAGATCGAACAGCGCTTCGTCGAACGACCGCGACGCGGCCGCCTCCGCCACCCGCCGGCGCACCTCGAGCGAGTACCGCTCCGGCGGCAGGTTGAGCGACGCATCCAGCGGATGCAGACTCTCGTGACCCGCACGCGCGTAGCCCACGCGCTCGACTTCCACCGTGCCGAAGGTCGTCTCCAGGTGTCGTTCGTGCACGCGCCGTTCCCCGCGCTCGACCCCATCGGCCCCCGCGACCGGACCGGCCGCCTCTCCCGGGCTGCGCTGGTCGAGGTGCCCCTGCAGGAGCTTGCGCAGCAACTCCTGGCCCCGCCGATTCAGCTCCCGTTCCAGGTCGCTCTCACTCATCTGCTGCGCTTCGCGCGACGAGAGGTAGGCTTTGGCATCCGCGTATACGGCGTCCGCCGCCGCATACGGCGCCGGGTCGGAGGGAGCGCCGCGGTCGGCGACGACTCGCATCGCTCAAGGCTCCCGCAGCCGCCGCTGCGCATCCCGAACCAGAGGATAGACCAGGACCGTCTTGGGCGCCGCGCCGGCACGACGGCCGTGCCGGTCCATGCGCCCGCGACCGCTCGTCGCGCCCAACGCGACCCAGTTGGCGGCACGGTAGCAACCCCCGTGGTGGCGGCGCGCGTCCACCAGCGTCTCCACCAGCCACGGCTCGAGGTGGTACCGGCGCGCCCAGTCCGCCACCAACCGACCGAGGCCACGCGCCAACACCGCGCTGGCCAGGTTCTTCACCCCGACCCACGGCAGCAACAGGAAGCGGCTGTTGTTGACCACCCGCTGCAGATTCCGCGCCCGCGTCCCATCGTCCCAGCCCACCCAGCGGTCCCGCACCGCCATGCGCCACGCCGGGCTCGAGAACTGCAGGCAGCCCACCACCGCGCGGACCGGCTTCGACGCATACACCAGATACCGCAGGTGCGCGCCGAACGGAACCGTGTGCCCCAGGTAGTGGTAGCGACCCACCAGCTCCCGGAACAGCAGCCGCTGCGCGGGCTCCTGCACCAACTCGACCTCCAGCGGCTCGATGTCGCGGACGCTCCCGACGAGCGAACGTCCCGGCTCCCCCACCGCCGTCCGGGGAACGCGGGTCACCGAACCGACCACGCGCCCCCGCCGCTTGTCCGGCAGCATCAGCGCCCCCTCCGCGTCGAGCCGTTCCAGGAACTCCCGGCACTCCCGCGCCTTCAGCCTCCCGTTCGGACGCCGCCACCGCAACAGCTCGCACACCGTGCGCGCCAGCTCCATCCGGCTCAAGCCCGAGCAATCCCGCACGACCTCGCGCATCAGCGTCACCTCGCGGTCGCTGAACGCACGTCCCGAGAAACTCGTCGTCGCCACGGCCATCGCGGGAAGGCGTCTCCCTTCCCACCACACCGTAGCAAGCGCCGCGCGAAATGTCCAGGGGCGCCGGAGAAACAGGCCACAGCGCCTCAGCGCCGTGGTCACCGGCTCCGGTCGGCTGCTCGAAGGGCCCGGTGGGGACGCTGGTCCGGTGCTGTCCCCGCCAGAATGCCCCCAACTGAGAGGGGGCGCGGAGATAAACCACTATCAGTCAATGAGATAGCTCTCTACGGAAAAGAGCCGCACCCGAAGCATTCTCCGGGATTCGCGCGCTCGTGCATGGCGTCCTCGCGGACATGCATGCCAACGCGGAGACCCCGCCGGCGCCGCATTGCCGCTCGCGGGCACAGCAGGCGATTCCTGGTTCGCGTTCCAGCGGAGACCACCGGGCGCGGTACTCCGGTCGCTCTCCTTTTGTCGGACGATGACGTGACGTCGTTAGTGTCCAACGCCTGAAGTTCTTGACCAGTAGAATCGGCTCGTGGTACGGTCGGCCCGGAAGCGAGGAGGGCCGTGCCGAACCATTACACACGAGAGGTCCCGGAGGTCTCGGACGCACAGCGCGAGGAACTGGAGGGTTGGCTGCGCCGGCGCAATACCGCGCAGGCTCTGGCCCTGAGGGCACGCATCGTGCTGCAGAGCGCCGCGGGACGGAGCGACCAGGTCGTGGCGCAGGCTCTGGGCACGACGCGGGCCACGGTCGGCAAGTGGCGGCGGCGGTTCCTGCGCAACGGCTGCGACGGCTTGCTGGACGAACCACGGCCGGGCGCGCCGCGCCGGGTGTCGGACGAGGACGTCGAACGGGTCGTGGTCCGGACGCTGGAGACGACCCCACGGGGGGCGACGCATTGGAGCCGGGAGTCGATGGCCCGAGCCTGCGGGCTGAGCGCTTCGACCGTCGGCCGCGTGTGGCGCGCGTTCGCGCTCAAGCCCCATCGCAGCGAGACCTTCAAGCTGTCGCGAGACCCGTTGTTCATCGAGAAAGTGCGCGATATCGTGGGGCTGTACCTGCATCCGCCGGAGCGAGCGGTGGTGCTGTTTGTGGATGAGAAGTCGCAGATCCAGGCGTTGAACCGTACCCAGCCGGTGTTGCCGATGCGTCCGGGAGCACCGGAGCAGCGGACACACGACTATCGACGGCACGGCACGACCTCGTTGTTCGCGGCCCTGAACACCGCCACCGGCGAGGTGATCGGCAGGTGCTTTCGGAAGCACCGCTCGGTGGAGTTCAAGCGCTTCCTCGCCGTGATCGACAAGGCGGTGCCGCCCGACCTCGACATCCACCTGGTGCTGGACAACTACGGCACGCACAAGACGGCGATGATCTGAGGTGGTCCCGGTCGTTTGGACCATTCGAGGGCTTCGTTAAGGTGTATTCCGGTTGCGAACCGCGCCCTCGTCGTCTGTCTGGTATCTGATCATAGATGATGATGAGCTGTGGGAATCTTGCGGCCTCATGAGTGAGTCCGCGAAGCGCGGCGGCGAGCCCCGGGAGGGGGTCCGGGGGAGGGGACGAAAGCGCCGCGGCGACTGGCGCACGAAGCACCTGCGGGCCTGCCTGCTCTGCGGTCGGGTATGGCGTCCTGGACGACGCCGGACCTGTCCCGTCTGCCACGTCGACCGCTCACCGCCGGAGTCGTGCTCGGTTTCGGACCGAAGATGCCGAGCGTGTTCTCGGCCGTGGTCGAGCTCGTTGATCCCCTGCTCGATGCCGAACATGCGGTGCACGAAGGGGGGCCGCCTTCGGAGGCTTCCCTCTCCTTGCAGCACCGTAACGTAACGGCGACGGGACGCTGGCAGCGCCGCCTGACGGCGAGGGCTGTCAGCTCCAGGCCGGCGGTCGAGCACCCTGTGCGTCTTCTCGCCGAGCCGGCAGCCTTCGCCCTGGATGCCGAGCGGCGTCACCTGGACCATCCGCCGGTCGAGCGCGTCCAAAGCGCTGCACGCCGCTGACATGTTCACGCTGCACGCTCCTCGCCGTAGGCCTCGGCCGGCGTGCGACCCCCGAGTGCCGAGTGCGGACGTACGTCGCTGTAGAACGTCATCCAGGCCCCGACCACCCGCTCGGCCTCGAACCCGTCGACCAACTCGTGCAGGTACACCGCTTCGTACTTCAGCGACCGCCACAGCCGCTCGATAAAGACGTTGTCCAGGCACCGCCCGCGGCCGTCCATCGAGCAACGCGCCCCCGCCGCCAGCACCCGCTCGGTGAACGCCGCGCTGGTAAACTGCGCTCCCTGATCGGTGTTGAAGATCTCGGGCGTGCCCGTCCGAAGCGCCGCTTCCAGCGCCTCGATGCAGAAGCCGGTGTCCATCGTGTTCGACAGTCGCCAGGCCAGCACGTGACGGCTGGCCCAGTCCATGACCGCGACCAGGTACAGGAAGCCCGCCGTCACCGGGATGTAGGTGATGTCGGCGCACCAGACCTGGTCCGGGCGCTCTATCGTCAGCTCTCGAAGCAGATACGGATAGATGCGGTGACCCGGCTGCGCGGCGCTCGTGCGCGGCTTGCGGTAGACCGCTTCCAGCCCCATCAGACACATCAGCCGGCGGACCCGGCGCCGCCCCACCGACACGCCCTCGCGTCCCAGGTGGCGCGCCATCTGCCGGCTACCGTAGAACGGGTACTGCAGCGACAATTCGTCCATCCGCCGCATCAAGGCCAAGTTCTCCGCGCGCTCTTCCCGCGGCGTGTAGTACACCGACGAGCGGTTGATGCCGAGCAACGCGCACTGGCGCCGGATGCTCAACTCGCCGCCCCGCTCGACCAGTTCCAGGCGTGCGGCGCGGCTCAGCGTTGCAAGCCGCGCAGAAAAAAATCCCGCTCCACCGTCAACTCGCCGATCTTCGCGTGCAAGTCCCGGATCGTCGCCTCGTGCTCGGAGTCGCGAGATGCTCTGCCGCCAGCGAAGACATCCTCCAGCCCGTCGACCGCCTGGCGCTTCCACGCGCCCACCTGGTTCGGATGAACCTCGTGCTTGGCCGCGATCGCCTGCACCGTGCGGTCCCCGCGCAGCGCCTCGAGCGCCACGCGTTTCTTGAAGTTCGCGGTGAACTGCCGCCGTCGTCTCGTCGTCATCCCAGTGCCTCCTCCAGGCTCTGGAATACACCTTAGCCAGTGGTCCGAAAAAGCGGGACCACCTCAATCCACGACTGGCTGGCACGGCGTCCTCGGTATCACCTGCACTTCACGCCCACGAGCGCATCGTGGCTCAACCAGGTAGAGCGTTGGTTCGCCGAGATCACCCGGCAGCAGATCCGGCGTGGAACCCATCGCAGCACCCAAGCACTCGAGGCGGCGATCAAGGAGTACCTGGCGGTCTACAACGAAGACCCCAAGCCCTTCGTCTGGACGAAGACCGCCGAGCAGATCGGAATCCCTGAAGCGTTACTGCTCACGTATTTCTGACGGTGCACATTAGTTCCAGATGATTAGTGGCGGCGCGCGGTTTCGGAGTTGCGGTGCATGCCAAGGTCGCGGAGCGACTGGAATCGGCGCAACATGTCCCGTATGCGGCGGCACCGGAGAACTACTGGGTAACGTGTCCGCAGAAGAGATGAAGGAAGCCGCGAAACGAAGGAACCATCACTTCATCCCTGTGTGGTACCAGAAGAACTTCACGACCAGCAGAGGGACATTGTTTTGGTGCCAAAAGCACCAAGGGGAAATCAAGGAGTGCGCTCCGAGAGTGTTGTTCCGCCGGAAGAACCTGTACCATGCGGTCGAACCAAGCACGCAATGGCTCCTCGCTGATGCCGAGGGGGCGCTTGCCGAGCTCGACAGCAGGAACGCCCGGATGGTGGATTGTCTCAGACGCAGAGTTTCCGAGGCAGGTCGTCAGTGGCGCGACAAGCGCATCTACATTGAGGACTTGCAGTGGCCGCTTCGGTGCCTCGTCAGCAATCTGCTTGTGCGAAGTCCGGCGATATTCCGCGGGAGTATTGATCGCGTGTCGAGTAGCGCCATTGCCCAACGGGAGGAGACTGAGCACGAGGGAGTCGCGCGAGCCGTGCCGATCGCAATGATGAAACAGATTGTCGAAATGTCCCAAGAGCCCTTCGAGCCTCTCCGCAACGCCAGAATCAGCGTAGGCACGGTACCGAACGGCGAAACACTCATCATCGGCGACATCTTGGCGGGGAATCTGATGATTGGCCTCGTCAGCAGAATCTGTGGGTGAGTTCTGGTTCGGGCAGGTCGCCAAGTGCATGATACAAAGCGACTTCCAGTGCCGCGGAGGTGCGGAAGCCATACGCCCGTTTGGTGATCACTCTGGCCTTCCCGTTGAAGCCTTCGACAATGCCACTGGAGAACTGCCCTCGGGCCCGGAACCAGTTCAGGATCAGGTCGCGGTGCGAGCGCAGCATGCGGGCCACCTCCTTCATCGGGTCGAGCCGCGAGCGCATCGTCCGAGTGCACCAGCGGTCGAGGAACCGGCCGGCCCAGTACGGCGACACGTAGCCCCACAGCGCTTGAAAGTCCTCCTTGAGCAGGTAGGCGCGAACCGTGCGCAGGTTGCGACGCACCAGCTCCGCAAGCCGGCCCCGCTGCTCGTCGCTGAGATTCTCCGGACGCTTGAGCAGGAGCCAGCGGCTGCGCTTGAGCACCGGCGCCCGGCCCGCGGCGGCGAGCTTCCGGGCCTCCGCCGCGCGCACCTCGTCGATCGCTTGCGAGAAATGGCTCATGATGTGGAAGCGGTCGAGCACCTGCACGGCCTGGCCGGCGCGCTCGGCAACCACCTTCAGGTAGGGCTTCCACATGTCCGAGCAGACGAAATACAGCGCCGCGCTGCGTGCGGGGCCGAACCAGTCGAAGAAGCCCTCCAACGTCGCGGCCTTGCGTTCGCGGCCGACCCACAGCAGGCGCTTGCAGTGACCGTCGATCTGATAGACCAGCGTCAGGTAGCGTTGCCCGCGGCGGCGGGAGAGCTCGTCGACGCCGATGGCCTCGATGTTCGTGAGGTCGCGGTGCGCGAGGCCCCAGTCGACCGCCATGCGCACGGCCCGATAGACGGTGTCCCAGGACGTGGGGAACGCCGCGGCGATCTCCTGCCACGACAGACGCCTGGCCCACCCGGCGAGGAACCAGGCGTAGGCGTCGGTCAGTCGGTGCTTGCCGGTGGCCCACGGCAGCGCCTCGACCCGTACGCCGCAGCGCGGGCAGTCGACGCGGCGCATCGCGTAGAGGAAGACCACGGGGATGTGCCACAGGGGCACGAAGTCGAAGCGCCGGACCGCCTGCGTGTCGTAGCCCGGGGCCCGGCGCCTGCACTGCGAGCACGTCGCGCGGGTCCCGGCGCGAGGCCGCACCCGAACCTCGAGGGTCAACTGCGGGTGCTCCACCAGCCGCACCGTCTCGTAGATGAACGACGGGTGCTTCTGGACCCGATTCAAGATACTCTTGAGTTGCATCCCGTTCCCCTTCCGCGTCGCTTGGCTGCTGCAACACCAATTGTCGCGGATTCCGGAACGGGATGCGTTTCCGATGTCGAGGCTGCGTTCTGTGCTTCGGGACGGGCCATCGCCCTCCCGATACGGGCGTCGGGCATTTGGTCCTCGTCAGACGAGAGCCGGGGCGCTCGTGCGCGGAGCCGGCGTCCAGGCCGTCAGCCCCGCGCAGCGGGGGCGGAGCGGAGCGAAGCGCCTTGACGGCGGCGAGCACACGGGCACGCTGCCTCTTGTCTGACGAGGACTACCAGCCTCCGTTCTTACCCACAGATTCTGCGGAAGACCCGATGATTGATGCCTTTCGGTTCCACGGGCTGCCGGTCGATTCAAAGACGATAATCTTGTGGAGGGCAGAGTCTGCATTGGGTGCGGCTCTTTTCCGTAGAGAGCTATCTCATTGACTGATAGTGGTTTATCTCCGCGCCCCCTCTCAGTTGGGGGCATTCTGGCGGGGACAGCACCGGACCAGCGTCCCCACCGGGCCCTTCGAGCAGCCGACCGGAGCCGGTGACCACGGCGCTGAGGCGCTGTGGCCTGTTTCTCCGGCGCCCCTGGACATTTCGCGCGGCGCTTGCTACGGTGTGGTGGGAAGGGAGACGCCTTCCCGCGATGGCCGTGGCGACGACGAGTTTCTCGGGACGTGCGTTCAGCGACCGCGAGGTGACGCTGATGCGCGAGGTCGTGCGGGATTGCTCGGGCTTGAGCCGGATGGAGCTGGCGCGCACGGTGTGCGAGCTGTTGCGGTGGCGGCGTCCGAACGGGAGGCTGAAGGCGCGGGAGTGCCGGGAGTTCCTGGAACGGCTCGACGCGGAGGGGGCGCTGATGCTGCCGGACAAGCGGCGGGGGCGCGTGGTCGGTTCGGTGACCCGCGTTCCCCGGACGGCGGTGGGGGAGCCGGGACGTTCGCTCGTCGGGAGCGTCCGCGACATCGAGCCGCTGGAGGTCGAGTTGGTGCAGGAGCCCGCGCAGCGGCTGCTGTTCCGGGAGCTGGTGGGTCGCTACCACTACCTGGGGCACACGGTTCCGTTCGGCGCGCACCTGCGGTATCTGGTGTATGCGTCGAAGCCGGTCCGCGCGGTGGTGGGCTGCCTGCAGTTCTCGAGCCCGGCGTGGCGCATGGCGGTGCGGGACCGCTGGGTGGGCTGGGACGATGGGACGCGGGCGCGGAATCTGCAGCGGGTGGTCAACAACAGCCGCTTCCTGTTGCTGCCGTGGGTCGGGGTGAAGAACCTGGCCAGCGCGGTGTTGGCGCGTGGCCTCGGTCGGTTGGTGGCGGACTGGGCGCGCCGGTACCACCTCGAGCCGTGGCTGGTGGAGACGCTGGTGGACGCGCGCCGCCACCACGGGGGTTGCTACCGTGCCGCCAACTGGGTCGCGTTGGGCGCGACGAGCGGTCGCGGGCGCATGGACCGGCACGGCCGTCGTGCCGGCGCGGCGCCCAAGACGGTCCTGGTCTATCCTCTGGTTCGGGATGCGCAGCGGCGGCTGCGGGAGCCTTGAGCGATGCGAGTCGTCGCCGACCGCGGCGCTCCCTCCGACCCGGCGCCGTATGCGGCGGCGGACGCCGTATACGCGGATGCCAAAGCCTACCTCTCGTCGCGCGAAGCGCAGCAGATGAGTGAGAGCGACCTGGAACGGGAGCTGAATCGGCGGGGCCAGGAGTTGCTGCGCAAGCTCCTGCAGGGGCACCTCGACCAGCGCAGCCCGGGAGAGGCGGCCGGTCCGGTCGCGGGGGCCGATGGGGTCGAGCGCGGGGAACGGCGCGTGCACGAACGACACCTGGAGACGACCTTCGGCACGGTGGAAGTCGAGCGCGTGGGCTACGCGCGTGCGGGTCACGAGAGTCTGCATCCGCTGGATGCGTCGCTCAACCTGCCGCCGGAGCGGTACTCGCTCGAGGTGCGCCGGCGGGTGGCGGAGGCGGCCGCGTCGCGGTCGTTCGACGAAGCGCTGTTCGATCTGTCTCGCCATACCGGAGCGGAGGTGCCGAAGCGGCAGGCGGAACAGTTGGCAGCTCGCGCGGCGGAGGACTTCGACGCCTTCTACGAGGCGCGCCGCGCGGCGGCGGGCGAGCCGTCGCCGGAGGGGTCGGTTCTGGTGCTCACGTTCGACGGCAAGGGCGTGGTGCTGCACCGCGAGGACCTGCGCGAGGCGACGCGGCGGGCGGCGGAGCGGCGCCGGCGGCAACGCGAGCAGCTCGCCTGGTTCCCGCGTCTCCAGCCGGGTGAGAAGAAGCACGCGAAGCGCATGGCGACGGTGGCCGCCGTCTACACGGTCGCGCCGTTCGTGCGGAGCCCGGAGGAGTTCCTGCAGAGCCTGATGCCCCGCTCGCCGGTGGCCAGGACCCGGACGAAGAAGTCCAGGCCCCCGCTCGTGCGACCTCGCCCGGTGGCGAAACGGGTCTGGGCGAGCCTCGAACGGGAGCCGGCGGAGGTGGTCGCGGAGGCGCTGCTGGAAGCGGACCGCCGGGACCCCGAGCGCGTCAAGAGCTGGGTCGTGCTCGTCGACGGCGCCGAGATGCAGCTCGACCTCGTGGAGGCGGGCGCCGCCGCGTACGGCGTCGACGTCACGGTGGTGCTCGACATCATCCACGTGGTCGAGTACGTCTGGAAGGCGGCACAGGTGTTCCATCGCGAGGAGAGCCTCGAGCGGGAATACTGGGCTTGGACGCGGGTGCGACGCATTCTCGAAGGCAAGGCCCGGTGGGTGGCGGCGGCAATGCGCCGAGCGGCCACCGTCGCCCGCCTGCCGCCCGACCTCCGCAAGCCGGTCGACACGTGCGCCGACTACCTGCTGAAGTATGGGCCGTATCTACACTACGACCGCTACCTCGCGGCGGGCTATCCCATCGCCACGGGGGTGATCGAGGGGGCGTGCCGGCACCTGGTCCGCGACCGGATGGAGTTGACCGGCGCCCGCTGGCGGCTGGTCGGCGCCGAGGCGGTCCTGAAGCTGCGAGCGTTACGAGCCAGCGGCGACTTCGATGCCTACTGGGACTTCCACGAGGCGCGCGAGTACGAACGGAACCACGCCCAACGTTATGCTGACGGGATAGCACCACCCGTCACCGAGCCGTCCCCACCGCCCTCCTCCCCCCGTCTTCGACGGGTCAAGTAGCTCTTGCCCTGCTGCTCGCAGCAACCCTTGGACATCTCTGGACCGCCGACGAAGAAGAGCCGCACCCGTCTGCATTAGGGTGTGCCGTCGGGCAGTACGCGTCGATAGTTGAACTATTGAAGTACAATACGCGGCGTTTCAATACGAGTGTCCGCAACGGTTCCCGGTTCATTGCCGGATGCAGCAGGCCAACCATCAAGAATCTGGCACCGAGATGGAGATAGAGGGGCGGCGCCAACAATAGGTGGGCGGTGAAACTATACAGAAGAGGCGCGTCCTCGTGGCATTGGCATTAGTGGCAGAGATTGAGAATCCGACTAGTGTCCTGCCACTGAAAACAGTGGAACGTTCTTGGAGGCGTCGTCGTCTGTGCCAACAGGAGGTAGTCCATGCGCAGAGGACCTCGCCCGGCGCCGGTCACCTTGACCGAAGACGAACGGCAAGCCTTGACCTCCCTGGCCCATCGGTCGCCCACGGCCCCACAGCTTGCGCGGCGCGCCCGCATCATCCTGGCCTGCGCCGACGGCCAGCCCACGCGCGGTATCGCCAAGCGCCTGCACCTGTCGCCGACCACCGTCTGCAAGTGGCGCACTCGATTTCTTGCCGACCGGCTCGACGGCTTGACCGACGAACCGCGGCCGGGCGCGCCGCGCCGCATCACCGACGCGCAGGTCGAGGATGTGGTGGTGCGCACCCTGGAATCGACCCCCCGCGGCAGCACCCACTGGAGCACGCGAGGCATGGCCAAGGCTACCGGTCTGAGCCACGCGACCATCGGTCGGATCTGGCGTGCCTTCGGGTTGCAGCCGCACCGGACCGAGACGTTCAAGCTGTCGCCGGACCCCTGGTTGATCGACAAGGTGCGCGACATCGTCGGGCTGTACGTCAATCCGCCCGAGCACGCGGTCGTGTTCTGCGTCGACGAGAAGCCGCAGATTCAGGCCCTCGAGCGCACCGCGCCGCTGCTGCCGATGCAACCGGGCCAGGCCGAGCGGCGCACCTTCGACTATCGCCGCCACGGGACGACCTCGTTGTTCGCCGCACTCGACGTCAAGACCGGCACGGTCATCGGCGAGTTGCACCGCCGCCATCGGTCGGTCGAGTTCGAGAAGTTCCTCAAGCGCATCGACGCCGAGACGCCGGACGGGCTGGACATCCACCTCATCCTGGACAACTACAGCACGCACAAGTCGCCCCGGACTCGGCGGTGGCTGGTCCGGCACCCGAGGTTCCATCTCCATTTCACCCCGACCTACAGCTCCTGGCTGCATCTGGTGGAGCGATGGTTCGCGGAACTGACGACCAAGCAACTGCGTCGCGGCGTGCATCGCAGCATCGTCGCCTTGGAGCGGGCGATTCGGGAGTTCCTTGACCAGCACAACGCCGCCGCCCGTCCGTTCGCGTGGACGAAGTCGGCCGACGAGATCCTGGCGAGCATCGCCCGGTTCGCGCAACGGACCCTCGCGGCGCACAGCGGATAATGTTTCACGAACCATTAATACAGGACACTAGCGCGGCGAACTGCCGCTGTCCGCCTTCCTCATTGGCCAAGAACCAAGCGACGTACGGTGCAGGAATACACTCTACGGCGCGGGCGAGCGCCACATGTTGACTGATATACGCCTCGCCGAGCTGTTTTGGGGCCAGACCGACCATTCCGACATCGGCCGTGATTGAAATGAGTACGTCGCTCGGGAGGACGCGTGTTCGTTCTCGTTCCGCACCATCCGGAACGCGAACGCGCTGGAGCGTGGCGAGCTCAAGCGCGATGCTGGCACGGTGAAAATTGCGGAGTCGAAGGAACACGGCTCCTGAACCGCTGTAGTACCTTGCCCAGCCGCGCGATCCGCTGGTCACGAACCAGAACAGCTGGTCGGATGTTGCCCAGCACCACCCTTCCGGCAGCGGGGGCAGCGCGGCGGCATCCGGCGCGGCGGGTTCCTTGTACCTCATTTTCCACTTATCATTCTGTGGAACCCTCCCGCGGCCTTCATCCTCGCCAACTCGGCGATCTCCCACCGGCGACGCCTCTCGGCGAGAATCCGCCCCAGCAGGACGGGAGCGGGTTCGTAGTCACGACCCTCGGCACGAGCGAGTTCGGCCTCGGTCGGCACGAGCCGGCCTTGGACAGCCGCGTTGAGGATGGAGGCGCGGTATCGTTTCAGGTTCCTCCTCACCCGCGCCAAGGTCGCGGTAACGTGATCGAAGCGCGCAAAGTACGAATCGACCGTCTCCACGAGCCGCTGCTGTTCGTCGCGCGGCGGCAGGTGAATCTCCCACGCGGAAAGCGTTTTCGCCCCCAGGTGATGGATTCCCACGCCGCGGGCCGCCCGGGCGAACGCGCCGGTCAGGGCATCCTTGTAGAAGTGCAGGTGCAGAAACGGCACGAGCGGTTCGGGCGCCCGCACGCGGATCAGGGTGTTCTGAAAGCAGCAGTCCTGAACGTCGTCGTTCCAAATCGCCGGTTTGCCGACCTCGGATGGACTCCCCGATGCTTCAGACAACAGCAGGTTGCCGCGCCGTAGTGCGTAGGTTGCGAATTCGTCCGGGGTGAAGTCCATCTCCTTGACGTCGTGGAGGCTGATCCCCTGCCACGTGACGTTGGCGGCCCGCATGTACGGCCGCATGCTGGGGCCGACGGCCCGTTTCGGAGAGCGCTGGCGGCCGAGACGGACCTGGGCGATCTCCGAAAGGGGGAGTCGCTTCCAGTGGCTGGTGCTCACGCTGCCAGCACCTCGTTGAGCTCGTCGAGCAGGGGCCGGAGCCCGACGCCGAAGACCTTCGCCGCGCGCGCTCGTCCGCCCTCCTCTGCGAAGGGCGCGTAGTCGAGATCGTCGACGGTCATTTCTACGCTGGCCGCGACGTGGTCGCGGATCATCGCCAGCCAGCGGACCTGCTCGGGCGTGAAGGCGCGGCCGGCGGCGTGCTGCGTTGCGAGCCACTGGTCGAAGCGCGCCCGGACGTGGTCCGCAAAGGGCGTCAGCTTGTCGTTGCGGTCGAGGGCGAAGCGGACGAGGGAGACGAGGTTGGTGAGCAGGCGTTTGGTGGATGCGCCGCGCTCGCGGTCCCGGTCGAGCGCCTCGTAGGCGCGCCAGAGCCGCTCGGGTGTCCAGCCCCGCGGGGGTGCCTGGAGGGTCTCGGCCAGCGCCTTGAGGTCACCGAAGCGGGGCCGCCTGGCGTACGGTTGCGCGTAGAAGCACTGGAGGGCGTCGATCTCGTCGCTATTGTCCGCGAGGAAGCGCTCGAACGAGGCCACGAGGGACTTGGCCTTCTGCTTCGCGTCCTCGCTCGCGCCGGCCTCGATCAGCTCGTCGACGGAGATGTCGTCGATGAGCTGATCTTTTCTGGCGCTTGAGGTCCTGCAGGAGGCGGCGCAGGGCGGGCCTAGTGGCGAGCGGCTCGGCGGCGCGGCGGAGGAGCGTTGTGGCGGCCTGCTTCACCTGCTGCTCGGTCGGCTCGTCTCCGGCCGGGACGTCGAACGTGGCACGCGCTTCGTCGATCTGACGATCCGGATCGAGGCCCTCGACGATGGCGTGGCTGATGGTGCGGATGGTGGCGCCGCCGGAGACCGCGGCGATGCGCTGTCGGTCGTCGGGGGCGCACTGGCGGTCGAGGCGCGCGAGGCGGCCGGCGAGGGACGAAAGCAGGGCCGGGTCGGTCCCGCCCATCGCGACGTGTTCCAGGAGCGCCTGAAACGAAACGGTCTTCTTGCGCTCCAGGGGCTGCGTGTCGGTCAGGGGGGCGTCGGACACACCGACGCAGTCGACGATGACGAAGTGGGTCTTGGCCCGGGCGTCGGGGGTCACCGCCTGCAGTTCGCGCGCGTCGATGACGCGGACGCCGCGGCCCTTCATCTGCTCGAAGAGCACGCGGCTCCGGACGGCGCGCAGGAACATGACGATCTCGATCGGCTTGATGTCGGCGCCCGTGCTGATCATGTCCACGGTGACGGCGATTCGCGGCTCGAAGCTGTTGTGGAACGCCTGGATGAGGTCGCGCGGCTGGGCGGCCGTCACCTTGTAGGTAATCTTCTGGCAGAAGTCGTTGCCGCGGCCGAACCCTTCGCGGACGATCTCGACGACGTCCTCGGCGTGGCTGTCGTCCTTGGCGAAGACGAGCGTCTTGGGCACCTCGGTGCGGCCGGGGAAGATGTCGGTGAAGAGGCGGTCGCGGAAGGCGCGGATGATGGTGCGGATCTGGTCGCGCGCCACCACGCGCCGGTCGAGCTCGGTGGCGCCGTAGGTGATGTCCTCGTCGGGGCGTTCCCAGCGGCGCTCGCGCGTCTGCCGGTCGCGGTACTCGACCATCGTCTCGGGCGTCGCCTCGATGGTCGCGCCCTGCCCGGTGATTCGCGTGCGGATGCCGTAGACCTCGAAGTCGACGTTGACGCCGTCCGCCACGGCGCGCTCGTGGTCGTACTCCATGACCAGGTTCTTGTTGAAGAACCCGAAGGTCTGCTTCGCCGGCGTCGCGGTCAGTCCGATGAGGAACGCGTCGAAGTACTCCAGCGCTCGCCGAGGTTGCTCCGGTCGACGAGGAAGAGCACCCGGCGCGCCCCGGCGTAGCGGATGAGGCGGTAGGCGGACGTGATGGCGCAGATCGTCTTGCCGGACCCGGTCGCCATCTGGACCAGGGAGCGCGGGCGGCCGTGCCGGAGCGACCGCTCGACGTTCCGGACCGCCTCGACCTGCACGGGGTAGAGGTAGTCCTGCTCCAGCGGCGGCAGCGTCCGCAGGCGCGCGCGCAGCGATGCCGGCCGCGCGTCGCCGGCCGCGGTGTACAGGCCGCCGCCTTCCGCGTGCAGGCGCTTCACCCAGGCGTCGAGCGTCTCGGCCCGGAGCCACTCGGCCAGCGTCTCCGGCCGGTGAACGTGGGGAAGGTGCGAGATGCGGCGGCTCTTCGGATCGGGATCGAGACCGTTGACGAAGCGGGTCTCGACGCCAGTGCTGACATACTGGAACGGGAGCGGATGGACCAGCGGGTCCAATCCCGCCGGCAGCCCGGCCGCGTACCTGTCCGCCTGTGTCTCGACGCCGGACAGGGTGTGGCCGGCCGGCTTCGCTTCGAGGACGCCGGCCGCCTCTCCGCCCGCGAACAGCATGTAGTCGGCGAACCCGTGGCCGGGGGCCATTCGGAACTCGCGCACGGCGACGCCGAGTCCGGCGGCGAGGTTCATCCCGTCGCGGTTCTGGACCACCCAGCCCGCCTCGACGAGCGCCGCGTCGATCCTCCGGCGGGCCTGTTGTTCCGGTGTCAGCGGCATGCTCGGTCGGTGGTTGCGATCCAACCGGTCGTGCTCAGGCGGCGGTCCAGTTCTCCACTTGCAAGTCCGGCACGCGTCCGAACTCGCCCGCGTCGTTCGTAACGAGCGTCGCGGGCACGCTTCGAGCGTGCGGCGCAATCAGCAGATCGTTCGCGCCGACGGGCTGGCCGCGCCGGGCAAGCGCGTGGCGGATCTCGCCGTAGTGTCGGCCGGCGTCCTTGTCGAAGGGCAGGAAGTCGAAGTCGAGTACGCGCCCCAGTCCTTCCCGCGCGGGCGCATCGTGAGGCAGTTCTTGCCGAAGCGTTGCGCCTGGATCTCGATGTTCGCGCGGAGATTGCCGCTGAACTCCTTGGCAGCCTGGACGGCCCGCCAGACCCGGATGCCGAAGCGGCGTGGAACGTCGAGATCGAACGGCGGGTCGCGGCCATCGAGGCGGGCACGGTTCAGGTCGAGCCATGGGAAGACGTGAGGCGCCGGATCGAACGTGAGATTCTCGGCCGGTGACGGTCCGCACCATCCCACCGGCCAGCAACGAGCACCCGGTCTCAGCGGCATCCCGGCACCCGCGGAGCGACCGGTGACAGTAGCGGCGAGGCCGATGTGCTTTGCCGACGCAGCCCGAAAGTGAGAGCATGCGTCATGATGCCCCCGTCAGTGTCGCTGCTGCTGAAGCTCCCCGCGGCCGAACGGGTTGCGCTCGCGATGGCGCTGTGGGACAGCCTGACCGACCCCGAGCGCGACGCGGCGCTCGGCCTGACACAGGAGCAGGAGAAGGAGTTGGATCGCCGCTGGGCGGCGTACCTTGAAGAACCGGCCTCGGCGACGCCCTGGCGTGAGGTGCGCCGACAGCTTCTCGATAGCCGGTGACACGTACCGTCCTCTTTCTCGCTGAAGTCCTTGGACCGTACCGTCTCCCGAGTCGCGGAGAACCCCGCAGCCTTCCCCAGGGTACGACAGGAGGTTCGACGCGCGATCCTCCAGCGTTTCCCGTACGCCGTCTACTTCCGGTTGGCTGGCGAAGCGGTGGTCGTGCTTGCCGTGCATGGTCGCCAACGCCCGGAGCGCTGGCGGCTCCGCGGATAGGCGGGTGGCCCGAACGCACGCTGGCGCGTACGGACTCCGCGCGCGGCTACCGGCGGCCGACGCGCGTGCTCTGCGTGGACACACACTGCCAGCGGCCGTCGCGGCGGACCCAGACGTCGGTGTAGCGGAACGCGACCTCGGCGCGCTGGCCCTGGCGGAGACCGACCAGGCGCAGCGTGAACCAGACCACGGCGGCGTCGCCGTAGACGCGGACCGTGAAGTCCTCCTGGGTGGCGGAGATCACGCGCTGGTTGAACGAGGCCGAGAGCTCCAGCTCGCGGTTCCGATCGCCGAGTGTGCCGTCGTCGTAGGTGGCGACGAACTCCTCGGCCAGCAGGCTGTCGAGGAACTCGATGTCCTTCTTGTAGAACGCGTCGTTCCAGGCGCGCTCGAGCTCGACCAGCGTCTGCTCGTCGGTGGCGCCCGGCTGCGCCTGCGCCGCGACCCTGCTCGCAGCCGACAGGAGCGCCAGCACGGCGCACGCGAGAACGAGGCGACGCGACGTGGAGTGGCTTCGCATGCGAGACTCCCTTCGTTCTCGAGGCCGCCGCTTCGCGCAACCTCCCGGGCCCGGGCGCGGCGTACACCTTCCCGCGTCGACTATAGCGGAGATCGCGGCGGACCTTGTTCCGCAGGGCTGGCGCGATCTCCAGTGCCGGCCGCGCGCGCCGGCCGCGCCACCGAAGCCCGCGCGCTCGAGGAGGTGCGCCGCCGTGCCGGCCGCGCGCGCCGGCCGCGCCATTCGGGATGGCGCCGGCCGGCGATGAGCGGTAGGATTGCAGGGTTGCCCCAGTGAATCGGGCCCCGGACACATCAGCAGGGAGGTCCTTGTGACCAGTCGCCTCCGCGTATCGACGCTCGCCGCGCTCGTCGCCCTGTCGCTGGCCGCCGTCCCGGCCGCGGCGCAGGACGCTCCGGCCGACGCCCCCCGGACCTCGTGGGGCGCGCCGGACCTCAACGGCGTGTGGGACTTCCGGACGCTCACCCCGTTCGAGCGGCCGGAAGAGCTGGCCGACCGGGCCTTCTGGACCGAGGAGGAGGCAGCGCAGTTCGAGGCCGACCGTCTGGCCGCCTTCGAGGTGCGCGACACGATCGAGCCGGCGGACGGCGTCGGCAACTATAACCAGTTCTGGTTCGACCCCGGCGACAGCGTGAGCGAGACGAACCAGACGTCGCTGGTCATCGACCCGCCGAACGGACGCGTGCCGCCGCTGGACGCGACGGCGCAGGCCAAGCTCGACGCGGAGATGAAGGCGCGCGAGGGAACGAATCGGCACGAGCCGACCCCGGGCGGCTGGGTCGACGATCTCGGGTCTGGCATGTTCGCCGTGCGCTGCATCCTGGGGTTCAACTCCGGCCCGCCGATGACGCCGGGCGGCTACAACCAGAACGTGCAGGTGGTGCAGACGCCCGACCACGTGGTGCTGCTGAACGAGATGGTGCACAGCGCGCGCATCGTCCCGCTCGACGGGCGCCCGCGCCTGACCGAGGACGTCCGGCAGTGGATGGGCGATTCCCGCGGCTACTGGGACGGCGACACGCTGGTCGTCGAGACGACCAACTTCCTGCGCGAGACCAGCTTCCGCCGCGGCGTCACGACGTCCGCCCTGCACCTGATCGAGCGCTTCACCCGCGTCTCCGAGGGGACGCTGATGTACGAGGTGACGGTGGAGGACCCCAACGCCTGGGACCGGCCCTGGACCTACCGCATCCCGATGGTGCAGAGCGAGTACCCGATGTACGAGTACGCCTGTCACGAGGGGAACTACGGCCTCGAGAACATCCTGGCCGGCGCGGTCGAGAAGGCGCGCGAGGCCGAGGCGGAGGCCGCGGGGAAATGACGATGACGAGACCAAGGGTCGCCGCGGGGCTCGCAGCCGTGTTGGCAGTTGCGCTGCTCGCGCCGCCTGCGGCGTCGGCCCAGGAGGACGGGGCGGAGCTCCCGCGCCGCGCGGACGGCCGTCCGGACCTGTCGGGCACCTACGACACGGCGACGCTGACGCCGCTGCAGCGGCCGGAGCGGTTCGGCGACCGGCTCACGCTGACCCCGGAAGAGGCCGCGACAGTCGCGGCCGATCCGTTCGCACTGCGGGCCTTCTTCAACATCGCGCCGTCCGGGTCGGACGAGCGGGGCGGCAACTTCAATGCCGAGGCGGGCGATCCGAACCGTGAGGCGCCTCCCGCCGGAGGCGACGGGTCGGCGGGCGCCGCCGGCAATGTCGGTGGCTACAACACGTTCTGGATCGACCGCGGCACCGGCGTCTTCCAGCTCGACGGAGAGTGGCGGACGTCGATCATCACCGACCCGGCGAACGGGCGGCGGCCGCCGCTGACTCCCGACGCGCAGGCCGCGGCGGCGGAGCGGGCCGCGTTCTTCCGGCCCAACACCGGCACCGCCTGGTGGCTGGAAGGGGGCGATCTCGACGCGCCCGGACCCTACGACGACCCGGAGATCCGGCCCCTGGCCGAGCGCTGCCTGGTGGGATTCGGCCCGGTCGGTGGACCGCCGATGCTGCCGGCGCTCTACAACAACCTGAAGAAGATCGTGCAAACCGACGACCACGTCATGATCCTGGTCGAGATGGTCCACGACGCTCGCATCGTCCGCATGAACCAGGAGCACGCGCCACCCGGGATCCGGAGCTGGCTCGGCGATTCGGTCGGCCACTGGGAGGGCGACACGCTCGTCGTCGACACCACCAACTTCACGGACCGGCCGGCCCTCGGCGGCGCGTCGCGGAACCTGCACGTCGTCGAGCGCTTCACGCGGGTCAGCCCCGACGCGTTGCTCTATCAGTTCACGGTCGACGATCCGACCGTCTGGACCGCACCGTGGAGCGGGGAGTACGTCTGGCCGGCCACCGATGCGCGCGTCTACGAGTACGCCTGCCACGAGGCGAACTACTCGTTCCAGGGGATCCTGGGCGGCGCCCGCGTTCTGGAGGCCGACGTCCGCGAGGCAGCCGGGAAGGAACGCTAGGGCGATGCGCAAGATGCTGCTCGTGACGGGCTCGGCCGTGCTGGCGGCCGCGCTGCTGGCGCCGGGGCTCTCGGCGGAGGACTGGCCGCAGTGGCGCGGCGCCGACCGGCTGGCGGTCTGGCATGAGGCCGGCATCGTCGAGGAGTTGCCGAGCGAGCTGCAGATCGCGTGGCGCACGCCGCTCCGCTCCGGCTACTCCGGGCCCGCCGTCGCCGACGGCCGGATCTTCATCACGGACTGGATGGAGGATCCGGATTCCCGCACGCTCGACGGCACGGAGCGGGCGCTGGCCCTCGACGAGGAGACGGGCGAGGTGCTCTGGACGCACGAGTGGCAGACGAGCTACCGGATGCTGTCGGTCGCCTACGCGATCGGCCCGCGCGCCACCCCGACCGTCGACGGCGACCGGGTCTACGTCGTCGGCGGGACGGGCCGGCTCTTCTGCTTCGACGTCGAGACCGGCCGCGTGCTCTGGGAGAAGGACTATGTCGCCGAGTACGACACCAGCGTGCCGGTGTGGGGCATCGTCAGCGCTCCGCTCGTCGACGGCGACCGCTTGATCACCGTGGTCGGCGGCGAGCCGGACGCGCTGGTCGTCGCCTTCGACAAGCGGACCGGCGAGGAGATCTGGCGCGCCATCGAGGTCGGATCGGAGATGGGCTACGCGCAGCCTGTCATCTACGAGGCGGGCGGCGTGAGGCAGCTCATCGTCTGGCACCCGCTGGCCCTGGCGTCGCTCGACCCGGAAACCGGCGATGTCTACTGGGAGCAGCCCTGGGACGTCTCGATGGGCGTGACCGTCGCCACCCCGGTCCGTAGCGGCGACTACCTGCTCGTCTCCCAGTTCTTCAACGGCTCGATGATGATGCGTCTCAGTCAGGACCGGCCTGCCGCGACGCACCTCTGGCAGGGGCAGAGCCGGAGCGAGCTGCCGGACCAGACCGACACCATCCACGCGATGGTGACGACGCCCATCATCATCGGCGACTACGTCTACGGAGTCGACAGCTACGGCGAGCTGCGCGGACTCGACGCGCGGACCGGCGAGCGGCTCTGGATGAGCCCGGACATGACCGCCCAGGCCCGCTGGAGCACCGCGTTCCTCGTGCGCCACGGCGACCGCTACTTCGTCAACAACGACGAGGGGTTCCTGATCCTGGCCCGGTTCACGCCGGAGGGCTACGTCGAGCTGAGCCGCACGCGGCTCATCGAGCCGACCGGCGGCTCCGGCACGCGCACGCCGCACGGGCGCATCACGGAGCGGCTCGTCAACTGGTCACATCCCGCATATGCCAACGGGCACATCGTTCATCGCAACGATCGCGAGATAATCCGCGCGTCCCTGCGGGCGACGGACTATTGACGCCTGCGCGCCGACAGCGGTAGCGGGCGGTGATACTGGAGGCTCCGATGAGGAACGGTCTGATCGCGGCGCTCGCGGGCGTCCTGCTGGCGGGCGGCGTCGCCGGCGCCCAGGTGAGTGCCGCCGGCGCGCAGCAGAAGGAGACCTACGACTACTGGCAGCACCAGCGCCGCATGGTGCGCTACGGGCAGCAGGCCATCTTCCTGTGCAACGGCCTGTTCACGTCCAACCGGACGCTGGAGCAGGTCTTCGCGCAGGAGCTCGCGTTCCTGCCGGACCCGGTCGGGACCGCCGCGGGCGGCGACTACGAGGTGGACTACGACCGGAAGGCGGTGGTCATCGGGGCCGGGCACGGCGTGCCGAAGATGCGTGCCGCGTTCCGCGAGGGCATCGGCTGCGTCATCCTGGCGCCCGATCAGACCCTCGACGACAGCGACGGCCTGCCGGTGCTCGACCTGGCGCCGCCGCCGGGCGACCCCGCCGCCATCGCCTGGCCGGACGGCGACCTGGTGGCGGAATCGTCGCTGCCTCCCTACGTCGACCTGCACGCGCTGCAGGCGGCCTCCGACTGGGCGTTCGATCGCGAGTCGCCCGAGCAGGTGACGCTGAGCCTGCTCGTCGTGCACGGCGGCGCGCTCATCCACGAGCGCTACGCGCCGGGCGTCGACGTGACGACGCGGACGCGCACCTGGTCGACGGCCAAGAGCATCGCTTCGACGCTGATCGGGATGCTGGTCGACGAAGGGAAGCTGGCGCTCGACGAGCCGCTCGGCTACGACTTCTTCCCGAACGCGGCGGCTCCCGAACACGATCCGCGCGCGGCGATCTCGCTGCGGCACGTGCTGAACATGTCGAGCGGCCTGGAGCCGGTCGACAACGCCGGCCGAGAGTACGCCATCGGGTCGGGGCTCTCCTACTGGGCCGGGGCGAGCTCGGTCGCGGGCGCGCGCAGCCGAGCGCTGATCCGGGAGCCGGGGACGAACTGGGACTACGAGAACTACGACACGCTGCTCGGGGTCTACGCCATGAAGCGCGCCCTCGGCAGCGAGCAGGCGTACCGCGAATTCCCGCGGCGGCGCCTTCTCGACCGCATCGGGATGCGCAACACGCTGCTCAGCACCGACCGTTTCGGCGACTTCGTCCTCAGCAGCCAGGTCTACACGAACGCGCGCGACCTGGCACGGTTCGGCCTGCTCTACCTGCAGGGCGGGGTGTGGAACGGCGAGCGCCTGATCTCCGAGGAGTGGATCGACTTCGTCCGGACGCCGGCGCCGGCCACGGCCGAGACCGGCAACTTCTACGGCGGGCAGTTCTGGCTCGTTCCGGACGGCCGCACCGACGTGCCGGTCGACGCCTACTCGACGTCCGGCAACCGCGGGCAGTACGTGATCATCGTCCCGTCGCGCGGCCTGGTCATCGTGCGGCGCGGCCTCGACTACGGGCGGCAGGGCTTCGACCGTTGGGACCTGACGCGCGAGGTGCTGAAGGCCTTCGGCCAGCCGTCGTCGTCGGCCACCATCGTGCGCCAGGAGCCGCGGCAGTGGCGCGTCGTCCGGCCGTCGCCCGAGGACTGACCGGCGCCGGACCGCCGTTCGTCGCCAGCCGGCTCCGCTCGAGTGCGGTCGGTAGGCCGAACTGTGTCGCCTGTCGCGCGGAGCCGTGATATCGTGGACACGATGTCGGCAGGCGATCGGATCACCATCTTCGTTGCCGCGGGAGCCGTCAGCGCGGCTCTGGGGGTCGGGTCGTGCTCGACGAACACTCGCTTCGACGACGTGCGCACGCTGGTGAACAGTCGCATCGACGACGTTCACCGACGCTTCGACGACGTGAGCATACGCTTCGACGACGTGAACGCACGCATCGACGATCTGCAGGCCGATGTTCGCGAGTTGCGGGCGCTGATAGTTGCCACCGGGCGCGAGGAACCGGCCGACTGATCCAGAGGCGGGGAACGCTGGAACGGCATCGGCTCCCCGTGGACTCCGAGTCGCGAAGCCTCGGCCGTTCGTGCGGGTCGCGTGGCGGGGCGGGGGACGGAACGCGTCAGTACGCCGGCGTTGCCACTGCGTTTGCGGTGGGCGCCGCTACCGGGCGCGACGGCGTGGCCGGGCGTCGCGGCCGAGCCGCGCTACGATGCCGTACTCCGTTCGTGTCACCGGCTGCACCGAGAGCCGGCTCCCCTTCCGGGTGACCACCATCTGCTCGAGCCCGGGGGTCGCCTTCAGGGTGGCGAGCGAGACGGTGTGGGCAAAGCGCTCCACGAAGCCGACGTCCACCATGCACCAGACCGGCGCCGCCTCCGTGCTGCGTGCATCGAAGTACTTGTGCCCCGCCTCCCACGCGTAGTGGTCCGGATAGGCCGTCTGGGCAATGCAGGCCAGGCCCGTCACCCCTGACGGGTCGGCGTTCGACGCGTAGAAGAGCACGCCGTCGCCCACGCGCATCTCGTCCCGCATGTAGTTGCGCGCCTGGTAGTTGCGCACGCCTTCCCAGCAGGTCCGGCCGTCCCTCTCCAGGTCGTCGATCGAGTAGGCGGACGGCTCGCACTTCATGAGCCAGTAGCGCTTGGGCATCGGCGCGACTTCAAACGGAATCGAAAACGGCCGTAGCATAGCAGGCAGTCATGTCCATCTTCCGGCCGGAGGAGCGTCACGTTCTCGTATCGCTGGGGCGTCTCGCCGACTGCAACCCGTTCGTCCCCGAGTTCGTCGACTGGGAGCGCTCGGTTCTGGGTGCGGGCCACGAGCCCGACGGCGAGGTCTGGAGCCACCGCGTGGTCGGGGCGGGGGAGAGCCCTGGGGAGAGCCTCGCGTTCGCCAAGATGGGCGCGGTGGCGGAAGGAGTCGCGCGCCGCGCGCGCGAGCAGTTGCTGCGCAGCAGGGCGGCTACGCTCGAGGAGCGGACGAGCTACGCGCGCGTGGCCGTCTTCGTGCTCTACCAGCGCTGCGCCGACCTGCTGCACGAGCTGCACCTGGAGCCGTCCCGGGGGCGGCGGCGGGTGGCGGGCTACCGGCAGTTCCGCCGCGACCTGGACCACTTCCTCGACGCGGGCCGGTTCCGGCTCACCAGCCGGTCGACCCCGCGCACCTCTTCGCCTGCTTCTTCCAGGTCCGCCGTGCGTTTCACCTCATCCATCGCTACATCGTGGGCGCCTCGCGGCCTGCCGCCCGCCTGCGCGCGACGGTCTGGCAGTCGATCTTCACGCACGATGTTCAGCGCTACTGGCGTACGCTCTACGACCGGATGCACGACGTCACCACGCTCATCAGCGGGCCCTCCGGGACCGGCAAGGAGCTGGTGGCGCGGGCCATCGGACTCGCGCGGTACATTCCGTTCGACTCCGATCGCGAAGTGTTCGCCGCCACCCTCGACGATGCGTTCCATGCCGTGAACCTCGCCGCGATGTCGCCCACGCTCATCGAATCGGAGCTGTTCGGTCACCGGAAGGGCGCGTTCACGGGGGCCGTGCAGGATCGCGTCGGCTGGCTCGAGTCGTGCCCGGCGCTCGGCACGGTGCTGCTCGACGAGGTGGGCGAGATCGAGGCGTCGATCCAGGTCAAGCTGCTGCGGGTGCTCCAGACGCGGCAGTTTCACCGTGTCGGTGAGACGCAGGCCCGCGAGTTCAGGGGGAAGCTGATCGCCGCCACCAACCGCGATCTCGAAGCGGAGATGCGCAACGGCCGGTTCCGCGAAGACCTGTACTACCGGCTGTGTTCCGACCTGATCGTGACCCCGTCGCTTCGGGACCAGATTCGCGACGCGCCGGCGGAGTTGCGGAACCTCGTGCTGTTCGTCTGCGAGCGCGTGATCGGGGCCGACGGTGCGGCGCAGTTGGCGGACGAGGTGCTCCAATGCGTCGAGCGTGACCTCGGCCCCGACTATCCCTGGCCGGGCAACGTCCGCGAGCTGGAGCAGTGCGTCCGCAACGTGCTGGTCCGCAAGCAGTACCGTCCGCCCGCGGCGCGGCGGGAGCCGACCTCGGACGATGTCTCCGCCGCGTTGCGCGAGGGACGCGTAACCGCCCGGGAGCTCCTCCGCCGCTACTGCACGACCGTCTACGCGCGTACCGGCAGCTACCAGGAAACGGCCCGGCGCCTGGAGCTCGACCGGCGGACGGTCAAGCAGCACGTCGATCCCGAGCTCCTCCGGCGCCTCACGTGCGACCCGCCGCCGTCTTCGTGAGCCCGGCGCCGCAACGTTTCTCCGATGCCGCGGTCCGGTCGCGATCACCCGTGGGCGCTCTCGATCTGCCCTGCTGACCACGTCCTCTGCACCCCGCATGTGGCATGTGATGTCACCCGCTGGACATCAAATGCCTGTCGATGGGCGGAATCGGGCTGCTTGCCGACAGCCCGTGGTACCCGTAACCAGTTGGCAGCGCGTGACATACGAGATGGTTCATCGAACTTGGCATCGGATCTGCTTCTGGTGTCCCTCGGTTGGTTGTGACGACGCGAAGACAGGGGGTGGCCGATGAATGGGCGACGGACAGGCGGACGAAGAGACCCAGGCGTGCGGATGCGGCTCTTGCGCGCGGTCGCGCTGCTCGCGCCGCTGGCGTCCGCAGGGGGATGCGCGCTGCTGGCGAACTCGACCACGCAGTTCGTCGACGTCACATCCTCGCCCCCTGGAGTACAGGTCCTAGTGGACGGCCGGGCCGCCGGCGAGACGCCGCTGCAGGTGGAGCTGCCGAGGCGCCGGGGCGGCGTCGTCCTTCGATTCGAGAAGGACGGCTTCCAGGCCGAGCAGCGTCCGCTTCGACGGTCGCTCAGTCGGTCGCTCTGGGGCGATGCCTACTTTCTGGCCCGGCTTCCGGTGAACGAATACACCTGGGGGCGGTGGGCCGCGCTCAACACGATCTTCTGGGGGCTCGATTTCGCGACGGGCGCGGCGTTCGACTTCCCGAGCCACGTCGATGCCAGCCTGACCCCGGCCGGGATCGACCGAACTGCCGAACTGCGCCGTTCGGCGCCGCCAAGTCGCAGGCTGTCTTCGAGGCTGGTCGCGGCGGAGACACGGTCAGCGGCCGCCCGGTTCCGGACTCGCCTCGGTGCGAGTGTCGATTAGCCGTCGGATTACGTCCAGGGAGGCACCATGAAGACGCTTGCAGGGTATCGCTCGGCGTCCCGCCGCACGGGGAATCGGCGGAGAAGCGGGTCGGCTGCGCTGGTGCTGGTCGCCCTTTCGTTGATCGGAGTCGCCCATGCGCGCGCCCAGGTCGCCTTCGAGCGCTACGAGATCGCTACGGGGTCCGCGGCGCACCAGACCGTTCTGACGGGATTCCTGCTCGGTGAACCGATGGCGGACGTCGCCGTGCTGACGATCGACGCGGAGGGCGAGCGCCGAGTGCGCACCTACGCGCTCGACGAGGGTGCGTGGACACCGGGACGCGAAGTGGGGCTGCGCCGAGAAGTGCTGTTCGTCGACGTCGCGACCATCGCGGGGCGGGATCGGTTGATCACCTATGAACCGGGACGGCTCGGTGTTCTCGATCTCGAGACCGGGGCATCGCGCCCGCTGGTCGCGGTGACCTCGAACTTCGAGCCGCCTCGCGGCGGCCCGATTCCGCACGCCGACATCACCCGGGACGTGAACGGCGACGGCCGCGACGACCTGGTGGTGCCGGGCGCCGACGGCTTCCGCGTGTTCGTCCAGACGAGCGACGGCGCGTTCAGAGACGCCGTGACCGTCGGCCCGCCGGCCGCTCTGGCCGGGATCTACGGAGCCGACGGATATCGGTACGACCCCTGGAGCGAGAGCCGCATCCACGTCATCGACTACGACGGCGACGGCCGTCCCGATCTGACGTCCTGGAACGGAGACCACTTCGAGGTGCGTCGGCAGGACGCGCGGGGCTGCTTCTCTTCGGATCCGGAAGTCGTCGCGAGCGAAGTGCAGTTCGATGCGGATGACCGCTCCTGGCTGGCCACCGGCGACATGCAGGGCAGGGTGCTCGACGCGCTGACCGACGTCAACGGTGACGGCATCGCCGACCTCGTGATCCGGTCGCTCCAGGGGCGGCGCGTTGCCGACAAGGACTCCGTCGTCGAGGTGCACTTCGGGATCCGGCGGCCGGGTCGGGGCATCGAGTTCGGGACGGCGCCCGACACCGTGATTCGCACGGAGGGCATTCAGCTCGGGGTCGAGCGGCACGACATCGACCGCGACCGGCAGCTCGACACGCTGGTCACGACCATCGGGGCGCCGCTCGTCCGGGGCACCCTGTTTCGCAGGTTCGCCGGCTTCATGGGCGGCGAGATCCCCCTGCAACTCGAGTTCTTCCGCATGGACGACGGCCGCTATCCCGATGCGCCCGCGGCCACGCGCCGCATCCACCTGCAATACCCGGGTGCGCACCGCGGACCGGGATGGGTGCCACTGGACATGGCGCTGCGGGGTGGAACGCACGAGCGCCGCCTCACCGAGGCCACCCACCGGCGGGCCTTCAACACGCCGGTGCTCGTGGGGGACGTGACCGGCGACGGACGTGCGGACCTCCTCATCGGACGGGACCGGGGCGAACCGCCCGGTCCCCGCCGCCATGCCGACGATTCCCTCCACATCTTCGTCGGAGAGTCGGCGCCGGACCTGTTCTCCCGCGAGCCTCACGAGCTGGCGATCCCGCTGCCCGAGGACGGGGAGTACGTCTGGCTCGCGGACCTCGACCGCGACGGCCGGCAGGACGTCGTCATGCACCACGTCTCGACGACGGAGCCACATCGTGTGACCGTGCTGATGGCACGGTAGGCAAGGAAGCCCCATGAGAGCCGATCGAGGCCGGGCGTGCGGCATCGTGAGCATCCTCACGGCCCTGCTCGTCGCGCCGATCGGGTGTGCGAGCCGCCATTACGGAACCGAGCAGCGGGTGAACGTGCGGTCGGAACCACCGGGAGCAACGGTGTACGTTGGCGACCGCTATGCCGGCGTGACGCCGGTCGAGGTCACGCTGGCCGGAGGCCCGCTCGCGACCGAGTTGCGCCTGCGGAAGGAGGGTTACGTGCCCGTGGACGTGCCGGTGCCCCGCACGGCGAGCAAGTGGCTCTGGGGGAATCTGGGGGTCGCCATGTACGTGCCCATCGCGTCGAGCTACGCGGACGGGTTGACCGGGGCCGACCATGCGGCGAACTTCGGTCTGACGCTGGCCGTCGCGGTGGGTGTCGATCTGCTGACCGGGGCCGGCCTGCGCGCGCCGGCCACGGTCCGCCCCACGCTCAGGCGGCGTCCGGTCCGACGAGGACCCGCGCCGGAAGGCATCGTGCTGCCCGACCCGCGTCCGGGCACGAACTTCGAAGACGCTGTGCCGAGCCGGTTCCGGCACGCAGGGGAGAGATGATGCGGCGGCGCCCCGCTCGCCGCCGCTGACTACTCGGTGCGTCACGGCGGCGTCAGCACGACGCGGAAGCCGATGAAGGGGCGGCGGGCACCCGGGTCTGCGCCGCCGCGGATGGCGGCCCGCACGTTGGCCGCCGGGTCCGCGAACGAGCCGCCCCGCATGACGAAGAGGGCGTCGGTCTCGAGGTCGGCGGCGTCGTCCGTCTCGTCGTAGGGGTACGGCTGGTATGGGCTGCGGGTCAGCTCCCAGACGTTGCCGCTCATGTCGCGCAGATCGAACGGGCAGGCGGGGCAGTCGAAGCTGCCCACCGGTGTCGGACCCGAATCCGTGGACTCGGCGGCGCCCTGCCCGCCGGCACGCGGACCAGCGCCTGCGAAGTTGGCGCGGCCGCGAGGCGGCTCGTTGCCCCACGGGTAGACGCGGCCGTCGGAGCCGCGGGCGGCCTTCTCCCATTGCGCCTCCGTCGGCAACGTCACGCGCCAGCCGTCGTCGATCCGCTGACGCAGCACCGCCGGCGTGCCGGGCCACTCGTTGAGCCGCGCCTCCAGCCAGCGGCAGTAGCGGAGAGCGTCGGGCCAGGAGACGGAGCCCACCGGCCCATCGGGTGCGCCGCGGAGCGACTCCGGGGCGACAGCCACTCCCGTGTCGGCGGCGAAGGCCCGGAACTGGGCCACCGTCACCTCGTAGCGGCCGATGGCGAACGCAGGGAGATGGACCGTGCCCTGCGTGCGCTCCCGCGACCATCGCTCGTTCTCGAAGGCGCGTGGATCGACGGCGGGATCGCTGCCCATGGTGAACGGGCCGGCCGGGATGTCGACGAAGCCGAGCGCCGGGTCGTCCGGCAGGAACCACGCGTCGGCCCGGAAGCCTTGGAGGATCTCCGGGAGGGGCGGCAGCAGGGTGTCGGACGAACCGCCCCGCTGAGGTGGCTGACAGGCGCCCACCGCCAGGGTGAAGGCGAGCGCGCCGACCAGGGCTGCGCGCCGCGAGGCACCACGACTCGAGCCCGCGCCACGCGATGCCGCGCGACACGACGCCGCGCGAGACGATGCCGCGCGACACGACGCCGCGCGAGACGATGCCGCGCCCCTCGATCCTGCGCGACACGATCCGCCATGCGACACGATCCCCCCGCGACACGATCTCGCGCGGCGCGACAACGGCACACGCAGCGCCGTCAGCACGCGAACCTCCAGCCGTGCTCGCACGCCCGCGCGTGGAGGTCCGGCTCGGACATCTCCATCAGGTTGCGTCCCCCCTCCCGCAGGAGAAGCCGCAGGTCGAGCGTCTTGGGGGGCGCCGCCAGCGTGCGCCCCGGCTCGAGAACGTTGAGGCACGCCGGCCGGAACCGCAACTCGCAGGCGCGGGCGAAGTAGTCGAGGGCCAGCTCCGGGTCCGCTTCGGCGACGATGCCGTCCGTGTAGTGCCGGCCCAGCTCGTTGCAGGCCCAGGCCGAGGCGTCCGCGCAGTACGAAGCCTCGATGCCGATCAGCCGCTCGCACGCGCGCGGGTTCCCGTCCGCGCACGCCCGTTCCCAGAACGGTATCGTGTCGCCGCGGTGCCGGCCGTCCGTGGCGCCGAGCCCCGTCATCGCGCCGAAGAAGAGAATCCAGACCGCCATGTGCGCGAGGTTGGCCCGCGGCCGGGCAAGCTGCTCCCCGAAGCGCGCGAACGGGGCGCGCGCCTGCAGGCACGCGGCGAGGCGGTCGATCCACGGCACGCACAGGTTGAGCAGGGGCACCGACAGCAGCTTGTCGTAGAAGGTGGGCGCCCCCAGCGCCGCGAGCGCGGAGTAGAGCACGAAGACGCCGGCGCCGTACAGCACGCCGAAGATGGCCTTCCCGATCGGGCTGCGCGGCGACGTCGACGGGTCGGTCACCAGCAGGTGCAGGCCGAGGAAGACGGCGGTCGGGATCTCCGAGTCGACGAAGTAGGGGATGCCGGTCGCCGCCGCGTACAGCGCGCTCAGGCCGAAGAGGACGACCGCCGCCGACCCGGCCACGAGCGTGATCGCGAAGCGGTACATGACGACCAGGCCGGCGAGGAAGAGGAAGAGGTAGATGCGCGGGGCGAGCGTCAGCGTCGTCGCGATCTCCTCGCCCCAGGTCAGCGGGGTGGTGCCGGTCGCGATGAGCGCCACCGAGAAGAGCCCCAGCGAGAACGCGGAGGGGTTGAAGATGTGGACGCGCCGGCCCTCCCGTTCCCAGCGCACGAACTCCTTGCCGAGGAAGCCGACTGCGATCATCAGGAACTGCAGGTGGAACCAGTCGTCGCGGAACCAGAGGAACAGGTTCGTGCTGAAGATGATGGGGAACGGGCCGAACCCCAGCGCATACCGGTCCCGGCGCGACCAGGCGAGCAACAGGTCGAAGGCGTAGGCAAAGAGAATCTGGGCAACCAGCAGCCATGCGTGCTCGTAGACCGGCCGCCAGTACCAACCCCAATAGGCGAAGACGGAAAGCTGCACGGCGGCCTGGACGTAGTGCTGCGGGCGGAGCGCCGTCTCGAGCGTCCGGGCGGCGCCTCGGCGCCGGAGCCACGCGAAGAGCACGGCCTGCCAGGCCAGGAGCGCCAGGGCCGCGCCCTGCACCGACTGGGCGAGGACCGCGTTCGCCTGCGCGCGCGGGACGAGCGAGATGACCAGCAGGGCCAGCGTCGGGACGAGGGGGGCGGCGAAGGTCCGGATTCCGGTCTGCGGCGGGGACGCGCCCGCAGGCTCAGCGGTCGCGGGCACGCCCGGTGACCCGCGACGGCCGGCGGACCTCGACCGTCGCGCAGCGGAGCGGGGGCTGGCCGCGGTGGCGGCCGGCCTCGAGGCGAGTGTCGCCGGTCGGGAACGCCGGCGGGCGGGAGACATCGGTCAGTCGGCCCGGCGGGATCGAGTTACTGCACCGTGCGGCGGGGCAGGTAGCGGCCGTCGCGGTAGGCGCCGCACAACGCCGCGAGCAATGGGTGCCGGATGGGCTTCCCGCTGTCGTCCGGCTCCAGGTGGCGCTCCGCGACGTACGTCGTGTGCTGCCGGCCGTCGACCAGGACGTGGTACCACGGCCGGTTCTTCGGCGGACGCGAGCGGGCCACCGCTTCGTACCACTCGTCGCTGCCCTGGAACGTGGGGTCTACGTCGAAGACCACGCCGCGATAGTCGAACCGCAGGTGGTGCACGATCTGGCCGACATAGAAGCGGGCGACCGGACTCGGTTGGCTCATCGGCGCGTCGTTGCGGGTAGCATAGTGGACGCCATGGAGCCTGGCAGCAGCTTCGGCCTCGCCGCCGTCGCGGCGCTCGTCTGCGTCGTGCTGGGCTTCGGCGCCTTCGTCCTCTGGTTCTTCGCGCGGCTCGACCGGGCGCGGGAGGAGGAGCAGGACGCCAGGGACGCCGAGCCGGCCGACGACGTCAGGGACGTGGAGTAGATCGAGCGTCCCACGACCAAGGAAACCTACTCGCCGACACGCTCGAACTTCTGGATCCGCTGCCCGACGTTGACCTCCGTGGTGTAGAGATTGCCGCGCGAGTCGATGGCCAGGTTGTGCAGCCGGTAGAACTGGCCGGCGTACTTGCCCATGCGGCCGAAGCGGCCGGCGACCGTCAGCGATTCGCGGTCGAGGATCCACACGACGTTGTTCGTGCCGTCGGGGATGAACAGCCAGCGCTGCGCGGGGTCGACCGACAGCGTCACCCCCGAGACCGAGCCGCTGCCGAGGGTCGCCGGACGCACGAACGCCTCGCGCACGAAGCTCCCGTCCTTGCGGAACACCTGCAGCCGGTCGTTCGTCCGGTCGGCTACATAGACGAGGCCGTCGCTGGACAGGGTGACGTCGTGCACCGGGCTCCGGTAGTGGCGAATCGGGTCGGCGGCGGGATCGTAGGGCGGCAGCTCGGCGTCGTCCGGCCGCTCCCCGTAGGCGCCCCAGTGCCGCCGGTACTCGCCTGTGTCGGCGTCGAAGACGATGACGCGCCGGTTGCCGTAGCCGTCGGCCACGTAGACCTCGTTGGCGCCGGGGTCGACGCGGATGCCGGCCGGGCGGCCGAGGTTCGCGGTGTCGTTGCTTCCTTCGCTCGCCCCGGCGCGGCCGATCTGCAGCAGGAACTCGCCGTCCGCGGTGAACTTCAGGATGTGCGCGTCGCCGGCGGCGTTCCCGCCGATCCAGACGTGTCCCTGGTGGTCGACGTGGATGCCGTGCTCGCTCTCCGGCCACTCGTACCCCTCGTCGGGTCCGCCCCACGCGCGCGCGACCGTGCCGTCGGGTGCGAACTCGATGACCGGCGGGGCCGGAACGCAGCACATGCCGTGCTCCCCGCGTTGCCGGGCGTCGAGCGTCCGGGGGCGGTGCAGCAGCCAGACATGATCGCGAGCGTCGACCGCCACGCCTGACGCCTGCCCCAGGATCCAGTCGTTCGGGAGCTCGCGCGGCCAGAAGGGATCGACGCGGAACGCGGGGACTTCCGCCAGGGCGGAGGAACGGGGCTGCGCTTCCTCCACCGCTTCGGCTGCCGTCTCCCGCTCCGCGGCGTCGGACGTCGCCGGCGTGGCCAGGGGCATCGCCAGCAGGATTCCGCCGAGCAGTCGCCCGGCGGTCCGGGCCTCTATCGCCATCGCTCGCCTCCCGGACGGCCCGGACCGGGAGGCCGTCCCAACCGAACCGTGCAGGACTCCCGGCCCGCCATTCGTCGCCTGACGGCTGCGCCCGGTGGCCAAGCAACCCTCCGGGAGTCCGCGCCGTTGCGCGGCGCAGACTCCTAGCATAGTCGACGGCGCCCCGACGCCGACGCGTGTACCCCGACGTCGGCGCGTATAATCGTTCCCAGTGGGGACTCGCGCTGCGCGGAGGGCGTCCGCGCGGGCAAACGTCCAAAAGGGGGCACCGATGAAGATGTCGCGACGACGGGCGATGGTCGTGTCGGGGTCGACGGTGGCGGGGATGACGCTTGGCGCGATCGGGCCCCGAAGCCTGGTCGAGGCGGCGGCCGGGCAGGACGATTGGCCGGACCGGCTCGTGGAGCGGCCGCTGCGGGAGGGCTTCCCTGCGCCGCTGCCCCTGAACGACGACGGCTCGGCGCCGGAGCATCCGGAAGACTCCGCGGGTCCGATCAGCGATCCCGTGCTGTGGCGCACCGAGGGGCGCCGCACGCCCCAGATAGACTTCGACTACCGCTCGCTTCGCGTCCGGGTCGACACGCGCGGTCTCGGCCGGCTCTCCGGCACGCTGCGCTTCGCCGACCTCGAGCCGCTCCCGCGGGTGTCCGGCACGTTCCTGCTGCAGTGCGGCGCGCCCAATCCGCGCGGCATCGTCAAGTGGACCGGCGTGCGCTTCAGCGACGTCGCCGACATGCTCGGGCTCATTCCGGAAGTGCACTACTGCCGTTTCGTCGCCTCCGACCGCTTCTACGCGGACGAGCCCATGACGACGCTCCGGCACCCGCAGGTGATGCTGGCGTGGCTCATGAACGACGAGCCGATCCCGCCGCAGCACGGCGCGCCGCTCCGGTTGATCGTCCCGTTCCGCTACGGCAACCGCAGCGTCAAGGCGGTCACCGGGATGACGTTCTCGACGCCCGGGCCGCGCATGCCGCCGCTCCCGGCCTGACGACCGAGCACCCCCGGTCTCGACTCCCGCGCGGCGCGCATCGCGTCGCGCGTGCCACTCCCTCGCGCGCCGGGCGCTAACGCCCGACGCGCCCGCGGGGGCGTACTCGTTCGGTGGTAGAGTGAGCCGATGGTGCGTCGTGCCGACGCGGGCGGGAGACCGGCTGCGTCACGCTGTTCTTCTCCAGCGGGTGCAAGTCCCGCCTCGGTAAGCGCCGGAGCGCCGAGTAGCAGACCCCAGGCACGACCGGAGACGGCCGTGGCCCGAGCGGGGTGTCAGAAGCCTCTTCGGAGGGAGCAAGTCCGCGGGCCGCAACATGAAGTGAAGCCTGCAGCCTCGACACATTCACAATCCGAGAGCCGAGCCGCTCATCTCACGGCGAAGGCCATGTCTCCCGCGCCCCGGTCCGGCGGTGTACGCGCGGGAGGTCTCGGCGGGGTATGGGGCGCAGCACGCGGACACGGAGAGGGACGGAACACGAGAGGCCCGTCTGCGCGGCCCGGGTCGGGGCAGCGCGGCCCGCATAAGCCGAAGGTGAAAGCGGGCGCGGCGCAGCGGGAGTCCGAGGGGGCCATAGTACTGCGGAGGGCCGTGCAGCAGAACGCGGCCGGAGGGAAGGGCCCCTGCGGTGGACACGGCGTGGGCGCAAGGACGCGCGAGGGCATGGCCGGCGAGACCGGACCCAACTCCCCCGGGAGGCGTCCGCCTCTCGACCAAGTGCGCCAATTGCAACGACGCCTGTGGGCCGCGGCCAAGCGGTCCCCGAAGCGGCGCTTCCACGCCCTGATGGACCGGATCTGGAGGGATGACGTCCTCCGGGAGGCGTGGCGGCGTGTCAAGCGGAATCGTGGCTCGGCGGGTGTCGATTCCGAGACGCTGGCCGAGATTGAGCAGCGCGGTGTCGATGAGTTCCTGCGGGAACTCGGCGCGGCGTTGCGCGCGGGGACGTACCGGCCGCAGCTGGTCCTTCGGCGGTACATTCCCAAGGCCGATGGCCGACGACGACCGCTGGGGATACCGACGGTCCGTGACCGGGTGGCGCAGATGGCCGCGACGCTGGTGTTGAGCCCCATCTTCGAGGCGGATTTCCGCGATTCGTCGTATGGGTTTCGACCGAAGCGGAGCGCGACGCAGGCGCTGGAGGTCCTTCGCGTCCGCGGGGCGCGCGGGGGCTGCCACGTGCTGGACGCCGACATCTGCGACTACTTCAGCAGCATCGACCACGCGAAGTTGCTGACGCTGGTGCGCCAGCGGGTGTCGGACCGGCGAGTCCTTCGTCTGCTACGGCTGTGGCTGGCGGCGGGAGTGATGGACGAGGGGCGGGTGCATCGGACCCTGGCGGGGACTCCGCAGGGGGGCGTCATCTCGCCGCTCTTGTCGAACATCTTCCTGCATGTGCTCGACCGGGTCTGGGAGGACCGGTGGGCGCACCTGGGTACGCTGGTGCGTTACGCCGACGACTTCGTGGTGATGTGCGATACGAAGGCGGCGGTCGAGACGGCTCGGGAGCGGGTGGGCCTGGTGCTGGCCCGCCTCGGGCTGGAGCTGCATCCGGAGAAGACGCGGGTGGTCGACCTGACAGACGGCCGTGAAGGCTTCGATTTCCTGGGGTGTCATCTGCACAAGCGCATGAGCGGTCCCATCTGGGCCCGCAAGCGGCGACGGGTGTATTTCCTGCACCGCTGGCCGTCTCGACGTGCGATGAAGCAGGTGCGCGCCCGCGTGCGGGCGCTGACCCCTCGGGGCCGCTGCCACACGGACCTGCGTCTGGTCATCGCGGACGTGAACCGGGTCCTTCGCGGGTGGGGGCAGTATTTCCGGACCGGCAATGCGGCGACCCACTTCGTACAGCTCGACGACTACGTGGCTGGGCGTCTGCGCGGCTTGCTTCTCAAGCGTGCGGGGGCTCGTCTGGTGGCTGGTCGGGCGCGGGCTTGGCGTCGTCCGTTCTTCGAGGCCCTGGGGCTCGTCCGCCTGCGCGGCACGATTCGGTATCCGGGGGTGGTGCATGCTGCGACCTGAAGTCCACCTGGTAAGCCGTGTGCGGGAAATCCGCACGCACGGTTTGAACGGGGGTCTTGCTTTCAGCCGGTCGGTACCGCCGCCCGGTGCCCAGTGAGATCTACCAATGAGTTTGCCACCCGGCGGCGCGCCGGACCCGCAGATGCATGAAACAGGGGTATTGTGTGGAGGGTTACGCTGGCACAGAGGTCGGTTTCTCCAATGGTGCCGAGAGCCCGTCTGTGAGTTGGACCGGGAGTCCCGCGAGCACCCCACATTGCGAGCCCGGCGGATCCGGGGAGCGCGCCCGTTAGATTTCGTACCTGCGGACTCCACGCCAGCGCCCCTGCGATTTACAGGAGGTAGCGGATGCGAATCTTGTATTCCCGGTGCGCCGGGTTGGATGTCCACTCGCGGCAAGTGACCGCGTGCGTGCGCGTGGCGGCCGGTCGGACGGCCACGACCGAGCACCGCGAGTTCGCGACGACGACGGCGGGCCTGCTCGCCCTGTCGGCGTGGCTGAAAGAGGCCGGCTGCACGCACGTGGCGATGGAGGCGACCGGGGTGTACTGGAAGCCGGTATGGCACATCCTCGAAGACGAGGAGTCGTTCACGCTGGTGCTGGCCAACGCGCGGCACATCCGGAACGTCCCGGGCCGCAAGAGCGACCGGAAGGACGCGGCCTGGATCGCCGACCTGCTGGCCCACGGGCTGATCGAGGGCAGCTTCGTGCCGCCGGCCCCGATTCAGGAACTGCGCGACCTGACGCGGACCCGCAAGCAACTCGTCGGCGAGATCGCCCGGCACACCCAGCGGCTGCAGAAGACGCTGGAAGACGCGAACGTGAAGCTCACGCGCGTGGTCACCGACATCCTGGGCGCCAGCGGCCGGGCAATCCTCGCGGCGCTGATCGCCGGGGAGACCGATCCCGAGCGGCTGGCCGATTGCACCGACGTGCGCCTGAAGGCCAGCCGCGCGGACATCGTCGCCGCGGTTCACGGCCGGGTGACGGTCCATCATCGTTTCCTGCTGCAACTGCACCTGACGCAGATCGGTGCGCTGCGTGCGGCCGTGGAGAACGTGGAGCGGCAGGCTGACGAGGTGCTGCGCCCTTTTCGCGAAGCGGCCGACCGGCTGACGACGATGCCCGGGGTCAGTGAGACGGTCGCGCGGGCGATCATCGCCGAGATCGGCGTGGACATGGACCGGTTTCCCACTGCGGGCCATCTGGTCTCGTGGGCGGGTCTGTGTCCGCGCCTCGACGAGAGTGCGGGCAAGCGCCGCTCGACCCGGCTCCGTCATGCGACGCCTTGGTTGAAGACGACACTCGTCCAGGCCGCGTGGGCGGCGACCCGGAAGAAGGGGAGCCACCTGCAATCGCAATTCCGGCGCCTCAAGGGCCGGCGCGGCCCGAAGAAGGCGATCGTGGCGGTCGCCGCCTCCATGCTGACCGCCGCCTACTTCATGCTTCGCGACGGGAAGGACTACCACGACCTGGGCGCTCGGTACCTGGAGAATCGCGACAAACACCGCATTACCCAGCGGCTCCTCCGGCGTCTGCACGACCTCGGCGTGGAGGTCGAAGTGAAGGCAGCCTGAGCCCATACCCGCACCGTTAGATTAGTTTCTCGTTAGGAGGGGGATATGCGCCGTCCACAGCTCGTCTCGTACGGTCTGTTGGTCGCCCTGGTGGTCGTTGTCGCGACGGCCGCGGTCTCGGCGCAACCGCCGCAAGAGCGGCCGACGTTCCGGAGCGGCGTCGACGTCATCGAGGTCGACGTAACCGTCATCGACGGCGACGGTCGCCCCATCCCGGACGTGGAAGCGTCGGAGTTCACCGTCAGCATCGACGGGGATCCCCGCAACGTCGTCCAGGCGCAGTTCATCTGGCTGCGACCCCCGCAGGAGAGCCTCCCGCCGCCACTCGAGTCCCAGCCGATCTTCTACACGTCGAACACCGACCAGCGCCGCGGCCGCCTGATCGTCATCGCGGTCGACGAGGAGAGCATCCATTTCGGGGAAGGGCGCCACGTGATGCGTGCCGCCGGCGAGTTCGTCGACCAGTTGACGCCCCTCGATCGGGTCGCGCTCATGGCCCTGCCGACCGGCCAGTACATCGACTTCACCTCGGACCTCGACCGCGTCCGGCGGGAGGTCGCCGGCATGGCGGGCCGTGGCGAGCGCGTGCGTCGCGATCTCAACATGGGCCTCTACGAGGCTTACCAGATCAGCGAGTATCGCGATACGGACATGCAGGAGAGGGTGACTACGCGGGAGTGCGGAGAACTCTTCGTCCGGGACTTCAGTTGTACGAACCGGGTGTTCGTGGAGGCCCGGTCCATCGTGGAGGAGGAGAGATTCCACGCCCTGAATACGCGCCGCGGGCTCGAGGCCATCCTGCGGGCGTTGAGCGACTACGAGGGGCCCAAGGCCCTGGTATGGATCGCGGGCGGGCTGGTGGTCGGCCGCGAGTCGGCGTTCCTTGCCGAGATCGAGGAGCTCGCCGCCGCCTCCCGCACGACCGTCTACGCGATCAAGGTCGACGCACCGCAGATCGACACGACCGAGCAGTCGCGGCCACCCTCGCCTCAGGAGGACGACCGCATGCGGGAGGCCGGTCTGCAGGCGGTCACGGCGGTGGCGCGCGGCGAGCTGATGCGCGCGCACTACAACCCCGGCCCGATCTTCGACCGGCTGGAGCGGGAGCTGTCGGGCTATTACCTGCTCGGCGTGGAAGCGCGTCCCACGGATCGGGACGAGGAGCGGCGCTCGATCGACGTATCGGTGGGGCGTCGGGGTGCGCGCGTGCGCGCGCGGCGGGAGGTGAGCTTCGAGTCGGAGCGGGACACGCAGAGCGTCGACGATCACCTGTCGCGGATGCTGCGGTCCCCGGTCGTCACGACCGACTTGCCGGTGCGAGTGGCGACCTACTCCTATCGGGACGCCGGCGATGAGTCGGTGAGGGTGATGGTCGCCGCGGAGGTCGGGGGCGAGGTGGACATCGTCGCCGATCTGACCGTGGCCTTCGCCCTGCGCAACCCGGAGGGGACGGTGGTGGCGACGGGGAAGCGGAGCATCCCCGCCGCGCTGGCCGTGACACCGGCCGGGCCGGTGCGCAGGTACTCCGCCCCGATGGTGGTCGGCCCGGGCGACTATACGCTGAGGATCGCCGTGGTCGATGGCGCCGGGCAGCGGGGCAGCGTGCAGCATCCGTTCCGGGCCGAGCGGCGGTCGGACGGACCGCTGGCCGTCGGCGACCTGACGCTGGCCGAGAGACCCTCCTCGCCGGGTGAGTTCCAGACCCCGGTCGAAGCGCGGGTGTCGAGCGGATGGCTGCTCGCGTACACGGAGCTGTACGCCGACGGACCGTCGACGTTCGATCAGACGCGCGTCGTGGTCGAGGTGGCCGACGACGAGTCCGGGCCCGTGCGAGCCTCCGCGGACGCCGTCCTCGGCGGCCCCACCGAAACCCCTCGGCGGTTCGTCTCCGCCTCGGTGGCGGTCGACCACCTCCCGCCGGGGCGGTACGTCGCGCGCGCGCTCGTCATGCGCGCCTCCGACGAGGTGGCTCGACTCCATCGCCCGTTCCAGATAACCGGGTCGCCGTAGGCCGGTCCCCGACCGCTCGTCCGTCAGGTTGCGACGCGTGCGCCGTTCGGGTACGAGAGACCGCGGACCCATGAAGACGCTGGCGCTCGTTCCGGTCGTGCTCCTGCTGGTCACCGTGCCTGGCGCCGCCGGCCCGCGGCAGGCGCCAGAGGCCGTCGATCTCGATCGGCTGACGACGGAGTTCGGGCGAGCGGCGAGCGGGTTCGGGGTCCGGTTCGTGATCGTCCACCTCAACGACCTGACGGCCGACGCGTTGTTCGAGGCGCCGCTGAAGTACTCGATCCGCGCGCAGGCGCGCCGCGCGACGATGTTCTACGTGGAGGGCGCCGCCAACGACGATATCGCGCTGAGTACCGATTTTCGGATCCAGCAGGGAACGGAGCAGTTCCAGGCGCGGACCGTCGACATTGCCAACTTCGCCCCCGGCGCACGGCTGGCCGCCGGCGACGGGATTCGGGGCATCATCGTCGGCGAGGCGCGGTTCGACCCGCGAAGGCCGATCCACGTCTACTATGGCGCCCTGCGCGTTACTTTCGAGTTCTCTCCGAGCGTGCTGGCGCGGATAACCGGGGATTGACGGTTGACCCGCCGAGCGGCAGGCAGCGTGCGGGTCGCTCGGGCACGCAGGAGCCGACGGGCCCCTCCTCCCCAGGCGTGGGCGGTCCTGCCGGCGCTCGTGGTCTGCGTCTCGGTTGCCGGCCAGCAGCCGGCGTCCCTCCGACCACCGAGCAACGCACGGATGGCGGAGCGCCTCGAAGCGGTGGCCGCGGCGCGTGATTCCCGGCTCGACAACATCTACGCCAACGCCGCGCGGCTGGAGGTGCTGCTCGGCATGACTCCGCCCCCCGGTCCGGCCCAGCGGCTGGTCTATCGGGGCGCGGTCGCCACGGAGATGCTCAACGCGGGGCGCACGGACGAGGCGATCCACGCGTTCGAGCAGCTTCACCAGCTGCTTCAGACCAGCAGCGGCGACCCGCCGAACGACTTCCCCGTCGGGTTCCGCGACTCGATGCACCGCTCCCGCGGCATCGCGTATCTGCGACGCGCGCAGCGCGACAACTGCCTTCCCCCGCACCCGGCGGCGCGTTGCGTGATGCCGCTCGATGCGGAGGCCGGGCACCCGAGCGAGGACACTGTGCGGCAGGCCGTCGCGGTGTACGAGCGGATGGCGCTGAACGACCCGGCCGACCTGGCCGCGCGGTGGGTGCTCAACCTCGCGCACATGTGGCTCGGCGAGCACCCCGACGGCGTGCCGCCGGCCTTGCGGATCCCCCGCTCGGCGTTCGGAGCGAGCAGCGGGATCGCCCGCTTCGTGGATGTCGCGCCGAAGCTGGGCGTCGATACCGTCGGTCGCTCGGGCGGCAGCGTGATGGAGGACTTCGACGGCGATGGCGACCTCGATCTCATGGCGTCGTCGTCGGGGCTCCGCGATCAGCTTCGGTACTTTCGGAACAACGGCGACGGCAGCTTCGACGACGCGACGATCGAGGCCGGGTTGGAGGGGATCGTCGGGGGGTTGAATCTCGTCCCGGCCGACTACGACAACGATGGCCATGCCGATGTCCTGGTCCTGCGGGGCGCGTGGTCGAATCGGCCGCACCCGAACTCGCTGCTGCGGAGCAACGGCGACGGGTCGTTCACCGACGTCACCGAAGCCGCGGGAATGCTGCGGGGGGCTCCGACGCAGACGGCGGCCTGGGGTGACTATGACAACGACGGCGATGTCGACCTCTTCGTCGGCAACGAGTCGGAACTCAGCCTGGCGCATTCGTACCCCTCGCAGCTATTTCGCAACAACGGGGACGGCACGTTCAGCGACGTCGCCCACCTGGCCGGGGTGCAGGTGGTCGGCTTCGTCAAGGGGGTGGCCTGGGGCGACTACGACAACGACGGCCGCCTCGACCTGTACTTGTCGCGCCTCGAGGAACCGAACCACCTGTTCCGCAACGCCGGGCCGTCGGCGGACGGGCAGTGGTCGTTCCGCGAGGTCACGGCCACCGCCGGGGTAGAAGCCCCTCTGAACAGCTTCCCGACCTGGTTCTTCGACTACGACAACGACGGTTGGCTCGACCTGTACGTGGCCGGCTTTCGAGACTCGGTGGATGACATCGTGGCGGAGTATCTCGGGGAGCGCCGCCCGTCCGGGCATCCGGTCCTGTATCGCAACCAGGGCGACGGCACGTTTGCCGACGTCACCGCAGCCGCCGGCCTCGACAGGAGCATGCCCACGATGGGCAGCAACTACGGCGACCTGGACAACGACGGGTTTCCCGATCTCTACCTGGGCACCGGCTCTCCGTACCTGGAGATGCTCGTTCCCAATCGGGTGTTCCGCAACGCCGGCGGTGAACGCTTCGAGGACGTGACGACGGCGGGCGGTTTCGGGCACATCCAGAAGGGGCACGGAGTCTCGTTCGGGGACGTCGATCACGACGGCGACCAGGACGTGTTCATGGTCCTGGGCGGCGCGTTCGAGGGCGACCCGTCGCAGAACGTGCTGCTGCTCAACCCCGGCCACGGCCATGCGTGGATCACGCTGAGGCTGCGCGGGACCGCCTCCAATCGCCTCGCCGTCGGCGCGCGAATCACGGTCCGCGTGGCAACGCCCGAAGGCGATCGGACGGTCCATGCCACGGCCGGGAGCGGCGGGAGCTTCGGCGCCTCGACGCTCCAGCAGGAGATCGGGCTGGGCGCCGCGACGAGGATCCGAGAGCTGACGGTCGTCTGGCCGGGCAGTGGGCGGCGCGACACGCATCGCGACGTTCCGCTCAATCGCGTGCTCCTGGTTCGTGAGGGCGCCCCGGGGGTGGAGCCCGTGCCGGTCCTGCCCCTCGACCTGGATGCGGAGTCTGCGCCCTGAGCGGTGCGCCCAGGGGGAGGCTGCCGCGCGACCTCCGCGGTCGCGTTCGGCGGCGATTTCCGGCGGGCTGGTTCACACCGCGAGACGGTCGGAGGCCCCCCGGTTCGCAGCGGCGAACGCGTCGTTCCAAGCTATAATCGCGGAGCCTCGAAAACCGTGGTGGAGGCCCACCCGCTGCAGACATGGGGAAGGCCGCTGAGTCCATGCCGGCGCTCGCCGTTCGGGCTGGACCGCCCGCCGGCTTGCGGAGACGGCCGCGACGGATGACGGGGCACGCCGGTCCGGCAACCACCCCACTCCGCCGGTTCTCCTTCGAGCGCGACCGAACCGTCGGTCATACCCGCGGCGTCTGCCCCCGCGGGCTGGCCGCGTGCCTGCCGGTCGTCGCCCTGCTGGCCGGCTGCGCGGCCGAGAACCCGGGGCCGGGGCCGGACGCGGGGGCGCCCGCGAGCCGTGCCCCGGCCCCGATTCCCGCCGGCGCGCCGCAGGGCGACGCGCGCGATTGGTTCGTCGACCGTGCCGCGGCCGTCGGCCTCGATTTCGTGCACTTCAACGGCATGTCGGGCGAGTTCTACTTCCCCGAGATCGTTCCCGCCGGAGTAGGCCTCTTCGACTATGACAACGACGGCGACCTCGACGCGTACTTCGTTCAGGGACGGATGATGGGCGAGGGCAAGACCCTAAGCGATGCGTTGTTCCAGCCGGTGGGGCCGCTGCCGCTCCGGGGCCGGCTCTACCGCAACGACCTCCGGGTGGAGGCGGACGGCACGCGCACGCTCCTCCGGTTCACGGACGTCACGGACGCGAGCGGGATCGACGCACGCGGGCACGGCATGGGGGTGGCGGCAGGCGACATCGACAACGACGGGTGGGTCGACCTCTACCTCACCTATCTCGGACCCAACCAGCTCTACCGCAACAATGGCGACGGCACGTTTTCCGACGTGTCGGAAGCGAGCGGCACGGACGACCCCGGCTGGGGCGTGTCGGCTTCCTTCGTGGACGTCGACGGCGACGGCCGGCTCGACCTGTACGTCGGGAACTACGTGTGGTACGACTTCAACGCGGAGCTCGTCTGCACGGTCCTGTCGGACCGGCGGAGTCACTGCGGCCCCGAGCGCTACGAACCGCAGAGCGACCGGCTGTACCGCAATCGGGGCGACGGCACGTTTGCGAACGTCACGGCGACGGCGTTCGTCGTGACCGAGCCGTTCGGGCCGGCCCTCGGGGTCTCGACCGCGGACTTCGACGACGACGGGCGGATGGACATCTACGTCGCGAACGACGGCCGTCCCAACCTGCTCTGGATGAATCGGGGAGACGGCACGTTCGGGGACCTGGGGCTCCTGTCGGGGTCCGCGGTGAGCGAGCAGGGCCGGCCGGAAGCCAGCATGGGCGTCGACGCGGGCGATTTCGACAACGACGGCGACGAAGACCTGATCATGACGCACATGCCCACGGAAGGGCACAACGTCTACCTCAACGACGGGTCCGGTCTGTTCAAGGACGGGAGCGCCGTCACGCAGGTGCACGGCCTCAGCCTCGGGTACACCGGCTGGGGCACGGCCTGGATCGACTACGACAACGACGGCTGGCTCGACATCCTGTTCGCCAACGGCGCGCTCGACGCCAAGCCTGGGCGCCCGGACCACCCAATGCCGTTCGAGGAGCGCAATCTCCTGCTCCGCAATACCCGGGACGGCCGGTTCGAGGACGTTACCGACCGGGCGGGCGCGGCCCTGGCGCTGGTCGAGGTGAGTCGCGGCGCGGCCTTCGGCGACGTGGACAACGACGGCGATACCGACGTGCTGCTCGGCAACCTCAACGGGCGCGTCCGGCTGCTCGTCAACACCGTCGGCAACCGGTCCCACTGGCTGGGCCTGCGGGTCGTCGGCGAGACCCCTGCCGCCGCGAGGGGCCCCGCGTCGATCGAGGGGCGCGACATGCTGGGGGCGCGGGTCGAGATCGTGCGAGAGGGGCAGCCGACGCTGCGGCGGCGCGTGCGCGCCGACGGCAGCTACGCCTCCGCCAACGACCCCAGGGTGCTCGTCGGCCTCGGCGACTCGACCGTCGCGCCCACGGTGCGGGTCCGGTGGCCGGAGGGCGCGCTCGAGGAATGGAGCGACCTGGCGATCGACCGGTGGACCACGCTGGTCAAGGGCGAGGGGACGGTGCGATGACGGCGCGCGGAGCGGCGGGGCTGGCGGTGGCGGCAGCCTTGCTCGGCGGCGCCTGCGCCACCTCGACCGAGAGTCAGGCCGACTCGATGGGACGCCCCGTGCTCGCACCTCCCGAAGGGCTGGGGTTGAGGCTCGTCCTCACGCCGGACTTCTCCGCCATGGGGGTATCGGTCTCGCAGCAGTTGCGCGAGCCGTACGCCGCGCTGGCGGCCCTGGTCGAGGACGGCGGCGCAACGGCCGCGGAGCTAGCCGGCGCCTACGGCGAGATGGGGAGCCTGCTGCTGGCGGCGCGGGAGCTCGAGACGGCCGAGGCCTACTTCCTGAACGCCCGCACCCTGGCGCCCAGCGACTGGCGCTGGTCGCAGTTGCTCGGGCACGTGTATCGGAACCACGGCCCGCTCCGAGAGGCCGTCGCGTCCTACGAGCACGCGCTCGAGCTTCGGCCCGACGCCCTGGCCACGCTCATCCGGCTCGGCGACGCCTACCTCGCCCTGGGTCGGGCTGGGGCCGCCGCCCCCCTCTTCGCCAGAGCGCTCGCGCTCGACGCCGGTTCGGCGGCGGCCTGGTTCGGAGCGGGCCGGGCGGCGCTCGCGCTCGACGACGACACCGAGGCGGTGCGGGCGCTGGAGGAAGCGCTGGCGCGCGACCCGGGAGCGAGCGCCATTCACTATCCGCTGGCGATGGCCCACCGCCGGTTGGGCAACCTGGAGCAGGCGCAGGCGCACCTCGCCCGGCAGGGCGACATCGAGCCGTGGTCGAACGACCCCCTGCTGGGGCAGATCGAGGAACGGCTCGAGAGCGCGCTGATGCTCGACTTTCGCGGCGGCGAGGCGCTGGCCGAGGGCAACTCGGCGGCAGCCGCCGACTACTTCGAACAGGCGCTCGCGCTGTCGCCCGACAGCCCGTCGCTGCGCCACCGGTTCGCGACGTCGCTGTGGCGCATGGGAGACCGGCAGGGAGCCCGGGCCGCGTTCGAGGAGATCATCCGGACGGCCCCGGAGTACACAGAAGCCCGCTTCAATCTGGCCATGATCCTGGCCGGGAGCGGGCGGACGAACGACGCGGTCGCCCAGTTGTCGGCCGCGCTCGAGCGCAAGCCGGGGTACGTCGAGGCGCGCCTCGCTCTCGCCCGCATCCTGGCGCGAAACGGACGGTCGGAAGAGGCGCTGGCGCAGTACGGGACGCTGCTGGAGATGGAACCGCTGAACGCCGCCGCGGCCCTCGGGTCCGCGATGAACCTCGCGCTCCTGGAACGCTACGCGGAGGCGCGCGACCGCTTGACGGACGGGCTGCGGGCCTTTCCCGATCACCAGGGATTCACGCGCGCCCTCGCCCGCCTGCTCGCCGCGGCGCCCGAGGACCGGATACGAAACCCCCGCCGCGCGCTCGCGCTGGCGGAGGAGCTGCTCGACCGGCCCCAGCAGACGGTAGAGGACAGCCTGGCGGTCGGCGAGACGTACGCCATGGCCCTGGCGGCCGTCGGGCAGTACGCAGCGGCCGCGGCGGTACAGCGGGACGTGCGAGGGCAGGCCGGCGGGCTCGACGACATCGCGCGGCGCCTCGACGACAACCTCACGCTGTACGAGCGCGGGGAGCCCTCCCGACGGCCCTGGACGCCGGACGAGATTCCCTGATTCCCCGCACGGTGACGGTGCGCCGGTCGGGTCGCCCGTCGAACGAGCTCCCCGAGGAGCCCGGCCGCCGGAAGCCCGCGTTTCGCCTGTTCCTGGCCCGCACGATCACGGATGCCCCGCGGCAAAGAAAAACGGCGCCGGCCTGACGAAGGCCGGCGCCGTTGACGTAGCCGCGTGACGAAATGGCCGCTACGCTACCACTCGAGCTCCAGGCCGAGGCGGATGTAGCGAGCCTGCATGATGCGGTTGATCCGCTGCCAGTTCTCCCCGTAGGTCTCGTTGACCTGGGTCGTCGTGTTCGCGTTGAAGATGTTGAACAGGTCCAGGACCGGCGCGATCTGCGTGTCCCCGAAGTTGAACCGCCGCATCACGCGCAGGTCGACCTTCCGCTGGAACGGAAGGAAGAGCCTCTCGTGCGGCAGCAGATCGATCGTGATGTTCTGCCCGCCCGTGAGCTCGCTCCCGTCCGGCAGCTCCGACACGGTCCAGTTCGCGTCGATGTCCGGCCCCGGGTACCCCTGCACGAACGCGCTGAGGATGACCCCCCCGGGCAGCGGCCAGGCCCCGTGCGCCTTGTACTGCGTCTGCCACGCCCGCGGCGAGTCGCACCAGAGCGTCCGATTGCGATCGTCGACGTCGAACGTGGTGCCGGTGGAGGTCGGGGGGTCGCACTCGTTGATGAACGTGCGCTCGTGCGTGAAGCTGCCTCCGAAGAACGCCCCGTTCGGCAGCCGGCCGTCGACCACGAACTCGAAACCGTCGTAGAGCCGGTCGTTGATGTCCGACGTCCTGACGGTGCGCGACACGTCCCCGTACACGTCCTCGTTCAGGTTGTAGAGCGTGAGCGTCTGGCCGCTCCACTGGCCCAGCCGGTCATCCACCGGTCCCATGACCTGGAACGGCGTCCAGTCGTCGAACGACCGGAGGTCGTTGTCCTCCCACCACATCTTGAAGTAGTTGCGGCGATACCAGCCGAACGTCGTCGAGATGCCCGGGAAGATCTCGTGCTGAATCTGGGCGTTGTACTCCCAGTGGCCCTCGCGGTCGTCCAGAGCCAGGTTCCGGACGTCGTTGGCCGTGCCGAAGTTCTCGTTCGGCGATTCGCCGACCTCCTCGTACTGCACGCGCCCGTCGGGGCCGACGATGCCTCCGCTGCCGTCCAGGTCGTCCCAGTCGCGGTACTCCTGGGCCGCCGACCAGGTGTAGGTGGACAGCGGGTTGCGCATCATCGCGAGCCGCGTCGACTCCTGGGATATGTAGTGGTGCGCCGTCCCCTTGAGCGCGGTTCGCCCGTCCCCGAAGACGTCATATGCGACGCCGAAGCGTCCCACGACGGTGTTCCAGCGCGGGCCGGGGTAGGCCGGGAAGGTTCGCTCGGGCACCCACGTGCCCGCCGGGGCATATTGCTCCGGCACCCCCGAACTGAAGAAGTCGCCGCGTACGCCGAGGTTCAGCGTCCAGTTGCGGACCGTCCACGAGTCCTGCGCGAAGACGCCCGTATCGAAGTCGATCCCGCCCGCGTAGTGCCCGGGCTGGCCGAGCCCGCGGCCGAGCGGCGTCGCCAGCACCATGACGCCGATCGGGTCTCCGTCGTCATAGAAGTAGGAGCGCACGTCGATGCCGTTGTCCCACTGCTCGAGGCTGATGCCGCCCCAGCGGTGCTCGACGCCGGCCTTGAAGTTGTGCGAGCCGGTCACGTAGGACAGCGAGGTCTTGATGTAGCGACTCCGCTCCGGCTGCCAGCCCCCGATCCAGAAGCCGCCCCCCCACGTGCCGGTCGACACGTCGTAGGAGGCGGGGCGGGTGTAGTTCCAGGGGAACTGCTCGTGCCGCCACTTGTTGTACTGAACGGACGTCCCCGCCTCGATCAGCAGCCGGTTCGAGATCGACGAGGTCCACCGCACCTGCGCGTGGTAGCCGATCGGCTGGAAGGTGTGGTTGGACGACTCGATGGGCCGCGTCGAGTCCGTGCTGATGGACGGGTGCCGGCGGTTGAGCCGCTCGAACCCGAGCCGCCACTTGTGGCGATCCGTGAACTGGTTCGTGAAGCGGACCAGCCCGCTGACGCCGTAGCGCCGGTAGTAGGCCTGCTCGCCGGCCTCGGCCCCGAACCAGTCGAGCGCCTCCTGGCGGCCGATGCAGTCGATGGCCTCCGGGATGCAGGGCTCGCCCGGCGCGGCGAAGTACGTCCCGGCCCGCCGCTCCTTGCGGTCGTCGGCGCGCATCGACGTGAAGAACCAGAGCCGGTCGCGGATGATCCTCCCGCCGAACGCCGGGTTCGTGTCGTAGTCGTAGTCGAGCGAGTTGGGCTCCCCGAGCAGGTCCCGCAACTCCTCGCCCGCGTTCTCGCTCGCCAGGGCGCGCGTGCCGTAGTAGGTGAACCAGGTGCCCGAGAAGGTGTTGCCGCCCTCCTTCGGGATCGCGTTCTGGATGATGCCGCCGCCCTGGGCCTCGGCCGGGGCGCCGCCCGCCTCGAAGGTCAGCTCCGACGTCGAGGCGTCGTTCATCTCCCAGCCCATGCGCCACTGGCCGTCGTCGACGGTGCTGTTCGCCCGCATCCCGTCGTTCATGGTCTGCGAGTCCTTCCAGGTGGAGCCGTGCACCGCCGGCCAGTACTGCCCCTCTTCCATCCCCGTGTTGCGAACGCCGGGAATGAGCAGGGCCCGCGCCTGGAAGGTCCGCGCCGCCGGCAGCACGTCCATCATCGCCCGCGTCGCCACGAACTGGCGGCGCACCTGCTGCACGTCGACGAGGGGCGACTCGCCGGTGACGGTCACCGTCTCCTCGAGGGCTCCGACCGCCATGTCGGCGTTCACCTGGATGGTTGAATCGCCGATGATGACGACGCCCTCGCGGACGAAGGTGTTGAACCCCGGCAGCGTGAAGGTCACCGTGTAGGTGCCGGGGCGCAGGTTGATGATGGTGAAGCGGCCTGCCGCGTCGGTGAACGCGGTCACCGCCCCGCCTATGTTGACGGGGCTGTCCGCCTCGACGGTCACGCCGGGCAGGATGCCGCCCGTCGTATCCTCGACGAGACCGGATATGGTCCCGCCTTGTGCCCCGGCCGTGGCCGGGAGGAGCAAGCCTCCGACGCCAACGATCGCGAGCCAGACGGCAAGTCGACGCATATCGTACCTCCTCGAACGAGAAGACCGACGTACGTTCCAGATGCCGACGACAACGGACCGGGCGAACGGCGAGCGAGCCTAAGCGACGCGAATCATGTGCGATTTCGTGGCGGACACACTCCTTCCTCGGGGCGACTTATGCCACATGTGGCGGGACGCGTCAACTGTTTTCGCCGGCAGCGGCGGCGGTGCCCGGCCGGCCGCGACAACCGGAGGTCGACGTCCGGATCGGCGCGGCCCATGGCGCTCTCGGACACCCTCGCGGACGCGCCGGAGCGGCAGGCGATCGGTTGCGTGATAGGCTGGATCCGCCTGTTACGGCCTGCCGCACGATCCCGGCAACGATCGCGACGGCCCGGGGCCGCGCCGCGGTGCCGCCGCCCCCGGGCCCCCGCGACAAGGAGTAGCCATGAAGGTGCTGCCGACCGCTCTCGTCATCGTTCTCTGCGCGCTCGTCGCGCCCGCGGCAGCCCAGCTCGCGGTACCCGACGACAACGGCATCACGTACGGCCACGTGCACCTGAACGTCTCCGACATCGAGGTGCAAAAGAAGCTGTGGGTCGACTACTTCGGCGGCGTCGTGGTCGAGAAGGGGCCGCTGACGGCGATCCGGCTGCCCAACTTCCTGATCGTGCTGACGGAGCGGGAGCCGACCGGGCCGATGCAGGGCTCCGTGCTCGACCATTTCGGCTTCAAGGTGCGTGACACCGCCGCCTTCGTGGCGCGCTGGCGCGAGGCGGGGATGGAGGTCGGCCCGGAGTTCATCGGGGCCGAGGGGATGCCGAACGCGTACGTGATGGCGCCCGACGGCGTGTGGATCGAGCTCCAGGAGGATCCGTCGCTGCACGTCCCGGTGGCCGGCTACCACATCCATTTCTTCACCCCCGGCTACGAGGAGCTGCTGGAGTGGTACGCGAAGGTCTTCTCGCTCAAGGTGCGTCCGCGGGGCCGCATCCAGACCACGACCGACGTGCCCGGAATGAACATGAGCTTCGGGGAGGGCCGCGTCGATGCCCCCGCGCCGACGCGCGGCCGGACCCTCGACCGCATCGGGTTCGAGGTGGACGACCTCGAGGCGTTCTGCGCGAAGCTGGCCGCCATGGGGATCGAGTTCGACATCGAGTACCGGGAGGTGGAGAGCATCGCCCTGAAGAGCGCCTTCCTGACCGACCCGTCGGGCGTCTACATCGAGCTGACGGAAGGCTACGACGAGTACTGAGCGGACCGAGCCCGGGGACCGCGAGGCGGAGGTCGCCGCTCCGGGGCAGGCATGACGTGGCAACGGACGTGAGGTGACATCGGACCGGACAAGGAGTGTGGACGTGAATCGCAGGTGTTTGTTGTTGTTGGCGGTGGTCGTCGCGGCCGGTCTTCTTGCGCCGGGCACCGCCACCGCACAGGAACCCGCGGCGCAGTCGCCGGCAGCCGAATGGGAGCCGCCCCGGCTGCCGGACGGCCGGCCGGATCTGCAGGGCGTCTGGGACTTCCGGACCGCCACACCGCTCGAGCGGCCGGAGGCGCTTGCCGGCCGCGCGACGTTGACGGACGAGGAGGCGGCCGCGGTCGAGTTCGGCGCCACCGCGTTCCAGCGCGCCGCCGACGAGCAGCCCCCGGAAGGGAGCGTCGGCGCCTACAACGCGTTCTGGCTCGACTTCGGGACGACCGTCACCGACGACCGGCGTTCGTCGCTGATCGTCGATCCGCCCGATGGACGCCTGCCGGATGTGGTGGAAGGCGCGCTGCGCCACGACGGCTCGCTCGACGTCGACCTGCCGGGCGAGCGGCCGGTGCGGCTCCGGTCGGCCGGAATCGGCGCCGACGGTCCGGAGGATCGCGGCATCGCGGAGCGTTGCATCCTCGGGTTCAACTCCGGGCCGCCGATGATGCCGAGCGCCTACAACAACAACATGCAGCTCTTCCAGAACGAGGACCACGTCGTCATCCTGAACGAGATGGTCCACGACGCGCGGATCGTGCCCCTCGACGGCCGGCTGCACATGCCGGACGCCATCCGGCACTGGACGGGCGATTCGCGCGGCCGCTGGGACGGCGACACCCTGGTCGTCGAGAGCCGCAACTTCAGCGATCGGACGGCCAGCTTCGACCCGTCGGCGCTGACCGCGCTTGGCACCGGCTCGACCCTGCGGCTCACCGAGCGGTTCACCCGGGTAGCCGAGGACACCCTGCTCTACGAGTACACGGTCGACGATCCCGCCACCTTCACGCGGCCGTTCACGGTGGCGCTCCCGATGCGGGCGTCGGCGATGCCGGTCTTCGAGTACGCCTGCCACGAGGGCAACTACGGAATGATCAACGCCCTGTCGGGCGCCCGCGCCGCGGACGCGGAGCAATAGGGAGGCATGGATACGATGCGCGTGCGAATCGCAACCGTCTCGCTCTTCGCGGTCGCCTGTCTCGCCGGCGCGGCCGCTCCCGCCGCCGCGCAGTGCGAGCCCGACGGCGACGTCGAGTTCGTCTGCGGGCCGATCAGCCCCGAAGACCTGGTCGCCGTGCCGGACACGCCGTGGGTGGTCGTCTCCAGCATGGAGGACGACGGCTACCTCAGCGTGACCGACAGCCGCGATCACACGTCGGGGCGCGTCTACCCGGTGGAGACCTCCGCGCCGCGGCACGACACCGCGACCTACGGTGCCTGCCCGGGTCCGGATACGACCGCGTTCCGCCCGCACGGCCTGAGCCTGCGCCCGGGCGACGGCGGCATGCACACGCTGTACGTCGTACGCCACGGGGCCCGTGAATCGGTCGAGGTCTTCGAGCTCGACGCCTCCGCGGCGCCCCCGACGCTCACCTGGGTCGGCTGCGCGGTGGCGCCCGAGGGTGTCAGCCTCAACTCCGTGGCCGCGCTGCCGGGTGGCGGCTTCGGCGTGACGAACTTCAACATCGAGGAGGGCCAGCTCTGGGAGTGGCAGCCGGGGGCCGGGTGGTCCGAGGTGCCGGGCAGCACTACGGCGGGCCCGAACGGGCTCGTCGCGTCCCCGGACGGCCGCTGGTTCTACATCGGCGGCTGGGGCACGCAGTCGCTCATCCGGCTCTCCCGCGGTCAGACGCCGGTGCAGATCGACTCGGTCGAGGTCGGCTTCAACGTGGACAACGTGCGCTTCGCGCCGGACGGCTCGCTGCTGGCCGCCGGGCACCGCGGGGAGACCCCGGACGCCATCTTCGCGTGCGTCATCGAGGGTCGGTGCGACGGAGTGTCGTCGCGCGTGGCGGTGGTCGATCCCGAGAGCCTGATGGCGGAGGAGATCGTCAACTACCCGTCGAACGCCCTGTTCCTGCTCGGCACGGTCGCCCTGCAGGTGGGCGACGAGATCTGGGTCGGCGGCATCGGCGGACGCGACCGCATCGCGCGCTTCGCCGTTCCGTAGCCGTTCCGCCCGAGACTCGGTGCGACGGTCCACGGCCGGCCGCGCGCGCCTCGGAAGGCGCGCGCGGCCGGCCGTCGGCCGTACGCGGCGGCAGTACGTAGCCCGGGTACCGGACCACGAAGCTGACACCGGCGACCCGAGGCGGTGGCAGCCGGCACTCCGCTCCGCTGCCACCGCTGTTCGCGATGGATCGGCTGGGGCAAGACCTGCGCGGCAGCCTGCGCTACTTCCGACGCCACCGTGGCTTCGTCGCGGCGGCCGTAGCGGTCCTCGCCCTCGGGATCGCCGCGACGACGGCGGTCTTCAGCGTCAGCGAGACGCTGCTGCTTCGCCCGCTCTCCTATCCCGACAGCGATCGCCTGGTGGCGTTGCGGAGCGTCCGCCCACTCGACGGCTTCCCGTCCACCCGGGCCGCGGCCGGGTCGCTCGCCGATTGGCAGCGGCAGGCGACGTCGTTCGAAGCGGTGACCGGCTACCGGTGGAGTTCGCTGGACGTGATCGACGGCGCGCGGAGTCATCGGTTGAGCGGCCTGCAGGTCACGCCGGAGTTCTTCGCGGTGTTCGGGGTGCCGCTCGCCGGGCGTGCCTTCGCCCCGGACGATCGGGGAGCCCGCACCGTGGTGTTCGGCCGCGAGACGACGCGCCGTTTCTTCGATGCGACCGACAGCCTGGTCGGGGGGACGCTCGATCTCCACGTTCGCGATCTCTCCCGCGTGGGGCCGAGCCGCTTCACGGTGCTCGGCGTGGCGGCGGCCCCGGTGCGTTTCCCCCCGATCGAGGCCGACTTCGAGCTCGGGGTGCCCACGGTCATCGACGCCGTCGACTTCTGGCTGCCGATGTTCGTCGGGCCGACCGACCCGCGCGCGGTCGAGGACCGAACGATCAACGTCGTCGCCAAGCTGCGGCCCGGCGTGACGGCTGCCCGGGCGCAGGCCGAGATGGACGCCATCGCCCGTCGGCAGGCTGCAGACCATCCGGAGGAGCATCGAGGCTGGGAGGTTCGCGTGGTGCCGTTGCGCGAGCTGACCGCGGCGGGGGCGCGAGACGGAATCGCACTGCTCTCCGCCGGTGCGGGCCTGCTGCTGCTCATTGCCTGCGTCAACGTGGCGACGCTCCACCTCGCGCACGGTGTGACGCGGCGGCGCGAGGTGGCGATCCGCGCCGCCCTCGGCGCGAATCGCTGGCGCATCACGCGGCAGTTCCTGCTCGATGCGGCCGTGCTCGCGCTCGGCGCGGGCGTCCTCGGCGTCGTCCTCGCCTCGTGGGCCATCGACCTGGCCCGACCGTGGCTGCCCCAGAGCCTGCCGGCGCTGCGCGAGATGGCGATCAATCGGACCGTGCTCGGGTTCGCGGTCGTCAGCACCGGCCTGACCGCCTGCATCACGGGTGTCGCGCCGGCGCTGCGCGCGGCGAGGACCGAGGGCGTGCGCCTCACGGGACGCGATGCGCGCGGCGCCGCGTCCGACGGATCGCGATCCCGCCTCGTCGGCGTTCTGGTTGCCGCCGAAGTAGCCTTGACGGTGGTCCTGTTGCTGGGGGCCGGGCTGCTCGCTCGCAGCGCGCTGCGCGCCGCGCACGTGGAGACGGGGTTCAGTCCCGTCAATCTGCTGACGCTAACCGTGTCCCTGCCGGAGAACAAGTTCGATTGGGACCACAACGCCCTCTTTGCCCGTGAGGCAATCGACGCGGTCCGTTCCCTGCCGTCGGTGACCAGCGCCGCGGTGGTCCAGGGCGTGCCGATGGGGGCCGGGGGATTCGTCGGCACTGGAGCCGTCGAGGGGTACGTCCCGCCCGTCGGCACCGGGAAGCCGGTCTATCGCCTGCGGGTCGTCAGCCCGGGCTACCTCGAGACGATGCGGATCCCGATCGTCGCCGGACGGGAGTTCGAGGCGCGGGACGAGGTGGGCGAACGGGGGTACAACCGCGCCATCCTCGTCAGCGAGTCGTTCGCGCGGCGGTACTGGCCCGGACAGAATCCGCTCGGCAAGCGCATCGGCTCGCTGATCGGCGCCGATGGGTGGTGGATGACGGTGGTCGGGGTCGCCGGGGACGTGCGATACGGCGGTCTCGAGGTCCCGCCGACCGACGACGTCTACCTGCCCCAGGGCCTCTACCCGCAGGCGGCCATCACTTTGGTCGCGCGGACGGAAGGTGACCCCATGAGCGCGGTGCCCGGCGTGAGGGCCCGCATCCGTGACCTCGACGCGCACGCGTTCATTACGGACATCCGGTCGATGGAGGATGTCATCGCCGCGTCGCAGGCCCGGCGACGCGCCGGCACTCTGTTGGTGGCGCTGTTCGGGGCGCTGGCGCTCGCGCTGGTGGTCGCCGGCGTCTACGGCGTGATCGCGCAGGCGGCAATCCAGCGCCGGCCGGAGCTGGCCATCCGCTCGGCGCTCGGCGCCGGGCCGGGGCAGATCGTGGTCCTCGCGATGCGCACGGCACTCCGGCCCGCGGGGACCGGCATCGTCATCGGGGCGCTTGGAGCCGCCGGCCTGACCCCCGCGCTGTCCGCCATACTGTTCGGGGTGGGCGCCTTCGACGTGGTGACCTGGGTCGGCGCCGGGCTCGTCGTTCTCGCGGCCTGCGTGGCCGCCGGCTATCTCCCCGCGCGCCGCGCGGCGCGGACCGACCCCATGACGACGCTCCGGGCCGAGTAGTCGCGGCCCGGGAGCGTCGGTGGGGCGCCAGGCGGAGCCGCCGGCGATGATTGGCGGGTCCAATCACGCGTCCCGGAGGACGCCTTGTTTCCTGGAGGAACGGACAGATGACACGACGCGATGTCCTTCGTGGCTTTCTCGGCGCCGCGGCCTGGCTCGCGGCGGGCCGGCGCCGGCCCGCGCGGGCGCAGGCGATTCCGGCCGCCCGCGAGGTGTGGGCCGGAATCGACGCGGTCGGCGACGGCGTCTGGGCCGTGGTCTCCACGCCGAGTCCGGACGACCGCACCTCGTTCGCCACCCTCTGCAACGGCGGCATCGTCGCCGGCCGCGAGCGGGTGCTCGTGTTCGAGGGGTTCGGCTCGGCCGACGGCGCGGCGTGGGTGGCGGAGCAGGCGCGGGTCCTGGCGGGGCGCCCGGCGACCGACGTCGTCATCAGCCACCGCCACGGCGACCATCACGGCGGCCTGAGCGGCTTCGGCGCGCCCGGCGCGCGGCCCACGGTGTGGGCGACCGCGTCGACGCGCGACACCGTCCTGTCCGAGGACGGGAACGAAGCGCGCGACATGCTCGAGGCCGCCGCCCTCGTCGCGGCCGACAGCCCGACCACCATCGATCTCGGAGGCCGGCAGGTGGAGATCACACCCTACGCCGGCCACACCGCCAGCGACATCATCGCCACCGTCGACGACGTCACGTTCTGCGGCGACCTGCTGTGGGCCGGCCTGGTGCCGAACTACGTCCACGCCACGCCGATCGATCTCGACCGGACCGTCGACGCCATGCTCGGCGACCGCACGGCGACGATGGTGCCCGGGCACGGGCCGCTCCCCGACGCCGCCGTCCTGGACGAGTACAGGGCGCTGCTCGACGCGATCGAGGCCGAAGGCCGTCGGTCGTTCGCGGCAGGGCAATCGCCCGCGGAAGCGGCAGCGAGCTTCCGGCTGCCGGCCGGCCTCGATGCGTGGGGCGCGTTCGGGTCCCTGGCGCGTTCGTTCGAGGTCGCGTTCGGCGCCTGGCATCGCCAGCTCGGGCGGTGACCAAGTCAGCGAGCCGTTCCGGGGAGGCTTCATCACCCGTTCTCACGCCGCGGAGATGCCCTGGGTGCAACTGGAGCTCTCGCGCGCGCCGTTCGCGACCGATCTCGAGGAAGCGGCGGCGCGTGCTGCGCGCTCTGCAGGTGGCCGTAGAGCGCGTCGAAGCTCTCCGGTATTCGTCATGGACGCCAAGTCGGTGATCACCCGGCCCTCGGGCGGGCAGCGGCTGGACGGGCCAGGGTTCCATCAGATCTCCGGGCTGGCCCGGTCGGGCCGTGGTCGCGTGCGGCGGGTCGAGGTGTCGACCGACGGCGGCCGATACTGGGCCGCTGCGCAGTTGCAGGAACCGGTCCTGCCGCTGGCGCACACACGGTTCCGGCTCGACTGGCGCTGGGATGGCATGCCGGCCACGCCGGCCTCCCGCTGCATCGACGAGAGCGGCGACGTGCAGCCGACCCGCGCCGCCCTCATCGCGGTGCGCGGCGGGCAGTCCAGTTGTCACAACAATGCCATTCAGGGCTGGTTCGTGCGGTCCGACGGCCCGGTGGAGAACGTCGATGTCCAGGACCATTGCAGGAACGTCGGTCACGCGTATGCTGTGGGTGATGGTGATGCTGCTCGGCACCACGGTTGCCGGTGCGCAAACGACACCGACCGGGCTCGGCCGTGAGGCGACACCGACGGAGGTGTCCGACTGGGGCGCGATCATCGGCCCGGACGGCGAGGGGTTGCCCGCGGGTGGTGCGACCGCCGCCGCCGGACGGTCGGTGTACTCCCGCCGGTGCGCCGCCTGTCACGGGGCGACCGGGCAGGAGGGGCCTGACGCGGCGCTGGCCGGGGGACGGGGATCTCTGGCCACCGAGCAGGCGCGGAAGACGGTGGGCAGCTACTGGCCGGTAGCCACGACCCTCTGGGACTACGTGAACCGGGCGATGCCGTTCAACCAGCCGGGGTCGCTCACGGCGGACGAGGTCTATGCGACGGTGGCGTACGTCCTCTTCCTCAACGATCTCGTCAGCGAGGACGACCGGGTCGACGCCGAGACATTGCCTCTCATCGAGATGCCGAATCGCGACGGGTTCGTCCCGGATCCCCGCCCCGATGTCGGCGCGACCCCTTCGCCGGGCCGCTAGGGTCGGCCGCTGACCTGGTGCCTGCCTGGCTTCCCGCTCGCCGCGACCTTCCCGGCCGACTATCTGCAGGCGGCCTGCCAAGCGATCGTCGATTGAGTCGCCGGCAGTCGTGGACGGCCGGCGCCGGCCGGCGAGTCGGAGCCTACAGGTGGACGTTCTCGACGGTGCCGTCCCGGGCGATCCGCCAGCTCTGGATGGCGTTGTTGTGATACACCGACCGCACTCCGCGGGCGGCGATCAGCGCGTCGCGCGTCGGTTGCACGTAGCCGGTCTCGTCGGCGCAGCGTGATTGGAGGACCGCCTCGTCCCCGCTCCACGTCCAGTCGAGCCGGAAGCGCGTGTGAGCGAGCGGCAGCACCGGTTCCTGCAGCGCGGCCGCGCGCCACGAGCGACCCCCGTCGGTGGAGACGTCCACCCGCTCGACGCGCCCGCGGCCCGACCAAGCGATCCCCCGAATCTGCCGATAGCCGTGGTCGGCGAGCCGTTGGCCGCCCGCCGGGTGGGTGATCACCGACTTCGCCTCCATCATGAACGTGAACTGGCGCGCCCGTCCGTCCGGCAGCAGGTCGGTGTACTTCGAGGTCTCTTCCCGCGTCATGTACGGCTGGCCGGCCAGCCGGATGCGACGCAGCCACTTGACGCTGATGTTCCCCTCCCACCCGGGCACGAACAGCCGCAACGGATAACCCTGCTCGGGCCGCAGGGCCTCGCCGTTCTGGCCGAAGGCCACCAGCGTATCGTCGAGCGCCTTGGCGAGCGGGACGCTCCGCGTCATCCGGGCGGCGTCCGCCCCTTCCGCCACGAGCCAGTTGGCCTCCGGTCGCACGCCGACCTCCTCCAGCAGACGTGACAGCGGGACGCCGATCCACTCGCTGCAACTGGTCATGCCATGGGCGCTTTGCGGCGTGGTGCCGGTCGCCGTCCGCCAGAGGGCGCCGCTGTTCCCCGAACACTCGAGGAAACAGATGCGCGAGACCGACGGCAGGCGGCGCAGGTCGTCCATGGTGAACACCAACGGGTGGTCGACGAGGCCGTCGATCAGCAACTGGTGGGCGGCCGGATCGATCTCAGGCACCCCGGCGTGATGCCGCTCGAAGTGCAGCGCCGACGGGGTGATGATGCCTCTCAGATCCTGCAGCGGCGTTCGACTGCTCGAGGCCTGCGGATAGCGCGACGCCCGCAGGAGGCGGGTGGCGGTCTCGAAGCGGGCGCGTTCGCCGTAGGCACGGACGCCGCCGCCCAGCGTGCGTGGGGTCACCCCCTCCTGCCCCCGGAGGGAGGCCGGTCGACCTGCCGCGAACAGGGAGCCGATCGCCGCCCCGAGCTTCAGGAACCCGCGTCGAGTGTGGTGTGGCATCAGCTTGTCCTCCCCGGGGTCATCGCGGTCGTCAGCGGCCACTCGACTGCAGCTCGCCCGGGGCGCCCGTGCCCGGAGACCCGAGAAACAGGGTGCGCCCGTCGGGCAACGTGACGTCCCGGCCGTTGGCGCGACGCGTGCCGTCCTTGGCCCGATACCCGTCGACGACGATCTCGGTGCCCGGGAGCAGAGAGGCCCTCGTGAACCCGCGCCGGAAGAGCACGTTCGGGGTCCCCGCCTCGATCGCCCACGGCTCGACCGTGCCGTCCGGGTGCTCCACGTCGAGGTAGATCCAGACGTGGGGATTCGTCCACTCCATCCTGGTGACGGTCGCCTTGTCGAAGCGGACCGGCTGGCTGGCGTCGAACTCGGCCGAGAACGCATGATGGGCCCGGGCCGGCGGACCGGCGAGGCTCCCCAGGAGCAGGGCGAGGGCGCCGGTCACGGCGCGGCGGCGGCGCGTTGGTCCGTGCATGGAGGTCTCCTGTGTTCACCGCGGGTCCGGTGGGTTACCCGAGAGGTGACGCTCGTACACCCGCTCGTCGCCGATCTCGAAACGGCGCGTGATGTCCACCCGCATGGTGTCCCCCTCCCACGTCGTGACCAGCGGCTCCTTGCGCAGGTGTCCGTAGAGGGTCTCCTCGACCATCTCGACGCAGCGGAAGTCCAGGAGCTGCGCGTTCTGCTCCAGCCGTCGATACAGCGGCATGCGGATCGTCCAGGGGCGTGTGAACACCTGCTCGTCCTCGATGGTGGCTTCGTACTGGATGGCGTCCGGGGTGAGATGGCTGAACCGCTCCACCACGCGAAGGGCGTCGCTATGGAAGTTGCCCGCCCGGTCGAACCAGGTGTAGGGCGTGAAGCTCGTCGACTCGACCACGAGGGCGTCGCCCTCCCAGTGCGCCAGCGAGTGACCCATCCAGGCCTCGTTGGGATAGGGCTCGACCTCGTCGAGGTGGATGATGCGCTGGGCGTTGGCGAACTCGAAGATCATCATGACCTTGTTCGTGCCCTGGAAGATCTGGAACGGGTAGGGGAGGTACATGGCGCGCGGCACGCCCGGCAGGAAGCAGAAGATCTCCGGGTCGCGATCCAGCCAGTGCTCGGCGTTCTCCCGCTTCCGCTCCGCCGCCCACGGTCGATACGGGATCTCGTCGCCCAAGACCACGCCGAGGCCGCCGGGTGCCCAGCCGATCGCGCCGAGGGCGAGCACCGGGGCAGCAGGGACGGGGATGTCGGGGTAGACGCCGGGCTGTCCCACCATGGGGCGCGCGACGTGCGTCTCGAGGTCCCAGTTGGCGGTGTTGTTCGCCTGCCAGATCCCGCTGAAATCCGGCCGGCCGTCCACCGTCCGCGGCACCCCGGGCGGTGCCGGCGTCTGACCGGCGGTGTGCGTGGTGGTCAGCGTGAGCGCGGCGAGCCCGATCGCCGCGACCAGACCGTCCGGCACGTATTTCGAACGAGCTCGCATCGTCTCTGTCTCCCCCGCCCTTGTCTCCCCGCGGATCGCGGCGCGTTCCCCGCTCGGCCTCATCGAGGCTCGGGGGCGTCTCGTCGACGAGGCCCGGGCGCCGCCCCCGCAGTGGATCGTCGCGATCGTCGGTCCCATCGGCCGCGCGCAGGGCGAGGCCGGTCGTGGCCGGGTCCGGACCGCGCCCCTCCGCGAACGCCCGCTCGGCGGCGCGGGTGTTCGCGAGAATGCCGGTCAGGCCGAAGTTGCCCTCGTGACAGGTGGATTCGAAGATCCGGTTGAGCCGGTCGTCCTGTCGCTCGAGCTCCACGAGGACCGTCCAGGGCCGCGTGAACGTCGTGGGGTCGTCGATGGTGACCTCGTAGTGCAGCGTCCGGTCGTCCACCCGGGTGAACCGCTCGATCAGATGCAGATTCTCGCGGGCGCCCCGGTAGTTGGTCTTGCGCGTGAAGTGACGCGTGTCCACCACGAGCGTGGCGCCCTCCCAGCGGCCCCGGGCATCGCCGTACCACAGGCGCACGTGGGCGGGGAGATGTGCGCTCCCGTCGACGGGGATGATCCGGTTGCCGCCGCCGCCCTGGCCGGCCTCGTAGTAGATGGCGACGTAGCCCGGCGACTGGACGATGCGCGAGTAGCCGCCGAGCGCCGGCAGCCGGTTGCCCAGACAGCGCTCGGCCCGGCCGCGGTCCTCGGGCCCGTCGGCGCGGTTCATCCGCTCGGTGCCGTAGTCGCCCGCCAGCTCCGCGAACGAGGTGCGGCCCCGCCGGTCGGCCTCCACGCGGCGGCGCCCCGCCGGGGTCAACGGCGGCACCCGTCCGTCGGGCGGATCCACGATGAGCGACGTGCGACGCCCGGTCCGCATCACCGATTGGTAGACGGCGTTGCAGGCGCCCGCGACGTCCAGCGGCGTGCCCGCCTCCGACCGCGTGTCGAAGCGGCGCAGCGCCGCCCGTTCCTCATCCAGGGCCGTGCGTTGCTCGTCGGTGAAGCGCTCCTGGTCGGCGAACTGCGCCGGCCGCTCGAGCGGCGTCGCCGTCGGGTCGGTCCAGATGCCCTGCAGGTCCGGCTCGCCCCACGGCGTCCGCAGTACGGCGTCCCCCTCGTCCGCCGGCGGTTGCGCGCCGCTGAAGCCCGGGCAGAGGGCGGTGACGCAGAGCGCGACGGCCGCCCCCCACCGCGTAGTCACCCGCTCTCGGTCTCTCATGTCACCTCCTGCTGCCCTCCGCGCCGCGCGACGTCCCGCCCGGATTCTCACGGGTCGATCCGATCCAGCGCCTCCAGGATATCCGCGTTCTCCGCCCGGATCCGGGCATCGGTGTTCAGGAACCTCCAGGTCACCCGGCCGGCCCGGTCGATCACGAACACGGCGGGATGGGGCACGCGCCGCCCGTTGAAACCGGCCGGGTTGTACACGCCGTAGCGATTGATGACGGCGAAGTCCGGATCGCCGAACAGCGGGAAGTCCGGCGCGCCGCCGGACTCGCGGGCGACGCGGGCCCTCATCCCTCGCCCCCCTTCGGCGTCGTCCGGGCTCAGCGCGAGGATCTGGGTGATCGCCTTCGCCTCGTCGTCGAGCAGGCGTCTCAACTGTCCCAGTTGAGCGGCGCAGCTCCCTCACCAGTGGCCCCGGTAGATGACGAGCACGACGTTCTTCCGGCCACGATACTCGGACAACCGATGCACGGCCCCCGTGGTGTCGGTCAGCCGGAAGTCGGGCGCCACCATGCCCACCTGCACGCGATCGAGCTCGGTGGGCGGCAGCCCGGCGCCGTCGAGCGGTCCGAGCGCCGGCAGCGCCTGCGCGAGCAGGGCCAGCAGCACGGCGGTAGGCATCGAGTCCCCCCTTTCTGTGCCGGCGAGCGCCGACCGACGCGATGGGACGTTGCCGAGAACGCCGGGAGGGTTTCTCTCCGCGACGAACGCCGGCACGGCCACCGGCCGTCGACGGAGACGCCGCGCCACTCGGCGCCGGCTGTCTCCGCGTTCACGGCAGCGAGAGTTCCCCGATCACCGTAAAGTATTGATAAAAAAGGATTTCAAGAATACAGGCCGGCAGTGATTCCCCCGTCGATTACCACTTTAGGATCGGGAACTCACAGGACCGTACGAGCCGTCCGCGAACCGCGAACCGTACCGCACGACGACCTGCCCTCGGCAGAACTCAGAGTCGAGCCACGTGCGAACCTCCGTGAGCCGCCCCTCGTGCAGCGTAGCCGAGCAGGCGACCATCGCTCAGCTCGCCGTCGCCGGGATGACACCGCAAGCCACCCGAGCGCCGCCGCCCCCGAGCGTTGCGGGCATGTCCGAGTAGTTGTCGCCGCCGGCATGGACCATCAACGAACGACCTACAACGTCGCTCACCCGGACTCGCCGCGCCACGACCGGAACGGTCGCGCCGCCGCCACCGTCGACCGCCAGTCTCGGCAGGTCGCCAAGATGACCGTTGCCATCAGGGCCTTCGTGACGCCCGGTGTTCGCCGGATCGTAGTGCCCGCCCGCGTTCTGCCCCGCCATCCCGCAATCAGGATTCACATGAACGTGGAAGCCGTGTTCGCCGGCCGTCAGCCCGCTCAGATTCGGCGTGAAGCGGGCACCTTCGGCCGTGTCCTCAATGAGAACGGAACCGAGCCTCATGCCCGAGTCCGTCGCGTGGACGTCCACTGTCAGCGAGGGCATCTCCGATGGGGCCGCAGGCGATCCGTTCCATCCAACGAGTCCGACAGCCAACAAGACTGCCGCAGCACTTCGCATTGCCGCCGTATGCCCGCCGAACGTCTTCATGTGCCCTCCGATACCGCTCAAGCCCGCCGCGGTTGAGCGCCAGCAATTCGCGCAGAACTTCCTCGTCCGAGATGTCCGCCGACGAACCATACGCCACGGCCGCGTCAAGGGCCGCATGCGCGTCGACAAGCTACCGTGGACGCGCGTTTCTGGAGTTCGTCAGCGTTCGCTTCTTGAGCGCGTTGCCGCGTCCTCGTCGCGGGGAACCGGCCGCCTCGGGTAGCCGGGAACCGTCGCGTCCACCCACTCGACCGCTCGGGCGGTTCTGCCAGCGGTCACGCAACTCGACCAGCCGTTGCGCTTCCAGGGCAGAATCTACACAACCTATTCATAAACAAGCACTTATTAGGTTTCCGCGCGTCTCTTTCCACCGTTCCATCCCTCGCGCGGAATCGGACGCCAGCAGACGAAGGAAGGCATCCCGGAATCCCGGAACGGATCGGGACCGTGCCTCCTCTGGGCGGCCCAGCGTTCTCGGCTGGGGTTTAGCCGACGCACCGAGCCCGCGACGCACTTGCTCCCGCCCGGCGGGCTTGACCGAATTCCCACGTGGTGACAGACTGCGTGCATGGTGGCGGTCACCGACTCGACGCGGAACGCGGTTTGGCAGGAGATGCTGGACACCGCCCGCCTCGTTCGGTACTACGACGTGATGGCCAGCCGGCAACAGCGACGGTATCACAGCATTCGGCTCGTGCTCCTAGCGTCCGCGACCACCGGCATCGCAGCGGCCATGGAAGTGCTGCCGGAGCTTTTCCGGGTGGGCTCCGGTGCTGCCGTCGGCGTTTTGGTCGCTTGGGATTTTCTTGCTGACTACGCGAACAAGGCAGCCACGCTCGGATCCGTCAGGCGCGACTGCAACGAAGTGGAGGTCGAACTGGCCGCGCTGTGGGGTGAGATTCAAGCAGATTCGATCGATGATGCCGACGCGCGACGACGGCTCACAGACTTGGGGCGACGGCTCACGCGCGCCACTGACCGCGCTGGAAGCGCCCACATTCCGACCAACGACCGCCTGAACACTAGGTGCGAGGAGGTGGCGTTCAAGGCCATGGGCGATCAATATGCCGAGGGGTGATTCCAAGCGACCAAAGGCGTCTAAGGCGGCCCCTCCTCAGCCAAGCCACGTGCGGATGGTACCGGACGGCGACAACCGCTGGGAGGGATCCGGCTCTCCGCCACGGCCCGGACGAGCTACGCCACCGCCACCGCCACCGAAGCCGCCGAAACCACCCAAGTCGCGGGACAGCAGTTGATCCGTGACGCGCCGGTGCGCCGCTCGCGACGGTTCACGGCTCCGGCGGGTCAGGCGGGTCAGGCCACAGCCGGTGGGCGGAGAGTTCAGGCCAATTGACTCGGAGGGACTGCTTGTCGAACGGCAGGGAAGCGTCAGGAAGGTCGGCCCACGGTGTGTCCATCAGGTCGGCGTCTTCGCACCGGCGTGCCGCGAGCTTGAGGTACCGGCGTAGAACGAGGATTGCCGGGAATCGGTGCTTCGACACCAGCCAGAGGACCATGTCCTTCGGCCCCTTGGAGGAGTTGCAGCTCCTACATGCATAGGTAATGTTGTCCGCAGCGTCTGCTCCGCCCTTGAGTTGGGGAATCAGATGATCCAGCGAGAGCTTCGACGCACGGCCGCAGTAGCAGCACGTTGTCGCGTGGGCGATCTTGGTCTTTTCGTCGTCGTGCAGTGGCCGCATCTTCATCTTGCCGGACAGGTATCCGTTCCTGAAGCGACCTCGGATGATGGGGTCTTCCGCAGAATCTGTGGGTAAGAACGGAGGCTGGTAGTCCTCGTCAGACAAGAGGCAGCGTGCCCGTGTGCTCGCCGCCGTCAAGGCGCTTCGCTCCGCTCCGCCCCCGCTGCGCGGGGCTGACGGCCTGGACGCCGGCTCCGCGCACGAGCGCCCCGGCTCTCGTCTGACGAGGACCAAATGCCCGACGCCCGTATCGGGAGGGCGATGGCCCGTCCCGAAGCACAGAACGCAGCCTCGACATCGGAAACGCATCCCGTTCCGGAATCCGCGACAATTGGTGTTGCAGCAGCCAAGCGACGCGGAAGGGGAACGGGATGCAACTCAAGAGTATCTTGAATCGGGTCCAGAAGCACCCGTCGTTCATCTACGAGACGGTGCGGCTGGTGGAGCACCCGCAGTTGACCCTCGAGGTTCGGGTGCGGCCTCGCGCCGGGACCCGCGCGACGTGCTCGCAGTGCAGGCGCCGGGCCCCGGGCTACGACACGCAGGCGGTCCGGCGCTTCGACTTCGTGCCCCTGTGGCACATCCCCGTGGTCTTCCTCTACGCGATGCGCCGCGTCGACTGCCCGCGCTGCGGCGTACGGGTCGAGGCGCTGCCGTGGGCCACCGGCAAGCACCGACTGACCGACGCCTACGCCTGGTTCCTCGCCGGGTGGGCCAGGCGTCTGTCGTGGCAGGAGGTCGCCGCGGCGTTCCCCACGTCCTGGGACACCGTCTATCGGGCCGTGCGCATGGCGGTCGACTGGGGCCTCGCGCACCGCGACCTCACGAACATCGAGGCCATCGGCGTCGACGAGCTCTCCCGCCGCCGCGGGCAACGCTACCTGACGCTGGTCTATCAGATCGACGGTCACTGCAAGCGCCTGCTGTGGGTCGGCCGCGAACGCAAGGCCGCGACGTTGGAGGGCTTCTTCGACTGGTTCGGCCCCGCACGCAGCGCGGCGCTGTATTTCGTCTGCTCGGACATGTGGAAGCCCTACCTGAAGGTGGTTGCCGAGCGCGCCGGCCAGGCCGTGCAGGTGCTCGACCGCTTCCACATCATGAGCCATTTCTCGCAAGCGATCGACGAGGTGCGCGCGGCGGAGGCCCGGAAGCTCGCCGCCGCGGGCCGGGCGCCGGTGCTCAAGCGCAGCCGCTGGCTCCTGCTCAAGCGTCCGGAGAATCTCAGCGACGAGCAGCGGGGCCGGCTTGCGGAGCTGGTGCGTCGCAACCTGCGCACGGTTCGCGCCTACCTGCTCAAGGAGGACTTTCAAGCGCTGTGGGGCTACGTGTCGCCGTACTGGGCCGGCCGGTTCCTCGACCGCTGGTGCACTCGGACGATGCGCTCGCGGCTCGACCCGATGAAGGAGGTGGCCCGCATGCTGCGCTCGCACCGCGACCTGATCCTGAACTGGTTCCGGGCCCGAGGGCAGTTCTCCAGTGGCATTGTCGAAGGCTTCAACGGGAAGGCCAGAGTGATCACCAAACGGGCGTATGGCTTCCGCACCTCCGCGGCACTGGAAGTCGCTTTGTATCATGCACTTGGCGACCTGCCCGAACCAGAACTCACCCACAGATTCTGCTGACGAGGCCTCTTCCAGACCCCGGACCACGCGGTGATCTACACCGAGATGGTCCACACGCCGCGCATCGTGCCGCTCGACGGCCGGGCGCCGCTGGACCCGGGCATCCGCCTCTGGTCGGGCGACTCCCGCGGGCGCTGGGAAGGCAACACGCTCGTGGTCGAGACGGCCAACTTCAGTTCCGAGCGCGCCTGGATCCCCCAGGGCGGGGTCGACCGAGGGGCAAACGGTGCTCTCACGCGAGTCACGTACGCAGGGTCGGGTGTGGAGTCGTCCGAGAACATGACGCTGCTGGAGCGGTTCACCCGCGTCGACGAGGACACGCTGGAGTACACCTTCACGGTGACCGACCCCGATACGTGGGCGAGCGACTGGACGGCGTCGATGTCGATGACGCGCACGGACGTGCCGTTGTTCGAGTACGCCTGCCACGAGGGCAACTACTCGATGCAGGGCATCCTGTCCGGCCATCGGGCGGACGAGCGCAAGGCAGCCGGGGAGCAGTAGGCCCCGCCGGTTCCTCGGGGAGCCCTCGAGCTTGTGTGGGGTAGAGCCGGCGCCGGCTGGCTGCCCTTCGCAAGGCAGACGCCGTGCAGCCTGTTGTTGATGCCGTTTCCGCCAAGTCCACCGTCACCGGCTCGATCGGCGCCCGACCGGCCGTTCCCAAGCCTAACGGATTCAGGGGTGCCGTGAGTCATCCGGCGCACCCCGACCCATGGCGAGGAGCCGGGGCGACACGCGCCAGGTGGCGGTTCAGACTTCCATCGTCTCGGGTATCGATCTGCCCGTGGCCGGTGCGCCGGACGGGCCGGACACCGTGCTCCACTACTACGAGACGGAGGAGGAGGCGTTCCGGCTCCTGGAGACGCTCGTTGGGCAACTGGTGAATGCCCAGGTCCGGCCGAATGACATCGCCGTGCTCTCCACCCGACGGCTGGAGAATTCGCTTTTGGCCGGGCGGCCCCGCGTAGCCGGACACCGGCTGTTCGAGGCGGAGAGGAGCGCGCAGCCGCGGCGGGGAGACCTGCTCTTCTCGACCACGCACGCCTTCAAGGGGCTGGAACGGCAGGCGGTGCTGGCGATCGACATGGCCGAGATCGGCGAAGACGTATGGCGCGTTCCAGAGTCGAAGCAGCTCGCGGCACCCCTCGTCGAAACTGCCACCGAAATCGATGCGCTGCAACTGGGAGAGGGTCCAGGACAACTGTTCGGAGTCAAACGCTCGATGGAGCAACGGGACGATGCGTCCGTCGAACCGTTCCTGCTGGAGGGCGTACAGGAGTTCTCTCTTCACCCATCGGGAAGCCACCGAGTCAGGGGAGAGGACGAGGATGAACCAATCGCAGCGCTGCAGCGCCCTGCCGATCTCGTCGTGCCATTGCCGGGCGCCGCGGATATCGGCGTCGCTTTACCAGAATGGAACGCGATGGTGGCGCAGAACGCCTACCAGCCGCTCGGTGAACGGTTGGTCGGCGTGGGAATGCGAGACGAAGACCTCGGTCGGCACGGTACGCGGGCCCGTAGAGGCTCAGGCTTGGCCGAGGAGCGCGTCGGCGATCGGTTTGACTTCGGGATCGCCGATCTCCGGGCTCGGCAGATCCACCCGGCGCAGCTTGTTGACTATCCAGGGAATCTCGTTCTTCGGAAGGTGCTCACGGCCACCGACGGCGACGGGAATCAGGCGGTTCTTGTAGCTCTTCGAACCCAGCGCGTACGCCATGTCAGCCTTGACGTGCGGCGAACTGATCGCGTCGGGCGTCAAGAGAACGACCATGGCATCGGATTCTTCGAGGGCGCGGCCTACCAGGGCCGCCCAGTTGTCGCCCGGGATGACGTTGACTTCCGGGTCCCAACCCTGCAGCCCAGCCCTCCGGAGCGCCTTGGACACCCGGGCGGCCAGCGGCGAGTCGGAATGGGAATGGCTGATGAAGACCTGCGTCGGGAGCACCCTCAAGGTACCGGACGCCGCTGTGGGTGTCAATGTGCTGGCACCCGGCCGCGACCTGACGTCGGCGGCCGCGTCGTCTGCTTTCGTCGGCCGACCTGCGCGGTTGGGAGCATCGAACCGGCCGCACCATGACCGGCGAGGCCGGGCCGAGGGCAGGGGGTGGCGTCCCCAACGGGATTCGAACCCGTGTCTTAGCCTTGAAAGGGCTAAATCCTAGGCCTCTGGACGATGGGGACCCATGCGGCCGGCGCGACTGAACAGTATACCGCAGCGGCGTTGTAGGATCGGAGCGCCTGCCCGCGGTCGGGCCCGGCGGCAGGCGCGCGCGTGGCCGGTAGGCGGCGCGCCATCCGACGCTCCGGGCTGACGGTGGAGCTCCGTGCACGCGGATCTGCAGGAGGCGATCGACTTTCACCGGGCGATCGTCGCCGAGGGCGCCAAGGCGCTGGTCGGGTACGAGCGGGAGAAGGCGCTGGCGAACATGGTGTTGCTGGCCGAGATCCCGACGACCTACGACCGGGAGGCAGACCGCCAGGTCAACGCGGGGAACCTGCTGCTGCGCGGGGTGCCGGGGGTCGGGAAGACCTTCTTCGGGGTCATCCTGGCCGCCATCAGCGGGGCGAAGTTCGCCCGGCTGCAGGGGCGCGCGGACCTGCAGCCGACCGAGGTGGTCGGCTTCCAGATGATCAACCCGGCGACGGGGGAGTTCCTGACGGAGTTCGGCCCCCTGGCCTCGGCCGAGGTCGTGCTCCTCGACGAGATCAACCGCATTCCGCTCAAGTCGCAGAGCGCCTTCCTCGAGGGCCTGCAGGACCGGTCGGTCACCGTCGGCCGCACCAGCTACCGGCTGCCGTCGTTCAGCTTCGCCATCGCCACGATGAACCCGATCGAGCTCGGGCAGGGGACCTTCCCGCTGTCGGAGGCGGCGACGGACCGCTTCGCCATCATGATCACGATCGGCTATCTCCCGCCGGAGGAGGAGGAGAAGCTGATCCACTTCGACTTCAAGCGGGTGTCCATCGAGGGGCTGATGTCGAAGGAACGGGTAATCGAGCTGCGGTCGGCGGTGGGCGAGGGGGTGTTCCTGCACGACGCGCTGGCCCGCTACATCCGGCGGCTGGTGACCGCGTCGCGCCCCTACGACGCCGAGACCAACTGGCTCCACCGGTCGCCGTCCGAGCTCGTCGAGCGCTTCGTCGACCTCGGCGGGTCGCCGCGGGCGACGATCTGCTGGGGCCGCCTCGTGAAGGTGTGGGCGCTCATCGACCGCGGGCGCGCCGAGGTCTACCCGGAGGACGTGCAGGACCTGGCGCGCTACATCCTCGGCCACCGCATCTGGCTCGCCCCGCACGCCGCGGGCCAGGGCGTCACCGTGGAGGCCGTGATCGACGACATCATCGAGCAGGTCCCCATCCCGTGAGTGCACCCCCGAGCGACGCCCTCGTCGGCTGGGACGAGATCCAGGACATCGAGCTGGTCATCGTGCGCCGCATGCGCGAGCACGCCGCCGGTGCGCATCCGAGCGCGTTCCGGGGCGCGGGCCACGAGCCGGCCGGACTCCGCGACTGGCAGCCCGGCGACCGGCCGTCCATCATCGACTGGGCGCAGTCGACGCTGACGAACTTCGCGCCCCTCGTCACCCGCGAACAGGAGCACGAGAGCACCGCGCGGCTCGTGATCGTGGCCGACACGTCGCTCTCCACCCGCTGCGGCGCCGGCGGGGTGCCGGTGGCGACGATCATCGCGCGCGCCGTGGGAACCCTCGCGCTCGCCGGCGCGCTCTTCCAGGATCAGGTGGGCCTGGTCACCCTCGATGGGCCCCGCCGGCGCCTCGCGGTGCGCCCGCGGGTAGGGAAGAGCCACGCCGTGCACTGCCTCGAGACCTACCAGACGACGGTGGCGACATGGGGACCCCGGTCTGGGAGCGAGGCCGCCGCAGGCGGGAGCGAGGCCGCCGGGGGCGGGAGCGAGGCCGCCGGGGGCGGGAACGAGACTGCCGGGTTCGGGAGCGGGGTCGCCGGGGGCGGGAGCCGGACCGCGCGGAACGGGAGCGGGACTGCCGGGGGCGGGCGCCGGTCCGCCGCTGGCCCCACGGACGCCGGCGCGCGGACGGACGCCGATCTCTCGGCCCTGCTGCGCCGGACGTCGCTCGTGCCGGTAATCTCCGACTTCCTGTTCGACGGCGCCGAGGTGCTGCTGGAGGAGCTCGCGAGCCTGAACGCCCGGCACGACGTCTTCGTGGTCCTTATCGACGCCGCCTACGCCTTCGAGCTGGTGGTGGCGCCGGCGGGATGGACCGAGGTGTGCGACGTCGAGACCGGCCAGGCGGCGTTGCTCTCGGCGGGCGAGCTGCAGTCGCTCGCCGCGGAGGTTCGGGCGTGGCAGGACGCCGTCGCCGACCGCGCGGAGGAGCTCGGGCTGGAGGTGCTTCGGCTAGGTGCGGACGCGGGCCGGTTCCACGAGACGGTGGTCGACTTCCTCGCCGACCGGCGGATGCGGCGGCGATGAGGCAGCAGTGATGAGGCAGCGGCGATGAACGGCGACGCGCCTCGCCCACAACTCGTCGGCCGAGAGGCCGACGTCGCAGTGACCAGGCAGCGGCGATGAACGGCGACGCGCGGTGCCGCGCTTGGCGGGGGATGCTCCTCGCGGCGGCGTTCGCGGCCGTCGTGCTCGCCGCTGTCGCGCCCGCGGGACCTGTCGCACGTGCCGCCGGCCCCGCCGGCCCCGCAGGCGCGCAGGCCGTCCCGGGCGGATCTGCCGCCGGCGCACAGGCCGGCCCGGGTGCACCCGCCGCCGGTTCGCAGGCCGTCCCGGGTGCACCCGCCGCCGCTGCGCAGGCCGCCCCGGGCGAAGCCGTCGCGGGCGATGGGGCCCCCCCGGGCCGCGGCAGCGGCTCCATCGAGGCGATCCGGTGCTGGCGCCGGGTGGGCCGCAACGCCGTATACGTCGGCGAGCGATTCGACCTGCTCGTCACCTGCAGCGTGGCGGAGACGGCGGCGGCGCGCGTCGTGCCGGACCTGGCCGGGCTGGAGCCCGAGTCGCTCCCGGTTTCGCCGTTCGAGGTGCTCGAGGGGGAGCGCTACGACGACCTCGTCCGCGGGCCCCGGCGCTTCTTCCAGTACCGCTATGCCCTGCGCATCATCGGCGAGGAGTACTTCGGGGCGGACGTCGAGCTTCCGCCCCTCGACGTGCGCTACCGCATCGAGCGCTCGCTCGACGGCGAATCGGCGACCGCCGGCCGCGAGTTGACCTACCTGCTGCCGCCGGAGCCGGTGCGGGTGCTGGCCCTCGTGCCGGCCGGGGGGGCCGACATCCGGGAGCTGCCGGGGGAGACGTTCGGGGACGCGGAGGCGCGGCTCTTCCGGGCCAATCTCGCCGCCCTCGGAGCAGCCGTCCTCGCCCTCGCGGCTGTGGCGGCGGCGCTCGCGGCGGCGCTCGGACTGTACCGGGCGCGCGAGGGGACTGCGGCCGGCGCGGCTCGCCTCCCCGTGTGGCGGGTGGCGGACGCCGCCTTGGGCGAGCTCGCGGCGGTGCGGCAGGTGACGGACCGGGACGGGTGGAGCGCGGCGGAGGTCGGGCGCGCGCTCGCCGCGTTCCGCGTCGCCGGCGCTGTGGCGCTCGGGCGCCCGCCGGCGCAGTCCGCGGTCGAGGACAGAGCCACCGTCAACCACAGCAACGACCACCACCACCACCTCCACAAGGACGGCGACGACGGAACGGGTCAGCTCCTGGTCCGGCGCGGGGGAGGACGCGCGGGCGCAGCCGTCCGCATCTCGTCGGCGGTGACCCCGGAGCGGCTCGACCGCGCCCTGCCCGAGCTCCGGTCCGGGTGCCCGCGGGATGCGCACCTGGCGGAGACGGCGCGCGATGCTCTCCGGCAGTTCGGCGCCGTCCGCTACGGCCGGCCCGCCGACGTCCCCGACGCGTCGCTGACGGCGCAGCTCGACCGCGCGGCGGACGCGCTCGCCCTCCGCGCCCGGGAGGGGGCGCCCGCGGTGCGGCGCATCGGCGCGCTCCGGCGCGCCGCGGAGGCCTGGGAGCGGGCATGGGGACGTTGAGCGATCTGCCGGCGCGCCTCACCGTGCGCGACGTCGGCCGGACCCTGAGCTTGAGGCGGGCATGGGGACGCTGAGCGATCTGCCGGCGCGCCTCGTCGCGGCGCTGGCCGAGCTGCGGCAGCTCGCGGCTCCGGGCGGCGGCGCGCCCCTTCTCGAGCGCGAGGCCGCCGTTCTCGTCCTCGGGGGGCTGGCCGTCGCGACGCTCGCGGCACTCGCGGTGCGCGCGCTGCGCCGCCGCTCGCCCGGGCGGGGCGCCGTCGTCCTGCCGGCCCTGCCGCGGTCGCTCCGCCGCCGCCGCCCGGGTTCCGCGGCGGTTCGGCATCTCGCATTCGCCGTCTTCCTAGCCGGCGTCGTGCCCTTCGCCGTGGCGCTGGCGGATCCGCAGACGCCGCGGGTCGACGAGGAGGTCACGTACCCCGGGCATCGGATCACGATCCTGATCGACGCCTCGCTCAGCATGAACACGGCGTTCGCCACCGAGCAGCTCGCGGCCGGCAACACGTTCCTCGCCAACGTGGCGGCCGCGGAGTACTTCGTCCGGCGCCGCATGGAAGGGCCGTATCACGACCTGGTGTCGCTGGTGCAGTTCGGGAACGAGGCGTACATCGTGACGCCGTTCACGAACGACTACGAGAACATCCTGCTGAGCATCAGCCTCATCGGGACGCCGGAGGAGTACCGTCGCTTCCCCGACCACGGCACGCTCATCATGCGGGCCATCAACCGGGGCGTGCAGTTGTTCCGCACGTTCGACTTCCTGGGCGCGTCCGGCAACCTGATCGTGATCTTCAGCGACGGGCAGGACACGCACGCCCGCTTCGAGGACGTGACGCTCGACGCCATCGTGCAGGAGGCGGCCGACAACGCGATTCCGGTCTACTTCATCCGGACGGCCTACGACCGGGCGCTCGGCGACCTCATCTCCGACCAGCAGTGGAAGCTGGCCGTCGAGCGGACCGGGGGCCGCTTCTTCCCGGCCGCGAACGAGGCGGCCATCCTGGAGGCGGTGCGCCGGATCGACGAGGTCGCGGAGGGGAGCATCCGCGTCCGGCGTTACGTGACGAACCAGCCGCGCTTCGCTCCGCTCGCTCTCGCCGGCGCCGGGCTGTGGCTGGCCGCGGCGGCCCTGGCCCTCGGCGTGGCTCGCATGCGGCGCTTCCCGTGAGCGGGAGGCGGAGGTTCTCATGGTGACGATTCCAACGGGTGACGATTCCGTCGATGACGATTCCGTCGGCGGCGATTCGCGCGGACACTGCAACCGATGTGGACCAGGAGCACGTGTCATGGCAAGTGGGGGCCCGTCATGAATAGGGGGAAGGGGTCGGCGGGCATCCTGGCCGGCGCCGCGCTGATGCTCGCCGCGGCGGCGGCGCTGTTCTGGTCCGGAAGCCAGGTGGACCGTCGCCTCGCCCGCGCCCAGCAGCAGAGCGCCACGCTCGACCTCGACGGGTCGGCCGCCGCGCTGGCCGACGTCGCCGCTTCGCTCGGCGGCGCGGGCGGCTGGTGGCGTTTCGGCGGCGGGGGAGATCTCGCCACCCGCCAGGCCGCGGTCCGCTACTGGCAGGGCGACTACGCGGGGCTCCTGGCCGACTACGCCGACGTCGCGGCGGGGGCGGCCGACGCCAGCCCGGCCCTGCAGTTCCTGGTCGCCAACGCGGCCTACCGGGCCGGCCTCGCCGCGGGCGACGACCGCGACCGGCTGCTGCGCTCGCTCGACGGGGCCATCGATGCCTACCTCGGCGTCCTGCAGGAGAGCGCGGGGCAGCGCGATGCCGCCTACAACTACGAATACCTGGTGCGGCTGCGGGCGGACGTCGCGTCGGGGGCCGACCTGCCTGCCGCGGACCAGGGGCAGCACGGCCGGGAGGGCGAGGCCCCCGAGGACGCCGCGCTCGAGGAGATCCGCATCTACGTTCCCGTCCAGCGCGACGTCGACCCCGAGCTCGACGAGCAGCCGACGCTCGGCGCCGGCGGGCAGATCCGCAAGCGGGGCTGATGCCGTCCATCCGCCTGCTCCACCCCGACTACCTCTGGCTGCTGGCGATCCCCGCCGCGCTCCTCGTGGTGTGGGGCGTGCGCCTGGTGCGGCATCGCCGCGACGTGCGGCGCCTGCGCGCCGGACGACTGGTGCCGGTTCCGGAGCGCTGGGCGTTCGCGGGGGGGCTCGCGTTCTGGCTGTGCGTCATTCTGGCGTCGGCCCTCGTCGTCGTCGCGCTCGCCCGGCCGCAGGCGCTCGTCTCGGTGGTCGAGAGCGCGGGCGTCGACTTCGTCGTGCTGCAGGACGGATCCACGTCGATGCGCGTTACCGACGTGGCGCCCGACCGCTGGCAACGGTCCATCGCATGGCTGCGCACCTTCGCCGACGTCCTCGGCTGGCAGCGGGAGCGGGTGGCGCTGGCGCTGTTCGCGAGCCGCGCCGCTCCCCAGGTGCGGCTGACGAGCGATCCGAACGCGCTCTTCTTCTTCCTCGACCACCTGCGGCGCGAGCCGCCGTTCCGCCTGCGCGACGACACGAGCTGGGACACGAACATCGAGCACGGCGTGACCTGGGCCGTGCGCATGGTCGACAAGGACGTCGAGCTCAACGGCCCGCGCCTGAACGCCGTGGCCTTCGTCGTGCTCTCGGACGGGCAGGCGTGGAGCGGCGAGGTGGAGCGGGCGCTCGCGCTGGCCCGCGACCGGGGCATCCGCGTTTACGTCGTCGGCGTCGGCACCGCGGCCGGGGGCTTCATCCCCCAGCCGCCGCGCGGCCGCTACGACGAGCCCGAGCCGCCCATCCACGCCGTCCTCGACCGCCGTTCGCTGCGCGCCATCGCCGATGCGGGCGGCGGGTCGTACTTCGAGCTCGGCTCCGAGCCGGACGAGGTGATCGCGCTCCGGATCGTGCGCGCCGCCCAGCAGGCGGCGCGCGGCGTCCTGCAGCGCGAGGAGACGTTCACCGAGCTCTACTGGTACTGCCTGGCCGCCGCGGCCGCGCTCGTCGCCCTCGGTACCCTGGCGCTCCGGGAACGGACGGAGCTCGCGTGGCAGCTCGCGGCGCTCGGCGTCCTGATGACGATTCTGTCGTAGGAGGGTGGCGTCTGTGCTGTCGATGCCCGTCATCGCCCTCGTCGGCGGTAGATCTCCCGTCGATGCCCGTCGGACGACGAGCACGACGAGCGCGTCGCTCAGCACTTCATACACGATGCGGCAATCGCCGACTCGCAGGCGTCGCAAGCCCCGGAGGCGGATCCCCTGCCGCGGACCGTTTCGACTGGCGCGGCAAACGAGTGCGGGCGCCGAGTACTACCGCGCACCCTCCGCGCCGTTCCTGGCGGCTGCCGCCCGGGCCCTGTCGAGGTTGCGGGCCACTTCCAGGATGTGGCGGGCGTCGTGGTTGCCTTCGTGGCAGGCGTATTCGTAGAGCGGACCCTCGCGCTTCATGAGCGGGTATTCCACGCTCCAGGGGCGGGTCCAGGTGGTGGGGTCCTCGACCTTGAACTCGTAGCGGATCGTCTCGTCGTCGACGCGCGTGAAGCGCTCCACGACGTGCAGCCCGGTGCTCGATCCGTGGAAGTGCACCTTCTCGTTGAAGTTGGTGGACTCGACGACGAGGGTGTCGCCCTCCCACCGTCCCCGCGAGTCGCCCGACCATTCCCGCATGCTCGGCGGCAGATGCGGGCGGCCGTCGAGCGGGATGATGCGGGCGTCGTTCTCGCGCATCTCCTGCATGATCACCACGTAGTCCTCGGTCTGGAGGATCTGCGTGAGATCGTTGTAGGAGGGCGGCAGCATCGGCGGCCCCTCGTGGCGCCACACGAGGCAGCGTTCCTGGAGCGTGCGGGTCTCGTGACTGTCGAACGACGGCGTCTCGATGTTCTGGATGAGCCAGCGGCTCTCCGCGCGCCGCAACGCCTCGCGCTCCTGCGCGGACGGAACCAGCGGCGGGATCCGCCCGTCCGGCGGGTCGACGATCAGCGACGTGCGGCGGGTCGTCAGGCGGCGCGGCTGCGGCTCGCGCAGCCAGATCGAATTGTCGTAGTGAATGTTCTCCTGCGTCTGGCGCATCCGCTCGAGACGCTCTTCCTCCGTCTCCGCTGCGAGGACGCTCCGGGCGCGCAGCGGGTCGACCCCCTCCGCCGTCAGCAGCGTGTTCAGCTCGGCGAGCTCCTCCGCGGACAGCTCCGCCTGGTCGGCGAGGTTGTCGGGGCGCTCCAGGGGCGTGTAGGTCGAGCTGGTCCAGATCCCCTGCAGCACCGGGTGCCCCCATGGAGTCCTCGGGAGCGCCCCGTTCGCCGCCTCCTGCGCACCACCTGGGGCCGGCGCCAGGGCGACGAGCGCCATCGCCACTGCCGCTGCCACGAACCGACCGTGTTGCTGACCCATGGGTTGCCTCCGACCGGAATATACGACAACTCGACTGCGCGCAGCCGGCTCCACCGCCGCGCGTCACGGTCCCGGCGTTTCCGCGGGAACGCCCGCGTCCCGATCCGCGGCGGCCCTGGGCCGCCACAGGACACCGATGGCCCAGCCGAGATCCAGCCGCTCGCCCTGCCACCGCGGCGCAGTTCGCGTCGATGCCGATCCCCGCCGCCCGGAGGCGCCTGTCGACCGGCGTCAAACCCGGGCCGTCCAGGTTGGGGCCCCGGCGCTTGCCGCAGCGGCCGCCCGTCGGTCGCAGGTGGATGGTGTGATATCTGACCACCGGAACGTCCCACGAACCAAGCGTCGCGGCCGGCACCCCCCAACAACCGACTCGCCGCCGCCTGCGTCGGCTCCGCGCCGGTCGGACGCCACGCCGACGACCGCCTTTGAGCGTCCACGAGGACCGCGTCGCGGCGTTCGGTTTGGTACTCCTGCGCGTGCTGCAAGACCCTCGGCAACCACGCTGTTCGGGGCGGAGTGCGCGGCGACGGCCGGGCCGCTCGGAGCGGTCGGCCTGACGCGGCTTGCCGGGCTGCGGCGGCTGCTCTGCGCCGCGACGCTCGGGACTGGCGGAGTACTGTGCCTGTGGTTGGTCTGGACGCTGCCATACAGCGGGTCGCCGCCATGGCGGAGCCGGCCAGCTCCTGGAGCTCAGCCCGCGGTCGGCCGGTCCGTCCGGGGCGTGGCAGCCGTCGGCGCGCACGGCGCCGCGGTTCTGATGGTCGCGCAGCCGAACCGTGCCGCGTGGCGCGAATGCGGATCGACGGCCGGGACGCGGCGAGTCATGTGCGGTTCAAAACGGAAGCACAATGTCCTTGTGGGACCATCCAGCGACTTCGATAGCCACATCGATGAACCTTCGCTTCTGGTCGTTACTGAGCTTGGTCGCGACCAACCAGCCACCGGGCAGTTTCCCGTGTTGGGCACGAGCCCGCCGGTCACTCGCGTAGAGTTCGTCCAGCGTTCGACCGATGTAGCAGCCGTTGCGGCGCGTGGCGGCGGGATGCCGGGCCAAGCGTTCGAGAAACGACGGAACCGCGTCAGCGAGCGTGCGGAGCACCTTAACGTACGCGTCCTTGGCGGTTGGGCATGGGTACTTCCTGCCTCGGATCACGAGCTGTTGCGACGCCGTCCTGCGTCGACTTGCGGCCCCTCTTCTTCCCGGCTACCGATCGGCGTTCAGCGAGTTCTTCCGGCGTCAGTTCTGCGTCTCCTTGGACCTTGGCCGGTCGCAGCTCTGGAGAGGGTCTCGGTGGGGCGGTGACCGACTCCGGGGCGAGCTCTGGTGCAGCCGCGATGCCGAGAAACGCCCGAACATCGCCGGCATCCGGTGGAAATCCGACCTTGGATTCCACGGCGTCGGTCAAGATCTTTATGACGCTGCTGTCTCGCTTCTGGACGAGTTCTCTCCAAGCCTCGGGTATTGCCGTCTTCGCCTGCGAACGCCGGTTTAGATAGTGGTATTCGCTCCGGGCCGTGCGAAGTGATTCACCGGACGCCACGTTCTCGCTCGCGAGGTACTGACGAAGCTTCTCGGCCGCTTCGTCTGGCGAACGCTCGTACAGGTCGAGCTTGTAGACGCGTCGCTCGTCGTAGTCGCCCGGCTCAGCGGGGAAGTAGAAACTCCACGTTCGGCCGTCGGTGATCACGACGAAGGGGACGTCACTCTTGAGCGACAGAGCCTTTTCGACCGCGCCCTGGGCCTTGCCGATATGCTTGACCTCGATGAAGATCTTCGGTTCGGAGGGGGGATGGCATAGCGCGAAGTCCGCTCCGCCGCCCCGAGCGGTCTGGTATTCCGGCCAGACGACGTGGGTGTCGTCCGTGTCCCAGCCCAGTTTTCGTAGCACTCGAAGAACGACCCCTTGAGAGATCGCGTGCTTGTTCTGGAACCTGTCTTGTCGTAGGCGGGTCGTGATGTCTGCGAGCGTCGTGTTGAACGGCATTCTGCCCGACGCATGATCCACTTGCGTCTGCGGGGTGTCAAGTGCTCGGGACAGCGCAACAGACCGCCGTGTGAGAGCGATCATGGTCTCGGTCCATGGCGCTCCGAAGCGCCACCCGCCCTGTTCACCTGCTGCCGGCGGACGTTTGGCGTGCCGGGCTGGCACCTCAACCGGCCGCGATTCGCAGGCGGTCGTGAAGAGGATCCGCGCGGTTCACGAGCACTTCGAGTCGCACCGTAGCGCGAGTCATGCCGCAATAGAGCAGGTTCCTCCAGTCCTGGCCCAGGAGTGCGGGATCGACATCGCACAGTACGACCGCGGTGCTTCCCGCCCCTTGAAGCGCCGGATGCTCTCGAAGTGAATGTCGCCGTCGGTCATCCTCTGATTCCCGTGCCGGTCGTAGCCCGTGAACCGCCGGAGCGCGAACTGCCCGAGCCGATCGCACTCGCTCAGCGACGAACTGTCTACTCCGCGTAACGTCACCACGGTGATGTCCTCAGGGCGGAACCGACCGTCCGACCGCAGCTTGTCGACCACCCGCTTGACTAGCCGAGGCTGCTCGGACGGTTCGTCATAGCCGGTCACGCCGACGCCCAGGCCGGGAGCTTCGTTCTCGCTGCGGAAGACGAAGTCCGGCAGCGCGGAGTGAATGGCGCGGGCGATCCGAGCGGGCGAGCGAAGGTTCCGGAGTTCCGTGTAGACGGCGGTGAAATGCCGGCCGTCGTGCGGCGCCTCTCCCCGTACGTTCTGGTCGGCATCCTCCAGCCAGAGAATGCGGGCGCCTTCGCGGAGAAAGAGCTGCAGCAGCTCGAAGTCGTCCGTGCCCAGATCCTGCCCCTCGTCGACCACAAGGCTGTCGTACTTCCATTCGTCCGGGATGCTGTGCTCGAGCAGGAGATCTCGTTGACGCTGCCACAGCTCCGTCTTGTCATCGCCGGCCGCGGCGTAGTTGAATTCGAGGCCCTGGCTCTCGAGGAAACCGTTGAAGAGCCCAAGGGCAGTTTGAACAAGGCCTCCCATTGGCAGCCGGGAGTTCAGCGTGTCGCGCAGGGGGCGATTGAAGCAGACCAGCAGCGGTCGCCTGCCTTCCGACACAGCGCGTTCGTAGGAGCCCATGGCGATGCCGGTCTTGCCGCATCCGGCCGCTCCCCGGACGCAGAGTCGCTCCGTCTCGATGTTGCGAATGGTCTCCCAGAGGGAACCGTTCAGCCGCATGAAGCACTCCTGCTGGCCTTCGACATGCGCGTTGACGTCAGGAACGACCTCGAAGCTATGCCGGAAGAAGTCGTGCACCATATCGGCGAACGTGTCTTGCTCCCCTGCGCCCAAGACTTCCTCGATGATGGCAGGCAGCTCGGGCCGGCGGGACGCGTCGACGATGCGCTTTCGGTCGATGCCGGCCGCGTTGAGGCGGACGACGCGGTGATCGGGGCAGTGGAGCAGCAGCTCGACACGCTTGAGGCTCCGTCGATTGTGCGCACGGAATCTGTCTCGGACACGGTCGATGTTGCGGTGCAGTTGCCCGATGGCGCTCTTCTCGCCCTCCGCATACCTCTTGCGCAGGTCGTTTCCAGTCTCGATCAGCGACCCGTTCTTCTGCTCGATAACGAGCACGTCGCCGGCCCGGTTGACAACGACGAAGTCAATCTCACCGAAGGCCGTACCGTTCGCACTGGTGCGCGTCCAGTGAACGCCGTGGTAGACGGTGAAGGCGGGCCCGAGACGCTTCAGAGACGACAGCGTCTCGAGCTCGCCGCGATGCGTACCGGGGATCTGGACGTCGGCGACCGAGCGAACGAGTCTGGCCACGGGAGCGCTCCTTCGGCATCAGGATGGATCCGGAGGCGGCGACGTGCAACACTGTGGGCCCCGCGGGCCGTTGAACGACGGCTTGGGCACCCTGAAGGAGGTTGCATGACACGCGCGATTCGCCCGGCGTCCGGACCGTCTCTCGTCTCGACCGCAGCCGCGGCTACCGTTGCCGCCTTGTTCCTCGCGGGCGTCACCGGCGCCGCCGCGCAGACCCGGTGGAACAAGACGATCGAGGTGATCGAGGCCGGCGGGGCCGCGGTGGCCAACGAGCACTGGCGCTTCATCGACATGGAGCACGCCCCGTTCTCGGCCGAGCGGCTCTACGCGATCCTCACCGAGATGGACGAGAACCGCGACGCCGACGGCCGGTTGAGCCTGACGCCGCTCGTCCGCATTCCGCAGGACGGCGACGAGGACTTCAAGTGGGCGGTCAAGCAGGTCCTCGACATGGGTGCGTTCGGCGTCATCCTGCCCCACGTCGACACCGGCGAGGAAGCAGTCCGCCTGGTGCGCGCGATGCGCTATCCGCCCACGCGCGACTCCGCCATACCCGAGCCCCGGGGCGAGCGCGGCTGGGGCCCGGGACGGGCGACCCGCATCTGGGGGGCGGCCGACGCGGCGGAGTACCACGCGAAGGCGGACGTGTGGCCGCTCAATCCCGAAGGCGAGCTCTTCGCGGTGGCGATGGTCGAGTCGGCCGAGGCGGTCTCCAATATCCAGGACATCCTGGCTGCGCCGGTGAGCGCCATCTTCGTCGTGCCCGGCGACATGAGCATCGACCTGGGCCTCGGTCCGCGGGGGGCGCAGAACCACCCGGAGGTCGACGAGGCCTTCCGGACCGTCCTGGAAGCGTGCCGCGCGCAGGACCGCGTGGTCTGCGGCTGCGGCGATTCGCGCAGCCGCATGCAGGAGCGGCTGGACGAGGGGTGGCAGTTCTTCCTGCCGCTCGGCGGTTAGCCGATTCCGCAGGTCAGAGCGGCACAGCGTGGCCGTGCTCGCGTTGGAGGCCCCGCTCTGCCTTGGGTAGATCACCCGCTACCGGCGGGGCGGCGAACGAGGCGCCGTGTGGTTCCGGCGCCCCGTGACCGCCCGCGTCGGGTAGGATCGACGCTTCGCGCGGAATGCAGGAGGAGACCGATGCCCAGCGGCATGCGCAGCCCCTCACGGCGAACCCCGCTCCGGACCATCCTTCGGCGGGTCCCCCGCCCGGGCGGTGAACCCGCTGCGCGTGCCGCGCGCCCGGCGCACCGCGCCGTCGCACCGCCGCCCGCGTGGAAGGCCGCGCTGCCGCTCGCCGCCGTGGTGGTGGTCGCGGCCGCTACGGCCGGCGGGGCCGCCGCCCAGTCGATGGCGCCGCCGTCCGCGCCGGCGACGCTCGAGGTGGTGGTGGTGCCGGGCCCGGAACGCGATCGGAACCTGGCCGGGGCCGACTACGTTCCGATGCCGAACGACAGCCTGCCGCTCGCCGACCTCGCGGGGCGCGTGCTCGGCCATTGCGGCTACCGCGTGGTGGACGCCGGGCCGCAGGCGGCGTCGCCGGACGCGACGCTCACCGTCCGCGCCCGCGGCAACAGCATCGGCGGCCGGTACGGTGAGATGCGGGTCGCGTTCACCGGCGCCGACCTCGCGGGGGACGTGGTTCTCGACGGCGGGGCCTACATCCACGCCGCGCGCTTTTCGGCCGTCCTCTATCCGAGCCTGCTCTATCCGACGCCCGGCCGCGACGGGCTGACGGCGGAGGAGCCGGTGGCGGCAACCTTTGCCGCGGTGCTGCAGGGCGAGGGGCGGCCGGCTCCGGGTCGCGCCGAGGTGTGGCGCCCCATCCTGGAGGGGACGGTCTACCTCGACGCGCTCGTCGACGTCGCGGAGGCGGCCTGCGGGACCGCCGGGCTGGTGCGCGCCTCGCACGACGCGCTGCCGGCTCTCCGCTCCCGCGCCATCGATCGGCTGGCCGCCCGGGCCGCCGGCGACCGGGCCGCCCGCGCCGCGCTCCTCGCGCGGCTCGACGATGCCGACCCCTACGTGCACCGCGAGGTCGCCGACGCGGCGGCCGAGGCCGACGTCACCGATGCGGTGGCCTCGCTCCGGGACCGGTTGGCGTCCGAGCCCCCGGAGTACCCGGCGCGCGGCGCCGTCGAGCGGGCCATCGCCGAGTTGACCGACACGCCGCCGCCGCGCTACCCGTGGCAGTCGCTCGCCCGCTGGGACTTCATCGAGTGGGGCGTGACGACCCCGGCGCGCGTTCGCGAGCTGCTCGGTGAGCCGGAGCGTGTCGGGGAGCGCGGCGAGTGGCGGTACGGCTCCGGCTGGGTGGAGTTCTCGCGCTCCGGCGGCGGAGACGAGGCGACGGTGGACCGCCTCCGCTACCCGCGCGCCGGCTGGTAGGCGCGCGCTCGACGACCGACTGGAGGAGACCGGTGGTTGGCCGGCCGGTAGGCGAGCGCCGGCTGGTGAGGCGCGCGCCCGCCCGGACCGGCGCCGGTGGCCGGTGGGATGGCGCCGCTGCGCTGCGGCGGGCCGTCGCCTGCCGCGGGCCGTCGCCGGCGGCGGTCAGAAGCTGATCACGAGGGCGGTTCGGAAGACGACGTCCAGCCCGCGCTTGCGGATCCGGCCGGTGCCGAAGTCGACGCCGGCGCCCCCCGCCGCGACGGTCTCGAACAGCTCGTCGCCGCTCTCGGGCCTCCCGTCCGGGTCGATCAGCGCTACCCGCGCAACGATGTCCGCGTCCTCCAGGGCCGGCTCGTGCTCGTAGAGGTGCTGCAGACTCACCCGCAGCGAGAGGTGCTCGCTGAGGGTCACTCCGATCGAGTGGGTCGCGTTGAGGGAGTAGTCGGAGGGGGAGAGCAGGTTGACGTTCAGCATTGCTTCGCTGTCGAGCTCGACCGCATCCCCCAACTGCTGGTGGTAGTCGCTGCCGGCGCGGATGCCGCCGAACCGGCTGTCGCGCGCCGCGTCGGGCTCGGTGTCCTCGCGGGCGGTGAAGCTGACGCCGTAGCTGGTCGAGAGCGACGCCGCCTCGCCGTCGGCCCAGGTGTTGCCCATGCCTCCGAACATGACGTAGCGGTTGCGGATGCCCGCCTCGTCGTTGCGGTCCCAACTGGTCCCCGCGTTCCAGAAGAAGCGGTCGCTGACCCGCCACCGGATGCGGCCACCGGCGAAGTACTGCTCCACGCCCGACGCAGAGGCTCGCCTCGCGACGCTGGTCGGGAGATCGTCCGGCCGCTCTCCCGGGCGGAACCGCAAGCCCGGCGCCACCTCGAGGATCCGCTCGCCGGCGGTCCGCGATCGCACCCCCTCCACGCGGGCGAGCAGGCGAACCGACGTCCAGTTGCGGCGGAGGGTGTTTCGGAACCCGGACGTCTGGGTCTCAGCGTTGCCGCCCGTGCGGACGACGCTGAGCTCGGTCGCGTTCGACCAGGCCGCGCTCGTCTCGCCTTCGGCGGCACTGTCCGCCGCCTGCGCCAAGGCTGTCGCCGGCGCCAGGAGCAGGCATGCGATCAATGCGATCAGGATTCTCGGTCGTAGCGCCGGCATGGCGATAGCGGACGCCGGGCAGCTCGGCCGGGCCGGCCGGGCCGGGCGGGGTCGCACGTCGCGGCGAGCATACCGCGAGACCGCATCGCCCGTCGTTCGGCGCCCGGTTCGGACGCTCCGATTACGCCGCGAGGGTTGCGCGATGCGGCGGCCGGCAACGCGCGCGCGCCCGGGTCCGGTCTCTGGACCGTGCCGGGCGGGACCCCTATAGTGGGCGGGTCGGCCGCCGCCCCGCGGCGCCGGCAAGCCCGATTCCAGCCCACAAGGAGGCCCCATGCCTGCCAGGTTCCGTCGTGGTTGCTGTTTCCTCGCCGCGCTCGTGCTTCTCGCCGCCGCACCGGCCGCGGCCCAGGACCGCGACTTCGTGCCCGTCACCGACGCCATGCTCCAGGACCCGGACCCGGCCGACTGGCTGAACTGGCGGCGGACCCTCGACGGGTGGGGCTACAGCCCGCTGGACGAGATCGACCGGGACAACGCCCACCGGCTGCAGCTCGCCTGGGCGTGGCCGATGGCGCCGGGCGTAAACCAGGCGACGCCCCTCGTCCACGACGGCGTGATGTTCCTGCCGAGCCCGGGGAACGTCGTGCAGGCCGTCGACGCGGTCACCGGCGACCGCATCTGGCAGTACGACCGCGACCTGAGCGCGATGGTCGACACCGTGCTCAGCCCTCGCAGCCGGTCGATCGCCATCTACGGCGACAAGGTCTACCTGAACACCGCCGACGCCCACATCGTCGCCCTCGACGCGCGCACGGGCGAGGTGGCGTGGGACCACGAGGTGGCCGACAACGCGCTCGGCTACCGCTACTCGAGCGGCCCCATCGTCGCCAACGGCAAGGTCGTGGCCGGCATGACCGGCTGCGAGCGCTTCAAGGAGGACGTCTGCTTCATCTCGGCCCACGACGCCGAGACCGGGGAGGAGCTGTGGCGGACGTCGACCATCGCGCGCCCCGGCGATCCGGGCGGCGACACGTGGGGCGACCTGCCGCTGCTGTACCGCGCCGGGGCCGACGCCTGGATCCCGGGCAGCTTCGACCCGGGCAGCAACCTCACCTTCTGGTCGACCTCGCAGGCGAAGCCGTGGGCCAGCCTCCAGCGCGGCACGGACGGCGATGCGCTCTACAGCAACAGCGTGCTGGCGCTCGACGCGGACACCGGCGAGCTCTCGTGGTACTACCAGTTCACGCCGGCCGAGACGCACGACCTCGACGACGTGTTCGAGAGCGTCCTCATCGACCACGACGGGCGGCGGTCGCTCTTCAAGATGGGGAAGCTCGGCATCCTGTGGGAGCTCGACCGCGACACCGGCGGCTTCGTCGCCGCGCACGATCTCGGCTACCAGGACGTTCTCGACGTCGACCCGCAGACCGGTGAGGTCACCTTCCGGCCCGAGACGTTCCCGATCAAGGACGAGCTGATCGAGTTCTGTCCCGACTTCCTCGGCATCCGGAACTGGCGCGCCTCGGCCTACCATCCCGAAACGCAGGCGCTGTACATCCCGATACATCCGACCTGCGTCAGCGGCGCGTTCACGGAGGTCGACAACGCCCCCGGCGCGCCCTACTACACGAACACCGGCTGGCTGTCGCGCGGCAGCGTCGTCCATCCCGACAGCGATCCCTATCGCGGCTACCTGATCGCGATGGAGATCGGCACGGGACGCATCCTGTGGCGGCACTCCATGCTGACGCGTCCGGGGATAGCGGCCCTGACCACGGCCGGCGGTCTGGTGGTGAGCGGCGACACCGCCCGCAACTTCAACGTCCACGACGCAGCGACCGGCGAGGTGCTGTTCCACACGCGCCTGCCCGGCTCGGCGTCGGGCTTCCCGATCACCTACGAGGCGGGCGGCCGGCAGTACCTGGCCGTGCCGGTGGGCGGCGATCGGACGAACGCGGTCTTCGCTTTCGCGCTGCCTTGACAGATGGAGATTCGCCGTAGGCGTGCCGTCGTCTTGGCGATGCGGCCCGGTGCGACGTCGAGCGTAACAGGGAGGATGGGATGAGAGCACGAGGTTTCGTCGCGGTGTTCATCACGTTGGCGATGACTGCAGTCGCGGCGTCGGCCGGTGCGCAGGCGCCATACGACCCGCCCCGGCTCCCCGACGGGAGGCCGGACCTGCAGGGGGTATGGGACTACCGCACGCTGACGCCGCTGGAGCGGCCCGAGGACCTGGCCGACCAGGCGTTCCTGAGCGACGAGGAGCGGGCGGAGCGGGAGTCGGCGGCCCTGGCGCGCGACCAGCAGTCGAACGCGCCGATCGAGGTGGACAGGGAGCCCCTCCCGGTCGGAGGCGACGTCGGCGGCTACAACTCGTTCTGGGTCGACCAGGGCGCGCGGATCGTCGAGGACCAGCGGACGTCGCTCATCGTCGACCCGCCGAACGGCCGGCTCCCGGAGCTCCAGCCGGGCGTCGAGATGACGGTTCTCTCGTTCGCCGAGGACCTGCCCGGCGAGCGGCCGGTGCGCGTCCGCGCCGTGGGCATCGGCACCGACAGCTACGAGGACCGCGGGCTCGCGGAGCGCTGCATCCTGGGGTTCAACTCCGGTCCGCCCATCGTGCCGATCGGCTACAACCAGAACATCCAGATCTTCCAGACCTCGGACTACTTCGTCATCCTGAACGAGATGGTGCACGACGCGCGCATCGTGCCGCTCGACGGACGCGCCCACCTGCCGGACGGCGTCCGCCAGTGGATGGGCGACTCCCGCGGGTACTGGGACGGCGACACGCTGGTGGTCGAGTCGACGAACTTCACCGATCGGACGGCCGCCTTCAACCCGTCGGTGGCGACCGCCATCGGATCGGGCACGACGCTGCACCTGACCGAGCGGTTCAGCCGGACGGGCGACGACACCCTGCTCTACGAGTTCACCGTCAACGACCCGGCCAGCTTCACGCGGCCGTTCACGGCGGCCCTGCCGATGAAGACGAGCGACGGCATCTTCGAGTACGCGTGCCACGAAGGGAACTACGGCCTGCTCAACATCCTCGCCGGGGCGCGGGCCGAGGAGCAGGCCACCCAGGAGCAGTGACGACGGCAGGCGAGCCGGCGCGAATGCCGGCCCGCGCCTGGCCATGACGCCCCAGCGAGTTCGCGGAGCAGCGGGAGTGCCGGCGCTTACGCTGCGCAGGATCGGCATCGCCCACCGTACGCAGCTCGTACCTTAGGGCTCCGATGCTCGAGTCGATTCCGCACGACGTGCGGTACGCGGCGCGCTCGCTGGTCCGGCAGCCGGGGGTGACGGTACTGGCGGTGGGCATCCTCGCCTTGGGTCTGGGCCTGAACGCGGCGGTGTTGGCCGTTGCCTACGGCGTTCTGTGGCGCCCGCTGCCGTACCCGGCCGCGGACCGACTGGTGATGGTCAACCAGGTGGATCTGCGAGACGGCAGGGAATCCGCGGTGTGGCTCGGCCGGATCGACGAGTGGAACCGCCGCCTCAGGACGGTCCGGCTGGCGGGCTACCAGACGCGGGAGCGCGTGGTGCGCGGCGCGGGGCCGACGCGCGTCAGGGCGGTGGCTACCGTCAGCGGGGGCTTCTTCGAGGTGATCGGCGTGCCGGCGTTGCGAGGCGCCGTGCCGCGCCTCGCGGGCGGAGACGGCCGGGCCGTGGTGAGCGCGGCGCTGGCCCGCGCCGTCGAGGACGAGACGGGCCGACCCGCCGTCGGTCAGGCGCTGACCATCGGGGACGGCCGCCACGACGTGGCCGCCGTAATGCCCGCCGGCTTCGCGTTCCCGTCGGCCGCGGTCGACGCCTGGGTGGCGGACGAGCCGGACTTCAGCGGGGACCGCGGCGCCGTGGGGCGCATGCGGGACGGAGCGTCCCTTGCCCAGGTTCGGGACGACGCCGCCCGGGTCGCCCGCGAGGACCTTGCTGCCCGCGGCGCCCCCGACGTCGACCGGTGGGGCGCGGCGGTCACCCCGGTCGAGGATACGCTGCTCGGCGACGTCCGGCCCGTCCTGCGCGTGTCGATGGCGGCGGCCCTGCTCGTGCTCGTCGTGGCGTGCGCGAACGCGGCGACGCTCCTGGTCGAACGCTCGGCCTCCCGCAGACGCGAGTTCGCCGTCCGCGTGGCCCTCGGCGCAGGGCTGGCCCGGCTGGTCCGGGCCGCGCTGGTCGAAGGTCTGGCGGTGGCCGCGGGCGGGCTGGTGCTGGGACTCGCGGCGGCCTGGGCCGGTCTGCAACTGTTCTCGGCCGCGGCGGCCGGCGTGATGCCGCGCATCGGCGCCGTCGCCCTCGATCCGCCCGTCGTCCTCGCCGGCCTCGTCCTGACCCTGCTGGTCGGAATCGCCTGCGGCGGGGCCTCCGTCGCGGGCGCGGTGCGGGGTGACGGCGCGGCCCTGCGCGGGGGAGCGGCGGCGGCCGGCTCGCGGGCCTCCCGACGTCTTCGGGCGGGCCTGGTGGCCGGCCAGATCGCCCTGTCCATCGTGCTGTTGAGCGGCGCCGGACTTCTCGTCCGCACCGTCGAACGGCTGCTCGACGAAGAGGGCGGCTTCGAGCCGCGGCAGGCGCTGACCGCGCGCCTGATGCTCGCCGACACGTCGTTCATCGAGGGTGGCGCGCAAGCGCAGACCACGTTCGTGGCCACCCTGTTGGAACGGGTGCGAGGGTTGCCGGGGGTGCGGGCGGCCGGGGTGGGCAGTGTGCTGCCTCCCGACGACGATCCCGTGTCGGTGCAGTTTCTGCAGGAGGACGAACGGGGCGCCGTGTCGAGGCGCGAGATGGTCCTGTCGTTCGGCTCCGTCACCCGCGGCTACTTCGCGGCGCTGGGCACGCGACTGCGGCAGGGGCGCGGGTTCGACGCTGCCGGCTACCTCTCCGAGGTCGCTCCCGTGATTCTGAGCGAGTCCGCCGCGCGTTTCGTCTACGTGAACGAGGATCCGGTCGGCCGTCCGTTGCCGTACAACATCGACGCTCTCGGCATCGCGCGGTGGGCACCGGTCATCGGCGTCGTCGACGACATGAAGTACGGTGGGCTCGCCGCGCCGCGGGGCGGCACGATCTACGTCCCGTGGCCGCGCGTGCCCACCGGCGTCTCCCACCTCGTGGTGCGGACCGCCGGCGATCCGATGGCGCTGGCCCCGGCGGTTCGCGACCTCGTCCGTACCCTGGACCCGTCGCTGCCCGTCCCGGAGGTGCGGTCGCTGGAGGACCACGTCGCCGGCGCGATCGCCGAGCGGCGGCTGCGCGCTCTGCCGGCAGTGGGCTTCGCAGCCCTCGCGCTGGCCGTCGCCATGGTCGGCCTCTTCGGCGCCCTGGCCCGGGCGGTCGTCGAGCGGCGGCAGGAACTGGCCATCCGCGCCGCCGTCGGTGCGTCGCCGTTCCGGCTCGTCCGGCTGGTCCTGCGGAGCGCTGTCGCCGTTATCGGGTTGGGCCTGGCCGCGGGACTTCCGGCGGCGGCCGGGACCGGCCGCGGTCTCGCGTCCTTGCTCTACGGCGTCAGCCCCTACGACCCCGCCACGCTGGCGGTGGTCGCCGCCGTCGTCGTCCTGACCGCGCTCGTCGCCTCGACGATTCCGGCGCGCCGGGCCGCCCGGCTCGACCCGCTGGACGTCCTGCGGGCCGAGTAGAACCTGCCCTGGAGCCCACGCGAAGGATGAGGCCGCCCGCTCTCCCGCGGGACGCGAAACGGCCCAGCCGACGCGGGGCGTTCCCGCAGCGATGCCCGGCGCGCGGGATGTGATTCCGGGTGTCACAGGGAGCCATCGTCCCAATCACACGCCGGCGCGGCGAAATCGGGGCCTCTCGGGGCTTGCGGTTCGGTAAACGCGCACGACGCTGGATGCAGCGCGCCGGTCTGGTGGCCGGGCGCTCGGTCTCACCGGTCAGGCGGCGTCGCCATGCGGTAGCCGACGCCGCGCTCGGTGAGGATGTACACGGGCCTGGCGGCGTCGTCGCCCAGCTTGCCGCGCAAGCGCCGGACGAAGGCGCGCACCAGCTTCGGGTCGACGTGGCGGCGGCGCCAGACGAGGCGCGCCAGGTCGTCGTAGGAGCACACGCCGCCGGCGTTGCGGGCGAGCGCGCACAGCAGGTCGTGCTCGGTGGCGGTGAGGTCCAGCTTGCGGCCGGCGAGGGTGGCGCGGCGGCCGCGGTAGTCGATGGCCAGCTCGCCGAGCGCGAACGCGGCCGGCCCCGCCCGGCGCCGCAGCGCAGCCCGCACCCGCGCGGTCAGCTCGGTCGCCGAGAACGGCTTGACCAGATAGTCGTCGGCCCCGGCGTCAAGCGCCCGCGCGATCGTCTCGTCTCGGTCGTAGGCGGAGATGAAGATGACCGGCAGCTCGGCGAGCGCCGGCACCTGGGCCATCAGCTCGATGCCGTCGCTGCCGGGCAGGAGCAGGTCGAGCAGCACCAGCGCCGGCCGCTCGGCGTCGAGGATGCGGGCGAGGTCCCGGAAGTTGCCCGTGGCCAGCGTGTCGAATCCGGCCCCGTCGAGGGCCTCGCGCGCGAAGCGCAGCGTCCGCGGGTCGTCGTCGACGACGAGCACGCGGGCGCGGCCGCCGTCGGCGGGCGTCCGGGCGCCGGCCGCCGCCGCCGGGGCGTCGTCCGCGACCGGCAGGGTGAAGGCGACCCGGGTGCCGGTGCCGGGTCCCGCACTCTCGGCGCGGATGCGGCCGCCGTGCGCCTCGACGATGCCCTTGCAGATGGCGAGCCCGAGACCGCGGCCGGAGGGCCCCGCGCCCGCTTCGCGCACGGCGTGCTTGCGGAAGAGGTTCGGCAGCTCCTCCGGGGCGACGCCGCGGCCCTCGTCGGCAACCGACAGCTCGACGTGGCCGCCGTCGAGCTCGGCGGCCACCCGGATCGGCGACGGCGGCGCGTGGCGGGCGGCGTTGGCGAGCAGGTTGCCGAGCACCTGGACGACGCGGGCGCGGTCGGCCATCACGCGCGGCAGGTCCGGCGGCAGGTCGACTGCCACGTCGTGCCCGGTGCCGGCGGCCAGGAAGGCGCCGCGCGCCGCGTCGACGAGCGCGCCGGCGTCGGACGGCTCGGCATCGACCGACAGGGTGCCGGCATCGATGCTGCCGGCGTCGAGCAGGTCGCCGATGAGGTCCGTCATGCGGTCAGCCTGGTCGTCGACGATGCGGAAGAACTGCACGAGCTCTGCCGCGCGGAACGCGCGGCGGGCGTCGAGCACGGTGGCGGTGGCGCCCTTGATGGAGGTCAGCGGCACGCGCAGCTCGTGGCTCACCATGCCGAGGAAGTCGGCGCGCATGCGGTCGAGCTCCTCGAGCGGGGCGAGGTTCTGGAGCGTTACCACGACGGTCTCGACCCCGACGTCGCCGTGCACGGGGGTCGCGCTGAGCAGGGTGGCGACGCTGGGTCCGTCGGGCACGGAGAGCACGATCTCCTCGGCCCGCACCCGCTCCGCGCTGCGGAGCACGGTGGCGAGCGGGAACGTGCCCAGCGCAAGCTCGCTCCCGTCGGCGCGCCGGCAGGTGATCACGTCGAGGAGGTCCTCGGTGGTGCGGCCGGGTTGGCGCAGGCGCTCGACGATGCGCCTCGCCTCGCGGTTGAGCGAGACCAGGCGCGCCGTCGCCGCGTCGAACACCGCGACGCCGACCGGGCAGGTGTCGACCAGGGCCTCGAGGTCGGCGCGGGCGCGGCGCTCGTCGCGGAAGGCGCGGGCGTTGGCGCTGGCGACGGCGGCCTGCGCGGCGAACAGCACGAGCAGTTCCTCGTCGTCCGCCGTGAAGCGGGCGCCGCCGGCCTTCTCGGCCAGCCAGAAGCTGCCGACGTGTTCACCGAGGTGGCGCATCGGCGTGCCCTGGAAGGTGCGGGAGGGCAGCAGGCCGTCGCCGTCGAGGCCGAGCGCGGCGAGGTGCGAGGGCAGGTCCGCGAGGCGGATGGGGCCGGGCAGGTCGCGCAGGCGCTCGAACAGCCGCGGGCCGTCGGGCCACTCCAGCAGGCGGCGGTGCTCGGCCTCGTTGGTGCCGCGGCTGACGAAGTCCTGGAGTTGCCCGTCGGCGTTTACGGTGGCGACGGCCCCGTAGCGGGCGCCGGTCAGCGCGCGGGCGCTGTCGACGACCTCGCCGAGCAGGGTCGGCAGGTCGAGGCTGGCGCTGATGCGCACGCTCGCCGCGCACAGCGCCGAGATGCGCTCACGCAGGGCGTGGACGTCGCCCGCGTCGCCGTCCGCCGGACCGGCTCCGGCGGGCGCGGCCGGCGCGTCGGGAGGCCTTGAGCCTTCGCGCATCGAGATGTTCTCCAAAAGGTAACGAATCGACCGAAGATTGTAGTGCAGTTTTCGTGCTGTGATTGGTACGCTGCACGCCTCTTGCGAGACGGAACAAACTCATCGAGGTCACCGCCCCAGCTCGATCTGCTATCTGGGCGCCTCGGGGCCTGGGCGTCCTTCACGGTGGGGCCGGAGTCGATCTACGGCGGCGGTGAGTCGTTCGGCATAAGCGGACGGTGGAGCGGCAGCGTCGGCCTCGGGTGATGACGATTCGCTCGTCGGGTTTGGCTTACGCCGTGCCGCAGGCGGAAGCGGCGTATACGCTGCGGCTGGAGACCGTGGCTCAGGGCGGAAGGAAACGACCACGATGTTGCAGATGACGCCGGACGCGATGCGCGAACTTGCGCACCATGTGACGGACCTCCTGGTGGAGCGGGTTGCAGGCCTGCCGGGCAAACGGGTCTGGGAGGGTGACTTCAAGGACGCTCTCGCTCATCAACTGGACGAGGATCCGCCGGAAACCGGCCGGCCGGCGCGGGAGGTCATCGACCGGGCCGTACAAGACGTACTGAACAATACGCTCCGAATCGATCATCCGCGGTCGTTCGGCTTCGTGCCGACGAGCCCGACATGGCCCGGCGTGCTGGCCGATTTCATGGCGTCCGGATTCAATGTCAACGCGGCAACCTGGCTTGTGGCGAGCGGTCCCAGCCAGCTCGAAGCGGTCGTGATCGGCTGGTTCCGGAAGTGGTTCGGCCTGCCGGAAGGGGCGGGCGGGCTGATGACCAGCGGCGGGTCGGCAGCAGCGCTGCATGCGTTCGGGGCAGCGCGCGAGGCGGCCGGCAATCCGGATCGCGGGGTCGTCTACATGAGCGACCAGAGTCACAGCGCGCAGCCCCGGGCCGCCCGCATCGTGGGCATCGCGCCGAATCGGATTCGTGTGCTCCCGACCGACACGTCGGGCCGGCTCGATCCGGAGGCGGTTGCGGAAGCGATCGCCGTGGACCGCTCCGCGGGGAGCACGCCGCTGGTCGTGTGCGCGAACGCCGGCACGCCGACGCGCGGCGCGGTCGACCCGATGCCGGCATTGGCGGACATCTGCGCCGCCGAGCGGGTGTGGTTTCATGTCGATGCGGCCTATGGCGGTTTCTCGGTCCTGACGCCGCGCGGCGCGGCGGCGCCTGAGGGCATCGACCGGGCGGACTCGATCAACGTGGACCCGCACAAGTGGCTGTTCCAGCCGTACGAGGCCGGCTGTATCCTGGTGCGCGATGCCGGAACCCTCGAACGCGCCTTCTCGATTCAGCACGACGTGCTGCAGGATTCGGTATGGGGCGCCAAGCACGCCAATCAGGCGGACAAGGGCATCCAACTGAGCCGCAGCTTCCGAGCGTTGAAGGTCTGGATGTCGATTCAGACGTTCGGGATTGCGGCATTCCGCGAGGCGATCGACAACGGGCTCGACTCTGCCGCCCGGGCCGCGGAGTACGTCCGGGCGAGCCGCACGCTGGAGTTGCTGTCGGTGTCGCTGAGCATGGTGTGCTTCCGCGTCAACCCCGGCGGCCTCAGCGAGGAGGATCTCGCCCGACTGAACCGCAAGGTGCTGGCGCGCCTGTTCTGGGGCGAGCGAGCGTTCCTGTCGTCCACGATGGTCAACGGGCGATTCGTCCTCCGGCTGTGGTGCGCCAGGCAAACTGGCGGAGGATAGCCGGTGAGAGTCCGGCGGAAGGAAGGCGTAACCGACCACCTTCACCCCGAGTCATGCGCCGGTCGCCGTGAGGCGGCGGGTGAAGCGTTGACAGGGGCGCGAACGGGCGGGGCTATTGAGCATCGAAAGAAGACAGGTCTGGAGCGCCGAGACTGTCACAGCGGTCGAAGGCCACACCGACATCACCGCGACGGGTGAGGGGATGGAGGGCTCCACGGTGTCGGAGAACCCACGCACGTTCGTACGTCCTTCGTCGGGACCTGGGAGGTCTTCATTCCGCCCCGGCAGTCGAACCGGGGCCGCAGCGGGAAAGGAGGATTCCGAATCCGATGGCGCACGGGATGAAGAAGTCGGATGAGGCAGTAGTACCGATGAAGGCGGCGAACAAGGGAGCGAAAGCGCCTGCGGAGTCGCTGGAGGGAAGGGCCTCAACCAAGGGGAATTCGCGAGACCAAAGCACGCACCGAACGCAGGGTCGGGACGGCGTGTCACAGGCGGTCGAACGGATACGGCAAGCTGCAACGAGGAAACCGCAGGAGAAACTGACTGCGCTCTTGCACCACATCACGACGGACGCGCTCCGCTGCGCCTTCTTCGACCTGGAGAAGACCGCATCGGCAGGCGTGGATGGCGTGTTGTGGAAGGCGTATGCGGACGGGCTGGAGGAGCGGCTGCTCGACCTGCACGAACGCGTACATTCGGGAGCGTATCGGGCGCTGCCGTCTCGGCGGGTTGAAATACCCAAACCGGACGGCGGGACGCGACCGCTCGGCATTGCTGCCTTGGAAGACAAGATCGTCCAGAAGGCGGTAGTGGATGTCATCCTGACGCCGATTTACGAGCCGGAATTTCTCGGGTTCAGCTACGGGTTCCGGCCGGGGCGTGGGGCACATGATGCGCTCGACGCGCTGGCTTTCGGGATAGAACGGCGCAAGGTCAACTGGATAATCGATGCGGACATCCGGGCGTTCTTCGACCGGCTCTCGCGAGACCATTTGTTACGGTTTCTCGAACACCGACTCGGGGACAAGCGGGTATTGCGGCTGATTGTCAAGTGGCTGAACGCCGGCGTCATGGAAGGCGCCGAGTGGAAGGACGACCTGCAGGGGACCCCGCAAGGTGCGGTGGTTTCACCTGTTCTCGCGAACATCTACCTGCACTATGTCCTCGACCTCTGGTTCCAGAAGAAGTGGCGCGTCCGAAAGGCTACGGGGGACACTATCATCGTGCGTTACGCCGACGACTTCATCGTTGGCTGCCAACGCAAGGCGGACGCGGACCAGTTTCTCGACGACCTCAGGGAGAGGCTGCACCAGTTTGCGCTTGAGCTGCACCCCGACAAGACGCGCCTCATCGAGTTCGGCCGGTTCGCGATGACGAACCGCCGGGCGCGGGGGGAACGTCGACCGGAGACTTTCGATTTCCTCGGATTCACGCACTACTGCAAGACGAAGAGGAACGGAAAATTCGGGCTGGGGCGCAAGCCGATAGCGAAACGGGTCACGCGAACCCTGAAACGGCTCAAGGAACGACTCCGCGCGCGAATGCACGCAGACGTCCACGAGACGGCGCAATGGCTGGGGAAGGTGGTCAACGGCTGGCTGAATTATTATGCCGTGCCGACCAGTTCCCGGACCCTTGACGGTTTCGTATGGCGTCTTGAGTGGATTTGGCTCATGACCTTGCGCCGGCGGTCACAGAAGACGGGGGCGACGATAGCCACTGTGCGGCGCCTCACGGCGCGGTATTGGCCCCCCGTGCGGATTCGGCACCCGTGGCCCGTCAAGCGGTTTGTCGTCAACCACCCAAGGTAGGAGCCGTATGCGTTCGCGCGCACGTACGGATCTGCGCGGGGGGACCGGGGCAACCCGGTTCCCTACCGCAACCATCGTGAACCACAACTCGACATGGGATGACGTGCGGGAGGCGCTCGAGGCGGTCGAGCTGCATGCGCTGGAGGCGGGCGACGGACCATCGCCGAGACCAGACCGGAGCAAGCGGCGCTCAGGATCGCATGCCTGAGCGCCGCGGGGGGGGGTGACCTTCCGAGTCACCGCGGACCGCGCCCGTCGCCGATGCGGTTGGCCGAGCCGCCGAGGAACAGCCGTTCCCCGTTGGCGAGCACGAAGTTGCGGCCCACGGCCTTCTCGGTCCCGTCCTTCGCCCGGTAGCCCTCCACGGTGAGCGCCGTCCCGATGGCGATCGTGTTCTTCGTGACGCCGAGGCGGATCAGCTCGTTGGGGCTTCCGCCCTCGACCAGCCAGCGCACGACCGCTCCGTCCGGCCCGGTGACGTCGAGGTGGAACCAGGAGTGGGGGTTGATCATCTCCCACTTGACGAGGGTGCCCTCGATCTCGAGCGGCTGTGCGATGTCGAACTCGGCAGAGAAGGCGTGGTGGCCCGGCGCGGGCGTGGCGGTGACCAGCAACCCGACCGCGACGGCCGCAGCGGCGACGGCTCGCGTAGTGGCTTCCATGACGAACTCCTTCTTCCGCAGCCGGGCGCGTCTCACTGCGGTTGCTTGCGGAGATGGCCGTAGATGAGGTCCTCGACGAACTCCACGCAGCGGAACTCCATCAACTCGGCGTGCGGCTCGACGCGGCGGTAGAGCGGCATCCGCATGCGCCACGGGCGCGTGAAGACGTTGGGGTCTTCGAGAGTGACCTCGTACTGCAGGGTCTCGGGGCTGCGGGCCCGGATGCGCTCGACGACGCGCAGGGCGTCGCTGTGGAAGTTGCCGGCCCGGTCGAACCACGTCATGCCGTTGAAGCCGGTGGTCTCGACCACCAGCGTCTCGCCTTCCCAGCGGCCGTTCGACCAGCCCATCCAACTGTCGGCCGGTGCGTCCATCTGGTCCTCCATGTAGATCGTCCGGACCGCGCCGGCGACTCGTGGAGGATCATGACGTGCGAGCGGCTCTGGATGATCTGGAACGGGAACGGCATGTAGGTGGCGCGCGGCACGCCCGGCAGGTAGCACTTGATGGCCGGGTCGCGCTCGAGGAGATGGGCGGCGTTGTCGTCGCGCTGCGCCAGAGCCTCGGGCCGGTAGGGGATGACTCCGCCCTCCACGACGCCGAGCCCGCCCGGCACGGCGGCGAGCGCGCCGAGCGCCCGGACGACGCTGGGGCCCGCGGCGTGCGGCTCGATGTCCCAGTGCGCGTTGCCGAGCGCCTGCCAGATGCCGTTCAGGTCGGGGGTCCCGTCGGCCGTGCGCGGCGCCGTGTAGGCGGGCTCCTGTCCCGGAGCGGGCGCGGCGGCCAGCAGCACGGCGCCGGCCGCGAGCGCGAGCACGGGCCGCACCGACGAGCGGTTCCTCGACGAGCGCTTCCGGTGTCGCATCGGTCGGCCTCCCGTCAGCGCGGGTCGGGCGCCGCGGCTTCCTCAGCCGCCCGCGCCGCCTCGGCCGCGAGCCGCTCCTCGCGGCGCGCGCCGACGAGCGAGTTGTAGAGCCCGTAGTTGCCTTCATGGCAGGCATGCTCGAAGAGCGGGCCGATGGTACGCGTCATCGGCATCTCGGCCGTCCACGCGCGGTCCCACGTGTCGGGGTCGTAGACCGTGAACGCGTACCGGATGGTGTCCTCGCCGGTGCGCGTGAACCGCTCCGTCACGCGCATCCGGTCGCTCGAGCCGTTGAACGGGTTCCTGCCGTTGAAGTTGGTGGTCTCGACGACCAGGGTGTCGTCCTCCCATTGGCCGCGCGGGAGGCCCATCCAACCCCGCGCCCGCTCGGGAGCCTGCGGCCGCCCGTCGAGCGGGATGATGCGCGCGTCGTGGATCATCTCGACCAGGATCATGACGTAGTCGCGGTTCTGGACGATGTGGTAGTTGGCGTTGTAGCCGGCGTTGAGCATCGGGGGCCCGGCGCCGCGCATGATGATGCAGCGGTCGTCGAGCTGGTTGTTCTCGGCCGCGTCCCAGCGACCGCCCATCCGCTCGCGCGCCGCCGCCACCTCCGCCGCCCGGCGACGTCCGACGACGTTCACCGGCGGCAGGCGCCCGTCGGGCGGATCGACGATCAGCGACGTCCGCAGATCGCGTGCGAACGGCGACTGGCTGCGGTCGAGCCCGAACTGCGTGAAGTCGTAGTGCACGTCGGGAATCGTGCCCGGGGTGGTCTGGGCCTGCTCCCGCGCCGCCCGGCCCTCGACGATTGCCGCCCACTCCTCGGGCGTGTAGAAGGGCGCGTCGACGCCCTCGGGCCGCTCGAGCGGCGTGTAGGTCTGGTTGGTCCAGAATCCCTGGAGGTCGGGGTGGCCGTCGGCCGTGCGGGGCACGGCGTACGGGGCCGCCGTCTCCTGCCCGATCGCCGGGCCTGCGGCCAGGCCGGCGGTCACGAGCATCAAGCCCGCCGTGCGGACGAGTGCAAGCTGCTGCAAGGGACTTACCCTCCTTCACCGGGGGCGGGCACGACCGTACTCCGGGACATTCCGCTCCATTATCGATCAGCAGGGGTGCGCCCGTCGTTCACGTTGGAGCGTGGTCGCGACCGCCCCCGGGCGCCGGGGCATCCCTGACCGGCAGCTCGGGCTTCCGCGGAGGCGGGGGGCCGATTTGCTAAGATTGCGAACGCAGGACGAGATCAAATGACTGACACGGGCGGGGAGCCGCGACGCGCGGAAGACGGCGAACCCACCGACCTCCCGGCCGAGTTGGACCGGCCGCCGCCGAAGGTCGATGCCCCGGGGCTCGGCGGGGTGACGGTTTCGACGCGAGCGATTACGACGACCGTCGCCGGCGCCGCCGCGTGGGCCAGCCTCCGCGCGTTGATGCGTCGGCGCTCGCGGAAGAAGCAGCGGGACATTCCGCTGGCCGCGGAACTCGCGGCGGGCACGGCGGGCACCCGGGTGCCGGCGGAGGCCGAGGCGGCAGTCCCGTCCGGAAACGGACATCCCCCCGGCGAGGCGGCCGACCAGCTCGCCGACCGGCGCGAGGCCGCGTTGGCCGGCGGCGGCCCCGACCGCATCGAGGCGCAGCACGCGCGCGGGAAGTACACCGTTCGCGAGCGCATCGACAAGATGGTCGACCCTGGCACGTTCGAAGAGCTGGGGCCGCACGTCGAGCACCGCCATTCGGCGCTCGGCCTCGACCGGCAGCGGTTCCCCGGCGACGGCGTGGTGACCGGCTTCGGCATGGTCGACGGACGCCGCGTCGCGCTCTTCGCGCAGGACTTCACGGTGCTCGGCGGCTCGTTCTCGGAGGCGCAGGCGGCGAAGGTCGGCCGCCTCCTCGAGGCGGCCACGGCCAGCGGGCTCCCCACGGTGGCGTTGCTCGACTCGGTCGGAGCCCGCATTCAGGAGGGCGTCTGGAGCCTGGCCGGCTTCGGTGACCTGTTCTGGCGGAACACGCAGGCCAGCGGCGTGGTGCCGCAGATCAGCATCATGCTCGGGCCGTGCGCCGGGGGCGCCGTGTATTCGCCCGGCCTGACCGATTTCGTCATCATGACGCGCGGCAGCAGCCACATGTTCATCACCGGCCCCGACGTAATCCGGACCGTCACCGGCGAGGAGGTCGACGTCGAGGCGCTCGGCGGCGCCGACGTGCACGCCGGAGAGTCGGGCGTCGCGCACTTCGTGGCGGACGACGAGGACGCCGCCCTCGTCCTCTCACGCCGCCTGTTGAGCTACCTGCCGTCGAACAACGCCGACGACCCGCCGGCACTGGCGCCGGACGACGGCCTCGCGCCCGACACCGACGCGCTCGACGATGTGATTCCGGCCTCCACCGAGCTCGCCTACGACGTGCGGGACGTCATCCGGCTGATCGCCGACCGCGATTCCCTGCTCGAGGTGCACGCGGGCTTCGCCCCGAACGCCGTCGTCGGGTTCGCCCGGGTGGCGGGGCGTGTCGCCGCGTTCGTCGCCAACCAGCCGTCCTGCCTGGCCGGCGTGCTCGACATCGACGCGTCCGACAAGATCGCCCGCTTCATCCGTTTCGCGGACGCGTTCAACATCCCGATCATCACGCTCGTCGACTGCCCCGGCTTCCTGCCCGGCACCGGGCAGGAGCACGACGGCATCATCCGGCACGGCGCCAAGATCGTCTATGCCTACTCCGAGGCGTCCGTCCCGAAGATCTCGGTCGTGCTGCGCAAGGCCTACGGCGGCGCCTACATCGTCATGAGCAGCCGGATGATCCGCACGGACGTCTGCCTCGCCTGGCCGACCGCGGAGATCGCCGTCATGGGCGCGAAGGGCGCGGTCAGCGTGCTCCACGGTCGCCAACTGGCGGCCACGGGGGCGTTGACGCGCGACGCCGAGCGGGCGCGGCTCGAGAGCGAGTACCAGAAGGAGTTCAACTCACCCTTCGTGGCGGCAGCATCGGGACACCTCGACGACGTCATCCATCCGCACGAGACGCGGGCGCGCGTGGCGGCCGCTCTCGAGTTCCTGCGCGACAAGCAGACCGCCTCGCTGCCGAAGAAGCACGGCAACATGCCGTTGTGATTGCATGATGTCGTCCGAGCTCCAGGCGGTGTTGGAGATCGCGGCCGCGGGGTCGACGCTGCTGTTCGCCGCGCTCGCGGGCCTCATCGGCCTCATGTACCTCCTGACGGCGCCGTGGCTGGGCCGCCGGCCGGCGACCATCCGCCCGGACGAGGCGGATCTGCCTCCCGGCCGTGTTTCGGCGGGCCGCGGGGCCGTTCCGTACGACGACGCCGAGCAGGCCCGCCGGCAGCGCGCCGTCGCCCTCGCGGTGGCGATAGCCCGAGCAGAGCAGGAGCGGCCGGCGGGGGTCGCGGGGTCGTCCGAGTGGCGACGCGTGCACCGCGCGCGGCTCATGGATCGCCCGAGCGCGCGGGCGACCTCGAGGCGGCGGGGATGAAGCGCTATCGCGTCACCATCGACGGCTTCACCTACGACGTCGAGATCGACGACCCGCGGGCTCGTCCGGTGACGGCGCGCCTCGACGGTGTCGTCTATACCGTCGATGTCGTGCCGTCACGGACTGCGGCCGACGCCGTCGAGGGCCCGCCGGCGGAGGAGAGCCTGCCGCTGGTGCCGGCGACCGAGTCGGGCGAAGCGGAGGGCGCACCGGCGCCAGCCGCGGCGGGGGCCGAGCACGGCGTGCCGGCCGGGTCGGAGGGACCGCGTTCGGAGCCGGCCGGGATCCCGCCCCAGCCGGTGGACGCGCCGGCGCCGGCTGCCGCCGAGGCCAGCCCGCAGACGATGACGGCGCCGATTCCCGGCGTCGTGGCGTCGGTCGTGGCCAACGTGGGTCAGGTGGTCAAACGCGGCGACGAGCTCCTCACGCTCGATGCGATGAAGATGTTCAACGTTCTGCGTTCGCCATGGGCGGGCACCGTCACCACCCTCCACGTGTCGAAGGGGGAGCACGTCATCCAGGGGCAACCCCTCGTGACGTTCGGCCGGAGATAGCGCGGTTCCGGCGAATCGCGCCCCGTCCCAATGATGCCAGCGATCGGCCCGGGGACCCTGCTGATGTACACGGTGGGGGGGCTCCTCATCTACCTCGCCATCGCTCGGAAGTACGAGCCGACGCTGCTCCTCCCAATCGGCTTCGGGGTGCTGCTGGGCAATCTGCCCGAATCCCCCCTGAACGAGCCCGGCGGGATGCTGCACTTCCTGAACGAGTACGGCATCCAGACGGAGCTCTTTCCGCTCTTCATCTTCATCGGCATCGGTGCGATGATGGACTTCCGCCCGCTTCTGTCGCAGCCGGTGCTGGCGGTGCTGGGGGCGGCCGGGCAACTCGGCATCTTCGCCACCCTGCTCCTCGCCACCCTGATCGGCTTCCCGCTCAACCAGGCCGCGTCCATCGCCGTGATCGGCGCCATCGACGGGCCGACCAGCATCTACGTCTCGTCGCTGCTCGCGCCGGAGCTGCTCGCGCCGATCGCCGTGACGGCCTACTCGTACATGAGCCTGGTGCCGATCATCCAGCCGCCGATCATGCGGCTGCTCACGACCCGCGCCGAGCGCCGCATCCGGATGGAGTACGCGCCCCGACCGGTCTCCCGCGGGGCGGTCATCGCGTTCCCGATCGTCGTCACCCTCGTCATCGGAATCCTGGTGCCGCAGTCCGCGCCGCTCGTCGCCACGCTGATGCTCGGCAGCCTGCTCAAGGAGTCGGGCGTCGTGCAGCAGCTCGCCCGGTCCGCGTCGAACGAGCTCATCAATCTGTCGACGCTCTTCCTCGGCCTGACCGTCGGCAGCCTGATGCAGGCGGAGACGTTCCTGCAGGCCAGTACGCTGTTCATCCTGCTGTTGGGGCTCGGCGCGTTCGTGCTCGACACGGTCGCCGGCATCTGCTTCGGGAAGATCCTGGCGTTGGTCACCCGTGGCCGCATCAACCCGCTGGTCGGGGCAGCCGGCATCAGCGCCTTCCCGATGAGCGGGCGGCTGGTCCAGCGCGTCGCCCAGGAGGAGGACTTCACCAACCACGTGCTGATGCACGCGATGGGCGCCAACACCGCGGGTCAGCTCGGCTCCGTGATTGCCGGCGGGGTGCTCCTCACCCTGGTGATGAACGCACTCGGGTAGCCGAACGGCGCGCGCCGCGGCACCCCGGCCGTCTCGGACCCGGCCCGCGCTCCCGGGCCCGAGCGGCCGATCTGCACGCCCAGCGCGGGCTGGGGCCTATCGACTCCCGGTCTCCGCCGCTTCCGCCTCGTCGGCCCGGGCACCGGCCATGATGCCGTCCATGCCGTAGTTGCCCTCGTGGCAGGCGTACTCGTAGACCGGCTCCTCGCTACGCACCATGGGCACCTCGAAGGTCCACGGGCTCGTCCAGGTGGCCGGGTCGGTCATCGTCGCCTCGTAGACGAGGATGTCGGCGGAGCGCCGCGTGAAGCGCTCGACGAGGTGCAGCGCCGGCGTCGAGCCCTGGCGCTCGCTGAAGGCCGTCTGCAGGTAGAAGTTGGTGGTCTCCACGACCAGCGTGTCGCCTTCCCAGCGGCCCCGCGAGTCGCCGCGCCACTGCCGGATGCGGTCGTCGACGTGCGCCCGGCCGTCCAGGGGGACGATACGCGCGTCGTTCACCATCTCGTTGAGGATGACGACGTAGCCGGGCGTCTGGAAGAGCTGCGCGTGGTTGTTGTAGGCGCGCGGCTCCATCGGCGGGCCGCCGTTGAATCCGAGGAGGCAACGCTCGCCCATGCTTCGGTCCTCGGGCCCGCGGGCCGGCCGCTGCCGCAATGCTGCGGTCGCGTCCCTGCGCTGCTGGCCCTCCGGCGTCAGGGGCGGGATCCGCCCGCTGGGCGGGTCTACAATCAGCGAAGTGCGGCGCGTGTCGACGACCCTCGTGCCGCGGTCCATCCAGAAGTTGTTGTAGGCGCCGACGTTCCCCCCCACCGGAAGCAGCTCCGTCCGGATCTCGCTGGGTGCGTCGAGGCGGGCGTTGCGTTCCAGCACGCCCTGCTCGAGATTCGCCGATTCCTCGGCCGTCAGGAACTCCCGGTCCCCGTACTCCTCGGGCCGCTCCATCGGCGTGATCGTGCGGAAGTCCCAGACTCCCTGCAGGTCCGGCGCACCCCATGGCGTGCGCGGCGGACGCGGCTCCGATTCCTGGGCTGCGACGGGCATCGCGATCCACGCCGTGAGGGTCGCGATCGCCAGGGCGGCGGCGAGCGAGCGGGTCTGCATCGGCTATCTCCTTCGTAGCAGGTTCATTCCGAGGGTCCGCCGGACGCCGATGTCGAGGCGCGGCGCGAGCCGCTCCGCGCCGCGGCGAGCGTCCACAGAACGTCCACACCGAAAGAATAGACGAGCGCCGCGAGCCCGAGAAGGGCCGCAGCGGTGGCGGCCGGGGGGGGGATGATCGGGCCGAGGGCGACCAGGAGCGCGATGCCCTGCACCACGCAGACCGTCTGTCGCCGGCGGCTGGGCGGGAGCGGCGCGGCCAGCGGCGGGTACAGCCAACCGGCGACGACGAAGACGTACCGCGGAACGCCTGCGGCTACGACCCAGACCCCGACCTTTCCGCTCAGCGCGACGAGGAGCGACAGGGCCAGCATCAGCACGGAGTCGAGCTCCATGTCGAAGCGGGCGCCGTACGGGGTGGCGGTACCGGTGCGCCGGGCCGTCCAGCCGTCGAAGCCGTCGGTCACCATGACGGCGGTCGAGAGCACGATCACCCACCAGTGACCGCCGTCGTGGTGGATCGCGGGTTGGCCGACGAGCGCCGCGACCGGCAGCGTCACCATCGCGCGGCCGAGCGTCACCCGGTTCGCCGCCCCGAGCCCGCGTCCCGGCAGGTCCGCGGGGACCGTGGCAAGCACGAGGGCGGCCAGGCCCGCGTAGAGCCCGAGGGCGTGCCAGACGTAGCCGTCCGACAGATCGAACAGGGTCCGGGTGGTCAGCGTGAAGAGCAGCAGCACGGGCAACGCGGCTGCGAGATCCACCGCTGCCCGCCGGCGGGTCGACCGGGGGTCCGTACCGCGAGGGCCGGGGGCGTTGCGCGCCGGCATCCTGGGCATCGTACCCAACTGCGGGGGACGTCGGCATCCGCCGTCGCCGGGCCGGCGCCGCGTAGGGTACTCTCACGCGTGTCGCCCGGCGTACGCGCGGGGCGCCGGCGACGGCGTCCGCTACCGGCCAACCAACTCCGTGTCGCCCGGCGTACGCGCGGGGCGCCGCGAGCAGCGAACACTGCGGCCGGGCCGGTGTGCGATGCTCATCCGCCGACATGACGAAGGCAGCCGCCCGGAGCGCCCGTCAGTTCTGGATTCCGACACCGGGGCGCGGGGAGGTGCGGCGCGCGCCGCTACCGCCGTGCGCGCCGGGCGATGTCCTGGTCCGCACCCTCTACAGCGGGATCAGCCGGGGTACGGAGGCCCTGGTCTTCCGGGGGGCAGTGCCGCCGTCACAGTACGCGGCGATGCGCGCGCCGTTCCAGGAGGGGGAGTTCCCGGGGCCGGTCAAGTACGGCTACAGCAGCGTCGGCACGGTCGAGGAGGGGCCGGATCCGCTGCGCGGGCGGACGGTCTTCTGCCTCTTTCCGCACCAGGACCGCTACCGCGTGCCGGCGGCGGCGGTTCATCCGGTGCCGGCCGGTGTGCCGGCCGGCCGGGCCGTTCTGGCCGCCAACATGGAGACCGCGGTCAACATCGTCTGGGACGCGCGGCCGACGGCCGGCGACGAGATCCTCGTCATCGGCGGCGGCGTGGTGGGCTTGCTGGCGGCGGCGCTCTGCCGCGACGTGCCGGGCGCGCGCGTCACCGTGGTCGATCCGAACCGCTCCCGCGCTGCAACCGCCGACGCTCTCGGCCTGCGGCATCGACCGGAGACCCCGGCCTCGGTCGCGGCCGATCTCGTCATCCACGCCAGCGGGCGGGCGGAGGGGTTACGCTCGGCGCTCGGCGCGGCCGGCGTCGAAGCGACCATCGTGGATGCGAGCTGGTACGGCTCGAGCGAGGTGGCGCTGCCCCTCGGCGAGGCGTTCCATGCGCGCCGGCTGACGATTCGGAGCAGCCAGGTCGGCCGCGTGCCGCCCGGCCGCGCCCCCCGCTGGACCACGGCACGCCGCCTGGCCCTGGCGCTCGACCTGCTGGCAGACGACCGGCTCGACGTGCTGCTGACGGGCGAGAGCCCGTTCGACGATCTGCCCGCGGTGCTCGCGGAGCTGGCCGCCGAGCCGGGGGACGCGCTCTGTCATCGAATTCGCTACGGTCCGCGGACCGTTTAGGGTCCGGGCGCCGGACCGGGGAGGCACCGTCGTGTACAGCCTGAACGTGCGGGATCACTTCATGATCGCCCACAGCTTCCGCGGCGAGGAGTTCGGGCCCGCTCAGAGGCTCCACGGGGCCACCTACGTAGTGGACGCGACGTTCTCCCGGCCCGAGCTCGACGCGGCGGGGATGGTGGTCGACATCGGCCTCGCCGCGGCGCGCCTGCAGGAGGTGCTCGCCGACCTCAACTACCGCAACCTCGACGAGGAGCCGGCGTTCGCCGGGCGCAACACGACGACCGAGTTGCTCGCACGGGAGATCTTCGAGCGTCTGGCCGACGCGGTGCGGGCGGGGAAGCTGGGAGAAGGGGCGCGCGGCGTTGCGTCGATCGCGGTGACCCTGCGCGAGTCGCACGTGGCGTGGGGGCGCTACGAAGGGGCGCTGTGACGGGACCCTCGCTGCACCTGGTCGTGCCCGGCCCGCTCGAGCAGCGAACCGGCGGCTACCTGTACGACGCGCGAATGGCGGACGGGCTGCGCCGCCGCGGCTGGCGGGTGGTCGTCCACTCCCTGTGCGGCGTGTTCCCGGACGCAGACGCCGCCGCCCGCGCCAGCATGGCGGAGGCGCTGGCCGGGATGCCCGACGGCGCGACGGTCGTCGTCGACGGCCTGGCTCTCGGCGGGCTGCCGGAGCCGGTGGCGGCGCACCGGCGCCGGCTGCGGATCCTGGCCCTGGTCCACCACCCGGCATCCGAGGAGACGGGGCTCGTGCCGGACATCCGAGCCGGCCTCGAGGAGCGGGAGCGGCGCGCGCTCGCGGTCGTGGGAGGGGTCATCGTCACCAGCCCGTTCACCGCGCGGGGACTGGGCCGCTTCGGCGTGGACGCCGGACGGGTCCGGGTCGTCGAGCCGGGTACCGATCCGCCGCCGCGCCGATCCTCCGATCCGGCGCCGGGCGCTGCGCCGATGCTGCTCTCCGTCGGCGCCGTCGTGCCCCGCAAGGGACACGACGTGCTGGTGCGGGCCCTCGCTCGGCTTGCGCACCTGCCCTGGGAGTGCGTCTGCGCCGGGAGCCTCGACCGCCACCCCGACCATGCCGCCCGGGTCCTCGCCGGCGTCGAGGGTCGCGGCCTCTCCGGTCGGGTGCGCTTCACCGGGGAGTGCGACGCGGCGACGCTCACGGCGTTCTACGCCGACAGCGAGGTCTTCGTGCTGGCCTCGCACTACGAGGGCTACGGGATGGTGCTGGCGGAAGCGCTGGCGCACGGCCTGCCTATCGTCAGCACCACCGGCGGGGCGATTCCGGAGACCGTGCCCGCCGATGCGGCCGTCCTCGTCCCTCCGGGGGACGACGGCGCGCTGGCCGGCGCGCTGGCCACGCTGCTCGACGGCGAGGTGCGGGGCGTCGCGCGCGCCTCGGGTGCGGAGAGGAGGGCCGCCCTCGCCGCTGCGGCCCGCCGGCACGCCGCCTCGCTCCCCACCTGGGGCGGTGCGGTGGCGGCATTCGCCGCTGCGGTCACGGAACTCGTCGGAGCGGGTGGGGCGAGGGGGGGCGCGAGCGTATGAAGGAGACCTTCGACGCGGAATGGCTGGCGTTGCGCGAGCCGGTGGACCACCGCTCCCGCGCGACTGCCGCGGTCTCGCTGCTGGCGATGGCCTGGCGGCGGAACGGCTGGTCGCGGGTCGTCGATCTCGGAAGCGGCACTGGTTCCAACCTCCGCTACCTGGCTCCCAGGCTGCCCGGCCCGCAGCGCTGGACGCTGGTCGACCACGACCGCGATCTGCAGGCGCAGGCGTCGCCCCCGGAGCGGGTCGAAGAGCTCACTTGCATCACCGCGGATCTGGCCGGCCGCGGGCTGGACGCGATAGCGGACTGCGGTGCGCAGCTCGCGACCGGCTCGGCGCTGCTCGACCTGGTGTCCAGGGAGTGGCTGGATCGGCTGGTCGACGCTTGCCGTCAGGCCGGATGCGCGGCACACTTCGCCCTCATCTACGACGGAAGCGTGCAATGGCATGCGGATGCAGGCGATCCGCGCCCGGTCGACGATCCGGACGATGTCGCGATCCGCCGAGCCGTGAACGCGCACCAGCGGTGCGACAAGGGCTTCGGTGCGGCGCTCGGTCCGATGGCGGGGCTGGTCGCGGAGACTGCCTTCCGCGCTGCGGGCTACCGCGCCTGGCTGCTCCGCAGTCCGTGGCGGCTCGGGCCGGACGACAGGCCGTTGGTGCGGGCGCTGGTCGACGGATGGCAGGCGGCGGCGATCGATTCGGCACCGTCCGATGACCGGGACAGCGCCCCGGCGGGAGCGGCGACCGTGCGGCGCTGGGCCTCGCGCCGTCGAGCCACGATCGACCGTAGCGATTTCGGTCTGACCGTCGGTCACGTCGACCTGTTGGCGCTGCCGCCGGATGGCCCTGCGTCCGCGAGGGCCTGATTCCCCGGTCCCGGGGTCAGGGCGCGCCGTCGCGCAGATCGAGGTCGAACAGCACGTCGGGGCCGAGGCGGAAGATGCGGCAGGCCGGGCGCAGCGCCTCGTCGAGGGTGCGGATCGGCGCAAGGGCGAACGCCGCCGGTCCCGAACCGATGAGCAGTGGGGCGACCGCGACGTGCAGGCGGTCCACCACGCCCGCATCGAGGAATCGCGACACGGTGATTCCGCCCCCTTCGATCAGCAGGCGGCGATGGCCGCGCTCGCGAAGCGCCTGCACGATGGCGCGGGGGGCGAACTCACCGGACGGCGCGACCGTCCGCTCCACGACCTCGCAGGTGGTACGCCCCCCGGGCTCCCGGCTGGCGCTGCCGCCGTGGCGGAAGACCTCGCTCGACGGGGGAGCGTCGGACCGGCGGCGGAAGACGATCGTGGGCGCGGCACCGTCGACGAAGACGGCGCGCGAGCCGTCGAGACGGGCGTTCGGGTCGATGACCACGCGCACCGGGTTGGGGCCCTCGACCTCACGGACGGTCAGGCGGGGGTCGTCGGCCGCAACCGTACCGGCACCGACGACCACCGCGTCGACCAGCGCGCGCAGGCGATGCAGGCGCCGGATGTCGGCGGGCCCGGTCACGTAGTGGGAGTGCCCGCTCGGGGTCGCGATGCGGCCGTCGAGGCTCTGGCCGGCCTGCGCGATGACCAGATCGGCGCGGAGTTGCAGCGGCACGTAGAGGTCGAGCACCTGCCGGGCCGCGGCGGTCGGAAGGACGGATGCCTCCCATTCGCCGGACGGATACACTTGCAACGAGACGGCGAGCTTGGGATGATGATGCACTTGGACCGCGCGACCCCGCGCCGGTCGGACGGCGCGTACGAGGGCCCATGCGACGCGCTCGTCCAGCGTGGGAGGTTCGGCCACGGTCGTGTCGGGTTGCGGCGGGCTGCGCGCCCTTGACGGGTGAGCAGGCTGCTAGCGTAGCAACGATTCGGGCATCCGGATGTACGAAGCGGAACGCGGGCTCTTCGATCTGCGCCAGGGGCGAGCGCTTTACGTGCGCGCACCTGACGCCGCCGGCTCCCTGGTCGCGACAGTCGACGGTCTCGGCGCCACGACTCTCGACACCCTCCGCCGTCTCGGCGCACCCCGCCTCGCGGTGACCCACCGGCGCGCGGCCTCGATGGGGTTGACTCCGCCGGTCGGGGACGCCGCACCGAGCGCGGTCAGCCTGGCCCTCAACGGTGAGGGTCCGGACGAGATTTTCGACCTCGCCAGCGCGCGGGGACCGTTCCGGGGACAGCGAGTAGACGTACGGACGGCGTCGGCCAGCGAGGTGGGCGGGTTGACTCTGGCCCGGCTGGGTCGGCTGCTGCCGGCGGTCGTCGCCGTGCCGGCCGAGCCCGAGGCGCCGCTCCTGCGGCAGGCGCTGGCCGACGGTGCCGTACTCTCGGTGACGGCGGCGCAGGTCGAGGAGATGGCGGGCACGGGCGGCGCGGAGGTCGTGCGGGTCAGCGACGGGCCCGTACCGTTGCCCGAGGCCGAGGACGCCCGGTTCATCCTCTACCGGGAAGCGAACGGACTCCGCGAGCATGTCGCGGTCCTGCTCCGGCCCCCCGACCGCTGGCCCGACCCCGTTCCCGTGCGCATCCACTCCGCGTGCCTGACGGGCGACCTCTTCGGCAGCCTCCGCTGCGACTGCGGCGAGCAGCTCCGCGCCAGCGTGCGGCTGTTCGCGGAGCGCGGCGGCGGCGTGCTGCTCTACATGGCCCAGGAGGGGCGGGACATCGGTCTGGCCAACAAGCTCCGGGCGTACCGGCTGCAGGCCGACGGTCTCGACACCATCGACGCGGACGAGACGCTCGGATTCGGCGCCGACGAGAGGGGCTACGGCGCCGCGGTCGAGATCCTGCGCACGCTCGGCGTGCGCCGGGTGGTGCTGCTGACCAACAACCCGGAAAAGGTCGACGCTCTACGCGCCGCGGGCGTCGACGTCGCCGACCGCCTCCCGCTGTTCGGCACGCTCAATCCGCACAATCGGCCCTACGTCGCCGCGAAGGTAGACCGGGCCGGTCACTGGCTCCACGACATGCTGGCGGGGGGCGACCGGGCGGGCAAGCCCCGCAGCTAGCCCAAGTTTAACAGGGGTGAAATGAGGTCGTTTGGAATCAACGATTTACGGGGGCAGAACGGTTCGAGTGGCACTACAAACGTGCGTGAACCGGGAGGTTCGGGTCGTTCAGACGAGGGTCTTGCGGACGCCGGCGGGGTTGGGGTCGACGCCGAGAACGTCGTAGATGGCGCGCTGCTCGGGTTCGGGCTGTGTGGCGGTGCGCACGTGGAGGGTGCGTCCGTCGGGCCGGCGGAAGGTGGTGGTGACGCGCTGCTGGCCGTCGAGGACGTGGCGTAGCGACGTCCAACTGGCCTGCTCGCGATGCTCGCGCAGGCGGGTGCGGATGACCTGGACGAGCTGGTAGGCGATGACGGTGAGGAACAGATGGCCGTCGGCTCGCCGCGGCTTGCGGTGATAGATGGGACGCAGGCCGAGCTCGGACTTGAGGGAGCGGAAGACGGCTTCGACGTCGGTGAGGGTGGTGTAGGTGCGCCAGAGGGTCTCTTCGTCCCAGTCGGTCTCGCTGCTGCGCAGGCAGTAGACGCCGGGATGGGTGGCCATCGAGCCGTCCTTGGGGCGCCGGGTCCAGGTGACGGCGGCGGCCCGCTCGCCGGTCTCGTCGGCGGTGACGTCGATCTGGTAGTGGCCGGCGGCGCGGGAGTGCTTGGTCTTCAAGCGGCCGATGCGCTGCCAGACCTGGGCGATGCGCTTGTGGGCGCGGGGGCGGGCGAGCCCGTCGTTGAGCTTCGTGAGGGCGTCCTCGAAGCGGGCGGCGGCGCGCTCGACGATGCCGCGCTCCTTCGCGGCCCGCTGCTCGGAGTAGCAGTAGAGGCGGACCTCGTCGGGGTCGTCGGAGACGACCTTGTGCAACTGCACGGTCTGGTTGGACTGCGTCCGCAGGGACACGGCGGCGGTGGCGTCGAACTGGCGGTGGCGTTCGCGGCTGACGACGAGATAGCGGTAGCCGTTGTCGCGCAGCCAGGCGATGCAGCCTTCGGTGGCGACGCCGCGGTCCATGACCACGAGGGCGCCGGATGGCGCTTGGAGTGCTTCGAGCATGCCGGCCAGGGTGCGGTGTTCCCGAACGTTGCCGTCGAAGACCTGCGAGCGGCGGACGAAGCCGCTGGCGTCGAGCATCAGGCCGAGGGTGAGCAGCGGGCAGTCGCTGCGCTTCTCCTTCGAGTGGCCGCGCCGGGCCTGCGGTTGGTCGCTCGCCTCGCCTTCGAAGTAGGTGTTGGTCAGGTCGTAGAGGGTGACGGTCGGCTGCAGGTCGAACAGGCCCATCGCCCGGTCGAACAGGTGCGCCTCGATGGCCTCGCGGTGCTTTACCAACGCGTCCGAGGCGCGGTAGAGCTGCATGGCGCTGACGGTCTCGAAGTCGACGCCGAGCAACTCGCCGAGGCCGCTGCGCTGCTGCTGCAGCCAACGGTGGGTCTCGCGCTCGGATGCCGGGTGGGCCAGGCGCCCGACGATGGCGCCGGCCGCCGCCGCGCGCAACGCGCCGTTGACGCCCAACTGTGCCAGCAAGGCCGGCAGCCCCACCTGCTCGAGGGCCCACAGGCCGACCTGCTCGACCCCGATGCTGCGGGGCCGGACCACGCGCAACGAGTCGATGTCGACGGCCTGGATGTCCGCCGTTGCGGCGTCCGGCCCGCCGGCGTCGGCACCGCGGGCGACCAACTGGGCGGCGATCCGCTGGGCTTCCTGGTCCACGGCGGGCGGGCAATCGGGCACCAGCGGCGCCTGTCCGGCCAGGACCTCGGCGACGCGGGTGCACAGGCGGGGCCAGTGGGGCGCGGGGATGTCGAAGTGGCGTCCGAGGTTGAGGAGGGTGCGCTGGCGCACGGAGTTGCCGAGGCGTTCGGACTGCACGAGGCGGTGGGAGAAGTAAGGGACGCCGTCGGCGGTTCGTCGGGTCTGGGTGCGCCGTACGAACATGGAGCCAGGATAGCGGGCGGCCCGGTCCGAATCAAGCCTCCTGTTACGATTATGGCACTACATTCAGAGTCTCCAGACCCCGATCCTTTAGAATCAATAAGTTACCGTCCCCGACAGGCGCGGATCCTGCGGATTTCGACAGAAATGTCGGCGATCTTGGTAAACTTGGGCTAGCGCGCCCTCACGGGCGCGTTGGGAATCTGCGCTGGCACGAACCGCTCCAGGGCACGTTTCTGCGGCGCAGATTCCTGGCCCGGGCCGCCACCGATCTCCGGCGGGCTCAGGCGAGGCGTTCGATCGGAAACGACCGCGCGTCGCGAATCACCGCCGCGAGCGTGGCGCCGTAGTAGTCGACGAGGCGCCGCCCCATGTCCGCGGTCCCGAGCGTCGCGTCCCCGACGGCGCCGGACGCATCGAGATCGCCCGCTAGCCATGCGAACGCGGCAGCCCCCTCCGGCGTGATCCGCGACCCCTGCCGCTCGAGCTCCGCGGCGAACGATGCTGCGCTTCCCGCTTCCGCCTCCCGCACGCGGCCGGGGTGCAGGTAACGCATCATCGCCGTCTCGACCGCGCCGCCGTGAATGCCGTGGCGCCACTCCGACTCCGGGAGGTCCACCGCAGGCGGACGGGGGAGGTCGGGGTAGTTGACCTTCACGACGAGAAGCCGCGCCTCGTCGCGCAACCGCAGCGCCGCAGCGTCGAGCGCTGCGCGGTTCCCGCCGTGGCTGTTGAGCACCAGCAAGCGCCGCACCCCGCAACGCGCCACGGACGCTCCGTGCTGGTGGATCGACTCGCCCAGCAGCGCGGCAGGGAGGCTGAGCGTGCCGGGGAACCTCGTGTGCTCGCGACTGGCGCCGACGGCCTGGGGCGGGAGCGCGACCGCGGGAAACGCTGCCGGCAGCCGGCCGAACGCAACGGCCAGGAGCCCCAGGCCGATGTCGAGGTCGGTGGAGAGCGGCAGGTGCGGCCCGTGCTGCTCCACGGCCGCCAGCAGCAGGACGACGACCGGATCCTGCTCGGCGAGCTGGTCGATCTCGGCCGCGGTCAGGGCGTGCCAGTAGCGGATCCCGGGCTCAGGCATCGGTGGAGCCCTCACCGGCTCCCGTTCGCCGGAACCACGCCAGATCGTACCCGATCCAGCCGTGGCGCAGACATCGCTGCAGGGCGTCCCCTCCGGTCAGGTGACCGAACCGGCCCTCGATCGGCAACCAGCCGAACAGTCGCACGAACAGCGCAACGAGCCGGTCGCGCGGGCGCCCCAGCTCCAGGTGCGGCGTCAGTTCGGTCGTCGACAAGTGCCGGAAGCCGGCCGCCTGCGCCAGTGACCGCAGCGCCGTCCGGTCGAGCAGCGTGTTGATCCGCCAACCGCGGCGGAAGCGCGCGATGGCGCGTTGCGCGGCCGGCGCGGCGGACGGGCGGGCGAAGTCGTCGCAGACGGCGAGCAGCCCGCCGGGGCGCAGCAGGCGCGCGGCCTCCGCGAAGAAGCGAGCCGGCGCCGGCGCATGCGCGAACGACTCGATGGCGTAGGCGGCGTCCGCCTGCGCCACGCCGGCCGGCAGGTCGCCGTAGTCTCCCTCCAGGCAGAGCACCCGGTCGGCCAGCCCCGTTGCCGCGATCCGCTCCCGGGCGAGGCGCGCCTGCACCGGACTCAGCGTGATGCCGGTGCCGCGGATCGGCAGCCGCTCCGCCAGGTAGCAGAGGCTGGCCCCGACGCCGCAGCCGAGATCGACGACGTGCGGTGTCCGACGGACGGTCTCTTCCGCTGCGATCCGCTCGGCGATCCGCGATTCGACGTAGCGGAACGCCTCGTCCCTCGTCGTCGCGCCCGGCCCCCAGACGGCGCGATGGATGGCCCCGACGCGCCCGCCCTGGCCGCGGGCGATGAACCCCGCGGTCCGGCGATCGTAGTAGCGACGCACGCCGTCCGTGTCGAACGCGGGCATCAGCGGGACCGAGCGGCTCCGGGGGCGCCGGCCAGCCGCGCGTAGACGTCACCGGAGACCCGCCGGGCGGCGGGTGTGTGGAGCGCGACGCATTGGGCCTCGGCCGTCAGCCATTGCGGGGCGGCGAGCCGGTACGACTCACCGGGCGACCAGTTGTAGCGGTAGGGCCCGAGGCTGTCGAGACGCGCCATCGCGGCGCGCACGTGCTCGAGTGCGCCGGGCAGGTACTCGAACGAAAGCACCGGCAGCGGCCGGGTCAGGCCGGCCAGCACCTGCGGCTCGGACCCCTCGACGTCGATCTTGACGAACGACGGCGCGCCGAAGCGGTCGACCAGGGCGTCCAGGGTAGTCGTTTCCACCTCGACCGTCCGGTTCCAGCGGACGCCGGCGAAGCGGGGATCGCGGAGCCGTTCGTCGCGCCACTCGGTCGCGAGCGTCGTCAGCGTGGGCGTAACTTCGCTGATCGACAGGGTGGCGCGCCCCACCTCGGCTGCGACCGCCGCCTCGACGACCTGCACTTCGTCCGAACGCGCGAACAGGGCGCGAAGCAGCCGCGCAAAGTCCGGTTGGGGCTCGACCGCCACCACCCGGCAGCCGAGCGCGGCCAGCGCGCGGGCGCGGTTGCCGGCGTGGGCGCCCAGGTCGAAGACGAGATCGCCGGGGGCGACGAAGCGGGCGTAGAGGCGCCGCAGGCGGCGCTGCCGCCCCGGGATCGCGTGGTACATCGCGAGCGAGCGCAGGAATCCGGCGAGGCGCCGCAGGCGGCCGCCCGCGGCTCGGCGGACGTCTGTGGTCATGTTCTCGCCGCGCGGGCGTTACAATGTGCGCGAACCCGGACCGGCATCCCCGGAGCCGACATGCCGACTCTCAACTCACCCGACGGCGGCCTGCGCGCGCTGTCGCTGATCATGGGCGGCTTTCTCGTCCTGATGGGCACCGGCAAGCTGGAGTGGTTCGGAGACAGCGGCTACCTGACGTACCAGCTCGAGGAGTGGATCTCGTTCGAGCCGGTGGCCATCAGCCGATGGTACCTCGAATGGATAGCGATTCCCGGCGCCCCGCTGTTCGCGCGGCTCGTGGTGCTCGGCGAGCTCGCCGCGGGTGCCGCGCTGATGGCTGGCTTCCGGGTGCGCCTCACGGGAGCGGTGGCCCTGGCGATGGTCGTCAACTTCCAGTTCGCCAGCGGCATCATGTTTACATCCGGCTACCTCACCAACGGGTACGGTCCGCCCGTCCTCGGCGGTCTGCTGGCTCTGGCCATCGGCGGCAATCGGCGCCTGCCGTACAGCGTGCCCTGGTAGCGCCGCCGTGGGCAGTCCGGACCACGCGCCGCACGGCGGCGGCCTCGCTCGCCCCGGGCCGCTCGCCTGGTGCCTGTTGCCGGTCGCGCTCGTGCTGCTCAACCTGTCGCTGACGTTCCGCAACGTCTGGCCGACGCCAGCCGTCCGGTTGACGGCGGACGTGTCGGTGGAGCTGGCCCTTGCCGCGCTCGGCATCGTGCTCGTCCAGCGATGGTGCGGTCGCGTGCCGTCCGCGGCGCTGCGCGCCGGGGCGATCGCCTGGGTGGTGCTGGTGGCCGGGCGCTACGTCGACGTGACGACGCGCTCGCTGTACGGGCGGGACGTCAACCTGTACTGGGACTTCCGCCACGTGCCGAGCGTCGGGGCGATGTTCGCGACGGTGGCCGAGCCGTTGCAGGTCGCCGCCGCCGCGGGCGTGCTGATCGCCGTCCCGATTGCGCTCTACGCCGGCGGACGCTGGGCGCTGGGGTGCATCGCGCGCGCCGCCGGCGTGCCGCTCGGGCAGCGTCTGCTCATCGCCGCGGCGGTCGTCTTCGTGGCCCTCTTCGCCGCCGCCCAGCTCGGCTGGCGGCCGATCGACCGGCTCCGGTTCGCCGACCCGGTCGCCGTGGCCTACGCGCGCGAGGCGGGCGAGTTCGTCTACGAGCTGAGCGGCGCCGGCCTGGCCGCGCTCGGGCCGGCCCCCGCGATCGATTCCGACCTGGCGCACGTGGCGGGGGCCGATGTCTTCGTCATCTTCCTGGAGTCCTACGGGGCGGTGGCGTGGGAGAGCACGACCCTCACCGGGCCGCTGGCCGAGAGCCGGGCCGGGCTCGCGGCGGACATCCGCGACACCGGGCGCGGCGTCGTCTCCGCCCTCGTCGAGTCGACGACGTTCGGCGGCGAGTCGTGGCTGGCCCACATCAGCCTGCTTTCCGGGACGGAGGTGCGCGACGACCGCACCAACGTGAGGCTGATGGCCCAGGACCGCGACACGCTCGTCAAGCTGTTCGGACGCCGCGGCTATCGGACGGTGGCCATCGTGCCGGGGCTGCTGATCGCGTGGCCGGAGGGTGCCTTCTACGGCTTCGACGAGATCTACGACCACGAGCGCCTGGCCTATCGGGGGCCGCCGTTCGGCTGGTGGAGCATCAACGACCAGTACGCGCTGGCGCGCGTCGACGCGCTGGAGGTCGGCGAACCGGATCGGAGACCGCTGTTCGTGTTCTTCTCGACCATCAGCACCCACGCGCCGTTCACTCCCGCGCCGCCGTACCAACCCGACTGGGCGCGCGTCGTCTCGGAGCACCCTTACGACCGCGAAGAACTCGATCGGGCCTGGTCCGATCAGCCCGACTGGACCAACCTCGCGCCGAGCTACGTCGAGGCGCTCCGCTACGCGTACGCCACAGTGGGGGGCTACCTGCGCCTGCGCGCCGACCGCGACCTGGTGATGATCCTGGTCGGCGACCACCAGCCGCCGGCGCTCGTGAGCGGCGAGGGGGCGTCGTGGAACGTCCCGGTGCACGTCATCGCGAGCCGCGGCGCGCTGCTCGACCGGCTGCGCGCCCGTCGGTTCGGCGACGGGCTCGCGCCCGGGCCGGACGCCATCGCCCGCATGGACAAGCTGTTGCCGCTTCTCCTCGATGCCTTCGGCGGCGGCTGAGCGGTCCGGCGGCAGCCGAGCGCCTGTCCGGGTGGCGAGACGACGACGTCCTCGACCGGGCGGCCGTCGCGGCGCGGACCGGCTCGCGCCCCGGACGCGGTTGCGGGACGGGCCGCGCACCGATCGCTCGGCCCCTCGCGGCAGCGCTCAGCAATAATGGCGCGGTGCGTCCAGCAGGACGCGCCGGCGGCGAAGCTCGTCGTAGTCGGCACCGAAGTCTGCCGGCGTGAGCGGCCCCCGCGGATCGGGGGTGACGGTGATGGTGGCCGGCAGGTAGCGCTTCAGCGCACTGAACTCCGCTTCGTACTCGGGCGTGGGGAATGCCAGCGTCAGGCGAGTCGGACCGTCGCTCGACGCGGCCCGGTAGAGTGGATTGACCGCCAGCACGCCGGTCACGTCCAGTCGGTCCGGTACCTCGTAGCGACGGAACAGTTCGGCACGCCGACTGGCGACGAGCGTGAGGGACGGCGTGCCGGCGAGCTGGGCCGCCTCCACGTCGCGCCGGAGATCGACCGCGCGCGCCGCCAGCATCTCCTCGAACAGCGCGGCGTCCTCGAATAGCCTCGGCTCGAGCCCGGCGAAAAGGTCGCGGTAGGCGGCTGGCGTCAGCGTGTCTCCCGCGTTGAAGTTCTCGCCCTGCGCGCTGTGGAGATGGGGCAGCAGGACGATGCCGTCGCGCGCCGCCGTCCGGGCCATCTCGCCGGCCAGCATCCGCTTGTGCCAGATGTAGGGGAAGGCGTCGCTCAGGAGCACCGTCGAGAAGACGCTGTCGGCGAACGGCAGCGGGCTGTTGGCATCGCAGCAGACCGGCGCGCACGCCGGGGCGGTGATGCGGGCCGCGAGCCACAGCTTCCAGAAGTGGACATCCGCGAGCACGACGCCGCGGCGGGCGGGTGCGCGAAGCAGGACGCGCGTCAGGTGCCCGGTGCCTCCGCACAGGTCGAGCGCCCGCCCCGCTGTGCATGGCGCGTCCTGCGCCAGGGCGTCGAGCAGCGCCTCGACCGTGAGGTGTGTCGGGTCGGACAGGCGATGGAGGAGGTAGTCGGCCTCGGCGTCGCGGCAGAGGACGGCCAGCAGGTCGCGGTATGTCGCGGGTTGCGGGCCGGCGGTCAGGCGACGGAACGCTTTGCGCCGTGGCTCGTCGAGCCCGAGCAACTGGTGAAAGGCGTCGTCCGGGCGCCCCGCCTCGAGCGTGTGCATCGCGTCCTGCGTCGCGTCGTCCGCGATCAGCACCGGGATGCCCGCCACGATCGGGAACGCGCAGCACTCGCAACCGAGCACGCCCGCCTCGATCCAGCTCCCGGCGCCGGCCCGGGCGGCGTTGTCGACAAGGGACAGGCGGGTGCCGCAGAACGGGCAGCGAAGCAGGTCGAGGGTCTGGCGCAGCATGCCGGAGTCGGCCGCTACGAGATGCGGCCCCGGGAAGATCGCCGCTCTGCGGCGTCCGCCACCGCGGGGCGCTCGGCGAAGGCGTCGAGGAAAGTAGGCCCGGTTGCCCCTGCCGGTGCCCGCCGGTAATGCTCGATGCCGAGCAGGCGGGGCGCGTCCTCCGGCGTGACGGTTTCGAGGGCGCTCCCGCGGAACTGCGTCGCGTGACAGGCGAGTGCGGCCAGCTTGGCCGAGGCGAACCTGCCGGCATCGACGACGAGCGTCGGGGCCGGCGCCTCCGCGCCGAAGGCGTCCGGGTCGCCCACTCCGAGAATCGACGTCGGGGGAGTCCCGGGGGAAACCGGCGCGGGTGGCTCACGGCGAGTTCCCGGCGGGCGGCGGCCACGCCGCTCGTGCGCGGGGCCGCCCGGCGGCGGTCCGTCGTTACCCCCGCCGAACGCGAAGGCGGCATGATCGGCCACCGCGCGCATTGCGCCCGGCGGCATCGTCACGTAGTAGAGGGCCGGCGCTCCCTCGTCGAGGGCCGCGACCGCCGCCGTCGTCCGCTCGTGCACGACCCGGTGGTCCGGATGACCGTAAGCGCCGTCCTCGTCGAACGTGATCACGACGTCGCACCTCTGGTGCCGAATCGCCGCCGCGACGTCTTCTTCGAGGCGGCCGGCGTCGAGCCAGGGCAGCATCCCGTCTTCGTGGCCGAGGATCGTCACGGTCTTCACACCGAGCGCGCGCGCCGCCTGTTCGAGCTCCCGGCGTCGCGTGCGCGCCAAGTCGCCGCGCGCTCGTCCCTGCTCCCCGCCGCCCTGGCCGTGCTCGCCATGCGTGAGGCAGAGGAGCGCGACGTCTGCCCCGAGGTGCGCGCACCAGGCGAGGAGACCGCCGCACGTGATGGACTCGTCGTCGGGGTGGGCGAAGACCGCCAGCACGGATTGGCCCCGCAGGTCGGCAGGCGGTATCATCGCGGCCCGTTTCCGCGCGACGGGTGCGCCGTGTCCGGGCAGGAGGCCGCGGCGTCGGCGGGCGGGGGCGGTTTCGACGGCCGAGGTGCGCAGCCGGCGCTCCCGGCGACCAGCGCAGAGTAGACTGCGACGTAGCCGTCCACCATCCGGTCCGGGCCGAAGCGCTCGACGGCGCGCGCCCGCACGCGGGCGCGATCGAGCGCTGCGACCCGCGGCAGCCCGGCCACGAGCTCGTCGAGCGCCTCGAACACGCCGCCGGTGACGCCGTCGTCGACCAGCTCGGGGACGGCACCCCGGGCGAGCGCGGCCACCGGAGTCCCGCAGGCCATCGCCTCTGCCAGCACGAGGCCGAACGGCTCGTCGGCCTGCACCGGATACAGCAGCGCGCGCGCCCCGCCGAGCAGGGCGGCGCGGGCGTCGGGTCCCACCTCGCCCCGGAACACGATCTGCCGTCCGTCGACGAGCGGCGCAACGGCCTCGCGGTAGTAGGCGTTCTCGGCCGCGGCGAGCAGCAGCCGCAGGCCGGTGCGCCGCGCGGCGTCGATCGCGGCGAGCACGCCCTTGCCGGCGGTGAAGCGGCCCAGGAAGAGCACGTAGTCGCCGGGGTCCGCCTGGAACGGGAGGGTGTCGGTGTCCACCGCGTGGTGCACGACGCCCGCGACCGTCAGCCCGCGCAGCCGCTTGGCCTGCGCGGCCGAAACGGCGACGAACGGAGCGTCGGGATAGCGCGACCAGAGCGCGACCTCGGCGTCGCTCGGCCAGTGGTGGACCGTCTGGACCATCGGCGCGCGCGCGAGCCGCGCGAAGGCGAGCCCCAGGGGCGCGTACTCGGCTTGCGCGTGGATGATGTCGAAGTCGGCCGCCCGCTCGACCGCGGCGGCCAGGTTGAACAGCTCGCACAGCTCCCACGGCCAGAGCGAAGCGTCGGCGTGGTACCCCTCGCGGAACGTGGCGTGGAGCGCGCCGGGCGCCTCCGACGAGCCGGTGGCGAAGAGCGTCACGTCGTGCCCGCGGGCCACCAGCCCCCGCGCGAGCAGGTCGGTCACCGTCTCGATCGACCCCGATCGCGGCGGCGGCACCGGCTGAGCGACGGGCGCAACCAGAGCGATCCGCAGTCGGCCGATCCCGCTCGCGGTCTCCGGCGGGTCGGTCGGGCCAGTTCCTTCCACGGGCATTCGAGCGTATACGATCGGGCCTCGGCGTCCCGGCTGCGGGGAACACCGTTCCAGGAGATCCCGATGCTCACACTGCTCAAGCAACCTCGCATCGTCGCCGCGCTCACGGCGGCCTGCATCGCGGCCCTGGTGGCGAACGCCGGCGGTCAGAACCAGGCGGATCGGTTCGCGGGCGTCCAGCTCGAGATTCTGCCCGTCGCCGGGCAGGTGCACATGGTCACGCGCCCGGGCGGGGGCGGCAACGTGGGCGTCTTCGCAGGGCCGGACGGCGTGCTGCTCGTCGACTCGCTGTTCGCGCCGCTGGCGGAGCGGCTGGTGGCAGCCGTCCGGCAGGTGTCCGACGCCGACATCCGCTTCCTGATCAACACCCATGTGCACCCGGACCACATCGGCGGCAACGAGCCGCTCGCGCGCCGCGACGTCCTGATCTTCGCCCACGACAACGTGCGCGTGCGCGCGCTCGAACGGCTCCGCTTCCCGCGCGGGGGAGGACGCTTCGCGCCGCGGCCGTCGGCCGGCGCGCGCCCGGTCGTGACGTACAACGACACCGTGCGCTTCCACTTCAACGGCGAGGAGGTGCGCGCCTTCCTCGCGTCCGCCGCCCACACCGACGGCGACACCTTCGTCCACTTCCCGGACTCCGACGTCCTGCACCTCGGTGACGTGTTCCGCACCACGAGCTACCCGATCGTCGACGTGTACAACGGCGGCACCGTGGCCGGCACGATTGAGGCGCTCGAGACGGCGCTCGCGCTCGCGGGGCCCGACACGCGCATCATCCCCGGCCACGGCCTGCGCGTCGTCGGCCGGGATGCCCTCGTCGAGTTCCTGGCCATGATCGTCGACATCCGCGACCGGGTGCATACGATGATCGCGGACGGGAGCTCGCTGGACGACGTGATGGCCGCGGCGCCGACGGCCGCCTACGACGCGCAGTGGGGCCGGGAGGCGTCGTGGACCGCGAACGACTTCGTGCCGATCGTCTACTACGAGCTTGGCGGCGGGTCGCTCTTCGTCCGCTGAGGTCCACACGCGCAGCGCGGGCGGGGCAGCCCCGGGCGTGGCGTGCGCGCGCGGTCAGGCGCCGCCCTCCGGCGTCACGCGCCCGCCTGTTCCAGAAGCGGCGGCAACACGCGCCGGGCGTCGAAGCAGTCCTCGGCGATGAGCGCCGCTCGTGCGGCGTGCGCCGGGTAGTCCCGCTCGACGCGCGTGATGCCGTCGAGGGCTTCGTCGGCGGTCGAGAACGGGATCAGGCCGACGCCCGACGGCAGGTGCGTGCTCCAGCCGGTTTCCTGGACGACCGCGGGACGGCCCGCGGCCAGGTAGCACTCCGTGCGGTCGCTGAACCACCCCGATCGGCGGGCCACGTAGGCGTGCTTCGCCACCCCGAACTCCGCCTTCGAGTCCTGGATGAAGTTGCGGTAGCCGTCCGTCGTGCGCGAGATGCGCATGGCGTCGAGCGGCGACCAGCCGTGCGCGCGGAGCAGCTCGTGCGGCCCGTTGACAGCGAGCTCGAAGCGCGCCGCGGCGCGGGCGGGGAGGTCGATGAAGCGGACGAACTCCCGATCCTTGTTTCCGTCGACGTCGGTAAAGCTCTCCGTCTTCCACGACATCACCGTCGTGAAGCGGTCACGCGTCGGCGGTCGATCCGTACGCCAGAGCCGGGTCACGACCGGCTGCCAGGTCTTGCGCCAGGCGAACTCGCCGGTCGGGACGTCGGAGTCGGGCGTGCCGATGTTCGCTCCGAAGGTGAACAGGTGATCGAAGCCGCGGAAGAAGTCGACATACCAGGGAACGCCCTTGGCGATCGCGAGTTGCGTGAACACGGGGTCGGAGTCGATGAACACGCGGCGCGGGATCGCGCGGTACTCGTCGCGCCAGAACCAGGAGCCCCCCGACAGGTTGACGTAGAGGTCCGCGTCCCGGCAGTACGCGCGCAACCGGTCGCGGTTCCAGCCGTGGTACGTCTCGTCGTAGTTGACGAAGCACCAGCGGTCGCCGAGGCCGTGGGGCGCCAGGGCGGCGTGGATGTAGCGGGTGCCGTAGGACGGGTCCTCCGAGACGGCGTTCGCCTCGGGGTCGTAGATGCACTCGCCGGTGTCCTCGACATAGCAGACCTCGTGCCCGAGGTCCCGGAGCCCGATGAGGTACATGAGCGAGCACCACGTCACCCCGCCGAACGGATAGCGCCCGATGATGCCGGCGAAGACGACGCGCATCTACCTGGTCTCCCTCTTCCCGGCCCGCCGTGCTGCCAGCGCCTCCAGCTCCCGAGCGTCGACCTGGTCCTGGTCCCGGTCCGTCCGCTTCGACCGTATCAACTCCCGCAGACCCACGTACGGGATCTCGACCCCATCGATGGTGGCCGTTCTCTTCGACCGTATCGCATCGCCGTAAGCGAGGTCTCCCGCGGCCTTGAGCACGTCCACGCGGGGGTCGTCCCCAATGATGGTGATCGCCTTCTCGTTCTCCTCCTTCGCGTTCAGCTCCCGGGTGAGCCCCATCGGCAGCGCCTCGAGCGCCGCCAGCAGTTGCCGCATGTTGTCCACGTCCCGCGGGACCAGCACGTCGATGTCCTTCGTCGCCCGCATCCGCCCGTGCAGGGCCATCGCCACGCCGCCTACGACGAGGTACTCGACTCCACGACCGTTCAACAGCCTGCAGACGTCGACCCACTTGTCACCGATTCCACGGGTTGGCTTGCTCATTCCTCCAGGCCGTGTAGTCGTCGAAGCTGTCGAACGAGAGTGCGAAGTGCTCCTGCGGGTACGGACTGAGCCGCACGCAGGCGTCGCTGAGGTCGGCGGCTTCCCAGAACCGCTGCGCTTCGATCGGCTCGCCGGGCGCCCCGGCTCTTCGCTGTCTCGCCTTTGCCGCTCGGCTCAGGGTTCCAGCGCGTTCGGGGTCGTTTTGCCTCTCCATGATCCGTCGCGTCGCCTTCCCGTGTCGTTGGCCCCACCTCAGTTCGCGGGCTCGTCCCTCGCCCGCGCGCCTTGCCCAGCCTACGGCATCGACGCCGTCGTCCGTTCGTCCGCCAGCCCCGGCTCGTCGAGCGAGCCGCCGCGGCTGAGCCGGTCCCACATGCGGCGGTAGAGCGCGCTTGACGCGAGCAGCGCCTCGTGCGGTCCCTGGGCGGAGATGCGCCCGTCGACGAGGACCAGGATGCGCGTGGCGTCGCGAATGGTCGAGAGACGGTGCGCAATCACGAACGTCGTGCGCCCGCCTCGGAGGGCGCGCAGGCTGTCGAAAACGGCCGCCTCGGCGATCGTGTCGACGGCCGACGTCGGCTCGTCGAGGATGAGAATCGGCGCGTCCTTCAGCAGGGCGCGGGCGATGCCGAGGCGTTGCCGCTCGCCCCCGGAGAGCGTCTTGCCGGCCTCGGCCACCGGGGTGGCATAGCCGAGCGGCAGACGGTCGATGGTCTCGTGGATCCGGGCTGCGCGGGCTGCGTCCTCGATCTCCGCGTCCGCGGCCTCGAGGCGCCCGTAGCGGACGTTGTCGGCAACGGTCCCTTCGAACAGCACCGGGTCCTGGGGGACGAGGGCGATCCGCTCCCGCAGCGCGCGCAGCCGGTAGCGCCGGGCGTCGAGGCCGTCGATCACCACGCGTCCCGAGTCCGGCTCGAAGAGCCGCGGTATCAGGTGTACGAGGGTGGTCTTGCCCGCCCCGGTAGGGCCGACGATGGCGACGAGCTCTCCCGGACGCGCCTCGAAGCGCACGCCGTCGAGGACGCGGCGGGAGCCGTCGTACGAGAAGTCCACGTCCTCGAAGCGGACGTGTCCGGTCACCGAGCCCGCGTCCACCGCGTCGTCCGCGTCCGCCCTTTCGGGACGTAGCGCCAGCATGTCGCGCACCCGGCGGGCGCTGACCACCGCCTGCTGGAGGGAGCCTACGGTGTGCGCGATGGCACTGATCGGGTCGTACACCGCGGCGAGGTAGGCGACGACGAGCAGCAGCCGACCGACGGTCAGCGTGCCGTCGAGCACGTGCAGCCCGCCGACGACCAGGATGGCGGCGGTTCCGGCCAGCGTCACCGCGGTGACCGCGAGCGAGAAGAGCGATTCCTGCCACGTGAGCGCCACGCGCGCCTGCATCGTGGCCCGGCCCGCGCCGGAAAAGCGGTCGAGCTCGTGGCGCTCGCGCGCGTAGCTCTTGATCGCGGCGATGGAGCGCAGCGTCTCGTAGGCCCGCTCGACGAGCCCCGCCTCGAGCGTCTTCACCTGCTCGGCGCGGTCGAGCAGCGTGGTCGAGTGGTAGCGCAGGCAGAGGTAGAGGAACGGGCCCACCGCCAGCGCCAGCACGGCGAGCGTCGCGTCGACGGTCAGCAGCACGACGAACATGACCGCCAGATGGAGGCCCGCGAGGACGATCGGGAACGCACCGCTCGTGACGAGGTCGTTGATGCAGTACGTGTCCGCGTCGAGGCGATAGACGGCGTCCGACGTCCGGTGCGTCAGGTGGTGCGTGAGCGGCATCGCCTGCAGGTGCTCCAGCAACCGGTTCCGCAACTCGTGGACGACACGCTGCCCCACCCACGTCTCGACCTGCGTATGCGCGATCCGGGCCAGCTCCGCCGCCACCTGGAGGGTGAGGCCGGTCGCCGCGAGCAGCACCAGGAGCGCCACGGCGCCGAGGTCGGCGAGCGGCGGGACGAGCGTGACCATCCAGCCGGGGAGGGGCCGGCCGCCGAGCACGCTGTCTACGATCAGGGTCAACGACCACGGGGCCGCCGCGTTGAGGCCGATCTCGGCCACCGACAGCAGCAGGATGAGGCCCACGCGCCCCCGGTGCGGGCGGAGGAACGCGGCCGTCCAGCGAATCAGGTTCACCGCCTCACAGTGTACGTGGGCGAGACGATCGAGCGTCCTCCTCCAGGGCCGCTGCTAGAATGGCGCGACACGGCTGGGAGGATGCGGCAGATGCACAGGCGATTGACGGCGTGCGCGGCGGGTATCGGTCTCATCGCGCTCGGCGCGGCGAGCGCGGCGGCGCAGGCCAACTGGCCGCAGTTCCGGGGCCCGGCGGCGGGCGTGGCGGTCGACGATCCCCGGCTTCCCGACACCTGGGGGCCGGACGAGAACATCGTCTGGGAGCTCGACATCCCCGGCCAGTCGTGGAGCTCGCCCATCGTGTGGGACGACCACGTGTTCGTCGTCACGGCGGCCGCCGAGGGTGGGGACGACAACCCGCTGGCCCCGGTCGAGACGTATCGCGCGCGGTCCCTGGGAGGCTCGATGAGCGCGGCGGACACGATGACCTCCGACGTGCCGCTGCAGTGGATGCTCTACGACATCGACTTTGGAGACGGGTGAGGTCCGGTGGGCGCGCACGCTCGAGACCGCCGTGCCGGAGCAGCCGTCGCACCAGAAGACACGCTACGCGGCGGAGACGCCGGTGACGGACGGGGAGCGCGTCTACGTCTACCTCGGCGACATCGGGCTCTTCGCCCTCGACTTCGACGGCGAGCTCGTCTGGTCGGTGCCGCTGGAGTGGCTGCCGCGGCGCGACTGGGGCTCTGCGACGTCGCCCGTGGTGCACGAGGGTCGCGTGTACGTCGTCAACGACAACGAAACGCAGTCGTACGTGGCCGCCTACGACGCGGAGACCGGGGACGAGCTGTGGCGCACGGACCGTGACGAGGGGAGCAACTGGGCCACCCCGTTCGTCTGGGAGAACGACGTGCGGACGGAGCTCGTCACGTCGGGCCGGGGCGGCGTGCGCTCCTACGACCTCGACGGCGAGCTGCTGTGGGAGCTGCACGGCATGTCGACGCTGGTCATCCCGACCCCGTTCGCCCGCCACGGGCTCCTCTACATCAACTCCGGATACGTGGCCGACTCCTCGCGCCCCGTCTACGCCATCCGCGCCGGTGCGAGCGGCGACATCACGCTGGGCGCGGGGAGCACCAGCAACGACTACGTCGTGTGGTCGCATCCGCAGCTCGGCTCCTACAACCCGTCGTCGCTCGTCTACGGCGACTACCACTACACGCTGCTCGACCGCGGCATCCTGCTGTGCTACGACGCCCGGACGGGACGGGAGGTCTACCCGCGGGCGCGCATCACGGCGGGCACGCTCTTCACCGCCTCGCCATGGGCCTACAACGGGAAGATCTTCGCCATGAGCGAGGACGGCGACACGTTCGTCATCCAGGCCGGGCCGGAGTTCGCGGTGCTGGGCCGCAACTCGCTGAACGAGATGTCGATGGCCACCCCCGCCATCGCGGCCGGCAGCCTGATCCTGCGGACCGCGTCGAAGCTGTATCGCATCGGCGCGGCGGAATGACCGCGATGCCGCACTCGAGCCGCAGGGTCCGATCCGCTCGGGTCCGCTAGCGCGTCAGGGACGTCGGGTACCCCGGGCAACGGCGGTGGGAGGAGGCAGCCATGGTCGCCGGATGGTTCGCGGCGGGGGCGGTGTTGAGCGGTCTCGGCGTGCTCGTCGGAGCGTTCGGCGCACACGGGCTGCGCGACCGGGTGACGGCCGACATGCTGGCCGTCTTCGAGACCGGTGTGCGCTACCACCTGATCCACGGCCTCGCCGTCATCGCGGTCGCCTGGGCCGCCTCCCGCTGGCCGAGCGCCTGGATTGGAGCCGCAGGCTGGCTCTTCGCGGCCGGGATCGTCGTCTTCTCGGGCAGCCTCTACATCCTGGCCATCAGCGGCGTCCGCGGGTGGGGCGCCGTCACGCCCATCGGGGGCGTCTGCTTCCTCGCCGGCTGGGCTGCGCTCGCCGTCGGCGCCCTGCGGGCGTCGCCGTGAGGTGGATGAGCCCATGAGGCTCTCGCTGATCCCGTCGCTCGTGATCCTCGTGGTCGGAGTCGTCCTGGTGTTGCTGGCGAGCCTGTTCTTCGAGCCTCGAGGCTCGGAGTTCGAGTGCTCCCGAACGGTCCATCCGGGCGGCGGCTTCACGCTGCGCTGCGAGCCACCATAGCGGGGCGCGCCCTCGATCCACCCTTGGCGCAGAGCCGCGCCTCCAGATCAGAGGCACGCCCGCGAGCTTCGCTCCGTCCCGTCTCCGCTGCCTTGGGGGCGTTTGCCTCCGGCCGGGGTTGCCGTCCTGAGTCCCCACCCGGAGCCCGTACCGTCTCCGCTGCCTTGGGGGGAGTGTTCCCGCGGGCGGGGTAGACCCGGGGCGGACGACCCGCCCGCTGTCTTGCGGTAGATTGATGAGCAACCGTGCCGTGAGAGGGGGGCCCGTGAGCACGTGCTCGGAGTCGCTGTCCCGGTTCGCCGACGCCGCGGATACGTATGCCCGCCGCGCGGCCCTCATCGATCTCGTCAAGACCAGGCAAGTTCACCAGGTCGCGACTACCGAATCGTTCCGGCTCGGACTCCAGAGGCTCGTCCTTGCCGCGCAGGGCGACCGCAGCGATACGGAACGGTTGCTCGCGGTGGCGACGCTGCAGCGAGCGGCCGCGTCGGCGCCGCCGATGAGGAAAGCCATCAGTTCGTTGATGAGCGAGGCCGTCACGCGACCGCTGCCGAGTCTGCACGAGCTTCCTGACGTCGATGACCGGCTGTACGCGGCGAAATCCTGGCGAGTCGTGCCCTCGGCCTGGCGTCTCGACGTCCTGGCGGCGGCGGCCGCCCGTGAGGAGTCGGGCGAGGCCGCCCGGAGGGAGTGCATCGAGGGGCTGGTCGCCCTCGCGGTTGATGTCTCGGAAGCAATCTCCGTTCTTCGGAAGGCACTGCTGGCCGTCAGGTTCGAGACCAGGAAGCCCGGCGACAGTCTCGGGCGTCGGTTGAGTCGCATGCTCGTTGCGTTGACGGCCGTCCTCTCGGAGGCGGAGAAGCCGTTGGGTGAGAACGCCGGGCGGGAGCTCGGCGAGCTCCTGGATCGAGTATTCCGCGCCGTGGCGCGGCCGGAGTCGCCGATCGTGCGTGCCGCCGTGGTCGAGCAGGTGGCGCTTCTGACGCATGCGATCGTCCGGATGGACTTCTCTCACGGCGGCCGGCACAAGACGTACGAGGCACTCTCGGTGGTGAGCGAGTGGTTCACCGCGCTGGAATGGCAAGAGACGTGCATGTCGTCGAAGGCTATCTTGCGCGTCAGTCAGGACGTGCAGAAGTCGCTCCTGTTCCTGGCGGGTGCCGGGAAGACCGACGACGGCCTCCGGCGCGCGCTGGCGATCGCGGCGGGCTCGCGCGCGAACGCCGATGCCATCTGCAGCAGGATGGCGAAGGAGCGTCCCGGGATCCCCGATGACGTTCGGGACTGGCTCGCCGGGGTGTCGAAGCGGACGTCGATAGCCAGCGCGGTCGAAAGCCAGGAGCGCTCCATCGACGAGGTGCTCGGCGAGATGCACATAGCGATGACGCGGCTCACGAGGGCCGCGGCCCGAGTACGGTCGGTCGTGTTGCCGGAGGTTTCCATCGTGCTGCCGCAGCAGGAGCAGGCGTTGTCTCGTGTCACCGGGCTCGTGGATACCATGGTCAACAAGCTGAATCTGGCGGTCCGGTGGCGGTCCCTGCGTCTCCGCGGGGCGGTGGGCGAGGAGGCCGAGTTCTCGCCGGTCGAGCATCAACTCGACGGCGGCGGGCTGCGCAGTCGGCGCGTGCGCCTGCTGAGTCCGGTAGTGGAACGCATTAGCGAAGACGGCGTCCCGCGGGTTGTTCTGAAGGCTCTCGTCGAGCCGATCTCGGATCGGCGGGAGCAGGCGGTCGCAGCGACGGTCCGACGGCGGCCCGAGTAGACATGGATATCACCGTAGCGAGGCGCGGATGCCCTTGAAGCGCTCCATTCTTGACGAGCTGACGATCGACGAGTTGCGTGTCGGCTTCGGTCGGTACGATCTCGAAGTCGACGATCGCCGTGTCAGGGCGCAACTCGTCGATGCGTTGGCGGGCTCGCGCCGCGCTCGCATCGCCGACATCCTGTACGCGTTGTCCCGCGACCGCCTCAAGCAGCTCTGCCGGACGTTCGGTCTGGACGACACGGGGCGTGCGAAGTCGGAGCTCGTCGCACGCCTCACCGGCAGCGCAAGCGCTCCCGCGGAACTGCCTCACCCGGCGACGACACAGGGAGCTGCCAATCTGAATCTCGAAGCAGTCCTGTTGCTGAAGAATCTGCTCGCCCGGCTCGAGGCCGACGCCGCGGCCGAGCGCCCACAGTTCCTTGGCATCGTGTCCGATGCCGAGCGCGAGGCGTTGCACGTGCTGCTCGGCGCCGTCGGGTCTTCCGTACCCGGCCGGTCGACTCCGCCGGTCGGCCCGGCCGTGCCGGGGGAGCCCGTGCAACCGCCTGAGCCGGAAGAGGAAGTTGCGGAGACGTCGCCGTCAGCCGTCGAATTGAACCTCGAGGCTGTGAGCCCGGAGGTCTCACCGCCGGGGGAGTGGGTGCTCTGCATCGACTTCGGCACCGCCAAGTCGAAGGCGTTCGCCGCCACCGACGACGAAGAAGATCCGAAGCTTGAACCGTTGACGCTAGGCGACGACGACGAGGATCTCGATGGATCCAAGTACGAGGTCAGCTCGTGTGTCTGGATCGACGATGACGGGCGATTGTTCGTGGGGTCGCAAGCGGTCAAGCGCGGAATGGACTACGGCGGTGAACCGACGACGCGGCGACCGCTCGATTCGCTCAAGCAGGAGATCAGCTAGTGTCCTGTATCAATGGTTCGTGAAACAGTATCCGCTGTGCGCCGCGAGGGTCCGTTGCGCGAACCGGGCGATGCTCGCCAGGATCTCGTCGGCCGACTTCGTCCACGCGAACGGACGGGCGGCGGCGTTGTGCTGGTCAAGGAACTCCCGAATCGCCCGCTCCAAGGCGACGATGCTGCGATGCACGCCGCGACGCAGTTGCTTGGTCGTCAGTTCCGCGAACCATCGCTCCACCAGATGCAGCCAGGAGCTGTAGGTCGGGGTGAAATGGAGATGGAACCTCGGGTGCCGGACCAGCCACCGCCGAGTCCGGGGCGACTTGTGCGTGCTGTAGTTGTCCAGGATGAGGTGGATGTCCAGCCCGTCCGGCGTCTCGGCGTCGATGCGCTTGAGGAACTTCTCGAACTCGACCGACCGATGGCGGCGGTGCAACTCGCCGATGACCGTGCCGGTCTTGACGTCGAGTGCGGCGAACAACGAGGTCGTCCCGTGGCGGCGATAGTCGAAGGTGCGCCGCTCGGCCTGGCCCGGTTGCATCGGCAGCAGCGGCGCGGTGCGCTCGAGGGCCTGAATCTGCGGCTTCTCGTCGACGCAGAACACGACCGCGTGCTCGGGCGGATTGACGTACAGCCCGACGATGTCGCGCACCTTGTCGATCAACCAGGGGTCCGGCGACAGCTTGAACGTCTCGGTCCGGTGCGGCTGCAACCCGAAGGCACGCCAGATCCGACCGATGGTCGCGTGGCTCAGACCGGTAGCCTTGGCCATGCCTCGCGTGCTCCAGTGGGTGCTGCCGCGGGGGGTCGATTCCAGGGTGCGCACCACCACATCCTCGACCTGCGCGTCGGTGATGCGGCGCGGCGCGCCCGGCCGCGGTTCGTCGGTCAAGCCGTCGAGCCGGTCGGCAAGAAATCGAGTGCGCCACTTGCAGACGGTGGTCGGCGACAGGTGCAGGCGCCTGGTGATACCGCGCGTGGGCTGGCCGTCGGCGCAGGCCAGGATGATGCGGGCGCGCCGCGCAAGCTGTGGGGCCGTGCGCGACCGATGGGCCAGGGAGGTCAAGGCTTGCCGTTCGTCTTCCGTCAAGGTGACCGGCGCCGGGCGAGGTCCTCTGCGCATGGACTACCTCCTGTTGGCACAGACGACGACGCCTCCAAGAACGTTCCACTGTTTTCAGTGGCAGGCCACTAGGTGGATCCGGAGGATGGCGCGGTGGAGCTTGCCAGGAAGCTCCCTAGGGACGTGGATCCTACCTCGACGTTGACCTACGCCGATGCGATCACGATCTATCTGGCGTACCTGACGGACTTGGCGGCGACGGCGATCGCGCGCCGTGTCGGGACACCCTACGTGCGCCGCCGATTCACCGTGCCGTGTTGGCAACCGACGCAGCGCCGCTGGGCCGCTGAACTCCTGGGAAAGAGCCTGCTGCGCGCGCAGGTGCTGGCGGATACGTTTCGTGACCGTTGGCGCGAGGGCGTTCCCGTCGAATCGGTCGCCTCCGCCGTGCGGGCAGCGGCAGCTCACGACGGAGAGCTGACGCGGCTGGCAGCGACGGAATCGATCGATGTGACCGACTGGACCCGCGGGACCATCGAAGCCTTGGCGGCGGCTTCCGCGTGTGTCTGGCGAGATCAGTCCGCACGGGACCTCATGCTCGTGGTGGACGTCGGTGCCGGGACAACCGACTTGTCGTTGTTCTGGGTGGTGCAGGATGGAGAGATTCGTCGCGCGTTTCCAATCGCAGACGGCGACTCGGGAATCCGGCAGGCGGGCGACAGGCTCGACCAGTTGTTGGTCGAGGAGGTCCTCCGGAAGGCGGGTTTGGGCGTTGACGAGACCGGAGCTCGCGCGCGCCGCGGTCTGCGTCGCAAGGGCGTCCGCCAGATGAAGGAGAGGCTCTTCCAGGTGGGGAGCCTGACCGAGACGTTGGTGAATGACGAAGAGGTGACTCTCAGCCGTGAGGAGTTCGTCGCATCGGAAGGGGTCAGGAGGTTTGCGGACGGGATCGCGGACAACATTCAGAAGCTCCTGGAGGGCGTCCACGAGAGCTGGGAGAAGGCGGCTGCCGAGATGGGCATCACGCTGGTCCTGACGGGCGGAGGCTGTGATCTGCCGATGATCACGGCTCTCAAGGACCGGCGGTGGCGGCTGGGAGATCGGCCGGTCCCCTTTCGCGTGGCGCGGCGGGTGCCAAGGAGCGTGGAGGAGAGATTCGATGCGCCGTTCATCCAGGTGTATCCGAGGCTGGCGGTAGCGATGGGCGGGGCCCTGAAGACGCGGCTCGATGAGAAGAGTGCGTTGCGCGAGTGGATGGGTGGAGCACCGGCGGCGGGTCCGTTGGAGAGCTTCCCGACGAAGGGTGTTTGAACCGCAGCCATCGTCCGGTGTCCGGGGCGACGACCCACCCACCCATCACCGCCTGCGCAAGGTCGCGCCGTCGCTCAGGCCCGTCACGAGTAGTAGAATTCGCTCGGATGTTCCGTTTGCTCGACCCGAATCACCCGCGGAGGCACACCGATGCGTGACCGATACTCCAGCACTCTCGCCGCGGCGTTCCTCGTCGCCTCGTTGGCGGCGCTGCCGGCAGCGGCGCAGTCCGGCGCGGCGGACGAGCCGATGCGGACGCCCGACGGCCAGCCGCACATCTCCGGCACCTTCACCTTCCGCACGCTGACGCCGCTGGAGCGGCCGGCGGCACTCGCCGATCAGGAGCGCCTGTCGCTCGAGGAGGCCGCCGCGTTCGAGGCGTCGGAGCGGACGCGACTCAACCGCGACCTGTTCGACCCGATCGCGGGCGCGCCGAGCGCCGGCTACCAGCCGCGGGCGGAGGGGGGCGTCCTCTCGTACAACGAGTTCTGGTACGAGCGGGGCGTCGAGCTGACCGCCGACAAACGGACGTCGCTGATCGTCGATCCGCCCGACGGGCGCATTCCCTACGCGCCGGGGGCGCGGGAGGCGCGGGCGCTGCGGCGGCTGAACCTGCGGAACGGGTTCGCGGACCACTACACCGACCGCAGCCTGTCGGACCGCTGCATCATGGGCTTCAACTCCGGCCCCCCGATGACCGCCGCCTCCTACAACAACAACGTCCAGATCCTGCAGGTGCCCGGCTACGTCGTCATCTTCAACGAGATGGTCCACAACGCGCGCATCATCCCGCTCGACGGACGGCCGCACGGTACGCTGCGGCAGTGGGCGGGCGACTCGCGCGGGCGCTGGGAAGGGGAGACGCTGGTCGTCGAGACGACCAACTTCCTGACCGAGACCAGCCTCCGCGGCTCGAGCCGCGACACGCAGCTCGTCGAGCGCTTCCGGCGCGTCGACGGGGACACCGTGATGTACGAGTTCACGGTAGAGGACCCGAACAACTACACGCGGCCGTGGACGATGATGATGCCGCTGCGGCGGACCGACGGCCCGCTGTTCGAGTACGCCTGCCACGAGGGGAACATCGGCATGCACGGCATCATGGCCGGCGCGCGCCGCAAGAACACGCAGCGCGTCGACGAGGTGCGGTAGGGGTCAGGCGCGCAGGTCGTAGCAGAGGAGCCGCGGCGGCGTCCCGCGGATGAGGTCGCGGGCGTTCTGCACGACGTAGAGCAGGCCGCGGCTGAGCACCGGCAGCGCCCACGACTCGCGGGCCGCGAAGAGCCACGCCCGCGAGATCTCGCGGTAGCCGCGGGGGGTCAGGTCCATCCAGAGCAGGTGGCCGAGCTCGCCCAGACAGAGGAACTGCCCGTCGGCCGCCAGCAGCGAGCCGCGCGCGGTGCCCAGGATCTGCTGGCCGCGACGCCCGCCGATCTCGAACGTCTCCGTCCACGTCGGCGCCTCGCGCCAGACCACCTGCCCGCTCGACACGTCGACGCAGGCGAGCGACGAGTCGCCCCATATTGCGGCCGTCGAAGCCGTAGAGGTAGCCGTCGCGGTGGATGGCGGTGTTGTAGTGCAGGGCGAACTCGCGCGTCGTCCAGACGACCTCGTGGGTGAAGTCCGGCCGCACCGCGACGAGGGCGCCGCCGGTGCGATAGCTGGCGGAGACGAACACCCGGTCGTCGAACACCACGGGGCAGGAGGCGTTGACCGACTCGTAGGTCCGGCTGCGGAACGGGAACTCGAAGTCGACCGCCCCGTTCGCGGGGTCGATGGAGAGCAGCCCCCCGATCGGCGGACTCGACTCGCCTCCGGCGAATACGAACACTCGCCGCGCGCCGTGCACCACGCCGGGGACGGGCGAGGCATAACTCGGTCCCCAGCTTCCGGCCCGCCAGACCTCGCGGCCGCCGGCGGCGTCGAAGGCGATGACGCACCCGCCGTCGGGGGCGCCGGCGTTGACGATCAGCAGGTTGCCTTCCAGTAGCGGCGTCGCCGACACGCCGAAGAAGTCCTGCCGCACGCCGAAGTCGCGCTGCAGGTCGCGCCGCCAGACGACATCGCCCGAGGCGAGGGACAGGCAGTGGAGGACGGCCTCGGCCCCCATCGTGTAGACGCGTCCCGCGGACGGGTCGATGACCGGGCTCGACCGCGGGCCGTTGTTGTAGCCGTAGCGGTCCTCGTAATCGCTCGGGTAGCGGAACGTCCATCGCCGGGCGCCGGTCTCGGGGTGCAGGCAATCGACGATCTCGGAATCGCCGATCCGGTGCAGGAACACCAGCCGGTCCCCGGCGACGGCGGGCGACGCGTAGCCGCTTCCCTTTGCGAGCTCCCAGACGAGCGGCGGAGGGAGCGAGCGGCTGAGCCGGGTCTCGGTCGAGACGGCGTCGTGGGTGGGGCCGAGGAAGGACGGCCAGTTGTGGGTCACCGCGTCGCCGGCGAGCGGCCGCGGCGTTCCATGAACGACGACGTCCTGGGCGCGCGCCGGTCGGGCGAGCGCTGCCGGCGCCAGCAGGCCGCCGAGCAGCGCCCGCCGCGAGATCACTGCCACTCCGTCCGTTCCGCGGTCAGTTCGCCGCCTGTTGCCGGATGCTGTAGAGCCTGGTGGCCGTGCGGATCAGCAGGCGGTCGCCGACGATGGCCGGCGACGCCATCGCCATCTCGTCGAGGCGGTTGACGCCGAGGACCTCGTAGTCCTGGCCCGCCCGGAGGACGTAGGTGTCGCCCTGCTCGCTGAGCGCGAAGACCTTGCCGTTGTAGGCCCACGGCGACGAGGTGAAGCTGGCTCCCACCCGGATCCGCCGGCGCGGGTAGACCGGCTCGCCGGTCAGCGCGTCGTAGGCCTCGAAGAAGCCGCGGTCGAGCAGGCTGTAGTAGACGTCGCCGTAGATCAGCGGCGAGGTGTTGTAGTTGCCGGCCCGGGGTTGGTACCAGGCGACGTAATCGTTCGACGACGCCCCGTCGGCGAGCGTGATGTCGCCGCTCGCGCCGGGCTGGATGGCGTAGGCCGGCCGGTGGTTGTCGCCGAAATAGCCGGAGTTGACGTAGACCCGCCCGTGGGCCGCGAACGGCGTCGGGATCGCGGCCCACGACATGCGACCATCCATCTCCCACAACAGGTTGCCGTCGAGGTCGTAGGAACGAATGCGCCTCACGCCGGACGTGACGATCTCGGTGCGCAGGTCGTTCTCCCAGACGAACGGCGTGGCCCAGGTGGAGCCCTCGTCGCGAGACCGGCGCCAGATCTCCTCGCCGGTCCGCTTGTCGAGCGCGGCGATCCACGACTCCTCCTCGTTGTCGTAGACGATGATCAGCATGTCGCCGTAGACGACGGGGGAGGAGGCTGAACCCCATTCGGACCGCGTGCGCCGGTACGGCGTCGGCGCGCTCCAGACCTCGTTGCCGTCCATGTCGAACGCGTACGTGCCGAGGTCGCCGAAGCGGACGTAGACGTGCTCGCCGTCCGTTGTCGGGGTCTCGGACGCGTAGGTGCTCTTCTGGTGTCGCGGGAACGACGGGAGCCCGGTCGCAACCGACCGCCGCCACAGGATGTCGCCGGACTCGAGGTCGAGGCAGTAGACCAGCCAGTCGTGGTCGATCGGCGGCGGCTCGGGGCGCCCGCGCGGCGCGTAGAGCCCGGGCTTGGGCTGCTCGAAGTCCCCGATGGCCGTCACCGTCGTCAGGAAGACCCGATCGCCCCAGACCACGGGGCTCGACCAGCCGAGACCGGGGATCTCGGTTACCCACTCGACGTTCTCGGTCGTGCTCCAGGTTTCGGGCAGGTTCGGGTTGTCGGCGACGGCGGCATTCATGGTGGGGCCGCGGAAGTGCGGCCAATTGTCGCCGTCGGCGGGCTGCGCCAGCGCCGCCGTCGCGGACAGCGAGACGAGCGCGAGGACGAGAGCGATCCGCTTCATCGATTGACCTCCGTCAAGAGTTCCGCGAGGGCTTGCAGATCCGGCCGGGCTCACGCGGACACCGCCCCCCGGTTCGCCGGCGGGCGACCGGAGGGCGGCGTACGGCGCCGACGCGGGCGCGGTCGGAATCCGCGGCCGGAGCTACCGGCCCGGCAGCATGATGTGGGCCGAGGACGTCCCGGCCTGCATGACCCAGGTGCCGGCGCGCGTGTAGCTCCCCTCCTCGGCCAGGCCGCCGAGCGTCTCGCCGGTGGCGTACGGCACGGCGATGGTCATGTGCAGGTTGGCCGACTCCTTGTCGGCGCCGGCGACGGTGTAGTACATGCTGCCGTAGACCGACACCTCGCGCGTGCCGTCCGCCTCGGCGGCCTCCTGCATCGCGCGAGTCTCCTCGGCGCTCTGGCCGGACATCGCCCACGCGCGGTTCTGCCGGATGCGGGGAAGGTTGCCGACGCTGGTGCACTGCACGCTGAACGACATGTTCGGCTGGTCGGAGCGGTCCCAGCAGACGAGGTCGTTGTCACCTTCGCGGAGCACCTCGTAGTCGCCGGCGTCGTCGAGCCGGATCACCATCGCGTTGGCGGCCAGGGCGGGCGGCGCCGCCATGAGCGCGGTGGCTATCGCGTCGTCGTCGGACTGCGCCGCCGGCGAGCCGATGACCAGGGGCACGAGGCAGAGCAGGGCGAGCGCAAGGGCGGCCGGGTTGTCGAGGGTGGGTGTGATCCGCTTCATGGGAGTGTCTCCATTGGTGAACCCGCGCCTCGCCGCCGCGTCTCGCGGCCGGGGGGCACGGCCGTGTTCCTGCCTACATCATCGCACAGTGGCGCACCCTTGCCGGCTGGGGCGGCGTGCGGCCGGCCTGCACGCCGTCGGTGCGTGGCGCGGCCTTGCCGACCGGGGTACGATGCCCAGGCAGGCTGGAGACCTGCGAGGGAAGGAAGGGAGGCGTTCATGAACCGTCAGTCTGCAGGGTTCACGGTCGGGCTCGTTGCGGCGGCGCTTGTCGCGGCGCTCGCTCCGGCGGCGCTCGCCCAGTCGACGGCGCCGGACGACACCGGGCCGGACGCCGGGCTTCCGGTCGCGAGCCCGGGCACGGTCGGGATGTCCGCGGACACGCTGGCGCGAATCGCGCCGGCGATGCAGGCCTACGTCGACGACGGCCGGCTGGCCGCCGTGATGACCATGGTGGCGCGCCGCGGGCAGGTCGTCCACTGGGAGGCGGTCGGGACCCGCGACACGGCCAGCGGCGACCCGCTGGAGCGGGACGACATCTTCCGCATCTACTCGATGACCAAGCCGGTGACCAGCGTCGCGACGATGATCCTGGTCGAGGAGGGCAAGGTCGCCCTCGACGACCCGCTCTCGAAGTTCGTGCCGGAGTTCGCGGACGTCAAGGTCCTGGCCGGTGGAGAGCGCGTCGCGCCGGACGGTCCGATCACGGTCGAACACCTGCTGACGCACACGTCGGGCCTCAGCTACGGGTTCTTTGGCGACTCGGCCGTCGACGCCCTCTACGTCGAGGCGAACCCGCTCGCCGCCGCCGAGGGTCTCGAAGACTTCGCCCGCCGCGTGGCCGAGCTGCCGCTCATCGCGAGCCCGGGCACGCGCTGGACCTACAGCGTTTCCACCGACATGCTGGGCCGCATCGTCGAGGTCGCCTCCGGGCAGCCCTTCGACGCGTTCGTCAAGGAGCGCATCCTGGATCCGCTCGAGATGGACGACACCGCGTTCTGGGTCGCCGAGGAGAAACGCGGCCGCTTCATGGCGAACTACGCGAAGGCCGACGACGAGCTCGTCATCGCCGATTCCCCGACGGAGGGAGAGTACACCAGCCCGCCGAACTTCCCGTCGGGCGGCGGCGGGCTGACCTCGACCGCGTCCGACTACATCCGCTTCGCCCAGATGCTGCTCGAGGGCGGCAGCCTCGGCGACGTGCGCATTCTGGGCGCGGAGACCGTCGCCAAGATGCGCGAGAACCGCCTGCCGGACGCGCTGGTCCCGATCGAGCTCGGGACGTTCCTGAGCCCCGGCTACGGCTTCGGCCTCGGCTTCGCGGTGATGATGGACGCGGACGCCTCGCCGGAGCCGGACCACAACGGCGTCTACCGCTGGGCCGGGGCCGCCAACACGTTCTTCTGGATCGACCCCGAGGCGGAGCTCGTCGGCATGGTCTGGACCCAGTTCATGCCGTTCGCCGCCTACGACCTCGAGCGCGAGTTCCAGACCCTCGTCTACGAGGCCATCGAGTAGGAGCGCGGTCTCGGCTCGGTGCTTGCCCCGGCGGTGCCGCGCCTCCAGTGGCGGCCCGCCGGGGCCAAACGAACAGCGCCGCCAGCGGTGGCCCCAACGTTCCCTCCGGATGCTGTACCCGGCCGACTTCGTCGACGCGCATGACCGGCACTGGGACGATGCCCAGGTGCTGTTCCGGCACGAACGCTGGGCGAGCGCCGACCAGTTGTACGGGTTCAGCGTCGAGTGCGGCCTGAAGGCGGTGATGCAGCATCTCGGAATGCCGGTCGACGAGACCGGGAAGCCCATTGAGCGAGAACACCAGGAGCACGTGCCGCGTATCTGGCAGGCGTTCGCGGCCTTCGCAGCGGGTCACGGCGGCGAGCGGTATCTGGGGCTGCTCCCGGCGGGGGAGCCGTTCGAGCACTGGTCGCATCATGACCGCTACGCGATCGCCAACACTTCGAGCGAGACGGTGTGACGCGGCACCGCGCGGCAGCGCGCAGAATTCGAGACCTCGTGCAGCGTATAGCCGAGGACCGAGACGATGACTGACGCATTCGTCCCGTTCGACGGCATCTGGGACCGCCTCGGTCAGGCCGTCGAATCAGCGGGAGCGATCCCGGAGCGAGCCGGGCCGGTCTATTTCTCGCTTGGCATTTGGCGGCCAAGGGCCAGCGCGTCCTGCTTGTCGATCTGGATCTGGAGTCGCCGGGGTTGTCATCCGCCGTGCTCGACGCGGACGCGCGCCCCGCCTTCGGCGTCGCCGACTGGTTTGTCGAGGATCTTGTCGGACAGGGCGAGCATGTGATCGCAGAGATGACGGCGGCGCCGGCATGGGCGAGGGACCTGGAGGGTGACGTGCGCGTGGTTCCTGCCCATGGCCGCGATCCTGGCGAGTATCTCGCCAAGCTCGGCCGCGTCCATATGGACGTCGGGCGGGCGTGGACTGAGCGTCTTCAGTACCTGCTGTCCCGGCTGGAGGCAACTCATGCTCCCACGACGGTCCTCATGGAGAGCCGGAGCGGGCTGCAAGATGTAGCAGCGGCCACCGTGACGGACTTGAACGCCCAGGTCCTCCTGTTTGCTACCGATTCGGACAGCACCTGGACCGACTACGAGATCCTCTTCCGTCACTGGCGGCGTCACGGTCTCGCGGTCGGTATCCGGGAGCGCCTGTCCATCGTGTCCGCGCTGACACCCGAACTCGATACGAAGCGGTACCTGCGGGGGTTCAGGGAACGATCGTGGGACCTCGCGCGTCCTTGCACCCGCGCCGTGCCCACCGCAGGGGCCCTTCCCTCCGGCCGCGTTCTGCTGCACGGCCCTCCGCAGTACTATGGCCCCCTCGGAATCCCGCTGCGCCGCGCCCGCTTTCACCTTCGGCTTATGCGAGCCGCGTTGCCCCGACCCGGGCCGCGCAGACGGGCCTCTCGTGTTCCGTCCCTCTCCGTGTCCGCGTGCTGCGCCCCCTACCCCGCCGAGACCTCCCGCACGTACGCCGCCGGACCGGGGCGCGGGAGACGTGGCCTTCACCGTGACATGAGCGGCTCGGCTCTCGGGTTGTGAATCTGTCGAGGCTGCAGGCTTCACTTCATGTTGCGGCCCGCGGACTTGCTCCCTCCGAAGAGGCTCTTGACACCCCGCTCGGGCCACGGCCGTCTCCGGTCGTGCCTGGGGTCCGCTACTCGGCGCTCCGGCGCTTACCGAGGCGGGACTTGCACCCGCTGGAGAAGAACAGCGTGACGCAGCCGGTCTCCCGTCCGCGTCGTCACGACACACCATGGGAGAACATTAGCATGTAAGCCGGCATAAATCAACCTTATTAGTGGCTACATTGCGCGCCATCAGAACCCACACCCGCCCGAAAAACACGCGGGATTCTAGTGTGCACCGTCAGAAATACGTGAGCAGTAACGCTTCAGGGATTCCGATCTGCTCGGCGGTCTTCGTCCAGACGAAGGGCTTGGGGTCTTCGTTGTAGACCGCCAGGTACTCCTTGATCGCCGCCTCGAGTGCTTGGGTGCTGCGATGGGTTCCACGCCGGATCTGCTGCCGGGTGATCTCGGCGAACCAACGCTCTACCTGGTTGAGCCACGATGCGCTCGTGGGCGTGAAGTGCAGGTGATACCGAGGACGCCGTGCCAGCCAGTCGTGGATCATCGCCGTCTTGTGCGTGCCGTAGTTGTCCAGCACCAGGTGGATGTCGAGGTCGGGCGGCACCGCCTTGTCGATCACGGCGAGGAAGCGCTTGAACTCCACCGAGCGGTGCTTCCGAAAGCACCTGCCGATCACCTCGCCGGTGGCGGTGTTCAGGGCCGCGAACAACGAGGTCGTGCCGTGCCGTCGATAGTCGTGTGTCCGCTGCTCCGGTGCTCCCGGACGCATCGGCAACACCGGCTGGGTACGGGTTCAACGCCTGGATCTGCGACTTCTCATCCACACACAGCACCACCGCTCGCTCCGGCGGATGCAGGTACCGCCCCACGATATCGCGCACTTTCTCGATGAACAACGGGTCTCGCGACAGCTTGAAGGTCTCGCTGCGATGGGGCTTGAGCGCGAACGCGCGCCACACGCGGCCGACGGTCGAAGCGCTCAGCCCGCAGGCTCGGGCCATCGACTCCCGGCTCCAATGCGTCGCCCCCCGTGGGGTCGTCTCCAGCGTCCGGACCACGACCCGTTCGACGTCCTCGTCCGACACCCGGCGCGGCGCGCCCGGCCGTGGTTCGTCCAGCAAGCCGTCGCAGCCGTTGCGCAGGAACCGCCGCCGCCACTTGCCGACCGTGGCCCGCGTCGTGCCCAGAGCCTGCGCCACGACCTGGTCGCTCCGTCCCGCGGCGCTCTGCAGCACGATGCGTGCCCTCAGGGCCAGAGCCTGCGCGGTATTGCGCCGGCGCAGCCAACCCTCCAGTTCCTCGCGCTGTGCGTCCGAGACCTCCGGGACCTCTCGTGTGTAATGGTTCGGCACGGCCCTCCTCGCTTCCGGGCCGACCGTACCACGAGCCGATTCTACTGGTCAAGAACTTCAGGCGTTGGACACTAGCTGCTTTTGCTCTTCCTTTGCCTGGAACTTCGGCTTAATGACCACGTACGATCCATGCACGGGGTCAGGAAAAGGGTCAGGGTCAAGAAGGGGAGCGACCACGGCAAATCTGGGCGATTTGCGGACCCGCCAGGTGTTCCTCCGTCACACCTGCCGGGTCGTGGTCGCTCCCCTGCAATTGTCCCTCCGGGAAGGGTCAGCCGCCTGCGGCGCTACCGCACGCCCACTCCGGCGTGCGCCTGTTGGCGAGGATGACAGCGGTGGGCCGGCATCGGACATCAACGCGGGAGAGGAACAGGGCTGCCGGCTGCAACGCCCCACCGGGCCTACCCGTCTCCCAATATTCTCCGAATACTCCTCAATTCGGCTTCGGTAAAATGGTGCCAATCGCCGTTCTTCGAGTACTGGCCGGCCGTGATCACGTGGCCATAAAGGTCCCACAGCCTTGCCGCAAGAGCGTCGCGACTGCCTACATCAAAGTCCGCGGGGTTCCAGGTCAGGCCATTGCCGGGGCTAACGCAAACTGCAACGTGTGCGCCAATGCCCGGGCACCATCGGACTTGGATTCCGAACGTGGCGGGTGCCTCGTTGTCCATCTTCGTGAGCACATCGGCAAGCTCCTGAAGGCCCGCGGCGGGCGAGGCAGGGGCGACACCGATAGGATCTCGAATGGCACCCACAACGAAGGGCAGCGTCGGGCCGACGTTCAGCGCCGGATTGCTCACGATCCGAAACCACGCAGGGTCAGAAGCCATGCGGCCTCATTCTACACTTCCGCAGCATCCACTGCGCTGTCGACCGGCGGACGAGCAGAAGGCGAGCAAGCGCGGTGTACGCTCGCTTTGTTAGCGGACCCGTAGATTGCCGGTGCGATTCGCCCAGTCAGTCACTCGGCGGGAGTCCGCCGAGATCGTCACCGTGCTGTTGCCGTACCGCCAAGTCTCGTACCCCAACGAGGGGTACCGGTCGATCCGCGAGGGCGTGCCCTGAACCCGCACCACGTCGTCCTCGTGCGAGCCCCGTGTGAAGAACGGCGAACCGGTAACGTTCGCGCCAGGGATCAACCGGACCCTGAGGTTGCCGGTGTGATTCGCCCAGTCGGTCACTCGGCGGGAGCCCGCCGAGATCCTCACCGTGCTGTTGCCGTACCGCCAAGTCTCGTACCCCAACGAGGGGTGCCGGTCGATCCGCGAGGGCGTGCCCTGAACCCGCACCACGTCGTCCTCGTGCGAGCCCCGTGTGAAGAACGGCGAACCGGTAACGTTCGCGCCAGGGATCAACCGGACCCTGAGGTTGCCGGTGTGATTCGCCCAGTCGGTCACTCGGCGGGAGCCCGCCGAGATCCTCACCGTGCTGTTGCCGTACCGCCAAGTCTCGTACCCCAACGAGGGGTGCCGGTCGATCCGCGAGGGCGTGCCCTGAACCCGCACCACGTCGTCCTCGTGCGAGCCCCGCGTGAAGAACGCCGAGCCGGTGACGCTCGCGCCGGTGCGGGCCGAAGGCTCGGTCCGATCCGGTGGATCTACCCCACGCCATCCGATGACCGTGGCATTATCGACTCGTGTAGTCGTCGGTGGGGGCGGTCCAGACGGTGACGTGCTCGCGCGTTCAGGAGCGCGACTCCGGGCCGCGGACGCGGGTACCTGAGTGCCCGTCGCCGTGCGGCGAGGTCCTGCGGCCGCAGCTTCGCTCTCAGTCTCCGGCGCCGATTTCGCCGCGCCCCTCGGACTAACATTGGTGCCAACCCGGACCGAGGGCGGCGATGGACCTGACGTTGTACTACTCTGCCGTCCGACGGGCACGAGCCCTTGAGGAGCCGTGACCGTGCTGGCCGGTCTTGCAGGCGTCCCTTCGCGCTCGATCGCCGTTGCTGATGGCACGCTGCGATCGGGAAGCGTGTCACCCGGTCGGTCGTAGATCGCCGTGGCTATCCCTATCAGCGTCGCCACGGCCACGATGGACAGGCCCAAGGCTGATTGTCGCCTTCCGCTCTGCTCGCCTATTCCCTCACGGGAATCCCGCGCTGTCCGCTCTGACTTCGCTTGCTCCCGGCGTTCCCGCGCAGCTCTTTCCCGTTGCTCCTGCTCTCGTCTTTCAGCCCGCTCCTGTTCCCGGCGAACACGTTCCGCTCGTTGTCGCTGCTCGCGTTCCCTCTGTGCCCGCTCTTGCCGTTCAGTGTGTTCGTAGTCACTTCGCTTGCCGGGATCGCGTTCGCGCCGCCTACGGTCCCCCGGCCGGCCATCGGCACCGTGAACCCCGCGAAGATGCTCGTAGGCTCGGCTGACTTCCTTGAAGATCCACTCAGATGCCTTGTCCCCGGGGTTCTTGTCCGGGTGGTGCTTCTTCGCCAAACGCCGGTACGCTACCCTGATCTCAGCCCAACTTGCTCCCCGCTCCAGACCTAGGATTTCGTACGGGTCGACTCGTTGCGGTCCCATTTCAGTCTAGTTCAGAGGCCCGCGGACCGTGCCCCGCGTCATTCCAACAGCCGCAGCATCGCGAGCACGCCGCCGAGGATCGCAAGCGTTTGCGCGAGCATCGCACCGGCAAAGCGCCACGTCAGGCGAGCCTCAAGGCTGGCGAGCTCGGCACGTAACGCCTCCGGCGTTACGTGGTCGCCGTGCTGGGCAGCCTCCCGGACGGCATCCGTGATCGCGTCTGCCTGGTCGGTCGAGAGGCCAGCACCGGTCAGTCGGCGGGCAATAGCATGAGTGTCGATCACCGGCTCATGCTACCACGCGCGGCCGGTCGGACCGGCGCGCGGGCGGCGGGGGAACGGTCGTCGAGGCCGGCCGGCGAGTCTGGTCCGGATCGGTCCTCGACCGATGTTCCACGTTCTCTGAAATCCGGCTCCGAACGGGGGATGCAAGGAGGGGAACGGCCCGGCCACACTCCTGTAACACTCTGTCTAATAATGCTTATGTGGACAGTGCCACTGACACGTCGGCTGCCGGCGTGGTTCGTCTCGTTAGGCAGCCTCGCCGGCGCAGCGGCCGGGGGTCCATTCCGGTACCCGCGTCGAGCGCCACGTCCGGCCGCTCGTGATCGCCGCCCGTGACTTCCGACTTCCGGCGCACGCGGCACCGAGGACGCTCGCCCGCTGTATCGCGGGGTTCAGGCCGCCGTACGCCTCCAGCGCCGCCCAGTCGCTCGTCGCGATCGCCTTCTTGATCGCAGCCAACTCTGCCGCCGCCTCGTCGTGGGCCATCCCCACGGACTCCGCGGGCGTCGCCGCCCACTTGTCGAGCACCCGCCCGGCCGCCGCCAGACGCACCGGGTCGCGGCCCACGACGACCACCTCGACGGCGGCCGGCCGCGGCGAGCGCCGCCCACAGCGCCGAGTGCTGCCCGCCCCACGTACGGACCGCGCTCTCGGTCTCGTCCTCGGCCTGAACGAACAGGAACGTCGCCCGCACGCCGTCGAGCGCGACCGGCAGCTTGTGGGGGAAGTAGCGGTACTGCGCCCCGACCGCGCCCTGGTAGAGACGGCGCGGCAGCAACTCCTTGGCGATGCCGGCCGCCGTCAGGGCGTTCACCATCTCGTCCTCGGTCGGGAGCCACGCGGCGTGCCGATGTTCGAGCACGTAGTCGAGCGACAGCAGCCGCCGCAGGACGACCTCCGGCGCGGCCGGCCGGCGATGCCGGACGTGCTCGGCCCCGAGCGCCCGGTAGATGCGCCGGGCCGCGATCCGGCAGATGCGGAGCCGGGAGCCGTTCCACGGCTGCTCGACGGCGTGCTTGCGGCACCGGCGGACGAAGCGGTTGGCGAGCGCCGGGTTCGTCCGGCCGATGAAGGCGAGGTACCGGGAGCGGAGGAACACGCCGCTGTGGAGGCAGACCAGCGCCAGCCACTCGGCTTCGCGGCGGGTCCAGCCGGACCGCACGAGAGCATCCGCCCGGTCCCGAAGATGGGCGATCATCAGCCGGCGTTCCCTGCACTGCCGGCGACGTAGGCGGACCAGTCGTCCATCAGCCGCCGCCGCCGCTCGAACAGGTCCGACCGGGCGTAGGCGGCCTCGACCTTGTTCTGCACGACGTGGGCCAGCGCCGCCTCGACGACCTCGCGCGGGTGGTTCGTCTCCTCGGCGGCCCAGTCCCGGAACGTGGACCGGAAGCCGTGAGGCACGGCGGGGACCTCCAGCGTCCTGAGCAGTCCCGACAGGGCCATGTCGTTGAACCGCTTGCCGCGCGGGCTCGGGAAGACGAGCGCGTTCCCGTTGCTGAGCGTCCGCGCCGCGTCGAGGACCTGTTCGGCGCGGCGAGTCAGGGGAACCCGGTGCTCCCGCTTCGCCTTGGTCCGCGTGGCCGGGACGGTCCAGACGTGCTCCTCGGTGTCGATCTCCGTCCACTCGGCGCCGCGCACCTCGCCGGACCGAGCCGCTGTGAGCACGAGAAACTCGAACGCCAGCTTGACGACGGGAGCCGCGCCCGACGCCCGCACCGTCTCGACCGTCGCCGCCACGTCGCGATGCGGGAGCGCCGGCATGTGCCGGACGAGAGCCTGCTGCGGTCCGAGGATCGGGCCGATCCGGCTGCACGGGTTGTCGTCGCGGTAGTTCAACGCGACGGCCCACTCCATGACGGTGCTGATGCGCTGGCGAACCCGCCGCGCCGTCGCCGGCCGCTCGTGCCAGACCTTGCGGAGCGTCTCGACCACGTCGGCGCTCGTCACCTCGGAGACGGGCAGCCTGCCGAGCCGGGGGAAGGCGAGCCGTTCCATGCTCGACAGCCAGTCCTTGCCGTGCTTGGGGTTGCGCCAGCCGGGCCGCATCTGCGCCAGGACCGCCTCGGCGGCGGCGGCGAAGGTCGGCATGCTCTTGAGGCGCCGCTTCTCGGCGAGCGGGTCGCCACCGGCGCGGGCGAGCCTGCGGTTGGCGAGAGCCGCCGAGCGTGCGTCCTTGAGCGGGACGAGCGGGAAGCCGCCGAGTCCGAGTTCGCGGCGCCTGCTGCGGATGACGAGCCGCTGCACCCAGCGCTACTGTGATGGCGACGGCCTGTACCTCGACGCAACCGGCCCTCGTCAAGCCGGTGGATGGGTGGTAATCATTTATGATTCAGGCGTTTACGGACTATTCAGGACGACAACGGACGGCGGCGGATTTCCTAGTATGGTGGACAGGTCGGCTACGCCCTCGGGGTGCTGGAGCAGGGCCGCGTGCAATTCGAGGTGGGCGCCGAGGCGCAGCGGCGCGAGAGCGCGACCCGCGGCGAGGCCAGCAACGGGGTGATGGGCCGGGCGACCCTGGGATGGTAGGCGCCGTGGGAGGAGCGAGCGGCGGATGCCGCGCGGATCCCTTCATGGGCAGCTTCCAGCAGTTGGCGGACGGACACCACGTCGTTGACCCGGGGGGCACCTGATCTGCTGCGCCTGCGTCGACTTCCGCGGCCCGGGTCCGGACGGCGGTTCAACCACTCGTCGCCAAGACGGTTCCGCACCGCCCGGATCAATGGTTGCGGGTCCACCGAACGAATACGGGGAAGTCACGCTCAGGGCCGAGCCGGGATGAACGGGACACGGTTGTGGTCCTTGAGCGGGGTCGCGGAACCGCAATCGGTCATGGTAATCGAGACGCCGCGCAAACAAGGGCGAATCGAGGTGCTGATTGGGTGATAGCGCCGGCGCCGGAAGGCCCGTGCCCCGCACGACAGAGCGGATATGGAACCGCAAGGTGCTGCCGGACACGGGCCGGGCTTTCCTTGCCTCGGAGCTGTTCAGATGGGTCTCCCTGACGCCTGACGAACGTCACCTGAGGCGGCGTCCTCGTCGCCGGCCTGGAAGTTGCTGACGGCGTCGAGCCGCCCCTGGAGCCGCCAGCTCGTCGAGAGCGGGGCGGGTGCAGTCGCGATGAGGCAGTCCTTGCGAGCGGGATTGTCGTGTCGGGTTGAGGCCGCCGGCCGGTCAGGCCGGCGGTCGAGCGCCCTGCACAGGGCCCTGGCGCGTGCTGGACGCGGACACGTGCTCCCTGACCCCCGCCCCGGGACGGCCCTGCTCCATTTCTGTTCTGTCAAGAGAACCGACAAGAGCGCGCGCGAGGGCGACGTCACGCCGTGCGCGTCCTCCGATGCAGCCGTGTCGGGGCCGGCTGGCTCCGGCCGAATCTGCGCGTATCCGCACACCGCGCAGAGAGTGACTACCGCTTGTACCACAAGGCCCGATTCTCATTGGGGAACCTGCTACAACCGCCGTGTGCGGCTGATTCGGCAGCCCGCCGGCGCGGGCGTCGGCGCGCCGTGACGACGGAGGGGTTCAGCGATGGCGCAGCTCTTGACGGTCCGGGCGGTAGCGGCCCAGCTCGCGGTTTCCCGGTCGAGTGTCTACAAGATGCTCGAGGGCGGCGTGTTCCCGCAGGCGCCGGTACGACTGCCCAACGGCAGCCCGCGCTGGCCGCAGGAGGTGGTCGACGAGTGGGTCGAAGCGCACAGATGCGACGGTGAGCATCGCGGACACTGCCGTGTCCTGGCGGCGGGAGAAACCGGGCGATGGTCCGGCTCTCGACCGTCCGGGAGGTAGCGATCCGCCGGACGTTCCGCCGGCGAACCGTCCGGAAGATGCTCGACCGCGGCGCCGGCGCTGCACGCGGGAGTTCTCCGGGTTGCGAAGGAGTGACGCATGGAAGATCCGAACGATGCGCTGCACGACCCCGATCCCGCGGCGGACAAGCGGAAATGCTATACGGTCAGACGCTCGGTCGCGTTGTCGGCCTATTGGTACGAGCGGGTGCGGCAGGTGGCGACCAGCACCAACCTCAAGCCGGGCGTGATTCTGCGCAACGCCATCAAGCTGGGCCTGGTCCAGCTCGAGCGGCGAGCGCGGTCCGAGGGAAAGAAAGCCCCGTAGGGCGGCCGGGGATATCGCCCCCCGCGGCCGTCGCGTCTCGCACCAGGAACTGCCCCGGCGCCGCCGTCCGCGTGCGGCGGCGCGGCATGCGGCTCGTCGCAGCCGGGAGCCGGAAAGCGGGCGGTGGACGATGACGCGACCCGGGCCGCTGGCGGGGCCGAACCGCCGAAGGACTGCGCGCCTGGCGGGGTCGCGCGCGCCGCGACCCTCGTGTTGGAGTGGCCGCCCTCGGCGACGGGTGTGGGCGGCGAGTGGTCTTCGGGTTCCGACCTCGACAGCCGAGGCGAGCATTGCGGCGCGCTGGTCATGTCTTCGAGATTGACCGCCCCCTCCGCGCGGCGGTCCGGGCGCCCCGGCGTTTCGGCGGGGCCTGGCGAGACACTCTCCAGGGCGTCCGGTGTCCTCGCTGAACCGCCGTCCGAGTCAGGTCCCGGCGGCGTACCCGCTCGACACGAAGCGGCGCTCCCCGCGCCGCGTGCCAGCCGCTGGACCCGCGACGATCAGATCGACGGCCTGATCCGGGTGGCCGACAGCCGGCCCGACGTCGGGTTCATGGTGCGTCTGCTGGCGCTCTGCACGCTGCCCCGGACCGATCCCGGCAAGCTCACCCACTACGTCCGGCGGAACGGTCGGTACGCGTTGGTAGTGATCGCGGGCGGTCCGGAGCCGCGGCTGCCGTTCGGGGTGCTGCCGAGACTGATCCTCGCGTGGCTCTGCACGGAGGCGGTGAGAACCCGCTCGCGGCGGCTCGTCCTGGGCCGCTCGCTGGCGGAGTTCATGCGGCGGCTCGGCGTGCAGTCGAGCGACAGCGCGGGCCGCTACGGGATCCGGACGCGTCTGCGCGAGCAGATGACGCGGTTGTTCCGCGCGTCGGTTGAGCTGACCGAGGACCTGCCGCAGGGCGCGCACACGGTCGCGGATCGCATCACGACGGACATGAGGCTGTGGTGGAGCCCGCGGCGCTCCGACGAGCCGGTCTCGTGGGACAGCACGATCGTGCTCGGGCACGATCTGTTCAACGAGATCCTGGCCGCGCCCGTCCCGATCGACCTTCACGTGCTCCGGGAGCTCAGGCGCAGCTCCCTCGGTCTCGACCTGTACCTGTGGCTGACCTACAGGCTGTTCCGCCTCGATCGCCCGCTGAGGCTCACGTGGCGGCAGGTGTACCGGCAGTTCGCGCTCCGTCCGGAGCTGGAGCTCCGGCAGTCCGTCAAGGACTTCCGCAAGGACGCGCTGCGTGAGCTCGGCAAGATCAGGATCGCCTGGCCCCAGCTGTCGTACTTGACGCCGAGGGGGTTTCTCGTCCTGCGTCCGTCGCCGCCGCGCGTCTCTCCGGCGGTTTCCACAGAAGCGGTGTGAATCCCGGGGATTTCCCCGCATAAACGCCCCCCCGCTGTCGCGGAAGGCGCCCGCATAAACGCCCCCCCAGGGCGCTCTCGAGCCCGCATAAACGCCCCCCCGTACGTACAAGTAGCCAGAGCTTCAAGTAGTCAGAGACCGTACAAGTAGTTGGCGCCTCACGCTGTGGATGGGCCTCTCGCGGTCGTGGCATCCGCGCCGGCGGTGCGGTGCGCGGGCGGATGCACAGGGGGGGTCTTGCGTCCCGCGGGTTTCCCCTTCGGTGCTGCACGTCCCCGGGCTGCGGCGGACCGTGCGTCCGATCGGCGCCCCGGCGCTCGCCGTGCAGCTCGCCGGCGAGTGCGCGTCGCCGGTGTCCGGCCGCCGGGGGTTGGCCTATCCCTGGGCGTCCGGCGTGTCCGCGCCCGGCAGGCTGCGTTCGCAAGCCGCATGGGCCGCGGCCCGTAGCGGCTGCATGAACGCCCCGGGGTCGGCGACGGTTCGGATCTCGCGCGAGTCGATGCTGGCGGCGTCGAGGTGCTCCTGGAGGAACCTGCGTTCCTCGCCCCAGTGGTACAGGCGTCCATCCGCCTGCATGATGCCGAGGTGGGCGGGTCCGTCCGGCCGGTGGAAGCAGATGGGCTCGAGCCGGTCGATGGCGGGCAGGGGCCACTCGTAGGCGCCCGGGAGGCGCGCATGCAGCGGGACTGTCGCGGGGGTCAGGGAGTACGTGTCCGCGTCGAGCACGCGCCAGGGCGACGTGTGCGCCGGCGGCGCAGATTCGGTCGGCTCGGCGTCGGCGAGGCCCGGGTCGGCAGCGGCCGGGTCGTTGCCGCCTCGCGGCGCGGCTGCCGGGAGAGCCGGCTCGCCCGGGGCCGGACCCGGGCGAGGGGCGCCGAGCGGCGGCACCGTGGCTGGCGGCACCGGGGGCTGGGGCGGCGTCGCGCCGCGTTCAGGGGCGTGGGCGAGCCACGCCAGGGCCGTGCCGGTTGCGGCGACCAGGATCGCCATCACGGCGCCTTGCGTCAGCTTCGGGGCGTTCCATCGGGACATCTTTCACATCTCCTCGTGTTGCTCGACGTAGGCTCTGAGCGCCTCGACCACCATGGCCTGCAGGCTGATCTCCTTCTCGACGCTGAGTCGCCGGAGCGTCTTGTGGACGTCGGCCGGCAGCCGCGCGCTCAGGTACTTCCAGTTCCGGCCGTCGGCCGCGGCCGGCGCCGCCGGCGCTTCCGCGTCCTCGGCCTTGCCGGGCGGATCGGGTGGAGCCGGGCGCTGGTCGCCGACCACGCGCCGGTGCGTCTGGGACCAGGCGCTGGCGAGCCCGGTGCGCCGTGGCGGCGTGGTTGTCATGCCGCCGGCCCCTTTCTGGCGGCCGGGATGATGCCGGCGCCCTGCAGCCATCCGAAGAGGGCGCGGAGCTCGCTGGCTGCCTTCCCGGCGGGCTGGTACTCGGCTGCGCAGTGCCCCACGTTGAAGCTGTTGACGTGCGCCACGCGCCGGTGCAGCACGACCGGCGCGGCCGCCGCGGCCGTGCTCTCGATGACGGTCCGCGCGTCGTCGGCGCTGGGGTGGTTGACGAGCGCGAGGTTGAGCACGATGGTCGCCGGGGTCTTCGCGAGCTCCGCGATGTCGATCGTCCGCGTGATGGCGGCAAGGTCGGGGAAGCTGGGCTGGAGCGGTATGAGGATGTGGTCGCTCAGCCGGGCGACGATCACCGCGTCGGCGCCCGAGTGCGGCGCGGTGTCGGTGACGATCAGCTCCGCCCCGTCCCGGCCGAGGGCGTCGACGAGCGCCTGCATCCTGCTGCTCGGCGTCGCGAAGACGGGCGGGTCCTCCTCGCCGTTGGCCCGCCGGAGGTCGTGCCACTTCGCCGCCGAGGCCTGCGGGTCGAGGTCGAGGACGGCGGTCGCGGTTCCGGCCCGGGAGGCCAGGGCCGCGAGGGCGCACGACAGCGTCGTCTTCCCCGTGCCGCCCTTCTGCGACAGCACGCTGACCACCCGGGGCCGTCGGGAATCCGAAGAGCGCGTTTGCTTTGCGGCGTGGATGTCTGTCATCGGATGCTCCGGCGCGCGTGCGTCATTTGACGTGGACGTCACTTGACGTGTGCGTTGCTGATGTGTCCGTCAGTTGACGCGTGCGCGCGTTGCCGCAACGCGGGCTTTCCCGCTGTCGAGGGTGTTGCCGCGTTGCGCGCATGCGTCAGTATCGAGTCTGCTCGGCTGCAGTTGCTCGATGCGTACATCAAGCGTGCGTCGATTCGACGCGTTGCGAGCGGTGCCGCTGCCGGGTCGCGGATCCTGGGAGGGCGTGCGGCCTGGACGGGCTGCTCGCGGCCGTGGAGATCCTGCCGCGCCAGCGGGACTTCTGAACGGCGCCCCGTTCGCCTGCGCGCCGCGGCGCCTAGAGCCTTCCTGCAAGGAAGAATGGACCCTGAGCGACCCCGGTTGGTTCGGGAGTGAGACTCCCGGCCCCCAACGCCTTGGGGGCCGGGAGTCTTACGGCCCGGACCGGGGTCGCTCAGGGTAACTCGGAACAGTCTCGGGGCTGGCCCCCGGGGATCTCGTGTTTCGCGGTAAGCGCCTGTCGGAAAGGGACTTGTGTCTCGTGGCTCCCGAGGGTCGGGAGCTCCGGAATCCGGCGGGTCTCGATTCTCGGGGTGTTCCTGCCTCGGGGTAGGCCCCCGGGGTTGGCCCCCAGGCCCGCGGGAAGGCTCGCGGGCAACGGCCCGGCGCGCGTTGCGGGAGGGAGCCGGCGCGCGTCTCCCGGACGCGGACTTGTGCGGACCGGACCGCCGGGGATAATGGCTGGACGGGGACCCGAGCGGTGGCTGGAGGCTCGATGTGGAGGCGAGAGCGGAGAGCAGGCTGGCCGCGGCGCCGCTTCGCGCGCGCCTGCTGGCGGCCGGGGCCGACTTTGTCGTCGTGACCGCGATCGGGCTCGCGGTGGAGGAGGCGCTGCGCGTGGTGTTGGTCGAGGGCATCGGTCTGGCGCCTCCTTCCGGGCTCTATCCCGCGTCGATGTTCGTCGGCGGCTGGGTCTACTTCGTGTTCTGTGAGACCCGGCTGGGCGGGCGGACCGTGGGTAAGATGGGCGCGGGCCTGCGGGTCGCCGGCTCCGGCGACGCGCTGTGGTGCTCGGTCCGCTACGTCGCGAAGGTCCTCCAACTGCTGTTCGGCCGCGGGCTCCTGTTCGGCGTCGCGGTGCTCGACGAGCGGCGGCGCGCGCTCCACGATCACTTGGCCGGCACGGTCGTGGTGGTCGATCCCGACTCCTCGATCTTCAGCCCTCCTTCCTCCTGATCCGCGCGCCCGGTGCGCGCACTTTCGGCCCGAGCCGGTAGTGATTACCGCTTGGGGTACAACCGCCCCCTTCCCGTCTCCCCTCGCCGTATAACCGGTTCGTGTGCTGCAACCGGACTGCTCCGCCGCCGGCCCCGCTGCGTTGGCCGTCGCCGATCGCGTTGCGCGCGGCGCGGCGGGCGGGAGAGGGCGGTGAGCCGCTCTCCGCTCCTGTCGGGCCGACCGACCTGGCACCGCGCCGCCGTGGAGTGGTTCTCGGAGCTGTTCAGCCCCGGGGAGCACGCCACGGTCATCCTGCGCCAGCGTCCTGGGTCCGGGGTGAGGCAGCTCTCCAGGCTTGCCGGCCACTGGTGCCATCCCTCCGGTCAGCGGATGCTCCGCGCCGCGAACGAGGCGGGCAGCGACGTGTTCTGCGGCGTCAATCCGACGGTGCCGGGCTCGAGCCGCGAGGTGGCGGAGGTACGGCGCCTGCAGGTCGACTTCGATACCGACGGCGACGGGCGCGTCGGCCGGCTGATGCGGGACGTGCGTTCGGGGCGCGTGCCGATGCCGGCCGTGGTCGTCCGCTCGTCGATCGGCCGCTGGCAGGTCCTGTGGCATGTCGACCCGGCGGCGTGGACGGTGGCCGGGGCCGAGGAGGCCAACCGGCGGCTCGCCGCGGCGTACGAGGGCGACCCGGCCGTCGTGGATGTCACGCGCGTCATGCGGGTGCCGGGCTTCATCAACTGCAAGCCGGACCGCGGCGGCGTGCGCGTCGCGCGGGTTCCCCGGTCCGCGTACGACCCGCAGGGCGCCGGTTCCCAGTGGTGGGAGCCCAGGGCCTTCCGCCGTGTGGTGCCCGCGCGCTCCACGCCGCTGGCGGCCACGGTTCCGAAGGCCGCGCCGCCTCGTGCGCCGGCGCGCTACATCGGTGGCCGGCGCCAGCCGGCGTCGCAGTCCGAGGCGGACTGGCACGGCGTGATCGACGCGTTGCGCTCGGGGGAGTCGCCGGGCCTTCTCATCCAGCAGCTCGCCGAGTTCCGGGACGACAAGGCGAACCCACGGGACTACGCCGAGCGCACCGTCGTTCGCGCGTGCCGGTCGCTCGGCGTGCGGGAACCGGATACCGAGTACGGCCGCCGTCACCCGGCGCGGCCGGTGTCGCCGGGCCGCTAGTGTGCACCGTCAGAAATACGTGAGCAGTAACGCTTCAGGGATTCCGATCTGCTCGGCGGTCTTCGTCCAGACGAAGGGCTTGGGGTCTTCGTTGTAGACCGCCAGGTACTCCTTGATCGCCGCCTCGAGTGCTTGGGTGCTGCGATGGGTTCCACGCCGGATCTGCTGCCGGGTGATCTCGGCGAACCAACGCTCTACCTGGTTGAGCCACGATGCGCTCGTGGGCGTGAAGTGCAGGTGATACCGAGGACGCCGTGCCAGCCAGTCGTGGATCATCGCCGTCTTGTGCGTGCCGTAGTTGTCCAGCACCAGGTGGATGTCGAGGTCGGGCGGCACCGCCTTGTCGATCACGGCGAGGAAGCGCTTGAACTCCACCGAGCGGTGCTTCCGAAAGCACCTGCCGATCACCTCGCCGGTGGCGGTGTTCAGGGCCGCGAACAACGAGGTCGTGCCGTGCCGTCGATAGTCGTGTGTCCGCTGCTCCGGTGCTCCCGGACGCATCGGCAACACCGGCTGGGTACGGTTCAACGCCTGGATCTGCGACTTCTCATCCACAAACAGCACCACCGCTCGCTCCGGCGGATGCAGGTACAGCCCCACGATATCGCGCACTTTCTCGATGAACAACGGGTCTCGCGACAGCTTGAAGGTCTCGCTGCGATGGGGCTTGAGCGCGAACGCGCGCCACACGCGGCCGACGGTCGAAGCGCTCAGCCCGCAGGCTCGGGCCATCGACTCCCGGCTCCAATGCGTCGCCCCCCGTGGGGTCGTCTCCAGCGTCCGGACCACGACCCGTTCGACGTCCTCGTCCGACACCCGGCGCGGCGCGCCCGGCCGTGGTTCGTCCAGCAAGCCGTCGCAGCCGTTGCGCAGGAACCGCCGCCGCCACTTGCCGACCGTGGCCCGCGTCGTACCCAGAGCCTGCGCCACGACCTGGTCGCTCCGTCCCGCGGCGCTCTGCAGCACGATGCGTGCCCTCAGGGCCAGAGCCTGCGCGGTATTGCGCCGGCGCAGCCAACCCTCCAGTTCCTCGCGCTGTGCGTCCGAGACCTCCGGGACCTCTCGTGTGTAATGGTTCGGCACGGCCCTCCTCGCTTCCGGGCCGACCGTACCACGAGCCGATTCTACTGGTCAAGAACTTCAGGCGTTGGACACTAGGCGGCGCGGCTTGCGGGAGGGCAGGTCGATGAAGCAGCAGAGGTTGAAGCGTCACGGCGTGGTCGAGCTCGCGCTCGTGCCGGAGACGCGCGAGGAGTACGAGGCGGCGATGCAGTCGCGGGCGCGGACCGTCGTGCTCACGGTGGACCGGATCCGGGAGTGGAACCTCTCGGTCGACGTCGTGGTCATGTCGGAGGCCAGCGCCGCGCACGCCATCTTCGGGACCGACCGCGACTTCTACGAGACCGTGCTCGAGGAGGACGCGGGCGAGAGCCCGCCGGAGGACCAGCTCGAGCTCGACGGCGAGGAGCGGCCCGGCGCGGCGGTGGAGCCGGCGGGCGAGGCCGCGGCGGCGAGGTAGGGCTCATGACCAGGCGCGGTCGGTTTCGTCAGGCGGTCGGTCCCGGCGGGCTGAGGACCCAGCGGTACCCGGAGTTCGCGCCGGAGGACCGCGGCGAGACGACCGACCGCCTGGAGGCGCGGCGGACCGCGGACTCGGATTGGCTCGATGCCTGCGATCAGGTGGACGCCCGGATCGATCCCGACGACGAGGCGCTGCCGCAACGGCGCCGTCTGAGGACGCACGGCGATCTCGTCTACGAGGTCGCGCTGTCGATCGAGATCGCCCGGAAGCTGGAAGGCCGTGCGGGCCTGCTGCGGCGGTCTCACCCGTCGCTCTGGGTCGCGGACAGCCGCCTGTTCGGCTTCCGGGACCCGCTGCCGGAGCGCCGGGCCCGGGCCCTCGAGGCCGACGGCGCCCTGCGGACGCACCGGCTCCGGGACGGCTTCCGGAACTTGCCCCGCACCGGCCTGGACGCGTTCGCGCGGACCGTCGACGAGGTGTGCGACCGCCGGGACCTGAGCGACATCGGCGGGTTGACGGTGGCCGAGGCGCAGGCGGTGGGCCGCGTCCGCTACGGGCCTCCCCTCGACGTGGTCTTCCTGGCGTCGGGGACGGATCCGGTTCTGCTCAGCGCCGCGGGGGCGCTCGTGCGGCAGGCGTCTTCGCGTTCGCGGCTGGGCGAGCACCTCGACCGGGCCGCGCAGGCGGTCGCCCTGCGCCACGTCGATCTGTGCGTGCGCGACCCGTACCGCGCCGGCGCGGTCGAGCGGCGGTGGGCGGCCGGGCGCGAGGGCCTCGGTCTCGACTCCCTCGATCCCGGCGGCGCGAACTTCGGCGCGTGGTTCGGACGCACCCGCGCGGTGGCGGAGGTCCACTACGCAGTCGGTCTCGACCCGCTCCGCGAGCCGTTGCCGCGGGCGGCGGTCGAGGCGGTGCTCGCCTGCGGCGGTCCGCTGCCGGACGGGGTGCGCGCGGTGGGCGGCGCCGGCCGCGACTGCCACCGCGTCGCGCGCGCCGTGCAGGCGGGCTTCTCCGCCGTCCGGCGGCTGGACTCGTGGATGACCGCGGACCCCCGGACGGTGGCGGGGGTGATGGCGCCCATCCTGGCGCGCGCCGGCTCGTCGTGGCCGGCGCCGGACCGCGGCGCGGTGATCGAGCGCTACCCGCTCGCGGAGGCGCCGGCAGAGGCGCCCGCGCGCCCGTCCGCGCCGGCCGCTGAGCCGCCGCCCCCGGTGGCGGACCTGTACACCGGCGGCCGTCCGCTTGCGGCCGCCCGCTGGCCGGCGGGCGGGCCGGACCGGCTGCCGCTCCCGGCGGCGGAGGCCCTCGCCGTGCACGCGTGGCGCCGGCAGGCGGGCGTCGATGCCGACCTCGTGGTCGACGAGGCGGAGGCCGTGCACCTCGGCGGCGCCGTCGGGCCGGGGGTCCGGGGCGTCGTGGTTCCGGCCCGGCGCGGCGGCGAAGAGCGGGCGCTCTATCCGGCCGAGTCGGTCGGGGTCGCGGGGGCGCGCGGGGACGCCGGCCTGAAGTCGGTCGACCAGGCCGTGGTTGGGCTGGGCGTGCGCGTGGCGGTCCATCCGTCGGCCGCGGCCGCCTACCGGCTCTCGGAGGACCTGCTCGCGGTCCCCGAGGACCGATCGGAGCCCGCGGCCTACGCGTCGGCGGTGGCGCTCGCCCTGGCCGCCGCGACGGGACATCCGTCGCGCGAGGGCCGCCGGGACGCCCGCGCCCCGCGCGGGTCGCTCGGCTGGGTCCGGGAGCAGCTCCGCTGCGATCTCGCGGCCGCGAGGATCGCCGGCGCCCTCGGGCTCCCCTACGAGCCGCCGCGGGAGCTGGCGCTTCCGGCGGAGGCGCGCAAGGTGTTCGTGCGCCACGGCGCGGACCTCTGCGGGGACGCGGACCGCATGTCGTCGATGGTGATCGCGCGCGGCCGGGGGGTCGAGCTGGAGGGCGGCTATCGCTCGGCCTGGGCCGCGGCCTCGGTGGACCCCGCGCCGCCGGTGGTCCCGGTCGTGCCGGTGGCGCCGTTGCCGCCGGCCGCTCCGGAGCGATCGCGTTAGCCGCCTTCGCGCGGGCGGGGCGTCGCGCCCCGAGTCGCGAGAGTGTCGTCGTCGGTCCCGCCCGGGCGCGGGACCTCGGTCGTGACCCAAGCGGGACTTGTGAGGAAGGAGACTCGACATGGCGGCAGGCAGGACCCAGCAGTTCCGCGAGCAGCGGCAGGAGAGGTCCGAGGCGCGACTCGCGGACGCGCTGCAGCAGATTCCCGACGACATCGCGGCCGGGCAGTCGTACCACCAGGTCGCGTCCCTCGATAGCGGCCCGATCCGGACGCGCAGCTCGAAGGCGCCGGTGAGCGAAGGCCCGGTGTGGAACAACGACGGCAACGCCTTCGGTCCGAAGGTCGCCACCATCCTCCACTCGCAGATGCTGGCGCGGGGCATGGCCGGCGCCGAGCTGGTGCACCCGCAGGAGCTGAGCGCGATGGGGCACCACAAGCTGGAAGAGAAGCGCATGGACGCGCCGCTGGTGGCGGTTCGGGCGGGCTCGCTCGGGCTGGCCACCGAGCCCGGAGTGGTGTCTGGCGTCGTCGTCGTCCGGCCGTCGTCGTCCTACGACCTCCTGCACGTCGCTTCCCAGACGAGCCTCAGGCCGATCCCCAAGCGGCTCATGGACGGGCGCAACGCGGAGGAGCGCGCCGTGATCGGCAGCACGGTCGAGACGCTGGTGGCGCGGTCCGGCGTGCAGCTCAAGACCCACGCGGGCGAGCGGATCGCGATCACGATGGGATCGAGCGGCCCGCAGGTCGCGCATCCGGCGCGGGAGCGCTTCGGAAACATGGCGGAGTACGCGACGTCGGTGATGCGCGCCGTGTCGACGGCGGCGGCGCGCTCTCCGGAGCTCAGCCAGCGCGTCCAGGACGAGGAGATGGGGCGCCGCGCGGTCGCGTCCACGCGACGCCGGGAGCGCCGGCAGATTCCGGCCGGCGGCGACCGCTACGCGGAGGTGCAGGCCGAGGCGGCGGCGCAGGTGGCGAACCGGGGGGTCAAGGCCATCGCCGCCCGGGAGAACGTGTACCTGGCGACCGACCAGCCGCGGGACGAGGCGCACTTCGACGCGGAGACGCGCACGTTGCATCCGGCGAGGAAGCCGGCCCGGGAGCCGGGCCGCCCCGACACGCGGGACCGGCAGTTCAACGAGAGGATGCTGATGGATCTCGCCGCCGCGGTCGGGACGCCGGCGGAGCGGAAGGCGGCCGAGGCCGGCCGCGCCGTGGAGGTGGCGAGGCTCGCCGGGGTCCAGGTGCCGGGCCTCAATCCGGCGCCCGAAGGCCTGACCGCGACGCAGGAGAAAGCGCGGACGGCGATGGTCGGCGACCTCGCCGCGCGCACGACCCTCGAGCGCCTGGGCATCGAGTACTCCCCGGTCCCGCCGGGCGAGCAGGCGCGGAAGGACCAGGCGGCGTACGCCCGGACCCCCGGCGCGCTGGACCAGGCGTGGCGGGAGGCGGCGTCGGTGCGGGCGCACCTGGTCTCGCGGGACTGGGAGCACGAGCGGACGCCGGAGATGCTGGAGCACTCGGCCGCCTCGACCTTCGAGTCGCCGGTGCGCACCCGCGCGGCGAAGGCGCAGGAACGCGGCGGCCCGGAGCAGGCCGCGCCGGAAGCCCAGCAGGCGGGGCCAGAGGCCGGGGCGCCGGCCGGCGGCGGCGACAAGGCAGTGGAGCCGGCCCGGTAGAGGGCTTCTCGTTGAGGATTGGGGGCCGGCCCGCCGCGGCGTCGGTCCCGTAGCCGTCCGTGAGGATGGAGACAGAGATCCAGGCGGTTCTCGATCGCGTTGCGCTGGATGTGGAGGCGGGCGTGTCCTATCACCAGTCCTGCGGGGAGGCGCTTCGCGCGCGCTCCGCGTCGCGCGCAGGCGGCCCGGACACCGTCCGAGCGTACCAACCGTACAACGCCGTGGTCCTGCACGCGCAGCTCGTCGAGCGCGGGCTGCCGGAGGGCTCGGGGGAGTTCGTCACCGAGCACCAGTGCGGGAAGCTCGGGGGCGACGTGCTGCCGGCCGCCTCGCCGTACGAGGAGCGCTTCCTGCTCGAGAGCGGCGACCGGCGCGGGATCGCGGTCGGGATCGCCGGCACGCCGGCGGTCGTTCTTCGGCCGGGCGCCTACCGCGTGCTGCACTCCGAGACCCAGACGACCCTCGCCCCGGCCCCCGATCCGCGCGTGCTCGGGGGCCGGGACCGCGAAATCGCGGCCCGCGAGGTGGTCCGGCAGGTGCTGGCTGGTGCGGGCGCCCGCCTGGAGCCGGGCGACCGGGTCGAATGGGGGCGTGACGGGGAGGGCCTCGTCGTGTGCCACCCCCGCCAGTCGGTGATGCCTTCTCCCGGGGCCTGGGCCTCGTCCGTGGTGTCGTCTCTCGCCGCGGCGGTGTCCGACGACGCGGCCCTCCACGACGCGGTGCGCGTGGAGCGCTTCGGCGCGGGCGCCTTGCGCCAGCACAACGCCCGGGCGCGCCGCGCGAAGTCGGGCGTCCAGGTCGAGGCGGGGACGGAGGATGCCGGCAGGGTGTGCGCTGCCGCCCTGGCGGCGCTCTATGCGCGCGCAACGGCCGGCCTCGCGCGGCGGGAGGGCGTCCGCGTGGACTGGGAGCATCCGGCCGGCGCACCGTCGTTCGACTCGGGGCTGCGCTCTCTCCGGCCGAAGGCCCCGCGGCTGTTCAAGGGTCACGGCCCCCGGCAGTGGGAGGCGTTCCAGCAGGCGGCGCTCGTCGGCCTGTGCCTGGCCGTCGGCTCTCCCGGGGAGCGCCGCGCGGCCGAGGCCGCCGGCGCCGTCGATCCGGCGGCCGGCCTGCGCCTGGTCGAGGCGGTCGCCGGCGAGCTGCCGGGGCTCGACCGGCGCGTGCCGCTCGGGCGCGACGAGGCCGCGGCCCGCGCCGCGCTCGTCGGGGCGCTGACGGCGCGGCGGGTGGTCGAGGCGGCGGGCGTGCCGTACGTGCCGCCGCCTTCGAGCGAGGAGGCCGACGCGCACCAGGCCGCGGCCCTCCGGGCCGAGGGACTGCGGAGCGTCTGCGCCGACGCGTCCAACATCGGGGCCTGGGTGCTGGACCTGGCGCGCGCGCGCGAGCGCGTGGCCGATCCGGAGCCGCCGGCGGCGCTGCCCGAAGCCCGTGACCCGGTGCGCCCGTCGCCGGGCGTTCAGCAGGAGCTGTCGTGGTGACTGCCGTGCCTTCTGCCGCGTCGGCCGTCGGTGAACGGTTCGCGTCGGAGGTCCGCCGCGGCGTCGCGGCGTTCCAGCGCGACGGGGACGGGTGGGGGGTCACGGCGGTCGTGGACCGGGCCCGGCCGGCGGCCTTCTCCTGCGACCAGGACCTCGTCCTCCGGCAGGCGATGGCCGACCGGGGCTGGTCGGTCCCCCAGTTCGTGGCCCGGCGCCCGGCGGACGGCTGCGCCGAGGGCGTGGAGCTGCCGCGGCACTCGGCCGTCGAGGCGTTGGGCGCAGTTGCGGTCGAGCCGCCGAGGCGGCGGGTGTGGCACGTCAGCTCGGCTGGCCTCGCGCCGCTGCCCCCTCCGCCCGGCGTCGGCCGCCCCGAGATGGCGGTCCGCATCCTGCGCGCGGTGGCCCGCTCGGCCGGCGTCGGGCTGGCCGAGGGCGGGTCGGTGGCGGTGGCGCCTTCCGTGTCGGGCCGGGGCCTCCGGTGCGTCGTGCCGTGTCCGGCGGCGTCGTCGAGCGACGGCGTCGAGTGGGCGTCGCGCGTGCTGCGCGTCGTGTTGGAGACGCTCGCCCGGTCGCGGGTGGCGAGCCACCTGGTGCAGCTCTTCGCGTTCGAGGGCTTCGTCGTGCGCGCGATGCGCCCGCGCGAGGGGCGCGACGGCGTCCTGGCGGCGGCGTACTGGTCGGTCGCGGAGAGCCTCGGCCGCGCGCACGCGGTGACTCTGGCTCCCGGCTGCGGCGAGAGGCTCCTGTACGAGGCGCGGACGCGCACGCTGGTCGCCGCGGGCGGGGCGCCCGGCGTGCGGCGGTCTCTCGCGGCGTTGTTCCACGTCGCCGAGGCGTCGGGCCGCCGGCCGGCCGCGGCGGCAGCGGCCCGGCGGGACGTGGTGGCGCTCCTGCGGGCGTCCGGCGTGGGCGGTCCGGTGTCGCGGCCGGATCGGGTGGACGCGCGCGACCGGGACGGCCGGGCGGCGCTCGTCGCCGCGATGGCCGCCAAGCGGGTGGCGGATCGCCTGGGGCTCCCGTACGTGGCCGGCGCGTTCTCGCCGGGCTTCACGGCGTCGGCGCTTCGCGTGCTGGAAGCCGAGGGGTGGCGGTCGGTGGCCGTCGAGGCGGGCAACCTGGCCGGGTGGCTGGTGGATTCGGGCCGGGGCCGCGCGCCGTGGCCGGCGGCCCTGGAGGAGTGGCCTTGATGCCGCTGGAGACGCTCATGCGGGCCGCCGAGGGCGGCGAGCGGGAGGTGGAGTTGGTTCGGGCTGACTTCGAGCAGGCGGGACTGGACGGGTGGCTGCGGGCCGCGATCGAACGGCGGCTCGATCCCGCGCTCGGCGCCCGCGTGGTCCCGGCGGGGGCCGCCGCGGCGGTGCGGGGGGCGCTGGAGGCGTTCTACGCGCTGTGGGGGCGCTGGTTCCCGTCGGAGTACCGGCGGCTGCGCCGCGAGTGGGTGGTCCTCCAGGCGCGCTGGCGCGGCGACGCGCGGGTGGACCCGGCGCGGGCGGTCGACCCGGTGACGAGCCGCTTCTTCAGCGAGGGCCTGGTCGACGCTCCGGCCGTGGTCGCGGCCCCGGCGGCGGGAGGCTTCGAGGCGGGGCTCGAGCCGCTGGAGGCGGCGGGAAGCAGCGGCGGCGCGGGCGGGCGGGAGCCGGACGCCGCGCGGCAGGGGGAGCCCGGCGGTCAAGGGGGCGGCCCCGAGGTTGGCGGCGAGCGGGAGTCTTCCAGCCGTTCCGCGGCGCCCCTCGCCGGCGGCCCCGTTCCCGCGCGGCTGCCGGACGGCACCGAGGTCCTGGCGGACGACGGCGGCGGTCTGGCGTTGTCGGCGGCCTCGGACCGGCTCGATCAGGCCGCCCGCCGCGGCGCGGCCGCCGTGGAGGAGGTCCGCGCGGCGTGGCTCGGCGGCTCCGGGGCGTGGTTCCGGTGGCCGGACTCCGGGCGGTGGCAGGAGCGCTCGCGGTGATGGACATGGACAGGGTTCCCGTGCTTGCGCGGTCGGCGGATCGCCTCGGGCGCCGCGTGGTCGAGCTCGCGCCGCCACACGCTCCCGAGAGGGACCGCGGTGCGCGCTGGGTCGGCCGGTTCCTGGACGTCGGGGAGTTGGGCGCCCGCCGCGAGCGCGCGCACTCGGGCCGCCGGGACCGGGATCGCCGGCGGTTGCCGCGCCGGTCGCAGGGCGATCGGATGTGGGACGCGCTGGAGCTGCTCGGGGACTTCCGGGTCGTCTCGTACCGCGACATCCAGCGCGAGTGTTTCGACGGCCACGCGTTCACCGCGGGCCGGGCCGTCCGCGACCTGTTGTCGGAGCGCCTCGTCGAGGTCCACACCGTGCAGCCCCGGCGCGCGCGCCAGGGTTCGCGGGGCCATGGATTCAAGGTGCTGGCCCTCACGGCGGTCGGCGCCGCGCGCGTCCGCGAGCGGCGGCGCGCCCGGGGGTGCGACCGGCGGGTCTGGCAGGGCCTCGTCAAGCGGCGCGAGCTCGAGCACGACGCGGGCGTGTCGGAGCTGGTCCTCGAGACCGTCGACCGCGTGAGGTCGCTGGGCGGGACCGTCGTCTCGGTTCGTCTCGAGGCGGAGCTCAAGGGAGAGGTCGCGCGGTCGGCGTCGGCCGCGGCGGCGCGCGGACTGGACCCGGCGGCGGCCCGGCGGTGCGCGGCGCGCGCGCTCGGGATGCCGGTCGACGAGGCGGGCGGCTGCTGCTTCCCCGACGCCGTCGTCGAGGTGCGCGATGCGGAGGGCGAGGTGTCGACCCTCGGCCTCGAGCTCGTGACCGGCAGCTATTCCCGCCGGCAGGTCGAGCGCAAGATGCAGATGGGGATGGTCCTCGCGTCCCACGGCGCGAGGCTCGCCCGGCTCGCGCGCTCGATCCTGTCGGGCGAGGTCGGCGGCCGCGTGCGCCGGGCGTGGCGCCCGGGCACGGAGCTCGAGGAGCGGCTGTTCGACGTGATGAGGTGACGCCGCCATGGACCCGGGCCGCTTCTGCGTGGGCATGACCCTGGTGGCAATGGCGCTGACATGCGTGCTGGTCATGGCCGAGTTCGACTATCTCGCGGAGTTCTGGATCGTCCTCTGGGCGGACCACGCCGTGCGCCTCTCGGTGATGGCGGCGGCGTGGCTGGTGGCGGTGGTGGCCGGCACCTACCAGTTGGCCCGCGTGCTCGTTCTCGGGGAGGTGGGCCAGCGCGTCGGCCTTCTCGAGCGCGCGATGCGGCGCGGCCAGGGGGGCGATCCCGAGCTGCGCGACGCTCTCGACCGGGAGGAGACCGGTCAATACCCCGGTTGAGCCGGAAGGAGGAAGCCATGTCGTTCGCAGGTGGGGTCGTCCGTCGCGCGTCGGGCTGGTGGTCGCGCCGCGGCGGGCTCGTGCTCCGGGCCCTCTTCGTCTGCCTGCTGCTCGCGCTCGCCGAGCAGGGGCTCGGGGCGGCCGACGATCCGTGGTCGATGGCCGCCAGCCAGCTCTGCACGCTGTTCACGGGCGTCGTCGGCCGCGGGCTCGCCGTGGTCGCGGTCATCGCCGGCGGGCTGGCGTATGCGTTCGGCGAAGGCGGATCGAAGTCGGCCATCGCCGGCCTGGTCTTCGGCGTCGGCATGGTGCTGCTGGCGCCGCAGTTTCTGGTCTTCTTCTTCGGCGGGACCGCCATCACCTGCTGATGGGCAGGGAGGCTGCCATGCGCATGGTTCGCGGAGAGGGGATCTGCAACGAGTACGGCGCGCTCAACGATCCGCTCAGGATTCTCGGCGTGGAGCGCAGCCTGTTCTTCCTCAGCCTGGTCTTCGCGCTGGTCCTGTTCGTCGCCATGAACGCGCTTCTGCTCGCGGTCGTGGGGTTCGCGCTCTTCTGGGTCGCGGGCCGCACGACGACGGCCTACGACGACCGGTTCGTGGCGGTGGTCCGGGAGACGATGCGGAACCCGGGCGGCTGGTACGACGCGGCCGACTACGGGTCGCCGCCGTGGGTGGTGCTGATCGCGGGCGGGGACGCCGGCACGGACGCCGGAGGTTCTGCCGGGGGCGGTGGGTGATGGCGCGCGCATCGAGGACGGTCGGCCGCTCGCTCTCCAACCAGCTTCCGTGGTGGGGCTTCGTGGACGACCGCCTCTGCATCACGCGGGCGGGCCGGCTGCTCGGGTTCTCGCGGCTCGTGCCGCTCCCCGCGGACGGGCTGTCGGGCGCGGACGTCGATCAGGCAGTGGCCGCGTGGTCCCGCGTCCTCATGGCGCTGGGGCCCGACGTCCGGCTCTGGTGGGTCGTGGACCGCTGGCGGGCGCCGGCGGCCCCCGCGGGCGCGGCCGGGGACCTCGGCCGCATGGCGGCCGACAAGCGCCGGGCGCACGTCGCGGAGCGCGTCCGCGAGTACTCCACGTACCTCGTGTGGGAGTTCGATCGGGGTCTGGCGCGGCGCGTCTCGGCGGCGGAGGGAGGCTGGCGGTGGCTGCTCGACCACCTGCGCAACTGGTGGGACTCGCGGCGCAATCCGCACGTGACGAGGGTCCTGCGGTCGGTCCTGGCGGACGTCGCGCGGGACGTGCGCAACGAGCTCGCGGGGCTGGAGGCGCGGCTGTCGACCGGGACCGGGGTCGTTGCGGCCAAGGCCCCGGAGGCGGTCCGGGTGCTGCACCGGCTCTCCAACGCCGGGCAGGGCGAGTGGGTCGAGGGGCTCGCCATGCACTGCGGCCTCAACTGGCGCCTGGCCTCGGCGGACGTGTCGATCACGCGGGAGGGCGTGCGGGTCGGCGAGCAGCTCGTCCGGGTGTGGTCGCTGGCGTCCGCGCCCGGGCAGGTCGTCGGCAACTGCCTCGAGGGCCTGTACGGGTTGAACGCGGACCTGTCCGTCGTCCTGGGGTGGCGCTCCACCGACCGGCAGGGCGCCCGCCGGCGCATCAGCAGCGCCCAGCACCACTACCACCAGGCGCGCCACTCGCTCATGTCCGCGATGGGCGAGGGCGGCGAGGCGACGGGGCTCGAGGACTTCGGGGCGGCGTCCGAGGTCCAGGTTCTCGGCCAGGCGCTCGTCGACCTGCAGTCCGGGGACGTGTGCTTCGGCGAGATGCACCTGTCGGTCGCGGTCAGGGCGTCGAGCGAGATGGAGTTCGCCGACGTGGGCACCGCGCTCGAGCGGGTCGTGGGCGGCATCGACGGCAAGCTGGTGCGCGAGATCCACGGCCTGCCGCCGGTCTGGTTCGGGCGCCTGCCCGGGCAGACCGGGGTCACTCCGCCCCGGCGCTTCTTCGTCAACTCGAAGCTCGCCTCCGCACTCGCGCCGATCGTCGGTCCGCCGCGCGGCCATGCGCGCTGCGCGCACCTGGACGCCGAGCCGCTCACGACCTTCGAGACCCCCTGGGGCACGCCGTACGGCTACGACCTGTTCGGCGGCGGCGACGTGGGCCACACGCTGGTGCTGGGCGCCACCGGGTCGGGGAAGAGCTTCCTGCTGAACTTCCTTCTCGTGCAGTCGCTCAAGTACGACCCCCAGGTGCTGGTGCTCGATCTCGGCCGCAGCTACCGCTACCTGACCGAGTTCGTCGGCGGGCGCTATCTCGCCCTGGCCGAGGGGGAAGAGCTCGATCCGTCGTCGGCCGCCGAGATGGGCCTCCAGCCCTTCGGGCTGCCGCCGTCCGTGCGCACCCGGCAGTTCCTCGTCGCGTGGGTGCAGCGGCTGCTCGCGATCGGGCAGTACGCCTGCGAGGCGGACGATGTCGCCGATCTCGACAAGCGGGTCGGCGAGGTGTTCCGCCGCGCGCCGGAGAGGCGCACGCTCAGCGCCCTCGCCCACCTCCTGCCGCGGCGGATGTGGCCGGCGATGACCCGCTGGGTGGACGAGGGGACCTGGGCACCCTGGTTCGACGGCCCGCCGGCGGGGCTCAAGGCGTTCGGCCGCTGGCAGGTCGTGGACCTCGCCGGTGCGTCGCAGCACGCCGACTGGTGCGAGGCCGCGCTGTGGTTCTTCCTCGAGCGGATGCGGCTGGTGATGGACGACGAGTCCGAGCGGGGGCGGCTCAAGGTCCTCGTGGTCGACGAGGCGTGGCGCTACCTCAAGGACCCGGTCGTGGTGCAGAAGCTCGCGGAGGCAGCGAAGACGTGGAGAAAGATGAACGGCGTCCTCATCGTGGCCACGCAGTCGGCCGGCGACGTTCTCGGCGCCGCGCCCGAGCTTCTCGAGTCGATGCCGACGCGGGTGCTCCTCGCCAACCCGTCGTTTCCCGACGACGCCGCCCGGGTGCTGGGCCTGACCCCGGCCGAGGCGGACACGGTGCGCGAGCTCGAGCAGAAGCGGGAGCTCTACATCCATCGGCCTCGGCACTCGGCGGTGGTGCGGCTGGAGGTCGATCCCGAGTCGTACTGGCTGTACACGTCCGACCCGTCCGACGCCGTCCGGCGCCGGGCAGCCGTCGAGCGCTGGGGCCTGCCGGGGGCGCTGATGCGGCTCGCGGCGGGCGTCGACGGGGACGTGGGCGAGGCGCGGGGGCGGACGGAGGTGGCTCGGTGACGCGATGTTCACAGGGGGTGGTCATGCGCGTGGTCGGATGTTGCGTCGCGGCGCTGGCGCTCGCCGTGCCGGGTTTCGGGCAGGAGGCGGAGCGGACGCCGATCCGGGTGGTCGTCGCGTCCCCGACGCAGCCGGTGGTGATCTTCACGCGCGTGAGGACGGTCACGACCGTGCGCCTTCCCGAGGGCGAGGAGATCGTCCGCACGGTCGCGGGCGACGCGGAGAACTGGGACCTCGTCGCGCGCGGCCGCGAGCTGGCCATCAAGCCGTACGCAGCGGGCCTCGTGTCGAACGTGACGGTCTCGTGCGCCTCCGGCGAGGTGTTCACGTTCACCGTCGTGGAGGACGCCGACGCCGTGACCGACTACGTGGTGACGGTCGAGGCCGAGGAGGCGGAGCCCGCCGTGAGCGCGGTGGACCCGGCCGCCGTGGAGGTGCGCTACCGGCCGGCGTCGCTGGCGGCGGGCCTGCGCGGGCGCGCGGCCGGCCACCTGGCGCGCCGCGAGCGCGTGCTCGCCGAGGGGCGTCGGGAGGTCGAGCGGCTGTGGGCGGCGGCCGAGGCGCGCCGGGAGGCGTTCGTCCGCGACTTCGCGGCCCGCGTGCGGCTGCCCTACATGGTCACGGAGGAAGCCTACGAGGTCCCGTTCCTGCTGCGCGACCTGTGGACGGACGGGACGTTCACGTACCTGCGGACCGAGGGGCAGGAGATCCCGGCCGTGTACGCGTTCCGCGGGGACTCGCTGGAGGCGGTGCACACGGACGTCGAGCCCGGCGGGCTGCTGGTCGTCGAGCAGGTGATCCGGCACGGCACGCTGAGCCTCGGCGGACGCGAGGCGTGGTTCGGGCTGGCGGCCGAGGGCGGGGCGATGCCGCAGCGGCGTCGCGGCTTCTTCAGGCGGACGTTCGCGACGCCGCCGCGGATGTTCGGCGCCTGGTGGGCGGTCGGCGTCGGTGTCTTCGCGGCGTTCGCCGCCACAAGGTGATCTCGATGGGTGTGGGTCTGATGGCGGCGGCGTTGATCGCCTGGGCATGGCCTGCCGCGGCGCAGGTTCCGCAGGGGTCCGTCCAGGCCGGCGTCCGAAGCGGCGTGGCACTCGTCGAGGTCGTCACGCGCGTGGGGTTCGAGACGACCATCGTCCTGCCGCTGGACTGGACCGTCGTGGAGCGCCGGCTCGGCGATCCGGACCGGTGGGTCGCGGCCGGCGGCGGCCACCTCACGATGGTGCGGCCGCTCGCGCGCGGCGTCGCCACGAACCTGAGCCTCGTGCTGTCGGACGGGTCGGTGCTGTCGATCGGCCTGCGGGAGAGCGACCTCTCGCCCGTGCACACCGTGGTCCATCTCGGCGGGCTCCCGCCGGAGTCGGAACACGCGTCGCCCGCGGAAGGAGACGGCGCGCTTGTCGAGGACGGCGCGGCGCTCGTCGAGGACGTCGTGGCGGGGACCGGGGCCGAGGCCCCGGTGTTCCTGTCGGCGGCCGACGTGGAAGCGATCCGGCGGGAGGAGGAGCGCGCGCTCGAGGCGCTCCGCAGCGCCGAGGCGGAGGTGAGGGACCGCGTCGAGGACGCCGTCGCGGCCGCCGACGAGGCGGTCGAGGCGTTCGCGGCGGGGTATCCCACGCGGCTGCACTTCGTCTTCGAGTTCAACCCCGAGGTGGACGTGACCGCGGCGCCCTACTGGGTCGAGGGGATGTGGCACGACACGCAGTCGACGTTCATCCGTTTCCGCCGCGTGCTCGACGACGAGATCGTCGTTGCGGGGTTCCTGCCGGACGGGACGGCGCGGGTCCTGCAGCACGAGGTGATCGGCGTGGGTTTCGTGATCCGCGTCGACGGGGTGGTCGAGGCCGGCATTCTCGGGGTCGGGGACCTCGGGGCCGGCGTGCCGTGGCGGATGCGGAGGGAGGCGGAGCCGTGGCAGACTGGCAGCTGAAGGTCCCCTCCGGCGTCATCCCGAAGAACCTGCCCGTCTACGTGGGCCTCGGCTTCGCCGCGGTCCTCATTCTCGTGATGTTCCTCACCGGGTCGGGCCGGCCCCCCGAGGACACGCCGGGCGCCGACGAGGCCGCCATCGAGGCGGCGGTCGCGGATGTCCGCGGCGTGGTCGCGCCGGTGATCCGCCAGGGGGAGCAGCTCCGGGAGGACCTCGCGCGGCTGGAGGCCGAACGCGAGGCGCGGGACGAGGAGCGGCGCCTCGGCGAGGCGCAGCAGCAGGAGGAGAGCCTGCGGGATGCCCGGCGGGAGCTCGAGGATGCCCGGTCCGCGCTTGTCGAGACCCGGCGCATCCGGGAGGAGGCGGACCGCGCGGGCGTGGCGGCGGCCGAGGTCGCCGCGGACATCCGGGCGAGTCTCGAGACGGTCGAGGAGCGCGAGATGCGGGAAGCCCTCCGGCTCGACGAGCTGCAGCGCTTCACGCTCTCGATGCGCGCGCCGGCGCTGGTCGGCGATCCCGGACCGGCGGTCGTCGCCCGGATGGCGCCGCAGCCGCCGGCCATCACCGGGGACGCGGCGCTCGACCAGCAGTTGCTCGCTCTGCTGCGGGAGGAAGCGGGGGCCGCGGGGCCGGGGCCGCCGGCTCCGGAGCGGCAGGCGGGTCCCGCCGTCGTCGCGCCGGCTCCCTCGGGCGGTGGCGTCGTCGCGCCGGCGGAGGGCGCGGCGGTGGTCTCGCTGACCGAGCGCTACGCCGCCGGGCCCGACATCGAGGTGCCGGACGCCTCCGGCCGCGGCTCCGCTGCCCTCGTGCGCTGGGCCGACGTGCCCGACGGGCTCGACCTCGTCTACGAGGGGCGCATGATGCAGGCGGTCCTCGAGACCCAGCTCGTGGGCGACTTCACCGGCGAGGCGCGGGCCCGGATCACCGTTCCCGTCCGCACGCGGGACCGCGCGCGGGTGGTGATCCCGCGCGGCACGACCGCGATCGGCGAGGCCCAGCCGGTCGACAGCGGCTTCCAGGCGAGGCTCGCGGTCAGCTTCTCCAGGCTGGTGTTCCCCGACGGGCGTTCCGTCCGGATGCGGTTCCAGGGCCTCTCGTCGCTGGGCGAGACCGGCCTGGCCGACGAGGTCAACCGCCACTACCTGTCGACGTTCGGCGCGGTCGGCGCGGTCGGCCTGCTGGCCGGCCTGTCGGCGGGCGGCGGCTCCGAGGGGTACTTCGACCCGGCCCGCCAGCAGTTCAGCGTGGCCGCGATCCGGTTCCTCGACCGCTACGTGAACCGCCTGCCGGAGATCCGCATCCGCGCGGGCCATCCCATTCGGATCTACCTCACCCAGGATCTGCTCGTTCCGCGGGCATAGAGGAAGGAGGGCGTGATGAGTCGTGCTGCTCGGGCGTATGTCGCGCTGGTGCTGGTGATCGTCGTTCTCGCGTCCGCCGGCGCGGAGAGGTCGCGGGCGTTCTTCGGTCTGGATCCCGCCGCCTGGATCGTCGTCGGCCAGATGGCGTCGGTCGTGAGCAACCTCATGGCGATGCGGGACACGATGATGCGCATCCGTGACGAGGCCCTCAGCTCCTACCGCGGCCTCGTCGAGCCCATCGACGACTTCGCGGGCCGGATGCGGCTCGCTCTGGGCGAGGGCGCGCAGCTCGACCTGAGCGCGCTCGGGGGCGCCGACCCGCGGGAGTTCGAGCTCGCGGACTGCGCCGCGCTTCCGCCGGACGAGCTCCGCTCGGTGCCGTGCGCGCCGGACGCCTTCCCCGAGGCCGGCCGCGCGTACGCGGACCTGCCCGGGATGGATCCCGACGCGGTCGCGTCGCTCGAGGCGTCGCACGAGATCCGCGCCGCCGACTTCGGGCTCCAGCTCGCCGAGGCCGACCACCGCGACCGGCTCGTCGAGGAGGCGATGGTGGCCATCGGGCTGTACCACGGGTGCGAGCCCACGCGGGCCGACGCGGACCGCCGGGGCGTGATCGTGTGCCCTCGGTCCCGCGCGTGGTCCGCGGCCGAGCGCGAGGGGTTGCGCCAGCAGCTCGCGGATTCGGTCGCCGCCCTCGGCACCGCCGATTGCCCAGCGCGGGGCGCGGGCGGCCTGGGCCAGGGGGTCTGCCCGTCGCGCGCCCAGCACCGGTCGCTGCTTCTCGCGGCCACGCAGGCCCGGGCCAACCTGGACGCCGTGCTGCTCAAGCTCGATGCCGAGGACGCGGACCGCGAACGCCGCGCGCTGGAGCGCGGGCTGGTCGAGGAGGGGCGGCAGGCGCAGCGGCGGCTCGACCGGCTGCGGGGCCTCGCCGAGCTCGATCTGTCTCTCGATACCGCCGCGGGGCGCGCGAACGTGCTGGCGGCCGAGCTCCATGCGCGGAACCCGGCGGCGAGTCCGTTCGGGGGCCGGTTGTTCGTCGCGGCCGACTGAGGGGGGTGCGTCATGCGGTTCAGGCAGGCGGTGGTGGCGGCGGTCGTCGTCGTGCTGGTGCTCGGCCGCCCCGCGGCGGTCGACGCGAGCTGGGCCGGGATGCTCGTGCAGGTCACGGCCATGCTGTCGCAGATCCGGAGCTACGTGCAGACGGCGGAGGCCTACGTCGCCCAGGCCGGCGCCGAGGTCCGGGGGCTTCTCGATCCGGGCGGCCTCGTGTCGGGCGTGCGCTCGCTGGCGGACTGGCGGGGCCTGCTGTCGGAGCTCACCGACGTCGAACCGCTCTGGCAGCCGTTCCCCGAGACGCGGGCGCTTGTCGAGGACGCGGTTCGGAACTACCAGGCCGCGCGCGGTCTCGGGACGTACGACTTCGGATCGGTGGCGGGCTTCGTCGACTTCCTCGACGCGCAGCCGCTCGGGTGGACGGCCGGCAAGGAGTCCGCGTGGCAGGTGCTCGTCGACGAGCTCGGCGTGCCGGCCCAGCTTCGCGACGAGGTGCGCGACGCCGACCGGCTGCGCCGGCGCGTGATCGATCTGCGCTACGCGGCGACGATGGACACGCGCCTGGCCGCGGCGGCCGTTCTCGGGGGCCACGTGGCCGGCGAGTACGTCGGCCGGGGCCTGCTGGAAGACACCGCGAGCGTTCTCGATGCGACGCGCCGCGTGATGGGCGGCCGGTCCGATCCCGACCCCGCGTTGAGCCAGGCCGAGGCCGACAGCGCCGCGTCGCAGCTGGCCTCGCTCGGCGCGAGCCAGTCGGCGGGCGCCCTGTCCCTGCGGGCCGCGCGGCTCTCGGCCGAGGCGCGGGACGTCCGGCTGAAGGCCCATGCGGACGCGGCGCGCGCCGAGCGGCGGCTGGATCGCCTGGCGCACCTGGCGTCCGCCGCCGCGCCGGCCATGGAGCAGTCCATCGGCGGCGAACCGATGGGCGTCCTCGGATCGGGCGAGTTCATGGAGGCGTGGGTCCGGTGACGGGCCCGGGCCGGCGCGCGCTTGCTGTCGCTGTGGTCCTGGGCGGGCTGGGCGCGCTGGGCCCCTTCGCGGCGGGCGCGTCGGCCCAGCCTCCCGTCGATCCCGACGGGTCGGCCACCCGGTGGTCTTTCGACTACGTCCAGGCCGCCGTGGACGACCTGGTCAGCGACCCGCTGCCGGCGGCCTACGGCGGCGTGACGGTCCGCCAGTACTTCTACGACATGGGCGTGCGGTTGTGGGCGGCGATCGCCCTGATCATGGTCGTGGTCCAGGGGCTCAAGGTGTCGATGGGCGGTCGCCTCGACATGTGGGGGCTCGTGAGCTTCCTCCTCTGGATCGCGTTCCCGCTGATGGTCCTCGAGGGGTTCTACACGCCGTACGCGGCGTTCGGCAACCAGACCTTCATCCAGATGGTGACCGGCCAGGGGCAGGCGCTCGCCTCGGCGCTCAACGAGGGCGGCGGGGCGTTCGCGCAGCTCCACGACCGGATCTACGCCGTGCTCTCCGAGACGTTCCGGCACTTCGGGATCGCGCTGTCCAACGCGCCGTGGTCCCTTGGCGGTCTCCTGCAAGGAATCGACGCGCTCATTGCGACGCTGATCTCGCTGAGCGTCGCGGCGGGGGTGCTGATCCTGGGGATCGTGCTGCTGCTCATCGCCAGCCTGCTGGTCTACACGCAGGTGGTCTGGGCGAACGTCGCGCTGGGGGTCCTGACGCTGCTCGGTCCCGTTTTCGTCCCGTTCCTGCTCGTCGAGCAGATGTCGTTCCTGTTCTGGAGCTGGTTCAAGGGCCTCATCCAGTACAGCTTCCAAGTCGTGGTCGCGGCGCTGCTGCTGCGGATGATCGCGGTGCTCGCCATCTATCCCCTGGAGGGGATGAGCGCGTTCGTCGCGAGCCTGGCGGCGATCGGCTCAGACGCCGGCGATCCGGTGATGGTGTCGTACCTGGACGTCGTGCGGCGGATGGGGTCCTGGATCCCCGTGATCCTCGCCGCGCTGCTCCTGAGCTTCAAGGTCGGCGAGCTGACCCAGGTCATGCTCGGCGGCTCGCAGAACCTCAGCTCCGGGCTGACCGCGGTGGCGGCCGGCGCGGCCGCGACGCTGGCGACGGGCGGCGCGGCGGCCGGCGGGGCGCTCGCCTCGGCCGGGCTCTCGGGGCTCGCCCGGGGCGCCGCCGCGCACGGCATGAAGGGCACGGCGGCGGCGCTCTCGCGGGGGGCGCGGGCCGCCGACTGGGTGTCGTCGCAGGCGCGCGGCTCCAAGGGCCGCCGGCGCGAGGAGGACGAGTAGGCGTGGAGATCGAAACAGACGAGATCGTCGAGGTGTGGGCGGAGCACATCACGCGCGCGCGGCACTACCGGGCGGTGCTGCTCGTCATGGGCGTGTGCATGGCCCTGACGCTGCTGGCGCTCTGGGGCGTCGCCCGGCGCCCGCATCCGGCGCCGGTGGTCGTGCGCGTCGACGAGGTCGGCCGCGCCGAGGCCGTCGACTACCTGCCGGAGGCGATCGAGCCGGCCGGGCCGGAGGTCAGCTACTTCCTGCACGAGTTCGTCGCGGCCCAGTACGCGCGCCAGCGCGCGGTCGTCGAGGCGCGGTGGGAGGAGAGCCTCTGGTTCACGAGCGCCGATGTCAGCGCGCAGCTCTCGGCGGAGTACGGCGAGGAGGTCGCCGAGTTCATCGCCGGCGCGGGGGGCGAGGGCGACATCGTGGTCGAGAACGTCCGCATCCGCGTCCTGCCCAACCCCGCGCCGCCGCACGACGCCGAGATCGCCTTCGACCGCGTGCGAGCTGCCGCGGGCCGCGTGATCGAGAGCGAGCCGTGGTCGGTGAACCTGCAGTTCGCCTTCACCGAGGTCACTCCCGATCTCGTGTTCAGCAATCCGATCGGGCTCGTGATCACGTTCCTGGAGGACACCGTCGTGCGGACCACGCGCGAGGAGGGGAGGTAGGACGGTGGAGCTCAGGAGCGCCGAACGCGTCCTTCAGGAGGCCGGCTTCAGCGCGGAGGCGGCGCGCTTCGTGGCGCTGGTGGTCCTCTCGGGCGGCGTGTTCGTGCGGGAGTTCGCGTCGCGGTGGATCGGGGACAGCGACGGCCGGCGCGCCCGCACGGAGCGCTTCATCGATGGCGAGGTGTCCGCCGCGTGGCGCGGCGCGTTCGGCCGGGACAAGGGTCTCGCCGTGCAGCGCATGCGTTCCGGGGTCGTCTACCACTGCAGCGGCAAGGCGCTCTACCGCGCCCTCGGCGCGGAGAACAGCCGCTACCGCCGCCCCCTCGACCCGGCGGACTGGCCGCGGATCGTCGAGCGGCTCCTCAAGGCGTGGGCCGCGCTGGCGTCGCCCGAGTGGCCGTGGCTGTTCTCGATAGAGGCGCAGGTCGCACTGGCCGACTCGCTGGGAGTGCCCCGTTCGGCGCTTCCCCGCCGCCAGTACGGCATCGGGCAGAAGCAGGACGTCCACTTCCCGGACCGGCCGCTCATCGCCTGCGCCGGCGACCGGCTCGTGCTCGTGCGGCCGCACGTCGACGACGAACTGGCGGACCCCGCCGCGGGGCTCCGCACCTGGTGGCGGCACTACCGCCCGTTCGTCGAGGCGGTGGGCGCCGCCGGGGTCTCGGTCTCGCTCAAGCTGGTCCGCTCGGCCGCGCGGCCGGCCGACCCCGCGGTGGATCAGCTCCTCGCGCTGTGGGAGGCGGACGGCGCCGCCGTGGAGGCGGTGCGCGACATCTGGTTCACGCGCCAGGAGGCGCGCCGTCTCGAGGGCGGCCACCCGCCGGTGGTGGCGGCGTACGGCGGTCCCGATCGGGTCGCCGCGCGCCTGGGCGAGCTCGAGGAGCGTCTGGCCGGGCGCCGGGCGGCCGTCGCGGCGGGCGTCGCGGACGCCGAGGTCTGGCAGGCGGAAGGGCTGCCGGAGTCATGGTAGCCAGGGCGCTCGCCGCGGGCACGGTCACGGCGTGGTGGATGTGGGCGTTTCCGCTGGCGCTCGACGACCGCTTCCTCGTCTTCATCCGGCAGCAGACGCCCGCCTGGTACTGGCCGGTGGTGGTGTGGTCGGCGGTCTCGCCCGGGGTCCTCGTCCTCGTGCTCGGGTCGGTGGCCGAGTCAGTCTGGCGGGTGTGGTTCGAGCGCTACCGGCCGCGGGGCGCGGGCGCGAGCCGGCTGCCGCCGTGGCCGCTCTCGCCGGACGACGAAGAGCCGGCGATCGTGATCGGTGAAGTCCATCACCCCAGCCGGATCCAGGAGGTCCGCGAGCCGAGCTGGCTCGTGATGCGCGACAAGGCGCTCTACACCGGCACCATCGTCTTCGGCGCGGTGGGCACCGGCAAGACCTCCGCCTGCATGCGCCCGTTCGTCCAGCAGCTCCTGAGCTGGCGCGCCCACGACGAGGAGCGCCGGGCCGCAGGGCTCTGCCTGGAGGTCAAGGGGGACTTCTGCCACGACGTCAAGGCGATGCTCGAGGAGTGCGGCCGCGGCGACGACTACGTCGAGCTCAACCTCGAGCGCGAGGGCTTCGCCTGGAACCCGCTCGACGCCCCGTGGATGGACTCGTCGAGCCTCGCCTACACGATCGCCTCCCTGCTCAACCAGCTCCACGGGCGGGGGAAGGAGCCCTTCTGGCAGCAGGCGTACTCCGACCTGGCGCGCTGGATCATCGTCTTCAAGCGGCTCGACTGGCCGCCGTGGGTGACCCTCCGCGACATCTACCGCTACTCGGTCGACCAGCAGGCCCTGGGGGACGACATCGATGCGATGAAGGCCACTCTCCAGAAGCGCTGGAACTGCCCCGATGTCTGGGAGGTCGTGATCGGCTGGCGCGACCACCGCCGGCACGCCGAGAAGCTTGAATTGTGGAAGTGGCGCGACGCCGGCGGCGGCCGGATGTGCACCCGGCAGGAGACGCGCGCCGACATCGAGCCGCTGGTCGCCGCGCTGCGGCAGGCCGGCGCCACCTGCGAGGTCGAGGAGAGCTACCGCGGGATCCCCTGGGGGCTCGGCCGCGAGGCGCAGAAGCACCTCAAGGTGGACCAGTTCGCCATCCACGAGGCGGTCACGCGCTGGTACAAGCAGCAGTGGCTCGGGCTCGCCGAGCAGACCCGGACGAACGTCGTGACGGGCCTGGCGGTGTTCCTCGCCGTGTTCGACCTCCCGGAGACAGGGCGCAAGTTCGCGCCGCCGTGCCCGGACGACGACTCGGGGGTGTCGATGGGGCTGCCGCCCTGCCTCCAGCCGCTCTACGACCTGATGGAGTCGGGGAAGGTCCTCGCCCTCAACATGCCCGCGGGCGAGAACCCCAACCTGGCCCGGACGCTGGGCGTGATGCTCAAGCAGGCGTGGCTCTCCACGCTGCTGCTGCGGCCGGCGCGGATGCAGGAGGAGTGGAACCGGGACCGCTACTGGCGGCCGGTGCTGTTCGTCGTCGACGAGTACCAGCAGTTCGCCACGGTCGGCGAGAGCGATCCCAGCGGCGACGAGAAGGCCTTCGCGCTGACGCGGCAGAGCAAGTGCATCCCGCTGCTGGCGACGCAGTCGCTCTCCTCGCTGCGCTCGGCGCTGGGCGCCGGCGAGTCGTGGCGCGCGCTGCTGCAGACGATCCGCTCGCGCATCTACCTGGCGCTCGGCGACGACGCGTCCGCGAAGACGGCGTCGGAGCTCTGCGGCCAGGTCTCCCGCATGGTCGCGTCCTACTTGGTGTCGGAGAACACGGCCCGGGCCGGGGTGAGCTTCCTCTCGGGGCGGGCCGGCGGCGGGGGCTCGACGTCGGCGGGGCTGTTGAAGAGCTATCAGGCGCGCCGCGAGGCGCTCTTCACACCGCGCGACTTCACCGTCCTGGGCAACTACCAGGCGATCGCGCAGATCTTCGACGGGAAGGCCGTGGCGGACGCCGTGCGCTGCTACCTGTTCCCCGACTACCTGGTGAAGAAGCTGGAGGGGCGCATCCCGTGGTGGCGGGCGAAAGAGCGGGGGTTGTTCTGATGATCGAGACGCAGGCGAGTCTGGCCGAGGTCGGCGAGCATCTGGCCGATCTGCGGCAGTTCATCGGCGACGACTCCGTGTCGGAGATCGTCGTCAACGGCCCCGGCCGGCTGTACGTGGAGCGCGAAGGCCGCCTCGCGCGGGTGCCGGTGCCGGAGGGCAGCCTCACCCGGCGCGATCTCGAGGCGGCCGCCGCGATGATCACCCGGGGCTCGGGCTTCGACCTGCGGACCGAGCCCATCGCCGACGTGCGGCTCAGCGACGGCTCGCGCGTCGCGATCGCCGCCCCGCCGGCCTCGACGGAGCTGGCGATCACCATCCGGCGGTTCGGAAGGTGCATGCTCTCGGCGGGGGATCTGGTCGGCAGCGGCTCGCTGCCGCGCCCCGTCCTTCAGGCCGTCCGCGACACCTTGCTGGGCGACGGGAACGTCCTCATCGCGGGGGGCACGGGCAGCGGCAAGACGACGCTCCTGAACGCGTGCGTGGGCCTGCTCCCCGAGTCCGACCGCATCGTCGTCATCGAGGACACGATCGAGATCAGGCTGACGCACGCCAACTCGCTCCGGCTCGAGGGGCGCGCCTTTGGGGCGGGCGCGAACGCGCGCGTGAGCATTCGGGATCTCGTGCGCCACACCCTGCGGCACAGGCCGGACCGCATCGTTCTGGGAGAGGTGCGCGGCGGCGAGGCGGCCGACGTGATCCAGGCCCTGGTGACGGGCCACGGCGGCTCCCTGAGCACGATTCACGCCTCGACCTGCGAGGGGGCGCTCGACCGCCTCGCGACCTGCGCGCTCCAGGCGGGCGACGCGCTGCCGTGGGACGTGGTCTGCCGGTCGGTGGCAGCGGCGTTCCAGCTCGTGGTGCGCCAGGCGAGGGTCGACGGCGTCCGCGCCGTCCGCGAGGCGGTCGCGGTGCTCGGCTACGAGCCGCGGACCGGTGGCTGGCTCACGCGGACGCTGTGGGACGAGGCGCAGGCGGCGGGCGGAGCGGCGAACGGCGGCGGGACCGCCGCGCCCGAGTGGCGCCGCGTGGCGGGCGTCCCGGGCCTGCTGGTGGGCCCGGCCGAGACGGTCACGGTCGCCGGTCTGCTCCGCTCGCTCGGGGACACCCGGCGGAGCCCGGCCACCCGGCGGCTGTGGCGCCGCCGCGGCCCGGGCCGGCGTCCGGCTTCCCGGGAGGCGGCATGAGCCTGTTCGAGAGCGGTCCGGTCCGCGATGTCGACGCCGCGTCGGCGCTCGCCGAAGCGGAGGAGGTCGCGAGCCGCCGCCGCGAGGAGGACGAGCGGCGCGTTCCCGAGGGCGCCGGTCCGGACCCGGGTGTCGCGCCGGGCGCGCCGCGGCCGGAGGCCGAGAAGCGGGCTGCCGCCGCGGCTGCCGCCGCCGGGGAGCGGGGCGGGAAGCCGGGCGCGCCGGCCGTCGACGCCGGGCGCGCCGCCGCCATCGTCGCGGACCTGCTCGCGCTGCGCGGCGTCGGCGACAAGGCCGTGGCCGATCTCATCGTGGCGCAGCTCGGCGCTGCCGGCGTGGACGTCACCCGGCTCGTGGCGGACATCGAGGCCGCGCAGGACCGCGACCGGGTGTCGGTAGCGGCGGAGGCGCTCGCGGGCCAGCTCAGGGGCGTGATCGAGCAGGTGCAGCGGACGGCCGGCGCGTCGGGCGCGGCCGTCGAGGTTCGGCTCAAGGAGATGGAGGGCCTCGCCTACGTGCTCATCCAGACCGCGCTGGCGGCGCAGTCGTGCCTGGAGCTCGCCGAGCGGTCGGGCGGCCGGATCGGCACGCGGCTGCAGGACATCGTCCGGGCCGCCGACGAGTTCCTGCACGCCGTGGGCGGCGCCCACGCCGAGGTCCTCGCGGCGGAGAATGCCGCGGGCAAGTGGGTGGCCGATGCCGCCGCGGTGGGACGCGGCCTGTGGTGGTGGTCTCTCGTGGGCGGCTTCGTCGGCGGCGTGCTCGGTGTCTTCGTGTCGGTGCTGTTCGCATGGGCGGGGCGGTAAGCGGATGGACTTGGTGGATACGGACGCGGATCGTGAGCGCGACGGTCGCCGACGCGCGGAGAAGGGCGTGGCCGCCGGCGTCGGGGAGGAGCGTGCGTCCACCCGGTCTCAGCGGCCGATGGCATCCGATGGCGACCCCTCCGCTGCGCGACGCTCTCGCGGCGGGGAGAACGACCCCGTCCGGCCGGCGCGGCCGGCCAGCGCCGCTCACCGGGAGCCCACTGCGGGGTCCCGCGAGTCGGATGCCGATCCCGATTCCCGGCGCCGGTCCCGCGACGACGAGGAGGACAGCCTCGCCAGACGTCTGGCGGGCGCCGCCGACCAGCCGGACAGGGCGGTCTGCAAGTACATCGTCGATTGCTTCGACACCGCCGTCCAGAAGGCCGTCCAGAGGTTCGACGAGCGTCTCGACCGACTCCTGGGCGAGCGGGATCCGGCCGCGCTCGGCCGGCGCCTCGGCGAGGAGCTGGAGGGCGGCCGGCGCGCCTTCCGCGAGGAGATCGAGGGTGTCCGCGACCGCGTTCTCAAGGAGGTCCGCGAGACCCTCGGGGACGGCTACCGGATGGCGGGCGGCTCGCGTTCCGGACACGGCGAGGTGGCGCCGGCCGGGTCGCCGAAGAGCGCGGTCGACGCCGCCCGCGAGCAGTTCCGTGCGGAGGTCGACGCGTCCCGGAAGGAAGCGATCCGCGAGGTCCACGGCGTTCTCGGCGGCGCTCCGGAGTTCGCCGGCCTCTCGTCGAGGGTCGTGGTCCCGCCGGCTGCTCCGGGTCAGGACGCCGCCGGCGGTGCCGCCCCGGCGTCGGCCGCGCGGGACGCCCGGGCCGATTTCGTCGGGACGCCGCGGGCCGTCGCCCTCGGGCACGTCAAGCAGGCATCGTTGATGGTGGCCGCGGCACGGGGTCCCGAGTCGATGGTCGAGATGGCGCGTTCGTTGGAGCGGTCGCCGTTGCGGCAGGCGGCGCTCGAGACCGTGCGGTGCGATCCGGTCCTCGTGGGCCTGTGCGCCGGGCTGCGAGACGCCGATTGCCGGAAGCGCGGTGCGCCGGTCCCCGCCGACTCTCCCCTCCGGACGCTGGCGGGCGACCTGCTGGCGCGCCACCTGGCCCGCTGCCGCGAGGACGCGTCCGGGGCCGACGGCGACGAGCGCGCGTTCGCGCCGGGGCGGGCGGCGCTCCGGTCCGGGCCGTGCGCCGAGGCGGCCGCGGCGCTCGCGCAGCCGTACGGGGCCGCCTGCCGCGTCGAGATCGACGCGAGGCTCGGCCGGGTGCCGCCGGCGCTCCCGAGCGATGGGGACCTCGGCGGCCAGGAGCTCAGCGTGGAGGGCCGCGCGTGGCTGGATCGGATGCGCGGGCGATCGGTGGTCCCGGAGGCGGGTCCGGACCGCGCCGTCGTGCCGGGCGCGCCGCGCGGGGCCGTGCGGAGCCTGCTGGGGCGGCGCGCGCAGGGTTTCGACCGCGTGCTGCAGCTCGCCCGGACCCGCCGCGGGAAGGTCGCGGCCGCCGTCTCGTCGCGCGTCCTCGCCTGGGGCACGTCCGGCGGCGCCGGACGCCTGAAGGCGGCCGGCCTCGTTCTCGGCGGCAGCCGTCACCTGATGGCGGGGCTCGTGCGGGCCGGGGCGGATCCGATCGCCGTGGCCGCGGCCTCGTCCCGGGGCGCGGCGCGGGCGATCGCGGCCGGCGCGGCGGGTTCGCTGGCCGACGGGGCGCGGTCGTCCGACCCCCGGCGCCTGGTGCAGGTCGCCGAGGAGCTCAACCGGCGCCAGCGCGGCGCCGAGCTGACGGCGGCGACGTCGGCAGCGGCGCGGGCGACCCGGCTCGATCGGTGGGCCGACTGCCGCGGCCGGAGGGGTGAAGTCCCGGAGATGCTCAAGGCCCTCCACGCCGATCGCCACCTGGCGATCACCGAAGCGTGCTCGCGTGAGAGGGACCGCGCAGCGGAGGCCCGGCGGTCGGGGGACAGGGACTTCGATCTCCTCCGCGAGCGGGTGCGTGAGGGCGGCGTCCGGGTGTGGGCGCGGCCGTGGCAGGGCAGGGGCGCGCAGTCGTTCGACGGGCGCACGTGGCTGTTCGACGGATCGCGGACTCACGCCGACGGGGTGCCGCAACCGGGCGGCCCGGCCGACGGCGTGAAGGCGATGCTGCTCGTTTCGGGCGGCCGGATCCGGCACGGTTCGGATGCCCGCCTGCGGGTCGGGAAGGACCTCGCGGTGGAGGTCCCCGAGGGTCTCGACGACGAGCAGCGGCAGTCGGCCCTCATCTACGGGGCCGCAAAGGCGATCGTCGTGGGGCGCAACCCCACGATGGCGCCGGGCAACCGCGAGGCCGTCGTCCTCTCCGGCATGCTCGCGTCGTCGATGGCCGAGCGCCTCGACGCGACGTACCAGCCGCCGGAGGAGGCCTGCGGCATCGGCCCGGGGCGCGTGAGCGACGAGCTGCTCCGCCGCGGGAACGCGCTCGTCCAGGAAGTGGGCGTCCGGGTGCAGCAGTGCCTGGAGACCACGCTCGGGCGCGAGCAGCTCGAGAGGCACAAGGAGGTCGACCACCAGGTGGACTTCATCGCCCGGCACAGCTTCGGCGAGAAGCCCCGGCGCGAGGTGCGGCAGGAGGGCCTCGCCCGCGAGCGCGGCACGGCGCCGGCGCGCGGCGAGGCGGCGGTGGATCTCGGTCGAGGAAGGGGGTAGGCGACATGCGTGTGCGTTCCTTCGGTTGTGCGGTGTGCGCCGGCGCCCTGGCGCTGGCGGCCCAGGGCCTCTGGCCGGCATCGGCGCCGGTGTCGGCGCAGGGTCCGCCGCTGACGTGCGACGCGCCGTTTCCGACCGGCGTCCGCGCGGCGGCAGCGTCGCGCCACGACTGCTGGCTCCGGGAGGCGGGAGGACAGTCGGCCGTGCCCTGGCCGGACCCCGGGTCCTTCGCCGAAGGGTCGGTGGTCACGGTGTACAGCCTGCGCTGGGGCGCCGGCGGCACACCGAGGCTGTTCTGCTCGGCCGAGAGCGCGCGGGGCGAGGCGTACGATCGGTGGTTCACGGCGGCGGCCGTGCGCGGGGGGAGCACGCTGGAGCGCGCGTCCTACGGGGTCCGGGCGGCGAGCGTGCCCGCGGGCGACCGTCTCGTCTCGTCGTTTTTTGGGGGGCGGCCCGCCCGGGTGCAGTGGGAGCGCGCCTCCCGTTACGACGCGCAGGCCCGGCGGTGGGTGTCGCGGAGGTGGCAGGCGGATCCGTCCGCCTCGTCTCAGGTGCCCGCGTTCATGCGCCCGCCGCGGCCCCTGGACGCTGAGCAGCCGCCATCGGCCGTGCGGCGCCCCGAGGTCCGCAGCGGCTACACGTGTCCGGAGTTCGGCCTGTTCGCGCGGCAGCTCGGCGACCGGGTCGACCAGGCGGCGGCCGGCCCCGGCGTTCCGGCGAGGTGCCTGTCCCCGGCGGGCGCGGGCGCGATCTTCGACGGCGACGAGCTCAACGTCGAGGCGCGGTACCTGCCGGGCGCCGGCGCGTTCGGCGGCGGCGACGGCCGGTGGGGCATCGAAACCGGGCTCCAGGAGCCGCCCGGCGACGGGCTCGGCCGCGGCCGCCGTATCGCCGATGCGCCGGTGGTCGCCGCGTTCAGCTCCGGGATGGCGTGCGTCGAGCGGGAGAGCATCGTGCTCCGCCGCCACCTCCGCCGGAGCTGGGTCTATACGAGCTACGCGGAGTACGACCCGACGTGCGATCTGAGCGGCGTGGTCCTTCCGCCCAGCACGCCGCCGGCGGATCTGCAGCTGCCGCATTGCGGCGCCGGGGGGTTCGATCCCGCGGGCAGCCGCATCGTGGAGTCCGGTTACTGGAGCACGTGGTGGGAGCACGTGTGGGAGCCCAACGCGGCACAGACGGACCCTCACCTCCCGTGGGCGCGGGTCTTCTGGCATGACGGCGGGGGCGCGTCCGCGCTCGAGTCGGGCGGGGTCCTCCTGGGTGACAACGGCACGGGGGTGTGCCTCATCGGCCGCGGCTTCGTGCGCAGCCCCGCCCTGCCGGCGGTAGTCCCCCCGGTAGCGGACCGGCTCGCCGGCGCGTGGACCGACTACCGGTCGGGCACTGTGCCGGTCGAGTGTCCGAAGGAGGACGGAGCCGCGGGGTTCACATCGGTACCGGCCGGCAGCCCGGCGCCCGCGTTCGACGTCCCCGTGTCCGTGGACTTCGCCCCGCTGATCCACGAGGAGGCGACGGTCGAGTCGTACTCGCTGCGGGAGTACCGGTCGTCGAGGCCGTGCTCGGACTGGCCGGAGGGCGCGGATCCGGCCCCGGTGGCGGGCGTGGACTGCGGTGTCGATCTTCCCGTGTCGCCCGCCCGCAGCCGGCGTCTCGATTCGTTCCGGCGGCTGGTGACGACGTCCGCGGGCACGGGCCGCATCATCTCCTTCCATCTCGACGATGCCGCCTCGATGATGTCGCACTCGTGGGACGTGCGCCGCGCGTCGGCCCTCGCGGGCGTCCTCGAACTCGATACGCTGTGGGGCGGCGGCGTCGACGTCGGCTCCGGCGTGGCGGCCGAGGCGCGGCGCTTCGGGGCTCCGTTGTCCTCATGGATCGATTGCGGCCGCCGGGACTCCCTCATGGGCCGGTCAGCGGACTCTCTGTGGGGCGCGTGGGTGGAGCGGGCGCGCTCCCAAGGAGCCGCGGAGGCGGCGGATTCTCTCGGCCTGCTCCGGCTCGCGGAGGGGCTCGATCCCCGCGAGACGGTGTCGTGCACTTCGGGAGGGGACTGCCGGCCGGCGCCGGACGCGTTTCAGACCCGCCAGCGGGCGATCGAGGAGGCCGCGCGGCGGCTGGGCGCCGATCGGGAGGCGCATCCGAATCGCGTGTGCGGGATAGGGGATCGTGTGTCGCCGCCCGGAAGGTAGGCGACTCGGTTCGCGGCGATGCAACAGGGCGAGAGGCGGTTCGCAAAGGCGCTTCGGGTCCGGGTGTCGCGTGGCCTGTACGACCACATCGACAAGCTCGCCACGGATCTGTGCGTTTCGCGCTCGGAGGTCCTCCGGGATGCGATTCGGCGCGGCGTGGTGGTCCTCGAGCGCCAGCACTCGTTGCAGTGGCGTCCGGACCGACGCGGGTTGAGACCGGGGAGAGGAGCGTGATGATGCGTCGTTGTCGCAGTGCAACAGCGAAGTAGATGCGCACGTTGTCATGTGGCGATTCCGGCGGGACGAGACTGCATCGCGATTCCGAAACTGCGGAGCGGGTATTCGGCGGACCGGCGCATGTGTAACGAGTGTTTTCGGAAGATTCTGGAGAAGACCAGCGCGGACCTGCGGGAGATTGCGGCGCTCGTGGAGCCACAGGTGCCAGGGGCGGGGAACTCGTGATGGAGTGACTGCTGGTTGGTCAGCGGCAGGATGGGCCGATGAACGCCGGCGGCGAGGCCGCTCCGGAGGGGATAGGAGGAATCGAGGGTGGCAAGAAGGGAGCCGACCATTGGCAGCCATCGATTGGAGATGGACGGCGAGTGGGGCCTGCTGGAGCTATCGGGCTTCGGGCGGCAGTACGTGCAGGTCTATTCGATAATGTACGCGCTTCACTTCGGCGCTGACGGCGAAGATCCGGATGAGAGAATCGTGCGTGCGTTTGGCGCCTTTCCGTGGACGGGCGGCTGGAGCGCCGTTGACTTTTACGATTCACTGCGAGTCGCCGTGCCGGCGGGTCACCGGCCACGTATTGTGGCAATGGAGTATGCGTCACCGGGGTACATTGAGCTAGTGTCCAACGCCTGAAGTTCTTGACCAGTAGAATCGGCTCGTGGTACGGTCGGCCCGGAAGCGAGGAGGGCCGTGCCGAACCATTACACACGAGAGGTCCCGGAGGTCTCGGACGCACAGCGCGAGGAACTGGAGGGTTGGCTGCGCCGGCGCAATACCGCGCAGGCTCTGGCCCTGAGGGCACGCATCGTGCTGCAGAGCGCCGCGGGACGGAGCGACCAGGTCGTGGCGCAGGCTCTGGGCACGACGCGGGCCACGGTCGGCAAGTGGCGGCGGCGGTTCCTGCGCAACGGCTGCGACGGCTTGCTGGACGAACCACGGCCGGGCGCGCCGCGCCGGGTGTCGGACGAGGACGTCGAACGGGTCGTGGTCCGGACGCTGGAGACGACCCCACGGGGGGCGACGCATTGGAGCCGGGAGTCGATGGCCCGAGCCTGCGGGCTGAGCGCTTCGACCGTCGGCCGCGTGTGGCGCGCGTTCGCGCTCAAGCCCCATCGCAGCGAGACCTTCAAGCTGTCGCGAGACCCGTTGTTCATCGAGAAAGTGCGCGATATCGTGGGGCTGTACCTGCATCCGCCGGAGCGAGCGGTGGTGCTGTTTGTGGATGAGAAGTCGCAGATCCAGGCGTTGAACCGTACCCAGCCGGTGTTGCCGATGCGTCCGGGAGCACCGGAGCAGCGGACACACGACTATCGACGGCACGGCACGACCTCGTTGTTCGCGGCCCTGAACACCGCCACCGGCGAGGTGATCGGCAGGTGCTTTCGGAAGCACCGCTCGGTGGAGTTCAAGCGCTTCCTCGCCGTGATCGACAAGGCGGTGCCGCCCGACCTCGACATCCACCTGGTGCTGGACAACTACGGCACGCACAAGACGGCGATGATCCACGACTGGCTGGCACGGCGTCCTCGGTATCACCTGCACTTCACGCCCACGAGCGCATCGTGGCTCAACCAGGTAGAGCGTTGGTTCGCCGAGATCACCCGGCAGCAGATCCGGCGTGGAACCCATCGCAGCACCCAAGCACTCGAGGCGGCGATCAAGGAGTACCTGGCGGTCTACAACGAAGACCCCAAGCCCTTCGTCTGGACGAAGACCGCCGAGCAGATCGGAATCCCTGAAGCGTTACTGCTCACGTATTTCTGACGGTGCACACTAGCAGGCGGTTGAGGAAGGTGTGCATGGGCGGGAGGTCGGTCAGGAGCTGGCCCTCGCTGTCCGTGATCGACAGCCCGGTCTCCTCCTCGAACGAGTCGGCCGACCAGTCGTCGATGCGGCCGGCGTAGAGGTCGTGGTAGAAGGCGCGCAGGGCTGCCTTGGCGTACTCGGACTCGAAGTTGTCGGCTTCGCGGAAGAGCGCCGCGTTGTCGTCGCCCATCCCGCTCTGCGAGTCCTTCTGCCCGCGCGTGATCGCCCCGAGGCTGTGGATGCGCCGCGCGATCGTGGAGGTGAACCGGCGCTCGCCCTTCACGTTGGTGGTGACGGGCGAGAACAGGGGCGCGCTCTTCTGGCGGGTGCGGTGGGTCCGGCCGAGCCCCTGGATGGCCTGGTTCGCCTGCCAGCCGGCCTCGAGCAGGTAGTGGCGCCGGCGCTTCGTGTTCGCGCACGCCAGGTCGGCGTGGTAGGAGCGCCCCGTGTTGCCCGCGCCCGAGAAGACGAGCGTGCGCTTCTTGCCGTCCATGAACGCCTGGGTCTCGCTGAGGTTCGCGCTGGCCGGCCGGTTGCGCACGGCGAGCCGGTCGCCGCGGCCGTCGCCCGAGATCCGGAGCACGCGCCGGGAGCGCCCGGTGACCTCGGCGACGTCGTCGTGCCCGAAGTGGTGGAGGAGCTGGTCAAGGGCGGCGCCGATCGGCGGCATGCTGGCGAGCTTCTCGACGAGGGCGTCGCGCAGGTCGACGGCCTCTTGCGACAGTACCGGGTTGCCGTCCTTGTCGCGCGCGGGGCGCGTGTGGACGTTGCCCTCGTCGTCCTCGTACTCCTCGTGGAGGCTGACGGGGAACGCGTGCACCAGGTAGTCGAGCACGTACTCCCGCGGCGTGAGGTCTATGGAGAGGTCGTCCCACTCGCTGGTCGGGACCTGGGAGAGCCGCCGCTCGGTGAGGGCCTCCCCGGTCGAGACGACCTGGACCACGGGCGCGAGGTCGTTGCGCAGGTCGTCCTCGATCGACGCGATCAGCGTCGGGCACTTCATCGAGGTCAGCAGGTGGGAGAAGAAGCGCTGCTTGGCGAGCTCGAACGCCGAGCGCGCGGCGGCCTTGGCGCGAGCGTTGCACACATCGCCGGTGTCGATGCCGGTCGCCGCGAGGGCGGCCCCGAGGTTGTGGTGGATGATCTTGAAGGCCCTCGCGTACTCGTCGTAGATGGCCGTCTGCTCGCGGGTGAGCACATGCTCGACGATGTCGACCTCGACGCCGGTGTAGGACAGCGCCCGCGCCTGGTAGCGGCCGAGCGCCTTGCAGTCCCTGGCGACCACCTCGAGCGCGGCGACACCGCCCGCGTCCATCGCCTGCACGAAGTCGGCGCGGGCCGGGAAGGGCGTCTCGGGCGTGCCCCACAGGCCGAGCCGGCTCGCGTAGCAGAGGCCGTCGATGGTGCTGGCGCCGGTGGCCGACGAGTAGACGATGCGGGCCTGCGGGAGGGCGTTCTGCAGCCGCACGCCGGCCCTTCCCTGCTGGCTGGGCGCGATCGCGCCGCGCGCGCCCTTCCCGCCGGCCGCGTTGGACATGGCGTGCGACTCGTCGAAGACGATCACGCCGTCCCAGGCGTGCCGCGCCTCCTCGTCCGTGCCGCCAGCGAGCCACTCGATGATCTGCTCGAGCCGCGACGGGTTGCCGTCGCGGCCGGCGGACCGCAGGGTCGCGTAGGTCGAGAACAAGATGCCCGTGGCCCGGTCGATGGGGTCCTTCTGCCGCCACTTGTTGACGGCCGCGACGTCGCTCGCGCGTCCGCCCAGGGCCGTCCAGTCGCGCCGGGCGTCCTCGATGAGCTTGTCGGAGGCCGACAGCCAGAGCGCCCTGCGGCACCCCTGCAGCCAGCGGTCGAGGATGATGCCGGTGACCTGCCGCCCTTTCCCGCAGCCCGTCCCGTCGCCGAGCATCCAGCCGCGGCGGATCGCGGCGGGCTCGCTCCACGTCACGTTCGCTTCCGAGTCGGGGTCGCGGCGTGCGGCGTCGGTCGCCTGCGGGCCGTCCGGGCCGAGGTACCTCACGTTGTCGTAGTCGCTGTCGATCGAGTACCGCCCGGGCAGGTCGGCCGAGTGCGCCTCGGCGGCGAGCACGATGCTCTCGAGCTGCGCGTCGGACAGTGAGCCGTCGGTCACGAGGTGGGCCGGCAGCACCGGCCGCGCCGTTGGGCGCCGGTGGTCGACGGCGCTCATCGCCGCCGACTGCACCAGGGTCGTCGGGTGGCGCTTGGCGCTTTCGACGATCACCACCGAGGGCGTCCACGGATGGTACGGGCGGTCGTCGTCGATGACGGCGGCGTCGCTGGTGCGCCGGCTGGTGTAGGCGAGCGGCCGGGCGTCCCGCCAGGCGGCGGGCTCGCTGGCGGCGGGGCTCGGCGGGGTCTTGCGGGACTTGGCGCGGCCGCGCGCGGCGGCGCCTGTGCTGGCTTTCGGGGCGGGAGCGGCGCTGTGGAGGGGCAGGCGCGGCGGCAGGGCGTCGAGCGCCGCGGCGAGCAGCTCTTCGGCGCTCGCGGCGGGCTCCCCAATGGCGACGGTCCCCCGGGTCTTCTCGCCGGGCTTCTCGAGGACGGTGAGGCGGGTCTCGAACGTGGTCCCGCGGCTGCGGTAGAGCCGCCCGGCGATGGGGCTGGTGAAGAGCACGTCCGGCGCGGGCTGGCGGCTTGGGAACGCGCGTGGCCAGCTTCCGGTGGAGGGGTCGCGGTTGGCCGCGGTGATCGCGACCAGGCGTCCGCCGGGACGAAGCGCCCGGTAGGCGGCCGCCACATGGCGCAAGTCCGCTCCGACGGCGAGCTTTGAGGAGCCGGCCGAGCGGGAGAACGGCGGGTTCATGACGACGACGCTCGGCCGCAGGTCCGGCAACAGGTCCGCGATGTGCTCGGCGTCGTGGCGGCTCACGCCGGCGCCGGGAAACGCCAGGTGCAGGAGGCCCGCGCGGGTGCTCGTGAGCTCGTTGAGCGCCAGGCGCCCGCCGGCGGCGGCGTCCAGGCCGAGTGCGGCCGCGGCGGCAAGCGTGCCGGTGCCGGCCGAGGGCTCGAGCACGACGTCGCGGGCCGTCACGCTGGCGCAGGCGGCGACGCACCAGGCGAGCTCGAGCGGCGTCGAGAACTGCTGGAAGCGCTGCTGCACGTCGTCTCGGCGCGTCTGGGGCGGCTCGAGGCGGGCGATTCGCGCGATGAGGGCCAGCACGCCGGCCGGGCTGGCGACCTGCGCGATCATGGCGGGGCCGAAGCGGCGCAACAGCAGCGTGGTCGCCACCTCGCCCGCCTCGTACGCCTGCTTCCACAGCCAGGCCCCGTCGGCGTCGGTGCCGCCGAACGCGGCGGTCATGGCGTCTCTGAGCGCCCGGGCGTCGATGGCGCGGCCTGCCTCCAGGTGGCGCAGGAGCGCGGTGCCGGCGCTGAAGATGCGCTGCGCGGTTTCGGACGCCGTGGCGTCCGGTGGTCGTAGCGGTCCATGCACGGTTGGTTCCTCCGGATCGGGTTCGCCCGAGGGCCGGCGCCGGGTAGCACCTCAGCCAGACCGGGGCACTGCCCGGCGCTGTGGCCGGTCCTCGGGCAGCCGGTGGGTTCGGTGGTCCGTCAGTCGTTCATCCAGGCGGGGAGCTCGGCGGCGGGGGCGGTGTCGGCGGGGCCGGCGTCGGCGGCGGGGGCGCGGGCGGGCTCGAATCCGGGCGGCGCCCAGCGGAGCGCCCGGCGGCGGGCGTCGTCGGCGAGCTTGAGCGACGTTGGCGGGGGGTTCTTGCCGAAGGCCTCGGCCATGGCCGTTGCCAGGGTTTCCTTGCGGTCGGTCTCGTGGGCCTCGGCCCACTGCTCGCCCAGCGTCTCGGCCGCGACCTGGAGCATCTCCCGGCGCCCCATGCGCCGCCAGAAGTGCTCGAGGTCGGGGCGGTACAGCTCGTGGAACTTCATCAATCCTGTCATCCACCGTGTTCCGGCTCATCCCGCCTCCCTCGGCCGTCCGGTCGCGGAAGGACGACCGGACACCGTGTGGCACGTCGCGGATACGATGCCGTCGATGATCGCCGCGCCGCGTGTTCGCGCGGCGTGAACGCGGGACGTGTCGGCGGTGCGGCGGAGCCAACAGGAGGCCGCCGACGGCGGGCTCTCCCTTCCACGGACAATTGCCCGTTGCGGAGCGCGCGCGGACCCAGCGTCCAGGCCGAAGCCGGGATGTCGAGCGCCTCGACCACGGCCTCGGTTTCAGGCCGCGCGTCGGGGTCGAAGGCGAGCTGGGGCGTGAGCGCCCGGGCGACGGCCGCGGCGAACTGCCGGCGCCGCTCCTTGGGCCTGAGCGCGCGGAACTGGAGCAGCCGCTCCCGCGGGGTCGGGGCCTGCAGCCAGTGGAGCTTCAGGCAGGTGGCCTCCGCGGCCAGCATCCGCGCCCCGGGGCTCCTCCGCGCGAGGGCTTCCCGGTCGTCGGAGTCGACGCCATCGGGCACGTCCGGCGTGACGGTGATCTCGATCGCCAGGGGTCCGTCCGGCTTCCCGCCGAAGACGGCCGAGGCCATCTGGTACGCCGCGAGGTCGAAGGCGAGCTCCGGGTCGCACTCCAGGCACGCCTTGACGATGCCGGCGCGGATCAGCCGCAGGTCCTCGGCCAGGCCCAGCCGAAGGCCCGCGTCCTGGGTCGCCGCGGCGCGCTCGTCGGGCTCGGCCTGGTCGTACTGCGGCGGCCGGTATCCGGGATCGGGGGGCGGCGCCGGGGGCGCAGCGTGGTCCCTGGCGGGCGTCGGGGGCGGCGGCCCGTCGTTGCTTGCGCCCGCGGCCGCGGGCTGGGGCGGCGTCGGCGGCGGGGCCGGGTCCGGCTTCCCGCCGGCCGCGCCATCGGTGGGGGCTGCGGCCTCGGCGGTTGGGCCGGGAGTCGTAACGGGGCCCGGCGTTGGCGGTGCGGGCACGAGGTGCTCGTCCTGGCGGCGCACCAGGCCCCGGTGAATGACCAGGTCGCCCTCGCCGCCGATCGTCACGATGCATCCCGAGCAGGCCATCAGCTCGTGGCTGAACGACTCGTGCGAGTGCATCTCCTCGTTGAGGGCGTTCGCTTCGGACTCGAGCTTCTCGATCCTGGCCTTGAGGCGGTCGCGCTCGGCGTCACCGGCGCGGTCGTTGGCGAGCCCGTAGGCCGCTTGCTTGAGCCGGTCGATCTCGGCCGCCAGCTCCGCGAGGCGCGCGGTCTCGGCGTCGGTCGGGGGCTCGGGCTTGCCCTTGACGCGTCCGAACTGCCGGGTCACGTCCCACGGCGCCTCGAGGACGGTGTCGATCCAGCGCCAGCCGTCGCCGAGCTCGCGCCGCGCGCCTCGCAGCTTCTTGGACGCGAGATCGCTGAGGAGCTCGACGTCGCGGATCAGCACGCTCCTCTCGTCCTCGGCCGCGAACAGGTCCTCCTCGACGGTCCCGCCGGCGGCCTTGTACGCCTTCAGGCCGACGAACCGCGCGCGGGCGGATGCCGCGGACACGAGGCCCTGCTGCAGCTCGTTGCGGATCCAGCCGGCGGTCGGCGTGTATCCGGTCTGGTTCCGCACCTTGTTCCAGACGTCGAGTTGCCGGCCGCGGTCCGGCGTCGACGCGAACGCCTGGAGCTGGTCGAGCGTCAGGCGGTCGTCGCGCGCTTGGGCGAGGATCTCCGGTGCGACGGCGCCGAGGCGCAGCCGCCGTTGCACCGCCTGGACGGTCAGGCCGAAGCGGTTGGCGATCTCGCGGACGCTCAGGCCGCGCTCGAGCATCGTGTGGAAGGCCGTGAACTCGTCGATCGGGTGCATGTTCACGCGCACGGCGTTCTCGGTGTAGCTGATCTCCTCGTCGATCGCGTCGTCGGGAAGGACCCGGCAGGGTATCGGCGTCGTTGTCCGGAACCGGCCGCGGCGCTTCCTGGCTAGGGTCCGAAGGGCGCGGAGCCGCCGGCCGCCGCCGACGACGTGGAAGGTCTTCTCGTCGTCGTGGGCGCGGACCACGAGGTTCTCGAGGAGCCCGTGCGCTTCGAGGGACGCTTCGAGCTCGCGCATGGCTTCCGCCGGCGCCGCCGCCGTGCGCGCGTTGCGGTCGGACGGCTCCAGGTTCCGGAGGGGTATCCACCGGATTTCGTCGTTGTGTGGCATGTCAGTTCCTTCCGTGCGTCTGGGCGCGGCGGATCCCGATGTCCAGGCAGCGGTGGGCGTGGATCGTGGCGGTCATCATCACCAGGTCTCCGGGCACGCTCGTGTCGCTGAAGGCCCGCTCGGCGGCGCGCATCTGCTCGGCCAGCGCCGCGAGGTTCGCGGGCACGGTCGTGGCGCGCGCGGGTGGCGCCGCGGCCGCGGCCGCGGCCGCGGTCAAGAGGCGTGCGGCCTCGTCGGGGCTGGCGTCTCCGGCTTCGAGCTCGCGGGCGAGCTGCCGGCAGACGTGGCTGAGCGGCTCGGCGCCGCGCGCGATGGCGTCGGCGAGCAGGGCCGTCAGGTGGTCGTCCACCGTTCGTGTGGTCGTCATGCGTTCGTTGCTCCTTGCCCTCGGGGCTCACGGTGCCCGGGCTGTGCAGGGTCGCCGGGGGGGCGTCCGCTTCGGTGGGGTCGGGTTCGGATGGTGTCGATCGCCTTCTCGAGGTGGCGATCGTCGCGGCGTGGCGGGTCTCGTCGTTGGAGCCGGAGACGGCGGGCCGCGAGCCGGCGCGGCGCGTCCGTGAGGTCGAGGTCGGCGTTGGTGGGGTTTCGGGGCTCGGCGGCTCGAGGCGGCGTCGGGTTCGGCGGGTGGTCCCGTTGCCGGCCGTCCGCCCCGCTCAAGGCAAGGGGGGGCGTGTCGCGCCGGCGTACAGCAGCACGGCCTGGGTACCGGGCTCCAGCGGAGTTGCTTCGCGCAGCTCGCCGTTCGTTGTCGTGATCGACACCGGCTCCACGTTGTACGCGCCCAGCGCCTGCAACTTGCCGTCCGGGTCAGCAATCACGATCACGGTTCGTGCCTCGTCTCCCCTGGGCGCCGCGTGAAGCACGCCGGCCACGGTCAACGGCGGGATTTCGTCGGTCAGGGCATCGAGCAGCGTGTCGTCGACGTCGTGCTGCTCTCCGGTGTGCGCGGAGATCGCCAGCCGGCCGTCCGGGGCCGCGTGTGGGCGGTACCACTCGTCCTCGTAGAAGCACCGGCTCCTGTCCTTCAGCCGTACCGGCCGCCCCCGGTCTGCGGCGTCCAGGAACTGCTTGCGGGTCATGGCGTACCTCCTCGTCGTCGTGGGTCTGGCCTCGGTCCGGCTCGGGCAGGGAGGATCCGGGCCTTCGTCACGATGTCGCTTGCTTTCGCGCCGGGGTCGGCGTCCGTGGGCAGATGAGAGCGCGATGGGTGGCGGCGCGGCGGGAACGCCGGTGAAGGGGAGTCGGAGCTCGGGAGGCCGGGGGATGCCGGCTGCTGGGCGCGGCGGCTGGCGGGCTGGCCGGCGCCCTTGGCTACGGCGCCGGAACCGGGCCGACGGGCGGCGATTCAGCGTTCGAGATCTACGGGATTACGCTCGTGAGGTGACGCGAATACCGTCGCGGCGCCCGCAGGGCGCATGACCGGGCCTCGCGGGTCGTGTGACGGGTGGCGCTGGGCGTGACCTCGGAGGGCGAGAGTGGCGGCGGAGCAGCCGCCTGCCACGGCCGCCACAGGTTCCGGCCGTGTCACGATTCCATTTGGGCGAGATGCCTTTCGAGCGGCGTCCGCCAGATCGCCGGACATCGACCCGCCAAGGTGACGGTCCACGAGCTTGAGCGCACCCTGATCGCTAGGTGCCTGCTCAACGTTCATTTCGCGACGTTCTGCCTGGGCAAAGGGATCCGCGCCGAGTCGTTTCCGCTCCCGCTCGCTGCCGTCAGGACGCCCCGCCCTCACCCCGATCGTCCCTCTACCGCGGGCGAGACCTCGGCGCGCAGTTTCAGGCCCAGCGCGCCGACCACCTTGAGAACGGTGTCCAAGTTCGGAACCCGCTCGCCGGACAGAGCCTTGTACAGGCTCTCGCGCGACAGGCCGGCGTCGCTCGCGACCTGCGCAATACCCCGGGCGCGGGCGATGTCGCCCAGTGCCTTGGCCACGAGCGCGGCGTCGCCGTCCGCGTCCTCGATAGACGCTTCCAAGTACGCTGCCATGTCTTCGTGCGTGCGCAGGTGATCGGCAACGTCGTAGCGGGATGTGGCGGTCTTGGTCATGGTGTCGCCTACAGGTTTCTCGCCAGGCGCAGCGCCGTCTCGATGTCGGTGTTCTGCGTGCGTTTGTCGCCGCCCGCCAGCAACACGACCACTGTCTGGCCGTGCCGCTTGAAGTACACCCGGTAGCCCCCGCCGTAATCGATCCGCATCTCCGAGACGCCTTCGCCCACGGGCTTGACGTCGCCCGGATTGCCAGCCGCCAGCCGCTCGACTCGGACCAGGACGCGGGCACGGGCGCGGACGTCCCGCAACCCGTCCAGCCACCTGGCGTAGAACTCCGTCTTGCGTACTTCGAGCATCTGCAAAGTAGCCAACAGGCTACACGTCTGTCAATCCTCGTCAGTGTGAACTGGTGCGGCCTGGTGGCCGCGGTCGACTACGACACGGTCGACCGTGCTCTCCAAGGGTGAGGTTGGAACGGATCTCTCCCATCGGATCTCCTTCGTTGATTCTCATCGGTGCGGTGCTCGGGCCGCAACCCGCCCTGGGCTACGGCCTCTGTGGCCGATCCCACGCTCGCTGATCCGGCCGGATTTCAGTTGGTTCCGGCGGTTCCGGCTGGCGATCGCGTGTTGCGGCGGTGCGTTCTCGGCCTTCAGCCGCGTTCCCCAGGCCGGTTTCCGCGAGTCTGGCCGGCGCCATTCTTGCGGAAGCTCGGGCGGGTCACGATCGCCCCTTCTTCGCGGCGGGACCATCCCACGCCCCGAACCCCGGCATGGCCCACTGTTCGACCCGTTCCCGCGCCTCGGCGTCGAGCGCGGCGCGCCCCTGCGGGTCGTCCCCGAACACGGCGGCCATGTCGGCGGCGAGCTGCCCCTTCTTGTGGTTCCGGCGCGCCTTCGCCCACTCGGCGCCGACGACGGCCTCCGCGATCTCGAGCATCCGCGCGCGGGTCAGCCGCTTCCAGAAGTACTTCTCGGTGGGCCGGACGGCCCGGGCGAAGTCGATGTCGAGGAGCTCGACCACGCGCTCCCCGATCGGCAGCGCGCGGTGCTGGTTGGCGGCCTGGTTGTGGAGCGCGGCCGAGACCGCACGGGCGAACAGGTCCTGCTTCTCGGCGTCGGGGAGGGCGCGGAACGCGTCGAAGCGCTTCAGGTCGTCTCCGAGCTTCATCCACTTCCCGGCGGGCGGGCTGTCGAGCTTCTCGCCGGGGCTGGCGGCGGCGAAGTCGTTCTCGCTGTTGCGGCCCATCGGGCGCAGGCTCGTGCGGACGAGGCGGATGTCGGCGGGGCGCTCGGTGCCGCGCGTCGAAGTGTCCATCACCAGGAGGTACGCCGCGAGGTCGAACGCCACGTCGAAGCGCTTGGCCAGCGCGGCGCGGACGATGCCCGTGCGGATCGCGGCGAGGTCGTCGATGACGGCCGTGCTCAGGCCCGCGGCCTTGGCGTGCGCCGCGTCGGGGCTCTGGTGGTTGTGCGCGGTGCGGGTCGTCCACGGCTCCTCGAACCGCTCGTCGAACGTCACCGGCGGCGCGGCGGGCTCTCCGCCGCCGTCCGCGGGCTTCGGGCCGGCCGCCTCGGTGGTGTTCGCCGGTGCGTCGGCCGCGGCCTTCTTCGAGGCGGCCTTCTTCGGCTTCGGCGGCACGTCTTCCGGAAGCACGAGGCCCGGGATCACGTCCGCCCGCGCGCCCTTGAGGGTGACGATGCAGCCGGCGATGCGCATGTCCTCGGGCCGATACTTTGTGCGGGCGGCGATGCGCGCCTCGAGCTTCTCGTGCTTGGCGTTCAGTTCCTGGCTGCGAGCGTACGCATTGCCCTGCTCGGCCGGGTCCATCGGCGGGTTGTCGGCGATGTCCTGCATCTGGTCCGCGAGCGCGTCGAGGCGCTTCCGCTCGGCCGCGGTCGGCGTGCCGGGCTCGCCGCGGAGCTTGTGCAGCGTGTGGATCCGGTCCCAGTCGGGGTCGATCTGGATCTCGACCCACTTCCACCGCTTCGCGAGCCGGTCGGCGGTCTTCTTCAGCTCGGACTCGGCCAGCTTCACGAGCAGGCTGCGGTCGAGCAGGTACACCGCCTCGTCGTCGAACTGGCTGAACAGGTCGTGCTGCAAGCGGCCGCCGGCCTTCTCGTACGCCTCGAGCCCGACGAACGAGGCGAGTCCGCTGGTGCCGATCACCGCGCCCTCGGTGAGCTGGTCGCGGATGTGCTCGGGCCACGTCGTCCCGCCGCTGCGGGCCTTCGCCCAGACGTCGAGCTGCGCCCGGCGGTCGTCGGTGACGGTGAAGGCCATCAGCGTCTGGAGGTTCATCTCGCCGTTGCGGAAGGCCGCCAGCAGCTCCGGGGCCACCGTCCCGAGCCGCATCATTTTCGTGACCTGCCGCTCGCTGACGCCGGCTCGTGACGCGATCTCGGCCGCCGTCATGCCCTTGGCGCGCAGCCGGGCGTACGCCTCGTACTGGTCGGCCGGGTGCATCGGGGCGCGCTTCTCGTTCTCGTGGAGCGACACCTCGGCGGGGTCCGCGCCGTCGCCCAGGACGCGGCACGGCGCGACGTAGTCGGCGGCGATCTTGCCGGCCTTGGCGAGCTGCTGCAGGGCGGCCAGCCGCCGGCCGCCGGCGACCACGTCGAAGTTGTCGTCGCCGTTGGGGATCACGAGGAGGCTCTCGAGGACGCCGAGCGAGAGGATGCTCGCTTGCAGCCCCTTGTCGTCCTCGGGGTCGGCGCTCGCCGTGCGCACGTTGGCGGCCGACAGCGTCAACCGGCAGAGGGGGATGTTCCGGTTCGTGAGTTTCGTCATTCCGTGTGCCTCGTTTCGAGTTCGTCTAGCAGGGCCCTCGCGGCTTCGGTGAGCTCGAGGGCGGCGTCGTGCATCCGGGAGACCGAGTAGCAGCCTTCGTCGACGGACAGCGCCCGTTCCGCCCGTTCGACGGCCGCCCGCAGCGCGGCCTCGTCGGCGCCCGCGGCCGCGGTTCGCGCGGCGCCAGCGTCGGCGGGCTCGGCGAAGCGTCCCGCGGCGTGCCTCGCCCGCTCCATGACGGGCCCCTGCCAGTCGGGGTCGCCGCAGCGGGCGGGGTCGGTGTGTCTGGTCAGGCAGTCGAGCGCGTTGGTCCAGCGGGTCCGCAGGCGGTCGAGGAGGGCGTCGCGGGCGTCGCGGTCGGCGGGGCTTGTCGGGGAGGGGCCGTCGAGGACGTACTGCTGGGTGGCGGCGGCCAGCGCCAGCTCTTCCTCGAGGTACTGGCGCCTGGTGATGAGGTCGAGCGCGGTCATGCTGCTCGTGCTCCGGGTCGTCTCATGCGCCGGACGAGGCGCTCGATGGGCTCCCTCGTCCACCTGGCGGCTTCCAGGCCAACGTCGGGCTGGGTCGCGGCCCACGCGGCGGCCGCGCGCAGCACGTGGCCGTGGCACGCCAGCGGGGCGCACCAGCACACCAGCGGGTGGCCGTAGAGTTCCGCGAGCTCGGTGCGCGTCACCCTGCCGCTGCGCAGCTTGTGGACCAGATCCGCGCGGTACAGGGCGATGACGCGGAGCCGGTCGCCAGCCGTCAGCTTGAAGGGGTTACCCCACTTCGAGGGGCGGCCGATGTAGACCTGGTGCGGCCTGGGCCGGTCGGTGCGGCGGTTGAGGATCATCGCCGGTGGCCTCTGGCGTCCGTGCGACTCGTGGCGTCGCGCCGGCCGGTCCGGCAGGTGGCCCGGCGCTCCGCGTGCCGCGGCTTCGCCCGGGGGTTCCACGCCGCGGGCGGTTCGGCGGAGTTGCGGGCGAGCAGGCTCGAGGCGAGGGCGCAACGCGCCCTCGACAGGCTTCTCAGCATGTGTCGTTGTCTCCTTCCGGGAGGACGTCGGGCCGGCGGCGTGCGGGCTGGTCCGGGATGCCGGCGGGGTGCGCCTTGCGGCGGAGGGCGGCTGGCGGCACTACGGTCGTTCGCAGTTCGGGCATTCGGAAGGGCGATCCAGCCGCAAGGACGGCCCGCTGTCAGGGGCGGTCATGCGCTTGAGGCGGTCGCACCGGACGCAGCGCACTTGACCCTCGTCGTCGTAGAACGTCGCGGCCCGGTACGCCGCGGGCAGCGCGGTCTCGGCAATGGCGGCGTCGGGCTGCTTCAGCACGACCTGGCCGACGCAGTTTCTCGCTTCGATGCGCGTCCTGACCGCGGTGCCGTCGCTCCATGCGCTGCGCGTGAGTGGTCTGGCGGCGGGATCGATGTCGATGTAGGCCCAGGCCCGCTCGAGGCCGGAGTCGCCGACGTGTCCGAACGCCAGCGCGACCCGCCGGCGGGCGCCATGGCCGGCGCGCCACGCCCGGGCTACGAGCCGTTCGAGCGGCTGGCTCTCGGTCCGCGTCAGGTCGAGCTTCACGTCGAGCAGGACCTGGCGGGTGCTCTCCCCGGCCGGCAGCCGCACGTGTTCCTGCACCAGCGTGACGCGCCGGACGACAGTGTCGTTACCGCCGGTGCGCAGCGCTTCGTATGCACGCATGGTCCCCGCGATCCCGCGATACTCGCCGAGCTCCCGGGTCCGGTTCGTGCACGTCACGACGTCGAACCCCTCGAGCCGCAGGCGCCTGAGCTCCTCGTCGCACAGGTCGATTGGCCAGTCGGGGCTCTCCGGGTCGTCGCCGTTCGCGATGTAGACGGCCCACTCGTCGGGCAGCCACACCGTGCGAGCGTCGCTCCAGGGCGCTCTCGCTACCGGTTGCTTGTCGGCGGCCATGCCGGGTCCGTTGCGGTCTGTTCGCTGGTCCTTTCACGCTTCCTTCGCGGTCGGTTCCGCGTGTGTGCCAACGTTCCCAAGGGTCGTGTGGGGCCGCGGGGAGGCAGGTCGAGCGTGCCGTCGGAGTCGTCCTCGGCGGGCGGGGAGCCTGCTCGGCGACGTTGGCTCAGAAACGCTCGATGTCGACGTCGGGAGGGCTGACCGCGATCCAGGGGCTGAGCCGGTCGGCGACGTGCACGACGAGTACGACGTCGCTGAGGGAGGCGTTGGACCGGGCGGCCTGGACACGGAGGAACCGGTCGAGCGGCCGGCCGCCGTCGGTGGCGGGTCCGGTGAGGGTCACGATCAGTCCGGTGCCGAGCACGATCAGGGTCCTCGCACAGCTTCTGGCCGGCAGCTTCGCAATCACGGCCTCGCGCCGCGGGCTGCGCGGGTCGCTGGGCGATGCCGGGGCCGCGAGCCAGCTGTGCAGGCGCTCGTACGGCGTTCCCCTGCGTATGCCGATCGCCGGACGCCGGGACCCGGGAGGCGCGTTGATTGAGACGATCGCGCGGCCCGTCGCTCCGGCGGCGCGGTAGCGGATCGCGTCCTCCATCCAGCGGTCGGCCTCGTCGCGCGACTGGGCGAGCCCGATCCTCGAGCGGCCGCGGCGGGTGATCACGGCCACGCGGGTCGCCGCCGTCAGAGCCATCGGCACACCAGCCGCCGCTGGGCGTGCTGACTCCGGACGCGTCGGCCGGGCCCACTCGGAATGCCGGCGCGACGCTTGCCCTTCGGGATCCCCCGGCGGAGCGTTTCGGCGATCCACATCGTCACCGCGTCGGCCGCCGCCGCGTCGCCGCCGTAGCCCCCCGCGATGGCGCATTCGACGACGTGGGCGTCGACGCGGTCGTCGCCCTGGTCGGCGATGGCGGCGGTTACGGCCGCCTCGTCGAGCTCCCGGGCGAAGTGGGCGATCGCGGGCTCGTCCAGATAGGCGGCCACGGATCGCGGATCGATCCCCTCGAGTCCCTTCGCCGGGCGCAGTCGCGCGTCGGGCCATACCAGCCAGTGGCGCGCCGGTGCCGGCCCAGCGCTGCGGACCAGGCTCCCGATCGGCACGGGTTGCGGACGGGCTGGGTCCAGGAGCATGCCCATCCAGGGCTGTGGGCCGGCGATCACGTCGCTCAGCACGAGGGCGGGTTCGGGCACCCACGGGTCCGGTGTCGCGTGCCGCACGCCGCGCGGATCGGCGCCGGCGAGCTGCGCGAGCCGCCTGGGCGTGAGCCCGCGTGGTCTCACCCGGGTGTTCCTCAGCGGCCGTCCGGCGCGATGGATCGCGTAGTCCTCGGGGTGCGTGGGCGCACTGGGATGCAGTCCGAACATGGTTCGATACTCCTTTCGGGGCAGTTGTGCCGGGGCGTCCGGCGGTTTCGGTTCGCCGAGGTCCTCGCTCGGGGGCGGGCTCGGGGTTTGTCAGAGCGGGAACTGCGGTGCGATGTCGGCGCTGTGCGGCGACTCCGCGGTGGACGGGCGCCTTCGGGTGGATGGCTGGGTGCTACCTACGGATGGCGATGGTCGGCAGTTCGGCTCAGGCGAGGGCGTTGACGATCGTCCGGGCCATGCGCCGAGCGCGGTCCGGGTCGGGGGGTTCGCGCCGTCGGTGAGCACGCCGCGCGGCGCCGACGCAAGGCTCGAGTGCGAGTTGGCGACGCGAAGTCTACTTCCGTGTGTTCAACTATCGACAAGGCTTCAGTTGGTGCGCGAGGAGCCCTCCGGACCGGCTCACTCAACCGCATATCCAAGTGCTACTGCGTTGTCGCGAACCCGAGTGTCCCGCGTCACGACGACGACCAGCGGGGGCGGTTCGTCGATCAGCTCGGTTGTCGCCAGATGCACGGCGTCGAGCGTGCGAATCGGCTCTATCGGGAACGGCCTGCGGACGCGAGCGAGAACCGCGTCGGTGACGCCGACCACGTAACAGCGAAGCTCGAAACGGCGGAGCGCCCCGACTGCCGCTCGCTCCTCGTCGGCCGTCAGCCGCGCGGTCGCGCGCGCTCGAAGGATCGCCCGTGCGGTTTCGGCGATCGTCAACGCGGAAGTGACCTGCCGTCCTCGAGTACGGATCGATTCCAGTGCGTCCAAGTCACGCTCGAGAAGTGCGGCGACCAGCGCGCTGGACTCGATGTACCGCACGCCAGCGGTTTCCGGGGTCGAAGGCGGCACGTTGGCTCTACGCTTCGCCGCGTTCGGCGTCGATCAGCTCGGCGGCGGTTCCCGCGGGAAGGCTGATGTCCGGCCACGCTTCTGTCGGGTCACCGGCTTCGAGCGGTGGGCGAATCACTCCAGAGGAGACGAGATCGTCGAAGCGCCTGGACTTGCTTTTCGCCGTTGCTCCTGGCTGGACGAGCTCGGCGACCACGCGGCCATGAGCCGTGATCACGATGCGCTCGCCGGCTTCGATCCGGCGGATATAGCGGCTCAGGTTGTCCTTGAGCTCCCGAATGCCCGTGGAGGTCACAGGACCTGCTTGAACGGATTGTTTCGCCATTTCGGATCCTCAACAGTAGTGGCTACGCCCGACCCGCGTCCCCGTCGGTCCGTCGCGGAGCCGCGCCTGCAGAGTATAGCCACATGTAGCCTCACGCGCAACGCGTGCCGGGGTTCCGGCGGTTGCGGTTCGCCGAGGTCCCCGAGCCAGGGGGGCGGGTCCGGGTTTGCTAGAGCGGGGGCTCCGGTGCGGCCGGGCGCCGCCGTTCTCGGGCGACGCCGTGCGGTTGGGCGCCTTCGGCGTCGGGGTGGGTGTCGCGGACGGCGATGGCCGGCAGTCCGGCGCGGGCGAGGGCGTTGACGATCGTCCTGGCTACGCGCAGGGCCCGGTCCAGCTCCTCGGGGCTCGCGCCGCCGGTGAGCACGCCCAGCGGGTCGTGGCGCAGCCGGTCGTTCGTGGTCCACCCGGCTGCGCCGAGGAGCTGGTCGCGCTTCGGGTTGCCGGTCACGAAGAGCGCGCGCTCTATCGTCCGAGTGTCGGCGACCCGGTGCCGGCGGGCGGCGGCGCGCACGATGCGGCCGCTCGCCTCGGTCAACCGCAGGCTGCCCGACACGAGCCGGTCGACAGCGTCGTAGCGGCTCCGCGGTCGGCGCTCGGGCGGCGGGTCGCCGGCGTCCTGCCCGGCCGGCTTGCGCGCCCGCTCCTTCTCGTCCTGGAGCAGGCCGCGCTCGACGCCGGTCGGCGTGCGCTCGACGTCGAGGCACCGCTCCATGCGGATGCGGGCGATCGCGGCGCCGTCGCGCACGGCCTGGTCGTATGCGTTCCAGCCGCCGCCGCACTCGACGACGGTGCCGGGTTTCGCCTGGAGCATTCTCGAGGCGTACTCGAGCGGCTTCTCCCCGCGGCCCAGGCCCGCGGGGCGCGGAGGCGGGGCCAGGGTCGGGTGGCCGCGGCGGTCCGCCCAGTCCAGCGCCGCTCGGGACGCGCTGCCGCGGGCGGCGATCAGGGCGGCGGGACCGCGCTTCACGGCGATCTCGTCGAGGTGAGCTTCCAGGATCGGCGTCTCGCTGGCTTTCAGGCTCCCGGTCACCAGAATGCGGTGGCGCCCCGCGCCGGGCTCCGGTTCCGGCGCCCGGGCGCGCGTGTCTTCGAGGACGATGGCGGCGACGTCGTCCGGCATTCCGCGGCGGCGCGCCCCGTCGAGACTGCGCTCGAGGCGGGGCAGCTCCCGGGTCCCGAGGTCCACGACGGGGACTCCGTGCCGCTCGGCCAGCCGGATCGCCATCCCGGTGCCGCCCTCGCCTGCTCCGTCGGGCGTCCAGCAGATGACCACGTCGCTCGGGGGGGAACTCCCGGGCTCGGGCCCGAGGACTTGGTGCACGTTCCTCACCATGAGCTTCTGCACGGCGTTGCGGAGGACGTGCCAGGCTGGGTGGGCCTGTCTCGCCAGGTCGCGGTTCGCCCGGCTGTTGATGCCGACGCGGGTGGCGGCGCCGTCGGCCGCGCGGCCGTTGAACCCGGGCCAGGGCAGCCATATCTCACGGGGACCCTGTTCTTTCTCCGCGGCGACCTCGAACGCCGTGTCGGCGCCGTCGGCCGCTCCCGAGCGCAGCGTCCAGCCGTGGCGGGCCATCGCCCGGCCGATGCGCTCCATCGTCTCGAGGACCGCCTGCGGCGTCTCCCGCGAGCCGATCCCGGCGTAGACGCGGCTCGGTGGAGTCGCCGGCTGCGGCGCCGGCGGGTCCGGGGCGGCCCTTCCGGCCATGTGACTCAGCCACGATTCGGGTGTCTCGATCGCGGCCTGCGCCCTCGCGAGGCCCATTCCGGCGACGATCGCGGCGGCCTTGGCCTGGCAGGCGAGAGCCCCCGGCCGGTGGAACTGGTCCGTGAACCCGTCGTACTGCTGCAGGCGCTCCACGACCCCGTGCCCGCAGTAGCGCAGCGCACTGCGGCTCCACAGCCAGTCGTAGAAGGCGGACCCGGTTTCCGGCGGCCACTGCCTGCCCTCGTGCCGGAATCCCGCCAGCGGGCCTTGCCGGCGCCGCTCCCGGTCGCGGCGCTTCGCCTCGTATCCGGACTGGGGCAGGTGCGTGTCGGGTCCGCCGTCCCCATAGCACTTCGCGGTCTGGTAGACCGCCTCGACCGAGCGCCGGTGCGGGTCGCCGGCGGCGGGCAGGTTCATCGCGCTGAGGTCGCGGCCGAGGCGGTCGGAGCTCCGGCTCGATATCTCGATGGTGCGCCTTGGCCGGCCGTGCTCGACGGCGGCGTAGAACGGCGGGCGGGGCGCGGGCCGGAACCAGGTCATCGGTCCTTCCTTGTTCGGTTGCTCATCTCACTGTTCGCCGGCATCGCGAGCACGCGAGGCGGTCGTCGACGATGCCTTGGCCCGGGCGGCGCGGGCGCCAGTCACCGGGCGCGGAGGTCGCGGCAGCGCTCCACGTGAGGGTCCGTTGGCCGCCGGCGCCTCGTCGGCGAGGACGATGATGAGGATTGGGTCCATGCTATCTCAGTCTCCGCAGAAGCACGAGACGCCCTCGCTGGCCTCCCGTTCCTCGCGAAGCTCGTCGAACGGCATCATGGGCGTGTTCTTCAAGTCCTCGTAGGTGTAGCGCATCAGGAAGCGCGTGAGCTCCGGCTTGCGAACGTTCCGCGCGACAGACCGCCGGAATCGCTCCTGTTCGATCCACCATTCGGCGCGCTCCGGGTACTGGGTGATGAGCCGCATCAGCTTCCAGCGGCCCTTCAGGAAGCACAAGTCGCAGTTCCCTAGGTCCCGGTGGATCTGCAGGTCGAAGGGCTGCTCGGACCAGAACCGCTCAACGTCGCGGACCGATACGTGCGCGTCGACGAGGGGGTAGACCGTCCGGCACTCCTCCCAAAGAGCCTTGGCCCACCGCCGCGGCTCGTCGTGACGGATGCCTAGTGTGCACCGCCAGAAATACGTGAGCAGTAACGCTTCAGGGATTCCAAGGATCTGCTCGGCGGTCTTCGTCCAGACGAAGGGCTTGGGGTCTTCGTTGTAGACCGCCAGGTACTCCTTGATCGCCGCCTCGAGTGCTTGGGTGCTGCGATGGGTTCCACGCCGGATCTGCTGCCGGGTGATCTCGGCGAACCAACGCTCTACCTGGTTGAGCCACGATGCGCTCGTGGGCGTGAAGTGCAGGTGATACCGAGGACGCCGTGCCAGCCAGTCGTGGATCATCGCCGTCTTGTGCGTGCCGTAGTTGTCCAGCACCAGGTGGATGTCGAGGTCGGGCGGCACCGCCTTGTCGATCACGGCGAGGAAGCGCTTGAACTCCACCGAGCGGTGCTTCCGAAAGCACCTGCCGATCACCTCGCCGGTGGCGGTGTTCAGGGCCGCGAACAACGAGGTCGTGCCGTGCCGTCGATAGTCGTGTGTCCGCTGCTCCGGTGCTCCCGGACGCATCGGCAACACCGGCTGGGTACGGTTCAACGCCTGGATCTGCGACTTCTCATCCACAAACAGCACCACCGCTCGCTCCGGCGGATGCAGGTACAGCCCCACGATATCGCGCACTTTCTCGATGAACAACGGGTCTCGCGACAGCTTGAAGGTCTCGCTGCGATGGGGCTTGAGCGCGAACGCGCGCCACACGCGGCCGACGGTCGAAGCGCTCAGCCCGCAGGCTCGGGCCATCGACTCCCGGCTCCAATGCGTCGCCCCCCGTGGGGTCGTCTCCAGCGTCCGGACCACGACCCGTTCGACGTCCTCGTCCGACACCCGGCGCGGCGCGCCCGGCCGTGGTTCGTCCAGCAAGCCGTCGCAGCCGTTGCGCAGGAACCGCCGCCGCCACTTGCCGACCGTGGCCCGCGTCGTGCCCAGAGCCTGCGCCACGACCTGGTCGCTCCGTCCCGCGGCGCTCTGCAGCACGATGCGTGCCCTCAGGGCCAGAGCCTGCGCGGTATTGCGCCGGCGCAGCCAACCCTCCAGTTCCTCGCGCTGTGCGTCCGAGACCTCCGGGACCTCTCGTGTGTAATGGTTCGGCACGGCCCTCCTCGCTTCCGGGCCGACCGTACCACGAGCCGATTCTACTGGTCAAGAACTTCAGGCGTTGGACACTAGGATCGAGTGCGGCCGCGGCCGCGACCAGCGGAGCCTGGTCCGCGCGAACCGGGCGGCGGTCTCCACCTTGAGGTCGGCCGTGCAGATGCGCTTGTGCGCGTTGGGCAGGAGCTTGTGCGCCCGGATCAGCATCGCGAACGGCTCCCCGCGCCTCGACGCGGTGTCGTAGTCGACGACCCTGAACGTGTTCTTCGGATCGCGGATGCCGCCGCGGGCGCCGGCGCGGTACACGTACTCGACCCACGCGATCGGCACCTGCCACCGGCGCTCCATCTCGCGGATGAACAGGAGCGTCTTCTCGTGCTCCTTGCCGGTGTTCGCGAAGACGGCCCGGACGTTGGCCGGCAGCCGGCCGTCGTAGGCCTCGAGCATCTTGTGCAGCAGCATTCCAGAAGTGCGGCCGCCGGAGATGTGCAAGAGGTAGCGCAGGGCGCCTTGGGCGCACCTGTAGGGGTTTCCGCCGCTGCTCAAGGCTTCGGGGTCGGGCGTAGGCGCACGTGTAGCCGTGCGCCGGCGTTCGGGCGCTGGACGGGTTCCGGCGGGAGGGGCGGTCCGCGGTTGCGGTCAGGGGCGTCGGAGAGTTGGCCGTCGCGGCGGGTCGCAGAGGGGTGTCGGGCGGGAACGTGCGGCGATCAGCGGTCGTGCCGTGCTGCGGCGGGGGGCTTCCAGACTCGGGCGCCGACGGCTCCCGCGATCGTGCGGTCGAGGGCGTCGAGGATGGCCTGCTTCGGCATCGCGCCGAGGTCCTCGAACCACCTCGATCCCACGCCGCAGAAGAGGGCGTCGCGGGTCGCCGGGTCAAGACCGAGGATCCGGGCGGCGACGTCGAGCATGGGGACGGCGCGCTCGGGCAGGTTGTCGTCCGTCGCGATGCGCCGGCGGGTCGCGGCGGCGTATTCCGGGCAGTCGATGATCGCCAGGGCGGCCAGGCAGCCGACGCTTCCGCAGCCGTCGGTCCTCTCGCCGTAGACGGTGGCCATGTTCACGGCGTCGATGCTGCGCGCGGCCGTCTTAGGGCTGTGCTCCATCAGCCTCTCGGGGGAGGCGGCCAGGACGTGGGTGCCCAGCTCGCCTTCGTACGCGGGCAGTTGCTCGACGCGCTCCCGGAGCGCCGCGAGCCGGTCGGTGTGTCTCTCGATGTCGCTCACAGGCGTCCCATCTCCTTGAAACTGCAGTACCGCGTGTCGGCCAGGATGACGTGGTCGAGAACCTCGATTCCCATCAGGATTCCGGCCTGTTGCAGCCGCTCGGTCAGGGCGACGTCGTCGAGGCTCGGGCTGGGGTCCCCGGACGGGTGGTTGTGGAAGAGCACGATGGCGGCGGCGCGGTGCATCGCGGCCGTGCGGAAGACCTCCCGGGGGTGGACGAGGCTCGCGTCGAGGGTCCCGGTGGATACGATCTCGGTGCGGAGCATGCGGTGCTTCGTGCAGAGGCTGATGATGCCGAAGCGCTCCACGGGGCTGGCCCCGTAGTGCGGCAGGAGGAACGCCGCGACTTCCCGCGGCGTGCCGAGGCGCGTGCGGTCCGGCCGGGGCCGCGTGAGGGTCCGGCGGCCCAGCTCGACGCCGGCCACGATCATTGCGGCCCGCGCGGGCGTCATGCCCTTGATTCGCGCGAGATCGCCCGTGCTCTCGTGCGCCAGTTGCTGCACGGTCCCGCATGCCTCGAGGAGGGCGCCGGCCGTCTGCGCGCCGTTCGCGCCCACGAGGATCGCGAGCAGCTCCTGGTCGGCCAGCGCGCCCGCGCCGTGGCGCTCGAGTCGTTCCCGGGTCATCAGGCTGCCGCCCGCCCGGAGCGCGTTCGCCGGGTGCTCGGTCATGCGCGGCTCCGCTGGCGTGCGAGGTTCCGGCGCCAACGGCGCCGTGCGGCCCGCGATCGGGGCTTCTTCGAGCCGCGGTGCTCGACCGGCTCGCTGGCGAGCCACGCGGCCACGCCGCGCGCCGCGGCGTGGTCGCCGTGTGCATCGAGCACGTGGCGCAGCGCCGCCTTCGGGCTCCGTCTCGCCGCGGCCCGCAGCCGCGTCACCGCGAGCTCGCCGTTGGCCGGGTCGTGGTCGATCCACTCGTCGTAGATCACGGTCCCGGCGGGGGTCACGCGGTAGACGCGCCAGCCGTGCGCGTCCAGTGTGTCGGTCCGGGCGAGGACCGCGGACCCGATCGGCACACTCGGACTCCGCTCGGGCTGGCCCCGCAGCGGGTTGCCGTACGCCGCCCCCGAGGGCGTTTCGGTCGCCGCGGCGGCGGCCAGGCGGCGCGTCAGCATCGAGCCGACCTTGATGCGGGCCGCCGGCTCACCGTCGTCGTGGCCATCGGGCTCCGGCCTGGCGTAGATCGGCCGACCCGGCGCGTCTTCGCCGAGTTCGGCCGCCAGCAACAGCTCCGCTCGGGCCGGGACCTGCTGGGGATCCAGCCGCACGTCGTTCATCGCTTGGCTCCTTTCCTGGGTTGTGGGGCCTCTTGCCCGTCGTGCCCGTTCGTCCCTTGCCGCGCTCAGCGCGGCAAAAAAAGCGCGCAAAGCGCGCGCGAATTTTCCCCTTGCCGGCTGCCTGGGCGAAGGCGGCCGGACGGTGGACCGGGGGCGAGGGGCAAGGGGTCGGGTCACATGGTGGATCGATGGTACCAGCCTCCGAACCCCCACCTGTGCCCCCTACCGGGCCGGGTCTCCGGAGGTCGGTGGAGAGCGTGCCCTACGGGGTCGCGGGGTACGACCCGCGAAAGGTGGTGGCGTGCGGGCAGTTACCTGGGCGACACGAGTAGACGCAGACCTTGACACATATACCATAGAAGGTATACTGCGAGAGTGCGGTGGGCTGTCCACTCCCTTGACACCCCGAGGGGGACGACGAGACTTGAGGAGTTTCTGGATGGACTGTCCGACGACGTGGCCGCCGAAGCCGAGGCGTTGGTGGAAATGCTGGAGGAGCACGGCAACAAGCTACGGCTCCCGATCTCCAAGTCTCTCGGCAAGGGACTCTTCGAGGCGCGGGGGGTAACGACCGGGGTTCGGCTGTTCTTCGTGTTCGCGCCGAGGTATCGGATCGTCGTGCTCGACGGATACGTCAAGAAGCGCTCGAGCATTCCCGCCAGAATCATGGCCAGAATCCGAAGGCTCCAGGCAAACGCTGAAGAGGCGCTGCGAAACGAGGAAGGCAAGAACAGACAGAATTAGCGAGTAGAACAATGCAACGTACACAGACCAACGCGATCAGTCCGGAGGAGCCAGCTGCCCGGCCAACCACCATCAGCGGACGTGTCCTGCCACGCCTGCAGAAGCGGCGCACCCCGGAACAGGCCGCACGCATCGCGACGCAACGTCATCTTCTCGAGTTCGTCCAGATGCTCGAGATGAGGCGAGCCGAACTCGGCCTCTCCCGGTCAGCCATCGCGCGTCAGTTGGGTGTGACTCAACCGACGATTTCCCGGCTGTTCTCCGGTCACGTCCAGAATATCGAGTTGAAAACGATGGTGCGGGTGGCAGAGGTGCTGGACTCGGACCTGAAGTTGGTGATCAAGCCGCGACCGCCTCTGCGCTCCCGCGCGTGAACGCGGACAGCCTCGCGTCCGCCGCAGGGACTTGGCAGTGCCAGCGCCGACGGCCGAAGCGCGTTGGGTCTAGTACGTCGCCCCAGCACGCAGGACTGCCCAGGCTATACTGATACGCATTGGCGACAGTCCTCAAGAACGACACCTGCTGAGGCAACATATGTCATGGGCTACCAAGTAGATTTCATCGGCGCAGGTCAGGAATCCAAGAGCGGCGATGCCATTGCCATTCGTTGGGGCAATTTGCATGGCCTGAGGGAGCAGCAGCGCGTTGTGGTAATCGACGGCGGTTTTCAGGACTCGGGGCACCAATTGTCCAACCACGTAAAGACGTACTACGGTACCGACCTTATTGACGCGGTGGTGTCCACGCATGCCGATCAGGACCACATTAACGGGTTGGAGGTCGTACTCGACCAACTGAGAGTACGCGAGCTATGGATACATCAACCTTGGCGCCACAATCATGGGTTGGCCAGTCGATTCGCCGATGGCCGGGTGACTGATCACAGTCTTGGCCAGAGACTTCGACGGAACCTTGACACGGCGAGCGATCTTGTGAACAAGGCTGCGAAACTCAAGATACATATCGTAGAGCCCTTTGCGGGTACTTCCCTGCACAATAAAGGGGAGTTCGCTGTTCTCGGTCCATCCATCGACTACTACGAAGGCCTTATTCCGGAGTTCGACGGAATGCCAGCAACCAAACCGACGGTCGCCTCGCGTCTAACGACCCTAGCCGGAACTCGTTGGAAGAAAGATGAGAAGATTCATCTCAGCCTGGGGAGGCGACCATCTCGACGACGAGGATACGACATCAGCGGAGAACAACTCGAGTGTTGTTTCCCAGCTCTTGGTGGATCATCGCTGCTTGTTGTTTACCGGCGACGCGGGTATTACAGCTCTATCGCATGCGGTTGATCAACTCCCTTGGGACACCGGCGTGACTGACCTACGGTTCGTGCAGATTCCTCACCATGGCAGTCGGCGCAACGTTGGACCGACAATTCTCAACCGTCTGATCGGTCCACCGCTACCGCAGGGGCAGTCCCGGGCGATAACCGCGATCGCGTCCACATCGAAGAAGGGTGAACCGAAACATCCGCGAAAGGCAGTGATGAATGCCTTCACACATCGCGGCGTGTATGCAATGGCGACAAGAGGTCGCACGATTTGTCACTCTCACGACGCTCCCCAACGGCCCGGCTGGACTGCGGTGAGTCAAGAGCCGTACCACTGGGAATATGAAGATGAGGAGTGAAAACCAGGTGGAGACGAGTCTTAAAGCACAGAATGTTACGTCCTTGGTTGCCATATACAGCGGTACATTTGCTCTCCTTGCCTTCGTTCAGTGGGGAACGGAGGAGGCTGTAGTTCTCACAGCTTGGCTGGCCAAGGCAGGCGTTGTGGCGGCGCTGACGAGTTTTGCGGGCGTCGTATCGCATCTTCTACCGAATTCTGCGAAGCACGTTATTGTATTCCTCCGTCTTCGCAACGTTTTGCCCGGACATCGCTGCGAAGCCATTTGCACGCGGGATCCGCGGTTTCGACTGGACGATCTGAAGAGCGAGTGGCCTGAGCTATTTGCCAAGGACATGGCGGAAGACGACCAGAACTCGTACTGGTACAAGCTCATATATGCGCCTGCACGGGGCGCGCCACAAGTGATGCAAGCGCATGGCAGCTTTCTTCTCTATCGTGATGCCATGGCTGGTTTGACTATTCTGCTTGCGGGCCTTCTCGTGTGGCGGGTGGCCGCAGTGTATGTAGGAATTCAGCATCCCACAACATGGGTGCTACTCACTCTTCTCCTGGTCGTTTTGCTAGTGGGTCAGGCGGCCCGACAGAGCGGAAATAGAATGGTCACGAATGCAGTTGCTGCACGACTAGTGTGCACCGTCAGAAATACGTGAGCAGTAACGCTTCAGGGATTCCGATCTGCTCGGCGGTCTTCGTCCAGACGAAGGGCTTGGGGTCTTCGTTGTAGACCGCCAGGTACTCCTTGATCGCCGCCTCGAGTGCTTGGGTGCTGCGATGGGTTCCACGCCGGATCTGCTGCCGGGTGATCTCGGCGAACCAACGCTCTACCTGGTTGAGCCACGATGCGCTCGTGGGCGTGAAGTGCAGGTGATACCGAGGACGCCGTGCCAGCCAGTCGTGGATCATCGCCGTCTTGTGCGTGCCGTAGTTGTCCAGCACCAGGTGGATGTCGAGGTCGGGCGGCACCGCCTTGTCGATCACGGCGAGGAAGCGCTTGAACTCCACCGAGCGGTGCTTCCGAAAGCACCTGCCGATCACCTCGCCGGTGGCGGTGTTCAGGGCCGCGAACAACGAGGTCGTGCCGTGCCGTCGATAGTCGTGTGTCCGCTGCTCCGGTGCTCCCGGACGCATCGGCAACACCGGCTGGGTACGGTTCAACGCCTGGATCTGCGACTTCTCATCCACACACAGCACCACCGCTCGCTCCGGCGGATGCAGGTACAGCCCCACGATATCGCGCACTTTCTCGATGAACAACGGGTCTCGCGACAGCTTGAAGGTCTCGCTGCGATGGGGCTTGAGCGCGAACGCGCGCCACACGCGGCCGACGGTCGAAGCGCTCAGCCCGCAGGCTCGGGCCATCGACTCCCGGCTCCAATGCGTCGCCCCCCGTGGGGTCGTCTCCAGCGTCCGGACCACGACCCGTTCGACGTCCTCGTCCGACACCCGGCGCGGCGCGCCCGGCCGTGGTTCGTCCAGCAAGCCGTCGCAGCCGTTGCGCAGGAACCGCCGCCGCCACTTGCCGACCGTGGCCCGCGTCGTGCCCAGAGCCTGCGCCACGACCTGGTCGCTCCGTCCCGCGGCGCTCTGCAGCACGATGCGTGCCCTCAGGGCCAGAGCCTGCGCGGTATTGCGCCGGCGCAGCCAACCCTCCAGTTCCTCGCGCTGTGCGTCCGAGACCTCCGGGACCTCTCGTGTGTAATGGTTCGGCACGGCCCTCCTCGCTTCCGGGCCGACCGTACCACGAGCCGATTCTACTGGTCAAGAACTTCAGGCGTTGGACACTAGCAGCCCGTGGCGCAAGTCATCCTCTTCGCGAGGATGAGCGACAGCTCTGATCGTGGGGTGAAGCAGCGATCGACGACACGATAGACGTCAGGAGCGCGCGGAGGCGCGTGAGAAAGCCGCAGAGGTCCCCCAAGCGCCTGCGCAGGGCGCGAAACCGGGTGACCATACGGCCCTGCAGGCTGCGCGGCGTGCCGACGCCAAACACCTGCCGCAGCAGCAGCCCCAGGTTGCACCCGGCGGCGTGCACGAGCAACCGCTTGAGGATGTTCGGGTGCCCGCGAAGGTGCACCCGCCGCATGCCGCCGGTTTCATACAGGTGCGCAAACGGCCGCTCGAGCAACTCCCCGCGGCACCGCAGCAGCCGGCGGCCCCGCTGCCCGCGAATCCGCCGCCGGTTGGCATAGACGGCGTCGCGGGCCTCGCGCTTCCCCTTCCAGCACCGCCGGCCCCGGTCCGGCTCCGAGAGGTAGCTGCGCAGCCCCACGGCCCGCAACGCCGTCACCGTCTCGTTGCTGTGGTAGCCCTTGTCGCCGACCACTTCTGCAATCCCCGGCTCGTCCGGCAATACCGCCTCCACCTGCTCGGCCGCCGCCACCAGCGTGTCGAGCAACGTCGCCGTGTCGCCCGTGTCGGCGCCCGCCACCGTCAGGCCCACCACCGCGCCGGTCTCCAGGTCCACTGCCTGCTCGGTCTTGTGGGCCAGATGCGTCCGACCGTCCTTCATCTTCGTCACCCGCGCATCCGGGTCCTGCGGATGGGTCCACGCAGCGTTCGATGTCTGCTTCTTCCGCGACCGGTCGAACCGCGCCAACTCCGCCCGCGTCGGCGTCGCGATGCCCGAGGCCGCGGCCAGCCGCGTCAGAAACGCCGTGTAGTCCTCGCCCGTGTCCCGCCGGACGATGCTCCGCATCGCCGCGTTCGCCTCCAGCGTCGTCGCGTCGATGCCTACCGTCTTGCCCCGCACCAGCCCGGCATCCGCAAGCCGCTGCAACACCCACGTGAAGACCGTCGCATGCGCCTCCACGCTCAAAAGCCGCCGCGTCCGCGAGAGGGTCGAATGATCCGGCGGCGCTGCCGGCGGCGCCAGGTGCAAGAACGACCGCAGGCTCAGCGAATCGGACACCCGCCAGGCAATCGCACGCTCCGAGTCCAGGCCCTCGAAGTAGCCGACCAGCAGCAGCCGAAAGTAGCGCCCAGGCGCCAGACTCGGACGACCCATCCGCGCATGGAACGGTGCACACAGCTTCTCAGCGAACGCATCGAAACCGGCAGCCTCCAGAAGTTCGTTCACACGCGTGTAGAACGGATGGCCTCCGCCGTGCGGCAGATCCGACGCCGCCACCCACATCGACTGTTGCGACCCGTCGTCCCGCGTCGTTCCCATCGCCATGGCAACAGTCTAGGTGCACAACGTCAATACGTCGACCCACACCCAAGACTTTGTAGAGTCGACGACTGGCGCGGTGGTGGTAGGCGGATGGGGGTAGCTGTTCCCGGCGGCTTTCGCCCAGGGCCGGTGCCTCACTCCTCGCCGTGACTCCGTTTCCAGTCGCCGCTCATCGAACCGGACGTGCGGATCTCCCGCATCCGGCTCTCGGACGAGATTCATGCCTTCGCCCACGGAAAGCTCGTCGTGCGCGGTGCAAGGCGCGTGAGCCCGTACTCCTGCCAGAGCCGCTCGGCCGGGAAGCGCACCTCTTTCCCGGTCCGCACCTTGTGCTTGCGACAGAGCCACTGGCGCAGCCGCCGCGTCGCGTGCCGGTCGACCGCCTCGTAGGCCGGGCTGACCTGCCCCAGGGTGAAGTAGTTCGCCCAGCCGGTCAGCATCCGGTTGAGGCGCGCCACCACGACCCTCGGCGGCAGGAGCCCGTCTCGCGGCGTCGTCAGCTCGCTCATACGACGGCAGATGCTCCGGACGCTCTCTCGACTCGGGCGGGTGCCGATGTAGGCGGCACCCGTGACCGGCCGGTAGTTGCGGCCAATCCGGTAGCCGAGGAACATCATCGGTTCCTCCGGCACCCGGCAGCAGCGGGTCTTCTCGGCGTTCATCGGCAGCTTCAGACGCTTCATCAGCGCCGCAACCGCCGCCAGCATCTCCGCTGCCGGCGCTCGGCCCAGAACCGCGAAGTCGTCCGCGTATTTGACGATTTCCGCCTTGAAGCGCCGGGCATGGCCCAGCACCTTCCAGCCCAGGATGAAGCGACGCATGTAGATGTTGCTGAACAGCGGCGAAATCGGTGACCCTTGCGGGGTCCCCTTCCGCTCCCGACGCGCCCGGTTCGTACGGCGGCGACCGCCGCGCCCGTCGTCCTCCTCCACTGCCATTTCCAGCCACGCCTTGACCCAGCCCAGCAGCCGCCCGTCGCTCACGCGACGCGCGATGGACTGCATCAACTCGGCGTGCGGTATCTGGCCGAAGTAGTCCGACAGGTCGGCGTCCACCACCTCCCCGTGGCCCGTCGTCAGCAGCCGGTGAACGCGTTTGACCGCGTCATGCGCGTCCCGGCCCGGCCGATAGGCGTATTGCTCCGGTTGCAGGTCGGCCTCGAAGATCGGCGACAACACCAGCATCGCCGCCGTCTGCGCCACCCGGTCCCGGAGACACGGAATGCCCAACGGTCGGAACGTCCCGCGTTGCTTCTTCGGGATGAGGACCTGTCGAACCGCACGCGGCCGGTAGGTCCCCGCCTTCAAGTCCCGCGCCAGTGCTCCCAGCCACCGGTCCACCCCGAACGACTCGATGTCGGGGACCGTCTCGCCGTCCACCCCGGCCGCGCCGCCGTTGCGGCGTACGGCCTGCCAGGCGACCGCGAGCACGTCCTCGCGCCACACCTTGTCGCTCAGCGAGTAGAACCGGAAGCCCGGAGCTTCCTTCGCTTTCGCATGTAGCGCCGTCTGGAGTCGCCGAACTCGTTCTGAGGCTGTTAGGCTCGCGCCAGTCCCCACGTCCCGCCCTCCGTCATGCGCTGCTCTCGAACCGAGGCCCCTTCCCTCCACCGGCATTACCCGGCTTCCCCGGTACTGCGGGCCTCTCCGCCACCCTGCGCGGCCCGACCCGACCCTCGCGGGCTGTCGGTTGGCGCGTGCCACGCCACCGCCAGGGCTTCCCGTGTTGCGCCCACTCCCCTCTTCCATGCGTGCCGTCGCCAATACCCCGGCGGAAGCGGTCGGTGCTCCCGTCGCTCGCTTCCCGACCGCTGGCAGCCTTCCCCGTGTGGCAGGCGGGTCGGCTTCCGCATCACAGGTTTCGGGGCCTGCTCGGCGTTCACTCGCGTTGCGGCCCGCAGGGTCGCTGAGCCACCCAACGTGGCCCTTGTCGTCGGAGTGCTTCAGCCGATGTCGTTGCCTCCTTCGTCCGCTCCGACTGCTACCGGCTGGAGTGATGGGGTGGACGCCTCCTCTCGACGGCATCGCGATGTGCCAAGGTGGGGCTGCTGTGACGCACCACCTGAAGGAGGAGGCATCCAATGGAACACGCTACCATCATCGGAATCGATCTGGCGAAGCGCAGTTTTCAGCTTCACGGCGCCCGGGCGGACGGGTCGGTTGCCTTCCGCAAGAAGCTGAGCCGGGACAGGGTGCTGGAGTTTGTGGCGTCGCATCCTCCATGCGTCGTCGCGATGGAGGCGTGCGCGAGTTCGCACCACTGGGGCCGAGAGATCGGGGAGCTCGGCCACGAGGTGAAGCTGGTCCCGCCGATCTACGTGAAGCCGTTCGTCAAACGGCAGAAGAACGACGCGGCTGACGCCGAAGCAATCTGCGAGGCGGCCTCGCGGCCGACGATGCGCTTCGTGGCGGTGAAGACGCGGGAGCAGCAGTCTCACGGCATGCTGTTCCGCACGCGCGAACTGCTGGTTCGTCAGCGCACCCAGACGATCAACGCGCTGCGTGGACACTTTGCGGAGTTCGGCGTCGTCGCGCCGCAAGGGCCGGCGCATGTCGAGCGGCTGGCGGAGGCGATTGAAGATGCCGATTCGGGGCTGCCGGGCCCGGTTCGGGAGCTGGGCGCGCTGCTGTTCGTTCAGCTCGACGAGCTCGACGCGAAGATCGGGGAGCTCGAGCAGGAACTGCGTGAGCGGGCGCGCGAAGACGAACAGACGGTGCGGCTGATGAGTATCCCGGGAATCGGGCCGCTGTCCGCGATGGCGATCCAGGCCTTCGCTCCGCCACTGGAGAGCTTCCGGCGCGGCCGGGACTTCGCGGCTTGGCTGGGCCTGGTCCCCCGGCAGAGCTCGACCGGCGGGAAGCCGAAGCTCGGCAGGATCTCGAAGATGGGTCAGCGCGATCTCCGGCGGCTCCTGGTCGTCGGCGCGATGGCGACGGTGGGCTGGGCGGCGCGTCGCGGCACGAAGGACCCCTGGCTGGCCCGGATGCTGGCTCGCAAGCCGCGCATGCTGGTCGCCGTGGCGCTGGCCAACCGCATGGCGCGCATCGCCTGGGCGCTCATGACGAAGAACGAACAGTACCGCGCGCCGGCCGTCACCGCCTGATCACCGCCTGAGCAAACGAAGCTGGTTCGACTGTCTGAGGGAATGCGAGCAGGTCGAGAGGATGGTAAGGGCAAACGGTCAACGAGACGAGGTCGGGAAAACCAGACAACTGTCAGGTGCCTTTGAGCACACTGGAGCGATGTTGGACCCGACCCGCGTATCTCCATACGGGCCCGCGGCGGGTGACATGCCGCAATCAATGAGGCCGGACACACGACAGCACCTGACCGCATGCACCGGATCATCTGAAGCAATGAGCTCCTTCCCCCAAACAGGCAGACACCGTCGGTGCGCACGGTCACCCGCGGCCGTCAACCCGCTGGCGCGGGTCCTCCGCTCCGCTCCGGCCCTCTGGGTGACTGCCGCAGCCAACCGTGCGCGAAGCTCGTTGCGGGCCAGCTGGAAAGCTGGCCCGCGTTCCAGCGGAGCAATCGCGGCGTGGGGAGCCGCTGCGTTGTCGCGGACAAAGGAGGAGGAGACTCACAAAAGGCTTGCATTCTTGGAGGCGTCCACACACGACAGTTGCCGGGCGGGATTCGCACCCGCTGAGGAATGGCGCCTTCACGGCGCACCACCACAGGCTCCTAGTGTCCAACGCCTGAAGTTCTTGACCAGTAGAATCGGCTCGTGGTACGGTCGGCCCGGAAGCGAGGAGGGCCGTGCCGAACCATTACACACGAGAGGTCCCGGAGGTCTCGGACGCACAGCGCGAGGAACTGGAGGGTTGGCTGCGCCGGCGCAATACCGCGCAGGCTCTGGCCCTGAGGGCACGCATCGTGCTGCAGAGCGCCGCGGGACGGAGCGACCAGGTCGTGGCGCAGGCTCTGGGCACGACGCGGGCCACGGTCGGCAAGTGGCGGCGGCGGTTCCTGCGCAACGGCTGCGACGGCTTGCTGGACGAACCACGGCCGGGCGCGCCGCGCCGGGTGTCGGACGAGGACGTCGAACGGGTCGTGGTCCGGACGCTGGAGACGACCCCACGGGGGGCGACGCATTGGAGCCGGGAGTCGATGGCCCGAGCCTGCGGGCTGAGCGCTTCGACCGTCGGCCGCGTGTGGCGCGCGTTCGCGCTCAAGCCCCATCGCAGCGAGACCTTCAAGCTGTCGCGAGACCCGTTGTTCATCGAGAAAGTGCGCGATATCGTGGGGCTGTACCTGCATCCGCCGGAGCGAGCGGTGGTGCTGTGTGTGGATGAGAAGTCGCAGATCCAGGCGTTGAACCGTACCCAGCCGGTGTTGCCGATGCGTCCGGGAGCACCGGAGCAGCGGACACACGACTATCGACGGCACGGCACGACCTCGTTGTTCGCGGCCCTGAACACCGCCACCGGCGAGGTGATCGGCAGGTGCTTTCGGAAGCACCGCTCGGTGGAGTTCAAGCGCTTCCTCGCCGTGATCGACAAGGCGGTGCCGCCCGACCTCGACATCCACCTGGTGCTGGACAACTACGGCACGCACAAGACGGCGATGATCCACGACTGGCTGGCACGGCGTCCTCGGTATCACCTGCACTTCACGCCCACGAGCGCATCGTGGCTCAACCAGGTAGAGCGTTGGTTCGCCGAGATCACCCGGCAGCAGATCCGGCGTGGAACCCATCGCAGCACCCAAGCACTCGAGGCGGCGATCAAGGAGTACCTGGCGGTCTACAACGAAGACCCCAAGCCCTTCGTCTGGACGAAGACCGCCGAGCAGATCCTGGAATCCCTGAAGCGTTACTGCTCACGTATTTCTGACGGTGCACACTAGTGCTGGATCGCTAGCGACGGAATTCTCCGCGTCGATTCTGCCCTACACCGTAGTTGCGCCGCGATCGGGGTTCTTTGGGCGGTTTCGTGCATGCTCGTTAGACGAACGTGGTCGCCTCGATGACTGGACCGTCTGCACGGACGCCGTACGGTGCGTGCGCCGTACGGTGCGTGCAGCTCTTCGATAGACGCATCGCGCCCAAGGGCGTTAGGGACGCGGTTCAGGTGCCCGTAGAATGCGCCACGCCTTCTACTGGTCGCCACGCCGCATCCGCCCATCGCGTCATACCGGCGATAGCTTGTCGAACGACGGCTCCCCGTACGGCCGCGCAATCCATACGGCACTCACAGTAACTTGCCGTGCTCACTCGGTGGGCGCTCTTGAAATCCCAACTCCACCTATTCGTCTTGTCGATGCCGAATTCGCCCAGTTGCAATCGCTGCAAGGTGCTGACCAACATCAGTGCGGCGCCCGCCGACAGAAACGGCAGTGCCGCGTCAGCGACCTTCGCGCCATCCACTTGGATCACCGCCTCACTGCAACGTAGCTGCGGTGTCTTAATGTCCGCCATACGGCACCGTACGCAATCGTCGCGGCCCGCGATGTGGCGGTGCAGTTGACTGAGCCAGGACTGCCCAGCCGTGGCCTGCAGTTGAACGGGATCATTCCGTGAGGAAAGGAAAGTTCTCACGTCCTTTTCATTCGCAAGGACCAATACGGTGTCAAATGTATCCTTAGCTTCCACAGCCTCGTGGTACCATGCATGCACCGGAGTGACTGTCGGAAGATGTCGATGTAGACAGTCGACCTTTGTGCGTACCTTCCGGTTGGGCCAACCGGGCATCGTCCGGAAAGAAAAGCAGAGATCGGTTCGTATTGTGCAATCGAACCGTGTCATGATCGATCACGGTCCACGACGAGTGATTTCCCCATTGCATCAGCCAATAGGCCGCACCGGCCGCGACCGCGCCGGCCCCCACCATGAGGCCGCGACCAACGTCGATTTCGGGCAATTCCGTCGGTCCTGGATCTGCGGCGGCATCGCTGGCGAGATTCCACGCAGACAGAACGGTCGGTCGGGTTTCGATGCCCAAGGCGGTCTTGGTTGCCGCTGCTGCGCCGAGGAGTGCAGCGAGGCCACTCCCCCTGAGGGCCGCCGAGGATGCCTTTCCGAATTTACACGGCTTCCTCTCCAAGCAGGCGTTTGAAGAACGCCAGCCTAGGTACCACTTGAGATCAGAGGGACAGTACGCCCCTATCCCGATTGAGATCGCGCACGGTGCCAGATCGAGGCAACCAACGTCCAATCGCCCATAGGGGTCAATCCGATGTACCAGTCTGGACGCTTCGTCTCCCAAAGTGCGCGCCCCGGAGAACGAGGGCAACAGGAGCTGAGCGTCCGGTTCCGCGAGCGCGATCCGTATTTGGCGATGTATCCGGGCGAGTTGATTTAGGAGCGTCAAGATCGCAAGCTGGCCGGCCCGGGTCTCGCACGCATCGCCCGACGCGTGAACAGATACTGGCGTCAGGGCCGGAGGGCGCGTTTGCAGATAGCTTTCGGTGCGGGAGTCTCGCTCCCGATAGAAGCGGTCGCGGTCGGCTGTCGCGAGATCCTTCATGGAATCGAAACCAATTCGAATCGCTTTCATACGGAGCGCCGGTCACACAGGACCGTATTCGGTTAGCGGGTGATTTCCCAATAGACACGGGCTGAGAGTGGACTTGGAGTGCGGAGGTTTCAGCGCGTCGACGCGGTGGCTGGAACCGACAGTGTGTTCGCGCGGCTTGCCTCCCCCGTCGCGATGCCACGGACACCGAACGCCAAGCCGGCGCGCGGGAGCATCGGCGCCGATTTCTCTGTGAAGTCCGGTGGCGACCGCGGGCTGCCGCGGGCGGTGCGGTCGTCCGCCTCCTGCGGCGGGGCGCCACGGGGACCGGTCGCCCGTCGAGGTCGTATGTCGGACGTTGCCGGCCTACGGGAGCGGCGGCGGAAGGCCGAGGAGCTCGGGGACAACGGGCTCGACCGCGCGCAACATCGCGGCGATCAGCGGAGGCAGGTCGAGGCCGCGTTGGCGCGCGGTGCGCACGACGCTGGCCAGGACCTGCTGGGTGTCGGCGCCGTGGCGGGTGCGGTTGCCGCCGCACACCTTGCGGATGACCACGGCGGGCCGGAGGGCCTGTTCGGCGCGCCAGTTGGTGGCGTCGAGCGAAGGGTCCCACAAGAATAGGAACACAGCCGGGAATTCGGTGGCCAGGTGCGCCGCGAAACGCTCGGCGTCGTCCAGCGGCGGCGGGGCGTCGACCAGCCGCCCGAGCCGGGCCGTGAGTCGGCCGCGGGCCGTGGCCATCCCGTGCTCGCTCAGCGCTCCCGCGTTGCAGCGGTCCCGCAGGTCGAGACCGGCCCGCAGGACCGCCGCCACGTCGCCCGCCCAGGGACTGTTCGGATAGTCCTCCCGGAGCTGCTTGCAGCGTTGTAACAGGTGCGCCTTATTCCGATATCGGAATAAGAATCACTATGCCGATGTCGGGATTATTCCGATGTCCGCCCTGATGTCCCGGTCGTGCAGGGCGTCTTCGACGAGACGATCCGGATAATCACCGCGCGCTGACGGACGGAGACTCTTCTCTCACGACCCACGAGAGAGGAGGCTCTCATGAGTGATCCGTCACGCGTTCCCGTCGTCGCCATCGCTGGTTCGCTCAAGCCGTTCGCGGCGGGCTTCGCGACGGAGCTTGCGCAGCAAGGCTACACACCGCGCTCGCTGCGGACGCAGTTGTCTCTGGCGTCGGCCGTCAGCCGGTGGCTGCAGGCAAGAGGCCTCGACATCGGCGACCTGCCAGAGCGAACGCAGCAGTTTCTGCAAGCACGGCAGAAGGCCGGCTACAAGAGGCATCTGAACGGGCAAGGCGCTGCGCCCGTTGCTGACGTACCTCCGGGCTCGTGGCGCGATCCCGCCTGCGACGACGCCCATCCCGACAGGGCCCGTGGACAAGACCCTGGTGCTCTACCGGCACTACCTCACCGTGGAACGGGGTCTGGGCGAAGCCACCGCCCAGGGCTACGTCGATGCGGTCCGCCCCTTTCTGCGCGGCTGCATCTCGGCCGACGGCCTCGGGCTGGACCTCGAGCAACTCGGTGAGGCCGACGTGACTGCGTTCATGGTGGCGCGCTGTGCCGAGCAATCCCGCCGGGCCGCGCAACTGACGTCGACCGCACTGCGCTCGCTGCTGGTCTTCCTGCATGTCACCGGGGTGGTCCAGCGTTCGCTGGCGACGGCCGTCCCGTCGGTAGCCGGCCGACGACTGGTGGCGCTTCCGCCGCGCCTCGAGCCCGACCACGTCCGGCGACTGCTCGCCGCGTGCGACCCCCGGACGCTGGGAGGGCGCCGCGACTTTGCGGTCATCACCACGCTGGCCCGCCTCGGCCTGCGGGCCGCCGAAGTGGCGACCCTGCGTCTCGACGACGTGCACTGGCGCGCCGGCGAGGTCGTCGTACACGGCAAGGGGAATCGGGCCGAGCGCATGCCTCTCCCGACCGATGTGGGCAACGCGGTGGCCGCATATCTCCGCCAACGGCCGACCCGGGCGCAGGGGCGCACCGTCTTCGTCCGCCTGGTCGCGCCTCTGGGCCCGTTGAGCCCGACCGGGGTCACGCAGATTGTGGCCGCCGCCGCGCAGCGAGCCGGCCTCGGCGTCGTCCACGCACATCGGTTGCGTCATTTCGCGGCAACGCAACTGCTCCGAGCGGGCGCCCCCCTGTCCGAGATCCAGCACTTCCTGCGTCACGCCCGCCTGCAGACCACGGCGATCTACGCGAAGGTCGACCATGACGCCCTGCGCACGATCGCACGCGCGTGGCCTGGAGGTGCAGCATGACCTTCCTGCGTCAAGCCCTGGCCGACTATCTGACGATGCGCCGGGCGCTGGGCTACCGCTTGGCGCGCGCGGAGAAGCTCCTCGCGCAATTCCTGACCTATCTCGAAGACCGCGGGGAGACGCGCCTGCGCACCGAGACCGCCCTCGCCTGGGCGACACTCCCCGCCGGGAAGGACCCGAGGGCGTGGTGGGCCAGCCGACTCACCGTCGTCCGCGGCTTCGCGACCTTCGTGCGCACGATCGACCCGGCAACCGAGATACCGCCCGCCGACCTGTTGCAGGCGCGCGCCCAGCGCGCCACGCCGTACCCCTACACCGACGAAGACATCGCGGCCCTGCTGGTCGCCACATCGGGGCTGCGCACCGGGCATCGGGCCGCAACGTATCGGACCCTGATCGGTCTGCTGGTCGTGACCGGGATGCGCGTCGGTGAAGCCATCGCGCTCGATCGGCACGATTTCGACGCCGAGCAGGGGCTGATCACCGTCCGCCACGGCAAATTCGACAAGTCCCGTGCACTTCCGCTGCACCCCACAGCCAGCGCCGCGGTCCAGCAGTATCTGCTCCGCGCGGACCGGCTGGCGGCCCGGGACACCGCCGCGCTGTTCGTTTCTACCGCGGGCACGAGGCTGCTGTGCCGCAATGTACAGCAGACGTTCCGCACCCTGGTCCAGCGCGCGGGCCTCCGGCCGCACGCAGCCGCCTGTCGGCCACGGCTGCACGACATCCGACATCGGTTCGCGACGTGCACGCTGCTCGACGCCTACCGACAGGGCCAGAATCCGGCGGCGCGAATCGCGCTCCTGGCCACCTATCTCGGGCACGCCGACCCCAAGTACACATACTGGTACCTGTCGGCGGCACCGGCATTGATGCAGTTGGCCTCAGACCGCCTCGAACGCCATCTGGGGGCCTCAGCATGAGCGCCCTTGCTCCCACGCTCCAGGCGTTCTTCACCGAGCGGCTCGTGCACCAGCGCCACGCCAGCCCGCACACGGTCGCTGCCTACCGCGACGCGTGGCGGATGCTCGTCCGCTTTGCCGCGGTCCACCTCGCCAAGGCCCCCTCGGACCTGGAACTCGGCGATCTCGACGCACCCCTCATCGGACGATTCCTGGCCCACCTCGAGCACGACCGCGCGAACACCGCGCGCACCCGCAACGCGCGGTTGTCGGCCATTCATGCCCTGTTCCGCTATGCCGCACTGGAGCATCCCGAGCAGGCAGCCGTCATTGCCCGCGTACTCGCGATGCCCCCCACGCGCGGTCCACGTGGGCTCGTGACCTTCCTGTCCGACCTCGAAGTCGACGCCCTGCTCGCCGCCCCCGACCGCACCACGTGGACCGGGCGCCGCGACCACACTCTCCTCGCGCTCGCGATCCAGACCGGATTGCGCGCCGCCGAACTCACCGGCCTGCGCTGCACGGACCTGCACTTGGCGCGAGGTGCGCACGTCCACTGCCTTGGAAAAGGGCGCAAGCACCGGGTCACTCCGCTCACCAAGCCGGTGGCCGCCGCCCTGCGTGCCTGGCTGGCCGAATGCGCCAGCTCACCAGAGGCACCAGTCTTCCCTACGCGGACAGGCAAACCGCTCAGCCGAGACGCCCTCGCGCAACGCGTCACGACGCACGTGGCTGCTGCGGCCCACGCCTGCCCATCGCTCCGCGAGAAGACCGTCACCCCGCACACGCTGCGTCACACCGCAGCCATGCGGTTGCTGCACGCCGGGGTCGACAACACCGTCATCGCCCTGTGGCTCGGACACGAACACGTCCGCACCACCGACATCTACATCCATGCCGACCTCGCCCTGAAGGAACGGGCGCTCGCAAGGACCACCCCAGCCGAAGTCCGCGGGGGCCGCTATCAACCATCCGACGCGCTCCTGGCCTTTCTCGAAGGGCTGTGATTATGCCGATCAGTTTGGTGCAGATGCCGCCAACAACAGGGGCGTCTGCACCAACATCGGAATAATCCCGACATCGGCATAGTGGTTCAGACACGTTTGGTGCAGGCCGTCGTAGCAGCGATACGGCGCCCATCCGTCGCGCACGAGCACGCCGACGTAGTCGGTCCCCAGCACCGTGGCGGCATCGGCGAACCCGCGGCCGGGGCAGATGGCGTAGACCGTCGTCTCCGGCGTGACGAACGTCCACAGCCAATGGCGCTCGCCGCCGACGCGCCAGCCCGTCTCGTCCGGCGTGACCACGGGCGCGTTGCGGACCTGCTCGCACAGTTCCGTGTAGGCCGGCGCGGCGGCACGGGCCGCCCGGTGCAGCACGTGGGCCAGCCCGCCCGGCGTCACCTGCAGCCCGAACGTGGTCCGCAGCAGGTGCGCGACCTTCGCCAGCGGCACCCCCATCTCCGTGTGCAGCTCGACCAACAGCGCCACGACCGCGGGACCGAGCTGCACGCCCGCCGCCCCCAGCGCGTCCGAGGTCTGCAGCTCGTGGCGGCCCTGCACCCGCCGCTGACACCGCGTGCAGTGACCAACCTCGATGGCAAAGCGCCGCACCACCGGGCGCACCACCGGCAGGTCTTCCTGATACTGCGACGCCTCGCGGGTCCTTTCGACCGCGCCGCCGCAGTCCGGACATTCCCTCGGAATCGGCGCCGCGTGGGTCTCGTCGACCTGCGCCGGACGCCGGCGGCAGCCATGGCGGCCATACTCCGCACCGGCTCGGCGTCCGGGATGCCTCCCGCGACCCTGCGGCCGGTCCTTGGCGAACGGCGCGGCCTGCCGGCGACCCGCCCGACGGGCCTCGTCCAATTGCCGTTTCAGGCGCTCGTTCTCTTGCTTCAGGTGGTCATTCTCCCGCTGCAGTCGGTTGCTCTTGCGCTGCAACCGGCCCTTCTCGCGCCGCAGGTTCTCGGTGTCGCGCTCCCGCCGCGCCAACTCTCCGCGAAGCCGTTCGAGGTCGGTGGGAAGCTCCGCAGTTCGAGGTGGGGGCGATTTCCGGTCGGCGGACGTCACGCCACCGTTATGCCATAATCCGGAAAATTGTACAAGTCAAAACATTGACGCTTCGATCCGGAACCCGCTAACCGAAGACACAGGACCCAGCGGCGGTCCTGGAACTGGTGAACTGCGAAGTCGTCAATGGACTGCAGGTGGCGCCCGTAGTGCGGGGCCACTAGGGACAACATCTTCTCGAACGGCATCACCACCAATTCATCATCGCCGTCGGAGTGTCTTGTATCGTCGCCGGGATGACTGTGGACCTGTGCGAGAATGCCGAGGCCCAGGGCCCTCGCGCGGCGCGCGGCTTCAGCAAACCCGGCCTCCGATACGAACACGCCAAATCGCTCATGATGTGCTCTGGGAACGATCACGGCTTGGAAAGTCGTAGAGTCGGTTTCCTCACGGCCGGCCCAGTAGCACAATCCCTCGTGACCTCCCTCGTATCGGCCGGCTTCGTCGAATGCTTGAAGAGCTTCTCGCGTACTCGCGATGAGACCACGTGCAATCTCATAGCGCCCGCGCAGCGGGCGTCGGGGTAAAGGTCGGGTTCGGTGGACGGTCACGATGGCATACGCCCGCTAGTAAAGCGAAAGTCACGGAATATTGATTGGAGCATGTCTCCTATCGTGACCGCATGTACGCAGCCCGGTCTAGGCGTCATCCATTGCGCGGGACCGCCCCAATCGCTGTGCGGGCCGCCGGATATTCTATAGGCCAGACGGTTGAACGGCGCGCATATGACGGGCCTGCCGTTGTAGTTCATGAAAACGGAGCTACCGCACGGCGGTGTTGTGGGATTCGGGCTCAAGTGAAGCCCCTCGTTGGTGGACCAAGTCTCGTCGTACCACTGCCAAACCGGCGTAACGCCCGATAGCTCTCGAAAGTGCCCTGTAGGTAAAAGATCTCAACAGGATCTTCGTGCGCCAATACGACGCGGATGATTCGCTCCCGAAACAACCCGAGGTCCATGGTGACGTCGTGGCGTTTCGCCCACGCCTGTGCACCGGGCAGTTCCTCTGTGATCGCCGCGGCGGTGACTAGCGGCGGAACCAGCATGGTTTAGACCCCGCCTCCCCTATCGGTTAGCTCCAGCTGGTCGAAGTCGCGGATGCCGGCCTCCACCAGGCTCTTGTCACGATCAAGAACCTTGCCGTCCTTGTTTTGGAACGTGGGGCTTCCGGCCTCATAGCCGAAGGCCTTCGCAACTTGGTCGGCGGCTTCACCGACCGTGAGCGATTTGGGCCACGTGAACTTCCTGGGCTCGGGCACGCGCGGCGAGTACACCTCCACTGTGAGGTCGCCGCCACCGGTGGCGCGGTCGGGCTTGGCCGACTCGTCGAGAAGCTGGTTGCTCATTGGTGCACCTCCAAGTGCGATCGCGTCGTCGGCGATAGCGGCGACGGTCATGGGGTACGGACCCGGACCGACGTGAGGCCGAGCGGGCATTTGTAGACTACGCTGAGGAGGCGCGGATGTCAAGCGACAAACGGCGGTGGACGCGCGCAATAAAAGGCGGCACTGTGCCCGGGGGCGACGCGTGAAGGGGAACGCAGCGAGTTGACGTGAACTTGGACGTGCGGCCGAGAAGCGCGACGGAAGGGTGCTTTTTATTGCTTGACAGCGGCAGCGGGGCGTGCTAGAAGATACGCGTCTCGTGATGCGGAAGCCGCCTGAATCCGAGAGGATCTACGTGATCGTCGGGCAGCGGATCGCGCGGCGGCGCGTGGAGGTTGGTGCGAGCCAGACGGATCTCGCCAAGCGCTGCAGCCTAGCCCGCGGTACGATTGCGAACATCGAGGGTGCGCGGCAACGGCCAACGCTGCACACGCTCTTCAGCATCGCCGAAGCGCTGGAGGTCGACGCTCATGCGCTACTGCCGACCCGCCGCGAAGTGGAGCAGTACACTGGAGATGTGGGACAGCCCCTTCTCTCTGCCCGGATGAAGCGAGTCGCAGGAGGCAGTGCGGGGGAGGTCGAGGATTTCATCGTGAGTCGCATGCAACGGCACGGGCCTGATGCTGAGCCAGACCGAGATTGAGAACCGCGCGAAGCGGTGCCTGCTCAGTGCGGGTGTTGTGGATCTGCCGATCCGGGTGGACCGGGTGGCGAATCACCTCGGCATCGCGATCGAGCACGCTGACCTGGGAAAGGACTGCTCCGGTGTCTTGATTCGGCAGCGGGGTCGAGCGGTCATTGGGGTGAACCGTCGGGACTCCCGGACTCGGCAGCGGTTCACAGTGGCGCACGAGATCGGGCACTTCGTGCTCCACGAGCAGCAAGCGTACGTCGACACCGAGTACGCCATGAATTTTCGGGACCTCGAGTCGGGTTCGGGCAGCAAGACGGAAGAGATCGAGGCAAACAAGTTCGCCGCGGCACTGCTGATGCCGGAGTCCTTGGTGAAGAAGGAGTTCAACGCTCGCCGCTTCGATCTCGCCGGCGACGACGACGAGCTGCGGCTACTGGCGGAGAGATTCGGCGTGAGCGCGCAGGCGATGGCGATCCGGTTGTCCTTCGTGCTGCGAGGGCACGTCAGGTAACGCCATAGGGCTGGGCCCGCAGTCCCGTTCTCCTGGGGACGGATCGACGGCGACAGCGCGCCGATTTCGTCTGGGCACCACCCGCCCGTCGGGCGTGCAGATCGCCCCCACGGCGGCGAAGTCTGCCGTCGCCGAGAGCGACACAACCCACGGCCCGGAACCAGTGCGGACTGCACCCTGATGGTCCAGCGCTGCTTCTGCTCCTGCGCCGCGCGCTTGTCACGCGGTCGTTCGTCGCACATGCAGCGGTTCGTCTCTGAGCTTCCTGTAGTCGAGGCGTCTGCGGGAGGTTCTCGCTGAACACCAGCTTGAGCTGAACTCGCTCCCCGGAGCCGCCGTGCTCGGCCGGCACGCCCTCGAACGCGGCCGTCAGCGGGGGCGCCAGCCGTCAGTAGCGGCGCTGACAAGCGTCGCCTCGTGGCCCGTGTCGTCGGTGAAGGTCACGGGCACGGCGAGCGCCGAACTCTCGTCGACGTCCGCCACGTGTAGATCGGCTTCGTTGCCGCGATTGTCGACCCGCACCCGGCGGCCACTGGGAGGCGACGCCGTGCCGCGCAGCCCGTCCTGGCCGACCCGCCGGTCGCCGCCGTGTTCGACAGTGGCCGGCCGTCCCGCGTGCAGGATCACGCTACGGCTTAGGTGTCCAGTCTCGTCCGCGCGAGACTCTGGATATCCGCTGGAACCGCGCGGCAAAATGGGGGGTTGAATGCGGGGTGGGCTCCCGCGGACGCTAATAACTCTTGGTTTTGCAGTGGTTTATGGCGTGCAAGTGGTGGAGGCGGCGGGAGTCGAACCCGCGTCCGAGAGTACGGCGCAGCAGGATTCTACATGCGTAGCCGCTCTTGAAAGTCTCGCTTCCGGGCGTCGAAGAACGGCGGAAACCGCCGGAAGCCAGCCCCGATTCGTCTCGCCGTCGCGTGTCGGTGCGGCGCGCGACGACCAGCCCACTGAATGACGCCCAGCCCCGCCCCGTGGGCGAGAACGAGGTGGGCGCGTCGCCTAATTAGGCGGCGAGAGCAAGCTGCGTGTCCGCAGTTACTGGGTTTTCCATCGGATTATCGAGTCGATGGTGCTCGGCATGCCTCCCGCGACCCCATCACCCCCGTCGAAGCCGTATCGCCCCCGACTGGCGCGTCGCAGAACCCCTATAATAGCAGGCGCCCATGGCAACGGACCAGGAACGGCAAGAGGCAGTCGACGCCCTGCTGATCCGCCTCCGCGGGGAGACGGAATCTGCGGTGCGCGGTTTCGTGAACGACGTCGTCAGCCAGGCCGACGCCGACCGGCAGCGGGCGCTGGACGAGGCACGGAAGGCGGCCGATGCCGCGGTACAGACCGCGGTGGACTCGGCCCGGAAGGATGCCCGGGCGGAGCTCGAGGAGGCCCTCGCGGTCCGGTTGCGCGAGGCCGAGGCCGAGCACGCGGCGCGCGTCGCAGCACTCGAGGCGAAGCTGACCGAGGCACGGGAGCGGGCAGAGGCGGAACGGGTCGCAGCCGTGGCCGACGCCCGGCGAAAGGCGGAGGCGGAGCAGGCCGCGACAGTGGCCGAGCTGCGGGCGAGAGCGGACGCCGAGCGGACTGAGGCGGTGGCCGAGGCCCGCGAGCAGGCAGCGGCGGAGCACGCGGCAGCGCTTGCCGAGTCCCGGCAACAGGCGGACACCGAACGGGCAACGGTTCTTGCGGAGGCCCGCGAGAAGGCGGACGCCGAGCGGGCAGCCGTCGTGGAGCGCGTCCGGCAGGAAGCGGCGGCCGAACAAGTGGCGGCTCTGTCGCAGGCGCGCAAGGAGGCGGCGTCCGAACAGGCGGAAGCCCTGTCGCGCGTTCGCAGGGAGGCGGCGGCCGCCCAGGCGGACGCGGTGGCGCGAGCCCAGGAAGCCGCGGCGCGGGCCCCGTTCGCGGGCGGCGCCGCCAGCGCGCCGCACGGCACCTCTGGTGCAGGGGCGCCCGGCGCTCCGGCGTCCGATGAAGAGGTTCGGTTGGGCCTCGATGCCGGTTCCGCCGCTGGCCCGTCCGGCGACCCGGCCGAGGATGCGGCGCGCCTCTCGCAGATGCTCGACGCGATCCGGCAGCTCGACGAGCAGACCACGGTCACGTCGCTCCTGGAGACGCTCACGGACCGAGCGGCGGCCTACGCGAGCCGGGCCGCGCTGTTCGTCCGCGTCGGTGGCGAGATGCGCGGCTGGCGCTTCACGGGCTTCGAAGCGGCGGCCGGGGAGGGCGGTACGCAGGCGCTGAACGGAGCTGGTGCCGGCGCCGGCTTCCTGGGCCGCGCGATCGACGAAGGGCGTGCCCTGGTCCTTACGCCGCCGCCCGGCGAGGACGAGTTGGATTGGCCGCCGGCCTTTGCGGCCCTGCCGCCGGATCGTAGTGCGATCGCAGTGCCGGTGTCGGTCGGTGGCCAGCCGATGGTGGCGCTCTATGCCGACGACGCCGAGCGCGAGGGCCCGTCGATGCCCGCAGCCTGGTCCGACGCCATCGAGTTGCTCGCGCGGCATGCCGGCTGCTGCATCGAGGCGCTCACGGCCAACCATGCGGCCGGTCGTGCCTCGGGCGCCACGAGAGTGCCGACCGACGCGTAGGCACGCGCGGGGCTTGCCCGCCGCCTTGCGCGTTGGCGCCCGATACCGGCCGCCAGGGTTCGCGAAGCAACGCAGTGGAGTTCCGCGGCGCAAGCTCCTGGGGCGGTGGGGGCTGGGGCCGAACACGGAGCCTGCGACGGGTTTGGCGGCGCTAGTTCCGGGTGGGAATCCGCAGTCGCTGGCCGATCCGAATCACCGTGCGTCGACCCAGGTTGTTCGCGTTCTGAAGGGCCCGGACGCTGCTTCCGTAGCGTCTCGCGATGGCGCCGAGCGTGTCGCCGCGCACGACGCGGTGGGTCACGTGGACCGGCTGCGGCGCCGCCTCCCGTACCCGCAGCACCGTGCCCGGCATGAGTTCCGCGTTCCAGAAGAGCGCGTTGTCGCGGATGATGCGCCACGGCGTCGACTTGAGCTTGTCGGCGACGGACTTGAGGTCGTCGCCTTCCTGCACCGTGTAAGCGGTGTGCCGGCCCTCCCAGGCGAGCGGTAGCCGCAGCACCTGACCGGGCGGCAGGTGCTGCAGATGCCACAGGTCGTTCAACGCGCGCAGTTCGCCGCGATCCACCTCCAGCAGAAACGCCAGGTGCAGGTAGTTGTCGCCGCGCCGCGCCCGGTACTCGACGTGATCCGGACCGGCAGGCACCAGGAGATCGGGCCGCGGGTCCCGCGGATAGGCGATGAGCTGGCCCTCGCGGAGCGCCCGCGTCGCGAGGAACGGGTTGTGCATCCGGAGCTCGAGGAGCGGCGCGCCGGTGCGCTGCGAGATGGCCCACCAGTCATCGCCCGGCCGAACGGGCTCGAGCCGGATCAGTTCGGCGTGGTGCCGGATCGATGACTCGTGCATCTTGAGCAGGCTGCGGTAGGCGCCGACCGACAGGACGTACTGCAGGGTCTCCAGCGGCGGGCGGCCGCGCCGGGCGCGCGACGGCCCCCCGTTGTAGGCTGCGACGGCGTAGTCCTCGCGTCCGAACTGACGGACCATCTGGCTGATGTACTTGATTCCCGCCTCGACGTTCGTCTCCACGCGCAGTCCGCGGAAGGTGGCCGGCATCACCTGGAAGTAGCCGCCGGCGCCCGCCACCGAGGTCAGGTGGGGATTGCCGCCGGACTCCTGGATCAGAACCGCCCGCGCGAGCTCGAAATCGACGCCGTAGCGCTTCGTGTAGCGCCGGAGGTCGTCCTCGATCGTCAGCGCTTTCCGGTACATGCCGAGGAACTGCGGTGCGAACTCGTCGAGCGGCAGAAGGGGATTGCCGTCGACCGTCTCCGGATCCGGTGGTGGGGCGGTGTCCTGCGGCGGCGGGGGCGCCGGGGGCACGGGGGCGGACCCCCGTGGTCCAGCAACCGCGAGCCCCAGGAGCAGGACCAGGGCTCCGCACAGGCAAGCCCAGCGCATGCGTATCGGCATCACGCCCTCCGCGCGTCTCCGCGCCCGTCGTGTCCGACAAGGTGGCGCGAGTGCGCTGCCGTCGGCCGGCATGTCGCGCCTGCTGGGAGTGCACTACCCTACCACGCCGTTGGGGTGGCGGCCAACGGCGCCCTGCCCTCTCGCCGGGCGTTCCCCGGCCCCCCGGGTCGGCGCCTCGTCTGCCGCGACTGCTATTCTGGGGACGGATGTCAGCGGCCGCGTCGAAGCTCCTCCCTTTCCTGCTCCGCTATCGCCGCCGGTTCGCCGCGGGCTCGGTGTTCCTCGTGTGCGCCACCGCGATTCAGGTGGTGACGCCGTGGGTGCTCGGCTACGCCGTCGACGACCTCGCGGCGGGCATCTCGGGCGGTGGCGCGGTCGGCGGCCGGCTCGTCCTCTACGCCGGCGTCATCGTCGCCATGGCGTGCGCGGGCGGGGTGTGCCGGTTCCTGATGCGGCGCATCATCATCGGAGCGTCCCGCGACATCGAGTACGACCTGCGCAACGCATTCCTCGACCACCTGCAGCGCCTGCCGCAGGCCTGGTTCCAGGGCCACCGGACCGGCGACCTGATGTCGCGCGCCACGAACGACCTCTCGGCCGTACGCATGATGGCCGGTCCCGCGGTCATGTATACCGCGACCACGTCGATCACGTTCGTCGCTGCGCTCGCGCTGATGCTGTGGATCTCTCCGAGCCTGGCCTTGCTGGCCCTGCTGCCGCTGCCGGTGGTCTCCGTCGTCGTGAAGCGGTTCGGGGACGCGATCTACGACCGGTCGGAACGGATCCAGGCGCAGCTTGCCCACCTGAGCGCCGTCGTCCAGGAGGCGCTGGCCGGGGTCCGGGTCGTGCGGGCCTACCGTCGCGAGCAGGCCGAGATCGATCGGTTCCGCGACGCCAACCGAGAGTACGTGGCCCGCAACCGGCACATGATCCGGGTGCAGGGGGTCTTCCACCCGAGCCTCGCCCTGCTCCTCGGTCTCTCTGCGCTCGTAGTCCTCTGGGTCGGCAGCCGGCAGGTGATCGCCGGGCGGCTGACGGTCGGGGACCTCGTGGCGTTCAACGCCTACGTGGCCATGTTGAGCTGGCCGATGATCGCGTTCGGCTGGGTGACGAGCATGGTGCAGCGGGGCATGGCCGCTTGGCGCCGGATGCTCGACGTGCTCGAGGTGGATCCTGCGGCGTTGACCGCCCCTGCCGCAGGCACCCGTCCCGTCGACCGCAACTCCCGTGCCCGTCGGGATTTCGCCGACCCGCAAGCCTCCGTTCCCGCCGTCGACACGACGCTCGCGTCCCCGGGACCGCTTCGCGGACGCGTCGAGTTTCGCAACCTCACGTTCGCGTACAACGGCCGGAACGTGTTGACCAACGTCAGCGCCCGCGTGGAGCCGGGCCAGATGCTGGCCCTGGTCGGTCCGACCGGGTCGGGGAAGTCGACACTGGTCGACTTGCTGCCGCGCCTGTTCGAGCCGCCGCGCGGGACCGTCTTCGTCGACGGTGTCGACGTTCGCGACCTGCCGCTGCCGGCCCTGCGCGGCGCCATCGGCTACGTGCCGCAGGAGCCGTTCCTCTTCTCGACCACGGTGGCGGAGAACGTCGCCTTCGGCGCCGTCGGCGCGGGGTCGGCGCGGCCGGCGAAGGACGTCTCCGCGTCCGGGGTCCTCCAGGCCGCGGTCGAGCGTGCCGCCGCCGTCGCGCAGCTCGACGGCGACGTCCGCGCGTTTCCCGACGGCTTCGAGACGACGGTGGGGGAGCGCGGCATCACCCTGTCGGGAGGCCAGAAGCAGCGTGTCGCCCTGGCGCGCGCCCTGGTCGCCGCCCCGCGCATCCTCATTCTCGACGACGCGCTCTCCGCCGTGGACACGCATACCGAGGAGGCCATCCTGTCCCGCCTGCGGCTGGTCATGCGCCAGCGCACGTCGATCGTCGTGTCGCATCGCATTTCGACCATTCGGGATGCCGATCTCATCCTCGTGCTCGACGACGGCCGGGTGGTCGAGCGCGGCACCCACGACGGGCTGGTGGCGCAGGCGGGCGTGTACGCCGGGCTGTACCGGAAGCAGCTCCTGGCGCGGGCGCTCGAGGGCGACTGACCGGCCCGCACGCCATGGCGACCGAGCACGACGAGATTCTCGGCAAGGCGTACGACGCGCGCCTGATGCGGCGACTCCTGACCTACCTCAGGCCGCACGGGCGCTCCGTCGGGATCTCGCTGGCCGCCATCGTCGCCTACTCCGCCCTGCAGCTCGTCCCGCCCTACCTGACCAAGATCGCGATCGACGATCACATCGCCACGGGGACGCTCGACGGCCTCGACCGCATCGCCGCCGCCTTCCTGGCCGTCCTCGCCGGCTCGTTCGTGCTGGAGTACGTCCAGACGTACACGCTGCAGATGATGGGCCAGCGCATCATGTACGACCTGCGCATGGAGATCTACCGGCACCTCCAGCGCCTCGACGTCCGCTTCTACGACCGCAATCCGGTCGGCCGGCTGATGACCCGGGTGACGACCGATGTCGACGCCCTCAACGACCTGTTCGCGTCCGGCGTGATCGCGGTCGGACGCGACGTCGTCACGCTGGCCGGCATCATGGTGGTGCTGCTCTGGATGGACTGGCGCCTGGCGCTGGTCGCCTTCTCCGTCCTGCCGGCCATCGCGCTGGTCACGCACTGGTTCCGCACGAACGCGCGCGAGTCGTACCGGCAGGTACGGGCGCGCGTCGCCCGCATCAACGCCTTCCTGCAGGAGAACATCACCGGCATGGCGACGGTGCAGCTCTGCCGGGCCGAAGGCCGCCAGCACGCACGTTTCGAGGCCGTCAACGGCGAGCTCCGCGACGCCCACCGCGCGTCGATCTTCTACTACGCCACGTTCTATCCGGCCGTGGAGCTCCTTGGCGCGGTGGCGACCGCGCTCCTCCTCTGGTACGGCGGCGGGCGGACGCTGCAGGGGGCGGTCGAGCTCGGGGCGCTCGTGGCGTTCATCCAGTACGCACAGCGCTTCTTCCGGCCCATCAGCGACCTGTCGGAGAAGTTCAACATCCTGCAGTCGGCCATGGCGTCGTCGGAGCGGATCTTCGACCTGCTCGACACGCCGGTGGAGATTCGCGGCACCCCGGGGGCGGAGGCGCGGGCCCCTGGCGGCGGCGGGCATCTCCGCTTCGAGAACGTCTGGTTCGCCTATCGGGACGGGGACCACGTGCTGCGCGACGTGACGTTCGACGTCTCCCCCGGCGAGCGGGTGGGCGTGGTAGGCGCGACCGGCGCGGGCAAGACGACGCTCATCAACCTGCTGATGCGCTTCTACGACGTCGGCCGGGGGCGGATCACGATGGACGGCGTGGACGTACGTGAGATCCCGCTTACGGAGCTGCGCGGCCGCTTCGGCCTCGTGCAGCAGGACGTCTACCTCTTCTCGGGCAGCATTCGCGAGAACGTGCGCCTCGACAACCGCAGCATCACGGAGCGCGACGTGCGGCGAGCAATCGCCGCCGTACGGGCCGACCGATTCATCGCGGGGCTGCCGGGCGGGCTCGATGCAGCGGTCGGCGAGCGAGGCGCAACGCTCTCGGCGGGGCAACGGCAGTTGCTGTCGTTCGCCCGTGCGCTCGCCTTCGCGCCCGACGTGCTGGTGCTCGACGAGGCGACGTCGAGCGTCGACACCGACACCGAGCGGCTCATCCAGGACGCGTTGCGGGTCCTGATGGAGGGCCGCACCACCATCGCCATCGCCCACCGCCTGTCGACCGTGCAGGACATGGACAAGATCCTCGTCTTCCACCGGGGCGAGCTCCGCGAGGTCGGGAACCACCAGCAGCTCCTGGCCCGCCGCGGGCTCTACCACATGCTCTACCTGCTGCAGTACAAGGACCAGGAACACGACGCGCAGCCGGAGCCGGTGGGCCCGGAACTGTCCGGTATCGGGTGATCGAGGGCGCGGCTCCCGCAGTCCACATCCTGCGGGTCACGCCAGAAGGCTGACGTCATGGCCAAGATCAAGGGAATCCGGGTCGCCAACTACCGGGTCTTGAAGGACCTGACGCTCGGCCGCCTTTGGAATACGCGGCATGGTGTGTCGTGACGACGCGGACGGGAGACCGGCTGCGTCACGCTGTTCTTCTCCAGCGGGTGCAAGTCCCGCCTCGGTAAGCGCCGGAGCGCCGAGTAGCGGACCCCAGGCACGACCGGAGACGGCCGTGGCCCGAGCGGGGTGTCAAGAGCCTCTTCGGAGGGAGCAAGTCCGCGGGCCGCAACATGAAGTGAAGCCTGCAGCCTCGACAGATTCACAACCCGAGAGCCGAGCCGCTCATGTCACGGTGAAGGCCACGTCTCCCGCGCCCCGGTCCGGCGGCGTACGTGCGGGAGGTCTCGGCGGGGTAGGGGGCGCAGCACGCGGACACGGAGAGGGACGGAACACGAGAGGCCCGTCTGCGCGGCCCGGGTCGGGGCAACGCGGCTCGCATAAGCCGAAGGTGAAAGCGGGCGCGGCGCAGCGGGATTCCGAGGGGGCCATAGTACTGCGGAGGGCCGTGCAGCAGAACGCGGCCGGAGGGAAGGGCCCCTGCGGTGGGCACGGCGCGGGTGCAAGGACGCGCGAGGGCATGGCCGGCGAGACCGGACCCAACTCCCCCGGGGGGCGTATGTCTCTCGACAAAGTGCGCCAATTGCAGCGACGCCTGTGGGCCGCGGCCAAGCGGTCCCCGAAACGGCGCTTCCACGCCCTGATGGACCGGATCTGGAGGGATGACGTCCTCCGGGAGGCGTGGCGGCGCGTCAAGCGGAATCGTGGCTCGGCCGGCGTCGACAGGGAGACGCTGGCTGAGATTGAGCAGCGTGGTGTCGATGAGTTCCTCGCGGAACTCGGCACGGCGTTGCGGGTGGGGACGTATCGGCCGCGGCTGGTCCTGCGGCGCTACATTCCCAAGGCTGATGGCCGACGGCGACCGCTCGGGATACCGACGGTTCGCGACCGGGTGGCGCAGATGGCCGCGACTCTGGTGTTGGGCCCCATCTTCGAGGCGGATTTCCGCGATTCGTCGTATGGGTTTCGACCGAAGCGGAGCGCGACGCAGGCGCTGGAGGTCCTTCGCGTCCGCGGGGCGCGCGGGGGCAGCCACGTGCTGGATGCCGACATCTGCGACTACTTCAGCAGCATCGAGCACGAGAAGCTGCTGACGCTGGTGCGCCAGCGCGTCTCGGACCGGCGTGTCCTTCGGCTGCTGCGACTGTGGCTCGCGGCGGGGGTGATGGAGGACGGGCAGGTGCATCGAACCCTGGCGGGCACTCCGCAGGGGGGCGTCATCTCGCCGCTGTTGTCGAACATCTTCCTGCACGTGCTCGACCGGGTCTGGGAGGACCGGTGGGCGCACCTCGGTACGCTGGTGCGCTACGCGGACGACTTCGTGGTGATGTGCGACACGAAGTCGTCGGTCGAGGCGGCGCGAGAGCGCGTGGGTCTGGTGCTGGCCCGGCTCGGGCTGGAACTGCATCCGGAGAAGACGCGGGTGGTCGACCTGACGGACGGTCGTGAGGGCTTCGATTTCCTGGGGTGTCATCTGCACAAGCGCATGAGCGGACCCATCTGGGCTCGCAAGCGGCAACGGGTGTACTACCTGCACCGCTGGCCGTCTCGGCGTGCGATGAAGCAGGTGCGAGCCCGCGTGCGGGCGCTCACCCCTCGAGGCCGCTGCCACACGGACCTGCGTCTGGTCATCGCGGACGTGAACCGGGTCCTTCGCGGGTGGGGGCAGTATTTCCGAACCGGGAATGCGGCGCACCACTTCGTGCAGCTCGACCAGTACGTGGAACGGCGCCTGCGCGGCTTGCTCCTCAAGCGCGCGGGGTCGCGACTCGCGGCTGGTCGGGCGCTGGCCTGGCATCGTCCGTTCTTCGAAGCCTTGGGGCTTGCTCGCCTGCGCGGCACGATTCGGTATCCGGGGGTGGTGCATGCCGCGACCTGAAGCTCACCTGGTAAGCCGTGTGCGGGAAATCCGCACGCACGGTTTGAACGGGGGTCTTGCTTCCAGCCGGTCGGTTCCGCCGACCGGTGCCCAGTAGGATCTACCAATGCCCAGCCGCTGACCCCACTGACCGCGGTGATCGGCAAGAACGGGGTGGGCAAGAGCTCGCTGTTCGACGCCTTCGGGTTTCTCGCGGACTGTCTCAGGCTGGGAGTGGAGGAGGCGTGCGACGCGCGCGGTCGGGGTGGATTCCAGCGCATCCGCTCTCAGGGCGGCGAAGGGCCGATCGAGTTCGAGGTCTACTACCGGGAGGAGCCCAGAGCCCGTCCCATCACCTACGAGCTGGCCATTGACCAGGACGAGGCGGGTCGGCCGTACGTGTCGCGCGAGCGTCTCCGGCAGCGTCGCAAGGGGCAGAAGCACGGCCGGCCCCTCTCGTTCCTCATCATGAACGACGGCAAGGGCGTCGCGTGGACCGGAGAGGCGCAGGGCCCGGATGTGGACACGCGACAAGAGGGACAGTCAGAGCTGGACTGGCTGGTCGACTTTCTTGCAGGGGACGCATCCGACGAGGAGAGCGCCGAGACCGAGATCGTCGAGCTGCAAGACCGTCGCAAGCTGGGTATCGCGACGTTGGGGGCTCTCAAGCAGCACCCCCGGATCTCAGCCTTCCGGCAGTTCGTCGAGGGTTGGTACCTCAGCTATTTCACCCCCGACGCCGCGCGGAGTCTCCCGCTCGCCGGCCCGCAGAAGCACCTGAACGTCCACGGTGACAACCTCGGCAACGTCGTGCAGTTTCTGGAGCGCGAGCATCCCGACACTTTCGCGGACATCCTGGCGCGCGTCAGCGAGCGGATTCCGGGGATCGACCGCATCGACACGGAGCGGAGCCCCGACGGGCGGCTGCTCCTGCGTTTCAACGACAGGGGATTCAGCGATCCCTTCTACGCGCAACAGATGTCGGACGGCACACTGAAGGTCTTCGCCTATTTGATAATGCTGGAGGACCCGCAGCCGCCGCCGTTCATCTGCATCGAGGAACCGGAGAACGGTCTCTACCACAAGCTGCTCGAGGTACTGGCCGAGGAGCTGCGCCAGCGTGCGACGGGGAAGAAGAACGCCCCGCAGATCTTCGTCACGACGCACCAGCCGTACTTCGTGGACGCCTTGAGCCCCGAGGAGACCTGGGTGCTGGAGAAGCAGGCGGACGGATTCCCCACGATCTCGCGAGCCAGCGACGACGAGACCGTGCGCGCCATGGTCGAAGAAGGGCTGCCGCTCGGCGGCCTCTGGTACAGCGACTACCTGGATCGGAAGTAGCTCGTGCACTTCGAGGTGCTGGCGGAAGACCGGTCCGGGAGCATCGTCCTGAACGTCGTGCTGGAGAAGCTCCTCGGCGCAAACGGGACGGACCACAGTTGGCGGATGCACGCCTACAAGGGCATCGGCCGTATTCCGAGGGACCTGCACCGGGCACCGGACCCCGCGAAGCGACTGCTGCTCGATCAGCTTCCGCGATTGCTGCGCGGTTACGGGAGGAGTCTGCCGCGGGAGACTGCGTGCGTCGTCGTCGTGGTGGTGGACCTGGACGACCGGGACTGCATCACATTCAAGCGCGAGCTGCTGGACGCACTGGGTGCCTGCGATCCGTGTCCACGAACGTTGTTCCGGATCGCCATCGAGGAGAGCGAGGCCTGGTTGCTGGGAGACCGCGAGGCCGTCGTCGCTGCCTATCCGCAAGCCGAGAAGCCGGTTCTCGACGGCTACGTGCAGGACGGCATCTGCGGCACGTGGGAGGTGCTTGCGGATGCGGTGCACGCGGGCGGATCGGCGCAGTTGGGCAAGGCGGGCTGGCGCGGCGCGGGCAGGGCGAAGTGTGATTGGGCGGCCGCGATTGCCCCGCACATGGACGTCGACCGGAACCTCTCGACCAGCTTCCGGGCGTTCCGCGATGGTGTTCGGGGGCTTGCTGCCGGTTGACGGGCGCGGCCGCACGGTGCGGATTCCCCCACGCTGTCGGGCAGGCAGGCGGCGGAAGAGGGAGGGCCACCTCCGAAGCGAGCCTAGGAGTCTGCGCCGCAGGAACGTGCCATGGAGCGGTTCGTGCCAGCGCAGACTCCCAACGCGCCCGTGAGGGCGCGCTAGGAGTCTGCGCCGCAGGAACGTGCCATGGAGCGGTTCGTGCCAGCGCAGACTCCCCAACGCGCCCGTGAGGGCGCGCTGGTGCAGTTCTCGGCCCCGATTCGTCGTCCCGGGGAACCTCCGGCGGTCACGTCCCGGTCGCGAAGTGCTCGTAGCCGCGCGGCAACGGTCCGTCCTGGCCGCCGCGACGCAGGCGGGCGCCGGGCTCCTTCGTCACGACGCCGATGGGAGTGATCGGCAGGCCGCGGATCTGTTGCCGCACATGCCGCAGACGGCCGCGGAAGCGCGGCGGGCTGGTGAAGACGAGCTCGTAGTCCTCCCCGCCGTCGAGGGCGGCAAGGACGGGATCGAGACCTGCGGCGTCGAACCAGGCGCGCGCCGCAGGGTCGATCGGCAGCGCCTCGACGTCGAGCTCGACCCCGGCGCGGCTCGCGGCCGCGATGCGGTGCACCGCGTCGCCGAGGCCGTCGCTCAGGTCGATGCAGGCTCGGGCCGCCCGGTTGCGGCCGAGCGCGGTGCCGAGGGCGACGCGCGGCTCGGGGCGTCGCTGGCGCGCAACGCAACCGTCGAGGCCGGGGTGGGCGTCGGGGACCGAGCCGGGGGCGCTGGCGGACGCGCCCTCCGGCGGGTCCGCGGGCGTGGGGCACGGCACCTCCGCTCGGACTCGAAGCGCTGCGAGCCCTGCCGCAGCCGCGCCGATCGTTCCGCTGAGGTAAACGATGTCCCCTGGCTGGGCGGTGTCGCGCCGCAGGACGCGGCGGCGCCCGACGCTGCCGACCGCGGTCACCCCGACGACGAGCGGCCCGGGGGAGGCGGTGACGTCTCCGCCGACGAGCGCCGTCCGATGGCGGGCGGCAAGCGAGACGAGCGCCTCGACGAGTGCGTCCACGTCGGCGACGGCGCACGACGCGGGAAGCGACAGCGCGAGCAGGGCGTGGCGGGGAAGAGCGCCCATTGCCGCTAGATCGCTCAGGTTGACCGCGAGCGCCTTGTGTCCGGCGTCGGCTGCGGAGCTGATCGAACGGTCGAAGTGCACCCCTTCGACCAGGGTGTCCGTGGTGACGACGGTCAGCGCGCCGCGGTCCGGCTCGACCACAGCTGCGTCGTCGCCGATGCCGACCGTGACACCGCCGGGGGCCGGCGGTACCCGGGCGTGAATCCGCGCCACGACGGCGCGCTCTCCGAGTGTGGCGACGGTGACCGGGGATTCGGGCGCAGGCACGAAGGGGTCGCCGGGCTGAATGAGGGCGCGCTCGTCAGCGCGCGTAGTCGATGGCCCGGGTCTCTCGAATCACGGTGACCTTGATCTGCCCGGGGTAGTCGAGCTCGTTCTCCACGCGCTTGGCAATGTCCTTGGACAGCCACACGGCCTCCTCGTCGGAGACCGAGTCGCTTTCGACCATGATGCGGATCTCGCGGCCGGCCTGCAGGGCGAAGGCCTTCGACACCCCCTCGAACGAGTCGGCGATGTGCTCGAGTTTCTCCAGCCGCTTCACGTAGGACTCGAGGATGTCGCGCCGGGCGCCCGGGCGCGCGGCGGAGACTGCGTCCGCGGCCTGGACCAGCATGGACTCGAGCGACGGCCAGTCGATGTCCATGTGGTGCGCGGCCATGGCGTCGACGACGGCCGGGCTCTCGCCGTGGCGCTTGAGGAAGTCGATGCCGATCTCCAGATGGGTCCCCTCCAGCTCGCGGTCCATCGCCTTGCCGATGTCGTGGACGAAGGCCGCGCGAATCGTCGTGTGCGCATCGAGGCCGACCTCGCGGGCCATGACGCCGGCCAGATAGGCGACTTCCTTGGAGTGGGCGAGGACGTTCTGTCCGTAGCTGGTCCGAAACCGGAGGCGGCCCATCATCCGGTGGATCTCCGGGTGCATGTCGTGGAGTCCGAGCTCGAACGCGGCCGCCTCGCCCTCCTTGAGCACGGCTTCGTCGACCTCCGACCGGACCCGCTCGACCACCTCCTCGATCCGCGCGGGATGGATGCGCCCGTCCGCAATGAGACGCTCGATGGACACCTTGGCGATCTCGCGCCGATAGGGATCGAAGCTCGACAGGATGATGGCGCCGGGTGTGTCGTCAACGATCAGCTCGACGCCGGTCGCGGTTTCCAGCGCCCGGATGTTGCGTCCCTCGCGGCCGATGATGCGGCCCTTGAGATCGTCGCTCGGCAGGTCGACCACCGAAACGGTCGTCTCGATGGCGTGATCCGCGGCGCTGCGCTGGATGGCCTCCGTGATGATGTGCCTGGCCTTGTCGGCAGCCACCTCGCGGGCCTCGTGCTCGAGCCTCTTGACGAGGTTGGCGGCATCGCGCCGCGCGTCCGACTCGAGCTGGTGGAGAAGGATCTCCTTGGCCTCGTCGGCCGTCATCCCCGACACGCGTTGCAGCTCCCGCTTGGCGCGCTCGGCGAGCTCGCGGCAGCGCGCTTCCTCCGCCGCGGCCGCGCTCTCCTGCTCGGCCACCGACTCCTCGCGCTGCCGGACGCTGGCTTCGGCGCGCTTGAGGGCGGCCTCCCGGTCGGCCAGCACACGCGCTCGATCGGCCACCGTCTTGTCGAGGTCGGCGATCTTGGCACGCCGGTCGCGGATCTGCGTCTCGGCCTCGCGCAGCAGCTCGTGCGAACGCTCGCGGGCGGTGAGAAGGGTCTCCTTGCTGGCCGCCTCGGCCTCGCGGCGCGCGTCTTGCCGCAGGCGGGATGCCTCGGCCCGGGCCTCTCCTACCGTGCGGGCGGCGAGGCGCTTCCGACTGGCGAACCAGAGCAGGAAGACGACGAGGGCCGCTACCGCACCCGCAATGGCACCGGCGACGCCTGGAAGGAGTTGCATGCGCGATCCCTCTGTGAGGGGCGCGGCACGCCGGCGCACCGATGCGGACGGAACCCCGCGAACTGCCGTGTGGGGAGGTCGTATGAACCTGCCTGAGCAGGTGGAGCCGCTAGGTCAATTACCCCGCCTCTAAGGCTTCCTCGCGCGGAGGCATGCACACGGCGAAGCGTCGCAACTCTCTTTCAATACAGCAATGGCTCAAACGAGCCTCCAAACCATCACGTACACCGCAGGGAGTTCGAAATCCGCATGGCGGCCGCGGGGAGTTCCCGCGGATCCGACCTTCATGCCGTTTCCCGACCTCATCTTAGAACGAAGGCTGGCGGGTGGCAAGGTGACGGGCTGTCGGGCGGGTCGGAGAGATTCGCCGATGTCGGAACTCGCGCAACGGCACCTCCTGGCCCACCATTCGTCGCCTGAACGGCTCCGCCTGGTGCCCAGCCAAGCCTGCAGGAGTCCGCGCCGTTCTACGGCCCGGACTCCGAGTCGGGATCGAGGCTGTCGGCGATCGCCTGATCGACCAGCGCCTCGAGCTCGTCGGCCCGGCGCCGGACATCGTCGGCCGAGGCGGGCTGCCGGTTGCGGAAGCGGAAGTACTCGTCCGCGATGTTCAGCGCCGCCAGGACCGCGACCTGGAGCGAATCGGCTCCGTGGGCGAGCTTGGCGGTCGTTCGGATCTTGCGGTCCACGTAACGGGCAAGCTCCGTGACGTACGTCTCGTCGAGGTCGCTGCGGATCGGATACTGCCGACCGCAGACCTCCACCAGGACGACGCTCTCGCCCGAGTCCGCCATCGCGTCTCGTGGACGCCTACAGATCGAGGGCGTCGAGTTGCGTGAGCATCTCCGAGACGCGGGTGCGGACCTGCTCGCGCTCGCCATCGGCGGCGGCTACCTGCGCGCGGAGCCGATCGACTTCCTTGCTCAGGTGGTCGTTCGCCTCCGTCGTCTGCGCCAGCTCGGCGCGCGTCCGGTCGAGCAGGCCCACGAGCGCGTTCACCTTCTCCGCGAGGCGCCCGATAGTCTCGATGTCGACGGACTGGACCGCGACGATGGATTCTCTGGTGTTCGCCATTCCCGATTGCTCCTGCGACGGCGGCCTATCTGAAGGTAGCCTGGTGGGCGGTCTTGAGTGCCGTCCCGATCTCCTGCATCGCCCGCTGCACCTCCGCGTCGGTGAGCGTCCGATCGCGGCGGCGGAAGGTGAGCCGGAACGCGAGGCTGACCTGCCCGTCGCCAACGCCCGGACCCTGGTAGCGATCGAAGGCTCGAACCCCCACCAGCGAGTCGGGCGCGACGGCCCGGATCGTGTCACGAACCGTGGCGGCAGGCAAGGATTGGTCGACGGCGATCGCGATGTCCCGAACGATCGCGGGAAAGCGTGGCGGCCGCGACGCGACGAGGCGGCGGCGGTCGCGGCCCGCGCGGGCGACCGCGTCGAGATCGAGCTCGGCAGCGTACACGGCGCCGGTCGCAGCCGGCAGACCGCGGGCGGCGGCGATCTCCGGTTCGAGCTGACCCGCGCAGCCCAGGGTCAACGACGAGGCCCCGCCGGGAACCGCGGCCCGTACGACCGCGGAGCGCCCGGCGGAGAACCAGGCCGGTCCCGCATCGTCCGGGGCGACGAGCGCGGGCGTGACGCCGAGCGCGTCGAGCGCGCGCTCGACAATGCCCGCGAGGTCGTAGAAATCGGCCGGCGGCACGCGCCCGCCGCCGCGGTCCCCGGCCCGCCAGCGCTGGCCGTCATCCCAGTGCTCCGGCGCGGCCGGGCCGGCGATGACGACGGCGACCCCCGGCGTCTCGCCTGTGGCGGCGCTGAATCGACGGCCGATCTCGAAGAGGCGGACGTCGCTCCGCCCGCGCCGGCGGTTGTACACGAGAGCGCCGAGGAGGCCCGGGATCAGCGACGGACGCAACACGGCGAACGTCTCGGACAGCGGGTTGGCGAGCCGCGCCAGGTCGTCGCTGCCGGCGACGAACGGCAGCGCAGCGGCTTCCTCGACGAAACCGTAGGTGATCGCCTCCGAGCAGCCGGCGGCAGTCAGGGTGCGGCGCAGCAGACGTCGCCGACCGAGGGCCTCCGCGGGCGCGGCGGGGGGACGCCGCAGCGGCGGGAACGTCGATGGCAGTCGATGGTAGCCGTGGTGCCGGGCCACCTCCTCGATCAGATCGATTTCGCGGCGGACGTCGACGCGGTGGCCCGGCACGGTCACCCGCCACGTCGGCGCGCCGGCCTCGTCCGGCCTTTGCTCGATGCCGAATCCGAGCCGTTCCAGAGCGGGCGGGACGACGTCCGGAGCAACGTCGACCCCGAGCACGCGACCGATGCGCGCGTGGCGCAACGCGACCGTGACCGGCCGGCGGGGAGCAGGGTAGCGGTCGGTGATGCCGCCGCGCGGGGCGCCTGCACCGATGTCGGCCAGCAGGGCGTGGGCCCGCCGCATCGCGCGGACCGGGGCATCGATGTCCGCGCCGCGCTCGAAGCGGTACGAGGCGTCGGTCGACAGCGCCAGCCGCCGGCTCGTGCGGCGGACGGAGATCGGGTCGAACCAGGCGCTCTCGAACGCGACCCGCGTGGTCGCGGCGGTCACCTCGGAGTCGGCGCCGCCCATCACGCCGGCTACGGCCTGCGCTTGCACAGCGTCGGCGATGACCAGCATGTCGTCGCGAAGCGCGCGTTCTTCGCCGTCCAGCGTGTGCACCATCTCCACGGGACGGGCCGGCCGGACGCGCAACTCCCCGCCGGCGAGCCGGTCGAGGTCGAACGCGTGCATCGGGTGGCCGAGTTCCAGCATCACGTAGTTGGTCACATCGACGACGGCGTTGATGGGCCGGACGCCGGCCGCCTCCAGGCGCGCCGCCATCCAGGCCGGCGAGGGCGCTACCCGGACGTCCGCCACCGATGCCGCGTAGCGCGGGCAGTGGGCTGCCCCGGCCTCCTCGATCGTCAGGGCGACCTCCGCGCCGGCGCCGGAGGCCGCCGCCAGGGGAGGCCAGCGCAGCGGGTTGTCGTAGATGGCCGACACCTCGCGAGCGATTCCGAGGACGCTCAGGCAATCCGGGCGGTTGGTCGTGACCTCGAGGTCGAGGACCGCGTCCGGCCCCCCCGCCGGCCGACCCGGTATCTCCGGAGCGGGATCGATGGCCGACACCTCGAAGCCGTGCCGGGTGAGCGCATCCGCGAGCTCGTCGATCCCGACCGGGACCGGGACGATCTCCCGCAGCCACGAGACGAGGATCCTCACAGGGGAAACTGCTCCAGCAACTGCAGATCGTTGTCGTAGAAGGCGCGAATGTCCTGCACGCGATACTTGAGGATGGCGAGCCGGTCGATCCCGACGCCGAACGCCCAGCCGGTCAGACGCTCCGAGTCGTAGCCGACCGCCTCGAGCACCGCCGGGTGCACCATGCCGCTGCCGAGGACCTCCAGCCACCCGGTCCGCTTGCAGACGGCGCAGCCGTCGCTGCGGCAGAAGACGCAACTCATGAACACTTCGGCGCTCGGCTCGGTGTACGGGAAGAAGCTGGGGCGGAACATCACCTGCGTTTCCGGCGTGAAGAGCCGCTGCAGGAAGCACTCCAGCGTTCCCTTGAGGTCGGTCATCGTGACGTCGTCGTCGACCAGGAGCCCCTCCACCTGCTGGAACATCGGCGAGTGCGTCAGGTCGGGGGTGTCGCGCCGGTAGACGAGTCCGGGCGCGATGATGCGAACCGGCGGCTCATGCGTTTCCATGTAGCGGATCTGCACGCCCGAGGTGTGCGTCCGCAGCAGGGTGCCCGGCCGGTCGGAGCGGGTCCGCAGCGGCGCGTCGAGGTACAGTGTGTCCTGCATATCGCGCGCCGGGTGCTCCGGGGGCATGTTGAGCGCTTCGAAGTTGTGGTAGTCGTCCTCGACCTCCGGCCCCTCGACCACCTCGAAGCCGAGGCTGGCGAAGATCTCCTCGATCTCCTCGCGAACCACGGTCAGGGGGTGGCGATGGCCGACCCGGACCTCGCGACCGGGCAGCGTGACGTCGAGCGCGTCGCGCGGTGGCGCGACGGTCGGGGCGGCGCTGCCACGAATTCCGTGCCGCGCAACCGGACCGCGGTCGGCCCCGGCCCTTGCGCGGCCTCCGGTCGCGTCGCCCTGCCCGGGCGGGGCGACGCGGCCGTCGTCGCCGCCCGCCGCGCCGTGCGCCTCCGCTGCCTCCCGGCGCGCCGCGAGCGCCTGCTCGATTTCCCGCTTCAGGGCGTTGGCCTGCCGGCCGAGTTCGCGGCGCTCGTCCGGGGTGGCGGCGGCGATCGACTTGAGGAGCGCCGTCACCGCGCCCCGCTTGCGGCCGAGATAGCGGTTGCGGAGCTCCTGCAACTCGTCGGCCGAGGTCGCCTTGCGCACCTCGGCCGAGAAAGCGGCGCGCACGTCCTCGACCGTGGAGGGAGAAGCCGTCGCGGAGTCCGCCCGGGGCCGGCCGGAGGCGCCAGGAGTCCTCGAGGGTTGGTTGGGCACCGAGCGAAGCCTTCAGACGATTGGCGGGTCAGGCTGCGGGGCCCGCGTCGAGCGCGGTCCTGGCCTGGGCGGCGAGGTGCGCAAAGGCGTCCGGCTCGCGCGCGGCGAGCTCGGCCAGGGCCTTTCGGTCGAGCTCGATGCCGGCGCGCTTGAGCCCGTTCATGAACCGGCTGTAGCTCAGTCCGTGCTGGCGTGCGCCGGCGCCGATGCGCGTAATCCAGAGCCGCCGGAAATCCCGCTTCCTGCGCTTGCGGCCGACGAATGCATAGTTGAGCGAGGTGTCGACGGCCTCCTTGGCGGCGCGGTACAGCTTGCTTTTCGTCTGGTAGTAGCCCTTGGCTCGGGCCAGCAGGCGGCGCCGTTTCGCGCGCCGCACCGTTCCACGTTTCACTCGAGGCATCGTGCTGCTCTTCGATCTACTTGTAGGGGATCATCCGGGCGATGCGGGGCGCGTCGGCATCCGTCGCCGTCGTCTTGCCGCGCAGGCTGCGCTTCTGCTTCGTGGTCTTGCTCGTCATGATGTGGCGGCGAAAAGCCTTGCTCCGGCTGATCTTGCCGCTGCCGGTGCGGTTGAAGCGCTTGGCGGCGCCGCGGTGCGTCTTCAGCTTGGGCATCGTGGAGCTCCCGTCACCGGCCCTTCTTCCCGACGGTCCGGCTCGACAGTATCGTGTGCATCTGGTTGCCCTCCATCCGGGGCACGGTCTCCTGCAGCGCCACCTCCTGCAGCTCGTCCACCAGACGATCCAGGATGTGGCGGCCGAACTCGGGGTGCGCCATCTCGCGCCCGCGGAAGAAGATGGTGGCCTTCACCTTGTCGCCGTGCTCGAGGAAGCGCTCGACGTGCTTCTTCTTGAACTGGTAGTCGTGCTCGTCGACCTTCGGCCGGAACTTGATCTCCTTGACCTCGATCGTCTTCTGGTGCTTGCGGGCCTGCCGCGTCCGCTTCTGCTCCTCGTACTGGTAGCGCCCGAAGTCCATGATGCGGCAGACGGGCGGCTGCGCGGTCGGCGAGATCTCGACGAGGTCGAGCCCCTTCTCGCGCGCCACGGCGAGCGCCTGCTGCGGCGACATCACGCCGAGCTGGCTGCCGGTGTCGTCGATGACGCGAATCTCCCGAACGCGAATGCGCTCGTTCACCCGCGTGCGGTTCTGGCGAAAGTCGCGTCGTGGGCCGCGTGGCCCGCGTCCTGGAGGAATAGGAGGCTCCTTTCCTGGCCGCCGTAGTTTACTTCGCCGCCCGGTCCCGCTTCTGCTGCGTCTCGTCGTCGAGCGCGGCGATCACCGCGTCGACCGGCCGTGCGCCCTGGTCGCCGCCCTTCCGGCTCCGGACCGCTACCGTGCCGCCGGCGGCCTCCCGGTCGCCGACCACCAGCATGTAGGGAATCTTCTGGAGCTGGGCCTCGCGGATCTTGAGGCCGATCTTCTCCTGCCGCAGGTCCGCCTCGACGCGGAGCCCCGCCGCGGCCAGACGATCGCGGACGGCGGCGGCGTACTCGGCGTGACGGTCCGCGATCGTGAGCACCCGCGCCTGCACCGGAGCCAGCCAGAGCGGAAACGCACCGCCGTAGTGTTCTATGAGAAGGGCGATGAAGCGCTCGAAGCTGCCGAATATGGCCCGGTGAATCAGCACCGGGGTGTGCTCGGCGTTGTCGGCCCCGGTGTACTTCAAGCCGAAGCGCTCGGGCATCTGGTAGTCGAGCTGGATCGTGGCGCACTGCCACCGCCGTCCGAGGGCGTCGGTCACGTGCATGTCGATCTTCGGTCCGTAGAAGCTGCCGTCGCCCTCGGAGATCGTGAAGCGGGCCCCGGTGGCGCCGATGGCCGCCTCGAGCTGCGCCTCCGCATGGTCCCACGTGGCGGCGCTGCCGAGGTAGTCGTCGGGGCGCGTCGACAGCTCCAGGGCGTACTCGAGACCGAAGTCTCCGTAAACGCGATCCACGAGTCGCAGCAGCCGCTCGACCTCCTCGCCGATCTGGTCCTCGGTGATGAAGCAGTGCGCGTCGTCCTGCGAGAGCTGGCGGACCCGGGTCAACCCGCCCACCACGCCGGATGCCTCCTTGCGGTGCAACGCACCCTGGTCGTGGAACCGCAACGGCAGGTCGCGGTAGCTTCGGCCCTCGCTGGCGAACATCAACATGTGGGCCGGGCAGTTCATCGCCTTCAGGGCATAGTGCAGGCGTGGACCGGTCCGGTCGCCGTCGGGCGCCGCTCCGTCGCCCGGATGCCCGCCGTCGCCGTCGCCGGAATCCCCCTGCACCAGGAACATGTTGTCCCGGTAGTGATCCCAGTGGCCGGACGTCTCCCAGAGCGTCTTGTTGAAGAGGAGCGGCGTCCGAACCTCCTGATAGCCCTCGTCCGACAACGTCTCGCGCATGTAGTCGCCCAGCAGCCGATAGAGCGTCGCGCCCTTCGCCAGCCAGAACGGCGCGCCCGGCGCCGCGGGATGAAACGTGAACAGGCCGAGTTCCCGACCGAGCTTGCGGTGGTCGCGCGCCTTCGCCTGCTCGATGCGGTGCAGGTGGGTCCTGAGCGCCGAGTCCTTGAAGAACGCGGTGCCGTAGATCCGCTGCATCGGCTGGTTGCGGGCGTCCCCCTTCCAGTAGGCGTTCGAGCTCGAGAGAACCTTGAACGCCCGCAGCCGCCCCGTGGACGGGACGTGCGGGCCGGTGCAGAAGTCGATGAAGGCGTCCTCAATCGTGTAGCAGGAGACGACGGGCCCGCCCTTCTCCTCGATCAGCTCCACCTTCAGCGGCTCGCCCCGGTCGCCGAAGAACGCCTTCGCCTCCGCCTTCGGCATCATCTTGCGCTCGTAGCGCAGGTCGCGCGAAGCGAGCTCGGCCATCTTCCGCTCGATCGCCTCGAGGTCATCGGGGACGAACGGGCGATCGACGACGAAGTCGTAGAAGAAGCCGTCGTCGATGGCCGGCCCGATGCCGCACTGCGCTTCGGGGAAGAGCGCCGTCACCGCGGCGGCGAGCAGATGCGCGGTGCTGTGCCGGTAGAGGTCCAGCGCCTCGGGGGCGTCGGGCGTCACGAAGCGCACCTCGACGTCGGCGTCGAGAGGGTGCGACAGGTCGACCATGTGTCCGTCGACCATCGCCGCGAGGGCCTGCCTGGCGAGGCGGGGCGAGATTTCGGCCGCCAGCTCCACGGCCGGAGTGCCCGCGGGCACACCTCTCGTGGATCCATCCGGCAGCGTGACCGTGACCTGATTCATACGGTGGCGGTGACTTCGGGCCGGGCAGCCGAGGCGTGAAACCTGGTAGGCACGGGCGGACTTGAACCGCCGACCTCCTGCATGTCAAGCAGGCGCTCTAACCAACTGAGCTACGCGCCTATTCTTTAGAATCAACAATTTGCAGCGATGCATCGGCTTCTGCCAGCCGCGTCTGCCAGCCGAATCGCCGCGAAGTGCTACACGCCGTGTCCACTGGGGCGTGCCTTGCCACGGCCCGGCCTCCCCGGCTCGTCGTCGCGTAGTCATCTGATCCGGCCCATATTCACCCATAGCGGCGAGCGGCGTCAACTGGCGCGGCGAGGAACCTCGTGCGCGGTGCCGGCCGCCTCGTCCGACGCACCTGGACGGTCCACGGCCCGCAGCTTGCGGATGGCGTCTCGCTGCTTGGCGAGCGTCGGGGCGGCGTAGATCCTCGTCGTCGTCGGGTCGGTGTGTCCGTACAGGTCCTGGATGTCGGCGAGGTCGGCCCCGGCATGCCGCAGCCACGTCGCGAACGAGTGCCGAATCTGATACACGGTGAACGGTTCGAGATTCGCCTTCTGCGCGGCCGTGCGGATGGCCTTGTTCGCACTCGGGCAGGACCACGGACCGAATGCGTCAGCGGCGATGAACGCGTGAGCGGCTGACACGGCTTCGTCAACCAGCGGTACGGCGGCCTGCCGCCCTCCCTTCCCGCGCGGCACGTCAACGTACGGGATCGGCTCGTCGAGATGGAAGTCGGTTCGGGTCAAGCGCCCCATCTGCGAGGGCCGCATGCCGGTCCAGTGCATCATCTGGAGCCGCGCCGCCGTCTTGGACCCGGGCGTCAGGTGCGCGAGGACAGCATCGAGGTGGTTACGGCGCACCCAACGGGGCTTCGGCGGCGCGGGCGGGAATCGCACGAGATCAATCAGGTCAACCGCGGCGCGCCGACCGTAGAGCAGCCGCACCAGATGGATGAGCGCGTGCCGCCGGTGGTTGCAGCTCGATGCGGCGTGCGTCCGCCGCCATTCGTGCATCTGGGCGTTCAGGGCAGCAACATGCGACGGTAGCGCGAGCGTCCGCAGGTGGCCGAACCGAGGAAGCCACATGGAAAGATCGCGCCGCCGGTCGTCGAAGGTGGCGAGCAGCGTGCTCTTGACTTGATCGAGATAGCGTCCGGCGTCGTGAGCCAGCGTATGGCGCTCACCGGCCGGCAGTGTCCGCAGGCTCGCCCGCAGTTCGTCCCGGCGCGCCCGGATGGTCTTGAGCGGCGTGCCGGGCGGAAAGCGGAGTTCGCGCTGGATGCCGTTGACCTTGACGGTGGCGGCGAGTCCGTGCCGGTCCTTGTAGACGCCCTCGGCGACGCGGACGCGGCGGCGCGCCGGCTGACTGCCGGCCTTGGCCTTCGGTTTCCGTGACGTGGCGCTCTGAGCCGTGCGCCGTTTCGGTCGCGGAGCGGGGGCCGCGGTCTCCTCGGTGGCGACGGGCTCGTCGTCGTTGCGTGGGGTCGGGCTCATCGGGGTTCTCCTAGACGAAGGTGCGCCCGGTCCACTTGACCTCTCCGATCATGGGCGCATCAAGCGGCCAGGGCCGTGTGGGCCATGTCTGCTTGTCGGGGTTGTCGCTGACGAGCTGCCAGGCGCCGGCGGCGTCCTTGCCGGCGCGCTTGACGATCAGGCCGTCCTCGGTCCGGACGACGTAGATGCGGCCGTCGCGGCGCCGCTGGCGGGCGAGGTTGACGAGGATGGAGGCGCCGTCGACGAGCGTGGGCGCCATCGACTCGCCCATGACCTGCAGGACGCGGCACTGGCGCGCGTCGAGGCCGTGTTTCCGGAGCCAGTCGCGCCGGAACTTGAGCCCGCCGGTGATGCGTTCGTCGTCGACGACGGCCCCGCTGCCGGCGGCGGGTGTGATCGGAGAGACGCCGATGAAGTCGCCGTCGTCGGTGATGCCGGCCTGGGCCTGCTGGTCTTCGAGGTCCCGGACGCGGGCGGTGGCGGCGGTCAGGTCGCGGGCGAGCTGGTGCGAGGGCGTCTGCTCGTCGGTGAGGCCGATCAGGTAGTCGATCGAGACGCCGAGCGTCTGGGCGGCCAGCGAGAGCCTGGGGTTGGTGAGGCCGCAGCGGCCCTGCTCGACCTGGGAGATCAGGTGCGAGGAGTTGCCGAGGCGGTTCGCCAGCTGCCCCTGCGACAGCCCCCGGTCGGTGCGGACCTGCCGGAGGCGCTTGGCGAGCAAGGTCATGGGGACATGATAGCAACAATTTATTGCATCGGGAAATTATCTCCACAGCGTACTTGAAGGTGCCTCCGAGCCCGTTTCACGGGGCCGAAACGGTGCCGGCGCCGCGCCGGCGGCGTGACGGGTTCTGACGTGTTCTGCTCGAAGGCCGCCGATGGTGACCGGTGTGGGAGCTGTGGAGCCCGCCGGCGGGCGGGATCCAAGGGGCTCGTGGGCGGCCCGTCGGCCCGTCCACAGGCCCGTCAGCTTCCACGCCGAGGGGCTTGCGCTCCCGCGAAGGGCGCCGCACCGCCCGCCGCGACTGCTGCCGTGACCGCCCGGCCCCGCGGGTCGAAACCGTCGCCGCGGGCGCGCCGCACTTTCGGCTTGACGACGTATATAATCTACGCATAAGCTCGGAAGCGATGGTGCCTCCGGCGATGCGGGCGATCCGTGGCCGCCTGGCCGCACTCGGTCTGACGCAATACGACCTCGCCGCGGCGCTCCGCATGGGGAGGAGCGGGCTGAACGCCATCCTCAACGGCCGCCAGCCGGCCCCGGAGGGGTTCGAGGCGCGGGCGACGGCGGCGCTCGGCCGGCTGGAGCGCATCGAGCTGGCCGCGGCCGAGGCGCGGACGACGGCAATCGAGGAGATGGGCGGCGGCGAGTGCAACGCGGCGGGCGACGAGGCCATCGACGTCGAGTCGCTGCCGGAGGTGCTGTTCCTGGATGACATGGCGGCGCTGCTGCGCTGCTCGCGGTCGACGCTGGAGCGCCGGGTGCGTGCGGGGACCTTCCCGCTGGCGCCGGTCCCGGGTATCGACAAGCGGCTGCGCTGGAGCAAGGCGGCGACGCTGCACTGGCTCGCCGTGGGCGGCCTGCGCGGCGGGCTGGCGAAGCGGAGGAGGAGGCGAACGGCATGAGGGACGCGACTGTCGGCGGAGGGCGGGCGGGGCCGGCGCCGGCCATCGTGCGGCGCGCGGCGAAGCGCGCCGACACGGCGTGGCGGGAGGTGGTCGACCCGGGCACGGGCGGCGCGTTGTTCATCTGCCCGGGATGCTGGCCGGAGGCGGGCGAGCACTGGCGGGCGCGGCCGAACGCGAGGGTCCGGTTGCTCGGCGCGCGGCCGGAGTGGGCGCAGTGCGCCGTGTGCGACCCGGACAGGATGTGCTGACGGCGGCGCGAGCGCGGGGGTCCGGGTCTCAGGATGGCGAGCGAGCACGGATGGGGCGGGGAACGTCGATGGACATTGCCGAGCGCGTCGGCAGGGACGGACAGCCAGCCATGCCGGCGCAGCGAGTGCTGAACGCGCGGCTGGGCCACTCGACGAAGGTGTCGAGGCTGTCGGACCTGGCGTTCCGGGTCTGGACGACCTACGTGCTGGGGGCGGACGACTTCGGGGTGATGCGGGCCGACGGCGTGGCGTTCCAGGCGGCGCACGACGCGCTGCGCGAGCGTGCGGCCGAGGCGGTCGCGGCGAGCATCGAGCGGCTCGTCGAGGTGGGTCTGGTGTCGGCGTTCGAGCACGAAGGCGTGCGGTTTCTGTACCAGGCGGACTGGCAGGACTGCCAGCGGGTGCGGTTTCCGGGCCGCACGCCGCATCCGCTGCCGGCCGAGGCGATGGTGAGCGACAGGACGCTGCACCTGTGGTCAGCGCATCCGGGCGGCTCGCGGCTGCGGGCGCTGCCGAGGGCAGCCTCTGGCGCTTCCGCACCACTTCGAAAGTTCTCCCGAAGTAGTTCCGCACTACTTCGGAACCACTTCCGCACTACTTCGGAAGCAGTTCCGCACCACTTCCGCACTACTTCGGAAGTGGTTCCGCACCAGCAATTCCGGGGCGATCCGGCATCCGGAGATGTCCAGGGCGGTCCAGGGAAGCACTTCGGCACTACTTCGGAAGCCCGCGCGCGCGGTACGGATCTCAGATCTTCAAGAAGTACTAAACCCAGTACCAACCGCGAAACAGGGGGAGGGGGTCCGGGGGAGGGGGCGGCCGGCCATCCGCCGGCGGAGGCGGCATCGCGGGCGGCGGCGTTCGTCGAGCGGTACCGGTCGGCGCTGTATCCGCGGCACCGCGGGGTGGCGTATGCGCCGACGCGTGCGGTCGAGGCGTCGGACGCGGATGCAGCCGAGCGGCTGTGCGCGACGTACGGCGACGAGGAGCTGGACCGGCTTGCGGAGCGGTTCCTGACGGCCGAGGGCGACCGGTTCCTGGACGGGCGGACGCGGACGCTGTCGATGCTGCTGTCGCGGGGGCCGGCGCTGGCCGAGCAGCTCCGAGGCCCAAGCGCCGGCCGGCGTGACGGGGCGGCGCGGTCGACGGAGCCGCGCGAGGCGTACGACGCGGTCATCAAGCGGGCGAAGCGATGACGACGGCATGCGAGCGGTGCGCGGGGACGCCGGGCTGGGAGCCGGTCGAGGTGGAGGGCGCCACGCGGCTGCGGCGGTGCGCGTGCTGGACGGCGGCGCACGCGTCGGCGCCGTCGGTGCCGCGGGAGTTCCGGGACGCGCGGTGGGCGACGTGGCGGCGGACGGCGGAGAACGGGCACGCGCTGGCGGCGGCGCGAGCGTTCCTGCGCGGCGGCGAGGACGGCCGGGACCTGCTGCTGTGCGGCCCGGTGGGGACGGGCAAGACGCGGCTGGCATGCACGCTGCTCAACGAGTCGTGGCGGTCGGGGGAGCGGTCGATGGCGTTCGCGCGGGTGCCGCTGCTGCTCTACCGGCTCCGGCCGCAGGCGGCTTTGGAGACTTCGGAGACGTTCGACCGGCTGGCCGCGGCGACGCTGTTGGTGCTCGACGACCTGGGGTCGGAGCGGGACGCGGCGACCGACTACACGCGGCGGACGCTCTTGATGCTCTACGAGGCGCGGCACGACGCGGGGCGGCGGACGGTGTGGACCTCGAACAAGCGGCCGAGCGAGATCGCGGTGTTCATGGGGGACGACCGGCTGTCGAGCCGGATCGTGGGCCGCTCGGAGGTGGTCGGACTGGAAGGGCGGGACTGGCGGCTGGCGGTGCGGGATGCGTCGGCGCCGGACCGGCGCGCGGGCATTGGGCCGGCGCGGCCCGGCGCGCAGGTGGAGGGGCTCAGCCGATGACCCGCATGCCCGACCGGGATCCGGCGCAGCGGGGCGAGGGGCGCGACTGGCTGCCGGAGGGGCGCGCGCGGAGCGGGCACCGCCGCGAGTACGACGCGGAGAAGCCGCGCCGCTCGTTCGACGAGCGTCTCGACGGTCTGGTGCGCGACGTGGGGGCGTTCCGGGCGGTGGCGCTGCGGGACCTGGTCGAGCGGCAGTTCGACGGGCACCCGTTCGCGGCGCGGCGGGGACTGGCGCGGGCCGAGCGGCGCGGGTGGGTCGAGCAGCGGACGGCGCGTGGGCCGAAGGGCGGGAAGTTCACGGTCGTGGTGGCGACGCCGGCCGGGGCGGCGCGCGCCGAGGCGCTGTGGCGCAAGGCTGGCCGGCCGAAGCAGCGGGCGCTGTCCGGCGCAGTGCGGCCGGCGGAGCTGGCCCACGACGTAGCGGTCTACCGGGCGGCTTGCGCCGCGCAGGCGCGGATCGAGGCGGCGGGCGGGCGCGTCGTGCGTGTCCGGATCGACGCGGAGCTGAAGGGGCTCCTGGCGTCCCGAAGCGAGCAGGCGCGGCGTGCCGCGAGCCGCGAGGCGGCCGACGAGGCGCGGCGGCAGGCCGCGGACGCCCTCGGGCTGCCTGTCGAGGACGGCAAGGTGCTCGTGCCGGACGCGCAGGTCGAGTACGTCGACGCGGCGGGCCGCACGGGGCGCTGCAACGTCGAGGTCGCCTCGGGGCACTACCGCGGGAGGTCGATCCGGGCGAAGGCGCGAGCGGGCTTCGCGATGTACGCGTCGTCGCCTGGGGCCGCCGCGGCGGTGCGGCGGGCGCTGGGCGGCGGGAGCAAGGGTGGCCGGGGCGGCGGCCTGCCGCGCCGCGAGCAGGAGGTGATCGAGCTGTGAAGCCGTGGAAGGCGAGCGTGGGACTGACAGTCTCGGCGGGCACGCTGGGCGCGTGGGTGCTGGCGGCGGAGCTGACGTACCTGCAGCCGTTCGGGCGGCTGATCCTCACCGACTACGGCTGGTACGTCGCCGCCTACGGCGCGATGGCCCTGGCGACGCTGGCGGCCGGCTTCTACCTGGCGGCGCGAGCGGTCGGGCTGGGCGCGGTGGGCCGCAAGGTGGACGTGACCGAGCAGGCGATCCGGCGCGGCGAGGGACAGGACCCGGCGCTGGGCGAGGCGCTCGCCCGCCACGATGCGGGGGACTACGAATGAGCGAAGCGGCCGAGTGCGGGTGTGTCGCGGTATGGGCGGCCGGGTTGTGCGCGGTCGCCTTCGGCGGCGCCTTGCTGGCGGCATTCCCGCGCAACCGCGAGGGCGTGGGCGCCGGCCTGGCCGGCGGGATCGCGTTGGGGATGTTCGCGGCGTTGGCCTGGCACGTGTCGGCCGCGTGCGCGGGCTGCTGACAAGGAGGAAGTCGATGCGGAAGCGGCAGTGGTTTCGGTTCGGAGCGTCGGCGGCGCTGGTCGCGCTCGCGCAAGAACAGTTGGCGGCGCAGGGCGTCTCGCCGTGGGTGACCGCGGTGAACAACCTCCAGACGGCGTTCACCGGGCCGATCGCGCGCGGTCTGGCTCTGGTGGCGATCGTCGTCGGCGGATTGATGTTCGCGTTTCAGGAAGGCGGCAGCAAGCAGGCGCTGGCCGGGATCATCTTCGGCCTGGGCATGGCGCTGGGCGCGGCCAACTTCATCGCCTGGATGTTCTAGATGCGCGGACGAAGGCAGTGGCACGGCTACGCGATCCTGAGCCAGCCCTTGACGGTGCTCGGCGTGGAGCGGCGGTTCTTCCTGCTGGCCGCGACGCTGGCCGCGGCCATCTGGAACGCCGTCAACAGCCTGGCGGCGGGCGGATTGGTGTTCGGTGTGCTTTACGGGGCTGGCTGGCTCGCGTGGCGGCACGACCAGAACCTGGTCGGCGTGGTCCGTGCGGCCATCCGCTACCGCAGCCGGTACGACGCCGGGCTGCTGGAGGACCGCTCGCCGTACGTCGTCATCGAGCGGGGTGAAGGGTGACGGGAGACGCGGGCGCGCTGGCGCACGAGCTGCCGTACTGGGGCTGGGTCGACGAGCGGACCTGCCTGACGCGGGCCGGCGAGCTGGTGACGGTGGGCGCGCTGACGCCGGTGGTCACGGATGGCCGGACGGCCGAGGACCTCGACGCGGTCGCGGGACGCTGGCAGCGGATGCTCTCCGGGCTGCCGCCCGAGATGCGGGTGTCGTGGATCGTCGAGCGGCGGCCGGCGGCGTTCGACGAACGTCCTCCGGTTTCGGACATCGCGGGGCTGGCGCAGCGCAAGCGGCAGGCGTTCCTCGCCGGCCGCGTCCAGGACCTCGACGTGCACATGGTCTGGAGCTTCGATCCGGGCATGCGGCGGACGGCCGGGACTCGGGGACGCGGCTGGTGGCGGACGTATCTCGCCGCGTGGCTGCGGCGGCGCCGGGCGCCGCACGAGTCGGTCTACCTCGCGGCGGATCTGGCGCGGGCGGTCAAGACCGAGGCGGCGCTGGTCGCTGCGTCCGCCGCCCGCGTGGTGGACGTGACGCCGATCGAGGTCCTTACTTACGGCCGAGAGGGCGGCGGCGGTGCTCTACCGGCTGGTCAACGGCGGCCTCGGCGGCTGGACGGTGGGGATGCGGACGGACGCCGGGGTCAACTGGCGGCTCGCGGGCGAGGACGTGGCGGCCGACCGGCACGTGCTGCACGTCGGCCGCGAGCAGGTCGGCCTCTGGTCGTGCGTGGCGCCGCCGGCAACCGTGACGGCCAACGCGCTCGAGGAGCTGTACGCGCTCTCGGTCCCGATGACGGCGGTTGTCGAGTGGCGGCCGTGGTCGCGCGAGGCGGCGCGGCGGAAGCTGCGCTCGGCCCAGCGGCACTACTTCTCGAAGCGCTACTCGATGGCCGCCCACATGCAGGAGAAGGAAGGGACGGCCGCCGCGCTCGAGGACGCCGCCGCGAGCATCGAGGCGCGGCGGGCCGGCGACGCGCTGGTCGAGCTGGAGACGGAGGTGGTCTCGTACGGCGATGTGGCGCTGTCGGTCGCCGTGCGCGGCTCGGCGGAGCAACTGGAGCAGTGGGGCGCAGATATCCAGCGCGTCTTCGGGGGCCTCGACGCGAAGGCGGCGCGGGAGTCCTACGGGCAGCTCGCGGTGTGGTTCGGCCGGCTGCCGGGACAGCCGGCGTCGCGGCAGCCGCGGCGGGTGTTCGTCTCGGCGGGGGTGGCGGCCTGCGTGGCGCCGCTGTTCGGCCCGCCGCGAGGGGACCGCCGCTGCGCGCACCTCGACGCGCCGGCCCTGACCGTGTTCGAGACGCCGGCCGGCACGCCCTACCACTACGACCTGTTCGGGGGGCGCGACGTCGGCCACACCTTGATGCTCGGGGCGACCGGGGCCGGCAAGAGCTTCACGCTCAACTTCCTGCTGGTGCAGGCGCTCCAGTACGACCCGCGCGTCCTGATCCTCGACCTCGGCGGTTCCTACCGCGCGCTGACCCAGTTTCTTGGCGGGGGCTACCTGGAGGTCTCGCCCGAGAAGGACGCGATTCCCATGCGGCCGTTCAGCCTGGAGCCGACCGAGCGGACCGTCCAGTTCCTTTCAGCCTGGGTGCTGCGCCTGCTGCGGATCGGCGGCTGGGAGGAGTCGAGCGGCGACCTCTCCGAGGTCCGGGCGCGCATCGAGGACCTGTATGCGCTGGCCCCGGCGCGGCGGTCGCTGGGGAACCTCGTGCGGTCGCTGCCTGCGCCGATGTGGCCGGCGCTCTCTCGCTGGCACGGCTCGGGCGCCTGGGGCCGCTGGTTCGACAACCCGCCGGCCGAGGATGCGGACCTGACGCTGGCCGACTGGCAGGTGATCGACCTGGCCGGGGCGGTCGAGCACGAGGACTGGTGCGAGGCGGCGCTGCTCTACCTGCTCGAAAGGCTGCGGACCGAGATCGAATCGCCGGTAGAGACGACGCGCCTCAAGCTGATGGTGGTCGACGAGGCGTGGCGCTACCTGCGGGACCCGGTCGTCCTGGGCCGGCTGACCGAGGCGGCCCGCACGTGGCGCAAGCGAAACGCCGCGCTGATTCTCGCCACGCAGTCGGTCACGGACATCACGGAGACGGCCGGGGCAGCGGCTCTGCTGGAGTCGATGCCGACGCGGCTGTTCCTCGCTAACCCGGATTTCCCCGACGCCGGGCAGGCCACGTTCCAACTCAACGACGACGAGCTGCGCACGGTGCGCGAGCTGGAACCGAAGCGCGAGCTGTACCTGCGGCGGCCGGCGACGGCGGCCGTCCTGCGGCTGGCGGTCGACCCGGAGAGCTACTGGCTCTACACGTCGTCGGCCGGCGAGGCGCAACGGCGTGCCGAGATGGTGGCGCGCTACGGGGTGGAGGGCGCGATCGTGCGCCTGGCCGCTGGACTCGATCACAAGCGGGCGGCAGTGCTCGGCTGATGCGAGGAGGAACGATGACACGGAGGTTGATAGGGCTGGCGTGCTGCGGCGTGCTGGCGGCGATGCCGGCCGCCGCGCAGGGGATTCGGACCGTGTCGGACGGGGCCGGGGAGGCTGCGATCCCGGTCACGGCGCAGGTGCGGCACACCACGACCGTCGTGCTGCCGCGCGATGAGATCGTCGTCGACGTCGTGGCCGGCGACGCCGACTACTGGGACGTGTCGGCGGCGGGCAACGTGGCGTACGTCAAGCCGCTCGAAGCGGGCGTTGCGTCGAACGTGACGCTCGTGGCCGAGAGCGGCCGGGTGTGGGCTCTGCTGGTGGCCGAGTCGTCCGGCGAGGAGCCGGACCTGGTGGTCTACGTCACCAGATCGGAGCGCCCGTCGCCCGCCGATCTGCCGCGGCATGCGCCGGCCTTCGTGGCGGGCGCCGAGCTGGCCGCGCACCGGGCCGAAGAGGCGGCGGCGCAGGCCGAGCTGCAAGCGATCGACGAGGCGGCTGCCGAGGAAGTGGCGAAGGTGTGGGCCGAGCACGACGCGGCGTGGTCGCGGTGGCGCGACGAGTACCCGCGCCGGCTGCGGTTCCCCTACCGGCTCGACGAGGCGGCTTTCGGCCCGCCGTTCGAGGTCGAGGCGCTGTGGCACGACGGGCGGTTCACGTACTTGAGGTCGCGGGCCGAGGAGTCCCCGGCGCTCTACGAGCTGCAAGAGGCCGACCGGCGCTTCGGGCGCCGCGGCCTTGAGCCGAGCCTCATGTCGTACGAGGTGTTCGACGACGGGCTGTACGTCGCGGACCACGTGCTCGGGCCGGGCCGGCTGCGGATCGGCGATTCGGAGACCGAGTGGACGCTCGACCGGCCGAAGCGGACGTGGACGTGGAAGACCCGCGCCGTAGTGGGCGGCATGTTCGCCACAGTCGCCGTGGTGCTGGTGCAGGGGATGGCTCGATGAGGGCCTGGGTCCTGACGCTTGGGTGCGCCCTGCTGGCCGCGCCGGCGGCGGCGCAGGGGCTGCGGGCCACGGCCGCGCCAGTGGATTCGCCTCTCACGGTGACGGCGCGGGTGCGGCACGTCACGACCGTCGTGTTGCCGGAGGCGGCCAAGATCGTCGACGTCGTCATGGGCGACGCCGAACGTTGGGACATCTCGGCCGCCGCACACCTGGCGTTCGTCCGGCCGCTGGTAGAGGGCGCCCGCTCGAACGTGGTGCTTCTGACGGCGGGCGGCGACATCGTGCCGCTGCTGCTGGTCGAGCGGGACGATGCGCCGGTCGATGCCGTTGTGCGGCTCGCGGCCGGCGCGACGGACGGCGAGGACGCCGCACCCGTGCTGGCCGCGGCCGAGACGGTCTCGTCGGCAGCCGCGAGGGCGGCCGAGGCGTGGGCGTCGGTCGAGGCGGCACAGGCGCAGGCGGCCGAGCGGGTCGGGGTGGCCCGGACCGCCGCGCGAGACAGGCTCGATGCCGGTCGCGAGTCGTATCCCCGCCAGTTGCAGTTCGACTACCGCCTGCCGGTTGGGGCTGCCGGCTACCCGTGGCTCGTCGAGGGGATGTGGCACGACGGCCGGCGGACGTACCTGCGGACGCGGGCGATCTCGGCCGTGCTGTATGAGCGGGTCGATGGCGAGTTGGAGCGGGTGAGTGTCTCGGCCGTGCTCGACGACGTGCTGCACGTCGCGCCGCGGGTGCTCGGGGCCGGCGCCCTGGAGGTCGGCGGCCGGCGGCTGGCGTGGACGGCTTCGCCGAGGAAGGCGGGTCCGTGATGGCGAAGTGGAGGCAACTGCTCCAGCCCCCGGCCGGGGCGCTGCCGGGCAACTTGGTCACCAAGGCGGGCATCGGTGTCATCGCGGTGCTGCTGGTCGGCCTCGTGCTGAGCCAGTCGGGCGGAGATCCGGAGGCAGAGGACGCCGCCATCGACGGTGAACCGGGCGTCTCGGGGCGGGGCGTGGTCGGACAGATCAGCTCCCGCCTGACGCAGCTCGCCGAACAGCGTCAGATGGAAGAGGACGACCGCAATCGGCGCGCGGCCGCTGCGGCCGGTCCGACGGGCGGATTCCCGCCCACGCTGCCTGCCTCGGGGCTTCCGACTACGGATTCGGGACCGGACGATGTGCCGCTGCCACCCACGGCCGGGGAGGTCGAGTTGCGGGAACGGCTGCGGCTGGAGGCGGTCGAGCGCCGCGCCCGGTCGCTGCGCGCGCCGAGCGTGGTGCAGACCCTCCGCAGCCCCGAGGCTCGCCAGCCGGCTGCCGAGCCGGGCGCTGCCGGCAACCCTCGGCCGCCTGAGCGAACGGCGGCTGCCGGCGAGGCCGCGAGCGTGCCGGCGCCGCCCGATCCGGCCGCCATCGCCGACCGCATGGAGGACGCGAACGCGGCATTGCTGGCGGGGCTCGCGGGCGATGGTGCGGCGGGTTCCGCGCCCCCGGCGCGGACGGTGCCCGGCGTGACGGGGCCACCGATCGACCCCACAGCCGATCCGGTCGTCGTGAGAACGCCGGCCGATCCGGCCGGCTGGGAGCGCGTCTACGAGGGGTCGCTGCTGAGCGCCGTGCTGGTCACGCAGCTCGACGGCGACTTCACCGGCCCGGTCTTCGCGCAGGTCGCGATCCCGTTCTACTCGGCCGACCGGCAGCGGATCCTCGTGCCGCGCGGGGCGCGGCTGCTCGGCTCCGCGCAGGCCGTCGAGCAACAGGACCAGGGACGGCTGGCGGTCGGCTTCCATCGCCTCGTGTGGCCCGACGGCCGCTGGGTCGACCTCGCCTTCCACGGCCTGAACGCCATCGGCGAGAGCGCCCTGGCCGACCAGGTGGACCGGCACTACACGTCGATGTTCGCGGCGGCCGGCGCCGTGGGCGTCCTCGCCGGGCTGACCCTGCAAGGCTCCGACCCGTACGCTGGCGGCGGGGCCGGCTTCCGCGCCGCGGCCGGGCAGGGCCTCGGTCAGTCGGCGACGCAGATCCTCTCGCGGTTCCTCAACCGCCTGCCCACGGTCACCATCCGTGTCGGTCACCGGCTGCGCGTGTGGGTGACCTCGGACTTCCTCGTACCGCGGCCCGAGCCGCACCCGGAAAGGATGTATCGGCAATGACGAAGAACAGATGGCGCTGGCTGGTTGCCGGACTGGTGGTAGCGGCGGCCGTGGGGACATGGTCGAGCCGCCGTGCTCAGGCGTGCCTGTTCGGCTCGTGCGACACGATCATCATCGCCAACCAGATCACGCAGATCGCCCACATGGTGACCCAGATCGGAAGGATGGTCGAGCAGCTCCAGTCACTCGACGGGGTGCTGGACGTCACCACCGAGCTGGTCACGTCGAACGACATCGGGATGGGCAACATCGGGCGCCTCCGCGAGCTGACCGACGCCGGCTGGTCGATAGGCCGGCACGGGATCGGGCTGGCGACGAGCACGAGTGCGGGCGGGATCGGGGCCTTCTCGCAGCGGATTCCGGGCCTCACGGACGAGGCCGGCTGGCTCCAGGTGCTCGCCGTGCCGGAGACCACGCTTCTGGCGACCCGGCCGGCGACCGAGGTGCTGGCCGCCCTGCCGGGCGCGTTCGACGCGTGGACGGTGCCGGCCGAGGCGGCCGGCGTGCTTACCGCCCTGGAGGCGATGGGTAGCGGCGGGCGCAGCTACAGGGGCGTCTGGGACGACCTGGAGGCGCTGGCCCCGGCGGTGCTGACCGAAGCCCAGTTGCGTGCGGCGGTCGACAACCCGGCCGTACAGACGCGGCTCGTCGAGGCGCACGAGCGGGCGCAGGCCGTCTCGTCGGCAGACCTGGTGCATGCGCACGCCGAGGCCGAAGCGGCGTCGCTGCTGGCGCGGCAGGTGGGTGAGGCGTCGGCGGCGCTCGCCGACCTCAGAAACGACGACCTGATGCGCACGCAGCGCGTCGGGCAGGCGCAACTGGCCGCTGCCGTCACCGGAACCGAGATCGCGTTGGCGCAGGCGCAGCTCGCCGCCTACGAGGCGGCGCGCGAAGCCCGGGCGCGCTACGAGGCGGAACGGGCGCGGCGCGAGGCGCTGGCCCGTTGGCAGGCCGACGCGCTGCGGGCGCGGGCCGGGCAGGCAGCTTTCGCCGCCGATCTGACTGCGGTCGCCGGCCCGCTGGCCGACAGCCACCGCCGCGTCCCGTCGCCGTCGGACTGGTAGTCCGCGGCGGGCAGTCCAGCGATCACGGTAAGGAGGACGGTAAGAGATGTCGCTTCAAGACCTGATCCTGATGCTCCAGCAGGCCGGGATCCTGGTCGATCAGCTCATGGCCTCGGTCGCGCCCGCCGTGGCCGGCGCGGGGATGCAGCTCTGGCAGGGTCTGGCCCTGATCGTCGTCGTGTGGACCGGGGCGCAGATGGCGCTCTCCGGAGGCGGCGTCAACATGGCCGCCGTCGTGCGCATGGTCATCGGCCTGTCGATCCCGCTCGGGATGCTCCAGTTCTACACGGCTCCGTTGCCGGGCGCCGGCCGCAGCGTCCCGGACCTGATCACGGGGATGGGCGAGTGGCTCCAGACGATGATCGTCGCCGACGCCGGCAGCGCCATGCTGGAGCAGCTCGGCCTCGCGCTCGCCGCCTGGCGGGAGCAGTTCGGCGGCCGGGGGATCTTCGGCGGGATGGCCACGTTCGGCTGGAACGTGGTCACGGACCTGCCGGGCGTTCTCGACGCGGCGTTCGACCTGCTGGTGACGGTGGCCCTGATGATGGGCCTCGCCATCGGCCTGATCGTCGTCTTCGCCCTCGGGCAGGCGCAGGTGATGTGGGCGCAGATGGCCCTGTCGATCGCGCTCCTGCTCGGCCCGGTGTTCATCCCGTGGATGGTGATCCCGCAGCTCTCGTTCCTCTTCTGGGGCTGGCTCCGGACGGTGCTCGTCTACTCGCTCTACGGCGCGGTGGCGGGGGCGGTCTTCCGAGTCGTGACCGAGCTGGGGGTGTTCGTCGTCCAGGGCTGGACGGGCGACATCGCGGCCGATGTGGAGTGGGCGGGGCCGACCGGGATCATGACGGCTTGGCGGCGGTCGATGGTGACGATCCCCTACATCGTGGCGGCGGGCCTGGCCACGCTCAAGGTCGGCGAGCTGACGCAGATGCTGCTCTCGGGCTCGGGCAACGTCGGCTCCGGGGCGTCGGGCCGCGCGGTGCAGACGGCGACGGTGGCGCGGGTGGCGGTGACGGGAGGGTTGTGATGGCGGCGCGGGAGTTCGCGGAGATCTGGGGGGAGCAGATGCACGCGGCGCGGCATCTGCGGGTCGTGACCGGGGCGCTGTCACTTGTGATCCTCGTGCTGGCCGTCGCGCTGGTGCGCCTCGCGTGGGCGCCGCAGCCCAAGCCGCTGGTGGTGCGCGTCGACGAGGTGGGCCGCGCCGAAGCCGTCGCCTACGAGGCGATGGAGGCGCAGGCCGACCCGCTGGACCCGACCACGGGGTTCTTCCTGCACCGGTTCGTCGTCGACCACTACTCACGGCGGCAGGGCACGGTGCGGGAGTACTGGGAGCGGTCGCTGTGGTTCCTGACGCCGGAGGTGGCCAACGCCGCCTACGCCGAGCAGGCCGAAGATGTCGCGGTGACCGCGGTCGGGCTGCGCGACGAGGAGCTGCACGTCGACCGCGTGGCCGTACGGATCCTCCCGCAGCCTTCGGAGCCGCACAGCGCGGCGGCGACCTTCGACCTGGTGCGTATGCGCAGCGGCGAGGAGCTGGCGCGCGAGTCCTGGTCGGTCTCGATGCGCTTCTCGTTCCTGCCGGAGATCCCCGCGGAGCTGGTCGTCCGCAACCCGATGGGGATCGTGATCTCGTTCCTCCAGGGCGACCGCATCGTCACGAGCGGAGGCGACAGATGATCCCGCACCTGGGTGGCCGCGCGGCGGCGCTTGCCGAGTTCGGTTGGACCGGCCGCGACGCCGAGTGGCTCGCCTTGGTGTGCCTGCACAGCGGCGCGTTCCTCCGAAGGCAGTACCTGGCCTTCATCGGCCAACAGCACCGGGAGCTGGCCCGCCGCTTCATTGAGCGGTGCGGTAAGGCGGCGGTCGAGGAGCCCTGGAACGGGTCTGGATTGCGGCTGTGCCGGATCGCCTCCCGGTCGCTCTACCACGCGCTGGGGGCCGAGCACGTCCGGCACCGGCGCGAGGCGACGCCGGAGGTGACGCTGCGCCGGCTGCTGTCGCTCGACTGCGTGCTCGACCACCTGGACCTGCCGTGGCTGCCGACCGAGCGGGAGAAGGTGGTGGGGCTGACGGCCGCGGGCGTCCCGCAGCACGTGTTGCCGGGCCGGCTGTATCAGGGGGCGGGCAAGGCGACGCGCCGGCACTTCGTCCACAAGCTGCCGCTGGCGCTCGATGCCGAGCGCGCGACGTTCGTCTTCGCGCAGGCGGAGGACGAGACGCCGAGCGGGCTCTCGACGTGGGGCGGGCAGCACGCCGCGCTGTGGGCGGCGCTGCGTGCGGCCGGCCACGCCGTCGAGGTCGTCGTCGTGGGCCGCGACCCGGTGCGTCTGGACGCGGCGGAACGGGTGCTCGAAGGCTGGACGCGCGCGCCGCGCGCCGCCGGCGACGTGCCGGAGTCGGCAGCCGAGATCGCCTCGATCCGCAAGGCGGTCGCCGCTCTCGACCTGGATGCCCTGGAGGCCTGGGGCGGCCTCAACGACGCCATCGCCCGCTGCGCGGCGCTGGAGGAGGCGTCGGAGCGGTCGCGCCCGCAGGGGCCGGCGATCACGGCCGGCCGGACGTGGCGCTCGCGGAGGGTGCCGGAGTGAACCGGCTCCTGGTGGCGCTGACCGTCCTTGCCTGCGTCTGGCTCTGGCGGCCGTTCCCGCCGTTCGGGGCCGACCCGGTCGCCGACCTGATCGCCGTCCGGTCGCCCGGCCTGCACGGTCTGATCAGCGCGTGGCACTACCTCGGCCCAGCCGTGGCCGCCGTCATCGCGTGGTCCGTCGCCGTCGCGGCCGGCCGCGTCTGGTTCGTGGGCTGGCCCCGCGGCCGGGTCCGCGGCAAGCTCCCGGCGTGGCCGGTCGATCCGGCCGACCCCGCCCCCGCCATCGTCGTCGGCGAGATGCACCATCCCGTCGCCGTCCGGGAGGTCGCGAGCCCGCAGTGGCTCGTGGTCCCCGAGCTGGGCCTGTACACCGGCACCCTCATCTGTGGCGCGATCGGCTCGGGCAAGACCTCGGCCTGCATGCGCCCGTTCGCCCGCCAACTCTTCGGCTGGCAGGCCGGCGATCCGGAGCGGCGCATCGCGGGTCTCGTGCTCGAAGTCAAGGGCGACTTCTGCCATCAAGTGCGCGGCATCCTCGAGGACGCCGGCCGCGGCGGGGACTACATCGAGCTGGGCATCGGCGGGCGCTGGCAGTGGAACCCGCTGGGCGACGACGAGCTCGACTCCTACTCGCTCGCCTACACCATCGCCAGCCTCATCAACCAGCTCTTCGGGCGCTCTAAAGAGCCGTTCTGGCAGCAGGCGTACGTGAACCTGGTGCGCTGGATCATCGAGCTGCACCGGATGTCGCCGCGGCCGTGGGTGACGCTGCGCGACGTGTACCGCGGGACGCTCGACGCGGAGCTGGTCAAGCGCAGGATCGCGGAGGTCGAAGCGGCGATCGCCGGCCCGTCTGCGATCCGGGTCCGGACCGCGGAGCTGTCCGGGCGGATGGGCGCGGCGAAGGGCTGGGCATGGGAGCCGGCAGGCGACGGGGTGGTCCGGGCGAAGGACGACCCGAAGCTGCGCGAGCAACTCAAGGCGTCCGGGATCGCGTTCGACGTCGTCCGGCTGGGCGCCGCCGATCCGGAGCGCCGCGAGCGGCTCGCCGCGGTGAAGCGTTGGCACGAGCAGGACTGGCAGGCGCTCGACCAGAAGCTGCGCTCCAGCATCATCGAGGGCCTCAGCGTCTTCCTCTCGGTCTTCGACCTGCCGGAAGTGGCGCGCGTCTTCTGTCCGCCGGCACCGCCGGCCCCGCCGCCGCCGCCCGACGAGGCGCCCGCCGAGTCCGCCGTCGATGTCGTCCGGCCGCTGCCGCCGCTTGACGAGGTGATCGACTCGGGCAAGGTGCTGTGCCTGAACATGCCGGCCGGGACCAACCCGGCGCTCTCGCGCGCCGTGGGCGTACTCCTCAAGCAGGCGTGGCTCCAGACGCTGTTGCGCAGGCCGGCCGAGATGCAGCGCGACCCGGAGCGCGTCTTCCGGCCGGCCGTCTTCCTCTGCGACGAGTACCAGACGTTCGCCACGGTCGGCGAGGACGACCCGGCCGGCGACGAGAAGGCGTTCGCCCTGACGCGGCAGTCGCGGCTGATCCCCATCGTCGCCACGCAGTCGATCGCGTCGCTCCGGGCGGTCCTCGGCCAGTCGGAGGCGTGGCGGGCGCTGCTCCAGACGCTGCGCACGCGCGTCTTCCTCTCGCTGGCCGACGACTCTTCGGTGCAGATCGCCAGCACCCTGTGCGGGCAGGTGGCGAAGATGAAGGCGTCCTACAGCGTCTCGGAGCAGACCAGCCGCGCCACCGCGTCGCTGCTCTCCGGGTCGCCCGGCGGCGGCGCCGGCAGCCTCAGCGCCAGCAAGTCGTTCAGCGAACGGCGCGAGCCACTGTTCCATCCGCGCGACTTCGCCCTGCTCGGCAACTGCCAGGCCATCGTCCTGCCCTACGACGGCAAGCGGGCGCACGACGCGAGGCGCTGCTATCTGAAGCCGGACTTCCTCCCGCGCGAGCGCCCCTACTGGCGCGCCCGCGAGGCCGGAGAGCTGTAGATGGAGCTGGCGATCGTCGACCTCAAGCCGTTCCTGCCGGGGCTTGAAGCCGCTCTGGACGACGAGGCGGTCTCGGAGGTGATGATCAACGCGCCGGGGACGGTCTTCGTCGAACGGTCGGGCCGTATGGCGGCGCTCGACGCGCCGGCGTTGACCGCCGACGCGGTGGCCCGCGCCGCCGTGCAGATCGCCCGCCCGCTGGGCAAGGATCCGCACACGGAGCCGATCATCGACGCCCGGCTGGCCGACGGCTCACGCGTCGCCATCTGCGGCCCGCCTGCGGCACCGACCGCCGCAATCACCATCCGCCGCTTCGGCGGACGGGCCTTCACCGTCAAGGAGCTGACCACGAGCGGATCGCTTCCCGCCTCCGTGGTCGACGAGGCCGCGGCCGTGCTCGGCCGCGAGCGCAACCTGCTGATCTCGGGCGGCACCGGCTCGGGCAAGACGACGCTGCTGAACGCGCTGGTCTCGCTGCTGCCGGCCGACGGCCGCGTCATCTCCATCGAGGACACGCTGGAGCTGCGGCTGCGCCGCGCCAATTGCTTGCGGTTCGAGGCGCGCGGCCTTGGCGGTCGCGGCGTCACGATCCGGGATCTCGTGCGGCACGCGCTGCGCCACCGGCCGGATCACATCGTCGTCGGCGAAGTGCGCGGGGCCGAGGCGGCCGACCTGGTCCAGGCGCTCAACACCGGGCACGGCGGCAGTCTGGCCACGGTGCACGCGAACAACGCCGAGGCGGCCCTGTCGCGTCTTGCGACTTGCGCCATGCAGGCATCCGACGCCCTGCCGTGGACGGTGGTCTGCCGCGGAGTGGTCGACGGCATCGAGGCCGTCATTCATCAGACCAGGACAACCGAAGGGGTGCGGCGCGTCGAGCAGATGGTCCGCGTCCTGGACTACGACGCAACCGAGAACCGCTGGGTCGTCGAACCGGTCTGGCCGCCGCCGACAGCGCGATCGGAGAGCGCTGGAGCAGGGCCGTCGACGTCGAAGCGGTCATCGCGATCCGCGTCGAAGCGGAGACGCGGGCAGAGGCGTACGAGATGAGTCGTCGGCCAGCTTCAGCGACTGCTGAAAGGGATCCGGCGGCCGGCTTGGTTCTCCGGACGCTCGCGGACCATCGCCCGTTCGAGCTGATCGCCTGTTGCACCGCGTGCGACCGGTACGTCGTGTTGGAGCACGCGGAGTTGGCCGCTCGGTTCGGATGGGACGCGCCGCTCGATGTGTTGCGCCGCCAAATGACGTGCCGGCGTTGCGGCGCGCGGACGAGCAGCGTGCTGATCAGTCAGGGGCGGAGACAGGACGCGGGCGGGATGGAGCCGCCGGCAGACAAGGAGGTGCACGGATGACGAAGCGTGAAGGCAGGGACACGGAGGAGTTCGCCCCGGTTCGGGTGGAGAACCGGGAGCAGTTCGACGAGGCGGTCGAGGAGCTGTTCCGGAACGGTCGCCCCATCGAGGCGCCGTCGCTGGAGGATCTGGCCCGCTGGGACATCGACCTCGAAGACGAAGAGGGCGGCATCGAGGAGGCGCTCTGATGGCCGGCGGGCGCGAGAAGGCCGACGCGTACCACCAGCAGTTCGCCGAGCGGATCATCCAGGCTCTCAAGGACGGCACGGCGCCGTGGCAGAAACCTTGGAAGCCCGGCGAGCGGATCCTGCCGCACAACTTCGGCAGCGGACGCGACTATCGCGGCGGCAACGCGGTCTACCTGACCATGCAGGGGCTCGACCGCGGCTACGCCGACCCGCGCTGGGGAGGCTACCGTCAGATCCAGGAGGCCGGCGGCCACGTCCGCAAGGGCGAGAAGGGCACCCCCATCATGTACGTCGAGTGGCGGCAGCAGCGCACGGCCCGTGACGACAACGGCAATCCGGTGCTCGACGAAAACGGCCGCAAGAAGCTCGAATGGGTCCAGCGCGACCGGCCGCTGGTCAAGGTCCAGTACGTCTTCAACGTGGAGCAGACCGAGGGTCTACAGTTGCGGTCGCTGGCCAAGGCGGCCCCGGAGTGGGAGGGCCACGAACGGGCGGAGGCGCTGATCCGCGGCAGCGGCGTCCGCGTCGACAACGTCGCGGGCGACCGGGCCTACTACAGCCTGAAGGACGACCGTGTGGTGCTGCCCGAGCGCAGCCAGTTTGCGTCGCAGTCGGCCTACACGCACACGGCGCTGCACGAGCTGGGGCACGCGACCGGCCACCCGGATCGCCTGAACCGACCGACCTTGGTCAAGCACGGCGGCTTCGGCTCGGAGGCCTACGCCCGCGAGGAGTTGCGGGCCGAGATCGCCGCGATGATGACCGGCGAGCGGCTCGGCGTGGGGCACGAGCCCCGGCACGGCACCGCCTACGTCAGCTCCTGGATCAAGGCCCTGGAGAACGACCCCAAGGAGATCCGCGCCGCGGCCGTCGATGCGCAGAGGATCTCGGACTGGCTGCTCGCACGGGAACGAGAACGCACGGTGGACGACCGCGCCGATAGTAGGCGAACGGATGGTGACCCGCCGATGCCTGTGTCACCACAGCGCGAGGCCGATGCTCTCGCGGCGCGCGAGCAGAGCCCGGCCGAGCGTGACGCGCGCCGGCCGGAAGTGGGGCTGAGCCGCTGATGGTGCCCTCGCGATTTCGGCCTCGGCATTCGAGCGTTCGATCCGGAGGCGTCGGCCGTTGCGTGTACTACCTCAGTATGTTGCCGACCCTTCATTGCGCGATGTCGGTTCGATGCGGTTCACGCCCAATACAGTCCGCCTCCGTGCGAGAAACTCTGGCCCCAGCCCAGGAACCGACCGCGTGGGAGCGGCAGACGGAATGCAGGGCAGGGCAATAGCGTAGCGACCTCCTCGTTTCGCTCATCAGGGCCGGATCGAGCTGGCGACACCGCGTAGGCGCGTTCCGTGGCCGAGGCGATCGTTGCTGAAGAACTGGTTCCAGAGATCACAGCGTCTATTCGCCGATCTCTCCGGGATTCATGAACTTCGGGGACGGGACACTGGCCCCCGGGCTAACGTCTCCTCCGCGGCGACCGCTTCGATCTGCCATCGCGCTGTCTGCCGCGAGTAGCAGACTTGGCTTGTCGAGCTTCGACGCCCGGGGTAGTAGGCCACCGGAACGCAATCTCTCTCCGATTGGCGGAAGCGACAATGAGGCTGACCCGCTGGCCCGGCTCGGCGTCTGCCGGTACCTTTGCGGTGTTCTGGATCGGGCCTTCCAGCCCGCTCGGTTCGTGCTTCGCCTTCCAGCCGCCCTTACGAGTTTTCTCGTCAAGCAGCACGGCTTCGACTCGATCGCTTGGCTTGGGCAGGGGGTCTACGGTGTGCCTTGGCGGATTCGTGCCTTGACTGCCATGCTTCCGAGTTCGATCTTTCAGGTCGGACTTCAGGTGCTCCCGGAGCTCCTTCAGCACCTCCCGGCTGGTCGCCTCATCAGGTAGAGCGGGAGTCGGAAACGCCGTCATCCGCAGCGTCAGAGCGCCGTCCGCACCCGGTGCAAGGTGGTAATGAACCGGCGAAGCATGGCGGCTGCGGCCGTCCACCGTCAACGATTTCCGGGGCAGACCGAGAGCGACCTTCCGTCCGTGCTTGTTCTTCCGGGCAAACGATTGCATCGCACCACCGAGTTGATCGAGGGCGCACCAGGGATCGCGCCATGGCGTGGCGACCTCCAGCACCTCCAACATGTCATCCAGACTCGATGATCGTGCGGGGAGACGAAGCTGTTCGGCAAGACCGGCCGCACGTCGGGATCGCGCTCCGATCTCCCTGCAATCCTCGACCGTCTCGATACCGTCTACTTCGACGTCCGAGAAAGAACCAAAGCCGTTCCGCGCCTTTGAACCGACGCCGCCGTACCGGCACAACAGCCACAGGGCGGCGTGGCCCTGCCGAAGGATGTCGGAGGCTTCGATGGACGGGCCACCTTCGGGAAGGCGGCCTTGACGGGCGCTGAGGGTCAGGGTCCAGCCTGCGCCCGGCTCTACGTACCAACGCTGGTAGCGTTGTTCCTGTTTGGTTTCGTCCATGCCGTAGGCGATGTACCGGAGGCCCTGCGAGTTGGGGACGCAGTGGCGCTGGGCGATCCCGTCCTTGTCGAATAGTACCGGTTGCCGGTCGATAGCCGTTTCGGCCTGAACGGACAACGCAAGGGCCGCGCCCTGCTTTGCATCACCCCAGACCGCCGCCTCCAGCCGGCGGAGTTCCTGACGGCTCAGGTGGGCGGCGTGGATGGTCCGCCACCACCAGCGCAGAAGACCGCGCAGGGTGGCTGGGCGCAGGTCGCAATCTTCCTGCTGCCGGCTCGCGCCAGCGAGGAACGCTGGGGTCGTCAGTTCGAGCGCATGGCGGAAGATGCGGCGCGCGGCCCTCGGTGGCGTCGGGTCCGGATGGTCTCTCAGCCGGAAGCGGCCGTAACCGGCGTTGGTCTTCGCTCCGGCGCCTTCGTGTACCAGGGCGGCCTGCAACCATTCGTGGGCAAGGGCCAGATGACTCGGCTCACTGTCCCCGGCGGGGCGGGGTGACAGGGCGAAGTCGAAGGCCGTTCCGGTCGCCACGGCGAGAAAGTACGCCATTTCCGGTTCGTCCCAGTCTCCGGGAGCATCTTCGCCTTCGTAGTACCCCTTGTGGTGGTTGTTCACGATGTCGGGTTCAAGGCGCGGCCATTGCACGGGCCAAGCGTCGTGGAAGACGACCGATCCAGCGCTTGAACCCTCGAGTTCGGCCGCGTTTTCTGGTTTCCAGCGCTTGCCCTCCTCGGATCGCACGGCCCAGCCGAACACTGCCCGGATGTCGTTCCATGCGGCGACGCGATCGTCCTGGTCCTCCAGCCAGACCGTCTCGGCGTGGGATCGGGCCATTCCCTTCAGTCCGCTGCCGGGCAAGCAGGCGAAGCCGTAAACCGGATGCAAGTGGATACCGGCGTTCTCCAGGCCCGACGCACGCGCCAAGTGCAGGGTCAGCGGTCCGGTGGTGACGGCACGGAAGCGCTGCGCGCCGATGTGCCGCAACGCGGCGTCCCGGCGTTCCGAGACTGCCGCAAAGAGGGTCGAGTCGCCGCCAGCGCGGCACACTTTCTCGACCGCCGATTTCTGAGCTTCTTGGTTCCTGGGTACAGAGAACTTGTCGAGTTGCAGGCCGGGATGCCGCTCTGCGCAGGCGACGGTCCGCGACAGATCAGCGACGCGCTGCGGGAGAACCAAGCCAGCCACCGGCTGCTCAGGCTTCGTCATCTTCCAATTCCGCCTCGGCGAACCGGGTGAGCCACTGCATGTAGGCCAGCACCTCGTCGGTTGTCACTTGGAGAAACGCTCCGTCTTCTTCGATGACTTGCTTGATGAGCGCTTCTGCCTCCGGTCGTTCGGTCGCACTTTCGGATTGGTGACGCCCGTTGATTACCCAGTCGGCCAGGTCAAGGAGCAGCTCGTCGTTGGCGTCCCTGGGTTTGCGCTTGGCGTTCAGAAAGGCGAGCGCGTGACCAAGCCCGGCGGTCAGGATGCGAACCGGCAGGCGCTTCGCCTCACGCCGGTAGGCTTTCTGGTCCTTGCCCGGACGGGGCGCCATCCGCTCCACGGCATCCCACGCATGTCGCGCCCGGCGTTGGTCGAGGGTCGGCCCGATCGAGTCACTCATCGTCGGCCTCCCGTTCGCCGCTCGCGTCGTGCCCGCCAACCCTGATCGCGCAGAGACCCTTTCCGATGGTCTGATCGGCGCCGATCTGGAGGACCGGCGGCACCCAACCCCGCAACAGCTTGAGCATTTCCGCAGAATCGCGCTCGACTTGCTTATTGCGGCTGGCGGTGGCGAAGGCCACGGCGTAGAACAGCGTCTCGGTTGGCACGAACTCCTCGTAGAACAGCGCCTTGCCGCGCGCTGTCTTCGTTTCGTAATCGAGCCCGATCCGCGCGATCACTTCCGTTGCATGACGCGCGAAATGGGTAAAGTCGTCGTTGCCGAGCACCACCAGATTGCGGCGCAGTCGGGCGGCGGTCGTCTCATCCGTTACCTTGCGCTCGGCAAACCACGCGGCAACCCCGCCGTCGTCCCCCGAGCGGCTGAACTCGAACTCCTCCAGCAACAGGTTGCCGCCGTCGATCAGTAGATCGGACGCTTCGGGACACTTGGCTGTCCCGCGCGCCACCTCCGGCGGGTCCGGCGGAACGGCGCCGTTCCCCGCCAACAGACGCGCGTCGCGCACGAATCGGGCGAGCACCGCCGGGCAGGTCACCCACGCGAACACGCCGCGCAGCGAGCGCACGGGGAAGGCCAGCAGTCGGGCGTCGGTGAAGGCAAGAGCGCCGGCGAAGTCCGAGGCGTTGCCGGATTCGGGGCCGAACGCGGCGTACCATAGATCCAGGTCGTCGGTGCGATCATCCGCCTTCGGCCGGCAGGCGTCGCGGAGGACGCCCTTGAGGCTCGACCCCGCAATCATCGGCCACCGCGTGTGGCGCTCGCGCTGGACAGGCAGGTCGACGACGCCGAGGGCGGTCCCGCCGCCGGGGTGCACGCCGGTCAGCGCGTGCAGAAACAGAAGATCCGCGTCAGGCATAGTTCCAACGTCCTCCGAGAAACGACCCCCAGCCGGCCGCCGCATCCTCGCCCGTACACAGGGAATCCGTGTGGTTCGAACGGCCCGTTTCCATGTCGCAGAAGTAGACGCTGCCCGCGGGCACGGCGAAGCGATTGGGCTTGGGACCGCCACGCGCCATATCCCACCCGGAGACCGGGACGTGACCGGGAACCGCGGCCGCGACCAGCGACAGGCCGGGGGGGCGCCAACCGTCGAAGGGTGCGGGCGAGGTCAACAGGACAAGCCGGCCGTCCGCGGCGCCGGCTGGCGCTTCCGGCCAGGGGTACGCGCTGGGGGAACGACGGATGATCGCTCGCTTGGCTTCACCTCCCAAGGGAAGCACGTCGTCGTCATCGGGACACACGCCCAAGTCTTCCGGCGTGCCGACCAGATCGACCGCGAGCGTGACGCCGGGACACAGGCGCATCAGGCGGACGGCGTAGATCATGGCTTTACCCACGGTCCGCGTGCCGGGGTCGACCCCGATGCCGACGCGATCCTCGATTCCGAACAGCGCATCCGCATCGACGATCTCGTCGGGGCGCGGTACACGGCCAGCCAGGAACCGTTCGAGGCCCGCCCGACAGAGATAGCCGCCCCGTGCCCGGGTCGCGCCGCGACTGCGCCGCCAGAGCGGACGCATGCCTTCCGACGGCGGCGACCATCCCGGAAGATCATCGGCGAGCGGGTCCAGTCGGTGCAGCCGGCGCGGCTTCTCCTCGGAGTCTTTCTCGACCTCGATGGTGGCGGGAGTCGGGACCAGCCGCTCCCCGTCCCTGACGAACCAGGGCCCACGGACGCCGAGGCGCCCGACGGCTCCAGCCTTGGGCCCCTGCGCGGCGCTCGCCGCGCTGAACGAGGCGCCGCGCTTGATGGCGGCGCCCAACACGGCCAAGTCCGCTCCCATACGACTCAGCAGCCACGTCCGCAGCGCCCCCGCCACCGTCTGCGGCATGGGAGCGCCGGCCGTCGTCGAGGCACGCGGCGCAGCGTCGAAGGGTCGTCCGTCACGGAAGAACAGAACGTCGAGCGGCTCCAGAACGTAGGAAACCCTGCGCGGCGGAGCGGCGCGTCGTACCTCAGCCATCCTGGCCCCGTCCCATGAAGGCCGCCGATTGTGCGATGGTCACGAAATCGCGTAGCGCTTCGCCGGCGGCGCCGTTCCTTCGCGCGCCACGGTAGCGGCCGAAAGCATCCGCCACCTCGTCGCCGCGCAGCGTTCCGCCGTCGCCCTCCCCGTGGCTGCGGGCGACGAGGCGGCAGATCTCGGACCGCATGGCCGGGAACGGCAGCAGACCGGAAGTCAGCGCCGGCAACTCGGCCCGAAGCCGGTAGATCCAGCGGTCCGAGGCTCCCTCCGCGAACTTCCGACGCAGTGCATCGAACCAGGGGACGCATGACCAGGGGCAGATCGCGCTCGCCGTCTCGCCGGACCGCCGTGCCGTCACTAGACCGAGACAGTCCCGCCCGGCCCGTTTCGCGCCGCCTTCCGCCACGCGCGCCGTTTCCAGGGCGATGCGCAGGTCGTCATGGTAGTGAACGACGGCTAGCCCGGCCGACATTGACGCGCGCTCGCCCATGGTGATCCGGCGACGGGGGCCGCATCTGCGCCATCCGTCGCCCGCCGGATCGTCCCGGCCCGAGAAGGCGTCCCGCAAGGCATGGGCGCAGGCGAGTGCGGTGACTACTGGGCAGAGCGCCAACAGGTTGTCGCCGCCGGAGTAGATCAGGGTCCCGTGGTGCTCCCTCACGACCTGTGGCGCCACTTCCGACGCGAACGTGGAGAGCGCGGCGCTGATCGCGGCGTGCAGGGCCGGCCCGACGGGTCGGCGCGCGCGAAGTCCGTCATTCACACGAGCGTCGTCGAGCCCCTCGAAGTAGCCGCACAGCTTCGGATGCAACAGCTTTCGCAGCTCCGGTGTCTTGGCGCCCGCGAGCCAGCGCCCCATTTCGTCGCCGTCCATGGCGAGCACGGCGTAGTAGACCGGCGCCGGACCATGACGGCAGGGTTTCCGTGCCTCGTGGATGCGGCACCAAAGGTCTTCGTCGGGCTTCCGTCCCTCGTCCTTGTCCTTCTCGTCCCGCCGGCGCCAGTGAAGCCACAGTCCGCTCCAGTACCGGCCGCTGCGGCGTCGTTCCGCTTCGGGGTCGATGCCGGCCCTGACGAGCCACTCGCGGGCCGCGACGGTCGGGGTGTCCGGGAAACGGAGGTCTTCGGCCTTCACTCCGAGTTCCGATGCCAGCAGTGCCGGTCCGGCGAACCTCTTGGTGAGCGCGACCGCACACAGTCTCTCGCGAGGCCGTATCCGTACGGCGTCCACTTCAACTTGTTCCTCAGCCTTTTCCCAGAAATCACGGGACGCGCGGAACTCGGCCGGCCCCATCTGCTCCCAACTCCCGAACAGCGTGCACTTGGCCGGGGCCGTATCCGCGCCAATCCTGGCCGCGGCCGGCACGTGGCGCACAGCCCTCCCGGCGGCCGACAGCCGGGCGCAGATCTCCATCTGAGCCTGCCAGCGGCCGGCGCTGTCCTGTTCGTAGTTCTGCCGATGCTCGCACGGGATCGCTTCACCGAGTTTCCTGACCTTCCGTGCCTCCGGCCATGCCGACGAGAAGCTCGACTCGCCGACCAGCCGCGCGAGCCCGTCATCGCGCAACTCGCGTTCCGGCGCGACGACGGCGCGGAACTCGAGCGCGCTCTCGATCTGCGCTTCCCAGAGACGAGCCCAGTCCCGACTAAGGGAGGCGAACTGCGGACCAATCCTCGCTCGCACCGCGTCGGCCAGCCGCCTCCACCCGTCTTGTGCCGCATCGAGGCATTCTCGGCGGAGGCCCTGCGCAGCAGCGCCGTCCTCGCCCCAAGGCACCACCGCGACGAAGCGATGGGGCAGCGACGGCGCCATGCGCGCCCACGGTGACGGCATCGGAATACGATCATCTCCGAGGCTGGCGTTCCCTCGGAGCCAGAGGTCCATCAACGCCGCGCCGCGCAACGCCGGGAACACGAACGCGGTCGGCCCCAGTCGCTCGAGAATCGGCTTCATCGCCTGGAAGGCAAGCCAGGACAGCAACGCGCTGCCGGACCAGAGATCGCGGACGCTGCGGGCCGCCGCGATGAACGACTGCACCGGCCCGAGCGCGAAGGACAGGAAGGCGGCATTGTCGTCCGGCGCCCCGGCGGCATACAGGCCGGCGGTGATGTCCGTGTGCTGGAACACGGTGTGGTCCGGAATGCGGGTATCGGCGGGCAGCCGCGCCGCATCCTCGCCGAACGCCCCTGCAACCGCGTCTGGCAGCAACCGCCAAATCGCGAGATACCGCTCCCGCGGCCCGGGCAAGCCGCCGACGATCTCCTCGACGACCGCGACCGCTTTGTCCGGGTCGAGGTCATGCTGGTTCAGTTCCGCAGGGGCGCCGCTCGCCGGATGCACGAGCCGGAGGCCGTCCGCAGGCCCGACTGCCCGTTCACCATCCCGGCCCGCAGTAGGCGAGGGCACGCGCTCGGCAACAGCGGCGACCACGTCGGAGCCTGCCGTCAGACGATGAAGACCGCGGCGGTAAACCTCCCGACCCAGCGCGGCCGACGCGTATCGAGTGGCCCGCGGCTCATGGCCCCGAACGGCAAGAGCCTTGTCGAATGGATCATGCAGCCAAGCCCGCAGAACTTTGTCCCAGTCGGTTTCGTGCATCAGGACCGCCTCGCTCGCGGACCACCCGTCTCCATGACCAGCATGAACCAAGCCCCTTGGGATTCGATCGAATCGCCCTTGGCGCGGGGTTCGTGGCCGATCTCAAGAATCGCCTGAGCAATACTAACGCGCGTTCCTGGATCGGATGGCGAGACAGGGCGTAGTCGGTCGGTTCTCTGTTCGAGGTAGATCCTCGCCGCTGACCGCGCGGCCGGGCGGTGGGGCGCTCCCCCGTTCATCGCTCCAGGATTTCCTTCAGCGTTTCGCTGGCTGCCGGCTCCTCGTCGGCCGGCAGCATCTCGGGGGCGGTGAACAGCGGGTTGCCGGGGGACCACAGTTCGACGCTCTCGGAGTTCTCCTCGTAGTAGGCGGCTTCAGTCGTCACGCGGACGGGCTCGGCCATGCCGGGCGCCAGCAGGCTGTACTCACGCGGTCTCAGAGGCTGTACGTTGGTGCCCGGCGGCATCAGATCCGGGTCGCTGATCACGCGGTCCAGATCATCCAGGGTGACCGGGGAAGAGGCGCGGACCGGCATGGACGGATCCGTGTCGAGCGCGTCGTCGATGTCGAACCCGCCCTGCTCCTCTTCGGACACCTGCCGCTTGATCTGGTCGGCGATGTTCCGAGCCTCCGGGCTGCTGCCGCCGGCGAGGACGGCGTCGGCGATCTCTCGGGGCATTCGAGAGAGAATCGGTTGCAGGCGGCCGACGACCTGCTCGAACAGTCCGATGCGGTCGCGCAGCGCGCCGTAGACTGCGGTCTCGACCGTCCCTTCGTAGTGCAGGTTCACGACGCGGATCGTGGCGTGGCGCTGGCCGACCCGATCGATGCGGCCGATGCGCTGCTCGACCCGCATCGGGTTCCACGGCATGTCGTAGTTGACCAGAGCACCGCAGAACTGGAAGTTCAGCCCCTCGGCGGCGGCGTCGGTGCACAGCAGCACGTCGGCGTCGCCGTCGCGGAACCGGCGCTTGACCTGCTCGCGGTCGATGATCCGCCACTCGCCGTGGTTGCCGACGGGACTCTCGCCGCCGCGGCCCGAGAAGCAAAGCAACCGCCAGCCGCGATTCCGGAGGACGCCCCGCAGAAAGTCCATCGTGTCGGTGTACTGCGTGAACACCATGACCTGGCCGTACCCATTTCGCGTCAGCTCGTCCAGCGTCTCGATCAGCCGGGCGAGCTTGCTGTCCGGCGGCAGGGCGGCGACTTGTCGCAGCAGGCCGTCTATCTCCCCCTGTTCCTCTGCCGCCAAGGCTTGCGACTCCAGGGCGCGGAGTTCGTCGGCGTCCGGGATCTCGTCGAGCGCCTCGTCGTCGGGCGCGTCCTCTTCCTGGGCGGCCGTCGATTCGAGCGTGTCGTTCCGGCGCTTCTCCAGCGTCTTGCGCAACGCGGCGAAGCTGCTGGCGAGCCGGCGGCGGTAGATCGTCATCACGAAGCCGACCGCGGAACGCTCCGCTTTGGCCGCCCGCTTGTAGGTCGTCGAGACGTACTCGTCTACGGCTTCGTAGAGGCTGCGTTCGGCTTCGCTCATCGTGACGAAACAGTCCTGCACCTGCCGATCCGCTATGGCGGTCGACAGCACGCCGGCCGCGGCGTACTGACGCAGCAGCTCGCGGGTGTGCCGGGAGATCAGGCGCCGGATCGGCGTGTGCGCGAGCATGATGTGGACCGCGGCGCGGCGCTCGGCGGTCTCCAGCCGCCGGCGGGGAATGCTCGCCTCGTCGCGCAGGGCACGAAGCAGCGCGGAAGTTCTCAGGCGCGACAGGCCGGTCAGGCGCTGGATCGCGTCGCGGGGCGCTTCACCGTGATGACGCTCGACAGCCTGGAACAGCCGCGCCATCCGATCCAGCGCTTCCGCCGAGGGGTTCGGTTGCCTGACCTCCTTGAAGAAGTCGAGGAACGCCGTCTCCGTCCACTCCGGGGGCAGACCGAGCAGGTCCAGCAGGTCCCACACTTCTATGGGATGCACCTGCATCGGCGTTGCGGTCAGCAGGATGAGTCCCTGTGTGCGCAACTTCAGGGCTCGCATCAGCTTGAGCAGCGCGTTCGGGCCGCCCTCCTGCGGGCTGCCGGCGGCGCGTCTCCGGGCGTGGTGCGCCTCGTCGAGCAGGACCAGGTCCCAGCGCTCGGCCTCGTCGAGCAGGACCGCGGCGCGTTCCTTCCGGCGCATCAACTGGCTGGAGGCCAGCACCACGGGTTCCTCGTGCCAGCGCTTCGCGTCGACCGGCCGCTCATGGTTGCCGCGCAGCGCCCTGGCCGGGTAGCGGACGAGCTTGCCCTCGTCGTAGATCGGCCAGTTGAGGTTGAACTTCTCGCGCAGCTCGATCTGCCACTGCTTCAGTACCGCCTTGGGCGCGAGGATCAGGATCCGCTTCGCGCGCCCCGCGAGCCACGCCTGCCGCAGCAGCAGGCCCGCCTGGATGGTCTTGCCGAGGCCTACCTCGTCGGCGATCAGGAGCTTTGGTGGCCAGCGCGTGTAGAGTCGCTCGAAGGCGCGGATCTGATGGGGCCACGGGTCGATGGCAGCCGTCGCTGCGCCGACTTCGGCTCCACCCGCCGGCAGGGACGGAGCGTGCCGGATGAACGTCCAGACAAGCCGCCGCCGATCGGTCGGCGGAAGCGGGGGAGGCGCTGGCGGCTCCGGTGTGACAGGGGCGACGGGCGGCTCCGGCGATGGTGCCTTCTCCTTGAGGCGCGCGGGCAGTTCCGATGGCAGGAACCGGAGCAGGTCCTGCCGTGCGGCGTCCGGCACGTCGAGCACGATGGCGCGCGGGGACCGATCAGCCCACAGACGCGCGAAGTTCTGCTCTTCACGCTCCACCCGCTCCGGTTCCGGACCCCAGCTCCTGTAGACGTTGATGCTCTCCCAGTTGCGCTGCCAGCCGGCCGTCGTCTCGTTGAGGCTGCCGGTCCAGGCGATCTTGTAGCCGGCGCGATCCTCGATGACCGCAGACTTCTCGTGGAAGATGGCCGTGCCCTCAACGGGGCGCCGGTTCGCGTCGCAGGGGACGGCGACCTTCACGTCGAGGTGGCCGCGGCCGACCATCCAGGCGAGCAGCTCCAGGGCATAGGCGGCGTCGGTGTCCGGCGGCGTCAGCGGCAACTCGGTGAGGCGGCGCTCGACCCTGTCGCGCAAGGTCTCACCCTCACGGATCGCGTCGATCTCGTCGCGGTCGAGCGTGCAACCGACGATGAGACGCATGCGCCCATCGTTGCGGACGAGGCCCTCGACGCCGCGGGCTGCCAGCGCCAGCGCGCCTGCGTCGAAGTAGCCGGTCAGGCGGTCGTAGCGCTCGGCATCCTGAAGCGCGGGGACGTAGAACATCTGAACGAGGTCGCCGTCCTCCGGGGTGTACTTGAGCTTCCAGTCGCGGTCGGTGAGCACCTCTCTACTCCCACGGATTCACGATCGCGACCCCAGTCGCCCCGAAATCGCCGACGTTGCGCGTCGCGACGCGCATGCCGTGCACCAGTGCGAGCGCTGCGATCTGCCCGTCCTGGATGTTGAGCCGCCGGCCTGCGTGTTCCGCGGCGGCGGCCACATCGCCGTACCGCTCGGCGGCGCGTTCGTCGAACGAGAAGATTCGGCCGCGGAACTGCGCGCACGTCGCCCGCCAGAAGTGCAGCAGGCCTGACCGCCGGCGGCCGTCAGGCAGGCGTGCGATCCCGTACCGCAACTCCGCCAGGGCGACGGCAGGCAGCGCCAGCGCCGGCTCGTTGACTTCCAGCCACGCGATCACGCGTGGCTCGGGCACCGGTCGTGTCAACTCCGACAGGACGTTGGTGTCGACCAGGATCACGCCAGCTCTGCCGGCTCCTGCGGCTGCCTGTGTTCGCGGATGAACGGCTCGATGTCCTCGCCCGGCTCGACCAACGCGATCAGGTTGTGGGGGAACCTGCTTGTGGGCGCGGCTTCCTCGGCGGCGTCGTCGAGGAGCGAGCGCACCAAGGCTTCGAGGCTGCAACCGCGCTGTTCGGCGCGTCGCCGGAGCCTCGCCTTCGATTCCGCGGACAGGTTGCGAATCGTGATGCTGGCCATGGCACTTCTTGCGCTACTACGCCTATCAATGATTGCATGCAATCACCTTGTCGGCAACTGCGCCGGCCGGCGCGGGTTCACCCGCGCCGACGGCGGCAGAGCCGTACGGCGCGACCGGCTGCATCGTCATTCGCGGGCGCTGCGCCACAGGGCGAGCTGATCGGGCTCGTCGACGCGGTCGCTGTAGGCGAGGCGAGATAGCTCGTAGAGAGCCTGGAAGTCGTCGCCGGCAGCCCGCGCGTCGCCGGTCAGCTTCGCTCCGGTGATGTCCGGCGAGAGGGGCAGCACCTCGAGGACGGCTTCGAGCGCCGTCACGAACCGGGGCTCCTCGCCCACGCCGGCCCGGTCGAGCAGCTCCCGAGCTGCGGTCAGCGACCTGCTGCGGGCGGCGTGAGCTGCGTGGTGCAAAGCGTCGATCATGCCGCGCGAGCCATCGGCCGGGCCGAGCGCTCCGGTAGCCGCCCGGCGCGTGCTGTCCCACAGCGTGAGGTTGCTCCCCGATTTGTGCACGAGCCGTCCGGTCAGGTCGCGGTCGAGATCCACGCCGACGGCGCGCGCCAGCCGCAGCGCCTCGTCGTAGTCGAACACCGGCGCCCGGAACGTGTCCCACGCGAGCACGAAGAAGGCGGTGGCCGGGTCCAGGTCGGCGTTCGCCTTCAGGTGGGTCAGCCGCTCGAGCCGCCAGCGCTTGACCTCGCGCCGGGCGACATCGAGTGCGTCCTCCGGCGAGACAGCGTAGGGATCCCACGGTTCTTCCAGCAGAGTCTGCTGCCTGCGCCGCTCCTGCGGCCAGTCCCTTGGTTCGCCGCGCTGCAGCGGCCAGTGGCGGGAGAACTCTTCGAGCGCCGGACCGAACGCCGCCAAGAACAGATCGACGCCGCTGATGCTGGCGGCTTGGAACGCCTCGACGCGCTGGCGCACGGCCCCGGCGACCTGCGGCTCCACGTCTTCCCAGTAGCTGGCTGCGTCGGCCGGGTCGGCGGCCGGACGGGGACGGCAGGCGAGGAAGACCGTGCTATTGGCCGCCGCCTTGTCCCGGATGTGCAGGCTGCCCCCGGCCTCGGTGTTGATCGGCCACGATGCCGTGATCGCGAACCCGGCGTCCATCAGGCCGGTGGTGAGCGCGTCCCACGCCCCGGTCGCCTTGTGCGTGAACATCAGCGTCATGATGCCGTCCGGCTTCAGCACCCGGCGGCACTCGGCGAAGATCGCGGCCATCCGCTCCTGGTAGTCCTTGCCGGCGAGGGCGCGTGCGCCCGTCCGGCCCTGAAACTTGGCCGGATTGGCGACCGCCTCGTTCTCCTTGTCGGTCAACTGCCGCCGGAACAGCTCCGGGAAGACGCGCCCGGCGGTCCGCTTGAGCCAGACGTAGAAGAAGTCCGACAGCTCCGCGTACATCACGTTGTCGTAGTACGGCGGGTCCATGACGACGGCGTCGACGCTGCCGTCGGCGATGCGATCGAGGCTGTCGGCCGACTTGCAGGTGATGGTGACTGGCGGCGGCGCGGCCGTCTCGGCCAGTTGGGGCTCGGCCGCGTCGAGCAGGCCGCCGTCGCCGCCGGCTTCGGGATGGATCAGGGTCACCAGCTCGTCGATGCACTTGGCGGTCTGGCCGATGGCCCAGTCGTAGCCCAGGCCGGCGACCAGTGGGGCCATTTCGCCGTACGACCACTTGAACGAGAAGTCGTGTCGATCGAACGTGCCGGCCAGGACTTCACGATTCGCGTGCCAGCGCGTCATACGGGTGTTGTAGTTCAGCAGCTTGTCCAGCGAGAGCGCCAGATACCCGTAGGCCGCCTGCCGCACGTCGTCCAGCCGGCCCGCTCTGCGGTCCGCGTCAAGCATCTCCCGGAACACCTCCACGCTCGTGCCGTGGCACAGAAGCTGCCGGGGCGAGAACAGGTCGCGCCAGAATCGGACGCCGTAGATTCTCGACCGGTCGCAGTACATCTCGTCGTAGCGCTCGCTCGGCACGATGTCGAGCGCCTCCCACTGCGGCAGCTTCTCGGTGAGCCGCTCCCGGATGGCCGCGCCGTTGTCGTCCTCCGGCCGCGGCGCGCGGTAGCCGCGTTCCCAGCGGTCCCGGCCCCGCTTGCCCGACTTCAGCGTCTTGCCGGGCACCCGCCGCTTGTAGACGACCGCGAAGAGCTGCTCGCCCATCCGCCCGGCCTGGGCCTGCGCCTTGATCTCGTCACCGTCGATCACCCGGCCGCAGTCTCCGTAGGGACAGTGGCCGTCGCCGCGGGCCACCGTGCCGGGAAACTGCTCCTCGGCCGACCCGACGATCTCGAACGCGCAGACGCGGCCGGGCGTTCCTGGCCCGTCGGCAGGGTCGGGCAGTAGCCGGACGCCCGTGCCGTCCGGAGCGAGCCGCCAGTTCGGTGAGAGCGGCACGAGACCGTCGCAGTAAGGGCATACGCCCGTGCGCGCCCAGAGGTAGCCATCCGGTCGCGTGTCCTCTTCGGGCTCCTCCGGAAACACGCCAGCGAGATGCTCCCGGACCTTCCCTGCGAGCTGTCCGCCGAGTTCTTCAAAAGCCGCCTTGAGTGGCAGTCCATGGGCCGCCGGCCAATCGACCGTCGCGCGCTCGATCAGGGCCGCAACCGGATTCAGGTCATTGGCGTGGGCCGAGATGCCGAGACGCAACGCCTCGAACGGGATGCTACCGCCCCCCGCGGTCGGGTCCAGAACTGTCAGGCCGTTGCCCAGGCTCTCCGCAAGCCAACCCTTGTCCTCGCGCGCCGGGGAGTACCTAAACGCCCGCGGGTACCCGTAGGCGTCGGCTCCGAGGCGCTCGCCGGTCCGGTTCGCGTTGGCGATGCGCGCTTTGGCGGCCACTGGGTCTCCGTGAATGCCGAGCACATGCAAAAACCGCTCCCGGTCGGCGTCCGCCGGCAGCAGCGATGCGAGCACCGCCGCGCGCGAGGCCACCAGCGGCCGGCGCGCCCACCAGACGTGCAGGTAGTACGTCGGCGGCAGGGCGGTCATCGACCGGCGCTCTCGCGTGCTTTCCTCGCCGATCTCGGCGATCGGCAGCCAGCGTTCGATCAGGCGGGTGTCAGACACGCCCTACCTCCGTTGCCTGCCCGCACACTTCCGGTGGTCGAGGAAGTCTCGCTGGGTCTGCTCGATCTGTCGGCCGGGCCCGAGACCGGAGCGTTGATCAGGGGGTCGGGGCAGAGGATACACAGCCCTCGCCGCGCCTCCGACGCCCGGCACCAGCTTGCTGTTCGTGAAGTCCTCCTTCAGATCGGTGTCGTTCGTGCAGAGTACGAGTGCGTCGCTGGCCCGCGCCAGAGCAATGATGTGGGAGTCGTCCGAGCGAAGGTTGCGGGCGGCGACGCGCTCGTCTTCCACTGCGACGTGGGATCGCCGAATGCGTGTGATGTACCCGCGTTGCCGGTAGTTTCGCAACAGGCGCCGGATCGTCGCGCTCCGCTTCGGTTCCTGGTCGCGCCCCTCGCCACGCGGGCGCTGCGGCTGCTCGATGTTATGTATGCTGAAACCCCGGCGCCTCAGCTCGTCGTGGTACTTCCCGCCGTCTGGATACACCAGTACCCCGTCCTTCCGTTCGATCCACCGCAGCAAGGGTCTGACCGGATCGGACAGCAGTTCACCGAACATGTTCGTGTCGATGATGGTTCTGACGCACATCGGGGTTCCGTCAGTCGAGGCCGAGCAGGCGGTTGGTCTCTGCCGTGAAGAAGGTTCCGTACTCCGGCGGCTCCCCGACGAGATTACCGTCGGGGTCGACGCAGATGTTGTTGACCCTCGTGCGGTTGCGGTTCGGGTCTCGCTGAAACCAAGCGATCCGCAGCGCTTCCGGGGCCATCACGCCCTCCATGACGCAGATGCGGAAGCGGTCGATTAGGTGATCGCTATGGGTCTCGATGACGAATCGATGCCCCGATTCGGCCATCACCTGGGCCAGCTCCGCCTGCGCCGACGGATGGACGTGGACCTCCGGTTGTTGCAGCAGGAAAACGGTTTCCTGAGACTTCCCGCCCAGCGCGGTCAGCACGGGGAGCACCGCATGGACGCCATAGCCGACGTCGACCAGGTTGCGCCACCGTTTGGCCTGCATGAACCGCAGCTCGTACCCCTGCGTGCCCGGATCCCGCTGAACGTTGATGTCAGAGACAGCCCAAGGCGGTCGCCAGCCCGGGCGAGCGTCAGTCGGAGTCGTTCGATGTCGGCAACGCCCGGCGCGTCGGTCTCGTATCGCCGTCTTCTCGGAGGCGGCGCCGGAGGAGACGACTCCACGGCGACAGGTTCCGCGTCGAAGGGCATGGTGCGGAGGAAGTTCGTCAATCGGGCGAACCGCGCCTGGAGATCGGCGTCTGCGGCCGCCGGGAGCCGCTTGCGGTACGTGGACGGGTCGCCCTGGTAGGGCAGCAGGCCGTACCGAACGGCTTGGGACAGCCACGTGGATACCTCGTGGTAACTCAGGTCCGCGTGGGGGATGGGGAGACTGAAGTCGTCAGCCCTCACCCGCCAAATCTCGGGGGGGCCGGGTTCCCGGACGATCGCGAGACGCCGGGGGGCGCCGCTGGGGTCGCGAAAGTGAATCTCCGCGCTGCGCTCAGAAGGGTGGCCCTGCCTGGCGCCGAACGTGAACCGCACCCGCGTGTGCCGGCGCCCGTCGAGGGCGCCGTCGAGAACGAATGCTTCGGCCTCGTCGCGGGCGATGGTGCTGAAGTCGCCCAGGTGGTACGGCCATTGGTTGAACGGCCCCGGCCGGCCGATCGGGGGATCGTGGAGATCATGGAAGCTCGCGAGTCGAGCGAACGCGGCGAGGCAGCCCAAGAAAGTGGACTTCCCGGAGTTGTTCTCGCCGACGAACAGCGTGATCTTGCCCAGCTCGACTTCCTGAGGTTCCGCGAAACAGCGGACATCCCGAAGGGACAGTCGGGAAATCCCGCTCATGATGCCGCTCCCCGACCCCACCCGCGCAAAGACCGCCCGAACGGCTCGACGACCCGCCGCCACCAGGAGGCGGAGCTCACGACACCTGAACCGGCCGAAGCCTCGATGATGAACGGATAGCGAACCCGATCGCCTTCCGCGAGCGTGCGCTGCACCGAGCAATGCGGCCGGCAGGACGCGCGCTCGGTCGAGAGCCGGTTGGGGATGAAGCTGTAGTGCAGTTTGCCGCACGCAGCCGGCCACCAGTCTTCACGGGCGATCAGCCGCACCATTTCAAGCACCATGTGGCTAGCGACGCTGGCGCTGAACGGAAAGACGTTCTGGTTGCGCGTTCCGCCGGACGATCCCGTTCGCTGCCGCACGTAGGACGGGTCGTCCAGCGATCCGTCGCGTTCCATGACGACATCGGAGGTCGTGTACTGCCCGTCGCATCGCAGGCAGCCCTCGCTCGGTCCGACGACCAGGGTGCTCCAAGCCGCCTGTCCCAATCGCCCGCCGGGTTTCCGGTCCACGAAGATCCCGCCGAACACCACCGGAATGCAGTGGGCATGGGCGATGTGGTTCAGCACGTCCTTGGGGAGCGGCCGGTCCACGGCGGCGAACAGCACGTCGCAGGCGAGCGCGATCGAGTACGCCGGCCGCTCCTCGATGCGGTGCGCTATCGCGTCCACACGAAAATCCCGGGCCGTGGCGCTGCGCCGGAGGTTCCGCGCGGCCAGCGCGGTCTTCGGCTGCCCGATGTCGTCGACGTGCGCGTACAGGAGTCGGTCGAGGTTGTGTCGTTCGACGCGGTCGGCGTCGATCAGGACTAGATGACGGACCCCCATGCGGGCAAGCGCCTCCGCGACCAGGCAACCGACGCTGCCGACGCCGACGACGCCGATGCGGAGACGGGCGATGTCGCTCTGGACCGCCTCGCCCCACGTGTCGAGGGTCCGACGCAGTTCGGGCCGGCGCTCCGGCGGCGGCATGGTACGGTCGTTGTAGGTAATGCGCAGACCGCGCCCGACTACGCGCACCTTGTCGCACCAGCGGCGCTCGAACGCCTGGCCGGACCGAACCCAGAAGCGGGCGCTCCAGGCGCCGTCCACGCCAAGCGTCAGACCGACGAGAGGCAGGCCACACGCCCGGGCGGGCGCCGCGATGCGGTCGCGCTCCGCAACGATGTCGGTGGCGCTCATGTCCTGCCAGCCCGGGCCGAGGTGACTGTGCATGAAGGCCAGGCCGGCGCGCTCGGCATGGGCGAGGCGCACTGCCCGTGCGAGATAGTGGGCTTGGAAGCTGGCATTGCCGTGGAGGTGTCGCTCGCCGTCGCCCGGCGGTACGAGTCGAGAAATCAGGGCGGTCTGCGTGTCGGCACCGGTCGAGGGACGCCAGAGGGCGAAGCAGAGATCTTCCTGGCGCTGTTCCCTGCGGATGTGTCGCAACAACAGATCGCACGCCTGGGTGTGCGCGGCATGCGTCAGAACCGCATCGTACCTCATAGCTGCGCCCAGACACGCGCCAAGTGCCGCTGGACGTACGTCTTCATGTTCTTCGATTCCGGCGGCAGCCCATCCCAGAAGTCGCTGGGCGGCAAGCTGAAGACCGACCACTCGACGCCCTCGTATGTGTAGTGGGTGTGCTTGGTGAGCCGGGCAGCCGAAAGACCCGCGACATGCACGAAATGGGGCGGGTACTCGGGGTATGCGTCCTCCTGGAAACTGATTCCCATCCTGAAGGTGGTTCCTCGGTGAACGCCAATGGAAACGGAGTAGTCGAACATGATGACCGGCGGGTGGCTGCACGATGAGTCGGTCACGAGCTTCGGGTCGAAGCCCAGATCGTGCAGTTCACGCTTGGCTGTCTCGACGGCGCTCATGCCACCGGTGTCGCGCCCACGTGAACCGCGAGGAACTGCTCGCCGTCCTTGATGGTGATCAGATCGGCGAGGTTCTCGTACTTCGTCCCGTCAGCGATGTTCTCCAGGTAGTAGCTGCCGAGATCGGCGATGTCGATGCTGGCCGCTGCACCCGCCTGGCGCAGCACCGTTTCCACAGACACGGGGTTGGTCGTGGTGGTCTGTTCCTCTCCGTTCACCTTGTAGTGCAGTTCGGACCGTCCACCGGGCGGTCTCCGCTTCAGCACAAGCTTGTCGCCGTCTCTGATCTCGACCAGTTGATCGGGTTCACAGAAGATCTCCCCGTCCGCGAGCTCGATGCAGAAGGCATCGATAGGCACCCCCGCTAGGCCCAGGAGTTCACGCACACTCAGCGGAGACTCGGCGACCTGAGGCTTGCCGTCGAGATCGAATCTTGTCTCTCTACCCACAACGCACCACCCACTCCGGCTGCCGAAAGACGTTCATTCACAATAGTTTACCAGACAACAGATCAGATCGCCGAGTCCTGCATTGAGCGCGGCGACTCTTCGCCGCCCGATCTGGCCGAGCCCGAGGTCGGCATCGACGTGCGCGGGCTGGTCCGCCTGCCGTAGGTGGGCAATTTCGACGGAATCCGGTACGCGGGGGGGGTGCGCGACGCTGGTGGTGGCCGGGTCGGACGGGGCAGTAGACGAAGTACGAGGATCACCGCGCCCGCCATTGGCGCAGCGACGATACGCTCCCCGCTTGCGATGCATGAGCGACGTATCGCTCGTCCGCGGTGACGAACACGCCGCCGTGAACGAGCGCGACAGCGTGGTACGCCGCATCGTAGAACGCGACTCCGTACGTCGTGGCGAGGGACACGGCCTGCGTTCTCCATCTAGCCTAGGCTAGCCCGGAAAATTCGTGAGGTTATCGAATCGGTCCCAGGCAGGGCCTGATCGTCGCGCGAAGGACGTTTTCGGACGCGGCGCGTGGTAGGTGGCAGCGTGGTGCAGTGGCCGGGGCGAGGTGACGGCACGCATGAGGTGGCAAGCGCCGACAGGTCGGGCGCAGGGGCGCTGGCGAGCATCCGGGGCGCGGAGGTTGCCGTGGCGACGGCGCGCTATCCGGCGCGCGCCCCGAGCGCGAGGGCGAGGTGCCGCCAGACGTCGCGGTATGGGGTCGCTCGCGGCAGGTGCAGGACGAGCCGGCGGACGGAGCGGACGACGTGGACGCTGACCTTGAGCAACCGGTCGCGCAGCCAAGTCACCTGGGTGCGGGCGCAGGCGGTGCGGGCGGCCCTCAGCCGCAGTTCCTGCATGAGCACGTAGGCGGCGGCCGTCAGCAGGACCCGCAGCTGGTTTGCCCAGAACTTGGTGCAGCTCGTGCGGTCGATCTGCAAGCCGTCGAGCAGTTCCTTGATGCGGTTCTCGATGTCGCCGCGCCCGCAGTAGACCTTCTCGTAGATGAAGCGCGGCGTCTGGCGCAGATTGGTCACGACGAAGCGCGGGTTGTCCCGCGGCTGCCGGCCGGTGAGCTGCACGACTTCGGCCTTGATCACCACGCGGCGCTCACGAGCCCACGTGCCCGCGCGATAGCGGGTGTCGAGGTAGAAGTGCGCCGTCTTCTCGCGCAGCATGTTCTCGGTGCGGGCCGCCACCATGACGTGCTCGGCAGCCCGCAACAGCACGGCGTTCCTGGCCATCGCCACGACGTAGTCGAGCCGCGGTTCGGCATCGAGGAAGTCGAAGATCTCTGGCGTGGCGAAGCCGCCGTCGAGCCGGACGAGAAAGCGCGCCTCGGGAAACGCGGACCGCAGCAGCGCGAGCAGCCGACACAGCACGCCCAGCGTGCCGTCGGACGCCTGCGCCGTGCCGGGCCGCAGCACGGCCGCGCACAGATACTGCTCCGCCTCACGGTCGAAGCTCACAAAGGCCAGCAATGGCAGGTAGCACCAGCTGTCGTAGTAGCTGTTGAACATGGTCAGCTGCTGCGCGCCATGCGTCGGGTCGTCGGTCGGGTCGAGGTCGATCGTGATGCGTCGCACCCGCCCGCGCAGCCGGCGGCGATGCCGCTCGATGACCGACGCCGCCAACTCGCGCCCGAGCCGATAGAGCGCGACGCGGCCCGCACCGTTCTCGAACCGCGAAACCGTCGGCTGCGACGCCAGCCGACCGCCCGCCACCGGGTCGCGCCCGAGCAGCAACTTGTGGATCGGATCATCGGCGAGCTGGTCCGAATCGTTGCCGTCGGGATGGCCGCAGGCGATGCCGAACACCCGCTGGCCCACCAGGTCCTCGAGCGTGTGCCGGACCTTCTCCGGTGCCCGGCGGTCAATCAGACACCGGCCGAATGCCTTGACCAACCCGTAGACGCGCTCGGCGGCCTTGAGCAGCACGGCGCCGCCATCCGAGCTCGACTGCTCGCGGTCGAACGTGGCCACGAGCGGCTTGTCGAACAGATCGGGGAACAGAACAGACTGTGCTATCGTGGGGTCCGTCACGCAAGAGCCTCCGTCGTGCCGAAAACATCTGTCGTCAACAGCGTTTTAGCACACGGAGGCTTTTGTGTCTCTACTCAGGCCGGGCGCCTCATGAATTTTCCAGGCTAGGAGTCTGCGCCGCAGGAGATTTGCGGCACGAAAGGGTCGTGAGTTCACGACCTGAGTCACGTGCCGGGGCAACGGTGTCGGTCGGCAGGGCGCGGTAGATTTTGCGGCCGTTGACGAACCGAAGGCGAAAATCGGTCATCACGGGCCACATGGCCCGCCAGAGGCCGCGATCCGCGTCGATTTGTCGCCGTTGCGAGCCTCATGCCCCGCCCTCTACGTCGCCTTCAGCACGTGCAGGCGCTTGACGTTGAGCGCCAGGCACACCAGGTCCCACTCGCACCGCGCCTTCGCCAGTCCACGCAGGCTGAAGCGCCGGAAGCCCAGCACGTGCTTGATCCAGCCGTTGGGAGCCTCCGACAACCACTTGCGCTGCGCATACACCGCCCGGCCCGCCTTCGTCTTCAGCTTGTCTATCATCCGACCCGTCGCCGGATGTTCCTCCAGATTGCGGGTAACCGCCTGCTTGCCCTCCCGGCCCGCCGCCACATACCCGTCAACGCCCCGCCGTTCCAGGTCCGTCAAGTCTCGCTCGTTGCAGTACCCCGCGTCGGCCAGCACCGTCGCCGGCTGCGCGTCAAGCGTCTCGTTGACCGTGTCGAGCAACACCGGCAACTCACCCTGGTCGCTCGCGTTCGCCGTCAGACCCGTTGCCACCACCAACTGGTGCTCGGCGTCCACCGCCACCTGCGCGTTGTAGCACTGCTGGAAGCCCTCGTTGCTCGTCATCATGATCGAGCTTTCCGGGTCCGTGAAGTTGCTCTGCGCCTTCTCGTCCGGCTCGCCATACGCCCGCTTGTACGGCCGCCCGCCCTTCGGGTTCCGGTCCTGCCCAGGTTGCCGACCCCGCGCGTCGTCCGCCGCCCGAGCCGCCGCTTCCAACCGCGCCTTCGCCGCCCGGATCGCTGCCAGACGCGCCTCCCGCCGACGCAACTCCGCCGGCAACTCATCGCCCCGAACCTCGGCGCCCAAGCACGCATCCTCGGTCTCGTCGGTCTCGTCCGCCTGGCGCAACAGCGCCGCGACCTCGCCTTCCAGACGCCGTTCCGCCTCCGCCATCCGGTCGTAGCTCATCGCCTTGCGCTTGCTCGCGTTCGCACGCACCTTCGTCCCGTCGACCGACAGCTTGCCGAGGCGAGCCAGACCCAACTCCTGCGCCAGACGCACCACCTCCACGAACAGCGCCTGGAAGTCCTCCAAGTGCCGGCGCCGAAATTCGCACAGCGTCCGGTGCTGCGGAAAGTTGCCCGCCGCCAACACCCGGAACGCCACGTCCTCTTCCAGCGCCCGGGCGATCCCACGCGACGAGAACACCCCCGTCGCATACGCGTAGAGCAGCACCTTCACCATCATCCGCGGGTCATACGGGGCGTTGCGACGACCGTCTCCCTCATACGGGGCGTAGAATGCCGTCAGATCCAAACCGTCCACCAGATCGCTGACGTGGTGCGCCAAGTGGCCTTCCGGCAGCCACTCCCGCACGTCCGGTGGCAGCAGCAGCGACTGGTCCGGCGAGTAGGGGCGAAACGTCGTCGACATCAAGTCCTTCCAGCGTCGAGTGCTCGCCTATGATTGTCGCACCGATTTTCTGCGGCGCAGACTCCTAGCGTCTAGCCGTGCTTCGGCAAGGCCGAAGTCGGCCAGCGATGCGAGCAGTTCGCCAGCCTGATCGGGGAACCGCCTCGCCAGCGTGTTGCCCACCTCGTAGATCCAGAGCTGGGGGACGACCAGCTCGACGGCGCTGGCCAATGCCTGGTCGCGCAGCGACAACGCCGCGTCGCCGTCCGGCTCGTCATCGCCCGGAAGCACCCACTTGAGGAGGACCGAGGCGTCGGGCGTCACGATCACGATGGCCGCCGTTCCCGCTCCTCGCGTATCCAGCGGACCACATCGTCCGTGGCGATCCGAGGCAGCCGGGCGCGGAGGGCGTCCATGCGAGCGGCGGCATCCCGGCGTGCGGATGCGCCGGACCACTCGCGGATCGCGGAGTTGACGGCGCGGCTTCGCGCCCCCCGAGGTAGTTGCTCGATGACGCGCCACGCGTCATCGTCCATCATGATGTTGACCCGTCTAGACACGTCCCAACTCCTGCACGCCGCAAGTGTGTAACTGTTCCACACCTCGGCGGCATTGACAAGCCCTGCTGGCCGAAACGGCAGGGGCCACGTCCGTCAAGCGGGTGGCGCGGTGCGGCCGGTGTGCCGTGCTGACGGTGTTGCGGTGGTGGCCGCACCATCGGTCGCGGTAAACTTGCGCTGCGAATTCAGCTACGGGCCAGTGTCTTGCGGTGCCGTAGCGCAGCGATCCGGTCGTACTTCGAGACCACACGTGGCTTTCCGAACGATCTTCGACACCTGCCGCCCGCGGCCGGATGTGCTCGACGGCACGGTCGCCGACACTGACTTCGCGGCCGACCTCGCGCAGGTCCTCACCGGCAAGGCGAGCGCCGACTACCGGGAGCCCGGCCGGTTCTTCGCCAACACCTTTCCGACCAGGGGCCTGAAGAACCTGCTCGCCAACGTCTGCCGCCGCCTGAGCGGAGCCGGCGATGCGGTGGGCGCGATCTTCCGTCTCGACACTTCGTACGGCGGCGGGAAGACGCACGGCCTGATCGCACTGGCCCACGCCGGCCGCGGGCTGGGCGGGGCATCGAACGCGGCCGAGTTCATCGATCCCGCGTTGCTGCCGACCGCACCCGTGCGGATAGCCGCCTTCGATGGCGAGAACGCCGATCCCGCCAACGGACGGGCGCTCGACGGCGGCTTGCTGGCCTTCACGCCTTGGGGAGAGATTGCCCACGCGCTGGCCGGTCCGCCCGGTTACGAACGGGTGCGCCGGAGCGACGAGCAGCGCGTGGCGCCCGGCGCGGACACGTTGCGATCCCTGTTGGGCGACGCGCCGGCCCTGATCCTGCTCGACGAGCTGTCGGTCTATCTCCGCAAGGTGGGCCGGCAGGATGACGCGCGCGGCCAGTTGACGGCGTTCCTCACGTCGCTGTTCAAGGCGGTCGAGTCCTCGCCGCGTGCCGCTCTCGTCTACACCCTCGCCATCGGCAAGGACGGCCGCGCGACCGATGCCTATTCGACGGAGAATCAGTTCGTCGCGGACCGGATGGCGGAGATCGAGAGCGTGTCGGCCCGCAAGGCGACGCTGCTGAATCCGACCGAGGAGGACGAGACGGTGCAGGTGCTCCGGCGGCGCCTGTTCGAGCATGTCGACGCCGACGCGGCGGGCCGAGGCCGTCGACGCGTACCGCGAGCTGTGGGCCGGCAACCGGGACGCGCTCGGCACGGAGGCGGCGCGTCCGGAGACGCTGGAACAGTTCAGGGCCAGCTACCCGCTGCACCCGCACGTCCTGGAGACGCTGACCGGCAAGACCGCCACGCTGGCCAACTTCCAGCGGGTCCGCGGGATGTTGCGGTTGCTCGCCCATACTGTCGCGCACCTCTGGCGGCAGCGGCCCGCGGACGCGGCGGCGATTCACCTTCACCACGTCGATCCCGGCTACGAGCCGATCCGGCAGGAGATCGTGACCCGCCTCGGCCAGGATGCCTTCGTGCCGGCGATCACCAACGACGTGGCCGCGGGATCGGCCGAGCAGCGGTCGCTGGCCGAGGACATCGACGCGCAGCAGCATCAGGGGCTGCCGCCGTACGCGGCCTACGTAGCACGGACGATCTTCATGCACACGCTGGCGTTCAACGACCCGCTGAAGGGGCTGACCGCCGAGGAGCTGCGGTATGCGACCGCCGGGCCAGCGGTCAAGCCGGGGTTCATCGACGAAGCCCGCAAGCGGTTCACGGCGGAGTCGGCGTATCTCGACGACCGGCCGGCGGCGCCGATGCAGTTTCGGGCCGAAGCCAACCTGAACGTGATCATCCGCCGCGAGGAGCAGCACGTCGAGGCGGCCGAGGCCCGCGCGCAGCTCAACGACCGCATCCACGGCATCTTCGGCGGCAAGACGTTCGAGGCCGTGGCCTTCCCTGGTGGTCCGTTCGACGTGCCGGACGAGGTCGGCGAAGGTCGCCCGAAGCTCGTCGTGTTCGCGTACGACGGGCTGGCCATCGGCGACGCGGTCGACGAGGTTCCCGAGCTAGTCGAGCGCGTGTACGCGCGCAGCGGCGCCGATGGTTCGGGGCTCCGCCGCCTGCGGAACCACCTCGTGTTCGTCGCCGCCGACGCGCATGCCAGCGACGCGATGCGACGCCGGATGCGGTCGCGGCTGGCCTTGCAGCGTCTGAAGGAGCCGGACCGGCTGGTCGATCTGGCGCAGCATCAGCAGGAGAGAATCCGCGATCTGGAAGCCCGGTCGGAGCAGGAGCTAGCGATCTCGGTGCAGCAGTGCTACCGGCACGTGTTCTACCCCTCGCGCAACCGCATCGGCAGCGGCGGCGTGGACTTGGCGCACACGGCGATTGACATGCCATCTGCGTCGCACCAGCCCGGAGCGGGCCAGCAGCAAGTCGCGCGGGCGCTGCGGGACCTGAAGAAGCTGCGATTCTCGGAGGACGAGCCGGACGCGCCGACCTACGTGCGCGACCGGACCCCGCTGCGGAAGGGTCAGATGACCACGGCCGCGTTGCGCGACGAGTTCCGGCGGGATCCGGGACTGCCGATGCTGCTGGGCGACGACATCTTCATCCGGGGCATCCGCCTCGGCATTGAACAGGGCGACTACGTGTACCAGCGGGGTGACCTGTTGTTCGGTGCCGGAGATCCGCCCGCCGACATCCGTATCGACGAACAGGCCATCGTCATGACGATGGCCTACGCCAAGAACAAGGGGATCTGGCCACGTTCGACGCCGCCGTCATCGGACCCGCCGCCGCCACCCGATCCGCCGCCAGTTGATCCGCCACCGGACCCGCCGCCGCCCCCCGCCGTCACCGTCAGCGCCGAGGGAGTGCTCCGGGATGCGTTGACGCAACTCTGGGAACAGGCGCGAGCGAAGCGGGCAGGCCGGATCGGGATGCTGACGATCCGGATGTTCGAGGCCGGCGACGCCTTTCGGCTGCTCGGGGCGGTCGGTGCTGTGTCCGGCGCAGAGAGGGTCGTGGCCATCGAGGGCGGCTACGAGACGCGCGACGGCGGCACGTTCGAGATGGAGTTTCGCGGCCCGGTTCCGGATGCCCAGCCTGTGAGGGAGTTTCTGGAGCCGCAGCTCCGGGACGCCAAGTCTAGGAACGTCGAGGCGAAGTTCGAGTTGTCGTTCGGTGACGGCTTGCCGATGGAGGGAGATGCGGCCGAGACGCTCACGGAACGCCTGTGCCGCTTCGCCAGCGGCGCCGCCTACGTCTCGGCGACCGCGGAGGCCAAATCCTGATGGCCCGCATCGAGAGCCTCGCGAGCGTGGCGACGCCGGCATCCGCGCCACGGTACGAACTGCGCACGCGGGCGCACGGCGCATCCGACACGGAGTACGAGATCTGGCAGTTGCCGTCGTCGGCCACGCCGCACGTCAGGGCGCCGATTCGCATTGCGGGACTCCGGGGCCGAAACCTGGAACTGATCGAGCACCGCGTGTTGCGGCGGCTGGCCGGGGTGGGCGTCCGGCCCGGCCCCGCCGCCAGCCGCAGAACGCGCTGCTACGCGCTCGGTGAGGAGATGGCGCTCATCCTGGGCTTGCTGTTCCGGGCGCTGGCTCCCATGCGGAGCCGTGACAACATGCGCGCGGTGGCCGAGGGCATCGAGAGGATGGAGCGTGAAGAGGCCGCCTACTGGCTCGGCATGGCGATGCATCGGCGTCGCCCGCGACGCGTGCTGACGGCGCTGCGAGTGCTGTTGACGGAACCACGGCGAGATGGTGGTCGATGAGTTCCACTCTGCGTGCCACGGGTGAAGGCTCGAATGCGACCTGCGGGGATGCGAGACCAAGTGCGGGATCGGAGGCCGAGAGTATTCCTCTGGCGCGCCGCCGCACCCTTCCCGGAGGGACAACTTGGAGGGGAGCGACCCGACCCGCAAGTGTGACGGAGGAACGGCTGCGGGGGCCGAAAACCAGGGGTTTTCGCCGGGTCGCTCCCGTCTTTACCCCGACCCCACCTATGGATCCGGTTGGGGATCGGGGTTTACGGTTTGGCCAATGAATACAGGGGTTTTTTGGTGCGGCAGGTGTGACGGGGGCTGTGACACCCCCTGTGACACCGGACTCAGGGCCAGTCACAGGCTGTCACGGCATTCACGGCTCGATTTCCGGCTCCCGTGTCGTTCAGATGCCCGGTGATCGGTTCGTGATCCGGGTCGTCCAGCCGCTGCCGGTTGCCCCTGCACCCTCTCGACCGTGTGACCCGTTCTGCCCGCTGTCTCTCCTACAGCGGCCGTCCGGTGGCGCATGGGATGCCGACTGAACGGTTGCTCAGCCTCCGACCTCGCGTAGCTGGCCGGGCGACATCGCGGCCAGCGTCTTCAGGATGCTGTCGACGAGTGGCCGCAGGTGGACCATGCGGTTCGACGGCGCCCGGATGATCAGTATGCGCAGGCCGAGGCCGCTCAGATTCTGCTGGTGGGGGAGACCTCGATCCATGCTCAACAGGGCATCGAAATACTCGCCTGCTTGTCGGAGCAACGCGCCGTTCTTCGTTCCCGACCAACCCTCGGCTTGCACGCTGCTGACGTGGTGCCCGGTCAGCTCCGCCGCGAGAGACCGTGGCAGATTCTCGTCAAGCAGAACGCGCACGGGCCAGGATGAAGTCGCGCGCCAGATCCAGCGCCGCGAGCGCCTGTTCCTTCGACACCGACGGAAACTGATCGAGGAAATGGTCGAGAGTCTCTCCGCCTTCCAGGTAGTCGAAGAGAGACTGAACCGGCACCCGCGTGCCGCGAAAGACGGGCGTCCCTCCGGAGATTTCCGGGTCGCTGTGGACGACGGGGTGCGATTCAGCCTGCATGCGCCCCATGATAGTCCATCGCCCCGACCGGCGCGGCAATTCCGCCGTCGTGGCTCTGAGGCTCGTCGGCCGGTGCGCGGGTTCGCGCTCCGGTCTTCGGCGAACCTGCCGTATCCTCTGCCAGCCGGACTGCCAGCCGTTTCTGATGCGCAGAGCCGTTTTCTGACGTTTTCTGACGGGTTGTGCTCGCGATTTTCTCAATGAATACGGGATTTGTTGGATTTGCGGAGCGGAACTAAACCGAATGTCAAGCAGGCGCTCTAACCAACTGAGCTACGCGCCTATTCGTTGGAGTCAGTTTGCCCCGCCTGTTGATCCCAATCATGATCGCCCATACGGGCGAATGGCGTCAACCGCTTGCGGCGGGCGGCGGACAATCCGCTGCGCGCCGGGCAACCGCCCCGCGGGTTGGCGTTGCCGGGGCGGTCACGGATTCATGGGCATGCGGCGCGTGCGAGGATTGGTCCTGGTCGGTGCGTTGGCGGTTGCGGCCGCGTGCGCGGCCAGAGTCGCCCGGGAGCCGCCCGCCCCGGCGGCGGAAGGCGAGTGCGTCCGGCAGGACGGCTGCCCGCCGGCCGCGCCCGAGGAGCCCGTTGCCCGGCGTCCTGACGCGCCGCCCGCCGCCCCGGGCCGGCCGGCGCCGGGGGCGGGCGGCGCGCCGTCGCGGCCGGCCCGGACAGGCGCTGCTCCGCGGCAACCGGGCGCACCGCAGATCGCGGCGTTGCTGGCAGCGAAGGCGGCGCGCACGCCGGCCCAGCGCAAGATCGGCTCGGACCTTCTGACGCGGGCCGCGTCGACCGCCGCGCCCGCCCCCGCCGGGCCGGCCGGCGTGCGGGTGCTGGTGGACATCCGGGCGGACGTGACGCCGGCGCTGCTCGCGCGCATTCGAGCGCTCGGCGGCGCCGTCGTCAACAGCGTGCCGCGCTACCGCGCCATCCGCGCCCGGCTGCCGCTGGCCGGCCTCGAGCCGCTCGCCGAACGCGCCGACGTGCAGTGGATCCGGACGGCGGACCAGCCGCTCATCCGGACGCAGCGGCCCGTGGCCGCCGGCCGCGCGGCGGACCCCGCGGCGCCGGCCGCGGGCCGCAAGGTCGACACGAGCGAGGGCGATGCCGCCCACCGCGCGGACGCGGCGCGCCGCACGCACGGCGTGGACGGCACGGGCATCGGCGTCGGCGTGATCTCCGACGGCGTCGAGACGCTCGCCGCGCAGCAGGCGACGGGCGACGTCCCGCCCCGCGTCACGATCCTGCCCGGGCAGGCGGGCGGCGCGTTCGACGTGGCCTGCGGCGGCCGGAGCAACGGCAGCGAGGGGACGGCCATGCTGGAGATCGTCCACGATCTCGCGCCGGGCGCCGAGCTGTTCTTCGCGGACGGCGGCGGCGGGCCGGCGCGGATGGCGCAGAACATCGAGGACCTCTGCACGGCCGGCGCGGACGTCATCGTGGACGACATCGCCTACCTGCTGGCGCCGGCCCTCCAGGACGGCGTCATCGCCCGCGCGGTCAGCGCCGTGACCGCCCGGGGCTGCTACTACTTCTCGTCGGCCGGCAACGACGGCAACCTCCAGCACCGCACGTCCGCCGTCTGGGAGGGCGACTTCGCGGCCGGGGCGTCGCTGGACCTGGACGGCGTCGCTACCGGCGCCACCTACCACGACTTCGGCCGCGGCGCGACAGGGAACGGGATCGTGGGCAGCGGCAGGTACTACATGAGCCTGCAGTGGTCCGATCCGCTGGGCGCGTCGGACAACGACTACGACCTGTTCCTGATCGGGGCGAACGACAACGTGATCGCCAGCTCGACCAACACGCAGGACGGCACGCAGGATCCGTTCGAGTACTTCCCCGGCGCATGCGCCGGAGAGTACGCGGGAGCCCGTCTCGTGATCGTCAGGAACGCCGGTGCGGCGGAACGCTATCTGCGCCTGGACGCCGGCAGCGCGCTGGGGATCGCGACCGGCGGCAACACCTTCGGCCATGCGGCGTCGCGGCAGGCGGTGGGCGTCGCCGCGGTCCCTGTCCCGATGGAGGGCGGCGCCTTCGACGCCACGGCGACGGTCGAGACGTTCAGCTCCGACGGTCCGCGGCGCATCTTCTTCGAGGCCGACGGTACGGCGATCACGCCGGGCGACTACTCGTCCACCGGCGGCCGGCTGCTGAACAAGCCTGACGTGGCGGCCGCCAACGGGGTCTCGACCTCGACCCCGGGCTTCTCGCCGTTCTACGGCACGTCGGCGGCCGCGCCCCACGCGGCGGCGATCGGGGCGTTGATGGTGGAGGCCGCGGGCGGCCCGGTCCACCTCGCGCCGGACGCCCTGCGCGGGGCGCTGACCGCGAACGCGCTCGACATCCTGGCGCCGGGCGTCGACGCCGCGTCGGGGGCCGGCATCGCGATGGCGCCGGCCGCGGTGGATGCCGTGGATGTCCTTCCGGCGGACCGCAACCGGGCGCCGACCGTGACGACCCCGCCGGGCGACCGGCGGCTCGCGCCGGGCGCCGAGGCGGCGACGCTCGACCTCGCGGACGTCTTCGACGATCCGGACGGCGATGCGCTGACCTACTCGCTGCGGCCGGTCGCCGGCCACCTGGCCGCGCTGAGCGGGTCGGTCCTGAGCCTGGCGCCCGGCGCGCCGGAGACCTCGTACACGGTGGCGGTGAGCGCGAGCGACCCCGGCGGCCTGACCACGACGCGGACCTTCCGGGTCGCGACGACCACGGCCGACTCGTGCGCGTACGCGGTGACGCCGCTGCACCGCGACGTGCTGTGGACGGCCGGCGCGGGGCAGGTGGCGGTGACGACCGCGCCGGGCTGCGCCTGGACGGCGGCGAGCGAGTCGGCGTTCCTGGCGGTGACGGGCGGCGCGCTGGGCACGGGGCCGGGCACGGTGCGCTACACGGTGGCGGCGAACGCGGGCGGCCCGCGGCGGGGGGCGCTGGCGGTGGCGGGGCAGCGCGTGACGCTGTTCCAGGCGTCACCGACGGCGTTCACGGACCATCCCATCGTGCGGGGCGCGACGCCTGTCAGGGCGATTCACTTGCGGGAGCTGCGGGCGCGAGTCGACGCGCTGCGGGCGGCCGCGGGCCGGCCGGCGTTCCGGTGGACGGACCCGGCGCTGACGCCCGGCGCGACGCCGATCCGCGGCGTGCACGTGACGGAGCTGCGGGCGGCGCTGGCAGAGGCGTACTCCGCGGCGGGCCGTCCGGCGCCGGTCTACACCGACCCGGTGCTCGCGGCCGGCGCGACCGCGATCAGGGCGGCGCACCTGATGGAGCTGCGGGGAGCCGTCGCGGCGCTGGAGTAGGGCGCCAGATCCCCGACCGCGAGCCGTTCCTACTGATACACCGCGACGATGTTGCCTTCGACCCGGCCGCTCAGCACCGTCGTCGTGTGCACGCCCTCCGTCCCGATGCGGATGACGCCCGATTCGCCGTCCGCGCCGGCGTTGGCGATGTAGACGTTCGTGCTCCCCGTCAGGTTGTCGTACCCGGCGCGGTTCCCGATCGCGATGTTGTTCGACCCGTTGACGTTCCGGCGCAGCGCGTCGCCGCCGACCGCGACGTTCTCGGCGCCCAGGTTCTCGCGGAGCGCCGCCGAGCCGATGGCGACCGTGTTGGTTCCGGACACGTTCCGGCGCAGGGCGCTGCCCCCGATCGCTATGTTGAACGAGGCGTCGGTCGCCGCGAACATCGCCCCCGTGCCCAGGGCGAAGTTGCTGCGCCCGGTCGTCAGGCTCTGCAGGCTCGTCGCGCCGAACGCGTTGTTGAAGCGGCCGGTGGTGAGATCGCGCAGCGCGCTCTCGCCCAGCGCGCTGTTGCGGAAGCCGGTCGTGAGGCCACCCAGCGCGTTGCTGCCCACGGCGCTGTTCCCCTCGCCCGTGGTCACGGAAGCCAGCGCGCCGCCGCCCAGGTGCGTATTGCTCGTGCCGGCGTGGTCCCGGGTGGTCCGCTGACCGGCGCCCGGATCACCCGGGGCGAACGTCGGGTCCGGCGTCGCGCCGGAGACGCTCGCCGCGGACACGGACGGTCCCGCCGGCCCGGCCGGTCCGGGCGGACCGGCGGCGCCGACCGTCAGATAGAAGACGGCGCCCGCGCCGTCCGTGCCGCGGGTGAGCGCGAGCAGGTACGTGCCGGGATCGAGCAGCGGGAGATTCGTCACGACCGACGTCGCGGTCCCGCTGGCGACGGTCAGCGGCGTCATGGCGAGCGTGACGGTCGGGATCGCGTCCGCCAGGTTGAAGCCGTTGATCGTCAGCGTCATCGCGGCGTTGTCGGTGCGCACGTCCGTGATGATCGGCGTCGGCGCCGCCTGCGAGCTGGCCTGCACGGCCAGCAGCGCGGCCAGCAGCAACGTGACGCCGGCGAATCCGGAAACACGTGCCATCTTCATCGTCCATCTCCTTGTTCGGAATCGACGAGCATGCCGGGACGCGGCGTCGCCTGGGGGGCTCGTGCGCGCGGCGCCGTCTCCGTCGCGGCGGCGGCCGACTCGTCGCCGCTCTCGCGCCGGAGGAGGAGCCGCTGCAGCCGCTCGATCTGCGCCGCCTCGGACAGCTCGGCAGGCGGGGGCCCGTTGCCGCGACCGTTCTCGGCGGGGCCGGCGCCGGCCCCGCCCGGAGCGGGCGCAGCCGACGCCCGCGTCGCGGCGGCGAATCGCGGCCGCGGCGGCGCCGAGCGCACGGCAAGGATCTCGACGCGATCGTACCGCGATGCGCCCGGGGCCGAGGGCGCCCGCGCCATGGCGATGTAGCCGGCCGCCGGGCGCAGCAGCAGGCGCAGCGCCATCGCCTCCGGGACGTCGACCAGGTGCAGCGACACGGTCGCCGCGTCGAGCCCCCCCGCGTCGACGAAGCGCGTGCTCCCGGCGCGCTCCCAGGCGGCGAGGACTGCCCCCAGCGGCGCGTTCCTCGCGATGAGCGTGACGCGGCCCTCCCCGATGGCGAACTGGATCTCGCCGCCCGCGGCGTGCACGAGCGGACTCATCCAGATGGCCGCGGCGATCACGCCTCCGGCCCACGCGCAAGCACGGCACGCCACCCGCATCATCATACAGATGCCGCACCGTGCCCCGGATGCCGCACGATGCGCGAGGAGCCTGTGTGGACTAGGAGTCTGCGCCGCAGAAAATCGGTGCGACAATCGTAGGCGAGAACTCGACGCTGGAAGGACTTGATGTCGACGACGTTTCGCCCCTACTCGCCGGACCAGTCGCTGCTGCTGCCACCGGACGTGCGGGAGTGGCTGCCGGAAGGCCACTTGGCGCACCACGTCAGCGATCTGGTGGACGGTTTGGATCTGACGGCATTCTACGCCCCGTACGAGGGAGACGGTCGTCGCAACGCCCCGTATGACCCGCGGATGATGGTGAAGGTGCTGCTCTACGCGTATGCGACGGGGGTGTTCTCGTCGCGTGGGATCGCCCGGGCGCTGGAAGAGGACGTGGCGTTCCGGGTGTTGGCGGCGGGCAACTTTCCGCAGCACCGGACGCTGTGCGAATTTCGGCGCCGGCACTTGGAGGACTTCCAGGCGCTGTTCGTGGAGGTGGTGCGTCTGGCGCAGGAGTTGGGTCTTGTTCGCCTCGGCAAGCTGTCGGTCGACGGGACGAAGGTGCGTGCGAACGCGAGCAAGCGCAAGGCGATGAGCTACGACCGGATGGCGGAGGCGGAACGGCGTCTGGAAGGCGAGGTCGCGGCGCTGTTGCGCCAGGCGGACGAGACCGACGAGACCGAGGATGCGTACTTGGGCGCCGAGGTTCGGGGCGATGAGTTGCCGGCGGAGTTGCGTCGGCGGGAGGCGCGTCTGGCAGCGATCCGGGCGGCGAAGGCGCGGTTGGAAGCGGCGGCTCGGGCGGCGGACGACGCGCGGGGTCGGCAACCTGGGCAGGACCGGAACCCGAAGGGCGGGCGGCCGTACAAGCGGGCGTATGGCGAGCCGGACGAGAAGGCGCAGAGCAACTTCACGGACCCGGAAAGCTCGATCATGATGACGAGCAACGAGGGCTTCCAGCAGTGCTACAACGCGCAGGTGGCGGTGGACGCCGAGCACCAGTTGGTGGTGGCGACGGGTCTGACGGCGAACGCGAGCGACCAGGGTGAGTTGCCGGTGTTGCTCGACACGGTCAACGAGACGCTTGACGCGCAGCCGGCGACGGTGCTGGCCGACGCGGGGTACTGCAACGAGCGAGACTTGACGGACCTGGAACGGCGGGGCGTTGACGGGTATGTGGCGGCGGGCCGGGAGGGCAAGCAGGCGGTTACCCGCAATCTGGAGGAACATCCGGCGACGGGTCGGATGATAGACAAGCTGAAGACGAAGGCGGGCCGGGCGGTGTATGCGCAGCGCAAGTGGTTGTCGGAGGCTCCCCACGGCTGGATCAAGCACGTGCTGGGCTTCCGGCGCTTCAGCCTGCGTGGACTGGCGAAGGCGCGGTGCGAGTGGGACCTGGTGTGCCTGGCGCTCAACGTCAAGCGCCTGCACGTGCTGAAGGCGACGTAGAGGGCGGGGCATGAGGCTCGCAACGGCGACAAATCGACGCGGATCGCGGCCTCTGGCGGGCCATGTGGCCCGTGATGACCGATTTTCGCCTTCGGTTCGTCAACGGCCGCAAAATCTACCGCGCCCTGCCGACCGACACCGTTGCCCCGGCACGTGACTCAGGTCGTGAACTCACGACCCTTTTCGTGCCGCAAATCTCCTGCGGCGCAGACTCCTAGCCCGCGAATCGGCGCCTGACGGCTCCGCTCGGCGCCCAACCAACCCTGCAGGAGTCCGCGCCGTTCTACGGCGCAGACCCCTACGCGCCGGCCGCCTGCCGCGACTCCGCCCCGAGGTGCTCGAGCGCCCGCTCGAGAATCGGGTCGCCGGCCGGCGCCGGCTCGCCGAGCTCCACGCGCGGCACGTTCACGGCGATCGTCGGCTCCACGCCGCGGCGGTGCAGGGCATCGCCCGAGGCGTGCTGGTAGCGCGCCCACGACAGCCACAGGCCGCTGCCGTCGGGCAGCCTGACCAGCTTCTGGACGCTCACGCGCCCGGCCGTGCGCTGGCCTACCGACTCGGCCCGCTCCCCGCCGGTCGTCAATCCGGCCGCGAACAGCTCGGCCGCATCCGCCGTGCCGTAGTTCGTCAGCAGGACGAGCGGGGTGTCGATGGCGCCGTTGCCCGCGGTCGCCTCGATCCGCGTCTGCTGCGCGTCGCCGCCGGTCTCCTCGCGGCGCAGCAGCGTCCCCGTCGCGACGAACAGCCGCGCCGCGGCGATGCCTTCGTCGAACACGCCGCCGGCACAGTTCCGAACATCGACCAGGAGCTGCGCGGCGCCGTCGGCCGCCAGTTGCCGGGCCGCGTGCTCGATGTCCGCGGACACGCCGGCCGGGAACGCGGCCACGCGCAGATAGCCGATGCCGTCGGGCAGCATCCGTGTCGTCACCGGTGAGCCCCGCAGCGCTTCCCGCACCAGCTCGACGTCGTAGGGTTCGGAGGTGTTGCCCCGCAGCAGCGACAGGCGGACCGTGGAGCCGGGCGCGCCCCGCAGCCGCTCCGCGCTGTCGAGGCTCGACAGGCGCCGCGTGGGCTCGTCGTCGATGGCCCGAATGTAGTCGCCGGGTTGCAGTCCGGCGCGGGCGGCCGGCGACCCGTCGCGCACGGCGACGATCTGCGTGTAGTAGCGGCTCGTCGTCTCGACCCCGACCCCGGCCCCCGCGGCGGGCGCGCCGGACTCGAGACGCGCGACCTGCTCCGGCGAGAGGTACGTGCTGTCGGAATCGAGTCCGCTCGTCAGTCCCCGGAGCGCCCCGGTCATCACGTCCTCGAGGTCGGCGTCCTCGACGTAGTTCTCCGTGATGAGCGAGACGACGTCCTCGAAGATACGCAGGTGCCGGTAGGTGTCTTCGCGGGCGACGGCCTGACCCAGATAACCGCCCACGAGCGTGAAGGCGATCACCGGCAGGGTCAGTAGCAGAAAGGCGAGGCGCGTGCGCGTTGACATGATAGCCACGCATTCTAGTCGATCGTTGGACAGGGCCGCTACCCGCCGTTACCCTGAGTCGATGCGCACGCTGGGCATCGACGTGGGCGCGCGCCGCATCGGGCTGGCGCTCAGCGATCCCTCGGGCACGCTGGCCACCCCGCTGCGCACGCTGCAGGCGCCCGGGCGGCTGGCCGCGCGGGTGGCGCAGGTCGGCGGCGAGATCGACCGGCTGGCTGCCGAGGAGCCCGGGCTCGGGGGCATCGTCGTCGGCCTGCCGCTGGACCTCGAGGGCCGCCCGGGCCGGGAGACCGCGCGGGTGACCGCGTTCGTGGCGGCGCTGCGCCGCCGCACCCCGCTGCCGATCGCGTTGCAGGACGAGCGGCTCACCAGCCGCGAGGCGGAGCGCAGGCTCGCGCTCCGCGAGCCGGACTGGCGCCGCCGGAAGCGGCGGCTGGACGCCGCCGCCGCCGCCATCATCCTGCAGGACTACCTGGACGACGCCCCGCGGACCGCCGGCGGAGGCGGGGCGGGGTGATGCTGCGGAGGCTTCTGGCGATCGCCCTCCTGCTCGGCGGCCTCGCCGCTGCCGGGGCCGCGGCGCTGGTCAGCGAGTGGACACGGCGTCTGGAGGCGCCGTACCGGGGCTACGCCGGGGACGAGGTCTTCGTCGACGTGGAGCCGGGCGACTCGACGCGGACGATCGCGGCGCGTCTGGCCGCGGCCGGCGTCGTGCGCGACGAGCTCACCTTCCGTCTGGCGGCGCGGCGCACCGGGCGCGACCGGGAGCTCAAGGCCGGCGAGTACCGCTTCGAGCGGCCGCTGTCGGTGCTGGACGTGGTCGACAAGGTCGCCCGCGGCCGGGTGCACCTGCGCTCGATCACCTTTCCGGAAGGCCTGACGATCGGGCAGATGGCGGAGGTCTTCGAGGCGGCGGGGTTCGGCGCCGCCGGCGCGTTCGAGGCGGCGGCGGGGCAGGCGGCGCTGGTCGCCGACCTGGATCCCGACGCGGCGAATCTCGAGGGCTACCTGTTTCCGGAGACGTACGCGCTGCAGCGCGAGGCCACGGCCGGCGACCTGGTCGCCGCGATGGTGGCCCAGTTCCGGGCCGAGTTCGGCGACGAGCTGCGCGCGCGCGCCGCCGAGCGCCGGCTGAGCGTGCGAGCCGTGGTGACGCTCGCCTCCATCATCCAGAAGGAGGCGGGCGCCGCGGCGGAGCATGCGCTCGTCTCGGCGGTGTTCAACAATCGGCTGCGCATCGGGATGCCCCTCCAGAGCGATCCGACGGTGATCTACGCGCTCGAGCGCGCAGCGCTGTACGACGGCAACCTGACGCGCGCCAACCTGCAGTTCGACTCGCCCTACAACACCTACCGCTACGGCGGACTGCCGCCCGGACCGATTGCGGCGCCGGGCCGCGCCGTGCTGCAGGCGACGCTGGCGCCGGCCGACGTGAGCTACCTGTACTTCGTCAGCCGCAACGACGGCACCCACGCCTTCGCCGAGACGCTGCGCGAGCACAACCGCAACGTCCGCGAGTTCCAGGTGGAGTACTTCCGCCGCCGCCGCGCCGGACAGTAGCTTCCATCAGACGGGGCTGCGCCCCGAACCCTCGGCGTCCGCTTGCGGGGGCCCCTTCGCCCCGCGCCGCTCCCGCCGAGGCGCGCCTTGAGGCAGACTGCTACGGTTGCCGCGGAACGGGGAGATTGTCGCGCCAGCCCTCGACTTCCGTGTAGAAGAGCGGCGTGGCGTCCCGGCCGGTGGCGAGGTTGTGCTCGATCACGGTCCGCGCGCTCGCCGCGGCGCCGGCGGCGGCGGCGGTGCGCGGCACCCGCTCGAAGAGGATCCCGCCGAACGCCAGGTACGCCGCGGCCAGCGTCAGCAGGACGTTGAACGCCTGGCCGGTGACGTAGAGCTGAATGGGTCGCCCCCCCGCGGTGTGGCGCGCGAGATCGCGGAAGCGGGACTCGAGGCCGATGCTGACGAACGCCAGGCAGAAGAGCCAGCCGCGCACGTCGGAGGTCAGGTCGAGCACCTCGTCGACGCGCGCCTCGCCGAGGGCGGGCGTGAGCACGAACGAGAAGAGCAGCGACGCGGCGAGGAAGCCGATGATGAACTTCGGCAGGCGGTGCCAGATCTCGATCGCTTCCGGCTTGCGCGCCCCGCCGGCCTCGACGCGGGTCACCCAGAAGACCGCCACGAGGAAGGCGACCACGCCGATCAGCGTGTTCTGAATCATCTTCACCACGGCGGCGATCTGCTCGGCCTGCTCGCCGAGCAGGGCGCCGGCGGCGACGACCGCGCCGGTGGCGTCGACCGTGCCGCCGATCCAGGCCGCGCCGACCACCGGGTCCATGCCGGCGGCCCGGATTCCCAGCGGCATCACGATCATCATCACCACCGTGAAGATGAGCGACATGCCGACGGCCAGCGTCAGCTCCTGCTTGTGCGCCCGCGCGGCGGCCGCGACCGCGATGGCGGCCGACACGCCGCAGACGGACGTGGCCGCGGCGATGACCATCACCAGCGACCGGCTCCCGATCTTCAGGAAGCGGACGCCGAAGCGGTACATGAAGACGATGACGAGCGGCGTGACCAGCCACGCAACGAAGAGCCCGGGCAGGCCGAGGCTCAGGATGTTGCCGAACAGGATCTCCGCGCCCAGCAGCACCAGGCCGGTCTTGATGTACAGCTCGCTGCGCAGGGCGGGTCTCAGCCACGCCGGCGTGCCGCGCGTGTTGGCGATGACGAGGCCGATGAGCAGCGCCCAGAAGGCGTAGCCGAAGCCGGCCGCGCGCACGCCCGCCTGATTGGCCAGCGTGTACGCCGCGACGGCGAGGACGAACAGCGGCACGAAGCCCGCGGCCTGGCGCCGTCCTTCGCGCGACATGACCTGGACGGCCGCCGCGGTCAGGGCGAGCAGGCCGAGTCCCAGCCCCAGGAGGCCCGGCACCCGGCCGGCGAACGCCTCCGTCGGCAGCGTGGTCCAGCGCCCGACGCCCGGCACGGCGCCGACGAGGCCGGCGGCCGCGGCGGCCATGACGAGCCCGCCCAGCCAGACGGCCCACCAGTCTTCCGCCGCGACGAGCGGATGCCTCCGGTCCTGCGCGGTGTCGCTCATCCCAGCGCGAGCTGCGTGGCGCCGAGGATGCGGCGGCCTTTCGGCTCCTGGAGGAACACCACGAGACGCAGGTGCTCGCGCTGCCACGTCGACCGCACCCGCACCCGGCCTTCGACCGGGTAGCTGGCGCGCGTCGGCCGGGGCAGCGACCCGAGCCACGCCAGGTGCCGGACGACCCCGGTGTGGGTCAGCGTCCGCGAGGCGTTCTCGCCCCGCGTGACCTCGGTGGTGATCGGGCTCTCGGTCACGGCGACCCAGACGTCGGGCGCCTCGGTCGTGGGCGGCAACTGCTCGACGACGCCGTCGATGCGGATGATGCCCTCGGCCAGGCCCGTCGCCTCGATCGCCAGCGTCGCCTTGGGCGCCTTGCGCGCGGCGACGATCGCTTCGCGGGCGGTGATGGGGCGGCTGCCGACGAACGCCGTCCGGCCGTCGACCACCATCATCGGCGTGTACATGTGCTCGGCGCCGAGCGCCTCGACGTAGACGCGCTGGCGCGAGCTGAACTGCCCGGACGAGTAGGGATCCTGCCAGCCGAGGCGGTTCCAGTAGTCGACGTGCTCGCTGAGGACGATGACCCGGGCGCCGGCGACCGGCTGATTGCGCTCGAGCGAGCTGAGCAGATCGTCGGCCGGCGGGCAGCTCGAGCAGCCCTGCGACGTGAACAGCTCGACGATGACGGGGGTCAACGCGTCGTCGCCCGCGGTGGGCACGGCCTGTTGCGATACCGCCAGGACGGCCGCGAGCGCGAGGAGCACCGACGTCGCCGCAAGAAAAGTTGTGCGCATGATATTTGGTCCGATCCTATACTAGTGCCTTCGAAATTCCAGTCGAAAAGGAAGATAGTGAGGAGCGACATGTCCAGACACTCGATCGCAGCCGCGCTGCTGGCCGCCGCCGTCCTGACGCTGGTCGGCGCGGGCGCCGCGCAGGCCCAGCTGAGCGCCACCGGTTCCTTTCTCGCCACGCTCGACAACGCCTACCGCGTGATTCCCAACGTGACGTATCACGAGGCGAGCGGCGTGGAGAACAAGCTCGACCTCTACGTGCGGCGGAACGCGGACGGCGCGGCGCCGGTGCTGCTGATGATCCACGGCGGCGGCTGGGTGGGCGGCCAGAAGGACACCTACACCATGCGGCTGCTGCCCTATCTCGAGATGGGGTTCGCGGTCGTCAACGTGGGGTACCGCCTGGCCAACGTCGCGCTCGCGCCCGCCGCGGTGGAGGACTGCCTGTGCGCGCTGCGCTGGATCGCGCGCAACGCCGAACAGTACGGCCTGGACGCGTCGCGCGTGGTCGTGACCGGGATGTCCGCCGGCGGCCATCTGGCGCTGACGACCGGCATGATCCCGTCGGCGGCCGGCCTCGACCGGCAGTGCGCGGCGCGCGCCTTCTCGGGGCCCCGCCCCGCGGACCCGGCCACCGTGGTCGCCATCCTCAACTGGTACGGCATCACGGACGTCGTCGACATGCTCGACGGTCCGAACGTCAAGGGCTACGCGGTGGAGTGGCTCGGCAGCCTGCCGAACCGCGTGGAGGTCGCCTCCCGCGTGTCGCCCGTCAACTACGTGCGGGAGGGGCTGCCGCCGATCCTGACCATTCACGGCGACGACGATCCGATCGTGCCGTACGAGCACGCGGTGCGGCTCAAGGACAGGCTCGACGCCGTCGGCGCGGCCAACGAGCTGCACACGGTGCCCGGCGGCGGCCACGGCGGGTTCAACGACGAGGAGACGATCGCCATCTACGAGAAGATCTTCGACTTCCTCGCCCGGCACGGGCTGCCCGCGCGCAGCGCGACGAACCAGCAGGACTGACGCCGCGTGACCACGAGCAGTTCGCCTGCCAGCCGGTGGCCGCGGCGCACGCGGTGGCGAGTGCCCGCGTGCGCCGCGCTGGTGGCGGCCGCCGTGGCCGCCGCCCCGGCGTTCCAGGCAGGCAGCGCGGAGGATCCGGCGCTCGACGCGGCGTTCGCCGCGTTCTGGGCGGCCGGCTCCGAGCAGGCCGTGGCGAGCGCCGTCGAGGCCATCCTCGCGCAGGAGCCGGCGGCCGACGCGGTCCGCTCGCGGCTGCGGGCCGGCCGCGAGTACGCCGCGGACGCGCCGACCGGCCGCCAGTTGCGCAGCCGGCGGAACCGGAACGGGCTCGAGCACGAGTACGTGCTGCACGTGCCGGCCGCGTACGACCCCCGCACGCCGTATCCGCTGCGCGTCTACCTGCACGGCGGCGTCATGCGCCCGCGGCCGGCCGACGGCGCGTGGTGGCGGAGCGAGGAACGCTGGGTGCGCGACGACGCCATCGTCGTGGCGCCCGCCTCCTGGAACGAGTCGGTCTGGTGGCAGCGGAGCCAGATCGAGAACCTCGCCGGCCTGCTCGACGATCTCAAGCGGACCTACAACATCGACGAGAACCGCGCGTACCTCATGGGCGTCTCGGACGGGGCGACGGGCGCCTACTACCAGGCCTTCAAGGCCACGACGCCCTGGGCCGGCTTCCTGCTCTTCATCGGCCATCCGGCCGTGCTCGCCAATCCGAGCACGGGCGTCGACGGCGAGATGCACGTGCCGAACCTGCGCGGCAAGCCGCTGTTCGTCGTCAACGGCGCGCATGACCGCCTGTACCCGGCCGCCGTGGTGGAGCCGTACGTCCGGCTGTTCGCCGAGGCCGGCATCGAGGTGGAGTTTCGCCCGCAGCCCGACGCCGGCCACGACCTGAGCTGGTGGGACGCGGAGGTCGAGCACGTGGAGGCCTTCATCGCGGCCACGCGCCGCGAGCCGCTGCCGGACGAGCTGACCTGGGAAACGGAGACGACGCGGGAGTTCAACCGCGCCCACTGGCTCGTCGTCGACGAGCTCGGCGCCGTGGAGGGCGAGAGCGCCCTCGCCGCGTTCGACCGCGTGACGGTGCCCGGACCGCGCCGGCCGCTCGGCATCAACACCGTCGGCGAGCTGCCGGACGGCGCCGGGCTCGTGCTGGTCGAGGTGGGCACCGGCTCGCTGGCCGAGGACGCCGGCATCGAGCCGGGCGACGTGCTCCTGGACATGGGCGGGGCTCCCACGCGGACGGCCGAGGCGGCGCGGGACGCCATTCTGCGCATCCGGCCCGGCCAGGACCTGCCGGTGACCGTCGAGCGCGCCGGCGCGCCCGTGCGGCTGACGCTGCGCTTTCCGGCGACGCAGCCCGGCGAATCGCGGGTTGCCTTCTCCCACAGCCAGCCGTCCGGGCTGGTCGAGCTCCGGCGGGACGGCAACACGGTCAGCGCGGCGACGCGCGGCGTGCGCCGCTTCACCCTGCTGCTCTCCGCGGACCGCTTCGACTTCTCGCGGCCGGTCCGGGTCGTCGCCAACGGCGTCGTGGCCCATGACGGGATGGTGACCCCGGATGCCGCGACGTTGCTGCGGTGGGCCGCCGTCGATTGGGACCGCACCGCGCTGTTCAGCGCCGAGCTGGCAATCGAGGTCGTCCCCGGGTAGCGGGCCGCCTTCGATGGCCGACCCCGCAAGGCGCGCACCGCGCGCCTCGGCGGGAGCGGCGCGGGGCTACGGGGTCCCCGCAAGCGGATGCCGGGGGTTCGGGGCGCAGCCCCGTCTGATGGAAGCTGGACGCATGAATGCTCTCGCCGCCCGGGTGCGCGCGCGCGTGGCGGACCTGGACTCGCACGGGCTGCTCCGGACGCTGCGGCCCCCGGCCGGCATCGACCTCTCTTCCAACGACTACCTGGGCCTGGCGCGCCACCCGCGCCTGGCGGCCCGCCTGGCCGCGGCGGTCGAGCAGGAGGGTTGCGGCAGCACCGGCTCGCGGCTGCTGCGCGGTCACCGCGAGCGGTTCGCGGCCATCGAGCAGCGCTTCGCCGCGTTCAAGGGCGCCGAGCGCAGCCTGTACTTCTCGAGCGGCTATCTGGCCAACCTCGCGGTGCTCGCGACGTTGCCGGAGGCCGGGGACGTCATCTACTCGGACGAGCGCAACCACGCGAGCATCATCGACGGGGTCCGGCTGTCGCGGGCCGCCCGGGTCATCGTGCCCCATGGCGACGTCGGGGCGCTCGAGCGCCGGCTGGCCGCGCACGACGCGGTCGGCCAGCGGTTCGTGGTGATCGAATCGCTGTTCAGCATGGACGGGGACATCGCGCCGCTCGCCGACTACGCAGCCGTCTGCCGGCGCCACGGCGCGCTGCTGCTGGTGGACGAGGCGCACGCCGTGGGCATCTACGGACCGGGCGGCAGCGGGCTCGTCCGGGACAGCGGCGTCGACGACGACGTGCTCGTGTCGATCAACACCGCCGGCAAGGCGCTGGGCGTGGCCGGCGCGTTCGTGGCGGGGCCGGCCTGGGCCGTCGACTACCTGCAGCAGCGGGCGCGGCCGTTCGTGTTCTCGACCGCGCCGCCGCCTGCCCTGGCCGCCGCGCTCGACGCGGCGCTGGACGTGCTGGCGGCCGAGCCCGAGCGCCGCGCGACGCTTCGCGCCCGCGTCCGCTTCCTGCGTGCGCGGCTCGTGCGGGCCGGCCTCGCGCACGCCGCCGGCGCCTCGCAGATCGTGCCCATCGTCGTGGGCGCCAACGAGGCGGCGGTGGCGCTGGCCGCGGGCCTGCAGCGGCGCGGCTTCGACGTGCGCGCCATCCGGCCGCCGACCGTGCCTCCCGGCACGGCCCGCCTGCGGGTCGCGGTGAACGCGCAGCTCTCCGAGGACGACCTCGAACGGTTCGTCGCCGCCCTCGGGCAGGGCCTGAAGGAGATCGAGCCGTGCGCCGCGGTCTGTTCGTGACCGGCACCGACACGGGTGTGGGCAAGACCGTCGTCTCGGCCGCCCTGCTGCACCGCTACGGCGGATGGGCGCCGCCGCTGCGCTACTGGAAGCCGATCCAGACCGGCACGCGGCTGGACGACGACACGGCCGAGGTGCGGCGGCTGACCGCGGGCGTCGGCGTCGGGATCGTCGACGACGGCGTCCGGCTACCCGAGCCGGTGTCGCCGCACCTGGCCGCCGCGCTGGCCGGCACCGAGATCGACCTGGCGCCGCTGGTGGCGCGCCGCGCCGGGGGGGCGGCCGCGGGCGCCTGGATCGTCGAGGGCGCCGGCGGCGTCCTCGTGCCGATCAACCGGTCGAGCCTGATGGTCGACCTGCTGGCCGCGCTGGGGCTGGCCGCGCTGGTCGTGGCGCGCAGCTCGCTGGGAACGATCAACCACACCCTGCTCACGCTGGCCTGCCTGCGCGGCCGGTCGGTGCCGGTGGCGGGCGTGGTGCTGGTCGGCGAGCCGGACCGCCACAACCGGGCCGCCATCGAGGACTACGGACGGATTGCCGTCGTGGGCGAGATGCCGCGCTTCGCGCGCGTGTCGGCGGCGGCCCTGGCGGGTTGGGCTCCGCGCGGGCTCGATCCGGACGCGCGGCTCGGGGAGTGGCTCGAATGACCTCGCACGAGAATCTCGCGGCGCGCGACCAGGCGTGCCTGTGGCATCCGTACACCCAGATGCTGAACGAGCCGCCGCCCCTGGAGGTGGTGCGCGGCGCGGGCGTGTATCTCTACACCGCCGACGGGCGGCGGGTCCTCGACGGCGTCTCGTCGTGGTGGGTCAACGTTCACGGGCACGCCCATCCGGTGCTGAACGCGGCGCTGGCCCGGCAGGCGGGCGAGCTCGAGCACGTCATCTTCGCCGGCTGCACGCACCCGCCGGCTGTGGAGCTGGCCGAGCGGCTGGTGGCGCTGCTGCCCGGCGGACTCACGCGCGTCTTCTACTCCGACAACGGCTCGACGGCGGTCGAGGTGGCGCTCAAGCTGGCCTGGCAGTACTGGCAGAACCGGGGCGAGCCGGAGCGGCGGACGTTCGTCGCGCTCGATCACGCCTATCACGGCGACACGGTCGGCGCGATGTCGGTGAGCGCCGCCTCCAGCTTCACCGCGCCGTTCGCGCCGCTGCTGTTCCCGGTGGTGCGGGCCGACGACCCCTACTGCTACCGCTGCCCGGTGGGGCTCGACCGGAAGCGCTGCCGGATCGACTGCCTGGCGGGCCTCGAGGCGCGTCTGGCGGAGCTGGGGCCGCGGGCGGCCGGCGTGCTCGTCGAGCCCATGCTGCAGGGAGTGGGCGGCATGATCGTCTGGCCGCAGGAGTTCCTGGCCGGCGTCCGTTCGCTCTGCGATCGGTACGGCACGCTCATGATCGCCGACGAGGTGCTGACGGGCTTCGGGCGGACGGGCCGCATGTTCGCCTGCGAGCACGCGCGGGTCGCACCCGACGTCATCTGCCTGTCCAAGGGGCTGACCGCGGGCTACCTGCCGCTCGCGGCAACCGTCGCCAGCGAGGCGATCTACGAGGCGTTCCTGAGCGAGGACCGCCGCCAGGCGTTCTTCCACGGGCACTCCTACACGGCCAACCCGCTGGCCTGCGCCGTGGGCGTGGCCAGCCTCGACCTGTTCCGGGACGAGCGCGTGCTCGAGCGGATCGGGAGGCTCGAGGCGCAGTTGCGGGCCGGGCTCGAGCCGCTGCGAAGCCTCCCGCACGTGGGCGACGTCCGCGTCATCGGGGGCATCGGAGCGGTCGAGCTGACGAGGAACGGCGAGGCTGGAGAGGACGCCGCGGACGGCGGCTACTTCGATCGCATCGGGCCGCGGCTGGCGGATGCGTTCCTGCGCCGGGGCCTGCTGCTGCGGCCGCTCGGCAACGTGCTCTACTTCATGCCGCCCTACGTCATCTCCGACGCCGAGGCGGCCTGGGCGCTCGACACGATCGGCACGGTGCTCGCCGACCTCGATGCGCTCTGAAGCGCAGCTTCCATCAGACGGGGCTGCGCCCCGGACCCCCGGCGTCCGCTTGCGGGGGCCCCTGCGCCCCGCGCCGCTCCCGCCGAGGCGCGCTGTGCGCGCCTTGCTACGGCGCGGTCTCCGGTTCGGTCTCCCAGGCCAGATACGTCTCCTCGGGCAGGAAGTACATGTGCACCGTGTAGCGTCCCTTCATCGACATCGGGCCTCCGAAGTGCAGCACGTGGGCGTTGTCGATGGGCGGGATGGGCAGGTAGTGCAGCGGCATCTCCGGCCAGGAGACGCCGTTCGCCAGGTCCTCCTGTCCCAGGACGTACTCGATGAAGATGAGCTTGCCGGCCGCCTCCCCGTAGATGACGCCGTCGTCCCCGGGCGAGTTGGGCAGCCGGCCGCCCGGCTTGGTCAGATCGGTGTAGTGCCGCCCCATGCCGGGGCAGAAGTCGTCCGGATACTGCTCGCACGCGTACATCGTGAAACGGTCGGGCAGGTTCTCGAGGGGCGGCAGCTCGCCGGACGGCAGCCCGTGCGCGACGGCCGGCAGGAAGTGCCAGAGCAGCAGGAACTGGTGGTCGCCGGACGTCTCGTCGGGCAGGAAGTCGGTCGTGAAGGAGTGCGGCGCCGGGAAGTCCAGCTCGCGCAGCGTCAAGCCGTGGAAGCTGCGGCCGGCCGTCAGGTCCGCCTGGCGCAGGAGGTAGCCGGCGGAGACCACGTGGCCGCCCGCGACGCCGTACACGAGGCCGTCCGTCCGCGTCTCGATGGGGTCGCTGACCCATACGCCGGGGCCGTCGTAGCCGTGGTAGTGACTGCCGTCGTCCTTCCGGGACGTGCGTCGGCCGCCGGCTGCGTAGAACGTGCCGCGGCCGGCGAGCTCGCCGACCGACTGGTACTCCGCCGGCAGGTCCGTCACCAGCGGCAGCCCGGCCGCCGCGGCCGCGCCGCCGGCGGCCGGTGCCTGCGCGGCGGCAGGTCCGGCCGCCGCGGCGACGCACAAGAGGACACCGGCGGCGACGGCGCGCGTCGCGGCCCGGCGGTGGGCGAGATGCAGGTGAACCGTGTTCACGACGTGACCTCCTTGTTCTGGTACACCGAATGCGAGGACGCCGTCCCGGCTCCGCGCGGCAGCACCGCGTGCAACCCCAGACGCGCCAGCAACGCGAAGTCGTCGCCAGCGTCGGTGTTGGGGGTCGTCAGGAGACGGTCGCCCAGAAAGATCGAGTTGGCGCCCGCCAGGAAGCAGAGCGCCTGCAGGGTGTCGCTCATCTGCAGGCGGCCGGCGCTGAGCCTGATCCTGGCCTGCGGCATGAAAATGCGGGCCGTGGCGACGACCCGCACGACGTCGTCCCAGGGCAGCGGCGGGCGGTCGGCGAGCGGGGTGCCCTCGACCGCGACGAGCGCGTTGATCGGCACGCTCTCGGGCGGCGGCGTCTGGCGCGCCAGCTCGCAGAGCAGGTCGATGCGGTCGTCGTGGCTCTCGCCCATGCCCAGGATGCCGCCGCAGCAGACTTTCAGGCCGGCTTCCCGGACGGCTTCCAGCGTCCGCAGGCGGTCGTCGTAGCAGCGCGTCGTCACGATGCTCGGGTAGAACGCCCGCCCCGTGTCCAGGTTGTGGTTGTAGTAGTCGAGCCCGGCCTCGCGCAGCCGGACAGCCTGCGGGCCGCTGAGCATGCCGAGCGTGACGCAGGTCTCCAGCCCGGCGTCCCTGACCGCGCCGACCATGGCCAGGATGCGATCGAACTCGGGCCCGTCCTGCACCTCGCGCCAGGCCGCGCCGAGGCAGAAGCGGTCGGCCCCGCCCGCCCGGGCCGACCGGGCGGCCTCCGCGACGGCCTCGACCGTCATGAGCGGCGCGGGCTCCACGCCGGTGCGGTGGTGCGCCGACTGCGGGCAGTACGAGCAGTTCTCCGCGCAGCCCCCCGTCTTCACGCTCAGCAGCGACGCGCACTGCACTTCCGCCGCATCGTGGGCCCGGCGATGGACCGCGGCGGCCTCGAACACCAGCTCGAGCAGGCCGCGGCGGTAGATGGCCTCGACGTCGTTCCGGTGCAGGGCGGCCGGCGGGGCGGCGCAGGGCGCTTGTGACACGGCTGACTAGGGTAGCACGCGCGCGCAGGGCGCCGGTGACAAGGCGCGACGAGGCAACATATTGCGTATATTCGACCGAGGAGCCGCCCCGTCTGATTGAGACCCATGGCCGATCTCAGGAAGGTGTATGTCGCGCGCGGTCCCGGCGACGCGCATCTGCTGCGCGGGCTGCTCGAGTCGGAGGGCATCCGCGTCGTGGTCCGGGGCGACGATTTCGTGCCGCTCCAGGGCGGGAGCCTGTTTCACGTGGAGACGCGGCCCTCCGTCTGGGTGCTCGACGATGAAGACCTGCCCCGGGCGCTGGCGATCGTGAACGACTATCGGGCCGGCACGGGCGGCGGCGGCGGGAGGCCGGAAGGCGGCGACGGCGACTGGACCTGTCCGTCCTGCGGCGAGCGCCTCGAGGCCCAGTTCAGCGACTGCTGGCAGTGCGGCGCGGCCCGCGGGTAGGGGTCCTGGGGGCCGCGCCGCGGAACGGCGCGGCCCCCAGGCGATTGGTCGGGCGGCGAGCTACTGCGGCTCGAGGCGCGCCTCGTAGGTCACCTTGCTGCGGGCGACGATGAGCACCTCGAGCTCGAGCGGCCGGAAGCCGGGATGCCGGATCTCCACCCGGTGCGCGCCTTCCGGCAGCCGCAGGCGCTGGAAGACGCCGTCGAAGTGGTCGACGAGGCCGACGTAGAAGCCGTCCACGTACACCTCCGCCTCCCGCGGCTTGACCTTCAGGCGCAGATAGCCCGTGTAGGGATCCTCGTAGTCCAGGGCGTACGCCGGATTGTAGGGCCAGTAGGAGTACCCGCCCCAGCGCGGGCCCCAGTAGGACGGATAGCCGTAGTGCAGGTCGAACGCGTAGCCCGGGAAGTAGAAGTACGAGCCGTACACCCGGGGGTAGAAGAAGCGCGGCCGATGCACGTGGCGGTGGTAGCCGGAGCGGTAGCCGCGCCCGTGCCGCGGCCGCGCCTGGCGGTGCGGTCCCGGCCGGTAGCCGTCCGCGCCCACCCGCGGGCCGGGCCCGCCGCGGCCGGGTGCGCCGGCCCGCGGTCGCGCCGGGCGGGGCACCGCCCGGCCGAAGACGCCGATGTCGTCCGGCGGCCGGCGCGCCGCGCCGGTCCGTACGTGTCCGGCGGGGCGGCCCGGCTGGCGCCCGCCGACCGCCGCCGGCCGCGTGCTCTCGGGCGGCCGCCCGGCGCGCGGACGCGCGCCGGCGGTGCGCGGCGCGCCCCGGCCGCCCGCATCCGCGGCGGCCGGCGAGCGCCGCGGCACGGCTCGCACCGCCGGTCGCGCCGGGGCCGGCCGGCCCGCGCGAGCGGCCGGCGCTCGGCGGGCCGGCGCGCGGGCCGCACGCGGGGCGGAGCGGGGCGCGCTCGCCGCCCGGCCGCCGTCGCCGCCGCCGCGCGCGCGGGCGCGCTGGGGCTCGCCGGCAGCCAGCTCGGGCGCAGCCCACGCCGTCATCGCCATCATCACCATCGCCGGAAGGGTCAGTCGGTGCATAATCAACTCCTTCGCGTCTCTACGATGTCCATAAGCATGGGTCGTGCCAACGCTGCGCGGGCCGTTGCGCCCGCCGTTGCCGGCAGGACGGCGATGGGTGGACAGACCGAGTGTCGCGTTTCCAGGTCGCCCGTGTCCAGTCCAGGCGACACGGTAGGCGGCGGCGGCGCGCCGCCGCCGCGCCGGCACGGTTCGACAGGCGGGCGGCGCCGGATGAGCGGGCGCCGGCTGGAGGGTGCGTCATGAGCAGAGGTGTCGTGTGGATGGCGCTCGTCGTTGCGCTCGGCGCGTGCGGCGGGCAGGGGGCGGACGACGTCTTTCCATTCCCGGTCTCCGCCTTCGAGCTGGACAACGGGCTCAGGGTGGTCAGCGTCGAGTACGACAGCCCGGGCATCGTCGCGTACTACACGGTGGTGCGCGCCGGATCGCGCAACGAGGTGGAGCCGGGATTCTCCGGGTACGCACACTTCTTCGAGCACATGATGTTCCGCGGCACGGAGAAGTATCCGACCGAGGCCTACAACGCGGTCATCAAGCGGATGGGGGCGGACTCGAACGCGTTCACCACCGACGACTGGACGGCCTACCACATCGTGGCGAGCGCCGACGCGCTCGAGACGATCATCGAGATCGAGTCCGACCGCTTTCTCAACCTGCAGTACTCGGAAGCCGACTTCCGGACGGAGGCCGGCGCGATCCTCGGCGAGTACAACCTCAACTTCTCGAACCCGGTCGCGCTGCTCCGCGAACGCCTGCACGACCGCGCCTTCCTGTTCCATCCGTACAAGCACACCACCATCGGGCTGCTGGCCGACATCCAGGACATGCCGAACAACTACGACTACAGCCTGGAGTTCTACGACCGCTACTACCGGCCGAACAACAGCTTCATCGTGGTCGTGGGCGACGTCGACGGCGGCGAGCTCGAGCGGCTCGTCGAGCAGTACTACGGCGGCTGGCAGCCGGGAGACTTCGAGCCGCAGATTCCCGTCGAGCCGCCGCAGACCCGCGAGCGCAGCGACAGCGTGACCTGGCCCAATCCGACGCTGCCGTTCCTCATGCTGGGCTATCACGCGCCGGCGTTCTCGGATCAGACCATCGACATGCCGGCGCTCGACGTCCTGTCGCAACTGCTGTTCGCGGAGACCTCGCCGCTGTTCCGCAAGCTGTACCTGGAGGAGCGGGTCGTCGACGTGCTGGCGGGCGGCGCGGTCGACCATCGCGATGCGCCGCTGTTCACGATCATCGCCCGCGTGACCGATCCCGAACGGGTCGACTACGTACGCGACGCCATCATCGCGGATATCGAGCGGCTGAAGCGGGAGACGGTCGACGAGGGCGTGCTGGCCGCTACGAAGTCGCACATGCGGTACCGGTTCGCGATGGGCCTGGACAACCCGGGCGACGTGGCGGAGACGCTCGCCCACTACCTGCAGCTGACCGGCGACCCGCAAACGGTCAACCGGGTGTACCGGCTCTACGACGCCGTGACGCCGGACGACATCCAGCACGTGGCCACCACGTACTTTCCCGAGACGAACCGGACCGTGGTGACGCTGCGGCAGGAGGACGCCGATGAAGAGGACGCCGATGAAGCCGGTGAATAGGTTGCTGTGCGGCGCGGTTCTCGCGGCCTTCTGCGTGGCCGGCGCGGGTTGCGCGGAGGCGCCGTCCGAGGAGTCCTCGGCGACGAGCGTCGGGCTGCCGGCGCCGGACTCGCCGCTCGTCAGCCTGCGGATCGCCTTTCGCACCGGCTCGGTCGACGACCCGGCCGGCAAGAACGGCCTCAACGCGCTGACCGCGCTGATGATCGGCCGGGGCGGCTCCCGCACGCAGACGTACGAGGAGCTGACGCAGACGCTGTATCCCTGGTCGGCGACGATCGGCGCGCAGTACGACAAGGAGCTGACGACCATCGTCGGCAGCGTCCATCGCGACTACCTGGAGCCGTTCTACGGCATCGTGCGCGACCTCATCGTGTCGCCGCGCTTCGACGAGGCGGACTTCGAGCGCAACCGGGAGCAGCTCCGGAACGGCGTCGTCGCCACGCTGCGCGGCAACAACGACGAGGAGCTGGGCAAGCAGGCGCTCAACGCGCTGCTGTACCGCGGACATCCCTACGAGTCGCCCGAGCTCGGGACCGAGCTGGGGCTGGGCGCCATCACGCTGGACGATGTCCGCGACTTCCACGCCCGCCGCTACACGCGGGACAACTTTCTCGTGGGCGCCGCCGGGGGCTACCCGCCCGGCTTCGTGCAGCAGGTCGAGGCCGACCTCGGCGCGGGCCTGCCGGCGGGCGATTCGGAGCCCGCGTCCCTGCCGGCGCCGCGCGAGCTCTCCGGCGTCGAGCTGCTGGTGGTCGAGAAGCAGGCGATCGCGACGGCGATCTCCATCGGCTTCCCGCTCGGCCTGACGCGGGCCGACGACGACTTCTACGCCCTGCTCGTGGCCAACTCGTACTTCGGGGAGCACCGCACGTTCAACGGCCTGCTGATGAACAAGATGCGCGGGGAGCGCGGCCTCAACTACGGCGACTACTCGTACATCGAGAACTTCATCCAGGCCGGCGGCTCGCGGTTTCCCGTGCCGAACATCCCGCGCCGGCAGCAGCTGTTCAGCATCTGGATCCGGCCGGTGCCGCACCACAACGCCCATTTCGCCCTGCGCCAGGCGCTGCGCGAGCTGCAGGTGCTGGTCGACGACGGCTTGAGCGCCGCGGACTTCGAGGCGACGCGGGAGTTCCTGATCAACTACTCGAGGCTCTACGTGCAGACCGCGAGCCGCCGTCTGGGGTACGTGATGGACGCGCGGTTCTACGAGACCGGCTATCTGATCGACGAGATCCGGCAGCGGCTGCCGCAGCTGACCCTGGAGGACGTGAACGGGGCCATCCGCCGCCACCTGCAGTACGACGACCTGGCCGTGGCGATCGTGACGACCGGGGGGGATGACCTGGTGGAGCGGCTGCTGGCGAACGAGCCGTCGCCGCCCACGTACAACACCACCGTGAGCGACGAGGTGCTCGCCGAGGACGAGGGCATCGTCTCGTATCAGGCGCCGTTCAACCCGGAGCGGGTGCGCGTCGTGCCGGTCGAGGAGATGTTCCGCGAGGTGTCGGCCGGGTAGGAGGGTTGGTTGGGCGGCAATCGGAGCCGCAGGCGACGATTTCCGGGCCAGGACTCGCGCCGTCCTACGGCGCCGACTCCCGGCCGGCCGGCGGGGTCTCGTTCAGAGCCCCCCGGCGGTAGCCGTCGGGGTCGACGTCGACCGCTGCGAAGCCGGCGGCCCGGAAGCGGGCGGTCACGTCGGCCAGCAGCGCCGGGTCGCGCAGCCGGGCCACTTCCTCCGGCGCCACCTCGATGCGCGCGCGCGGCCCGAAGTGGCGGACGCGGCAGACGGAGAAGCCGTGTGCGCGCAGCACGCGCTCGCAGCGCGCCACCCGGGTCAACCCCTCCGGCGTCACCGGGGTGCCGTACGGGAAGCGGCTCGACAGGCAGGCCAGCGCCGGCTTGTTCCAGACCGGCAGATCCAGCCGCCGGGCCGCCTGGCGGATGTCGGTCTTGGTGAAGCCGGCCTCGTCGAGCGGCGACCGCACGCCGAGCTCGCGCGCGGCCTGGCGCCCCGGCCGCCAGTCCGCGCGGTCGTCGCGGTTGAACCCGTCGAGGACGTGCGCCGCGTCCAGCTTCCGGGCCTCGGCCACCGCGCGGCCGTACACCTCCGTCTTGCAGAAGTAGCAGCGGTTGACGGGGTTCGCCGCGTAGCGCGGGTCGTCGAGCTCGAAGGTCTCGACGAGCAGGTGCCGCGCGCCGAGTTCGCGCGCCAGCCGCCGCGCGGCGGCACCTTCCTCGGGTGCGAGGCTGGGGGAGACGGCCGTGAGCGCGACCGCCCGCGCCCCGAGCACGCCGACCGCCTCGGCGAGCAGGTACGCGGAGTCGACGCCGCCGGAAAAGCAGACGACCGCGTGCTCGAGATCGGCGAGCAGCGCGCGCAGCCGGGTGATCTTCGCGTCGAGAGGCGTCATAATGGCCGGTCGCCCGGACGTCCGGAGAACGACCTCGAAGATAGTGTAGCGTGCGGCCCCGCGCCGCACCCCCCGCGCCGCCGATGCCCGATCCGTTCGACACCACGACGCTGCTGCTGGGGACGACCGCCTCGCTGGCGATCGTCCACGCGCTCCTTGGACTGGACCATTCCCTGCCGTTCGTGGCGCTCGGCCGCGCCCGCGGCTGGACGCTCGCCCGCACGCTGCTGGTGACTGCCGTGTGCGGCGCCGGGCACGTGGCGTCGTCCGTCGCGATCGGGGCCGTCGGCGTCGGGCTGGGCATCGCTACCGACGCAATGCTCTGGCTGGAGTCGGCACGCGGGGAGCTGGCCGCGGTGCTGCTGCTCGGGTTCGGCCTGGCATACGCCGCCTGGGCGGTCTGGCGGCGTTTCCGCCGGCGCGACCACGCGCACCCGGCCGCCGCCGACGCCGGGCGGGCGGACGTCACCCCGTGGGCGCTCTTCATCGTGTTCGCGCTCGGTCCGTGCGAGCCGCTCATCCCGCTGATGGTCGTGCCCGGCGTGGCCGGCGACTGGCTGGTCGTCGCCGCCGTGGTCGCCGTCTTCGGCCTGCTGACCGTCGCGGTCATGCTGGCGGCGGTGGCCGCCGCTCACCGCGGGGTCGGCCTGGTCGGCGCCGGCCGGCTCGGCCGTCACGCCGACGTCGCCGCCGGTCTGGTCGTCGCCGCGAGCGGCGCGGCCGTGCTGTGGCTGGGGTTGTAGCCGAGGTATGGCATGATGGGTGGACGCGGCCGGGCTGACGGTCGCTATCATCCGGCTGCCGGATTGAATCGCATTCCCGTCGTCCCGCACCTGGCTCCCCGCAATCGATCATGCTCAACGACATCCTGCTGATCGCCGTCGGGTTCGCCCTCGTGGCCAAGGGGGGCGATCTGTTCGTCGACTCGAGCATCCACATCGGGCGGGCGCTCCGGATCCCGCGCTTCGTCATCGGGGGAACGCTGGTGAGCCTGGCGACCACCGCGCCCGAGCTGGTCGTGTCGGCCACCGCCTCGTGGATGGGCGATTCGGGCATCGCGCTGGGCAACGCGGTGGGCTCGTGCATCTGCAACATCGGCCTCATCGTCGGGACGGTGGCGCTCATCATGCCGGTGGAGGTCGACCGGGCCGACTTCATGCGGCGGGCCGCGTGGATGGTCGCCGGCGGCGTGCTCGTCGTGGCGTTCTCCTGGGACCGGTCGCTGGAGCGGGTCTACGGCGTCCTGCTGCTGGCCGGGGCGGCGGCGTACCTCGTCTGGGACCTCGCCGGCATCCTGCGGGCGCGGCGGCGCGCCGAGCCGGAAACGGCGGAAGCGGACGCCGCGCAGGGGCTGGGCGGGGCGGTGGGCTGGTTCGCCCTCGGGGGCGCCTTCGTCCTGCTCGGCAGCCGCCTGCTGGTCACCTCGGGCCAGGAGCTGGCGACGGCGCTGGGCGTGCCGTCGGCGATCATCGGCTTCTCGATCATCGCCATCGGGACCTCGGTGCCGGAGCTCGTCACGGGCGTGACCGCGGCGCGCAAGGGGGTCCCAGACCTGTCGCTCGGCAACATCGTCGGCGCGAACGTGTTGAACCTGTTCCTCATCGTCGGCCTCTCGGGGACGATCCAGCCGCTCGCGCTCGACCCCTTCAGCCAGCGCTACGGGTTTCCGTGGCTCGGCATCTTCCTGCTGGCGATCGTGGGTGCGGTGCTGAGGTTCGGGATCGTCCGCCGCGGCGCCGGCGTCGCGCTGCTCATGCTGTACGGGCTCTACTTCGTGGGGCTCGTCTCGTTGCCCGCCCTGTTCTGAGGCGCCGATGACCCCGCCGCTGCCGCCCGGCTACCGCCCGTACGAGTACGAGGATCCCTTCGAGGACCTCGTCGGCCCGTTCGGGTACAAGGTCGAGGACGGCGCGATCCGCTTCGCGTTCCAGGCCGACGAGCGCCACCGCAACACGGGCGGGACGCTGCACGGCGGCATCCTGATGACCTTCGCCGACTTCGCGCTGTGCCTCACCGCGGTGTGGGACCAGCCGGGCGAGCGCTGCGTCACGGTGTCGTGCCACAGCGACTTCGTCGCGGCCGGCAGGCCGGGCGATCTGATCGAGGCGTCCGGGGAGGTCGTGCGCCGCACGCGCTCGCTCGCCTTCGTGCGCGGAGAGCTCGTCGCCGGCGGCCGCGTGCTGCTCACCTACAGCGGCATCGTCAAGCGCTTGCCGGCGGCTTCGACCGCGCCGCGGGATGCCCGAGATCTCTTATCATCACGCTGACGGGAGGAATTGAGATGCGCCATGGGAAGATCCGTGTCGGGTCGGTCGTGACCGTGCTCGCGCTCCTCGCCGCCTGGGCCGCGGCGCCAGGAGCCGCCCAGCAGGGCGCCGCGGACGGCGAGTGGAGACACTACGCCGGCGATATCGGGGCGACCAAGTACGCGCCGCTCGATCAGATCAACGCCGACAACGTCGGCAGCCTGCAGATCGCCTGGCGGCGGCCGGCCGTCGACCAGAGCATCCTGGAGCAGGTGCCCAACCTCACCTATACGAACAACCTGACGAACACGCCGCTGATGGTCGACGGCATCGTCTACGCCTCCAACGCGGTGGGCCTGGCGGAGGCGTTCGACCCGGCCACCGGCGAGACGATCTGGATCCAGGAGCCGATGGACCCCGCGCCGCAGGGGTACCGGGGCGCCGAGACCCGGGGCGTCGGCTACTGGACCGACGGCAGCGACGCGCGCATCCTCGTGCAGCGCGGCCAGTACCTCACCGCGCTCAACGCGAAGACCGGCGAGCCGTACCCGGATTTCGGCGACGGCGGCCGCGTGCTGCTCACCATCGGGCTCGATCCGGAGGCCCGCTACCGCTGGACGGGAGCGCCGCTGGTCGTCGGCGACGTCGTCGTGATGGGCCAGTCGATGACCGACACGTTCATCACCAAGGAGGCGGTGCGCGCGCCGGTCAGGGCCTTCGACGTGCGGACCGGCGAGCTGCGCTGGATGTTCCACACCGTCCCGCAGGCGGGCGAGTTCGGCACCGACACCTGGGAGGACGGTTCCTGGGAATACTCCGGACACGCCCCGGTCTGGTCGCTGATGAGCGCCGACCCCGAGCTCGGCTACGTCTACCTGCCGGTCACGTCGCCGACCAGCGACATGTACGGCGGGCACCGGGTGGGCGACAACCTGTACGGCCAGAGCATCGTGTGCGTCGACGCGGCGACCGGCGAGCGCGTCTGGCACTTCCAGACCATCCACCACGGCCTGTGGGACTACGACCTGCCGACGGCGCCGATCCTGATGGACCTGGAGGTCGAGGGGCGGCCGGGCATCACGAAGGCCGTCGTGCAGCTCACGAAGCAGGCGTTCGCGTTCGCCTTCGACCGCGCCACCGGCGAGCCGTTGTGGCCGATCGAGGAGCGCCCGGTGCCGCAGTCGACCACGCCCGGCGAGGTCACCTCGCCGACGCAGCCCTTCCCGACGAAGCCACCGGCGTTCGATCGCCAGGGGGCGACCGTCGAGAACCTGATCGACTTCACGCCCGAGCTGCGCCAGGAGGCGCTCGAGATCGTCAGCCGCTACACCATGGGGCCGATGTTCACGCCGCCCACCGTGCGCGACGACTCGAACCTCGGCACCATCCAGCTGCCCGGCTCGCAGGGCGGCTCGGACGTGCAGGGCGGGGCGTACGACCCCGAGACGGGCTACCTGTACGTGCCGTCGATCACCGCGCCGTTCGTGGCCGACATCCTGACGGGGAACCCGGACCGCACCAACCTGAGCTACGTGAAGGGCACCCGCCTCTGGATCGGCGGGCCGCGCGGGCTGCCGCTCTTCAAGCCGCCCTACGGGCGCATCACCGCGATCGACATGAAGCGCGGCGAGATCGTCTGGATGGTGCCGAACGGGCACGGTCCGCGCAACCACCCGGCGATCGCGCACCTGAACCTGGGCCGCCTCGGCTGGCCGGGCCGGCCGTCGCCGCTGCTCACCCGGTCGCTGCTCTTCATCGGCGAGGGCAACCGGGCGCGCGCCCTGCGGAGCCGGGACCGCATCCCGGACGGCATGCCGCTCGAGATCGTGACCAACTACGGCGAGCCGTGGTTCCGGGCGTACGACAAGGTCAACGGCGACGTGCTGTGGGAGATGGAGCTGCCGGGCGGCACCACGGGCGCGCCCATGTCCTACATGCACGAGGGACGGCAGTACGTCGTCGTTGCCGTCGAGGGCATCGACGAGCCGGCGCAGTGGGTGGCCTTCAGCCTTCCCGAGGCGGGGTGATGAACGCCCGGATCGTCTCGGCCTGGGCCGCCGCGTCGGCCTCTCCGAGCTCGATGAGCGTGCTCAGGTAGCCGGGGTCGAACGCGAGCAGGCTGAGGAGGTCGGGGCTCGACGTCTCGCGCGACCCGAGGCTGCGGGTCAGGTAGCGGAACACCGGCGGCAGCCTGGGCTCGAAGCGCGCGACCAGGTGGCCGAGGTCCTGCGAGGGGCGGGCGACCAGCAGTTGAATCGGCCGCAGCCCGCGGCGCCTGGCCGGCGGCAGGTCCCGCAGCAGCAGGTTCAGCCGGTCGAGCTCGCGGGCATCGCTGTCGAGGTCGTCGAGGAAGATGGCGTTCAGCAGCTGGCCCGCGATCTGCAGCGGCGGCGGGTAGCCCCGCACCGTGGGCTCGTCCCGCTCGTCGAGGCTGGCCCGGTAGCGCGTCGACAGCGCCAGGATGCGGTCGGCCCCCAGGTGAATGGCCGGCGAGCAGGGCGCCATGAGCCGGATTCCGCCGTCACCGTGCCACCCGCCCTCGAGGTCGATAGCCGGGAAGAACAGCGGCAGCGCCGCCGACGCCAGCACGTGGTCGAGGGTGATCCGCGTCACCCGGCTGCGCCGGTCGGGCCGTTCCCAGGCCGGGAGGTTCCGGCCCTGCATCCAGACGACCGACTGTCCCGTCCCGTAGTTGCTGGTGACGATGGCGAGCGCCGCCAGGCGGCCGGCGTCGAGGCGCTCGCCGATGCCGCCGATCTCCCGCGTGCCGGGCTGGATGTCGTAGACGGACGCGAGGGTCTTCTCGAGCGGCGACGTGTCCACCAGGCCGCGCACCTGCGGGGCGATCGCCGCGCCGCCGGACGCCAGCCGCAGGCCCCACCTGGCGGCGAGGCCCAGCAGCGAGGCGTCCACCCGGAAGACCTGGTCCACCGTCAGCGTCCGCCACAGGCCGGCCAGCCGTTCGATCGCGTCGGCCTGCGTGCCGGGGGCGGAGGCCAGGAGCGCGGCGTTGATGGCGCCCGCCGAGATGCCGGTCAGGATCGGGAAGTCGACGTCGGGGACGTTGCGGGCGATCCAGCGCAGGTAGCCGACCTGATACGCCGCGCGGGCGCCGCCGCCCTCGAGGAGGACGGCGAGCTTGCCGCGGGCGTCGGACGGCGCGGATTCGGCGGCGGCGGCGGGCACGGTCACGGTCGCGGTCCAGCTCCGTCGGGATGCTACAGTGTAGCGGTTGGCACCTCGCCGGGAGCTTGATTCGTCCACGTGATTGCCGATCGGTTACCGCCTCTCGAGCTCCGCCGCGCCGTCGACGAAGCCATCCGGGGACTCAGCCTCAACGCGTTGCGCGCCGCCGCCGACCGTCTGTCGGCCGCGTACCGCGCCGGCGCGGCCAGCGGTTCGCGGTGCGCCGGCGCCCGGAGCGAGATCGATCCGCTCGCCTATGCGGCCGCGCGGATGCCGGCCACCTATCACGCCGGGTCGGCGGTGCTGCGGGAGCTCCGCAGCCGCTGCCCCGCGCTGCGCATCGAGAGCGTGCTCGACGTCGGGTCCGGCCCGGCGACCTGCCTGTGGGCCGCGTGGTCGGTGTTCGACGAGCTGGCCCGTGCGACGTTGATCGAGCCGGATCCGGCCATGGTCGCGCTGGGCCGCCGCCTGCTGCGGGGGGCGCAACCGGCGGCGCGGGTCGACACCGTCTGGTGGACCGGCGACGCCGGCCGCCTCGGGTCCGCGCCCGCGCACGACCTGGTGGTTGCCGGCTACCTGCTCGGCGAGCTGGACGCCGCGCGCCGGCGGCAGGTGGTGGACGACGGCTGGACCGCGGCGCGCGGCGCGTTCGCGATCATCGAGCCGGGTTCGGCCGCCGGGTTCCAGCGGGTTCTCGAGGCGCGCGACCGGCTGATCGCCCGCGGCGCCCGCATCGTCGCTCCCTGTCCGCACGCCGCCGCCTGCCCGTTGCCGCCGGACGACTGGTGCCACTTCGCCGCGCGGCTCAACCGCACGGCCCTGCAGCGGGGACTGAAACGGGGCGCGCTGGCGTACGAGGACGAGAAGTATGCGTACGTCGTGGCCGTGCGGGCCGCCGGCGCGCCCGCGCCGGCCCGCGTGGTCCGGCGGCCGCGCCTGGCGCCGGGGCGGGTGACCCTGCGCCTGTGCGGGACCGACGGCGTGCGGGACGAGACGGTGGAGCGGAACCGGCGCGCCGCGTATCGTGCGGCGCGCAAGACCCGCTGGGGCGACGCCTGGGCGCCCGCGGAGCGGGACGGGGCCGCGTGAGCCCGGGCCGCCCGCGCGGCGCCCGCCGTCTCCGGCGGCCAGCCCGCCATTCGTCGCCTGACGGCTCCGCTCGGCGCCCAACCAACCCTGCAGGAGTCTACGCCGTTTTGCGGCGCAAACTCCTGGGCATCTGCGCCTCGATCGTCCTCGTTGGCGCGGTTGCTCCGCCGCCGGCCGCGGGGCAGGTGGCGGTCCGCGGCTTCGTGCAGGCCGGCCTGCTGCGGTTCGCGGCGGACGAGAGCTTCACGGCGATCACGGGCCGACCGGGCGCCGCGGTCTACGGCGGCGGCGGGCAGATCGGCGTCGCCGGCCTGTTCGTCCAGGGCAGCGTCGAGCGCTACGCGGCAGCCGGCCGGCGCGTGTTCGTCTTCGAGGACCGGGTGTTCGATCTGGGCATCCCCAACCGGATCACGATCGTGCCGCTGCAGGTCACGGCCGGCTACCGGATGACCCCGCGGGGCCGCTGGCGGCTGGCCGGCTACGGCGGCGGCGGCCTGGGCGCGTACCGCTTCGCCGAGTCGGCCCCGTTCGGACCCCGGGCCGGCGACCGGCCGGAGGCTGCCAGCGAAGCAGACGTCCCGCCGCTCGGCCCGCCCTACGGCGACGAGGTGCGCGAGACGCACCGCAGCTATCACGTCCTGGGCGGGGTCGAGGCGCCGCTGCTGCCCTGGCTGTGGCTCGGCGGCGAGGGCCAGTGGACCTGGGTGCCGGGCGCGCTCGGGGACGGGGGCGCCCCCGCCGCGTTCGGCGAGACCGACCTGGGAGGCCTCACGTTGCGGGTCAAGCTGTCGGTGGGCTACTGAGGTGTCCGGCGTGCTGCGAGCTCCCGGCGGGCGCGCGGCGGCCCTGGCCGTGCTGGCCGGCGTCCTGCTGCTCGCGTACCGGCCGGCCGGACTCGGCGGCGAGGCGGTGCAGCCCGGTGCGCGTGTCGTCCGGCCGGCCGCCGTCACGGCGGTCGACGGCGGCTACGAGCCCGCGGCGGACGATACCGGCCCCGGTTCCGCGCTGACCCTGGAGCCCGGCGTCCCCTCCGCCCAGCCGCGGTACGTGCCCGGCGAGGTCATCGTCAAGTTCCGGTCGTCCGCGGTGCCCGAATCGGCGGCGCGGCACCTGCGGGCGCTCGGCGTGCGGGCGCTGGCGCGCCCGCGCTTCGCCGGCGCCGACGTGCTGGAGCTGGAGCCGGGCGCCGACCCCGAGGCGGTGGCCCGGGCGCTCGCCGCGCGGCCGGACGTCGAGTACGCCCAGGCCTCCTATCTGCGCCAGCCGCTGTTCGTGCCCGACGATCCGTACTTCGCGCAGCAATGGAACCTGGCCATCCTCAACATGGCGCGGGCGTGGGACATCAACGCCGGCGCCAGCGACGCGGTCGTCGTCGCCGTGATCGACAGCGGCGTGGCGTTCGCCGACCTCGAGGTGGACTTCAACGCCCGGGCGTTCCGCATCGGGGAGACGCGCTATCCGGCGCTCGGCGCCCTCGACCTCCCGTTCGCGGCGGCCCCCGATCTGGCCGGTCCGGACCGTTTCGTGGCCCCCTACGACTTCGTCTGGGGCGACGAGTATCCCCTCGACTTCGACGGCCACGGCACGCACGTCGCGGGCACGGTCGGCCAGCTCACGGACAACGGCGTCGGCGTGGCCGGCGTGGCGTTCAACGTGCGGATCATGCCGCTCAAGGTGATCGGCGGCCCGTGGGACTTCATCTTCGGCGCGCTCGACGAATGCTGCGGCGCCAACGACATGGCCGTGGCGGAGGCCGTCCGCTACGCCGTGCTGCACGGGGCGCGGGTGCTCAACCTGAGCCTCGGCGGGCCGTCCGAATCGCCGCTGATCGTGGACGCCCTGCGCCACGCCGTCGACCACGGCGCGTTCGTCGCCATCGCCGCCGGCAACGAGTTCGGGGTCGGCAACGTCCCGATCCATCCGGCGGCGTCGGGCGCCGGGATCGACGGCGTCATGTCGGTCGGCGCGGTCAACCACCGGCTCGCGCGGGCTTCCTACTCGAGCGTGGGCCGCTACGTGGAGATCGCTGCGCCCGGCGGCGACCTCAATCCGCCCGGCGACCACAGCCGCAGCGCCGTCCTGCAGCAGACGCTCGACTACCGGGCCATTCGGACGTTCCTGTTGCCGCCCGAGGGGTACGGCGCGCCGCGCTTCGACGTCCTGCGCATCGTCGGCGTGCACGGCACGTCGATGGCCGCGCCCCACGTCGCGGGCCTGGCGGCCATGCTGATGACGCAGGGCATCACGGACCCCGCGGCCATCGAGGCGGCCATCAAGTACTTCGCCGTCGATCTGGGACCGCCCGGACGCGACGCCGAGTTCGGCTACGGCCTGATCAACCCGCACGCGACGCTGCGCGGCTTCGGCCTCGCGCGGTAGGAGTCTGCGTCGTGGAACGGCGCGGACTCCTGCAGGGTTGTGCTATAAGGGGCGGGTGAGAAAGCGCTGGTCGTTCCGTCTGCTCGCGGCGGCGGTCTGTGCGGCCGCCGGCCTGTCGGTCGCGCACGCGCAGTGGCGTTTCATGGAGGGCAATTTCCCGGCGCGATTCCCCCCGCCGAGCATGCCCGACCGCGACTTCGCGTTCTGCAAGATCATGTACAACAGCGTGCGGTACGAGCACCTGGGGATGGGGTGGTCCACCGACTACCCCTATGCGGGCATCAACCTCATGATCCGGTTCTCCGAGCTGACCACCGGGCGCGTGAGCGTCGACAAGCGCGGGGAGCCGAACCACTGGGTCGTCCGCTTCTCCGACGATGCGCTGTTCAACTGCCCGTTCACGATGGCTGCCGACGTCGGCACGATCGGCTTCAGCAACGAAGAGGTGGTCCGGCTGCGGGAGTACCTGCTCAAGGGCGGGTTCCTCTGGGTCGACGACTTCTGGGGCTCGCGCGCGTGGGTGCACTGGGAGCGCGAGATCGGGCGCGTGCTGCCGCCGTCGCAGTATCCGATCAGGGACCTGCCCCTGAGCCACCCGGTGTTCCGCACGCAGATGCACGTGCTCGAGGTGCCCCAGATCACGGCCATCCAGTTCTGGTACGGCGTCGGCGGGCGCACGACGTCGGAGCGCGGCTACGACAGCCGGGAGCCGCACCTGCGCGCGATTGCGGACGAGCACGGCCGCCTGCTTGTGGTCATGTCGCACAACACGGACGTCGCGGACGCCTGGGAGCGCGAGGCCGAGGATCCGAGGTACTTCGAGCGCTTCTCGCCCGACGGGTACGGGCTGGGCATCAACGTCCTGCTCTACGCCATGATGCACTAACTTGAGACGGGGCTGCGCCCCGAGCCCCCGGCGTCCGCTTGCGGGGACCCCTTCGCCCCGCGCCGCTCCCGCCGAGGCGCGCTGTGCGCGCCTTGCGGCGTCCGCGCCGTTTTACGGCGCAGACTCCTGGGTGGCCGGGTCGCCGGTGGCGTCCGGCTCCGCGAGTTGCTCGGCCTGCCGCAGGAGCATGGCCGCGCCGGCGACGGCTGATTGCAGGTCGGCGGCGCTCAGGTGCTCGCGGGCCATCGTGACGGCGGCGTGTCCCACGGCGCCGGCCGTGAGCAGCAGCGCGTGAGCGGCCTCGAGCGTCGGCGGCGGGTCGCCGGTGTTCAGGTAGTCCTGCAGGGCGCCCCATTCGAACACCGTCCGCTCGTCGTCGCGGGGGTCCCCGGCCGGACTCGGACGCGCGTCGGTCGTCTGCTCGATCAGCAGCGCCAGCGTGCGGACCGCGCCGCTGAACCAGGCCGAGTACGAGACCGTCTCCGGATCGAGCGGACCGGCGCAGGCTCCTCCCGCCGCACGGCCGGCGCGGCAGCCGGTCCGGGCCGCCGCGCCGGCGGCCGGGAGCGGACGGTGAGCCGCGCCGGGTGCGCCTTGCGGGGACCGTGCGCGGCCGCGGTACGACCTGCTCACGTCGCTGCCGCGCAGGCGATCGGCGCGCGGTGCCGGCAGCGGCCGGTCGGGCTCGACGGTAATCCGGATCTCGTGGGGCGTGGGCCCCTGCTCGAGCCTGTACCTGGCCGTCTCCTCCAGGTCGAGCACCACGCGCGTGACCGGCGGGCGGGCCCGGTTGAGCGCCACCCGCACGCGCCGCACCGCCCCGAGGTTCACGTCGGTCACGTCGGGAACGTCCGGCACGATGTCCGGCAGGTCGACGAACAGCCGCGTGGCCGGGTTTCCGACGGTCTGCAGCCGGCCCCCGATGGCGCGGTCGCTCGTGAGCGCGACGACCACCCGCTCGGCGGTCCCGCCTACCGTCAGCCGCTGCAGCGCCCCGCGCGGAGGCGGCTCCTGAGCGCGCGGCACCTCGATTGCCTCGCCGGCGACGAACGGAAGCAATCCCGCGCAGAAGGCGAGACGAGACAGGCTGGTCGGCATGGCGATATCCTCCGCCCCTTGTATCGGCCGTTGTGCGGCCGCGCGTGAGCTGCCCCCGCGGCGGCCGGCCCCGGCCGCGCGGACACGGTGTACGATCCAGCGCCATGGTCAGGTTCCTGCGACACGCGCATGCGGCGTGCCGCGTCTTCGCCGTCCTGGGCTCGCTGCCGCTCGTTGCGGGCGGCTGCCGGAACGCGCCGGCCGACTTGCCGCAGCCGTCCGTGGAAGAGGCGTCGCGGGCGGCGCCGGGGACCAGCGAGGTTGCCGGCCGTCTCGCGCGGCGGCCCGGGGGAGCCACGCCCATCGTCACGCTCGAGCCGCGTGCGCCGCTCGACGTTCCGCTGCCCGCCGAGCCCGCGGAGATGGACCAGTACGGCCGCACCTTCATCCCGCGGCTGCTGGTAGTGCGCGCGGGGCAGACCGTCCGGTTCAAGAACAGCGAGAACGAGCTGCACAACGTGAACGTCACCGACGAGCGCGGCGTGACGATCTTCAACGTGGGCATGCCCATTCTCGGCGGCACCTTCGATCACCGCTTCGACCGCGCCGGCGACTACGCGGTCCGCTGCAACGTGCACCAGGAGATGGCCGCCACGATCAGCGTCACCTCGAGCCCGTTCGCCGCCGTCGCCGATCGGGAGGGGCGGTTCGCCCTGTCCGGCGTGCCGTACGGCGTCTACGACCTCGTGGTGCGGCGCGGGGCCGAGCGCGAGGCGCGCGTCGTCGACGTCGCGGCGCCGCGGACCGAGATCGTCGAGCAGGAGTCGGCGCCGTAAGACGGCGCAGACTTCTGAAGGATTGGGTTGGGCGCCAGGCGGCGCCGCGTGGCGACGACTGGCGGGCAAGGAGTCGGCGCCGTAGGACGGCGCGGAGGGACGAGCCATGAAGACGGTTCTCAACAAGACCGGGCGGCCGCTGAAGATCGCGCTGTCGCGCGGGAGGGTGCTGCGCCTCGGCCCGCGCAAGGAGGGGCAGATCGCCACGCAGGACGCGGAGCGCGACGCAGTGCAGCGCCGCGTCGCGGCCGGCGACATCGAGATCTTCGACGACGCCGCCCGGGCCGGGGGGGCGAGCCTGGCCGCGGCCGGCGGCAGCGCGCGCTCGCAGGGACCGCACGCACGGTTCTCGGTCGCGAAGCGCGGCGACCGCTAGGCGGACTGCCCGCGCCCTGCGGGCAGCCGACGCGCGCCCGCGGGACGCTATAATCGGCCCGGGAGTCCGCCCGGCCGCAGCGATCGGACCGGACGGGGAGACGGACGATGCCGATATACGAGTACAAGTGCCGGGGCTGCGGGCACGAGTTCGAGCGCCTCGTGCTGGGCGACGACCCGGGCGCCTGCCCGGCGTGCCAGCAACGCGAGCTCGACCGGCAGTGGTCGCTGTTCGCCGTCGACTCGGAAGGGACGCGGCAGCTCCACCTGAAGAAGGCACGGGTCGCGGCGCGCAAGGTGCAGCGCGACAAGGCGCACGCCGAGCACGAAGCCATCCACCACCACCACCACTGATCCGGTTGACGCGGGCGGTATCGTAGGGGCAATGACTGGTGGGGCATTGCCGATGCGATTCAGGTTGTCACCTGCGGCGGCGGCGCTCGCCGCGGTCGTGCTCGGGTCGGGCGTCGTCCTCCCGGCGGCCCAGGGACCCGCCCCGGAGTACGAGCGCGCCGACATCGAGCGGGGCGCGCAACTCTACGACGAGTTCTGCTCCAACTGCCACGGCTCGGAGGGCGACGGGGTCGGCAGCGTCAACCTCGTGAGCGGCCAGTTCCGCCACGCCTCGACCGACCAGAACTTCCGCCGCATCCTGACGAACGGCATTCCCGCCGCCGGGATGCCGCCGGGCAGCTACACCGACGCCGACATGCTGGCCCTGATCGCGTACGTGCGCAACATGCGCGACTACGACGGCGGCATCGTCACGCTGGGCGACCCCGCCCGCGGCCGCGCCATCTTCCTGGGCAAGGGCGACTGCGCGGGTTGTCACCGGGTAGCGGGACAGGGCTCGCGCCTGGGTCCCGATCTGACGGCCGTCGGGGCCGTCCGCGGCGCCGGATCGCTGCGCGAGACGCTGCTCGATCCGACGGGATCGATGCTGCCGCTGAATCGCCCGCTGCGCGCGGTGACGCGCGACGGCGAGGTCATCACCGGCCGGCGCCTCAACGAGGACACCTACACGGTGCAGATCTTCGACGAGCGGGAGCGTCTCGTCTCCCTCGACAAGGCCGACCTGCGGGAGCTGACCGTGCTGGCGGCGTCGCCGATGCCGTCGTACGCCGAGACGCTGAGCGAGCCCGAGCTGGCCGACCTGCTGGCGTATCTCGTGACGCTGAAGGGACTGGTGCCGCAATGAGTAGTAGACGATCTCTGGTCGCACTGACCGCGTGCGCCCTGCTCCTGCCCGCGGCGGCCGCCGCGCAGGTCACCCCGGAGCGGCTGGTGAACGCCGCCGCGGAGCCGCACAACTGGCTCACCTACTCCGGCACCTACGCCAGCCAGCGGCACAGCGCGCTCGACCGGATCACGCCCGACAACGTGGGCGACCTGGAGATGAAGTGGGTGTTCCAGTCGCGCACGTCGCACCACTTCCAGGCGACGCCGCTGGTGGTCGACGGCGTCATGTATCTCACGCAGCCGCCCAACGACGTCGTGGCGCTCGACGCCCGCACGGGGCGCGTGTTCTGGATCTACGAGCACGTCCCGTCGCCGGATGCCCGACCCTGCTGCGGGTTCAGCAACCGCGGCCTGGCCATCGCCGGCGACACGCTGCTGATGGGGACCGTCGACGCCATGGTCGTGGCGGTCGACGCGAAGAGCGGCGGGCCGCTCTGGAAGACGCAGGTGGCCGATCCCACCTACAGCTACGCAATCACCCACGCCCCGCTGGTGGTCGACGACAAGGTGATCGTCGGCACGTCGGGCGGCGACATGGGCATCCGCGGGTTCATCGCGGCCTACGACGTCGAGACCGGCGCGGAGGCCTGGCGCTTCTACACCATTCCGGGGCCGGGCGAGCCGGGCCACGAGACCTGGGAGGCGTGCACGCCGGAGATGGAGCACTGCGACCCCGACGCCTGGCGGACCGGGGGCGCCGCCGTGTGGCTGACCGGGTCGTACGATCCGGAGACGAACCTGACGTTCTGGGGCGTCGGCAACCCGGGGCCCGACTACGCCTGGTACCAGCGGCCGGGCGACAACCTGTACGCCAGCTCGGTGGTGGCGCTCGACGCCGACAGCGGGGAGCTGGCGTGGTACTTCCAGTTCACCCCGGGCGACCGCTACGACTACGACGCGGTGCAGATCCCGGTCCTCGTCGACCTCGACGTGAGCGGAACGACCGTCAAGGCGATGCTGTGGGCGAACCGCAACGGCTTCTTCTACATCCTGGACCGGGTGACCGGCCGCTTCCTGACCGGCAACCCGTTCACGCGGATCAACTGGGCGGAAGGGCTCGACGACAGCGGCACGCCGGTCCAGACTCCTCAGGGGCCCGACCGCCCCACGTATCCCGGCAAGCAGGGCGGGACGAACTGGTACTCGCCCTCGTACAGTCCGCGGACCGGGTTGATGTACTTCTCGACGTGGGAGAACTACGCCACCGTGTTCGACTCCGCGCCGGTCGAGTACACGCCCGGCCAGCTCTACACGGGCAGCCGCAACCGCAGCCCGGTACGGGGCGTGCCGGAGCCGCCGGCCGTGGGCCGCGGGCACGTCAACACCTGGACGTCGGCGGTCGGGTCCGGCTCGGTGCTCGCCTTCGACCCGGTCAGCGGCGAGAAGGTGTGGCAGTGGGAGACCTACGACGTCATGAACAGCGGCGTCCTGACCACGGCCACCGACCTGCTGTTTGTGGGCGGCCGGGAAGGCTACTTCCAGGCGCTCGACGCCCGCACCGGCGAGCTGCTGTGGCGCGCCGTCACCGGCGGCAACACGCTGGCCGCCCCCATTACCTACGAGGTCGCCGGCCGCCAGTACGTCGCCATCGCCGCGGGCCACTCGCTGTTCGCCTTCGGGTTGCGGAAGTAACCGGTCTGCGCCACTGGAACAATCTCGTGCCGGCCGAATCACGCACGCTGATCCAACGTGCCTTTGAGGAAGCGCGAAAGTCCGGGCGTCCGGACTGGCACCGGATGAGCGTCGCCGTTCTCAAGAACCGCATCCTCGATCTCACGGAACGGAGTTTCCGAGAGTCGGATTACGGAGCGCCGACCTTCGGGGAGTTCGTCCGTAACCACGCCGACATTCTGGCGCTCGATGCAACCCAACGACCGCCGGTCGCGATCCTGAAAGGGGTTTCGCCGGCGCCCGTAGAGGCACTTGGCTCGATGGGGACGCGGATTCGATCCGACCTCTGGCAAGCGGTATTGGATTTTTCGAGCGGAGAGGAATACGTCTGGGATGTTGGCGAGGGTGTCGCCAAACGCGCGAATGAGGCAGGCTCTTCCGGCCTTGCCTTGCCGACGATTACCGCGGATCGATTCTGCCAGTGGAAGAAGGCGTTTGCGGAGGAAGTTGATGAAAGCGAAGGTGACGAACGGCTCTCGGCGTGGGTCGGACACCGGCTTCCCGCCAGCTTCCTACCTCTTCCGCTCAGGCATCGGTGGAATGGCTATCTGAAGGCGGCGGTCCGGCGACACCTGCTCGCTTGGTTCGAGGAGCAGCACCTTGCTCCCCCGTCAGATATTCTGGAGGAGGGTCGCACTGTCCATTCTGCACCGGGTGAGGAATTGAGGAAGCGACTCGTCGCCTGTGTCCGCGCGATGACCCCGGAAGAACTGGAGCGCGTGCAGATTCCATCATCGGCTCTTCTTCGACTGAGACTATAGGTTCCAGTGGATCACGAAGTCTGGATTGTCTTTCCGGAAGCGGCGCGAGAACGCACTGCAAGGGTTCGCCGGCGGGTGCGGCAGGAATGTCACAGCCGCGCGTGGCGGTTGCAAGAACGGCCGAGTCGCGAGCGACGGTTGCACGGACGTCCAGTGCAGGTTCTGGAGGGTACGGATGCCGCAAATATGTACCGGCGATTGCACCGCGTCAGGGTGTGCGTGCTCTTCGCAGGAAAACCTGTCATTCCAATGAGAGTTGGCGCGCCGGTGTCAGGTGCGGGAGGGACGATCGCTCTGGCAACGTTCGTACGTTACAAATCGCACGCCGCGAGACTACCCCAGGACCCCGCCGAGATACCGCATCGATTTGAAGACTATGAAGCGTGGTGCCAACGCGTAGAATGCGAGGGTGGTCGCGATCCACGGTGCCTTCCGTTGCACGTCTTCAAGAGCGGGAAGACCGACCTGGATACACTGGAACGTCGGCGGTATTTCGACGACACCCATGGCACAGGTGCCCGGAGGCAGGACGACAACCACCTGACCTGGCGTCTGGAACCAGCGAGCTTTCACGGAAGGGAACTACTTCATGTGGCCGGGCGTGAACTGCCGCGGGGCTTTCACTGGGACGTCTCCGTTGGCCGGACCAGGACCATTACGACGGCTCTCCTCAATCAGGTGTGGGTCCGGGGTGAGAGTGATCGGCGGGTTCAGCGAGCGGTGGGGTAGCTACGTGACGGACGGCGTGTCAACGCGCTACGCGCGTTCTCCGCTTCGCTGCGACCCTGGCGGGTGACACGCCGTCCGTCCCTACGCTCAGAGTGCAGTTATGGGCCTTGCGGCCCGGCCTGGACGGGGCGTCCGGGCCGTCCAAAGGGGAGATTGGGCTTGGGCTGGTCGGGCCGTGAATCGCGGCCCGCAGCTGACCGGAGCCGGCGGGTGGTCAGCCCTCGGCGAGCCGCTGGAAATCATTGAAAACGCAGGGGCGTCCTGTTCTCATTGGCATGACAAAGGAGAACCAATGAGGAGGAGGACAGCCCCATGCGTGTGACGACCCTACTACGACGATTGCTCGGTGTCACGCAGTTGTACGTCGAGCAGGTGCGTATCGGGAGCAACGGGATGTTCCGCGTATCGGCGCGGCCGTCGTGGCGGCGCTCGCGGTGCGGCGCGTGCGGCGGCCGGGCCCCACGCTACGACCGGCAACCGGCTCGGCTGTGGCGCCATGTGCCGTGGGGTCGGACGACGGTGTGGCTGCGGTATGCCCCGTGGCGGGTATCGTGTGGTCGCTGCGGGGTTCGGGTCGAGCAGGTGTCGTGGGCAGTGCACGGCAGCGCGTTCACGGCGCCGCTCGAGGAGTTGGTGGCCTATCTGGCGCAGGTGACGGACCGGACGACGGTGAGTCGTCTGGTGGGGATTTCGTGGCCGGCGGTGGGCGGCATCGTCGAGCGGGTGGTGGCTCGGCGGCTGGATTCGACGCGGCTGGCCGGGCTGCGGCGGATCGGCATTGACGAGTTCAGCTATCGGAAGCGGCACCACTATCTGACGGTCCTGGTCGACCCTGACCGCCGGCGCGTGGTCTGGGCCGGGAAGGGGCGCAGCGCCGACACGCTGGGCAGGTTCTTCGACCTGTTGGGACCGGCCGGTTGCGCCCGGATCACGCTGGTGACGGCGGACCTGGCGGCGAGCTACGGCAAGGCGGTGCGGGAACGGGTGCCGCAGGCCAGGGTCGTCTACGACCGGTTCCACGTTGAACGGCTGGCGGCCGACGCGGTCGACGCCGTCCGCCGGGCGGAGCAACACCGCCTGGGGGCGACCGCGGCCAAAGCCCTCAAGGGGACGCGCTACGCGCTGCTGAAGCATCCGGCGCGCCTCAAGCCCAGCCAAGCACAACGGCTGGCAACCCTGCGCCGCGAGAACCGCGCCCTCGACCGCGCCTACGAGTTGAACGAGTACCTGGCGACCATCCTCGAGCAGGCCAGACCCGACGAGGCCGAGGAGCTGCTCGAGCAGTGGCTGGACTGGGCGGCGCGGTCACGGCTGGCGCCGTTCGTCAAGCTCGCGCGGACCATCCGGAAGCACGCGGCGGGGATCCTCGCCTACCTCGACACCCGCATGACCAACGGACCCGTCGAGGGCATCAACAACAAGCTCCGCGTCATCGCACGGCGCGCCTACGGCTTCCACTCACACCGTCCGCTCATCTCGATGCTGTACCTCTGCTGCGGAGGCATCAAGCTGGAGCCACCGCTACCCACACGAATTTGAGGAGACTCATTACGACTCCCACCGAGCAATGGCGGGTCTTCAAATACGTCAACGTCGCACCTGATGCCAACCTCCGGGGTCGAGCACCCTTCGCGCGGAAGATGAAGATCGGGAATTAGAGTCGACGCGCGTACAGTACAATAAAAAAGCTCGGCATTCACCGAGCCTTTTCCTGGGACCACCCGAAGAACCTCTGCGGGTCAGGTGTGCGGAATCCGGATCAGGCAATGGAATCCGTGGGATTCCTGGTCCCTTCAATGCGTGGACCGGACGCTCGACACCAACTGGCCGCTGAAGCTGGGCATTGCAGGGAGCGACCCTACAGCCCCCCTCCGGGAGCACCACGCGCTTCCAGAGATCGACACAGTGTACGGCGGCGTTTGTCAGAGAGTCAACCCACCGGTGGCTGCGGGACAGTTACACGTGCACGCCGGTGCCCGACAAACGCGGGTCGGAACACGCCGCGGCCGGCGCGTCGGCGCCCGCGGTGGAGTCCCGGCCGATGGCCGACAGTCGGGACGTATCCGCCTATGTGCTGCTCGGTGATCCGGGCGCCGGCAAGACCACCGCCTTCCGGTGCGAGTGCGCGGCGCTCGGGGCCGAGCACGCCCTGCGGGTTGACGCGCGCGACTTCCTGACGTTCGATCCCGCGGCGCACCCCGAGTGGCGCCGCAAGACGGCCGCGCTGCTCCTAGCGGACTGCGACGGCTGCGCGCTGCGCCCGCCTGCACCGAACGCACGCTATCCGGTCCTGGACCGCTGCGTCGAAGCGCCCGAGGGCGCGGCGGAGTCGGCCGCCGTGGCGGCGCGTACCGGTCCGGGCAGCGCGGTCTTTCGACGCGCGCTCGCCACGCGGTTGTTCACGTCGCCGGACGAGGGGCGTTTCTCCCCGGTTCACCGCCACGTCGCGGAGTTCCTGGCCGCGCGACACACCGCCCGCCTGATCAAGGACGGATTGCCGGTGCGGCGCGTCCTGGCGTTGATCACGGGCGGTGACGGCAAGGTCGTGACGCCGCTCAGGGGGTTCGCCGGGTGGCTGGCGGCGTTGTGCGGACGTTCCGCCGATCGTCGCGAGTTAATCGACCGCGACCCGGTCGGCGTGGCCGTGTACGGGGACGCACGGGGTTTCCCGCCGGACGACAAGCGCCGGCTGCTGGAGGTACTGTACCGCGAGGCGTCCCATCTCGCCGAGTTCCCGTCGGCGTCAGGTGCCGGGGCGTTCGTGACGGCCGATCTCGACCCGTTGCTGCGGGAGATCCTGAGCGAGCCGCGCCGCGACTCCGAACACCAGCGCTTCGTCTTCTTCGTCCTGCGCGCGGCGGCCGGCCCGCTGCCGGACGTATCGGAGCTGCTGCTGCAGGTCGTCCGGGACGACGGGCGGGATCCGGACGTCCGCGCGGCAGCGCTGCAGGCATTCTTCCGCACGGCGCCGGACGGGCAGGAGACAGGCGCGGCGCTCGTCGTCCTGCTCGACGAAGTCCACCGGGGCGACGTCTCGGACCCGGCTGACGAGCTTCGGGACATGCTGTTGGCGCATCTGTTTCCGGGCTGCCTGCCTGCTTCGCGTGTGCTGGATTACCTCACCGACGGGCCGGGCCGGAAGAGCTTCTGGCACTCCCTTCCCGAGCGAGCGACGGAGTCCCTCTCGACTGCCGAGGCGCGCCGGATCGTCGTCTGCGTGATCGACGTCGCCGCGCCGCCGCCGCGGGCAGTCCCGGAACCGGCGGCTACAACGGGAGGCCTTCCCAGCCAGTCGTCAGCGCCGCGGTAGCGCGAAGGTCACGAGCATGTTGCTCGTCCCGCTGGGGGCTTCGAGATCCGGCGCGTAGTTCGACAGCCTGGACATCCCGAGGCCGCCGCCGACCGGGACGGTGAGATACTGCCGGCCGCCGACGGCGTAGGTGACCGGATACCCGGTAATCTGGCTGCCGAGGATCGTCTCCCACAACACCTCTCCGGTCTCCGCGTCGAAGGCGTGGAAGCGGCGATGGAGGTCGCCGAAGAAGACGACGTTCCCGCCGGTCGCGAGCGTCGACCCGGCGTTCGGCGCGCGCTGCGTGTAGCGCCAGGCTTCGCGTCCCGTCGAGATGTCAATGGCCCGCATCTCGGTCAGGTGGCCGTCTTCCTCGAAGCCCGGCTCCGGGATCGTGAAGCGCGGACCTGTCCCCGAAACCGTCCGCTCGTTGGCGGTCTGGTTCAGGCACGCCCGATTGATCGGAATGTAGAGCAGCCTGGTCAGCGGGCTGTACGACCACGACCACCACCCCTTCACGTTGTGCCCGCAGATGATGAACTGCTGCCCCGGCTCCCGCGCGACGAGGTCCATGTTGATGAAGACCTGGCCTGTTTCGGGATCGATGTCGCTGATGACGAACCGTTCCGTGCTGGTGTAGGGGAACGGCGTGGCCCACAGGAACTCGCCGGTCTCGCGGTCGAGCACGAACAGGCCGCCGGGCTCGCCCATGGTCACCACGACCTTCCGCTCTTCGGCCGTGCCGGCGAGCTTCGGGTTGATCCACATCACCGCGTCCGGATCCGGGTTCACCACGGTGTCGATCAGGGTCCGTTCCTGCACGAAGTCCATGTCCCAGTCATCGCAGGGCAGGTGCTGGTAGTACCACTCGAGCTCGCCGGTGTTCACATCCAGGGCCACGGTCGAATTGGAGTAGAGCTCGCACGGTGTGCCGTCTCCGACATCCCACGTGCCGCGACGCATGATCCGCGTGAACGGCAGGGGCACCGCGATGCCCCAGTAGGCGAGGCCGAGGGCCGGATCGTAGCTGCCGGGGACTCCCCAGGGGGATACGTGCCCGCGCCGGGAGGTCGGCACGTTTCCCCAGGTCTGGCCGCCGGGCTCGTCCGCGCCTGCCGCGGTGTACATGCGCCACAGCTCGGTGCCGTCGTTCGAGTCGTGGGCGGCGATGAAGCAGCGCGACGTGAGGTTGGCCGAGCTGCAGGCGCGACCGCTCAGCACCTTGCCCTCGAGAACCGCCGGCCCCGAGGAGTGCGTGATGCCGTCACGGTAGTCGGCCAACCGGCTCTTCCAGGCCAGCTCGCCGGTCTGCGCGTCCAGCGCGATGAGATGGGCGTCTGCCGTCAGGTGCAGGATGTGGCTGCCGTAGATGGAGATGCTCCGCGTCCGATTTCCCACCGTCGCGTACTGCCGGAGATCTTCGGGAGCCTGGCGCGTGAAGTCCCAGACCAGATCGCCGGTCGACGCATCCAGAGCCTGAAGATGGTCGCTGCCCGCATGGGCGACGTACATCACGCCGTCGTAGACGAGGGGGCGGATCTCCTGTGGACCTGCATCCATTGCCCGTATCCAGACCAGTTGCAGTTGGTCGACGTTGTCGCGCGTGATCTGGTCCAGAGGGCTGTACCCCTGAAAGTCGTACGTGCGATGGATCATCAGCCAGTCGTCCGGATCGGGGTTGCGCAGCACCGCGTCCGTAACGGGCGCGAACGGTCTCACTTCACGGGTGGTGGTTTGATTTCGAGGAGCCGTTTCGTCCTGTTGGGCGCCCAGGTCCGCCGGGGAGGCAAGAAACATCAGGACCAGGACCGCGCTCGAGACGACCGCGTGCAGCTTCGCCATCTTCGTTCCTCCTGCGTTGCGGGCGGACTCGACTCGGCGCAACCTGGCGCCCTGGCGAGAATCCATTATCGACGCATTGGTCCTGGAAAGCGACACCGGCCCGCGCCGCGCGTCCTGTCCCGGCGTCACAGGCGGAACAGCCGGTTGATCTTGACGACGAAGCCCCGGTTGCGGAGGAAGGTCGTGCGGTCGGGCCGCAGCCCCAGGGTGTCGCGGTCTTCCGTGTAGACGACGAACAGCTCGCTGCCGGGGTTGTACTCCCAGCGGAACCTGAGGTTCGCCCCGACGGTGTCGGTGCTCGAGTTGTACTGCAGCAGGCCCGCGAAGAACATCCGCGGCGTGAACGTGTAGTTGACGCGCGCCACGGTCAGATCGGTGCGGAACGAGCCCTGGGGCAGGTCGATCCAGTTGAACGAGACGGTCGGCTCGATGGACAGGTGCCGCGTCAGCTCCACGTACCCGCTCGTGAAGTCGACCGAGGTGATGTCCCCGTTGAAGTAGCCGCCCCGGCGCACCGCCACCTGCCCGTTGGCCCGGTGCTGCTGGCCGAGCAGGTAGGTTACCGAGTACTCCGTGAAATCGTAGCCGCCGACGGGCAGCGTCACGTCCTTGGCCGGCGAGAACGGCTCGCGCAGCAGCTCGTAGTTGTCCATCCGGGTGAAGGTCAGCCGGTCGCCGTTCTCGAACTCCGCCTCGCCGCCGAGGATGAACCTGCGCGTCTCGAGCTGCGAGGTATCGGCCGTCAGGGTGTAGTCCAGGTTGCCGCCGGTCCGGAACTGGCGGATGGCGTCGATGTCGGGACGCGGACTGATCCGCCACTGGAGGGTCGACTGGCGGAAGTTGTCGCGCCGGACGAAGCCCACGTCGGGGATGAAGTTGTCCTCGACCAGCAGATGGTTGGCCATGATGCCGAACAGGTCGCCCGTGTAGTCGAACTTGCCCTGGTAGCTCAGGTTCCGATCGGGGTAGCCCGGCGTGTCCGTGCGGGCCGCGTAGCCCAGGAGATGGATGTTGTCGTGGAAGCTGAACGTGCCGTCGACGCCGTAGGTGCGCGCCGCGCCGGGACCGTGCGTGGACACCGAGCGGTTGGTGAAGAGGGCGCCGATGCTGCTCCGGCGCAGGATGTCGCGCTTGATCCGCGCCACGCTGAAGTTGGTCGCCACGGCGCCCGAGACCGCCTCCCGGTCGGTCTGGATGCTCAGCGCCCCGACGTCGAAGTCGCCGACCTTGCCGGTCAGGCGCCCGCCGCCCACGATGGGCACGACGTGGTTGGCCTGCAGGCCGATGCGGCGGCTGTAGAAGAGGATGGGGGCGTTGGGATCGCGGAACCCCCCGCCGCCGGAGACCGCCGCGCCGGTGGCGAACTCGAAGATGCCCCGTCCCTCGAGGAAGAACTCGCGCTTCTCGGGGAAGAACAGGTTGAACCGCGTGAGGTTCACCTGCTGCTCGTCGACCTCGACCTGGGCGAAATCGGTGCGGTAGGTGAAGTCGGCGGTCAGGTTCTGCGTGAGGCCGACCTTCACGTCCAGGCCGCCGTTGGCCGAGCCGGCGTTCTCCCGGACCGGGCTGGCCTCGAGGTCGGTGACGGCGCCGCCGATGGCGTACGGCTTGATCTCGATCGTGCGGCCGCCCTGCGGCGCCTCGAGGCCGACCAGCGTGGCCGCGTCCGACACGCGGAAGATGCCGGCGATGGCCCCGCCGCGCACGACGGCGGAGATGGGCAGTTGCGTCAGGTAGGCGCCCTCGTTCTTGCGCCGCACGACCCGCCGCATCTGGAATCCCCACACCTGCGCGGCGCCGGGGCGGTAGCGCAGCGACTTGAACGGGATCTCCATCTCGGCCGTCCAGCCGCCCTCGAAGCGGCCGGTGCGGACGTCCCACACCGGATTCCAGTCGCTGTTCGGGTTGCCCTCGTTGGTGATGGCGAAGTCGGCCCGCGCGCCGAGCGGGTTCGTGTAGAAGGCCACGCCGTTGCGCCGGTCGTAGAAGGTGTCGAAGATCACGGCCACGGTGTCGTTCTGCCGCAGTTGCGGCGTGTCGCGGCGCATGTCGTTGGCGACCCATTGGCCGGGCGGCGCCGAGTCGTGGGCGCGGACGCCGACGTAGATGTTCTCGTCGTCGAACAGGAGCCAGGCCTCGGTCCGCTCGGTGGCCGGGGCGCCCTCGTCCGGCACCTGCTGGATGAAGTCGGTCAGCGGCGCAACGGTGTCGTAGACGCGCTCGTCCAGGCGGCCGTCCAGGCGGAGCCGTTCCGCCACCCGGACGGCGCGGACGGTCGCCCGTCCCAGCTCGTCGCGCGCCATGACCGCGGGCGGCCGCGGCGGGGGCGGGCCGTCGATGGCGGGCGCGCCGGCCAGGCTGAAGCCCGCGCCGACGCCCGCACCGGCGCGGGCCGGCGGAGCCGCGGCAGCGGGCGGCGGCGCGGCAGGGCGGAGCGGTTCCCTGCCGCCCGTCGGCGGTCCGGCGGCCCGCGGCCCCGGTCCGGCCGGGACGGCGGCGGCCGGGGGACCGCCGGGGACCCCCGGGACCAGCTCCGAAGCGAGGCGGTCCTGCAGCTCGAACAGCTCGGCAAGCGGTCCCTCGACCCGGGAGCCGCGCGTCACGTCGCCGGTCGCGACCTCGAGGAGCCGGCCGCTGATGACGATGCGCCCGCCGAGCTGCGCATGGCTGCCGGAGACCACCCAGCGCGCCCCGAGGCTGCGACCGATCTCCTGGACGCGGGGCACCGCGACCGGGGCCTCGCCGCCGGCCAGCGCGGCGGCGACCCGTTGCCGCGGCAGCACGTCCAGGCGCGGCGCAAGGCGGCGCCCGAGGTCGTTGATCAGGGACGCCGCGATGCCGTCGCCGATCCAGTCGCGGCTCGGATCGCCGCCGAGGTTGGCGAACGGCAGCACGGCGACGGTGCCGCGCGGGGCGTCAGGCTGCGAGGGTGCGGCGGCGGTCTGCTGGGCTTGCGCCGGGGCAGCGGCCAGCAGGGCGACCAACGCGAGCGACCCGCACCGGTAGGGTGTCACGACCCTGCCGCAATCCCGTATCGCGCCGACCCGTGCTGTGCGCGTTGCACCGCTGCGCCCATGCCGCACAGATTGTAGCGTGTCCACGGCGGCGGACGGGTTCGGCCGTATAATCGCACGCAGAGCGGGCAGTCAGATTGACGCCCGGGAGGCATCCAATGGCGGTCTACGTCGTCGCGCAGGGGCGCATCGAGAATCCGGAAGTGCTGGCGCAGTACGTCGAGAAGGCGATTCCGACCATCGGCGCCCACGGCGGGCGCATCGTGGCGTTCGACGAGACGCCTGACGTGGTCGAGGGGACCGTGGACTATCCACGCACCGTGATCGTCGAGTTTCCGACGCGCGAGGCGTTCCGCGCCTGGTACGACTCGCCGGAGTACCAGGCCATCCTGCCGCAGCGCCTCGACGCGGCGCCCGGCACCCTGATCGTGGCGAACGGACTGGGGGCGAGATGAGGTTCCGACCGACGTCCGTTGGCCGGCTGCCGGGGCGCCGGCTGGTCGCGTGCGTGGCCGCCGCCTGGCTCGTGGCATGGCTGGGCGCGGCGCCGGCCGTCGCCGAGGCCCAGGCGGCCCGCTGGGTCGGCGCCTGGGCGACCGGTCCCGTGTCGCTGCCCCCGCCGGGGGACGGCGCGGCGGAGCAGGGCGCCGGGCCGCCGCGCATCGCCGACCAGACGCTGCGGCAGGTCGTGCGCACGAGCATCGGCGGCTCGCAGGTGCGCGTGCTGTTCAGCAACCAGTACGGCACCGAGCCGCTGGCGATCGGCGGCGCGCACGTCGCGTTGCGCGACGCCGGGCCCGCCATCGCGGCCGGATCCGGCCGCCGGCTGACGTTCGACGGCGAGCCGACGGCGGCCATCGAGCGCGGCGCGACGCTGCTGAGCGACCCGGTCGACCTGGCGGTGCCGGCGTTGAGCGACCTGGCGATCGATCTCTACCTGCCGGGCGACACGTGGGAGACGACGTCGCCGGCGACGACGCACGGAACCGGCCTGTCGACCACCTATCTGTCCGCGCCGGGCGACCACACCGGCGCGGCCGGGCTGCCGGTCGACTCGACCGTGCTGTCGTGGTTCTTCCTGTCCCGCGTCGAGGTCGCGACCCGCACCGCCCCGGGCGCCGTCGTGACCATCGGCGACTCGATCACCGACGGCACGGCGTCGACGCCCGACACCAACAGCCGCTGGCCCGACTTCCTCGCCGCGCGGCTGGTCGCGGCGTACGGCGACGCGGCGCCGGGCGTGCTCAACGTCGGCATCGCCGGCAACCGCGTGCTGAGCCACAACGGCGGGATGGAGACCATCCTGCGCCGCGGCGCGCCGTTCGGTCCGGACGAGCCGCGGCCCGACCCGGACGCGTTCTTCGGCCCGTCGGCGCTCTCGCGCTTCGACCGCGACGTGCTGCTGCAGCCCGGCGCCACCCACGTCATCGTCCTCGAGTCGATCAACGACGTCGGGTTCGCGTTCGACAACGCCTGGCCGGCGGTCGAGGACCTGATCGCGGGCCACACCGCGCTGGTGCAGCGGGCGCATGCGCGGGGCCTGCGGATCTACGGCGGCACCCTGACGCCGTTCGAGGGCGCCATCACGTTCTCGGAGACGGGGGAGACGAAGCGGCAGGCGTTCAACGCATGGCTCCGCACGGAGAGTCCGTACGACGCGGTGATCGACTTCGACGCGGCCATTCGCGACCCGGATCATCCGCGGCGCATCCTGCCGGCGTACGATCCCGGCGACGCGATCCACGGCAACGACGCCGGCTACCGCGCCATGGCCGAGGCCGTCGACCTCGTCCTGTTCGACGCGCAGGCGGTGGCCGCCGCAGCGGCGCGCTGACCGCCGCGGACCACGCCGCCCGCGCTGCGCGAGGCGACGCGGGCGAGTGTCAGTTCCGTCCCTGTCCGGTCGATGCACGAAGAAGGAGGTATCCGGTGACGAAACGATGGCTCGCCTCGTGCGGTCCGATTGCGTTGGTTCCGGCGCTCGTGGCGTCGGTGGCGGCCCCGGCGGCCGCGCAGGCCCAGGCCGGCGCGGACTGGACCCTGCCCCGCACCGCGGACGGTCATCCCGACCTGCAGGGCGTGTGGGCGAACAACAACGTCACGCCGCTCGAACGGCCGGCGGCGTGGGCCGGCAAGGCGCGCCTGAGCGCCGGGGAGCTGGCGGCGCTGGAGGCGGCCGCGGCCGAGGCGACGGATCCCGGCCAGGACGCGCTCTTCGGCGATCAGCTCGTGCTCGCGGCCATCGCCGGCGAGCAGGCCACTTCCTACGATCCGACGACCGGCAACTACAACCAGTTCTGGGTCGTCGAGCGCGACTTCAACGACCGCACCTCGCTGGTGGTCGATCCGCCGGACGGCCGCATCCCGGCCCTCACGCCGGCGGCCGAGCGGCTGCTGGCCGCGCGGGCGGCGTACCGCGCCGCGCATCCGGCCGACACGTGGGAGGACGTGCCGCTGCAGGAGCGCTGCATCACGTACGGCGTGCCGCGGCTTGGCGCCGGGTACAACAGCTACTACCAGATCTTCCAGACCGCCGGCCACGTGGTGTTCCTGATGGAGATGAACCACGACGCGCGGATCATCCCGCTCGACGGACGCCCGCGGCTCGAGGCCGGGGTCCGGCAGTGGCACGGCGACTCGCGCGGCCGCTGGGAGGGCGACACGCTCGTGGTCGAAACGACCAACTATTCGCCCCGGAGCGACTTCCGGGGGGCGTCGGACAACCTGCGCGTCGTCGAGCGCTTCACGCGGACGGGACCCGACACGCTGGAGTACGCGGTCACCATCGATGACCCGACCACCTGGATCCGGCCGTGGACCGCGTCGATCCCGCTGCTGCGCAGCGAGGATGCGCTTTACGAGTACGCCTGCCACGAGGGCAACTACGGGATGGAAGGGATTCTCGCCGGCCACCGCGCCCAGGAGCGGGCGGCGGCGGCCGGCGATCGATAACTCAGATGGGGCTGCGCCCCAAGCCCCCGGCGTCCGCTTGCGGGGGCCCCTTCGCCCCGCGCCGCTCCCACCGAGGCGCGCTGTGCGCGCCTTGCGGAGTCTGCACCGTTGTACGGCGCAGACTCCTTGGGGGAGAGGCCGGGGTCGGCGGCTACTCGCCGCTGGCCTCGAGCTCGTCGACGATCACCTGGATGTTGCGCCGGACGCCTGCGGCGTTGGGCGCATCGTAGTGCGCGTAGGCGGCCGGCAGCGACCAGGCGGCGGCGATCTCGTCGACCGACCGGCCCGCGGCCCGGCCGTCCCGCACCGTCTGCAGGAAGTCGCGGTTGAAGGCGGCCCACTCGTTCAGGTCGGCCCACGTCATCTGCGAGCTGTGGCCGGTGATGATGGTGTCGATGCCCTCGATGTTGTCGTGCGCCCCCTGCAGCGTGTCGGGGATGTCGACGCCGCTGCCGCCGTTGGCGGCATCGAGGAACGGCACCCGCTGTCCGAGGAAGACGTCGCCGGCATGCAGCGTCCGCAGCGCGGGGAACGCGACCCAGGCGTCGCCGCCGGTGTGGCCGCGGCCGAAGTAGTAGAGGTCGACCCGGTCGTCGCCGCTGCCCAGCGACATCCGGTCCGAGAAGGTGGTCGTCGGCAGGCCGTGGCCGTTCGAAGCCCGGAACACGTTCGCGGGCGGCGCCGTCCGCCCGGTGTAGGGCCGCATCACCTCCATGTTGGCCTTCGTGTTCTCGTGGGTGACGACCTGCACCGTCTCCGCGAAGGCCACGTTGCCGCTCACGTGGTCGTGGTGGCTGTGCGTGTTGATGAGCGTCGTCACCGGCTTGTCCGTCAGCGCCCGGATCTGCGTCAGGATCGGGTCGCCCCAGCCGGGGTTCTTCGTGTCGACGACGACCACGCCGTCGCTCCTGACGAACACGGCGGTGTTGCCGCCGCCGCCCTGGCCCCTGAGCACGTACAGGTTGTCCTGGAGCTGCTCGACCTCGATCTCCATGGCGTCCTGCGCGGCCACCACGGCGAGCGAGACGGTGCCGATCCCGATCAGCAGAGCGAGAACGATGCTGCGCTTCATGTCATGCCTCCTCACGGACGCGGCCGAACGCCAGCGTTCGGCGCAGTATAACAGTCCGTGGGCGCACCCCTGTGCGAGCATGCAAGCGATGTCGATCGGCAAGCTGGAGGCGATCTTCGAACGATCGGAGCGGGCGCTGGCGCCCGGCGTCCCGATCCGCAAGACGAGCGCGGGCATCTGGGTGCCGTCGCCGATCCCGACGATCGCGGCGGCCGTCGCGGCGCTCAGGGAGCTGGGGCTGCTCGGCCCCGCGGCGGCCGGGAAGCCGGTCGTGGACGCCGGCATGGGCGACGGCCGGGTGGCGGCCGTCGTGGCCGCGCTCGAGCCGTCGCACGCCGTATACGGGATCGAGCTGGATCCGGTGCTCAGCGCCCGGGCCGCGCAGAATCTGCGCCGGGTCCTGCGGATCGCCCGCGGCCGCCCCCGGGTGCAGCCTGTCGAGGGCGACTACTGCGACGTCGCCACGTACACGTCCTGCGGGCTCGACCTGCGGGCAGTGGGCGTGGTGGTCAACTATCCGGACGGCAACCAGGAACGGCTGGCGCGCTTCATCGCGGCGCACGCCGGTCCCGGCGCCAGCCTGTGCCTGTTCACCCACGACCGCGAATTGCAGATCGACGACCTGGTCCTGCGCGCCGAGCGGGACCTGCCCGCGGAGCACGGTCCGGACTGGCGGCTCGCCGTCTACCGCGGCCGCCCGGGCGCCGGGCGCGGGTGATGCGCCGCGCCGCGCCGCGCGCGCCCGGCGGCGCAACTTGCTTCCGACCGACGTGGTAGGGGACTATTGCCTTTTGCCGAGAAATCGATTGGGAGGATCGGATATGGACCGTCGACACCACGCTGCGCTGCTGATCGCGTTTGCGTTCGTCTGCTTCGTTCCCGGCGTCGTCGTCGCACAGACAGAAACCGAGCCGCGCAGCGGCTGGACGCCGCCGCTGACGCCGGACGGCGTCCCGGACCTGCAGGGCGTCTACACGTTCCGCACCATCACGCCGATGCAGCGGCCGGAGCAGTTCGAGGGCAGGGCGACGCTGTCGCCCGAGGAGGCCGCGGAGTTCGAGGCGGCGGAGAACACGCGGCTCAATCGGGATCTGTTCGATCCGATCACGGGTGCGCCGAGCGCCGGCTACGCGCCGCGCGCCGAGGGCGGCGTCCTGTCGTACAACGAGTTCTGGTACGAGCGCGGGGTCGAGTTGACCCGCGACAAGCGGACGTCCCTGATCGTCGATCCCGCCGACGGGCGCATCCCGTACACCGACGCGGCGCGCGAGAAGAACCGCGTCACGCGCGCCAACCTGAGCGCCGGCTTCGCCGATTCGTACACCGACCGCAGCCTGGCCGACCGCTGCCTCATGGGCTTCAACTCGGGTCCCCCGATGGTGCCCAGCGCCTACAACAACAACGTGATGATTCTCCAGACGCCGGGCCGGGTGGTCATCTACAACGAGATGATCCACAACGCGCGGATCATTTCGACCGACGGCAGCGGGCACGGCGACCTGTGCCAGTGGGTGGGCGACTCGCGCGCGCGCTGGGAAGGGGACGTGCTCGTCATCGAGACGAGGAACTTCGTGCGCGAGACCGCCTTCCGCGGCTCGACGGCCGACACCCGCCTCGTCGAGCGGCTGTGGCGGGTCGATCCGGACACCGTCCTGTACGAGTTCACGGTGGACGATCCGCATTCGTTCACGCGTCCGTGGACCGCGCTGTTCCCCTTGCGGCGAACCGACGGACCGCTGTTCGAGTACGCCTGCCACGAGGGCAACTACGGTCTGGAAGGCATACTGGCCGGGGCGCGGAACAAGAACACCCAGGCCGTCGAGGGGTCACGATAGGACGTCTCCGAGCGGCCGGCGCGCGCTTGCGGGGTGCGGCCGCTCTGGCCTGCGGTGCGGCGGCCGTTGCGGCCGCCGCCGGCGCGCCGCAGCCCGCGGCGGCGCCCGGCGGCGTCGTCGCCTACGAGGGCGCGCGCCTCATCACCGGACTGCCGGCCGCGCCCATCGAGGACGCGGTGCTGCTGGTCGCGGACGGCGTCGTCACGGCCGTCGGCGCGCGGGGCGAGCTGACGCCGCCGGCCGGCGCGCGGCGCGTCGATCTGGCGGGCCGGACGGTGATGCCGGCCCTGGTCAGCCTGCACGGGCACGTGGGCTTCCAGGACGGTCCGACCTACGCCGCGGGCAACTATACGCGCGCCAACGTCATCGACCATCTCCGGCGCTACGCCTACTACGGCGTCGGCACGATCGTCTCGCTCGGGACGGACGCCGGCGACGCCGCGTTCGACATTCGCGGCGAGCAGGCGACGGCGCTGGCCTCCACCGCGCGGCTGCGCACGGCCGGACGCGGGCTGGCGGCTCCCGACGCCGGCCCGGGAGCGCTCGCGCTGCGGGGCTCGGCCTACGGCGTGACGAGCGCGGAGGAGGGACGCCGCTACGTCGCCGAGCTCGCCGCGCGGGCCGTGGACGTGGTCAAGATCTGGGTGGACGACCGCGGCGGCACGGTGCGGAAGCTCGAGCCGGCCATCTACCGGGAGATCATCGACGAGGCCCACGCCCGGGGCCTGCGCGTGGTGGCGCACGTCTTCTACCACGACGACGCGTGGGAGCTGGTGCGGGCGGGGGTCGACGGCTTCGCCCACCTGGTGCGCGACCGCGAGATGGAGGCTGCGCTGATAGCGGCAATCGCCGCGCGGGACGTGTTCGTGATGCCCAATCTGGGCGTGTCCGAGCGCCGGCTGCATGCCGGCGCCCCGGGCTGGCTCGACGATCCGTTCCTGGCCGAGAGCGTGCCGGCCGCCGTGCGGCGCCGCGCGGCCGATGCGCTCCGCGCGCAGGCGGGCGCTGCGCCAGGCGCGAGGCAGCGCTACGCCTGGATGGAGCGCAGCTTGCGGCGGCTGGCAGCCGCCGGCGCGCGGGTGGTCCTGGGCGCGGATTCCGGGGTGCGGGACCACTTCTTCGGCTACGCGGAGCATCGCGAGCTGGAGCTGATGGTGGCGGCCGGCCTGACGCCGGCGCAAGCGATCGTGGCGGCCACCAGCGGCGCCGCGGCGGTCCTGGGCCTGGCCGACGCGGGCAGCCTCGCGGCCGGCCGGTCGGCCGACTTCATCGTGCTGGACGCCGACCCGCTCGACGACATCGCGAACACCCGCCGCATCTCGGCCGTGTACCTGCGCGGCGCACGGGTCGACCGGGCGGCGCTGCGCGCCGCATGGGCCGAGTGATGCCGCGCCACGAACGCCGCCCATCGGCTAGAATCGCTCGTGGCGGAGGCCACGGACGACGATGCTGATCGAATGGACCGAGTTCGTCGACTTCCTGCGGACCCGCGTCCAGGAGCTCGCCCGCACCGAGCTGGACCAGGTGCGCTACGGGAGCGTGGACCTGGCCTTCCTGCTCACCCTGGTCGTCGCGGCGGCCATCCTGCTCACCCTGTTCCGCCTGGTGATTCGCCGCCGCAGCCACTCGCGGCATCATTCCGGCCATCTGATCGACCACAAGCTGCAGCGCGGCCCCGTGGTGCGGGCGCTCTACCACCTGCCGAAGCTGCTCCTCATCCTGGCCGTCGTGGTGCTGCTCGTGGCCGTGTCCGACCCCTTCCTGACCGCCACCGAGGAGGTCCGGGGCGACGTGGAGTCGAGAGTGCGGGTCGACCTCGTCGACACGTCGCTGTCGATGGCCTGGGAGTTCCCGGACACCGGCAAGTCGCGGGCCGAGGTCGCGCGGGACGCGCACCTGCAGTTCCTGGAGATGCGCCGCGAGAAGAACGACAGGGTGTCGCTGTGGCTGTTCTCGTCCTACCCCTACATGGTGGACGACTTCATCCTCGACGACGAGATCTACTACTTCCAGGTGTTCGAGGCCCCGTACGTGACGGTCAGGCTGCTCGCGCCGCAGTTCCGGAGCACCCGCGACCAGATCTACGTGCCGCCCGACAAGGTGCGCATCATCCCGACCGAGGGCACGACCAACCTCATCCGGGCGCTGCGGTCGATCGTCAGGCACTTCGACAGCGACGAGGCGAGCGCCGGCGGCGCGGCGAACCAGCATCGGGCCGTGCTGATCATCACCGACGCCGACGTCGACGAGGTGCCGTTCGCCGAGCTCGCGGACCTGAACCGGCGCAACATCGTGCCGTACATGATCTACATCAACATCGGCGACGCGGACCGCAGCCGCGTGGCCGCGCCCGAGACGCCCCCGCTGGTCGAGACCATCCGCGAGTACGGGGGCGACTACTTCGACGTCACCGATCAGGACAGCCTGATCCGGGCCTACGAGGCGATCGACGAGCTCGAGGCGGTGCGCGTCGAGCTGACGCACCGGGCCATCAAGACGCCCATCTACTCCCGCTTCCTGCTCGTCAGCCTGGCGCTGCTCGTGGTCGGGATTCCGGCCGGCTTCCTGGCCGAGCTGCTGTGGGGCACGCATCCCTGACGACGCGGCGGGTTGCGCGCGCGCGGCATCCTGGTAAAAGATGAAGGGGCTGGAACGCGTCGGGCAGGCGTGGAGGTGGCAGATGGGGAGCAGGGGTGTCGCGGTCTCGCGCGGAGCAATCGCCGTGGTCTTCGGGCTGGCGCTCGCGGGCGCGAGCGCGCTGGCGCACCATATCGAGGTCAACGAGTTCGATCGATCGAAGGCCGTCACGCTCACGGGCGAGGTCGTCCGGGTCGAGTGGATCAACCCGCATCCCTGGATTCACATCCGCGTGGCCGGGGACGACGGCCGGGCGGAACGCTGGATGGTCGAAGCCGCCGCACCCATGAACCTGCTCCGCCGCGGTTTTTCCCCCGACTCGATCAGCCCGGGCACGCTCATTACCGTCGAGGGCTACCAGTCGAAGCACGGAACCCCGCTCGCGAGCGGCCACACGCTGACCTACGCGGACGGCAGCCGGTTCTACATCGGCTATCTGGGCCTCACCGGCACGGCCGAGTCGGGCAACTGATCCGCGGGCGCCCGCACAAGGACGCTCCTGTTTGCTGACAGAAAGTTTATGATCCCCGTGTGCCTGCGGTGCTGCTGGCCTGGATCGGTCAGACAGACCTCGACTGCGCGGCGGGGAAGCGCCCCGGCGGCGGTCCCATCGCCAGCGCCGTAGCGGCCCGCGTCTTCGACGGGCTGGTGCTCCTCTCGAACTACGCGGTCGAACGAAACCGGCTGTTCACGGACTGGCTGGCCGGGAAGGGCGCGCCACCCGTTCACCTCCGGCCGGAGCCCCTGGACGATCCGACCGACTATGGAGCCATCCACGGGGCGGCCGTCCGCGCACTCGACTTCACCCGGGACACGTACGGCGCCGACGCCGACCTGGCGGTGCACGTCAGCCCCGGGACCCCCGCCATGCAGGCGGTGTGGGTTCTCCTCGCCAAGACCCGCCATCCCGCCGAGCTGATCCAGTCGCACGCGCAGACCGGCGTCCGCACGGTGTCCGTGCCGTTCGACATCGCGGCCGAGTACGTGCCGGCGCTGCTGCGCGAAACGGACGAGAAGCTCGCCCGCCTGAGCGCGGGCCTGCCGCCCGCATCCCCCGCACTCGAACGGATCATCGGCCGCAGTCCGCTGCTGGTTCGGGCGAGGACGCGGGCGCAGCGGGTGGCGCCGCACGATGTCACCGTCCTGATCGAGGGCGAGTCCGGAACCGGCAAGGAGCTGTTCGCGCGGGCGATCCACGCCGGCAGCCGCCGCCTGCGCGGCCCGTTCGAGGAGGTCAACTGCGGCGCGCTGCCGGACGGGCTCGTCGAGTCGCTGCTCTTCGGCCACGAGCGGGGCGCGTTCTCCGGCGCGGACCGTGCCCGCGCCGGACACTTCGAGGCCGCGTCCGGCGGCACGCTCTTTCTCGACGAGGTCGGCGAGCTCCCGCTGGCCGCGCAGGTGAAGCTCTTGCGCGTGCTGCAGGAGAGGACCGTCCGCCGGCTGGGGTCCGACCGCGCGATCGCCGTCGACGTCAGGATCGTCGCCGCCACGAACCGCGACCTGCGCGCCGAGGTGGCGGCCGGCCGTTTCCGCGAAGACCTCTACTATCGGCTCGCCACCGGCGTGATCCGACTGCCGCCCCTCCGTGAGCGCCCGGGCGACCTGACGCCGCTCATGGATCATTTTCTGGCTGCGGCGAACCGCAAGTTCGCCGACCAGCCCGGCGTGGAGCAGAAGACCCTTTCTCCCCGGGCAAGAAACCTTCTGCTGCGGCACCCGTGGCCCGGCAACGTCCGGGAGCTGCAGGCGACCATCGATCGGCTCGTGCTGTGGGCGCCCAATCCGGCCGTCACCGCGGACGACGTGCAGGAGGAGCTGTTGGCGACCGTCCGCGATGCCCCGGCCGATCTGCTGGGTAGGCCCCTCGGCAACGGCCTCGAGCTCCCGAGGCTCGTAGCCGATCTGGCGCGCCACTACCTGCAGCGCGCTCTCGCGGAAGCGGCCGGGAACAAGACGCGCGCCGCCGAGCTCGTGGGTCTGCCGAGCTACCAGACACTGACGAACTGGATGAACCGCTACGAGGTGAAGGTGCCCACCGCGGACCGGCGGCGATGATGGCACGGACGTTGCTTTGGTGGAGATGACGATGCCGGATGAACGCCATGACCGGACCGATGCCGCGGCCTCGCCTGAGTCGGTCGAGCCGACCAACGTTGTGCCGGACATCGAGACGCCGCTGATTACTGCCGTCGAGATCGAGAACTTCAAGGGGATCGGCCGGTCGGTGCGCGTGGACCTGCGCCCCATCACGCTGCTGTTCGGGAGCAACAGCGCGGGCAAGAGCACGATCCTCCACGCGCTGTGCTACGCGCACGAGATCCTGAGCCACCGCAACGTCGATGCGCACACGACGGAGCTGGGCGGGGACCAGATCGACCTGGGGGGCTTTCGCAACTTCGTTCACGGGCACGATCTGAACCGCAAGGTGCGGCTCCGCTTCGAGTTGAATCTGAGCGGTCGAGACTTGCCCGAGCTCGCCGGGCTGTATTCCGCTTCCGCCTGGGAGTTTGACGAACCACCGCTCGTCGGTGAATCGGCCTGGGTGGAGCTGGTAGCTGAGTGGAAGGCAGGGGTGGCGATCGTCGGAAGCTACGTCGTGGGACTGGATGGAAGGACCGTCGGACGCATTGGTGCGGGGGATGGTATCGAGGCCGAACTGGTGGTCAACCTGTCGCATCCCCTGCTGGAGCGGGAGAAACGGGACGTGGCGAACGCTCGGTCAGGTACAGCGAGCCAGGTAGGCGAGGGGCCCGCATCGGAGCCGTATGGCGAGCAGTCTCGACGCTTGAAGGTGCTCTTGGTGTCCGCACTACCGAATCTTGATCGCCATCTGGAGATCGACGCTGAGAGTTGGGACGATGACGAGCTGCGGAGACTCCAATATCGAGTGTCGATGCTGCTCGTAGGCGTGGGCCGCCTCTTGCGGCAGGAGGTGGCGACGCTCAGATACATCGGTCCACTGCGCGATTTGGAGCCTCGATACGACCTGGGACGCGGGAACCGCGGACCGTTGGCTGACGAATTCGTGCAAGAGCTATTCTATGAGACCGTACCGCGTCCCCGGCGCTGGGCGAACGGCACTGCGGCCTGGGAGCTCCTGAACGAGAGTGCCCGGCACAACACCCAGGTCGTTCACGATACGAGCCGCTGGTTGTCGCGTGCGGATCGGCTCGATACCGGCTACGAGCTGCGCGTGCGGTCCGTCGTGGAGTTGCCAGGAGACGAACCGCTTGTGGCCGGCATCCTGGATTCGAGGCAACCCAAGACGACGCGCTCCGGTTCGAATCGGCCTGAGCCCGAGGCGAAGCGGTCACCCGGCGAAATTCTGAGGACCGCGGATCCTTCTCTGGTCGATGCGTTCGTCGATCGGATCAGGAACGGTGTTCGCAGCCGGGTCGAGCTCGTGTCGACCCGGATCGACCGGCCTGTGCGGACGTTCGACGTCGGCGTCGGTATCTCTCAGCTCCTGCCGGTCGTCGTCGCCGCGCTCGATCCGAATCGCCCGACAATCACGGCCATCGAGCAGCCGGAACTTCACGTCCACCCCAGATTGCAGGTCGAGCTGGGTGATCTGTTCGCGCAGCGCGCTGTCAGGGGCGGGATCTTCTTGATCGAGACCCACAGCGAGCACCTCTTGCTGCGGCTCATGCGGCGCATGCGTCAAACGAGCGACAAGACGTTGCCCGAAGGCGCCCCCGGATTGCTTCCCCGGGACGTCGCAGTGCTCTTCGTCGAGCCAGACGGCAGCGAGACTCTGGTCCGGGAAATGCCGTTCAACGAACGTGGCGAGTTGATCAAGGCGTGGCCGGGTGGCTTCTTCGAAGAAGACCTGCGCGAGATCTTCTGATGCCGCTGCTCGCCGACTACGCCATCACGCCCGATGTGTTCGACGTCGCGTCGTACTCGACCCCGCGGGAGTGCGAGGCCCGCTTGGACAACCTCCGCCAGGTCATGCTCACCGAAGGGCTCGTTCGCGACCTCCGCGATGGAGAGTGGCATGGCGTTTTCAAGGCGGGTGCGCGTCATTGGCACCGTCGAGGTCTGGAGCTGGTCAAGAAGCTGGACAGGCAGGGACGGCTCGTCCCGTATCCTCCGGTGCTGCCCAAGCCGCCCTTCGATGATCGAAGCTGGTGCGACGAAGCCTTGGCGACTCACGAACGGAGGCCGCTCACCGGCGGCGTGATCGTGACCGAGACGGTCACCACCGGGCCGGTCACCGGAAAGGATCGATATGCGAGCGAGCCGGCCGTCGCCCGAATCGACCGGCTGCCAAGTGCACCATGGTGGGCTGCAAGAAGCTCGTCGGTCCGGCTGACGCGGACCCTTGCGGAGTACGAAACGCACCTCGATCCGGTTCTACGCTTTTCTAATTCGCTCATGATTATCGACCCGCATCTGGACCCGGTGGAGCCGAGGTACGGCGGCTTCGGCACGCTTCTTCAGCGAGCTGGAACGAGGACGCCCGCGCCGCGGATCGAGATCCACCGGGTCTGCTATGAGGGATCCGGCAGAGAACGTCGGTTTCCTGCGCGTGAAGATCCCGAGTACTTCAAGCGTCGGTTTCGTGACGAGCTCGGCGAGCCGCTACGCCGCGCCGGTCTCACCGTCGAAGTCTTCATCTGGGACGACTGCCACGATCGCTACCTTGATCAGCAACGTCGTTGGAATCCTGCTGCCCAACGGCTTCGATACGTCCGGGGACCCCGGTGCCGTCACAACGTGGACTCGACTCGGGAGAGAAGACCGTGACGACATCCAGCGCGAGTTCGATCCGGCAGCCGGACGGCATGCTCTGCAAGACCGCTTCGGGGTCCCGGCGGCGGACGGCGACAGGTGAGTGACGCCGGACTGCGGTGCTTGTTCGAACGCGACGGGCGGGCAGATGTAAACCGTTGCCAGATGCCGCCCGGCGAAGAACCTCGCATATGATGGCATGTCCCTTGCTTGTGGAATGTCACGATGCCGGCTGAACACGATCACCGAGCGGAGCCCAAGCCGTCGACGCCGTCGGCGGCAGCCGCGAGCGCCATGGCGACCATTGGAGATTCGGCACCACCGGAGAGGGCGCCGTTCATCACCGCTGTCGAGATCGAGAACTTCAAGGGAATCGGGCGCCCGGTCCGGATCGACCTGCGGCCGATTACCCTGCTCTTCGGACGCAACAGCGCGGGAAAGAGCACGGTTCTTCACGCGCTCTGCTACGCACACGAGGTCCTGAGCCATCGTTCTGTCGACGCTCGCAAGACCGAGTTTGGCGGCGATCAGGTGGACCTGGGCGGTTTCCACAACTTCGTCCACGGGCATGATCGGGATCGGACCATCCGGCTTCGCTTCGAGTTGAACCTGCAGGGCTGGTGCGTACCCAGGGCGCTGGACGAAAAGATCGTGTCGTGGTTCGATGAGACGGCACCTGGTAGTGCGAACGATTGGCTCTTCCCCGATTCATCTGCACAGGCCAGATGCGGGTGGGTGGAATTGAAGGTCGCGTCTCGGCGCGATCGGCCGGCTGTCGCGAGCTATGAGGTGGGCGTAGATGGTGCGGTCGTTGGTTGCCTGCACGCAACTGACGGAACTGAGATAGCGCTGGAATTCGACCCGGCACATCCCCTGCTCGCTGGCGTATTTCGGCCGCCTCGACCTTTCGGCGCCACCTTGGACACGCCGGAGCGTGAAGCGTCGCCCGTGCATCGGGACGCGAACGCAGAGCCGCTACGTGAAGCAGCGGCCTCCCAAACCAAGCGCTTGCAGCGGCACCGAGTGGCCGTGTATGACTTGAGAGTCTCCTCAAATTCGTGTGGGTAGCGGTGGCTCCAGCTTGATGCCTCCGCAGCAGAGGTACAGCATCGAGATGAGCGGACGGTGTGAGTGGAAGCCGTAGGCGCGCCGTGCGATGACGCGGAGCTTGTTGTTGATGCCCTCGACGGGTCCGTTGGTCATGCGGGTGTCGAGGTAGGCGAGGATCCCCGCCGCGTGCTTCCGGATGGTCCGCGCGAGCTTGACGAACGGCGCCAGCCGTGACCGCGCCGCCCAGTCCAGCCACTGCTCGAGCAGCTCCTCGGCCTCGTCGGGTCTGGCCTGCTCGAGGATGGTCGCCAGGTACTCGTTCAACTCGTAGGCGCGGTCGAGGGCGCGGTTCTCGCGGCGCAGGGTTGCCAGCCGTTGTGCTTGGCTGGGCTTGAGGCGCGCCGGATGCTTCAGCAGCGCGTAGCGCGTCCCCTTGAGGGCTTTGGCCGCGGTCGCCCCCAGGCGGTGTTGCTCCGCCCGGCGGACGGCGTCGACCGCGTCGGCCGCCAGCCGTTCAACGTGGAACCGGTCGTAGACGACCCTGGCCTGCGGCACCCGTTCCCGCACCGCCTTGCCGTAGCTCGCCGCCAGGTCCGCCGTCACCAGCGTGATCCGGGCGCAACCGGCCGGTCCCAACAGGTCGAAGAACCTGCCCAGCGTGTCGGCGCTGCGCCCCTTCCCGGCCCAGACCACGCGCCGGCGGTCAGGGTCGACCAGGACCGTCAGATAGTGGTGCCGCTTCCGATAGCTGAACTCGTCAATGCCGATCCGCCGCAGCCCGGCCAGCCGCGTCGAATCCAGCCGCCGAGCCACCACCCGCTCGACGATGCCGCCCACCGCCGGCCACGAAATCCCCACCAGACGACTCACCGTCGTCCGGTCCGTCACCTGCGCCAGATAGGCCACCAACTCCTCGAGCGGCGCCGTGAACGCGCTGCCGTGCACTGCCCACGACACCTGCTCGACCCGAACCCCGCAGCGACCACACGATACCCGCCACGGGGCATACCGCAGCCACACCGTCGTCCGACCCCACGGCACATGGCGCCACAGCCGAGCCGGTTGCCGGTCGTAGCGTGGGGCCCGGCCGCCGCACGCGCCGCACCGCGAGCGCCGCCACGACGGCCGCGCCGATACGCGGAACATCCCGTTGCTCCCGATACGCACCTGCTCGACGTACAACTGCGTGACACCGAGCAATCGCCGTAGTAGGGTCGTCACACGCATGGGGCTGTCCTCCTCCTCATGGGTTCTCCTTTGCCATGCCAATGAGAACAGGACGCCCCTGCGTTTTCAATGATTTCCAGCGGCTCGCCGAGGGCTGACCACCCGCCGGCTCCGGTCAGCTGCGGGCCGCGATTCACGGCCCGACCAGCCCAAGCCCAATCTCCCCTTTGGACGGCCCGGACGCCCCGTCCAGGCCGGGCCGCAAGGCCCATAACTGCACTCTGAGCGTAGGGACGGACGGCGTGTCACCCGCCAGGGTCGCAGCGAAGCGGAGAACGCGCGTAGCGCGTTGACACGCCGTCCGTCACGTAGCTACCCCACCGCTCGCTGAACCCGCCGATCACTCTCACCCCGGACCCACACCTGATTGAGGAGAGCCTGACTTGACGACCCCGCTACCGTATTGGCAGGAAACCCTGCGCTCGAACCACCGCGAGCTGGCACGGGGTTTCGATCACGTCGACGAGTTGCACTTCGACGCGCTGGTGTCGGTCCTGCTTGTTGGAATCGGGCACGATCTGCACAGCGGACTGGCCGGTCTTCGATACATTGGCCCGATCCGCAGTTTGCATCCACACCGCGACCTCGAATCCCGAACACCCGATACCGGACTCTGGGCCGACGGGTCGGCTGCCTGGACGCACCTTGCTGGCAGCCCCGGTCTCGGGGTGATTGATGACGTAAGCGCTTGGCTCGCGCAGGAGGACCGGCTCGACACCGGCTATGCGCTCCGCGCCCGGTCCATCTTGAAGATCGTAGAGGGAGAGGCGCAACTGATCTCTGCGATGCGAGAGTACCGACAGCTTCGCGAGAGATTCGGTAACGCGGAGGGCGCGGTTGACCTCAACCGTTGGGTGCGTCGGCAGGCCGAGAACGTCGTCGGCAGCGTCGCCAGTGCGATACATGTCGTGACTGAAAACTGTCGCCGGATTCGCGGGCAGTTCGCCGAGGTCGCGGGAGGTGATCGGGCCGACTACTTTGATGTCGAGGTGCAGGAGGCGATGCAGGGGGGCGAATTAGTCGACCGGTACATCCAGTACCTGTGCCACCTGAGCTCGGTCGACACAATCGAGGCACGGATCAACTCGCCCGTCGACGACGAGATCGACACATCGGCCACGTGGGTGCCAGAAGACCATCGCCGCTTGGCCGAGATCATCACCAGGATGGAGGAACGCAACAAGCACCGCGACGAGATACGACAATTCAAGGCCGAGGACGATGACGTTGCAGCACGGCTTGTCGAGTGTGAGCAGGAGCTTGCCGAGTTCCGTGGTCGCGTGCAGTGCGCGGAGGAGGCAGGGGCGGAGGAAATCGTCGACAAGTTGCGAGAGCTTAGGGCCGGGCTCGAGGAGCAGAAGGCCTTACTCGAGAAGATGAGGGCCATCAGGAGGAAGCAGCTCGACATATTCTCGCGCAGCGACAACGCCGAGTGGATCGGGGAGCGAATCAACGTATCCGGAATCGACGATCTCGGTGCACGTGTGGGGCGGGCACGAGAGGACTATCGTCGTGTGGCGGATCTCATCATCAAGATGGAACGACGCGCCTTCACGTCGGCAGAAGTCGACGAGCTTGCCGCGGCGGTCGGAGCCGGGGTGTCTCAACAAGAGCTTCAGCTTGTTGCCAAAGCGACGGAGCTGCCCGTGCGGACATCCGACATCGGAGTCGGTGTGTCCCAGATTCTCCCGATCGTTGTCGCTGCACTCGACCCCAACCGTCCGGGCATCACCGCCGTCGAGCAGCCGGAGCTGCACGTTCATCCCAGGATGCAGGTGGAGCTCGGCGACCTCTTCGCGCAGCGCCTCGACCAGGGCGGCGTTTTCCTGATCGAGACCCACAGCGAGCACCTGATGCTGCGGCTGCTGCGCCGCATCGAGGAGACGCACAGCGGGGAACTGCCCGAGGGAAAGCCGCCCCTGAAACCAGACCAAGTGTCCGTCGTGTTCGTTGAGCAGGTCAACGGCGAAGTCAAGGCGACGCCGCTCCGGATCGACGAGACGGGGGAGTTCAAGGACCGCTGGCCGCACGGGTTCTTCGAAGAACGGGATGCCGAATTGTTCTGATGCTCTATACGTACGCCATCGAGCCGGACACGCTCGTCACGTGGGACAAGTGCCGCATCATACTGAATCTCATGGGCTTTCAGCACGGTCGGGCGATTGCTGACTATCCGCTCGGGAAATGGAGGGCACTCGTTCGCGCTTCATGTCTCGAGAACGCCGATCTCGGCGATCGCGACCGCAAGCGCATCATGAGAAAGCTCGACCAGACGAATGCCAAGCTCCTCCGGTCGGGCGCGCCGTACGACGATACGCTGGCGCCTGTGGCTGAGCGCTGGATTCGCAACGCCGTTGTCAGTCAGACGGCCTCCCCGGCGTTTCACGCCATTCTGTCGACGCGCGACCCGGACGGCCATCCGGATGTGGTGCTCGATGAAGACATCGACGACTCGCACCCAAGGCTCCGTGTGCCGCGCGATGTTCAGGTTCTGCGGGAACCCGGAGCGGTCGTTGCCCACGTAGGGGCGCTCGTCCGAAACAGCCGCGAGCTTCTCCTGATCGATCCCCACTTCGATCCATCTGAGTACCGATGGCGTCCCGTTGTCAGGGCGTGCATCGATGTTGCCGCGCACAGTGTTCACGACGATCCGAGCGTGACGATTCACACGCTGGATACGGACCGAAAGCCGAGTCCGGAGGAATACCGGCGACGATGTCTGAAATACCTTCCCGGCATGCTATCCGGCAAGGTCACCTCGGTACGCATCTGCCGCTGGGGTATCCGAGACGGTGGCCCGCACGACTTCCACGCCCGATATGTGGTCACCGATCGCGGCGGCTACAGGTTGGACAAGGGACTCGACGAGGAGATCGGCGTGGGGCAATCAATAGCGCTGCTTTCCGACCAGGAGTGGGAACGCGTCAGGCGCGGATACTGCGAGGCAAGCCCCTTTTTCGACAAGGACGCCGATTTCACGGTACCCTGACTTCACGCGCCGCCGGCACCGGACGGGCCTCACGACAGCGGGTCTCGGCCCCGCTCACCTCAGAACCGGAACCCGAGCGACATCAGGAACGTCCGGCCGCCGTCGAGGCCGGCCAGCCACGGGGGATAGTCGCCCACCGACGTGCCTTCCCCGAACCGCGGCCCCTGCTCGTAGGTGGTCGGCAGGCCGAGCTCGTCCACCGGCCCGTCGTACACCGGGTTGACCGTGGTGTTCCAGCCGACGAGCGCGTCGTTGTTGAACACGTTGTAGAGCTCGAACTTGAGGTACGGCCGGGCCGTCCGCCAGATCGGGATCTGGTACTGCACCGACACGTCGAGCAGGCCGTAGCCCTTGAAGCTCTCGGTGCCGCGCGCGTCGAAGTACAGATTCTGCGACGTGGGGGCGTTGGCGTACCCCAGCTCGTCGAGGATCGCCTGCTGCCGGGCGGTCAGCCCGATGCCGCGCGCCGCGAGGCTGTAGACCTGTCCCGAGTTGTAGCGCCAGATGCCGCCCAGGTCGACGTCGCCGGCCCAGCCCAAGCCGAGGTTGTAGATGCCCCAGACGCGGACCTTGTGCCGCTGGAAGTCGTTCAGCCGGCCGAACGGATACAGTCGGTCGGCGGGGAAGATCTCCGGATAGTCGAAGGCGACCGACGGGATGCCGGGCTGGTTCGTGGCCTCACCCTCGAAGTTGCCCTCGTTGCGAAGCTGCACGGTGTAGCTGCCATCGAGCTGGAAGTTGCTGGTCACCCGGTAGCTGCCGTCGAATTGCAGGGCGTCGTAGTTGCGCTCGAGGTCGTCCGTGTTGCGGAAAACCTGGTTCACGAACGTGCCGTAGCTGCGGCCCTCGTGCATGATCTCCGTCGCGCCGGTCGTCAGATCCAGGAAATCCTCGATGAAGCTGCCCGCCCGCCGCCGGATGTAGGTGGCCTTCAGGTAGCCGCCGGTGCCGAGCGTGCCGCCAGCCGACGCGGTGAACTCCTTCGTCAGCGGCGACTTCAGGTCCGGGTCGAGGATGACGTTCTGCGCGGCGAACGAGCCGTCGACGATGAGGTAGTTGTCGACATCGAAGCCCGGGGCGAAACCGCGGCCCGCGCCGGGCGGCCCGGTGTAGATGCCGATCAGCACGTCCGGGTTGCCGACGTTCGTGGTCTCGGAGAACTGCGCCTCGCTGTACTTGCCGGCGTAGTGGCTGTAAGTGCTCTGGATGGTGAAGCGCCCGTTGCCGAGCGGGTCGTACGCCACGCCGAGCCGCGGCACGAGCGAGCTGGTGTCGACCGTGGTGATGCCCCCGGTCGCGTCGCTGTCCACCGTCTCGCCCCGCACGCCCAGGTTGAACGAGAAGTGCTCGTTGAGCGCCCACTCGTCGTTCACGAAGAACGACGTGGTGTCGATGTCGATGCGCGCACCCCGCGTCGCCAGCCAGTTGAACAACAACGACCGCGCGCCCGGCGTGAATATCGGGGACAGTTGCTGGTCCGCATCGACCAGCGGGCTGCCGTCCGGACCGACCGCGTAGTCCGTCCGGAACACGTAGCCGGTGGCGGTCTGCGAGTTGCCGCCGATGTTGGTCGACGTGTAGCGCTCGAACCCGGCCTTCACGCTGTGCGAGCCGGCCGCCCGGCTCGACAGGAACCAGGTGACGTTGCCCGTAATCTGCTGGTTGTTGCGATCTTCGGGGTCGGTGGCGTCGAAGTAGGGCGCGTTGTAGTGGCCCAGCGCCCCGGTGCGTGTGATGAACGGCGAATCGAAGATGTCGGTCGACGTGCCACCGGTGTTGCGGAACCCCTGCCGCTTCTGCGAGTACTGCAGCTCGGCGAACACGGTCGAGCTGAGCGAGCCGCGGTAGGTGGTGACGAACAGGTCGTTGGGAAGCTGGCGGTCGACAATAGCGCTGGGCACGACGCTGAACCCGAAGCTCGGCCGCATCTGCCCCCTGGGGTTCCGGAAGTAGCTGCCGGACAGCGTGTGGCCGGGTGCCACGGTCGCGGTCAGCTTGATCTGGCTGCGGTCGTTCGCCTCGGCTGAGGTGTAGGGGATCCCCGTCTCGTTGAATGTGTCGGTCTCCTCCGATCGCGTGAACCGGCCCGAGTAGAAGAACCAGAGGCGATCCTGCACGACGGGACCGCCGACGGTGATCTCGTGGCTCAGGTTGTTGCCGAGGTCGCCCTCACGTTCCAGCGTGCCGCTCTCGCGCTCGAACGGCGTCACGGAGGTCCAGCTCGGCTTGTACATGTTGAGCCGGTAGCTGCCCGAGAAGTCGTTGCCGCCGCTGCGGGTGATGATGTTGATGACGCCGCCGGAGAACCGCCCGTACTCGGCGGAGATGCCGGAGGTGAGCACCTGCGTCTCCTGGATGGCGTCCTCGACGAAGAGGTTGTTCGCCGTGCCGAACAGGTTGTCGTTGACGTCAACGCCGTCGACCAGGAAGACGTTGTCGTAGGCGAACGCGCCGTTGATGGTTACCTGCCCGGCGTTGGGCGTGTTGTCCGTCAGGCCCGGCATGAGCTCCGCGATGCGCCACGGCTGCCGGCTCGTCGGCAGGGCGTGCACCTCGTCCGCCGTGATGTTCGAGCTGGTGATGGTGGTCTCGATCGGCGTCGGCACGACGCCCACCACCTCCACCGTCTCGACGACGCCGGCGGGCGCCATGGCCGCGTTGACGCCGACGTCGCCGCCGAGCGGCACGGTCGCCGTCTCGACCACCTCGGCGAACCCGGAGAGCTCGAAGACGACGTGGTACTCGCCGGGCGGGAGCGCCAGGATCCGGTAGTTGCCGTTGATGTCGGTCACGGTCGTGCGCACGCCCTGCAGCGCGTCGGAGCGGACGGTCACGGTCACGCCGGGCAGGACGAGGCCCTGGGCGTCGAGCAGGGTGCCGCGGATGGTGCCGGTCTGGCGGCCCTGGGCCGCCGCGCCGGCCGCCGTCGCGGCCAGCAGGGAGGCGGTCAGCAGCAGGAGCCTCGCCGCCGGGATGCGCGCGGTGGCCAGCCGGCATTTCTCTGGTGAGCCTGTAGGAATACGGGGCATTGTCAACCTCGATGGTCGGCCTGCACGGTGATGCCAGGAGCATGACCGGTGCAAATTCTGCCATATGTCGCGCCAGTTACTGACACGTCACCCATTTCTGGCCAGCATACACGGAACGGTCTCGGGAACCGGTACGGACAGCCGAGCCGCGCCCGGCGAGCCGCGGCCGGTGGCGCCACGACGCGGGACGCGCTAACCTGCGCTGCACGGGCTGAGCGGCCCGGACTGGAGGTTGACAGTGGGTGGCTTCTTCAAGCGGCGACGATTCCTGTACGCGTTCGGGCTCGGCGTGCTGGCGACGCCGTTCGCGGCGCGGCGCGCGGGCGCGCTCCAGGCGGGGGCGCAGCCGGGTGGAAGCGGATCGGAGGCGGCGAGCCTGGGGCCGGACGAGCTGCGCGACCGGTTCGAGATCCGCGAGCTGCTCGAGCGCTACTCGCACACGGTGGACTTCATGGACTGGGAGCGGCTCGACACCGTGTTCGCCGACGACGCCACGGTCGACTACTCCGCGCTCAGGGACTCGTTCGGAGACTGGCCGCATTTCGCCCGCGGCCTGCAGGAGATACGGCGGCTGTACGAGATCGTCATCCCGCCCAACTACGGCACGCTGCACCACATGTCCAACCACCTGATCGCCCTGTACGGCGACGAGGCCCGGGTGCGGACGTACATGCACGTCGGCGGGGGCAGCGCGTTCGCCGGCGTCTATCTGTGCGGCGTGGTGCGGACCGCGTCCGGCTGGCGCATCCGCGACTACTCCTGGGCGGCGCACACCCGCGAGAACCCGGCCGACGCCGAGCGCATGCGGGCCTGGATGCGGGAGCCTGCCGAGCGCGCCTGAGCCGGCAACCGGGCGGGCGGGCGAGAGCTGCCGCCGGGGCGGCGCCGGCTGCCGCGGCGCCGCCCCGGCGCGCCCGCTACTGGGCGGGGCTGCGGGCCGCGGTCGGGTCCTCCACGGTGTACGTGAAGAAGCCGATCATCATCTCCTCCCACGTCTGGTCGCCCCAGCGCACGGTCGCCGTCGGATCCGGATTGTCGCGGTTGGCCACCGAGTTGTCGAAGTGGGCGCCGACGTGCATCTTCGACCCCCTGGGCAGCAGGAGCGGCTCGGCCAGCCAGTAGTCGGTCTGCCAGCCGAAGTCGAAGCGCGGCACGCGCAGGACGATCTCGCTGCGGCCGTCAGGATAGGTGACCGTGTAGGTCATGTCCTTGCCGCGCAGGTGCATGTGCGGATGCATCGTCCAGACGTTGACGTCCGCGCTGAAGGTCGCTTCGGCTGCCACCTCGTGGTCCGCCGCCCCCGGCGGCAGCTCGAACAGGGGGTTCAGGATCATCCCGGTGCGGATTTCCCGTTCGGGAGGTTCCTTCGCGAAGATCAGGCCCAGCTTCGAGCGGTCGACGCCCGGCTCGCCGTCGGTCGTGTAGTGCATCTGGAAGACCAGCGTCGAGCCGGCCGGAATGCGCTTGGCGGTGCCGGGCAGGTAGACCGGGGCGTCCTCGCCCACCGCCCAGTTGACCAGCATGGCGTCGCCGCCGCCGACGGGACGCTGTCCGGCGCGTGCGGCCAGCGCGCGCAGGGCCTGCGGCGACGGCCGCTGTCCCTCGGGCAGGATGGGCCGCACCGCTACCACCTTTGGCCGCGTATTTGGCTCCGGCTCCCGCACGTAGACGACGATGTGGTGGACGTGCGTGCGGTCGCCGGGGCGCGCCTCGCCCGCCTGCATCCAGCGGTCCTCGGTGAAGTTGGTGGGCACGTCGAAGTACTGGTACTCGACCGTGCCGGCGGCCGGCACCTCGTAGTCGACCGGCATCTCGAACACCATGTCCGGCGTGCCGATCTGCCAGCCCTCGGTGAGCTCGGGCAACGGCGGGAGATGCGCCGGGTCGCCTTCGCGCGCGCCGCCCGTCACCCACGCGGAGATGGTGTCGATCTCCGGTTGCGTGAGGCTCAGGTCGTTGCGGAAGACGCCGTAGCGCCGGTCGGCGTGCCACGGCGGCATCTCGCGCGTCGTCACCTTCTCGTGGATCGCGCGCGCCCAGGGCCGTGCCTCGCGGAACGTGACGAGCGACATCGGCGCCACCTCGCCCGGCCGATGGCAGCTGATGCACTTCCCGTAGAAGATCGGCGCGACGTCCCGGTTGAAGGTGGGGACGCTGGCGTCGCCCGCGGGCGCTTCCTGGGTGCTCGGGTGTCCGGCGAGCGGCGTGCCGCTCAGCCCCATGCCGACGGCGGCAACGAAGGCGCCAGCGCGAATCACGTTCCAGTTCATCGTTCCCTCCCGTCCGCGGCGTACCCGCCAACGATACCACGCCGCGCTCGCGCCGCCGGCGGGCGCGCGGGCGCCGGCCAGGCGTGCGGCGGGTATACAATCGGGCCTGTTCCGTCTCACAGAGCAAGGAGGATTCATGGCCCGCAACCTGGTCCTGGCCGGCATCGTGGCGCTGCTGCCCGCGGGTGCGCTCGCTCAACCGGACGCCGCGACGTTCCGCACGCCATGGGGCGACCCGGATCTGCAGCATGTCTGGACCAGCTCCACGCTGACGCCGCTCGAGAGGCCGGACGAGCTGGAGGGGAGGACGGCGCTGACGGCGGAGGAAGCGGCCGCGTCCACCCAGCTGGAGCTGCGGCGCATCGACGGCGATCAGCGCGTGGGCGCGGGCCGGGGGGACCGGCAGCAGGACACGCCGGACGGGCGGACGGACGTCGGCCGCGCGTACAACGAGTTCTGGCGCGAGCGGGGCCGGATGCTGCGGCAGACGTCGCTGATCGTCGATCCGCCGGATGGACGCATCCCGTACAGGTCGGGCGCGCGGCCCGTCGAGTCCCCGTATCACGGCGGGGTGGGCGAGTACCCGGCCGGCCCGGAGACCCGCGGTCTGGCCGAGCGGTGCATCGCCTGGGGCAGCGCCGGGCCGCCGATGCAGCCGACCACCTACAACAGCAACTTCCAGTTGCTGCAGACGCCCGACCACGTGGCCATCGTCAACGAGATGATCCACGACGTGCGCATCGTGCCGCTGGACGGCCGGCCGCACATCGCGTCGGGCGTGCGCCAGCTGCTGGGCGATTCGCGGGGCCGCTGGGAGGGCGAGACCCTGGTGGTCGTCACCGCGAACTTCACCGACAAGACGCGCTTTCGCGGATCCAGCCCCGACCTGCACCTGGTGGAGCGGTTCACGCGGGTCGCTGCCGATACGCTGCTGTACGAGTACACGGTCGAGGACGAATCCGCCTGGACGCGGCCCTGGACCGCCGCCTGGCCGCTCGGCAGCCTGCAGTCGCAGCTCGGGGCGGAGCCGGGCAGCGCCGGCGCGCACCTGTTCGAGTATGCCTGCCACGAGGGCAACTACGGCATGACGAACCTGCTGGCCGGCGCCCGCGCCCTGGAGCCCTCGCGCGACTGATCCCCGCCGGGGAGTGCCGCTCCGCCGCGAGGGGCGTCCTACCAGCGGAACGCGCCCGTGGCCAGCGCGGCGGCCGCCATCAGGAGGGTCAGCCCGAACGCGTAGGGGATGGTCCGCCGCTGGTGGTCGCCGAGGTCGACGCCGGCCAGCCCGGTCAGCAGGAACGTCGCGGGCGTCAGCGGGCTGACGGGGAACCCCGTCGTCATCTGGCCCAGCAGCGCGGCCCGCGCCACCTCCACTCCCGGCACGCCGGCCACGCCGGAGGCTTCGGCGATCACGGGCAGCACGCCGAAGTAGAACGAGTCGGGATCGAACAGCAGGCTGAGCGGCATCGCGGCCGCGGCCATCATGGGCGGCAGGTGGGTCGCCGCGCCGTGCGGCAGCGCCGCGACCAGGCTCTGTCCCATCGCGGCGAGCATGCCCGACTCGCGCAGGACGCCGGCGAAGACCCCGGCCGCCAGGATCAGCGCCACCATCGACATCGCGTGGCTGCCGTGGCGCGCGAGCTGCGCGCTCTGCGCGGCAGGCTGCGGATGGTTGACCAGCAGCGCCACGGCGAACGCGCAGATGAAGACCACGGGCGGCGGCAGCGGCCCGAGCACCAGAGCCGCCAGCGTCGCGCCGGTCAGGAGAGCGTTGAAGGCGAGCCGGTGCGGGCGAGCCCCGGGACGTCCCGTCTCGGCCGCGCCTGCCGGCTCCGCGGCCGCTGGGAGCGGGCCGGCGGCGGCGAGACGCCGCCGCTCGCAGCGGCCCATCCAGGCCGCGGCCGCGAGCACGCCCAGCAGGCCGAGCGCGAGCGCCGGCAGCAGGGGGCGGAAGAGCAGGCCGACCTCGACCTGGAGGGCGGCGGCGGCCCGCAGCACGGGGCCGCCCCAGGGCATGATGTTCATCGTCCCGGCGCCGAGCGCCGCCGTGCACGCCAGCACGCGGCGGTCGACGCCCAGCCGGTCGTACACGGGCAGCAGGGCCGGAATCACGATCAGGAACGTCGACGCGCCCGAGCCGTCGAGGTGGGAGAGCATGGTCACGACGGCGGTGCCGGCGGCGAGGCGGACCGGATCGCCGCGGCAGCCGCGCACGACGGCGCGGATCACCGGCGAGAACAGGCCGGCGTCGTTCATGACCCCGAAGTAGAGCACCGCGAAGCCCAGCATCGCGGCCGTGCCGGATACGCCCTGGATGCCCGCCAGGGCGTACGTCCCGAGGTCGTGGCCGAATCCGGCGAGCAGCCCCACGCCCAGGGGCACGACGACCAGGGCCACCAGGACGGACGTCAGCCTGAAGAGGATCAGGACGAGGAGGACGGCGATGGTGGCGGCGCCGAGCGCAGTCAGCATCGGGGCGCCGCCACCGGGGGCGCGATCAGTCGCGCAGGGCGAAGGTCGACAGGGAGTGGCCGGAGATGATGGCCACGTACTGCCGGCCGTCCACCTCGTAGGTCACCGGGCCGTTGATGATCTGGCTGCCGAGGCTGGCCTTCCACAGCAGCTCGCCGCTGCGCGCGTCCAGGGCCTGGAAGTAGCCGGAGCGGGCGCCCGTGAACAGCAGGTCCGACGCTGTCGTGAGGATGCCGCTGCGGATGACGTCCGTCATCTCGAAGCGCCACTGCTCCGCGCCGGTCAGCGGGTCCAGCGCGAGCACGGCGCCGCGCCCTCCCACCTCGGTCCAGTTGTTGATGGGACCGCGCGTCAGCGTGGGCGGCACGGGCGCGTCCGGCACGGGCTGCCAGGTTCTGGGAAAGTCGAGGCGGCGGCCCGTGAACGACCGTCCCGGGACGTAGATCTGCGGCGCGGCGTCGAAGACCGTGGCGTAGTCCTCCCAGGCTGGCACGTAGAACAGCTCCGTCCGCGGACTGTAGGACGGCGAGTACCAGTTTGTCGCGCCCGAGATGCCCGGATACGTCGGCTCCCCGGCGGGCTGCGGCGTCTCGACCGGACGCCCGCTGTCGTCGAGCGCCTCGGCCCAGTTGACCGACACGAACGGGCGGCCGGTCAGGAAGCGGCCCGTCGCCCGGTCGAGCACGTAGTAGAACCCGTTGCGGTTGGCGAACAGCAGCACCTTGAAGAGCGTGTCGTTGCGGGTGATGTCGGCCAGCACCGGGACCTGCACCGCGTCGTAGTCGTACGGATCGGCCGGCGTGAACTGGAAGTGCCAGCGCAGCTCGCCCGTGTCGGCGTCGAGCGCCACCACCGAGCAGGAGTAGAGGTTGTCGCCGGGCCGCTGGGCCCGGTTGTAGTCGGGACCCGGGTTGCCGGTGCCCCAGTAGATCAGGTTCAGCTCCGGGTCGTACGAGCCCGTGAGCCAGGCCGCGGCGCCGCCGTGCTTCCAGGCTTCCGGGTCGCAGTAGGTCTCCGGGTCCGGCGGGCACGGCTCCCAGGTCTCGTGGCCCGGCTCGCCCGGTCCCGGAATCGTGTAGAAGCGCCAGACCTCCTCGCCGGTCTCGGCGTCGAGCGCCGCGATGAAACCGCGGATGCCCTGATCGCCGCCCGTGGAGCCGACGATGATCTTGCCCTCGACGGCCAGCGGCGCCAGCGTGAAGGCGTAGGCCAGCGTCATGTCCGCCACCCGGGTGTTCCAGATCTCCACGCCCGTCGTCGCGTCGATCGCCACCACGTGCGCGTCCAGCGTGGCCATGAACACCTTGTCGCCGAGCACCGCCACGCCGCGGTTGTTCGCGCCGCAGCAGGCGAGGTGGTTGGGCGACGTCGGGTAGCGGTAGATCCAGAACACGCGTCCGGTGCGGGCGTCGAGGGCGACGATGTCGTTGGGCCGCTGGGTCAGGTACATCACGCCGTCGACGACGATCGGCGTCGTCTGCCACGGTCCCGCGACGGCGGTCTGGTAGACCCACTGCAGCGCGAGGTCGCCGACGTTGTCGGGGCCGATCTGGTCGAGCTCGCTGTAGCGCTGGCTGAAGTAGCCGCCCGAGTAGGTCAGCCAGTTCCGGGGCTCGTCAGCCGTTCCGCGCAGGCGGTCGAAGGTCACCTGCGCCGACAGCGGAGCGGACAGCAGGCCGACCAGAACCGTCCCGAGCACCGCGCGCCGGACCATCGCTCCTGATGTCATCGTCTTCCGCCTTTCGAGCTTCAATCAGATGGGGCTGCGCCCCAAGCCCCCGGCGTCCGCTTGCGGGGGCCCCATCGCCCCGCGCCGCTCCCGCCGAGGCGCGCCGTGCGCGCCTTGCGGAGTCTGCACACTTGAGTGATGCGAGAAGAGAGGCTTATTGACGCGAGAAGAGTTGCGCAACCGACTGCATACCGGGACGCCGGAGTGCATGAAAATTCACGGAAGGTCTCGGAAGGTTGGTCATCGGACAGCCTGGTAGAAGGTTGGTCATCGGACAGCCTGGTAAAAGTGCCGCCGGAGAGCCTCGAGGATTTCGTCGCGGGCCTGGTCGGAGACGCCGAGGAAGGGTCGGGCGGGGACGTCGCCCCATAGGCGCTAACTTGTGTTCCGAGCGAGGCCGGCGTATCCTGACATGCGCATGCATGACATGGAGGCCGGCCCGGTGGACGAGGACTGGGATGTGCTGCGGTCGTTCCTGCCCGGTGACTGGCGGGAGTTGGCGCAGGACACGGGGGCGTTGAAGGGGCTGCGGAAGGACAAGACGGTCGACAACCTGTTGCGGACCCTCCTGCTGCACCTCGGCTGCGGACACTCGTTGCGGGAAACGGTGGTTCGCGCCCGCCAAGCGCGTCTGGCGGATCTGTCCGACGTGGCGCTGTTGAAGCGGTTGAAGAAATCCAAGGGTTGGCTGCACGCGCTGTGTGTGCGCCTGTTCGAGGAGCAGGGTCTGGCGGTCATCCCCGGCGGCGCGTTCCAGGTCCGGGCGGTGGATGCGACGACGGTGAAGGAACCGGGACCGAGCGGGTCGTTGTGGCGGCTGCACTACAGCGTGGGCCTGCCGTCGCTGACGTGCGACTTCTTCAAGTTGACGGGGGTCGAGGGGCCGGGCACGGGAGAATCGTTGGCGCAGTTCCCGATCCGCGCCGGCGACCATGTGCTGGCCGACCGCGGGTATTCGACCGCGCGGGGGATCCGCCACGTGGTCGAGGCGGGCGGGCGGCTGATTGTGCGCGTCAATACGGGGTCGTTGCCGCTGCACACGGCAGCCGGGCGGCCGTTCGACCTGCTGGCCGCGGTCTCGTCGGTCACGCGTCCGGGGGCAGCGCGCGCTTGGGCGACGACGGTCGCGGCCGCGGGTGACGACGGCGGCCCGCCGGGCGAGATTGCGGGCCGGGTCTGCGTGCTCCGCAAGTCGGCGGAGGCGATCCGCTTGGCGCAGCAGAAAATCCGCCGGGACGCCGCCCGCAAGCGGACCCAGGTACAACCGGCCACTCTGCGCTTTGCCGAGTACGTGATCGTTTTCACGACCTTCCCCGAGCCGCCCTTCTCGGCCGCCGACGTGCTCGAGTGGTATCGCCTGCGCTGGCAGGTCGAATTGGTGTTCAAGCGCTTCAAGTCGCTGGCGCAGTTGGGGCACCTGCCGAAGTACGACGACGACAGCGCCAAGGCGTGGCTCTACGGGAAACTGTTCGTGGCACTGCTGGTGGAGAAGCTGCTCCACCACGCCCGCACGATTTCCCCCTGGGGCTACGACGTACCGGCCCCGGCGCCCCCGCAGCGCGTGGCGTGACTTCAAGTTCGTGTTCAACCAGGTCACGCGCGCCATCGAACCGCCGCTCTCGCTGGCTTGCATGCTCAACGACTGGCGATCGATCTCCGGCGCGCTGGCCGAGCCGCCACGGCGCCGGCAGTCGCAGCTCTCCGCGTACTTCGGTTGGACCGAGCAGCCGCCGGAGCAGGTGACGTGAACAAGTTAGCGCCTATGGGACGTCGCCCCAGGGGATCGGCGCCCCGCGGCGTGTCCGGCCGAAGGCTCCGCGCTTGGCCCCGAACTGGTGGAGGGCGCCGTAGATGACGTTCGTGCCGGCGGCCGCGTAGTCGTCGCCGGAGTCGCTGGTCAGCGAGCGGGCGAGCCGGGCGGAGCGCTGAAGGATCTGACCGGGCCACTTCCGGCGCTTCTTGCGGGCGTCGATGGTGCTCTGCCGAAGCGGCTCCCAGGGGGTGCCGTCCGGGGATGCCTCGTCGTCGAACGCCCGGTCGGCGTCTGCTTCGAGGGCGGCGGCGATGTCGCGCATGGCGGGGCTCATGTCCGCGCCGGCGTCGCGGAGGCGCCGGAGGGCGTCGCGGACGGCGGTGTCGTTGTATCGGATCTCGATCATCCCGGGTGGCATGGAGCCTCCGGCTTCAGTCGCCGTTGAGCTTGAAGAGCTCGGGGTCGAGTCCGAGGTTGGTGAGCTCCTGAATGATGTTCCCCGCTTCGGCCTTCAGGCGGCTCATGGTGGCGTTCCACTCGCCGAGCTGATGAAGCCCAGGAAGTGGTTCCGCCAGCCGCGCCAGAGGTGGCGCACCTTGCGTGATCCTGCTGCCAGCGGCACCCAGGCGCCCGAGGCTCTCCTGGTACTTGGACCTCACGACGGTGAGTTCCGCCCGGATCTCGTTCAACCGAGCGATCCGTGCGCCGATCTCGTCCTGCTCTTCGGATTCGGTCATGAACGGGTCCCCTGTCAATGCTAGCATTGGGCCCTATGGCCAAGGTGCGGCTCCCGGACGGGCAGGTCGTGACGGTGGAAGGGCTGTCCTTCGGCGTGCCCGAGGCCGAGCACGGCATCTCGGACCCGGTTGCCGATCGCGTGATCGGCGAGCTCTACGAAGAGAAGTGGCGCATGGAGGGCCCGAACGCGCTCGACCGCGCCGTTGACAGTTCCGAGGACCTGCCGCGCGACTTCCGCTACTACTGGACGGCCGAGTTCCACCAGGTGGCCAACCACCTCGCTGCGGAGTATCTGGTCGCCCGCATCCCGGGCGCGGAGATCGTGAGCCCGAAGCCCCCCGTCCCGGACTGGGACGCGATGGACCTGTCGGTCCCCGAGGGCGCACGCTCCTAGTCGCGCCACAGCACGCGGCGCACCAGGAACGAGAAGAAGTCCCAGTCCCGGCGCGCGAACCAGACCGGGTCCTTGGCGAGCCGCTGCAGCCCGACCGAGATCACCTCGGTGCTGTTGACCCGCCGCCCCTCCACGTCGACCGCGCGTACCGCCGGCCTAGTGTAGAGGCGTCCCGTGTAGCGGTCCAGGCGGCCATCCCAGGTGTTCTCTTGCCAGCGCCCGACGCCCTTCACGTAGTCGCCGTCGGCTCCGAGGCTCCCGACGCCCCGGGAGACCCGCCGCAGGTAGGCCGCGGCCTCGGTGAGCAGGGCGTCGCTGGAGTCTTCGACCGTGTGCCCGAGCTCGTGAACCACCGTCTCGCGCTCGGAGTGCGCGTGCACGTCCAACTCCGCGCGGTCGACGCCGAGGCGGACCGCGCTCGCGCGCTCCCGCAGAGTCGCCGTCAGCCGCACGCCCACCTGCTGCCGCGCCAGCGACGGCGCCACGTACTGCGACCACTGCTCGACGGCGACGACGTGCTCGGGCTGGATGTCCACTCGCCGGGCCAGCTCCGGGTCGGTGGGCCGCTCGATGACCATGCGCAGGCGCCGGGTCCGATCGCGGTAGAAGGTCGACCCGTCGTCGAGCACGGCGCGCGCCTCGCGCAGGACGGCGGCGGCCTGCGGCGAGGCGGCGTCGATGGCGGCCGGCGCGGCCCGCAGCTCGTCCCAGGCCCCCCAGTAGCGCGCCGCGGCCTGCTGGTAGCGCTGGTGGGCCGCGTCGGCCGCCGCCTTCGCGGCCTGGTGCGCGGCGGTCCCGGGCGCGGCGGCGTTGACGTCGGCCGCCAGGCGCGTGAACTCCGCCCGGCTGCGCTCCATCTCGCGCTCGAGCGCGCGGGTCGGCTCGTCGAACGGCGCGGCCTGCGGCGCCCCGCGGGCGTGGAGCAGCACGCCCCGCCGCTGGGCGTCGAGGCGGCCGCGGGCGACGCTGGCCACGGTGAGCGACCCGTCGGGCCGCACGGTCACGAGCGCGCCGCCGTCGGCCGTGGTGCGCAGGTAGCGCACGCGGTATTCGGCCCGCCGGGCCTTCGTGGCGGGGTAGTGCGTCAGCCAGACCTCGTCGGGGTCGGCGAGCGCGGGCACGAGGTGGGGGCTGCTGGCGGCGTGGGCGCGGGTGACGCTGACCCGCTCGATCGGTGTGCGAACGAAGGGGCGGCCGCTCGCCGCCGTGCCGGTCAGGGTGCGGACTCGGGAGCGGTGCGCGACGCGCGGCGGGTCGACCAGCGCGTCGCCGGGGTCGGCGAACGGCGGCGCGGCGGGCAGGTCCGCCGCCGCCGGCCGGCCGAAGGTCCGCCAGGTCGGCTCGTCGGGGCCGGGCTCGCCGCCGCCGCCCGGCCGCACGAGGCTGGAGCCGGGGCGCCCGCTCCAGCCCGGGTCCGGGCTGAACGTGCGCTTCTCGCCCGCGGCGGTCCAGCCGATCCGCTTGCCCGGTCTGGTGATGACCTCGCCGGTCTCGCGGTCGACCCCGACCTGGTGCTCGACGTCGGTGACCTCGACCCGGTCGACGACCCGCCGGCCGGTGGCGCGCACCTCGGCCTCGGTGAGCGCCCGCACGCGGCAGCGGCAGTTGAAGCCGTTGGGCGGATAGATGGCGTCCCATGCCGGCGAGTCTGCGGGCAGGATGGTGCCATGCAGGGCGCGGTGGCGGTCGCGGGTGCTCGGGTCGAGGACGGCGACATACATCCAGTAGGGGCGGGCCTGGCGCGTCTCCCGCTGGCGGGCGTAGCGGCCGGCGGCGTAGGCCGAGAGCAGGTTCGTGCGCAGGATGGTGCGGATGCGGTGCGGCGATCCGAGCTGCACCCGCTCGGCGCGGCCGTCGGGGTCGACGATGACCTTGCGCCCCCACCAGCCGGCGGCGCGCAGGCGCTCCTCGAGGATCCCGGCCGCCTGCTTCTCGGTCATCCCGGTAGCCAGCGCGCGGTCGATGATCGCCCGCGTCTGCTCGAGCAGGTCGCGCCGGGCCATCTTCGCCACGGTGAAGGCCCGCTGGTGCGCCTCCTGCCAGACGTCCCACCAGCGCCAGGAGACGGCGTAGCCCTTCGTGCGCAGGTGGGCGATGGCGCCGGCCGGCGGCAACTGGAGGGCGTGGCCGAGGTCGACGCGGTCAGGAGGCATTCGCTCAGCCGGAGGCGGCGTCCCGCACCGCCAGCCGGCGGCGCTCGTGGATGGCCCGCAGGTCGGCCCGCGCGGCCGCCTGCTCGGCCGGATCGTCCCGGCGCGGCCGGGGGCCCTGGGCCGTGCCCCGCGGCCGGGCGGCGAGCCACGCCTCGACCTCGTGCCGATGCCATCTGGAGGCCCGGCCGATCCGGAGCGGCGGCATGAACTCCCCGCGCGCAATGAGCGCGTAGAGGCCCGAGCGCGAGAGGGCGAGCCTCGCGCACACGTCACGCAGCGTGAGCAGGCTGTCCACCATCAGGCGTCCCTAATGGTTGAGCTTGAAGAGCTCGGGGTCGAGTCCGAGGTTGGTTAGCTCCTGGATGATGTTCCCTGCGTTGGCCTTCAGGCGACTCATGGTGGCGTTCCACTCACCGAGCTGATCCTGTGAGGGCCAGGGCCCAAGGGGTGGTCCTGGAAGCAAGGCGAGCTCCCCGTCAGCGGCATGCTCGATGATCATGCAGCCAGCGGCCCTCAGACGCCCGAGGCCCTTCTGGTGCTTGGACCTCACGATGGTGAGTTCCACCCGGATCTCGTTCAACCGAGCGATCCGTGCGCCGATCTCGTCCTGCTTTTCGGTTTCGGTCATGAACAGTCATCCTCGCCGGCACTAGCCCATGTTTAACAACGGTACAGCCAAGGCATTTTAGAATCAGCAGCTTACGCCGACCGAACGGCGCAAGTGGCACTACAAATGCGCGTCAACCGGGGGAAGGGGGGCGGTCAGATGATCGTCTTGCGGACGCCGCCCGGCTGCGGGTCGACGCCGAGCGCATCGTAGATGGCCCGCTGTTCGGGTTCGGCTTGCGTGGCCGTGCGCACGTGCAGGGTGCGCCCGTCCGGGCGCCGGAAGGTGGCGGTGACGCGCTGCTGGCCTTCGAGGATGCGGCGCAGGGTGGACCAGCTGGCGTGCTCGCCGTGCGCGCGCAGGCGGGTGCGGATGACCTGCACGAGCTGGTAGGCGATAACAGTGAGCAGCAGGTGGCCGTCGGCCCGCCGCGGCTTGTGGTGGTAGATGGGGCGCAGTCCGAGCTCGGACTTGAGCGAGCGGAAGACGGCTTCGACGTCGGTGAGCGTGGTGTAGGTTCGCCACAAGGCGTCTTCGTCCCAGTCGGTCTCGCTGCTGCGCAGGCAGTAGACGCCGGGATGGGTGGCCATCGAGCCGTCCTGCGGGCGTCGGGTCCAGGTGACGGCGACGGCCTGGTTGCCGGTCTCGTCGGCGGTGACGTCGATCTGGTAGTGCTTGGCGGCGCGGGTGTGGCGCGCCTTCAAGCGCCCGATGCGCTGCCAGACCTGGGCGAGGCGCTTGTGGGCGCGGGGGCGCGCCAGCCCGTCGTTGAGCTTGGTGAGCGCGGCCTCGAAGCGGGTGGCGACGCGCTCGACGATGGCTCGTTCCTTCTGTGCTCGCTCCTCCGAGTAGCAGTACAAGCGCACCTCGTCGGGGTCGGTGGAGACGACCTTGTGCAGGTGCACGGTCTGGTTCGACTGCGTGCGGACCGACACGGCGGCCTCGGCATCGAATTGCCGGTGGCGTTCGCGGCTGACGACCAGATAGCGGTAGCCGTGCTCGCGCAGCCAGGTGATGCAGGCGTCGGTGGCGACGCCGCGGTCCATCACCACCAGGGCGCCGGCCGGCGCCCGCAGCGCCTCGAGCATGCCGGCCAGGGTGCGGTGCTCGCGGACGTTGCCGGCGAACAGTTGCGAGCGGCGGACGAAGCCGCTGGCGTCGAGCATCAGCCCCAGGGTCAACAGCGGGCAGTCGCTGCGTTTCTCCTTCGAGTGCCCGCGCTTGGCCTGGGGCTGCTCGCTCGCCTCGCCTTCGAAATAGGTGTTGGTCAGGTCGTAGAGGGTCACGGTCGGCTGCAGGTCGAACAGCCCGAGGGCGCGGTCGAACAGGTGCGCCTCGATCGCCTCGCGATGCTTCACCAACGCGTCCGAGGCGCGGTAGAGCTGCATCGCGCTGACGGTCTCGAAGTCGACGCCGAGCAGCTCGCCCAGACCGCTGCGCGCTTGCAGCCAGCGGTGCGTCGCGCGCTCCGATGCCGGCTGGGCCAGGCGCCCGACGAGGGCCCCGGCCGCCGCCGCACGCAACGCGCCGTTGACGCCCAACTCGGCCAGCAGGGCCGGCAGCTCCAATTGCTCCAGCGCCCACAGGCCGACCTGCTCCACCCCGACGCTACGGGGACGGGCCAGGCGCAGCGAGTCGACATCGACCCGTTGCACGGCCGCCGGTCCGGCGGCCGTCTCGTCCCTCGGTGCGGCGCGGGCAACCAACTGCGCGGCGATCCGCTGCGCCTCATGCTCGACGGCGGGCGGGAAATCGGCCACCAGCGGCGGTTGGCCGGCCAGGATATCGTCGATGCGGGTGCACAGCAGCGGCCACTGCTCGCGGGGGATGTCGAAGTGGCGCCCGAGATTGAGCAGCGTGCGCTGCCGGACGGTGTTTCCGACGCGCTCGGAGTGGACGAGGCGATGGGAGAAGTAAGGCTGTCGGTCTTCGGTTCGCCGGGTTTGGGTGCGCCGCACGAACATACGGGCCACGATAGCGGGTGGACCCGCCACAGCGCAACCCAAGCCATACGATTATGGCACTACATTGAGCTCAGCCAAACGCCGATCATTTAGAATCAATAACTTACAGAGACGAAACTCTCGAAATGCTGCCCGAATCGGCAAAATGACCGCCGATCTTGTTAAACATGGGCTAGCCGGCCGACAGCCGCCCCCAGCTGTCCGCGATGAAGAGCACGCGCTCGGTCAGGGCCTGGAGGCGGCCGGGGTCGAGGGCCGGGTAGCGCGCGGCCAGCCGGGTGAGGAGTTCGCCGTCGCCGCCCGCGGCGGCGTCGAGCAGCGGCTGGGCGAGCGCGTCGGCGGCCGGGACCGTCACGTCCGGGTCGTCGAGCGCGTCGAGGGCGGCATCGAGCGCGTCGTCGAGCGGGTCGGCGCCGGCCCGGGCCAGTACCGGCAGCCCCGGCCGAGCGCGCGCCGCCGCCGCCGGCAGCGGGGGTTCGAGCACCTCGTCGTCGTCGCCGGGCGCGTCGAGGTGCAACGCGCTGCGCACCTGGTCGGCGCGCACGCGGAGCCCGAGGGGCACGAGCGTGTCGAGCGCGTCGGCGAGCAGCTTGGCGTCCGCGTCTGTCTTGCGCTCGATGACCACGCGCGGGTAGGCGTCCCGCGGCCCGTGGTTCAGCTGCACGATGGGGATGACCAGGTCCCGCCGCAGCGCCGCGGCGAGCTGACGCGCATCGGACCGCTCGATGTCCTCGCGCACCTGCTGGTGCACGTTGCCGAGCGCCTGGCTGCCGCGGTCGCCCTGCTCGGTCGTCAACGTCTGCCCGAGCACGGCGATGGAGATCCGGCTGTCGATGTAGGCGATCAGGCGCTCGAAGATCTCGGCCCGCCCGCGGACGGTGGTGTCGTCGACGAACTCGATGTTCATCCCCTCGGGGACGATCGCCGCGGCGTCGGCCGCCACGTTGCGCACCGCGCGGTAGAGCACGGCCTTGTCGTCCGGGTCCGCGTTCGGCGGGAAGCGGCCGAGGCGCAGCGGGTGGCCGTAGGCCTCGACGAACCGCACCCAGTCCTTGACGGTGACGGACTTGAACAGCCACGCCCACGCCGCGGCCCGGGCGAGGCCGCCGCGGATGGGGAGGCCGGACTTGACCTTGGCGACGTGCTTGATGAACTTGAAGGGCTTGAGCTCTTCCCAGCCGTCGTCCGTGCGCAGCAGGACCTGCTCGCCGGTGTCGCGGTCGAAGTCGAACCACTGCGGGAGCCGCCAGACCAGGCGCCTGGGCATCCACTGCCGCTCGGAGGTCTCCCAGTCGATCTCGGTGACGCTGTAGCCCTTGCCGACGGCGTCGAGGATGTCGATAAGCTCGTCCTCGACCGCCTCGCGATCGAAGAACGACTGCACCAGCTCGGCGTCGCGCAGGTCGTCGGCGCCGTCCGACGCCGGCTCGACGGCGACACCGATCTGCGCGACCTGGCGCTTGCGGGTGTTGAGGACGCCGAGGTAGTGGAGGTCGCGCTCCTCCATCTGCTCGGCGAGCTCGACGTAGCGCTCGGCGCTGCCGCCGCCGGGGACCTCCGCCTCGCGCAGGATGGCGGCCAGGCGCTGCGGCGTGATGTGGCTGGCCGGGTGGGTGGTCAGGACCGACCGGACGCCGGTGACCGAGGGGCCGGCGTGCTCGTCGCGCAGCGCCCGCATGTCGATCGGCCGGCCCGCGTAGTCGTAGAGCGTCGGCATCAGTAGCGGACCCCCCTCCACCCGCGGGCGTCGCCGGCGAAGTCGCCCCAGTTCGGCGCGCCGTCCAGGTCGTCGTCATCGAAGTCGTCGTCCGGATCCGCGTCTGGCGACGACCACACCGGCGTGTAGCCGAACTCGACCGTGCGCCCCTCGAGCGCCGCGCAGGCGAGCGCCAGCGCCCAGAAGCGGTCGGCGTGGCTGTTCGCCTCGCCCGCGTCGTCGTCGACCACCAGGCGCGGCGGGCCGGTCTGGCCGGCCATGCGCTTGATCGAGTGCAGGTCGGCGCGCAGCTCGCGGCTGCCGGCCGGGATGCGGACCTTGCGGTCCTGCGCGCGGGTCCGAAGTGCCGTGGCCAGGTCGAGCCGCCGCGGGGCCGAGAAGATGCAGCCCGTGACGACCGACGCGCCGTAGCGCCGCACCGCGTCCTCGACGGGCTTCTCGCCCATGCCGGTCTGGTCCATCCAGATGGCGGCCGGCCGGTAGCGCTCGGCCAGCTTGTCGAGGGTCTCGTCCTGCGCGCGGAACGTGGCGTTGCGCAACTCGACGACCTCGCGCGTCCAGGCGACGTCGCCCGCGAGCTCGAGCACCCAGGCGACCCACAGGTCGCGCCGGCGGCCGATGTCGTTACCGATGACCGTGAGGCCCCGGCCCGCCAGCTCCGGGTCGCCCGCGGCCGGATGCTCCATGTCGTTGATGAGGTCGAAGCTGAGCCAGGCCGACGCCTCGTCGAGCCATTCGAGCTCGTATTCCTGGCGCCACAGCTCGTCGTCGCCGAGGCCCGCGCGCAGCTCGTCGATGTCGCGCGGCAGCCCGTCCCGGACGGCCTGATGGATGTCGACGACGTGCTGCGACCAGATCCGCTCGTCGGCCGTCATCAGCTCGTAGAACTTGTTGCCCTTGCCGTTGGGGGTCGACGTGACGCGGAGGCGATGGCCGGCCGAGATGACCGGGAAGAGCGCGCCCCAGATCTCGCGCGACTTCTGGTGGCGCGCGAACTCGTCGAGGAAGACGTTGGCCGAGTAGCCGCGGGCGGTCTCCGGGTTGGCCGGCAGCGCCGTGATGCGCGAGCCGCCCGGCAGGGCGACCTCGAGGGCCTTGTGCCGGCTGCCGGATTCAGCGACGAAGTCGTAAGCCAGTTCCTTGAGGGCGAGCCCGTAGGCGTCCGCGTGGCGCTTGACGCCCTCGTTCATCGCCTCGGCCGCCTGGCGCTCGCCGCGCGAGAGGATGACCCAGCGCGCGCGCCGGCCGGCCCGCTCGGCGGCCGCGGCGAAGCAGTCGTCGACGATCTCGAGCGTGGTGGTGAAGGTCTTGCCGGTCTGGCGCGCGAACATGCCGATCTTGAAACGGCTCCGGTCGAGCAGCCAGCGCTGCTGGTAGGGGTAGAGCGGGACCGCGGGTTCAGACATCGAAGATCCCGTAGACCTGCTCGCGGATCGCCCGCAGGGCCTCGGGGAGGAGCTCGTGCCCGCTCTTCGCGGCCTCGGTCTTCGCCGCCTCCACGGCCTTCGCCGCGGCCAGCTCGGCAAGCTCCCGGCGCAGCGCCCGCTCGCGGTCCGCGTTGAGCTTCGAGGCGCGCTCCACGCGCTGCAGCGTCAGGGCGATCTCGCGCAGCTGCTCGACGTCGACTTGGTCCTCCTCGTGCGCGCGCAGCGTCAGGTCGTAGACCAGAGTCCGCAGCATGTCGATGGTGTGCGCCCCGAGGTTGCTGGCCGGCGCCTCGCCGAGCTTCGCGGTCCAGACCGCCGCGACCTCGCGCGCCTCACGGATGCGGCGCCCCACCGCCTCCATGCGGGTGGCGTAGCGGTTGAGGCCCGCCGGCGAGAGCGGGCGCTCGCCCCTGGCCTCGAGCAGCGGCGCGGTCACGCGCAGAATCTCGGCCTGCGTCACGCCGGCACGCAGCAGCTCGTCGAGCCGCGCCTTGAGGTCCGGGGGGAGCTGCTGGATCCGGCTCATGTGCCCGCGCGTCGGGCGCTTGGGGTCAGACATCGAGCTTCGGGCGGCGGGGCTCAGCCATCGAGCTCCAGGTCCGCGCGCCGGACTCCGGCCATCGTGACGCGGCCTGCCGCGACATCGGCGCCGAGCTCCGTCAGCGCCGCGACGCGGAACTGGCCGGCCTCGCGCACGGTGATGAGCTGCCTGGCGGCCAGCCAGCCGAGCGCCCGGCCGAGGACCTCGATATTGGGGCTGGGCCCGAACTCGCAGACCGCGCTGCGCAGGATGGCGTCGTTGATGTCGGGCACGCCCTCCTTGGCGGCCGCGGCGAGGACCTGGAGGATGACGAGGCGCAGCAGCTCGTCGACGCGCTCCGCGAATCTCGTCACGACGACTTCTCCCGCTGCAGCAGGTGCTCGTGCATGATGGTCAGCGTGTTGCCGATCTGCAACATCTGGCCGGCAATCTGGTCCGTGGTCCGGGCGACCCCGCCGACCCGGTGGTGCACGTTGCGGAGCTCCTCGGAGAGCTGGCTGTGCACCCGCTCCATCGCGTCGACGCGGCCGCGGAGCTCGGCCGTCTCCCGGCCGTTGCGAGCGGACGCCGCCGCCAGCCGGCCGAGGAAGGCCATCATGGCCGTCACGGCGAGGCCGATGGCCCAGGTGATCAGGTGAGCGAGTTCCATCAGGGTCCCTCCGGGAGCGCGCGCACGATCTTCCGCGGGTACGCCCTGTTCTCCTCGCACGCCCAGCCGGCGCGAACGCAGTGGCGTTCGACGTGGTCGAACCAGCCGGCCGGGTCGCAGCCGAGCCGGCGGGCGCAGACCTTCTTCTCGCGCGAGATCCAGCCGGCGCCGCCGTTGTAGGCCGCCTGGGCGAACGCCCACCGCGCGCGGCGGTCCGAGTCGCCGTAGCGCCGCAGCAGGCGGACCATGTAGACGATCTGCGCGCGGATGCTGCACGCCGGGTCGGTCTCGGCTGCGCCGTCGCACGGCGGGTCCGTGAGCGGCGCGATGTCGCCCCAGGTCGGCGGCGTGAACTGCGCGAGCCCGGCCGCCCAGCGGCTCCGGGCGTCCGGCCGCCAGGCCGACTCGACCGTGACCTGCGCGTGAAGCAGCGGCGCGAACTCGCCGGCGCCCGCGCGCTCGACCTCGGCCGCGAACACGGCCAGCAGCACCAGGGGGATGGTCATCGCGCGAGGAACCCGTGGAGCACCACGGCGAACAGCAGGCCCCAGACGGCGAGGGCGGCGCACCGCACATACACGCCCACCGAGTGCCAGGGCGTGTCCTCCGGCGGCCAGATGATGTCGCGGTAGTTGATTTGCGGCAGGACGAGCCGGTCGGCGAGCGCCCAGAACAGGAACGCCGCCGAGCCGCGCATGGCCGCCTCGAGCACCGCCGTCAGGTTCTCGAGCCCGGGCGTCAGGTCCCCGAACAGGGAGTCGCGCGGGGTCAGGTTCTCGATCGCCATGAGGCAGGCCCAGGCGCCGGCGCAGACGAGCCACAGCACCCACGCGCGCCGGAGCATCCCGCTGTGGCGCGCGGGCGATGCCGTGTCGGTGGCAGCCGGCGCAGGTTCGCGCACCCGGTGCAGCACCCGGCCCACGGCGAGCACGGCGGCGAGCGACGCGATCGCGGCCACGACGGCCAGGATCTCGGTGGTCACCGGCTCTCCCGCCTGCGCAGCTCGTTCGCCACGCTGGCCAGCGTGTCCGCGAACTCGAAGCGCCCCGCCGCGATGCAGCCCTGCAGCAGCTCGCGGGCCGCCTCCAGACGGTCCGCCCGCCACGTCTCGAGCGATCCGAACTCGGCCGGCGTGCCGGGGGTCTCCAGGTCGCAGCGCGGGCCGCGGCGCTCGACCCGCTGCGCGGCCTCCTCGGCGCCGGCGCGCAGCAGGCCGCCGGCGGCGCCGCGCAGCGCGTCCTCGAACGTCGGGGCCGGCGGCGGCTCCGACGCCGGCGCGGGTGCGGCTCTGTCGCCGGCGCAGCCGGCACCGACCAGCAGGGCGATCAGTATGAGGCCGGCGAGACCACCCTTGCCGCCGCGCCTGGCCTGCACCGCGCGCCGCGCCGCCTCGAGGACGACGACGTCGTCGAGCTTCGCGGCCGGCATCACGTAGCGCCGGGCGGCGACCGCGATGCCGGCAACGAGCAGGACGACCACCTCGTTGGGGATCGTCGCGTCGGGCAGCAGCCATTGCAGCGCCAGGCCGACCACGGCCGCGACGGCGGCGAACAGCGCGACGGGTTCTCTGTGAGTCATGGGGACCTCCATGGCCGCGCCCGGCAGGCAGCCGGGCGCGGCCGAAACGAACTAGTCGAGGTAGGTCGCCGTGAGGAAGTCGACGAACGCCTGGGCCGCCTCGCGCACACCCGTGGTGTGCTCGCCCTGCGAGAGCATCGCGCCGGCGTGCGCCGCCTCGGCGTCGTCGAGCGCCCGCCGCGCGCCGTCGAGCGCCTCGGTCGCGGCGTCGACGGAAACCTGGCCCGCGGCCTCGGCGGTGATCGCCGCCACCAGCGCGGCGTGAACGTCGGCCAGGGTCGGCGGTTCCGGTTCGGCCTCCTCGGCCTGCTCCGGCTCCGCGGCCTCGCTGCCGGCCTCCTCGCTCACCGGCTCCTGCGCGGAGGGTTCGGGGACGGGCGGCCCGACGATCTCCTCGATCGGGGCCTCGTCGACCGGCTCCTGCGCCGGCGTCGGGGCCGGCAGCAGGAACGCAACGCAGGCGAACAGCAGGGCGGTGAGGACGTACGGTCTCGGTCTCATGGGAACAGGCTCCTTTGGCGGCCGGCGGGGCCGGCGCCGGAAAACGGGGTATAAACAGGCTCCGCCCCAGTGTTGCATCGCCCGCGCGGACATTGCGGGCGCGGATGTCACTTTCGGCTCGCGCGCACGATGCGGCGGACCTGACGGACCGACAGCCCGGCCGCCCGGGCCAGCGCGTGGTGGTTGCGGCCGTCGAAGGCGGCGCGGATCCGCGCGTCGCGCCGCCGCCGCCAGCCGCTGACGGCAGTGGCCGAAAGCAGGGGGCCGAGCCGCAACGCCTCGACGAGCCGGTCGGCCAGGCGGTCCGCCTGCTCGGCCGGCGTCAGGCCCGACCAGGCCGGCGACGCGATGGCCTGGCGGATGACCTCCCGGATCAGCCGGCGCAGGTCGGGTGGCGGCTCAGGCACGCTTCCGCCGCAGGGCCTTGAGGCCCTCGATGACCCGCGCGGCCGCCGCGGCCGTCGCCGCGTGCGCCAGGCCCTGGTTGCGGGCGAGCCAGCGGCGGTAGCCGTCCGGCTCGCGCCAGTCGACCTCGGCGGCGAGCTGCTCGATCAGGCGCCGCTGCGCCGGCGTGACCATGCGCACGACGCCGGGCGGCAACGGCTGAGGTCGGGGGCGGGCAGCCCGCGCGCGAGGCCGGGCCGGCTGCGGCCGCGGGCGGCCGAGCTCGACCAGCAGGTCGCTGGCCTGGCGGCGCGTCAGGTCCTTGCAGGTGCCGACGCCCCAGCCGGCCCTGAGGCGGGCGCGGTAGTCCTCATCCGCGATGCCGGCCGCGCGAATGGCGACGTGGATGGCGCGGACCTGGGCCGGCGTGATCGGGAGGGTCTGACTGATCGGCGTCACTCGCTCTCACTCCGCTCCGTGGCGAACAGCGGCCCCGCCACGACGCGGCGACGGGGGGATCCGCCGACGCGGGCGTCGAGGATGCCCAGCCAGGCCATCGAGAGGGCGGCTGCCGCCGCGCTCCCAGGCTCATCCGCCGTCGCCTGCGAGACGGTTCGCCAGCGGCCGGCGCGGACATGGATCTCCGCGCGCCAGAGGGTGCCGTCGCGAACGACCGACGAGCCGCGCTCGATGTCGATGCGATCCGGGGGTCTGGAGCGCTTCGGAGGCGTCCCGGTCATCGGCCCCTTCCTTCCGCGGGCTCGCGCTGCCCGGGGCGCGCGTTGCCGACCGCCGCGCCTCGCGCCGCCTCGGGATGCGATACGCTGCCACGCGTCGATCGGAGGAGGGGCTGCGGATGGAATGGGACGCCATGTTCGCGACGGCGATGGGCGGGTTGAAGGCGGCCGCGCAGACCGCCCAGGGCCTGCGCGAGCTGCGCACGAAGCAACAGGTCGAGGCGGTCCGTTCGGACCTGCTCGGGAAGCTCATAGACGCGCAGCAGGTGGTTTTCGAGCTTCAGCAGGCCGTGGGCGCGCTGCGCGAGGAGAACTTGGCGCTTGGAGAGGAGAATCGACGCCTGCGCGACTTTGACGGCCAGCGCGAGCGGTACGAGCTGCAGGCGCTCGGTGCGAACGCGCTTGTGTATTCGCCAAAGAAGCATCTGCAGCCGGATGCACCGGCGCACCACCTCTGCGTGCAGTGCTTCGAGAGCGCCAAGCGTTCGGTGCTTCAGCACGCACGCTACGAGGGCTTTCAGCGGATCCTCGAGTGCCCGGCCTGCAAGAGCCGCGTCCTGTACCGCGACAAGGCCGACGATTTCTCGTCGAAGGTGGTTCCGATCCGGAACCGCTGGGACGTCTAGGCTTCCCGCGGGCGTCACGCCCGAGCCGCGCTCGATGTCGATGCGGTCCGGGGGCCTCACGGTCGGCCCTCCTCCGCCGACACCAGCCGGTCCGTGTCGGTCCACGCGGCGGCGATGTCGATCGGCACCGCCTGCCAGCGCCCCTCGCACGAGCCGCGCAGGTAGAGCCGCAGGTAGACGCGCGTCCCGGTCACGCGCAGCGAGTCGTCGATCGCGCGTCGCGCCTGCCGCCAGCGCTCGTCGTCGATGTCGAGCCGCCGCAGCCGCAGCACCGCCTCGCGCGAGACCTGGCCCTGCTTGTCGGGGGCGAAGGCGTGCTGGACCAGCGCGCGGATCTGCGCGTTCGCGCCTGCGGCCCACTCCTCGATGCAGCCGTCGATGATCGTCCGCGCCGCCTGCAGCTCCGGTCCGAAGGTGATCTGGTCCTGGACCTGGATGAGCACCTTCAACCTGCCGTCGTACGACGTGAGCGAGTAGTTGCCGCGGCGCCCGGGACGGCGGCCGCCGCCGTACTCCTCGGCGAGCACGCCCAGCATCGCCGCCACGTCGGCGTGGGTGTGCTGGCGGAAGCGGCTGATCTGGTCGGCCAGGTCGACGCCGAAGGCGAGGATGCGCCTGACGGTCTGGTCCTCGAGGTCGTCCTGCGGCCGGACGAGCCGCTCGGGCACGAGCCGGCCCTTGGCGTCGGCCCGATACCCGGCGGGCGGGTCAATGGCGGGCGAGGCCGAGTCGGTCCGCGACTCGATCTCGAGGCGTCGGTCCAGCCGCCCGAGCAGGGCGTCGACGTCGTGTGGCTGCCGGGCTTCAGTGGCCATCACTTCCCCCCCTGTCTGTGTGGTCGGGTACCCTCATGCCACCCCCCGCCGCGCCAGCACGTCGTCGACATTGGCCGCCGCGCCGGCCGCCGGCTCGCGCCCGGGCCGCGCCACGGCGCCGAGCACGGCCCGCGCGCACGACGCCGTCACGACGGTCTCTCCCTGCGCCTGCGCCTCGAGCAGGCACTCGTCGGCGAGGCGCTGGAGGTCGAGCCAGCCCCGCGCCCACGGCGAGCCGGCGAGCAGCTCGCGCGCGTCGGCCGCCAGCGCGGCGCCGAGGGCGGCCTCGAGCGCCTCGCCGGCCTCGGCCTCGGTCAGTCCGGCCAGCTCGACGGTCGAGCTGCGCAACCCCACCTCCGGCACCGCCGCCGCCCGGTCCGTCTGGCCCACCAGCAGCACGCCCACGAGTGGCCAGCGGCCCTGCCAGGCCCACTCGCGCAGCCGCTTGAGCGCCCGCAGTGTCGACGGGTGGAGCTCGTGCGCGTCGTCGATGACGAGCGCCACGGGCCGCTTCGCGCTCGCCCGGCCCAGCAGCCGCCGCGCCTGCACGCTGCGCGCCTCGGCGCTCTGGCGCGGTGTCTCGCTCGACAGCTGCCGCACGATCGCCGCCGTGATGTCCAACGCGCGCAGCCGCTCGGGGTCGAGCCGGAGCGGCTCGACGACCTCGGCGTCGAGGTCCGCCAGCGTGGCCCGCACCGCCGAGGTCTTGCCGCCGCCGCGCGGGCCGACCACCTGCGCCAGGGCGCGCGCGTCGACAGCGGCTCGCACCAGCGCGTCGATGCGCGCGGCGTCCGCCGTCTGCTGGTGGCGGGCCCAGGGGTCCGCCGGGAGCCCGAACGCCAAGCGGGTCAAGAGCACCGCTCACCTCCTCCTGCCTGCGCGGCGCCGCGCCGCCGCCAGTCCCGCCCCCCGAGCTCGACCACGCGGCACCAGCCCGCGATCCGGCTCGCCAGCCGGTTGTCGCCCATGAAGGCGGCGAGCTCGCGCGGCGTCCGGTTCGACGTCCAGATGGTCCGCCGCCCCGCGTCCCGCCGCATCTCGCAGAGCATCAGCAGCATCCGCTTCGTGTAGTCCGTCGCCACGTCGCGCTCGGCCCCCAGGTCGTCGAGCACGAGCAGCTGCATCTCCGCGTAAGACTCGAACAGGTCGGCGGGCTCGTCGACGCCCACGCGGGGCTGGAGCCGATAGAGCATGAGCGGCACGCGGGCGAACACGGCCGAGCGCTCCCCCGCCCGCCAGGCCTCATTCAGCACCGTGCACGCGAGCCGCGTCTTGCCGGTCCCCACCGGCCCGCACAGGTAGAGGTCCTGCTCGTCCTTCGCGCTGGCGAACGTCCGGGCGGCCTCGAGCGCGTGGCGGTTCCGGGGCGTCACCTGCCACGTGTCCCACCGCGCCGCCTCGAACTCGCGCGGCACCGGCGCCGGCACGGCGCGCTGCTCCGCCTGCCAGCAGGCGCACCGCTGGACGCGGCTGACGCCGTCGACCTCGACCCCCTCCCAGCCCGTCCCGCCGCAACGCTCGCAGTCCGTCATGGCTTCGCCCTCTCGATGCAGGCGTCGTAGTCCTCGGCCGCGGCGTCCGGTGCGCCGCCCGGCGCGTCGTAGGCGCCCTCCAGGGCGCGCGCCACCGTGTTCGGCCGCAGCAGGAAGTCGATGTTGGCGCGCCACCGCCGCCGGTTGCCGCCGCGACAGAACGGCGAGGCGGCGATGCGCGCGATGGCCTCCTCGATCTCGGCCAGGGTGTAGTCCTTGAACCGGCGGCGGATCTCCGTTCGCCGTGCCGCCGTCAGATGGCGGCAGCGGGGCAGCGGCGGCGCTGCCAGCCGGTTCCAGGCATCGATCACCGCCCGCGCGTCATCCATGCGAGACCTTCCGGCCCGCCGCGGCGACGAGCTCCTGCGCCACGGCGGTCACCTCGCCGCGCGCGAGGCCGCGCGCCTCGAAGTGCCGCGCCAGCCGCGCCCGCTGCCCCGGCGACAGCGGGTGCGGATAGATCGACGCGAACAGCCGCCAGGCCGCCGCCAGGTCCCGGCAGCGGCCGGCCTCGAGGGGGCTCGCGAGCGGCGCGGCCGGCGCGGTCCGGGCCGGCAGCGGCACCACCACCGGCGGGCCGGCGGCGGGCGCGTAGACGTCGCCGCCCGCGGGCGCCGCGGCCGGGTTCGCCAGCAGGCGGTCCCTGGGCGTCGCCGGCGACGAGCGCACCTCGCCGTAGGGGCGCGGCGTCCAGCGGCGGGCGGTCCGCCGCTCTCCGCTCGCCTCGTCCTCGATGGCCAGGTCGCCGGAGCCGTCGGCCGCGCGCCGCGCGATGACCCAGCGGTCGTGCCAGTCGGCCGACTCGTAGACCACGCCGCCCCAGCGGATAATGCCGCTCACGTCGATCTTGCGCCGGGCCTCGGTGGCCAGCGTCTCGATCGGGTCGGGCGGGAGCTCGCGCAGCGGGTTGTCCTTCGGGCGCCGGTTCATCAGCGCCGCGAAGGCCGCCGTGCGCGAGACCGCGCGGCCGTCGACCGGCGTCCTGCTCTGCCGCCGGCCGTTCTCCTCGACCTCGAACTCGGTGAGCCGGGCGTTGAGCTGGTCAAGCGTGATCGTCTCCGCGCCGGCGCGGAGGAACAGCGAGCGCTCGAAGCGGCCCCACCGCGTGCGGTGCGTCCGCTCGACGCCGCCCATGCGCTCCTTGGCATACGGGAGGCCGAGCGCGAGCTCGATGCCCAGCCGCTCGAGGAGGTCGCGCGATGCGGCCGACTTGACGAGCGGGCCCTGGTCGGCCCACAGCACATCGGGGGCCCCGCAGAGCACGACGCGCGGGTCCTCGGAGCGGGTCAGGGCCCAGCAGAGGAACTCGAGCGCGCCGAGCGCCGACTCGCCGCGGGCCACCACGTAGCGCGAGCGGACGACGCCCGTGCACACGTCCCACAGGGCGTAGACGACCACCCGCAGCCGGTCCGGGCCCAGAGGCTTGTTCTTGTAGCCGCCCGCGCTGTAGGGCCGGCTGTGAAGGCGCAGGAGCGGGTCGGCGTCCGTGCCGCGCTTGCGGTCGACGATCAGGTGCTGGCTGGTGGACGCGTCGAGCAGCACGGCCTGCATCGGGTAGTCGGCGCTGATCCGGTGGGTCCGGCGGACCGCCGGCTGCAGGCCCTCCTCGCGGGCGATGCGGTAGGCGGTCCCGAGGGGCATCCGCGCCGCCTCGGGCGGCAGGTCCCCGCTGGCCACCGCCGCGCGCAGCGCCAGGTCGAGCGGCGCGGGCTTCGGGGCCTGGGCCGCCAGCGCGACCGCCGCCTGGACCCAGGCGCGATACTCCGGCCGCACCGGCCGGCGCGCCCGCTTCGGCCCGTCCAGATTGGCCGCGCGGTAGATCTGTCCGATCGAGACGCCCAGCAGCCGCGCCAAGGTCTTGGCCGCGGCCCCGCGCCCGCCGGGCAGCGCGGCCGCCAGTGTCTCGCGGACGAGTGCCGTGGCGGCGCGCGAGAGCGCCATCACTCGCTGGCCTCCTGCACCGCGGCGGCGATGCGGTCGAGCTCGCCGGTCGCCCCGTCGGTCAGCTGGTGCACCCGGGCCCGCCACCAGGCCGCCTCGGGCGGCGGGGGCGCCTTCTCGATCCGGTCGGCCAGCCGCTCGACCTGGCGCTTGCGCTCGGCGAGCTCGCCGACCAGCTCGCGCCAAACCGCCACGGGCGAGGCCGGCGAGGGCGGCCCCGCCGCCTCGCGGCCGCCCTCGCCGCGGGCCGCCACCAGCTCGCGCAGCTTCCGCTGCCGGGCACGCGGCGGCGCCGCCTCGAGCGCCACCACCTCGCGGTCGATCTCGTCGAGCGAGTCGACCCCGTCGGGGACCGCCGCCACGAAGTCGCGCACGAACGCCATCGCGTCGGCCGGCGCCGTCAGCGTCAGCTCGCGCAGCGGGCGCGAGCTGCGCGCCACGTCCCACGTCCCGGCCATCAACCACGCCCGATCGGGCGCGAACACGTCGGCCAGGTGCGAGGCGATGAACACGTCGAAGGCGCCGCGGTCCGGGTGCTCGCGGCGGATCGCCCAGCACGCCGCCATCACCTGCGCCTCGGCCACCGCGCCCACCTGCCGCAGCAGGTCGCGCCAGACGCGGATGCGCGCGGCCGCCTCGACGGCCGTGCGCGGCTCGGGCTGCGCCGCCAGGGCGTCGGCGGCGGCCAGCGCGCCGTCCCGGGCGGGATGGTCGACGGTGAGGTCCTTGGCGGGCTCAGTCATGGCGCGCCGTCCCCGCTCAGTTCGAGCACCGTCAGTTCCAGGTCGTAGACGCGCCGCCGCAGGCGGCTGACCGCCCGGACCACGCCCTCGGCGTCCGTGCCCGGGTAACAGTCGAGCAGGAGCCGGAGCTCGCGGATCGCCTCCGCGTCGGACAGCGCGCCGGGCTCGGGAGCCGGCTGCTGCTCCAAGCGCCAGCGAGTTCTTCGGCATGGTCACTCTCTCCCGGCCCAGGCCGGGTCGACCCAAACCGTGTGGTGCCGCGCCGGCGGGTGCTCGCAGCTGCCCGCCGGGCGCACCGCCAGGCACTCGCCGCCGGGCCACGCGCGGAAGATCGCCGGGATCGTCGCCGCATCCCACAGCGCCCCGGCGGCCAGGCCGGCCGCCAGCGCCGCGGCGACGAGCCACAGCAGGCCGACGCGCGGGCCGTCGGGGCCGCCGTTCGGCGCCGAGCCGCACGGGACGCAGATGCGGCCGAGCGCAGGATCGGTTGCGAGCGGCGCCCAGGCGCCGGGCCGTTCAGGCATGGGGTCCTCCCTGGCGGATGGCTTCCACCGCCCGCGCGGCGGCGGGCGAGGCGGGCGCTGGCGCGAAGCGGACGTCGCCGGACTGCCGCAGCGCCTCGACTAGGCGGGCGGTGGGCGTCTGGCCCCACTTGCCCCGCCGCGGCTGGCGGCCGGGGCGTCCGGCGTAGCGTCGGACGACATCGTCGTAGACGTGGCGCGGGATGCCGCCCAGCGCCGCGCACAGGGCCGCGGGCGACGCCAGCCTGCCGGTTGCCGGGTCGAGCCGCCGCGCGATCCGCATCATCTCGGCCTGGCAGCGCGCGGCCTCCGCCCAGTCGGGAGCGTCGCCGCCCGTGGCGTCGGTCGCGCGACGGCGCAGGCCGAGGACCGCCGCCCCCGGGTCGGCGATCTGTATTTCAGCGGCCTGAGACTCAGATCGGGCCGCCGGGGAATCGGGGGACGGAGCGGGGCGCGGGATGTCGGGGGGCCAAGTCGCGCCGAGGGGCCAATGGTCGGAAAACTGCTGGATGATGCTGACGGCACGCCGCACGGTGATTGTGTGGCCGCGGACCAAGCGGGAGCGCATGTCGCCGCTTCCACACGCGAGCCGCACCCATGTGGCCGCGGCTCGATCCGTGTTGGCGGCCAGGACGTCAGCGAGTCGGAGTATCTGTGCAGATAGCATGCGCGGGCCGTATCTGGCATGGCATGGTGGGCCAGATATGGCCCGTTGTCAAGCATCGGCGGCCGAGCCTTGAGGATGGGGCTATATTTGGCCCTCATGGCTGTCCCTTTAACGCCCGCGGCTCAGCTGGTGGATGCACTGCGGTCGGCGGCCTCGGTGGCGGAGGTGGCCCGTGCTGGGCGCTTGCCGAAACGCAGTGTTCAGAACGTGCTAGACGGCGTTGTGCCCTCGGTGAACCGCGCGGCCGAGATCTGCGACGCTCTCGGCTTGGAGCTCTACATCGGCCCGCCCCGCGATGGCCGACGATCTGAGTCTCAGCCCCCCGAAACTCAGATCCCGCCCCTGGCCGCCTTCTCCCCCCGCGTCGAGATGCCGGTCCGCGCCTGGACGCGCTGCTCGCTCGAGGGCGTGCTGTCGGGCGTGAAGGACTACCGCGACGCGCCGGCCCCCGAGAAGCTGACGGACCCGGAGGCGTTCTACGCGCTGGCCTCGGGCGTGTCGATGCGGCCCGAGGGCATCGAGACGGGCGACTACTGCCTCGTCTCCCCGCGGACCGAGCTCGAGGCCGGCCAACGGGTATGGCTCAAGGACCGCCAGGGCCAGGAGGCGATCAAGCGGCTCGTCAAGATCGACAAGGCGTCCTACCACCTGCGCGGCTGGCTGCCGGCGGAGGGCGGGCCGCAGAAGCCCTACGACGACCAGTGGAGGCGGTCCAACGTCGCGGAATCCGGCGTCGTGCTGGCGGTATACCGCGGCAGCCCGTCGGCAAAGGACCCGCCGCCGCTCATCCCGGACCCGCGTGCCGCGCCGGCGCCGACCCCGGTCGCCGAGCCGCCGCCGGCGATGCTCCCGCCCGATCTCGAGCGCCACACCCAAGGGCTGGTGCGGGCGGTGGCTGCGGCTGGCGGCGATCCGATTCCGCCGGACCTGCGCGCCAAGCTGCTCGGGCCGCGCCGGCGGTCGCGAGGGTCGGGCGGCGAGGCGACGAACATCCGGCTGGTCGCCTCGGGCGCCGAAGCTGACGAGCCGGCAGCAGCCAAAGATGCATCTTCCCCCGAGGGCTCGTCGCCCGATTCGGAAGGCCGTCGCGAGCGCATCACGGGTCCATACGCGCGGGACGTGCGGCCAGCCGCTGGCCCCGGCGAAATGATCTTCGAGGAATCCTCCGACGCGGAGGTTTCGTTGCCCGCTGACGCGCTCACGCCCTGGGCACGCCCCGAGGCCGTGGTCTTCGTCGCCGCCACGGGCGACTCGATGCTGCCGACCGTCCGCGACCGGGACCTGCTCGCGGTGGACTCCAGCCGCATCGAGCCGCTCGACGGGCAGATCTTCGTGGTGCAGACCGACGCCGGGCTGGTCGTCAAGCGCCTGCGCCGCATCCGCCGCCGCTGGCACCTGGTGAGCGACAACTCCACCTACGAGCCGCGGGCAGTGACCGAGAGCGACCGAATCGTCGGGCAGGTGGCCGGGGTGGCGCCGCCGAGCGCGGCGGCGCCCACAGAGCGCCAAGGCTGATCGCGCGGGCGGGCCCGACTGGGCGCCGGCCGGGGCGGTCCTGATTGCAAAGGAGCAGGAGATGCCGAAGAAACCGCCGGCGAGCAACAGCGATGCGTTGCGCTTCAGCAAGCGGGAGCAGCTCGACAGGAAGGGTGCGCCAAGCGCTGCTAGCCCATGTTTAACAACGGTACAGCCAAGGCATTTTAGAATCAGCAGCTTACGCCGACCGAACGGCGCAAGTGGCACTACAAATGCGCGTCAACCGGGGGAAGGGGGGCGGTCAGATGATCGTCTTGCGGACGCCGCCCGGCTGCGGGTCGACGCCGAGCGCATCGTAGATGGCCCGCTGTTCGGGTTCGGCTTGCGTGGCCGTGCGCACGTGCAGGGTGCGCCCGTCCGGGCGCCGGAAGGTGGCGGTGACGCGCTGCTGGCCTTCGAGGATGCGGCGCAGGGTGGACCAGCTGGCGTGCTCGCCGTGCGCGCGCAGGCGGGTGCGGATGACCTGCACGAGCTGGTAGGCGATAACAGTGAGCAGCAGGTGGCCGTCGGCCCGCCGCGGCTTGTGGTGGTAGATGGGGCGCAGTCCGAGCTCGGACTTGAGCGAGCGGAAGACGGCTTCGACGTCGGTGAGCGTGGTGTAGGTTCGCCACAAGGCGTCTTCGTCCCAGTCGGTCTCGCTGCTGCGCAGGCAGTAGACGCCGGGATGGGTGGCCATCGAGCCGTCCTGCGGGCGTCGGGTCCAGGTGACGGCGACGGCCTGGTTGCCGGTCTCGTCGGCGGTGACGTCGATCTGGTAGTGCTTGGCGGCGCGGGTGTGGCGCGCCTTCAAGCGCCCGATGCGCTGCCAGACCTGGGCGAGGCGCTTGTGGGCGCGGGGGCGCGCCAGCCCGTCGTTGAGCTTGGTGAGCGCGGCCTCGAAGCGGGTGGCGACGCGCTCGACGATGGCTCGTTCCTTCTGTGCTCGCTCCTCCGAGTAGCAGTACAAGCGCACCTCGTCGGGGTCGGTGGAGACGACCTTGTGCAGGTGCACGGTCTGGTTCGACTGCGTGCGGACCGACACGGCGGCCTCGGCATCGAATTGCCGGTGGCGTTCGCGGCTGACGACCAGATAGCGGTAGCCGTGCTCGCGCAGCCAGGTGATGCAGGCGTCGGTGGCGACGCCGCGGTCCATCACCACCAGGGCGCCGGCCGGCGCCCGCAGCGCCTCGAGCATGCCGGCCAGGGTGCGGTGCTCGCGGACGTTGCCGGCGAACAGTTGCGAGCGGCGGACGAAGCCGCTGGCGTCGAGCATCAGCCCCAGGGTCAACAGCGGGCAGTCGCTGCGTTTCTCCTTCGAGTGCCCGCGCTTGGCCTGGGGCTGCTCGCTCGCCTCGCCTTCGAAATAGGTGTTGGTCAGGTCGTAGAGGGTCACGGTCGGCTGCAGGTCGAACAGCCCGAGGGCGCGGTCGAACAGGTGCGCCTCGATCGCCTCGCGATGCTTCACCAACGCGTCCGAGGCGCGGTAGAGCTGCATCGCGCTGACGGTCTCGAAGTCGACGCCGAGCAGCTCGCCCAGACCGCTGCGCGCTTGCAGCCAGCGGTGCGTCGCGCGCTCCGATGCCGGCTGGGCCAGGCGCCCGACGAGGGCCCCGGCCGCCGCCGCACGCAACGCGCCGTTGACGCCCAACTCGGCCAGCAGGGCCGGCAGCTCCAATTGCTCCAGCGCCCACAGGCCGACCTGCTCCACCCCGACGCTACGGGGACGGGCCAGGCGCAGCGAGTCGACATCGACCCGTTGCACGGCCGCCGGTCCGGCGGCCGTCTCGTCCCTCGGTGCGGCGCGGGCAACCAACTGCGCGGCGATCCGCTGCGCCTCATGCTCGACGGCGGGCGGGAAATCGGCCACCAGCGGCGGTTGGCCGGCCAGGATATCGTCGATGCGGGTGCACAGCAGCGGCCACTGCTCGCGGGGGATGTCGAAGTGGCGCCCGAGATTGAGCAGCGTGCGCTGCCGGACGGTGTTTCCGACGCGCTCGGAGTGGACGAGGCGATGGGAGAAGTAAGGCTGTCGGTCTTCGGTTCGCCGGGTTTGGGTGCGCCGCACGAACATACGGGCCACGATAGCGGGTGGACCCGCCACAGCGCAACCCAGACCATACGATTATGGCACTACATTGAGCTCAGCCAAACGCCGATCATTTAGAATCAATAACTTACAGAGACGAAACTCTCGAAATGCTGCCCGAATCGGCAAAATGACCGCCGATCTTGTTAAACATGGGCTAGCCTGCCGTTCTCGAAGCAGGAGCAGATGAGCAAGGAGCCCGCCGCGACCCGCTCGGCGGCCCCTGTTGCTCGCAAGAGCCCAAGTCCCGCTGGCCGCGGCGATCTGCCGTTCTTCAAGGCGAAGCAGATGGGCAAGGAGCCCGGAACGACCCGCCCCACGCGCACGGTTCCAGTGAGACCCCGCCGCTGAGAGCGCGGTCACTTGCTGATCAGCAGCTCGGCGACCCGCCGCGCGGCGTTGACCGCGTGGCTGGTCTCGACCCGCTCGATCGCCGCCCACGCGAACAGCTCACGGATCTCGGGCCGGTCGCCCAAGCTCAGCAGGAACCGTCCCTTGAGCCCATCGAGCCGCTCGGCGAGCCGGGCGAAGTCGGCCCGGCTGAACAGCCCTCGCCCGTAGTCGGCCTCGTGCCCCCAATAGGGCGGGTCGAGATAGAAGAGCGTGTCCGGCCGGTCGTAGCGACGCAGGAAGTCGGTCCAGTCGAGACATTCGATCGTGACGCCGTCGAGCCGTCGGTGGGCCCGAGCGATGAGCCGCCGCATGCGCGCCGCCGAGAAGCGCGGCTGCCTGCTCGCGCCGAAGTCGCCGGGCGTGTGGGCGATCTTGCCGCCGAAGGCCAGCGCCTGTAGATACGCGAAGCGCGCGGCGCGCTGGATGTCGGTGAGCTCGTCGGGCTGGCCGCGCACCAGGCGATCGAAGGCGGCCCGCGAGGCGACGGCGAGGTCGAACTGGCGGCCGAGCTCGTCGGGGTGCTCGCGCGTCATGCGAAACAGGTTGACCACGTCCTCGTTGCGGTCGTTGACGACCTCGGCCCGCGCGCGCGGCTTGCGGAGGAAGACGCCGCCCATGCCGACGAACGGCTCGGCGTAGCAGCGGTGCGGGATCCGGGCGATGCGGGCGATGAGGCGGCGGGCCAGACACCGCTTGCCGCCCAGCCAGGGCGCGAGCGGCAGGGCGGAGGCTGAGGTGGTCATGGAGCGAAGATAGCGCGAAAGCTGAAGGATGGTGTCCCCACCCGGGCGCCGAGCGGCGCGAGGCGCTGCGAAAGTGACACGCCGGCGCCGGATGTCCGGCGCCGGCGCGCCATACTGGCGGCATGCGGACGGCGCTGTGCGCGGCCCAGGAGCGGGTCGCCGCTTGCTACGTGGAGCTGCCGCCCGGCGGTCCGCCCGAGTGGGTGCAGCTGATGCCGGCGGGCGAGCTCGTGGCCCGCGACGGCCGCCGCTGGCGCCTCGACGACGCGGCCGCGGTGGTCGCCGCCAGTCTTGAGCATGCCGGCGAGACGGACCTGGTCTTCGACTACAACCACCAGACGGACCGCGGGGGCGAGGCCCCGGCCGCCGGCTGGATCAAGGAGCTCGCGGCCCGGGCGGACGGCATCTGGGGCCGCGTCGAGTGGACCCGGCGCGCCGCCAAGCGGATCCGGTCGCGCGAGTTCCGCTACGTCAGCCCCACGTTCGCGCACTCTCGCGCCGGCAGGGTGCGGGTCATCCTCCGTGCGGCGCTGACGAACAACCCGGCGCTGGACCTGCCGGCGCTGGCTGACACGGGAGAACCCATGCACGATCAACTGAAGCGCATCCTGGCGAAGCTGGGCTTCCAGCCGGACGCCGAGCCGACCTCGGCCGAGGCGGACGCCGCCCTGGCGCGGATCGACTCGATGCCGTCGGTCGACCTGCCCGACCTGCCCGAGCTGGCCCAGGCCCTGGGCCTGGCGGCGACGGCCAAGGCGGCCGACATCCTGGCCGCGGCCAAGGCGCGCTGGGCGGAGCTGACCACGGCGCTCGGCCTGGCGGCGACCGCGACGGCCGCCGAGGTTCTCGCGGCGGCGCAGGCGGCCAGGGCCGGCGGCGCGCCGGACCCGACGGCGTTCGTGCCGCGGGCCGAGTTCGACCGGGTGGCGGCGCGGCTCAACACGCTCCAGGCCGAGCGCACCGGCGAGCGGGCGACCGCGGCGGTCGACGACGCCATCAAGGCCGGCAAGCTCGCCCCGGCCCAGCGCGACTGGGCGCTCGGCTCGGCGAAGGCGAACCTCGAAGCGTTCCAGCGCTTCGTCGCCGGCGCGCCGGTCATCGTGACGCCGGCGGCGCCGGCGACGGCCCCGGCGGGCGACCCCGCGGCGGCACTGACGGCCGAGGAGCTGGCCGTCTGCAAGAGTCTTGGCCTCACCGAGGAGGCGTTCAAGCAGTCGCGCGCCGCTGACCTCCAGGCGGCCGAGGGGGCGGCGTAATGGCGGCGCAGACGCAGGACGTCAGCCGCCCCTGGCGCGAGGGCGACATCGTCGCCGGCGTGCCGCTGCAGGCCGCGGCGAAGGTCTACGCCGGCGGCGTCGTCGAGATCGACGGCTCGGGCAACGTGGCGGCGGGAGTCAAGGCCGCGGGCAAGACCTACTACGGCGTCGCCGTCACGGGCGCCGACAACACGGGCGGCAGCGCCGGCGACGAGACGATCTCGGTCCGGGTCGGCGCCACGGTGCACCTGGCGAAGACGGGCACGGCGGTGCGCGGCAAGACGGCCTACCTGGCCGACGACCAGACGGTCACCGACGCGGCGGCCGGCGCGTCGAAGGTCGGCCGGATCGTCGACGTCGACAGCGACGGCGTCTGGGTGGACATGTCCGCGCTGAGCGTGTGAGGGAGCACGATGATCATCAACTCCGGCAACCTGCAGACGCTCTACCGCGGCTACAACGCGGCGTTCAGAGAAGGCTTCGGCCAGGCCCCGGACGACCACGTTCCGCTGACCCTCGACGTCACGTCGATGACGCGGACCGAGGAGTACGGCTGGCTGGGGCAGTTCCCTGGCCTGAAGGAATGGGTCGGCGAGCGCGTGCTGCGCGGCATCAAGGAGCACGGCTACTCGATCCGCAACAGGAAGTTCGAAGCGACGGTCGAGGTCAGCCGCGACGACATCGAGGACGACCACTACGGGGTCTACGGCCCGCTGTTCGCCGACATGGGCCGGATGGCCGCGGCGCACCCTTGCGAGATGGCGTTCGGCCAGCTCAAGGCCGGGTTCGAGACGCCCTGCTACGACGGGCAGTATTTCTTCGACACGGACCATCCCGACGGCAAGGGCGGCTCGGTCTCGAACACCGGCGGCGGCGGCGGCACGCCGTGGTTCGTGCTCGACTGCTCGCGGATGATCAAGCCGATCATCTTCCAGCGGCGGCGTGACTACGACCTGCGGCGCATGGACACGCGGGACGACGAGCACGTGTTCATGAAGGACGCCTACCGCTACGGGGTCGACGCCCGGGTCAACGCCGGCTACGGTCTGTGGCAGCTCGCCTACGGGTCGAAGCAGGACCTCGACGCGGACAGCTACAAGGCCGCCCGCACCGCCATCATGGGCGTCAAGGCCCCCGTGGCCAACAAGGACGACAAGGCGCGGCCGATGGGCTGCCGGCCGACGCACCTGGTGGTGCCGCCGAGCCTGGAGAAGGAAGCGCTCGAGCTGCTCAACGCGGACCGCGACAAGAACGGCGCGACGAACGTCTACCGCGGCACGGCCACGCTGATCGTCACGCCCTGGCTGGCGTAGGCGTAGAGGAGTCTGTCATGCAGCACTACGCAATCAGCGCGTCCCGCGACGGCTTCCGGCGCGCCGGCCGCGAGTGGAGCCGCGAGGCGACGGTGGTCGCCGAGGGCGATCTCGCCCCCGAGCAGCTCGAGGCGCTGCGCGACGACAAGAACATCACCGTCACGCCATGCGCGCCGGAGGGTCCGGAGATCGAGGGCTCGAGCGACGTGTTCGCCGAGGCCGCCGTCGTCCGGGAGGCGCTGCGAGGCACGAGCACGACGATCCTGCGCGGCTGGCTCATCCGCGCCGCCATGGGCGAGCTCGAGCCGGGCAACGAGGACCACTGGACGTCGTCGGGCGCGCCGGAGATCGCGGCGGTCAAGCGGCTGACGGGCCTGGCGTCCATCTCGGCCGCCGAGCGCGACGAGCTCTGGGAGATGCACCAGGGGTAGGATGCCGTACGCCACCCGCGACGACCTGGCCGCCCGCTTCGGTTCTTCCGAGCTCGACGCCCTGGCGCCGGAGGCTGGCGGGTCGAGCCGCGCCGACGCCGCGCTCGACGATGCGTCGGCCGAGATCGACGGCGCACTGCACGACCTCTACCCGCTGCCGCTGCCCGCCGGCCCCTGGCCGGCGCTGCGCGCCGTCGCGTGCGCGCTGGCGCGCCTCCGGCTCTTCGACGACGAGGCGCCGAAGTCGGTGCGCGCGGCCGCGCTGGCCGCGCGGCGGCAGCTCGGCGGCCTCGCCCGCGGCGAGTTGGCGCTGGTCGACGCCGCCGGCGTGCGGGCGCCGCGGCGGGCGCTGGTCGAGGCCACCGCCCCGGCGCCGGCGATGTCGCGCGAGGCGCTCTCCGATGCCTGACACGACCGCCCCGCAGGCGCCGCTGGGGCTGGACGACTCCGTCCGGGCGTATCTCGCGGCGCAGCTGGCCGACACCGACCCCACCCCGCAGGTCAACGGGCTGCTGGCCCTCTCGCGGCCGCACCTGAAGCCGCCGTGCGTCTGCGTGCTGCCCCTGGCCGACGAGGCCGAGGCGAGCCGCACCCCGCCCGACGAGGCCGTCGTGCAGCGTCTCACCAGCACGGTCGCGGTGATCGTGGGCGTGCCGGCGCCGAACGACCCCGGCGGGCGCAGGGGAGCCCGTGCGGGGGCAGCTGATGGAGCTGGTGCGGCAAACCCGCGCGGTGCTGCTCGGGTGGCCGCCGGACGGCCCGTTCCCCGACCCGTTCGCCCCCGACCCCTTCCCGGTGGGTTCCGAGGGCGACGCGGGGCTCGGCGCCGAGCAGCCCGCCGGCGATGCCCGGCCGCCGGGCCGCTGGACGCCGCTGACCTTCAGCCGCGGGCGCCTGCTCGCGCTCGACGAGGGCCGGGCGTGGTGGCAGGACGAATACCAGGCGTCGCGCCTCATGCGCAGCGAGGCCGGCGTCGAGCGGCGGGTGCTGCCGCGCTCGGTGTGCATCCGGCTGGGCGACGAGGACCCGGTCCCGGTGGTGGCGCCATGACCCGCCCGGACATCGACTTCCGCGTCGCGGACCTCGAGCGCCGGCTGGCGAACGTCGTGCGCACCGGCCTCGTCGCCGAGGTGGACCTCGCCGCCGCGCGGGTCCGGGCGGAGTACGACCGCGACGCGGCCGACGCGCCCGTGCTGACGGGCTGGCTGCCGTGGCTGGCGGCGCGGGCCGGCGCCGACCGCACGTGGTGGCCGCCGACGGTGGGCGAGCAGGTGCTGCTGGTGGCCCCGGACGGCGACCTGGCCCAGGCGGTCGCGCTGCCGGCGCTCTACCGCACCGCGCACCCGGCGCCGGAGTCGAGCGGCGAGAAGCACACGGCGCTCTACCGCGACGGCGCGCTGCTCGAGTACGACAGCGGGGCGCACCACCTCGACGCGGCGCTGCCCGCCGGGGCCACCCTGCGGGTCGTCGCGAACGGCGGCGTCTCGGTCATCGGCGACGTCACGGTCACCGGCAATGTGGCCGCCTCCGGCGACGTCAGTGACGCGCGCAGCTCGATGCAGGCGATGCGGGACGTCTACAACTCGCACACGAACCCGCCCGCCGGCGGCACGCCGCAGCAGATGACATGAGGGGCATGAACGCCGAGACCGGCCGGGCGCTCGAAGGCGCGGACCATCTCCGCCAGTCGATCCGCGACATCCTGCGGACGCCGGTCGGCAGCCGGGTCATGCTGCGCGGCTACGGCTCGCGGCTGCCCGCGCTGGTCGACCAGCCGGCCACGCCGGGCCTGCGGGCGGCGCTGGTCGCGGCGACCGCCGAGGCCCTCGACCGATGGGAGCCGCGCTACCGGCTGCGCCGGGCCGCGGTGGACCTGAGCGAGCCCGGCCGCGTGCGGATCGACCTCGAGGGCGAGCACGTGCCGGAGGACGGCTCGCCGGCCGCGCCGCTGGCGGCGACGGTGGAGCTGTAGATGGCGATCACGAACGTCGTCGCGGTGGCCGGCGACAGCGCCGTCTTCCTGGCCTGGGACTCGGGCGGCGGGGACATCGACATCGAGCAGGTCCTGCCCGCGTCGACCGCCGCGCAGGACCTGGGGGCGGTCGACGGCCACAACGCCACCGGCCTGATGAACGGGACGTCCTACCAGTGGCGCCTGCGCGAGGACGGCGGCGCCTGGGTCGACACGCCGGTGCGGGTCCCGGCGCCGCCCGCGGCGCGGGTGGACGTCGAGCTGGGCTCGCTCGACCCGCCGCCGGTGCTCGAGCCGCTGCGCTACGAGGACGTGCTGGCGGCGATGCTCGCGGACCTGCGCGCCCGGCGGTCCGACTTCACCGCCCTGGTCGAGTCCGACCCGGCGGTGGCCGTGCTCGAGGTGGCCGCCTACCGGGAGACGCTGCTCAGGGCGCGGGTGAACGACGCGGCGCGGAGCCTGCTGGTGGCGACCGCGGGCGGCGGCGACCTCGACCACCTCGCGCGTCTCGTGGGCGTCGTGCGCCTGGCCGGCGAGGCGGACGGCGCGCTGCGCGAGCGGATGCGCGTGGCCCTGGGGCGCTGGACGTCGGCCGGCAGCCGCGCGGCCTACGAGTATCACGCCCGGTCGGCGCACCCGCTGGTTCGCCGGGCGGTGGTGCGCAGCCCGGTGCCGGGCGCGGTCACCGTGGGGGTGCAGGGCGGGCTCGACCCCGAGGGGCTGCCGCCGGCGGAGGTGGTGGCCGCGGTCCGAACGGCGCTCGACGCCGAGTCCGTCCGCCCGCTGACCGACGACGTGACGGTGGTGGCCGTCACGGCCGTGCCGTACACGATCGCGGCGACCGTGGACCTGGGCGACACCTCGGGGGCGGATGCGGCGAGCGTGCTCGCCGCGGCCGAGGCGGCGGTGCGCGCGTGGGCGGCCCGCGCCGCCGAACGGCCGGGCGAGACGGTCCACACCTCGGCGGTCATCGCGGCGCTGCACGTGGCCGGCGTCGCCGGCGTCGTGCTGGCCGAGCCGGCGGCCGACATCGATCTCGACCCCGAGCAGGTCGCCTGGCCCACCGCCGCCACGGCGGCCGAGTACAGCAACCCGGACACGCACCCGATGGACGGCATCACGGTGGAGGCGGCCTGATGGCGGACGTGACGCTGCCGCCGAGCGCGGCCAGGCTCGCGCGCGACCTCGAACAGGCGACGGCGCGCTACGGCGACGGCGGCGCCCGCGCGGACGTCGACGTGCTGCGGCGCATCGGACGCCCGGACGCCTGCCCGGCGGACCTGCTGCCGTGGCTCGCCTGGGGGTGGCGGGCGCCGTGGATCGAGGACGACACGGACGCGCAGCGGGCGCTGACGGCGCTGGCGCTGGAGCTCGCCCGCGCCGCCGGCACGCCCGGCGCCGTCCTCGATGCGGTGCGGGTGCTGTATCCGGCGGCCGAGCTGCGCGAGTGGCCGAGGCGGCACCTGGCGCAGCTCTCGGTCCCCGCCGCCGCCGGGGCGGCGGAGGTCCAGGCGCTGCTACGCCTGATCCATCACACGGCGCGCGTCTCGGTGCACGTGGGCGTCGTCGGCGTCGGCGTGACGCTGGCCGGCCACCTGCGCCTGGCGGCCGGCGCCGGGGCGGCCGCGGTGGCCGAAGTGGCGGAGGCGCGGCTGCGGACCGCGGCCCCGTTCGGCGGCGGCCTGTATCTGGTGGCGGGCATCGGCGCGGCCGCCGTGGCGGAGGTCCGACAGTCATGACCCTGACACTGACGACGGCCGCGCTGGCCGCCCCTCGCCGACGGCGACAACACCGGGGTCTCGGCCCTGACGCTGACGGCGCTGGCGGTCGGCGACGGCGTCCCGAGCGGCGACGCGGCGGACCGGACCGCGCTGGTCAGCGAGCGGGACCGGCTGCCCGTGGTGGGCGCGGCGAGCGCCGTGCTGCACCGGGTCGCCTGGCGGGCCGACCTGACGCCGACGTCGTCGTATTCCATCACCGAGGCCATCCTGTTCGGGCGCATCGGCGCCGGCCAGGAGTTCGCCGTCGCGGCCGGCGACGGCGCCATCGCGGTCGCATCGAGCGGGCAGGTGCTCGTGCTGGCGGGGACCCTCGACATCCAGGGCGCGGCGGCCGCCGTGGCGGTGACGGTGAGCCCCACGGTGACGTTCGGCGCCGACCCGCCGGCGGCCACGACCGAGGCTCCCGGGATCGTGGAGCTTGCGACACCAGATGAGCTGGCCAGTCATCAGTGGGACCGCGTGATAACCGGGGGAGTACTGGCGAGCGCGTGGATGCCCGTGGAGGGCTGGCCTCTGGGGGCTGCTGTCGAGGATCCGGCGTGCCTCGCTCACGATGTTCTGACCGCTGGGTCACATGTCTTCGCGTCGGATGGCCTCGTCGACGGCAGCACCACCGGCGGCGTCGGCTATGCCCTGGCGCGTGCGTTCGCCGCTGGCGGCGTGCGTGCGGCAAACCGCGACACGCGGCTCTACAGCGATTCACCGATAGCGGCGCTGCATGGATACCCCGGCCGTCTGGTGTGGCCGCGGCGCACCGGCGGGCAGACGCTGCTGTATCGGACGTTGATTGGGGCTGACAACGATTCGGGCGTGAGCTTGGGGATTGATGTGTCGGCGGCTGAACCGGTCGTGGGGCTCTGCTCCGAGCTGGGACCGACGCTGGGTATCGGCGACACGGAGGCGGGCAACTGGTGGCTGCTCGGCCAGAGCGGCGACCGGCTCATGGGGTATTCGGCGGCCGGCGCCTTGCTGGCGAGCCACGACATCAGCGCCAACCGGGGTAGCGGGATCGCTGTGATCGGCGGCTCGAACTTCATCTACGTGGCCGGCGAGGACGGAGTGATCCGCCGATACAACGGCACGACTGGGGCGATGCACGCGCACCAACAACGGATCGTTTCGTCCTCGTCAACGTTCAGGGCGGTGAAAGGCCTGGCCGGTGCGAGGGTCGGGTTGTTCATCGTCGACGAAAACGGGAACCTGGCTCGGATCGTGCGGTTCTGACTATGGGGAGGTAACAGCGTGCCATTCCTGCACGGGATAGAGATCGTCGAGGTCACCGAGGGCCCGCGCCCGGTCACCGCCGGGCGCACGAACGTGATCGGCCTGGTCGGCACGGCCGGCCAGGGTGCGCTCGACACGCCCATCCTGATCAGCGCCTCGCGCAAGGAGGGGACGGATACGTTCGGCGCGGCCGGCACGATACCGCCGGCGCTCGACGCCATCCTGACGCAGACCGGCGCGCTGGTGGTGGTGGTGTGCGCAGGCCGGCCGACCACCGAGACGGTGAGCGTCGTCGACGAGCCGCACGCCTTCGGCGCCGGCGCCACGGGCGAAATCGACCTCGGGCACGAGGACGTCTCGAACGTGGTGGTGAAGAGTTCGGACGGCACCACCACGCACGACACGCCGGCGGACTACACCGTCGATGTGGCCGCCGGCACCATCGCGAACGTCGCCGCCGGCGACATCGCCGACGGCGCCGATGTGCTGGTGTCGTACGACTACGACGTCCCCTCGGCCGGCGCGGCCGAGGTCGCCGCCGGCGCCGCGGAGCTGATCGGCGGCGAGTCGGTGGTCGGCCAGGCCCCGCGCATCCTGGTCGCGCCGGGCTGGTCGGACGAGGCCGCGGTCTCGTCGGCGCTCGTCTCGGCCGCCGAGCGGCTGCGGGCCATCGCCGTCATAGAGGGGCCGGACACCACCGACGCGGAGGCCATCACCGCCCGCGACGGCTACGGCAGCCGGCGCGCCTACTTGGTCGACCCGGCGGTCCGGGTGCAGGTGGGCGACAACGTCGTCACGCGGCCGAACTCCGCCTACGTCGCCGGGGTGATCGCGCGCAGCGACACGGAGCGCGGCGCCTGGGCGAGCCCGAGCAACCGGGAGATCCTCGGCATCGCGGGCACGAGCCGGCCGGTGGACTTCCATCTGACGGACCCGAACTCCGCGGCCAACCGGCTCAACGAGGCCGACGTCGCCACCATCATCCGCCACCAGGGCTACCGCCTGTGGGGCAACCGCACCTGCAGCAGCGACCAGAAGTGGGCGTTCCTCTCCGTGGTGCGCACGGCGGACCTGATCAATGACGCCCTGGTGCGGTCGCACCTGTGGGCGGTCGACCGCGGCATCACGCGCACCTACCTGGCCGACGTGGCCGAGGGCGTGAACAACTACCTGCGCTCGCTGGTGGCCCAGGGCGCCATCGTCGGCGGGCGCTGCGTCCCGAGCCCCGACCTCAACGCGCCGGCCCAGATCGAGGCCGGCAAGGTGACCTTCGACGTGGACTTCACCCCGGCGTATCCGGCCGAGCACATCACCTTCCGCAGCCGGCTGACGAACGAGTATCTGGAGGATGTGGCGTGATTACCAACGTTCTGCGCAACGTGAACCTGTTCGTCGACGGTCGCGGCTACGCCGGCAGGCTGGCCGAGGTCGAGCTGCCCAAGCTGACGGTGAAGACCGAGGAGTACCGCGGCGGGGGCATGGACGGGGCGACCGACATCGACATGGGCCTCGAGAAGCTGACGGCGACGCTGACCTCGAACGCCGTGGACGCGGACCTGCTCAAGGCTTGGGGCGTCGGCGTCGGCGATTACCTGCCTGCGGTGGTCCGCGGCGCGCTCGAGAGCGACGACGGCACCGTGACGGCCGTCGTGGCCACCCTGCGCGGCCGCGTCGTCGAGTGCGACTTCGGCACGTGGAAGCCGGGCGAGATGGCGCCGCTCAAGGCGATGATGACGCTGGGCTACTACAAGTACGAGCAGGGCGGCGAGACCATCCACGAGATCGACGTCGACAACATGATCCGCATCGTCAACGGCACCGACCGCCTCGCTGAGCAGCGGGCGGCGCTGGGGATCTAGGAGAAAGCGCATGACCATAGCGACCATCATCAACCGCGGCAACTCCGAAGGCGACGAGCTGCACGTCCGCCAGGGCGACACCACGCACGTGCTGCGGCGCGGGTGGGCCGTGGACGTGGACGCCCCGCACGGGTGCGACAGCGAGCCGATCGTCCTCCGCGCTCGACGATCTCCAGTCCCAACGGCCGGCGACGTGAAGGGCGCCTACCGCGGGAAGCCGCAGATCCTCGTCACGTACCTTCCGGCGGGAGCAACCCGGGGGAACCCATGAGCAAGAGCCCTGCGCCGCCGCCGGAGCCGGCGGACAAGCAGCGAACGACCCTGACCCTGAAGCGCCCTGTCACCGTGGAGGGCAACACGTATTCGAGCCTCGTTCTCCGCCGCGCGCTCGCCCGCGACTCCCGGGACGCGCAGCGTGGCGGCGGCACGCCGGCGGAGATCGAGATGCGGATGTTCTCGAACCTCTGCGAGGTCTCGCCGAAGGTCATCGAAGAGCTCGACCTCGGTGACTACCTGCGGCTGCAGGAGCGGTTCCAGGCGTTTCTGGAGTCGTGATCGTTGGCCGCTGTTCGGCGGCAGCCAGAGCGGTCGGCCGGGTGGCCGACGCCTTGCCCGCCGCGGACGATCTGCGGCGGGCCGTGGGCCTGGTCGCCCACACGTTCTCCACCCCCATCGGCGACGTGTGGGATTTCGAGCTGCGCGACCTAGCCGACTGGGCGCGCGAGGCGAGCGACCTACACCGGCGGATGGCGCCGCCGCCGCCGTCCGCGCGCCGCCGGCGGTTCCGCGCCCGCCGCAGCTGAGCGCGGAGCGCCATCTCTATCGGGGCGCCGATGAAAACCATTGGCACGAAAAGCAGGAGACTGATCACGAGGCCGACGGGAAACCCGACTATCAGAATCCCGAGGACTTCGTCGGCCGAGGGGACGCCTTCGGAGAGCACGCCGATGAAAATCAATGCCGGGCCGCTGAAGTAGCAGGTCCAGAACGTTACGAGGGTGTCGCTGATGTCCAGCTTCTCGTCGTCCGTTGGCTTGGGTGTCATCGTCGGGGCGAGCCTTGGCCGATCCTACACCAGCACCCTGAAGGCCGCCGGCAAGCAGGCTGGCCGGCTCGGCGATCAGTGGCAGAAGACTAACGCCCGCATGCAGGCGGCGGGCGATGTCGTCAAGTACCGCACCCGCCTCGACGAACTGCGCAAGAAGCAACAGGCTCTCGGCCGCTCGAGCGAGCGCCTGGAGCGCGGCATTCGGGAGACCGAGCGGCGCTACCGCGAGGCGAAGCGCGCGGCCAGGCAGTACGGCATCGCCGTGGGCGACGCCGCTGCCGAGCAGCAGCGGTTGGCGCGGCAACTGGAACGGACCCAGGATGCGCAGCGGCGGCAGGAGCGCCGGACGGCTGCCGCCGGGCGGCTCGGTGCCATGCGCTCCCGCGCGCTCGGGCTGGCGGCTAGCCCGCATTATTCCTGAGGTTGTCGAATCGGTCACGATCGGGGCGTGATCGTCGGGCGAATGAAGTCGTCGGACATTGCGTGTGGCAGGTGGCAGCGTGGTGAAGCGGTCGTGGCGGGGTGACGGCGCGCACGAGGCACCACGCGCCGACAGCTTCGGCGACAGGGCGCTGGCGAGCAGTGCGGGGTTTGAGGTTGGCGGCGCGGGGGCGCGCTATCCGGCGCGCGCCCCGAGCGCGAGGGCGAGGTGCCGCCAGACGTCACGGTATGGGGTCGCTCGCGGCAGGTGCAGGACGAGCCGGCGGACGGAGCGCACGACGTGGACGCTGACCTTGAGCAACCGGTCGCGCAGCCAGGTCACCTGGGTGCGGGCGCAGGCGGTGCGGGCGGCCCTCAGCCGCAGTTCCTGCATGAGCACGTAGGCGGCGGCCGTCAGCAGGACCCGCAGCTGGTTTGCCCAGAACCTGGTGCAGCTCGTGCGGTCGATCTGCAAGCCGTCGAGCAGTTCCTTGATGCGGTTCTCGATGTCGCCGCGCCCGCAGTAGACCTTCTCGTAGATGAAGCGCGGCGTCTGGCGCAGATTGGTCACGACGAAGCGCGGGTTGTCCCGCGGCTGCCGGCCGGTGAGCTGCACGACTTCGGCCTTGATCACCACGCGGCGCTCACGAGCCCACGTGCCCGCGCGATAGCGGGTGTCGCGGTAGAAGTGCGCCGTCTTCTCGCGCAGCATGTTCTCGGTGCGGGCTGCCACCATGGCGGGCTCGGCAGCCCGCAACAGCACGGCGTTCTTGGCCATCGCCACGACGTAGTCGAGCCGCGGCTCGGCGTCGAGGAAGTCGAAGACCTCCGGCGTGGCGAAGCCGCCGTCGAGCCGGACGAGAAAGCGTGCCTTGGGAAACGCGGCCCGCAGCAGCGCGAGCAGCCGACACAAAACGCCCAGCGTGCCGTCGGCCGCCTGCGCCGTGCCGGGCCGCAGCACGGCCGCGCACAGATACTGCTCCGCCTCGCGGTCGAAGCTCACGAAGGCCAGCAGTGGCAGGTAGCACCAGCTGTCGTAGTAGCTGTTGAACATGGTCAGCTGCTGCGCACCATGCGTCGGGTCGTCGGTCGGGTCGAGGTCGATCGTGATGCGTCGCACCCGCCCACGCAGCCGGCGGCGATGCCGCTCGATGACCGACGCCGCCAACTCGCGTCCGAGCCGATAGAGCGCGACGCGGCCCGCGCCGTTCTCGAACCGCGAAACCGTCGGCTGCGACGCCAGCCGACCGCCGGCCACCGGGTCGCGCCCGAGCAGCAGCTTGTGAATCGGATCGTCGGCGAGCCGGTCCGAATCGTTGCCGTCCGGATGGCCGCAGGCGATCCCGAACACCCGCTGGCCCACCAGGTCCTCGAGCGTGTGCCGGACCTTCTCCGGCGCCCGGCGGTCAATCAGACACCGGCCGAATGCCTTGACCAACCCGTAGACGCGCTCGGCGGCCTTGAGCAGCACGGCGCCGCCATCCGAGCTCGACTGCTCGCGGTCGAACGTGGCCACGAGCGGCTTGTCGAACAGATCGGGAAACAGAACAGACTGTGCTATCGTGGGGTCCGTCACGCAAGAGCCTCCGTCGTGCCGAAAATGCCTGTGGTTAACAGCGTTTTAGCACACGGAGGCTCTTGTGTCTCTACCTGAGACAGACCCCTCACGAATTTTCCGGGCTAGCGGCTACGCGGTTGGCCAGGCGTTCAGCGGCGCGATGGCCCGCGAGGAGCAGGCGATCTATCTGCGCGCGGTGATCGGCGCGCCCGACAAGGACGCCGCGGTCGGCCGGGCGGTGCAGCACGCCCGCGAGTACGCCGCCGGCAGCCTCGCCTCCGAAGAGGAGATGCTGGAGATTCAGTACCAGCTCGGCTCGGCCGGCTTCGATGAAGGCGCAGCCCGCACGGGCAGCGAGATGGTGCACAAGCTGGCGAAGTTCACCCGCGGGGCGTCGGGGCAGGCGGCGGAGGTCTTCGGCATCACGTACAACAACATGCTGGCGAAGGCGGAGGGAACGACCGAAGAGAAGATGACGCGCCTCGGCAACGTGCTCGCCAAGACCCAGGCGAAGTTTCAGATCGAGCACTTTGCTGTGAAACTTCGGCGTAGCGGGAGGCGCACGACGAGTGCGGCCGTGGATCAAGGGGATCGGACGGTCCCCGGCGTACGACTTGAGTCCGGATGGGATGGGCGGTGCGGGGCAGCCCCGATCTATGGCCCGGCACGGCGCCGCGGGGTCCGGAAGCGTCGGGTCAGGAACGCGCGGTTGCTCTCGCCTCCTCGAGGAAGCCGTACTGTTTGAGCATGCGGAGCCACCGCGGGGCGTTGCGCTCGACGACCATTTGTTGGTAGTCGATGCCCGGGTCGGTGTAGGGCCGGTCGTTGCGCAAGACGGCGTGAGTCACCCGCAACAGCTTGTGGGCGGTCGCGAGAATGGCCCGCTTGTAGCCGATGCGGCCGGCGAGGGCGCGGTGATAGTCGTAGAACTGCGAGCGCTTGGTGCGTACGGCGCCGTGGGCGCATTCAGCGAGAGTGGCCCGCAGTGTCGAGTTCCCCTGACGGGCGCGGCCGGCGCGGCGCTTGCCGGCGCTGGTGTTGTTGCCCGGGGCCACCCCGGCCCAAGCGCCGAGATGGCGGGCCTGACGGAAGGCTCCCAGGTCCGGGCCGATCTCGACGAGGATGGTGCTGGCGCTGCCGAAATCGATGCCCGGGATCGTCTGCAACAGCCGCAGGGGGCGCTGGTAGTCGGCCAGTTCGGTTCGGATGCGGGTATCCAGCTCGGCGATGGCGGCGTCGGCCCGGTCGAGGGCGTCGATCTGCATCTTCAGCTTGATCAGCGCGAGCGGGTCGAGGGCGGCGGCCAAGGCCTGGGCCAACGGCTTGAGCTTGGCGTCGACGTGGTTGGTCAGGCCGGCGAGGATGCGGTCCGGTGGATGCCCGCCGACGAGCCCGTCAAGTATGCGCCGCCCGTTGACGCCGAAGATGTCCGACAAGATGCCGCCGAGGCGCAGGCCGTCGTGGTCGAGGGTCTTGTGGACCCGGTTGCGGTTCCGGCTGCGCTCGGCGACCAGCGTCCGGCGGTAGCGGGTCAACTGGCGCAACTGGCGGAACTGACGGGGCGGGACATAGCTCGGCAGGGCGAGGCCGAACTGACAGATGCGGCCCAGCCACAGACTGTCGTTGACATCGGTTTTCTTGCCACGAATCTGTTTGACGTGCTGGGCATGAAACAGTTCGGCGTGAATGCCGGCGTCTTCCAGGGCCTCGAACGGGGCCTTCCAGTAGACCCCGGTGCCTTCCATCGCGGCGGCGGTGACGCCGTGCGACCGAAGCCAGTTGGTCATTGCCCGCAGCCCGTCGGGCAACGCGCTGAACTCGCGTACGGCCGTTCGCGCCAATCCGCGGCCCGCCTCGCAGAGGCGCACGGCGGCCGTGATGCACATCTTGTGGACATCGAGGCCAGCCGCTCGGGGCCAGACCACGTGCATGTCGTCGACGTGCAAGGTGTCGGCGTCGATCCTCTCGGACATATCAGGTACCCTCCCTGGAGGCGGAAGCGGGCGGGCACGTCCGGTGCAGGAACACACCCGCCTCGCGGGCGGGGTTCGATTTGCTGCTCGTCCACGGCCTGAGGCCGGGACGGTTCGGGGGCTCGATGCCGGGCGCGCAGCGTCAGTTTGGATACGGGGACGGGGTTCCCCTGACCCCGAAAAAAGCTGCGACGACTGTCCCGCTTCCGCCCCTTGAGGATGGCACGCCCCAAGCGTCAACGTGCAGGAGCCGCCGGCCCCGACGCAAAGCCGGGTCACGTTTCATGACGTCGGGGTGAGCGCGACGCCGCTCATGACGGTTTGGAGGAGTACGTCGCCGCGTCGCTGGCGGAGGCCAACCGCAACATCGCCATCTACGGCAACCTGATCATCTCGACCAGCGCGGACGACTACGTCTTCGCCCTCGACGCGGCCACGGGCCGGCTGGCCTGGGAGACGCAGATCCTCGACTACCGCGTGAACCCGGCGCACCAGACCGCCGGCCCGATCATCGCCGACGGCAGGATCGTCTCCGGCCGCGGCTGCATGCCCGAGGGCGGCCCGGAAGCCTGCGTCATCACGGCGCACGACGCGCGGACCGGCGCCGAGCTGTGGCGCACGCGGATGATCCCGGCCCCCGGCGAGCCGGGCGACGAGACCTGGGGCGACGTGCCCTTCGAGCAGCGGCGGCACGTGGGCGCCTGGATGGTGCCCAGCTACGACCCCGAGCTGAACCTCATCTACGTCGGCACGTCGGTGACCTCGCCGGCGCCCAAGTTCATGCTGGGCGGGACCGACCTGGCGCACCTCTACCACAACTCGACGCTGGCGCTCGACGCCGACACGGGCGCGATCGTCTGGTACTACCAGCACCTCAACGGACGGCCGGGGTCCGAGGCGGTCCGTCATCGTGCGGAGAACCCCATAAATAGCTGACCGGTAATCGTTTATGATTCGTTTGGCCGGCCTGAGCCGGTCAGGAGGTCTCGCGAGATCCGCTAGAATCCCGTGTATGATATGGGAATGGAAAGCGGACACGGCACAGCAAACAGACCCCGCAGAACCAAGCCCCGAGGCCGGCACCCCGACAAGGCGCTGTCGGCCGCCTTCATCCGTTCCGCCCCGCCCGGCCGCCACTGCGACGACCGCCACGAAAAGCGCGTAAGCCACTCACAATGAATGGGTTGCTGACGGCAGGTGGGGTTTCACCCCCACGGTGTACCCCACCCTGTGATCCGGAACAGACCGGACCAACGAAGCCGTCCCCGGATCCCGGATCCCCGAACCTCCGACCACCGGACAGACTGGCACGGTCGGTCTGCGTGATCGATTCCCGGACTCCGTGAGGCCACGCCAAGGTTGTCCGGCCCGGCGCCGCTGCCTGCCGGGGAGAGGCAGGGCAGGGATTTGCGGCCAGCGATCTCACGCGACAACCCGGCCGCCGCACCTCTCGACGGAATAGCCCAGGCTGCCGTAGCCGCGGATGCGCTTCTCGCTCATGCGTCGGAGCATCGGCACCACCTCATCGACGTAGTCGTAGACGAGCACCTCGCGCTTCGCCGGGTGCAGCCGGTGGAGGCGGCCCACGTACTGCGTGAGTGTCCCCTTCCAGGAGACCGGCATCGCCAGGAACAACGTGTCGAGCCGCGCATCGTCGAAACCCTCGCCCACATACCGGCCGGTCGCGATCAGAACGCGCTCTTCCGCCTCGGAAACGTCCTTGAGACGCCGCATGACCTCGCGGCGCTGCTTCATGCCCATGCCTCCACGGAGAAGGAGAACGTTCCGGGCGAAGCGGCCGAGTCTGTCCGCAAGGTGCTGGGCATGGTCCTTGCGCTCCGTGAGCAGGATCGGCGAGCGTCCCGCCTCAAGGGCTTGCAGCACGTCGTTGAAGATCAGGTCGTTGCGGTCCTCGTCAGCCGCCAGGGCCGCGTAGACGTGCTGGATCGGCGGGCGCTCCCGGTCAATCCCTTCCGGCATCCGGAACGTTGTCGGGCGCAGGATCGCCCGGTGCCCGAACGGACGCTGCCGGGCCTGCGCCTTCGCGCTCGCCCGGAACCGGACCGGCCCGCACTGCATGAAGACGATCGGATGGTGTCCGTCCTTGCGCGTTACGGTCGCGGACAGTCCGAGAACGAACCTCGCCTTTGCGCGGCTCGCCACCGCCTCGAAGCTCACCGCCGAGAGGTGGTGGCACTCATCGACGATGAGATGCCCGTAGTCGGCGACGATGTCGTCGACTTCGCCCTTCCGCACGAGGCTCTGGATGACTCCGACGTCGACGATGCCCGTAGACGTGCGCTTGCCTCCGCCGATCTGGCCGATGGCGGGCGCCGCAAGGTCAAGAAACGCCGCCAGCCGCGCGATCCATTGCTCCATGAGCTGCCGCCGGTGAACCAGGATCAGCGTGTTGGTCCCACGGGCGGCGATGATGGACGCGGCGACGACCGTCTTGCCGAACGCGGTGGTCGCAGCCAGCACTCCAGTCTCGTGCTCCAGCAGAGCGTCGGCGGCGGCCCTCTGCTCCGGCGTCAACTCCCCAAGGAAGGCGGTCTCGACAGGATGGCCGGCGTTGCGCTCGTCACGCAGATGCACGGCAATGCTCAGGTCCTGGAGAAGTCCCTCCAACGCCCCGCGGCATCCTCGCGGCAGGGCGATGTGATGCGGGAGCAATTCGGCGCAGGCCACGATGCGGGGAATGCCGAACGTCGAACGCCGCATCGCCTGGGCGCTGTAGAAGGCCGGGTTCTGGAACGCGGCGAGCCGAATGAGCCGGTTGACCAGGGCCGTCGGCAGTCCGGCGCGTGGGATGTAGATCCGGTCGCCCAGCACCGCGTCGACTCGCTCCGGCAGCGTCCCGGTGAGCGTGGGCAACGGCAGGCGGCGCGACGGGGGCGCGGTCCAGGGTTCCTCGTCCTCGTCGTCAACCGGCAAGCGCAGGCCGACAACGCGGCCTTGGCGCCCGGCTTCATCGACAATCGCGGACGCCTCCGCCGGGGACAGGCGGCGAAGCGACGAGAGAAACGCCCATGGATCCGGCCAGGGTTCGAATCCCTCGTCGACGAACAGGCTGTTGCCGTTCTCTCGCGGGCCGTGCTCAAGAGGCAGCGCGATTAGGTTGCCGAAGCCGCCGGCCGGCAGGGTGTCCTGACTCGGGAAGAACCGGTCGTAGGATTCGAAACCGATATCGGGGTTGCGCTCCATCGTCTCGGTCAGGAGATGGGCGCCGAGACGGCGCGCGAGGGCGGCCGGCACCGGTTCTGCGAAGAAGATCCAGACATGCCCGCCGTTGCCCGAACGGGACCGTTCCAGGACCGCCGGCACCTGCTTCGACCGGCACGCCGAGAGAAAGGCCTCGGCATCCCGCCGCCATGTCCGCTTGTCGAAGTCGGCGGCGAGAAACCGGCACGTATCGTCGGGGAGCATGGGATAGACGCCGACCGTGTGGCGTCCCCGCAGATGCCCGTCGATCACTTCGTCCGTCACCGCCAGGAACGCCTGATTCGAGCAGGCGCTGCACTTGATCCTGGGTTTGTCGCACAGGCCCGGCGCCCACTCGTTGCCGCACGCCGGCGCGTAACCCGCTCGGCCCGTCCTGGGGTTCTCCCAGCGTCTCGGGAAGACATCTTCACGCCCGCGAAACAGGGACCGAAACAGCGCGATCTTCTCGCGCGCCGCCGAGCGGTTCGTGACAGGCCCCTTGGGCGGTGGACCCTTCTGTTCACGCGGCCGTACGGCCTCAAGCTCGGCAAGCCGGGCCTCAAGAGCGGCTTTCTCGTCCCCGAGTCGCGCCAGGCGCTCGCGAATGAGCGACGCCTCCCTATCGGATGCATCCGGCCGGCGAACTGTCCCCGATGCCCCCGGCCCGGCGGCCGACCCACACCGGACGACACTCTCACTGGGTTTACGGCTGCGTTCCGAGGTGTCTGTGGCCGCCATGACGGCACTCAGGTGGTCCAGCCGGCCGACAGCACCTCGGCTTGCTCCAGCACCGTCCGCGTCGCCGACTCCTGCCTGTCTGGCGGATAGCCGTGCTTCCGCAGGACGCGCTTCACGAGAACGCGGAGTCTGGCGCGGACGTTCTCGCGCTGCGTCCAGTCGATGGTCACGTTGTTCCGTACGGTCTCGACCAGCTCACGGGCGATGCCGCGCAGGGTCTCGTCGCCGAGCACCTGCACCGCGCTGTCGTTGACGCCGAGCGCGTCGTAGAACGCCAGCTCGTCGTCCGACAGGCCGAGCGCCTCGCCGCGGGCGCTTGCGGCCCGCATCTCGCGAGCCAACCCGATCAGCTCCTCGATCACCTGCGCGGCCTCGACGGCCCGGTTCTGGTAGCGGCGGATGGTCTGCTCCAGCATCGCGGCGAACGAGCGCGCCTGCACCACGTTCTTGCGCCGCCGCGTGGCCAGCTCGCCCTTCAGCAGCTTCCGCAGCAACTCGACGGCGAGGTTGCGCTGGCGCATGTCCCGCACCTCGGCCAGGAACTCCTCGGACAGGATCGACACGTCCGGCTTGTGCAGCCCGGCGGCGGCGAAGATGTCCAGCACGCCGTCCGGGGCCACGGCCCGCGAGACGATCTGCCGCACGGCGTGGTCCAGCTCCTCGCCGGTCTTCCGCTCGGAGCCGTCCCGCTTGGACAGCGCCGCCCGGACCGCCTGGAAGAACGCCACGTCGTCGCGGATGCGGATAGCTTCGGGATGCGGCACGGCCAGCGCGAACGCCTGCGAGAGCGCCCGCACGACGCTCAGGCAGCGCGCCTTGCCGTTCTCCTGCGCCAGGACGTGTTCCTGCGCGGCCGGCAGCAGACCGAGCCGCTCTGCCGGCGAGCCGGCGACCCACGCGGTCCGGTCGAACCCGTGGAACAGGCCGCAGCACACCTCGTGCTTCTCCAGCATCGCCCGGACCGCCTGTTCCTGGTCCAGCGCGGTCTGTCCCGTGCCGCCGCTTTCGGTGTAGGTCGCCAGCGCCCGCTTCAGCTCGTGGGCCAGTCCGAGGTAATCGACGACGAGTCCGCCCGGCTTGTCCCGGAACACGCGGTTGACCCGCGCGACGGCCTGCATCAGCCCGTGGCCGCGCATCGGCTTGTCCACGTACATCGTGTGCAGGCTCGGCGCGTCGAAGCCGGTCAGCCACATGTCGCGTACGATCACCATCCGGAGCGGGTCGCCGGGGTCGCGGAACCGCTTCGCCAGCTCCTCTCGGCGGGCCTTGTTGCGGATGTGCGACTGCCAGACCGGGGGATCCGAGGCGGAGCCGGTCATGACGACCTTCAGGGCGCCCGACCGGTCGCTGTCGTCATGCCAGTCCCGGCGCAGGCGCACCAGCTCGCGGTGGAGGTCGATGCAGATGCGCCGGCTCATGCAGACCACCATCGCCTTGCCGTCCATCGCGTCCAGACGCTTCTCGAAGTGCTCGACGACGTCCTGCGCCACGAGCGCGATGCGCTTCTCGGCGCCGACGATGGCCTCGAGCTGCGCCCACTTCGTCTTCAGCTTCTCGCGGCGGTCGATCTCCTCGCCCTCGGTCGCCTCCTCGAAACCGGGGTCGATACGCGGCTTCTCCTGCTCGTCGAGCGCGAGCCTCGCAAGGCGGCTCTCGTAGTAGATCGGCACCGTGGCGCCGTCCTCGACCGCCCGCTGGATGTCGTAGATGCTGATGTGGTCGCCGAACACGGCGCGGGTGTTGGCGTCGGCCAGCTCGATCGGCGTGCCCGTGAAGCCGATGAACGAGGCGTTCGGCAGGGCGTCCCGCATGTGGCGGGCGAACCCGTCGATGAAGTCGTACTGGCTGCGGTGCGCCTCGTCGGCGATGACGACGATGTTGCGGCGCTTGGAGAGCAGCGGATGCCGGTCGCCCTTCTCGTCGGGGAAGAACTTCTGGACCGTCGTGAACACGACGCCGCCCGCCTGCACCGTGAGCCTGGCCCGCAGGTCGGCGCGGCTCTCGGCCTGAACCGGGGGCTGGCGCAGCAGATCGGCGCAGCGGGCGAAGGTGCCGAAGAGCTGGTCGTCGAGGTCGTTCCGGTCGGTCAGCACCACGATGGTCGGGTTCTCCATCGCGGGGTCACGGACGAGGCGGCCGGCGTAGAACGCCATCGTCAGGCTCTTGCCCGACCCCTGCGTGTGCCAGACGACGCCGATGCGCCGGTCGCCCGGAGTCCCACCCTGCCGGTCGGACCGGTCGCGTTCCGGCCGGGTGGGGCGTCCACGTCCCTTTGTAGCCGGGCCGCACGCAAGGTCTCGGCGACGGCGGTCTCGACCGCGTGGAACTGATGGTAGCCGGCCATCTTCTTCGTCAGTGCACTGCCGTCGTCCTCGAACACGGTGAAGTCGCGGACGAGGGCCAGCAGCCGGCCGGGAGCGCAGACCCCCTCGACGAGCACCTGCAACTGCGGCAGCGTCGAGTCGGCCAGCGTCTCGCCCGTGACCGTCCGCCACGGCTTGAACCACTCCCACGGGGCGGTCAGCGTCCCGATGCGCGCCGCCAGGCCGTCCGACACGACGAGCGCCGTGTTGAACGCGAACAGCGAGGGGACCTCCGCCTTGTAGGTCTGAAGCTGCTGGAACGCGGAGCGGATCGTCGCGCTCTCGTCGGCCGGGTTCTTCAGCTCGATGACGCCCAGCGGAAGTCCGTTGACGAACAGCACGATGTCGGGCCGGCGCTCGTGCTTGTTCTCGACGACGGTGAACTGGTTCACGGCCAGCCAGTCGTTCGCCTCCGGCACGTCGAAGTCGACCACGCGGACCTGCCCGCCTCGAACCGCCCCGTCGGCGGCGACGTACTCCACGGTGACGCCATCGACGACCATGCGGTGGAAAGAGCGGTTGCGGGCTTCCAGCGTCGCCCCCGCGGGACGGACCAGTCTGCGTTGTGCGTCATCGACTGCTTCCGCGGGAAGGTCGGGATTGAGCCGTGCGAGCGCGGACCGCAAACGCTCCTCCAGGACGACCTCGCCGTAGTCGTCGCGCTCCGCATTCGGCGTGTCGGGAGCGATGTCGGAGCCGCGCGCAACGGTCCAGCCGACCCCTTCCAGCCAGGCGAGGGTGGCGTCCTCGACCGTGGATTCCAGTAATGTGGCGTCGCTCACGAGATCGACTCCCCACGTGTCACGCGCTCGCTCCCCGCCGCCGCAACCGGCCGCTCGGCGTCTTGGGGCGACGCCTCACGGACATCCACGCGCAGTTCCCCAGAGACCAATTTCGGCAGCAGCGTGTCGCGCAGTGCGGTCAGCGTATCGCCTTGTGCCGTACGGAGCCGTATCGTTTGGTCCCACGGATGCACGAGTTCCTCGAAGGCGCGGACGACATCCGCCGCCGGCTGCACCAACGGCAACCGTGCGAGCTGCTCCCGATTGATGGCTCCGAATACCGTGCCGGTATGCTCGTACTGTCGCATGTGTACTCGGAGCGCCTGAGCAATGTAGTAGCCGAAGGACGCTGAGCCCGGACCTGTGCCGTAGTGCAGCAACCCCACGCCCAATGCAGCACCGCTCCCACGCCATGTTGATGTCCCCTACGGTGCACGAACACTGACGATCGTGTCCCAGGGCTCCGCCATCCGGTTCGGCGCGGCGCAAACTTCATCTTCGACGTGGCCGTCACTCCAACCCTCGGGGACTCGCCCAACTCGGACTCCACGAGCCTATCCGGGAACAGGTCGGCGATGTCCTTCGGCAGCCCGGTATCGCGGCCTTCCATCTTGGCCCGCACCGGGTCGAGATCGACGAACCAGGACCGGAACAGCGCCCGCGCCATCGCCTCCAGCGTCGCGTTCATCCGACGGTTCAGCTCGATCTTGTCGTCCAGCGTGCCGAGGATGTGGGCGATGGCCCCCTGTTCAACCACGTCTTTGGGGGCGGGCACGTCGAAGTGCTCGATCATCCCCTTTGGTCAAGGCGTTCCGTGTTCCGCCAGACGCGGCCCACGACAGGAGCGTCGTCTGCGTCTCCGGGCACGCGAGGAAATAGCGGAGGAACCCAGGATCGAGCGTCGCCGGATCAGGACGGACAATTGCCACATGTTGGTTCACGCGGGCGGGTAGAACTTGTGGGTCCACTTGGCAAACGCGCGCGACGGAATCCCCGGTGATGTTGAGTAGAACGTCTCTGGCCCGAACCTCTACGCCGGCGAGCTCGAAGGCATGTCGCTCACCGATGTACGCAAGGCCGTCGTGACGAAAACCGTCATTGAGGACGTTTGACTCCGGATCAAGGCGTACGGCCCACTCTCCAAGTAAACAATCCTTGCCGCCGCGCGGCGTCGCTCCACTGCCGATCTTCGTGCACGCCCGACCGAGGTTTACGAATGTCCAGTCGCCGGGACGACGGAGGTTTGCCGCGGGATTGTGCCCTCGGCCGTCAGTCGATCGTTCGTACCACTCGATACCTTCACGCCGGATATGTTCCCGCAACGTCCGATCTTGTACCGAGTCGTACAGCAGCAGATCGACGGACTGCGCCATCGGAATCTCGTCCAGCGCGGCCGCGAGCCGGGCTTGGTCGGTCAGCGTCAGACGGTCCCCGTACAACGCGATGTCCACGTCCGACGACACAGTGTTGGTCCCTGTCGCCCGAGATCCGAACAACACGGCCCGTTCCACGCGGTTATTGGCCGCGATCCTCGGCGATGATCGCTTCACGATGCGCGTCCTTGAGACCGTCCGTCATGGCGTCCGCTTGGCGTCCAGAGCCGCGTAGAGTCGCAGCAGGGCCGGGTAGTAGCGTTCCTTGATCAGCGTCTCGGCTTCCCGAGCCACGTCGTCCAGTACGTGTGGCTCAACAGGTTACGCTTGTCCAGGGCGTCAAGCAGGGTCTCGCAGTCGTTCTCGTCGATGTAGTCGCCTCAAGCTCTTGCGGATCGCCGCGCGCGGCACCTTCACTTCATGCCCCTCGTAGAAGAGCAGGTCCTTGAGGACGTTCCACGACAGCTCGAAACAGAACTCGAACGTCTTGATCAGACCGGCCCGTTCCAGGTCGTCGTACCGCTCGCGGTTCGCAGGCATCCGTCAGTTGCCGGAGCGCCGTCCCGAAGTTGTCGAGCCGCTGCTGCCAGCGCCGCTCGTCAGCATTGCTCACGAGCCCTTGCCTCCGAAGCCCAACGCGCTCAGATTCTCGGCGATGGCAGCGTCGAGCCGCGCTCCCTCGGCCTGCTGCGCTTGCAGCTCCGCCACCAGCCGCTTCATCTTCGCCTCGAACGGCTCTCCGTCGTCCGGCTGGGGCTCGGCACCGACGTAGCGGCCGGGAGTCAGCACGTGGCCGTGCCGGCGCACCTCGTCGAGCGGGGCGCTCTTGCAGAAGCCAGGAAGGTCCTCGTAGGCGTCCGCGCCGTCGCGCCAAGCGTGGTATGCGCCCGCAATGCGGGCGGTGTCCTCGTCGGTCAGCTCGCGGTGGGTGCGGTCCACCATCCGGCCGAGCTTGCGGGCGTCGATGAACAGGACCTCGCCGCGACGCGGCCGGCGGCGGGCGAGGAACCAGAGGCAGGCCGGAATCTGCGTCGAGTAGAAGAGCTGCCCCGGCAGCGCAACCATGCAGTCCACCAGGTCCGCCTCGATCAGGTTCTTCCGGATCTCCCCCTCGCCCGACTGGCTCGACGACATCGACCCGTTGGCGAGCACGAAGCCGGCGACGCCGGCCGGGGCCAGATGGTGGACCATGTGCTGGACCCAGGCGAAGTTGGCGTTGCCCTTCGGCGGTACGCCGTACCGCCAGCGTTTGTCCTCGGCCAGCCGCTCGCCGCCCCAGTCCGAGACGTTGAACGGCGGGTTGGCGAGGATGAAGTCTGCCTTGAGGTCCGGGTGGCGGTCGTGGTGGAAGCTGTCGCCGTGGGCGATCTGGCCCTCGATACCCCGGATGGCGAGGTTCATCTTCGCCAGCCGCCACGTCGTGTAGTTCGACTCCTGGCCGTAGATGCTGATGTCCGCCTTGGCCTTGCCGCCGTTCCCGTTGCCGCTGGCGTGTGCGCGGATGAACGCAACCGACTGCACGAACATGCCCGATGAGCCGCAGCACGGGTCGTAGACCCGGCCCCGGTACGGCTCCAGCATCTCGACCAGCACCTTGACGACGCAGCGCGGGGTGTAGAACTCGCCGCCCTTCTTCCCCTCGGCGCTCGCGAACCGAGACAGGAAGTACTCGTAGACGCGGCCGAGCACGTCGCGGGACCGGGCGTCCCGGTCGCCCACCTGAATGTTGCTGACGAGGTCGATCAACTGGCCGAGCCGCCGCTTGTCGAGCGCGGGCCGGGCGTAGTCACGAGGCAGCACCTCCTTGAGTGCCGGGTTGTCGCGCTCGATGGGCCGCCATCGCTTCATCGACGGTCTGTCCGACCGTCGGCTGGCGCGCCTGCGCCCGCAGATGCGCCCAGCGGGCTTCGGCCGGCACCCAGAAGACGCTCTCGGCGA
>CBDCCY010000001.1:0-2323029 GCA_965215155.1 Vicinamibacterales bacterium | reverse complement strand
TCCGTCTGCGTCGTGTTCGGGTCTCTGCTCGGCCTGGTCTTCAGTCCCGGCGCCCAGCAGGGCGGCGCAGTACTTCGTCGCGGCGAGACAGGCGAGCGTGTCGCAGGGCGTGGGCGCCGCCGCAGCGATCAGTCTGGCGGGTGGAGGACTGGCCATCGCGCTGGCCATCCCCCTGATCGACAGCGACGTCGCCTTCTTCCAGAAAGCCGAGACGCGCTCCTTCCACCTGGGCCTCGTGCTGGCCCCGCTCGTGGCTCTCTCGACCGCGATCGAGCACCTGCTCGCCGCGCTCCGGCGTTTCGGCCGACTCGCCGTACGCGTGCTGCTCCGGATGTCGGTCAACGCGATCGCGATCCTGGTGCTCGTCCGATGGTGGGGCCTCGGCGTCGACGGCGCCGTCGCGTCGTTCGCCATCGGTCATCTGGTCTCGGTCGCGGCCTGCCTCGGGGACCTGCGGCGGCATTGCGGGCTGGTCGCGGAAGTGCCGTCCCGCTCGGCTCTCACCCGCATTCTCGGCTACGGCCTGCGATACCATATGGCGCGCCTCGGGAACGCGCTCGAACCGCACGCTGGCGTTCTCGTCCTCGGGCTGATCGCGAGCCCGGCCGAGATCGGCCTGTTCGCCGCGGCTAGCACGCTCATGCTGGGCTTCACGTTCCTCTCCCATGCCGTGGGCAATGCCTTGCTGCCCCGCATCGCCGGCCGGGACCAACCCGAGCTCGTCGCCCGCTGCCTGCGCCTCGTGGGCTGGACCACCGCCGTCGGCGTCCTCCCGGCGCTCGCCGTCGGCACGCCGCTGGTTTCGCTCCTGCTCTCGGCCTCCTTCCTGCCGGTCGTCCCGCTCCTCTGGATCCTGGCGCCCGGAATCGTGGCATCGGCCGGTACGGGCCTGTTCATGACCCACTTCAAGGGCGTCGACCGCCCGGAGATCTGTTCGTGGGCGACTTGCCTCGGGCTGTGCGCCAATCTCGGCGTGCTCTTCCCGCTCTACCCGCGGCTCGGCATCGAGGCGGCGGCCTGGGCCATGACCACCGGCGCGATTTCGTGCTGCCTCTTCCTCGCGATCGTGTTCAGGAGAACGACGGGCATGGGCTGGCTCCCGATCTGTCTGCCGGCGCGCAGCGACGCGGGTTTCCTGTGGACGGCCGGCCGGTCCGCGCTCGGGCGGCGCGGCGAAGTTCCGCGCCCGACGCCTCTGGTCGGCGAGAGTCGGGGCGTGCCGGGATGAACGGACTGATGACGACCGCATCAGGCAGGCTGCACGTCGGGTTCGTGCTGTATCGCCTGACGGGAGGCGGAGCGGAGCGGACGGCCCTCACCCTGGCCGAGTCGCTCGTCGAGCGCGGCCATCGCGTGGACCTGCTGGTGGCGCGCCTGATCGTGGCGTATCGGGAAGACCTTCGACCTGGGATGCGGCTGTATCACCCCAGGCTCCCCCGGACGGACCGCGAACTGCTCCGCCACTGCCGCGAACGCGGCGTCGAGGTGCACGCGGTTCCCATCGACCCGCTGGCGGCGATCCGGACCTGGTTCGCGCTCACGCGGAAGCGGCTGGGAACGTCCGTCAGGCCCAGGTACGCCCTCTTCGCCCATCTGATTGCGCGTTACGTTCGGCGGGCGCGTCCCCAGGTGCTGATGTCGGTGCTGCAACCGGCCGATACCTCCACCGTCTATGCGGCGGAGTTGACGGGCCGCCCCGTCCCCGTAGTCGTTTCCGTGCGCAACAGTCCGGATACCATGTACACTCGACAGGAGTTATCCGAGGCACGAGCGCTCTTTCCGAGAGCGGACGCCGTGGTCGCCGTCTCGAGGGGACTGGCCGACGAGCTGCGACGGTCGTTCGACATGCCGGCCGAGCATGTTCAAGCCATCTACAACCCTGTGCCGTCCGCCACGATATGGCGGCTGGCCCGGCGGGAGGTCACTCACCCCTGGTTCCGGGACGGCGCGCCGCCGGTCGTTCTGAGCATCGGCAGGGAGGCGCCCCAGAAAGACTACGCCACGCTTGTCGACGCCTTCGGCCGGGTCAGACGCCGCGTCGACGCCCGCCTGGTCGTCATGGGGAACCTCTCCGCATCGCGCCGGGCGCGCCTGACGGCCCGGGCGCGGCGCTGCGGGGTGGAACGGGACCTCGGGTTCGTGGACTTCGACGAGAACCCCTTTCCCTACCTGCGCCGAGCGCGGCTGTTCGTGCTCTCGTCCCGTTCGGAGGGACTGCCGGGGGTGCTCCTCCAAGCCATCGCCTGCGGAACGCCCGTGGTGAGCACCGACACCCCCCACGGGCCGCGCGAGATACTGGAAGGGGGCCGATGGGGTAAACTGACGCCGGTCGGCGACGCCCCGGCCCTCGCGCGGGCGGTGGTCGAGGCGCTGGAGGGCGACAGGCCTCCGGAAGCGGCGCTCCGCCGCCGCGCCGCTTGGTTCTCGTGCGAGCGCGCGGCCGACGCCCATGTCGAGCTGTTCCGCGAGATCTTGAGTCGACATGAACGCTGATCTCTTCAAGGCGGGCGTCCCGGCGAAGACACTGTTCGCCGCCATCGGCGGCGTCAATCGGCGTGTCGCCGGGCTCGCCGTCGTGGTGGGCGTGGCCGTGCTCGCGCTGAACCTGTACGCGCCGGCGGGTCCGACGGCGCTGCAGCGCCTGATGGCCTCGCTGATCCTCTGTCTCTGTTCGGCCCCGACGCTGATGTGGGCCTCCGACCGGGACTGGGGCCACTCCGTGATGCCCCTCGTCGGCGTCACCTATGGGCTGTACTTCGGCGCGCCGGTCTTTCTGCAACACGATTTCCATGGGTGGTGGCTCGGGAGTCCGTCGATAGACGATTCCCTCATCGATCTGGCGCTGGCGCTCGCGCTGGCCGGCTGGGCGCTGCTGCTGGCCGCGCATTTCGGGCCGCACCGCCGACGGCCGGCTCCCGCGTTCCCCCGCGTCGAGTTCGTCCCGGCGCGGATGCACCGCCACGCCGCCTCACTGGCCGTCGTCATCGGCCTGGCCGCCGCGCCCTTTTTCTACCTCCACGTCGGCCACGTAGTGGCGACCTACACCGGCGGCGACGGGTTGCCGTCGGCCATCGCCTTCCCGATCAACCTGGCCGGTCAGTTCGTCGTTCTCTCCATCCTGATCCTGTTCCGCCTGCACTTGCGCGGCGGACTGGGCCCGGCCGGCCGGTCGTTCCTGTGGTCGCTGGTCGTCTACTACACGGTGCTGGGGCTGAGCAGCGGCCTCGTGATGGAGGGAATGGGCGCCATCATCGCCCTGTTCGTGGCCTGGATGGTGACCGCGCCCGCGCCGACCTGGAAGGGGATGGCGTACGGGGTCCTCACCGCCGCCGTCCTGCTGGCCGTGCTGCTTCCCATGCGGCACCAGTACCGCTCCTTCATCTGGACGCACGGGGTCGACGCAAGTACGGCCCAGCACATCTCCGTCCATAATCTCACCCTCCCGATCCCCGGCGATGGCGGTGCGGAACGAGGCGAACCGATCGTCGAGACACCGGACTACGCCATATACAATCATGAAGACCGCATCCTGACCTACCATTACAACGACGCCGAGGCATGCGGTGCGGACCCGTCGGGCGGCGGCAGGCCAAGCTTCTTCGTGCACGTCTATCCGGTCGACCGCGCCGACCTGCCCGGCCATCGGTCCGCTCATTCCTTCGACAACTTCGACTTCGGCCTCCAAGGCGGAGTGGTCGCCGACGGCCGGTGCGTTCACCCGGTCGCCTTGCCGGCATACGCCATAGACCGCATTCGGACCGGCCTGAAGACCCGGCCCGCTTTTCAGCACCTTCACCCCGACTGCGAAGCCGTCGAGTACGTTTCCGGCGTCGTGGCGGATGCGAGTCGATGGCGAAGCAGAACGCTCACCGCCTTCGTCGCCGGATCTTTCCGGAACATTGATTCCGACGAAGAGTGGCAGCTCGGCACGATGGACGCCACTTCATGGGAGATACGCACCGAATCGGGACGCACGGAGACGTTCCGACTGATTGTCCACGGAAGGGACGAAGCGGAGAGAACCGCTCTCGCCTCGGTTGCGCCGTGCGACCGGATACGAGTCGAAGTGGACGCCGACAACTGGGCCGAGTACTATGTGAACGTGCCTCTTGTGGGGGAGAGCCACCGCCGGGTCGTCTATCGTCTCCGGGCGTTGGTTGCGTCGAGGGGAGACCGCTCTGCGCTGCGGGAAGGCGGTCCGTCAGCGACTCTCTTCTATCCGACCATACCGGGAGGCGTCCGGCCGGTCGTCACGAGAGCGAACGAGACGCACGACTCGCCGGGACGGAACCGGAATGCGCCATGGGCCGATACCTCCCTGACGTGGAAGGCCGCCGCCTACGTGCGGATGATGCCGGACTTCGTGACGCGAGGCACCATTTTCAGCTACGTCGATAGCGCCCTGAGAACGGTGTCCGAACGCCTGAACATGCTGCTGCCCGTGGCCTGGGTCATCCACCAGACGTCCGGAAACGTGCCGTATCTGCGCGGTGAGACCTATTACCCCGTGCTGTTCAAACTCGTCCCCCGCTTCGTCTGGGAGGGCAAGCCCAGGGAGGTGCAAGACCTGGGCCAGCGTTACGGGTTCCTGCACGAGGGCAACGAAATCAACGGCTTCAAGATCCATCACGTGGGGGAGATGTACGCCAACTTCGGCGCCCTGGGCGTTCTGCTGGGGATGCCCCTGCTCGGCGCCCTGTACCGGGCGGTGTATCGGACGTTCTTCCACGACGACGCCTCCGCCGTGACCACGGCCGCGGGCGCCCACATCCTCACGGTCTGGCTGATGGGCATGGAGGACAGGGTCTCGGGCCTGTTGGGTTGGGCTCTCTGGTACGTCGTCCTCCTCGCGTTGCTGGGCGCCGTTCTGCGAATCGCGCTTCGCCCTCGGAGAGGTTCCGCGCACGCGAGGCGGCTGAACACGCTGGACGTTTTCGGGGACGTGCGGCAGCCGGGGAGCAGATGACCGCGGGGCGGCGGCCGTTCGGTCACGTGATGTTCATCGTCAGCGGCCTGGAACGGGGCGGCGCCGAGAGCCAGCTCGTCAGCCTCGCCAATGGTCTCGCCGGCAGAGGCTGGAGGGTGACGGTCGTCTCGTACCTGCCGTTCTCGGAGGCGTCGCTGCGCTCGGCGCTGCACGAACCCGACGTTCGAGCGGTGACCTTGGGGGCAGCTCGAGGAGTTCTGAAGTACGCGGGCCTCGTCAGGGCGGCGCGGGTCGTCAGGCGGGTCAGACCCGACCTGCTGGTCGGGTTCATGTTCCACGGCATGATGACGTCACGGCTGCTGGGACAATTCGGCGGGGAGACCGTCGGGATATCGGTGATCCAAAACGAACGAGACCATCCGGCAAGGGAGCGGCTGCTGGGACTGACCCATCGACTTGCGGACGCCGTGACCGTACTGTCGCGGCACATGGCGGACGACCTCCGTCGCCGGGGGGTCATCGGGCCTTCGCGTACGCACGTCATTCCCAACGCCGTCGACGCTGCCGGATTCGAGGCGGCACAGAGCCGCGATCGCACGAGGCGGGACCTGGGCGTGGCCGACGGCCGGTTCGTGTGGCTGGCCGCGGGTCGGCTTCATCCCCAGAAGGACTATCCGAACCTGCTGCGCGCCTTCGCGAAGGTGGCGCGGCGGCGCCCCGAGGCGTCGCTGATGATCGCTGGCGCCGGACCCCTGGAGGACCAGGTACGGTCGTTGACGCGGCAACTGGGACTGTCCGAACGGGTGTCGATGCTCGGCCTGCGGACCGACCTGCCGGACCTGTTCTCGGCCGCCGACGGGCTGGTCCTGTCTTCGGCCTGGGAGGGCATGCCGGTGGTGGTGCTGGAGGCGATGGCGGCGCGCAGGCCCGTGGCGGCGACCGCGGTCGGCGCCGTGCCCGAACTGATCGCCGACGGCGAGACCGGGACCCTCGCGCCGCCCGGAGACCATCGAGCGCTGGCGGATGGGATGGTCCGACTGATGGAGCTTCCCCCGGAGGCCCGGTCCGCCTTCGTCGGGCGGGCGTACGATCGCGTGCGCACCGAGTTCTCTCCCGAGGGCGTGCTGGACAGATGGGAAGCCCTGTTCGCCCGCCTCTTGACCAGATGAACCAGAAGAGCCGTACGGAGACAGCCGACTGACGGACTCCACGGAAGAATCCCTTCTTCGTCATAGCACGCGGCGGGACGCTTGGCTCGCTTGGCTGCTGCTTCTCACGAGGCGTGGCCGAGCACATGGGGTCGTCAACGACGGGATGCCGGCCCCCGCCCGTTCAGTCCGCCGGCCGCGACGATCGTGGACACGGCCCGCGGCGGCTCTCCGGGAATCGGCGCCGACGAGCGCCGACGCGCTGCTATGGTGTCCATGATGTCCGGCGAAGCTCTGACGATGCAGGATCGCTTTGATTCAGGCATGAAGAACGCCTCCTCCCCGAAGCGTCGAGCGGCGCCGCAACGGTGGCGACCCGGGAACCATTTTCCTCCGAGGTCCGTCGTCATCGCCGCCAATACCGACGAAAACATCCACCGGTTTCGCATGCCAATCGTTCGTCTGCTCCTGTCGATGGGCGTCCGGGTGTACGTAGTCGCGCCGCCCGGCGAGTTCGTGACCGCCATCGAGGAGACGGGAGCGCTGTTCGTCCCGTGGAGACTGAAACGTCGCAGTCTGAATCCCCTCGCCGTCGCGAGGCACTTGACGGACATCTGGAGGACCTATCGGCGGATCAAGCCGGACGTGGTCCACCACTTCACTGTTCAGGCGAACGTGTACGGGACCGTCGCCGCCCGGTTGGCCCGCGTGCGTCTGGTCGTCAGTGGAATCACGGGCCTGGGGTACGTCGGCAGCGTCGGCAGCAGCAGCATGGACTTCATCCGGCGTTCATGCCTGTTGCTGCTGTACAGAACGATCGCGCGTTTGAACCACCTCGTCATTTTCCAGACACGATCGGATCGCGAAGCCCTGTTGGGCTCCGCTCTCCGCGAGCGGGCTCTCGTGGTCAAGGGCGGGTCGGGGGTCGATCTCTCCCGGTTCAATCTCGATAACGTCTCCGGTCACGACCGCGAGCATATCCGGACGGAGTTGGGAATAGCACCCGGGATGCAACTGGTCGTCATGGCCTCACGCCTGTTGCACGACAAGGGTGTCGCTGACTATGTAGAGGCGGCGCGTCTGGTCCGATGTGCGCGACCGGACACGTGCTTCGTCCTCGCCGGCAAGACCGACGTCGGTAATCCGAGATCGGTCCCCGAAGAGGAGTTGGCGGCCTGGAACGGAGACGACGCGGTCCAGTACGTCGGGCATCGGGAAGACATCGACGTCCTGCTCGCAGCGTCCGACGTGGTCGTCCATCCGACGTACTATCCGGAAGGCATACCGCGCATTCTCATCGAAGCGGCGGCGATGGGAAAGCCGGTCGTCACCACTCGAATCCCGGGCGCCCTGGAGATAGCGCACGACGGCGTGAACGGAGCCATCGTCTCCCCGAGAAGCCCCGGCGAGTTGGCGGCGGCCGTCGAACGCCTGCTGTCGGATGCCGGCGCGCGAAGTCGATACGGCGCCGCGGGGCGGCGAATGGCGGAGATGGAGTTTTCCGATCGGGACGTTGCGGGCGCGTACGTGGCCGCGTACGCCGACGCATGGATGCGCGCCCACTCGCACCGTGGAGGGGGAACGGAGAGGACTCGTGAGGAGTCTCCCCGGTCTCCGGGAGAACGAATCCAGTCGCCGGCTGCGCGCTTCCCCCCCGTGTCGGTGATCATCCCCGCGCGCGGCGCGGAGAACACGATCGAGGTTGCGCTCGATTCGGTGACGTCCCAGGAGTATCCGGGGGCGATGGAGGTGATCGTGGCCGACGGATCCGACACGCCGGCCATGAGGGACGTGATCCGGCGGCGTCACCCGACGGTGCGCATCGTGCCCAATCCGGAGAAGAACATCCCCTCTGGACTCAATCACGCCCTTCGGGAAGCGACCGGCGAGATAGTCGTCCGCTGCGACGCGAACGCGAGATTGACGCCCGGATACGTCCGGCGGACCACCGGGACGCTGCTGCGGACGGGGGCGGCGAACGTCGGCGGCCAGCAGATGCCGGTCGGGGCGACGTTCTTCGAGCGGGCGGTGGCGCTGGCGATGACGACGGTGCTCGGCGCGGGCGACGCCCGCTACCGACTCGGCGGCGCCGAGGGGCTGGTCGACACCGTTTACCTGGGCGCGTTCCGGCGTGAGACGCTGAACGAGATGGGCGGGTTCAATCCCACTCTGAGTCGCAATGAGGACTATGAACTCAACTGGCGGCTGCGGGAACGCGGGAAAGCCGTCTGGTTCGATCCCGATGTGGTCGCCGTCTACCGGCCTCGCGGCACGTTGCGGGCGCTCGCCAGGCAGTATTTCAACAATGGCCGGTGGAAGCGGGCGATGATCCGGCGACATCCGCGGTCGTGGCGGGTCCGACAATTGGGCGCCCCGCTCCTCGTGCTGGGTCTGGCCGCCTCGGGGTGCGGGATCCTGGTCGGCTCCGCATGGGCGGCGGCGTTTCCCGTCGCCTACCTCGCCGTCCTCGCGGGCGGCTCCCTGGTGGCAGGCGCCCGCTGCCGCGCGCCCGCCGCGGTCCTTCTGCCCATGGTTCTGGCCTGCATGCACTTGAGCTGGGGTGTCGGGTTCTTCTGTCCGCCGCGCTTCCGTGGCAGCCTTTCCGCCCGACCCAAGGACATTCCATGACCCACGCAACGACCGCCACGACCTCCCGGGCGCGCTGAACGCCGAAACGCGGCTGTTCCGCGGCGCCTTCCTCAACCTCGGGGGCGCCAGCCTGAACGGCCAGCCGTTCACGTGGTTCGCCCGAGTCGAAGACGCGCCGACCACTCGTGACGCCGCGGGTCATGGCGACGGGCGGCGACGGGGGTCAGCTCGGGGACGCGGCTTGGCGAAGCGCCTCCGAGCCCACCGGTTGATGCTCTCGCCCCGTGCGCCGGCGGCCGCGGCGACGGCGGCGTGCACCTCGGGCGAAACGCGCAGCATGAGCCTGCCGGGGTACGGCTTCTGCGCGGGCCGGCCCTGCTCCTCGCCGATGGCCGGGCAGTGATCGACCGACTCGCGAAAAGGCGCCCCGGATCGCGGACTACTACCAGAATCGCTGTCGGGAGCTGGAGGCGCACGGCCCGCCGCCGGCGGCACCTCGAACAGGATACACTGGTCGCCCATGACGGCGACGGAGCAACGCCTGTTCACTCCGGGCGACGGCGCCACGCCCCCGGCGCTCACCGGCCGCGAGCGGGAGGAGACGGTGTTGACCCGCTGTCTGGCGGACCTGCTCGGCGGCGCCTCCCCGCCGCACAACGTCGCGCTGACCGGGCCGCGCGGCAACGGCAAGACCGTGCTGCTCAACTGGTTCAAGCGCACGTGCCGCGACCGCGAACCGGAAGTGGACGTGGTGGCCCTGACGCCGGCGGACATTCCCACGCGGGAAGCGCTGATCGACGTTCTGGCGCCGTCGTCCGCAGTGACACGGCTCGTCCCGAGGAAAGTCGGCGTGGCGGCCGTCGGCTCGGTCGAATGGGCGCCGCCGGCCGGGGGCACGAGGAACCTGCGGGCGGACTTGACGGCCCGTTGCCGCAAGAAGCCGCTGGCGTTGCTGCTCGACGAGGCGCACACTGTGGACGTCGAGGTAGGCAGGATTCTGCTCAACACCAGTCAACAAGTGCGCGACGAGGCGCCGTTCCTGCTGGTGATGGCCGGTACGCCGGGCCTGCCGGCGCATCTCGGCGCGATGAACGCATCGTTCTGGAGCCGCTTGGGCGCGGGGCGTCTGGGCATCGGCTTGTTGAGCGCCGCGGCCACCCGCGCCGCCCTGGTCGAGCCGCTGGCGGCGCACGGCGTGGGCATCGACGATGACGCCCTCGCGACGGTCGAGGAGGGCAGCCAGCGCTATCCCTACTTCGTCCAGCTCTGGGGCGAGGCCTTGTGGGAACGGCGCCTGGCCACCCGTGCGACCCGATTGACCGCCACCCACGCGGCGGCGGCGCACCCCGAAGTGGCCACCCGGGTCACGGACTATTATCAGGATCGCTACCGGGAGCTGGAGGCGCGCGACCTGCTGCCCGCGGCCGTCGCCGTCGCGCCGCTGTTCCAGGCCGGCGCCGAAGCAACCGCTTCCGACCGCGCCATCGACGCCGCCCTCGCGGCGACCGGCGCCGACCGTGCGGGTCGGCTGGCGGCGCGCGAAGCACTGAACCGGCTGGGCTACATCTGGACCCCGCCCGGCCAATTGCCACCGGTGGTCTGGGCGGCCGGAATCCCGTCGCTGATGACCCACGTGATCGACCACGCCTCGTGAGAAGCAACTGTCAGCGGTCATCGAAACCTGAATCATTATGACCGGGCATCTCGATGACGAGGACGGCCCCCTTGACGAGATGCAGAAGGTGGCGTAGCGTGAGCACCGTCGCCGCCCACTTTCAACCGCCGGCTGGACACCCTCACGGCGAACCGGGGGCAGGGAAGAACGTGACGGCTCGGACCAGCGCACGATGATCCCCAAGCCCGCGTCCGTCCGGTACAACGACTGGCGGCAGGTGGACGTGCCGGCGCCGGAGGCGTTCACGCCCACCTTGCCGGTCAGCGTGATCATCCCGTACTACCAGACACCCGCCGAAACGCTGGCGAGGACGCTCGCGGCGCTGGAAGGCCAGACCTACCCGCGGCACCTCTTTGACGTGGTGATCGTCGACGACGGCTCGAAGCCGCCGCTGGAGCCGCCCCGGTCGACCCGGTCGACCCCCGTGGACGTCAAGGTAGTGCGTCAGGAGCGCCGCGGATTCGGTGCTCCCAGGGCGCGCAACACCGGCGTTCGGGCGGCCGCGCACGACATCCTGCTGTTTCTTGACAGCGACATGCTGGCCGAGGCGGGCTGGATCGCCGCGCACGCCCGCTGGCACCACGTCGTCTCCGACGCCCTGACGTTGGGATCCCACAGCCATGTGGCGGTGGACGATCTCGACGCGGAGACTATCCGACGCCGGCCAGGGTCGCTGTCGGAGCTGTTTTTGGACCGGCCGGTAGACCCACCCTGGATTGAATCCCACTTGGGCAGAACCAACAATCTGACATCAAGGGCCGACGACTTGTTCAGGGTGGTCGAAAGCGGAAACCTTGGAGTCAGCAGGAGTTTTTTCGAGTTGACAGGCGGATTTGACGAATCGTTCACACGTTGGGGCATGGACGATACCGAGCTCGGCTACCGGGCTCATACCCGCGGCGGGCTGTTGGTGCCGGTCCGGGACGCCTCCGCCTGGCACCAGGGCCGATGGAAGGAGAATAGAGACGCCAAGGACAAGGATCGGGATCTTCGACTTCAGCGCGCGAAGGCTGCACATCTTATCGCCCACCCGGGGTTCCGCGGCAAGCGGCCCCGTCGCATCTTCACGGTGCCTCAATACGTGGTCACCGTTGACGCGGGGCATCGCCCGATCGAACTTGCTGTCAAGACCGCCGCGAATATCCTGGCCGATCCGGAGCATGATCTGGTGGTGAGAATCGAAATGCACACGAGCGACGATGCTGGGCGACTGAGGCGGCTACGGGAGGAGTTCGGCGCCGACTCGCGGGTGCGTGTAGGCGCCACCGGTTCCGTCCTCGACGAGTTTCCAGCGTCGCCGTTCCACGTCACGCTGCCCGCCACGGTGTTCGCCAAGGGGCTGGTGCGTCGGCTGCGCGTCGGGCTTGGCTGCGCGGTCACCGCGGCCTCGACTCTCCCCGACGGATCCGGGGTGTCGATTACCCGGGCGTGGGCGCTCCATCGGGCGCGCCGCACGGGGGGCGACCCGGCCGATTTCGGCGAGGCGCGGACGATACCCGCCACGGCGTTGAAACCCGGATGTACCGGTCCGATGAACCATCCCACCAAGTTGGCCACCTTGCTCAACTGGATGCGAGACATCCGCAGCCCCGGCGAGGCCTGGGCACTCCTGAAGGGCTTGACCATCGCGGTACGGTGGCGGGCGGCCATCAGGCGATAAGTGGTCTGGATGACTCCCAAACCCGCATCCGTCCGGTACAACGACTGGCGTCAGGTTGCAGTGGAGCCGCTGGAAACGTTCACGCCCACCATGCCGGTCAGCGTGATCATCCCGTACTACCAGACTCCCGCCGAAACACTGGCGAGGACGCTGGCGGCGCTGGAAGGCCAGACCTGGCCGCAGAATCTGTTCGAGGTGGTGATCGTGGACGACGGGTCGGAGCCGCCGCTGGAGCGGCCCCGGACGACACCGCTGGACCTCAGAGTGGTGCGACAGGAGCGCCGCGGCTTTGGGATTTCCAGGGCGCGGAATACCGGCGCTCGGGCCGCGGCCCACGACATCCTGCTCTTTCTCGACAGCGACATGCTTGTGGAGGCGAACTGGATCGCGGCGCACGCCCGCTGGCACCATGTCGTCTCCGATGCCCTGACGTTGGGATCCTTCTGCCATGTGGCGGTGGACGACCTCGACGCGGAGACAATCCGGCACCGGGCGGGATCGTTACGGGACCTGTTTTCGGACCGGCCGGCGGACCCCCACCCGATTGAAGGCCTGATGCTCAGAACCGACGACCTGAGGACGAGGGCGGACGACATTTTTCATGCGATGGCGGGGGGCAACTTCGGCATCGGCAAGAGCTTCTACCGGCTGGTGGGCGGGAGCGACGAATCGTTCGCACGCTGGGGCGGGGAGGACACCGAGCTCGCCTACCGGGCCTACACCTGCGGCGGGCTGCTGGTGTCGGTCCGGGATGCCTTCGCCTGGCACCAGGGCCGCTGGGCCGGGGACCGGGACGCCCAAGCGCGAAGTTATCGGATCCCGTATGGGAAGGCGGCTCACCTGATCGCCCACAGCGGATTCCGTGGAACTCAGCCCGGTCGCATCTACACGGTTCCCCAGTACGCCGTAACCATCGAGGCTGGAACTCTCCCGGCCGAGCAGGTAATCGAGGCCACCGCGAAGATCCTGGCCGACCGCGAGCACGATCTGGTGGTGCGCATCGAAACGCCGATGAACGACGATGACGAACGGCTGGCGTGGCTCCGGGACGTATTCGATCCGGACCCGCGAGTACGCGTCGCCCCCACGCGCTCCGCTCTCGACGAGTTTCCCGCGGCGTCGTTCCACGTCACGCTGCCCGCCGCCGTGTCCACCAGGGACTTGGTGCATCGCCTGCGCGCGAAGCTCCGAAGCGCGGTCACCGCGGCTGCGGTTCTCCCCGACGGGAGCCGGGTTTCGATCACGCGGGCATGGGCTCTCCATCGTGCGCGCCGTGCGGGCGGCAGCCCCGCCGATTTCGGCGATGCACGGGCGCTCTCCCCGGAGACCCTGAAGCTGAGGGCCGGCGCGGGGTGGACGGCGCCGCCGGATCCGGTCGGCTACCCCGCGAAGTGGGAGCGCTTGCGGTACCGGGCGGGGAACGTCCACGGCTATCGGGAGGCATGGTCGTTCCTGAAGTGGTTGGCCGGCGTGGCGGGAAGTCAAGCCCGCGGTTTCCTGGCACGTCCGTTGCTGAATGTGGAGAACAGGAGATCGTCGTTCCTGAAATATGTGGTTCGGTGGCGGACAGCCAGAAAGCGACAGGTGGCCTGGGCGCATTCCCGGCACTGGATACGGAACCGACGGCTGCGGCTCGTCTGGAAACCGGGCAAACCGCTACGGGGTCGGTCGGCTCGGAACACGCCGATGCGGAGCGCATCGAAACCGCCGGAGGCGCCGTGCCAGAGTGTCGTGCCCGCCTTCGATCCGTCGAGATACAACCCGCTCGGATGGCCGCGCGCCGCCGGGGATGAGGTGGCGGCGCTGGGACCGACTACACTACTGCCGCCCGGCGTCGAGGCGCACCGCATCGTGCACCGGCACGATTCGCTCAGGCTCCGCCGGTGTCATCACGTGGAGGACGTGCAGGCGTTCCACGCCGGCGCGGTCACGCGGGCCGGCCACCTGGCTCGCGTGGCCGCCACCGGCGCGGTGGTGCATCTGGCCGATGGAGGGCCGGGGCTTCGGCCGCTGCTCGGCGCCGACCTCCATGACCTGATGGTCACCGGAGTGAGCGGCGCCGACCTCGGCCGGCGCGAGTTGCTCAGCATCAGGATGCGCCGCGCGGCTCTGCGGAACCATTCGCTGCAGGCGCGCGCCCGGCAACTCGGCGACGCACGGCCGCCCTTGGTGTCGATCCTGCTGGCGACCCGGCGCCCCGAACGGCTGCCCCGACGGCTCGCCGCGTGGACATTGCAGGCAAGCACCGGCGGCCAGTGCGACCGTGACAACCTCAGTCCGCCTTCCCGCAGGGACAATTCGATGGGGAGCGACCCGGCGCGGCAGGTGTGACGGAGGAACACCGGCCGGGTCCGGAAACCGGCCGGTTTCCGGTGGGTCGCTCCCCTACCTTCCCCCTGTCTCTTTTCTCTGCACGTGGGGGTGGTGTGGTGTGTTGTGGTGGGATGTGGTTGATATGCAAGGACTTATCGGGTGCGGGGTTGTAAGCTCAGGTGTGACTGGGGGTGTAATTTGAGACTCCGGGGCTGCTTACACCTCTCGTGCGGCATATCTGGTGTAAGTTCGGGCCTCCGTCTTGTTGTGATCGGGCGGCAGATCACAGCCTCGTTCGGTTGCCCGTCTCCGTCCCCGTCCCGCTCCGTGACCTCGACTCCCATCCTATACCTGATCTCCGTCACGACCGCCGCCTGCTGATTCCCGGCGATCGCCGTGACCGCCGCCGTCCCGATCTGGATCGGTGGCATGAGGCTTGCTGTCGGTTCCGCTGCTCGGATCCGGCGTCGCTGGATCGGCTGTACCCGGCTCGGGGCTGGCGTGTTCGGCGGCGGGTTCGAGGACGTAGTGGGCTCCGGTCCGTCGAGGGCCGGACGCCCGCGTTCGGCCGTAAGCGCTCAAGACCGCGCCGGTGGCCGGCGTGTCACTCGAAGAGCCGGAACGAAGTGGAGGAGCCGCAAGGCTTGACACGTCGGTTGCCGGCGTGGTTCGTCTCGTCAGGCAGCCTCGGCGGCGCGGCGGCCGCGGGTCCATTCCGGCACCCGCGTCGAGCGCCACGTCCGGCCAGCCGTGATCGCCGCCCTCGACCTGCGGCCTCCGGCGCACGTGGCGTCGAGGACGCATGCGCGCTGGATCGCGGGATTCAGGCCGCCGTACGCGTCCAGCGCGGGCCAGTCGCTCGTCGCGATCGCCTTCTTGATCGCAGCCACCTCCGCCGCTGCGTCCTGCTGCGACATCCTCACGGACTCGGGAGGCGTCGCCGCCCACTGGTCGAGCACCCGCCCGGCCGCCGCCAATCGCACCGGGTCACGGCCCACGACGACCACCTCGACGGCGCGGCCGGCGGCGAGAAGCGCCGTCCACAGCGCCGAGTGCTGCGAGCCCCATGTGCGGACCGCGCTCACCGTCTCGTCCTCGTCGGTCTGCACGAACAGGAACGTCGCCCGCCCGCCGTCGAGAGCCACGGGCAGCTTGTGGGGGAAGTAGCGCTGCTGCGCCCCGACCGCGCCCTGGTAGAGCCGGTGCGGCAACACCTGCTTCGAGATCCCCGCCGCGGTCAGCGCATTCACCTTCTCGTCCTCGGTCGGGAGCCACGCGGCATGCCGGTGTTCGAGCACGTAGTCGAGCGACAGCAGACGCCGCAAGACGACCTCCGGCGCGGCGGGGCGGCGGTGCCGGACGTGCTCCGCGCCGAGGGCCCGGTAGATGCGCCGGGCCGCGATCCGGCAGATGCGGAGCCGGGAGCCGTGCCACGGCTGTTCGACGGCGTGCTTGCGGCACCGGCGGACGAAGCGGTTGGCGAGCGCCGGATTCGTCCGGCCGATGAAGGCGAGGTACTGGGAGCGGAGGAACACGCCGTTGTGCAGGCAGACCAGCGCCAGCCACTCGGGTTCGCGGCGGGTTCAGCCGCTACGGACGAGAGCGTCCTCCCGGCCCCGGAGATGAGCGATCATCAGCCGGCGTTCCCTGCACCACCGGCGACGTAGATGGACCAGTCGTCCATCATTAGGCGTCCCGTGTCGTCCTGCACCGTCTGCAAGCGTTCATAAGCGGCCGCGTAATAGTGAGTTATACCTCGCTCACCGTGGACTGAACGGGTCGGAACGTCTTGCGTGGCGCCGCACCTTCCGCCATATAATAGGGTGATGCATGATGTGAGGCACGCCGCCGGCCGACACCGAAAGCCCCGTGGCCGCCATCCCGACAGGCGACTGACGCCCGCCTTCGTCCGAAACGCCACGCCAGGACGACACTGCGATGGCCAGGGACTCTACCTCCTCGTCCAGCCCTCCGGCGCCCGCAGCTGGGTGCAGCGGCTCGTCATCCGCGGCCGGCGGCACGAACTCGGACTCGGCTCCGTCCCCCTGGTCCCGCTCGCCGAAGCCCGCGAGAAGGCCATCGCCAACCGCAAGCTCGCCCGCGAGGGCGGCGACCCGCTTGCCGACAAGCGCCGTCTCCAGCGCACGCCGACCTTCGAGGAGGCGGCGGCCGAGGTGCTGGAGCAGAAGCGGCCCGGCTGGCGCAGCCCCAAGCACGGCCTTCAGTGGTGGGCGACCCTCAAGACCCACGCCTTCCCGTATCTCGGCGCGCGGCCCGTCTCCGAGATCACCAGCGCCGACGTGCTCGACACGCTCCAACGCATCTGGCACAACCAGCCGGACACGGCGCAGCGGGTGCGCCAGCGCATCCACGCCGTGCTGGAGTGGGCCATCGCGATGCAGTATCGCACCGACAATCCGTCCGAGCGGCTCGGCCCGGTGCTCGGCAAGCAGCGGAAGGTCGTGCGGCACATGCGGGCGCTGCCGCATGGCGAGGTGGCGGCGGCGCTGACGGCGATCCGGGCCGCGTCGGTCCGGCCGGTCGTCAAGCTGGTGTTCGAGTTCATGGTGCTTACGGCCGCGCGGCCGGGCGAGGCGCGGGGGGCGCGGTGGTCTGAGATGGACCTGGACGCCGCGGTGTGGACCGTTCCGGCCGAACGCATGAAGGCGTTGCGCGAGCACCGGGTCCCGCTGAGCGGTCCCGCGGTGCAGCTCCTCGACGCGGCGCGGACGCTCGGCGGCGGTTGCCCGCTCGTGTTCCCGACGGCGCAGGGCAAGCCGCTGACCGACCTGGCATTGTCGAGGCCGCTGAAGAACCTGAAGGTCGCCGCGGTCCCACACGGCTTCCGCTCCACGTTCAGGGACTGGGCGGCCGAGGAGACGGACCACCCGCGCGAGGTGGTCGAGGCGGCGCTGGCACACACGGTCCGCGATAGGGTCGAGGCAGCCTACGCCCGTTCGGACCTGTTCGAGCGGCGGCGGCGGCTCATGGGCGACTGGGCCGCCTATCTTGCCGGCACGCGGCGCACGGAGGACTCGTCGCGGTTCTGACGCCGGGTGGCGTTCACGATCCCGATGGTACGAAAAGGGCGAGTCACTCTCCCATCCGGCGTGTGACTCGCGACCGCGTGCGGTCTGAGCCTTTGCCCGAATGCCACGACGGCGACCGGCGAGTCAAACCGCTGCTGCGGTTCCTCCGCTTCGCTCCGGCCGTTCCGGTGACTCGCCGGCCGCCGTCGCGGACGATGCTGTTGTGGACGGACGCAGGGGTCCGTCCCGTGAACGAGACCGGCATCGACCACGATCCGAACCGCGCCGGCCGGGACCGTCGCCACATAGCAACCGGGTGCGCGTTGACAACAGGTCGGAACACACTGGAGAAACATGCGCGTCAGGAAGGTGAACGGCATGGTACGGTACCGGGCAAGACACGGCGTGGAAAGATGACAGCGAACCGAACGGGATCGACGGGATCCATTACCGGCGTACGAATCGGAGCAGAGGACAAGGAGGCGAGGGGTGCGGAAGCACGATGAGGAACCGGGCGACGGAGGGGAGGGTGTGATCCAACCTGCCGCCTGATCACAACCTGGATCACAATAGAGACCGAGGCGAACTTACACCGATGATGCCGCAGTAAGGGGGTAAGGAGGACAAGCGGCCGAACTTACACCCCCAGTCACACTTGAGCTTACAATCACAAGACGGCCAACTCCCTCCATATCAACCAGATCCCATCACAATACACCACCCCCCACGTACAGCGAAAGGGACAGGGGGGAAGTTGGGGAGCGACCCTGCCTCAGACCTGCGGTCTTCGGCCCCGGCCGGTGTTCCTCCGTCACACCTGCCGGGCCGGGTCGCTCCCCAACGAAGGAGTCCCTCCGGGAAGGGATGCCGCGGTCGCGGCCGGCGCTCGCCGCCGACTGGCCGCGCCCGTTCGGTGGTGAACCGGTCCCGCCGCAACGACCAGGAGCGGCGGCGGTATCGGTTGACGGTCCCGTTCGGACTGACGGCCCTCGCGATGTACACTTCCACGCCATCATGGCGGATCAGGCTTCGAGCTTCAACGAGACGCTCGCGGCCCTGCAAGCTGACAGGGACGCGCGGCGGTTCGACGGGACACAGTTCGAGGACGCCGTGCTCCGGCACGCCGCAGGCATCCCGAGTTGGGAGATCGCCGAGTGCTGGCGATATCCGGCAGTGGCCGGATCGGACGACGGTGGGCGTCCCCCTACCGTCGCATGACGCCGGCATCGACCTCGTGGCCATCAAGCGTGACGGCTTCCGCGTGGCGATCCGGTGCAAGGCGCGGAGCGGTGACGGATCGGTGACTCCGACGCAGGTGCAGAAGTTCGCCGGCGCTGCGCCCCTCGTCGGTGTTCGCCGAGCGCTAGATGGTGGCGGAAGCCCGCCGGAGCGCGGGAGCGCTGGCGACCGAGCCCGACACGCGGACGGCATGCAGCAGGAGGCCGTGGCCGCGTGCGTGCGGGCGCTCCGCGCCGGGCTGCCGGAACATCGGGATCGTCGGCGCGGCCGGAATCCGGCAGACTGGATGCGGCGTGACCCGGCGCGGCTCCGATCCCGAGTACCTGACGGAAGAAGAGAAGGACTTCGAGTGGCGGCAGGAGCCGGCGAAGGCCGGGGGAGCCGGAGCGCTTCACCAACAGCCCGTCCGGCGAAGACGAACGGATGCTGGAGGAGTCGCCGGCCGTGCTGGTCGTCCAGCGCGGGCGCGGCGGCGTCCGTTGCACCGTGCAGGGTGCCGTGTCGGTCCAAGGAGCGGTACGGCGGCGTTGGACGTGGCGAAGACCGTGGAGCAGGCGCGGGAGCGGGCGGAGTCACTGGATCCGCTGCCGAGACGGCCCGGCGGAGCCCCGCCCGGCGCGATCCCGATAAGGGCAAGAGTCCGGCCGGAGCGTCGCCGACGTAGCGGCTCCCGGAGCAGATCCGCGAGGACGGCGTAGGCCGGCTGGGATCAACTCGACACCACGACCGCCACAACGCGGAACGGAAGCATCGAACCGCATGAAACACGTGACAGGTCTCGCACTGGCCGCCTTGGTATCCGCAGCCGGCCTGATGACGGCCGCCTGCAGCGACGACTCCTCGCCGGTCGCGCCGACGCCAACGACCACGCGACCGACCGCCCGGACACTCCAGAGCGTCCGGATCGAGACGCCGGAGAACTTTGAGACCGGCAGACTGACAGTCGGCCAGACCGTCCAACTGACTGCCTGCGCCGCGTACAGCGACCAAACGGACGACTGCGCCGTCGGCGACGCCGGAACTTGGACATCGAGCGAACTAGGCATCGCAACGGTCAACACGAGCGGACTCGTCACAGGAGCCGCCTCTGGAACGACCACGATTACCTTCTCCTTCGAGGCGCGGCAGGCGATGCTGACGCTAACCGTCAACGCAGCGGCCCCTCACGCGGTAGCTCTGGATATCGACGGTCCCGACAGCCTGAGAGCGAACGAAACGGCCCAGTTCCGTGCGCATCTGAGGTTGTCCGACGGCTCGCGGCGCGAGAATGTCTCCGCGACCTGGACATCGAGCAACACGACCGTCGCCACCGTCGACGACGCCGGACGGGTGACCGGACAGCAGCCCGGACAGTTCGATCTACGCTCGACGGCAGAGGACGTCACGGGGCGGCGCACCGGCATCACCGTCACCGAGCCGCGGCGACTCGAGGGCATCGACTGGCGCTGTGACCGCCGCGAAGCGCAGAAGGACGAGCGCGTCTTGTGCCACGCGACGGCGCACTACAGCACCGCGCCGCGCCAGATGAATATCACCGCCGAGCTGACCAGCAACACGGTCCGCGCGTCGAACCGCAATGTTCTGCGCCCCGACGAATACCGCGGCGACCTCGACGGCCAGCCATTCGTCGTCGACGCCGTGGGTGCCGGAGAGGCCGCGACCTGGGTCATCTACCAGAACGCGGAGTCGTCGCGCTGGAGCGTGAGGGTCACCGACCCGACGACGACCCGGTGGCGGGGCATCCGCGTCGCGCCCGAAGCCGGCCGGGCCGGCTACCAGCGTCCAAGCTGGAACGTCGCGGACACCGAAATCCACCGCCGCGACGGCTCGCCGGCCTGTACGGCGTACACGCAGACGCGGATCACGAACGTCGGTCCCGGCGACGGGCTCGACCGCGAACACATCGTCGCACTTGCCGAGGCGTGGGACAGTCGGGCGCCTGGCTTCAGCCAGTCGGAACTGCGGCGCATCGCAGAGGATCACGACAACCTGACACTGGCGACGGCCAGCGTCAACCGCAGCAAGGGCGACCGCGACGCGGCCGAGTGGCGGCCCGAGCACAACGGCGCGTGGATGGCGCACCGCATCGTCGAGGTCAAGCGCAAGTACGACCTGAGCGTCAACCCCGCCGAACGCGACTGGCTTGAAAGACTGCTGGGCTCGGGGCCCGACCGGATCACCTGCGGATCTACGCCGCCGCCCGCGAACCACCCACCGATCCGCGAGGTGGTCGAGGCGGCGCTGGCGCACACGGTCCGCGACAAGGTCGAGGCGGCGTACGCTCGGTCGGACCTGTTCGAGCGCCGACGGCGGCTCATGAACGACTGGGCCGGCTATCTCGACGCCGAGCTGGGACAGGTTGTCCGGCGCGACCGGTGAGAGGCGATTCGCAGACGCCGAGCGCATGCCGCCGTCGCCCGCCGCGACAACGGCTCCACGGAGCGGGCCAGGGCCGGCGCGGGGGGGTGCCGTCTCTCCGTGCGGGGTCGAGGGGCGCGGCCCCTCGCCAGCCCCAATGTACGCACATTGGGTCGGCTGGCTCATCACATCCAACATCAGGAGCCAGCCGTTTCTGCGCCGCTTGTTCGTGTCCCTGATCGTTCGCTCGGTCGTCTCCTTCACCGCTCCTGGATCGCCGTCGTCGCCTGCCCGGATCGTCGCATGTCCCGGCGCTCCGATTCGTGTCCTGTCGCGCTCGACCCTCATCGTACGTGATGTCGGCACTCGTTCGCGCCTGACCCCGTTCGTGGTCGTGATCGACCGGGACCGCGGTCATTTCGGTTGGGGTCCCGGTGCCTGACTGCTGCTGACCGGTCGTGGCGGGTTCGGCGATGGGACGTGCCATGTGAGCTTCTCCCGCTCCGATCATCTCCCCACCCCTCGTCGATGGTCCGTTGCAGGATTCTCGCTGGCGCTGACCGGAGCGCGGGTGCGGTCGCTGGGTGTCACCGTTGGCGTCTGGCAGAGTCAGAGTCCGGCATCGTCGGACAATTGCCGCTCTGGAGCGCGCGCGGAGCCGGCGTCAAGGCCGCGAGCCCGCGAAGCGGGGCGGCGCGTGAGCGCCGCGCCTTGACACCGGGGAGCACGGGCGGATGATGTGCTGGCCGACGTTGCCGTCTGTGAACACCGCCCCGCGTTTCGCGTGGCGTGAACGCCGGACGGCCGCGGGGACGGCAACCGACCTGTCTGGCTCGCCAGCAGTTCCGGCGAACGCGTGACGAGCCGGGGAACCGAGGCGCATCGAACCCACGGATCGCCGCGGGCGAGCGTCCCACCGGCACCCGGACCCCGTGATAAGCTGCGGTCATGCTGTTCGACACTCACACTGCGGTGAAGACGTTGACAGCGGCTGGCGCCAGCGAGGAGATCGCCGTTGCGGTGGTCGACGTTGCGCGGGAGGCTGCGGCCGAGCATGGGCGCGAACTGGCGACCCGCGCCGACATCGCCGAGCTACGCACGGCGCTGGCCTCGCAGCGTGAAGCGACCCGGGCCGACATCGAAACGGTGCGTGCCAGCGTGGAGACGTTGCGAGAGACGACCCGCGCGGACAGCGCCGAGGTGCGCGCGGAACAGGCCCGCATGGAAACGCGGCTCATCAAGTGGGTAGTCGGGACCGGGCTGGTTGTCGGTGCGCTGCTCGTCGGGGTTCTGCGATTACTGGCCTGATGGCAGTCCTGGAGACGCTGCAAGGGTGCGGGCGATGCCGGGCTATCAGGGAGAGAAATCGGTGTCACTGAAGGCCTTCATTCAACAACCAGCAGTGAAGGACAAGATCAAGCCGTTGCGTCCTCCGCCGCCTCGCGCCATCCCCGTCCCGTTGCGCGTTGAGCCCCCCGAGGGGCAATGCCGGGGCGATGCTGGAATCGTCGGCGGTGCTTTCGACTACCTGCTCCGGTTTGAACTTCAACGCCGAGCGCCGCACGCCGTGGCGAGTCAATGGGTTGCGGAGACCGCTGCTGATAAGCTGTGGAGCGAATCGAGCCCCGGTACATGGTGCGGCTACGACCTTTTCTACGACCCGTCGATTCCTGGCGGTTATCCCGATCAGAGACTACACCCTGAAGAGGTTGGCGCACGCGCTCGCAAGGCCGTGGATGACGCCCAGGCGGCTGTAGCTCGGCATTCGAAAACCACGGATCCGGATCGCGCCCAGCTTTCCGCCCTCGCCGCTCATGCCATCCGTCTGGCCAAGCTTGACATTGTCGTCCGCGCCGGCACCCTCGATCCCAACTTCGATGGTGGTGCCTCCGCCGCTGATGTGGCAGATCTACTTGCGATGCTCGATATCGTCCCATGGGATTCTCTGGTTGGGGGGGATGAGGTTCTCATCCTGAATCCAACTTTCGGATCTTCCTCGGAGATTGTGGGTGGCGCCGATGGTGACCTGATCGCTGGAGGTCTGCTCGTCGATTTCAAGACGACGAGGAACGACGCGATCAGCGTAACGGATATCGACCAACTCCTCGGGTACTTCTTGTTGTCCCGCCACGAGCGGAAGACGGACCCGAGCTTCCCCGATATTCGGTGTGTCGGTCTGTATTACGCGCGACGAGGCTACTTGTGGAAACATCCGGTATGGACGTGGACGGAACATCCGGGATTCTCATCCATCGAGAACTGGTTCGTCAGGACCGCGAAATCTGCGTGGGACCAGCGAACCCATTGACCCGGCCACGTCCACCCGGTCGCCGGTCCTCGGGTTGCGGCCCGGTGGGGCTCGCGGCCGGAGGCGAAGCTACCGAAGCCGCGCAGTTCGACCTTCTCCCCTCGGCGGAGGGACTCGGCGATGCTGCCGAACACGGTCTCAACGATGACTTCCGCGCGTTTCTTCGTGAGGTCGGCGACATCCACCACCCGTTCCACGAGCGCCGCCCTCGTCAGAGTGCCGCCGGTCATGGCCTCGTGCTCGAGGCGGCCCTCCACGGGCCGATGTCCGGACGGCCCCCCGGTCACTCGGTTCCGTCCTCGAGCTGGGCCGCTTCGCAGCCGCCACGCCCGCCACCGAACAGCCGCTTCAGTCCGGCCGAGGCGGTCGGCAAGCTCGCGGAGACGCTGGCCACCGTCCTCGTAGTCGAGCGCCGTGGCGAGCCGCACGGTAGTGTCCTCGGTCTGCGTCCAGCGGCGCGCCATCGTCAACCGCCTGCCCGCGCACCCGCCACCGCCGAAGAGTCCGCGCATGTCCGCGTCCGTCCGGCAGACGCCCGCGCCGATGGCAGCCACGATCGCCACTGCGCACGATCGCCACTGCGCGCTCAATACACAAGGCATGGTGCCAGGATTCTACGCTGGCGGTTCGGATGCCGCGGGGCGCAACCGCCGCCACGGGCCGCCAGACGTGCAGTCAGTCCGCGAACGTCCGGCAGCGCACGCCGGCAGTGCGCCGCCAGACGCCAAGGGGTGCCCGGCGCTCATGAATCCGCCGGCCCGCGGCTGCGGCGACGGTCGCGCCGGCGGTGGCTCGGGCCGGGGCAGCGCGCCGCTATTCTCCATGCGGGGTCGGGGGGCGCAGCTCTCGCCAAAGCCCGATGTGGCACATCCCGTATCCGTCCATGGCCCCATGGCCCCATGGCCCCATGGCCCGCGTTTCCGGCCCGCTAACATCCGGTTGGCAACGAGGGACACGATGAGGGGAAGTGATCGACAGGACGCCTGTAAGTAATTGTTATTAAATGGCTTACCGCCCCACCACCACCGAGGACCAGTCGTCCATGAGCAGCCGCCGCCGCTCGAACAGGTCCGAGCGGGCATAGGCCGCCTCGACCGGGTTCTGGACGACATGGGCCAGCGCCGCCTCGATGACCTCCCGCGGATGGTCCGTCTCCTCGGCCGCCCAGTCCCGGAACGACGAGCGGAAGCCGACTTTCGCCGTCCGGCATCGTTTCGTGCCGTGCTGCAAAATACACCCTGAATACCGTAGCAAAAGGCCATGTCGTCCGCCCCGTCGTCTTGACCCATCCCGACACTTTCGCTACATTCCGAGAGAGAATTGGGAATGGGATAGATGACGATGGACCTGCCCAAGAAACCCCGGACCGCCAAGCGCAGGGGCCGCCATCCCGACAAGGCCCTCTCCGCCGCCTTCTGCCGTTCGGTCGCCGAGGCGGGCCGCTACGCCGACGGGAACGGCCTCTATCTGCACGTCGACCCGTCCGGGGCGCGCCGCTGGGTGCAGCGGCTGGTCATCCGCGGCCGGTCCCGCGCGCTCGGTCTCGGCAGCTACGCGCTGGTGTCGTTGGCCGAAGCCCGCGAGAAGGCGCTCGCCAACCGCAAGGCCGCACGCGAGGGCGGAGACCCGCTCGCGGACCGGCGCCGCTCCGAGGGGATCCCGACGTTCGAGGAGGCGGTCGAGCAGGTGATCGCCATCCACGGCGAGGCGTGGCGGGCCGGCAAGACCCCGAAGCAGTGGCGGGCGAGCCTGCGCGACCATGTGCTTCCGCATCTCGGCGGCAAGAGCGTCGACCAGGTGACGACGGCCGACGTCATGACGGTCCTGCTGCCCATCTGGACGCGCAAGCACGCGATGGCGCGGTCGGTGCGCCAACGCATCGGGACGGTCATGCGGTGGGCCATCGCGCAGGGCTACCGCAGCGACAATCCGGCCGGCGACGCGGTCACGGCGGCGCTGCCGAAGCGTCCCGTGCTCGTGCAGCACCGGGCGGCGCTGCCGCACGGCGAGGTCGCCGCCGCGATTGCGGCCGTTCAGCGCTCGGATGCGTGGCTCGGGACGAAGCTGGCCTTCGAGTTTCTCGTGTTGACGGCCGCGAGGTCCGGCGAGGCGCGGGGGGCGACGTGGGACGAGGTCGACCTTGTCGCGCGGGTGTGGACGGTTCCGGCGACGCGGATGAAGGCGCAACGCGAGCACCGGGTTCCGCTGTGCGCCCGGGCGGCCGGGGTCCTGCGCGAGGCGGAGCAGCTTCGCGGCGTCGCGACCCAGCCCGAGTTCGCCGGGCTGGTCTTTCCGAGCGTCCGCGGAAAGGCGCTCGATGACGCCACGGTCTCGAAGCTCATCCGGGACCTGGGCATCGCGGCCGTGCCGCATGGCTTCAGGTCCAGCTTCCGGGACTGGGCGGCCGAAGAGACCGACCACCCGCGTGAGGTCGTCGAGGCGGCGCTGGCCCACAAGGTGCGGAACCCGGTCGAGGCGGCCTACGCGCGGTCCGACCTGTTCGCGCGCCGCCGCCGCCTGATGGACGACTGGGCCGACTATCTGAGCGAAGAGCGCGGGCAGGTGGTGACGCTGCATCGGTGACCCCTGGGACGAATGGCTCGGCATTCGAGCCGGGCGGCGCCACCTCCCATCCGTTTACCGTTTACGCGTTTCCACGGGGGGGGGCGGAAACGCGTAAACGGTAAACGCATCTCCGCTTCCGTGGTCCGCTTCCCGACCGTTTACGCCGCGTTTCCATTGGTGGAAACGGCGGAAGCGCACTGGTCTCGAAGGTGCTCGGCGCGAGCACGGCCCTCGGCGGTGAGCGCGTAGCCCTGTTCCGAGCGTTTGGTCGTGCTCGGTCGCTGATCGCGGTCGACGCTCCCGGCATCGAGCAGATCGTCGAGCGCCGCGCGCAGGTCCTGGTACCGTCGGCCGCTGCAATCGAGAGCATCCGCCAGCGTTCGCGCCGCCGGCCGGGCCGCCGGGTCGCATCGAAGCAAGTGCAGCAGCACGCGCTCGGCGAGCGGCCTGTTCGAGGACGGTGCGTCGTCGTCGAGGTGCGGGGCCAGCTCGTAGCCGGCGCCAGGGTTGAGGACGACGGTCAGCGGGTCTTCCCGCCAGCGTCCGGAGGGCGTGAGGCGGCGTGCCCGTGGCGTCTTGCCGCGGCTCACCGACACGATCATGTCCACGGCGGCGCCGATCGCCGTCGAGTCCCGGTACTCGCCCTCGCCGCCGCCCGATTCGGCCGTGGCGCTCGGGTTCTTCCGGTTGTGGTGCGAGATGGCCACCGCCGCCCGGCAGTCCCGCGCGATGTCGACCACGTCGCCGATCAGCAGCCCCTGCTCGCCCGCCCCGGACGTGTCCTTGACGCGGTGCACCTTCAGGTAGTGCGACCACGTGTCGACGATGATCCACACCGGGCGCAGCCGCGCGACGAGCCGCCGCAGCGAGGACTCGTGCGCCGGGTCCACGCTCGGGCGCCGGATGAAGTAGACGCGGTCCAGGTCCGCGTCCCACTGCAACAGCCGCGACTTGAGGTCCGAGGCGTCCTCTTCGCCGATCCACAGCACGTCGCCGGAGACGGTGGGCGTGCCGAGGAACGGCCGCCCGCGCGTGACCGCGGCGACCGCCGCGCCGATGAGCGTGCTCTTGCCGGCCTTCTCCCGTGCGTGGAGCAGCGTCACCCGCCCGGCGTGGGCGATCAACCGCGCGACCACCGGTGGGCCGTCCGAGGGTGTGGCTCCAAGGTCCGCGTCGCCCAGCCGCACCAACCCGGCCGGCAGCGCCTGCTCGCCGGTCTCACCCGCATACGGCTCGGCCCCCTTCACCAGCTCCAGCAAGTCGGCCTTGACGTGGCCGGCGTCGAGGTACGCCGAGACGTCCTTGACGCCATCCGGCAGGACAGCGACGTTCACCCTGAGTCCGGCTTCGCTGCACGCCTGGGCGACCGCCCGGCCGTGCTCGCGGCCGCTGTCGTCGGCGTCGGGCACGACCACCACGCGCCGTACACCAGCGATCTTCAGCTGCTCGGCATGCGTGGATCTCCACTGCCCGGCGCCGCCCGCGTTGCAGGTCGCCGCTACGTCGAACGACCACAGGCGGTCGGCATCCTTCTCGCCCTCGACCACGAGGACCGCATCGCGGCCGGCCAGGTCGTTCAGGCGATAGAGCCGCGGCGTGACGCCGTCGAGGTTCCACAGGTAGCCGCCTCGCCCGTCCGGCCGCCGCTGTCGGAAGTCCTTCGGCTCGTAGCGGACCACCTCGAACACGCCGTCGTAGTCGTACACGGCCGCCTCCCGCCGTGCGGGCGGGTGGCGGTGTCCGTTCGAGAGGAAGAGGTCGCGGGCGTCGATGCCGAGCGCGCCGACGACGGCGCCGAACGCGCAGCCGGCGTGGCACTTCAGGAGCCAGCGGCCGTCCTCGCCGCGGCCGACCGCGAGCGATGCCCGGTGGTCGGCATGCGCCGGGCATCGCGCGGTCCAGCCCGCGCCCGACTTCCTGACGCCCTCCAGGCGGTCGAGCAGGTCGAGCATGGCGGTTACCGGGTGGGCCGCTCGGAGCCGGCGCGGGGGCGGGTGGCGATGAAGTCGAGCACCTCGTGCTCGACCCACCGGACGGCGCGGCTGCCGACGCGCAGCGGCTTCGGGAACCGGGACTCGCTCATCAGCGCGTAGACGGCCGAGCGGGACAGGGCCGTCAGCTCGGTCACGTCGCGCAGGGTGAGCAGCCTGGGCAGCGGCGGTGCGACGCTCGCACGCCGGCGGGGGAAGTCTCGGTTCGTGGTCATCTTCAGCCTCCTCGGGATGGCGGGATCGCGCGGCGATGTCACGCGCCCGCGGTTCGGAGAACAACGTACCACAAACAGCGTAAACCCATGCAATGCAGCACTTTGCACCGATTAGAACCTTCTGGGCGCCTTCTGACCGGCTGAGACTGGATAGGACCGGATGAGCACCTTTCCGCACCCTATGCAGCGACCTGTACGGGCAAAGAAAATCTCGCCGCCCGCATTTTTCCGCATCGGGGTCCATCCGCAGGCGAGCCGAGTGGGACGACGGGACGGTTCCCGTCCAGGCCGGGCCGCAAGGCCCACAACGGCTGTCTGAGCGGAGGGGCGGACGGTGTGTCACCCGACAGGGTCGAAGCGCAGCGGAGAACGTGCGAAGCGCGTTGACACGCCGGCCGTCCCGTAGCTACCCGCCTCTGGTGGAATCCGCCGACCGGCTCAGCCCGACCTGCACGCGCTGCCGGAGGGCCGCAGGCGGGGCAGCGTTCATGGCCCGACGCTGGCGAGCGGCGCGAGCCGACCTGCCGGCGGAGACGGCAGGTTCTCACCCTTCCTGGAGGGACAATTTCAAGGGGAGCGACCGCGACCCCGCAGGTGTGACGGAGGAGCACCGGCGGGGGCCGGAAACCGCCAGGTTTCCGCGTGGTCGCTCCCCTACTCCCACCCGACCCTTTTGTCTGTACGTGGGGGTGGGTCTGTGATGTGGGAATCTGTTGATAAGAAACGACTTGGCTGGTTGCCGGATGTAAGTTCAGGTGTGACTGGGGCTGTAAGTTCGGCCGCCTGTCCTCCTTACACCCTTACTGCGGCATCATCGGTGTAAGTTCGCCTCGGTCCTTGTTGTGATCGGACGACAGGTTGGATCACGTTCTCACCGCCGCCGCCCCTTGGTCCGTTTGCTTCTCCGGCGAGCCTCCCGGACGCAACCCTTGTTCCGATTCGAGGCTCTCCGGCTGCTCGGTTCCGCGCCCCCTCGTGCCGACCTGCGCTTGCGCCCGGACCCGCGTGCTCGGCTCCGGTTCGTCCCGAGCTGATGCCGTCCGCTGTCCCCTCTTGGCGGCGGCGGAGGTCCTCCCGGCACGCCGGCACGCCCGGCACCCGGCACGCCGGCACGCCGGCACGCCCGGCACGCCCGGCACCGGCACGGTAACCGTTCGGTCGTGCCGGTATGCAGCGGCCCGGCCATCGTCGTCGGACAGCGACAGGACCCGGTTCTTCTGGTCGACCTGTGCTGATCGAGACCCTCGTCGAGGCCGTGCCGCCTCGGCCGTGCGATGCAGCCGGGCTGCTGGACGAGATGTCCGGCTCTACGCGGGGACTGCGCGGCCCCGGGCGGTGCTGTCGAAGGCGTTGCGGGGCCGCAAGAGCGGGAAGCGGGAGGGGCCGCGCACCAGGGCAGCGACGCCGCTCCGGCCCGACTGGTTGCCGATGCGGTGCGTGCAGGGGCTGGCGATCTCCCTCGGGGACCCTGGCTTCAGCATCAGGGTGCCGACCACAGAGCACATCAGTCACGCACCGGCACGACCGAACGGTTACCCGGCACGCCGGCACGGCCGGCACGAGAGCAGCGTGGTTGCGACGATGGCGACCGGGAATTGCATACGGAACGGGCGACGCCCGCGCACGGAAGGCGCCTAACCAGTTTGGAAACAATGACTTACAAGAACTTGCCGTAGACACGAGCGGAAGCCATGGGGAACGCAGGCGATCCCGCAACGTTTCAGCAGCCGGCGGAACCGCATGACGTCCAACGGCCGGCCGCCCCCGGGGCTGAACACTAGCGGCCCGGCACCCGGAAGCGTCCGCGCCGCGTCGAGGATCTCCACCGCCCTGCCGCACAGCGGCACCCGGTGGTCGCGCTTCATCTTCATCCGCCGGGCCGAGAGTGTCCACACGCGGCCGGCCGTGTCCATCTCGTCCCATCTCGCCCCGCGCACCTCGCCCGAGCGCGCGGCCGTGAGCACCAGGAACTCGAACGCCAGCTTGTCGACCGGTTGCTTGCGGGAAGCCCGCACCGCCGCCAGCGCGGCGGCGACCTCGCGGTGCGGCAGCGCCCGCATGTGCTCGACGATGTTGCGCTGCGGGCCGAGCACGGGCCGCACCCGGTCGGCGGGGTTGTCGTTGCGCAGGTCCATGGCGATGGCCCACTCCAGCACCGCGTGGATGCGCTGCCGGACGGCCTTGGCGATGACCGGCTTGCTGTGCCAGATGGGCGAGAGGATCGCCAGCACGTCGCCGCTCTCGACCTCCGAGACCGGCCGGGTGCCGATGCGCGGGAAGGCGTAGCGTCGGAGGCTGTTCTGCCGGAAGAGGACCACCAGCCAGGGGGCGATCTCGAGGAACGGCTTGTGCTCGTCCGTGCCCAGCGGCTCGAGCGCGCGGAACCATTCGTCCGGCATCCGCCCTCCGTAGTTCTCGTGCTCCTCGCGTTCGGCGGCAACGCGGATGCGCCGCTTGATCGCCGGATCCGAGACCGCAACGAACGTCCACGGCTGCCGGTGGGCGCCCGACGGAGCCGTGGATGCCGCGCGCACCAGATCCTCGATCACCCCGGCCGGCACGCGTTCCGGACTGAAGTCCCGCACGGTTCGGCGCCGGTTCATCCCCTCGAAGAAGCTGCGCGCCCGCGTGGCGACCTCCGGGAGCGAGGGCTTCTCATACTGCAGCGGAATGAGCTTCGGCTTCATGATTCACAACCGGAACAACCGGTTGATCTTGATGATGAGAGCGCGATCCCGCAGCTCGGGGCGCCCCGGCCGCAGCGTGTCGCGCGCTTCGTTGTAGACGACGAAGAGCTCGCTGCCCGGCCGGTACTCCCAGCGGAGGCGCATGTTCGCGCCGAGCGACGCGTTGCTGGAGTTGTATTGCACGAGCGCGCTGACGAACATCGACGGCGACAGCGTGTACGTCGTCCGGGTCGTCACCAGCTCGGTCGAGAACCGGCCCTGCGGAAGGTCGATCCAGTTGAACGAGACGCTCGGCTCCAGCGACAGCCGCGGCGTGATCTCCAGCCGTCCCCGGGCCAGGTTGACGGTGGTCTTGTCCCCGCCGTAGAACGATCCCCGCACAACCCCGAACGAGCCCGCGAACGGCCGCTGCCCGCCGAGCGCGAAGCTCACCTCCACCTGCTGGAAGTCGTAGCCGTCGACCGGCAGCACGACCTCCGGCGCGATCGGGAACGGCTCCTTCAGGAACTCGTAGCTGCGCGTGTAGAGGACGTCGAACTGGTCGCTGTTCTCGAGCTCGATGCCGAAGCGCGCGACCTGCTCGCGCGTCTCGAGCAGGCCGGCGCGATCCGCGATGTGGTCGACGCGGCCCTCCCAGGTCAGTTGCCGGATCGCCTCGACCGCCGCGGGCCGCGGGCTGAAGCGCAGCGCGCCGAAGCTGCCCTCGAAATCGTCCCGCCGCAGGAACCCGATCTCCGGATTGAAGCCGCGCCCGACCACGAGCCGCTCGAGCTGCACGCCGTAGCGGTCGCCGGCGTAGTCGAGCTGCGCCCGGTAGCTGAGCTCGTCCTGCATCCGGGCGGTGGCGGTGCGCGCCCAGTAGGTGTTGATGTTCAGGTCGTCGTAGAACGAGAACGTCCCGTCCACGCCGTACGTGTCGTTCGCCCCCGAGCCCCGGCGCGAGACCGAGCGCCGGGCCGCCAGCGCCCCGATGCTGCTGCGGCGCAGAACGTCGCGCTTGACGCGCACCACCGAGAAGTCGGTGGCGGCCGTGTCGGTCCGGGGCTGATTCCCGGTCCGGATGTGCAGCGCGCCGACGCTGAACGGCCCGACCCGGCCGGTCAGCCGCCCGCCTGCCTCCATCGGCACCTCGGCCGCGACGCCGCCGTGCTCCTCCAGGCCGATGCGGCGGCTGTAGAACAGGATCGGCACGTTGACGCCGGCGTTCCCGAACAGGTTGCTGGCCGCTCCGCCGAACGCGAACACCCCCTGGTTCTCCAGGAAGAACTCGCGCTTCTCGGGATAGAACAGGCCGAAGCGGGTGAGGTTGACCTGCTGCTCGTCCACTTCCACCTGGGCGAAGTCGGTGTTGACGTTGGCGTCCGCCACCAGGTTCTGCGTCAGCGCGTACTTCACGTCGAGCCCGGCCTCGGCGTGCAGGGCGTTCGAGAGCGCCGGCACCGCGCCGCGATCGGTCGTCAGGTCCCCGATGGCGTACGGCTTGATCTCGAGCACGCGCCCGCCGTCGTCGGGCGCCTCGATGCCGACCACGGTCGCGGCCTGCGAAATCAGCATGATGCCGCGCGAGATGGGCAGCGGCACGAGCGACGACAGCTCGTTCTTCCAGCGGACCCGGCGGGTGAGGCTGAACCCCCACACCTGCATCCGGCCCGGACGGTAGCGCAGCGACTTGAACGGAATCGCCGACTCGAACGTCCACCCGCCCGCGAACCGGCCCGCCCGCACGGACCAGACGGGATTCCAGTCGGCGCTGTAGTCGCGCTCGTCCGTGATCTGCCCGTCCATCCGGCCGCCGAGCGGATTGACCGTCAGATTGATGCCGTTCCTGCGGTCGTAGAAGGTGTCCAGCACGATGTCGATGTACTCGTTCTGGGCGATGTTGAAGCTGTCCCGGCGCAGCTCGTTGGCGATCCAGCGCGACTCCGGCGCAGAGTCCCAGCAACGAGCACTGATGTAGACGTTGTCGTCGTCGAACGCCAGCCACACCTCGGTCCGTTCGGTGGCGGGCGCGCCCTCCATCGGCTCGACCTGCACGAAGTCGGTCAGCCCGGGCACGTCCCGGTAGACGGGTTCGTCCAGCGTTCCGTCGATGTCCAGGGGCTCGGTGAGGCGGATGGCCCGGATGGTCATGCGGCCGGCGGCGTCACGCGTGAAGACGGCCGGCGGCTCCGGCGGCGGCGGCCCCTGGATGATCACCGGCGGATGGGCGTCGGCGGGGGCGGCGAGAGGCTGCGCGGCGGCCGCCAGTGCCGCCGCCCACGGCGACGCCAGCGCCAGCGTCAGCACCAGCCCCGGGCGGGCCGGATGCCGCCGGCACGCGGGTCGATCCCGGACAACCCGCGGGCGGTGGTAGACTGGGCAAACCATGCATCTAGCGACCAGGGTGCTGATAGTCGTTGGTTGCCTCCTGCTGATCCCGGTCACCGCGGTCCTCACCGCTGCCGCGAAGCAACGCCTGTCCGACGGATCGGACTTCGTGTTCTCGGGCGGCCCCCTCGTGTCGGGCGAACTGCACACCGGCCCGGAGCCGGACTGGAGCTTCACCAACGACGTCGTGACCATCGAGCTGCAGTTGGAGGATCCGCCGCGGTCCCGCACCATCTGGGTCGGCGAGCACGACGGGAAGCTGTACGTCTTCTCCGCCTACATGCGCAGCGCAGTCGGCCGTCTGTGGAAGAGCTGGCCGCGTCAGGCCGAGCGCGACGGCCGGGCCGTGCTGCGCATCGACGGCAAGCGCTACGAGCGCCAGCTCCGGCGCATCGAGTCGGGTCCGATGCTCGAAGGCATCACCGCCTCGATCGCCGACAAGTACACGTACAGCATCAGCCGGGAACTCGTGCAAGCGGGCGACATCTGGCTGTTCGAGGCGGCGCCGCGCGCTCCATCCCGCCAACCCCGCTGAACGCTGGCGGCAGGCCTTCGACGCTGGAGGCCCTTGCGGGCACGGCACGACTCTTCCTGGTTTCATGATCCGCACGCTCACCAGTGCCCGCGCGTCCATGCACGGGCCGCGTGCAGCGCAGCCCGCAGGCGGACGACGATGCTCTCCGCCGGATTCGGGATCCGCAACGAGACCTGGGGTGCGCTCGGTCGGGTCAGCGCCGCCTCTGCTCGTTGCGGGGCGAGCTGCTCGCCCGCCCTGGCCGTCGTGCCGTCGACTACCTCCTGGCCGCTCTCGACGTTCACCTGGCGGCCGAGTCGGCAGTCCCGGCCGACCGTTCCGTGGACGACGCACTCGGCCTCGAGCCTCGTCCGATCGCCCACCGCCGCTTGGGGCCCAATTCGTACCTTCGCCGCCACGCGCGCCTGCCAGCCGACCTGTGCCCCGCCCTCGATGCTGCTTTCGGCGGCGATGACGGTGCCGTTGCCTATCGCTCCTCCGGCACCCACCCGCGCACCCTCTCCGAGGCGTACCCGGTCTCCGAGCGTCGTCGCCGGCCTCGCTCTGCCTTCTTCCGTCGCCCCACGACGTCCATCGCCCTCCCCGACGATGCTCCTCGAGCCGATGCGCACTTCGATCCCGATGCGGACGTTCTCACCGATGTAGCCGTCGGCTCCCAGGGCGCAACCCGCCCCCAGGATGGCGCCCGTGTCGACGACCGTCCGGCTCCCTACCGTCGCGCCGGGACCGATCTGAGCCCGGGGCATCAGCACGGCGCCGTGCTCCACGGTGGCGCCGTCGGACACCGTTGCTCCGGCGCCAATCACGCAGAATGGGCCGACCTCGACTTCGGTCCCGACGACGGCGTCGTCTCCGACTTCCGTTCCGGAACCCAGGTGGGTGCGGACTCCCACGAGCGCGCCCTGGCCAATCGCGACGTCGGGCGCGATCCGCGTGTCGTGTGCGATCAGGGCGCTGGGGTGGATCCGTGGGGCGTCGGGGTCGCGTCGTACGCTGGCGGCCCGTGCGCGCGCGGCGGCGGAAGCGGCTGGCGGTCGCATGCGCGAAGCTACCAGAATCTACGCCGCGCACCGTTCGCCGCGCTGACCGATCGAGAAGGCGGACGTCGCCCTGGCCCGAGCCCCCAGGGGCTCACCGCTCTTCCCCGGCGGCCGGGAACGGAGACTTGGGGTACCCGCACCCCAGGGCCGCGGCGACGGGGCGCCGTGGGCGGCAGGGTGCCTTGGCCGGCAGGGTGATAGTCTTGAGACGCTGCATGGCGGACGGACCGTCTCGGCATGTGCCAGCGCGCCCTGACGGGCGCGTTGGGAGTCTGCGCGGGCACGGAGTGCCCCATGGTACGTTCTACGGCGCAGACTCCTGGACAAGGGGGCCGGCAGCAGGGGGACCTCAATGGTGGATCCGATCAGACGCACGATACTCAAGACCGGCGCTGCGGCGACCGTCATGGCCGCCACGCGGGGGTTTGCAGGGCAGACCGGCCAATCCGGAGCGGCCATGTCCTTCTATGAGAACGGTCCCGTTCGCATCCGCTACGAGGAGGTCGGCTCCGGCTTCCCGCTGCTCGTCATCTCCGGCGGGGGACTGAACTCGGCCATCGCCAATCTGGCCACTCATCCCTTCAACCCGCTGGAGGAGTTCAAGGGAGAGTTCCGCTGCATCGCGGCGGACCTGCGCAACTCCAACCGCGGCCAATCCTCCGGTCCGCTGGAGATCGATCGGCCGTGGGACTCGCATACCGATGACCATCTCGGCCTGATGGATCACCTGGGCATCGACAAGTTCATGGTGCTCGGGTTCTGCATCGGCGGCCCCTTCATCTGGAACCTGCTGCGGCGGGCCCCCAATCGTGTCGTCGCCGCCGTGCTGGCGCAGCCCAGCGCGTACAGCGCAGAGCATCCCACTCTGTTCTACGACAACAACATGAGCCGTTGGGCTCCCGAGCTGGTCAGGCGGCGGCCCGAGATCACGATGGACATGGCCGAGAGGTTCCTGACCACGATGTACCGCACCAACGCGGACTTCGTCTTCACCGTGACACGAGACTTCGTGCGCGAGCTGCAGACCCCCATCCTCATCCTGCCGGACGACATCCCGGCGCATCCCTACGATGCCGCCATGGAGGCCGCAATGCTCGCGCCGCAGTCCGAGGTGAGCATCTTCCCGTGGAAGCAGCCCCCGGAGCGGATTCCGCTGGCGGTGCGCCAGATACGGTCCTTCCTCCGAGCGCATCGACCGGCTTCCGGTTGAAGCGCGCTACCGCGCGTCCTCGTCCGGGTCGGCGATGGCCGCGCTCCACTCGGCGGCGGCGGACCGCTTGAGCGTCTCGGCGTCGGCGGGCAGCAGATACCGCTCGGCGACCAGCGCGTCCGCCGCTTCCCCGTACCGCCTCACGTACTCCGCCTCGCCGCCCGGATAGCGTTCTTCCAGGGAGAGTCGCGAGTCGCCCCGCGCCATCCGCTCGCCCCTCGTCCGCGGAAACGGAATCGTGGAGCCGTTCACGCCGCACAGGTCGCCTTCCGCGAAGCCTGCCGCGCGAACGGCCTTGCCCATCGTGGAGAGCGGGGCCGCGACCTCCGGCACGATGACCCCCGCCACGACGTTGCCGTCGGCGTCCAGGCTCGGAACGAACAGCGGGTACCGCTCGTCGCTCTCCTTCGGGGGCCAGACCGAGAAGTCACGCACGCCGAGCTCGCTGATCGCGGGGTTGTACGGACGGTCCGGGATGGTCGGATACTGCTCCCCCTGCGCTTCGACCGTCACTGCCGTGCCGTCGGTCACGGACGGCGCGCTCGTCGCCGGCGGCTCGACGCCGTGCCGCACCCACTGCACCGTCGCGTCGAACGCCGCCCGGTAGTACGGCCACGGGAGCACCGGGTTCCTCGGGTCGCGGCACCCGGCATCGCCCTGCAGATGTGCGGTCGCGAGCATCCAGTAGCGCACGTTCGGCGGCAGCTCCAGCGCCCGGCCGCTCGTGTCGGTGAGAATGAGCGAGGCATGGGCGCCGTAGTACTCGGACTCGGCATCCACCTGGATGATGTTCGGACAGGTGCCCGAGGCCGTGCAGGCCGCCAGCAGCCCGTCGGTCCTGCCCGTCAGCCGATCCGACGTCGTCGCGAAGGTGAACGGAAACTCGTCCATCGGGTAGTTGTGGTCTTCGTGCTGGCGCGTGTAGCGCCCCGGCTGCGCGAAGCGGACGTTGACGAACATGCGGCGGGCACCGGCGACGTACGGCGTCATGCCGTCGAAGACGCGCCTTCCGGCCGCATCCTCGTTAAACCCCTGGTAGACGAAGTCCCTGACCATCCGGCCGCTCTGCGAGGACCCGACCGCCACCACGTGGTCGAGCACCGGCGCTCCGTCCACGAAGAGCGGGTTGGGGACCCCCCGATCGTCGGCGGAGCGGTAGCGCGCGAACGACACGAAATCGCGCATGGCGCCGAATCCCAGGCCGTGCACGATGGGATCGCGGGCCTCGTACACGAACTCGTAGATGGTCCCCGCGTCGGTTTCCTCCGGGGGCATGACCGCGACCGTCCTGTCGTCGACGAAGTCCCACCGGTCGGCCGGAACGGTTCGGCGCGGATCATCCTGGAGCTGGCGATGGGTGAGCGCCGCGGCGGCCTTGTCGAGCGTTACCGCCGGATACGTCAGGCTCCCGAAGGCGGCGCTGGCCGGGTTCTGCCACTCCTCCATCGAGGTGCCCGTAATCGTGCGGCCCTCGTCCGTGGCGAGCGGCAGGGTGGCCAGCACGGGCCGCGGGTCGCCGGGGCCCGGTGCGCCGTGCAGCCAGCCGCTCGACACGTACGTGTAGCCCTGGTTCATGAGGAACGCGTTGCCGGCGTTCTCGGCCGCGTACCCCCGCCCCGCCTCGTGGAAGTAGCCGAAGACGATGTTGCGGCCGCGGTTGTTGATCTCGTACACCAGAACACCGTTGCCCCGGGTGACGTCGACCGGCTTGAGAATGTCGACCTCGAAGGTGTATTCGACCAGCCCGTCCGCGTTGCGCGGGGCGTTCTCGAGATCGACGATCCCGGCGTTCAGCGGGGCCCCGGGATCGGCTACGGCCGTGGCCGTGCCGAGCAGAATCTCGTACGCGCCCACGGCACCGAACGACCGGCCGTCGAACGCCGGCTCCCGGCTGTTGATGTCGAGCCGGGTGACGCGCGAATGCGCGAGCGTCGGCGAAGCAGGTTCGCTCTGCTCGCCCGCGGCGTGACCTCCGCTCAATCCGAACCCGAGGACGACCGTCAGCACATGGAGACGGAACTGCATCGCTCACCTCCAGCCGCTCGCACGGGCATCTCCGCACTCCGCCCGCTGAGATGCCAGCACGGCCGCGACAACACGCAACCCAATCCTATCAACGTGCGGGCCGTGGGCCCTCGCTCGCCGCCGCGGTACCAATCCGGGCCCGCCGCAGCCTCACGGGTCGCGACGGTCGCGAGCGTCGTAGATCCAGGGTCGGCGTCGCCGATCCCGTGCCCTCATTGCGTCGGCGCTCGCGCCGTGCCGCAGCCGCTCGAGCAGCGTCGTGTCCCGGCCCTGGAGCAGACTCGAGCGCCGCCGGGGGTCGATCGAGAAGGGAACGGGCGGCATGCCGGGATGTTCGACGAGCTGACTCGCCAGATCGACCGTCACGTGGAGCGCCGGATTCGCATGGACTCGCGCCGCGAGGCTTGCCACCACCCTCTCGTCGAGCGTCACCGGGAGGAGGCCGAAGTCGAAGCAGTCGTCATGGAACACCGGCCCGAAGCTCGGTGCGATGACCACGCGCATCCCGCACTGGCGAAGCCGGATGACCGCGAACGCCTGCTGGCTGCCCTGGCCGAAGTTCCGTCCGGCGAGCAGGATCGAGGCTTCCCGATACGGTTCCCGATTGAGGACGAAGTCCGGGTCTTCCGTTCCGTCGGGTCGATAGCGGAAGCCGTGGAACGCATGCGGGCCGGTCCAGGAACCGTCGTGTCGATGGGCCTCGAGCGGGACGTCGCCTCCATCGAGGTGCACCGCGTGGAGATCCCGAAGCTCCGCGCCGACCGGAGCGATGAGCTCGCTCTCGAGGTCCGGTTGGCGGAAAGGCGCCGCGACGCCGGCATGCCGCACGAACCGCGTTGGGTCCCGGGACACGGCAGCAGGCCTAGCGACGGTCGTCACCAGGTCCATAGATCCACGGGCGCGCCTCGACGTCCCGTTCCCGCATCGCGCGGGCCGCCGGCAGGTGAGGCTCGATCTCTTCGAGGTCGTGCAGCCCGTTCAGCAGCTTGTTGCGCACTCTGGGGTCGGTCTCGAACGGGACCGGATCGCGTCCCGGCATCTCTATGAGTTGCCGCTCCAGATCGACCTTCATGCGGACGCCGTGGTGCGACTCGACCCACTCCACGATCTCGTTCAGCGTCTCCCGGGGCAGCTCCACGGTCAATACGCCGTACTGCACCGCGTTGGTCAGGAAGATCGGCCCGAAGCTCTCGCCGATGTAGACCCGGACGCCCCAGGCTGCGAGCGGCCGGGTGACCCCGGTGACCCGCGAGCTGCCGGTGGCGTAGTTCTTGCCGACGATCATGATCGAGGCGGTCCGGTACGCCTCCTGATTGAAGACGAAGTCCCGCCGCGGCGAGCCGTCCGCGTGGTAGCGGATGTTGGCGAACGCCGCGGCGCCCCGGTCGGAGCGGGGGCCGCCGCGGGGCGCGTCGAGCCCCTCCGTCAGGTTGGTCAGGGCCGGCGCGATGACGTCGGTGCTCACGTTGTTGAACAGGAAGGGCGCCGCCAGGCCCTCGTGCACGTCGAAGGCGTGCCCGCCGCGCCGGATCTCCTGTGCCATGCTTCGAGTCCCCTCTGGGCGGGCGCGCGCCTACAGGAACGTGCGCACGTCGGCGATGCGGCCGGCGATGGCCGAGGCGGCGACGGTGGTCGTGCTCGCCAGGATCGTGTTCGTGTCCCGCCCCTGGCGGCCGATGTAGTTGCGGTTCGAGTTCGAAACGCACCGGTGCCCGGGCTCGACGTAATCGCCGTTCGAGCCGTAGCACTTCGAGCAGCCGGACTCGCGCCATTCGAAGCCCGCGTCCTGGAAGATGCGATCCAGGCCTTCCGCCTCGGCCTGCGCCTTGACCGCGTTCGACCCCGGCACCACCCAGGCCGAGCGGACGCTCGGCGCTACGCGGCGGCCCTCGAGGATGGCCGCCGCCGCGCGCAGGTCGCTGATGCGGCTCTCGGCGCAGGAGCCGATGAACGCTTCGTCGATCGGCGTCCCCAGAATCGGCTCGCCCGGCGTGAGGCGGCTGTACTCGATCGCCTGCCGGTACGTCGCGCGCTTGCTCGCGGGCGCCTGGTCGGGATCCGGAATCCGTTCGCCGATCCCGATCGCGTGTTCCGGGTTGATGCCCCACGTGACCTGCGGCTCCACCCCGGTCATGTCGATCGTCTCCTCCCGATCGAACAGGGCGTCGCCGTCCGTGGGAAGCGTGCGCCAGAACGCCAGGGCCTGCTCCCAGTAGCGCGCCGAGGGGGCGAACTCCCGGCCCGAGAGGTACTCGTAGGTCGTGTCGTCGGGGCTGACCATGCCCGTCGGGGAGGCCATCTCCACGGCGAGATTGCAGATCGAGAAGCGGGCCTCCTGCGACAGGGCCCGCACGACCGGCCCCGCGTACTCCACGGCGAAACCCGTGCCGGAGTCCGTGCCGAGCTGCGCGATCGTGCGCAGGATGACGTCCTTGGCCCGGACTCCGGGGCCGAGCGCGCCGACGATGTTCACGCGCATGGTTCGCGGGCGGCGCCGGATGACCGTGCCGGTACGCAGGATGTTGTCCGAGTTCTCTCCGCCCCAGGAGATCAGGCCCATCGCCCCGTGCGTGCAGGTGTGGCTGTCACCCGCACAGAGCACCATGCCCGGTTGGCTCAGCCCGGTCTCGGGACCGACGACGTGCATGATGCCGAATCGCGGATCGGACTGGCCGAAGGCCTTGGTGAAACCCAGGTCTCTCATCTCCCGGGCGAGGTCCTCGTAGGGTTGCCAGCCCCATCCCAGGGACGGGTCGGCGTAGCGGTCCGGCGACGTGGAGACCGTATGGTCGGGCACGTTGTAGAAGATCTCGGGATTCCGGAGCTCGACGCCCTCCCGGACCAACCGCATGACCTGGGTGGGGCTCCCGCCGATGCAGCGGTCCACCTGGAGCAGATCGGTCTCGCCGCCCAGGTTCGCCACGACGTGGGCGTCCCAGATCCTGTCGAACATGGTCCTGCCGCGCCCCGCGGACCGGAGTCGCGCGAACGCGGACCTGGAGGAAGCCGCTACGAGCAACCCGGCGCCGACCGAGGTCGTGATGAAGTCGCGTCTGTTCATGGTGCCCTCCGCTCGGAAGCCGCGACGCCCTGCGGTTGGCCGTGCCTCGGCCACCGGCGGCCATCTTAGCAGTCGACGGCGGAGTCTGCGCGGACGATTCCCGGGTGTCAGGCGCCGCGCGCCGGCCGCAGCCAGCGCCGGACGACGCGGCTCCACCACAGGTAGGCGCCGGTGACGAACAGCGCGGGCGGGACCAGCCCCATCAGGGCCCAGACGGCCTTGGTGGTCGAGTTGCAGAGCGCCTCGCAACCCGGGATGCCGCGGCCGCCGAGCCGGCCGAAGTGCAGGTAGGCGAGCCAGTACATCACCCGGTCGCCGACGCGCTCCACCGGGTTGGTCTCGTCGAACGGCTCCAGGTAGTCGACGACGGCGGCGAACACGCCGGGGAACGAGAGGTAGGCCCCGGTGACGGCCCACAGGAACAGGAAGGGCCAGCACCAGAAGCCGAACGCGCTGTGGAGGCTCCAGTGGAAACGCCTCCAGTCCCCCCGCCGGTCGAACGTCAGGCTGCGCCGCCAGCGCTGCAGGCCGGGCCACCAGATCACGGCGCCGGTCAGCGACAGCAGGAGGAGGAAGACCGCGCCTATGCCGTTCACGCGCCGACCGGTCTGCCCGGCCAGGAGGTTGTCGTGCAGGTCCAGTATCCAGGCGCTCACGCGGTAGCCCAACGGCAGCGGGTCTCCCAGGTCCTCGCCCGTGATCGGGTCGAACAGCCGCTGCATGCGGTCGCCGCCGCGCGTCAGGGTGATCCGGACGGCATGTCTCGGGGTCTCGCCCTGCCGCACGTCCTGCACGTCGTAGCCGGGATGGGCTTCGCGGGCGGCACGCTCCAGGGCGTCGTCGATCAGGGGTGCGCCCTCGCTGTCCACGATGACGGGTTGCGGCGAGAAGGCGATGTAGAGCTCGTTCCGATAGACCAGCACGCTGCCGGTCACGCAGATCACGAACACGTAGGCGCCCAGGCCGATGCCGGTCCACAGGTGAACCTGGAAGATCGCCTTGCGGAGCCCGACGCTCTGCGGCGCCTGCACCCAACGTGACCAGGAATTCGTCATGGAGCTTCGGCCGTCGCGGACGCGCGCGGCGGGCGGCGGCGCAACAGGGGAGGGAGCCGACTCCGTGTCGGCTCCCTCCGCGATGCCGCGGCCGGGTTGCGTCGAAACCAGTGCCCGGGTGGTCGGCGCGCGGAGCGCGCCCCGGGGTCGATCCCGCGGGGCGGACTCCTACGCGAGCGCGCGCTCGAACAGCGCGAGGAGGCGGCTCCACGCCCGCTCTGCCTGCGCCTCGTGGTACACCTGCGTGTCGGGCGGGCACCACCCGTGCAGCGCGCCCTCGTAGACCTCGATCTCCGCCGGCAGACCCGCTGCGTCGAAGGCCTCGCGCAGGACGTTCTTCGCCTCGGGGTCGTTCTGGTCGTCGTTCTCGGCGATCGCGAACAGGTAGTGCGCCGTCATCTGCGGCACCAGCAGGTGCGGGCTGTCGGGCTGGTCGGTCACGAGACCGCCGCCATGGAACGAGGCGCCGGCGCCGATGCGGTCGGGCACCGCGGCCGCGGTGCGCATCGTGATCGGGCCTCCCATGCAGTAGCCCATCGTCCCCATCTGGCGGTTCGAGTCGACGGAAGACTGGCCGTCGAGGAAGCCCACGAAGGCTCTCGCGTCGCTCATGTGGGTGTCCGCGCTGAGCGTCCCCATCAGCGGCAGCAGGGTATCGCGCTCGGCACCGAAGTTCGTGGTGCTCACGATGGGCGCCCGCTGCGACCGGTAGTACTGGTTGACTACGAGCACGGAGTAGCCGGACTCGGCCAGCCGCCGGGCCATCTGCCGCTTCGCGGGGCGCAGGCCAAAGGCGTCGGGCCAGATCAGCACGCCCGGATGGGCCCCTGACGCCGGGTGCACGAAGTGGCAGTCCGCCACGCCGTCCGGCGTCGTGACGTCGATTTCGGACGCGGTGACCTCCTGGGCGTTGGCCGCCCGGGGCCAGAACATGGCCAGTCCCGCGCCGGCCGAGACGGCCCCGAACTCCCGCCGCGTCAGCTTCTTCGCGCGCAGGTAGTCGACGGTGTCGGCCGCGGTTCTCTCATCACACATCTCGCCCTCCTCCCAGGAATCTGCGCCGCAGAAGCTCGTGACGCAGCCGCTTCGCGCGAGCGCGGACTCCAGTCGTGTTCTTCCCTCGCCCGAGATTGTACGTGATGTCCCGGCCCCGAACGCTACCCGTGGTCAACAGGGCCGGTCCCCTCGGATGCGGGTCCAGGCAGGCGAGAGCAGGCGGTAGAAGGCGAACGGCACCGGCATGGCGAGCAGCATCGGCCTGCTCCAGCAGGCGGCTCGCCGACAGGCGTCGGGCGTGATGCCGCACCCGCCGCCGAGGGAAGTCCCGATGCGCAACGGCGCGACGGGCGTGCGGCCGCTCACCTGGACTGCAACCGGATCCGGCTCCGGTTCGCGTCGATACGGAGCCGGGGCCCGCCTCCGTTGATCAGCGCCTCGTACCCGTTCTCGTCGCTCCGCTGCTGTACGGTGGCGGGCACGTCGCTGGTGACGTCGCTCCGCCGCATGCGGCCGTCGACGGTGAGCGCCTGCCCCGCCGCCAACTCGAGATCGACGTCTCCGCGGTTGATCTCCACGCGCGAGTCCTCGTCGATCCGGACGCCGCGCAGCGTCACGTCCGTCCGGTTGGCGTCGAGGTGGAGCGCCCCATGCAACTCGGCGACGTCGCTCCGACTCCGGTTCAGGTCGAAGCGGACGGTCCCGGTCAAGGCCGACGCCTCCAGCCGGCCCCGGTTCAGGTCGATGCGGATTGCACCGTTCAGATCCTCCACCTCGAGGCGGCTCCGGTTGAGGTCCAGCCGGATGCGCCCCTCGAACCCGCCGATCGTGGTGTCGGCACGGTTGATGTCGAGGTCGAGCTCCAGCGCCCGCGGAGCCCGTATCTCATAATGGACGCGCGCCAGGGCCCGCTGCTGCCCGAGAACACGCGGCCACCCGCAACGCGGCGCCTCGCTGCGATCCGTGCGGACGTCCACGACCCCGTCGCGCCCGCGCACGTCGATCGCGACCGCGGCGACGGCCGCCCGCGCGCAGTCGTCGTCGACCTGCGGCGGCGGCGCGATCCGTGCCCGGACCTCCACCTCCGGCCGTTCCAACGACGCCAGCGCGACGCTCCCGCGGGAGGTCTCGAGCGACAGCCGCCCTCCCGGCCCGAGGGCAACCGTCTCTTCGAACGTGCGCTCCTGCGCTACCGCCGCGGTGCTCGCGAAAGCGAGGACCAGGGCCACCCATCCAGCGATCCGATGCATCGGGCGTTCTCCCTCCGTGCGCGACGCTCGAACGACACCACGCCGTCCGGCACGCGACCGGCCTGCAACAGACCTGACGGATCCGGATCGCGAAGCGTTCCACCGGCAGACGACGGTGTTCAGCCAGGAGGGCGGCCGAGCGAAGACGCCGCCAATCGGTCCGCCACTCCGAGGAGGCGATCCCTCCATGCGACGCGGTCGAGCCAGCTCTCGGGGATGCCACGCAGGCCGTAGAGGGCGCCGGCGAGCTGGCCCGTCACCGCGGCCACGGTGTCGGCGTCGTCGGCCAGGTTGGCGGCGAGCAGCACCGCGCCGCGAAAGTCGGCGGTGCGCGCCACGGACCACAGGGCCGCCTCGAGCGTGTGGGCGACGTAGCCGCTGGAATCGATGGTGCCCCGCGCCCGCCCGCGCCAGCTCCCGGCCAGGATGCCGGCGATGGCCGGTGACCCGTCGAGCTCCCTCCGGCCGAGGACTTCGGCCCGCGAAGAGCCGGCGATGGCATCCGAGAGCAGGGTCGCGAACGCCCGGCACGCGTCCACCGCCTCGTCCGCCCCGTGGGTCGTTCGCGATTGCGCCGCCGCCACCGCTACCAGGCGCTCGCGGTCGTTCCAGTAGCGGAGAGCCACGGGAGCGAGACGCATCAGGGAGCCGTTGCCGGCGCTCGCCGGCGCAGTCGAGCCGGCCACCGGATCCCCGGTCCGGCTGTACCGCTCGAGCGCCGCGCGCGTGGTGTTGCCGATGTCGAAGCAGTGGCCGGTGCACGAGTAGCGGCCGTTCCGCCACCAGTCGACGAAGCGATCCATCAGGTCGCGACCGTCGAACTCGACCGACGCGGCGAGGCTCTCCGCGAGCGCCAGGGCGAGGGTCGTGTCGTCGGTCCAGGCGCCCGGCGGGAGGTCGAACGGCCCTCCTCCGACCATGTCCTCCAGCCGCGGCTGCGCGTCCCGCGTGCAGAACTCGAGCGTCGTGCCGACCGCGTCGCCCACCGCGAGCCCCAGCAGGGCGCCGAGGGCGCGGTCCCGGATGCTCTCCGTGCTCCGCGAAGGCGCAGCCGGCGGCACCGACGGAGTTCGCGCGGCGCACTCGGCGACATGCCCTTCCTGGCTCCGGGTCTCGATGGCGTACTGCGACCGCGCCGCGCGCACCCGGCGCATCGCTTCGTCCGCCCCTGCACCGAACTCCACGAGCAGCCGGGCGGCGACGGTCCCGGCCCGACCGAGCCCGCCCTTGCAGTGCACCAGCACGTCGAAGCCCGCCCGCAGCCGGTCCCGGATCGCTTCGCCTGCTGCGGCCCACCCTTCCTCGAAGTCGAGCCCCGGCGGCCGCCCGTCCCGAATCGGCACGTGCCACCACTCCATGTGCCGCTCGCGGACCGCCCCCGCCAACCCGCGCACGCCCAGATAGTCGATCTCCTCGTCCGTGATCAGGCTGACCACGGCCGTCGCGCCCCAGCTCGCGATCGCGTCGAGGTCCGCCGCCAGGTCCCGCGCCCAGGCCCCGGAGATGCCCGCCGGATCCGTCTTGCCGGGGCACAGCGTGATGCCGATGCGGCCATGGTCATCGGCGGGCGTCACGGCCGCGATGCGGATCGGATCGGACTCGCTGGTCCTGGCGTTCGGCACGGCCTCCTCAGCGGCCCGCGGCCGGTTCGTCGCTTCCTGCGGTATGGCTCGGCGATGGCGCGAGGCGCCGACGCCGGCCGGCCCCCGGGGGCGCGCCCCTCACCCTGCCCGCGGCCCGAAGTCTACGCGGTACAGCTGGATGCCGAGGTCGCGCCCGTCGGGCGGCTGCACGCCTAGCTCCCCCGGGTTGAACACCGAGGACCGAATCGTCAACTCCGCCGGCTGCGACCCCGGCGGGACGGAGACGACGATCTCCTCCAGAACGTCGGTAAGGGTCCTGGACTCCATCGCGGGGCGCCCGTCGACGAGCACCGAGACCTCTGCCTGCGGAGCGCCTTCCGGCCGGGTGCTGGCGACGGTCAGGGTGACCTCGGCACCGGGCGGCACGGCGAGCGACGCCTCGCTGCCGGTCCATCGGAAGGTCCCGTCCGCGCGCGTGTCCCGCTCCGGTCCGTGGAACCCGCGCATCGTGAACAGGAACGTGTCGTCGGGCGGGTGCCCGATATCGACGGCGAGCGTCTCCCGGAGGCTCATCCGCCACACCTGCATCCCGATCCGGGGTCGGTAGACCGCTTCCGGTGCGCGGTCCCGGGTGATCTCGAGCATCGGAAGCTCGATGCTCGCCGGACGCGGCTCGGACAGGGTCAGGGACGGAGCGGGGAACCGCAGGGGATCGCCGGCGGCGTAAGCAAGGAAGACGGGCCGGCCGCCGGCCAGCCAGCCCGCGATGGCCTGTTCCAGAAGCCGGGCGACCGGGGCCGGATGCTGCACGAGGACGGTGTCGATGTCGTGCAGATAGGCCAGCGACGTCGACAGGTGGGTTCCCGCCAGGGCCGGGCTCGTGACGACAACCGCGTCGGGCGGAAACCGGTTCGCGAACTCTTCCAACTGCGCGACCGTACCCCTCCAGATCGGCTCCCCCGCCAGCGCCAGCGTCGGCCGCGCCACGAGCGCGACGAGGAGCAGGCCCGCCACGGCCGCGGCCCAGCCTCGAAACATCGGGGCTACCCGATCCAGGCCCGCGGCAACGCCCATCGACACCGTGAGCATCAGCAGCGGCAGGACCACCGGAACGAAGCGGCGCATCGCCCAGATGTGCACGGACGGTTCCAGTGGGTTCCACAGGTGCTGCAGGCCCACCACCACGAGCACGGCGACCACCAGCGTGGCCCCTGCATCGCGTGACGCCCGTCCGGCGATCAACCACACCAGGGCGGCCGCGCCGGCCGCCAGCAGCGGCCAGGACAGGTACCAGCTCAACCACGCGGTCGTGTCGTCCAGGCGCCCGGCCGTGGTCGCCCCGTAGTTGAGTGCGTAGGCGACGAGGAGGGCCACCAGGGCCAGCCCCCCGGCACGCCTCCGATCCCGCGCCGATCGCCGCAGCAGGACCATCACCGCACCCAGCACCGCCAGCACCGCCAGCACCGCGATGACGATCTGAATGGCGCCCGATGCCTCGAGCAGCGTGCTCAGGTAGGACGTCTCGATCAGGTACTCGACGTACGGCCGGTAGTGGGACGCGAACAGCAGGTAGTGCGTGAAGTTGTGCAGCAGCAGCAGGCCGAACGACACCAGAAGGTATGGGAGGTACTTGATGCCGAGGTCGCCGCGTTCGGGTCGCGCGAAGAGACGCCAGGCGACGTACGCCACCAGGGAGACGCCCAGCAGCACGATCAGGTCGACCTTGGCGAAGCAGCCGAGCCCGAGGAACCACCCGCTCGCGAACGCCCACCGGGGCGCCCGGTCCCGCAATGCCACGACCCAGGCCAGGAGTCCGCTCAGCACGAGCCACTGCGCCACCATCTCGGGGACCGGGAGACGCGCGAACCAGACCTGCGGCATCGCGGCAAGGGTGAGGGCCACGGCGAGCCACCCATAGCGCCAGCCGGCGAAGTGCGCGGCGACGAGCAGCAGCGCGCCGGCGCTCAGGATCGCGAATACGGGTGCCACGTAGAGCGCTCCCTGCACCGACGAGAGGTCGTAGAAGAGCGCGGTGAGAACGGGGAACAGCGGCGAGAACCCGGCCGCCACCGTCGGGTCGCCTACGTCGGGAATCTGAAACCCGCCCGGAAACCGGGCGTAGTCCCCGGTCGCGTCGCCCGGTATGCGGTTCTCGAACAGCTCGACCCGCACATCGTCCGGAAGCTGCCGGACCAGTTCGTCCTCGAACTCGAGGCGGCCGGTCTCCGCGATCTGGCGTCCGAAGCCGACATACACCGTCGCGTCGCCCCCGGACACCACCGCTTCGAAGGGCGGCAGGAACAGCACGCCGCACAGGAGCAGCAGCAACCCGAACCCCAGTGCCGAGTGGAGCGTGAAGCGTCCACGACGCGCCGCACCGCGTCCGCTGCCTGCGGCGTCACGCAGGGCCCCGATGACCGCGAGAGCGATGATCGGGAGGAGGAGCCACAGGCGGAACCAGCCGAGCTCGGCGAGCACGAGCGCCAGCCACGCGACGAGGCTCACCCGCAGCGCCAGACGCAGGTACCAGCGCTCCACCGTCGCGCCGCTCGGAGAGCTCATGGCAGGAAGACCGCTTGCGGGCGGGCTCAGAAGAACGCCTGTGCGTGCCACGAATCGGCGGCCGGAACCTCCCACCGGCCGGCCCGCACGTCGCCCACGCTGGTCAGCGTGTTGTTGAACACGGTCGTATCGGGGCCGACCGCGCCGGCCGCGGCCATCTCCGCGAAGGACTCGCGGGACACCCGCTCGATGGCGTCTCCGCAGCGGAACAGCACCGGTGCATGGTTCACCAGCTCGACGCCGATCTCCCGCTCGAGCGCCTTCATCTGCCGCACGAGGGCGTCGATGGAACAGCCGGACGGGCCGGCGGCGCGCTGGTCGACGGCGACGAAGAGGAAACGGTCGTAGGCCAGGTGCCGGCCGGCGGTCAACGGAGTCGCGTGCGCGCCCCACTGATCGATGAACGCATCGACTTCCGCCAGCAGGCGGTTCCGCTCCGACTCCGTCAGGCTCCGCGCCGCCGAGAAGATCCAGACGCGTGCGTCGCCCGGCAACTCATCGAACGCGATCCTCGGCATCGTCAGTCTCCTCCGCCTCGCCAGCATCCCAAGAATAGCAGCCTCGCGCTCCCGCGCGCCGCCGGACCCGCTGCGGCCAGCCGGGAGCCGCCTGCACGCGCCCATGCGCCTCACGCTCCCGCGCGCCGCCCGTACCCTCTGCCGCTGCTGCGCGGCGCAATGGGCATGGCGCTATGATGATGCGACGCTGCGCGGTGCCCCATCGCGGGTCCCGCGACGCCGGCCCGCCAGGGTGAGAGCACACATGATCCCAGCGTGGTTTCGGACGATGTGCCTCGCGGTGCCGCTTGCCGTCGCGTCCACCGGAGTCACCGCGTGCGGCGACGCCGCGCGCCCGACCGAACCGACCCCCGCGATCGAACCCGTTGCGCCGGGCCCGACGGACGACGAGGCCGACATCGCCGCCGCGCGTCCGACCGCCGACGCCTGGCTGGAGCTGATCGACGCCGGCCGCTACCGGGAGGCGTGGGAGCTCGGCTCGAGCTACTTCAAGCGGGTGGTCACGGCCGATGACCTGGTGCGGGCGATGGAGGCCGAGCGGGCGCCGCTCGGCACCGTGGACTCCCGTGCGCTCCGCAACGCCGCCCGCACCGACAGCCTGCCCGCGGCGCCCGACGCGCCCTACGTCGTGTTCACGTTCCAGACCGCCTTCGGCGTCGGCACCACGGCGGTCGAGACGGTCACGACGGAGCGGGAAGGCAACGCCTGGCTGATCGCCGGCCACCGTCTGGCTTCGTTCGGGCAGACGAGCGCGACGGCGGGTCGCGGCGGGGGGCATCCGAACTGAACGCTGCGGATCCGGCCCCTCACCGCCTGACCGCGAACGGTGCCCGGGCGTACAGGATGCCGGCGAGCAGTCCGCAGAGGTGCGCCTCCCAGGAGACCTGCCCGCCGCGCGGCACCACGCCGGCGATCAGGCCGCCGTAGAGGACGATCACGACGAGGGCCGCGGCGATCGAGGACCACCGGCGCTCGTAGTAGCCGCGCGCCACCAGGAACCCGAAGAGGCCGAAGACCAGACCGCTGGCGCCGATGTGGGCCGCGGATCGCCCGAACACCCAGAGGGCCGAGCCGCCCAGCACCGCGATTGCCAGCGCCGCGGTCAGGTAGTAGGCCACGCCGCGCACGACGACCATGCCGCCCAGAATCAGCAGCGGAGGCGTGTTCGCCGACAGGTGGCCGAACGAACCGTGCACGAAGAGCGTACCGAGCACGCCGGGAAGGCCGTCGATCCGGCGCGGCACGAGCGCCAGGGAGGCGACGACGCCCGAGTCGACGAACAGCCCGTACAGCGATACCGCCCAGATCAGGCCGACACTGCCGGCCAGCGCCGCGGCGCCCGCCTTCCACGTGGATCCGCCGATCATGCACTCCCTCCACCGCGCCGGCGAGCGGCGCGCTACATCTACAATGCAGGATACGGGCCGAGGACGCGATGGGTGCAACGCGTGTCACGGTCACCCGGATTCGAAGTCGACCCGCGAACGCGGCGACTGAAGGAACTCCCGGCGGTACTCCTCGAAGGCCTGCGCCGGCGGCGGCGCCGCGTTGACAGTCCGTCCGCCCGCCGCCAGAATGGGCAATCGTGAAGGGTGTGCTCTTCGCGGCGACCGTCCTGTTCGCGCCGGCAGTCGCCGGACCGGCCGCAACCCAGGCGCCCGCGTCCCCTCCCGCTCCGGCCGCGTCCGCAGGGCCATCCGCGGAGGTTTCGCAGCAGCAGGCGCTCCTCGACCGCTACTGCGTCACCTGCCACAACGAGCCCATGCACGAGCGCGGGGCGGTGCCGTTCGCGTTCGACGGGCTCCACGTGGCCGATGTCGGGGCCGACCCGGCGGCGTGGGAGGCGGTGGTGCGCAAGCTGCGCCTCGGCATGATGCCACCGGCCGGGCGCCCGCGACCGGAGCCGGAAGTCGGCCGGCAGTTCGTGACGTGGCTCGAGGCCGAGCTCGACCGCGCGGCGGCGGCAGCGCCGCATCCCGGGCGTCCCGCGGTGCGCCGCCTCACGACGTCCGAGTACGTCAACGCGGTCCGCCACCTGCTGGCCCTCGACGTGGACGAGCGCTGGCTGCTGTTTCCGGCGGACGACGTCGACCCGCAGGGCTTCGACACCAACGGCGAGGTGCTGTCGGTCTCTCCCGCGCTGTTCGAGCGCTACCTCGCCGCAGCGAACCGCATCAGCCGCCTCGCCGTGGGGGATCCGACGATCGGGCCCGGCTATGCCGCCGCCACCTACAGCACTCCGCGCCTGCTCTATCAGGACGACCGCGCCAGCGAGGAGCTGCCGTTCGGCTCGCGCGGCGGCATGGCCGTCCGCCACTACTTCCCGCTCGACGGCGACTACGAGGTTCGCATCCGGCTGCGACGGATGATCTACGACTACATCGTCGGGATGGGACGCCCCCATCGCATCGAGGTGCGGCTCGACGGCGCCCTGGTAGGACACTTCACCGTCGGCGACGCGGACCGTCTCGGCTATCCGTCGGCCTACAGCTTCTTCGGGACGATCCGCGGCGACCCCGCCTGGGAGGACTACGTCTCCAACGAAGCGGATGCCGGCCTCGCCCTGCGCTTCCCGGCCACGGCCGGCTCGCACACGGTGGGGGTCTCCTTCGTCGACGCCCGGGCCGAGCCGACCGGCGTGCTGGAACGCCGTCTGTCGGGATTCTCGCTGAGCGGCCTCGGCTTCTATCACGGCAACGCGGCGGTCGAGCGGCTGGAGGTCGCCGGCCCCTACGACGCCACCGGCCCCGGCGACACGCCGAGCCGGCGGCGGCTTCTCTCCTGCCGTCCCCCGGCCCCCTCGCAGGGACCGGCGGACGGCTCCGAGGCGGCGGCCCCCTCCGAGGCGAGCTGCGCCGCCGACATCCTGGCCGGGCTCGCGCGGCGTGCGTATCGGCGACCCACGACTGCCGCGGACGTCGCGACCCTGATGTCCTTCTACGAGACGGGCCGCGCCGAGCGCGGCTTCGAGGGAGGCATCCAGAAGGCGGTCGAGCGGTTGCTCGTCGCGCCGGAGTTCCTCTTTCGGGTGGAGCGCGACCCGGTCGACGTCGCGGCCGGCGCGGCGTATCGGCTGACGGACCTGGAGCTCGCTTCGCGCCTGTCGTTCTTCCTCTGGAGCGGGATTCCCGACGACGAGCTGCTGGACACCGCGGAGGCGGGGCGGCTCTCCGAACCGGACGAGCTGGAGCGGCAGGTGCGCCGCATGCTGGCCGACCCGCGGGCGACGGCGCTCGTCGACAACTTCGCGAGCCAGTGGCTGCAGCTCCGCCGCATCCGGGGGGTCACCCCGGACGCCGACATCTTCTACGACTTCGACGAGAACCTGCGTGCGGACATGGAGCGCGAGACGACGCTCTTCCTCGAGAGCCAGCTCCGGGAGGACCGCGGCCTGCTGGAGCTGCTGACGGCCGACTACACGTTCGTGAACGAGCGGCTGGCCCGCCACTACGGCATCCCCGGCATTTACGGCGAGCGCTTCCGGCGCGTCGCGGTCGACCCCGCCCAGCGCGGCGGACTGCTGGGGCACGCCAGCCTGCTGACGTTGACCGCCTATCCGAACCGCACGTCGCCGGTGTTGCGCGGCAAGTGGGTGCTCGACAACGTGCTCGGGATGCCGCCTCCGGAGCCTCCGGCCGACGTCCCCGCGCTGGAGGAGAACCACGGCGGACGCCGGGTGCTGTCGATGCGCGACCGGATGGAGCAGCACCGCGCGAATCCGGCCTGCGCATCGTGCCACCGGGTGATGGACCCGCCGGGCTTCGTCCTCGAGAACTACGACGCCATCGGACGCTGGCGCGACGCCGACGAGGCCGGCGCGCCCGTGGACACCGCGGGGGCGCTCGCGGACGGCACGCGCGTGGATACCCCCGCCGCCTTCCGCGAGGCGCTCGTGGCCTACGACGTCAGCGTCGTCCGGACCATCACCGAGAAGCTGCTCGGCTACGCCAGCGGGCGGACGGCCGAGCACTACGACCAGCCGGCCATTCGACGGATCGTCGCCGCGGGGGAGCCGGACGGCTACCGCTGGTCGTCGATCGTCCTCGGCATCGTCAACAGCATGCCGTTTCAGATGAGGAGCGCGGAGCCATGATGATCACGAAGAAGGCGCTGCCCCGCCGGACGGTCCTTCGGGGGCTCGGCGCGACGGTTGCGCTGCCTCTGCTCGACGGCATGGTCCCGGCGCTGTCCGCGCTCGGCCGCACCGCGGCGAGGCCGGCGGTCCGCTTCGGCGCGGTCTACGTGCCCAACGGGATGGTGATGCAGACCTGGACGCCGGCCGCCGAGGGCGCCGGGTTCGAGCTCACGCCCACCCTCGCGCCGCTCTCCCCGTTCCGCGATCGGCTGCTGGTCCTCTCCGGTCTCAACAGCACGCCGCCGCCCGGCATCAGCGGCGGCGCTCACTCGCGCGCGTCGACCAAGTTCCTCACCGCCGAGCACCCCGGCGCCTGGAACCCGAACGCGGTTTCGATGGACCAGGTCGCGGCACGCGAGCTCGGCCGCCACACGCCCGTCGCCTCGCTCGAGCTCGGCCTCGAAGGCGCCAACTTCGCCGGCTCGTGCGACAGCGGCGGCTTCAGTTGCGCTTTCTCCTACACCATCTCGTGGGCCAGCGGGTCGACGCCGCTCCCGATGGAGCACAACCCGCGCGCCGTGTTCGAGCGGCTCTTCGGCGACAACGACAGCACCGACCCGGCCGTGCGCCGCGCCCGCCGGAAGGCGCAGCAGAGCATCCTCGACTCCGTACAGGAGGACGTCACCCGGCTCCGCCGCGAACTCGGCGCCGGCGACCGGTGCAAGGTCGGGGCCTACCTCGACGCGGTGCGCGATGTGGAACGCCGCATCGCCATCGCCGAGCGGCAGGGCGACGACGACCTGCCCCTCCTCGAACGGCCGCTGGGCGTGCCGGCGACCTTCGCCGAGCACGCCGGCCTGATGTACGACCTGCAGCTCCTCGCCTGGCAGACCGACCGCACCCGCGTCACCACGTTCATGAGCGGGCACGAGCTGAGCGGCCGCACGTACCGCGAGATCGACGTGCCGGACGCGCACCATCCGCTCTCCCACCACCGCAACGTGCCGGAGGCGCTTGCCAAGCTGACGAAGATCAACACGTACCACACGACGCTCTTCTCCGCGTTCCTCGAGAAGCTTGCCGCGACACCCGACGGCGACGGCTCGCTGCTCGACCACGCGATGATCCTGTACGGCGCCGGCATGAGCGACAGCAACGCCCACTCGCCGTACAACCTGCCGGTCCTCCTGGCCGGCGGCGGCGCGGGCCAGCTCCGGGGGGGCCGCCATCTGGTCTACCCGTCCGGAACGCCGCTCGCCAACCTGCACGTCTCGCTACTCGACAAGCTCGGCATCGACGTGGACCGCATCGGCGACAGCACCGGCGCACTGGCGCGCCTGGCCGGGCCGGCGGAGCGGCTGACCGGGGTGTAGTCGCCTGTGCGGCTTCGTTCGGGTCGGAGCGGCGGGCACCCCTGGCTCATTCGGGTTGCGCAGCCGGGCCGTCCTGTCGCGCCCCGTCGTTCACGGGGCCCTGCGAAAACGCCACGCGATGGACCCGCACGCCGAGGTCGCGTGGGTCGGGAGGCGTGAGGCCGAGCGCTGCCGGATTGAAGACCGTCGCCTCGATCCCCACCTCGACCGACGCTGCCGCCGGACGCGGAACGGTCACCGAGACGTCCTCCGTCCCGCCCTCGAGGAGCGTGCGCAGAACCTCGAGGCCGTCGAGGCGGATCCCCACCTCCGCCGGCGGCACGCCCTCGGGTCGGCCGCCGTCGAGGGTCAGCGTGATCTCGTCACCGGCCGGCACCCGCAAGGACGCGACCGGACCCGTCCACCGGAACGTCGTCCCCTCCGGCGTGCTCTCCGCCGCGTGGAAGCCACGGAGGTCGTAGAGCGCGTCATCGGCCGCCTCCCCGACCTCAACGACCTCCGCCGGCGCGACGCGCGGCGTCACCGGATACGCCAGCAGGCGCACCGACTGCACGACCGCAGCCTGCGGCAGCCGCCCGCGCGTCCGCTCCAGCATCGGCACCTCGATCAGCGACTCGCGCGCCTCGCCCAGGTGCAGCGTCGGCGCGAACGTGGAGAAGCGGCCGCGATTCGAGAACACGAAGAACACCTGCCGGCCGACCCGCAGCCAGTCCGACACCGCAGCCTGGACCAACTCCGCTCGCGGGTGCCGGTCCTGCACCAGCACCGTATCCACGTCGTGCAGGTACGCCAACGTTGTCGGAACGTGCGTGCCGGCCAGATCGGGACTCATCAGCAGCACGGAGCCCGGCGGGAACGTCCGCGCCACACCCGCGGTCTGTGCGACCGCGCCCGTCCAGAACGATCCGCCGACGACGGCAACGCTCGGCCGCGCCACGAGACTGACCAGGATGATCGAGGCCGACGCCGTGACCCACACCCGATACCAGGGAGCGGTCAGGTTCACGGCCGCGTTGATGCCCAGGGCCGCCACCAGCATCAGCAGCGGCAGGATGACCGGGATGTAGCGGCGCATCGAGAAGACATGAACCGCTGATTCGAGCGGGCTGTACAGGTAGGTCGCCCCGAACACGAGCAGCAGCGCCAGTACGAGGCCGACGCCCGGGTGCCGCCGGGCGCGTCCGGACCCGATCAGCCACACCATGCCGCCGGCCGCGGCAAGCAGGACCGGCCACGAGAGATACCAGCTCAGCGGCACGAGCGTCTCGTCGAGGCGCATGCGGAACGTCGTGAAGTAGACGTAGAAGTAGGCGGCCGTGCCCGCGGTCAGCGCGACCCCCGCGGCGAGGCGGCGAACCCTCGCCGAGCTCCGCCAGGCCATCACCGCGAGCACGGACAGCACCGCCAGCCCACCGACGGCGTGCGTCATCGTGATGGACTCGAACCCGGAGAGCCGGGCGATGTTCTCGACCGAAGCGACGTAGTCCGACGGGACGATGAAGTAGTGCGCGACGTTGTGCACGACGAGCGGCGCGAACGAGGCGAGGAGCCACGCCAGTAGTGACCGGACCGGCGCGTTGCCGAGGCAGCACCAGGCGCCGAACGCGGCAAACGCGACCGGCAGGAGCACGTTCAGATCCGCCTTCGCGAAGCCGGCCAGCCCGAAGAAGAAGCCGGCGGCGAGCGCGTACCGCACCTGCGCGTCCCGCAGCGCGACCAGCCACGCCAGCACGCCGGCCATGACGAAACACTGGGCGATCAACTCCGGAAGCGGCAGCCGGGCGAACCAGATCTGCGGCATCGCCGCGAGGGTGAGCGCGACCGTCAGCCAGCCGGACCGACGTCCGCCCAGGTGCGTCCCGACCAGGAACAGGGCCACCACGCTGAGCGCACCGAACGCCGGTGCGACGTACAGGGAGCCGAGGCCGCCGACGCCCAGGCGATGGAACAAGGCCGCGACGATGGGGAACATCGGCGCGAAGCTCGCGGTTACCGTCGGGTCTGACGCGCTGGCTATCTGGAAGCCGCCCGGGAAGCGGTGGAGCCGGCCCGTGCGCCGGAACTGGGAGCGGTTGTCGAACCACTCGGCGCGGGACGCCGCAGGCATCGCCGCGACGAAGGGGTCGTCGAACGTCAGACCGCCGGCCTCGGCGGTCTTGCGGCCCCAGTTCGCGTACACGGTGGCGTCGGCGCCCTGGACGACGGCCTGGTGCGGCGGGAGGAACAGGGCGGCGCAGAGCAGGAGAAGGGCGGCGACCTCCGGGGCGGACGCTGCAGCCCCGGATGCCGGCTCCGCGGGGCGCCGGCCGACCGCGTATGCGACAGTCGCGGCGGCGAGAGCGGGCAGCAGGAGCGCCATCCCCCGGAGCCACCCGAACTCGCCGAGCACCAACGCCACGTACGAGAACACGCCGATCGCGATGAGCAACCGCAGGTAGCGCCTGTCGAGTCGATCGCGAACGACGCTCATCCCGCGTTGCCTCCCGGGCAGCCCGGAGAATGGTCACCGGGCCGGATGCCACGCAGTCCGAGCGCCGAACGCGGACGGGCTCCCGCCGATTCCCGCAGGAGACGGAGGGGTCGTAATGCAGCGAGCGACCCTGTGTCGAGCGTGCTCGCCACTGCGCGGTACCCGAAGGCTACCGTTGAGCGGAAGGGCCAGTCAAAGTGTGTCGCTCCCCCAACCTTCCTCGCGCCGGCCGACGCCGTGCGCGCCGCGTTCCCGTGTGGCGGTTCCCCGCTTGTGACCGTCACCTGCCGCGTGCGATGATGGCTTCGTTCACCGCACGAGAGCATCTGGCGCGGGTGGGGTACCGAGACCGGCACGATGGACCATCGTCCGCTGAAGCTCATGGTTCCGCGGTTCGCCGCAACGCTGGCGGCAGTCGCCATGGTCGGCGTCGGGTCGCCGAAGGCGAGCCCTCAAGCTCCGGATCTGCGCCTGATCGAAGCGGTGCGGCAGCAGGACCCCGAGGCGGTGCAACGGCTGCTGGGTGCATCCGTCGACGTGAACGCGGCACAGGGGGACGGAGCGACAGCCCTGCACTGGGCCGCCTACGTCGACGATCTGGACCTGGCGCGGGCGCTCATCAACGGGGGCGCCGACGCGCGTGCCGCGAACGCGCACGGCGTCGTCCCGCTGTCGCTCGCCTGCACCAACGCGAACGCGGCGATGGTGGACCTGCTGCTGGGGGCGGGGGCGCACGCGGGGGCGGCGGTCACGACCGGCGAGACGGTGCTGATGAGTTGCGCGCGCACGGGGAACGCGACGGCGGTGGCGACCCTCCTCGACCATGGCGCGGACGTCGACGCGGCCGAGTCGGAAGAAGACCAGACGGCGCTGATGTGGGCCGTGGCGCAGGGCCATCCGGGGGTCATCCGCGTGCTGCTCGACCGCGGGGCCGACATCCACCGCCGGTCGCGCGTTCGGCGTCTGGTCATCAGTCGCCGGCTGCAGTCGAACCTCCGCTACGGCGAGCTCGGCCGCCGCTACGGCACGGACGCCGAGGAGACCGACATCGGCGGCTACACGGCGCTTCTCTTCGCGGCGCGGCACGGCGACGTCGAGTCTGCCCGCCTGCTGCTGGCGGTCGGGGCCGACGTCGACGACACCGCACCCGACGGTCGGAGCGCGCTCCTCGTGGCGGCCCACAGCGGCCACGGTCCACTCGTCGAGCTCCTCCTGGCCGAGGGCGCCAACCCGAACGCGGCCGCGGCCGGCTACACGGCGCTCCACGCCGCCGTGCTGCAGGGCGATCTCCGGATGGTCGAGGCGCTCCTTGCGGCCGGCGCCCGGCCGAACGCGCAGGTGACGCAGGCTACACGCGTCACGCGCAACGGGCAGGTCCTGATGATCGGCGACCATCTCATCGGCGCCACACCGTTCGCGCTCGCCGCCAAGTTCGCCGAGGCCGACATCATGCGCGTGCTGGCCGCAGCGGGAGCGGACGGCCTGCTCCCGCTGCGGAACGGTTGGACGCCGCTGATGCTGGCGTCCGGCGCGAGCTGGCGCTACGGCGTCTGGGACCGGCGCGATCGCGCCCTGCACCGCGACTTCGCCTTTCAGGCCGAGCACGCGGACGAGGCGGGAACGCTCGCCGCGGTCCGCGCGGCCCTGGATGCGGGCGCCGACGTCCACGCCGCCGACGAGACCGGCAACACCGCCCTTCACCACGTCGTCGACAAGGGCTTCGACCGCGTCGTCGAGCTGCTCGTCGAGCGTGGCGCGAGGCTCAACGCGACCAACGACCGCGGGATGACGCCGCTGGCCCTCGTCACGCGCCGGCGGCGCGGCAACCTCGCGGCGGCTCAGGGCACCGAGGCGCTCCTGCGCACCCTCGGCGCCGCCGAGCAGCCCGCGCGATAGGCGCCTGCGCCACCGATTCACTCGGCCGAGCCTTGCTCCGCCGTCCTCTTTCGGTCAACCGAGCCCGGTCGGATTTCGTCCGGCGCGCGAAGGCCGGCCGCATCCTCCCGCTCGCGGGATCCGGTCATCCATACGGATCGGCCCGCCGCCGCGGGCGCCTCCGCAGGTAGCGGTCCACCAGCCCCCACGTGATCATCAGCGGCATCAGCCACAGCGCCGAGAAGATGGCGATGCTGCCGCGTCCGGGGCCCGTGAGCAGTTGGCCGATCTGGTCGCGGAACGGATCGTCGTTCACCAGGTACGTCCACGTCGCGGCCGGGCCCTTGACCTCCACGCCCGCCGCGGCCAGGTCGAGGCGGTCGTCGACCACGCGGACGGCGCCGAGCGCCGCGCGCACCGCCTCGTCGATCCCCGGTTCCAGCCGCTCGTAGGCGTCCACCACCTCGGCCGTGAAGCGCGTCAGCGGGTCCTGCTGCCCCAGGCGGACTAGGTGGATCCCCTCCCGGAGATCGGCGCAGAGGGCCAGGTGCTCGACCCACGCCTGATCGAGGTGGTGGAGCGTGACCGCCACCTCCGCCTGGCGGACGGCCTCCTCGCCGCAGGCCGCAACGAGATCGCGGAAGCGCTCCGGATCCTCGCGCCAGACGTCCGGCGCGGCCCGGCCCGCGAGCAACGCCTGCCGGCGCTCCAGAAGGCGCCGGCGCTGCTCCTCGACGATCTCGGTGTAGCGGGAGAGAGTGCGGCGGATCTCATGGTTCTGCCCCTCCACGATCCGCTGCGCGCGGGCGATCTCGCGCCGGATGATCGGATGGTCGATCGGCTCGTCGCGGCGCGCCGGCATGACCCGCGGCGGAATGAGGTCCCGGATGCCGTAGCGGACCAGCAGATCGTCCTCGAGGCTCACGAGGAAGCGGGACTCTCCCGGGTCGCCCTGCCGGCCGGCGCGGCCCCGGAGCTGCAGGTCGACGCGCCGGCTCTCGTGCCGGTTGGTGCCGATGACGTACAGCCCCCCGAGCGCCGCCACCTCCTCGTGCTCCGCCGCGTCGCCGCCGCCGAGACGGATGTCGGTGCCGCGGCCGGCCATGTTGGTGGAGATGGTGACCGCGCCCAATCGCCCGGCGCACGCCACGATGCCCGCTTCCGCCGCGTCGTTCTTCGCGTTGAGGACCTCGCAGGCGACGCCGGCCGCGCGCAGCCGCTCCGCGAGGGCGCTCGGACTCGGCGACCGTCAGGGTGCCGACGAGGACCGGGCGCCGGAGGGCGTGCGCGCGCCGGACCTCGCCGACGACGGCGCGCTCCTTCGCCTCGCGATGCGTGAAGACGACATCCGGACGGTCGATCCGGATCGGCGGCCGGTTGGTCGGCACGACCGTCACCTCGCGCTCGTAGATTCTCGCGCAGCTCGGCGGCGGCATCCCTCGCGGTTCCCGTCATGCCGCACAGGAACGGATAGCCGCGCAGGAAATGCTGCAGCGGCATCGATCCCAGGACCTGCCCCCCCGCATCCGGCTCGAGCCCCTCCTTCGCCTCGAGCGCCGCCTGCAGCCCGTCGGGCCAGTGGCGGTCGGGCACGACACGGCCCGTGAGCTCGTCGATCATGCCGATTCGCCCGTCCCGCACCAGGTAGTCGACGTCACGCCGCAGCAGGACGCGCGCATGCAGGGCGCAGTTCACGGCGGTCAGCAGCGGATAGTGCTCGCCGTCGTGCAGGTTGACCACGTCGAGAGACCGCTCCATGCGGGCGACCCCCGCGTCGGTCAGCTCGACGCTCCGCCCGTACTCGTCGGTGTCGAAGTCGGCGCCCGGCGTGAGCCTCCCGACCAGCGCGGCGATCCGCCGGGCCGGCGAGTCGCCCGGCTCGGCGCACGCGGCGAGGACCAGCGGCGCCCGCGCCTCGTCGACCAGCAGCGAGTCGGCCTCGTCGACCAGCGCCACGTGGAACGGCCGGTGCACGACCGCGCCCGGATCGGTCGCCCGCAGGTCGCGAAGATGGTCGAATCCCGCCTCCTTGGCGGTAACGTAGGTGACGTCGGCCCGATAGCCGCGCCGCCGGGCCTCCGGCGGCATCCCCTGCTGCACCGCGGCTACCGACAATCCGAGCATCCGATAGACCGGCCCCATCCACTCGGCGTCGCGGCAGGCGAGGTAGTCGTTGAAGGTGAGCACGTGCACCCCGCGACCGCCCAGCGCGTACAGGACCGCCGGGAGCACGGCGGCCAGCGTCTTGCCCTCGCCCGTCTGCATCTCGACGATGCGACCGCGCGCGAGGGAGAGCGCCGCCGCGACCTGCACGTCGAACGGCCGCATGCCCAGCGTGCGGGCCGCCGCCTCGCACGCGAGCGCGAAGGTCTCGTTCCGCAGCCCGTCGAGCTCGGCCCCGGCCCGCGCCCGGGCTCCGAGATCCCGGGCCCGCCCGGCGATCGCGGCGTCGGAGAGCTCCCCCAGGTCCTCCTCGATCTCGCGGACGGCCTCGAGCGGCGCGTCGAACCCGCGCAGATCGAGGTCGACGGGCGAGCCCCCGAGGCGGGCGAGGCGCTGCCGCCAACCGCTGCGGTTGCGGACCGGCGAACGCGCGCGACGAGCTGCGGTCATGTGCGACCTCCCCGGGACCGACCCGGCTGGTGCTGGAACCTGCGCCGCGGAACTCTCGTGCCGGCGGCACCCCCCAAACGCCCGGACGGGTGCGCCGCCACCCTGATACGACGAATCGCAGCCGCGCCGCGTTCGCCGGAAGCCGGCCGAGCCTCGACCCGCCTTCGACCTCCGGAGGCCAGTCCCGCCGACCATCCGTGGTGCGCGGGATGCGCATGGTCACCCGCGGGTGCCTCGCGTCCACCAGCGCTCGGCGGCGCCGGCCAGACGCGGCGCCGTGGCGGCGAGAACCGCCAGACCGAGCAGGGCCGCGGCGACGGGGCGGGTCAGGAAGACCGTCGGATCGCCGCCGGCGATCGCCATCGCGCGCCGGAACTCCTGTTCGAGCAGGGGGCCGAGCACGACGGCCAGGACGATGGGGGCGGGCGGCACGCCGTGCCTGCGCAGGACGCACGCCAGGAGCCCCAGCAGGTAGATCGCCCCGACGTCGACGAGGCTGCGGTCGAGGCTGTAAACGCCGAGCGTGGCGAACGCGAGCACGGCGGCGAACAGGAGCGGCCGCGGGACCCGCAGGAGCTGCACCCAGACCCTGACGAGGGGGAGGTTCAGGAGCAGCAGCAGGAAGTTGGAGACGTAGAGGCTGGCGATGAGCCCCCACACGAGCGTCGCATCCCGGGTGAAGAGCAGCGGCCCGGGCTGGAGTCCGTACATCTGGAAGGCGGCCAGCATGACGGCGGTGGTGCCGGAACCGGGGATGCCGAGCGCGAGCAGGGGTACCAGGCTGCCCCCGGCGCTGGCGTTGTTGGCCGCCTCCGGCCCCGCGACTCCCTCGATGGCGCCGTCGCCGAACTCCTCCGGCCGCCGCGAGCAGCGCCGCTCGACGTCGTAGGCCAGGAAGCTGGCCACGGTCGCGCCCGCGCCCGGCAGCACGCCGCAGAAGAAGCCGACCACCGTGCCCCGCAGCCACGCCGGCCAGGACCGCCGCCACTCCGCACGGGTCAGGCGGACCGGCCCGCCGATTCGCGCGCGCTCCGCCTCCGGCGGGGCCGGTCGCGCGGACGCCCCCCGCCCGGTCGCCCGCGGCCGGGTCGCCGCGTACCAGAAGACCTCACCGACCGCGAACAGGCCGACGGTGACGACGACCACGTCGACGCCGCCGAGCAGCCCCGCCGCCCCGAAGGCGAACCGTGCCTGGCCCGTCTGCACGTCGATCCCGATCGTCCCGAGGGCGAGACCGATCAGCGCCGCCGCGGCGCCCTTCGCCGGGGACGGCCCCCCCAGCCCTGCGAGGGCCGTCAGCGCCAGCACCATCAGGGCGCAGTACTCGGCCGGGCCGAAGGTCAGCGCCACCTCGACCAGCGCCGGCGCCGCGGTCATCAGCATCGCCGTCGCGAACGTGCCGGCGATGAACGACCCTATCGCGGCGGTCGCGAGCGCCGCCCCCGCGCGCCCCCGGCTCGTCATGCGAAACCCGTCGCGCGCGGTCATCACGCTCGATGCCTCGCCCGGCATCCGCACCAGGATCGACGTCGTCGAGCCGCCGTACATCGCCCCGTAGTACAGGCCGCCGAACAGGATGAACGCCCCCGCCGGATCGAGGCCGAACGTCAGCGGAAGGAGCATCGAGATGGCGAGCGCCGGCCCGATCCCGGGCAGGACGCCGACCGCCGTGCCCAGGGTGACGCCCGCCAGGCCGAGGAGCAGGTTCACCGGCAGGAGCGCCGCACCGAGTCCGGCCGCGAGGTTCTCCGCCAGGGAGGTCGGCGCGCCCATCGTCACCACCCGCCGAGGAGGCCCGGCGGCAGCCGGATGCCGAGCAGGGAGCCGAAGAGGGCGTAGACCGACACCGCGATGACGATGGCGGCGGCCAGATCGCGGCGCCAGTGCCGGCTGCCGAGCAGGCGGGCCTCGACCGCGACGAACGCCGTCGTCGACAGCAGGTAGCCCGCCCTCTCGAGCAGGAGCATGTAGGCGAGGAAGCACAGGGCGCTCGGCGCCGCCGCGCGCCAGTCGGCCGCGGGAGCGGCGGGGTCGCGCGGATCCGGCCGCAGACCGATCCGCAGCGCGACGGCCGCGAGACCGACGCCGATGCCCAGGGGGAACACGCGGGGTCCGACGGTGACGTAGCCGCCCTCGGGGGAGGCGATGGTCGACGCGGCGGCGAGGTAGCCGGCGCTGGCCGCGAGGAGACCGAGCGCGAGACGACGGTCGGAATGCACTAGTGTCCAACGCCTGAAGTTTTTGACCAGTAGAATCGGCTCGTGGTACGGTCGGCCCGGAAGCGAGGAGGGCCGTGCCGAACCATTACACACGAGAGGTCCCGGAGGTCTCGGACGCACAGCGCGAGGAACTGGAGGGTTGGCTGCGCCGGCGCAATACCGCGCAGGCTCTGGCCCTGAGGGCACGCATCGTGCTGCAGAGCGCCGCGGGACGGAGCGACCAGGTCGTGGCGCAGGCTCTGGGCACGACGCGGGCCACGGTCGGCAAGTGGCGGCGGCGGTTCCTGCGCAACGGCTGCGACGGCTTGCTGGACGAACCACGGCCGGGCGCGCCGCGCCGGGTGTCGGACGAGGACGTCGAACGGGTCGTGGTCCGGACGCTGGAGACGACCCCACGGGGGGCGACGCATTGGAGCCGGGAGTCGATGGCCCGAGCCTGCGGGCTGAGCGCTTCGACCGTCGGCCGCGTGTGGCGCGCGTTCGCGCTCAAGCCCCATCGCAGCGAGACCTTCAAGCTGTCGCGAGACCCGTTGTTCATCGAGAAAGTGCGCGATATCGTGGGGCTGTACCTGCATCCGCCGGAGCGAGCGGTGGTGCTGTGTGTGGATGAGAAGTCGCAGATCCAGGCGTTGAACCGTACCCAGCCGGTGTTGCCGATGCGTCCGGGAGCACCGGAGCAGCGGACACACGACTATCGACGGCACGGCACGACCTCGTTGTTCGCGGCCCTGAACACCGCCACCGGCGAGGTGATCGGCAGGTGCTTTCGGAAGCACCGCTCGGTGGAGTTCAAGCGCTTCCTCGCCGTGATCGACAAGGCGGTGCCGCCCGACCTCGACATCCACCTGGTGCTGGACAACTACGGCACGCACAAGACGGCGATGATCCACGACTGGCTGGCACGGCGTCCTCGGTATCACCTGCACTTCACGCCCACGAGCGCATCGTGGCTCAACCAGGTAGAGCGTTGGTTCGCCGAGATCACCCGGCAGCAGATCCGGCGTGGAACCCATCGCAGCACCCAAGCACTCGAGGCGGCGATCAAGGAGTACCTGGCGGTCTACAACGAAGACCCCAAGCCCTTCGTCTGGACGAAGACCGCCGAGCAGATCGGAATCCCTGAAGCGTTACTGCTCACGTATTTCTGACGGTGCACACTTGCGCGCCCTCACGGGCGCGTTGGGAGTCTGCGCTGGCACGAACCGCTCCATGGCACGTTTCTGCGGAGCAGACTCCTAGCCCACCATTCGTCGCCTGGCGGCTCCGCCTGGTGCCCCAACCAACCCTCCCAGAGTCCGCGCCGTTCTACGGCGCAGACTCCTAGCGGATCAGGCCGATGGCGCGCAGCGTGTCGTCGACGGTGGCCGCCTCCTCGCGCAGGAAGCCCTCGAACGCCTCGCCCGCCAGGAAGCTGTCCTCCCAGTGGTTGGCGCGCAGGATCTCCTGCCATTCCGCGGAGAGCCTCATCCGCTCCAGGGCTCGGATCAGCCAGTCGCGCGTCTCGTCGTCCGTGCCGGGCGGCGCGGCCAGGCCCCGCCAGTTCGACAGCACGACATCGAGCCCGCTCTCGCGCAGGGTGGGCGTCCCGCGCCCGTCGATGCGCTCGGGCGCGGAGACCGCCAGGGCCCGCATCCGCCCCCCGTCGATGTGCGCGCCCCACTCCCCCACGCCCGACACGCCGAGCGTGACGTGGCCCCCCATCACCGCGGCGGCGGCCTCGCCGCCCCCGGCGTACGCGACGTAGTTGACGCGGCGCGGGTCGACGCCGGCGGCCTGCGCGATGAGTCCGGCCAGGATGTGATCGATGCCGCCCGCCGAGCCTCCGGCCCAGCTCACCGCCTCGGGGTCGCGTCGCAACTCGGCCAGCAGCCCGTCGAGCGTTCCGTGGGCGGAGTCGGCCGGCACGGTCACCACCTCGTATTCGTTGAGCAGCCGCGCCAGGGGCACCGTCTCGTCGATGGAGACCGGGCTGCGGTTGGTGCGAATGGCGCCCAGCATCACCTGGCCGAACACCATCAGCATGTGCGGCTCGCCGCTGAACCGGGACACCAGGTCGGCGAGGCCGATCGTGCCCCCGGCGCCGCCGCGGTTGACCACCTCGACGGGGACGCCGACGATCCCCGTCGAGGTCCAGACCTGCTGGATCTGGCGCGCCGTCTGATCCCACCCGCCGCCGGGGCGGGCCGGCGCGAGCAGCGTGATCGCGCCCCCCGGATACCCGCCCGCGGTCGGAGCGAGCGCGGACGAAGGACGGCCGTCGCCAGAACCTCCGCCGGCGCATCCGCCCGCGACGACCGCCAGAGCGAGTGCCAGCCGCGCTGCGCACGCCGCTGAGACCGGGCGCTCAACCGCCTCGGGCATGTTCGATCGGCCTCTGCTCGCGTTCAGCAGCCCGCCGGCGGCCGAATCCGGGTGCTCCACCGCCTCGGGCATGGGCCTCAGCCTAGCCCGACCCGGTGGCCGGCGTCACGCCGCGCGCTGCGCCGCGCCCGAAGGGCAGGCCTGCGGGCGCTGCGCGAGCAGGTCGGCGCCGGTGCGGCGGCGCCGGTGCCGCTCGCGGCAGCGTCGCTGCTGGTGCCGCACCGGCAGCGTCGCTGCTGGTGCCGCCCCGACAGCGTCGTTGACGCCCGTGGCCCGGCGCCCCTAGTGTGCACCGTCAGAAATACGTGAGCAGTAACGCTTCAGGGATTCCGATCTGCTCGGCGGTCTTCGTCCAGACGAAGGGCTTGGGGTCTTCGTTGTAGACCGCCAGGTACTCCTTGATCGCCGCCTCGAGTGCTTGGGTGCTGCGATGGGTTCCACGCCGGATCTGCTGCCGGGTGATCTCGGCGAACCAACGCTCTACCTGGTTGAGCCACGATGCGCTCGTGGGCGTGAAGTGCAGGTGATACCGAGGACGCCGTGCCAGCCAGTCGTGGATCATCGCCGTCTTGTGCGTGCCGTAGTTGTCCAGCACCAGGTGGATGTCGAGGTCGGGCGGCACCGCCTTGTCGATCACGGCGAGGAAGCGCTTGAACTCCACCGAGCGGTGCTTCCGAAAGCACCTGCCGATCACCTCGCCGGTGGCGGTGTTCAGGGCCGCGAACAACGAGGTCGTGCCGTGCCGTCGATAGTCGTGTGTCCGCTGCTCCGGTGCTCCCGGACGCATCGGCAACACCGGCTGGGTACGGTTCAACGCCTGGATCTGCGACTTCTCATCCACACACAGCACCACCGCTCGCTCCGGCGGATGCAGGTACAGCCCCACGATATCGCGCACTTTCTCGATGAACAACGGGTCTCGCGACAGCTTGAAGGTCTCGCTGCGATGGGGCTTGAGCGCGAACGCGCGCCACACGCGGCCGACGGTCGAAGCGCTCAGCCCGCAGGCTCGGGCCATCGACTCCCGGCTCCAATGCGTCGCCCCCCGTGGGGTCGTCTCCAGCGTCCGGACCACGACCCGTTCGACGTCCTCGTCCGACACCCGGCGCGGCGCGCCCGGCCGTGGTTCGTCCAGCAAGCCGTCGCAGCCGTTGCGCAGGAACCGCCGCCGCCACTTGCCGACCGTGGCCCGCGTCGTGCCCAGAGCCTGCGCCACGACCTGGTCGCTCCGTCCCGCGGCGCTCTGCAGCACGATGCGTGCCCTCAGGGCCAGAGCCTGCGCGGTATTGCGCCGGCGCAGCCAACCCTCCAGTTCCTCGCGCTGTGCGTCCGAGACCTCCGGGACCTCTCGTGTGTAATGGTTCGGCACGGCCCTCCTCGCTTCCGGGCCGACCGTACCACGAGCCGATTCTACTGGTCAAGAACTTCAGGCGTTGGACACTAGCATGACGGGCATGACCAAGGGCCCTCGCACGTTGCTGTTGCTCCTCGCGGCGGTCGCCGCCGCGGCGCCGGTCTCGGCGCAGGTGCCGTCGGACCGCATCGCCGCCGAGGGAGGCGACGTCGTCATCACGCCGATCCTCCACTCGAGCGTCCAGATCGAGCACGGCGGCACGGTAGTGCATATCGACCCGTGGAGCGCCGGGGACCTCTCGCAGGCCAGGCCGGCTGACCTGATCCTCGTGACCGACGACCCGGGCCACCACCTCGATCCGACGGCCATCGAGCAGTTGCGCAAGCCGGGCGCGCCGGTCGTGCTGACCGCGGCGGCGCACGCGCGCCTTGGCGACGGCGAGGTCCTCGCCAACGGCGAGCGCGGCGTCTTCGCGGGCGTGCCGGTCGAGGCGGTCCCCGCGTACGACATGACCCCCGGGCAGCCATGGCACCCGAAGGGCGAGGCGAACGGCTACGTCCTCACGCTCGGGGGACGCCGCATCTTCTTCGCGGGCGTCGGGGAATGCGTGCCCGAGATTCAGGCCCTCGCGGACATCGACGTCGCGTTCCTGCCGATGAACCTGCCGGTCGACCGGATGCGCCCGCGGCCCGTCGCCGAGTGCGCCAAGACGTTCCGGCCCGAGGTGGTCTACCTGATCCACTACGACGACGCCACGGCGCGCTGGTTCGGCGACCCCGATCAGCCCCGACCCGACAACGCGGATGAGATCGCGGCCACCATCCAGGCGCTGCGCGACGCCCTCGCCGACGAGCCGATCGAGGTGCGCGACGGCGACTGGTACCCTGGCCGGTAGCGCCCGGCCGGGCGCGTCGGGAGCCCGTGCCGGCGCGAAGCTGGCGCGTCGCCCGTTCTGCGGCGCGGACGCCGGGTTCTCGCTGCGCGCCGCGGCGGGTGCCGCACGGCAACCCCGTCGGAGACAATTGTGGTCATGCGGCGCCTGTATCGTGCCGACGCGGGCGAACGAGAACGCGTAACGCGCGCCCTCGCGGCGGCCCTCGAGACGGAGCCGGACGTGGAGTGGGCGTGGCTCCACGGCTCGTTCCTCGCGGGCCGCGGCTTTCACGACGTCGACGTCGGCGTGCATCTGGCCGCCCCGGTGGACGCGCGCCGTCACAGGGCTATCGATCTGGCCGTGCGCCTGGACCGCGCGGCGCGCTTTCCGGTCGACGTGCAGGTGCTCAACGACGCGCCGGGATCCTTCCTCTTTCACGTCTTCCACGAAGGGCGCCTGCTGCTCAGCCGCGACGCGGTAGCGCTGGCGGATCGGATGGAGGGCACGGTGCGCGAGTACCTCGACGCGGCTCCCCTCCGGCGGCGCGCCACCATCGAGGCGTTCGGCGCGTGACGCTCAACCCGGATCTGGTCCGAGCGCGCTGTGCCGAGATCGAGGAATCGGTGCAGCGCCTGGAGGCGCTGGCCGGGCGGTCCCTTCCCGAGTTCCTGGCCAATCGGGACGCGCAGGACATCGCATGCTACCGCCTCCTCATCGCCATAGAGGCCGCGCTGGCTCTCTGCTACCACGTGTCGTCGCGACGGTTGCGTACCGCGCCGGAGAGCTACGCCGACTGCTTCGCCGTGCTGGGCGAGGCAGCCATCGTCGCAGCGGACCTCGCGGAGCGGCTCCAGCGCATGGCGAAGTTCCGCAATCTCCTCGTCCACGTCTACGGGAACATCGACCACCGGCAGGTGCACAAGACGATGCAGGAGGACCTGGGGGACTTGCGGGCTTTCGCGGGGGCCATCGCCGCGTTGCTCTGACCTGGCTCTTCCCGGCCGAGTTCGCGACACGCCCCGCCGCGCCCCGTCACTCGTGGCGGGCAAGCCAGGCGCGCAGGCGCTCGGCTTCCTCCGTCGCGGTCGGGTCGAGCTCCGCCTGGTAGAGGCGGCTGCGGACGATGAAGAGGTTCGTTTCCGTCGGCTCGCCGCCGTCGACGATCTCCCGCACCTTGCGCGGGAAGAAGGTGCCCCAGTCCGGCCGCCGGCCGTCCACGTCGTCGATGCCGTACTCCTTCGCCAGCGTCCACGCGGCGAACAGACGGCCCCCCTTCCGGGCCACGTCCGGATCGGCGGCCAGGGCGGCCACGACCCGCCCGACCAGGCAGGGCGTCTCCGACTCGGCGAAGTAGGGGTCCTTCTCGATGGCGTCGCGCCAGTTCGCCTCCGTGACCCCGAAGCTGTCGAGGACGTGCTCCGAGCGCAGGAAGCCGGGTGTGAGCGCCAGCGCGGTCACCCCGTGGGCATGGAGGTCGCCGGCCATCGCGTAGGCGAGCCGAACGACCGCGTTCTTCGCGAGGTCGTAGAAGAGGTTGCCGCGGTAGCCGAAGGTGTCGCCGTCCGTGACTTCGACGATGAGCCCCGCGTTCCGCTCGATCATCAGCGGCGCGCCGTGCCGGCTCGTGATGATGTGCGTGTGAACCGCCCGCTCCAGCAACACGAACCCCTGGGCGGTCGAGAGCTCCCAGAACGGCGTCCCCCACTCCGTCAGCGCATCCCCGCCCCAGATGTCGTTCACCAGGACGTCGAGCCGGCCCGCGTCGGCGCGAACCCGCGCGAAGAGCCGCTCCACCTCGGCCTCGACCGTGTGGTCGGTCCGGATCGCGATGCCCCGGCCTCCGTCCGCGGTGACCAGCTCGGCCGTTTCTTCGATCGTCTCCGGCCGCCCGGGGGTGGCGGGGCGGCCGCGCGCGCTGCGCCCGGTGCAGTAGACGGTGGCGCCGGCGGCGCCCAGCATGCGTGCAATGCCGCGGCCGGCGCCGCGCGTCGCCCCGGCCACGACGGCCACCTGGTCCTGCAGGGGACGGTCCGGCATGCTGCCTCCTTACGTCAACCGACCGCGGGATCGGCGGCCCGCCGGCGATTCGATCCGCGACTTGTCGGACTCGCTGCCCTCGTCAGCGCCAGCCCTCACGCGCAAGCAGCCGCTCGATGTGCGCGAGGTGATGTCGGCCGTGCCAGGCGTAGTCACCGACGCTCTCGGCGAGGACGACGGGGCCCGACTCCGGGTGCACGAACTCCCGCTGCAACTGCGTCCAGGTGAGGCTGCGGAGCAGGACCGTCCAGCGACGGTGGAGGGCCTCGAGGAGATCGAGTGACGGGCGGACCGGCTCGCGAGCGTCCGGCAGCAGCGCCCAGCCCTTCTCGTCGTAGGCCTTGATCGCCGGCCGATCCTCGGTCAGCGCCCACTTGAACCGGATGAGGCTGTTCATGTGGCTGTCCGGCAGGTGGTGCACGACCTGCCTGACGGTCCATCCGTCGGGGCGGTACGGCGTATCGAGCTGGACATCCGTCAGGGGCGCCACCGTCCGCCGCAGATCGGCCGGCAGACGAGCGATGTCGTCGATCCAGGCGTCGACCTGGTCGCGCGCGATCTCCGGAGGCCCCGAGAACTTGCCGATGGGATAGCGCGGATCGGGTCCCGTCAGCGTCATCGTGTCCTTCATCCCTTGTCTGGCCGGGAACCGCGTGGCGAGCCCGACCGTACCCCCCCGGGGCGCCTCGCCGTCTGCTCCGCCGCGGCGCCCCGCGGTCGCACAACCTTCCCAATCCCCGCGGCCGTCGCGGCGCCGCGGCTCAGAACGTGCCCGGCAGGCGCGCGTCGAGGACCATCCGTTCCGTCAGCGCGCTCCCGAAGCCGGGTGCGGTCGGCGCTACGTAGTCGCCGTCGTCGAAGCGCGGCGACATGGCATCGAGAATGGGCGACCCGGCGGGGAAGCTCTCGGCCATCGTGCAGGTGCGCGCGGTGAGCGCGATCGGCAGCCCCCAGACGCTGCCGCCGCGGTGCGGGATGAGCTCCAGGCCCGCGCCCTCGACCAGGTCGCGGATCCGCCTGGCGGCGGTCAGCCCCCCGCACCACGTGATGTCGGGCTGCAGCACCTCGGCCGCCTCGAGGCGGACGAGGACGTCGAAACCGTGCTCCGTGTACTCGTGCTCGCCGCACGCGACGCGGGTCCAGCCCGGCCCGCCGCCGCCGATACGCCGCACGAGCTCCGCGTAGCCGAAGACGTTGTCCGGCGACAGCAGCTCCTCCATGAAGTACAGCCTGGCGGGCCGGAGCTGCCGCGCGAAGCCGACCGCCCAGTCGGCGGTGCCGTTGCGCGAGACGCAGTCGATCATCAGGTTGCCGTCGGGCCCGATCGTGTCGCGCGCGGCCACGACCGCCTCGGCGACGCGGCGCTGCTCATCGGGCGGCGTGTGGGGGCCGACGCGGGTCCCGATCTTGAAGTGCCGGATGCCGCGGGCCAGACCGGCGCGGACGTCGCCCCCGGTCTGGTAGATCGCGAGCCGCCCGCGCGGCCAGCCGCCGATCATCTCTGCCACCGGGCGCCCGGCGTGCTTGCCGGCGATGTCCCACAACGCGTTGTCGACCGCGCTCAGCGCCATCGCGAACAGCCCCCGGCGGCCGTACAGCAGCGCGGAGCTGTACATCTGGTCCCAGAGCTGCTCGACGTTGCGGGGATCGGCGCCGATCAGCAGGTGCCGCAGGTGCCCCCGGATGATCTCGACCGCGGCGCTCCCGCCCGCGCCCATCCCGAAGCCGACGATGCCCTGATCGGTCTTGACGACGGCGATGATGGCGGAGGGGAGCTGCTCGAACGGGCCGCCCCAGCGCCAGCGCCGCGGGTCGTCGTCCGAGTCGAAGTCCGGCGGATCGAGCAACCCGTCCGAACGCGGGCCGATGTAGATGGGATAGGCGTCGACGGCTCGGACCGTGATGCGCGGGCCCTGCGCCGCCCCGAAGGCTCCGCCGGCGCCCGTCCGGCGCCCGGCGGCCGCTGTACCGCCCGTCGGCGAGCCGGCGGCGCGTTCCGCGCCCAGCCCCGCCGCCAGCGCGGCGAAGCCGCCGATCCCGCGGCCGAGGCCGCGCAGGAACCGCCGCCGCGAGGGCCGGCCGGGACCGCCGATGGTCGCTTCGCGCATGGCGTGAGTCTATCGCTTCCGCTTGCCACTTGCGGCGCGAGCGGGGCGACTCGCTAGGTGGCCGCCCACCAACTCCCGGTCCGCTCGCCGCGGGAGCGCGGGCGATGCGGCGCCGCCGAAGTCCTCCTTGGAGACCGTTCCCGCTCGCGGCGCGCGGGCGACGGTGGGAGACCCGCGTTCGCACCCCCATTCGCTGCCGTGCGGCCGGGGTTCGACACGGCGGTAAGATGCGGCAGGCGCCGACCGCCCCCGGATCCGCACGTGACCGTCTCCCTTCGCTTCGACGCGGGCACGCTCGACATCGGCGGCTTCGCCGAGAGGTCGAACCCGCCGCTGCCGGACGCCTGCCGCTGGGACGACCGCACCCGCCGTTTCCGTGCGCCGGCCGCGGCGTACGCGGCCGTGGTCCGCGCGCTCGTCGCGCACCGCATCCCCTACGCGGACGAAGCGCGGCGCTACCGCGAGCTCGACGGCGGCCTCCGCGTCCATCGGGCGCCCCGGCCCTTCCAGGGCGAAGCGGTCGCGGCGTGGCGCGCGGCGCAAGGGCGCGGGCTGATCGTCCTGCCGACCGGGGCCGGCAAGACCGAGGTGGCGCTGCTCGCCATCGATGCCGTCCGCCGCGAGACGCTGGTCGTCGCCCCCACGCTCGACCTCGTGGCGCAGTGGCACCGCCTCCTGCGTGACCGCTTCCGGCGCGCGGTGGGCGTCATCGGCGGCGGCGATCACGTGGTGGAGCCGATCACGGTCTGCACCTACGACTCCGCCTTCCTGCACATGAAACACCTCGGCGCGCGCTTCGGCATGGTCGTCTTCGACGAGTGCCATCACCTTCCGGGCGAGATGTACTCGCTCGCGGCGCAGCAGTGCCTCGCGCCCTATCGGCTCGGCCTGACCGCCACCCCCGAGCGCGTCGATGGCCGCCACGCGGTGCTCGCCACGCTCGTCGGGTCGACCGTCTTCCGCCGCCGGGTCGCCGACCTGTCGGGAGACTACCTGGCCGACTTCTCCGTGGAGCGGATCCTCGTCGAGCTGACCGACGACGAACGGCGGGCGTACGCGGAGGCGCGACGCGTCTACCGCGCGTTCGTCGTCCGCCAGGGCATCCGCGTCTCGACGCCGGACGGCTGGTCGCAGTTCATCATCCGGTCGTCGCGGAGCGCCGACGGGCGGCGGGCAATGGCGGCCTACCAGCGGCACCGGCAGCTCGCCTTCGCGGCCCCGTCCAAGCTGTCCTACGTCGAGCGCCTGCTGCACCGGCACCGCCGCGACCGGGCCCTGCTGTTCACCGACCGCAACGACACCGCCTACGACCTGTCGCGCCGCTTCCTCGCGCCGATCATCACCCACCAGACGAAGGTGTCCGAGCGGGCCGCCATCCTCGACGACTTCGCCGGCGGCGTCTACAACGCGCTGGTCACGTCGAAGGTCCTCAACGAGGGCGTCGACATGCCGGCCGCGAACGTAGGCATCGTCATCTCCGGCAGCGGCTCCGCGCGGGAGCACGTGCAGCGGCTGGGCCGCATCCTCCGCAAGCAGGGCGACAAGCGCGCCGTCCTCTACGAGCTGGTGGCCGCCGACACCAGCGAGGTTTTCACGAGCGAGCGGCGGCAGGCGTCCGATGCTGACGACTGACCTCGTGCGGGTGCGGCGCCGGGCCGGGCGCATCTCGGCAAGCCCGCTGCGGCGGGCGGAGCGCGAGCGGCTGCTGGAAGTCGGCGGCGCGTATGTCGCCGCCGCGCGGGCCGCAGTCGGCGAAACGCGGGGAGCGTTCGAACGTGCGTGCGACGACGTCCCGTCCGCGGCGACCGACTACAAGCTGGTCAAGGGGCTGCGGAAGCTGGTCCGCGACCGCTGCACGTTCGCGGTGCGTGACGATGTCGACCCGCCCGCGCTGCGCCGGGCGGTCTTTGCGCAGGCGGCTGCGGCACGGCGCGGCCTGGACGGCGACGCGGCCTTCGACCGCGACGGCGTCGTTGCGGCCGTCGCGGCGCGCCTCGACCTCGCGGCGGCCGACGTCCCGGACGCGCTCTTCGCCGACCTGAAGGCGAATCACCTTCTCACGGCGTTCGACGCGATCGACGGCCCCGCCCTCGTGGAGGCGTACGAGCTCGCCCAGCAGCAGGCGATCCTGCTCCGCGCGGTGCGCGTCGCCATCACCTTCCAGCGGCCCGACCCGGGCGGGCTCCGCCTCTTCTTCCGGCGGCTCAAGTTCCACCGGCTGCTCTACCGGGCGACCCGCCTCCCCGACGCCGCCTGCCGCGTCGAGATCGACGGGCCGTTCAGCCTTTTCCAGTCCGTCACCACGTACGGACTCCAACTGGCGATGCTCCTGCCCGTGCTGCCCGCCTGCGGCCCCGGCTGGGAGCTGGAGGCGGACATCCGGTGGGGGGCCGACCGGCAGCCGCTCGAGTTCCGCCTGGAAGGCGATCCGGCAGCGAAAGCCGGCGGCGACGACCTCCGCCTCCCCGACGAGGTCGCCGGCCTGCGCGACCAGTTCGTCCGCATGCGCACGCCGTGGAAGGTCGCGGTCGCCCACGACCTGCTCGACCTGCCGGGCGTCGGCCTGTGCGTACCCGACCTCGTCTTCACGCACGAGGCGAGCGGCCGCCGCGTCTACCTGGAGGTGCTGGGCTACTGGAGCCGCGAGGCGGTGTGGCGCCGCGTCGACCTGGTGGAGGCGGGGCTGCCGCAGCCGATCGTCTTCGCGGTCAGCAACCGCCTGCGGGTCAGCGAGGAGGTGCTGGACGAAGATCGTCCCGGCCGGCTCTACGTGTACAAGGGCGTCATGAGCGCGCGCGCCGTGGAGGAACTGCTCGACGCGAGCCTGGCGAGCGCCGGGCCCTGAGGCTTCCTGGTCGGTGGAACGCCATCGCGGTCGATCCGCCCTATGGCCTCCACAAGACCGGGCGTCGTTCAGACGAACGGATTGACGATCGTCAGTCCGGCAATGCGCCGTCCGGCCTGAAGGTCCTCCGTCAGCAGGGTGTCGCAACCGGCCGCGAGCGCCGACGCCACGATCAGGGCATCGTAGAGGCTGAAGTCGTGCAACCGCGCAAGGTCCACGGCGTTCAGATGGATCTCGACATCGATGGGATGGGCCGGCCCGAGCGCGGTGCGGACGTCGGCGAGAGCATCGGCAATCACGTCCCACTCCAGTCCGAACTTGCGACGCAGGACGGCAGCGCATTCGTTCAGCACCTGCACGCTGATGACGCCCCCGTTCAGGATCACCTGTCTCGCTGTCTCGCCCTTCGCGCCGGTTCCCTGGGCGTAGACCAGCACGTTGGTGTCGATGAAGGCGCTCATCGAGCATTCGCCTCGTCGCGGTCGAAGCCGTAGCCCTCGGGAAAGCGCAGACCGCGGGCGCGCATGCGCTCGACCGCCTGCTCTCGGCGTTCGTCCTTCCTCACCTCGACGCGTCTCGACGTGGTCGCCACGACCTCCAGCTCGTCGCCGGGCTTCAGGCCCAGCTTGTCGACCAACGCCCGCGGCAGGCGCACGCCAAGGCTGTTGCCCCATCGGGAAACCAACATCCCACACCCCCTGGATATCCAGTCCTGGGAAGGATATCATGCGCGTCGATCCGACTCCTCGGTCCAAGCAGTGTGGCAGCAGGTCTGGAGTGGCGCATCCGGGGCCGACTCGCTCACTCGACGCCGAACGCGAGCAGCACGTTGCCGGACACGCTCTGCTGTATCGAGTAGCCCGAACCGATGAACAGCATGCCTCCGACGATGGCGGGTCCGTGTCCGCCGATGGAACCGCCGCGGGCGACCACGCCGTTGTCGGTCTCGAAGTCGCGCAGGGTGTCGTACTCCCACAGGACCTCGCCGTCCCGGGTCGAGTACGCGCGGAGCATCCCGTCCCTGCCGCCGGCGAAGACCGCGCCGGGGATGACGGTCGCGGCCCCGAACACGCCCGAGGAGCAGGTGGGCGCGTCGGGGTCCGGGCAGTCGTCCGGCTTGGGGTGGGTGGTGTACCAGACGCGCTCGCCGGTGTCCGGCCGCAGCGCGGCCATGCCGCCGGTCCCGTCCGGGAGCGCCACGGGGCGGTAGTACAGGGTCCCGTCGCTCGCCGGACCCATGCCCGCGCCCTGGGGGCTCGCCGTGGCATCCTGCGCCTGCGCGACCCACAGGACGGCGCCGTCTCCGTCGGGATCCAGAGCCGTGATGCGGCTGCTCTCCTGCCCGGCGACGAGCACGTCGCGCCCGCTCGGCAGCGTGACCAGGATCGGCGACCCCGACACGTCGTCGTTGGGGCCGCTCTCGTAGCCGGGGCACTCCAGGCTGGCCACCTCGTCCGACATGTTGATCACCCCGCAGTTCTGGTCGCCGGCGAGGAGCTGGGAGGACCAGAGCCGCTCGCCGGTGTCGAGGTCGAACGCGATCACCGCGTCGCTCGACCCGCCGTCGGGCACGTTGATATAGCCGTTCGCCGTCCCGACGTAGACGGCCCGGCGCTCCATGTCCAGGATGGGGGCCGACCACACGCCGGCGCCGGCGGGGCCGTACTGCTGCACGCCCAGCCAGTTCTCGCGGACCGGCCGGGGCCGCTCGGGGATCGTGTAGCTCTTCCAGATCTGCACCCCGGTGGCGGTGTCGAGGACCACCACGGCGCCCTGCGACGTGCAGCACTCGTACTGTCCGTTCGAGAGCGAGGCGCCTTCCTCCCACGACCCCACCGGCACGTAGAGGCGCCGGCCGCCGGGCTCGAGCACGGGCGAGCCGGTGATCTTGGCCATCGGATGGTCGTCCGCGCGCACCCGCCACAGCGATTGTCCGCTGGCGGCGTCCACCGCGTGCACGTGCGCGCTCCAGTCGCCGAAGTAGACGGCGTCGCGCTCCGTGCCGGGCACCGTCCCGACGCTCACGGCGGAGACGACCGGCGTCCCGGCGTCGAAGGACCAGTGGACGCACCCGGAACGGGCGTCGAGAGCGTAGACCAAGCCGTTGTCGCTCCCGAGGAAGACGCGCCCGCCCACCACGACGGGCTGGGCCCGCATCCCGCCGCTCCCCGGCAGGCCGAAGGACCACCGGAGAGCGAGCCGCGGAAGGTCGTCGGCCGTCAGGCCGGCGTCCTCGCCGGACTGGAAGCGGGCGCCGGTGGCGGGATCGGCGTTGGAGCCGTTCCACTGCGCGCGGGCGAGGCGTGCGTCCGGCGTCGCGTCGGCCGGGCAGCCGTTCGGCATGGCCGCGGCGCTACGGTCGACCGCGCTGCCGAACGGCTTGCCGGTCAGATAGGTGGCCAGGCCCCGCTTCTCCTCGTCGGTGAGCTCCGCGGCGTTCACCGCCATCGTCCCCTCGGTCAGCGCCTCGTACACGCGTTCGGGCGGGAACGCGCGCAGGGCCTCGAGACTCGCCGCCTGGGGGACCGGGCTGTTGACTCCGTGACACGTCGCGCAGCGCTCGTGGAACAGGAAGAGGTAGCGCGAGTCGGTCATGGCCGGCTGTGCCCCGGCCGAGGCCGCCGTCAGGAGCAGGGCGGCCGGAACCAGGCGAGTCGGAACGGATGGGAGCATCGTGATCTCCTTGCGGCGTCGCTGTCGCGGTGTTCGATTCTATGGTCCTGTGGCTTCTCCCCCAGCGAGACCAGTAGAGACCTTGACGGCGCGTCGCAACGACGATCAGCAGCCGCAGGTGCGCGTTGCCGCCGGATGCAGGCAGGCTGGTGTCGAGCCCACTCGAACCGGCGGCGACGACCCGTCACTCTGCCGGCGCCCGCAGGCGCCCGACGAAGGCCGCATGGGCCGGGTCGCCGAGGCCACGGCGCTGCGCCTCCAGCACCGCGCGGAGGTCGCCGCGCAACAGGGCGTCCGCAGCCAGGCAGAGCCCGGGGAAGACCTGACTGCGCACCCGGTCGCATCCGGCTCCCGTGGCCGAACTCGCCGCGCGTCAGCCGGTCTCCGTTCTCAAGCGGCGGCGCGGCAGGCGAGCCGGCCGGCGGGCCGGCATCGGGCGGGCGTTCGCGCGAGACGGCAGTGGATCCCATGTGTTGGCGCGGGGGCGCTCTACACCTCGGCAGCACGCTCTCGCCACGCTGACCTCAGTATACGGGGCCGGGAGCCGCCGCACCGCGAGCGTAGACCGGGCAGCGGCCGTCGTGGATGACCGTCAGGGGAACCGGCGACGCTCACAACTCCTCCGGAAGAACGTCGAAGCCCTCGCGACGGCTCGCGTCCCGCAGTCGCGAATCGAACGTGACGAATCCCTGACCGGCCGGGACCTGGCGGCACCACACCATCGCGGCGGCGAGCTGCAGTGCATCGGCGGCCCGCAACGAGTGGACCGCGAGCAGGCGCTCGGCGATGCCGCGTACGGCCTCGCTCGGCTGCATCTCCGTCCAGGCCTGCGCCAGCGAGTCCAACAGGTGACGAGCAGCCCGCTCGTCGCGATGCGTCAAGCCATCCTCACGCTTCCGGCACATGAGGGCCGAGACGCACTCGGTGCGGGTGCCCCACCAGACGACCACGGACGCATCCTCGTCGAGCATCGAACGGACCGACCGGGACCCGGGCTCGTCAGCGCAGAGCGGCACCACGGCCGATGCGTCCCAGAACTTCACCGACCCTCCTCACGCTCGCGGATCAGGGCCGCGCGAACCGAGCCCTGCGGGTCCGCGGGCCGTGGGAGGTCCCAGAAGTCCGCCGGCAGGGGCTTGGTGCCGCGCTTGAGCAGGCCCCGAGCCTCCAGCTCCTTGAGGTGCTCCGGAACCGCGGCCGGCCCTTCCAGCGGCAGCAGGCGGGCGATGGGGCGACCGTGCTCGGTGACGATCACTTCCTCGCCGGCCTTCACCCGGCGCAGGTAGGCGCTCAACGAGCTCTTCAGTTGGGAGACCGTCGTTGTCTGCATGGTCCTGTCCGCTTCAGTCAATATGGTCGAGATCCTGAGACCAGACTAGTCAGATTCTCGTGCGGCCGCAACTGCCGCTCCCGGCGCCTCGCCTCGACGGAGCCACCGCCCGAGCGCCGCGGTCCGACGAACCGACCCGACATTCCGGCTATGATGGCCGGAACGTCTGACACGCCCCGCGGCAGACTGAACGAGGAGAAGCCCGATGCAGAGAGCCCATACGCGATCGCTGTTCTTGCCGGCGCTCGTCGCGGCGCTGGCGTTGCTCGCACCAGCCGCGGCCGTAGCGCAGTCCGAGGCGCCGCGCACGCCGTGGGGCGACCCGGACCTCGGCGGGGTGTGGGACTACTGGACGTTCACGCCGCTCCAGCGGCCGGAGGATCTCGCGGACCGGGACACGCTGACCGACGAAGAGGCGGCGGCACTGGCGCAGGAATTGAACGCCGAGGCGCTGGCGCGCGACCTCGCTGCGCCGCCGGGGTCGCCGGGCGGCTACAGCCAGGCGGTCTGGACGGACCGGGCGCGGGCGACGGCGCTGACGCAGACGTCGCTGATCGTCGATCCGCCGGACGGCCGTATCCCGCCGCTGACGCCCGAGGCGGAGGCGCGCGAGGAGGCCCGCCTGGCCGGGGACGGGCAGCCGGTCCGCATCCGGGTGGGCGGCTACGGGACCGCCGGTCCCGAGGAGCGCGGGGTCGCCGAGCGCTGCCTCCTGGGCTTCAGCACCGGGCCGCCGATGCTGCCGGGCGGCTACAACAACAACATCCAGGTCTTCCAGACGCCCGACGCCGTCGTCCTGCTGCTCGAGATGAACCACGACGTGCGCGTCGTGCCGCTCGACGGCCGGCCGGCCCTGACCGGCGACATCCGGCAGTGGCTGGGGAGCTCGCGCGGCCGGTGGGAGGGCGATACGCTGGTCATCGACACGCACAACTTCACCGACCGCACGGCGAGCTTCGGCGTGACCGGTCTGGCGCTCGGGTCGGCGGAGGGGCTGCACCTCGTCGAGCGGTTCACGCGCGTCGACGGCGACACCCTGCTCTACGAGTTCACGGTCAACGACCCGGCCACCTTCACGCGGCCCTTCAGCGGCCGGCTGCCGATGAACCGCAGCGATCTGCCGCTCTACGAGTACGCCTGTCACGAGGGGAACTACGGGATGGAGAACCTGCTTCGCGGCGCGCGGGCCGAGGAGCGGGAGGCGGCGCCCTGACACGGGGCGAGGAGCGGCAGGCGGCGCCCTGACGCGGCCGGCGAGGAGCGGCGGGCGGCGCCCTGACGCGGCCGGCGAGGAGCGGCGGGCGGCGCCCTGACGCGGCCGGCGAGGAGCGGCAGGCCGCCACCGCCGACAGGGCGCGCGAGTGCGCCCCCCGCCAGCCGCGACGCGCCGCGGCGGCGGGGTTTGCGGCACCGGCGGCACGGGTGTAGGCTGCGGGCGGAGAGCGGCCGCGACGCGGCCGCGGGAGGTCAACCGATGCGGGTGAAGACGTTGCCGGTCGCGGTCGTCGGTTTCGCCGTGCTCTTCGCGGCGGCGGGCGGGTCGGCGCACCACTCCTTCTCGGCCGAGTTCGACATCGAGAAGCCGATCACGCTCCAGGGAACGCTCACCGAGCTCGAGTGGGTCAATCCGCACGGCTGGCTGCACATGGACGTGGTCGGACCCGACGGCGAGGTCGTCAACTGGGCGGTGGAGATGGGCAACCCCACCGCGCTCCTGCGGCGCGGCCTGCGGCGGAGCCACTTCCCGCCCGGGATCGAGTTCGTCGTCGAGGGCTACGAGGCCAAGGACGGCACGCCGACCGCCAACGGGATCACCATCACCTTCCCCGACGGGCGCAACTTCTTCGCCGGCTCGTCCGGCACCGGGGCGCCCGAGCCGAGGCAACGCCGATAGCGGCCTTGCGGCTGCGTAGGGAGTTTCGCGGACGCGACACTCGACACTCCTGCGAGCGGAGGACGGCAGCGAGGTTGGCACCGATGAAGACCCTCTGCGCGAAACGGCGGATGCTGGGCACGACCGCGACCGCGGCGGCCGCCCTCTGGCTGCTGGGAGTGGTCGGCGCGGCGGCAGAAGCGCCAGCCGCGCCCACGGCTCCGGCAGCCGCAGCTTCGCCGGCGCCGTTCGGGCCGGGGGAGCCTGGCGAGCCGCGGACGACCGGGAGCGCCGGCGCACAGGAATCCTACGTCGCGCCCCGCACGGCGGACGGGCAGCCCGACCTGCAGGGCATCTGGCAGGCGCTCAACACGGCGGCGTGGGACATCCAGGACCACGCGGCGCGGGCCGGGGTGCCCGCGGGACAGGGCGTCGTGGTGGGGAACGAGATTCCCTACCAGGAATGGGCGCTGGCGCAGAAGCAGGAGAATTTCGAGAACCGGCTGACCGCCGACCCCGAGACGCAGTGCAACATGCCGGGGGTGCCGCGGATCACCTACATGCCTTACCCGTTCCAGATTCTGCAGTTCTCGGACCGCATCCTGATCCTCTACGAGTACATCCACGTGACCCGCACCATCTACATGGACGGCAGCCCGCACCCGGAGGGGCACATCGATTTCTGGATGGGCGACTCGCGCGGGCACTGGGAGGGCGACACCCTGGTCGTGGACGTCATCCACTTCAACGACCGCACCTGGTTCGACCGCGCGGGCAACTTCCACAGCGACGCGCTGCACGTGGTCGAGCGCTACACGCCGACCGGGCCGGACCACCTGATGTACGAGGCGACCATCGAGGATCCGGAGGTCTTCACCCGGCCGTGGACGATGCGCATGCCGCTCTACCGGCGCCAGGAGGCCGATATCCAGCTCCTCGAGTACGAGTGCTACGCGTACTCGGAGCGAGAGCTGGCCGCCGACAAGTGATGCTCCGCTCCGCGCGTGCGAATCCGGCGGGCCAGACGAGTCGCCTTGGCCCCAGCGGCGCAAGATCGGTTCCGGCCGCGCCGACGACCGCCCCGCCCGCGGGGACGTCGGGCGGCGCGACGTTCGCTTGGGAAGACGCCGCATCGACGAGGAGAACGCGATGACTGACCGCTCCATCGTCACTGCAGCCGGGCTCACGGCCGTGGCCGCTGCGATGCTCCTGACGCCGCCCCCGGTCGCCGGGCAGGAGGCGGCGTGGTCGCCGCCCCGCACCGCGTCCGGGCATCCCGACCTGCAAGGCTACTGGGACGGCGGGCCCGCCAACGCCTCGCACAGCATCGAGGACGGCTGCTGCGACGCGATCCACGCCCGCATGCAGAGCCGGGGGCCGGAACGGCTGGGGCTGCCGCAGCAACTCATCATCGATCCGCCGGACGGGCGGATCCCCTACCAGCCGTGGGCAGCGGAGCGCCGGACCGAGATGCTCTACGACATGGAGACGCCGACCGAGCTCGAGCACATCGATCCCGAGGATCGCTGCCTGCTCGTCGGCGTGCCCCGGAGCAACTACCGAGGGGATCTGCAGATCCGCCAGAACGGCAGTCACGTCGTGATCCTCTACGAGTGGGCCCACGCCTACCGGGTGATCCCGATCGACGGCAGCGCGCACGTCGGCTCCGACATCACGCTCTTCAACGGGGACTCCCGCGGCCGCTGGGAAGGCGACACGCTCGTCGTCGACGTCACGAACTTCGATGACCGGGCCTGGCTCGACTCGCACGGGAGCTTCTACAGCAACTCCCTGCACGTCGAGGAACGGTGGCGCCTCCTCGACGCCGACACGCTCCGCTACGAGGCGCGGATCGAGGACCCGGAAGTCTTCACGCAGCCGTGGACGCTGGCCTTCGACATGCCCCGCATCGCGACGCCCGGCTACGAGTTCTACGAAGAGGGTTGCTGGGAAGGCGTCACCAACAAGCACCGCCTGGCCGCCGGGCGGATCGCCGTCGAGGCCGGCGAGCGGCGCCTCCACACGCACGACGAGGAGCCGCGGTAGCCTGCCTCCGCAGGATTGAAGCGCCTCGGCCGTTGCGGGCGACGCCCCCCGGTCGGAGTCAGTACGCAAAGCTCATGACATAGAGGGCTGCTCCCGTTGCGGATGACAGGCACAGTCCGAGCAGGACGAGCCTGCCCCAGCGCCGGTGGGTCCGGCCGAAGGAACCGGGAAGGGTCAGGGTGTACCGCCGCCACGACAGGGTGCCGAGGACACACCAGGCGATGAAGGTCGGCACGGCGACGGCGAGGTGCACGAGGAACGTCACCCGGATGGCCGTGGAGTCGTACAGCGCGCTCGCGGCGTAGGCTTCCGCCGCCCCTCCGAAGCGGAGGCTTCCCTCCAGCAGCAGCACGGCGACGATTGCTGTCAGCAGCAGGCCCAACTGCAGGTTGCGATGGTCGAGGTGCCTGCGCTGCGCGGCGAGTCGCAGCGCGTAGGCCATCGCGAACGGGGCGATCACGAGGAAGACGATCGCCGTGTCGACGAACACGTCCGCCCGGGTGCCGAGGAAACCGGCGTTCGGCATGTCGACTCCCCCGCGCGGTGACGCGCCTGTCACTATCAGGGCGATCCGCGCGACTCTCAAGGCTATCGGTCACTCCGCCCGCAGCGCGGACGACGGCTGGATCCGAACCGCTCGAAGGGCCGGGGCGGCATGCGCCGCAACGCCGACCGCGAGGAGCACGAGCAACGCGCCGCCCCAGGCCAGGCCATCCGAGGCATCGATACCGAAGAGCACGCCGGCCGTGGCCCGGGCCGCCGCGAAGGCCGCCGTGGAGCCGACTGCCACGCCGATGCCCAGCGCGAGCCCGCCCGGCCAGGTCACGAGTCGAACGACGTCGCGGCGAGTCGCGCCCAACGCCATGCGGATGCCGATCTCCTGCGTCCGCCGCGCGAGAGCGAAGGCGACGACGCCGTACAGGCCGATGACGGCCAGCCAGACCGCGACCGCCGCCGCGGCTCCGAGCGCGGTGGCGAGAAGCCGCGCCGGCAGCAACTGCGTCGCAAGGTTGTCGTCGAGCGCCAGGCCTTCCCAGAAGACGACGTCCGGATCGATCGCGCGCAGCTCCCTCCGCATCGCGACGCCAAGCGCGGCGGCGTCTCCCGCAGTCCGCGCGAGCAGCACGGGGGCGAGCACGACATCGGCGGGCCGCTGCGACGCTGGAAAGTGCACGTACGGCGTCGGCGGCTCGTGGAGGAAGCGGACCCTGTAATCGCGGACGACACCCACGATCTCGACTGTCGGCCCCACACCGTCCCACCGCCGGATGCTCCGGCCGACGGCGCTTGCGGGCTCCGGCCGGCCGCGGTGATGCGGCCACATGCGCCTCGCGAACGCCTCGTTGACAATCGCCACCCGCGGCGTCGTACGGGTGTCGATTTCGTCGTCGAACGCCCGGCCGGCGAGCACGGGTACGCCGAGCGCGTCGAAGTACCGATCGCCGACGGTCACCGTCTCCACCACCGTTGCGTTCCCGGTGCCCTGCCCCTCGACCGGCAGGACGCGCGTCTGCCGGTAGTTGATCGACAGTGGCGCGCGGCTGGCCAGGGCCACGGCCTGCACCCCGGGCAACGCGCCTACCCGCTCTCGCGCGCGCTGCAGGAAGCGGGCGGCCTCGGCTGGGCCGTAGCCGCTCAGTCCAAGACCGACCGTGGCCGAGGCGACGGTTTGCGCCGCGTATCCGGGATCGATCCGGCTGGCTGCCTGCAGATTGCGCGACAGCAGGCCCGCCATGACGAGGAGCACCAGGCTGACGGCCACCTGGAAGGCCACGAGCGCGCGCCGCAGCCTCCCTCGAGGCCAACCCGACGCCCGGTTCCGACGCCGGCCGACGAGCTCATGCGGGGACCTCCACCGCAGGCCGGTGCATGCGGACAGCAGACCCGCTGCCACGCCGGCTGCCATCGCCATGCCCGCCGACGCCGCGATCGCACGTCCGTTCAGCGACAGGTCGAGTGCCACCGGAACCAGCAGGGACACGCGAACCGCGCCCAGGGCCTGGAGCAGGCCCCAGGCGAGTGCGACGCCGCCCGCTCCGCCCAGCAGCGCCAGCAGGGTGCTCTCGACCAGCATCTGCCGCAACAGCCGCCCCCGGCTTGCTCCCAGCGCGAGACGCAGGCCCAGCTCCGTTCGCCGGGTCGTCGAGCGCGCCAGCAGGAGGCCGGCCACGTTCGCACACGCCATCAGCATCACGAGTCCGAGCAGCAGGGACACGCTCGCCGCGCCCGCGCGCAAGCGACGTTCGAACAGCGGGTGGGTCGCCACGTCGCGAGCCCGGAACACGGTGGCGCGCAGCCCGGCGTTCGAAGCCGGGTAGATGGTGTCGAGCGCGTGCATCACCTGGTTCAATCCGAGGGCGGCGCTCGCAACCGTCTCCCCGTCCCGGAGGCGTCCCTTGAGCAGCATCCAGCGCAGGCCGCGACTCTCGAGCCTCGTAGCGCCGGGCGCAGGCGAGCCGCTCTGCATCATCACGGGCTGGACGTCGTCGATACGGCTGATCGGCACCCAGAAGGCCGCGGTCAGGAGGGGCGCCGTCATCCCGGCGAAGGACTCGGGCGCCACCCCCACGATGGTGAACGGACGGCCTCCGATGCGGAGAGCGCGGCCGACCGCCTGCGGGTCGCGACCGTACGCCGCCGCCCAGAACGCCGCGGAGATCACTACGACCGGCGAGGCACCCTGACGGTCGTCATCCGGCAGCAGCATCCGGCCCAGCGCAGCCGGGACGCCGAGCACCTGGAAGTAGTTGCCGGTAGCGGCTTCGCCGGGCCGGGCCCGTGACTCGCAGTCCGTCGCGACGGCCGCCATCACCGGCACGTAGCCCGCGAGCCCGGTGAGCGCACGGGCGCCGCGGCCGAGGTCCAGGTAGTCGGGATAGGAGCTCGCGTACCAGCCGTAGCCGCCGGCGTTGCTGGTGTACACGTCGACGATCTGCTCCGGCCGTTCGACGGCCAGCCGCCGCAGCAGCGTGGCGTCCAGGATGGTGAAGAGGGCCGTGTTGAGGCCGAGCCCCACGGCGAGGGAGACCGTCGCCACGGCAGACAGGACAGGCTGCCTCCGCAGCAGGCGCAACGCGAACGTGACGTCCTGGCCCAGGGCGTCGAGCTGCCCGACGCCCCAGCTCCGCCGGCAGTCGTCCTTGACGACGTCCAGCGGCCCGAACGCGAGGCGCGCGCGCCGATACGCTTCCTCGCGGGGCAGCCCGCGGGCCATGTGCCGGTCCGCGGCGCGCTCGAGATGGAAGCGCAGCTCCTGATCCAGGTCGTCTTCGACGGCGCCCCGGCGGAACAGCGTGCGGAGGCGGAAGCGAAGGTCGTCCAGCATCGCCTCTGCCGGGCTACGGCGTGTCGAGCACGTGGCCGACAGCTGCCGCGAGCGCGCGCCAGGCCTCGACGTCGGACGCGAGCTGCCGGCGCCCCTTCGCCGTCAGGGCGTAGTACTTCGCCCGCCGGTTGTTCTCGGACGTGCCACACGAGGCCGCAATCCAACCGCGCCGCTCGAGGCGGTGCAGCGCGGGATAGAGCGAACCCTGGCGGACCTCCAGCACTTCCCGCGACACCTGCCGAATTCGCTCGGAGATCCCCCAGCCGTGCCGCTGCCCCGGCGCCAGCGTCTTGAGAATCAACAGTTCGAGCGTGCCCTGCGGGAGCTCGAGCCGGTCGGCAGTCACGGCTGCTTCATTCCGATTTCGGTCCCGCGTCGTCCGGGACCGGTTGACCGCGGGAGAGTCGGGTCAGCTCGCGCTCCAGCTGGGACTGTCGCCGTGACAGGCGCCAGAAGTAGCCGAACGTGAGAATCCAGACGACCGAGTACGCGGCGACGAAAAGCCCCGCCGCGGGCAGGCGCTCTCGTCCGCCGGTGCCTCGATCGGGACGGAACTCCTCCATGGCCGGTGGCTGGCCCGCCGGTTGGGTCGGAGCGGCCGCGCCAGCCACAGCGCTCGCCACGATCACGACCGCGACCGCGACCACGCACCTCGCGCACTTCCGCAGTCCACCGTTACGTGGGCCGGCGTTCTCTGCCGCACATCTCCTCGTCATCGCGGGTCAGGCGTCCGGCAGCCGCAGACGGTCGGCCGCCGCGCGCGGCTCCTCCCCAACGGGCGGGCATCAATTGTCTGCGCCGTTCGTCGCCGAGGCGTAACCGGCGGAGCGCGCGCTGTCGCCGACCGACGGCTGTTCCTCGTACTTCGAGGGGCACTTCGCCATGATGCCGTCCCTATCGACGTAGAACGTGTCGCCGTCGGGGCGGCCGGTCGCCACCACCTCGGCGTGATTGTCGAACGTGTCCGGCACGATGCCGTTGTAGACCGCCTGGATGGAATGGACGCGGTTCTCGACGCTGTCCGTGATCTCGAAACGCCAGTCGAGGCTCCGGGGATGCCGCAGGACGTTCGCCGCGTAGCCGTGCACCTGGAGCGCCTTGCCGTCCCAGGTCTCCGGGTCGGCCAGCACCTCCTCGACCTCCATGTAGAACTGCGTGCCGTCCTGCATCGTCGTCCAGACGAGACCGGCGAACGCCGCACACAGGGCCCCGGCGGTCAGCAGCAGCCTGAGAGACTGGTTCAGCATGTTCTCACCCTTTCTCCTTCGACAAGAGCCGGCCCTAGCACGGGCTCCTGTCGAAGTGCAAGGTGAAAGCGCCGGTTCGTTGCCGCGAAGGTCGAACCACGAGGGATCGAGCCGGGAGCCCGTGACGCACGCGCCCCAGCGAAACCCGCTGGGCGGGGGGATCGGAACCGTCGGGCCGCGATTGGCGGGTCAGGTCTGCGCGCAGGACGTGCCATGGAGGACGCCGTGCCAGCGCAGACTCCCGACGCGCCCGTGAGGGCGCGCTAGCGCCCCGCGCCTCCCTCCGCCGCCTCCCGCTCCTGCGCCCGTTCGCCACTGAGGATGTTGGTCATTGCGTAGTTCCCCTCGTGGCAGGCGTACTCGTAGATGACGTAGCCGGGAAGGAGAGGCATCGGGCGTACGACGGTCCAGGGCTGCGTGTAGACCGAGGGGTCGGTGATCGTGAACTCGTAGTCGATGCGGTCCGGCGCCGCGCGGCGGAAGCGCTCGACCACCACCATCTCCGACGAGGACGGGAAACGGTGCTGCGACTGCTCGCTGAAGTTGGCGGTCTCGACGACCAGGGTGTCCCCTTCCCACCGGCCGCGGGAGTCGCCGTTCCACTGGCGGACGTCGTCGTCGAGGCGCGGCCGCCCGTCGACCGGGATGATGCGGACGTCGTGGATGTTCTCGACGCGGATCGCCACGTATCCCGGCGCCTGGACGATGTGGTACGTGTTGTTGTAGCCGGTGGAGACCGGCGGCACGCCGTGGTAGGTGATGCAGCGGTCCCAGTTGCTGCGGTCGAGCCACGAATCCGCCGGGTGCTCGCGCCGGTACGCCGCCTCGGCCGCGGTGCGCTCCCGCGTCTCGGCCCGGAGCGGCAGGCGGCCGTCGGGCGGATCGACGATGAGCGACGTGCGGAGATCCTCACTGACCCGGCCCCGGTCGAACCAGAGTGCGTTGTACGACCCCACCTGGCCCGGCACCGGCGGCCGGTCCTGCGTGACGGCGAAGTTCCGCGCCTCGGCCTCCTCCGGCGTGTAGTGTTGCCGGTCGCCGAGCTCGGCCGAGCGCTGGAGCGGCGTCAGCGAGGCGTAGGACCAGGTGCCCTGCAGATCGGGGTCGCCCCAGGGCGTTCGCGGCGACGGTCCTCCCTCCGGCGCCTCTCCGACGGCCTGACCGGCCGCCGGCAGCGGCGCGACGAGCGCCACGGCGATCAGGGCAGCGAACACCGCGAGACATCGAGCGCGCATGGGGCCCTCCTCCAAGTCGACTCCGAACGGGAACGGCCGGCGCGCGGAAGCGGCCCGCCCGTCGGCTTCCAGCGTTCCGCAGTGCGGCTGCTTGCTACCATAGTCGCGCTCCCGGCGCGGTGCAAGCGCTTCCGCTCCCGCTCCCGGCGCGGTGCAAGCGCTTCCGCTCCCGCTCCCGGCGCGGTGCAGGCGCCCGCCATGCGGCAGAGATCGAACCGCCGCCGGTGCGCCCGGGCGCACGCCGCGCGCCGCTTGTCAGGCGCCGGCCGTCCGGCAACCGGTGTGACGCATGCGCGAGGATCATGACGACGAGGACTCCACTGAGGGCGAGACAGCGGACGACGGTAGCGCGACGATGCGGGGCTCCGCTGCTGGCCCTGCTCGTGCCGTTCTGGAGTGCGCTCGCAACCGGCGCGCACGGCGCACCCGGGGACGAGGCTCTGCAGGAGGAAGAGGCCGGGGAGCAGGCAGCACCTGGAGACCCTGGCCGCGACGCCGGACGGCGACGGCCTCTGCAGGAGGAAGAGGCCGGGGAGCAGGCAGCACCGGCCGACGCGCTGCTCGAAGAGCTGGGCCGCGCGCTCGGCATGACGCCGGCGGAGGTCGCGGCGCTGGGGTTGTCGCCGGCGGAGATGCAGGGCCTCCTGGCCGGCTTCACGGAGGAGACGGTGGTGGTCGGCTCCCGTGCGGAGGCGCGGAGCGCCACCGAGTCGGCCGTACCGGTGGACGTGCTGACGGCCACGGACCTCGGCCGGCAGGGCGCGGGAGACCTGAAGGACCAGCTCCGCACGGTCATTCCGTCGTTCAACGTGAACACGCAGCCGATCGGGGGCGCGTCGACGGTGGTCCGGCCGGCCATGCTCCGCAACCTGGCGCCCGATCACACGCTGATCCTGGTCAACGGGAAGCGGCGCCACCGGGCGTCGATCATCGACTGGCACGGGGGCAACGGCGTGGCGTACGGTTCGCAGGCGCCCGACATCTTCACCATCCCGGCGATTGCGCTGCGCCAGGTCGAGGTGCTGCGCGACGGAGCGGCGGCCCAGTACGGCTCGGACGCGATCGCCGGCGTCATGAACTTCCAGCTCAAGGACGCCGCATCGGGTGGGTCCCTCGAGCTCGACTCCGGGATGTTCGGCGGCGGCGACGGGGAGTCGTACCGGTTGGCGGGCAACGTCGGCCTGCCGCTCGGCGCCCGCGGGTTCGCCAACCTGAGCCTGCAGTACGGCGAGTCGAACCCGACCAACCGGGCCGCGCCCCGCCGCGACGCGATCGCCCTGATCGCCGCCGGCAACACGAGCGTTGCCTCCGAGGCGCCGCAGATCTGGGGCGCGCCGGATGTCGAGGACGACCTGACGCTCTTCGGGAACTTCGGCTACGGCCTGCCCTCGGGCGTCGAGCTCTACGCCCACGCGAACTACGCCAGCAAGAAGGTGACCGGCGGCTTCTTCTTCCGCAACCCGAACGTGCAGCGCGGCATCTACAGCAACGACAACGGCCGCACGCTGCTGATCGGCGATGCGCGCGCGGCGCGCGGCGAGGGGTCGGCCAGCTGCCCCACGGTGGCCGTCACCGACGACCGGCCCGATTCGGTCGCCCTGCAGCGCGTGCTCGACGACCCCGACTGCTTCTCGGTGCGGGAGATCTACCCGGGCGGCTACACGCCGCGGATGGGCGGGACGGCCGCGGACACGGCCATCGTCGGCGGCGTGCGCGGCGGCGCCGGCGGCTTCGGCTGGGACGTGAGCGGCTCGCTCGGCGTCCACGACAGCCACCTGTTCAGCTACGAGACCGTCAACGCCTCTCTCGGTCCGGATACGCCCACCTCGTTCGACCTGGGCACCAACCGGCAGCGGGAGATCAACCTCAACGCCGACGTATCGTACGCGGTCGCGGACCGGGTCAACGTCGCGGCCGGCGTCGAATGGCGCGACGAGCAGTTCGGGGCCGGCCTCGGCGATCCGGCCTCCTGGGCCGTCGGCCCGCTCCACGAGCAGGGCTTCTTCGCGGGCGCGCATGGCTTCCCCGGCTACGGGCCGCTGGCGGTCGGCGAATGGAGCCGCAGCAACTTCGCCGCATACGGCGACCTGGAGGTGAGCGGCGACGCCGGCGGCGGCTGGACGCTCGGCGGGGCGGTCCGGGCCGAGCGCTTCGAGGACTTCGGCTCGACGACGAACGGCAAGCTGTCCGGACGAGCGGGCTTCGTGCGCGGCAGCGTGAGCACCGCGTTCCGGGCGCCGACGCCCGGTCAGCAGCAAGGGTTCAACCTGTCGAGCTGGTTCGACCCGTCCGTCGGCTACCTGATCATCAAGGCCGTCATTCCGCCGAGCTCACCGGCCGCGAGGCTGCGCGGCGGCGCGCCGCTGGGGCCGGAAGAGTCGCTCAACTACACGGCCGGCGTGGTGCTGGACAGCGGCTCGTTCACCTTCACGGCCGACTACTTCCGCATCGACGTGTCCGACCGCATCGGCGTCACGAGCATCTTCACGCTGACGGACACCGAGGTGGGCGACCTGCTGGCGGAGGGCGTGGAGTCGGCACGCGACCTGCGCTACTTCCAGTTCTTCCACCAACGCCTTCGGCACGACGACGCACGGGATCGACGTGGTCTCGACCTGGACGCCGCTCGCGCTGCGCGGGAATACCGTCATCAGCGCCGTCTTCAACCACACGCGCACCCGGGTCACCGACAACGAGAAGGGACTGCTGAACGACCGGCGCACCACCGAGTACGCCTACGCGCTCCCCCGCACCCGCTGGAACGCCGCCGTGACGCAACGCATGGGCCCGACCAGTCTGCTGGGCCGCGTGAGCTACTACGGCGGCTGGTACGACTACGACAGCGGGCTCAGCCGCACGACCGGCATCTACGTCCCCGCGGGCGGCCTCTACAACGGGTTCTTCGAGGGCCGGCCGATCGTCGACCTGGAGCTGAGCATCGATCTCGGGCGCGGCACGACCCTGGCCATCGGGGGGCAGAACGTGTTCAACACCTATTCGCAGGTCTCGGCGTTCGCCATGGACGTCGGCGAGCTGTACAGCGAGTACACGCCGTGGGGCTACAGCGGCGCCTACTACTACGTGCGAATCGGCTACGGCTGGGGGGGCTGACCGCGGACGGTTCGGGAAGGACGGGGAACGCGCGCCGGGATGGCGGTCGAGGGTGACCGTTTCGCGCGGAGCACGAGGCGAACATGACACGAACGGCGGTGAGGCCGAGACCGGGGACGACTCGCGCGCGGGGCCGCGTCACGTTGCTGCTGGCACTGCTCGTCGCGGTGTGGATGGCGCCCGCCTCCCCGGCGCGCGGCGCCTTGACCGCGCGGGGTTCTGCGACGTCGCCGAGCGACGTGTGGATGGCGCCCGCCTCCCCGGCGCTCGGCGCCCCCTGGGGCGGCGGCCTCCAACGGGAAGCCGAGCAGCAGGACGAGCCCACGGACGCGATGGTCGAGGAGCTGGGCCACGCCCTGGGCATGACGCCCGAGGAGGTCGAGGCCCTGGGATTGACGCCCGCGGAGATGCAGGTCCTGCTCGCGGGGTTCACGGAGGAGACGGTCGTCGTCGGATCCCGGGCCGAGGCGCGCAGCGCCACCTCGTCGGCGGTGCCGGTCGACGTGCTGTCGGCGACGGATCTCGTCCGCCAGGGGTCGGGGAACCTCAAGGACACCCTGCGCACCATCGTTCCGTCGTTCGCGGTCAACACCCAGCCGATCCAGGCCGCCTCGACGGTGGTCCGTCCCGCCATGCTCCGCAACCTGGCCCCGGACCACACGCTGGTGCTCATCAACGGGGCGCCGAGAACTACTTGTAAATTATTCTCAGCAATGGCTTTGCTGGTAGAAGGACGACCTTGCTTCCCTCGTTAGACCCCTCTTTCCGAACGGGAATCCACGGGACAGCCGAAACCGTCCACGGTCCCACGGTCCCACGGTCCCACGGTCCCACGGTCCACGGGTGTCCACGGACCACGGACCCCCGGAGCCCCGGACACCCCGGAGCCGCCGGGACGGGCAGTTCCGCGGCCCACGTTGCGGACGAGTCGCAGCGCCGCCCCCGCCCGAAGGTGAAATCCAGGAGGCCAGCGCGTAGAATGCTGGGATGGTGCGTCGTGCCGACGCGGGCGGGAGACCGGCTGCGTCACGCTGTTCTTCTCCAGCGGGTGCAAGTCCCGCCTCGGTAAGCGCCGGAGCGCCGAGTAGCAGACCCCAGGCACGACCGGAGACGGCCGTGGCCCGAGCGGGGTGTCAGAAGCCTCTTCGGAGGGAGCAAGTCCGCGGGCCGCAACATGAAGTGAAGCCTGCAGCCTCGACACATTCACAATCCGAGAGCCGAGCCGCTCATCTCACGGCGAAGGCCATGTCTCCCGCGCCCCGGTCCGGCGGTGTACGCGCGGGAGGTCTCGGCGGGGTATGGGGCGCAGCACGCGGACACGGAGAGGGACGGAACACGAGAGGCCCGTCTGCGCGGCCCGGGTCGGGGCAGCGCGGCCCGCATAAGCCGAAGGTGAAAGCGGGCGCGGCGCAGCGGGAGTCCGAGGGGGCCATAGTACTGCGGAGGGCCGTGCAGCAGAACGCGGCCGGAGGGAAGGGCCCCTGCGGTGGACACGGCGTGGGCGCAAGGACGCGCGAGGGCATGGCCGGCGAGACCGGACCCAACTCCCCCGGGAGGCGTCCGCCTCTCGACCAAGTGCGCCAATTGCAACGACGCCTGTGGGCCGCGGCCAAGCGGTCCCCGAAGCGGCGCTTCCACGCCCTGATGGACCGGATCTGGAGGGATGACGTCCTCCGGGAGGCGTGGCGGCGTGTCAAGCGGAATCGTGGCTCGGCGGGTGTCGATTCCGAGACGCTGGCCGAGATTGAGCAGCGCGGTGTCGATGAGTTCCTGCGGGAACTCGGCGCGGCGTTGCGCGCGGGGACGTACCGGCCGCAGCTGGTCCTTCGGCGGTACATTCCCAAGGCCGATGGCCGACGACGACCGCTGGGGATACCGACGGTCCGTGACCGGGTGGCGCAGATGGCCGCGACGCTGGTGTTGAGCCCCATCTTCGAGGCGGATTTCCGCGATTCGTCGTATGGGTTTCGACCGAAGCGGAGCGCGACGCAGGCGCTGGAGGTCCTTCGCGTCCGCGGGGCGCGCGGGGGCTGCCACGTGCTGGACGCCGACATCTGCGACTACTTCAGCAGCATCGACCACGCGAAGTTGCTGACGCTGGTGCGCCAGCGGGTGTCGGACCGGCGAGTCCTTCGTCTGCTACGGCTGTGGCTGGCGGCGGGAGTGATGGACGAGGGGCGGGTGCATCGGACCCTGGCGGGGACTCCGCAGGGGGGCGTCATCTCGCCGCTCTTGTCGAACATCTTCCTGCATGTGCTCGACCGGGTCTGGGAGGACCGGTGGGCGCACCTGGGTACGCTGGTGCGTTACGCCGACGACTTCGTGGTGATGTGCGATACGAAGGCGGCGGTCGAGACGGCTCGGGAGCGGGTGGGCCTGGTGCTGGCCCGCCTCGGGCTGGAGCTGCATCCGGAGAAGACGCGGGTGGTCGACCTGACAGACGGCCGTGAAGGCTTCGATTTCCTGGGGTGTCATCTGCACAAGCGCATGAGCGGTCCCATCTGGGCCCGCAAGCGGCGACGGGTGTATTTCCTGCACCGCTGGCCGTCTCGACGTGCGATGAAGCAGGTGCGCGCCCGCGTGCGGGCGCTGACCCCTCGGGGCCGCTGCCACACGGACCTGCGTCTGGTCATCGCGGACGTGAACCGGGTCCTTCGCGGGTGGGGGCAGTATTTCCGGACCGGCAATGCGGCGACCCACTTCGTACAGCTCGACGACTACGTGGCTGGGCGTCTGCGCGGCTTGCTTCTCAAGCGTGCGGGGGCTCGTCTGGTGGCTGGTCGGGCGCGGGCTTGGCGTCGTCCGTTCTTCGAGGCCCTGGGGCTCGTCCGCCTGCGCGGCACGATTCGGTATCCGGGGGTGGTGCATGCTGCGACCTGAAGTCCACCTGGTAAGCCGTGTGCGGGAAATCCGCACGCACGGTTTGAACGGGGGTCTTGCTTTCAGCCGGTCGGTACCGCCGCCCGGTGCCCAGTGAGATCTACCAATGAGCGATTTCCCCCCTGTCGGCGGCGATACACGGGTGACGGCTCAACTACCGATGACCCGCGTGGTGGTGTTCATCGGCGGCGCCATGCTCGCGGTAGCGATGCCAGCGATGGCGCAGCAGGATGACCAGCAGGAGAGCGACGAGCCACCGCAGTTCACCGAGGAGGTCACGGTCCGGGTGACAGCGCGGAAGCGCGAGGAGAACCTCCAGTCAGTGCCCTTCTCGATGGTGGCACCGACACAACAGGTGCTGCGGAACCGCGGCGCCGAGAGCATCGAGGATGTCTCGGCGAACGTCGCCGGCTTCTCGGTTCAGAACCTCGGCCCCGGCCAGAGCCAGATCGCCATCCGCGGCGTCTCCGCCGGTCAGATCGTCCGCGACCAACCGGGCGTCAAGGAGCAAGTTGGAGTCTACCTGGACGAGTCGGTCGTCTCGTTGTCGCTGTTCACGCCGGACATCGATCTGTTCGACATGTCGCGCATCGAGGTGCTGCGCGGCCCGCAGGGGACGCTGTTCGGTTCCGGCTCGCTGTCGGGTACGGTGCGCTACATCACGAACCAGCCTGTGTTGGGGGTGCTGGAAGGGACGGGCGAACTCGGCTTCGACGCGCTCAGTGCTGGCGGGTTTGGCAACAGCACCAAGTTCGCGGTCAACTCCGATGGGCGAGGTGGCGGCGGCGCGGGTCACCGCGTACAACACGGCCATGGGCGGCTTCATGGACGCCGTGCAGCCGGACGGCAGCACGAACGCGGACGTGAACAGCGGCCGGCGCACCGGCGCACGGGTGGCTGTGCTCGTGCAGCCGAATGAGCGCTTCTCGATCACGCCGCGCATCATCTATCAGGACGTGTCGATGGACGGGTGGAACCGGATCGATGCCTACAACATCCTGGGCAATCCGTTCACGACCACGCGGCCAGCCATCACCCTGGGCGAGCGCGAGCTGTTCACGCAGTTCGAGGAGCCCTACGGCGACGAGTTCTTGCTGGGCGACATGAAGGTCGAGTACGACTTCGGCAATCTGGTGCTGACGTCGATCACGTCGGTCACGGACCGGGACGTCGAGGTTACCCGGGATGCTACGGCGCTGGCCGCCAGCGTGGCGGGCGGCACGATTGGCCTTCCCGAGTCGGCGTACGCGCTCGACGCGCCGCTGATCGACAGGACGGCGGCGCAGGCCGTGACCGAGGAGTTGCGTCTGTCGGGGGCGAGCGAGCGTGTCAACTGGGTCGGCGGGCTGTTCTACAGCAACGCCGAGCGGCGCTACGGGCAGAGCCTGCCGAGTCTTCGGTTAGCGGGTTCCGGATCGAAGCGTCAATGTTTTGACTTGTACAATTTTCCGGATTATGGCATAACGGTGGCGTGACGTCCGCCGACCGGAAATCGCCCCCACCTCGAACTGCGGAGCTTCCCACCGACCTCGAACGGCTTCGCGGAGAGTTGGCGCGGCGGGAGCGCGACACCGAGAACCTGCGGCGCGAGAAGGGCCGGTTGCAGCGCAAGAGCAACCGACTGCAGCGGGAGAATGACCACCTGAAGCAAGAGAACGAGCGCCTGAAACGGCAATTGGACGAGGCCCGTCGGGCGGGTCGCCGGCAGGCCGCGCCGTTCGCCAAGGACCGGCCGCAGGGTCGCGGGAGGCATCCCGGACGCCGAGCCGGTGCGGAGTATGGCCGCCATGGCTGCCGCCGGCGTCCGGCGCAGGTCGACGAGACCCACGCGGCGCCGATTCCGAGGGAATGTCCGGACTGCGGCGGCGCGGTCGAAAGGACCCGCGAGGCGTCGCAGTATCAGGAAGACCTGCCGGTGGTGCGCCCGGTGGTGCGGCGCTTTGCCATCGAGGTTGGTCACTGCACGCGGTGTCAGCGGCGGGTGCAGGGCCGCCACGAGCTGCAGACCTCGGACGCGCTGGGGGCGGCGGGCGTGCAGCTCGGTCCCGCGGTCGTGGCGCTGTTGGTCGAGCTGCACACGGAGATGGGGGTGCCGCTGGCGAAGGTCGCGCACCTGCTGCGGACCACGTTCGGGCTGCAGGTGACGCCGGGCGGGCTGGCCCACGTGCTGCACCGGGCGGCCCGTGCCGCCGCGCCGGCCTACACGGAACTGTGCGAGCAGGTCCGCAACGCGCCCGTGGTCACGCCGGACGAGACGGGCTGGCGCGTCGGCGGCGAGCGCCATTGGCTGTGGACGTTCGTCACGCCGGAGACGACGGTCTACGCCATCTGCCCCGGCCGCGGGTTCGCCGATGCCGCCACGGTGCTGGGGACCGACTACGTCGGCGTGCTCGTGCGCGACGGATGGGCGCCGTATCGCTGCTACGACGGCCTGCACCAAACGTGTCTGAACCACTATGCCGATGTCGGGATTATTCCGATGTTGGTGCAGACGCCCCTGTTGTTGGCGGCATCTGCACCAAACTGATCGGCATAATCACAGCCCTTCGAGAAAGGCCAGGAGCGCGTCGGATGGTTGATAGCGGCCCCCGCGGACTTCGGCTGGGGTGGTCCTTGCGAGCGCCCGTTCCTTCAGGGCGAGGTCGGCATGGATGTAGATGTCGGTGGTGCGGACGTGTTCGTGTCCGAGCCACAGGGCGATGACGGTGTTGTCGACCCCGGCGTGCAGCAACCGCATGGCTGCGGTGTGACGCAGCGTGTGCGGGGTGACGGTCTTCTCGCGGAGCGATGGGCAGGCGTGGGCCGCAGCAGCCACGTGCGTCGTGACGCGTTGCGCGAGGGCGTCTCGGCTGAGCGGTTTGCCTGTCCGCGTAGGGAAGACTGGTGCCTCTGGTGAGCTGGCGCATTCGGCCAGCCAGGCACGCAGGGCGGCGGCCACCGGCTTGGTGAGCGGAGTGACCCGGTGCTTGCGCCCTTTTCCAAGGCAGTGGACGTGCGCACCTCGCGCCAAGTGCAGGTCCGTGCAGCGCAGGCCGGTGAGTTCGGCGGCGCGCAATCCGGTCTGGATCGCGAGCGCGAGGAGAGTGTGGTCGCGGCGCCCGGTCCACGTGGTGCGGTCGGGGGCGGCGAGCAGGGCGTCGACTTCGAGGTCGGACAGGAAGGTCACGAGCCCACGTGGACCGCGCGTGGGGGGCATCGCGAGTACGCGGGCAATGACGGCTGCCTGCTCGGGATGCTCCAGTGCGGCATAGCGGAACAGGGCATGAATGGCCGACAACCGCGCGTTGCGGGTGCGCGCGGTGTTCGCGCGGTCGTGCTCGAGGTGGGCCAGGAATCGTCCGATGAGGGGTGCGTCGAGATCGCCGAGTTCCAGGTCCGAGGGGGCCTTGGCGAGGTGGACCGCGGCAAAGCGGACGAGCATCCGCCACGCGTCGCGGTAGGCAGCGACCGTGTGCGGGCTGGCGTGGCGCTGGTGCACGAGCCGCTCGGTGAAGAACGCCTGGAGCGTGGGAGCAAGGGCGCTCATGCTGAGGCCCCCAGATGGCGTTCGAGGCGGTCTGAGGCCAACTGCATCAATGCCGGTGCCGCCGACAGGTACCAGTATGTGTACTTGGGGTCGGCGTGCCCGAGATAGGTGGCCAGGAGCGCGATTCGCGCCGCCGGATTCTGGCCCTGTCGGTAGGCGTCGAGCAGCGTGCACGTCGCGAACCGATGTCGGATGTCGTGCAGCCGTGGCCGACAGGCGGCTGCGTGCGGCCGGAGGCCCGCGCGCTGGACCAGGGTGCGGAACGTCTGCTGTACATTGCGGCACAGCAGCCTCGTGCCCGCGGTAGAAACGAACAGCGCGGCGGTGTCCCGGGCCGCCAGCCGGTCCGCGCGGAGCAGATACTGCTGGACCGCGGCGCTGGCTGTGGGGTGCAGCGGAAGTGCACGGGACTTGTCGAATTTGCCGTGGCGGACGGTGATCAGCCCCTGCTCGGCGTCGAAATCGTGCCGATCGAGCGCGATGGCTTCACCGACGCGCATCCCGGTCACGACCAGCAGACCGATCAGGGTCCGATACGTTGCGGCCCGATGCCCGGTGCGCAGCCCCGATGTGGCGACCAGCAGGGCCGCGATGTCTTCGTCGGTGTAGGGGTACGGCGTGGCGCGCTGGGCGCGCGCCTGCAACAGGTCGGCGGGCGGTATCTCGGTTGCCGGGTCGATCGTGCGCACGAAGGTCGCGAAGCCGCGGACGACGGTGAGTCGGCTGGCCCACCACGCCCTCGGGTCCTTCCCGGCGGGGAGTGTCGCCCAGGCGAGGGCGGTCTCGGTGCGCAGGCGCGTCTCCCCGCGGTCTTCGAGATAGGTCAGGAATTGCGCGAGGAGCTTCTCCGCGCGCGCCAAGCGGTAGCCCAGCGCCCGGCGCATCGTCAGATAGTCGGCCAGGGCTTGACGCAGGAAGGTCATGCTGCACCTCCAGGCCACGCGCGTGCGATCGTGCGCAGGGCGTCATGGTCGACCTTCGCGTAGATCGCCGTGGTCTGCAGGCGGGCGTGACGCAGGAAGTGCTGGATCTCGGACAGGGGGGCGCCCGCTCGGAGCAGTTGCGTTGCCGCGAAATGACGCAACCGATGTGCGTGGACGACGCCGAGGCCGGCTCGCTGCGCGGCGGCGGCCACAATCTGCGTGACCCCGGTCGGGCTCAACGGGCCCAGAGGCGCGACCAGGCGGACGAAGACGGTGCGCCCCTGCGCCCGGGTCGGCCGTTGGCGGAGATATGCGGCCACCGCGTTGCCCACATCGGTCGGGAGAGGCATGCGCTCGGCCCGATTCCCCTTGCCGTGTACGACGACCTCGCCGGCGCGCCAGTGCACGTCGTCGAGACGCAGGGTCGCCACTTCGGCGGCCCGCAGGCCGAGGCGGGCCAGCGTGGTGATGACCGCAAAGTCGCGGCGCCCTCCCAGCGTCCGGGGGTCGCACGCGGCGAGCAGTCGCCGGACGTGGTCGGGCTCGAGGCGCGGCGGAAGCGCCACCAGTCGTCGGCCGGCTACCGACGGGACGGCCGTCGCCAGCGAACGCTGGACCACCCCGGTGACATGCAGGAAGACCAGCAGCGAGCGCAGTGCGGTCGACGTCAGTTGCGCGGCCCGGCGGGATTGCTCGGCACAGCGCGCCACCATGAACGCAGTCACGTCGGCCTCACCGAGTTGCTCGAGGTCCAGCCCGAGGCCGTCGGCCGAGATGCAGCCGCGCAGAAAGGGGCGGACCGCATCGACGTAGCCCTGGGCGGTGGCTTCGCCCAGACCCCGTTCCACGGTGAGGTAGTGCCGGTAGAGCACCAGGGTCTTGTCCACGGGCCCTGTCGGGATGGGCGTCGTCGCAGGCGGGATCGCGCCACGAGCCCGGAGGTACGTCAGCAACGGGCGCAGCGCCTTGCCCGTCAGATGCCTCTTGTAGCCGGCCTTCTGCCGTGCTTGCAGAAACTGCTGCGTTCGCTCTGGCAGGTCGCCGATGTCGAGGCCTCTTGCCTGCAGCCACCGGCTGACGGCCGACGCCAGAGACAACTGCGTCCGCAGCGAGCGCGGTGTGTAGCCTTGCTGCGCAAGCTCCGTCGCGAAGCCCGCCGCGAACGGCTTGAGCGAACCAGCGATGGCGACGACGGGAACGCGTGACGGATCACTCATGAGAGCCTCCTCTCTCGTGGGTCGTGAGAGAAGAGTCTCCGTCCGTCAGCGCGCGGTGATTATCCGGATCGTCTCGTCGAAGACGCCCTGCACGACCGGGACATCAGGGCGGACATCGGAATAATCCCGACATCGGCATAGTGCGCCTTATTCCGATATCGGAATAAGAACCACCTGTTACAACGCTGCAAGCAGCTCCGGGAGGACTATCCCAAGTTTAACAGGGGTGAAATGAGGTCGTTTGGAATCAACGATTTACGGGGGCAGAACGGTTCGAGTGGCACTACAAACGTGCGTGAACCGGGAGGTTCGGGTCGTTCAGACGAGGGTCTTGCGGACGCCGGCGGGGTTGGGGTCGACGCCGAGAACGTCGTAGATGGCGCGCTGCTCGGGTTCGGGCTGTGTGGCGGTGCGCACGTGGAGGGTGCGTCCGTCGGGCCGGCGGAAGGTGGTGGTGACGCGCTGCTGGCCGTCGAGGACGTGGCGTAGCGACGTCCAACTGGCCTGCTCGCGATGCTCGCGCAGGCGGGTGCGGATGACCTGGACGAGCTGGTAGGCGATGACGGTGAGGAACAGATGGCCGTCGGCTCGCCGCGGCTTGCGGTGATAGATGGGACGCAGGCCGAGCTCGGACTTGAGGGAGCGGAAGACGGCTTCGACGTCGGTGAGGGTGGTGTAGGTGCGCCAGAGGGTCTCTTCGTCCCAGTCGGTCTCGCTGCTGCGCAGGCAGTAGACGCCGGGATGGGTGGCCATCGAGCCGTCCTTGGGGCGCCGGGTCCAGGTGACGGCGGCGGCCCGCTCGCCGGTCTCGTCGGCGGTGACGTCGATCTGGTAGTGGCCGGCGGCGCGGGAGTGCTTGGTCTTCAAGCGGCCGATGCGCTGCCAGACCTGGGCGATGCGCTTGTGGGCGCGGGGGCGGGCGAGCCCGTCGTTGAGCTTCGTGAGGGCGTCCTCGAAGCGGGCGGCGGCGCGCTCGACGATGCCGCGCTCCTTCGCGGCCCGCTGCTCGGAGTAGCAGTAGAGGCGGACCTCGTCGGGGTCGTCGGAGACGACCTTGTGCAACTGCACGGTCTGGTTGGACTGCGTCCGCAGGGACACGGCGGCGGTGGCGTCGAACTGGCGGTGGCGTTCGCGGCTGACGACGAGATAGCGGTAGCCGTTGTCGCGCAGCCAGGCGATGCAGCCTTCGGTGGCGACGCCGCGGTCCATGACCACGAGGGCGCCGGATGGCGCTTGGAGTGCTTCGAGCATGCCGGCCAGGGTGCGGTGTTCCCGAACGTTGCCGTCGAAGACCTGCGAGCGGCGGACGAAGCCGCTGGCGTCGAGCATCAGGCCGAGGGTGAGCAGCGGGCAGTCGCTGCGCTTCTCCTTCGAGTGGCCGCGCCGGGCCTGCGGTTGGTCGCTCGCCTCGCCTTCGAAGTAGGTGTTGGTCAGGTCGTAGAGGGTGACGGTCGGCTGCAGGTCGAACAGGCCCATCGCCCGGTCGAACAGGTGCGCCTCGATGGCCTCGCGGTGCTTTACCAACGCGTCCGAGGCGCGGTAGAGCTGCATGGCGCTGACGGTCTCGAAGTCGACGCCGAGCAACTCGCCGAGGCCGCTGCGCTGCTGCAGCCAACGGTGGGTCTCGCGCTCGGATGCCGGGTGGGCCAGGCGCCCGACGATGGCGCCGGCCGCCGCCGCGCGCAACGCGCCGTTGACGCCCAACTGTGCCAGCAAGGCCGGCAGCCCCACCTGCTCGAGGGCCCACAGGCCGACCTGCTCGACCCCGATGCTGCGGGGCCGGACCACGCGCAACGAGTCGATGTCGACGGCCTGGATGTCCGCCGTTGCGGCGTCCGGCCCGCCGGCGTCGGCACCGCGGGCGACCAACTGGGCGGCGATCCGCTGGGCTTCCTGGTCCACGGCGGGCGGGCAATCGGGCACCAGCGGCGCCTGTCCGGCCAGGACCTCGGCGACGCGGGTGCACAGGCGGGGCCAGTGGGGCGCGGGGATGTCGAAGTGGCGTCCGAGGTTGAGGAGGGTGCGCTGGCGCACGGAGTTGCCGAGGCGTTCGGACTGCACGAGGCGGTGGGAGAAGTAAGGGACGCCGTCGGCGGTTCGTCGGGTCTGGGTGCGCCGTACGAACATGGAGCCAGGATAGCGGGCGGCCCGGTCCGAATCAAGCCTCCTGTTACGATTATGGCACTACATTCAGAGTCTCCAGACCCCGATCCTTTAGAATCAATAAGTTACCGTCCCCGACAGGCGCGGATCCTGCGGATTTCGACAGAAATGTCGGCGATCTTGGTAAACTTGGGCTATCCGAACAGTCCCTGGGCGGGCGACGTGGCGGCGGTCCTGCGGGCCGGTCTCGACCTGCGGGACCGCTGCAACGCGGGAGCGCTGAGCGAGCACGGGATGGCCACGGCCCGCGGCCGACTCACGGCCCGGCTCGGGCGGCTGGTCGACGCCCCGCCGCCGCTGGACGACGCCGAGCGTTTCGCGGCGCACCTGGCCACCGAATTCCCGGCTGTGTTCCTATTCTTGTGGGACCCTTCGCTCGACGCCACCAACTGGCGCGCCGAACAGGCCCTCCGGCCCGCCGTGGTCATCCGCAAGGTGTGCGGCGGCAACCGCACCCGCCACGGCGCCGACACCCAGCAGGTCCTGGCCAGCGTCGTGCGCACCGCGCGCCAACGCGGCCTCGACCTGCCTCCGCTGATCGCCGCGATGTTGCGCGCGGTCGAGCCCGTTGTCCCCGAGCTCCTCGGCCTTCCGCCGCCGCTCCCGTAGGCCGGCAACGTCCGACATACGACCTCGACGGGCGACCGGTCCCCGTGGCGCCCCGCCGCAGGAGGCGGACGACCGCACCGCCCGCGGCAGCCCGCGGTCGCCACCGGACTTCACGGAGAAATCGGCGCCGATGCTCCCGCGCGCCGGCTTGGCGTTCGGTGTCCGTGGCATCGCGACGGGGGAGGCAAGCCGCGCGAACACACTGTCGGTTCCAGCCACCGCGTCGACGCGCTGAAACCTCCGCACTCCAAGTCCACTCTCAGCCCGTGTCTATTGGGAAATCACCCGCTAACCGAATACCCTGCCGATAACCGGCTTCGAGGCCGCCTCCGGCATCCCGACCGCGGGCGAGCACGCGGCGCGGGACGAGCTGTTCTTCTCGGACCTGAACTACGACTTCGACCAGACCGCGCTGTTCGGCGAGGTGTCGGTGGCGGTCACTGACCGGTTCCACCTGACTGGCGGGTTGCGCTGGTACGACTTCGACGAGCAGCGTGTCCAGACGTTCGACGGCATCTACGCAGACGCCGGCACGAACGAGGGCGATACGACGGCCACCGGCGTCGCGCCGAGGTTCATCGCAAGCTACGACGTGACGGCCGGCACGCAGGTCAACGCGCAGGTCTCGAAGGGATTCCGGCTCGGCGGCATCAACGATCCGCTGAACGTGCCGCTGTGCACGCCGCGGGACCTGGAGACGTTCGGCAACCGGGACAAGTGGGACGACGAGGAGTTGTGGAACTACGAGGCGGGCGCGAAGTCCACCTTCCTGGGCGGTCGCGGCACGCTGAACGTCTCGGGGTTCTACATGGACATCCGCAACCTGCAAGCGACGGTGACGGCCGGCTCGTGCTCGTCGCGGATCATCTTCAACGTGCCGGAGTCGCGCAGCACCGGCATGGAGTTCGAGATCGCGGCGCAGCCGACGCCGCTGTTCGACTTCGCGGTCGCGGCCAGCGTGGCCGACGCGAAGCTCCAGTCGACGCTGGAGTCGTACGACGCGGCAGGGAACTCCACCGGAATCATCGCGGGCATCGAGAAGGGCAAGCGTTTGCCGACCACGCCGCTGTTCCAGGCCACGGCGGCGGCGACTTGGCGCTGGCTGATGGGGCGCTGGGTCGGCTACCTGAGCGGCACGTACCAGCACGTCGGCGCGCGCTACACGCAGATCGGGGACCAGGCGGCCGGTTTCGGCACGGTCAACCTGCTGGCGCTGCCGAACACGATCGGCGGGCCGCTGACTCAGAGCACCTTCACCTTCAACCCGGAACTGCCGGCCTACGACATCCTGAACATCCGGATCGGTGTGCTCAGCGGCGTCTGGGATATCGCCTTCTTCATCAACAACGTGACTGACGAACGGGCCTTTCTCGCCCTCGATCAGGAGCGCGGGACGCTCGCTCGCGTGGGCTACTTGACGAATCCGCCGCGGCGGTTTGGCATTGCGACGCGATTCGACTTCTGACGCTCGTGGGCGGTCGTGGTCGCCGCGCGGTGCGCGACGGCCGCCCTTCCTGGAAGGAAGATTTCAGGAGGGAGCGACCCGCCCGGCAGGTGTAACGAAGGCACGCCTGCCGGGGCCACGAAACGCCAGTTTCGTGAGGGTCGCTCCCTCCTTCTTCCCGACCCTTTCCCTGTTCCGGTACTGGTTCGTTGGCATTCGATTTTGTCAGTGTTTTCGGGCGTTTTTCGAGGATGTAGTGTAACTGCGGCTGTAAATTCGCTGTAATCATCGAACAGAGCCAACTTACACGCGGATACGGCTCCTCTCGTGTCCGATCTCGCTGTTCTGCCCTTCTTCCGACCCTCTCCTCTGATCGTCATGGTCCGCTACATGGTCATGATTCTGGTCCCGTTGCCCTGACTTGCTCCATGCCGAACCTCTCCTTGCCGCTTCCTGATTCTGCCGCCGTGTCCGCTCCGTCCTCGTGATTCGCTGGCCCGCTTCTCCTTGCAGCCCTGTCCGCCGATCCACTTCGTCGTACAGCTCCCGCACTCCTCCCGGACGGTGAGCGAGCGGGTTGAAACGGGTTGCTCGGGTGTCGTGGTCGATGCGGTCCGTCTCGGGCCGCAAGTTCGCTTGCGGCCCATAACCAGCGCACGACCGTCCCGGCGAGCGGTGCGTCACCGAAGGCCGTAGCGCACGCGAAGGAGCCGTGCCAACGGCTTGGCGCGCCGGGCGGCGGGATGGTTCTCGTCGCCCGTGACCTCGGCAACGCCACGATGCAGACCCCAGACGGCATCGTCGGACAGCACACCATCCCGCTCGTGCTCACCGGCGTCAAGGCGGCGTCGCTCCGCGCCGCCCCGCTGGAGGCGGCTTCGGCCTTGACCCCGCTCCGCGCGCGCTCCACAAACGGGCAATTGTCCGACGATGCCGAACCCCGACCCACACCCCGCACCACGATGTCGCCGGCACCCCAACACCGTGAACCCCGACCGAAGCGGCCTGGCCTCCGTCGGAAGGTACATGCAGCGAGCGCGCCGGGAGACTGGAGCATCGGACGGGCAACGAAGACGCTCTCAATCCACAAGGCCGAGCGCCCCGCCCAATTGCGCCGCGCCGGGTTGTGATTGGATTCCAGGACTCGAATCACCGCCGGAATCACACCCTGGCCCCAACGCCACCGCATCGAAGAGCGCCGGCCCTGCCGGACCGATCGCAGTCGCCGGCAAGGGTAGCCAGACTGCATTACGCCGCGAGTGATGCCCGGAGCGACCCATCGAAAACCTCCGGTTTTCTGGCCCAACAGGTGTTCCTCTGTCACACCTTCGGGCCGGGTCGCTCCGGGCAGATTCTTCCGTCCCGGAAGGGTCACGAACCGCCGCCGGCGGTGCCGGACCGGCGCCGATATCCGGCGCCGGAGTCGTGCCGCTCCGCTCACGCTGTCGTCGGGGTTCAGGCGCCGACGCCGGACGGTTCAGTCTCGGGCCGCCGCCCGAGGAGCGGCGTGGTGTCGTCAGCGGCAACGTCGCCCGACTGGTGGTCGCCGCCTGCGACATAGGCCGCCCAGTCGTCCATGAGCCGCCGCCGACGCTCGAACAGGTCCGACCGCGCATACGCCGCCTCGACCGGGTTGCGGACGACGTGGGCCAGCGCCGCCTCGACGACCTCCCGCGGGTGGTCGGTTTCCTCGGCCGCCCAGTCCCGGAACGACGAGCGGAAGCCGACTTTCGCCGTCCGGCATCGTTTCGTGCCGTGCTGCAAAATACACCCTGAATACCGTAGCAAAAGGCCATGTCGTCCGCCCCGTCGTCTTGACCCATCCCGACACTTTCGCTACATTCCGAGAGAGAATTGGGAATGGGATAGATGACGATGGACCTGCCCAAGAAACCCCGGACCGCCAAGCGCAGGGGCCGCCATCCCGACAAGGCCCTCTCCGCCGCCTTCTGCCGTTCGGTCGCCGAGGCGGGCCGCTACGCCGACGGGAACGGCCTCTATCTGCACGTCGACCCGTCCGGGGCACGCCGCTGGGTGCAACGGCTGGTCATCCGCGGGCGGTCCCGCGCGCTCGGTCTCGGCAGCTACGCGCTGGTGTCGTTGGCCGAAGCCCGCGAGAAGGCGCTCGCCAACCGCAAGGCCGCACGCGAGGGCGGAGACCCGCTCGCGGACCGGCGCCGCTCCGAGGGGATCCCGACGTTCGAGGAGGCGGTCGAGCAGGTGATCGCCATCCACGGCGAGGCGTGGCGGGCCGGCAAGACCCCGAAGCAGTGGCGGGCGAGCCTGCGCGACCATGTGCTTCCGCATCTCGGCGGCAAGAGCGTCGACCAGGTGACGACGGCCGACGTCATGACGGTCCTGCTGCCCCTCTGGACGCGCAAGCACGCGATGGCGCGGTCGGTGCGCCATCGCATCGGCACGGTCATGCGGTGGGCCATCGCGCAGGGCTACCGCAGCGACAATCCAGCCGGCGACGCGGTCACGGCGGCGCTGCCGAAGCGTCCCGTGCTCGTGCAGCACCGGGCGGCGCTGCCGCACGGCGAGGTCGCCGCCGCGGTTGCGGCCGTTCAGCGCTCGGCGGCGTGGCTCGGGACGAAGCTGGCCTTCGAGTTTCTCGTGTTGACGGCCGCGAGGTCCGGCGAGGCGCGGGGGGCGACGTGGGACGAGGTCGACCTGGTCGCGCGGGTGTGGACGGTTCCGGCGGCGCGGATGAAGGCGCAACGCGAGCACCGGGTGCCGCTGTGCGGCCGGGCGGTCTGGGTCCTGCGGGAGGCGGAGCCGCTCCGCGGCGTCGCGACCCGGCCCGAGTTCGCCGGGCTGGTCTTTCCGAGCGTCCGCGGGAAGGCGCTCGATGACGCCGCGGTCTCGAAGCTCATCCGGGACCTGGGCATCGCGGCGGTGCCGCATGGCTTCAGGTCCAGCTTCCGGGACTGGGCGGCCGAAGAGACCGACCACCCGCGTGAGGTCGTCGAGGCGGCGCTGGCCCACAAGGTGCGGAATCAGGTCGAGGCGGCCTACGCGCGGTCCGACCTGTTCGCGCGCCGCCGACGCCTCATGGACGATTGGGGCGCCTATCTCGGTGAGGAGCGGGGGCAGGTCATCCCCCTGCGCCGGTGACGGATTCCGATTCCGTGACGTGGGGTCCGTGGCCCCCGACTCCGCCCAGAGATCGACCCTCAAGCAGTTCGATTTCCATTTCCATTTCCGCCCACCCCCTGGGGGGGAAATCGCGGAAATGGAAATCGAGTTGGATTTCCCGGCGTGTTCCCGAGCGTTTCCGCCCCGTTTCCCTTGGTGGAAATCGCGGAAATCGACTGGTCGCGGAGAGCCTCGGCCCGCTCGCGGCCTTCGGCGGTCAGTGCGTAGCCCCGGTCCCGCTGCTTCGTCGCGCCAGGGCGCTGGGCGTGGTCGACGAGCCCGTCGTCGAGCAGCGCATCGAGCGCCGCACGCAGGTCCTGGTACCGCCGTCCGCTGCAATCGAGCGCCTCGGCCAGGGTGCTCGCATGAGGCCGGGCCAGAGGATCGCAACGGAGCAGGTGCAGCAGCACGCGTTCCGTCAGCGGGCGGGCCGGCGGCTTGCCGTCCGCACGGGCCTGTTCGCCCTCCTCCAGGTCCGGCGCCAGCTCGTAGCCGACGCCCGGCTCGAGGACGACGGTCAGCGGCTCCTCGGGCCAGCGGCCGGACGGCGTGAGGCGCCGCGCCCGCGGCATCTTCGCCCGGCTCAACGACACGATCATGTCCACGGCCGCGCCGATCGCCGTCGAGTCCCGGTACTCGCCCTCCGCGTCGCCGGACTCGGCGCTGGCGCTGGGGTTCTTCCGGTTGTGGTGCGAGACGGCGAACGCCGACCCGGACTCGCGGGCCAGACTGACGACCTCGCCGATCAGCAGCCCCTGCTCGCCGGGGCCGGCCGTGTCCTTCACGCGATGGACCTGGAGGTAGTGCGACCAGGTGTCGATGACGACCCACACCGGCCGCAGCCGCTCGACCAGCCGTCGCAGCGACGCCTCGTGCTCCGGGTCCCGGCTCGGCCGGCCGACGAAGTACACCCGTTCCAGGTCCGCGTCCCACTGGAACAGCCGCGCCTTGACATCCGAGGCCGCCTCCTCGCCGACCCACAGCACGTCGCCCGCAACGGTGGGCATGCCCAGGAACGACCGCCCGCGGGTGACGGCGGCCACCGCGGCGCCGATCAGCGTGCTCTTGCCGGCCTTCTCCCGCGCGTGCAGCAACGTGACCCGCCCCGCGTGGGCGATCAGCCGCGCGACGGCCGGCGGTCCCTCGGCCGCCGTACCCTCGACATCGGCGTCACTCAACCGCACGACCCCGGCCGGCAGGTCGGCGGCCCCGTCGTACGACTCGGCAGCGGCGATCACCTCCGCCAGCTCGCGCTTGTCGTGACCGTCGTCAAGGTACGCGCAGATGTCCTTGGGTCCGTCGGGCAGCGCGGCGATCCGCGCCCGCAGTCCGGCCGCTGCGCACGCTCGCGCAACCGCCTGACCATGTGCGTATTTCGGACCAAGTGGATCGCCGCTTTCGGTGGAAGTGGATCACCTGTTTCGGACCAAGTGGATCACCGATTTCGGCGGAAGTGGATCGCTTTCGGCCGAAGTGGATCACCCGGTTTCGGGGGTGAGCGCTCATCGGTAGCCTGACTGCGGGATCCTTCGCCCTTTCAACGGGAGGGCGAGGCGATGCCGGCTCGGAGGCTACTGGTGAGGAAGATTCGGGAGATTCTACGACTCAGGTACGAACAGGGGCTGTCCCACCGCGAGGTAGCCCAAGCCTGCGTCATCGGTCCGAGCTCGGTTTCCCGCTATCTGCAGCGGGTGGCGCGGCACGGGTTGGGCTGGCCGCTGCCGGCCGACCTCGACGACGCGGCGCTCGAGGCCCGGCTGTTTCGCCGCCCGGCGCCGGTGCCCAACCGAGCCCGACCCGACTGCGCGCACATCCACCGCGAACTCAAGCGCAACGGAGTCACGCTGCAGCTGCTCTGGGAGGAGTACCTCGAGGTCCATCCCACAGGCTACCGCTACACGCAGTTCTGCGAGATCTACCGGCAGTGGGCAGGGCGGCTGCGGCCGTCGATGCGGCAGGTGCACCGCGCCGGCGAGAAGACCTTCATCGACTTCTCGGGCAAGCGGCCGACGCTCGTCGACCGGCGCACGGGTGAGTTGCGGCCTGTCGAGCTGTTCGTCGCCGTGCTCGGCGCCAGCAGCTTCACCTACGCCGAGGCGACCGCGACCCAGCAGCTGGCGGACTGGGTCGACGCCCACATCCACCTGGTCGAGTACTTCGGGGGCACGACCACGCTGTGGGTCCCCGACCAGCTGAGGAGCGCCATCACCCGCCCCTGCCGCTACGAGCCCGAGGTCAACCGCACGTATGCGGACCTGGCCGCCCACTACGGCGCCGTCGTCGTGCCCGCGCGGCCGAGGAAACCTCGCGACAAGGCTCTCGTCGAGACCAGCGTGCTCCTGGCCCAACGGTGGATACTGGCCCGGCTCCGCGACCAGACCTTCTTCGAGCTCGGCGCGCTCAACCAAGCGATCCGCGTCCTGCTCGACGAGCTCAACGAGAGGCCGCTCAAGAAGCTGGGCGTCAGCCGCCGCGCCCTCTACGAGCAGCTCGACCGCCCGGCGCTGCGGCCGCTGCCCACCGCGCGCTACGTCCTGGCCCACTGGAAGCTCTGCCGCGTGAACATCGATTACCACGTCCAGCTCGAGCGGCACGTCTACAGCGTCCCGTATCAGCTGGTTCGCGAGCAGGTCGAGGTCCGCTACACGACGACCACGGTCGAGATCTTCCATCGCGACAAGCGCGTGGCCTCGCACAGCCGGCGCTACGACCACCAGCCGTCCACCGTGGCCGCGCACATGCCCAGCGCCCACCGCGCGCACGCCGAGTGGACCCCGTCGCGGCTCATCCGCTGGGCCGAACAGGCGGGACCGGCGACCGCTCGGCTCGTCACCCGGATCCTCGAGAGCCGCGCCCACCCCGAGCAGGGGTATCGCGCCTGCCTGGGGATCATGCAACTGGGGCGGCGTTACGGAAACAACCGCCTCGAGGCGGCCAGTGCCCGCGCGCTGGCGCTCGGCTCGCCTCGCTTCCACACCGTCAAGAACATCCTCACCGCCGGCCAGGACCGGCTGCCCCTCGAGCCGCCGGCCGAGACGAACCCGACGCCCGTACACATCAACATCCGCGGGGGCGCGTACTACGCCGCGGCCACCAGAGAGGAGGACTGATGCTGATCGAACAGACCCTCGACAAGCTCATCGCCATGAAGCTCGCCGCGATGGCCGACGCTTGGCGCCAGCAGATCCAGACCGACGAGGCCGCCGCACTCAGCTTCGACGAGCGGCTCGGCCTGCTCGTCGACGCCGAGTGGACGGCCCGCGAGCAACGCAAGCTCGAGCGGCGTCTCCGGACGGCCAAGCTGCGCTACCCGGCCACGCTCGAGGCCGTCGACTTCACCCACCCGCGCCGGCTCAACCGCCAGCAGATCCTCACGCTCGGCGCCTGCGCGTGGATCGCCGAGCGCCACAACTTGATCCTGGTCGGCCCAACCGGCATCGGAAAGAGCTTCCTCGCTTGCGCCTTCGTCGAACGGGCCTGCCGCCGCGGCTTCGCCGCGCGCTACGTCCGCATGCCGCGCCTGCTGCACGAGCTGGCCGTCGGTCGCGGCGACGGCTCCTACACCCGGCTGCTCGCCCGCCTGGCCAAGCTCGACCTGCTCGCCATCGACGACTGGATGCTCGCGCCGCTGCGCGATCCCGAGCGGCGCGACCTCACCGAGGTCATCGAGGACCGCGCCGAACGCGCCTCGACGCTCATCGCCAGCCAACTGCCCGCGGGTGACTGGCACGCCGTCATCGGCGACCCCAACCAGGCCGACGCCATCTGCGACCGCCTGCTCCACGACGCGCACCGCATCGAGCTCAAGGGCCGCTCGATGCGACGGACACACGACGCACCCGCCAACCGCCGGAAGGAGACGACATGACGATCACGTCCGCGACACGCCCGCCGCGGCCGCCGGGCGCCAACGGCCTGTGGATCCTGCCGGTGCCATGGAAAACGCGCGCGATGCGCTCGGTGGTAACTGCGCCGTCGCCGCCAGCGCGTTTCCCACAGCACCTTGGACGCCGCAGACGGCGCCCACAGGAACCACAGGCATCTTCCTCGATGCTCACCTACACGACAGGACGAGTAGGATAACGACGAGACGCTACGACCCCGATGGGAGGCAACTGACCGACGAACGTCGCTACGCTCCGATGAGCGCGATCCACTTCACCGAAATCCGTGATCCACTTCCCCGGAATCGGTGATCCACTTCAGCGAAATCCGCACATGTCTCCGGCCCGCGTCGTCGGCATCGGGAACGACGACCACCGACCGCACGCCGGCAACCTTGAGCTGCTCGGCATGCGTGGACCTCCACTGGCCGGCTCCGCCCGCGTTGCAGGTCGCCGGCAGGTCGAGCGACCACAGCCGGTCCACGTCCTTCTCGCCCTCGACCACGACGGCCGCATCGCGGCCGGCCAGGTCGTTCAGGCGATAGAGCCGCGGCGTGATGCCGTCGAGGTTCCACAGGTAGCCGCCTCGCCCGTCCGGCCGCCGCTGCCGGAAGTCCTTCGGCTCGTAGCGCACCACCTCGAACACGCCGTCGTAGTCGTAGACGGCCGCCTCCCGCCGCGCGGGCGGGTGGCGGTGTCCGTTCGAGGGGAAGAGGTCGCGGGCGTCGATGCCGAGCGCGCCGACGACGGCGCCGAACGCGCAGCCGGCGTGGCACTTCAGGAGCCAGCGGCCGTCGTCGCCGCGGCCGACCGCGAGCGACGCCCGGCGGTCGGCATGCGCCGGGCATCGCGCGGTCCAGCCCGCACCCGACTCCCTGACGCCCTCCAGGCGGTCGAGCAGGTCGAGCATGGCCGTTACCGAGTGGGCCGCTCCGAGCCGGCGCGGGGGCGGGTGGCGATGAAGTCGAGCACCTCGTGCTCGACCCACCGGACGGCGCGGCTGCCGACGCGCAGCGGCTTCGGGAACCTGGACTCGCTCATCAGCGCGTAGACGGCCGAGCGGGACAGGGCCGTCAGCTCGGTCACGTCGCGCAGGGTGAGCAGCCTGGGCAGGGGGTTTCCGACGCTCGCACGCCGGCGGGTGAAGTCTCGGTTCGTGGTCATCTTCAGCCCTCCTTGAGATGGCGGGATTGCGCGGCGATATCACGCCCCGCGGTTCGGAGAACAACGTACCACAAACAGCGCAAACCCATGCAATGCAGCACTTTGCACGGATTAGACCCTTCTGGGCGCCTTCCGACCTGCTGAGACTGGACAGGACCGGATGAGCACCTTTCCGCACTCTATGAAGCGACCTGCACGGGCAAAGAAAAATCTCGCCGCCCGCATTTTTCCGCATCGGAGTCCATCCGCGGGCGAGCCGAGTGGGACGACGGGACGGTTCCCGTCCAGGCCGGGCCGCAAGGCCCACAACGGCTGTCTGAGCGGAGGGGCGGACGGTGTGTCACCCGACAGGGTCGAAGCGCAGCGGAGAACGTGCGAAGCGCGTTGACACGCCGGCCGTCCCGTAGCTACCCGCCTCTGGTGGAATCCGCCGACCGGCTCCGCCCGACCTGCACGCGCTGCCGGAGAGCGCCGCAGGCGGGGCAGCGTTCATGGCCCGACGCTGGCGAGCGACGCGAGCCGGCCGGCCGGCGGAGACGGCAGGTTCTCACCCTTCCTGGAGGGACAATTTCAAGGGGAGCGACCGCGACCCCGCAGGTGTGACGGAGGAGCACCGGCGGGGGCCGGAAACCGCCAGGTTTCCGCGTGGTCGCTCCCCTACTCCCACCCGACCCTTTTGTCTGCACGTGGGGGTGGGTCTGTGATGTGGGAATCTGTTGATAGGAAACGACTTGGCTGGTTGCCGGGTGTAAGTTCAGGTGTGACTGGAAGTGTAAGTTCGGCCGCCTGTCCTCCTTACACCCTTACTGCGGCATCATCGGTGTAAGTTCGCCTCGGTCCTTGTTGTGATCAGACGACAGGTTGGATCACACTCTCACCGTCGCTGCCCTGCTGCGCATCGTGTCGTCCGTGCTCTCCGCCTCCGGCCTGTTCTCCGTCCGTGCCCCCATCTGATTGTCCGCGATCCCTCGATGTCCTCCCATGCTTCTGCCTCTTCCCCGTCCGCCTCCCCTCGTTGGCGGCGTTGACCCATTGCCATAGGATTCAGTGTAGGGGGTGGGATCGACCTTGTCGATCCCTACTGGGCCGTTTCACCACGGCCTGCTAGGAGCTTGCGCCGCAGAACGCAACCAGGGTGAGTTCTGAAGGCGTAAGGAGTTTGCGCCGTAGGAGTTCGCAGCAAACTCCCAACGCGCCCGTGAGGGCGCGCAAGGTCACTGGGGCGGTGGGTGCTGGGGCTCAGGCGAATGCGCCTACGACGTGCGGCGCACGACGATCTCGGCGAGCAGCCCGAAGAACCCGGTGTTCAGGCCGAACATGGCCATGCCCAGCACGAGGTTGGAGTTCTCGACCGGCCGCGCCGTGTACCCGGCGAACCAGAGCGCCAGCTCCACCACGAAGACGATGCCGGCGGCCGCCAGGAAGAACGCCGCCACCGGCAGGAAGACCTTGAGCGGGCGGACGAGGACCATCAGCATCAGGATCTGCGGCAGCACCTTGAACGGGTACTTGAGCGAGACGAACGACTCGCCGGCCTTCCGCCGGTGGAACGCTATCGGCGCCCAGTCGAACCGCATCCCCTTCAGGTAGGCGTCCAGCAGCACCTGCTGGGTGTAGTTGTAGTCGCCGGGGATGAAGCAGACCTGCAGGTAGGCGTCGTTGACGGCGAACATGCCGGGCTGCGAGTCCTTGACGTCCCAGTGGGTCAGCCAGCGCATCAACCCGCGGAAGAGCGAGTTGCCGACGCGCCGCACGAAGGGCATGCGGTAAGTGATGCGCGAGAACCGGTTCCCGTAGACGACGTCGGCGCGGTCCTCGAGGATGGGACGGAGCAGCTCGGGGATGTCCGCCGGGTCGTGCTGGCCGTCGCCGTCCAGCTTGACCGCGATGTCGGCCCCTTGCTGGCGGCCGTGGAGCAGCCCGCTGCGGACGGCGGCGCCGCACCCGAGGTTGCGGCCGTGGACCAGGACCTGATCGGCGCCGGCCGTACGCGCGGCCCCGGCCGTGTCGTCGGTGGAGCCGTCGTCGATGACGCAGACCTGCATCCGGAGTCCCGACTCGGCCAGGCGGCCGGCGCACTCCCGGACCCCGGCCACCACCTCACCGATGGACTCCTCCTCGTTGAATGCCGGGATTATCACCAGCAGCGATTCGGGGCGGCGTCCCGCCGGATGGGATGCTTGCGACATCGTCTCGGGGTCAGCGATCGGTGACGCCGGCCGCCCGTGTCCGGTCGCCGACTCCGGCCGCGGGCTGGCTGCCGGCTCCGCCGGCCCGCCGCCGCTGCCGGGCGCCCTGGAACCGGCGCCAGCCTTCCTGGGCCGCCAGCGCGGCCACCACCACCAGGACCGGGATAAGGGGCCGCGAGTAGCGCTCGATGAAGTGCGTCGCCACCGCGTGGATGCCGAAGCCGTAGACGATGGGCGCCAGCAGCAGGGCCGAGGCGATGTCCCGGCGCCGCCAAGCGAGGACAATCATCACGCCGGCGAGCGGAACCAACAGGAGCACCCACTCCTGGGCAAGCGCGCAGGCCTGACTCACCAGCCACCCGACCGATCTTCCGTAGCGCTCGCCCGCCGGGCCGACGATGGAAGAGCAGCTTCCTACGGACAGGCCGGCGCCGCGTGCGGCGAACGCCGCCGTCAGGATGCCCTGCTTGAGCCAGTCGGCGCGTATCTGGTCGGCCGCCGCCCGCTTCAGGACGGTGTCGCGCGTCACCTGCGTGCCCGAGAGGAGCCCGCCTTCGGGGGTCACTATCCAGACCCGCCGCCACTGCGGGTCGAGCTGATCCGCGCGCGCCGCCACTTCCCCTGTCTGGTTCTTGGTGCGACGGTAGAACCCCTCCGGATTGTTCCGATCGAAGCGGGCGTACCCGAAGTTCTCCGGCTCGAGCCAGCGCATGGCGCGGTCGCGCACCGTGCCGCCGAGCAGCGGGAGGTCGGGCAGGTAGTAGGCGAACGCCCCGCGGGCCTCCGCCCAGGTCATCCGCCCGTACTCGGCGCGGATGGCGAGCACCTCGCCGTAGCGGCCCGAGATGCCGAAGTGTCCCACCTGGACGGCGTTGCGGAGCATCCAGGGCAGCGTCACCGCCCAGGCGGCCACCACCAGGGCCGCGCACGCCGGGGCCAGCGTCCTGCGGCGCGCCGCGTCCCGCCACAGACCGGCGGCCAGGACCAGCGCGACGCCCGCGAGCCAGTACTGGAACACCGCGCGGGTCAGCACCAGCAGCCCGAGGAAGAGGCCGCTGAGCACACCTGTTGCGAGGCGCGGCTGCCGCCAGGTCTGCGCGGCGAGGGGTGCATGGCCCAGCAGCAGCAGGCCGGCGAGGAAGCTCGGGATGTCCCGTGCCAGGATCGGCGGGATCACCAGCAGGCTCACCGTTCCGGCCGCCAGCGCCACCGGCCAGCTTCTTCGCGCCAGCACGAAGGTCAGGAGGAACGTGAACGCCACCGCCGCCGCTCCCAGCACGAACGTCAGGCCCCAGACGCGCCGGCGGAGCGGCGCGGCGGCCTCGCACCCGGCGTCCAGGAGGCATTCCTGGTCGAGCGCCCCAAACCCGGGGAAGGAGGCGTACACCGCGGCCAGGTACAGGGGGTAGCCCGGTTCCCGGCGCGAGTACACGCTGGTGTCTCCCGCGGCCCGGGCCGCCAGACGGCCGCCGATGTGGAACTCGCCGTGGCGGGCGAGGTTGAACGCGACGCTCTCGAGCTGATCGCGGTCCGCGGCGCTCGGCGGCCCCATGTCGCCGGTCGGCCACGACAGCGCGAGCGTGCAGAGGGCGAGCAGCAGGGCCGCGGCGGCCACCCGGAGGCGCTCGCTTCCGCCGGGAAAAAGCGTTCGGGCCGCCGTCATGGCATCAGTCCGTGTCGCGCATGTGCGCCACAACCCGTTCAAGGATATCCCGGAGCGTCAGGGTCGGACGCCAGCCGGTGAGCTCCCGCAGCTTCGAGATGTCGGGCACGCGCCGCGGCATGTCCTCGAACCCGGCCTCGTAGGCCCGTTCGTAGGGGACGGTCACTATCTCCGACTCGTCGTTGGTCGTTGGAGCGTTGGAGCGTTGGAGTCCGTTGGAGCGTTGGAGTCCGGCGACGGTCCGACGGTCCGCACGGTCCGGACGGTCCGAGAGCAGCGTGGTTGCGACGATGGCGACTGGGAATTGCATACGGAACGGGCGACGCCCGCGCACGGAAGACGCCTAAGCAGTTTGAAAACAATGACTTACAAGAACTTGCTGCGCATTCCGGTGAAACCGATCACCCATTCCGGCCGAAACCGATCACCCGTTCCGGTTGAAATCGATCACTGATTCCGGCCGAAACCGATCACCCGTCCGGAGCAGGCGACGCGGGACCCGAATCATGAGTCGCGCTTCTCTCGGTTCTTCTCGCCGCCGGTCGGCGGGGTTATCGCATGGAGTCTCCCTTCATGTGCATATTCGGTCCCTCCCAGTCGGTTCGGCGACGGGGCGCTTGAGATTCTATCCGTGGCCCCTCCACAACGACGGATATTCCGTGGTCGACTGGAAATGGCAAGCACAAAGGGACCCTGTGGCCACGTGAAAAGGGCCCCCCGGTGACGGGAGCCGTCGCGGGAATCGAAGCCGTCTGCGTACCGGGACGACCCCGCGGCCGGCTCGTTCAGTGCGTCAATTGGTGCGCTCCTCCTTCCTTGAAGATGGTTTTCCGGCTGTCGGGCAAGATTTCCTGTGACCGTGCGCGGAGCCGGTGTCAAGGCCGCAGCCCCGCGTAGCGGGGGCGTCGCGCAGCGACGCGCCTTGACGCCGGTGAGCACACGGTCACGCTGTTCGGCCCGACAGCGCGGGTTGTCGCTATCCGATGTCGACACAGTTGAGCATTCCTGTCGAGCCGACGCGTGTTCGGCGTCAACTGCATTTGGCCGGCGCGCTAAGGCGGAGCGCCAGAATAACTTGCCCCTTTGGCGGCCGTTTCTGCTATGGTCGGCGCTATGAACGCGGTAACGCAAGCGGTGCAAGGGAAGTTCAACGTGCTGAGGCCGCTGTTGGACGAACGCACGCGGCGCCTTTGGGCTGCGGCGGAAGCCCGCGCCATTGGACGCGGGGGGATTGCGCGGGTTGCAGAGGCGACCGGGCTGTCGCGCGGCACGGTTCGGGCCGGCGTGCGGGAACTGGATTCGGCCACGCCGCCGGAGCCGGGGGCGGGCGGGCCTCGGGTGCGCGCTCCGGGGGGCGGACGCAAGGCGCTGGTGGATCGCGATCCGGGCCTCGTGCAGGCGTTGGAGCGTCTGCTCGACCCGTTCACACGGGGAGACCCGCAGGGGCCGCTGCGCTGGACCTGCAGCAGCGCGGCGCGCTTGGCGGAGCAACTGGGGGCGGAAGGACATCGGGTCAGCGAGCGCACGGTGAACCGCCTGCTGCACGAGCTGGGCTATAGCTTGCAGGCCAACCGCAAGACGCTCGAAGGCCGTCAGCATCCGGACCGGGATGCGCAGTTCCGACGCATCGCGCGGCGCGTGCGGGCGTTCCAACGCCTGGGGCAGCCGGTGGCCTCGATCGACACGAAGAAGAAGGAATTGGTCGGTCGCTACCGCAACGGCGGCCGGGAATGGCGTCCGAAGGGGAAACCGGAGGAGGTGAAGGTTCATGACTTCATCGACCCGGAGCTCGGCAAGGCGATTCCCTACGGGGTCTACGACCTGACGGCGAACACGGGCTGGGTGAGCGTCGGCGTTGACCACGACACGGCGGAGTTCGCGGTGGAGACGGTGCGGCGCTGGTGGCTGCAGATGGGGCGTCACGCCTATCCGGCGGCCACACGGTTGCTGCTCACGGCGGACGGAGGCGGTTCCAACAGCAGCCGCAGCCGGCTGTGGAAGTTCGAGTTGCAGAAGCTGGCCGACGCGCTCGGGCTGCGGATCTCGGTGTGCCACTTTCCGCCGGGCACCAGCAAGTGGAACAAGATCGAGCACCGGATGTTCTGCCACATTACGGAGAACTGGCGTGGCCGACCGCTGGTGAGTCACGAGGTGGTGGTGAACGTGATCGGCGCGACGACTACGCAAGGCGGCCTGACCATCCGGTCGGAGCTGGACGAGGCCAGCTATCCAACCGGTCGGGGAGTCACGGACGAGGAGATGGACAGGCTGTCCATCAAGCGCGATGCGTTTCATGGCGAGTGGAACTACAGCCTGTTACCCCGGCCCGCGTAACGGACACTTTATTACGGCGAGAGTCCTAACCGTCACGCCCGAAGCCCCTGGGCAGCTCGACGGCCTCCAGTACCGACAGATCCAGATCGCAGACCTGCTCGAGCAACTCCGCGGTCGCGGACCCGGCGAGCGATTCCGGCAACGCGTCCCGCCACGCCCGGTACTGGTCCTGCAACGCCAGGAGCGTCTGCACCGCGTCGTTCCACTGCTGTGGCCGGGACCTGCGGTCCGCCGGCCGGCGGTACCGGACCCGGGACTCGCCGGCCTTCCGCCGCTCCCGGTAGCGCGCCTGCCGTTCCGCGTTCGTCAACGCCACAGGACTATCCTCCACCGTTACGTAACGGACCGGGGAAAGGCGGCTCGGGGAGCCCAAGGGCCGGCCGGGCATTCCCGCGGTCGTCGATCACTTGGCTCATCTCGTCTCCTTCGTGCGGGTCATCGGTCGTCACCAGACGGCGCGGGACGGCGGTCATGCGTCCGCGTTCCCGGTTCGCGTCGGGGGCCGGCGCCGCCTGCGCATCGAGTCGCCCTTGAGGTCGAGCTTGTAGGCGTTGTGCACGAGCCGGTCGAGAATCGCGTCGCCGAGGGTCGGGTCGCCGACGACGTCATGCCACTTGTCGACGGGGAGCTGGCTGGTCACGACGGTCGAGCGCACGCCGTGGCGGTCCTCGAGCACCTCGAGCAGGTCGAGGCGGTTCTCGGCGCTGAGCGGGGTCAGCCCCCAGTCGTCCATCACCAGGACCGCGGTCTTGGCGAGCGACTCGAGCCGCTTCGGGTAGCTTCCGTCGGCGCGCGCGACGGCCAGCTCGCTCAACAGCCGGGACACGCGCACGTAGAGCGCACTGTGGCCGTTGCGGCAGGCGCTGTGGGCGAAGGCGCAGGCGAGCCAGCTCTTGCCGATGCCGGTCGGCCCGCAGATGAGGACGTTGAGGTGCTCGCGGACCCAGCGCCCGTCGGCGAGCGAGAGGACGAGCTGGCGGTCGAGGCCGCGGCGGTGTCGGAAGTCGATGTCCTCGATGCAGGCTTGATGCCTGAGCTTGGCGCGGCGCAGCCGGTTGGTGAGCTGCCGCGAGTGGCGCTCGGTGAGCTCGCGGTCGACGAGCAGGCCGAGCCGCTCCTCGAACGAGAGGGCCTCGACCTCGGGGGCGTCGAGCTGCTCGGCGAGGGCCTTGGCCATCCCGGCGCAACGGAGCTGCTGGAGCTTGTCCACGGTCGGATGAGTCAGCATCTGGGCGTCCTTTCAGGCGTCACCGGTAGTAGAGGGGGCCGCGGATGTTGTCGTGGTCGACGGGCGCGGCGGGTTCGGACGGCTCCGCGGGAGCCTCGTCGAGTCGGTGCCGGAGGATCGATTCGACGCCGCGGTAGCTGCAGCTGTCGATGGCGAGGGCGCGCGCGGCGGCCGCTTCCAGGCGGGCGCCGCCGTAGCACTTGGCCAGGCGCTGGAGCCCGATGCAGGAGCGGTGGGCCTGCCGGGGATGCCGCCGAGCAAGGACGGCGGTGACCAGCGCGGCGGTGTCCGGTCCGATCTTCTCGGCCCAGCCGATGAAGCGGTCGGGTGTCCAATCGCCCATCCGGCGGTGCTTCTCGGGCATGTGCTCGGCCGCGGTGGTGTGGCGCCCCCGATGGGGCGAGCGGACGTGGCTGGCAACGCGCTGCCCGCGATGGAAGCACTCGACGGTGCGGGCCGTCAGCCGGACGTCGAGTTGGCGGCGGACGAGCGCGTGCGGGACCGAGTAGTAGTGCCCGCCGACCTCGACGTGGTAGTCGGTGGCCACCCGCACGGCCTTCCACTCGGCGAAGACGTAGGGGCTGTCGGGCAGCGGGCGCAGGGCCGGCCGGTCGAGCTGCTCGAACTGCGAGCGCCGCGACCCCGGGAGCTTGCGGAACCGCCGGGTGTTGAGCCGTTCGAGCAGCTCGGCGACCGCGGCGTTGAGCTCGACCAGCGAGAAGAACGTGCGGTGACGGAGGGCGGCGAGTATCCACCGCTCGACCACTTGAACGGCCACCTCCGCCTTCGCCTTGTCCCTGGGGCGCCGCACCCGCGCGGGCAGGACGGCCACGCCGTAGTGGCGGGCGAGGTCGTGATAGGTCGGATTCAGGTCCGGCTCGTAGCGGTGGGCGCGGCTGACCCCGGAGCGCAGGTTGTCGGGGTTGTGTGCCCATTCGTGATCTGTGGCCCGGCGCCGGGATGGCGCCGGATCTCATGGGCGGACCTCGAGCGCGCGACCACATAACGGTTCACAGCGAAGCGAGCCAGGACAGCAGGGCCTGGTCGTCGCGCCAAACAGCACTTCGGCGGGGTGAATCCGTAGGGGTTGCGTCGGGCTCGCAGAGTTGGAGGGCCTCGAGCTTGGTCCGGGTCGTGATCTCGGCGTAGCGGTTGGTAGTGTCAAGGCGGACGTGACCGAGCCAGGCGCGGATCACGTTGACGTCGACTCCGGCTTCCAGCAGATGGACGGCGGCCGTGTGTCGAAAGACGTGCGGGCTGATGTGCCGGCCGGTCGCTGGGCGGCGACCGTCCAGGTGACGTGTGTGTCGGCGGACGATCTTGTAGATGCCGAAGCGGGTCAGGGCACGGTCGCCGCGCGAGACGAAGACGGGCATCTTGGCCGACGGCTGCGGCGGTCTGTTCTGGAGCACGTCGCGCAGGAGCTGAGCGGTCTGCGGCCAGAGGGGGCAGCTGCGCCACTTGTCGCCCTTGCCGTGGAGCCGGACACTGGGCTGGTCCTGCAGGTCGAGGTCCCCGATGCGCAGGTCGGCGATCTCCTGCACGCGAGCGCCGGTGTTGTAGAGCAGCAGCAAGAGGGCACGGTCGCGGAGGGCGAAGGGGCCGACGGACGACATTCGGCGGAAGAGCTGCGCGATCTCCTCGCGCTCGAGGAAACAGGTCTCGGCCGGCGCGGTGCGCTTGACGGCGATCGCCGCGACCCGCTGGGAGGCGGCGAGGCGTTCGGGGCACCGCTGCGCGAGAAACTCGAAGAAGGCCCTCAGGATCGTGAGTCGATGGTTTCGGGTGCGCCGGTGATTGTGCCGCTCCTGCTCCAGATGCAGCAGGAAACGCTGGACCCGCTCGGCGGTCATGTCCTCGGGCGTGAGCTGCGTCAGGCGACACGACCGGTCCGCGGCTACGAACGTCAGGAAGAGCCGTAGGCCGTCCCGGTAGGCCTTGGTCGAGGCAGGTCGGAAGCCCTTCTGGAGCGGCAGTTCATCCACGAGGAACGCGTGCAGCAGCGCACCAAGCGTCATCGTGGCACCTCCTCGAGGACGAGCTCGGCCCACGTGCGAAACCGCTCGTTCGCATGGCTCAGGAGTTCCGGCGTCATCGTGAGATAGACGGCCGTGGACGCCGGGTCCACGTGTCCGAGAAACGTGGCGAGAGACGACAGCCGCGAGCGAGGGTCGATTCCATTCCGGTACCAGCGCAGCAGCGTGCGGGTCGCGAACGCATGCCGCAGGTCGTGGACCCGCGGGCCGACGGCGCCGTCCGGGATGGCCAGATCCAGTTGCGGCACGAGCTGATGGAACGTGAGGCTGATGGTCGTGGCGCTGATCGGCCGTCCGTTACGCCGCGCGAAGACGGGCACCTCGGCGGAGAGGAGCTGCCGGTGCGGATGCTGCGCGAGATGCGCGGTGAGCAGGGAGCCGATTCGCGGGCCGAACGGAACCAGACGGCTCTTGGCAAACTTCGTGTTCCGAATGTGAAGCAGGCGCCGGGTGGCGTCGATGTCGCCGACGCGCAACCGTGAGACTTCCCCCACCCGCAGGCCCAGGCCGTAGAGCAGGGTGAAGATGGTCCGGAAGCTCGACCCGCGACAGGTCGTAGAGCGATTGTCCGGCAACCGGCCTGCCACGTCGAAGAGACGCCGGGCGGCTGCGGGATCAAGGAGAAACGGCAGCCGCACACGTGTCCCGCGGCGCGGTTTCGAGCGCACCGGGGAGTGCTGCAGACGCTCTTGGTGAATCATCCAGTCGAAGAACCGGACCAAGGACCCGTGCAGGTGGTTGTAACTGCGCGGCGCCGGCCGGGGACGCGAGACGAGGAAGTCGTCGATCAACGAGGGCGTGACATCATCGACAGCGCTGACACGATGCTCTACGAGGAAGCGATCGAGCAACCGCAAGGCGCTCTCCTCGGCGCGGTAGTGGCGCCCGAGCGCACGCTTGTACGCGAGAAAGGCCCGCATCCCGTCGGCGAAGACGCTCCGAAATCCGGTCCAGAGGCGGCTCATACGACCTCCTCGTCGCCATCGCCGCAGGCGACCTCACGCAGGGTCTCGATGGCGACCTTGCTGTAGATTTCCGTGGAGGCGGGGCTCCGATGCCCGACGTAGTCGCCGATGGATTTCAGGGGCCAGCCCGCATCGACGAGGCGCTGTACGCAGGTGTGGCGCAGCGTGTGGGAGCCGGGCCGTGGAACGACGATCCCCGCCTGCTTCAGGTAGTAGGTGACGCGGCAGGACACCGCGCTGTGCTCGATGGGCTTGCACGGCGGGAGGACTCGGAAGAACACGCGGCGAGAAGGCGTCGTCGGTCGGCCGGACTGCAGATAGTCGACGACGGCCTCGCCCACGAGCGGGGAGAGCGGGTAGGCCGTCGAGTGGCCGGCCTTCCGCTCCGGGATGCGAAGGCGATCATGAGACCAGTCGATGTCGTCGAGGGTGAGCGCAGCGACTTCCCGCGCCCGCAGGCCGTAGGTGACGAGCAGGAGAAGCATCGCGTAGTCGCGGCGTCCCACGACGGTGCGGCGGTCCACGACCTCCAGCATGCGCCGGACCTCATCCCACTGAATCGACCGCGGCACGGTGGCGAGACGGTAGACCCGCGGGCTGTCGACCGCATGACTCAAGTCGCGTCCGACGAGCCCCTCGCGGTTGAGGTAACGCAAGAACACGCGCAGCACGACGCACCGCGACACGACGCCCGACCGGGAGAGATGCCGGCTGCGGTCGGTCAGAAACCCGCTGATGACCACCGGCGACAGGGCCTGCAGGTCGTCGAGGCCACGCTCGTGCAGGTACGCGGCGAACCGGCGAAGATGATGGCCGTACTGTCGGATCGAGGCGGCGCGGAGCCCGCGCTCGTCGCGTAGGTAGGCGAAGAACTCCGGCGCCCGGTCGATGAACGGTTCCCCCAGCAGGGGGCGGCGCGTGCCGACGAATCCGGGGACAACCAGTCGGAGCATCTGCTCGATCGGCCGGCGGATCTCCTGCGCCAATCGTGGGCGAGCTGGTCCCGGGGCCCGCCGGTGATCCGGGCGGGTGATCCAGTGCTCCACAAACGGTTGAACCGCCGGTGGAAGGTCTGCGTAGCACCTCGCTCCGCGGTCGTAGGTGAACGTCGCGAAATGGAGCAGGAGCGGCACGCGATGACCGAGAACCCTCGGTGCGTGACCACGCTCCAGAAGCCAGGTGACGTACTGCTCGATGGCAGCACCAAGCCAGGATGACCGGATGCGATCGACGGTCTGCGGGCGGACGAAAAACCGTTCCAGCATGGACAACCTCCTCGCGCTCTCGGCGCTCGGTGATCATCCCGTGCTGACGAGCCCACCGTTATGTGCCCAGCAGTCGCGCGACAGCCCTACCCAACCGGCGATCCACGCTGGTGTCGGCCACAGATCGCGAACGGGCACACAACTACGATTGTGTTCCGCGACACACAATCGTAGACCACCAGCTCGGGACACCCGCCGTAGAACGCGAAGGCCCGCACGTGCGACGCCGTCCAGTCCGGCAGGGTCTGCGTCCACGTCGCCTCGGCGAACGTGTAGCTCGAGGCCCCGAGCGCGGCCACGAAGACCTGCGCCTGCCGCACCGCGCCGGTCTCGCGGTCGACCACCGGCACGGTCTGCCCGGCGTAGTCGACGAACAGCTTCTCGCCGGCGCGGTGCTCCTGGCGCATCACCAGGTCGAGCTTCGCGGCCCAGGCCCGGTACTGCTCGCAGAACCTGCTGTACTGCAGCCCCTCGGGATGGGTCTCCTTGTACTCCTGCCAGAGCAGCGACAGCGTCACGCTCTTGCGCCGTAACTCCCGGTGGACCTCGCTCCAGTCCGGCAGCGGCCGCTCCGCGCGGCTCGACGGCGGCGCCGGAAACAGCCGACGCTCCAGGCCGGTGTCGTCGACCGACTCCGGTACGGGCCAACTCAGCCCCGCCACCTTGGCGCGGCGCAGGTAGTCGCCCACCGTCGACGGCGACGTCCCCAGGCTGCGGGCGATGGCTCGGATGCTCAATGCGGCGGCGAAGTACAGCCGCAGCACCTCTCGAATCTTGCGCATGGACAACCTCCTGTTCGCCAGCGTTCGTCCCCTCCTGCAAAAGCAGGAAGGTCTCACGGCCGGCGGGTCGTCCCGCGCCGCTCAGCTCCGACGGAGGGTGATCGATTTGGACCGGAATCAGTGATCGGTTTGCGCCGGAATCAGTGATCGGTTTGGACCGGAATCAGTGATCGGTTTGGACCGGAATACGCACTTGCCGTAGACTGGACCGGAAGCCGTGCACCACGGCCGCGATCCGAAGACGCTGGAGCGGCTTCCGCAGCGTCTTGTCGGCGAGCACCTTGCCGCCCTTGCCCGGAAACACCAACGGATACTGGCCGGCGCCCAACGTCCGCGCGGCGTCGAGGATCTCGAGCGCCCGCCCGCACAACGGCACGCGGTGGTCGCGCTTCATCTTCATCCGGGAGGCCGGGACGGTCCAGACACAGCCTGCCCTGTCCATCTCGTCCCATCGCGCCCCGCAGACCTCGCCCGAGCGCGCCGCGGTGAGCACGAGGAACTCGAACCCCAGCCTCACGAAAGGCGACCCCGCCGACGAGGCGCGGACGGCCGCCACGGCCGCGGGGACCTCCCGGTGCGGCAGCGCCCGCATGTGCTGCACGACCGCGTGTTGCGCGCCGAGCACCCGGCCGACCCGGTCGCACGGGTTATCGCTGCGGAACTCCATCACCACGGCCCACTCCAGCACGGCGGCGATCCGCTGCCGGACGGACTTGGCGGTCGCCGCCCGCGTATGCCAGATGGGCGTCAGGATGGCCAGCACGTCGGCGCTGTTGACCTCGGCGACGGGCCGCGCGCCGATGTGCGGGAAGGCGTAGCGGGCCAGGCTGTTGCGCCACTGCCGGTTTTCACTGGCGTTGCGCCAGCCGGGCCGCTTCTGCTCGATGAGGCGTTCGGCGGCCTCGGCGAAGGTCGGCATGCCCTGGAGGCGGCGCCGGTCGGCGAGCGGGTCGCCCCCGGAGCGGGCGAGCTTGCGGTTGGCGAGGGCCTGCTCGCGGGCCTCGGCCAGCGAGACGAGGTCGACGCTGCCGAGTCCGAGTTCGCGGCGCCGGCCGCGGATGACGAGGCGCTGCGTCCAGCTGCGCGCCCCGGAGGGCTGGACGAAGAAGTACAGGCCCTGTCCGTCGGCGTGGCGTCCGGGCGCGGCGGAGCGGATAAAGGGAGCGGTCAGGGCGTTGCGGGGATGGCGTCCTCGGCGCTTGGCGCGGCGGGGGGTGGCGGGCGTGCTGGTATCAACATCCATTCCACCATTGTAGGCCGGAAGTGGCGGGATGTCGAGGGACGGCGCGGCCGGTTCGGCGCACCCGACGTGTGCAATAAACAATTACGAATCAGCTACTTATGGACTTACGCGGACGGCAGAGAGCATCAGTGGACGACCATAACCCGTTGGTTCTCGACGAGCGGATCGCCTCCGGCGCGGGCGAGCCTGCGGTTTGAGGTGGTCCCGGTCGTTTGGACCATTCGAGGGCTTCGTTAAGGTGTATTCCGGTTGCGAACCGCGCCCTCGTCGTCTGTCTGGTATCTGATCATAGATGATGATGAGCTGTGGGAATCTTGCGGCCTCATGAGTGAGTCCGCGAAGCGCGGCGGCGAGCCCCGGGAGGGGGTCCGGGGGAGGGGACGAAAGCGCCGCGGCGACTGGCGCACGAAGCACCTGCGGGCCTGCCTGCTCTGCGGTCGGGTATGGCGTCCTGGACGACGCCGGACCTGTCCCGTCTGCCACGTCGACCGCTCACCGCCGGAGTCGTGCTCGGTTTCGGACCGAAGATGCCGAGCGTGTTCTCGGCCGTGGTCGAGCTCGTTGATCCCCTGCTCGATGCCGAACATGCGGTGCACGAAGGGGGGCCGCCTTCGGAGGCTTCCCTCTCCTTGCAGCACCGTAACGTAACGGCGACGGGACGCTGGCAGCGCCGCCTGACGGCGAGGGCTGTCAGCTCCAGGCCGGCGGTCGAGCACCCTGTGCGTCTTCTCGCCGAGCCGGCAGCCTTCGCCCTGGATGCCGAGCGGCGTCACCTGGACCATCCGCCGGTCGAGCGCGTCCAAAGCGCTGCACGCCGCTGACATGTTCACGCTGCACGCTCCTCGCCGTAGGCCTCGGCCGGCGTGCGACCCCCGAGTGCCGAGTGCGGACGTACGTCGCTGTAGAACGTCATCCAGGCCCCGACCACCCGCTCGGCCTCGAACCCGTCGACCAACTCGTGCAGGTACACCGCTTCGTACTTCAGCGACCGCCACAGCCGCTCGATAAAGACGTTGTCCAGGCACCGCCCGCGGCCGTCCATCGAGCAACGCGCCCCCGCCGCCAGCACCCGCTCGGTGAACGCCGCGCTGGTAAACTGCGCTCCCTGATCGGTGTTGAAGATCTCGGGCGTGCCCGTCCGAAGCGCCGCTTCCAGCGCCTCGATGCAGAAGCCGGTGTCCATCGTGTTCGACAGTCGCCAGGCCAGCACGTGACGGCTGGCCCAGTCCATGACCGCGACCAGGTACAGGAAGCCCGCCGTCACCGGGATGTAGGTGATGTCGGCGCACCAGACCTGGTCCGGGCGCTCTATCGTCAGCTCTCGAAGCAGATACGGATAGATGCGGTGACCCGGCTGCGCGGCGCTCGTGCGCGGCTTGCGGTAGACCGCTTCCAGCCCCATCAGACACATCAGCCGGCGGACCCGGCGCCGCCCCACCGACACGCCCTCGCGTCCCAGGTGGCGCGCCATCTGCCGGCTACCGTAGAACGGGTACTGCAGCGACAATTCGTCCATCCGCCGCATCAAGGCCAAGTTCTCCGCGCGCTCTTCCCGCGGCGTGTAGTACACCGACGAGCGGTTGATGCCGAGCAACGCGCACTGGCGCCGGATGCTCAACTCGCCGCCCCGCTCGACCAGTTCCAGGCGTGCGGCGCGGCTCAGCGTTGCAAGCCGCGCAGAAAAAAATCCCGCTCCACCGTCAACTCGCCGATCTTCGCGTGCAAGTCCCGGATCGTCGCCTCGTGCTCGGAGTCGCGAGATGCTCTGCCGCCAGCGAAGACATCCTCCAGCCCGTCGACCGCCTGGCGCTTCCACGCGCCCACCTGGTTCGGATGAACCTCGTGCTTGGCCGCGATCGCCTGCACCGTGCGGTCCCCGCGCAGCGCCTCGAGCGCCACGCGTTTCTTGAAGTTCGCGGTGAACTGCCGCCGTCGTCTCGTCGTCATCCCAGTGCCTCCTCCAGGCTCTGGAATACACCTTAGCCAGTGGTCCGAAAAAGCGGGACCACCTCAGTTGGCGAGGGCTTGGGCGCGGGCGTCCTTGAGCGGGACGAGCGGGAAGCCGCCGAGCCCGAGTTCGCGGCGCCTGCTGCGGATGACGAGCCGCTGCACCCAGCTGCGGGTGCCGGTCGGCTGCACGTCGAGGTACAAGCCGTCGCCATCACAGTAGCGCCCGGTCTGTGCTACGTTGCGGACGAAGGCGGTCGTCAGCGCGTGGTGCGGCTGCCGGCCGCTGGGCTTGGTGGTCGGGGGTCGTGCCGGGAGTTCCATCTCTGCCAGTACTCCCCTCAGTGAATGGCGGATACTGGAGGATCGTACCGGACCGGAACGGCCCTCGTCAAGACCCGTAATCGGTAGTAATCATTTATTATACAGTGCTTTATGGGCTATACAGGACGGCGGCGGACGGCGGCGGATTTCCTGGCATGGTGGACACGGCTTCCACGTTCACATGAATCCTGATTGCGGGATGGCGGGTCAGAACGCGGGGGGGCACTACGATCCGGCGAACACGGGCCGTCACGAAGGCCCTGATGGCAACGGTCATCTCGGGGACCTGCCGAGACTGGCGGTCGATGGCGGGGGCGGCGCGACCGTTCCGGTCGTCGCGCGGCGAGTTCGCGTGAGCGACGTTGTGGGTCGTTCGCTGATGGTCCATGCCGGCGGCGACAACTACTCGGACATGCCCGCGGCGCTCGGGGGCGGCGGCGCTCGGGTGGCCTGCGGTGTCATCCCGGCGACGGCGAGCTGAGCGGATGTTGGCTGCCTGGTCGCTGCGCGAGGGGCGACTTGCGGAGTCCGCGCACGGCGCGATTTGGAGTTCTGTCGTGAGCAGGTCGTCATGCGGAACGGTTCGCGGATAGCTCGTACGGTCCTGTGGATTCCCGATCCGAAAGTGGCAATCGACGGGGAATCAGGTCCGGTCGATATTCTGGACGGTCCCGGCCGCGCGGATGAAGGCGAAGCGCGAGCACCCGGTTTCGCTCTCCGGCCGGGCGCTGGCAGCCCTCGATGCGGCGCGGACGTTTGGCAACGGCAACCGGCTCGTGTTCCCCGTGCGGAGCGCGAGGTCGAAACGGCTGCGTTGCGCGAACGAGAGCGTCGGTCAGATCCGTCCACCTATGTCGTCGGCTCATGCCTTCGGCGCGGCTCGTGGGATCGGCCGTCACGACGGCAAGCCCGGCCCCGCAACTGCCCGTCTTCCCAACGCGGCGCTGCGGCGCTAGAGTCCGCTCCGCGCGGATCGATTGCAGTGACAGCGATGCGTGTGGGACGTGTGGGCGGCACTCGCGCCAAGGCGGTTGAGAAGATGCGACGCTGAGACGAACCGACCGGCACGGCTGCCCCGCGGGGGCGCCTCCACGCCGCAGGCGCGATCCGCAGACCGTGGCGAGGCGAGCATGATCTCGGCAAGGATGGAGGACCATAGACATGATCACCGGCGCCCATTCGATCATCTACAGCACGGATGCAGAGTCGGACCGGGCGTTCGTCCGCGACGTGCTCGGGTTGCCCCACGTCAACGTCGGCCACGGCTGGCTGATCTTCGGCTTGCCTCCGGCGGAGTTCGCGCTGCACCCGTCCGAGGCGAACGACCGGCACGAGTTCTACCTGATGTGTGACGACGTCGAGGCTTTCCGCGAGGAGATGAGGCGGCGCGACGTCGACACGACGGACGTCAAGGACGAAGGATGGGGGCTGCTGACCCGGGTGACGCTGCCCGGCGGTGGGCGGCTCGGCGTGTACGAGCCGCGGCACGCGCGCCCACCGGTCGCGTCATGACCGACGCCGCACCGGGCGCGACTTCCACCGTCGACATCATCGTGTGGCCCGCGTGCGAGCTACACGCCGGTCCCCACTCGTGGTGGAGTCGGGCCTACTTCACAACGTGAAGGCAAGAGCTACGTGACCGCCCGCGACCCGGAGACTTGCTTTCAAAGCTCAGAGAAGTGGGTCCTCACCGTGTGCCGGTCAATAGCTGCGATACCACATACGCCGCTGTCCAGTCGCTGCTCCAACTGCCCGACCAGAAGCCGTGACCGTCGCGTGCGGGGCCTGAGGGGCGATCCACACCCGCTCGGATCTCTTTCGCGCACCGCTGGTTGCCGATGAACGGCCGGGCCGAGCGCCTCGGCGGATACCGGTGGACTCCGCCGCGGCCCCGATACGGACGGCGCGGCTGAGAACTACCCTCGTCGCGCGGCGCGTCAAGCCATGCTCGGCTGCTTCGCTGGCGCTTCGGCCTCGGCCGGTGACACACTGCCCGCCGGTGGGGCCTGACGCAGCTCTGGCCCGCAGGCAAGCCTGGTATCGTCGGGCCGCAGGAGCGCCGCGAGTCGGTCCGCCAGACGGCTTCAGGAGGCCAATGAACGACACTCGATCGCCGCCGCTGCAGGACAGCGTCGCGCTGGTGACGGGCGCCAATCACGGGATAGGCTTGGCTACGGCCGTTGCTCTCGCAGAACGCGGAGCCGATGTCGTTGCCTGTTACCTCCGAACGGGCGACCCGGACAAGACCGATGCGTTCAACAGGGCGCGCTCGACGGACGGATCGGTCGTTCGTGCAGCGGTGGAAGCCGCGGGAAGGCGCTGCCACACGATCGAGGGCGACCTGGCCGACCCCGCGACTCCGACCCTGCTGATGGACGGGGCTGAACTGGCCTTGGGCCCTGTCTCGGTCCTGGTGCACAACGCGAGCGGTTGGCGCAAGGACAGCTTCTCGCCGGGCGGCGTCGATGCCGTCGGCCGCCTCAATCAACCTGTCAGCGAGCAGACGATCAACAGCCAGCTGCACGTCGATGCCCGAACCGGCGCACTGTTGATGGCGGAGTTCATCGAACGGCATCGAGCGCGGGGCGCCACCTGGGGAAGGATCGTTACACTCACATCAGGTGAGGGCCGCCACTTTCCCGGTGAGGTTTCCTACGGCGCTGCAAAGGCCGCCCTGATCAGCTACACGCTGTCAGCGGCTGCGGAGATGGCCGGCGACGGCGTGACTGCCAATGTCGTCTACCCGCCGGTCACCGACACCGGATGGATTACAGACGAGGTCCGGGACGCCATCGCCCGGGACCTGGAGCATCACCACATCGCGTCACCGAGTGAAGTGGCCGAGGTCATCGGCTGGCTATGCGCGGAGGCCGGCAGAACCGTGACTGGCAACATCATCAGACTCCGCTAGGAACGCCACGGCGGCCCGGCTCCTTGCGTGGACCCGGATGCTGCTGTAGGGTGTCGTCGTGGTGAGCATTCGCGCCGGGGCCGATCTGTTCACGGTCGTCGTTCGCATCCGGACGCCGTCGGCCGACGATCGAATGCAAGTACTGGACGTCTGCCGCGCGACGCAGCAGATCTTCGCCCGCCAGCCCGGCTTCGTCTCGTCCTCCCTGCACCGCAGCGACGACGGCGACGAGGTCCTGAGCTACCTGCAGTGGCGGAGCCGGGCCGACCATGAGGCGTGCCTGGGCAGCCCCGACTTCGGGACGCCCGACGGGCGCCGGCTGACGCAGATGGTCGAAGAGGGCCGCGTGGAGATGGAAGTCCGGTCGTACACCGTCGACCGCGTGACCGACGCCGGCGACGGGAGCGACGACGCCGGTCGCTGACCGACGCGGTCGGTCGAGTCTCGGCGGATTCGCGCCGCACCGCGGCGTTCCCGTCGGGGCGCTCCGTCTTCACGAACAACGCCGAGGAAACACCACGCGGACCTCGACCATCTCTGCGAGCACGTCCGGGCACGGCGGGAGGCGCCGCCGGACCGGGCTTGGCGTTCGCCGACTGCAAGGCTCAGGAATTCTTCAGGAGTTCTTCAGAGCGGGGCCCACAAGCGCTCGCTAGACTCGATTTCGCGTCGAGTCTTTCTGCGTGCCGGGCGCCTCGTCGAGGCGCTCCGCGGATCGGACGGAGGCCCCATGAATCGCACGCAGGAACGCGCGGCGGGCAACGCACTACACGCCGCGGAACGGCGGCATCTGTTGCGCCGTCTCGCCTTCACGGCGACTCCGGAGCTGGATCGGGCCGTCCGGGGCATGTCGGCGGACGAGGCTCTGTCGGTGCTGGTGCGCGCGGCTCGAGACGCGCCCTACCCACAGCGCCCGCAGGCGGCCAACGGGATCTGGAGCAACCCGGCGCTGCGATTCGCCAGCCTGTCCGACGAGGAGTTCGAGGCGATTGTCGACCGGCAGGCGGAACGCGCGCGGGCCGCGACCGGGGAAGTGCGCCGGTGGTGGCTGGCGGAACTGCTCACCGCCCCTGCCCCGCTGCGCGAGAACCTCGTCCCGTTCCTGCACGGCGTGTTCGGCAGCAGCACTGGCGCGGTCGACGCCCCGCACGCACTGCACGGGCGCCAACGCCCTGCTCCGCCGCGTTGTCTGGGCACCGTCCCGGATCTGCTCGCGAGCCTCGTGGTCGACCCGGCCATGATGATCCAGATCGGGATGGACGGGCACGGGAGGCTGCGCGTATCCGATCGCCCCGCCAAGCTCATCCTCGATCACTGGACGGTCGGTGAAGGCGCCTACGAACCGCGCGACATCGAAGAGCTCTCGAAAGCGCTGACCGGCTGGCTCCTGGTAGCACCCGAGGGCCGCGGGCCGACGCGGCCGCTCGACCCACGGGCACCCCGAGCGGCCCGGCGCACCGGCCTCGTGCCGACCTTCCGGCCTGCCGAGTTCGATGCCGGACCGAAGACGATTCTCGGTCGCACGCATCCCTTCGACGCGCACTCGGCCGTCAGGTGGCTCGCCTCGCACGAGGCGACGGCGCGCCGGTTCGGACGCCTGCTCATGACTCATCTCGGAGTCGAGGACCGCGATGCCGGCCTGGAGACGCGACTGCTGAATGCCTATCGGACGACGGGCGGCTCCATCGAGGCGATGCTCCGCAAAGTCGTGCGATCCGATGCCTTCTGGTCGGAGTCTTCGCGGTGGACCCTGATCAAGAGCCCGATCCATCTCGCGGCCGGTGCGTGCCGGCAGTTGGGCATCGCGTCCCCACCCCTCGCTGCGATCGATCGCTGGCTGCGGGCGAGCGGTCAGACGCTGCTCGACACGCCCAACAACGGCGAGGGCGGCTGGCCCGGGCAGGAGGCATGGGTTACCCCCGCGGCGCGCCTTGCGGTGCGCTACCACCTGGCCGCCGCCCTGGCCGGACGATTGCCGCCCCTCGGTCTCGAACGCCCCAGCCCGTCGACCGACGAAGCGGCGGCTGCGTTCACCGTGCCGATCGCGACCACGCTTCGCGAAGCGTCCGCCGCGGAGCTGCTCGAGCGGCTCGACCCGGCTCCGGGCCTGGACGCCGGAAGCATCGAACGGGAAGTTGCCGGTGTCAGCTCGCCGGCAGGACCGAGCGTCTTCATCCGGCGCGTGATGATGTCTCCGCACTATCAACTGGCGTAAGCGAGCGTGGAGGACCTTATGAGCTCCATCAGCCGACGCGACCTGCTGACCTGGTTCGCGCTGACCCCGACCGTACCGTTCTTCGTCACCCGAAGCGCCCGGGCGACCGCCATGGAAGCGCAGGCGAGCCACGACGGGCCCATCGTGGTCGTCCTGCGCCTGCGGGGCGGCAACGATGGACTCAACACCCTCGTTCCGGTTTGCGACGACCGCTATTATCGGGCCCGTCCCACCATCGCCATCCCCGGGTCGCAGACGCTGCCACTCGACGGGAGCGAACTCGGCCTGAACCCCTGGCTCGCCGACGTGCGCCGGCTGATGGACGACGGCCTTGCCGGCATCGTGCAGGGCGTGGGCTACCCGCGGTCGTCCCGGTCCCACGTTCGCGCGACCGAGATTTGGGAAACGGGCTCGGTGGCCGCCGAGGCGCCGGATCACGGCTGGCTGGGTCGTTACCTCGATCACGCCTGCGAGTGCGGCGGCGAGCCGCTGGCCGCCGTGCAGTTTTCCGAATCGCTCGGTCGGACGCTGGCCTCCGCGTCCAGCCGCAGCATGGCGATCAACCATCCCGAGCTGCTGCTGCGGATGGACGCTCCCCCGACCGTCTCCGCCGCGGCTCGCGGTCGACGCCCGGCGCGGCTGGACTACCTTCGACAGGTGACCAATGGACTCGCCCACGCGTCCCGCAACCTCCACCGCGCCCGGGACGGGACGGGCACCCGCTTCGACTATCCCGACACGGCGTTCGGCCAATCCCTGCGGTGGACCGGCGACATGATCGAGACCGGCGGCCCGACCCGTGTCTACTACGTCTCCATCGGATCGTTCGACATCCCTGGATCCGCTTCGTTCGACACGCACGTCGATCAGCTCGCAAAGCACCGGGTCCTCTTCGCAGAGCTCGGGCGCGGCCTGCGCGCCTTCGCTCGTCATCTGCGCCAGTCGGGGCAGCTCGATCGCGTACTCCTGCTGACCTTCTCCGATTTCGGCCGTCACGTCTCCGAGAACCGGAGCCACGGCACCGAGCACGGCGACGCCGGGGTGCTGTTCGTGATGGGCGGCGGCATCCGGGCCGGACTACTCGGCGAGCCGGCGGACCTCGGCAAGGTCAAGCGCGGGGGCCTCGATGCCACGGTTGACTTCCGCGACGTCTATGCGGACGTTCTGCGGCGCTGGCTTGGCATCGATCCGACCGCAATCCTCGGCGACGAAGTGGGCTCATTTCCCATCGTGAATGCGTGATGCGGGAGATTCGCCATGCGCAAGACCCTTCCGGCACCGATCATCTCACTGCGGCTGTTGAACGTCGGACTGCCGAGGGCGCAAGGGGAAGACCACCTGCAGACGCTGCAGGGTGAGTGGACGGTGGCCGCCGCCGAGCAACGGGGACGGCCGTTCGACGTTATCGTCGGCGGGGTCCTCACCATCACGGGGGATCGCTTCGCGCTGCTTACCGCAGCCGGCAACGAGTTCGAGGGGCAGATCCGAATCGACGGGACGCAGTCGCCCGGCCACCTGGACTTCGTCCATGACGACGGCCTGTTGTGGGAGGCGATCTACGCGGCGCAGCCGGACTTCTTCCGTCTCAACTACGTCGAGGCGGACGCAGGGACCCCGCGCCCGACCATGTTCGCCACCACGGCGGATACCCCCGGCACGGTGATTGTCATGCAGCGGTGACGGTAACGGCGCTCCGGTCGGACTGGTGACTGGCGGGCGCGCGAACGCGCCAGCCGGCATCACAGCCCGTGCCGCGCCGCGGACCGCCCGAAGAACCGCCCGCTGCCGGCTCAGGCACCCTCGCAGAGAGCGATCGAGTCCAGCTCGAAGTTGGGAACCGAACATGGGTATGCTGGCGTTGGGAGTGACGGCGAGGTGCTCGCAACGAGCAAGGAGTGACGACGATGGATGACATCACGCGACGGACGTTCTTCGGTCGTGCGGCGTCGGGGCGCGACGTCCGATCGGGCCCGAGCATCTGCTCCTCGATCCCGAGTTCCGTCGTGGCTACGCGCACGGCCGACGAGCGGGCGGCCCTGTTCCACGACACCGCCTTGCGGGTCTACCGGCTCCCGCGGGTCTGACCTCCCGTCTTCATGGGAGCGGACACCTCATGAGCGACGCGTCGAGCCGCGGATCGAGCATTCGCTATCAACCCGACGAGAGCCCACCAGCCGCGCTGGCTCTCGGTTGCGGACTGCAGCTCGTGGTGCTCGGCGTCGCCAGCATCGTGCTGGTCCCCACTATCGTGATTCGGGCGGCGGGCGGCAGCGAGGAGTACCTGTCCTGGGCGGTGTTCAGCGCAGTGGCGATCAGCGGCGTCTGCACCGCACTGCAGGCGGTTCGCGTCGGTCGCATCGGAGCCGGCTACATCCTCGCCATGGGCCCGGCGGGAGCCTTCATCGGGCTCGGCGCCGCCGCGCTTTGCAGAGGGAGGACCCGGACTGCTCGGCGCCCTGGTGATTGCATCTTCGTGGCTGCCGATCGTGGTGTCCACGCGGCTGTCCCTGTTCCGGAAGTTGCTGACGCCGACGATCGTCGGCACGGTGAACATGCTGATACCGGTCACCGTGTTGCCGGTCGTCTTCAGCCGCATGCACCAGACGCCGGACGGGGTGCCGGCGCTGGGCGCGCCGCTGACCGCGGCGGCGACGATGCTCGTCATCGCGGCCGTCTCGTTGAAGGGGACGGCGACGCTCCGCTTGTGGGCGCCGGTCATCGGGATCTTCAGCGGCTCGGTGGTCGCCGGCGCGTTCGGCCTCTACGATCTTGACCGGGTGGTCGAGACGCCGTGGCTCGGCATGCCGCTGGGAGGCTGGCCGGGCATCGAGCTCGACCTGGAGCCGGCGTTCGTCGGGCTTCTCCCCGCCTTCGCATTCGTGGCCCTCATCGGCGCCATTCAGACCATCACCAGCGCCGTCGCCATTCAGCGCGCCTCGTGGCGCCGGCCGCGGGCCGTGGACTACCGGGCGGTGGAGGGCGCCGTAGCCGCGGACGGCGTCTGCAAGCTGGCGTCCGGCCTCGCCGGGATCATGCCGACCCAGACCATCGGGATCAGCGTGCCGACGGTCGACCTGACCGGCGTCGGCGCCCGCACCGTCGGCATCGCCGCCGGCGCGATCCTGATCGCCCTGGCCTTCCTGCCCAAGGCGCTGGCGCTCGTCCTGGCCATCCCGGGTGCGGTCGCCGGCGCCTATCTGACCGTCGTGATGGCGTTGACCTTCGTGCGCGGCATGACCGAGATCGTGCAGGGCGGCATCGACCACCGCAAGGGGCTGGTGGCCGGCGTTGCGTTCTGGGTCGGCGCCGGTTGTCAGAACGGGATGATCTTCCCCGACCTTCTCGCGGACGCCGCGGGCGGCCTGCTGCAGAACGGAATTACCGTCGGCGGTGTGGTCGCCATTCTCATGACCTTGTTCCTGGAGGCAACGGCGCCGCGCCGCAGCCGGATCGAGGTCGAGTTCGATATGTCGGTGCTGCCGGGAATCAGGAAGTTCCTCGGCGCGTTCGCGGACCGCAACGGCTGGGACGCGAGGATGGTGCACCGCCTGGAGGCGGCCGCCGAGGAAACGCTTCTGACGCTGACGAGCGCGGACGAGCGTGACGGGGATCGCCCGCGGCGGCGCCTGTTCCTGTCGGCGCGCAGGCAAGCCGGCGGCGCGGTCCTGGAGTTCGTGGCCGCGGTCGGCGAGGAGAACGTCCAGGACCAGATCGCCCTGCTCGGGGAGCGTCCGGACGATCTGCTGATGGAGCGGGAAGTCTCGCTCAGATTGCTGCGCCACATCGCATCGTCGGTACGCCACCAACAGTTCCACGAGACGGACATCGTCACCGTTCACGTCGAAGCCCCGGAGACGACTCGTGCGAGCCGGTGAAGCCCTCACCGGCCGACAGGCGTTCGTGTTGCGGGTGTTGGCGGGGCCGGTGGCGTTCGCTGCCCTTCGCGCCGTTCCGCTGGCGGGCCTCGGAACCGAGGCGCACTTCACGGTCGCCGTTTACGCGTGGACCCTGGCGTGGTGGGCAACCGTACCGGTGCCGTGGGCGGTGACCGCTTTCCTGCCCTTCGTGCTCCTGCCCGCCGGCGGCGCGATGCCCTTCGCCGACGTGGCGGGCCTCTACGGCCAGACGGTGCTTCCCTTCCTGGTGGGCGTCATGCTCGTCGGGCACGCTCTGCGGAAGCACGGCCTGGCCGTCAGGATTTCCCTGGCGATTCTGAACCTGCCCGGTGTGGCGCGGTCCAGCGGCAGCCTGGTACTGGTGCTGCTGATTGCGTCCACGGTCATTTCCGCGCTGGTCAACGACCTGGCCGTCATCGTGATGATGACGCCGATTGCGCTGTCGCTGACGCGGTCCGCGGTCGGCGGACCCGACGCCGGCGGACCCGCCGCCACCGGAGCACCGCGCATGGCCGCGGCCGCGAGTCTGGCGGTCCTGTACGGCTCGTCCGCCGGTGGGCTGGCAACCCCCGGGGGCAGCGTGTTCAACCCGCTGACCCTCGCGGTGCTGGAGCGGACGACCAGCTACAGCGTCAGCTTTGCGCAGTGGACGTCGACCGGTGTCTTTCTCGCAGCGGCCCACGTCCCCATCTGCTATCTGGTCCTGAAGTGGATGTTGCCGCCCGAAGTGCAGGACCTTCCCGATCGCCGTTCCCACATTCGCCGGCAACGCGAGCAACTGGGTCCGTTGAGCCGCGGAGAGAAGGACGTCGTGTCGGCATTGACCCTGATGCTGGTCCTGTGGATGCTGCCGACCGTCGTCACGACGGAGTTCCTCGACATCTGGTACGCGCCTCCCGCGGCCATGGTCCTGCTGTTCCTGCTTCCGACGGACGTGAAGCGCGGCGAGATGACCCTCGACCGCAAGGACTTTCAGGAAGGCGTCCCGTGGAACGTCCTGTTCCTGGTGGTCGGTGGCATGGCGCTGGTCAGCGGATTGACCCGACTCGGGGTGACCGACTGGATCGGGGCCACGTTCACGGGGAACGTCGCGGCGACGGCGTTGCCGTGGGTGGCTGGTCTGCTCTCGACGGCGGTGACGCAGCTGGCAAGCGGCACCGCGACGACGATGATGGTCTCCTCGGTCCTGTTCCCGATAGCGGAGGCCGTCGAACACGACCCCTCCGTCCTCGCCCGGATCATCGCCGGCTCGGCCCATGCCCTGGTGCTGCCCTGGTCCAGCCCGACGGCCGCGGCGACGTTCGCGGCAGGCGCCGTCGGACTCGGCACGATGGTCAGGACGGGCGTGGTAGCCACCGTCCTGACGTCGATCGCCATCATCGTGCTGAGCACGATCCTGGTGCCGGCGTTCGGCGCGTCCACGGTGCGGTGAAGCCCGACTCAGTCCGGGGCGACGCAGGCGAAGCTCGCCGCATCATCGATGCTGCCGGAGCCCCGGTAGCGCGCCACCTGCGGGTAGGGGCAGAGCGGCCGCGTGCGCTGCACGGCTCCGTCGACCACCTTGGACGCGACGAGCCGGTCGGGCGCGACGCCCTCCTCTACCCAGCGCTCGAGGGCAGCCACGGCGTCGAAGCGATCCGGCCCCGGCCCCCCGCGGCAGTGCGCGACGCCGGGCGCCATGAAGAGGCGGTAGAAGTCGGTCGTCTCGGCCGGACCGCCCATGGCCTCGGTGACGCTGTCGTAGTAGTCGACCGCGTACTGGCCGGGGATCAAGGCGTCGGCCCACCCGTGATAGCTGATGAGCCGGCCGCCGGCCGCCTTGAACGCCGTGAGGTCGGGGTCGACGGCGTTCAGCGCCGAGGCGAGGGTCTCGTCGGCGCCGATCACCCGGTTGTTGGCCAGGTCCCAGTCGGCGTCGAAGTCGAAGCCCCGCAGATCGTAGTCGGGATCCTGGAAGACGCTGTAGCGCATGAAGTCGATCGCGCTGCCGCCCGGCTTCTCGACACCCGACCAGTAGCGCGCCCAGCCGCCGAGACCGTCGGGCGCCTCGAAATGCTCGCTGCCGAGCGCGTAGCCCGGAAAGATCCGCTCGCCCGTGCCGGGCCGCGTCGGGCCCGCATAGATCGCGCGGGCCGCCGCCACCTCGCCCGCGGTCAGGCAGCCCGGTTGGTCACCGTTGTCGCACAGCAGGATCCCCGGATCGAAGTCGCAGGCCCGCGGGTCGTCGATCAGGCCGTCCTCGAGCCCGTCGAGGGCGTCGCAGGCGGCCATCACCGCCGCCCCGAGCGCCGGCAGCTTGGCGCGGGGAAGATCCTGCGCCGGGTCGCGGGTCGTGGCGAGGCCGGACCAGAGCTCGCCCGTCATCAGGCCGATCCAGTAGTTGGCGGGCGCTCCCGCCACGATCCCGTCGTAGTCGTCGGGATAGCGTTGCGCCTCCATCAGCGCATGGTGCCCGCCCTGCGAGCAGCCGACGAAGTAGGTGTAGTCCGCCGGGCGGCCGTAGTAGGCGGCGGTGACCGCCTTGCCCGCAACCGTCGCCTCGTGCTGGGCGCGATAGCCGAAGTCGACGAGGCGAACCGGGTGGCCGAGCGCCCAGCTCCCGTCGAACCCGCTCGTGCTGGTGTGGCCGTTGTCGGTGGCGACGGCGGCATAGCCGCCCGCAACCGCCGCGGCGAGCTGCGGGTAGCGGATGGCGCCGGCGGAACCGCCGGACCCGATCCCCTGGAAGCGCCCGTTCCACGCCTCCCGCGCCGGCAGCCAGACCTCGAAGCCGATCTCCGACCCGGCCTCCGGCCGCGATACCCCGGCCACGCGGCAGAAGGCAACGTCCTCGACCGTGAAGCCGCGCGAGCTGAACGTCTCCGGCGGCGTGAACGGCGGCGCGACCTCCTCGGCCGCGGTGAAGGTGACGTGGGGCAGGCCGAGCGGCGCCGGCGCCAGCTCCGCGCACGCCGTGCCGGGCGCGGCGGCCGCCTGCGCGCTCGCGGGCTCGGACGCGCCGGCGACGGCCGGCATTCCGCCGGCCACTACCAGCGGCAACACGAGCAGTCGTCGGATCGTCATGTCGAGGCTCCTTCGTCGGAGAGAGAACCGTCTGCGGGCCAAGCCTACCGCTCGCGGGCGCGGCGCGCAACGGGACGGCGGGGCCGGTCGGGAAGGCCAGCCGGGCCACCGCCCGCGGGCGCGGCGCGCAACGCGTGACGGGCGCAGACCGCGCCGCGCCGACGGTCACCCGACGGTTCCGCGTGGCGTCCCCACGAACCTCCGAGAGTCCGCGCCTACGCAGCGCCTACCGAGGGCGACGGCCCTGGCGCAGGCGGAGCCGCCTCACGGCGCAGACTCCCCGGCTGCGGCGGGCGCGGCTGGCAGGGCGAGGTCGACCCGGACCGCGCCGGCCAGGTTGCCCGCGGTATGTACGACGAGGTAGAGCCGCCCATCGCGCAACGCCCGCATCTCGGCCCCGGTCATCCGCCACTGCCCCGCCGCCCGCGCCCCGCCGCGCCGCTCCAGGTCGCGCAGCACCGGTCCGACGGAGGCAGCGTCCTCCCCCGCGCGGCGGTGGAGGGCCGTCAGCAGCACGTCGTCATCGTGCAGGCCGAAGACGGATACACGGTAGCGCACGACGCGGGTCGCCGGATCGAGCACGAAGCGGACGTCGGCGGAGAGTCCGCTCGCGGCCTGCACCTCCGTCCTCAGCTCGACGGGCGCCGGCGGCGTGACGACGCTCGGCGTGAAATCGGGCGGCCGGCGGTGGCGGGTCCCCTGCTCGTAGGCGTATCCCAGCTCGATCAGCCGCGGCTCCGACCAGGGGCGTCCGAGCAGCTCTACGCCGACCGGCATGCCGTCCTCCGCGAAGCCGGCCGGCACGGTGATCGCCGGCATCCCGGAAAGGGCGCTCAGCGTGCAGTTGCTGCCGGGCTGGACGGCCCCGATCGGCTGCGCGGTCCGGCGGATGGTCGGGTAGACCAGGGCTTCGAGGTCGTGCTCGTCCAGCACCGCCACGACGGCGCGGCGAAGCTCGTCCCGCCTGCCCAGGCGCTCGCGGTAGTCGTCGGTGTCCAGCGTCTCGACCTCGAGGGACGCTGCCAGTCCCCCTTCGAGGATCCGGTGGTAGAGCCCGGTCTCGACGATCTCCGCGAGCGACCGGACGCGGGCGCCCGGCGTCGCCTGCAGGTAGTCGTCGAGGTGGAAGCGGAACTCCTGGCCGATGACGGACACGTCCTGCGTGAGCTCGGTCAGGTCCGGCTCCTCGATCTCGATCGCCGTCGCGCCGAGGCTCTCCATCTCCTCCACCGCCCGCTCTATGACGTCACGCACGGGACGCTCGGCGCCGCCCTCGCCGAGCAGCGCGATCGCCAAGCCCAGCCGCGCGCCCTGGAGTCCGGCGGCGTTCAGCGAGTCGGTGTAGGTCGCGGGGACGTTCCCCTCGGCGAGGCTCGTCGCCGGATCCGCGGGGTCGACGCCCACCGTCGCATCCAGGGCCAGCGCGAGGTCCTCTACCGAGCGCGCGAGCGGCCCGCCGATGTCCTGCGTTCGCGACAGCGGCACGATGCCGTCGCCGCTCGCCAGCCCGCGCGTCCCCCGCAGCCCGGCCAGCGCGTGGTGCGCGGAGGGGATGCGGATCGATCCGCAGGTATCGCTGCCCATGCCGAAGGCCCCGAAGCTGGCCGCCACGGCGGCGCCCGTGCCCCCGCTCGATCCGCCGGGATTGCGCTCCGGATCGTACGGGTTGCGGGTCTGGCCGCCGAGCGAGGCGAGGGTGGTGATCCCGCGCGCGAGCTCGTGCATGTTCGTCTTGCCGAGGACGATCGCGCCCGCCTCGCGGAGACGGCGCACCTGGGTGGCGTCGTCGGGCGGCAAGGACGTCGCGAGGGCGATCGAGCTGGCCGTCGTCGGCATGTCGGCAGTGTCGTAGTTGTCCTTCACCACGACCGGAATCCCGTGCAACGGCCCCCGCACGGTGCCGGCGGCGCGCTCCGCGTCGAGCTCCGCCGCCCGCTCCCGGGCTCGCGGGTTGATGGCGATCATCGCGTTGATGGCCGGGCCCAGCTGGTCGAAGGCCTCGATGCGCGCCAGGTATCCGTCGACGAGGTCGGCGGACGTGACGGTTCCCGCGTCGAGGGCGGCGCCCAGCTCGCGCACCGACTTCTCCGCCACGTCGAACCGCGCCGGCGCTTGCTCGGGTCCGCCGGCGCACGCGGCGCCCAGACACCCGACGACGCCGATCGCGCAAGCCACACGTCGCATGGACCTTCCTCCCTGCTGCACCCGCCGTCCGGGGCCGGATCCGGTGACCGGGACATAATAGTGCGTGCCTGCCGACCGTCCGGCCCCTGCCCCGTCGCCCGCGTCCGGGCCGACCGTCGCGCACCGGTCGCCGGGTCGCCGCCTCCCGGGGCTCCGACCGGCGCCGGTGGCCCTCCTGCTCGCGGCGGCGCTGGCCGCCGTTCCGGCGCTGCTCGCGGCCCAGGGCCCTGCTCCCGGGCGCGCGACGATCCGGGCGGCGGATCTGCGCCGCGACGTGGCCGACCTCGCCTCGGACGCCCGCCGGGGCCGGCTGACCGGCACCCCGGAGAACCACGCGACGGTGGAGCTCATCCGGTCGCGCTTCGAACGGCTCGGCCTTGCTCCACCGGCCGATCGCGGCTTCCTCCAGTCGTTCGACCTGATCCGGCCGGCGCTCGGCGAGGCCGACGCCAACTCCCTCACCGTGCGCCCGCCGGGTGAGCCTCCGGCCGCGGCGCGCCTGGGGAGCGACTTCTACCCGGAGCGCTTCAGCGCCGCCGCCGCGGTCCGTGGCGCGGTCACCTTCGCCGGTTTCGGGATCTCGGCGCCCGCCCTCGGCCACGACGACTACGCCGCGGTCGACGTGACCGGCCGCGTGGTCCTCGTGCTGGCGCACGAGCCGGGCGAGTACGACCCCGCGAGCCCGTTCGACGGCACCTCCGCCTCGGACCACGCGCGCAGCGTCCTCAAGGCGCGCGAAGCGGCGCGGCGCGGCGCGGCGGCCGTGCTGGTGGTGACGGACGTCCACAACCACGGCCGGGGCGAGGCGCTCGGCCGCCGCATGGACCGCGACTGGCCGGACGCGCCGCGCGGGCCGCCGCGCTACGAGCTGGGTGCATGGGTGGACGCCGTCGGCATACCGGTCGCGCGCGTGGCGCCGCGACTGGCCGCGCGCCTGCTCGGCGAGACCGAGCGCGGCTTCGAGCGGCTGGCGGAGCGCGCGGAGGAACCGACGTTCGAGCCGATCACGGCGGATGTCGAGGTGGCGCTCGCCGTCTCCGTCACCGAGCGCCGGATCGCCCAGCACAACGTCGTCGGCCTCCTCGCGGGGTCCGATCCGGAGCTGCGGGACGAGTGGGTCATCGTCGGCGCGCACCTCGACCACGAGGGCGCGGTCGGCGCGCGCGTCTACGCCGGGGCGGACGACAACGCGTCCGGCGTGGCGGGGATCCTGGCCATGGCCGCCGCCGGCGCGCGCGCCGCTCGCGACGGCTTTCGGCCGCGCCGCTCGTTCCTGTTCGCCGCCTGGAACGCGGAGGAGCGCGGGCTCCTCGGCTCGTGGTCCTACGTCGAGCGGCCGCTCGTTCCGCTCGCCCGCACAGTGGCCATGCTGAACCTGGACATGATCGGCCGCGACGAGGAGGTGCCGGCGCGCGGGGGAGGCCGGTTCCGGGGTCTGCCGGTGCAGTCTGCCGCGGCGAACCGGAACGCGGTCAACGTTCTCGGCTACAGCTTCAGCCGCGACCTGCGGGACGCGGCGGCAGCGGCCGACTCCCTGGGGCTGACCGTGCGCTTCCGGTATGACGACAGCCGGTCCAACCTGGTGCGGCGAAGCGACCACTGGCCGTTCATCGCGCGCGGCGTCCCGGCGCTCTTCATCCACACGGGCCTGCACCCGGACTACCACACGCCCCGCGACCGGCCCGACAAGCTGAACTACGACAAGATGGCGCGCATCGTGCGCTGGATCTACCAGCTCGCCTGGAACCTGGCGAACGCCGACGGCCGGCCGTCGCTCGACCGGCGGTGAACCGCACGCCGCAGCGGGCGCCGGAGGCCTGCGCCGGCGGCAGAAGCCAGACGATGGACCCCACAGACCCCGCGAACCTGGAGCACACGCCGGAGCAGATGACGGCAATGGGGCGGGCGACGCTCGACCGCGTCGTCGCCCACGTCGCCAGCCTGCCCGATCAGCCGATCTGCGGCGACGTCGACGTGGACGACCTCTGCCGCGCGATGCGGGAGCCGGTCCCGGAGACGGGCACCGACCTGGAGAAGCTGCTCGGTCACCTGTACGAGGAGTGGATTCCGCGCTCCTTCACCGCTAGCGCGCCCGGCTACATGGCCTACATCCCCGGCGGCGGGCTCTATCCGGCCGGGCTTGCCGATCTGATCGCGGACACGTCGAACCGCTTCACCGGCATCTGGCGCGCCGCGCCGGCGCTGGTCCAGCTCGAGGCCAACGTGCTGGCGTGGTTCCGGGACTGGATGCAGTTCCCGGACACCGCGGCCGGGCTCCTGACCGTGGGCGGGTCGATGGCGACCTTCAACGCCATTCTCTGCGCGCGCGAGCGGCACCTGGGACCGGACCTCCGCTCCGGAACGGCCTACGTCTCTAGCGAGGTGCACCACTGCGTCTTCAAGGCGGCGCGGCTCGCGGGCATAATGCCCGACCGCGTCCGGCGCATCCCCGTCGACGACGGATTCCGGATGCGGGTCGACGCGCTGCGACAGGCGATCGCACGCGACCGGGCGACCGGGCTGCAGCCGTTCCTGATCGTCGGCTCGGCGGGCACGATCAACACCGGCGCCGTCGACCCGCTCGACGCGCTCGCGGACGTCGCCGCGCGCGAGCGCGTGTGGTTCCACCTCGACGGCGCCTACGGCGCCTTCTTCCACGCCTGCCCCGAGCTGCGGCCCCTGCTCGCCGGGTTGCCGCGCGCCGACTCGCTGGCCCTCGATCCCCACAAGGGCCTCTTCCTCCCCTACGGCACCGGAGCCCTGCTGGTGCGCGACGGAGCCGCGCTCCGCGCCGTCCACGCCATCGACGCCAGCTACCTCCCGCGGTCCGCGAGCGACGACCTCTACGACCCGGCCCGCCACGGCCCGGACCTGTCGCGCGGATTCCCCGGCCTGCGGGTCTGGCTGTGCGTCAAGCTCTACGGCGCCGCGCGCCTCCGCGCCGCCATCGCCGAGAAGCGGCAACTCGCCGTCGACGCCGCCCGCCGCCTGGGCGCGCTCCCCGGCGTGCGCGTGCTGGCGCCGCCGGCGCTGTCGCTCTTCGCCTTTCACGTGTGCCTGCCGGGCGCCGCGGTGGCCGACGAGAGCGCCGCCACACGGACCCTGCTCGACCGGGTGCGAGCGCGCGGCAAGGTGATGATCACCGGCTGCGAGGTCGGCGGCCGCTTCGTGGCCCGGGTCTGCGTACTCAGCTTCCGTACGCGCCAGGCGCAGGTGGATACGCTCGTGGACCACATCGCCGAGGAGACGGCGGCGATCGTGCGAGCCCGACCCGCCTGACCGGGACGCGGGCGACGTGCTGGACGGGGAAGGCCGAGCCCCGGCCTGCCCCCCCGGACAGACGGACGGATGGACACGCCAGGAGGCACCGCACCCCGGGTCATTCGTCCCCGGGCAGCGGAGCCGGGCTCAGGCCCGCCGGGTCGCGATCGCCGCGTAGTCCTGTTCGGCGAAGATCAGGTCGTTCAACCGATCCGCGTTGCGGTTGAAGACCTCGGCCAGCTCGCAGACCGCCGCGCCGGCCGGCGTCGCCGCGAGCGCCCGGTCGACGGCAACGTGCTCGAGTCGGCGGCCCGCCGGCGGCGGCGAGCTGTATTGGACCTGGACGTCGCGGAATCCGGCGGCCCGCAACAGGTGCTGGAGGGTGTCGGGGTGCAGCGCGTGGCGGTGCGTGACGTCGCGCAGGTAGGCGCTGAAGAACGCGATCCAGGAGGTCGGGTTGATCGTCTCCACGACGACACGGCCGCCGGGCCGCAGCACGCGGTGCATTTCCTGCGTCAGGCGGACCAGGTAGGTCGCCTCGAGATGCTCGACCACCTGGGCCGAGAAGATCCCGTCGACCGTGCACTCCGGAAGCCCGGCCATATGACTGAGGGCATCGGCGCGGGTGACCGAGAGCCCGCGCTCCGTGCAGCGCGCCACCATCTCGGGGTTCGTGTCGATGCCGCGGGCCGCGACGCCCCGCTCGCGCAGCAGCTCGAGAAACTCGCCGCGGCCGCAGCCGATGTCGAGCACCTCCGACGCCCCGTCGAAGTAGGCGAGGTACGCACGCTGGCGCTCGGCGATGTCGCCGTGCGGACCCCGGAACGCGTCCTCGAACGCGACGTAGACCGACGCCTCGTCCTCTCCGCCGGTATCGACGCCGACGTCGGTGACCGCCCGGGGCGCCCCGTCCCCGGTGGCACCCGGAGCCGCCGCGCCCCCGGAGGCGGCCGACTCCGCGCGCAGTCGGTGCATCTCGCGCTTCATGACTCGCACCGACGCTTCGAGCAGGTCGAACGAGTCGTCCAGCGCGCGCTGCGCCGCCGCCACCGCCTCGAGACCTGCCGCGACCCCGGCCGACGCCACCGTGCTGTCTTCGGTGATACGCCGCGTCAGGGCGGACGCCTCGCGATGCCGGGTGTCGACATAGGGCGTGATCTGCTGGACGTACTGGACCAGCCGCGACTGGAAGGCGGCCAGGGCGTCGAGCTCGTCGCCGAGGAACGAGCGCATGCGCTGCGACGCGCCGCGCACGTCGCGTCGTTCCGCCGCGGCCCGCGCCAGATGGCCGACCAGCACGCGGTTGAACTCCGCCTGCCGCTCGAGCTCGGGGAGCATCGCCGGCCGGACCAGCCGGCGCAGCCACCGCCGCCAGAAGGGCTCCCGCGGCGGGTGCCTCTCCGGGGCGCGGCCCGCGAGGGTCTCGAGCGCCGCCAACTCGCCGGCGCGCGCCCCGGGAACCGGGTCCGGCAGTGCGGCCGGCGGCCGAATCGCGGTGTCGAGGCGGGTCAGCGCTTCGTTGTAGGCGCTGTCCACCGCCTCGCGCTCGTGTCGCAACCGCTCCAGGTCCTGGAAACCTACCGTTCGAGTGAACATGCAGCACCGCGATCGCGGACGCGTCCCGCGCGATTCACGAACGCCCCGCCGGCGGCCGGCCGAACGGGTCGCCGTCGAGTGCGCAGTCCTCGACGATCCGCTGCACCAGCTCCATCCCTTCCGTGCGGAGGTGCGGAGGGGGAGAGCCTGCCTCCGGCTCCCCGCGGGCGACTTCGCGGATGACGCGGCGGTAGTCGTCGACCATCTCCGCCTGGCGCCCGCTCCGGGCTTCCCACCAGGCCCGCGCCCGCCTGCCCAGCGCCCGCCGCAGGTCGGCGTCCACGGCGAGGCGTCGCATCGCCAGCCACAGTGTCTCCTCCTCGCGACGGGGGTCGACTCCGACCGCGACACCTGCCTCGGGTCCCCCGTGCAGATTGCGCCACGAGCGCGGGTCGAGGAGAGGGACATCGGCGAGGCGCCCGCGGGCGCTCACGATGGTGGGCCGCCCGGCGGCCAGGCAGCGCATCCACGAATCGGTCACAGCCCCCGACCGATCCTGCAGGGACACGCAGACGTGAGTACCGTCCAGCGGTGCGGCATCCGATGCGTCGATCACCGGCCGCGCCTCCGGAAGGGAAACGGCGTCGGCGTCGAGGCCCGCCGCCAGCACCCGGGCCGGCACTCCCGCGGCGTCCTCGACAGGGCCCAGGACGCGCAGTGCAACCGGCGTCTCGCGCCGCACCCGCCTGAGGGCGCGCAGCATACTCTCGATGCCGCCGACGCGGGCGGTGTGCGCGACCGCCGCGAAGGTGACGGGGCCGGAGCCCGTCGGCGGCGCCTCACCGACGGGGCCGGCCACCCCGAATCGCAGCACCTCGACACGGCATCCCGGGTACCGTCGGCGGACGTCGTCGGCCGAGCTGCGATCGTGCACCACCGTGCGACGCGCCGTCTCGAGGATCGGCCGCAGGAGGGGCCAGGCGGCGAGCAGATGCGGAACCTGCAGCCGGGCGATCCCGCCGACCCCGTCGTATAGCTCCGGACGGTCGTAGCGCAGCTCGGCGCGGTACTCGCCGGGGCGGCGCGTCCCGGCCCCGTGGCGGCCGCGCGCATGGTGAAGCTCGGTGTCGTGCAGGACCGCGAGCCCGGGATAGCGGACCACGTATCCCCACATGTAGGCGTGGGACGCGGCGTTCGCAAGCTGATAGACCGTGAGATCGTACGCTCGACGGGCGTGGCGCCAGACGAAGTCGTGGGCCGCCCGAACCGTCACTCCGGCGCCAAGGCGCGGCGCGAGGTGCGCGGGGTCGCTGTCGTCCACGAAGACATCGATGTCCAGCAGGGAGTCGTGAGCCAGCGCGGCCAGGATCGCAGCGCTGTAGTCGGCGACACCGGACAATCGGGGCGAGAGGGGCGTGAACCACGCGAGCCGCATCAGTCCGCCACGCCACCGGCACCGACCAGCGCGTCGACGGCGCCGTCCCACGTAATGGCGCGCGCGCGCTCGAATCCTGCCGCGCCCAGCCTGGACGCCCGCGAGCGGTCGGACGCCAGATCGTCGATGGCGGCGGCCAGGGCCTCGGGATCCGCCGAACACACCGACCCGGTGATCCCGTGGCGGACGAACTCCAGCGGGCCGCCGGAATCCTCGGTCGTAACGACCGGCCTGCGGGCGAGGAACGCCTCCAGCGTCACGTAGCCGTAGTCCTCGTCGTACGGCGGATAGACGACGGCCAGGGCACCGGCGTAGAGGTCGACGAGGGCGTCGGTGTCGACCTCTCGGCGCACGACCACGCTGTCGCCGAGTCCGAGCTCGGCGATCAGACGCTCAATCGCCGGCCGTTCGCTCCCGTCCCCGGCGATGACCAGGCGCAGCGGCGCGCGCACGTGAGCCATCGCGCGCACGACGAGCTCTACCCGCTTGATCGACTCCAACCGCCCGACCGACAGCACGTAGTCCCCCAGGGGGCCGGCGGTCAACCGCCCGGCGAGCGGAGGCGGGTGGTAGAGCGGCACCGCCCGCAGGCCGTTGAACTTCCGAAGCCGCGCGGCGACATTCCGCGAGTCGCTGAAGATCCGCCGCGACTCCGCCAGCATCCGGCGGTCGAGCGTGAAGAGCGTATCGCGGACCCCCACGTCGACGTCGTCGTGTGTGAAGTCGCTGTAGGGAGTGCCGCAGAGCTCGTAGGCCGGTCGATGCTGGTGAATGAGCCAGGTGACCTTGTTCGGATGACGCACGAAGTAGCTCGGGAATCTCGTTGCGATGACCAGATCCACCGGGTGGCGTCCGGCGTAGCTCAGATTCAGCATGCGCCATGCGGCCGCGTGCGCCAGAATCTCGCGCCGCGGGTGCCACGCGAACGGCAGGGCCACGAGCTCGGCATGGTGTCCCCTCCGGCCGAGCTGCTCGACGAGGCCGCGGGTCTGTGCCTCCGCGCCGCCGGTCACGAACGGAACCTGCACCGCGCAGACGATGATCCGTCCCACTCGCCGGGAATCCTACCACCGGCCCGAGTGCCGGCTCCGGCCGGCAGTGGCTGCGCCGGGCGCTCGCGCCGGGTGTCGCGCGAGCCGGGTCCGGCCGCTGCGATTCCCGCCGCCGGGAGGCTCGCCGCCGCGTCACGCGAAGCTGCAGTCCTTCCGCATCGCCCGCCCGAGCAGGGCCAGGTATCGCGCCTGCGAGATTTCCACCGCGCCGAGCCGCGCCAGGTGCGGCGTCCGCCACTGGACGTCGAGCAGCTCGTAGCCGCGCGCCCGAAGCCGCTCGATGAGCGCGCAGAGCGCGACCTTGGAAGCGTCGGTGAAGCGGTGGAACATCGACTCGCCGAAGAATGCCCCCCGCAGACTCACCCCGTAGAGACCGCCGACGAGCGCGCCGTTCCGCCACGTCTCGACGGAGTGCGCGAATCCCTTCTCGTGCAGGCCGCTGTAGCTCGCGACGATCTCCGCGTCGATCCAGGTGCCGCCCCGCCCGGGAGCCGAGGCGCAGGCGGCGATGACGTCGCCGAACGCACGGTTGACGCTCACCTCGAAGCGACCGGACCGGACGGTCCGCTGCAGGCGGCGCGGCACGCGAAACTCGTCGAGCGGCACGATCCCGCGGCGCACGGGAGAGAACCAGCGAATGCGCCCCTCCACCGCCATGGGGAAGAACCCGGCCCGGTAGGCGCCGAGCAGCGTGGTAGCCGGGATCATCCGGAATGTCGTATATGTGATGCGTGGGCAGCGACCAGACTTCCGCCCCCGGCTCGCGGGCGGTCACGAACGGCGTCCGCATCGAGGTGACGACCCGCTACGCGCCCGAGCGATCCCAACCGCAGGGCAATCGCTGGGAGTTCCACTATACCGTCAGGATCTCCAACGAACGCCGGGAGGCGGTGCAGCTCATCAGTCGTCACTGGATCATCACCGACGCGGCCAACACGGTGCACGAGGTGCGGGGCCTCGGCGTCGTGGGCCGCCAGCCGACCCTGGGGCCGGGCGAATCGTTCGAGTACACGTCGAGCTGTCCCCTCGGCACGCCGTTCGGATCGATGCGCGGCACCTACCAGATGGTATCGGCCAGCGGCGAGCGGTTCGACGCGGCGATTGCGCCCTTCGGGCTGTCGGCGCCGTACACCGTCCACTGACGGCAGGAGGTCCGCCGCCGGCCCGCCGCTCGGAGTCGCCTGGCCCGCCGGTCGTCGCCTGGCCGGTCTACGGCGCAGACCCCGAGGTGACGCCCACCGGCCGAACATCGACGCCGGCGGCTTCCAACCCCGCGCGCAGCCGCCCGGCCAGCGCCGCCGCGCCGGGGGTGTCGCCGTGGACGCAGATGGTGTCGGCCGTCAGGGCGATACGCTCGCCCGTCACCGCGGTGACGGCTCCGTCGCGGACCATCCCCAGCGCCCGGTCGAGCACGCGGGCGGGATCGTCGATCACGGCGCCCGGCTCCGCGCGGGACGCGAGCCCTCCCCCGGCCGTGTACGCACGGTCGGCGAACACCTCCGATGCCACCCGCAGACCGGCCGCCCGTCCCGCATCGATCAGGGCGGAGCCGGAGAGTCCGAAGAGGACCAGGCCGGGATCGACGCTCGCCGTGGCGCGGGCGATCGCCTCGGCCAGCTCCCGGTCGCGGGCCGCCATGTTGTACAGCGCGCCGTGCGCCTTCACGTGCCGCAACTCTCCGCCCTCCGCGCGAGCTACGGCCGCGAGGGCGCCGATCTGCACCAGGACGAGGTCCTCGACCTCCTCCGGCGGCATGGAGATCTCCCGGCGCCCGAAGCCGGCGCGATCGCTGAAGCCGGGATGCGCACCGAGGGCAACGCCGGCCTCAAGGGCGAGCCGGACCGTCGTTCGCATGACGCCCGGGTCCCCGCCGTGCGCGCCGCAGGCGATGTTGGCGGAGGTGATGAAGCCCATCACGCCCCGATCGTCGCCGAGGGTGTAGGGTCCGAACGACTCGCCGAGGTCGCAGTTCAGGTCGACCCGCACGCCCCCTCCCCGGACGATCACCGGCCGTCCGCGGCCCTCCCGGCCCGCGCGACGGCGATCTCTCGCTCCGCCTCGGCGATGGCGCCCTCCAGCCAGACCAACCACTCGTAGCCGTACGTCTCGACGTAGCCGGTGGCGACCCGGCCCGCGGCCATCAGGAACGCCTTCCGCTCGTCCGGCGACAGCACGTGCACCGTGCCGCCCGCGGCCTCCACGGCGCGCACCGCGTCGGTCCGGCGGTCCACCGGCACGGACAGCGACAATCGTGCCAGCTCGGCGAACCCCGCCTCGACTACCTGCCTCAGGGCCGGCGGCAGGGCCTGGTGGGAGGCGTCGCGCATCAGCCAGAGCTCGGCATCGTAGGCGTGCCGGTCCAGCGTGACGTGTCGAATCCGCTCGTGCAGCCCGAGCGCGACGATCTCGGTGAGCGGCAACGTCACGCCGTTGACCGTGCCCCGGTCGAGCTCCGCCGCCAACTCCTGCCGCGCCACCGGAGCGGCCACCGCCCCGAGCGCCGCCACCAGCTCGGCCTCTAGCGGGGAGTTCGTGGTCGCGAGCGACAGCCCCCGCAGGTCCTCCGGCACGCGCACCGCTCGATCCGTGGTCGCCAGCGTGCGCCAGCCCGCGGACGTCCCGATCGCCACCGGCCGCAGGCCCGTGCGGTCCAGCAGCGCATCCCGGAGCCGGGCGTAGAACGGGCCGTTGAACACCCGATCGACGACCGCGTCGTCCTCGAGGAGATAGGGAACGTCGAGAATCCTTATCTCCGCGAAGAGCGGGGCGACGTCCTCCGCCGTCACGCGGGTCACATCGAGCTCCCCGCCCCGGAGGGCGTCAAGGCACTGATCGGGCCTGCCGCACGATTCGTCCAGCGACGCGATCTCGACGGCGACCGCGCCGCCGGAGAGACTCTCGACGAGCGACTCGAACGCCGCGAGGCCGTCGTGCCCGCCGTCCGCCGCGGTCGCGGGCACGGCCACGGTGAGGGTGTAGGCGGCAAGCGCCTCGGCGGCCGCGGCGGGCTCGGCGTCCGCCCCCGGGGCTTCGACGCCGCAGGCCGACCCGCTCGCGGCCGCGAGCGCCCCGGCGAGCAGGACCGCCACCCGCCACCTCCACGTCCGTGTCGTGCGACTCGTGCTCATTCCCGCGCGGTGTCCTCGTTCCCCGACCACCCCGGACGGCGCCCGGAGCCGCCTCATCGGCCTCCAACCGTAGCACAGCGCCCGCCGTGTGTAGGATGGGGGGCATGCTCCAGACGATTCGCCGCCTTCACCGCCTGTCGATCGCCGTCCCCGTGGCGCTGGCGGCCGTCGGCCCCGCCGTTCTCCCCGCTGCCGCCGCCGGCCAGCCCGACGAGCGGCAGGCGATGGACGCCGACTTCGCGGTCCGGGTGCAGGAGTGGACCACGCGGCCCGAGTTCCTCAGCCCTCTCGTCGACCACCTGCCCGCGAGCGACGGCGTCCCCTCGCCGCGCGACGTCATCGGCCGCCACGTCGGGGCGCCGCGCGAGCTGACCTACTACGCGGACCTCGTCGCCTACTACGGCGCCCTGGCCGACGCGTCGCCGCGCGTGGCGATCCGGTCCATCGGGCGGACGGACGAGGACCGCGAGATGGTCGTGGTGACCATCGCGAGCGAGGCCACGCTGGCCGCGATCGAGCGCCACCGGCGGGACCTCGCCCGCCTGGCCGATCCTCGCGGCCTCGACGAGGACGAGGCGCAGGCCGTCATCTCGCGGGCCAAGCCGATCTACGTCCTGATGGCAGGGCTCCACAGCGGCGAGACCGGCCCGCCGGAGATGCTGATGGAGCTCGCCTACCGGCTCGCGGTAGAGGAGGGCCCGCTCTTCGAGCGGATCCGCGACAACCTGATCGTGGCGCTGATCCCGGCCGCGGACCCCGACGGGCGGGACCGCTACGTCGACTGGTACTACCGTCACCTCATCGACATCACGGACGACCGCGAGCGCATCGGCGGCCCCCCGTACTGGGGCAAGTACGTCTTCCATGACAACAACCGCGACATCAACTACTCGCAGCGGAGCATGCGCAACGTCCTCGACTGGTACCTGGAGTGGCATCCGCCGGTGATGCACGACCTCCACGAGTCGGTGCCGTTCCTCTACACCTTCAGTGGCCAGGCGCCGCAGAACCCGATCCTCGATCCCATCGTCTACGGCGAGCTCCCCTGGTTCGCCAACTTCGAGATGGCGCGGCTGACGGGCTACGGCATGCCCGGCGTCTGGACCCACGGCTTCGTCGACATGTGGTCTCCCGGCTACCTGGCCTTCATGGCCTCGAACCACAACGGGCTGATCCGCTTCTACGAGACGTTCGGCAACGGCGGCGCGACGACGATGAAGCGGCATCTGAAGACCGAGGACAACACGGCCGAGCAGGCGCGGACGAGCCGGGAGTGGTACCGACCCTCGCCGCCCTACGAGGAGGTCGAGTGGTCGCTGCGCAACAACACCAACTACAGCCAGACCGCGGCGCTCGCCGCGCTCGAGCTCGCGGCCTCGAACCCGGCCGTCATCCTGGAGGGCTTTTACCGCAAGTCCGCCAACTCGGTAGAGGAAGGCGAGCGCGACCCGCCGCACGGCTTCGTCCTACCGGCCGGCCAGCGCGACATGACGCGGGTGGCGACGCTCGTCGAGCTGTTGCGCATCCAGGGGATCGAGGTCGGCCGCGCCCGGGAGCCGCTGGCGGTGGGCGACGAGACGCACCCCGAGGGGTCGTACGTCATCAAGGGGCGCCAGCCGTACTTCCGGCTCGCGAAGACCCTGCTCGGCAACCCGGAGTTCCCGGACGACGCGCTCCGGACCTACGACGACACGGGATGGACGATGGGCCTCATGCACCGGACGCCGGTGGTCGCCGTCGACGACCCGGCGATTCTCGACGCCCCGGTCGACCCGGTCCGCGAGGCGCGGCCGCAGGGCACGATCGCCGGCGACGCCGAGGGGCGTTTCGGCTACGCCGTCGCCCACTACGGCTCGAACCACCTGACGACGTTGCGCTATCGGCTCGGCGGGGCGCCGGTCGACGCCGTGGAGGAGCCGTTCGAGGTCGCCGGCGTCGAGCTGCCGCCCGGTTCGCTGATCGTGCGCGCAGCGGCCGGCAGTGAGCGCGCAGGCCGGTTGCTGGAGTGGATCGCGGAGCTGGGGTTGACCGCCGTCGCTCTCGACGAGCCGCCGGGGGTTGCCACGCACCCGGTCGACCTGCCCCGGCTGGCCATCTACAGCACGTGGGGCGACACGCAGGAGGTCGGCTGGGTCCGCCACGCGTTCGACCGCTTCGAGATCCCGTTCGACCTCATCTTCAAGGAGCGCGTCCGGCAGGGAAATCTGCGGGCCGACTACGACGTCGTCCTGATCCCCAACCAGGGCCGGACCGCGAAGGGGCTGGTTTTCGACATCGAGCCGAGGGGCGGCCCGCGGCCCTACACGAAGACCGAGCGCTACCGCTTCCTGGGCGACTACGGATCCTCGCCCGACGTCACCGGCGGGATGGGCATCGAGGGCGCGCTGGAGCTGCAGCGCTTCGTCGCGGCGGGCGGTGTGCTGGTGACGCTGGGAGCCGCCAGCCGCTTCCCTCCCGCCTACGGACTGACGCGCGAGATCGACGCTCGCCGCCCGGGGTCCGGCTTCTACGCGCCCGGCCCGCTCGTCGAGGCGAAGATCGCGGCTCCCGACCACCCGATCTTCTACGGCTACGACGCGGCCGCGATTCCGGTCCGCTACGCGAACGGCCCGCTGCTGGAGGTGCCTCGACGGTTCCGCGATGACTGGGTGTTGATGGGCTTCGGTAGTCGCGTGCTCAGTGGCCACCTGCGCGGCGCGGACCAGATCGAGGGACGCCCGGCCGTCGTCGACGTGCCGCGCGGCGACGGCCGCGTCGTGCTCTTCGCCACGAACCCCTGCTACCGGTGGCAGAACCACGGCGAGTTCGGGATGCTCTTCAACACGATTCTCCACTACAACGACCGGCAGGGACGGCCGAGGGAGACGGAGACCGGCGGCGCGTAGCCCCGGACGCTCTCGGGGGACCTCCAGTTATACTACCAGCATGAGTACGCGATTGCAGGTAGTCATGGACGAAGCCGAGGTGGATGCGTACCGCAAGCTCGCCGCACGCGACGGGCTGACGCTCTCGGAGTGGGTCCGTCAGAAGCTGCGCCACGCCGGACGCGACGAGGCGTCGGGCAGCGCGGACCGCAAGCTGGCTGCCATCCGCGCGGCGGCGCGCAACGACTTCCCCACGGCCGACATCCATCAGATGCTGCGCGAGATCGAGTCGGGCTACAGGACGTGATCCTCGTCGACTCGAACGTTCCGATGTATCTGGTGGGCGCGGCCCATCCTCACAAGGCCGACGCCCAACGGATCCTCGAGTACCTGGCGATCCGCAACCGCCGATTGGTGAGCGACGCGGAGGTCCTGCAGGAGATGCTGCACCGTTATGTCGCCATCGAGCGGCGCGACGCCATTCAGCCGGCCTTCGAGGCCTTGCTCTCCACGGTGGACGAGGTGCTCCCGATCACGGCGGCGACGTTGCATCGCGCCCGCGACATCGTGCTCGGCTTCGCGACGCTCTCCGCCCGCGACGCCATTCATGTCGCCGTAATGCAGGAACACGAGATCCGGGAGATTCTCTCGTTCGACCGCGGCTTCGACGACGTGCCCGGAATCCGGCGTCTCGGCCGGTGAGCGCGCCGCGAGCGCAGACTCCCGACGCGCCCCCCGGCCCGCGCCAGGAGTCTGCGCCGCAAGCTGGGGATGCAGGAGCCTTGCGCGCGAGCGCAGACTCCCAACGCGCCCGGCAGCGCGGGCTACGTCAGGGAAGCCCGCTCCGAGTCGCCCATCTCGACGCCCCCGGCGGGGAAGTACTCCCGCCACCGCTCCGTGACCCGCAGGGCGACGTCCGGCCGGCACGTGAGCTCCCGCGGGTAGGAGGGCTTCATGCGGGCGTCAATCACCACGGGCGGCGTGTAGGACACGTGGTGGCGGACGACGCGGGTCGCGCGGGCGTAGAGGTCGGCGGCGGGCTCGAAGCGGGTGAACGTCGTCCAGAGGAAGTTCATCACCGACGCCACCGCACGCTGCGGCTCGTCCGAAACGACGACGAGCGGCCAGTCGGCGAAGGCCGGAGCGCTGGCCAGGCGCTCGGCGGCGCCCGGTTCGTCTGCGTACGAGGGCGCGTCGACGACGAGGCAGCCGGGGCAGAAGACGCACGCGGTCGTGACGCCACGGGGCAGTTCGGCCGCCTCGAACCCGGCGGGCAGCGAGCGAACCGCGGGGCCGAGGCCCAGCCACACTCCCTTGGAGCCTTCGTTGACGGCCGGTCCGGTGTAGTCGAGCGTGTCCATCGACAGGTTGGACATGACGTAGAGGTCCGTCTCCGGACGCGTGCGCTCGAGCAGGTGCGCGAGCGTCCTGCGGAAGTCGCGGAGGTCGACCGGCTGATCGGTCACGAGCAGGAACTTGGTGAGCGACAGCTGCCCCTCGCCGAGGATGCGGAAGGCGCTGGCCATCGCTTCGCGGGCGTACCGTTGCCGCACCACCGCCGCCCCCAGCGAGTGGTAGCCGGTCTCGCCGTAGGACCACAGGTCGACGACGCCGGGCATGACCAGGGGGAACAACGGCGAGAGCAGCTCCTGCAGGAGGTCACCGATGAAGAAGTCCTCCTGCCGCGGCTTGCCGACCACCGTCGCGGGATAGATCGCGTCCCGGCGGTGCGCCATCCGCTCGACCGTGAACACCGGGTAGTCGTGGGCGAGCGAGTAGTAGCCGTAGTGGTCGCCGAAGGGCCCCTCGGGGCGGCGGACGTGCGGCTCGACCGACCCGACGAGGGCGAACTCGGCGCTGCCGATGAGCCGGTGCGGCCCGAAGCCGCCCACGACGGGCAGCCGTTCGCCGGCAATGAGCGACGCCAGCATCAGCTCGGGCACGTTCTCCGGCAGGGGCGCGATCGCGGCCAGCATCAGGGCCGGCGGGCCGCCGAGGAACACCGTGGCCGGAAGCGCCTCGCCGCGGCCCTCGGCCGCCGCGTAGTGGAAGCCGCCCCCTTTCCCGATCTGCCAGTGCATACCCGTCGACCGGGCGTCGTGCACCTGCAGGCGGTACATCCCCAGGTTGTGCCCCGGTCGCTGCGGGTGCTCGGTGTAGACGAGCGGCAGCGTGATGAACGGCCCGCCGTCCTCCGGCCAGCAGGTGATGGCCGGCAGCCGGTCGAGCCGGACGTCACGGGTGACGACCTCCGTCACCGGTCCCCGCGCTCGGGACCGCGTGCCGATGCCGAGCAGCGCCCCGGCCACGTCCCGCGCCCCCCAGAGCTTCGCCGGCGTGGGCGGCAGGAGGGTCTCGGCGAGCTCCACGACCCGCCGGATGAGCTGCAGCGGGCGCGTCCCGAACGCGAGCTCCGCCCGGCGCGCCGTCCCGAACAGGTTGGTGACGAGCGGGAACGACGCCCCCGTGACGTTGCGGAAGAGCAGCGCCGGACCGCCGGCCGCGATCACCCGGCGGTGAATCTCCGCCGCTTCGAGCACCGGATCGACCGGCGCCTCGATGACGGCCAGGTCGCCGTCCCGCCGCAATCGATCGAGAAACGCCCGCAAGTCCGGGAATCCCCGCCGTCCATCGGGCACGCCTCCGAAGATACCTCACCCGACGAGGCCGCGACTCTCCTCGCGTGGCCGTCGCCCTTTGCTGCCATTGGAGATGGCGATTATCATGACAACCGCCATGTCTGATGGCGTCCAGCCGTTCGTGCATCGGTGTCTCGACCTGCAGCGCCTGCTGGCCGAGCGCTCCGTGCTGCTTCTCGGACCGCGCCAGACCGGGAAATCAACCTATGCCCGGCGGCAGCTCCTGGGCACCGTCACGCTCTCCTTCTCGCTCCTCGACCAGGGACTGCTCACCGCGGTGCTGGCCGATCCGACCCGCCTCCGCCGCGAGATCGAGGCCCGCGGCCTCCGGGACACGGTGGTCTGCATCGACGAGATTCAGAAGTGCCCCGCCCTCATGGACGAGGTCCACCTCATGATCGAGGAGCGGGGGATTCGCTTTCTCCTAACCGGATCGAGCGCCCGCGCGCTGCGCCGCAGGAACGTGAACCTGCTCGGGGGCCGCGGCAGCGATCGCGTGATGCACCCGTTCTGCTGGCAGGAGCTCGGCGAACGATTCTCGCTCGACCGGGCCGTCAATCATGGTCTCCTTCCGCCGCACTATCTCGCCGACGCGCCCGACGAGGGTCTCGCCTCCTACGTCGATCGCTATCTGACCGAGGAGATCGCGGCCGAGGGGCTCGCTCGCAGCCTGCCCCGCTTCGCGCGTTTCCTGCAGACGGCGGCGACCACCAACGCGCAGTTGCTCAACTACTCCAACGTCGCCCGCGACGCGCAGGTGCCGCGCCAGACCGTCGTGCAGTGGTACGAGGTGTTGCGGGACACGCTCCTGGCCTCCGAGCTGCCGGCCTGGTCCCGCACCGTGAAGCGCAAGGCAATCGAGACCGCGAAGTTCTACTTCTTCGACACGGGCGTCGTGCGCGCGCTGCGCCGCCTGCCCCGGGTCAGCGAGGCGTCGGCCGACTTCGGGGCGCTCTTCGAGCACTTCGTGTTCCTGGAGCTGCGCGCCTGGATCGACTACCGGCGTCCACGCACGCCGCTCGCCTACTGGCGCTCCCGGTCCGGCTACGAGGTGGACTTCATCCTCGACGACCGGATCGCGATCGAGACCAGGGCGACCCGGCTCGCCCATGGAAAGCACCTGCGAAGCCTGCGGGCGCTCGGCGAGGAACACCTCATCGACCGCCGCATCCTCGTCTGCCGCGAGGAGCGTCCGCGGCTGGAGGACGGCATGGAGATCTGGCCGCTCGAGCACTTCCTGGCCACCCTGTGGAACGATGACCTGTGAATCAGCCGACGATGTTCCGGATGAACCGGATGAAGATGAGCGGCCGGCCCCGGACGTTGCGTTCATGTCGCACAATCACCCCGCAAGACGCCTGAATCCGTCCGTGGCGATTCAGGTAGCGCTTCCGGACCCGCTTGGCTCCTCCCCCCCGGTCAATCCCACCAGCGCCCGCAGCCTGGCGCGCCGACCCGCATCCAGCCAGTGTCCATGGTGGCGAAGCTCCAGGCCGGCGTTGATGGCCGCCAGCGCGTGATCCTCCACGGCCGTGGCCGCCTCCTCAAGACCCGCCGCCAGCCATCGTTCCACGTCCGACCAGCGCCACAGTCGGTACCGGCCGCGCCGATCCGTGACCGGTGGCGGGAAGCCCCCCGGACCTCGCGCACCGGTCACCAACAGTCGCACGCCTTCTCACGTGCGACCCGTCCGGGCCGCGATGTCGGCCATCGACACCAATCCGGCGTCCGCAATCCGGATGACCTCGACCCCCTCGACTTGCTCGATGTCGGCAACAGCCGACCAGACGGCCTCCACGAGACCCGCCGCCTCGCGATCGAACTCGGCTCCGACCCGGAATCGCTCTTGGCATGCTGATCGGGTAGACTACCCGCATGAAGGCAACTACCATCAAGCTAGAGGGAGATCTGCTTGAGAGGCTCCGAGCCGCCAAGCCGCCGGACCGAAGCCTGTCGGCCCATGTCCGCTGGGTACTGCAGAAGGACCTGGAACGGCGACAGGCACGCGCCGCGGCGGCGACGTTCAAGGCCTTCATCGACGCCCATCCGGAAGAGCAGGAGTGGCTGTCCGAATGGGCCGCCGCCGATCTCGCCGCTCCCCCAACCCGAGGTTCCGAGAAGTGACGACCCGAGGCTCACTGTTCTGGATCAACCTCGGTCCTACCTCGCCACCGGAGTTCGGGAAGACACGACCCGGCCTGATAGTCTCCGGCACCGCCCACAACGAGGCCCTGAACAGCGTAGTCGTGGTCCCCCTCTCGACGATCGGGGACGAGGTCTGGCCGCTGCGCGTCAAGACCCACGATGTAGGCGGAAGAACCGCCTTCGCCGTGCTGCCGGGAATCCGCCAGGTTTCGAAGGCCCGAATCGCCGGATTCATCGGCGTGGCGTCCGGCTCGTTCCTGCAGCGCCTGGACTCGGCCCTGGCTCTCTACCTCGGCGACTGACGATTCGGAGTCGACTCTGCATCGGTGCCGGCGAACATGCGCTACCGAATTCAGCCCCAGGAAGTCGCGATCCCGGACGACGACCCGTTCAAGCACGATCTTCTCGAACGAAGGGAGCCCGCCGACGTCATCACTGCAGTGCTGCGATCCGTCGACGGGCCGTGCGTGCTGGCCGTCGACGCCCCGTGGGGCGCCGGCAAGACGACATTTCTGCGGATGCTCTCGCATCACTTGCGGAATCAGGAATTCCCAGTCATCGAGTTCAATGCCTGGGAGACAGACTTCGCCGGCGACCCGTTCGTTGCGCTCTCCGAAGAACTGACCGCCGGGCTGCGGGCGTACGCGGCGGCAACTCAGGGCGACGGATTCAACCGGGTCAAGCTATACAAGCTGCGGCAGGTGGCGACAGAGGTTCTTCGACGAGCGGCTCCCGGTGCGATTCGAGTGGCGACCGCGGGGATCCTCGACGTCAGCCCCTTGCTGGAGAAGGAAGTCGGGCAGGCCCTCGCGTCCTATGCGAAGCAACGGCTATCGGCGTACCTGGATACGAGAGCCTCCGTTCAGACGTTTCGAACTTCTCTCAAGGAGCTTGCCACCGAGTTGGCGGACGCGAACCATGGCCTACCGTTGATTGTGCTCATCGACGAGCTGGACAGGTGCCGCCCGTCATACGCCGTCGAGTTGCTCGAAACGGCCAAGCATCTCTTCTCGGTGGATCGTGTCGTGTTCGTACTTGCCGTCAACCGTTCGGAACTTGCCCACTCCATTCGGGCCGTGTACGGTGGCGAGTTCGATGCCCTCGGCTACCTGCGCCGGTTCATCGACATCGACTTTCGGCTTCCCGAGGCCGAGCGAGAACCGTTCATGGACGCGCTGCTGCAGTCGACCGGAATCGAGGACTACTTCAAGAATCGGCCCGCAGGATCGATACGCGGAGACGACTACGGTTCTGTCCGGGAATGGTTGCTGACGTTCTTCGCGTCTTCCAGCCTGAGTCTTCGACGAATCGCCCAGTCCATTCATCGCCTCGGTCTCGTATTCGCGTCGTTACGGAAGGACCAGCGTTCGCTTGCTACGGCCGCGACGATCGCACTGGTGATGCGAACTCTCGAGCCGGACCTGTTCTGGCGTTTCACGCGGGGAGACGTCGAGGACCGGGAAGCCGCCCGAGTGATGCTCGGACGCGTGCCCGGACTATCCGATCACCACAGTGCGCTTCTCAAGGCCATCCTCATCGTGGCCGCCCTCGAGATTGAGCACGCCGATCGCTACGCCCGAGACGCGGAGCCCTCACCGTTCCTGGCAGAGTATCGCGGCGCAGCCCGGAAGGCGAAGGAAGCCGCCGACCACAGCGACCCGGCGGCCTTGCGTGCGATGGTTGTCGTGGACACCGTTGACAGCTTAATGGCGGACCAACTCCGTGGCGTTGGACTGGGGTTCCGTGAAGCCGCTCGACGACTGGAGCTGCTGTCACCCTCGCTGGTCGACGACGACGGGCAGCGGTCGGACGGCGGTCGCGACGGCTGACGCGTCACCAGGCCTCGGTCCGGCGGTACGCCGAGAGCGGGCGGACGTCGCCCTGCACGACCCGGTCTTCAGCGCCAGAGTAGAATCACCCCTGCCGGGCGGCGATGCGCCCACGGGACCAGCGAGCAGGAGGCAGGCATGGCGGAGCGGGTAGCGGCCGGCGGGCTGCAGGTCGACAAGGAGCTGTACGACTTCATCAACGACGAGGCGCTGCCGGGGACGGGGGTTTCCCGGGAGGCGTTCTGGTCCGGGTTCGACCGGCTGGTCCACGGGCTCGCGCCGCGCAATCGCGAGCTCCTCGCCAGGCGCGACGAGCTCCAGCGCCGCATCGACGGCTGGTACCGCGAGAACCACGACGAGCCGATCGACCTGCCGGAGTACAAGGCCATGCTCCGGGAGATCGGCTACCTGGTGCCCGAAGGCGAGGACTTCTCGGCCCAGACCGCCAACGTCGATCCCGAAATCTCGACCATCGCGGGGCCGCAGCTCGTCGTGCCGGTGACGAATCCGCGCTACGCGCTGAACGCCGCCAACGCCCGCTGGGGCAGCCTCTACGACGCGTTCTACGGGACCGACGCCATCGCCGAGGACGGCGGCTGCGAGCGCACCGCCGAGTACAACCCGGTCCGCGGCGCCCGTGTCATCGCCCGGTCGCGCGAGTTCCTCGACAGCGCCGTGCCGCTGGCCGGCGGCAGCCACGCCGACGCCACCGCCTACGCGGTGGCGGGCGGCGCGCTGAGCGTCACGCTGAAGGACGGCCGCGTCACCGGACTCGCCGACGCGGCGAAGTTCGCCGGATATCGCGGCGACGCCGGTGCACCGTCGGCGGTCCTGCTCCGCAACAACGGCCTCCACATCGAGATCGCCATCGACCGCAACCACCCGGTCGGCCGGGACGACGGCGCCGGCATCAAGGACATCCTGCTGGAAGCGGCGACGACGACCATCATGGACCTCGAGGACTCGGTCGCTTGCGTCGACGCCGAGGACAAGGTGGTCGCCTACCGGAACTGGCTCGGGCTGATCAAGGGCGACCTGACCGACCGTTTCGAGAAGGGCGGCCGGATGGTGGACCGCGCGATGAACCCGGCCCGCCAGTACACCGCGCCGGACGGCTCCAACGTGACCCTGCCGGGCATCAGCCTGATGCTGATCCGCAACGTCGGCCACCTGATGACCAACCCGGCGGTACTCGACCGCGACGGCGGCGAGGCGCCGGAGGGGATCCTCGACGCGATGATCTCGTCGCTGATCGCGGTCCACGACGTCAAGAGCAGGAAGAACAGCCGCGCCGGTTCCATCTACATCGTCAAGCCGAAGATGCACGGCCCGGAGGAGGTCGCCTTCTGCGACCGGACGCTGGCCCAGGTCGAGGACGTCCTCGGCCTCGACCGCCACACCATCAAGATCGGGATCATGGACGAGGAGCGGCGAACGACGGTGAACCTGAAGGAGTGCGTGCGGGCCGCGAAGGAGCGCGTCTTCTTCATCAACACCGGCTTCCTCGACCGCACCGGCGACGAGATGCACACCGCCATGGAAGCGGGGCCGATGATCCGCAAGAAGGAGATGAAGACCGCCGACTGGATGGTCACCTACGAAGACTGGAACGTCGACGTCGGCCTCGAGACGGGCCTGCCGGGGCACGCCCAGATCGGCAAGGGCATGTGGGCGATGCCGGACCTGATGGCGGACATGCTCGAGGCGAAGATCGGTCACCCGCAGCAGGGCGCCAACACCGCCTGGGTGCCCTCGCCCACCGCCGCGACGCTGCACGCGACCCACTACCACCAGGTAGACGTCACGGCGCGGCAGGCCGAGCTCCGCTCGCGCCCGCGGGCCGATCTGGACAAGATCCTGACGATTCCGCGCGCCGAGCGGCCGGACTGGTCGCCCGAGGAAGTGCAGCAGGAGCTCGACAACAACGCCCAGGGCATCCTCGGCTACGTCGTGCGCTGGGTCGAGCAGGGGATCGGCTGCTCCAAGGTGCCCGACATCAACAACGTGGGGCTGATGGAGGACCGGGCCACCCTGCGCATCTCGAGCCAGCACATCTGCAACTGGCTGCACCACGGCATCTGCACGGAGACGCAGGTCCGCGAGACGCTCGCGCGGATGGCGGCGGTGGTCGACGGGCAGAACGCCGGCGACCCGAACTACCGGCCGATGGCGCCGGACCTCGACGCGAGCGTCGCCTTCCAGGCCGCGTGCGACCTGGTCTTCAAGGGACGCGAGCAGCCCAGCGGCTACACCGAGCCGATCCTCCACGCCCGGCGCCAGGAGGCGAAGGCCAGGTCGGGCGGGCGCGGCTGATGGCGCCCGAGACGGGCGGCGCCGGCGCCGTGCGGGCTCGCTACCCCCGCTCGGTCGCCGCAGCCGACGGCCGGCCGGTCACGCTCCGGCTCATGAGCCGGGACGATCGCGAGGCGGTGCTCGCCTTCGCCAACAGCCTCGACCAGGACGCGCTGCTCTACCTGCGGGTCAACATCACGGAGCCGGGCGTCGTGGAACGCTGGGCCGAGTACATCGAGTCCGGCCGCACGCACACCGTGCTCGCCCTGGACGGCGACTCGATCGCCGGCGAGGCGACCCTGCTCCACAACCGCACGACGTGGACGCGGCACCTCGGCGAGATCCGGGTCCAGGTCGTGCCGTCCCACCGCCGCCGCGGGCTCGCGCGCCTGCTGGCCGACGAGGTGGAGTGGATCGCCCGCCGCCTCGAGCTCCGCATGCTCACGGCGCGCATGACGCTCGATCAGGTCGCAGCGCAGTCGGTCTTCCGGCAGCTCGGCTTCCAGCGCGAGGCCGTGCTCTGGGACTACGTGATGACGGCGGACGGCAAGACGCGCAACTTGCTCGTCGCCACGAAGCGGCTATGATCCTGCGAGTACATCGAATGGGAAGCGAATGAAGACGCTCACCCTCAACACCGCAGTGAAGGACGTCCCGACAGGGTTCTCGTGGACTACGCTGTTCTTCGGTCCGTTGCCGGCCCTGTTTCGCGGCGACCTGAAGTGGGCCGTGATCCAGTTCATCGTCCACATCGCCGTCGGACTGGTGACGGCCGGCTTCGGGACGATCGTGACCTGGGTCGCCTTTGCGATCATCTACAACGGCCGGTACGAACAGGACCTGAGAGCGGCAGGCTGGACGGAACTGACTGCGTAGCCGTCCGCATAGCAGACGAAGGGGAGGACGCCGTGGCCGACGACAAGCCGACCGATGGATTCGATGCGCTGCTGACCGAGGACCGTACCTTCGATCCGCCCGAGGAGTTCGCCCGCAACGCGAACATGAACGACCCCGACATCTACGCGAAGGCGGACGCCGATCCGGAAGCGTTCTGGGCCCGGATCGCCGGCGAGCTGGAATGGAGCCGGCCGTGGGATACCGTCCTCGACTGGCAGCCCCCGGACGCGAAGTGGTTCGTCGGCGGGAAGATCAACGCCAGCGTCAACTGCGTCGACCGCCACGCGCTGGGCAGCCGCCGCGACAAGCGCGCGATCGTGTGGGAGGGGGAACCGGGCGATCAGAAGACGCTCACCTATGGCGAGTTGCACGTCGAGGTCCAGAAGTGCGCCAACGTCCTGAAGAAGCTCGGCGTCGGCCACGGTGACCGCGTCGCCGTCTACCTGCCGATGATTCCCGAGCTGCCGATCGTGCTGCTGGCGTGCGCCCGCATCGGCGCGGTCCACAGTGTCGTCTTCGGCGGCTTCAGCGCGGAATCGCTGCGCGACCGCATCAACGACATGCAGGCGAAGCTGCTCGTCACTGCCGACGGCGGCTACCGCCGCGGCGGCGTCGTGCCGCTGAAGCAGATCTCGGACGACGCGCTCGACGGCTCGCCGAGCGTGGAGAACGTGCTGCTCGTCAAGCGCGAAGGGCTGGAGACGCCGTTCAACGTCGTCGCCGGCCGCGACCACTGGTACCACGAGCTGATGGCGCAGGTATCCGACACCTGCCCGCCCCGGGAGAACGACGCCGAGGACCTGCTCTTCACCCTCTACACCTCCGGCACCACCGGCAAGCCGAAGGGGATCGCCCACACCACCGGCGGCTACCTCACTGGGACCTACATCACCGCGAAGTGGGTGTTCGACCTGAAGGAAAACGACATCTACTGGTGCAGCGCCGACATCGGCTGGGTGACCGGGCACAGCTACCTGGTGTACGGCCCGCTCGCCAACGGGGCCACCTGCGTCATGTACGAAGGGGCGCCCGACACCCCGGGCCGCGATCGCTTCTGGGACATCTGTGCGCGGCACAAGGTGACCGTCTTCTACACCGCCCCGACCGCCATCCGGGCGTTCATGAAGTGGGGCCCGGAGCACGTGCGCAAGCACGACCTGAGCTCTCTGCGCCTGCTCGGCTCGGTCGGCGAGCCCATCAACCCGGAAGCCTGGATGTGGTACTACCACCACGTCGGCGGCGAACGCTGCCCCATCGTCGACACCTGGTGGCAAACTGAGACCGGCAGCATCCTGATCACGCCGCTCCCGGGCCTGACCCGACTCAAGCCGGGCTCGGCGTCGCGCCCCTTCCCGGGCCTGAAGCCGGCGATCGTGACCGAGAGCGGCGAGCCTGTCGAGGTGGGCGGCGGCTACCTGGTCCAGACGCGCCCCTGGCCCTCGATGCTGCGCACCATCTACGGCGATCACGACCGCTTCGTGGCCACCTACTGGAACCGCTGGGGGCGCGACGTCTATGTGACCGGCGACGGCGCCAAGGTGGACGACGACGGCTACTTCTGGCTGCTCGGCCGCGTCGACGACGTCCTGAACGTCGCCGGCCACCGGGTCGGGACCATGGAGGTGGAGAGCGCCCTCGTGGACCACCAGGAGGTGGCCGAGGCGGCCGTGGTCGGCAAGGCGCACGAGATCAAGGGACAGGCCGTCTGCGCCTTCGTCACCCTGAAGGAAGGCGTGCAGGCCTCCGACGCCAAGCTCGAGGAGTTGCGGCAGCACGTGGCCCAGAAGATCGGCGCCATCGCCAAGCCCGACGAGATTCTCTGGACCGCGGACCTCCCGAAGACTCGCTCCGGCAAGATCATGCGCCGCCTGCTGCGCGACATCGCGGCCGGCAAGGCGCTGGGCGACGTGACGACGCTGGCCGACCCCTCGATCGTCGCGCAGTTGCGCGAGCAGTACGAGGAAAAGGAGGGCTGATCCGCGCCGTCGGACGGCCTTCAGGCGGCCGTGCTGCAGAGTCTGTTCCCTTCCTGCTTTGGCCTCCGGAGGCGGGCGGCGACCGATTCGCCAGCCCGCCGGGGCGTCAGGAGGTGAAGCGGGCGGCGGAGGAGACGAGCCGCTGCATCGCCTGCTCGAGGCGCGTCAGCGACTCCGTGACCCGCCGGCGAGCCGCCGCGTCGGCGTCCGACCCGGTCTGCGCCGCCAGATCGGCGACGGCAGGCAGGGCGTCGGCCAGGGCCCGCTCCGTCTCGGCGACCGCCGCCAGCATCGCGTCGTGCAGGTCGGCGTCGACGACGCGGTACGGCATGCTCGTTGGCCCTCGGAGGCGGCCGGGCCGAGCCGGCCGCTGGAGTGTCAGTCGTGACACCATACACGATGCCCAGCCCGGACGCTGCTGCCCAGCCCGCTCCGCCACGAGTCTTCCGCCATGCGCATCGTGAGCTGGAACGTCAACGGCCTGCGGGCGTGCGCCCGGAAGGGTTTCCTCCGCTTCCTGGCCGATTCGCAGGCCGACATCGTCGGCATCCAGGAGGTGCGAGCCTACGAGCACCAGTTGGAGCCGAGCGTGCGTGCGCCGGACGGATGGCACGCCGCTTTCTCCGCCGCAGAGCGTCCCGGGTACAGCGGGGTCGGCCTCTACTCCCGCATGGCGCCCACGCGGGTTGATACGACGCTGGGCGAGCCGAGGTTCGACGCCGAGGGTCGCCTTCTGGTCGCGCACTTCGGGCGGCTGGCCGTTGTGTCGGTCTACTTCCCCAAGGGGAGCGGCCGGGACCGGAGCAATCGACGCGTGCCCTACAAGCTCGCCTTCTATGCGGCGCTCTTCGATCGCCTGCAGGCTCTGCGACGCCGGGGGCCGGTGCTCGTCATCGGGGACTACAACACGGCGCGCGAGCCGATCGACCTGGCGCGGCCGGCCGCCAACACGAAGACGAGCGGCTTCCTGCCGGAGGAAAGGGCGGAGCTGACGCGCTGGATCGACGCCGGCTGGGTGGACACCTTCCGCCGGCTGCATCCCGGCGAAACCGGCCACTACACGTGGTGGCGCCAGTGGGGCGAAGCCCGGCGCAACAACATAGGCTGGCGCATCGACTACGTCCTGGCCTCCCCCACTGCCGCGCGGCGGGTCGCCGACGCCTTCATCTGGCCGCACGTCACCGGATCCGACCACTGCCCGGTCGGCGTCGACCTGTCCACCTGAACCCCGGCCCGCGAGTACGCGCAACGCAATGGCGCTCGAAAGGCCGTGGGCTGTCGTCGCGCGCCAGTCGGGCGCCGCCCGGCGCTCACGGCAGCGGCGGGAGCGTTAGCCGACTGCCGGGCGGGCGCTGCACGTCGAATGCCTTGAGCGTGTAGTTGACCAGCGTGTAGTGGCCGACGAGGCCCGCGATGTCCATCAGGCCCTGGTTGCCGAAGATGCGCTGCGCGGCCTCGAACGCCTCACGGCTCAGCTTCGGCTCCCGGATCAGCTCGCGGACGACGCGGATGATGGTCCGCTCCGGCTCGCCCAGGCCGGCCACGTCGCCGGCATCCGCCAGCGGAGTGTCCCAGCGGAGCAACTCGATGATCTCCTCCTCGAGCCCCGCGTTCAGCCCCAGCGGCTCGTGAGCGGACCACTCGTACTGGCTGTTCAGCGCGCGCGCCGCGGTCAGGATGGCGAGCTCGGCAAGCCGCTGGTCCCGGTTGCCGTCGGCCCCGAAGCGCAGGTACGTGCTGGCCGGGAACAGGTGCTCGGCCATGAGCGGGCTGTACATCCACATGCCGATCGGGCCGCGCAGTCCACTCGCGTAGCGGCTCTCCGGATGGACGATGACGTCATGGGCCCGCCGGCCGTCCGCGTCGAGCGACTCTCGCGCGATCCGCGGGAGCCGCGCCCAGGAATCCTCGTGGATGTCCGGCGGGATGTCCGCGGGCGTCACGACGTGCGGGGTGAACGTCTCGCGCTGGGCCGCGGCGGCGGCCGCCGGGGCGCCGGCGGCGTCGACGACGATGTCCGCATCGCACGCGACAAGGGCGGGCAGGGAGAGCGCCAGGACGAAGAGCCTCAGCGTCACGGTTAGCCTCCTTCGGGCAGGGACGGCGGATCCGCCTTGCTGCTATGCTGCGACGCGGCGCCGCTCCGGTGCAAGCCCGCGGGAGGCCGACCGTCGATGTCGCTCAATCACCTCGCCTCCCGGTTCGGCTGCTCCTGGCCGTGGAGCACGCTCGTGCTGTCCTGCGACGGGCGGGTCGTCTGCGGCTGCGCCGACCCGTACATGCGGCGCGTGCTGGGCGATGCGCGGGCGCAGACGCTCACGGAAGTCTGGAACGCGCCGACCGTTCTGGGCCTGCGTGCGGACCTCAACGCCGGCGGCTCCCGGTTCTGCGGCGACTGCCCGCTGAAGCTGCCGCTGGCGGACGATGCCGCGCCCCTCGTCCGACCGGTCGACGCCGGGCCGTTGCCGTCGCGGCTATACGTCGAGTGCACCGCGGCGTGCAACATCTCGTGCTTCGAGGCCTGCTGCGCCCCGGAGACCGGCATCACGCGGACCCGGCAGGCGGGCATGCTCGACTTCGACCTCTTCACGCGCGTGGTCGACGAAGCCGGTCCGGGGCTCGCGCGGATCGACTTCTTCAACTACGGCGAGGCGTTCCTGCACAAGCGCGCCGTGGAGATGTGCGAGTACATCAAGCAGCGGTTCCCGCAGACCTACCTCTACACGAGCACCAACGGGCTGGCCCTGAGCGAGGCGCAGGCCGTCCGGCTGGTCCACTCCGGCATCGACGAGGTCACCTTCTCTATCGACGGCGCGTTCCCGGAGAGCTACGCCCGCTACCGGCAGCGCGGCCGACTCGACGTCGCGCTGCGCACCCTGCGCACGATGACGGTCGAGAAGCGGCGTGCCGGTCGCGACCTGCCGTTCCTCAACTGGCGCTACATCCTGTTCCGGTGGAACGACGGCGTGGACGAGATGGACCGCGCTCGCGAGCTCGCGGCGGAGATCGGCGTCGATCGCCTGACGTGGGAGGTCACCGACCATCCCGAATCGGCCTACTCGCGCCGCTTCGCCCCGGGAACGCCGGGGCACGCTGCGATTCGGCGCGAGATCTGGGACGACAACAACCTCGGCAACGCGATACCGGGCGCCACGCCGCGCGCGCGCATCGACCTTCCGGCGCGCGTCCCCGGGCTGCCCCTGCTCGGCCGGCGCGGAGGTCGCATGCGACTGCGAACCCGCGTGCACAACCTCTCGAGTCGGCCTTTCCCGGCCCAGGCGACCTACGGCCGCCGGCTCGTGCGGCTCGGCGCCCAGCTCTGCACGTCCGACGGGGCGGTGGCGAACCGCGATCACGCGCGCGCCCGGCTCCCCGCCACGCTACCGCCGCGCGACGCGACCGACGTGGCGATTCAGGTCCCGGTGCCGGAAGCGCCGGGCCGCTACCGGCTGAAGCTCGACCTCGTGGCGGAAGGCATCGACTGGTTCGAGGCGTGCGGATCGCCGACGACGAGCCGAGCGCTGCTGGTCTGGTAGGCGGCAGTAGCCGGTCGGCCGCTTATACTGTCCTGCGATGCAGACACGCGCCCGGCATACGGTGGCCGCGCTGACCGCCGCCATCGGCCTCACGGCTGGGGTAGCGATCACGGGTGCCCCCCCCTTTCCGGCGGCCGGCGGCCGGAGCGTGCAGGTCGCGGACCCGCCGCTCTTCCGCTGCACGGACGCGACGCGCGTCGCGGCGGGCGCGGTCGGCTTGACGCTCTGCGATGCCGCACCGACCCGGGACCTCGTCGATCGCGCAGAACGCGACAACCTGCAGGTGCGCTCCGGCGCCCTCGTGGTGACGGTCGCGCCCGGGGGTCCCGCCGCCCGCGAGGGGTTGCTGCCGAAAGACATGATCTTCCGGGTGGCCGGTTCCGACGTCGACGGGGGCCGTGAGGCGGCCGTGCGCCTCGCGGATGTCGGGGCAGCGAGCGACACCCTCGTCAACTTCCTCCGCGCAGGGCGCCCGTACCGCGTCAAGCTGCGGCGCTGATCGGCGTGCATCACCTGTCGGCCGCCCGCCTGCCGACCCTGTCGCTCGCCGTGGCGACCGTCGGCGTCACCCTGTTGGCTGCGGCCGGCCCGTTCGCCCGGCCTGCGCTGGCCCACCCGCTGGCGTTCACCGAGGTGAGGCTGACAGTCGGGCCCGGCCGCGACTTCGCGGCCGACATCCTCTACGACCTCGACGCGCTCGCGCTCGGCGTCCCGCTCGACACCGACGACGCCGAGCTGGCCGCGGCCCTCGCGGCGCTTCGGCCGGACGAGCTCGACGAGCGGTTGGCACGTCTTCGCCGCCTATTCGAGCGTCGCGTGCGGGTGCGCTTCGACGGCGTAGCGGTCCCCTTCGAGGTCCGGTTCCCCGACCACGGGGCGCCCGAGACGGCGATCGCCGACATTCCGACCGTGCTCGGGCTGACCGCGCGGCTCACCGGAACCATCCCGCCCGGCGCCGCGACGGTCGGGTTCTTCGCCTCCCGCGCGTTCGGGGAGGTGCACCTGACCATCGTCGACGCGGAGCGCGGCGGCGAGACGCGGTCGATCCTCGAGCCGGGCGCCCGCAGCGACCCCCTCGATCTGGCCGGACCGTTCCTCCCCCCGAGCCCGGGAGAAACCGCGTGGCGCTACCTGCGCCTCGGGTTCGTCCACATCCTGCCGGCGGGGGCGGACCACATCCTGTTCGTGCTGGCGCTGTACCTGCTGAGCCGGCGGATGCGGCCCCTGGTCTGGCAGGTGACGGCATTCACCGTGGCCCACGCCGTGACGCTCACGCTGGCCGCTCTCGGCGTGGTCGCCCTCGCTCCCCGCATCGTCGAGCCGCTCATCGCGCTGTCGGTCGCGGGCGTTGCGGTCGAGAACGTCCTGACCGACCGGCTCACGCGCTGGCGTCCGCCCGTGGTCTTCGGCTTCGGACTCCTGCACGGTCTCGGCTTCGCCGGCGTGCTCGGCGAACTGGGCCTTCCGGAGCACGGGCGGCTTCTCGCCCTCGCTGCGTTCAACGGGGGCATCGAGCTCGGTCAGCTCGCGGTGATTGCGGGGGCCGCGGCGGCGCTGGGATGGTGTCGCGGGAAGCCGTGGTACCGCCGCCGGGTGACCGTGCCGATCTCCTGCGGCATCGCGCTCACGGGTCTCGGGTGGGCGGTGGAGCGCGTTCTCGGCGGCTGACCGCGCGAGCCGGCCGGGAGCTGGCGCCGCAGAACGCAACGGCGTGAGTGCTGGGGTGCAAGCTCCCAGGGCGGTGGGGGCTGGGGCCGAACACGGAGCCTGCGACGGGTTGGCGGCGCTAGCGCGCCCTCACGGGCGCGTTGGGAGTCTGCGCTGGCACGAACCGCTCCATGGCACGTTCCTGCGGCGCAGACTCCTAGGCGCCCGCGACGCCGCGGCTGATCAGGCGCGCCATGGCCCGCATCTTGCTCCAGAAGAAGTCGAACTGCCCCAGCAGCGTGCCGTACGCCAGCAGGAGGGCCTGATAGATGGGGAGCATGATGATCAGGTAGATCGTCCACTGCAGCCACCCGGGCGCCACCCCGGGCAGTAGGTATCCCATGACCGGCTGTTTGACCCACAGCGTCGTCATGCCGGCAAGGGCGAAGGCCGTGAGGATGGCGACCACCCCCACCGGCCCGACGCCCCAGCGGCTCCGCATGCGCTCGACAATCGGCATCTTCGTCAATCGCCTCGATTGAGATCGAGTCTCACTTTCCGCGGCGATCCTACACCGCCGCCGGCCCGTCCGCCAAGCGGCGGCCCGCGGGGCGCCGCGTGCTAAAATCCACGGCTGCGACGGACCGGGCATTTCATCTCAGAGAGGGTTCGGCGATGACGATGGCGAAACACGGCGCGGTCGCGCGCATGGCGCTTGCGGCACTGTGCATGACGCTGCTCGCCGGCTCCGCGCAGGCGCAGGACTGGCCGAGCTGGCGCGGCCGTTCCCAGACCGGGGTCTCCAGCGACACCGGGCTCGTCTCGAGCTGGTCGGTGGACGGAGACAACCTGATCTGGTTCCAGGAGTACATCGGCCGCTCCACCCCCGCCGTCTTCGACGGGCGCGTCTGCGCCAACGGGCGCACCGGCGACGGCGTCTCGAAGAAGGAGATCGTCACCTGCTGGGACGCGGAGGACGGCACGAAGCTCTGGGAGCATGCCTTCAGCATCCTCAACACGACGGTCCCGTTCAACCGTGTCGGCTGGGGCAGCGTGACCGGCGACCCGGACACCGGCTACCTCTACGCGATGAACATCGACGGGCACCTGCACTGCTTCGATCGCGACGGGACGATCGTGTGGAGCTGGCGGCTCGCCGAGGACCTCGGCCGCGCGTCGGGCTACGGCGGTCGGACGTCTACCCCGATCATCGACGAGGACCGGCTGATCCTCGGCGTCATCGGCTCCATCTGGGGCGACCTCGGGGGGCCGCCGACGCATCGCTACGTCGCCTTCGACAAGGCGAACGGCCGCATCCGGTGGATCTCGACCCCCGGCGGCCGGCCGGCGGACATGAACACCCAGTCCGTGCCGATCGTCGCCGTGGTGAACGGCCAGCGGCTGATCATCGACGGCAACGCCGACGGGCACATCTACGCCCTCCAGGCGCGCACGGGCCGCAAGGTGTGGCAGTTCCGCCTGAGCCAGCGCGGCATCAACGTCTCCCCCGTCATCGACGGCACCACGGTCTACGCGGCCCACAGCGAAGAGAACGTCGACCAGGGAACGATGGGCCGCGTCGTCGCCATCGATGCCACCGGCGAGGGCGACATCACCGCGAGCGGTGAGCAGTGGCGCATCGACGACCTCGCCGTCGGATTCTCGTCGCCACTCATCAAGGACGGAACGCTGTACGTCATCGACAACTCCGCCAACCTGTTCGCCATCGAGGCCGAGGACGGAACGGTGCGGTGGGAGCAGAGCGTGGGGACCGTCGGCAAGTCGTCTCCCGTCTGGGCCGACGGCAAGCTGTACATCACCGAGGTCAACGGCAACGTGCGGATCCTCGACCCCGGGGATGACGGCGCCACGGAGCTCGACCACGACGAGCTCGAGGTGTCGGACGGGCGCTACGCGGAGATCTACGGCTCGTTCGCCTCCGCCTACGGCCGGCTCTACGTGACGGCGGAGTCGGGCATCTACTGCATCGGCGACCCTGACGCGCCGTTCGAGCCGACGCCCGCCGAGACCCCGCCCCTCGCGCCGGAAACGCCGGCCGACGGCGTCGTCGCGAGCATCCAGGTGGTGCCCGCCGAGGTGATCGCGGCGGCCGGGCAGCCCGTACGCTTCAGCGTGCTCGCGTTCGACGCCAACGGGCGGGCGCTCGGCGAGCGGGACGCGGTCTGGACGCTCGACGGGCTCGACGGCGGGCGCCTGCGCGTCAACGGCGAGTTCACGTCGCCGCCGCAGGCCGCCAACCAGGCCGGGCGCGTAGTCGCCACCGTCGGGGACGTGTCGGCGGCGGCCCGCATCCGGGTCTTCTCGCCGCTGCCCTGGACGGAGACGTTCGAGAGCGGCCGGCCGCCGTACTGGATCGGCGGCGGCGGCAGCCTGCAGGTGGTGGACGAAGGCGGCGAGCAGCTCTTCCGCAAGGGTGCCTCGCGCACCGGCATCCACCGGCACGCCATCTACATGGGGCCGTCCTACATGTCGGGCTACACCGTGCAGGCCGACGTCCTGTCCACGCAGCGCGGCCGGCGGCGCCCGGACATCGGCCTCATCAACGCCGGCTACACCATGGATCTGCAGGGCAACCACCAGCGCATCGAGGTTCGCTCCTGGGCGGCCGAGCTGCGCATGGCGGAGCGTTTCCCCTTCGCGTGGGAACCGGACACCTGGTACGCCCTCAAGCTGCGCGTCGACGCCGACGAGGAGCGGGCCGTCATCCGCGGCAAGGTCTGGCCGCGCGACGACGCCGAGCCCGACGAGTGGACGGTGACGGTGGAGGACCCCGAACCGGTGCAGAACGGCAGCCCGGGCCTCATCGGCTACTCGCCCATAGACATCTTCTACGACAACGTCCGCGTGATGGAGAACCGATGACTCGATACGGGCTGATAGCTGCAGTCGCCGCGCTGGTCGCGGTCACCGCCATGCCGGCATCCGCGCAGGATGTCGCGATGTTCGGCAACACGCCGTCCCGCAACATGGTGTCGGACGAGACCGGCATCGTCGGCGAATGGGACGCGGACACCGGTATGAACGTGCTCTGGTCGCAGCCGGTCGGCTCGCAGGCCTACGGCGGGCCGGTCGTCGCCAACGGCCGCGTCTACGTCGGCACCAACAACGAGGGCCGCCGCGATCCGTCCATCGAGGGCGACAAGGGCGTCGTCATGGCGTTCACGGCCGACACCGGGGAGTTCATCTGGCAGATGGTCCACCCGAAGCTCTCCGCCGGGCGCGTGAACGACTGGCCGCTCCAGGGGGTCTGCTCGACCGCGTTCATGGACGGCGACCGGATCTGGTACGTCTCGAACGAGGCGCACGTCATCTGCCTCGACGCCAAGGGCTTCGCGGACGGCAACGACGGGCCGTTCACGGGCGAGGAGGACACCGGCGCCATCGCCGGCGACATCATCTGGTCCTACGACATGATCGGCGAGCTCGACGTCTTCCCGCACAACCTCGCCACCGGATCGCCGCTCATCGTCGGCGACGTGCTCTACACGGTGACCAGCAACGGCGTCGACGAGGGGCACGTGAACATCCCGTCGCCCTTCTCCCCCGACTTCATCGCGCTCGACAAGAACACCGGCGAGCTGCTGTGGGAGAGCAATCCGGTGGGCGAGAACGTGCTGCACGGCGCCTGGACGAACCCCGCCTACGGGGTCATCGACGGGCGCCCGCAGGTCATCTTCGCCGGCGGCAACGGTGTCGTCTACAGCCTCGACCCCGCTACCGGCGAGCTCCTCTGGGAGTTCGACTGCAACCCCGAGGACTCCGAGTGGATCCTGGGCGGGCGCGGCACCCGGAACAACATCCTCTCGACGCCGGTCATCTACGACGACAAGGTCTACATCGGCGTCGGGCAGGACCCGGAGCACGGCGAGGCGCCCGGCCACTTCTGGGTGATCGACGCTACCGGCAGCGGCGACGTCACCGACACGCATGCCGTATGGCATCGCGGCGGCGAGGACTTCTACCGCACGATGTCGACGGCCGCGATCGCCGACGGCGTGCTCTACATCCCGAGCCTCTCCGGCTTCCTGCACGCCCTCGACCCGCAGACCGGCGAGGAGTTCTGGACGTACGACACCTTCGCCGCGGTCTGGGGCTCCCCCTTCGTCGTCGACGGCAAGGTCTTCCTGGGCGACGAGGACGGCGACGTGGTCGTCCTGCGCGCCGGCAGGGAGATGGAGGTCATCGGGGAGTACAACCTGGGCGCGGCCGTCTACTGCACGCCGGTCGCCAAGGACGGCGTGCTCTACATCCTGACCCGCAACCGCATCTGGGCCTTCCAGGAGGGCGCCCAGTCCGAACCGCTGTAGCGCTGCACGGCCGCCGAGCGGAGCCGTCACGCGGCGCGGCGGTTTGGCAGGCCAGCCAGCGCGGCATCCCGCAGGCGGCGGCTCCGCTCCTCGAGCCGACTCCCGTCGCCCCGGCGGCCGGCGTGCGATCCGGGAACGGCGCGCACGCCGGCTGACCCGTGGGCGCTAGCGGCGCCGCCAAGCGCTCGCGGCGCCGCCAGGCGCTCGCGGCGGCGCCGCCAGGCGCTCGCAGCACCGCCAGGCGCTCGCAGCGCCGCTACTCCCGCACGCGCGGTACGAGCTCGAGGACGACCCGCTCGCCGTCGCGAAGCACGACCACCTCGGTCGGCTCGCCGACCTTCAGCAGGTCGAGCGCGTACATGTAGTCGTAGATGTTGGTCACCGTCCGGCCCGCAAGCCCGACGATGACGTCGCCGCCCTCGAGCCCCGCCTCGTCGGCCGGTCCGCCCCCGACGACCCCGGAGATCGACAGCCCCTCGACGTCCTGCGAGTAGTCCGGGATCGTGCCCGTGAAGATCCGCATCGTCGCGCCGCCGCCCCGTTGCTGGACCTGCTCCACCCGGAGAAAGTCGGGCGCGTCCGGCCGCACCACGAGGTCGGCGGCCACCGCCGTGGCGAGATCGACGATGCGATCGAGACCCTCGTAGTTGAGTGTGTGGGCATCGTCCGTCGGCCGGTGGTAGTCCTCGTGGCTCCCGGTGAAGAAGTTGAGGCTCGGCACCTCCGCCGCGTTGAGGCTCCGGACGTCGGTCGGCAGGTAGGGATCGGCGACCAGCGACAGGTCGAACCCGGTCCGCCCGTTCAGCTCCGTGACCAGGTCCGTCCAGATCGAGCTGCTGCCGACGGCCTGCAGCGTCAGCGCGTTGTCACGCAGGCGGCCGACCATGTCGAAGTTCAGGTAGGCGGCGATGTCGGCCATCGGGACCGGCGCCTGCTCGACGAAGTCCGCCGAACCGAGCAGCCCGAGCTCCTCGCCCGACCACAGGGCCAGGACGACGCCGCGGTCGCGCGCCGCCGAGGCCAGGCGGGCTCCCGCCACGAGCACCACGGCCACTCCCGAGGCATTGTCGTCGGCGCCGTTGTGGATCTGCCCCGCCTCGTCGTCGCGCGCCAGCGAATCCCCGCCGCGCCCGTGGCCCAGGTGATCGTAGTGCGCGCCGAGCAGGACGTACGGCGCGTCCCCGGCGGGCTCGCGGGTCGGCGGCAGGTAGCCGATCACGTTGTGCCCGATCGCCTCCTGCGTCTCGACCCGAACGTCCAGGGTCGCTTCGAGCGGGAGGTCGAACCCGGCGACGTGCGGGTTGGCGGTATCGAAGGACGCCTGCACCTCTTCCAGCGACCGTCCGGCGCTCTCGATCATGGCCGCCCCCAGGGCGCCGTTCACGGTCGCGGCGACGATGTCGGAATCGCTCACGGCGGTGTCGAAGCGGAGCGGCACCAGGGCCCCCGCGTTCGGCGACCGGGGTCCGGTCACGACGATGAGACCGCTGGCGCCACGCTCGCGCGCCGCCGTCGCCTTGTACCGCAGGCCGGCGTAACGCGCCAGCGTCGCCCGGAGCTCTCCCTCGGTGTCCTCGGGGAAGTAGCGCAGGACGACCACGATCTTGCCCGTCACGTCGAGCGTGGCGTAGCTGTCGTAGCTGAAGTCGTCCGTCTCCGGCACGGTCAGCCCGTAACCGGCGAAGACGAGCGGCCCCTCCACCCTCCCGGACTCCGAGAAGGACAGGGCCCTCACGGCGGGTGCATCGGCGACCGCCGGCGCGGAAGGTGCGGCCACGGTCGTGCCGCCGGGAGGCGCGGGTGGCGCAGGGGGTGCCGGCGGATCCGGCGGCGCCGGCGGATCCGGCGGCGCCGGCGGCGACCCCGGAACCACCGGCTCGACCCTGGAGGACACCGTGAGCATGACGTTCCCGCTGGCCGTGGTCCGCGACTCCGTGGAATCGAAGACGGCCTCTTCCGCGACCAGCTCCCATCCGCTACCCGCGCCCCCGGCGAGCTCGATCTCGTCGCCCTCGATCCGCAGCGTGGTGCCGGCGTCGGTGACCCCGGCCGTGTAGCGGAAGGGCTGCCGGAAGTCGGCGAGCGCGGGGAGCGGGACGGCGCCGATGGCCTCGAGCTGCTCGATGATGTAGTCGGCGGCCATGCGGATGCCGGGCGACCCGGTCAGCCGACCCTCGAGCGCGTCGTCGGAGAGGTGCTCGACGATCGAGCGCGTATCCAGCCCCGCCGGCTCCGGCGTCCCCGCGATCTGCGCGACGGCGGGCGGTGTGGTGGTCAGCAGCAGACCGGCGGCGAGCGGCAGCGTTCCCAGCTTCATTTGCATCGTTGCGTCCTCGTGTCAGTACGGTACCGTCGCGGCGGCCCGGCGCGCCGGGCCCGGCGGAGGCGGATCGAGCGCACCCCACAGTAGCAGGCGGCCGCCGGTCGAGCGGACCGTCCTGTGGCTCCCACGCAATCCGGCGCGGGGCGAGTCATCCCGACGCGGCGCCGGCGACCGCCGCGACGGCCGCCTCCCCCGACGCCGCCGCCGGCGGCAGCAGCTCCACGGTGTCGCCCGACAACGCGTTGACGCGCGCACCGGGGGTCACGATGCCGGCCAGATTCAGCGGGTCGGCGGCTGCGACCCGCACCGCCGGCCCCGAGCTTCCCTCGCGGCGGACGATGCGGAGCAGCTCCACCGCGTCCGGACGAGCGAACTGCTCGCCCATGAAGCCGGCCACGAAACGCCCGCCGCGGACGTCGCCGCACGCTTCCATGCGCCGCAGCGACTCGAGCACGTCCCGCCAGGGGGGCATGAGCGACTCGCGGCGCACCAGGTCGCGAAAGACGACCCCCCAGCGCAGCAGCAACTGCCGCGCGAAAGCGTCCGCGCGGGCTCGCCGGCGGGCCGCGTCGGCCGCAACGGCGCTGCCGGCCGCCTCCGACGAGGACCGCGACGCGCCGCCGGAGGGCACGAGCAGTGCCCACCGCCCGGCGGCGTGTCGGGGCCGCGCGGCCCGGAATCTCCCCTCGCCCCTCCGCCGCCGCGGGTCGATCAGCGCCCGCAGGTTGTCGAAGCCGTCCGCGGTGACGAGCCCCGCCGCCACGAGCTCCCACAGGCCGTCCTCGACCTCGCTCGCGAGCCGCCCCGTCTGCTGCACCAGGTCGCGCAGGAACGATGCCCCGCGGCGCCGGAGCGCGTCGAGGACCGCCTCGGCGGGATGCGAGAGAACGCCGGCGGGCCCCGGCCCGGATCCGTCGCCTTCGTCTCCGGGATCCACCAGCCATTCGAGGTCCTGCCGCAGGAATAGCGCCACCGGTGCGACGCGGGTGGGTCGCACGCGCCGCCGGCGGCCCGCAGAAGGGGTCGCGCCCGGCTCGCCGTCGGCGCCCTCGAATGCGGGATGCGGCGACAGGCGTCCCCACATCACCTCGCCCGACAGGCAGAGCTGGTCGAGCATCTCCGGCTCGTAGCTCTCGATTCGGGCCGCGAGCACGTCGCGCTCCCAGGCCGCGGCCGAGACCTCGCACCCCTGGAGCTGCGTGACGACCTGCAGGAGGCCCGCCGTCCCATGCTGGCGGGCGCCCGGGCCGAGGTGCTGCCAGCGCACGAGGAAGCGGACCAGGTCCGCGCTCGACACCGGCTCGATCTCGCGGCGCAGGCGACCCAGCGTCAGGCGGTGGATGCGGGCGAGCACGCGCCGGTTGCACCACTCGATCTCGGCGCCGTCGGCGCGGCCCGCGGCCGTGAAGCGCCCGCGCAACACCTGACCCTCTCCCTCGAGCCGGGCGAGGCCCGCCTCGACCAGCGGCCGCGGCACGGCCAGCGTGTCCGCCAGAGCCGACGCCCGCAGCGGGCCGCTGGAGTCGAGCCAGCCGCGCAGGACCTCCGACACCGCCGCTTCTGCACCCTCCGGCGCCGGCTGCTCGACGTCGGGAACCGGGGGTTCCAGCCGGCCGGCGGGATGGACCGCCTGCGCCAGGCGCGTCCGCTCGGTGGCCACCCAGAACGTCGCCGCGCCGGACGCCGCCTGCAGCCGCGTCGCGCGGCGCAGGGTCACGAGCGGCCCGAGCCAGGCGTCCCATTCGCGGCGCGGCGGGACCAGGCCCAACGTCAGCAGCGCATCGTGCAGTTCCTCGGGATCGCGCACGACCGGCCACGCCTCCTGGGCGACCTCGGCGATCGCCGCCTCGTCGAGCGCCCCGATCTCGTCGCCGTCGGTCCCCAGCGTGCGGCGGAGCTGGACCGCGCGCGCCCGGCGCTCCTCCAGGGGGGCGTCGTCGAGGAAGGCGTAGGGGTTCGCGTTCAGGATCTCGTGGCCGAACGGCGACGGCTCCGCGGTGTCGATCGCCCGGGTGGCGACGGTGCCCCGCTCGATGCCTTCGACCAGCGCTCGCAGGCCGTCCACGTCCATCGCCTCGTGCAGGCAGTCGCGGATCGTCTCGTCGACCAGCGGGTGATCGGGGATCCGGATCTCGCCGCTCAGGTTCTCCTGACAGGCCACCTGATCCGGGAAGACGGCGGCCAGCAGGTCCTCCGTGCGCATGCGCAGAATGGGCGGCGGCACCTTGCGGCCGCCGGCGAAACGGAGCACCGCGAGAGCGCGCGCGGCGTTCCAGCGCCAGCGGGCTCCGAACATCGGCGCCGGCAGCATCGCCTGGGTCAGGACCTCCGCCAGCGTCTCCGGATGGAGGAAGCGGAACACGATCTCCAACGGAAAGCTGTGCTGCTCGGCGAGCGAGATCACGATGCCGTTGTCGGTGGCAGCGGCCTGCAGCTCGACGTTGAAGCTGCGGCAGAAGCGCTTGCGGAGAGCGAGCCCCCAGGCGCGGTTGATGCGGGCCCCCAGCGGCGCGTGCAGCACGAGCTGCATGCCGCCCCCCTCGTCGAAGAAGCGCTCCGCCACTACCGTTCGTCGCGACGGCACGGCGCCGAGCGCCGCCACCCCGGCCCGTACGTAGGCGACCAGCTGCTCCGCTCCCGAGCGATCGATGCCGCACTCCCGGGCGACGAAGGCGACCGCGTCCGTCCCGTCCCGCGACGCATCGTCGGGCGCCGCGACGCGCTCGCGAAGCTCCGAGATCTCGTCGGACAGCTCCCGCGTCCGCCCCGGCGCCTCGCCGAGCCAGAACGGCACCGACGGCGCCGCGCCCCGCGCATCCTCCACGCGCACGCGGCCCGCCTCCACGCGGCGGATGCGCCACGAGGTGGTGCCGAGCAGGAAGATGTCGCCCGCCATGCTCTCGACCGCGAAGTCCTCGTCGACGGTGCCGACGGTGGTTCCTTCCGGCTCGGCCACCACCAGGTAGTTGGCGTTGTCCGGTATCGCGCCGCCCGACGTGATCGCGGCCAGCCGCGCCCCGCGCCTTCCCCGCAGGACGCCGTTCACGCGGTCGCGGTGGAGCCACGTGCCATGCCGCCCCCGCGGCGACGCGATGCCGTCCGAGAGCATCGCGACCAGCGCATCGAACTCCGCCCGCGGCAGGTCGCGGTACGGCGTGGCGGTCCGCACGAGCGCAAACAGGTCGTCCTCGCTCCACGCCCCCGTCGCGGCGGCGGCGACGATCTGCTGGGCGAGCACGTCGCGCGGCCAGGGGCGCATGCGCCGCTCGTCGAGAATGCCGCGGCGGATGGCGCGGACGATCGCCGCGCACTCGACCAGCTCGTCCCGCGTCGTGGCGAAGAAGCGCCCCTTCGGCACGAAGGAGGGGTCCACCTTGTGTCCCGACCGTCCGATCCGCTGGAGCGCCACCGCGATCGAGCGCGGCGTGCCCACCTGGCACACCAGCTCGACCGATCCGACGTCGATGCCCAGCTCGAGCGACGCGGTCGCAACCACCACCCGCAGCCGCCCCTCCTTCAGCTCCAGCTCGGCCGTCTGCCGGAGCTGTCGCGACAGACTGCCGTGGTGGGCCAGCACGGCGTCCGCCCCGAGGCGCTCGGCCAGGTGGTGGGCGACCCGCTCGGCGAGCCGCCGCGTGTTGACGAAGACGATGGTCGTCCGATGCGCGAGCGCGAGCTCGGCGATGCGGTCGTAGATCTCGCCCCACATCTCGTTGGTGGCGACGACGCCGAGCTCCTCCTGCGGCACCTCCACCGCGATGTCGAGCGCCCGCCGGTGCCCGGAGTCGACGATCGACACCGGCGGCCAGACCGTCTCGGCCGCGACCGCCGGAGCTGCCGCCGCCCCGTTCTCCCCGGGCGCGCCGGTGAGGAAGCGCGCCACCTCCTCAATCGGCTTCACCGTCGCCGAGAGTCCGATCCGCTGCGGCTTCGGCCCCTCGTTCTCCGCGACCAGCCGGTCGAGGCGGGCGAGGGTCAGCGCCAGGTGCGAGCCCCGCTTGTCGTCGATCAGGGCGTGGATCTCGTCGACGATGACCGTCTCCGCCGTCGACAGCATCCGCCGGCTGCGCTCCGCCGTCAGCAGGATGAACAGCGACTCCGGCGTAGTCACGAGGATGTGCGGCGGGCGGCGCACCATCTGCTCGCGATCGCAGGTCGGCGTGTCGCCCGTCCGGACCGCGGTGCGAATCTCCTGCACGGTCCCGCCGGCGGCCGCCGCAAGCTCCGCGATCTCGGCGAGCGGTCCGTCCAGGTTCCGCTGGATGTCGGTGCTGAGCGCCTTGAGGGGCGAGACGTAGACGACCGAGGTGCGGTCGGCCAGGGCATCGCGGGCGGAGCGCGCCACGAGCCGGTCGAGGCAGATCAGAAACGCCGCGAGCGTCTTGCCGGACCCCGTCGGGGCGGAGATGAGCACGTCCCCGCCGTCCCGGATCCGCGGCCAGGCGTCGCGCTGCGCGGATGTCGCGCCGGTGAACCGCCCCCCGAACCACGCGGCCGTGATCGGGTGAAAGCCGGGCAACGGTTGCACCCGAATAGTCTACGCGTTGCGGCCGGCCCGAGGCGTCGTGCGAAGTCCGATGATCGGATCGGCGACGCGCGGGGTAGGATGCCCCCAGGGAGCGTCACAGCCGAATGGCCATGGGGAGCGAGGAGCACTACCTCAAGACGGAGCTCTACGATCTCGTTCGCAAGGACCCCGCCATCTTCGAGTTCCTGCAGGCGGGCTCCCTCGACGGCATCTGGTACTGGGACGTCGAGCGCCAGGAACAGGAGTGGATGAGCCCCCGGTTCAAGGAGCTCTTCGGCTACCGCGACGACGAGATTCCGAACACCTCCGCCTGGTGGATGGAGAACATCTTCCCGGAGGATCGCGCGGTCGCCCTCGAGAACTTCGGCCGCCATCTCGCGGACGCCAGCCACCCGTACGACCAGATCGTCCGCTACCGCCATCGCGACGGCAGCACCGTGTGGGTCCGCTGCCGCGGCCTCGCCATCCGCAACGCGCGCGGTGAGGCGATCCGCCTGCTCGGTTGCCACACCGACGTCACGGCCCTCAAGCGGGCGGAGGAAGACCTGCGGTGCCAGGCGGCCGAGCTGCGCGAGGCGCGGGACGCCGCCGAGCGCGCCAGCAGCGCCAAGAGCACCTTCCTGGCCAACGTCAGCCACGAGATCCGCACCCCGCTCAACGGCGTGATCGGCATGGCCGAGCTGCTCCGCGACACCGACCTCGACTCCGAGCAGCGAGCGCAGGTCGCCGCCATCCGCGAGTCGGCCGAGGCGCTGCTGGAGATCATCAACGACATCCTCGACTTCTCGAAGATCGAGGCCGGACGGCTCGTCGCCGAGCCGCGTCCGTTTCGCCTGCGCGAACGTCTGGACTCGCTGGTACGGGCGTTCGCGCCGCGCCTCCACGGCAGGGACGTCGCGCTGGCCGCGGAGATCGCCCCCGACGCACCGGACGCGCTGGTGGGCGACGCGCGCCTCCTGCGGCAGGTCCTCGCCAACCTGCTCTCGAACGCGATCAAGTTCACCGAGCGCGGCGCCATCGTTCTCCGCGCCCGCCTGCGCCAGCAGGCGGGCGACGAGGTCACCCTCGAGTTCGAGGTCAGCGACACGGGCATCGGGATCCCGGCCGAGAAGCAGCGGGTCATCTTCGAGGAGTTCGTGCAGGCCGACGCGTCGACAACGCGCCGCTACGGCGGGACCGGGCTCGGCCTGGCCATCGCCACGCGCCTCGTCGACGCGCTCGGCGGGGAGATCGGCCTGACCAGCGTACCGGGCGGCGGCAGCACGTTCCGGATCACCGCGCAGTTCCGGCAGGACCCGGCCGGGGCCGCAGTCGCGGATCCGGCACCGGAGCCCGTCATCGAGCTTCAGCCGCTGCACGTCCTGCTCGTGGAGGACAGCGTCGCCAACCAGCGCGTCGGCACGGGCATGCTGCAGAAGGCGCGGCACACCGTGCGCGTCGTCGCGGACGGTACGGAGGCCGTCGAGGCCTGCGCGGCCGAGCGGTTCGATGTGGTGTTGATGGATCTCCAGATGCCGGACATGGACGGCTACGCGGCCACCCGCGCCATCCGGAGCCGGGAGCAGGAGCAGAACGCGGCGCCCACGCCGATCGTCGCGCTGACCGCACGTGCCTCGCGCGGGAGCGAGGCCGCCTGCCTCTCCGCCGGTTTCGACGGCTACCTCCTCAAGCCGTACCGTTCGCGCGAGCTGACGGAGGCGCTCGCGGCGGCTCTGGGACGCGCCGCGGCCGCGAGGGGCCGGACGGCTCAGGCGGCGCCGAACGACGAGACCCCGGCCGCGGAGCAGGAGCCGGCCAACGCCCGACGCCTCGACTGGGAAGCCGCGGTCGAGTCCCTCGACGGCGACCGCGAGTTGCTGCGCGCGGTGCTCGACGGGTTCCTGGGACAGCATCCGGCGTTGGTGAGCGAGCTGGAGGCGGGGATCGCCACGGACGATCGACCAACGGTGCGGCGGGTGGCGCACACCATCGGAGGCTCGCTGCGGATGTTCGGAGACGCCCGCGTCGTCGCCCTCGCCGAGGTGCTCGAGGATGGCTGCCGGGGCGACCAGCCGGAGCCGGTGACCGCAGCCTGGCAAGCCCTGGCGCCGGAGCTGGACGCCGTGGTGAACGAGATCCGAGACTGGGTCGGGAAGCCCCGATGAGCCGGGAAGCGGCCTCGGCGTCCGTCCTCGTCGTCGATGACTCGGCCGCCGACCGGGAGCTCGCCGGGCGCCTGCTGCTCCGCGCACGGCTCGGCGTGCTGCACGCCGAGAACGGGCAGGACGCGCTGGCCCGCATGGCCGCGCACGACGTCGACCTCGTGCTGACCGACCTCGTCATGCCGACGCTCGACGGCCTGGCGTTCGTCGAGCGCGCGAAGTCGGAGCACCCGCTCGTCCCGGTGGTCCTGATGACCGCGCGCGGCAGCGAGGAGATCGCCGTGCAGGCGCTCGAGGCGGGAGCCGCCAGCTACGTTCCGAAGAAGTCGCTCACCCGCGACCTCGTGGAGGTCGTTCGGCGCATGCTCGACGCCTCGCGCGAGCAGCGCAGCTACACGCGCCTCCTCGGGCGGATGCGGGCCGCGTCGTTCGTGCTGGAGAACGATCCGGAGCTGATCTCGTCCCTCGTGAGCTATCTGACGCGAGTCCTGCGGGACTCGGCCATGTTCGACGAGTCGGACTGTCACCGGATCTCGACCGCTCTCGACGAGGCGCTGACGAACGCCTACTACCACGGCAACCTGGAAGTGCGCTCCGAGATCCGCGAGCACGATCCGCGCGCCTACCGGATGCTCGCCGAGCAACGCCGCCAGCTCGCGCCCTATCGGGATCGGCAGATCCTGGTGCGCGCAAGCCTCACCTCCGACGAGGCGTCGTTCGTAATCAAGGACGGCGGGCGGGGCTTCGACGTCGACGCCGTACGCGATGCGACCCGGCCCGAGAATCTGGAGAGTCCCAGCGGCCGCGGGATCTTCCTGATGAAGACCTTTCTCGACGACGTGCGCTACAACGCCTCCGGCAACCAGGTGACGCTGCTCAAGCGCCGCCGCGCCTGACCACCGGCGCGGCGCTCAGGAATCCGTGGCCCGGATGACGACCACCGTCTTGTCGTCCCCGGGGTCCGGGTTGCCCCGCTCGAACCGCTCGGCGGCGTGGCAGATGAGCCGCGCGAGCTCGGCCGCGGGGCAGTCCGGGTGCTCCGCCATCACCCCGCGCACGCCTTCCAGATCGAAGAAGCGCTCGGCCTCGTCCTGTGCCTCGGTCACTCCGTCGCTGTAGACCACCAGCCGCGCGCCCGCGCGCAGGCGGACCCTGCGCTCCTCCCACACCGCGTCGGTAAAGAGCCGCAGCGGCGGCCCGGTCGAAAGGAGCGTCGATTCGGAGTCCCCGTCCTGCAGGACGGCCCGGGGATGACCGGCGTTGACGAAGGTGAACTCGCCGGTCGGGATGTCGAGGACGCCATAGAAGAGCGTGACGAAGCGGTCCTGACTGCGGTCGTGCAGCAGGGCGCGGTTCAGCGTCTGCACGAGCTCGAGCGGCGTGGCGCACCCGACCGCCTCGGCCCGCAGGACCCCCTGTGTCTCGGCCATGAGGATGGCCCCCGGGATCCCCTTCCCCGACGCGTCGCCCAGCGCCAGGGCGACGCGGTCGCCGCCGAGCTCGATGAAATCGTAGAAATCACCGCCCACCTGGCCGCTGGCGTGCAGGTGCGCCCCGATGTCGTGGCCGGGAGCGGCCGGCATCCGCGACGGCAGGAACGACTGCTGAACGAAGGCCGCGATCTTCAGCTCGTGTTCGAGGCGGCGGGTCTGCTCGGCCAACAGCCGGTGCCGCTCGCGCGCGTAGCGCATGCTGCGGGCGAGCAGATCCGGCGTGAGGCGATCCTTGACCAGGTAGTCCTGGGCTCCGCGCTGCACGGCCCGCACCGCAACGTCCTCATCATCGAGGGCGCTCAGCACGATGACCGGGGCCACCCGGTCCAGTTGCTGGATGGCGTCGAAGCCGGCCCCGGACCGTGCCACGCCGCTGGACAAGCCGAGCAACACCACGTCGTACCGCCCGCCGTCCAGCTCGGCGAGCGCCGCGCGGGCCTCGGGAACCGGCACGACCTCGGCCGTCCGGAACGCCGGCGCGGCGGCGCGCTCGAGAAGGGCGGACACCCGGGCGACATCTTCCGCGGCGCTCTCCACGAGCAGCACCCGTACGTTTGCGGCGGCGGATTGACTCGACACGCTCCTCTCAATCCGGGCGCGCACCCGAGCGGAAGCTCTGAATCGCCTCCGCCTCCGAACGGAACGTCTCGAACACCAGCTCGAGCTTCGTCGTCACCATCAAGTCCCAGACCCGATCGGTGAGATGCAGGAGCTTGAGTTGCCCGCCGGCGTCCCGGAGCGCGCCGCGCTTCGACAGCAGCTCGCCGAGTGCGGCGCTGTCGATGAACGACACCTCACGGAGATTGAGGATTACGCGCGTGCGGCCTACGGCGATGAGATCTTCGACCCGCTGCGCGAGCGCTTCGCCCGCCTCTCCGGCCAGCTTGCCGTGGAGATCGAGAATGGTCAGCGCTCCAAGGTCCCGCTGGCCGATCCGAAGCGCCATCGCTCCGCCTCCCGTCGCATGCTGACCCAATTCGGACGGGAACGCAACACGGTCACGGCTCCCGGCCGCCGTGGATGATGCGCCAGAGCTTCTCGGGGCGCAGCAGCATGTCGACGTGGCGCACGCCGAATCCGCTCAGGGCATCGACCGCGGCCGAGACGACGCAGGGAGTGGACCCTATCGTCCCCGCCTCGCCGATTCCCTTGGCGCCCAGCGGGTTCAACGGCGTCGGCGTCACGGTGCTGTCCAGCTCGAAACGCGGAAGGTCGCTCGCACGGGGAAGGGCATAGTCCATGAGCGAGCCGGTCAGCGGCTGACCCTCGCTGTCGTAGCCCACTTCCTCGACCAGCGCCTGACCGATCCCCTGCGCCAGGCCTCCGTGCACCTGGCCCTCGACGATCAAAGGGTTGATCAGGTGGCCCGCGTCGTCGACCGCCACCATCCGCAGGAGCCGCGCCTCGCCGGTGTCGCGATCCACCTCGATCATCGCGATGTTGCAGCCGAACGGGTACGTGTTGCCGGTCGGCTCGAAGAACGCCTCCTCGCTCAGACCCGGCTCGAGATCCTCCGGCAGCCGGACCGGCCGGTAGGCGTAGGCGGCCACCTCGGCGAACGTCTTCGCGGTCGACGGGGCGCCCAGGACTCCGATTCGGCCGTTCTCGAACACCACGTCGGCCTCGTGCGCCTCGAGCAGCAACGCCGCGAACTTCGCCATCTTGGCCTTGACCCTGCCGCCGGCGAGCAGCATGGCGGTCCCGCCGACCGCTTGCGAGCGACTGCCGCCCGTGCCGAGGCTGCCCTGCTTCACCACCGCCGTGTCGCCGTGATGAATGCGCACGTGCTCGAGCGGCACTCCGAACTGGTCGGCCAGCAGTTGCGCGAAGGTGGTCTCGTTGCCCTGTCCGTGCGGCGAGGCCCCGGTCGTGGCGCTGATCCGCCCGTCGCGCTCCACGGTGACTTGTGAGTGCTCCCAGCCCCCCATCGGCAGCGACGCCGAAGGGCCCACGCCGCACACCTCGACGTACATCGACAGACCCAGCCCGACCAGCCGGCCCTCGGCGCGCGCGGCGTCCCGCTCGGCCTTCATCCGCTCCCAGCCGGCCTTCTCCAGCGCACGGTCGAGGGCCTTGCCGTAGTCTCCCGAGTCGTACACCGCCCCGGTCTGGGTGGTGTAGGGAAACTGCTCCGGCCGGATGAAGTTCTTCCGGCGCAGCTCGGCCGGATCCATCCCCAGCTCGCGGGCCAGCATGTCCATGGCCCGCTCCAGGAAGTAGATGCCTTCCGGGCGCCCCGCCCCCCGATAGGCGTCCGTCGGGGTCTTGTTGGTGAAGACCTCCGTCAGCGTCGCGCGGATCGCGGGGATGGCGTAGTTGCCGCTCGCCATCATCATCGTGGCGGTCGGAATGGCGGCGGTGAACAGGTGGTTGTAGGCGCCGACGTCGGCGATGATGCGGAGCCTGACGCCGAGCACCGTCCCGTCGCGCCGGGCCGCCAGGTCGACGTAGCCGATGAGGTCGCGGCCGTGCGTCGTCGCGAGAAACGCCTCCGAGCGCTCCTCCACCCACTTCACCGGCACGCCCAGCCGCCGGGCGACCGCGGCCGTCACGAACTCCTCCGCGGAGCCCCCCGACTTGCAGCCGAAGCCGCCGCCGACCTCCGGCGCGATGACGCGCACCTGGTCCTCGCCCATGTCGTTCAGCGAGGCGATGAAGGTCCGCAGCAGGTGCGGGGACTGCGTCGACGACCAGACGGTGATCGTGTCCTTTCCCGGCTCGTAGTGGGCCACGGCGCCGCGCGGCTCGAGCGGCGTCGGCGCGAGCCGCTGGTTGACCATGCGCTGCGAGATCACCACCTCGGCGTCCGCGAAGGCCCGGTCGACGGCCGTGTCGTCGACCTTGCCGTCCGCACCGACGCCGGTCCCCATCGGCAACGACGCGAGCAGCAGGTTGTTCGGAAAGTCGGCGTGCAGCAGGGCCGGCTCGCCGGTCATCGCCGGTTCGGTATCGACCACGACCGGCAGCCGCTCGTAGTCGACCGAGATGGCATCGGCCGCGTCCCGTGCGAGGTAGCGGTCGCGGGCCACCACGACCGCCACCGGCTCGCCGACGAAGCGGACGACGCGGGTTGCCACCGCGCGGCGCTCCGGAGCAGGGAACGGCAGCAGGGTCGGCAACGGACCGACCATCTCGGCCATCTGCGGGCCGGTGAACACCGCCTCGACGCCTTCGAGCGCTTCCGCGGCGCTCGTATCGATGGACAGTATGCGCCCGTGCGCGATGTCGCTGCGCTTGAACGCGAGGTGCTGCATGCCTGCGAGCTTGACGTCGTCGACGTAGGTTCCACGGCCCTGGATCAGGCGCGGGTCCTCGCGCCGCTTGACGCGCTGGCCGACGAGCTTCGGCAGGACTGGCGATACGCTCATGGGAACGTGGCGGCCGTCGGGGCGCGCCTCAGGTGGTGGCGGACCGGTTGCGCTGCAACGCCCGGTCGCAAGCGCGCTGGAACCGGGCTCCGAACTGACGGGCGGCATCGCCCGGAATCGGGCCGAGACGTCGCCGCTCGAGCTGCAGGCGCTTGATCTCGTCCATCGCCGCGCGCCTGCGCGCACCCTCGTCCACCCGCACGCCCATCGTGTTGTTGGCGAGCTGCTCGCGCCACCGCCGGGCGAGCAGCTCCGCCGGCGACGCCTTGGCGGCCGTCTCCGGCGCATCCGGGACGAGCGCTTCGGCGCGCTCGCACAGTCGCTCCAATTGCTTCAACTGCCGCGCCGGATCGAGATCCGTGTCGCGGAACGCTTCAGGCCGCGCCTCGACCAGCCGCGCCACGGCGCGGCCGAAGCGCACCGACAGCCGGCGCCGGTCGTCCGGCGGCACCTCGGGCGCCTGCCGCCAGCGGACCTGGAGCTCCCGAACCCTCTCGAGCAGCGCGGCCGGCTCCAGAGGCGGCGCGGCCGGTGCCGGAGGCATGGCCGGTGCCGCTGACGCGGCCGGCTCCGGAGGCGCGGCCGGCGCCGCCGCCTCCGCCGCCGGCGGCTCCGCCGGGGCGTCAGAAGCGGCATCCGGCGCCGGCGCCGGAGGCGCAGCCGGCTCCGCCGGGGCGTCAGAAGCGGCATCCGGCGCCGGCGCCGGTGATGCGGCCGGCTCCGGAGACGCGGCCGGTGCGGCCGGCTCGGAAGACGCGGCCTGCGCCGCCGGCTCGGAAGACGCGGCCGGTGCGGCCGGCTCGGAAGACGCGGCCTGCGCCGCCGGCTCGGAAGACGCGGCCGGTGCGGCCGGCTCGGAAGACGCGGCCGACGCCGCCGGCTCGGAAGACGCGGCCGGTGCCGGAGACGCAGCCGGCTCCGCCGCCGACGGCTCCGGCGGGGCGTCGGGGGCGGCGGCATCCGACGCCGGCTTCGCCGGCGCCGCCCGTACGCCATCCCCGTCCGCTGCAGTCCCCTCGACGTCGCCCGCCGTCCCCGCATCGGGTGGCGCGGTCTGAGTCGCCTCGACCTCAGGGGCCGCCTCCGCAGTGGGCTCCGCGGCAGCGGCGGACGACGCCGCGGCGGGCGTCGACGCGCGCGGCGGCAGGAGAGCCTCCAACTCGGCGCACAGTGCCTCGCGCGCCGCGATCCGTGCCCCCGCCGCGGCGCGCTCGCCTTCGCGGGAGCGGTCGACGACCGCCTCGCACGCCGCCCGGAACCGCTCCCAGAGCGCGTCCGACTTCGACCGCCGAACGGCGCCGATCGTGCGCCATTCGCGCTGCGTCCGCTTCACCTCTTCGAGCGCGGCCGCCAGGTCGGTCGCCTCGGCGAGCGCCTCGACGCGCGCACAGAGCGCTTCCTTCTGCTCCAGGTTCTTCGCCCAGACCTTCTTGCGCTCGGCCAGGTCGGCCTTGCGACGCGTGAAGAACAGGCTGCACGCGCCGTGGAAGCGCTTCCACAACGCGCGCTGCTCTCGCCGCGGCACCGGTCCGAGCGCCTTCCACTCCGCCTGCAGAGTCGTCAGGCGCTGGGCCGTCTTGATCCAGTCGGTCGACTCGCTGAGGCGCTCGGCCTCATCGGCCAGCGCCTCGAGGGCGCCGAGGTTGCGCGAGCGGGCCGTGCGTTGCGACTCGAGGTACGCCTCGCAGCGTGGATAGACGACATCGTGCGCTGCCTTGAAGCGCCGCCACAGATCCTCCCCGCGGTCCTTCGGGACGTCCGCGGCCTGACGCCAACGGTCGATCAGGTCGCGGAAGCTGCGGGCGAGCGCCGCTTCGTCCACCTCGGCGGCACCCTCCGCGCCATCGGGCGCGGCCCCGATCGTCGCGCCCAGTGCCTCCATCTCCCGGCAGAGCTCCTCCTGGACGCCGAGGTTGGCCCAGCGCTGCCAGTCGGCGAAGTCCCGGAGCTCCCGCACCCGTCCGAGTAGAGCCGTCTGGGCGTTGCGCAACCGCCGCCCGAGCGCGGCGCGGTCGGCGCCCGCGAGCAGCGGACCCGCCTCTTCCAGGGCCTGCCGGGTCCGGCGCAGGTGGCGTTCCGCGTCGGCCAACTGGAGCTTCTCGTTCGCAGCCTCGCCCTCCACCCGCGCCGCGAGCCGTTCGAGGCGCGCGAGCCGATCCCGCCGGCGGCGGTCGTCCTCGGCGTGCGCCCGGCTCTCCACCGCGCGCTTCGCCTCCTCCGCCGCCGCGCGCCGCCCGGTCACCGCGGCGACGGCCTCCACGACCTCGGCATCGCCGGCCCCGTCACCGCCTCCGAGCCGTGCGACCTCGGCGCGCCAGCGCTCGTCGAGTACGGGCCAGCGAGCCTGGATGGCCGCCGCGTCGCCCGCCGACGCGAGCGTCTCGAGATCCTTGGTGAGCGCCTCGAGGTGCTGCACGTGCTCGCGCCGCGACGCCCACTCCCGGTGCCGGCGCTCGCACGCCGTCGCCGCCTCTGCGAACCGCCGGGTCAGGGCCTCGACCTCGGCGGCCCGGCCATCATCCTCGTCGCCCGCGACGGGCGGCGCCAGCGCGTTCCATTCCTCGCGCGCTGCCTGGAGCTGGTCGAGCGCGAGCGGCCCGTCGCTCCGCTCCACCCGCTCGCACAGCGCGACGTAGGGGGCGACGGCCGCCGCGCGGCGCGCCGCCGCCGCGCGCGCGCTGCTCGTCATTCGGTCCAGCTCGAGCAGCCGATCCTCCGCGGCGCGGCGCGCTGCCGCGAAGCGGGCCGCGACCGCCGCATCGCCCGGTGCGTCGAGCGACGCCCACCGCTGCACGAGGGCCTCGATCTCCCGCCGGCCGGCGTCGAGGTCCGTGGTCCCCGCCAGGGCCTCGGCCGCCTCGCAGAGCGACACGGCGTTGGCCGGATCCGCCGTTGCCGCCTCCGGGGCGGCTCCCTCGCGCCCCGCCAGCTCCGAACGCGCTCGGCGCGCCACTGCCTTGTGGCCCGCGCGCCGGGCGATGTCGGCCAGTGCTTCCTCCGGCAGCCCTGCATCCTCCGCCGAGAACCGATCGAAGGCGGCCAGGGCAATCGTCTTGCTCTCCGCCTTGAGCACGACGGTCAGGAGCTCGTCCCGATTGGCGAGCCGCTCCAGCGCCTTGCGAGCCACCTCGGGGTGCTTCGCCCGGCGCGCCACGCCTCCGAGCACCTTCGCATCCGTCAGGCGGGTCACCGCGCGCTCGCTCACTGCCTCGCTCACCGCCAGGCGGGCCACGGCCGCCACGTCCCGATCCTCCGGCAGGACGGCCAGCACCGCGTCCGCCCCGGCCGCATCGGCGGCGCCGATGAGAAGATCGCGCGCCGTCGCGACGGCCGCGGCCAGGACGTCCGGGTCGCTCTCGCCGCCGCTTCCGAGCAGCTCGGCGATCAACGCCGGATCCGTCAGCCGCTCGATCGCCGCGCGCCGCACTCCCGGGGCGTCGTCGTGGCGGGCGATCTCCAGCAGCAGGTCCTGCTCCGAGTTCGTCAGCGCGCGCACGGCGCTCGCCCGCACGGAGGGATCGTCACTCCGCCATTCGGGCTGCGAGCGGAATCTGTCGAGCAGCTTCATGGGCGAACCACCCCGCCGTCCCTGGACAGGGCGTTTCGTATTATGCATACTCGGGACCGCATTGTGAGAGTCGACCGCTCTGCGGAAGCCGTTACTTCACGGTCGGTTCCCTCGCTCACGCGTTTCCCGGACCGACCAGGGATTCCAGATCTTGGATCCTCGATTCTGCATATTGGATGCCAGAAGCGTCGCGGCCGCTCCCGGCCGCTGGGGGCCAGAGCCATGGCTTTGCGCAAGCTCGCACTCGCGGGGGTCGTCGCCGCGATGACTCTCGGAACCGCTGGCCCGGTGGACGCACAGGACAATCCGATCGTCGTGATGGAGACCAGCCTCGGCAACATGACGATCGAACTCTATCGCGACCAGGCGCCGATCACGGTCGACAACTTCCTGCGCTACGTCGAGGACGGCTTCTTCGAGGGCACGGTTTTTCACCGGGTGATCCCCAACTTCATGATCCAGGGCGGCGGTCTCACACCGACCCTGGTGGAGAAGGAGACCGCCGAGCCGATCCGGAACGAGGCGACCAACGGTCTGGCGAACGAGCGGGGCACCATCGCGATGGCGCGCACCCCGGTCGTCGACAGCGCGACCGCCCAGTTCTTCATCAACCTCGTCGACAACCCGACCCTCAACCACCGCGGCACCGATCCGCGCAGCTTCGGCTACGCGGTCTTCGGGCGCCTCACCGGCGGGCTCGACGTGCTGGACAGCATCGGCGCGGTCCGCACCACGCGCCAGGGGCCGCACCAGGACGTGCCGGTCGAGCCGGTCGTCATCAACTCGGTGACCGTCCAGGGAGGGAATCCATGACCGGGATGCGACGCGCACCGGCTCTCGTCACCGCGACGGCCCTTCTCCTCCTCGTCGCGGCCCCGCTCCCGGCCGGCGCGCAGGAGCCGCCGCCGAACCCGCAGGTCGTCATCGAGACCTCGATGGGCGACATCACGGTCGAGCTGTTCCGCCCCGACGCGCCGGTCTCGGTCGTCAACTTCCTCACCTACGTGCTGGCCGGCTACTACGACGGCACCATCATCCATCGCGTGCTCCGCAACCAGATCATCCAGGGGGGCGGCCTGAACCAGGACCATACGCCCCGCATGGAGGGCCTGCGGGGCGGCATCCTCAACGAGGCGACGAACCGCCTGCGCAACGATCGCGGGACCATCGCGATGGCCCGGGTCGCGAGCCCCAACTCCGCGCGCGCGCAGTTCTTCATCAACGTCCGCAACAACCCGTCGTTCAACCACCGCGACCGGTCCCGCAACGGCTTCGGCTATGCCGTCTTCGGCCGGGTCGTCGAAGGGATGGACGTCGTCGACGAGATCGCGGGCGTTCGCACGACCCGCGTCAACGGGATGCGCGACGTGCCGCGCGAGAACGTCGTCATCCACACGATCCGCCGCCTCGAGCCGTAAGCCGGCGCCAGCCGACCGTGGTCTCTCCCCGGCGGCGCGAGTCGCGCGATCGAACCGACCGCCGGACTGCGCCCCGATCGGCCCGCCGACCGCACGCCTGCCGCCACGGGCGACAATAGTCTGGATGTCGACAGCGTCGCGGACCCCGGGCGTTACCCGCGTCGAGGAACGCGTGCTCGCGGTCGTGGCCGAGCTGGTCGGCGAGTTGCGCGGGGAGAGCGCCCCGGCCGTCGATCCCGGCGACTCGCTCGAGCGCGACCTGGGCATCGGCAGCCTCGAACGGGTGGAGTTGCTGGTGCGGCTCGAGCGCGCGTTCGGGGTGCCGCTGGGCGAGGCGGTCCTGGCGGATGCCGAGACACCGTCCGATCTCGCCGCCGGAGTCGCCGCGGCCGATGCGACGCCCGCCGCCGCCGCGCCGGCGGGAGGGCACGGGCGGGCGCCGGAGCGCGCCGCGGCCGGGTCCCCGGCGGACGCACGAAGCGTCGTCGATGCGCTCGCCTGGCACGTCGAGCACGCCGCGGACCGCACGCACATCCATCTGCGGGAGAACGACGGCCGCGAGACGCCGCTCAGCTACGGCTGGCTCTGGAACGAGGCGAGCCGGGTGGCCGGAGGGATCGCCGCGCGCGGCCTCGGGCGCGGCGACACCGTCGCCATCATGCTGCGCACGGAGCAGCGCTTCTTCCCCACCTTCATCGGCACCCTCATGGCGGGATGCGTGCCCGTGCCCCTCTATCCTCCGTTCCGCCCCGACCGGATAGCCGAGTACGCCACCCGGCAGACCGCCATCCTCGACAACGCCGGCGTCCGCCTGCTGGTCACCTTCCGCGAGGTCGAGCGCCTCGCGGGCCTCCTGCGGCGCCGCGTGGCGACGCTGGACGCCGTCGTCGCCGCCGACGCCCTTGCGGCCGAGCCCCGGCCGCCGCGGGCCGGTTCGGCCGACGACCCCGCGCTCATCCAGTACACGTCGGGCAGCACGGGTCACCCGAAGGGCGTCCTGCTGTCGCACGGGAACCTCCTCGCCAACGTCCGTGCGATCCAGCAGCGGCTCGAGGTCGACCCCGGTGACGTCGCCGTGAGCTGGCTGCCGCTCTACCACGACATGGGACTGATTGGCGCCTGGCTGGGCGCCCTGTACTTCGGGATCCCCCTGGCCCTCATGTCGCCCCTCGCCTTCCTGTCGCGGCCGATCCGCTGGCTCCGGGCGCTCGACGCGCACCGGGGGACGCTCTCGCCCGCCCCCAACTTCGCGTTCGACCTCTGCACTACACGGATCACGGACGGCGAGCTCGACGGGCTCGACCTCAGCTCGGTGCGCGTTCTGCTCAACGGCTCCGAGGCCGTGTTGCCCGAGACGATGCGGCGCTTCGCCGACCGGTTCGAGCCCTACGGACTCGATCCGTCAGCCTTGCTCCCCGTCTACGGCCTCGCCGAGTGCACGGTCGGGCTGGCCGCGCCCGCCCCCGGCCGGGCGCCGCGCATCGACCGCGTCCAACGCGGGGCCTTCCAGTCCTCGGGGCACGCGGTGCCGGCGCCCCCCGCCGATCCGCAGGCGCTGAGCTTCGTCTCCTGCGGGCGAGCCCTCCCCGAACACGAGCTCGAGGTCGTGGACGCGGCCGGAGCCCGCGCCCCGGAGCGGCGAGAGGGGCGGGTCCGCTTCCGGGGGCCGTCGGCGACGACTGGCTACTACCGCAACCCGCACGCGACGCGCGAGATCGCCAGCGATGATGGCTGGCTCGACACCGGCGACCTCGGCTACGTCGCCGACGGCGAGCTCTTCCTCACCGGACGGTCCAAGGACCTGATCATCAAGGGCGGCAGCAATCTCTACCCCCATGAAGCGGAAGCGGCGGCGGCCGCCGTTCCGGGCGTGCGCGCCGGATGCGTCGCCGCGTTCGGCGCCGCGGACGCCGAGCGCGGCACGGAGCGGTTCGTGATCGTGGCGGAGACCCGGCTCACCCGCGCGGCCGAGCTCGTCGCGCTGCGGCGCGCCGTGACCCGCGCGGTGTCCGACGCGCTCGGCGTCGCCCCGGACCGCATCGTGCTGGCGCCCCCGGGCTCCGTCGCCAAGACGTCGAGCGGCAAGATCCGGCGTGCGGCCACGCGCGAGGCGTGGCGGACCGGCCGGCTCCGACGTCCTCGCGGCGGCGCGGCCGGCCAGTGGATCCGGCTCGCCGCGTCCACCGCGAAGGCGGGGGCGGTGGAGTGGTGCTCGCGGGCGGGCCGCGCCTGCTTCACGGCCTGGGTCGTCACGCTCCTGCTGGCGACGGGGCCGATCGCGTGGGCCCTCGTGCGGGCCGGGGCGGCGGGCAGGGGCGTCGACCGCATCGTCGGCCGGTGGACGCGTCTCCTGATGGTCCTCGCCGGCTGCCGCGTTGCGGTGGCCGGGCGTGAGCACGCCCCGGCCGCCGGCCCCGTGGTCTTCGTCGCCAACCACGCGAGCTACCTCGACTCGCCGCTGCTGATGAGCGTGCTGCCGGCCGGAGCCCGCTTCGCCGCGAAGGCCCGCCTGGCACGCCTTCCGGTACTCGGGCTGGTCATCCGGCGCGCCGGTCACATCCCGCTCCGGAAGGACGATCAGGCACAGCGGATCGAGGGTGTCGAGGACCTCCGGGCGCCGCTGTCCGCAGGCGAACCGGTCTGCATCTTCCCGGAGGGGACGTTCGACGAGGTGCCGCGCCTGCTTCCGTTCCGGCTCGGCGCGTTCCGCGCCGCCGTCGACGCCGGTTGCCCGGTGGTCCCGGTGGCCATTCGGGGCGCCCGCCGCATCTTCCCGGCCGGGACGTGGCTGCTCCGCCCCGGCCGCATCGCGGTCACCTTCGGCCCCCCCCTGCTCCCGACCGGAACCGAGTGGTCGGAGATCGTCCGCCTCCGCGACGAGGCGCGCGCCTTCATCGCCGAGCACTGCGGCGAGTCGTAGCCCACCGATCGTCGCCTGATCGGCTCCGCGCGGTGCTGGGCCAGGCCTGCGGGAGCCCGCGCCGTTCCACGGCGCACACTCCTGCGCGCGCCGCGGGGTCGCCGGTCACGGGCGCAGCACGACGCGCCCGAGCACCGCCCCCGCACGGAGGTCGTCGAGCGCCGATTGCGCCTCGGCCAGCGGGCGCTCCTCGATCGGCAGCGGGGCGACCGCACCGTCGCGGACCAGGGTCATCAGCTCCCCCATCTCCGGGAGACTGCCGACGTACGACCCGCGAATGGTGAGCTGCTTCAGCGGCAGGAGCGGCAACGACAGCTTGAGGGCGCCCCCGAAGAGCCCGACCACGACGAGCGTCCCGCCCGGCGCGAGCGCGCCGAGCGCGAACGCCGCCGACTGCGCCGAACCGACGAAGTCGATCGCGGCGGAGGCCCCGCCCCCGGTGCGGCGGCGGACCTGCTTCACCGCGTCCGCGGCCGACGCGTCGACGGTGCCGGCCGCGCCGCGCGCCGCGGCCGCATCGAGCTTGGCCGCATCGACGTCGGCCGCGATCATCTCGGCGGCGACGACGGACGGCGCCAGGCCCAGTGCGGCCATGCCGACGCCTCCCAGGCCGACGAGGAGCAGATGCGGCAGGTGCGGCGCGCGCGCCGCGACCTTGCGGAGAGCGCCGAACGCGGTCAACCCCGAGCAGGCGCAGGTTGCGGCGGGGGCGGCGCCGACCGGCCCGGGGTCGAAGAGGTACCGCGCGTGCGGCACGAGTACATGGTCGGCGAAGCCGCCGGCCCGCGTGACGCCGAGCGCGCGCGGCGCGCCGCACAGGTGCTCGTCTCCCGCGTTGCAGGTCGGGCAGCCACCGCATCCGATCCAGGGGTACACGACGCGGCGGTCGCCGACGGCCACGCCAGCGGCGTCGGGCCCGCAGGCGACGACGGCGCCGGCGATCTCGTGGCCGAGGGTGAACGGCAACTCCCGGCCTCCGGTCAGATCGAGCCGGCGCGCGTCGCCCAGATCGAAGTAGCCGTCGGCGAGGTGAAGGTCGCTATGACAGACTCCGCACGCCTCCACCGCCAGCAGGACCTCGTCGCCGGCCGGCTCCGGACGCGCCGACGCGATGCGCTCGAGCGGCGCTCCGTAGCCGGTCAACTGGTAGCTGTGCATCGAGGCTCCCGGTGCGGTTGCGGTCATCGGCGCTCCTTCGGGCGATCGTGCCGGCGCGGCCGCTTCACGGCCGTCCCGTGAAGAAAGAACGTCGGCGTGCCGCGCACCCGCGCCCGCCATCCGAGCGTCGCCAGGTGCGCCTCCAGCTCGTCGGGCCGATGGAACACCTTGACGATCGTGAACTCGCGGCCGTCGGTGAGGCGGCGCCGGCTGCGCGAGGGATCGCCGGGCTCGGTCTCTACGGACGACCCGTCCGGAGGCCGCCGGTTGTCCGCGAAGAAGACCCGACCGCCCGGCACGAGACACCGCGCCACCAAACTCCAGAACGGGAGGAAACACCCGGCCGGGACGTGCGACAGCCAGAAGCCGAAGTCGTAGCGCGCGGGCGGCCGCCAGTGGAAGAGGTCGGCGCACACGTATTCGATGCTCGCCTCCCGCATCCGCCGCCGGTTCAGCGCGAGCACCTCGGGCGAGGCGTCGACGCAGGTCAACGCCTCGGCGTACGGGGCCAGACGCTCCGTCCACAGCCCCGTCCCGCAGGCCAGCTCCAGGATGCGGCCCGACGGACGCGCGGCGTCGAGCGCGGCGGCCAGCTCCCCGATCTCCGCCCGCCACCGCCGGTTCCACCGCGCACCGTGGTCGAAGGCGCCGCGACGATGGAACCAGTCGTCGTACTCCGGCGCGCGGGCACGGTAGTACGCCACCTGCTCGGCAATGACGCGTTCCTCGTCGGCGGGAGTCTGCGTCGTGGTACGTGCCATGGAGAACCCCGGTGCCAGCGCGGACTCCCAGCGCGCCCGGCCGGGCGCGCTCGCGCGCATCCGCCGGCTCATCCCTTCATCGGCGCCTCCGCGGCCAGCGCGCGCAGGGCATCGCCCGTCAGCCGGTAGACCGTCCATTCGTCCATGGGGACCGCCCCGGCACGGCGGTACGCTTCGATCGCCGGCGCGTTCCAGTCCAGCACGGACCATTCGAAGCGCCCGCAGCCGCGCTCCACCGCGAGCGCGGCCAGGTGCGCGAGCAGCCGGCGGCCGATGCCCCGGCCGCGGAACGCCGGTCGCACGTACAGGTCCTCGAGGTAGAGGCCGCGCCGCCCCACGAAGGTCGAGAACGAATGGAAGAAGAAGGCGAACCCGACCGCCTCGTCGCCCGCCCGGGCGAGCACCGCCTCCGCGCAAGGCCGTTCCCCGAAGAGCGCGCTCTCGATGTCGGCCTCGCTCGCCTGCACCTGATCCGCCATCCGCTCGTACTCTGCCAGGTCGCGAATCAGCCCCAGGACCAGCGGCACGTCGGCGGCGGTCGCCGGGGCGATATGCACGGGCGCGTCCGGTTCGTCCATCGCTCTCGTTCCCCGCTGGGCCCGCCGATCGCCTGACGGCTCCGCCTACCTCCCGGCCAGCGCCTGCTCGAGGTCGGCGACGAGATCGTCCGCGTCCTCGATCCCGACCGAGAGCCGTACCAGGTCGTCGGGCACCGGCGAGCCCGGCCCTTCGACCGGACCGCGGTGCTCCGCGAGGCTCTCCACGCCCCCCAGCGAGGTCGCGTCGTGAAACAGGCGCAACCGCTCCACGACCCGGCGCGCCGCCTCCGGGCCGCCCGCCAGCCGCAGCGACACGACCGGTCCGAACCCTCCGACCATCTGCCGGGCGGCGATCGCGTGCCCGGGATGCCCTGGAAGCCCAGGATAGAGGACCCGCGACACGGCGGGATGACCGTCGAGCGCCTCCGCGATGCGCTGCGCGTTGTTCGCCGACGCCGCTACCCGGAGACAGACCGTGCGCATTCCGCGCAGCAGGAGCCAGCTCTCGAACGGGCCCAGCACCGCCCCCCGGAACCCCCGCTCGCGGCGGCAGCGGGACCAGAGATCGTCCTCCTCCGCGGTGACCAGCGCGCCGGCCAGCACGTCCGAGTGGCCGTTGAGCTGCTTGGTCGCCGAGTGCATCACCACGTCCGCTCCGTGGGCCAGCGGCCGGGAGAGGACCGGGGTGGCAACCGTGTTGTCCGCAACGAGGCGGGCGCCGGCCTCGTGCGCCATCTCCGCGGCGGCGGCGAGATCGGTCGCCGCGCCGCTCGGATTGGCCGGGGTCTCGATCCAGACGATCCGGGTTGCGCCCGGCCGCAGCGCCGCGCGGAGCGCGTCCGGATCGCCGTTGGGAACCAGGTCGAGCGCGATCCGCCCTCGCCGGGCCAGATCCTGCAGCCAGCGGCGCAGCATCCAGTACATCTCCCGCGGCGCGACGACGTGGTCCCCGCTGTCGAGCGTCTCGAACACGGTGGTCGCCGCCGCCATGCCGGAGCTGAACAGCATCGCGGCGCGGCCGCCTTCGAGCGCGGCCAGCAGGGCTTCCGCCGGCTCGTAGGTCGGGTTCTGGTCGCGGGTGTAGATGGGCCGGCCGGGGCCCTTCTCGTACTGCACGGACGGATGGACCGGTGGCACGAGGCCGCCGGTGGACGGATCGATCCAGCCGAGGGCCTGCGCGGCGAGTGTCGGCATCCGGCCGGGCAGCGAGGGAGGCATGCGGAAAAAGGGCGACCGAGGCTACGCGCGCGCCGGGCCGGGACCGATGTCGATCGCGATGTTCTGCCACTTGCCCTGGCGGAAGCGGGCGACGCTCAGGCCGGCCCGCGCCATGTGGCCGAGGACGATCGCCAGCCAGATGTCCGCCGGCTCGAGGCCGCGCGTGACCTGCAGCCACGTGCAGAGGCCGATGGGAACCACGACCTGCGACAGGATCGAAATGTAGAGCGGGCTGCGCGTGTCGCCCGTCCCCTGGAGGCCGCCGGTATAGGTCAGCGCCACGGTCACGAACACGCCCGATACCGCGAGGTAGCCGAGGAGCTGCCGGCCGATCTCGAACTGCACCCCCTCGTCCATCCCGAACACGCCGAGCAGGACGCGGGGAATCGTCAGGAAGGCCAGGCCGACGATGCAGGCCACGCCTACGCCGATGGACGCGGCCACCAGCGCCGCGCGCGCGCTCCGCTCGGGGCGGCCCGCCCCGAGGTTCTGCCCCGCCACCGCCGCCGTCGCCCCCATGAGACCCACGGAGGTCCACGTTATCAGCGCGAACAGCTCCGAGTAGCCGACCGCGTAGGCGGCCTGGGCTTCGGCGCTGTACTGCAGCGATCCGACGAATCGCAGCATGAGGACGCCGGCGACGTTCATCACGATGCCCTGGAAGCCGGTCGGCAGGCCGAAGCGGAAGAGCTCGCGAATCACCTGCCAGTCCGGCGCGAAGGACATGCCGCGCGTGAAGTGGATGACGAGGCGCCCGGAGAAGAGCAGCCAGAGGAAGACGACGCCCGTGAGGCCGCTCGCGATCGCGGTGCCCATCGCTGCACCCAGGGTACCGAACGCCGGGATCGGGCCGAGGCCGCGGATGAGCACGACGTTGAGCACGATGTTCAGCACCGTCATCACGACGCCCAGCTGCATCGGGGTGCGCGCGTCGCCCGCGGCGCGCAACGCGCCGCTCATCATGAAGAAGATGAGCATGCCGATGCTGAAGACGAAGCTGACCCGGAGGTAGGGCAGCGCCTCGACCTGCACCTCGGGAGCGGCGTTGATCATGTCGAGCAGCGCCGGCGCCAGCACGTAGCCGAGCGGCGCCAGCACGCCGAGGGCGAGGAAGACGGCGGTGAGGAACGCCTGGTAGACGACGCGGTTGACCTCCCCGGGCTCGTTGGCGCCGGCGAAGCGGGCGACGAGCACGCCCATCCCGCTGAACACCGAGGCGACGAAGACGATGACGAGAATGAAGATCTGCAGGCTCACGCCGATCGCGGCGTTGCCGGTGTGGCCGACGTAGTTGCCGACCATCGCCTGGTCGATGATGCCCTGCAGGCCGCCGACGACGTTCTGGAGCATCGTCGGCCAGGCGAGCATCCACACGGCGCGGCCCAGGGGTCCGTCGACAATCGTGCGGTCGAACTTCTTGGCCGGCCTTTTCTCTTCGGTCATGTCGACGCGGAAGGGCGTCGCTGCGGGGCTGCGGTAAGCTATTCCGTGGCGCCGGCCTCCCCGACACTGTATCAGATCGAAGAACGCATCCTGGCCGCATCGGCCGCGCCGCCGCGCCACCGCGACGCCCGCCTCCGCCTGGCCCCCGTCCCCCGCCGGGAACCGATCCCGCGCGCGGCACCCCGCGACGCCCGGCCCGCGGCCGGGCTCGTGCTCCTCTACCCGCGCGCCGGGGCGCCGCACGTGTTGCTGACGGTCCGGGGTGGTGACCTGGCCCGGCACGCCGGGCAGGTCTCGCTACCGGGAGGCGTGGTGGAGGCGGGCGAGACGGTGCGCGACGCCGCGCTGCGCGAAGCGGCCGAGGAGGTCGGTCTCGAGCCGGCGCACGTGCGCCTGCTCGGCGAGCTCTCCATCCTCCCCATCGCGGCGAGCGGATTCGTGCTTCACCCGGTGGTGGGGGTGGCGCAGCGCGAGCCCCGGCTGCGGCCCGACGACGGCGAGGTGAGCCGTGTGCTGCACGTGCCGCTCGCCGACCTGCGGGACCCGCGCAACCTGCGCCACGGCTGGTACTGGCGGCCGGACCGTCCGGTCCGTGCGCCGTACTTCGCGGTGCACGGGGAACGCGTCTGGGGAGCGACCGCCATGGTGCTGGCCGAGCTGATCGCGGTGCTCGACGGGAGTCCCGAGGATCCGTGATACGCTCGTCGCCGGCTGCACGCCGCCCCCACCTCTCGCGGCGCTCTCCCAGCCGCCGCGCAGCCGGCCGCTAGACGGAGAGCCACGCATGGCGAAGCGACGCACCACAACAAGGACGCCGCGCTCGACGCCGCGGCGCGCTCCCCTGCTCGATGCGGTGGACGCAGGCTCGGGCAGCGGCGACGACCCGCCGGGCGCGGCCGGCGAGGTCGTGGTCCCGCTGCACGAGGCAGCGCAGGCTCGCTACCTCAACTACGCCCTGTCGGTCATCACGGCCCGGGCGCTCCCCGACGTGCGCGACGGCCTGAAGCCGGTGCAGCGCCGCATCCTCTACACGATGTGGCGCCAGCGGTTGACGGCCGACGCCAAGCCCCGCAAGTGCGCGAAGGTCGTCGGCGACGTGATGGGCAACTACCACCCGCACGGCGACACCGCCATCTACGACACGCTGGTCCGGATGGCGCAGCCGTTCTCGTTGCGGTATCCGCTCGTCGACGGCGCCGGGAACTTCGGCTCGCTCGACGGCGACGCGGCCGCCGCCATGCGCTACACCGAGTGCCGCCTGGCTCCGATCAGCACCGAGCTTCTCGACGAGATCGATCAGGGGACCGTGCCGTTCCGCGACGCCTACGACGGATCGCGCACCGAGCCGGTGGTGCTGCCGGCGCGCCTGCCCAACCTGCTCGTCAACGGCGCGGCCGGCATTGCCGTCGGGATGGCCACGAACATTCCGCCGCACAACCTCGGGGAGATCGCCGACGCCCTGCTCCTGCTCCTCGAGGATCCGGGGCTCGACAGCGCGCGTCTCGCCCGCCGGGTCCGGGGGCCCGACTTCCCCACCGGCGGGCGGATCACGAACACGCCCGACGAGCTGGCCGAGATCTACTGCACCGGAACCGGCACCATCCGGGTTCGCGCCACGTGGGAATCGGGGCCGGTCCGGCGCTCCCGGACCGTGCACGTCACGAGCGTGCCCTACACGGTGAACAAGGCGCAGGTCGTGGAGCGCATCGGCGAGATCGTCGCCTCGCGGGCGTTGCCGGCCCTGCTCGACGTCAAGGACGTCTCGACCGGAGACGTTCGGATCGCCCTCGAGCTGCGGGCCGACGCCGACCCGCGCCTGGTGATGGCCTACCTGTTCAAGCACACCCCGCTCCAGACCACCTTCCCCGTCAACATGACCTGTCTCGTCCCGGCCGGGCAGCCGGGCGTGGGGCGGCCGGAGCGGCTCGCCCTGCACGAGCTCCTCTCCCACTTCCTGCGCTTTCGGCTCGACGTCGTCACGAGCCGACTGGAGCATGAGCTGGCCGGTCTTCGCGCCCGCATCCACGTCCTCGAGGGGTTCGAGCGGGCGTTCGACATGCTCGACGCCATCATCGCCCTGATCCGGTCGTCGGACGGCAAGGCCGACGCCGCCGCCAAGATCGTGCAGCTGTTCCCGCTCGACGCCGAGCAGACGGACGTGATCCTGGAGCTGAAGGTCTATCGCCTGGCGCGCCTGGAGATCCGCCGCATCCGCGAGGAGCTCGCCGCCAAACGGTCGCGCGCGGCGGAGATCGGCGATCTGCTGCACGACGAGGACCGCCGCTGGGGTGTCGTGCGCGACGAGATCGAGGAGGTGCGGCGCAGCCACGGCGATCCGGAGGCGAACCCGCGCCGGACCGTGATCGACAGCGCGGTCGAGGATGTCGCGTTCAGCGCCGACGACTTCATCGTCGACGAGAACGCCATCGTGCTGGTGTCGACGGACGGTTGGATCAAGCGCCAGAAGGAGGTTCGCGACCTCTCCGCCACCCGCCTGCGCGAGGGCGATGCGCTGCTGGCGGGTGTGGCCGGCAGCACGCGCTCGACCGCCGTCTTCTTCTCGAGCTTCGGCGTCGCCTACAGCTGCCGTCTCATCGACGTGCCGGCCTCGACCGGCTACGGCGAGCCGATCCAGCGCCTGTTCAAGCTGCGGGACGGCGAGCGCATCGTCGCCGCCATCGGGCTCGACCCGCGCGTGACCCCGTCCATCGCAGCGGCGAGTGAGGATCAGGCGCCCGCGACCCATGCCCTCGCCGTCACGAGCGACGGAAACGGCCTGCGGTTCGGCCTGGAGCCGTTCCTCGAACCGAGCACCCGCGCCGGGCGCCGCTTCGCGCGGCCGGCCCGCGGCGTGGAGGTGGTGGGGGTGGCGACGGTCACCGGGAACGAGACGTTGATCGCCGCCACGCGCCAGGGCCGCGCCATGCTCTGTCCGGTGCGGGAGATCAACTTCCTGTCCGGTGCGGGCCGCGGCGTGCGCATCGTGAAGCTCGATGCGTCGGACGACGGCGTCGTCGGGTTCGTCGCGTCGCGCGGCGACCGCGACCTGCTGTCCGTCGAGACGAGCCGCGGCGCCGTCCAGACCGTCAGCACCGCCAAGTACACGGTCACGGGGCGGGGGGGACGCGGTCGCGTGCTGCTGCAGCGGGGGCGCTTCACCGCCGTCGTCCCCCGACCGGTGACGCTGCCCACCCTGGAGCCGCGCAACGGCAAGGAGTAGTCGCCTTCCGCGGACGCCTCTGCGGCCGGCGGCGGGCGGGAGTCCCCATGAGCATCGACCGGATCATCGACGGCGCGATGCGCCCCGTGGCCGACGTAGTGTCGGGCGCGGTCTTCGTCACCGTGCCGGTGCTCGGCGCCGACCTGCCGCTCATCGTCGCCTGGCTCGTCGGCGGCGGCGTCTTCTTCACGGTCTATCTCCGCTTCATCAATCTGCGCGGCTTCGCGGAGGCCCTGCGGATCGTCTCGGGGCGCCGCGCCGGCCCGGCCGACCCGGGCGAGATCCCGCAGTTCCAGGCCCTGACCACCGCCGTCTCCGGCACCGTCGGCATAGGGAACATGGCCGGCGTGGCGGTCGCCATCACGGCCGGGGGCCCCGGGGCGACCCTCTGGCTCATCGTGGCCGGCCTGCTCGGCATGTCGACCAAGTTCGCCGAGTGCACGCTCGGCGTGCGGTTCCGGCGGGAGAACCCGGACGGGTCGGTCTCCGGAGGGCCGATGCACTACCTCGAGCAGGGACTGGGGGTGCGCCGCCGACCGCGGCTCGGCCGCGTGCTTGGCGCCTTCTACGCCGCCGCGATGGTGTTCGGCTGCCTGGGCATCGGCAACATGTTCCAGTCCAACCAGGCGGCGGCCCTGTTCGTCGACGTGACCGGCGGCGACTCCAGCTTCTTCGGCGACAAGGCGTGGCTGATCGGCCTGCTGCTCGCCGGACTCGTCGCGCTGGTCATCGTCGGCGGCATCCGCTCGATCGCCAGCACCACGGTCCGGCTGGTCCCCGCCATGGCCATCCTCTACATCACCCTGGCTCTCGCCGTCCTCGCCCTCAACGCGCGGGAGATTCCGGGCGCGTTCGTGGCGATCTGGCAGGGCGCGCTGTCGTCGGAGGGGGTGGCCGGCGGCGCCCTCGGCGCCCTCGTGATCGGATTCCGGCGCGCGGCCTTCTCGAACGAGGCAGGCCTTGGGAGCGCCGCCATCGCGCACGCCACGGCGCGTACCGCGCGGCCCGCCAGCGAAGGCTACGTCGGCCTGCTCGAGCCGTTCATCGACACCGTCGTCATCTGCACGATGACCGCCCTGGTCATCATCACGACGGTGTACGACCCGGCCCTCGCCGGCGCGGGGGTGAACGGCATCGAGCTGACGACGCGCGCCTTCACGTCCACGCTGTCGTGGTCGGCTCCCCCCCTCGCCGTCGCGGCGATGCTGTTCGCCTTCTCGACGATGATCGCCTGGGCCTACTACGGCCTGAAGGCGTTCACCTACCTGGCCGGCGAGGGCCGCGCGCAGGACCTCGGCTTCAAGCTGGTCTTCTGTACGTTCGTCGTCGTCGGGGCCAGCGTCGACCTTGCCGCCGTGGTCGATCTGTCGGACGCCCTCGTCTTCGTCGTCGCGGTGCCGAACCTGGTCGGCCTCTACCTGATGGCGCCGCTCGTCCGGGACGAGTTGCAGCGCTACCGCCCGTGAAAGGGGGGCGATCGGCCGCGCCGGGCGCCGCCCGCCGTCCTCGATGGCGCCACGGGCGCGTGCTACACTGAGGTCCTTCCCTTCCGGCTGCGTATCGCGCTCGGCCGCACGACCCGTGGCGCGTCGCACACTGCCGGCCTGGAGCCCAGCCGGGTCGGCCGGACATTTGGCATGGCGCAGTCCTACACGGCCAAGGACATCACGGTCCTCGAAGGCCTCGAGCCCGTGCGCAAGCGCCCCGGCATGTACATCGGGGGCGTCGGCTCGGCGGGCCTTCATCACCTGGTGTGGGAGATCCTCGACAACGCCGTCGACGAGGCGATGAACGGCCACGCCTCGCACGTGCAGGTCACCCTGCACGCCGGCGGGTCGTCCGTCACGGTCAGCGACGACGGCCGCGGCGTGCCCGTCGACCGGCATCCGGCGAGCGGCGCGACCGCGCTCGAGGTCATCTTCACGACACTCCATGCCGGCGGCAAGTTCGAGAACCGGACCTACCGGACGGCGGGCGGCCTGCACGGGGTCGGCGCCAGCGTGGTCAACGCGTTGTCGCAGGAGCTCGTCGCCACCTCCAAGCGGGACGGATTTCTCTGGCAGCAGACGTTCCGGCGCGGCAGGCCGCAGGCGCCGCTGCGGCGCCTGCGGCCGGCGCGCGGCTCGGGGACGACGATCCGCTTCCAGCCCGACCCGCGGATCTTCCCCCGCACCAGTTTCGATGCGACCCTCGTGCGGGAGCGGCTCGAGATTGCCAGCTACGTCCACGGCGGCGTCGAGTTCGTGTTCGAGGACGAGACCCGGGGCACGCGGGAGGTGTTCCGGCACGACGACGGGCTGACCGAGTACCTCGCCCGGATCGTCGCCGAGAGAGAGTCCCCCGCGGTCCACGACGCGCCGTTCGTGCTCGAGCGGGACCACGCGGACTCGGGGTCGCGCCTCGAGATCGTCCTGCAGTGGACGGAGTCGACCGACGAGCACGTGCGGAGCTACGTCAACGGAATCCCGACGGCGTCGGGCGGCACCCACGAGGCCGGGGTGCGCGCCGGTCTCGGCAAGGCGGTTCGGAACCTGATCGAGACGCACGGACTGACGCCGAAGGGCCTGACCTTCACGGCCGACGACATCCGGGAGGGGCTGACGGGGATCATCAGCATCTTCGTCCCGGAGCCGCAGTTCCAGGGCCAGACGAAGGACCGGCTGAACAACCCGGAGCTGACGCAGGCGCTCGACGTCGCCGTCCGGCCCGCGCTCGAGCACTGGCTGAACCACAACCTCAGCACGGCCGAGGCGATCGTCGCGCGGATCATCCTCGCCGCGCGCGCCCGGGTGGCAAGCCGTGCCGCGCAGCAGAGCGTTGCCCGCAAGAGCGCGACCTCCCGGCGCCTCAACCTGCCCGGCAAGCTGAGCGACTGCACCGGGAGCGCGCGAGGCGACACCGAGCTCTTCATCGTGGAGGGCGATTCGGCGGGCGGCTCCGCGAAACAGGGACGCGACCGCGCCCGGCAGGCGATCCTGCCGCTGCGCGGCAAGGTGCTGAACGTCGAGAGCGCTCCGTTGTCCAAGGTGCTCGCCAACAAGGAGCTGTCCGACGTCGTCACCGCCCTCGGCTGCGGCTTCGGGAAGTCGTTCGACCTGGCGAGACTGCGCTACGACCGCGTCATCATCCTCGCCGACGCCGACTCGGACGGCCACCACATCGCCACGCTGCTGCTCACCTTCTTCTACCGCTACCTGCCGGGCCTGGTGACCAGCGGCAGGGTCTTCCTGGCCCAGCCGCCGCTGTATCGGGTCGACATCGGCAAGGAGACGCACTGGGCGGTCGACGACGCGCACCGCGACCGGCTGGTCGGCCAGGCGCGGTCGACCAACGGGAGGGGGCCGAAGCCGCAGATTACCCGCTTCAAGGGCCTTGGCGAGATGATGCCGAAGGTGCTCTGGGAAACGACGCTGAACCCTGCCACCCGGCGCCTGCTGCGCGTCGCGATAGCGGACCCGCTGATGACCGACCGCGTCATCGCCGACCTGATGGGCCGCGACGCCTCCGCCCGCTTCCGCTTCATCATGGAGCGGGCCGACGACGCGCTGGACCTGGACGTGTAGGCCGCCGTGCGGGACGTGCGGGCCGCCGTGCGGGAGACGACGGCGCCCGGCTCCCGCTGCCACCCTGCGGCGCAGCGGGAGCCGGGAGAAGGTGGGACGCGTCCGCGCCGGAACTCGACGCCCGCTACTCGACGACGAACGTCACGTCCTCGTGCGCCATCAGGCCCCCGTCGTGGGCCAGGCCGCGGAGGACGTAGGTGCCCGGCGTATCGAACGTCGCCTGCACGACCCACTTGCCCATCGGAGGGGCCTCGGGCGTCGCCCAGCCGGGCGAGAAGGGCGAGTCGGCGTTGTTCCGCGTGTCCTCCCACGCCTTGAACTGCGGCGGATTGAAGCGCACGCCGCCGGCGCCGCGGTAGACGAACCAGGACAGCCGAAGACCCCTCGCCGCGTTCGGCGTCACGTTGACGGGCGGCCTCGTCGGATCGAAGCGGCGCATCGCGCGCGGCTTCGGCAGCTCGTCATCGCTGGCGTAGGCCGCGAGAGTGACCCACTCTCCCACCCTGGCGGTCCGCTGGTTCTTTCCGACGAGCACGAGCTCCGGCGGCTTGTTCTTGTAGATGTCGCCGGAGGCACCCCCGCCGTTGTTCGCCATCAGGACGTTGTTGTCGATGAAGTAGTCGGGGTGCAACGTCCCGTAGGCCCGCTTCGTCTCGCCGTTGGGACTCGTCAGGGTCCACACCACCTCGCCGTCACCGAAATCGGCGGGAACGTGGACCTTGAACAGGAAGCGGTTGCGGCGCGGGAGGAAGCGCGTCGGCTGCCCCAGATCCGGGCCGCCGGGCTCGAGCTTGTTGTTCGGACCGGGCGGAATGTCGATCTCCTCCTCCCAGTTCCGGTTGAAGTAGCCGAAGACCAGGTTGAAGGACCCGTCGGGTTTCGGCTCCCATCCTTCGTAGGCAGGCACGACCTCCTGGCCTGTCGCGAACGACTCTCGCATCTTGCGGGGAGTCTGGGCGCTGCTCTCCAGAACGGATCCGGCGACGATTGCGAACGCGACGAGGAGCGCGCAACCCAGCCTCGCTGTCAGCCGGCAAAGGCGCGGTTCGTTCATGGCCGACCCTCCATCGCAAACGAAACGGGCGACGGGCCCGGCGGCGTGGGCCGCCGACCCCGTCCGCATGAGGTTCACGAACGCCGAACGGAGCTTTCCCGACCGGCCGGCAGCTTCCTACTGGCCGGCGCCGGCAGCTTCGGCAGCCTCCGCCGCGGCCGCCGCTTCGGCTTCGGCTTCCGCCTCCGCCGCGGCTTCGTTCAGCGGATCCTCGACGCCGCAGAGCGGACACCCGATCACGCGCTCGCCCGGGGCGAGGTCGAGCACCCGCTCCCGCTCGGCCAGGGCCGCCTTGAACTCCTCATCGTCCAGGTAGCTGCCCTGCATGATGTTGATGAACATCTGATCGACCGACCGGTTGCCGCCGCCCGACCAGTTCCGCGGGTCGGGAACGTTGGGATTCGATGCCGAGTTGTTGAACCAGCCGGTGATGTGCAGGATGGTGCCCTTCGGGAGCAAGGGCATCGCGTGGTCCTCGTAGGTGTAGACGCGCACCCAACTGTGGTCGTAGCCCGAGCAGTTGAGGGTCTCGATCGTGGTCCCGTAGATGGCCTCCAGGCACATCCGCACCCCGGGCGCGTGCATGTGGGGCTCGAAGACGGCGATCCGCGCGTGGTCGGGGAGCACGAAGTACGACTCCATCGTCTGATTCGGGTGCTCCGCCTCGACGTCCAGATCGACGCCGTTGCCGAAGGCGATCAGCCTCTGCTCCACCTCCGGCTCGTAGTCCCGGGGATGGAACTTGAAGCCGATGTCCAGGTGGGCCCGGGTGGCGGCGCCGTTCGCGTGCAGGTGCAGGGAGGGGAACGTGATCCTCGAGTTGGCGACCATCTCCTTGCCGGCCTTCGGATCGAAGACGTCGGCGTTCCGCCCCACCTCGTGGACCGGCCAGCTCGAGAGCCCGGCGGCCGCCAGCGGGTCCTCCTCGTCGAAGTCGGGGCCGACGACGCGGATGACCGCATGGTGGAAGACGAAGCGCCCGCCCACCGTCTGCCGGCCCTCTCCGACTCGCGACTCGGTAACTTCCTTGAACTCGATCGCGGAGACGTAGCGGTCCTCCTGGAGACCGGTGTCGACGTCAGCGACGGCGCCCCACCAGTCGGGCGCGTCGGGCTGCACTTCGACGCTCGGCGACGACACGATGAGATCCGGGTCGCCGATCTCCCATTCATCCACGTCGATGTACGCGACCGGCGGCGGCATGTCGGCCGGGTTGCCGAGCGGCGCCCCGCTGTCGGCCCAGGCGGCGATCTTCGCGATCTCCTCCTCGGTCAGCGACGGGTCGTTCTTGAAGTCCTGGATGCCGATGTCCTTCTCGATGTACCAGGGCGGCATCACGCCCATCTTGTCGCGCAGCCCGGTGCGGTACTTCATCGCCCGCGCCCACGGACGCACCTCTTCATAGTCGATCAGCGACATCGGCGCCAGCGAGTCGGGCTGGTGGCACTTCTGGCAGCTCCGCTGCAGGATAGGCGCGATGTCCTTCGTGAACGTCACCTCCTCGGTGACCGGGTCGGGCTCGAGTACCTGCCCCGCCGCGGGCAGTGCCGTCATGACCGCGACAGCCGCCGCGAGGGCCAGCGCCGCCTGCGCCGCTGTCCACCGCCGCCGATCGTGCTGCGTCGTCGTCATGCTCATCCTCGCTGTTTCCGGGTCCACGGAACTCGCGCGCACGCGTACAGATGTCGACGCTCCACTCGTTCCCCGAATCCTAGCAGGTGTCGGGGCCGGGCTCAATCGATTTCTCAGACGGCGCGGGGTCCGCGGAGCGCCCGGGCCGGGAGCCGGACGACCGCTCCGAACAGCTCGAGCACGCCGCCCACCGCGATGCCGACGAGCCGGAACGGAAGCAGCAGCAGCCAGACGATTCGGATACAGGACGAGGGCCAGCAGGGCCAGCGGCCAGCACAGGACGAGCAGAATGCACCACAGGAGGAACCTGGTCATCGAGCGCGTCCCAATCCGCAGGCGTGGCAGGCGCTCGGCGACCCGTGCCGACGCGCCTGCCACCGCCTGCAAGCCTACGCGGGTTTCGGTCCGGCAGCCAGCCGCACGAACAGACCGTCGGACTATGATGTCGGAGTGCACGCGCGACGCGCGCCGCGATCGCTCGGGGGACGCCGCTGCTGCTCGACATGACCGAGGATGCGCGGATCCTCCGCGATCCGGACGGCTGCCTGGCCGACGCGCTCGAGCGCATCCGGCACCGCCTCCGCGAGTTGGGCTCGCGGCGCGTCTGGCGAGGCGACCACTGGTACTGGGACCTCAAGCCGGACTACCGGCCGGGCGAGAACAGCTCGCGGCAGTCTCTGCCTGGCTGCGGGAGAACCGCGAGCGCTCGTTCTACGGCGACGACGACTTCATACCGACGGAACGCTACACGCGCGAGGACGCGGAACGCGCGATGGCGGGCGCCCGGCTGGCGGTCTCGGTCGCCGGGACGGTGATCCGCGACGGATGACCCGCAGCCTCAACGGGCTTCCCGGCCCGCCGGAACCGCACGCGGCCTGGTGGCGGAGGAGATGGACGTGGCAAGCGGAGCCCCGAAGAGCGCTTTCGAGCTGGCGATGGAGAAGCTGAAGCAGCAGGACGAAGCGGCCGGCGTGGAGGCGGTGGCGCTCTCCGACGAGCAGGTGACGGCCATCGCCGAAGCCCGAAGCGCCTACGCCGCACAGGTCGCCGAAAGCGAGATTCTGCTCGACTCGGCTCTCGCCACGACGTTCGAGCCCGAGGCACGCGCGGAACTCCAGGCCAACCACCGCCGGGACCTCGCGCGCTTCGCGACCGACCGCGACCGGAAGATCGCGCGCATCCGCGGCAGCGAGGCCGAGGGTCGAGGCTGACACGCTGGATGCCAGGAGCTACCCGCCCGGCGTCCAGATGCGGGACTTCGGCTCCCCGCCCAGGTTCAGCATCAGCGCGTTCAATCGCTTGACGAAGCCTGCGGGGTCGTCGAGCCGGCCCCCCTCGGCCAGCACCGCCTGGTCGAAGAGGATGTGGCTCCAGTCGGCGAACCGGGCGTCGTCGGTCTCGTCGGTGAGGCGGGTCACGATCGGATGGGCGGGGTTGATCTCCAGGATCAGCGGCAGGTTCGGCACGTCCTGCCCCGCCGCGCGGAGCAGCCGGCCCAGGTTGGCGCTCATGCCGTCCTGGTCGGTCACCAGGCAGGCGGGCGACTCGGTGAGCCGATCGGAGACCCGCACCTCCTTCGCCTTCTCGCCGAGCACCTTCCGCATCCGCTCGATGACCGGCTGGTAGTCGTCCGCGGCCGCCTGCCGGGCGTCGTCCTCCTCCCCGGCCAGCGCCCCGAGGTCGAGGTCGCCCTGCGCCACCGACTGCAACGGCTTGCCCTCGAACGCGCGGAGGTGGGTGACCACCCACTCGTCGACCCGGTCGTGCAGCAGCAGGACCTCGATGCCCCTCTTGCGGAAGACCTCGAGGTGCGGACTGTTCCGCGCCGCGGCGAAGCTCTCCGCGGCGACGTAGTAGATCCGTTCCTGTCCCTCCTTGGCACGGGCGAGGTAGTCGGCGAGGGACACCGTCTGAGCGGGACGGTCCGTACGGGTGGTCGCGAAACGGAGCAGCTTCGCGATGCGCTCCTGGTTGCCCGCGTCCTGCCCGACGCCCTCCTTCAGGACCTGCCCGAACTCGCGCCAGAAGTCCCCGTATCGTTCCGGCTCGCTGGCGGCCAGATCGTCGAGGAGACCGAGCACCCGCTTGACGCCGGCGGCGCGGATCGCGTCGACGTCGCGGGAGTCCTGCAGGATCTCGCGCGACACGTTGAGCGGCAGGTCGTTCGAATCGATGATGCCGCGCACGAAACGCAGCCATGCAGGCATCAGCTCCGTCGCGCCGTCCATGATGAACACCCGCCGCACGTACAGCTTGATGCCGTGGCGCTGCTCCCGGTCCCACAGGTCGAACGGCGCGCGGCGCGGGACGTAGAGGAGCAGCGTGAACTCCTGCCGCCCCTCCACGCGGGCGTGGACGTGGGCCAGAGGCGGCTCGAAGTCGTGCGCCACGTGCTTGTAGAACTCCGCGTACTGCGCCTCCGTGATCTCGGACTTGGGCCGGGCCCAGAGCGCGGACGCCTGGTTGATCCGCTCGGTGCTGTCGACGGCCCCGGTGTCCACCTGCCTGCCGGCCACCTCCTCCTTGCGCATCAGGATCGGGATCGTGATGTGGTCCGAGTACTTGCGGAGGATCGCCCGCAGCCGCGAACCGTCGAGGAGCTCGTCCTCGCCCTCCCGGAGATGCAGCGTCACCTCCGTCCCGCGCGCCTCCCGGACGAGCGGCTCGATCGTGTAGTCGCCCTGGCCCGCGCTCTCCCACCGGACCCCGTCCGCGGCGCCGAGACCGGTCCGCCGCGTCTCCAGGACGACGCGCTCGGCGACGATGAACGAGGAGTAGAACCCGACACCGAACTGACCGATCAGCTGCGCGTCCGTCGGTCCGTCTCCGGTCAGCTTCTCGACGAACTCCCGCGTCCCCGACTTCGCGATGGTCCCGATGTTGTCGATCACTTCCTGGCGCGACATGCCGACCCCGTTGTCGCGGACCGTGATGGTGCGCGCCCCGGCATCCACCTGGACGTGGATTGCGAGATCCGGCTCGTCCGCGAGCAGCGCGGCGTCCGTGAGCGCCTCGAACCGCAGCTTGTCACATGCGTCCGACGCGTTCGAGACGAGCTCGCGGAGGAAGATCTCCTTGTTCGAGTACAGGGAATGGACCATCAGATCGAGCAGCTGACGAGCCTCGGTCCGGAAGGTGTGCGTCTCCGACATCCTGCCGCGCTCCTGCGTAGAGTTTGCCCGTAGTCTCCAGTTTCAGTAGTATAGGCAGCGCTTCATGGCGAATCACAAGTCGGCGATAAAGGCCCACCGTCGCAGTCTCGAGCGCCGCGACCGCAACCGTCAGTACCGCAGCCGGATGCGACGGGCGCTCCGGTCGGTGCGGGCCGCGATGGACACGGCCGCGTCCGCTGACGGCGAGCGAGTGACAGCCGCGCTCCGCGACCAGTTCCGTTCGACCGTCTCCCTGATCGACCGGCTGGCGGGCAAGGGCATCATCCACGTCAACACGGCGTCGCGCTACAAGGCTCGGCTCAACCGGCGCCTCGCCAACCTCTAGTGTGCACCGTCAGAAATACGTGAGCAGTAACGCTTCAGGGATTCCGATCTGCTCGGCGGTCTTCGTCCAGACGAAGGGCTTGGGGTCTTCGTTGTAGACCGCCAGGTACTCCTTGATCGCCGCCTCGAGTGCTTGGGTGCTGCGATGGGTTCCACGCCGGATCTGCTGCCGGGTGATCTCGGCGAACCAACGCTCTACCTGGTTGAGCCACGATGCGCTCGTGGGCGTGAAGTGCAGGTGATACCGAGGACGCCGTGCCAGCCAGTCGTGGATCATCGCCGTCTTGTGCGTGCCGTAGTTGTCCAGACGTCCCGATCTGGATCGGTGGCATGAGGCTTGCACCAGGTGGATGTCGAGGTCGGGCGGCACCGCCTTGTCGATCACGGCGAGGAAGCGCTTGAACTCCACCGAGCGGTGCTTCCGAAAGCACCTGCCGATCACCTCGCCGGTGGCGGTGTTCAGGGCCGCGAACAACGAGGTCGTGCCGTGCCGTCGATAGTCGTGTGTCCGCTGCTCCGGTGCTCCCGGACGCATCGGCAACACCGGCTGGGTACGGTTCAACGCCTGGATCTGCGACTTCTCATCCACAAACAGCACCACCGCTCGCTCCGGCGGATGCAGGTACAGCCCCACGATATCGCGCACTTTCTCGATGAACAACGGGTCTCGCGACAGCTTGAAGGTCTCGCTGCGATGGGGCTTGAGCGCGAACGCGCGCCACACGCGGCCGACGGTCGAAGCGCTCAGCCCGCAGGCTCGGGCCATCGACTCCCGGCTCCAATGCGTCGCCCCCCGTGGGGTCGTCTCCAGCGTCCGGACCACGACCCGTTCGACGTCCTCGTCCGACACCCGGCGCGGCGCGCCCGGCCGTGGTTCGTCCAGCAAGCCGTCGCAGCCGTTGCGCAGGAACCGCCGCCGCCACTTGCCGACCGTGGCCCGCGTCGTGCCCAGAGCCTGCGCCACGACCTGGTCGCTCCGTCCCGCGGCGCTCTGCAGCACGATGCGTGCCCTCAGGGCCAGAGCCTGCGCGGTATTGCGCCGGCGCAGCCAACCCTCCAGTTCCTCGCGCTGTGCGTCCGAGACCTCCGGGACCTCTCGTGTGTAATGGTTCGGCACGGCCCTCCTCGCTTCCGGGCCGACCGTACCACGAGCCGATTCTACTGGTCAAGAACTTCAGGCGTTGGACACTAGCCGCGTCCTCCGGCCCGGCGCTCCGGCCTGCGTCGCTCGGGCCTGCCTGGCGGCCGACCCCGCCCCGCGGCGCCGCGCGGCGCCCGGTCCGCACCCCATCCGCAGAGCGCAACGACGAGGCGCTCGATCAACAGTCGCGGCTCCCCCGCCGAACGCTTCAAGTCGCTGTCCGTACGGAACACGGCGTCAATCGCCGCCGGCACTCGGGCGGAGGGGAGCTTCGACCGCGCCACCCAGGCGAGCTTGCCGACCAGCATCTGCGGCACCGCACCGCCCTCGAGCGCCAGCCCGACCTCTCGCAGCGCCACGTCCGCCGCTCCCCGCTCGATGGCGCGCGTGACCGCCCAGTCGTCGTGGGCGACGGGAGGCCCGGCGACCGCCGCGATGTCGGCCAGGGTCACCGCCGGCTGCTCCGCCGCATAGAGGAGCAGCCGATCCACTTCCCGCCGCAGCCGGGCGATGTCCGGGCCGATCATCGCCGCCAGCGCCCGCGCGGCGGCGGGATCGACCTGCTTGCCGCTCTCCCGCAGGCGCGCCAGGGCCCAGCGCTGCGCATCGGCCACGGTGCCGACCCCTCCGCAACGGACGACTGTCGCTCCGGCGAGGAGCCTCTTGCTCGCCCGGCGCTGCTCGTTGAGCCCGGCCGCGACGAGGACCAGCGTCGCGTGGGCCCCCGGTGCCTCGACGTAGGCCTCGAGCGCGGCGAGGTCGTCAGCCGCGGCGCGGCTCTCGCGCTTCGGCTGCAGCCACCGCTCCGCGTGCAGCGCGACCACGACCCGCCGCGGCGCCATCATCGGCAGGGTGCGCGCCGCGTCCAGGACCGCGGCGAGGGGTCCCTCCCCTCCGTGGAAGCGCTCGCAGTTGAAGACGCGTACCCCGGCGTCGACGATCTCCTCGATGGCCGCGACGAGCGCGGACTTCTCCAGCTCGTCGTCGCCGAGCAGCACGTAGATCGGCGCCGCCTCGCCGGCCGCGAGCCGGGCACGCAGCGCCGCGGGAGTGACCGTTCCGGCCACCGGGCCAGGAGTCTGCGCCTCAGAACGTGCCATGGGGAGTTCCGGGCCAGCGCAGACTCCTAGAACGCTTCGAGGATGGAGCTGACGACGGTGGTCGCGAAGTCGGATGCCATGCGCTCGACCGCGTTGCTCCGCTGGCCGAAGAAGGCCGACGCGTTGGTGACGTCGCCGGCGCCCGAAGCGACGTCGTACTCTTCGCTGAAGATCAGGCTGGGGTTGTCCCAGATCACCTCGTTCGTGGTCAGGTCGACGAACTCGATGGCCGCGGTGAGAGTCAGCACATAACGCGACGCCTGCTGCTCGGCGCTGAAGCTCGCCGGCTGGATGTCGATCCGGCTGATGCTCCCCGACAGCAGCGCCTGGGCGCCCCCCTCGTCGGTCTGGACACGGTACGATCCCCGCCCGATGAACGCCGTACGGACCTCCTGGGTCAGGAGCCGCTCCACCTCGAAGACCGGCGTCAGGTTCTCGAACATCGGAATGCCGATCGTCTCGATGTAGTCGGGGAGGAACGAGCCGCGGCCGGCCAGCGTGTAGCCGCAGGAGCTGCTGCCCAGCCCGAGCAGGAGAACGGCCGTGGTCCAGCCTGTGGCGGCTCGGAACGCCTTGCGCGCCGTGGTCGCGTGCAACATCAGTGCTCTCCTGCCCGCTGCGCGGGCCCCGGTCGGGTCACGACGTTGACGAGGCGGCGCGGCACGACGATGACGCGCACCACCTGCTGGCCCGCCGTGCGGGCCTGAACGTGGGGGTCGGCGAGCGCGAGGCGCTGCACCTCCGCCTCCGGCGTCTCCGCCGGCACGGACAGGTGCGCGCGAACCTTGCCGTTGACCTGCACGGGGAGCTCCAGCTCGTCCGCGCGCGCAATGTCGGGATCGAACTCCGGCCAGCCGGCCGCGGTGACACCGCCGGCATGTCCGATCGATTCCCAGAGCTCCTCGGCGAGATGCGGTGTGAACGGCGCCAGCATCAGGATCAGCGCCTCGATCGCCTCCCGCACCGCGCCGAGCGCCCCGGCCGACGCAGCGGAGCCCGGCGCCGAGTCGCCCGCGGCGGCGAACGGCCCCAGCCACGTCCGCTCGCAGTAGGCATAGGTCTCGTTGACGAGCTCCATGAGGGCGGAGACAGCCGTGTTGAGGTGCACCCGCGGGTCGAGATCGTCCGACACGCGGCGGATCGTCTCGTGCGTCTTGCGCCGCAGCGCCCGCTCGGCCTCGCGAAGGTGCGGCGGGGTTGCTCCGTCACCGGGGGCGCGACCGGCGCCGCCGGCGAACGCCTCGGCGAACGGCGTGACCAGGCGCCAGACGCGTCCCAGAAAGCGCGCGCTGCCCTCGAGCCCCGAGTCGGTCCACTCGATCTCCTTCTCCGGTGGAGCCACGAACATCTCGTAGAGGCGCAGGGCATCCGCGCCGTAGGTGGCGGTCATCTCGTCCGGATCGACCACGTTGCCCTTGGACTTCGACATGACCGCGCCGTCGCGCAGCACCATACCCTGCGTCAGGAGCCGCGTGAACGGCTCGTCGTGGGTCACCAGTCCCAGGTCTCGCATCACGCTGCACACGAACCGCGAGTAGATCAGATGCAGAATGGCGTGCTCGACGCCGCCGATGTAGAAGTCGACAGGGGCCCAGTACCGCACTGACTCCGGACGGAACGGCGCGGCGTGGTTGTGGGGGTCGCAGAAGCGGTAGAAGTACCAGGAGGAGTCGACGAACGTGTCCATCGTGTCCGTCTCCCGCCGCGCCGCGCCGCCGCAGCCCGGACAGCGTGCGGACACGAACTCGGGCACCTGCGCCAGCGGCGAGTCGCCGCGCCCCGTGAAGACCTCGACGTCGGGAAGCTCGACCGGCAGGTCCTCGTACGGCACAGGCCGCACTCCGCAGCCGTCGCAATACACGATCGGGATTGGCGTGCCCCAGTAGCGCTGGCGCGAGATGCCCCAGTCCTTCAAGCGGTACTGGACCTCGCCGCGCCCGACTCCCCGCTCCTCGGCGGCGCGCGTCATGGCCGTGGCGGCATCGGCGCTCGGCAGCCCCGAGAACTCCCCCGACGCGACGACCGTTCCCGGCGCCGCCGAGGCCGCCTCCAGCGTCTCCCCCGCGAGCTGCGGGCCCTCGTCCGGCTGAATCACGACCCGCACCGGCAACCCGTACTTGCGCGCGAATTCGAAGTCGCGCTGGTCGTGAGCCGGCACGGCCATTATCGCGCCCGTTCCGTAGTCGGCCAGGACGAAGTTCGCGATCCAGATCGGGACCGCTTCGCCGGTGAAGGGGTTGCGCGCCCGGCGCCCGGTCTCGAACCCCTCCTTCTCGAGCTGCCCCGTCAGGCGGGCCATGCGGTCGAGCGCCCGGAAGCGTCCGACGCGCTCCCGGAACCTCGCGGGGTCGGGGCTCTCGTCGGCCAGCCGATCGACGAGCGGATGCTCCGGCGCGAGCAGCACGAACGTGGCGCCGTGGATGGTGTCGATGCGCGTGGTGAAGACCTCGATGGCATCGTTCCCGGCCGTGCCCGAGCCGTCGGCGGCGAGGAGAGCGAACCGGACCCGGGCGCCTTCCGAGCGCCCGATCCAGTTCTGCTGCATCGTGAGCACCTTGCGGGGCCAGGCATCGAGCGCCCCGATGCGCTCGAGCAACTCGTCTGCATACTGCGTGATGCGCAGGAACCACTGCTCGAGGTCGCGCGTCTCGACCCCGGCCCCGCAGCGCCAGCACCCCCCGTCCACCACCTGCTCGTTGGCCAGCACGGTGCGGCAGCCGGGACACCAGTTGACGGACGAGCGCTTCCGGTAGGCCAGATCCCGCTCGTACATCTTCAGGAACAGCCACTGGTTCCAGCGGTAGTACTCGCGGTCGCACGTGGCGATCTCGCGCTCCCACGCATACCCGATACCGAGGCGCTGGAGCTGGCTCTTCATGTGCGCGATGTTCGCGCGGGTCCAGCGCTCCGGATGCGACTCGTTCTTGATCGCCGCGTTCTCGGCCGGCATGCCGAACGCGTCCCAGCCGAAGGGATGGAGCACGTTGCAGCCGCGCATCCGCTTCATGCGGGCGATCACGTCGCCGATCATGTAGTTGCGCACGTGGCCCACGTGCGCGTGCCCGGACGGATACGCGAACATCACCAGGCAGTAGTACTTCGGGCGGGACGGGTCTTCGGCGACCTCGAACGCCCGCTCCTCGGACCACCGCCGCTGCCACTTCCGTTCGATGGTCTGCGGGTCGTAGTCGCGCACTGGACTCGGTGGTGGCGCCGGAGCGGCGCCGGGTTGCCGCCGTCAACTCATAGTGTAGGCCAAAAGGCCCTGAGGGCCGGCCGGACCGCCGCGAGCGACGCCTCGGCCGCCGGGGTCGCTCCCTCCATTCGCGGGATCGTGCCGGGGGACGCGCCCGCGGCCACCTCCAGCGTGCCCTCCAGGCATGCCTCGAGGGCGGCGAGGTCGTAGCCTCCCTCCGTCACCACCGCCAGCCGCCCGCGGCAGCTCCCCTCCGCGGCCGCGCGCAGGCGGCGGGTGAGCGTCGCGTACCCCTCCGTGGTCACCCGCATCCCGCCGAGCGGATCGTCGGCGTGCGCGTCGTACCCGGCCGACAGCACGATCAGCTCGGGGTCGTACGCGTCCAGCACCGGTACCACGACCTCCCGGAAGACGCGATCGAGGTCCGCGTCGCCGGCTCCCGCGGCAAGCGGGACGTTGACGGTGAAGCCCGCCCCGTCGCCGCGCCCCACGTCGTCGGCCGCCCCCGTGCCTGGATAGAAGGGGTACTGATGCGTCGACAGGTAGAGCACCCGCGGATCGTCGTAGAAGATCCACTGCGTGCCGTTGCCGTGGTGCACGTCGTAGTCGACGACGGCGACCCGCTCGAGCCCCCGGTCGAGCGCGTGGGCCGCGGCCACGGCGGCGTTGTTGTAGAGGCAGAAGCCCATCGCGCGCTCGCGCTCCGCGTGGTGGCCCGGCGGCCGGACCAGAGCCAGGCCGATCGCGTCTCCGTCGAGGGCGTGATCGACCGCCGCCAGCGCCGCACCGGCCGCCAGACGGGCAATCGCCTCCGATTCCGGAGCGGCGTAGGTGTCCGGATCGAGACGCACCCGGCGGCCGGCCGTCGAGCCGATCGACCGCACGTAGCCAGCCGCGTGCACGCGCTCGAGCGCGGCGTCCGACACCGCCCTCGGCTCCGTGGTGCGGCCGCCGCGGGACCGCCAGCGCGACACGACCGCCGCCATCACGTCCGCCCGCTCGGGACGCTCCGGATGTCCGGCCGGGGTCACGTGGTCGCGGAAGCGCTCCGACCCGATCACCAGCACGTCGCTCATGGCCACACCGCCCTCCTTCTCAAGCGTCGCCACTCACGCGTCGCCGCGGACGAGGCGCGCCGCGCGGCGCGCGGCGTCGTGCAGCGCCTGCTCGAGACCCACGCGCGTCGACTCGATCCGCTCCTCTTCCGCCGGCGGCGGCGCCGGAATGGGTCGTCCCACGACGATCGCGGCACGGGCGAACGGCTTCGGAATCTGCGCGCGATCCCAACTGCGCGCGGTCCAGCACGGAGCGGCTTCGATGTGGAACGGCAGGATCGGATGCCCGGTCAGCCGCGCCAGCCAGACGGCCCCCGGCTGGACCGAGCGGGCCGGTCCGCGCGGACCGTCGACCGTGAACGCCGCGCACCGGCCGGCGCGCATGTCGCGCCGGAGCTGGGCGAGCGCGCGGCGGCCGCCACGGGACGTCGATCCGCGGGCGGTGCCGTACCCGAACCGCTCGATGATGCGCGCGATCCACTCGCCGTCGAAGTTCGCGCTGGTCATCACGACGATGCCGCGCCGGCGCCAGAAGTACGTGGCGGCGAGGATCCGCCCGTGCCAGAAGGCGAAGATCGGCGCCTGCCCCGCGCGTTCGAGGGCCTCGTAGTGCTCGTAGCCGGAGACGGTCCATCGCAGGCTGCGTCCGAGCAGAGCGACCGTCGGGTAGCCGGCGGCGGCGATGGCCGCGGCCCGCGCCCGCTGCCCGCGCGTCAGTCCCCTCGTGCCGGCCGGCGGATTCACATGCCTTCGTAGCGGGGGCCGCCGCCCCCCTCGGGCGGCACCCAGTCGATGATCTGGTACGGGTCCATGATGTCGCACGTCTTGCAGTGGACGCAGTTCGACGCGTTGATCTGCAGCCGCGTGCCGCCCGCCTCCGCGTCGACCATCTCGTAGACGGCGGCGGGACAGAACCGCGTGCAGGGGTTGCCGTACTCCTCCCGGCAGCGCGTCCGGCAGATGTCGGTGTCCTGGACGAGCAGGTGGGAAGGCTGGTCCTCGTCGTGCCTCGTGCCCGAGTAGTGGACGCTGGTCAGCTTGTCGAACGTCAGCCGCCGGTCGACCGGCACGGCGGCCGCGGCGGGCCCGTCCCCGGCCACGCGCCGCATGCGCGTGTGCCCGGCGTGCGCGGGCATCGGATCGCGGACCCACCAGCCGCCCGTCAGCAGGGACAGGCCGGAGTAGAGCAGCCCGGGCAGCAGTCCGCCGGCGAAAGCCTGGTGCACGTTGCGCACGGGATGGAGCTCGCGCCGGATGGACCCCGACTCCACGAGCGCGGCGTACCGCGCCAGCCGCTCGGCCGACGGGTCGTCGGCCCGCAAGGCCTCGAGGGCGGCATCGGCCGCGGCGATGCCGCTCTGCATCGCGAGGTGAATCCCCTTGAGCCGCATCGAGTTCAGGAACCCGGCCGCGTCGCCGACGATCAGCGCGCCGTCGGCGTGACAGCGCGGAATCGCGTGCCATCCACCTTCCGGCAGGGCCTTCGCGCCGTACCGGACCATCTCCCCGCCGGCCAGCAGGTCGGCGACGAGCGGATGACGCTTGAAGCGCTGGAACGCCGCGTGCGGGTCGAAGCCGGGGTCCCGGTAGTCGAGCCCGGCAACGAAGCCGACCGAGATGGCTCCGTCGGGAAGGGCGTAGAGGAAGCCGCCCCCGAACTGCTCGTGAGGCAGCGGGTAGCCCATCGTGTGGATGACGGCTCCGGCCGGCAGGCGGCCGGACGGTACCTCCCACAGCTCCTTGATCCCGACCGCGTAGACCTGCGGCAACCGGCCCTCGTCGAGCCCGAAGCGCTCGACGAGGGCCTTGGTCAGGTTGCCGCGGACCCCGTCGGCGAGCACCGTGACCCGCGCGCGGATGTCGACCCCCGGCTCGAACGCCGCCTTGCGGTTCCCCTCGCGATCGACGCCGCGGTCGCCGGTCCGCACCCCGACGACACGGTCCCCCTCGTAGAGGATCTCGGCGCCGGAGAAGCCCGCGAAGAGGTCCACGCCGGCGGCCTCGACCTGCTCGGCCAGCCAGCGCACGAGGCGATTGAGGGAGATGACGTAGTTGCCGTGGTTGCGGAGCGGCGGCGGCGTGATCGGAAACGGGATCCGGCGGCGCTCGGTCAGGAAATAGATGCGATCCTCGGTGACGGGAACCTCGACCGGCGCCCCGCGCGATTGCCAGTCCGGCATCAGGTCGGCCAGCGCCGACGGGTCGAGCACCGCCCCCGACAGCATGTGGGCGCCGGGCTCGCGCGACTTCTCGAGCACCGCGACGACCGGCGGCTCACCACCCGCCGTACGGTGCCGCGTGGCGAGGCGGTAGGCGGCGGCGAGGCCGGCCGGACCGCCTCCGACGACCAGCACGTCGACGTCGAGCGTTTCGCGGTCCAGATCACTCCCCCAGCGCGGCCACCAGGGCCGGCACGACCTCGAACAGATCGCCGACGACGCCGTAGTCGGCCACCTCGAAGATCGGCGCGTCGGCATCCTTGTTGACGGCCACGATCGTTCGCGATCCCTTCATGCCCACGAGGTGCTGAATGGCGCCGGAGATGCCGAGGGCCACGTAGAGCCTGGGGGACACGGTCTGCCCGGAACTTCCGATCTGCCGGTCCATCGGGAGCCATCCCGAGTCGCAGATCGGCCGCGAGGCGGCCAGCTCCGCGCCGAGCGAGCGCGCGAGCTCCTGCGCGAGCGGCAGGTGCTCCTGCCCCTTGATGCCCCGGCCCACGGCGACGATCCGCTCCGCCTGCGTCAGGTCGACCGCCTGCTTCGCTTCCTGGAACGGCTCCTCGGGACGCTGGCGAATGGCCGCCGCGTCAACGGACAGCGGGACGGTACGCGTCGCGGCCGCGCCGCCGCGCACCGCCGCATCTGCGCGCCAGGCGCCGATCTGGAAGCTGACGCAGTGCGGCCCCTCTCCGGCCGGCGCCACTTCCGCCACGAACTTGCCCTGGAACATGGGCCGCAGCAGGACCAGTCTCCCGTCGCGCGTCGCCGCACCGACACAGTCCGGTATCAGGACGCGGCCGAGGCGGCTCGCGAGCGCGGGTGCGTAGTCGCGCGTCTGGTACGTGTGCGGGAAGAGCACGAGCCCGGGTCGCTCCAGCTCGATCACCTGGGCGAGCGCCGCGATGAACCCGTCGGGAGTGTAGCTCGCTAGCGCCGCATCCTCCACGACCAGCACCTCGGCCACGTCCGCCGTGGCGAGCTCGGCCGCCGCGGCGGCCACTCCGGCGCCGGCCAGCGCCACGGAGACCGGCCCTCCGATCGCCTGCGCGGCGGCGACCGTCTCCCAGGTCACCGGGTTCAGGGCGCCGGCCCGTTGCTCGGCGATCACCAGCACGGACGCGCGCTCGCTCGACGGCATCTCCATCGTCAGTGTCATCCTTCACCGGAGGACGGCCGGGACCCGACCGCCGTCAGAGGGCGCGCGCCTCGTCGCGCAACAGTCGGACGAGCTCGGCCGCCGCGGCCTCGGGCGGGCCGTCGACGAACCGCGTCTGCTTGTCCTTGACCGGGACGCGGAGGGCGACGATGTTCCAGGCGGATGGCGGCGGTGAGGCGAACGGCACGCTCCGGACTTCCTTCCTCTTGGCCGCCATGATGCCGCGCAGCGTGGCGTAGCGGAGCTGGTTGATGCCGCTCTGGATCGTCAGCAGGGCCGGCGTCGGCATCGAGATCCACTGGAACCAGCCGCCCTCGAGCTCTCGCTTCACGCGAATGCGGCCCTCTCCGTCGCCGTCGGCCGCGATCTCCATGATGATGGTCGCGTGCGGCAGCCCGAGGCGCTCCGCCAGAATCACGCCCGTCTCCCCGAACCCCTGATCGTCGGACTGGAGGCCCGTCAGCACCAGGTCGAAGGACTCGTCGCGGAGCGCCGTGGCAAGGGCCTCGGCCACCACGCCGGCGTCCGCGGTGGCCAGGGCCTCACCTTCGACGTGTATCGCCCGGTCGGCGCCGCGGGCCAGCGCCTCGCGAATGACCTGGGCGACACGGGCGGGGCCGGCCGAGCAGACGACGACCTCGCCCCCGTGGCGTTCCTTGAGCCGCAGCCCTTCCTCGAGGGCATAGGCATCCGGCTCGTTCATCTCGAAGCTTGCGTCTCCGTCGCGGACCCAAGCCGCCGACTCGTCGATGCGCAGTGGCCAGTCGCGAGTGACGACCTGCTTGATGCAAACGGCGATCTTCACGAGTCTTCGTACCTCTTGAGGAGCAGGCTGGCGTTGGTGCCGCCGAAGCCGAACGAGTTGGAGAGGGCGTAGCCGATCGACAGCGGCCGGGTCTCGTTCGGCACGTAGTCGAGGTCGCAGTCGGGGTCGGGGTGCTCCAGATTGATGGTGGGCGGGGCGACCTGCTCCCGCACGGCGAGCGCGGTAATACCCGCCTCGAGCCCGCCGGCCGCCCCGAGCAGGTGTCCGGTCATCGACTTGGTGGACGAAATGGCGACGGCGGACGCGTGCGGGCCGAAGCAACGCTTGATGGCAAGCGTCTCGAGGCGGTCGTTGTACGGCGTCGAGGTCCCGTGGGCGTTGATGTAGTCGACCTTCTCGGGCGCGACCTCGGCCTGCTCGAGCGCCGCGCGCATCACGCGGACCGCGCCGTCGCCGTCCTCGGCCGGGGCCGTCACGTGGAAGGCGTCGGCGGACATCCCATAGCCCACCAGTTCGGCGTAGATGGACGCCCCCCGCCGCCGGGCACGGTCGAGCTCCTCGAGCACGACGACACCGGCGCCCTCGCCGATGATGAAGCCGTCGCGCTCCCGGTCGAACGGGCGGCTGGCGCGCTGCGGCTCGTCGTTGCGCGTCGAGAGCGCGCGCATCGCCGCGAACCCGCCCACGCCGAGGGGTGTGATGGCCGCCTCGGAACCGCCCGCGATCATCGCCTCGGCCGTGCCGCGCCGCACGATCTCGAAAGCGTCGCCGATCGCGTGGGCCGATGCCGAGCAGGCCGTGCACGTGGCGGAGTTCGGCCCGCGAGCGCCGAATCGAATCGAGACCTGTCCCGCGGCGAGATTGATGATGGCGGACGGGATGAAGAAGGGTGAGATCTTGCGGGGCCCGCCCCGCAGGAGAGACTGATGCTCGCGCTCGATCGTGCTGAAGCCGCCGATCCCCGACCCGATGAACACGCCGACGTCGGGTCCGAGCGGCTGCGATGTCTGCAGGCCCGCGTCACAAAGGGCGAACTCCGACGCGGCAATGGCGTACTGGATGAAGACGTCCATCTTCTTGACGTCCTTCCGGTCGACGAACTGCAGCGGGTCGAAGCCCTTGACCTCGCCGGCGATTCGCGAGGCGAAGGCGGACGCGTCGAAGTGCGTGATTCCGCCGATGCCGCTACGGCCGGTACAGAGGGCCTCCCATGTCGGCTCGGTCCCGATACCGAGCGACGACACCAGCCCGACTCCCGTCACGACGACGCGCCTCTGCAAACGGTGTCTCCCGAGAACCCGGACCGACCGTCCAGCCCACCATTCGTCGCCTGACGGCTCCGCCTGGTGCCCAACCAACCCTCCAGGAGCCCGCGCCGTTCCACGGCGCAGACTCCTAGCTCTCGTCGGCCGATTCGGATGCCGTCGCCTCGCCGGTATCGGAATCCTGATCGCCGCCGGTCTTGCGGCCCGCGTGCGACTCGATGTACGCCACGGCCTCCCTGACCCGAGTGATCTTCTCGGCGTCCTCGTCGGGGATGTCGAGCTTGAACTCTTCTTCGAGCTGCATGACCAGCTCGACGGTGTCGAGCGAGTCTGCGCCCAAGTCCTCTACAAAGGACGCATCCGGCGTCACCTCGTCTTCGTCGACGCCCAGATGCTCGACGATAATCTCCTTGACCCTGTCAGCAACCGCCATGGAACCAGCCTCCTACATGTACATCCCACCGTTCACGCCGAGGACCTGCCCAGTAATATACGACGCTTCGTCGGACACGAGAAAGCAGACCGCGGCCGCCACATCGTCCGGTCTTCCCAGTCGCCCCTGCGGAATCTGCCCCTCCATCGCGTCCCGCGCGCGCCCGTCGAGCCCGGCGGTCATGTCGGTGTCGATCATCCCCGGGGCGACGACGTTGACCGTGATGCCGCGGGCGGCCACCTCCCGCGCCAGCGACTTCGTGAACCCCGTCAGCCCCGCCTTCGCGGCCGCGTAGTTCGCCTGCCCCGGGTTGCCGGAGTGCCCGACGACGGAGCCGACGTTGATGATGCGCCCGGAGCGTTGCTTCAGCATCGGCCTCAGAACGGCCTGGCAGCAGGTGAATGCGCCGGTCAGGTTCGTGGCGAGCACGGCGTCCCACTCCGCCGGTTTCATGCGGACCGTGAGCCGGTCGCTCACGATCCCCGCGTTGTTGACCAGGATGTCGATCCGGCCGAAGCCCTCCACTGCCGCCTGCACCGCGCGCCGCACGCTCTCCGGGTCGGTCACGTCCAGGCTGACGTGCGTCGCCGCGCCACCCGCCTCGACCGCCTCGCGGACGACTCCTTCCGCGTGGTCCGTGCGGGCGCCCGCGACCACGGACGCCCCGGCCGCCGCCAGACGCAACGCCACCGCGCGACCGATCCCGCGGGAGGCGCCGGTCACCAGGGCGACGCGGCCCGAGAGGTCGATGAGGCGCGACGGCCTGCCCTGTCCTGGCGTCATGCTCCCGCCAGCAGGCTTTCCACCGCCTCGAGGCTGCGGGGGTTGCCGGCCTGCGCGACCCGCACCGAGGGCAGCGTCTGGCTGATGAGACGGCTCAGCACCTTGCCGGGCCCGACCTCGATGAACGTGGTCACCCCGTCCGCGGCCATGCGCCGCACCACGGCCTCCCATTGCACCGGCGCGCTCACTTGCCGAATGAGAGCGTCGACCGCCTCCCCCGCCCGCCGCTTCGGCTCGGCGTCCACGTCGGCCACCACCGGCACCGAGGGGTCGGCGACGACGAGCGCCCGGAGATCCCGAGCCAGCCGCTCCTCCGCGGGCTTCATCAGCGCGCAGTGGAACGGGGCGCTGACGTCGAGCGGCAGCACGCGTCGCGCCCCGAGCGCGCGCGCCCGGTCCCCCGCTCGCGCCACCGCCTCGCGCGCCCCCGCGATGACCACCTGACCGGGGGCGTTGACGTTCGCCACGCTCACCACGTCGCCGCCGGCCGCTTCGGCGCACGCCTGGCGGACCCGATCGGTCTCCAGTTCGAGCACCGCGGCCATCGCTCCCTCGCCGACCGGGACCGCCTCCTGCATATAGACGCCGCGGCGGCGCACCGTGCGCAGGGCGTCGGCGAAGCCCAGCGTCCCGGCCGCGACGTGGGCCGAGTACTCGCCCAGGCTGTGACCGGCCACCATCGCCGGGGCATGACCCCGCGACGCGAGCACGCGATGAACGGCGATACTCATCGCGAGCACGGCCGGCTGCGTATTCTCGGTGAGCGCGAGCCGTTCCCCCGGTCCCTCGAAGCAGAGCCGACTGAGCGGCTCGCCGAGCACGTCGTCCGCCTGCTCGAACGCCTCCCGGCACACGGGGTGCGTGGCCGCGAGCGCTTTCCCCATGCCGGCGCGCTGCGAGCCCTGCCCCGGGAACACGAACGCGATCATTGGCTGACCATCGCCCTGACCGCACCGGCGGCCAGGCGAGACAGGGTCACGGGCGGGTCGGGCGAAGGAGACCGGAGGTGCGCGAAGCTCACTCTTCCTTTACCGGCCGCACCTGGCGGCCGCGGTAGTACCCGCAGTGCGGACAGACCACGTGCGGCAGCTTCGGCTCGTGACACTGCGGGCATTCGCCCCGCCCGGCTGGCGTCAGGGCGTCGTGCGCCCTTCGCTTCGCCGTTCGCGCCTTGGAGTGTCGTCGCTTGGGATTCGCCATCCTGTCGTCCCTGCTCAGTCCTCTTCCGAGCCTCCGCCGCCTGCGGGCCGCAGAGCGCGCAACGCCTCGAGTCGCGGGTCGCGCCACGCGGTGTCGCAGTCGCAGCGGTCCATGTTCCGATCGATCCCGCACACCGTGCACAGCCCCCGGCACGAGGGCCGGCAGAGCGGCTTCATCGGCACCGCGAGCTGCAGCTGCTCCTTGATGAGGTGCCCCAGATCGAGCTCCTCATCCCGGTAGAACGCAGTGCTCAGGTCATCGTCCGCGATCTCGAGCTCGCCCTCGCCGGTGTTCGCCCGCTGCGGCAGGTACAGGACGTCGAGGTCGACGTCCACCGGCATCTCGATGCGGGCCAGACACCGCGAGCACACGAGTTCCAGCGCCGCGGCGAGTCCGCCCCGCAACCGGTAGCTCTCGCCGTCGCGGTGTATCGCGAGCGCCAGCCGTACCGGTCCCGCGACGACGTACTCGTCGCCCCGGCCGGCCGGGAAGAGGCGGCTCGAGAACGAACGGTCCACCCGCTCCTCCCCCCGGCGCAACGCGCGCAGATCGAGAAGCAGCGACTCACCCGCCCCGGAGCGACCTTCCTCTGGCACCCTTCGACTCCACGGGCGAACCCGAGACTATACCACGCGGGAGCGGCTCCGCTCGCCCCACGAGCGGGGGACGAACAGCTCCTCGAACAGTCCGATGGCGAAGCGATCCGTCATTCCCGCGAGGAAGTCCCGCGACGCGACGTCGAGACCGTCGCGCTCGAGGGTGGCGCCGTCGAGGAAGCGGGCCGGCTCGCTCCGCACCCTGGCCCAGAGGCTCTCGAGGATCCCGGCGACCTTGGCGAACTCGGCCGTCGCGGCGTCGTTCTCGTAGACCGCGGCGAAGAGGAACTCCCGGAGCGTCAAGGTCGCCTCGAGCACCTCCGTGCTCATGCCGATCTCCGGCGCGTCCGGACGCCGCACGCTCTGCTCGACGACGTCGGTCACCATCCGGCCGATCCGCGCCGAGGACGAACCCCCGAGCGCCGCGACCGCCGCGGCGGGCAGATCCGCCGACTGCAGGATTCCGGCGCGCATCGCGTCGTCGATATCGTGGTTGACGTACGCGATGACGTCGGCCACGCGCGCCACCTGTCCCTCGAGGGTCGCCGCGCGCCGCTCCGGCGCAGCCCCCACGGGGGCTCCCCGCTTGCCCTTGGAGTGCTTGGCGATTCCGTCGCGCACCTCCCAGGAGAGATTCAGCCCGCGCCCGTCGCGCTCGAGCACGTCGACGATGCGCAGGCTCTGCTCGTAGTGGTTGAAGCCGCCGGGTGCGAGTCCGCGCAACACCCGCTCGCCGGCGTGTCCGAACGGCGTATGTCCCAGATCGTGCCCGAGCGCGATCGCCTCGGTGAGCTCCTCGTTGAGGCGCAGCACCTTGGCGATCGTGCGCGCGATCTGCGAAACCTCGAGCGTGTGCGTGAGCCGCGTCCGGTAGTGGTCGCCGGTCGGCGCAAGGAACACCTGTGTCTTGTGCTTCAGCCGGCGGAACGCCTTCGAATGCACTATCCGATCGCGATCCCGCTGGAAGGCGGGGCGAATCGGATCCTCCGCCTCCGGCCGCAGCCGCCCGCGGCTCTCGCGGGCCCGCGCCGCCCACGGCGCCAGGTTGTCGTGCTCGCGGGCCTCGAGCCGCACGCGCAGGGCGCCCGCAACCGGTGGATCGGACATGACGAGGGCTCCGAGCCTACGAAACGCCGCCCGGGGCGCCGGTAGCGAAGGGACGAATCGAGGCTATGGCGTGCTTGAAGAGCATGTGATCCGCCCCATCGTGCTCCACGAGAACGGAGAAGCGGTCGAAGCTCTTGATGCGGCCGTCGACCTCCGTCCCGTCCATGAGGCGGATGACCACCTGCAGCCGCTCGCGGCGTGCGCCGTTGAGGAACGTCTCCTGCAGGTGCGCGACAGGGGCTGGGGTCTCACCGCGGCTCGACATCGGCTTGGGTCGGCTCCACGTCGACGAGGCTGCCGAGGACGGCCGGCAGCGCGTCCCGATGCTCGCCCGGAATCCGGATCCAGCGTAGATTAGGTTCTTTGCGGAACCAGATCAACTGCCGCCGCGCATACCGCAGATTCTCGCGCACGATCAGCTCGCGTGTGTCCCGCTCGTCGCGCTCTCCCCGCAGATGCTCGACGACCTGCCGGTAGACGAGCCCACCGAGGGGGTGCGCGTCCTCGGGCAGGCCGGCCGCGAGCGCCGCGCGGACCTCCTCGAGCAGCCCGTCGGCGAACTGCGCATCCACGCGGGCCGCCACGCGCCGTGCCGTCTCGGCCGCTGGGAGGCGGATGGCGATGCCGGACACGGCGTAGTCCGCGAGCGGCGACCGCGTTCGGGCGAAGTGTTCCGTGAGCGGCCGTCCGGTGAGCCGGAACACCTCGAGGGCACGAATCAGGCGCTTTTCGTCCCGCGGTTGAATCCGCTCCGCCGACGCCGGATCCACTCGCGCCAGAGCTCGGCGCAGGCAGTCGACGCCTCGCCGGCGGGCCACCCGCGTCAGGCGCGCGCGCAGGGCATCGTCGCGGCCCGGCCCCGGGAACAGACCGCGGGTGAGGGCCCGATAATACAAGCCGCTCCCGCCGACGACGATCGGTAGTCGCCCCCGGCGGGTGATGTCGCCGACGGCAGCCGCCGCCGCGCGGGCGTAGCGTGCGGCGGAATAGCGCTCCGTCGGCTCGACCACGTCGACGAGGTGATGGGGCACGCCCCGCCGCCGCCCCGCCGGCAGCTTGTCGGTTCCGATGTCGAACCCGCGGTAGACGGCCGTCGAGTCGCAACTGACGACCTCGCCTCCGAGATGCCGGGCGAGCGCCACCCCGAGCGCACTCTTCCCGGACGCGGTCGGGCCGACGACGGCGACCACGGGCGGCCGGCCGGGGGTCAGACGAGGCGCAGCCACCGGAGGATGACCAGGGCCAGCAGAAGCGTAAGGAGCACCAGCCAGCCAAGCTGCTGCGTCCGCGTGGGAAGCGGCATCGCGTGCGGGCCGAGGGACCGGCTCCTGCCGCCGGCCGGCTGCCGGCCGCGCCGATCCGTCCCCGCCGCGGGACCCGCCCGGCGTCCGTCAGGCCCGCGGCGGCGACTCGTTGAAGTAGAACGTGATGGTGAAGAACGCCTGATCGTCCGGGTACTCCGTCGGAAGCGGCCGCGTCGGGTTGGAGGACTTCAGCGCGTTGAAGGCGGAGTTCGTGAACGCGTCGACCGCCGACGGCCGGCGCACCGTCAGCCCCGTCATCGTCCCGTCCCGCTGCACGTAGAACGTGAGCTGGACGTTCCCGTGCATGCTGAGCGCTGCATAGGGAATGAACCAGTTGCGGCGGATCTGCGCGATGAACCGGCGCAGCCACGGGCCGAACTCCACGCCCTTGGTGTCGAACTGAATCCACGGGGCGAACCGCTCGGTGTCGCCGTAGACGTTGCCGAAGCTCTCGCGCCGCACGTAGCGCCCGAGATCCTGCAACGTGCCTCCCAGCAGACCGTCCGCAAGGAGATCGCTGCGCGGGTTGGGCGGATCCGGATCCCGGCGGCTCCGGCCGGGCTGCGGCACGATCAGGGCCCCCTCGGCGAGAAGCTCCGCCAGGCTCCGATCCGTCTCCTCCGCCGGCTCGGCCGGCTCTTCGGAATCCTGCTCCGGTTCGTCCGGCTCCTCGACGCTCTCGGACGGCGGCACGTCGGCCGCGGCGGCGAGCAGATCGTCGACCCTCGGATCCGGGTCGGGCGTCTCCGACGGATCCGGTGAGCTGGCGTCGGCCGGCACGCCGATGCGCGGCGAGTCGTCGAGCGCGGCGCCGGGGTCCTCCGCCTCGACGAAGTCGATCGAGTTGCCGCGCGCGTTCGGCAGCCGGTTCCTGGGATCGAGGGACGCGAACGGCGACTGGGCGCGGCGGTCCTGGTCCCACAACGGAGCGTCGGGGCGGGCGTCAGGCGCCTCGAGATCCACCCGCGGCTGGACGAAGATGAAGGGCCGGCCCGTCTCCGGCGCCTGCATCTGCGCCTCGGCGAGCAGCTCGGCCTGCTCCGCAAGGCGTTCTGCGCGCCGCGCCTCGGCATCGCGCACGAGCGAGAGCTGCGGCACGAACAGGACCGCGAGCACGACCAGCAGGTGGATCAGGCCGGAGAGCAGGACCTGCTCGCGCCACGACATCGCCGAATCGACGGTCGGCGTGTCGAAGCACCGGTCCTCGAAGTCGAACAACATGAAGGGCCTGATCGGACTACGCCGTCTCCAGCGAGTATAGCAGCGTCCCGCGTTCCGGGAGTCGGCGCCGCGGCACGGAGCGAACGACCGAGGGTCGGTTGGGTGTCAGGCCCGCAAGGCGACGCCGGAACGGCGCATGACGGTATCGGCTACGCGCGGGCGGCCTCGTAGAGGTACACGATGCCGAGGTGCAGCGGGACGGCGCGGGCGTCGCGGAATCCGGCCTCCTCGAGGAGCCGGCAGAACGCGGCCGGGCCGGGGAACGTCCCGACCGACGCCGGAAGATAGGCGTACGCACTCCCGTGCCCCGAGACCGCGCTCCCCAGGCGCGGCAGAACGCGGCGGAAATACCAGCCGTAGGCGGCGCCCACGACCGGGAGGCGAGGCATGCCGAACTCCAGAATGGCGATCCGGCCGCCCGGCCGGACGAGACGGTGCATCTCGGACAGGGCGCGTTGCGGCTCCTCGACGTTCCGGATGCCGAAGGCGACCGTAGCTGCGTCGGCCATCCCGTCGTCGAGCGGCGCCTGCGTGGCGTCGGCGCGCACCAGGGTCACCCGCCGGCCGAGCCCCGAGCGCTGGAGCTTGGCCCGCCCGAGGCGCAGCATCTCTCCTGCGAAGTCGATGCCCACGACGCGCGCGGCGCCCCCGGCCCCGCCGGCGAGCGCGATGGCAAGATCGGCGGTGCCGGTGCAGAGGTCGACCACCGTCTCCCGTCCCGTCAGGCCGAGCGACCGGACCGCCCGCGCCCGCCACCGCTGGTCGAGCCCCGCGCTCAACACCCGGTTCAGCAGGTCGTAGCGGCGGGCGATCGCGTCGAACATCGCGGCGATGCGATCCGGCCTCTTGTCCACCCCGGCGGCGCGCGCCGCCTCCCCCGCCGCCGGCTGCGACCCGGAGCCGCTGCGGACGACGGTCATCCGCCCCCGTCCGATCCGACGTCCGGCGGCGCGCCGGTCCAGGGCGGGAAGAGTCGCTGCTCGAAGCCGAGCGCGCCGAGGATCTTGCCGGCCATGAAGTCCGCCAGGTCGTCCAGCGTGCGCGGGCGCTGATAGAAGGCGGGCATCGCGGGCAGCACGTGCGCCCCGGCCTCCGCGCAGAGAACGAGGTTGCGGAGCTGCGGCAGGCTCATCGGCGTCTCCCGCGGCACGACGACGAGCCGGCGGCGCTCCTTGAGGACGACGTCGGCGGCCCGCTCGATGAGGTTGCGGGAGAGCCCGTGCGCCACGCCGGCCAGGGTCTTCATCGAGCACGGCACGATCACCATCGCCTCGCTGGAATGACTGCCGCTGGCGATCGGCGCCCCGACGTCCCGGTTGCTGTGGATCACGAGCCTCCCCGGCGGCGGCGTCACGTCGTAGCGGGCGCCGAGGTAGCTCGCGAGACGCTCGACGGCGGCCTCCGGCCCGAGCTCGTCGCGCAGCAATCGGCGCCCCAGGTCCGACGCCACCAGCTCCACCGTGACGCCCTGCGACACGAGCGCGGCGACCGTCCGCACGGCGTAGACCGCGCCGCTGGCCCCCGTGACGCCAACCGTGAGCCGCTTCGGCTCAGCCATGAATCGCCACCGCCGTCGCAATGCAGTAGAGCACGCCGACGTACCCGTTCAGATCGAACGCCTGCTTCACCCGCGACAGGTCGCCGGGCCGCACGAGCGACTGCTCGTAGGCGAGCAGCGCTGCGACACCGGCGACCCCCACCAGGTAGACCGGCCCGAGCGGGGCCGCCCAGGCCAGCGCGGCCAGGGCGCCGACCGTGAGCACGTGGAACGCCCTCGAGATGAAGAGCGCCCGCGCCACCCCGAAGCGGGCCGGGATCGACCGCAGCCCGTGGCTCCGGTCGAAGTCGACATCCTGGCACGCGTACAGGGTGTCGAATCCCGCCACCCAGGTTCCGGTACCGATCGCCAGCAGCCACGGCTCCCAGCCCGCGCCCCCGCCGGCCGCGATCCACCCTCCGACCGGCGCGATGGCGAGCGCGAGGCCGAGAAAGGCCTGCGTCCACGTCGTATAGCGCTTGGCCAACGAGTACCAGAAGACGATCGCGAGGGCGACCGGAGAGAGCGCCAGGCAGAGCGCGCTGATTTGCGAGGTGACCGCCACGAAGGCGGCGGACGAGACGGCGACCAGTACGGCCGCCTCCCGCCGGGAGACCCGGCCGCGCGGCAGCTCCCGGTTCCGGGTCCGCGGGTTGAGAGCGTCGGATCGCGCGTCCGCCAGGCGGTTGAAGCCCATGGCGGCGGTCCGCGCGGTCGCCATCGCGGCCACGATCCACCCGAGACGCGCCGCCGTCAGCGGGGTCTCGACGGCCGCGAGCAGCGCGCCGGTCAGCGCGAACGGAAGGGCGAAGACGGTGTGGCTGAACCGCACCAGGGAACCGTAGGTGCGGAGACGGGCTGCCGCGCCCCGCAACCGGTCGAGGAACGCGCCGCGGGGGGTCAATCCTGCCTATCCCACCGGGCCGTCCGGCCCGGAGTCGAGGTCCGCCAGCCACGCAACGCCGTCCGGCTCGATGCCACTGAGCAGGTATTCTTCCACATCGTCGGTGCGGCCCGGCAGCTCGACGGCGATGAGTGCGGCCGGCCTCGCGGGCGCGATGACCCCGAAGCGGTCCCCGGCGCCGAGCGCCGCCGCCCCCACCTCGGTCGCGCTGGCGATGAGCGCGGAGGCCGGCACCGACGGCGCGACGCGCCGCATCTCGGCGAGCTCGGCGAAGAGGTTCAGGTCCGGCGCGCTCGCCAGGCTGTCGGTGCCCACCGCCACCCGCGCTCCCGATGCGTAGAAGCGGCCGAGCGGCGGGGGGCCGGCCCCCGTCCAGGCGTTGCTGCGCGGGCACGCCACCAGCGTCGCGCCCGCGGCGGCGATGCGGTCGATCTCCGCCGGCGCCAGGTGCACGCCGTGCACGACCAGCGTCTCCGGACCGACCCAGCCGAGCGCGTCGAGGTACGCGACGGGGCCCGACCCGGGCGGGGTCCAGCCTGCGTTCCAGCGGCCCCGCTCCTCGAGGATCGCGCGCCAGGCGCCGGTTCCCGTCCGGAGCAGCTCGAGCTCCGCCGCCGACTCGGCGACGTGGACCGACCGCGGCGCGTCGCCGGCCGCTGCGGCGAGCGCGCGGAACAGCGCGGGCGCGACGGAGTAGGGCGCGTGCGCGGCAACCGCGACGCGCACGTGGGGACCGGCGCCGGTCTCCCGCTCCGCGCCGAGCGCCGCCGCGATCGCATGCGCCTCCGACGCGCCGACGTTGAACCCCAGCGCCTCCCGAAACACGACGGCGGCCACCGGGCCGTCGCGCAGCACGGCGAGGGAGGCGCGCGTGTTGGCGATGTCGCCGACCAGGGCGGTCCCCGCCCGCCGGAGCTCGGCCACCGCCGCGGAGACGGCCGGCGCGGGGTCGGCCGCCGCCAGCCGCGCCTGCCCGGCCATGACGGCGCGGGCCCAGTCCGGCATCGAGGCCGCCCGCGGAACCGCGCCCCGCAGGCCGGAGAGCTCCAGGTGCGTGTGCGCGTTGACGAGGCCGGGCAGCACGACGTGGGACGGCAGGCGCACGCAGCGCGCTCCGCCCGCGCGCGGCGCGGATGACGGCGGCCCCACCCCGGTCACCATGCCGCCCGCGACCTCGACCCAGCCGTCGCGGATCGGCGGGCTGGCGACGGGCAGGATCCAGGCGGCGTGATAGCGCGTCGGGCGCGACCGGCGCGTCCGGTTCATTGCGCCGAGCGACGGGCCTTCCCGGAACGGCTGCGGGCCGGGTAGCGGGCCATCTCCGGAGGCGGCGCGTCGACATCGCCGGTCCGAGCGACGGCCAGCTCGAGCATCCGGGGCACCGCGCGCTCACGGAAGATGGGATCGCCGAGCAGCTCGTAGTGCATGTTGCGCCGCTTGGGGGTGAAGCCCGCATTCTCGATGTTGCGGACGATCTCGACCTCGTCCATGCAGTAGGCGGCGCCGGCGGCGCGAACGACGTTCTCCTCGATCATGACGCTGCCCATGTCGTTGGCGCCGTAGGCGAGGCTGAGCTGGCCGACCTTTCCGCCTTGCGTCACCCAGGACGCCTGGAGATTGTCGAAGTTGTCCAGCACGAGCCGCGCCAGGGCCAGCGTGCGGAGGTACTCGATGCCGGTGGCCTCGATGCCGCCCAGCTCGGTGTTGGGAGGCTGGTAGCTCCAGGCGATGAATGCCGTGAACCCGCCGGTCTCGTCCTGCAGGTCCCGGAGCCGGAACAGGTGCTCGATGCGCTCCTCCAGCCGCTCGACGGTGCCGTACATCATCGTGGCCGTGGTGCGCAGGCCGGCTTGGTGCGAGGTGCGCATCACGTCGAGCCACTCCCCCGCCGTCGCCTTCCCGTAGCAGTTCAGGAGCCGGCGCACGCGATCCACCAGGATCTCGGCCCCGCCGCCCGGGATGCTGTCGAGGCCCGCCGCGACGAGCCGACCCACGACCGTACGCACCGGAAGCTGCGAGAGGCGCGACAGGTGGATGACCTCCGGCGGCGACAGGGCGTGCAGCCGGAACGTCGGGTAGCGTTCCTTGACGGCCCGGAAGAGGTCCTCGTACCAAGCCAGCGGGAGGTCCGGGTTGTGCCCGCCCTGGAGCAGGAGCTGCACCCCGCCGACGTCGATGGTCTCGTCGATCTTCGCGAAGATCTCGTCGAACCCGAGCACGTAGCCGTCCCCGGAGCCGACCGGCCGGTAGAAGGCGCAGAAGTTGCACCGCGCCACGCAGACGTTGGTGTAGTTGACGTTGCGATCGACGATGTAGGTGACGATGCCTTGCGGATGCTTCGCCGCGCGCACCGCGTCCGCAAGGCGCCCGAGCTCGTGGGTCGGGGCGTGCCGATAGAGGTCGAGGGCCTCTCCCGCCCTCAGGCGCCCCCCGCCCCGCAAGCGCGTCGCGACCTCGTCGAGCACGCCGCGCATCACGTCTCGTAGAAACGGAGGCTCACCGCCTGCTGCACGATCCCGAGGTCGAGGGCGGCGCCGAAGAACTTCTTCAGTCCCGCCAGGCACTCGCCGTTCAGTGCGAACTGCACGTTGGTGTCGAGGTAGGTGCGGGCCAGCGCGGCCTCGTCCTCGTCCTCGGGCCCGTGCGCGGCGGCGATCTCGTCGAATGCGGCCTCGCCCGCGGAGCGCGCGGCGCGCAGCGCCTCCACGTGAGCCGGCTCGACCGCCCCCGGGCGGCCGGCCCAGAACGCCCAGACGAACGGCAGGCTCGTCATGGCCGTCCACTCCTCCCCGAGGTCCACCTTGTCGAGGTCGGTCGTCTCGTGCTCCGTGAACAGCGCGATGTCCCCGATGAGCAGGGCGGCGTCGCAGCGCTTGAGCATCGCCGGCAGGTCGGGACGCATCGTCACGAACGTAGGCTCGATATCGAACCACTGCGCACAGAGAATGCGCAGCAGGGCAATCGCCGTACGCGAGCTCGAGTCGATGGCGATGGAACGGATGGCGGTCGTTGGCCGCTTGGTGAAGATTGCGACCGACGCCACCGGCCCCCTGGACGTCACCGCGAGCTCCGGAACGATCCGATAGTCGGGCCGGCGGAGGTACTCGATGGCGGGGAGTAGCGCCAGATCGACCTCGCGCTCGTGCAGCCAGGACGCGCACCGGGCAGGGACGTCGAAGCGCAGCGAGAAGAGATCAGTGCGCCGATCCAGCCCGTGCACGAGCGGGCGGGCGTTGAGATACTCGACGCAGCCGACGCGCACCACGCTCATGGTCGTGCCGTGCCAATCTCGAAACGGCCGTTGCGTTCGATCGGGACCCGCCCCGCCGCGCTCACGTTCCGCGTGACTTCCTCGAGAGGCGCGCGGCGCCACCCGTGCTCGAGCGCGTCGATCGGTGAGACGGCGTCCACGTCGTCGGCCCCGAAGGTGAGCGCAACCTGTGCCAGCTTCGGCCCATACCGGCGCCAGTCGACCTGTATGGAGCCGATATTGTCAACCACCAGCCGCGCGAGCGCAACCCGGCGGAGATCGTCGTAGCCCGTCGACGGCCGAGGACTCGGAATGGCCGGCAGCGGTGCGAACGCCCGGACGGTGGCCACCGCCCCCCCCCAGGCCACGACCCGGCGGGCGTTCTCCAGACCGTCCGAGTCGGCGGACGCCACCGTCAGCCGCGCAACCGGCAATCCCTCCGCCGCCGCGAGCTCGATCCAGCCCGGGCCCTGGCCGCCGTCCGCCCGGGCCTCCGCAACGCGGGCCAGACCCGCCTCGCGGAGCGCGCCCAGAGCCTCGCGAACGGCGGACTCGTCCCCGCCGCACAGGTCGACGAGGTCCTCGAGCGCGAACCCGGTGACCGGGGCGCGGCCCGCTGCTTCTCGCAGCCGGGAGGTTGCCGCCACCGCAGCTCCGACGTCGGCCGGGCGTCCGACCAGACGCACCTCGCCGGCGCGCGGCGGCAGGCCGTCGGGTGCCGTCGCGCCCGCATCCGCGGCCATCTCGACCACGCGGACGAACGTCACCCGATCCCCGCGCAGCACCCGCCTCCGCTCATCCGCCAGGGCCCCGAGCGCCACGAGGTCGGAGGTGGCGGCCAGCGCCTCTACGTCGGCGGCCGCCGGCCGCCCGCCGGCACGCAGTCGCTCCGCCATCCCTTCGAGCGATGCGTTCCCCGGTCCGGACTCTCGGTCTCCTGCCATCACCTGCTCCGCTGCGCGCCGGCCGCCGCGTCGTCGTGTCCGGCCGCGACGTGCGCCGCGCGTCGACCCTCCCATCGCCTGCTCCGCCGCGCGCCGACCGCCGCGGACTTTCCGCCGCACATTGCCTACGGCAGCACGCCCCCCGCGCGCGCCGCTCTCACGAGGGGCCGACCTCCCCCTCCTCGGCGATCGCGGCCGCGACCCGCTGGGCCAGAATCAGCGCCCGCCGCCCGTCCTCCCCCGTCACCCGCGGCGGCGAGCCCGTTCGACACGCCCGCACGAAGTCGGCCAGCTCCCGGTGGAGCGGCTCCCCCCGCGCCACGGGCACCCCGCCCCCCTCGATGGCGGGCTCCCCCGGGCCGTCCCGGGTCACGCGCCACGCCTCGACCTCCTGCGCGCCGTAGTCGAGCGACACGTAGGCATGCGACTCGAAAACGCGGAGCTTCCGCACCCGGTCCCGGCTGATGCGGCTGGCCGTCAGATTGACCAGGCACCCGTTTCGGAACCGGATGCGGGCGTTGGCGATGTCGACCCGCTCGGTGAGCACGGGCACGCCGACCGCCTCGATGGACGCCGGCTCCGTCCCGACCATCGCGAGCACGATGTCGAGATCGTGGATCATCAGGTCGAACACCACGTCGATGTCGAGGCTGCGGCGGGCGAACTCCGCCAGACGATGCCCCTCGATGAACCGTGGGGCCGACACCAGCTCCCGGGCCGTCGTCACGGCCGGGTTGTGGCGCTCGGTATGCCCCACCGCCAGCGTCGCGCCGGAGGCCGCCGCGGCGGCGACGAGCGCATCCGCCTCCTCCACGGACGTCGCGATCGGCTTCTCCACCAGGACCGCGGTGCCGTTCCGCAGCAGCGGCAGTGCGACGTCGGCGTGCGCCGCCGTCGGCACCGCGACGGTGACGCCGTCGAGATCGGCCCCCAGCTCTTCGATCCCGGAGGCGGCGCGCGTGCCGAACTCCGCCGCCACGGCTGCCGCCCGGGATGCGTCCCGGTCGACGACGCCCGCCAGCTCGACGTCCGGCAGCCGGGCGAGGAGCCGTGCGTGATGCCGCCCCAGGTGGCCGACCCCGACGACCGCCGCGCGAAACGGCTTCGTCACCCGGCCGATTCCCCCACCAGGCGGCCGACCACGGCGATTCCGGCCTCGTCGGCGGCGTCGATCATGCGATCCCCGTCCAGCACGAGCGTGCGGCCCGCGTCGATCGACAGGACCCCCGCCCCGGCCCTCCGCAGCGCCTCGACGGTCGGCAGGCCGACGACCGGAACGTCGAAGCGCATGTCCTGGTTCGGCTTCGCCACCTTGATCACGGAGACGCCGGCGCCGGCGAGCCGGGCCGCGCGGGCGATCACCGCATCGGTCCCCTCCATCGCCTCGATCGCGACCACGGCCCGCTCCTTGACCGCGATGGTCTGCCCGATATCCAACGCGGCCACCGCATCCGCCATGCCATAGCCGAAATCGAGGTCGGCTCGCTCATCCGCGGTCGGCTCGCGCGCGGTCAGGCTGCCGGCCCGCGCCAGCAACGGCTCGAGGAACGCGGTCGAGTCGACCAGCTCGATGCCGTGCTCGCGGAGCACGTCGGCGACGCCGGAGATGAGGGCGTCGGTGTTGCGCGTCGCCAGGCGCCGCAGGACCCCCAGCAGGACGCGGTCGGGCATCACGCCCGAGAAGAGGCGCCGGTGCTGGACCTGCCCCGCCATCAGGGCCTGCGTGACGCCCGCCTCCTTCAGCGTGGCGATGCACCGTCCCAGCTCGCCGAGCGAGACCCAGTGGAGCGCGGCGGGCGGATCCGCGGCCGCCGCCGCAGCCAGCGCGGGAGACGTCTCCTCCCGAATCGCCACCACGGTCACGGCGTGCCCGAGGCGCTTCATCGCCTCGAGGGCCAGGAAGGGGAACCGGCCGTTGCCGGCGATCAAGCCGAGGCGCATGCCCTTGCTCGGCCGCGCCGGCGGCGGCCCGCGGATCGTGACAGGGACAACGGATCAGACCCGGTTCTCGCTCTCCACCGGCTCGACGCGCCCGAGAGGCCGCCGCAACGTAACGCCTCTCCGGGAGCCCTGCCTCGACTCGCGGATGAACTCGACGAGATAGGCCACCTCGGGACAATCGAGGTTGGGATCGCCGTCGATCCGCTCGAGCGCCTGGCTGGTGTTGAGCTTGGACTGCAGGAGGTACCGAAACGCCCGCTTGAGCTTCGCGATGGTCTGCGGGGGCACACCGCGGCGCTCCAGGCCGATGCGGTTCAGCCCGTAGACGCGCGCGCGGTTGCCGACGGTCTTGGCATACGGCAGCGCATCCTTCGTGACCACGGTGTAGCCGCCGATGAAGGCCTGGCGTCCTACGTGGCAGAACTGATGCACGCCGGAGCCGGCGCTGATCGTGGCGCCGTCCTCGACGACGACATGCCCCCCCAGCGTCGCGCCGTTGCCGAACAGCGTCTTGTGGCCGATGACGCAGTCGTGGGCGACGTGCGCATACGCCATGAACACGTTGTCGTCGCCGATGCGGGTCAGTCCGCCGCCCCCGCGCGTGCCCCGATGGATGGTGACGAACTCGCGGAAGACGTTCCGGTGACCGATCCGCAGCCCGGTCGCCTCCCCGCGGAACTTCAGGTCCTGGGGAATCTGACCGACCGATGCGAACGAGAGGACGTGGCACTCGTCCCCGATCTCGGTGTCGCCGTCGACGACCGCGGACGCCCCGACCCGGTTGCCGCGCCCCAATCGCACCTGGGGGCCGATCACCGCGTACGGCCCCACCACCGTTCCCGCACCGATGACGGCGCCCGGGTGGACGACCGCGGTCGGATGGACGTCGGGCTCGCCGTACTCGATCCCGAGCAGCAGCTCCGCCTCGGCGACGGCGCGGTCCGCCACCGTGGCGACCCCCCGCGCAACCGCCAGCCCCTGGCGCTCGCGCTCTCGCGTCACCGCCAGCCGCAGCCGGTCCCCGGGCACCACCTGCCGGCGGAATTTCGCGTCGTTCACGCCGCGGAGAACGGCGCGGCGCGTCGGCGCCCCCCCCTCGTCGAGCAGCAGCAGCGCCGCCACCTGCGCCAGCGTCTCGATCATCATCACGCCGGGCATCAGGGGCGTGCCGGGGAAGTGCCCCTGGAAGTAGTCCTCGTTTACCGTCACATTCTTGACGGCAACGATCCGGCGGCCGGGCAGGTGCTCGACGACGCTGTCGACCAGGAGCGACGGGTAGCGATAGCAGAGGCGGTCGAGGAGGACCGGGATGTCGAGGGGCACTGGACGGCTGACCCGGGCAACGTGCGAGGCAGGCCGAGTGTACACACTCCCGCTCGCACCGTCCACCGCTCCGGGGCTGCCGCAGCAGGGTCTCAGCGGCCGTTGAGCTTCTCGACGACCGCCTGCGTCAGGTCAAGGGCCGGCAGGCCCCAGATGAGGCCTTCGACGTTGAAGATGAGATCGACCTGGCGCTCGGCCGCCACCTCATCGAGGGCCGGCGCGAGCTGCTGCTCGAACTGGAGCTGGAGCTCCTGCCGCAACTCCGCCACCTCGGCGTCGGCGTCCTGCGAGACTCGCTCCATCTCGGCTTGGGCGTCCTGGGTCTGGCGCTGGAACTCGAGTTGCAACCGGGAGATCTCCCGCTGCAGACTGAGCCGCGCCTGCGCGCTCATGACGTTCTGTCCCTGCTCGAGCTTCTGTTGCAGTTCCACGAGTTGCTGCTCGCTGCTGGTGAGCTGACCCTGGAGCGTCGTCTGTCGGGACTGGAGCTCGGCGAGCTTCGTATCCGTCAGCTCCTGCACCCGCGTGCTGGCGGTCCTGCCTACGTTCGACTCCGCCAGCACGCGCTGCAGATTGATGTAGCCGTACTTGGTACCGGGGGGGAACTGCTGTCCGGCGGCGGTGCCGGCGGCCGCGGCAAGGAGGCTCACCGCCGTTGCGACACGGATCACGAATCTCATCGATGCATCACCTCGCGCTGATCGGTTGTCGTGCGTCGTCTGCTGCAGTCGGACGCGGCCACGGTCCGGTCTAGAACGTCGTGCCGATCGAGAAGCGGAAGCCGCTCCTCTCCTGCTCGTAGAGCCGGTCGTTGAAGACCCCGTCGACCTGCGGGTTCCAGTAGTAGATCAAGCGGAACGGCACGTTCAGCATCGGCATGAAGAAGCGCAGCTCGATGCCGGTGGAGGTCTTGAAGTCCTGCATCGCGAAGCGCGAGCCGAAGTCCTGCACCTGGCCGGCGTCGTAGAACCAGACCAGGCGCACGGGGCCGCCGACCAGGAACTGGTACTCCGCGTTGAACAGCAGGCTCTTGTTGCCGCCGATGATCATCCGGCCGGCGTACGAGTTCGCGTTGACGTCGGGATCGAGGTCGGAGAACGTCGGTCCGATGCGCCGGATGTCGAACCCGCGCACCGAGTACTCGCCGCCGAGCCACAGCCGCTCGAAGATCGGGATCTGATCCGGGTTCCCGGCCCCCATGTAGCTGTACTGGCCCCGCAGGCCGATGATCGTCTTCGACGTGTGCCGGATGTACCAGGTGCCCTCCAGCGTCGGCTTCCAGAACTGCGTGTTCCCGCCGAGCCCGGCCAGCTCGAGCGACGCGGTCATGCTGTGGCCGTTGGTCGGGAAGATGGGATGGTCGACGGTGTTCAGCACGAGCGAAGGCGTCACCTTGCTGATGATGCGGCGGCCGCCGTGGCTCTGGAGCAGGGCATCCGCGAAGAACGGGTTGAAGGCCAGCAGCTCCGGCCGGTCGGTCAGGTACGAGCTGATGTCGGTGACCTCGGACGACTCGAGGCTGTAGCCGACGAACATGCGGGTGAACAGGGCCAGCGGCACGCCGAACGTCACCGTGGCGCCCCGGCTGTCCTCGGTGAAGCTCCCGATCCACTCGATGCGCCGCGAGTAGACGGTGCTGCCGAGCGAGATCGGCCGCCCGAAGATGAACGGCTCCGTGAAGGAGAGCTGGTAGTTCCGAGCCCGCGAGCCGCTCAGCATCGACACCTGGAGCGATTCCCCGCGACCCATGAAGTTGGTCGTCTGGAACGACACCTGGCCGAAGAAGCCGTCGAACTCCGAGACGCCGGCGCCGAACGTGAGCTGGTTGAGGTTGGTCTCGGAGAGGTTGAACGTGATGTCGACCTCGTTCTCCTCGGAGTCGGTCTTCTCGATGCCGACGCCCGCCTCCTCGAGCGGCTCGAAGAAGCCGAGCTGGTTCAGGCGCCGCACGCTGTACTTGAGGGCCTCGGTATTGAACACCGCGTTCTCCGCGAGCTGCAGCTCACGGCGGATGACCTCGTCGTGCGTCGTCTTGTTGCCGGTGAACTCGATCCGGTTGACGAAGTACTGCTCGCCCTCCTGCACGCGGATCGTCACGTCGACCACGGGGGCGCCGTCGATGTGCGACGGGCGCTCCTCCGCGTCCTCGCCCGCGTGCTCACCGTTGCCGTTCCCGTTGCCATTGCCGTTCGCGGCGTCGGCGCCGGGCAGGGGCTCGTCCCGCGGCGCCAGCTCCGGGACGAGCGTCATCTCGTAGTAGCCGAGCGACCCGTACAGCTCGCGCGCGTCCTCGAAGCCCTCCCGGATGTCGCCCTCGCTGTAGTAGTCGCCGGGCTCGATGTCCTCGAAGATCCGCTGCAGCCCCTCTTCGAGGAGGACTTCGTTCCCGGCGAAGTCGAGCTCGCCCAGGCGGTAGCGCTCCCCCTCGTCCACCGGAATCCGGAGATTGATGGCCCGCGTCTCGCCGTCTTCCGACAGATCGAGGTACTCGATGTTCGGCTGTCCTACCGTCGCCCGGATGTAGCCCTGGTCCCGGTAGTGCGCGACGATGGCCTCGGCGTCCTCCTCGAACTCGGCTTCCTTGTACGTTCCGCGACCGGTCATCCACGAGAGCCACCACGACTCGCGCACGTTCTTCATCCGGCCCTTGAGGTCGCCGTCGCTCAGCGCCCGGTTGCCGACGAAGTCGATCTTCCGGATCATGACCTTCGGGCCCTCGTCCATGTGGAACGTGAGCCGCACCAGCTTCGGGCCGCCCGGGAGCTCCTCGATCGTGTGGCTCACCTCGGAGAAGAGGAAGCCCTTGGCCCGGAACATCACCTGCAGCACTCCCTTGACCCGCTGGATGACGGCGGGATCGAGGAAGGAGTCCATCCGCAGCACGACGCCGTTGTCCTCGAGGTTGAGGTCGATATCGTCGCGCTTGAGCTCCTCCGAGCCGTCGAAGGTGACGATCTTGACCCGCTGCCGCTCCTCCATGTTGAAGATGACCCGCTTGCCGATCACGCCGTTCGGCCACGGCTCGTCGACCACCTCGATCCAGAGATCGTCGAGGAATCCGGTGTCCCACAACCGGTTGAAGTCGTCGAGCACGACGCGCTCGAGCTCCTCGGTGTACGGGACCCAGCGGCCCTGTGAGGGGAGGCTCACGTGGCCGGGCAGCTCCATGTAGTACAGGTACGTGTCGTACTCGACGCTGGCCACGTTGCCCTGGGCCGGAAACCGCAGCTCCAGGTTCCGCAACAAGGGCGGCGAGCCCCGCGGCGGCAGGATCGGCTGCCGGGCGGCCGGTGGCGGCTGCGGACTTCCGAAGATGGAGGGCGGCTGCGGGCGCTGCTGCCCCGGCTCGGCCGCCGCCAACACCGGCAGGAGCGCCGTGGCCACCGCCGCCACCATCACACGACCAACCGTGTTCCTGGCTGCTTGCATCGTCAGTCACCCGATATCGCGAGGACTTCCTGAACGCGAGTGTACGAGATCTAGGACGCGCCGATCTACGGTCCGGCCGTTCCCGGCGCTTCGAGGCCCGGTCAGGCGAGCCGCCGGCCCTCCAGTGCCTGCCCGGCGGCCCGGTAGGCCAGCGCTCCCGCGTCCATGTAGACCTGGACGTCACCGGTTTCGAGGCGCCCGCGGATGAGCTCCTCCGAGAGCGGGTCCTCCACGTAGCGCTGAATGGCTCGCCGCAGCGGTCGCGCCCCGTACGAACGGTCCTCACACGTCGTCTCGATGATCCAGTCGATGACCTCCGGCGTCAGCGAGATGCGCAGGTCGCGGTCGACCAGGTTGGCGTTCAACTGGTCGACCAGCATGGCCATGATCTGGCGCAGGTCGTCGTCGGACAGCGCCTCGAAAACGATGATCTCGTCGACCCGGTTCACGAACTCCGGGTTGAACGTCCGCTTGACCTCGGCCAGCACCAGCTCGGAGACGCTGCGCTGAACCTCCCCGGGATCGGGCGCCTGGAAGCCGACCGACGCCTTCTTCTGGATGTGACGGGCGCCGATGTTCGACGTCATGATCACGATCGTGTTCTTGAAGTCCACCCGGTTGCCGAGGCCGTCCGTCAGGTGGCCGTCCTCGAACACCTGCAGCAGGATGTTGAACAGGTCCGGGTGCGCCTTCTCGATCTCGTCGAGCAGGACCACCGAGTAGGGATGGCGCTTGACCTTCTCGGTGAGCTGCCCGCCCTCCTCGTGTCCCACGTACCCCGGCGGCGAGCCGATCAGCTTCGACACCGAGTGCTTCTCCATGTACTCCGACATGTCGAAGCGGACCAGCGCCGTGTCGCTGCCGAAGAGGACATTCGCCAGAGCGCGCGCCAGCTCGGTCTTCCCGACGCCGGTCGGCCCCAGGAAGATGAAGCTGCCGACGGGGCGATGCGGCGACTTCAGACCGGCGCGCGAGCGGCGGATCGCGCGCGCGAGGGCGGAGATCGCCAGCTCCTGGCTGATCACCCGCCCGTGCAGCTCCGCCTCCATGTCGAGCAACCGGGCGCTCTCGTCCTGGTTGATCGAAGTCAGCGGAACCCCGGTCCACTTCGATACGACCTCGTCGATGTCCGGCTTGCCGACGGTCGCGGGGCGCCCGCTCGTCCGCACGTCGAACGTCTCCCGAACGAACTGCAGGTTCTCGCGCGCGAGGACCTCCTGCTCCCGGAAGAACTGCGCCCGCTCGTAGTCCTTCTGCGCGGTCGCGTGCTCCATCTGCTCGACGGCGGTGCGGATGCTCTTGTTGATCTCGCTGAACTCCGCGCTGCACCCCGCCTCGCGCAGCTTGGCGCGAGCCCCCGCCTCGTCGACGAGATCGAGCGCCTTGTCGGGCAGGAAGCGGTCGGTGATGTAGCGGCTCGACTGGTAGACCGCCGCCTCGAGCGCGTCGGCGGTATAGGTGACGTGATGGAACCGCTCGTAGCGCTCCTTCAGGCCCGTCAGGATCTCGATCGTCTCGGACTCGGTGGGCGGCTCGACCCGAATCGCCAGGAAGCGTCGCTCGAGCGAGCGGTCCTTCTCGATGTACTTGCGGTACTCCGCCGGCGTCGTCGCTCCGATGCAGCGGATCTCGCCGCGCGAGAGCGCCGGCTTCAGGATGTTCGCCGCATCCAGCGACCCTTCGGCGGAGCCGGCGCCGACCAGCGTGTGCAGCTCGTCGATGAAGACGATGATGCCCGGGTTCTCGGTCAGCTCCTTCATGATCGCCTTGAGGCGCTCCTCGAACTGACCGCGGTACTTGGTGCCGGCGACGATGAGCGAGATGTCGAGCGCGAGCAACCGCTTGTCGGCCAGGAAGTGCGGCACGTCGCCGCGGACGATGCGCTGGGCGAGGCCCTCCACGATCGCCGTCTTGCCGACCCCGGGCTCGCCGATGAGCACGGCGTTGTTCTTGGTGCGCCGCGAGAGCACCTGCTGGACGCGCTCGATCTCGACCGAGCGGCCGACGAGCGGGTCGAGGCGGTTCTTCATCGCCGCCGCCGACAGGTCGCGGCTGAACTCGGCGAGGAGCGGCGTCTCCTTGACTCGCGTGACGGCCGTCTTCTCGTTGAGCAGGTGCACGATGTCCTCGCGCACCGCGTTCAGGCGCATCCCCTTCTCGGACAGGATCGTCGAGGCCACCGACCGCTCCTCGCGCAGGATGCCGAGCAGGAGGTGCTCCGTGCCGATGTAGTTGTGCAGCAGCCGGTCGGCCTCCTCGGCTGCGAACTGCAGCACCCGGTTGGTCTCGGTGCTGAACGGGATCTCCACCGACGTCGACACCTTCTCGCGAAAGACGGTGCGGCCCTCGATCTCCTTCCGAATGCTCTCGAGCGAGAGGTGGGAACGGGCGAAGATGCGGCTGGTAAGCCCCTTGCCCTCGCGGATCAGGCCGAGCAGGAGGTGTTCGGTCTCGATCGAGATGCTGCCGAGCTGGCTCGCCTCGTAGCGCGCGAAGAACAATACACGCCTCGCCCGCTCCGTGTATCGCTCGAACATGCGCCCCTACCGGTCCATCCCCACGCGCCAGAACGCGACGGCCCTCCAGGATTATAAGGCATCGGGAAGCGGGCGCCACCGGGCCCTTCGCCCGCCGCCGGCGCGCGTGAGTGGCCCGCAGACGCGGTTCACGCCACTCGCAGGCGGCCGTTCTCGAGACGCAGGACACGGTCGCAGGCCCCGGCCAGACGCGCGTTGTGCGTCGCGATCACCGAGGTCAGCCCGTGCCGGCCGTGCATCTCGCGCAACAGCTCGTGAAGCGTCGCGCCGGTCGCCTCGTCGACGTTGCCGGTCGGCTCGTCGGCCAGCAGCAGGCCGGGGCGCATCACGAGCGCGCGGGCGACCGCGACCCGCTGCTGCTCGCCGCCGGACAGCGTGCCGGGACGATGGTCGAGCCGGTCGCCCAGACCCACCTGCTCCAGCAGCGACATCGCCCGCGCGCGCGCCTCGGCGGCCGGCCGGCGCGCGATGCGCAGGGGCATCTCCGCGTTCTCCACGGCGCTGAACTCCGGCAGCAGATGATGGAACTGGAAGACGAACCCGATGTGAACGCTGCGGAACGCGACGAGCTCCGCGTCGCTCAGCCCGGTCACCTCGGTTTCCCCGACGCGTACGGCGCCCTCGTCCGCCCGGTCCAGGCCGCCGACGACGTGCAGCAGCGTGCTCTTGCCGACCCCCGAGGCGCCGACGACGGCGACCATCTCGCCCGCCTCCACCGTCAGGTCGAGGCCGCGCAGCACAGGCAGCGCCCGGCCGTGCCCGCGATACGCCTTCGCGAGGCTCGTGATCTGGAGGAAGGCCATGCGACTCGTGCCCCCGCGTCCCGCGCGATCCGGACCTACTGGTATCGCAGCGCTTCCGCCGGATCCAGCCGCGACGCCTGGCGCGACGGGTACACGGTCGCGACGAAGCAGACCAGCAGCGCCGCGCCGACCACCACCGCGATATCCAGGGCCCGCACCGTGAACGGGACGTACGACACCTGGTAGATCTCCATCGGGAGCTGCAGGAGACGGTAGCGGTCCATGACGGTCGACACGAGGTAGCCGCCCGCGGCGCCCCCGAGGGTGCCGACGGCGCCGATGATCAGCCCCTGCAGCATGAAGACGCGGCGAATGGTGCGCGCCGAGGCGCCCATCGTCTTCAGGATCGCGATGTCGCGGCTGCGCTCCATCACCAGCATGACGAGCGAGGCGATGATGTGCAGGGCGGCGACGACGACGATGAGCCCGACGGCGATCGAGATCCCCATCTTCTCCAGCCACATCGCCCCGAAGAGGGGTGCGTTCAGCCGCGACCAGTCGTCCCCGACATAGCCCGGCCCCAGCAGGTCGGGGAGCGCATCCGCCACGGCGCGCGAGGCCATCGGATCGTCGACCCGCAGCTCCATCATCTGCACGCTCTCCGCGTTGAAGAGCCGCCTGGCGACCTCCAGCGTGACGTAGCCGAACGCACTGTCGTACTCGAGCAGCCCCAGGCGGAAGATCCCGATCACCTCCAGCCGCCGCGGAAGCGCCCGGACCCCCATCGGCGTCACCGTGCCTGCCGTCGTCAGAACGCGGATCTCGTCGCCGACGAAGGCGCCCAGCTTCTGCGCCAGGCGCTCGCCGATGAGGACGCCGCCGACCGCCGACCGCCCTGCCGGCTTCGGGTCGGAGAGGTCGGACAGGCGGCCGTGGGTGAGCGAAGTGCCGAGGTCGGTGGCCTCCGCCTCCAGCTCCGGATCGATGCCCTTGATCCTGACGAACGCCTGCGCCTGCCCCGTGAACGCCAGCGCCTCGCCCTGCACGGCGGGGGCGGCCGCCACCACGCCGGGCACCTCCCGAAGGGACTCGGCCTCCGCCCGGTAATCGTCGAAGCCGCCCGCCCGGTAGACGTAGACGTGCGCGGAACCTCCGATGATCCGGTCCCGGATCTCCTCCGCCAGGCCGGTCATCAGCGCAAGGGCGATGACGAGCGCCATGACCCCGACCAGCACCCCGAGGATCGAGATGATCGACGTGCTCGCGATGGACGCCTGCTTGCGGCGGGCGGTCAGGTAGCGCAGCGCCAGGTACAGCTCGAAGGGAGGCTGGCGCATCGTCAATCACCCTGGCGCGGCTCGCTCCGCGCCGGCCGCAGCAACGGGAACAGGATCACGTCGCGAATCGACGGGCGGTCCGCGAGCAGCATCACCAGCCGGTCGATCCCTATGCCCTCGCCGCCCGTCGGCGGCAGACCGTAGTCGAGGGCGCGCAGGTAGTCCTCGTCCATCGCGTGCGCCTCCTCGTCGCCTCCCGCGCGCTCCGCGAGCTGCACCTCGAAGCGACGCCGCTGCTCGGCCGGATCGTTGAGCTCGGTGAAGCCGTTGGCGATCTCCATGCGCGCGACGTAGAGCTCGAACCGCTCCACCGTATCGGGGTCGTCCGGGCGCTGCTTCGAAAGGGGAGACACCTCGGTCGGGAAGTCGTGGACGAACGTCGGCTGCACGAGCGCGTCCTCGCACAGCTCCTCGAACAGCGCGGCCGCGATGCGCCCCGCGCCGGCCCCCGGCGGGACGGCGACGCCGAGGCGCTCGGCCAGCACCGCCGCTGCGTCGCGCTGCCGCAGTGCGGCCTCCGGCACCTCGCCCAGGCGCGCGGAGGCCGCCTCGCGCACGGCGTCCCGCAGTCGCAGCCGCCGGAACGGGCGGGCGTAGGAAATCGTCTCGCCGCCGAACGGACCGCTCTCCTCGCCCTTCAGAACCTCCCGCGCGACGGACGACAGCATCTCCTCCGTCAGCGTCATCAGAGCCTCGGCGTGACTGTAGGCCTCGTAGAACTCCAGCATCGTGAACTCGGGGTTGTGCCGCGTCGAGATCCCCTCGTTCCGGAAGTTGCGGTTGATCTCGTAGACGCGCTCCAGGCCGCCCACGACGAGCCGCTTGAGGTACAGCTCCGGCGCCACGCGCAGGAACAACGGCAGGTCGAGCGTGTTGTGGTGGGTGACGAAGGGCCGCGCCAGCGCCCCCCCGGCCACCGGGTGCATCATCGGCGTCTCGACCTCCAGGTAGCCCCGCGTGTCCAGGAAGGCCCGGATCGCCGCCACCACGCGGGAGCGGGTCTCGAACACCCGGCGCGAGTCGTCGTTGACGATGAGATCGAGGTAGCGCTGCCGATAGCGCGTCTCGACGTCGGTCAACCCGTGCCACTTCTCCGGCAGCGGCTCGAGGCACTTGGCGAGCACCGCGACCTCCGACGCCCAGACCGTCAGCTCGTCGGTCCGCGTCCGGAAGACGCGCCCCGCGACGCCGACCTGATCCCCGACGTCGATCTGCCGGAAGACCTTGAAGTCGTCATCCGAAACCGAGTCCCGGCGAACGTAGGCCTGAATCCTCTTCCCGCCGGCCGCCAGCACCAGGAAGCTGGCCTTGCCGAAGCTGCGGATCGAGACGACCCGGCCGGCGGTCGCCGCCTGCGGCGCAAGCTCCTCGAGCTCGGCCCCGGACCGCGGCCCGTAGGCAGCGACGAGCGCTCCGATCGTGTCGGTCCGCTCGAATCGCGGAGGATAGGGGTCGACGCCCAGCTCGACCAGCCTCTCGAGGCTCGCCCGCCGCTCCCGCTGCTGCTCGTGGGCGCGGGCGTCGGACACCGGCCGCGCCGGAGCCCGCGTCCGCGCCGACACCCGGCTCGATCCCTCCCTCGGGGCCGACGGGCCGCCCGCGTTTGCGCTCACGGTTCGTCCGCCCCGTGCTCCCCGGCGATCTCGCGCCGCACGCTGTCGAGCACCCCGTTGACGAAGCCGGCCGAATGCTCGCCGCTGAAGGTCTTTGCCAGCTCGATGGCCTCGTCGATCACCACCGGCGGCGGCGTGCGCCCGCGCAACAGCTCGTAGATGGCCATCCGCAGAATCAGCCGGTCGAGCACCGCCATGCGGGAGAGGCGCCAGTTCCGTGCGTGACCGGCGATCAGCGGGTCGATCTCCGGCGTGCGAGACGCGGTTCCGCGGGCGAGCGCCACGGCGAAAGCCTGCCGGGATTCGGGGGCCGGATGCGCGATCCAGTACAGAGCGTCGGCGTCGGGGCCCGGCTCGCCGATGCGCCCGATCTCCCACTGGTACAGGAGCTGGAGCGCCGCCTCGCGTCCCCGGTGCAACTCCGCCGGTTCGAACGCCGGCGCTGCGCCCGCCGCGGGCGCGGGGCGGGCGCGGACCGGGCGGCGGCCCTCCCGGCTCGGCCGCGGCGTCGTCACACCGCCGCCCCTCGCGTACTGCCGGGAAGCGCTCGCAGGGTGTTGGCGAGCTGCACGGCGGCCATCGCAGCCTCCCACCCCTTGTTCGACGAGCCTTCGCGGGCCCGAGCCTGCGCCTCTTCCAGCGTGTTCGTGGTCAGCACGCCGAACGTGATCGGCACCCCGGTCTCCTGCGAGGCGGACATGATGCCGTGGGCGACCGCGGACGCGATGTAGTCGAAGTGCGGCGTCTCGCCGCGAACGACGCACCCGAGGCAGACGAGAGCGTCGAAGGCACCCGATTCCGCGGCCCGGCGCGCCGCCAGCGGCAACTCGAACGCCCCGGGAACGGTGATGACCGGGACCTCCCGGCCGGGCCCCGCGTTCGCGCGAGCCAGCGCCGCCAGCGCGCCGTCCCGCAACCCCTCGGTGACCGGAGCGTGGTAGGCGGACATCACGATGGCCAGACGCAGCCCCGACGCATCATCGAGGCCGTCGATGCGCGGGCGGTCTCTCATGCGCCCTTGAACGTCGGTCGCCGCTTCTCCAGGAACGCGCGGGTCCCCTCGCGCCAGTCGTCGGTCGCCGCCGTGACGCCGAACAGCGCCGCCTCGTGCTCGCACCCGCCCGCCAGCGACATCTGCATGCCCTCCCGGACGGCGTCGAGGATCGCCCGCACCGCGACCGGCGCCTGCGCCGCCAGCCGCTCGGCCAGCGCCCGCGCCTCCGCGGCGAGATCGCCCGGCGCCACGACCCGGTTGACGAGCCCGATGCGCCACGCCTCCGACGCCGGAATCGGATCGCCGATGAGCGTGAGCTCCAGGGCGCGGCCGCTGCCCACCAGTCGGGGCAGCCGCTGCGTCCCGCCGTAGCCGGGCAGCAGGCCGAGTCCGATCTCCGGCTGGCCGATGCGGGCCGTCTCCGCCGCGAGCCGCAGCGTGCAGGCCATCGCGATCTCGCAGCCGCCGCCCAGCGCGAATCCGTTGATGGCGGCGATGACCGGCTTGCCCATCCGCTCCAGGGCGTAGCACAGGGCCTGGCCGCGCCGTGCGACGGCCTGTGCGGACACCGGCGACAGGGTGGCCAGCTCCGCGATGTCGGCCCCGGCGATGAAGGCCCGATCGCCGGCGCCGGTCAGCACGACGGCGCGGATCGCGTCGTCGGCGGCCAGCTCGTCGACCACCTGCCGCAGCTCCGTCACGGTGGACGAATCGAGCGCGTTGAGGACCTGGGGGCGGTTGACCGTGACGATGGCCACGGCATCCGTGCGTTCGACGAGTATCCGTTCAGTTGTCATCCGCTACGGTCCGCCCGCCAAGAACTATAGCGCACGCCCGTGATGTCGCCGTGCGGCGACCGCCTCGCGGCGCCGGCGGTCCGGATCGGGGGGTCACAGCGGGAACGGGTACATCAGCCAGCTCAGCAGGACGGCCGCGCCCACGAAGGCGGCGAACATCCGGGCCCCGAGGCGGAGCTGCTCGCCCGGGTCGTCCCGCATCAACACGGCGAAGACGGCCGACACGCAGCCCGCGAAGAGCACCAGGAGCAGAAAGTGGCTGGTCATGCTCAGGGCTTGTGCCCGCGCGCGGTGTCGAGCGCGTCGAGCACCACGAGCACGTTCAGCAGGCCGGCGGTGAGGATGAACGTGTTGCCGTACTCGTGGGTGACCGCGGCAACCGCTCCCTCTCCGAACCCGGCGAGGCGCGCCAGGACGTAGAGCCCCCCGGCGCCGAGGTCGGCGAGCGCGAGCAGCGCCACGACCGGCTGCGTCGGGTCGAGCGGATACACGCTGCCCTCGAGCCACACCCCGACGCCGAACATCGAGGACAGGACGACGAGAAAGATCGCGCCCTTCCGCACCCGACCCAGCCACAGATGGCCAGCCCCCGGCAACGCCCAGGCCAGCGCGCAGGCGACCGCAACCGCACCGGGATCCGCGTCCCGTGTCCGCGTCATTCGTCCAGCACCTCACGCGCGGTCCGCCCGGCGATCCACGCCACCGCGAAGCCGAGGGGCAGGGCCGACGCGGCCCGGACGGCGTTCGGGACCTCGACGGCGACGGTGAGCACCGTGGGGACGGCGGCGGCGATCAGCAATCGGCGCACGTCGCGGTGCTGCTCCGGCGCATGGCGCCCCGCGCGGCCCGGAGCGGCGAGCAGCAGCAGCGCCAGGAGCAACCCGCCCGGCGCCCCCGCGTAGAGGCCCGCGCACCGCGCGCACACCGGCAACTGCGCGTCCCAGAGGCGAAACGAGCGGGACGGCTGCTGATGGCAGACGACGGCGCCCACCGCGTACACCCCGGTCGCGGCGAGGAAGGTCGCGGATCCCGGTCGGTCGTGCGTCACCACGTAGGGCGCGGCCACGAGGGCCGCCACCCAGATCGAGGCGGCGACCGCCAGCCCGGCCACGACGCCCGGGCCGCGCCTGCGCCCAGGGGTCTGTGCCGTACGACGGCGCGGACCCCTGGAAGGTTGGTTGGGCGCCGGGCGGAGCCGCCAGGCGACGAACGGCGGGCTACAGTGCATCGAAGTGCGTCAACCTCTTGAACGCCTGGAAGCGGTCCCGGATGTCCCCGGCCGTCAGCCGCAGCAGCCGGCCGAGACCGAAGTCCTCCACCGCGAACGACGCCATCGTCGAGCCGGCGATGATGGCGCGCGCCCAGACGTCGTGGGTCCGCGCCTCCGACGACGCCAGGTAGCCGACCAGCCCCCCGGCGAACGTATCGCCGGCTCCCGTCGGGTCTCGCACGTCGGCGAGAGGCAGGGCCGGCGCCGCGAAGAACTCCTCGCGACGGGCCGCCAGCACGCCGTGCTCGCCCCGCTTGATGACCACGTGCGACGGCCCCAGCGCCCGGATCGCGCGCGCCGCGCCGACGAGGTTCGGCTCCCCGCTCAACTGCCGCGCCTCCTCGTCGTTGATGATCACGGTGTCGACGCGCCGGAGGACGGCCTTCAGCTCGGCCGGCGTCCCCTCGATCCAGTAGTTCATCGTATCAAGGGCCACGAATGCCGGGTCGCGGACCTGCTCCAGCACCTGGAGCTGCAGGGCTGGATGGATGTTGGCGAGGAATACGACGGGGCTCGACCGGAAGCGGTCGGGGATGCGGGGCTCGAACGCCTCGAACACGTTGAGGTGGGTATAGATCGTCTCGCGCGTGCCGAGCCCGGCGCCGTATTCCCCGCGCCAGCGGAACGTCTCGCCGGGCACGCGCTGCAGGCCCTCGAGATCGATCGGGCGCCCCTCGAAGACCCTCGCGCGCCCCGCGTCGAAGTCCTCCCCCACGACGGCCACGAGGCGCACGTCCGTGAAGAAGGACGCCGCGACGCTGAAGAACGTGGCCGCCCCGCCGACCATGCGCGACACCTCGCCGGCCGGGGTGCGCACCGAGTCGAGCGCCACCGAGCCGACGGTCAGGATCGGGCGTGCCGCCGAGCCCCCGACGCTCATGCGAGGTACTTCCCGACGATCGGCGCCAGCGCCCGCCGCGCCTCCTCGGAGACCGCCTCGGGACGGGTGATGATCGCGGTGGCCAGCGCCGTGCGGCACTCGCAGCCGCGCTCGATCGGGAGGCGCCCCACGATGCCGCGAATCACGCGCCGCGCCGTCTCGGCGTTGTGCCGGAGCGTTTCCACGACCATCTCGACCGACACGTTGTCGTGATCCGGATGCCAGCAGTCGTAGTCCGTGACGAGGGCCAGCGTGGTGAAGCAGATCTCCGCCTCCCGCGCCAGCTTCGCCTCCTGCAGGTTCGTCATTCCGATGACATCCATCCCCCACGAGCGGTAGAGCCGCGACTCGGCCAGAGTCGAGAACTGCGGGCCCTCCATGCAGACGTAGGTGCCGCCCCGGTGCACGCTCGCCCCCACCGCGTCGCCGGCCTCCGCCGCGAGCGCGCTCAACGCGGGGCAGACCGGATGCGCGAACGACACGTGCGCGACGAGCCCGTCGCCGAAGAAGGTGCTGATGCGGCCCCGGGTCCGGTCGAGGAACTGATCCGGCACGAGGATCTCCTCCGGTCGGTACCGCTCCTGCAGGCTGCCCACCGCGCTCGCCGACACGATCCACTCGACGCCGAGCACCTTGAAACCGTAGACGTTGGCCCGGAAGTTGAGCTCGGTGGGCAGCAGCCGGTGACCCGCGCCGTGCCGCGCCAGGAACGCGACCTGGCGGCCGCCGAGCCGGCCCAGCACGTAGGGGGCCGACGGCAGGCCGAAGGGCGTCTCGACGATGCGCTCTTCCCGGTCGGAAAGATCGGCCATCTCGTAGATGCCGCTGCCGCCGATCACGCCGATGCGCACGGGATCCATAGGCTGCTTCCGCGTCTCCTCGCCCGAAAGCCGTCGCCCCCGCGGCTCCGACTCCCGCCCCGCCGTGCCGGCAGGGGTCCGCCCGTTCTACGGCGCAGACTCCCGGCCGCGCTCCTGCTTCAGCTCCACGAGCACGCCGTGCGTGCTCGACGGATGGATGAAGGCGACCAGCGCGCCCTCCGCCCCCTCCCGGGGCTCCGCATCGATCAGCTTCGCGCCGCGCGCCGCCACCGCCCTGAGCGCCGCCCGAATGTCGTGGACGCGCAGCGTCAGGTGGTGCAGGCCGGGCCCGCGGCGCGCGAGGTAGCGTCCGATCGGGCCGCTCTCGGAGGTCGACTCCAGCAGCTCCAGCGAGGCCGACCCGACGCGCAGGAAGTGTGCCCGTACTCCCTGGCTGGGAACCTCCTCCGTCGCCTCCACCTCGATGCCGAGAGCCTCTCGATAGAACGCGAGGGCCTCCCCCAGATCGCCGACCGCAATGCCGACGTGGTCCAGAACCGCCTTCACCGCGTCTCTCCCATCTCCCGTGCGCCGGCGCGCGGGCCGCCGCCGGCCGGGTCGGGCGCCGCGACCCGCGCCCTCGCCAGCGCGCGATCGAGAATACCGTCGGCCTCGCGGTACGGATCGCTCGCACCGCCGACGATGCGCTCCACCGCCGCGTCGATCGGCTCTGCGCCGACGGCGTCCAGGAACCGCTCCGTCAGCGCGGCGCGCAGCCGCAGGCGGGCGCGATCCTCCCGGCGCCGGCCGCGATCGCGCGCCCCCTGCGCCAGCGCATCGATTCTCCGGACGAGCGGAGCGACGCCGGCTCCGGTCGACGCCTGCGCCTTGCACACCGGCGGACGGTCCGCGCCCGGATTCTCCTGAAGCGCCAGCATGGCCTCGATCTCGGCCACCGCGCGGTCCGCACCTTCACGGTCCGCCTTGTTGACGACGAAGATATCGGCGATCTCCATGATCCCGGCCTTGAGCGCCTGCACGTCGTCCCCGGTGCCCGGAACCGTCACGACGATGGACACGTCGGCGGTGCGGGCGATGTCGACCTCCCCCTGGCCCACCCCGACCGTCTCGATCACGACCACGTCGTGGCCGGCCGCGTCGAGCACGAGCACCGCGTCGCCGGTCGCCCGCGCGAGACCGCCGAGGTGGCCGCGCGTGGCCATGCTGCGCACGTAGACCCCGGAATCGCCGGCATGAGCCTGCATGCGCACGCGGTCCCCGAGGACCGCTCCGCCGGTGAACGGGCTGGTCGGGTCGACCGCGACGACGCCGACGCGCTGGCCCGCGCGGCGCCATTCGGCCGTCAACCGGTCGGCGAGCGTGCTCTTGCCGACCCCCGGCGCCCCGGTGAGGCCGACGACGCGCGCCCGGCCCGCCCGGCTGAACAGCGGGCCGAGCAACGGCGCCGTCTCCGCCGTCTCGTCCTCGACGACCGAGATGGCGCGGGCGATGGCGCGCTGGTCTCCCGCGACCACCCGCACCGCCAGATCCTCGTACGTCACCTCGCGGCTACGCGGGCGCATCGAGGTACTGGCGGGCGATCACGAGGCGCTGGATCTCGCTCGTGCCTTCCCCGATGGTCAGCAGCTTGACGTCGCGATAGAGCTTCTCCGCCGGGTAGTCCTTGACGAACCCGTAGCCGCCGTGAATCTGCACGCACTCCTCGGCTGCGCGCACCGCCGTCTCGCTGGCCCGCAGCTTGGCCATCGACGACTCCCGCGTCGTCCGCTCCCCGCGGTCTTTCAGGCAGGCGGCGCGGTACGTGAGCAGACGCGCCGCCTCGATCTCCGTCGCCATGTTCGCGAGCTTCCACTGGATGGCCTGGAACGCGCCGATCGGCCGGCCGAACTGCCGGCGCTCCACCGCGTGCCGACGAGCGGCGTCGAACGCCCCCTGGGCGAGCCCGACCGCGACCGCCGCGATGCCGATGCGGCCCTCGTCGAGCACCTGCATCGCGTTCACGAACCCCTGACCCTCCGCTCCCAGCCGCGCGTCGTCGGAGATGCGGCAATCGTCGAAGCGCAGCTCCGCGGTCTCCGTGGCGCGCATGCCGAGCTTGTTCTCCTTCCGGCCGACCGTCATGCCGGCCGCGCCCCGCTCGACGATGAAGGCGGAGATCCCGTGGCGGCCGCGATCCGGGTCCGTGACCGCCATCACGACCGTGTACCCCGCGATGCCGCCGTGGGTGACGAAGACCTTCGCCCCGTCGAGCCGCCAGCCCCCCGCCATGCGCACCGCCGTCGCGCGGATGGCCCCCGCGTCGCTCCCGGCGTCCGGCTCCGTCAGCGCCCACGCGCCCAGACACTCGCCCCGCGCCAGCGGCCCCAGGACATGGTCCCGCTGCGCCTCCGAGCCGAAGCGGTGGACGTGGGCCGCGCAGAGGCCGTTGTGCGCCGCCACCGCAAGGGCGATCGAGGGATCCACCCGGGCCAGCTCCTCGATGCAGATGCAGTAGTCGAGCGCGGACATGCCGGCCCCGCCGTAGCGTTCCGGGAACTGGATCCCGAGCAGCCCGAGGGCGCCCAGCTTCGGGACGAGCTCCATCGGGAACCGCTGCGCCTCGTCCCGAGCCATGACGCCCGGCGCGATCTCTCGCTCCGCGAACTCCCGCACCGCGCGCCGGGTGACGCGCTCCGCCTCGCTCGGCCGGAAGTCCATGGCGTCGGGCTACTGGGGAGCGAACGACTCGACGAGCTCCAGATTCACCAGGATCTGGCCGCTCCCCGGCACGAAGGCCCCGATGTACGCCTCGTAGAGCTCCTGGACCTCCGCCGGGAAGGCCTCGTTGAGGATGCGCGACACGGAGTAGTCGGCATCTTCGACCGCCGGATCGATCATCGAGACGTACAGGGTGGACCCGTTCAGGCCCGGCTCCTCGGCGCGGTAGACTCGCCAGCCCGCCGCCTGCTCGCGCCGGTCGGCCTCCTCGGTCTCGGCCAGGGCGGCCCCGAGACGCCGGATCACGCGCTCGTAGTCCGAGGTGCTCCCCGACTGCACGTAGTTGAGGATCATGCCGGCCGGAGCCTCGAACGAGCGTTCCGGCGGGGGAGGGTCGTCGTCCGGTTGCCCGGCCGCGATGACGGCGGGGACCGCGAGAGCCAGGAATGCGCCCAGCCCGGTTGCGACGGCGAGCGCGGCCACGGCCCAGATTGGCCGGCACCGGATTTCGCCCGTCAGCAGGGAACGCGTCATGCCCACCCCCAATGCGCTGCCGTCGGGCACGAAGGGCAGCGGCCCTGCATCGCCGACGCAGGGCCGCTCGGATGAAGCCGGCGCCGGTTGCGCGAACCGCCTCTAGAAGTCGCGCACCAACTGGAGATTGACCGGAAGCTGCTTGACCTGACCGTCGGTGAACGAGCCGTTGTAGGTGTTGAAGAGCTGCTCGATCTCGCCCGGGAACACCTCGTTCATGATGGTGGCGGCCGCGTAGTTGGAGCCGGCCTGCACCGGATCGATGACCCAGACGTACGGTACGGCACCCTGCCCGGTGAAGTCCTGGGACGCCCGGAAGACCTTCCACCCGCGCGCCTGATCCTGGCGGCCCGGCACCTCGCTCCGCTGGAGCGCGTCGCTCAGCCGCTGCATGACGCCTTCGTAGTCCGACGTGGACCCGGGCTTCACGAAGTGGAACATGATGGCGGCGTTGCCGCTGAACGTCACCTGGGGCTGGGCCTCCGCCGGCTGCGACGTGAGGAACCCTCCCAGCAGCACGCCCGCCGCCAGAGTCACCGCGAACGCGCCGCCCATCACGATGCGCCGAACCGACTGCCGCTTGCGGAATTCACGCATGTCTCGTTCCTCCCTAGGATCGCTGCCCTGCCCCACAGAGCGGCATACTTTAGCGTACACGGCGCCTAGACGAAAGCCTGCATCACCTCGTTGGCAAGCAGCATCCCGCGCCGCGAGAGCCGCAGCCGTTCCGCGTCCGCAACCAGAAGTCCGGCGTCTAGGAAGGGCTGCAGCCGGGCGCCGTAGCGGTCCATCACGTCGACGCCGTAGCGGCCGCGAATTGCGTCCAGGTCGATCCCCTCCGTCAGCCGCAACCCCATGAACAAGGCGTCGCCGAGCCGCTCCGCGGGCGGCAGCGCCCGCCGCTCCCGAGCGGTGTCCTCGCCGCGCCCGACGGCGTCGACATAGCGCGCCGTTTCGGAGATGTTGCGCCACCGCCACCCGTCGCGCCTCGAGTGCGCCCCGCAGCCGAAGCCGAGCCATTCGCCGTCCTGCCAATACTTGAGGTTGTGCCGCGCGCGCCGGCCGGCGCGCGCCACGTTGGAAATCTCGTACTGCCTCAGGCCGCCCGCATCGGTCCGTGCGAGCGCGTCGAGGTACATCGCCGCCGCGTCGTCGTCGGGCGCCTGCGACCAGCCGCTGCGGGCCATCTCGTCGCGCAGCGGCGCGTTCGGATACACCTCCAGGATGTACAGCGACGCGTGGTCCGGGGCGAGCGCGACCAGGCGGTCGACGGACGCGGCGCACTGGTCGCGCGTCTGCGCGGGCAGCCACAGCATCAGGTCCAGGCTGACGTCGTCGCAGCCCGCGTCGCGCGCCGCGGCCAGCGCCGCCGCGGCGCCGCCCGCCGTGTGCCGCCGGCCGAGACGGGCCAGTTCGCGGTCGTCGAACGACTGCACGCCGACGCTGAGGCGCGTAACCCCCGCATCGCGGACCGCCGACACGTAGTCGGCGGTGACGGTCTCCGGATTCATCTCCAGCGTCACCTCGGCCCCGGGCCGCACCGCGAACGCCTCGCGGCAGGCATCCAGGATGCGGGCGACCTCCGGCGGCGCGAGCAGCGAGGGCGTGCCCCCGCCGAAGTAGATCGTTTCGGCGGCCGACCCGTCGCCGGCCCGTGCGATCTCCGCTACCAGCGCGGCGACGTAGCGGCGCTTCAGCTCGCGGTCGAGCAGTCCGCGGTTGAAGTTGCAGTAGTTGCAGATCGACGCGCAGAACGGTACGTGGACGTAGAGGCCGAGGTCGCCCACCGTCACCCCTGCGCCTCGCAGCGGCCGCCGCTCCGGGCGTCGAGCCGGCCTCGGGCTCGGCGGCGGGACGCGCAGGGCCTCACCGTCCGTGGCGGCCGCCGACCGCCTTGCCCCCGGTCCATCCGAGCTCCAGCTGCCCTTCCGAGGGGCGGACCGCGGCGCGGGTCGACGTGCGCCGCGGCAGTCGCTTCCGGGGCCTCTCCTTCCACGCCTGGCGCAGGAGGTCGGGGTCCGGGAGCGGCCCGAACTCGCGGCAGTCCGGCCCGTCGTACTCGAGGAACTCGCACATCTCGCGCAGCCGGGAGTGCATGCGGAAACCGACGCGCGCCTTCAGCGAGTCCAGGTCGTCGTCCGGCCCGTCGTTGTAGTTGGACGTGAAGACGGTGGGCCGCTTCTCGTTGTAGCGGGTGTTGACGACGAGGTGCATCGTCTCCTCGACCCAGTCCGTGAGGCGCTCGGCACCGAGATCGTCGAGGACGAGGAGCTCCGCCTCCATCACCGCCTGCAGGATCTCGGCTCCCGACGAGCGGGTGACCGGGTCGTAGCTGCTGCGCAGCTCGCTCAACAGCGTGCGCGTGTCGTAGTAGAGGCCCCGCATCCCCTTGCGCACCACCTCCCGCAACACGGACACGGCGAGGTGGGTCTTGCCGATGCCGGGAGGTCCGATCAGCAGGATGCCCTTGTCGACCACCGGGAAGTGGTCGGCGAGCGCCCGCGCCTTGCGCACCGCGCGCGCCATGGCTTCGTTCGGGTACGTGACGAGCGTGCTGAAGTCGCACTTGCGGTAGCGAGCCGGAATCCGCGCCGCGCCGAGCAGATCCTGCACCAGCTCCTGCCGCCAGCAGTCGCAGCGGGAGTACCGTTCGACACCCTCGACGAGGTGCGCGCGCCAGCCGGTGTCATGGCACAGGGGGCAGCTCATCGGACCCGAACAGCATACCGCGGACCGCGCGGGGCTCCGACCCGTGCGGCATCGCGCCGGCGGCCGCTCAGGAGGTGTCCCGGGGACCCGGGTCGGACGGCGACGGCGGGTCCTGCGGTGTCCGGAGCGTCCCGTCGGAGGGACGGACGAGGTCGCTCGGACCCGAGCGGACGAGCGCCGTCCCCAGGCGCTGCTCCCAGTCCCCGAGGCCGCGCTCGAGCTCCTGGCGCACATAGGCCATGAACTCGTTCACCTCGCGCTGCATGCGGTCCATCTTCTCCCGCATGTTGAGGATGATCTCGACGCCGGCGAGATTCACGCCGAGGTCGCGGGTGAGCGAGAGGATCGTCTCCAGCCGCTCCAGATCCTCCTCGCTGTACATCCGCGTGTTGCCCTCCGTGCGCGACGGCTTGAGCAACCCCTCGCGCTCGTAGAGGCGGAGCGTCTGCGGATGGATGTCGTAGCGCTGGGCGACCGCGCTGATCATGTAGTGGGCCTTGGCGGCAGCTCGTGGCGTCATGCGGCTAGTGTCCAACGCCTGAAGTTCTTGACCAGTAGAATCGGCTCGTGGTACGGTCGGCCCGGAAGCGAGGAGGGCCGTGCCGAACCATTACACACGAGAGGTCCCGGAGGTCTCGGACGCACAGCGCGAGGAACTGGAGGGTTGGCTGCGCCGGCGCAATACCGCGCAGGCTCTGGCCCTGAGGGCACGCATCGTGCTGCAGAGCGCCGCGGGACGGAGCGACCAGGTCGTGGCGCAGGCTCTGGGCACGACGCGGGCCACGGTCGGCAAGTGGCGGCGGCGGTTCCTGCGCAACGGCTGCGACGGCTTGCTGGACGAACCACGGCCGGGCGCGCCGCGCCGGGTGTCGGACGAGGACGTCGAACGGGTCGTGGTCCGGACGCTGGAGACGACCCCACGGGGGGCGACGCATTGGAGCCGGGAGTCGATGGCCCGAGCCTGCGGGCTGAGCGCTTCGACCGTCGGCCGCGTGTGGCGCGCGTTCGCGCTCAAGCCCCATCGCAGCGAGACCTTCAAGCTGTCGCGAGACCCGTTGTTCATCGAGAAAGTGCGCGATATCGTGGGGCTGTACCTGCATCCGCCGGAGCGAGCGGTGGTGCTGTGTGTGGATGAGAAGTCGCAGATCCAGGCGTTGAACCGTACCCAGCCGGTGTTGCCGATGCGTCCGGGAGCACCGGAGCAGCGGACACACGACTATCGACGGCACGGCACGACCTCGTTGTTCGCGGCCCTGAACACCGCCACCGGCGAGGTGATCGGCAGGTGCTTTCGGAAGCACCGCTCGGTGGAGTTCAAGCGCTTCCTCGCCGTGATCGACAAGGCGGTGCCGCCCGACCTCGACATCCACCTGGTGCTGGACAACTACGGCACGCACAAGACGGCGATGATCCACGACTGGCTGGCACGGCGTCCTCGGTATCACCTGCACTTCACGCCCACGAGCGCATCGTGGCTCAACCAGGTAGAGCGTTGGTTCGCCGAGATCACCCGGCAGCAGATCCGGCGTGGAACCCATCGCAGCACCCAAGCACTCGAGGCGGCGATCAAGGAGTACCTGGCGGTCTACAACGAAGACCCCAAGCCCTTCGTCTGGACGAAGACCGCCGAGCAGATCCTGGAATCCCTGAAGCGTTACTGCTCACGTATTTCTGACGGTGCACACTAGCCCTCGAACAAGTCCTTCCGCACGTCGGCCCCCTGCATGCGGCCGAGTTCCCGGAGCAGTCGCCGCGACCGCTCGTCGCGCGCCGGCGGCAGAACGATCGTCACCGTCACGACCAGGTCGCCGCGCTGTCCGGTGCGCGGCGACGGCGCGCCGCGCCCGGGCAGACGGAAGCGGTCGCCCGACTGCGTCGCGGGCGGGATCCGGAGCGAGGCCGGTCCCCCCGCCGTCGGTACGTCGACGAGGGCGCCGAGCGCTGCCTCGTGCACCGCGACGGGCAGGTCCACGTACAGGTCGTCGCCTTCGCGGCGGAGAAAGCGATGCCCCTCGACGCGGGCCGTGATGTAGAGATCGCCTCGCGCCCCGCCCCGCCGGCCCGCGTTGCCCTGCGCCTCGATGCGCAGGCAGGCCCCGTCGCCGATGCCGGCCGGCACCTGGATCGTGATCGCCGATTCGCGCGCCACGGTCCCCTCGCCGCCGCACGCACCGCACTGGTGATAGCGCATCCGTCCCGACCCGCCGCAGTCGGCACACGACTTGCTGAAGATCATGTGCCCGCGCCGCCAGCGCGTGGTCCCGGCGCCGTGGCAGGTGGTGCACCGGCCGGCCATCGCCCGGCGGCGGCCGGTCCCACCGCACCCTTCACAGACGTCGAGCCGGGTGATGGCGAGGCGGCGCTCCGTTCCCGCCAGCGATTCGTGGAACCCCAGGGCGATCTCGCCGTGGACGTCGCTCCCGCGCTCCGCCTCGGCCGGCGTTCCTCCCGGACCCGTGTGCTCGAGCACCTCCGAAAACAGCTCGCGGAACGTGGCCGAAACGCCGCCCCCGGTCCCCGACGCGGAGAAGTCGAACCCCTGGAACTCCACCGTCGCCGGCTCGTCGACCGGCGAGGCGAACCCATGGGCGTCGTACTCCTGGCGCCGGTCGGGGTCGACGAGCGTCTCGTACGCCTCGGTGGCGCGCCGGTAGAAGGCCGCTGCCTCACGGTCGCCCGGATTGATGTCCGGGTGGTACCGGCGCGCCACGCGCTTGTAGGCGCGCTTGACCTCGCCCTGACTTGCGCCGCGCTCCAGCCCGAGGATGACGTAGAAGTCCATCGCCGCTTCGGCGCCGGCCCTACTTCTGCTTGTCGTCGTCCACGACCTCGGCGTCGATCACGTCCTCGCCGCCGTCCCCCCCGGGCGCGCCCGCCGGCTCTCCCGCCTCCGGGCCGCCCGGCGCCGCCCCCGGCGCCCCCTGCTGCTTGTAGAGCGCCTCCGCCGCCTTGTGCTGGGCGGCGTTCAACTCCTCCATCGCCTGGTTGATCGCCGCGAGGTCGGTGCCCTCGCTCGCCTTCCTCAGCGCCGCGATCGCCGCCTCGATCGGCTGCCGGTCGGCCTCGGTCAGCTTGTCGCCGGCGTCCTTGATCATCCGCTCCGCCGCGTAGACGGCCTGATCGGCGCGGTTCCGCGTCTCGACCTCTTCCTTGTGCCGCTTGTCCTCGTCGGCGTGGAGCTCCGCCTCCTTCATCATCGAGTCCACCTGGTCCTTGCTGAGGCCGCTCGAAGCGGTGATGGTGATCTTCTGCTCCTTGCCGGTGCCGAGGTCCTTGGCGGACACGTTGACGATGCCGTTGGCGTCGATGTCGAACGTCACCTCGATCTGCGGAACGCCGCGCGGAGCGGGGGGGATGCCGACGAGGTGGAACTTCCCGAGCGTGCGGTTGTCCCTTGCCATCGGGCGCTCGCCCTGCAGGACGTGCACCTCGACGCTGGTCTGGCTGTCGGCGGCGGTCGAGAAGACCTCGCTCTTCTTCGTAGGGATGGTCGTGTTGCGCTGAATCAGCGTGGTCATCACGCCGCCCAGGGTCTCGATCCCGAGCGAGAGCGGCGTGACGTCGAGCAGCAGCAGGTCCTTCACCTCCCCGGCCAGGACGCCGGCCTGCACGGAGGCGCCGATGGCGACCACCTCGTCCGGGTTCACGCCGCGGTGAGGATCCTTGCCGAACAGCTCCTTGACGATCTCCTGGACCCGCGGGACGCGGGTGGAGCCGCCCACCAGGACCACCTCGTCGATCTTCGACGGGTCGAGGTTGGCGTCGGCCAGCGCGCGCTTGACCGGTGAGATCGTGCGCTGCAGCAGGTCGTCGACGAGCTGCTCGAACTTGGCGCGGGTGAGCTTCTTCTGCAGGTGCTTGGGGCCGGACTGGTCGGCCGTGATGAACGGGAGGTTGATCTCCGTCTCCATGACGGTCGAGAGCTCCATCTTGGCCTTCTCCGCGGCTTCCTTCAGCCGCTGCAGCGCCATGCGGTCCTTGCCGAGGTCGATCCCCTCGTCGCCGCGGAACTCCGACACGATCCAGTCGATGATGCGCTGATCGAGGTTGTCGCCGCCGAGATGGGTATCGCCGTTGGTCGACTTCACCTCGACGACCCCCTCGCCCACCTCGAGGATGGAGATGTCGAAGGTACCGCCTCCGAAGTCGTAGACGGCGATGGTCTCGTCCTTCTTCTTGTCGAGCCCGTAGGCGAGGGCCGCCGCGGTCGGCTCGTTGACGATGCGCAGGACCTCCAGCCCCGCGATCTGCCCGGCATCCTTCGTCGCCTGGCGCTGGGCGTCGTTGAAGTAGGCGGGAACGGTGATGACCGCCTTGTCCACACCCTGGCCGAGATACTCCTCGGCCGCCTGCCGGAGCTTCTGCAACACCATCGCCGAGAGCTCCGGCGGCGAGAGCTCCTTGTCGTGCGCCTTGACGCGGGCGTCGCCGTTGGACGCCCGCACTACGGCGTACGGCACCATCTTCATCTCCTCGTCGACCTCGTCGTAGCGGCGGCCCATGAAGCGCTTGATCGAGAAGATGGTGTTCTCGGGGTTGGTGACGGCCTGCCGCTTGGCGACCTGCCCCACCAGCCGCTCGTCCGCCTTCGTGAACGCGACGACCGACGGCGTCAGCCGGCTGCCCTCCGGGTTGGTCACCACGGTCGGCTCCCCGCCTTCCATCACCGCGACGACCGAGTTCGTGGTCCCGAGGTCGATGCCAATGATCTTGCTCATCTGATGATCTCTCTTCGTCCTCAACGCGCGCCCGACCCGGCGGCCGGGTTCACGCGGAAAAGGGAGGGAATCGGTCGCCTCCCACAACCTGCATGTAAGAAAGTGTAGAAAGTTGAGCCCACCTCTGTCAAACTTCCCGCTTGAGGCAGCGGCGTATCGGGCCGATCGTCCGTGGCATGCTATTCTGCCGAGGTCGGGTTGGACGGACGGCCTGCCGAGCGCTCGACAGTCGGGCGTCAGGCGCCGATACCTACTCTCAAAGGCCAGGTACTGCGTGCCGCGATCTTCCAGACGCTCTCCCCGATCGGCCACCTACACCGGGCTGTTCGCCGTCGCGGCCGTCCTCGGCATCGTCAGCGGCGCCTTGTTCGCGTACGCGCCGGACCTGCCGCAGATCGCCGCGCTCGACGACTACGCGCCCAACACCATCACGCGCGTCGAAGCCCGCGGGGGCCAGCTCATCGGCGAGTTCGCCGTGCAACGGCGCGTCATCATCGGCTACGAGGACATCCCGGAAGTGCTGCGGCAGGCGATCATCGCCGCCGAGGACGACGCGTTCTTCGCACACAACGGCATCAGCGTCCCCGGCATCATCCGTGCCGCCATCCAGGACGTGCTGCGGGGCGAGCTGTTCAGCGGCGCGAGCACGCTGACGATGCAGCTCGCGCGCAACGTCGAGGTAGGCGGCGAGGTCCTCGGCCGCGAGAAGGTGTGGCAGCGGAAGCTCCTCGAGATGTACTACGCGGTCCATCTCGAGAAGCGCTACACGAAGCCCGAGATCCTCGCCCTGTACGCGAACCAGGTCTGGCTCGGCACGGCCACGCACGCGGCGGACGGCGTCGAGGCGGCGGCGCAGCTCCTGTTCGGCAAGTCCGCCCGCGACGTCGAGCTCGGCGAGGCCGCGGTCATCGCCGGCATCATCCAGGGCCCGTCGCGCGTCAGCCCGCTCGTGAACATGAAGGCGGCCACCGAGCGGCGCAACTACGCGCTGCGACGCATGGCGGAGGAGGGCTTCATCACGGAGGAGGTAGCCGCCGACGAGATGGCCAAACCGATCGTGCTCGCCCCGCGGCAGCAGCGGAGCAACACGATCGCGCCCTACTTTCTGGAGGAGATCCGCCAGCATCTCGAGCGCGAGTACGGTGCCCGCCGGCTCTACCACGACGGCCTCGTGGTCCGCTCCACGCTGGACATCGATCTGCAGCGAGCCGCCAACCGCGCCGTCGCCAACGGGCTGCGGGCTCTCGACAAGCGACAGGGGTACCGCGGTCCCCGGCGCAACGTTCTCACCGGCGACGATGCCAGAGCGACCGTGGAGGACTTCGAGCACCCGCAGTGGATCTACCCCATCGAAGCCGGCGACGTCGTGCCGGCCGTCGTGACCGGCGTCCGGGGCGACCGCATCCGCGTTCGCGCCGGACCGTACCGCGCGACGATCGAACCGGACGGATACGCCTGGACCCGCCGGACCGCGGCCGAGCTGGTCGAGCGCGGCGATCTCGTCGACGTCCGGATCACGACGCTCCCCGACGGCGACCGCAGCGAGGTGCGGGCGACTCTCGACCAGGAACCGGAGGTCGAGGCGGCCCTGCTGGCCCTCGACAACCGCACGGGACGCGTGCTGGCGATGGTCGGCGGCTACGACTTCGACCGCAGCAAGTTCAACCGCGCGACGCAGGCCTACCGCCAGCTCGGCTCGCTCTTCAAGGGCGTGCTCTATGCGGCGGCCATCGACCAGGGCTACACGCCGACCTCCATCGTGATGGACCAGCCCGTAGCCTATGAGGTCGGCCCCGCCCAACCGCGCTACCGGCCCACGAACTACGACCACAGGTACGAGGGACCCATCACGCTGCGCCGCGCCCTCGAGAAGTCCCGCAACGTGCCGGCGGTCTGGATGATGGACGCCGTCGGCCCGGAAACGGTGGTCGACTTCGCGCGGCGCGTCGGCTTCACGGCGCCGATTCCTCCCTACCTGTCCGTCGCGCTCGGATCCGCCGAGGCGACGCTGATGGAGGTGACCAGCGCCTACTCCGTGTTCCCCAACGGGGGCCAGCGGATGATCCCGTTCCGGATCGAGCGCGTGCGCGATCGGGAGGGCCACGTCCTCGAGGAGAACCGCCCCCAGCCCCGCGACGCGTTGCGCGCCGACACGGCCTACGTCATGGTGAGCCTGATGCGGGGCGTCGTGCAGCGCGGCACGGCGCAGCGAGCCCGGCGAGAGCTCGACTGGCCGGTCGGCGGCAAGACCGGCACGATGGACGATTACACCGACGCGTGGTTCGTCGGCTTCGATCCGGACATCACGGTGGGGGTGTGGGTCGGCTACGACGAAAAGCGCTCTCTCGGCCGCAACGAGGAGGGCGCCCGCGTCGCCCTGCCCATCTGGATCGAGTTTCTCAAGGCCTACGGGGCCGACCGCGAGCCGCCGCCCGAGTTTCAGGCGCCCGGCAACATCCTCTTCCGCACCGTCGACGAGATGACGGGCGAGCAGGTGGCGCGCGGCGGCCGGGGCACCATCCGGGAAGTGTTCATCGCGGGGACCGAGCCGGGCGCCACGTTCCGGCGCTGAGCGCCCGGCCCCGTCCTCGTCAGCGCGCGGCGGCTCCCGGCGCCGCCTTCCGCATCAGGCAGCTCTTGATGAACTCGTCGAGGTCGCCGTCGAGCACGCGGTCGACGTTGCCCACCTCGACGCGTGTCCGGTGGTCCTTCACCATCCGGTACGGGTGGAGCACGTAGCTCCGAATCTGGCTGCCGAAGGCAATCTCCTTCTTCTCGCCGCCGATCTCCGCCAGCTTCTCCTGCTGCTGCCGCCGCTTCACGTCGTAGAGGCGCGCCCGCAGCACCTTCATGGCCGCGTCACGGTTGCGGTGCTGGGATCGCTCGTTCTGGCACGAGACCACGATGCCGGTCGGAAGATGCGTGATGCGCACCGCCGAGTCGGTGACGTTCACGTGCTGCCCGCCTGCGCCGCTCGAGCGGTAGGTATCGATGCGCAGGTCCTTCTCCTCGATCTCCACCTCGACGTCGTCCGGGAGCTCCGGCCAGACGAAGACCGAGGCGAACGACGTGTGCCGCCGGGCGGCCTGGTCGAACGGCGAGATGCGCACCAGCCGATGCACGCCGGCCTCCGTCAGCAGCAGGCCGTAGGCGTGCGTCCCGCAGATCAGTACGGTCGCGCTCTTGACCCCCGCCTCGTCGCCCGGCTGCACCTCGATCACGTCGCGCGCGAACCCCCGCCGCTCGGCCCAGCGGAGATACATGCGGAGCAGCATTTCGGCCCAGTCCTGCGACTCCGTGCCGCCGGCCCCCGGGTGGATCGATACGATGGCGTTGAGCGCATCGTGCTCCCCGCTGAGCATCTTCTTGATCTCGCCCGCGTCCACCTGCCGCTGCAGGGCGTCGAGACCTGCCGCCAGGTCATCGGCTACGCTCTCCCCCTGGCTGGCCCACTCGAACAGCACGTCGAGGTCGTCGCTCCGCGTACGCAGCGACTCCGCCAGGTCGACGTCCTCCTGAAGACGGCGCCGGCGCTGCAGCACGCGCTGCGCCGCCGCCTGATCGTCCCAGAACCCGGACGCCGAGGCCTGCTCCTCCAGACGGGCGATCTCGGATGCGGCGCCTGCCGCGTCAAAGATAGCTCCGCAGATCGGACGCCCGCTTGATCAGCTCCTGGTACCGCCGCGCCTGCTCCTCGAACACCATCGCCACGCCGTCCTCCGTTTCCGTCGCTCGGTCGGGCAACGACGCCGGCCCGACACGGTTTCACCGGCGCCGCCGGGAGGCCTACCGCAGCAACGCGCTCACTGCGACGCCGCCTCCGAACAGGATCCACTCACCGGCGCCGCCGGCAGGCCCACAGCAGCAGCGCGGTCACCGCGGCACCCGCGTAGGCCGGGGCGTCGCCGATGCGCCCGTACACCGTAAGCCCGTCGTGCAGCCGCACGTCACCGACGACGACCGCCGGCTCGAACAGCGCGGTCCGCGACAGCGCGCGGCCGTAGGGGTCGAACACGCCGCTGATGCCGGTGTTGGCCGCCCGCACCAGGTAGCGCCCCTGCTCGACCGCCCGCATGCTCGCCTGCTGGAAGTGCTGATGGGGCGCGGCGGAACGTCCGTACCAGGCGTCGTTCGTGATCGTGACCAGCAGCTCGCTACCGGCGCGGACCAGGTCGCGCACCAGCGCAGGATAGATGATCTCGTAGCAGATCGCGGTCCCGACCGCGCTGCCGGCGACCGGGAGCGTGCTCGGCCCGGAGCCGGCCGAGAACCCGGCGACGCCCTCCACGAGCGGCGAGACGAAGAACAGCGCCTGCTGCAGCGGCACGTACTCGCCGAACGGCACCAGGCGCTGCTTGCGGTACACCCCCGCGGTCGCACCCGACGGGTCGACCAGGAACGCGGTGTTGTAGTAGCGGTAGTCCGGCGCCGGCTCGATCAGGGTGCTGCCGACGAGCAGGTGGGCGCCGGTCTCCCGCGCCGCGGCCCGCACCTCCTCGCCCCGCGGGTCGAGCTCGAAGGCGAAGGGCGTCGACGCCTCCGGCCAGACGATCAGCGCCGCTCCGTCGGCCGCTGCACGGCGCGTCTGCTCCAGATAGCCGGCCAGGATGGTCGCGCTCCGGCCCGCGTCCCACTTCTCGTCCTGGGCCACGTTCCCCTGGAGCGCCGCCACGCGCAACGGCGTGCCGGCGGTGAGCAGCGCGGCGTCGCGCAGCCGCCAGGCGCCGAACGCCACGCAGGCCGCCAGGACCGTCGCCGCCGCCGCCACCGGCAGCCAGCGCCGGGGAGGCGCCAGGGCGGCGAACGCCGCGGCCGCGTTGACGAGCACCACGAGGGCCGAGACGCCAAGCACTCCGGCCAGACTCGCGGTCTGGGCCACCGGCGCCACGCCCGCCTGGCTGTAGCCGAGAAGCTCCCACGGGAACCCGGTGAACAGGTGGATGCGCCCCAGTTCGGTGGTGACCCACAGCGCCGGCGCCGCGAACAGGCCGCCTGGGCCGAGCCGCCGGACGACGACCGCCGTTCCGGCGGCGAAGAACGCGGGGAAGAGCGCCAGGTAGGCGACGAGCAGTCCCAGCACCAGGTAGGCAACGGGCCACGGCAAACCGCCGTAGCCGTTCATCACGGCGCCGATCCAATAGATGGTGCCCGCGAAGTGCACCAGGCCCGTCACCAGCCCCAACAGAAAGGAGCGGGCCACGCCTCGCTCGCGACACAGGGCGACCAGGAGCGGGACGAGTGCCGCCCACGCCACCGCGGGGTGGCCGTAGTGCGGGAAGCTGAGAGCGAGCAGGACGCCCGACAGGACGGCGGCGACCGGCGCCCTCCCGGGCACGATGCGGGCGCGCAACTCCGCCCTCGCCGGGAATCTGCGCCGCAGAACGTGCCATGGAGAGCTCCGTGCCAGCGCAGACTCCCAACGCGCCCGTCACGGCGCGCTCGCCCGGAAACCGTCGCCTGCGGCTCCGATTCTCAGCGCGTAATCCAGGGCCGGAAATGCTCCTCGGTCTCGAGACGCCGCTTCATCCGCTCCGCGACACGGTGCTCCGCGAAGCGACCGACGCGGACCCGGTACATCGCAACCGGCGCATCATGCGCCGGATCGGCGACGAAGGCGGGGAATCCCCTGGCAGCGAGGCGGTCGGCGATGCGCTGGGCCAGGTCGCGATCCGCCAGCGCCCCGACCTGCACCGTGAAACCGTCCTCCGGCCCGTCGGTCGCCCCGGGGGTCCGACGCAGCGGGGCAACGTCCGCCTCGGGGAGGCGAGGCTCGCGGAGGGATTCCTCGACCGCCGCGTCCCCCTCCAGCCGGTAGTAGTAGCTGAGGCCGTCGCCGTCGAGCGCGCCCGCCGACTCGTCGAGAGTCTCCTCGCCAACGAGCGCCGGTCGGTCGTCATGGGCCGGGCTCTGCGCGCCGCCGTCCACGGGACCCGCGGCGGGGACGGCCCGGCCGACGACCACTCCGAAGAGGAACGCCACCACGGCGGTCACCGTGCCCGCCATGAACAGGAAGACGACCTGCTTCGGAGTCGGCGTCACGCTCGGAGGTTGTCCTGTGCCGGGAGCCATGCCTCATCACGCCAGTCGCCGCGCGCGGCGCGCACTCCTGGCCCGCCATTCGTCGCCCGGCGGCTCCGCTTGGCGCCCAGCCAGGCCTGCAGGCGTCCCCTCCGTTCCACGGCGCGCACTCTCAGGCACCGTCCTGCTTGCCGCCGAGGCCGCTGAAGATGTCGATAGGGAGCGGGAACACGAGGGTCGAGTTCTTCTCGCCGGCTATCTCGGTCGCCGTCTGCAGGTACCGAAGGGTGGCCGCGAGCGGTTCCCGACCGATGACCTCGGCGGCCTGCGCGAGCTTCTCGGACGCTATGTACTCCCCCTCGGCATGAATGATCTTGGCACGCTTCTCGCGCTCGGCCTCGGCCTGCCGGGCCATCGCGCGTTGCATGTCGACCGGCAGATCGACGTGTTTGACCTCGACCGCCGAGACCTTGACGCCCCACGGATCGGTCTGCGTATCGAGGATCTGCTGCAGTTGCTGATTGAGCTGCTCCCGCTCGGCCAGGAGCCCGTCCAGCTCCACCTGGCCGAGCACGCTCCGCAGCGTGGTCTGCGCGAGCTGCGAGGTCGCGTAGTGGAAGTTCTCCACCTCGACGATCGCCCGCTGCGGATCCATGACGCGGAAGTACACGACCGCGTTCACCTTGACCGACACGTTGTCCTTGGTGATGACGTCCTGCGGCGGCACGTCCATCACGATGGTGCGCAGGCTCACGCGCACGATGCGGTCGATGGGCGCGAAAACGAGGATCACCCCCGGTCCCTTGGGACGCGGGTACAGCTTGCCGAGCCGGAAGATCACGCCCCGCTCGTACTCGTTGAGGATCTTGATGGAGCTGATGAGATACAGCAGAACGATTCCGGCGAAGATGAACTCCGGTCTCACGATCATGCCTCCGGCCCTCCGGGGTGCTGCGCCTCGCGCCGCACCCGCAGCGTCATGCCCTCGACGGCCTCTACCCGCACCGGCTCACCCTCGGCCACCGGCTCTGCGGCCGTCGCCGACCAGATCTCGCCGTGCGTCGACACGCGCCCGGCGCCGCCGGCCGGAATCGCGCTGAGTGCGAACCCGGCGGCGTCGATCATCCCCGACGGACCGGTGACCGGCTGCCGGCGCTGGGCGCGGATTCCGAGGCGCGCGAGCAACGCCACGATCAGGCCGAGCGCACCCATGCTCGAAACGATGAACGGCCATCCCAACTGGAGCTCGGGTGCGGGCGAATCGACCAGCAGCAACGCGCCCAGCACCATGCTGACGATGCCGCCCGTCGCGAGAAGACCGTAGGTCGGCGTCAGCAGCTCGACCACCAGCAGCACCAGGCCGAACAGGATCAACAGCAGCCCCACATAGTTGACCGGCAGGATCTGGAAGGCGAAGAACGCCAGCAGGAGGCAGAGGCCGCCGACGATGCCGGGTACGAGGGTGCCGGGATTCCACAACTCGATGGTCAGGCCGAGCGTGCCGAGGCTGAACAGCAGGACCGCCACCTGCGGATGCGCCACCGCGCTCAGCAGTCGCTGCCGCCAGTTCATGGACAGGTCCTCGATCCGGACGTCCTCGAGATCGAGCGTCTCGGTGCTGCCGTCCCAGCGGGTGATCTCGCGCCCGTGCAACTGCTCCACGAGGTCCCGGACGTCGCTGGCGATGAGATCGATGAGCCGGGGCTCGGCGGCCAGCGCCTCGGCCTCGGTGAACGACTGGCTCTCGGTGACCGCCTTCTCGGCGAGCTCGACGTTCCGCTTCCGCTGGGCCGCAAGCGAGCGGGCGTAGGCCGCCACGTCGGAGGCGGCCTTCTCCGCCTGGGTCTCGTCCATCGCGGTGCCGGTACCGGAAACCGGATGCGCCGCGCCGATGTGCGTCCCCGGCGCCATCGCCGCCACGTCGGCCGCGATCGTGATGAGGAACCCGGCCGACGCCGCGCGCGCCCCGCTCGGGCCGACGAAGACGACCACCGGGGTCCGGGCCTCGATGATGCTCGTGTTGATGGTCCGCGTCGAGTCCACGAGCCCCCCGGGGGTGCGCAGCGTCAGCACGACCAGTCGGGCGCCGTCCGCGTCGGCGCGCTCGATGCTCTGGCCGATGAACTCGGCCGAGACCGGGTGGATCAGGGAATCGACGTCCGCGGCGTACACGACCGGGCGGCGGTCCGCGTTCTCGTCGGCCCCGCCGGCCGCCAGCAGCGCCGACGCCAGCAACGGCGCAACCAGCCAGCCTGCTACGAGGCCGAGGCCGACACGTCGGCGTGCGCGGCTCAGGGACATCACACTCCACCGCATCGTAACGTACCGGAGTGCCCTGCGGGTGCCGGCGAGCCGCCGGCGGCCGGCCGGGGCCGGCCGGGAGTCTGCGCCCCCACGACGCGCGCCGCAGTAGCCGCGCGACGTCTGCTAAGGTAGACGGCAGACGGATGGCGACGGCGGCCATTCTCGCCGGCGGTCGCGCGCGCCGTTTCGGCGGGCGCCCCAAGGCGTTGCTCCCGATCGGGGGCCTGCGCATCATCGACCGCCTTCTCGCCGCGCTGCGGCCGGTCGTCGGCGAGGTGATCCTCATCGCTCGGGAGGACGAGCCGTACCGGGCGCTCGGGTTGCCGATTCGTCATGACTTGCGGCCGGGCGCGGGCCCGCTCGGCGGCATCTACACCGCGCTGGCCGCTTCGACGGCTCCGCGCACCCTGGTCGTCGCCGCGGACATGCCGTTTCTGAACGCCCGCTTCCTCGAACGACTGCTCGAAGCCGGACGCGACGTCGACATCGCGCTTCCGCGCACGGCGGACGGCTACCAGCCGCTCTGCGCGTCGTACGGAGCCGCCTGCGCCGCCCTGATCCGGCGCCGTCTCGACGAGCGGCGGCTCGCCGTCCACGGCGTCCTGGCCGACGCCCGCGTGCGCGAGATCGGTCCGCACGAGATGGAGCGGCTCGACCCGACCGGCACGCTCTGCTTCAACGTCAACACGCCCGCCGACTACGCCCGCGCGCTCGCCCTGGCCGCCGCTCGGCCCGGGTGACCGACGGTCGAGAACCCACGCCGATGATCCTCCCTGTCCACGCCGCGCTCCGAGCCCGGCTACGCACCGTGCTCGTCGAGCTCTACGGGCTCGAACCGGACGCGTTGCCCGAGATCGCCGTCCAGTCGCCGCCGAACCGCGCCCTGGGCGACCTGGGCACGCCGCTTGCCTTCGAGCTCGCGCGGCGGCTGCGCAACGCACCGCGCAGCATCGCCGCCGAAACGGTCGCCGCGCTCGGCCCCGTAGAGGGAATCGCGCGCGCCGAGGCGGCTCCCAACGGCTACATAAACGTGTTCCTCGACCGGGAGGCCTTCGCGCGCCGGGTCATCCGCGCCGACGCCGCGGCGCCGGACGCGGCAGCGGCGCCGGAGCCCGCGGGAGTGTCCGAACGGGACGCCAAGGTGATCGTCGAGCACACCGCGATCAACCCGAACAAGGCGGCCCACATCGGCCACCTGCGCAACTCGGCCCTCGGCGACACCCTGGCCCGCACGCTGCGCTTCCTGGGCGCGCCGGTCGAGGTGCAGAACTACATCGACGACACCGGCGTGCAGGTGGCCGACGTGGTCGTCGGCTTCCAGAACCTCGAGCATGCGTCGGTCGCCGACGTCGCAGCGCTCGCCGCCGAACCCGCGTTCGACTACTACTGCTGGGACCTGTACGCCCGCGTCGCCGACTGGTACGCCGACGACGCGGACCGCCTCGCCTTCCGCGCCCGCGCGCTCCACGAGATCGAGGGCGCCGACAATCCGACGGCCGAGATCGGCCGTATCGTCGCCGAGCGGATCGTCCGCTGCCACCTCGCGACGATGAGCCGGCTCAACGTCGACTACGACCTGCTCTGCTGGGAGGGCGACATCCTGCGCCTCGCGTTCTGGACGCGCGCGTTCGACGTGCTCAAGCAGGCCGGCGCGGTCCGCTTGCAGGAGAGCGGCCCGCAGGCCGGCTGCTGGGTGATGCCGCTCACCGACGCCGGCGCCGGCGGGGATCGGGACACGAACGGGGGCGACGGCGAGACCGAGGCGCGCGCCAAGATCATCGTGCGCTCCAACGGCACCGTGACCTACGTCGGCAAGGACATCGCGTACCAGTTCTGGAAGTTCGGCGTCCTCGACCGGGACTTCCACTACCGGCCGCACGACCCGCAACGCTCGGGCCGCCCCCTCTGGTCGACGACGAGCACGCCGCCCACCCCCGGCGCCGCGGCCGGCAGCGCCGCGGCCTCCGGCAACGCCGCGGCGTCCGGCAGCCCGGCGGCATCCGCCAACGCCGCGGCGTCCGGCAGCCCGGCGGCATCCGGCAGCGCTGCGTTTGCCCCCCCGTTCGGCCGCGCGGCCGCCGTCTACAACGTCATCGACACGCGCCAGTCGTACCTGCAGCAGCTCCTCAAGGACGCTCTCACAGCCATAGAACGTCCCGAGGCCGCGGACCGCTCGGTGCACGTCTCCTACGAGATGGTGGCCCTGTCGCACGCAACGGCGCAGATGCTCGGCTACGAGACCGAACCGGGCGACCGGCGCCCCTTCGTCGAGGTGTCCGGCCGCAAGGGCCTGGGGGTGAAAGCGGACGACCTCATCGACCGGGTGACCGCGGCCGCGCGGCAGGAGGTGGCCGCCCGCCACGCCGACCTCGACGACCCGGAGGCCGATCGCATCGCCGCCATCATTGCCGTCGCCGCGGTCCGCTACTTCATGATCAAGTTCTCGCGCGGCAAGCTCATCGTGTTCGACATCGACGAGGCACTGAGCTTCGAGGGCGAGAGCGGACCGTATCTGCAGTACGCCGCGGTGCGCGCGACGAACATCCTGCGCAAGCTCCACGCGCGCGACGGGATCGACGAGACGGCCCTCGCCGCAGCGCTGGGCGCGTTGCCGGGCGCCCCGCTCGACGACCCCGACGGCGGCGAGCTGTGGGGACTGGTGCTCGAGGCCGCGCGCCTCGACGAGGTCGCCGATCAGGCCGTCCGGGCCCTCGAGCTCTCCGTGCTCGCCAAGTACGCGTTCGGGCTCGCCCGCGCCTTCCACACCTTCTACCACCGCTGCCCGGTCCTCGCCGAGGAGCGCCGCGAGGTTCGCCTGTGGCGCGCCGCCGGGGTCCACTACTTCCTCCGCCAACTGACCCGCGCGCTCGATCTGATGGGTTGCGAGGTCCCACCGCGGATGTAGGGCACGGTGCGGCCGACGGTCAGTCGTAGGTGAGGCGCGGCAGGCCGAGATGCTCCATCAGGAGGCGATCGGAGCCGGCCTCGAGCGCACGCCCGAACGCCTCGCGCTCCATCCGTTCGCGAAACGGCGCCAACTCGCGTTTCGCGTCGTCTCGGAGCCGGCGCCGGAGCGCCTCGCCGGCGGCCTCCCGCGCCGCCGCCAGCAGGGCGCCGTCGAGCTCCGCCAGGCGGTCGAGGAGACGCTGCCGAGCCCTGCCGCGCGGCACGGCTGCGGCCCGCGCGGCATCGAGCTCGGCGGCGATCTCGGCCACCCGGCGGCCGAGCGCCGGGCTTGGGGCACCGCTCCACGCCGACAACCGCGCCACGACTCGATCGAGATGGGCCGCCAACGACGACCGGCGCCGAGGTGCGCGCCCGCCGCTCTCCTCCCCCGCCTCCGGATCGCCGTCGGGCGCCGGGGCGGTGATCCCGACGCCCACGGCGCGCTTCCACTCGTCGAACAGGTCGAGCACATCGGCCTCGCAGAACTCGATGCGGATCGGGCGCCGGCGCCTCCCTCGCGCCTGCTGGCGGGCGCACGCCCGATCGACGGCGCGCCGGACGATGCTCAGGGGCACGCCGCCCGCCGACCAGCCGCTCACGAGCTCGAACGCCGGCCCGACGATGCGGATGAGGTGGCCCTCGTTCCTGGCGCAGAGATAGGCCTCGACGCGTCGGCAGTAGGCGCCAGGGTCCATGGGTCGCAGACGCCCCGCGCGCCGTCACGCCGGCGGTCGATCCGACGGGTGGTTGCGCTCCCAGACGAACCGCAACCCGGCCAGCGTCAGGTCGCCGCGCACCTCGTCGATGACGTCGGTCTCGGAGGCGATGGCCGGAGCCAGTCCTCCCGTGGCGACGCACAGGCAGGCGCTGCCGTCAGCGGCGGCCAGCTCGCTCCGCAGGCGGCCAACGATGCCCTCGACCATCGCGACGTAGCCGAAGAAGATGCCGGACTGGATCGATCCGACCGTGGTCCGGCCGATCAGCGCCGCCGGCCTGCGCACCTCGACGCGCGGGAGCCGGGCCGCGCGCTGGAACAGCGCATCGGCGGATATCTCCACGCCCGGGCAGATGATTCCGCCCTCGTACGTGCCGCCGGCCGAGAGGGCGTCGAACGTGGTCGCGGTGCCGAAGTCGACGACGATGAGCGGCCGCGGGGGCTGTCCGTAGAGCCGCCACGCGGCGACCCCGTTCACCAGGCGATCCGCGCCCACCTCCGCCGGTCGCTCGTAGCGGATCGGCAACCCCGCGTTGCCGGCGTCGACGTTCAGGACCGCGATGTCGAGCTCGCGGGTCACCATCTCGGATACCGCGTGCGTCAACGCCGGGACCACCGACGCCATGACCACCCCGTCGATGCGACGCGGGTCGATGCCGCGCTCGGCGAACAGGCGGCTGACCAGCACCCAGAGCTCGTCGGCGGTGCGCTCGTGCAGCGTGGCCAGCCGCCAACTCACCGCCAGGCGGTGGGCTTCGAACACGCCGCAGACGATGTTCGTGTTCCCGACGTCGATGGCGAGCAGCATCGGTCCCGTCGCTCCGCTAGTGTGCACCGTCAGAAATACGTGAGCAGTAACGCTTCAGGGATTCCAGGATCTGCTCGGCGGTCTTCGTCCAGACGAAGGGCTTGGGGTCTTCGTTGTAGACCGCCAGGTACTCCTTGATCGCCGCCTCGAGTGCTTGGGTGCTGCGATGGGTTCCACGCCGGATCTGCTGCCGGGTGATCTCGGCGAACCAACGCTCTACCTGGTTGAGCCACGATGCGCTCGTGGGCGTGAAGTGCAGGTGATACCGAGGACGCCGTGCCAGCCAGTCGTGGATCATCGCCGTCTTGTGCGTGCCGTAGTTGTCCAGCACCAGGTGGATGTCGAGGTCGGGCGGCACCGCCTTGTCGATCACGGCGAGGAAGCGCTTGAACTCCACCGAGCGGTGCTTCCGAAAGCACCTGCCGATCACCTCGCCGGTGGCGGTGTTCAGGGCCGCGAACAACGAGGTCGTGCCGTGCCGTCGATAGTCGTGTGTCCGCTGCTCCGGTGCTCCCGGACGCATCGGCAACACCGGCTGGGTACGGTTCAACGCCTGGATCTGCGACTTCTCATCCACAAACAGCACCACCGCTCGCTCCGGCGGATGCAGGTACAGCCCCACGATATCGCGCACTTTCTCGATGAACAACGGGTCTCGCGACAGCTTGAAGGTCTCGCTGCGATGGGGCTTGAGCGCGAACGCGCGCCACACGCGGCCGACGGTCGAAGCGCTCAGCCCGCAGGCTCGGGCCATCGACTCCCGGCTCCAATGCGTCGCCCCCCGTGGGGTCGTCTCCAGCGTCCGGACCACGACCCGTTCGACGTCCTCGTCCGACACCCGGCGCGGCGCGCCCGGCCGTGGTTCGTCCAGCAAGCCGTCGCAGCCGTTGCGCAGGAACCGCCGCCGCCACTTGCCGACCGTGGCCCGCGTCGTGCCCAGAGCCTGCGCCACGACCTGGTCGCTCCGTCCCGCGGCGCTCTGCAGCACGATGCGTGCCCTCAGGGCCAGAGCCTGCGCGGTATTGCGCCGGCGCAGCCAACCCTCCAGTTCCTCGCGCTGTGCGTCCGAGACCTCCGGGACCTCTCGTGTGTAATGGTTCGGCACGGCCCTCCTCGCTTCCGGGCCGACCGTACCACGAGCCGATTCTACTGATCAAGAACTTCAGGCGTTGGACACTAGCTAGCGCCGCCAAACCCGTCGCAGGCTCCGTGTTCGGCCCCAGCCCCCACCGCCCCGGGAGCTTGCGCCGCGGAACTCCACTGCGTTGCTCTCTGCGGCGCAAGCTCCTAGGCCCACCGCAGCTCGCCGCCCAGGATCCGCTCGGTGCGTCCGCGGCAGTCGACCAGCAGCGCTCCGTCGTCGCCGATCCCGGCCGTGAGGCCGTCGCGCCGCGCCTCCGGCCCCTCCCACGACACCCGGGCGCCGGTGGCGCTCGGCGAAAGCTGCCGCCAGCGGTCGAGCAGCCGGGCCGACCCGCCGGCGGCCAACGCGGAGCCCCAGCGCCGCATGCCGCTGAGGACCTCGGCCAGGAGCGGCCCGGGATCGACCGGCCGGTCGACCGCCTCCTCGAGCGAGGCGGCCTGCCCCCCGAGCTCGGCGGGGTAGACGGTCCGCCGGACGTTGATGCCGATCCCGACCACGGCGCCCTCGCCCGCTGCGACCGGCAGGCGCTCGGTCAGGATGCCGGCCAGCTTCCGCGGCCGCCCCGCCGCGCCCGCGGGCGCCAGCACGACATCGTTCGGCCACTTGAGATCCGCACCGAGCCCGGTAGCGGTGCGGACCGCCTCTGCCACTGCCACCCCGGCCAGCAGGGTGACCAGCGGCGACTGCGAGCCGCGCCGCACGGTCGACAGGTACAGTCCGCCGCCCCGCGGCGAGTGCCACACCCGCCCCCGCCGGCCGCGCCCGCCGGTCTGGTGGCCGGCCAGCACGGTTGTGCCGTGCGGGGCGCCGGAGGCTGCAAGCGCCGCGGCGACGTCGTTCGTCGACCCGACCTCCGGGAGGTAGACGAGACGCACCCAGTCCAGGTCGCGCCGTCCGGACAGCGCGGCCTCCACGTCCGCCGGCGGCGCCGCGTTCAACGCTGCGCTGTCCACGCCCTCACCTCACGCCTCGAGTGCGACCAGGATCTGCTCCAGCTTTGCCAGATGCCGCGCCACGTCCTGTTCCTGGGCGCGCGCCTCCTCGACGACGACGGGATCCGCGCGCTCCACGAAAGAGGGATTGGCGAGGCGGGCCTGGAGGGCGGTCCGCCGGCGCGCGAGCTTCTCGACGTCGCGCTTCACCCGCTCGGCCTCCTTGTTCCGGTCGACGATGCCGGCGAGCGGAACGTGGATCTGGAAGTCGCGCACGACGCGCCGCACCGTGTCCGGGCTGCGCGGGACATCGGCCACGCAATCGAGCTCGGTGAGACCGGCCAGACGGGCGACGTGCGGCGCGTGCCGCCCGAGCGCCGCCGCGGTCGCCGGGTCCGCCCCCTGCACGAGGGCGGCGATCTTCCGGGACGGGGGCACCCCCCACTCCGACCGCACGGTGCGGACGCCGGTCGTAACGTCCTGGATCAGGCTCATCGCTGCGACGGCGTCGTCGTCCCGCCACTCCGCCACCGGCTTCGGAAACGCCGCGCGGGTGATCGTCCGCTCCTCCGGCGCCCGCGGCTCCGCCGTGTCCGCGATGGGCAGGGCCTGCCAGATCTCCTCCGTCACGAACGGGACGAACGGGTGGAGCATGCGCAGCACCCGGTCGTGCACCTCGAGCAGCACGGCCAGCGCGCGGTCGCGCACCGGCGGCTCCGACTGCAGCTCCGCCTTGACCAGCTCGATGTACCAGTCGGCGTACTCGTGCCATACGAAGTGATAGAGGCGGTCGGCGGCAACATCGAAGCGGTAGCGCTCGAACGCCTCGTCGATCTCGGCCGCGACCTCGCTCGTCCGGTGCAGCACCCAGCGGTGCGCGACGTCCAGCGACGCCGGATCGGGCGCCGCCGGCCGCGCCCTCAACTCCGGCGGCACGTGCAGCAGGACGAACCGCGAGACGTTCCACACCTTGTTGATGAACTGCCGCGAGTTGCGAAGCCGGCCCTCGGACAGGGAGATGTCCATTCCCGGCGAGGCGAGCGAGGCGAGCGTGAAACGGAACGCGTCGGCCCCGATCTCCTCCATCAGCTCCAGGGGATCGACGACGTTGCCCTTCGACTTGCTCATCTTCTGCCCGTGGGCGTCGCGCACGAGCGAGGTGATGTAGACGGAGCGGAACGGTACGTCGTCGCGGAATCGGAGCCCGAGCATCATCATCCGCGCGACCCAGAAGAAGATGATGTCGTGGGCCGTGATCATCAGGGTCGTCGGGTAGTAGCGGCGCAGGTCGTCCGTCTCCTCGGGCCAACCGAGGGTGCTGAACGGCCACAGGCCCGAGCTGAACCACGTGTCGAGGACGTCGGTCTCCTGCCGCAGCGCGCCGCCGCAGGGACAACGCTCGGGCGTGGTCTCCGCGACCTGCACCTCGTCGCATTCGGCGCAGTACCAGGCCGGGATGCGGTGCCCCCACCAGAGCTGGCGCGAGATGCACCAGTCGTGGATGTTGGTCATCCAGTCGTTGTAGATCTTCGTCCAGCTCTCGGGGACGAAGCGGGTGCGGCCGTCCGCCGCCGCGGCGAGCGCCGGCTCCGCCAGCGGCTTGATGCGCACGAACCACTGCGTCGAGAGCAACGGCTCGACCACCGTGGCGCAGCGCTCGCAGTGGCCGAGGGCGTGCTCGTGGTCGTCCACCCGCTCCAGCAGGCCTTCCTCGTCGAGCCGCGCCACGAGCGCCTCGCGCGCCGCAAAGCGGTCCTGACCCGCGAACGGGCCGGCCGTCGCCGTCATGCGCCCGTCCTCGTCGATCACGGCGACGCGCTCGAGCCCGTGCCGCTCGCCGATCGCGAAGTCGTTCGGATCGTGGGCCGGCGTCACCTTCACTGCGCCCGTGCCGAACTCGGGATCGACGAAATCGTCCGCGACGATCGGCAGGTCCCGCCCGATGACCGGCAGGCGCAACGTCGCACCGACCCGGCCGGCGTAGCGCGCGTCCTCGGGGTGCACGGCCACCGCCGTGTCTCCGAGCATCGTCTCCGGCCGCGTCGTGGCAACGGTCACCACCCCCGAGCCGTCGACGTACGGATAGCGGATGTGCCAGAGCCGCCCCTGTGCCGTCCGGTGGATCACCTCGAGGTCGGAGAGCGCCGTCCGGCAGCGCGGACACCAGCTCACCAGGTAGCGGCCGCGGTAGATGAGGCCTTCGCGGTACAGGGTGACGAAGACGCGGCGGACCGCCTGCGAGAGCGTCTCGTCGAGCGTGAACCGCTCGCGAGACCAGTCGACGGACGAGCCGAGCTTGCGCATCTGGCTCGTGATCGTGCCGTGGCTCTGGCGAACCCACTCCCAGACCCGCGCCTCGAAGGCCTCCCGGCCGAGGTCGTGGCGCGTCCGGCCCTCCGCCGCGAGCTGCTTCTCGACCACGTTCTGCGTGGCGATTCCCGCGTGGTCCGTGCCCGGCAGCCAGAGCACGTCGAACCCCCGCATCCGCTTCCAGCGCGCGACGATGTCCGGCAGCGTCTGGTTCAGGGCGTGGCCGATGTGCAGCGTGCCGGTGACGTTGGGCGGCGGCAGAACCATGCTGAAGGCCGGCCGCTCCGACGCGGGATCGGCCCGGAACGCGCCGATGCGCTCCCAGTACGCATACCACTTGGGATCGACCGCCGCGTGGTCGAACACCTTCGCCAACTCGCGCATATCTGATGGATCGTATCAGGAGCCCGACCGCTGGACGCCGGAGCGACGCCGTACGAGCGGGCCGCGTGCAACGGTCGAGCCGCCCGGGGCGCGCTCAGCCGGCGGTGCGCCCCGTGCGCGCGATCTCCTCGCGCACGACCCGCTCGGCGACCTCGGATACGACGGCGGCGGCCTGCTCGCGAAGGTAGGCGTCGGAGAGGCGGGCGACCACCCGCTCGACGAGGTCGGACATGATGGCGTCCGGAAGCTGGTAGCGCGATGAACCGGGGGCGGGCAGCGCGGCGGAATCGCCGGCCGCGGCGCGTTGCTCGGCCGCGAGGAGAGCAGCAAAAGCGTCGGCCAGCACGGATCCCTCGGCAACCAGCACCGGGCCCGACGCTGCGCCCGCAGCGTCGCTCTCGGCCGCCGGCTCGACTGGCGGCGGCACGGGTGCCGCGGGCACGCCGGCCGCCGGTTGCGGCCACTGTTCGATCGGAGCGGCCGGCCCGGAGGATGCATCGAAAGCGTCCGCTGCCGCGGGCGCCGTGATCGCGACCGGCGGCGTGGCCGGCGCCGCCGGCGGGACGGGCACGGAGGCGGGCGGAGCGCCGCCCGCTGCGGCCAGCAGGTCGCGCACCGTGCCGATCACCTGCTGGGCCTCGAACGGCTTGACAAGCACACCGCGGGATCCGACCTCCTGCGCGCGCACCGTGTCGACCGGGTCGAAGGCGCCTGTCAGCAGCACGACGGGGATGCGGGCCAGATCGGGACTCTGGCGGACGAAGTCCGCCACCTCGTAGCCGTCGCCTTCCGGCATCCGCGTGTCGGCGAGGACGATGTCCGGCGCCTGGCGCTTGATGTCCTCGATGGCGGCATGGCCGCCGCCGACGGCCACCACATCGACATCCTCGTCCACGAACGTCAGCTCGATGATGCGCTGAACGCTGACGCTGTCATCGGCAAGCAGGAGCCTCGTGCGCGACATGCCGAAGGCAGCGTACCTGCCGTCCGCCACGCCAGTCAAGACATCGGGCCCGGCTCTGCGACAACCCCGACGCCGAGCCCAGGCGACACCGCCGTCATGCCGCGAAGAGAGGACCCAACGGAAAACGGGCGGCACACGTCTGGACGAGTATGAACAGCGCGTCGATGGTCACCGACGTCGCCCTCGCCCCCGCGGACGACCGGGCCAGCCGTCTGGCTGCCCTGTTCGACACGCACCATCCGCGCTTGTATCGCCTGGCCCGACGACTCACGACCGGCCCCGACGATGCGCTCGATCTCGTGCAGGACACGTTCGTCCGGGCGGCCAGGTCCCCAGCGTCCATTCCGATCGGCGCAGCGAGCGAGGAAGCCTGGCTCGTCAGGACGCTCGTCAATCTCAGGCGCGACCAATGGCGACGAGCGGACGTCCGCAGGCGACACGATTTCGAACGGCGTCCCTCCGTCGAACCCGCGAACGCCCAGGAGGGCGCCCTGCTGGCCAGGCTCGTCGTGTGGCGTGCGCTCGACGTGTTGACGCCGCGCCGCCGGGCCGTCGTCGTCATGCACGAGCTCGAGGGCCTGCCTGTATCTGCGATCGCGTCAACGCTGGGGATTGCGTCGGTCACCGTTCGGTGGCATCTGGCCATGGGTCGACGCGACCTTGCCCGCATACTCGAACCCGAATCCGGAGGAACCGATGAAAGCCACGAGTGATCTCCTGCGAGACGCCGATCCGCTCCGTCACGAACCGCCGCTGACCGATCGGGACCGTGTTCGAATGAAGCAGGCCATGCTCGCGGCAGGAAGCCGCACCTCTCCACATTCGCTCCGGCCCCGCCGAAGCGTTGCCCTGCTCGCGACCGTGGTGCTGTTGGCCGTCGTCGGGAGCATTGCCGGCTCTCGACTCTGGCACGGGAGCATGGTCGTCCAGGCCCAGATGCGGTTCGAGGTGCGGCTCGCGGAAGACGGCCCTGGCGACGGGCTGGTCGAGGCCCGGATCGACGGCTCCGATCGGGTCGTGTACCTCCATCCGGAAACTGTGGTCGCGAACGGCGACATCGCGCGGAGCAGCGTCGTGCCCGGAGACGGCCCGGCCGAGTTCTGGATCGGCCTGGAGTTCACCGCGTCCGGCGCACGGAAGATGCGCCAGGCAACCGCGGCGCATGTGGGGCGGCCCATCGCGATGCTCGTCGACGGAGAGGTCGTCGCAGTCCCGCGCCTGCGATCGGCGATCTCCGCCTCCGCGGTGATCAGTGGTGCCTTCGCACGGGCCGAGGCGGAGGCCATCGTGGACGGAATTCGCGTCCGGTAGCCACCCATCGCGGGCGGGACGATGTCCGGGTGGAGCCCGGCGGCCATCCCCCCCGGGCACTCCCCCCGGATTCGACGCCGGCGGCCGCGCGAATCAGGCCGAGGCGCTGTCCCCCGGCGGCACGTCCTCGCCCCGGCCGGGGCGCACATGCTCGCTGATGTAGTCGACGATGGCCTGCATCGGGGTGCCGGGCTGGAAGACGCCCTCGATGCCGATCTCGCGGAGCCGCGGGATGTCGGCGTCGGGGATGATGCCGCCGACGACGACGAGGACATCGTCGAGGCCGCGCTCGGCGAGCAGCTCCATGATGCGGGGGCAGATGTGGTTGTGGGCACCGGAGAGGATCGACACGCCGATGGCGTCCGCATCCTCCTGGAGCGCGGCGCCGACGATCTGCTCCGGGGTCTGGCGGAGGCCGGTGTAGATGACCTCCATGCCGGCGTCGCGCAGGGAGCGCGCGATGACCTTGGCCCCGCGATCGTGGCCGTCGAGGCCCGGCTTGGCGATCACTACCCGGATCTTGCGCATCGTGCGGCCCTCCGCCGGCTGCGGTTACAGCGCGGCGGTCTCCTGGTACTCGCCCCAGACGTCGCGCAGGGCGTCGCACATCTCGCCGAGCGTAGCGTCGGCGCGCGCCGCTTCGAGCAGCAGCGGCATCAGATTGTCGGAACCCTCCGCAGCGCGGCGCACCCCGTCGAGCGCCGCGGACACGCGCGCCGCGTCGCGCTCCTCCCGCAGGGCGCGGACGCCGCTCACCTGCCGCTCCGCCGCCGCCTCGTCGATGTAGAGGGTCTCGATGGGCGTCTCGGCGTTGGTCGCGTAGCGGTTGACGCCGACGCAGGTCTTGGTGCCCCGGTCGAGCGCCTGCTGGAACTGGTACGCGCTGTTGGCGATCTCGCGCTGCGGGTAGCCCTGCTCGATGGCCGGCACCATGCCGCCCAGAGCGTTGATCTTCTCGAACGACTTCAGCGCGCCGGTCTCGAGATCCCGGGTCAGGCGCTCCAGGAAGTACGAGCCGCCGAAGGGATCGGTGACGGCAGGAACGCCGCTCTCGTGGGCGATGACCTGCTGTGTCCGCAGCGCGAGGAGCGCCGCGTCGCGCGCCGGCAGGGCGAGCGCCTCGTCGAGCGAGTTGGTGTGCAACGAGTTCGTGCCGCCGAGCACTGCAGCCAGGGCCTGGATGGCGGTCCGGACGACGTTGTTGTAGGGCTGCTGGGCGGTCAGCGAGACGCCCGCCGTCTGGGCATGGAAGCGCAGCTTCCACGAGCGCTCGTCCGCGGCCCCGAAGCGCTCCCGCATGACCGTCGCCCAGAGCTTGCGCGCGGCGCGGTACTTGGCGATCTCCTCGAAGAAGTCGTTGTGCGCATTGAAGAAGAAGGAGATGCGCGGTGCGAAGCGATCCACCGGCAGACCCGCGTCGACACCGTACTGCACGTACTCGATCCCGTCGCGGAGCGTGAACGCCAGTTCCTGGAGCGCCGTCGCCCCGGCCTCGCGGATGTGGTAGCCGCTGACCGAGATGGTGTTCCAGCGCGGCACGTGGTCGGCGCAGAACGCGAAGACGTCGGTCACGAGGCGCATCGACGGGCGCGGCGGGTAGATGTACTCCTTCTGGGCGATGTACTCCTTGAGGATGTCGTTCTGGATCGTGCCCGACAGCACGGACCAGTCGACGCCCTGCCTCTCGGCCACCACGAGGTACATCGCGAAGATCATCGCCGCGGGCGAGTTGATCGTCATCGACGTCGTCACCCGGTCGAGGGCGATGCCGTCGAAGAGCCGCTCCATGTCGGCTACCGAGGCGACGTTGACGCCGCACTTGCCGACCTCGCCGAGCGAGAGATCGTGATCGGGATCGCGGCCCATCAGGGTCGGAAGGTCGAAGGCGACGCTCAGTCCGCTGCCGCCGGCCGCCTGCAGCTCGCGGTAGCGGGCGTTGGTCTCCTCCGGAGTCCCGTAGCCCGCGAACTGCCGCATCGTCCACAGCTTGCCCCCGTAGCCCGCGGGGTGAATGCCGCGCGTGTAGGGGAAACGCCCGGGGTCGCCGAGGTCGTCGCCGTAGCGGACGTCGCTCACGTCGTCCGCGGTGTAGAGCGGCGCCACGGGGCGCCCCGAGACCGTCGTGTAGTCGCGTGCTTCCTCCTGCCGGCGAGAGGACGCTGCGGGCGGCGCGGGCGGCGCCGCGGCGGTGGTCGTCTTCATCGGGCGTCAGGAAACCAGCCGGAAGGCCACCATCCGTGTCACTTCGTCGGACGCGGTGGCGGCTCGCAGCTCGATGAGGTATTCCCCCGGCGGCAGGCTGACCGGGGTGACGTGCACCTGGTAGGGCCTGTCGTCGGCCGCGGGCTGCACGTCGAGGGCGTAGATGGAATCGCCGCGCCGGTTGAGCAGCCGCGCCTCGAGGTCCGGCGACGCTCCCCCGGGCGCGTGCGCGTCGACGCGGACGAGCAGGTGGTCCGTGCGGCGGAACTCCCGGCCGGCGATCGGGACGATCGTGAAATCGTCGACGATCTGCCGCAGCTCGAAGGCGTTGCGCGCTCGCACGAAGGACGGCGTGCCCAGCACGAGGTCGGGTCCGGTGAAATCGGGGATCTCTATCTCGTCGCGATCGCGGTCGAGCACCTCGCCGGCCTCGCCCTCGATGGCGAGGCTGAGCTGCAGCGTGCCCGGATCGGCCTCGAACTCCACGCGGGTCACCGGCGGGGGGGCGGCCGCCTCGCGCCGGCGGCGGCCGGTGCCGCGGCCCGAGCGCGACGACGGCTCGGGGACGCGGCCGCGGAAGTAGGCGCCGCCCCGGTCCCCCATCGCCGTCACCAGCACGCTGGCCGCCGCATCCCGGCGGTCGCGCCCTTCCACCGGCTCCCAGACGAAGGTCACCCGGGTCCGGCCGTTCGACGACGGCGCGGTGCCGACCCACGTCCGCACCAGCCGTCCGCGGCGCGGCTCCGCCAGCGCGGACAGGGCCACCTCGACCGCGCGCGGCGGCTCGCTGACCGCCGGCATCAGGGCGCGCGCCGCGTCACGCTCGGTAATCGCCCAGTAGCCCGGACGCGCGCGCACACGGACGCCTTCCCGCCTCACCCGCACGTCGATCTCGTGGAACTCGCCGTCGATCGCCTCCAGGCTCGAGTTGTAGCCGAGCAGGTAGTACGAGCTGGCGTCGTACAGCATCTGCCGCAGGCCGCGCGTGAAGTTGTTCTGGTTCACGATGGCCACGCCGTCTGTCTGCTCGGCGAGCAGGCGCAACGTGTCCTGCGTCCGGCGCAGCGCCCGCCCGTCCGTCCGGGCGCTGATCGCGGGCTGATCCAGATCGAACTCGAAGACGGCCAGCCCGCGCGGGTCGAGCGTGTAGAGCGACGTGTTGAAGCGGTTGGCCGTCTCGTACACCCGCTGCAGGTCCAGCATGAGCGTACTGTCCTCGAAGGCGGCCATCGTCTCCTGGAACGGGTTGTCTCCGAAGAAGGGGTTGCCCGCGGCGGGATTCAAGCGGCGATCCACACCCATCTCCGCGTTCCGCGCCTGGATCTGCGGGGGAACGTAGTTCGTGTACCCCTCGCTGACGACGACGACCGTCTTGCGCCCCTCGCGCATCCCGCCGAGGCGGATCATCAGCCCGCGCAGCGCCGATAGCGAGACGTCGTTGCGCATCCGCTCCACCACCTGCGTCGGGTAGAAGTTGTAGCGCGCCTCGAACGCGTTGCGGATCTCGTAGTCGTACTTGACGCCGCGGAACTGGTTCACGGCGTTGATGACCGCCTCGTGGTCGCGGGTCAGCCGCAGCGCGTCGAGCGGCATCAGCGGATACATCACGCCGACGAGGTCGGTCGGGATGAGCTCGTTCTCGAGAAACTCCCCCAGCACCTGCCGCATCCGGAGGCTGTTGTTCTCCCGGACGTGGTAGTCGTCGAGGAAGAAGACGAACACCCTGACGTCGGCCTGCGAGGCGGCGAGCTCCTGGTCCGAGCGGCGGCGACCGACCGGGACCAGCGGGGCGTCCCCGAGCGCCGGCAGCAGATCGACCTCGACGAGCTGGAACGAGTCGACCTCCTGGCGGATGTCGTCCTCGTACACCTCGAAGTCGTCCAGCGTGAGGTCGGTGACGTGGTTGCCGTCCTCGTCGGTGGCAATGACGTCCACCCGGATGTAGTTGATCCCGCTCCGGAAGATGGCGGCCGGGTCGACGGCACCCTCGCCCGCCGCGTCCTGCTGCGCAGTCCCCCCGGACGCTGGATCCTGCGATGCGGCGTCCTGCGTCGTTCCCGCCGCCGGCTGGCGCTGCCCCGCTTCGGCGACCGTCGCCGACAGCAACAGCCCGAGCGCCAGGGCGACGAACCGAGTGATCCGGCCTTCGTTCATGAGAGCCCTCCCGCGGGTCGCGGCGGCCGTTTCAATGATAGCATCGGCCGCCGGCCGCACTCCGTGGCGGCGCCGTTCATCCCCGGGCCCCTGGAGAGCCCCCGCATGCCCGACGTCGTCGACCTCGCTCCGCCGCTGACCCGCCTGTCGGAAGAGGAACGCCTGCTGCAGGGCAATGTTCGCGCGTTCGCCGAAACCGAGGTGGCGCCCCTGGTCCGCGAGATGGACCAGCGGGCCGAGATGCCCCGTTCGCTGCTCGACAAGCTCTTCGACCTCGGCATCATGGGCATCGAGATCCCGGAGTCGCACGGCGGGGCCGGTGGGCATTTCTTCCTGTCCGTGATCGCGGTCGAGGAGCTGTCCCGGGTCGACCCCGCGGTGGCGGTCGTCGTCGACGTCCAGAACACGCTGGTCATAAACGCCTTGAACCGCTGGGGCTCGGACGAGCTCAAGCGCCGCGTGCTGCCGCGCCTCGCCTCCGGCTCCGTCGGGGCCTACGCGCTGTCCGAGGCCGGCTCCGGCAGCGACGCCTTCGGGATGGCGGCGCGGGCCGCCCGCGACGGCAGCGACTACGTCCTCGACGGGCGCAAGCTCTGGATCACGAACGGCAACGAGGCCGACGTCTTCATCGTGTTCGCCAACGCCGACCCCGAGGCCGGCTACCGAGGCATCACCGCCTTCGTCGTCGAGCGGGGGACGGCCGGCTTTCGGGTCGGCAAGAAGGAGGACAAGCTGGGCATCCGCGCCAGCAGCACGTGCGAACTGCTGTTCGATGACTGCCGCGTCCCCGCCGCCAACGTCCTGGGCGAGCCCGGGCGCGGATACGCGGTCGCCATCGAGACGCTCAACGAGGGGCGGATCGGCATCGGGGCCCAGATGGTCGGCCTCGCCCGGGGCGCGCTCGACCATGCCCTGGCCTACGTGCAGGAGCGCAAGCAGTTCGGCCGCGCCGTCAGCGAGTTCCAGGCCGTGCAGTTCCAGCTCGCGCAGGCCGCGACCGAGATCGAGGCGGCCCGCCTGATGACCTGGAACGCCGCCCGCCTGCGCGACGCCGGCCGCCCCTTCCTGACCGAGGGTGCGATGGCCAAGCTCTTCTCGTCGCAGATGGCGGAGCGGGTCACCTCGCTCGCGGTGCAGCTCTTCGGCGGGGTCGGCTACACGAAGGACTACCCGGTGGAGAAGCTCTACCGCGACGCAAAGATCGGCCAGATCTACGAGGGGACCTCCAACCTGCAGCTCCAGACCATCGCCCGGCAGTTGCTCAAGGGCCACCGCTCCCGGAGCGGGTGATCGCCGGCCCTCCGCATCGGCGCCGGGATCGCCGTCGGCAGCATCCAGGCTGCCGCGATCGACGGTCTGCTCAGGCTCGTGCTTGCGGCGTGACTCCCGGCGCCTCGCCGAGGAAGTCGGCGGCGATGGTCAGGCGCTGCAGGGCCGACGTGCCGTGGCAGATCTCGGCGGCGCGGGCGTCCCGCAGGAGCCGCTCCGCGGTGGAGCCCCGCTCGTAGGCGCCGACGGCGAGGAGCTGCATGGTTCGCTCCGCGGCCCGTTGGGCGGCCTCGGCCGCGGCCAGCTTGGCCATCGCGGCCTCCTGCGTGCAGCGCTCCTGCCGATCCCGCGCGGCCGCCGCCTTCAGCACGAGCAGGCGCGCCGCATCCAGATCGGTGGCCGTGTCGGAGATCGCCGAGCGAACCGATTGCTGCCGGCCGGGCGACCCGCCGCCGGCCCGCGGCCGCCCGGCGTAGGCCAGCGCCTCCGCGAACGCCGCCTGGCCGACGCCCACCGCCAGCGCTCCGGTCGCCACGCGCGCACCGTCGAGGGCCCAGTCGCGCACCTTGCGCCCCTCCCCCGGCGCCCCGAGTCGCGCGTCCTCCCCGAGCCGGACGTCCTCCAGCACGACGTCCATGCAACCGAGACCGCGGATGCCGAGCGCGTCGCGCGCGGCCGCTCGCCTCAGGCCCGGCGCGTCCCCCGGCGCGAGGAACGCGCTCGTTCTCCGCGCTCCGTCTCCGGCGTCCAGCTCCGCGCACAGGAGGAAGACCTCGCCCGCGGCGGCGTTGGCGATCCACGTCGCGTTCCCCCGCAGAACGTAGCCGTCGCCGTCGCGCGACGCGGTGGTGCGGCTGGCCGGTGCGGCGGCACTCTTGACGGCTGCATCCGGGCGGGCGCCGGCCGCTGTCGCGGCATCAGCCTCCGTCAGCGCGGCGGCCCCCACGCTCCGCCCCGAGGCCAGTCGCTGCAGCCAACGGCTCCGCTGCGCCGCGCTCCCGAAGCGCGCGACGACCTCGGTCACCAACGAGTTGTGGACCGCGAGGATCATCGCGACGGTGGCGCTCGCAGTGGCGACCGCCTCCAGCGCGACGGCGTAGCTCACGGCGTCCCTGCCGGCCCCTCCGTCGCCCGGCGGGATGGTCACCCCCAGCAGGCCGAGCCGGGCCGCCTCCTCGACGAGCGCGGCGGGAAAGCGATCCGCCGCGTCGATCTCGCCGGCGCGGGCGCGGACGGAGCGCGCCGCGAAGTCGGCCGCGGTCTGCCGGAACGCGTCCTGCTCCGGGGTGAGCTCGATACGCATGGTGCGTGTTCGCGCCGGCGCCGGGACGTGGCGGCGGCGACGGCGCGCTGCAAGTCAGGCGTCCGCCCGCGCCGCGCCGTCGCCGGGCGCGGACCCGGCCAGCCGCTCGAAGATCGGCCGCAGGCGCGCCACGCTGGCGGCCGGCTCCTCGGGCACCACGCGCGTTTCGCCGACGACGCTCATGAAGCTGGTGTCGCCCTCCCACCGCGGCACGAGATGGACGTGCAGGTGGTCGCGCACGCCGGCCCCGGCCGCGCGTCCGACGTTCATGCCGACGTTGATGCCGTGCGCGCGGTAGGCCTCCGTCAACGCCATCTCCGCGAGGCGCGCCAGCGCCATGATCTCCGTCAGCTCCGCCGGCGTCGCCTCCGCGAGCCGCCCGATGTGGCGCGCCGGCACGACCATCAGGTGGCCGTTGTTGTACGGGTACTTGTTGAGAATCACGAAGGCCTGCTCGCCGCGGCAGACGAGGAGCGGCGACGCGGCGCCAGGGTCGAGGACCGAGCAGAAGACGCAGGCGCCGTCATCCGGGCCGGCGGCGCGCGTCACGTAGTCCAGTCGCCAGGGGCTCCAGAGACGCTCCACGGCTCACGCTCGATCCCGGCCTCGGCGGACCCGCCGTTGATGAGCTCCTTCAGCTCCTTGCCCGGCTTGAAGTAGGGGACCTGCTTCGAAGGCACGTCGACGCGGTCGCCGGTCTTGGGATTGCGGCCCTTGCGCGGCTCCCGCCGGCGCAGGCGGAAGCTCCCGAACCCCCGAAGCTCGATCTTCTCCCCGCGCCGCAGGGCGTCGACGATGCTGCGGAAGACGGCGTCGACGATGATCTCGGCGTGCTTCTTCGTCAGGTCGGCGACGCGGGCCACCTCTTCGACCAGCGCCGCCTTCGTCATGCTCTCTCCCGCCATCGGCCCTGCCGGCGATGCCGCAGCACCGGCCTCCCTGGCTAGTCGGACGACGTCTGCTGCTTGAAGTGGTCGCCCAGCGTGACCTCGGGCGACTCGCTGCTGGCGTAGCTCTGCCAGTCGACCTCGAAGTCGTCGGACTTCAGCGCGCGGATGCTCAGGCCGATCTTCCGCTCGGACGGGCTCAGCTTGATGACCCGCATCTTGATGGTCTCGTCGACCTTCAGGTCGGTCCGCTCGCCCCCTGACTGCTCGTCGAACTCCGATACGTGTATGAGCCCCTCGATGCCCTCCGCGAGCTCGACGAAGGCTCCGAAGTTCGTGATGCGCACGACGCGCCCCTCGACCACGTCGCCGACCTTGGTGCCGGCGAAGAAGTCGTCCCAGATGTCGGTGGCGAGCTGCTTGAGCCCCAGCGACAGGCGCTGGTTGTCGGGATCGATGTTCAGAACCATCGTCTCGACCTCGTCGCCCTTCTTCAGCACCTCCGACGGGTGCTTCAGGCGCTTGCTCCACGACATGTCCGAGATGTGGATGAGCCCGTCGATGCCGTCCTCCACCTCCACGAACGCGCCGAACTCGGTCAGGTTGCGCACCTTGCCGGTCAGCTTCGAGCCGACGGGATAGCGCTCCGTGAGCTGGTGCCACGGATTGCTCTCGATCTGCTTCAGCCCGAGCGAGATGCGGCGCGCCTGCGGGTCGACCCCCAGCACCATCGACTCTACGGTGTCGCTCACGTTGAGGAGCTTCGAGGGGTGCTTGACCCGCTTGCTCCACGACATCTCGGACACGTGGATCAGCCCCTCGACGCCCGGCTCGAGCTCCACGAACGCGCCGTAGTCCGTCAGGCTGACGACCTTGCCCGACAGCCGTTGCCCCACCTGGTAGCGCTCGGCGGCCGAGATCCACGGATCCGCGTGGAGCTGCTTGTAGCCGAGCGACACCCGCTCGGTCGTCGGGTCGAACTTGAGGACGATGACGTCGACCTCGTCGTTCACCTTGAACAGCTCGGACGGATGCTGCGCGCGGCCCCACGACATGTCGGTGACGTGCAGGAGGCCGTCGATGCCCCCGAGGTCGATGAAGGCGCCGTAATCGGTGAGGTTCTTCACCACCCCCGCCATCACCTTGCCCTCGGCGAGCGTCGCCAGCGTCTCCTTCTTCTTCTCGGCGTTCTCCTCCTCGAGCAACGCCTTCCGCGACAGAACGATGTTCCCCCGCTTCTTGTTGACCTTGATGACCCGCATCCGGAGCTCCTGCCCCTTCAGCGAGTCGAGGTTGCGGACCGGACGCACGTCGATCTGCGAGCCGGGCAGGAACGCGCGGACGCCGATGTCCACGGCCAGCCCACCCTTGATGCGCTCGATGACGCGGCCGAGGACGACCTTGCGCTCCGCATAGGCCTTCTCGACCTCGTCCCAGATCTTCATCTTCTCGGCCTTCTCGCGCGACAGCACGATGTGGCCGTCCCGATCCTCGGTGCGCTCGAGCAGTACGTCGACCGTGTCGCCCGGGTGCACGGCGGCCTCGCCGTTCTCGTCGAGGAACTCCGAAAGGGAGATCATGCCCTCCGACTTGTATCCGACGTCGACGATCACCTCGGACTCGGAGACCTGGAGGACGGTGCCCTTGATGACCTCGCCCTCGGCGATGTTGCGGAAGCTGCTCGCGTAGAGCGCCATCAATCGCGCGCGCTCGGCCTCGTCCATCCCCTCTTCGTCGCCGTCGGTATCGGGAAGCTGCGGGCTGGGCGCCGCCGCCTCCTCGGCCTCGCCGGCCGCCTCTACTGCATCTGTCATCCGCGGGAGCCTCCCTCCCTGCGCGGGCCGACCCGACCCGGGCCTTCATGACCGCCCGGGCGAACCCGCTGATTTTCGCTAAGCACTAGACCATATGTCAGTTACCGGCGTGGCGTCAATCACGCGCGGAGCACGCCTGCCTGTCCGCGGCCTTCCGAATTCCTGCTCTCACGAGGGCCAGCACGCGCTCGATGACGTCGTCGACCGGCACGCCCGTCGTATCGACGAGAACGGCGTCGGGCGCCCGGACGAGCGGCGAGGCCTGCCGCGTGCGGTCCTGGCGATCGCGTGCGGCGAGGGCGTCGGCCACGTCGGCGAGCGCGGCGCCGGAAAGCACGTGCGCCGGATCGCGAGCCCGCCGCGACGCCCGCTCTGCGGGCGACGCGTCCAGGTATATCTTCACGGCGGCGTCCGGCAGCACCGCCGTCCCGATGTCGCGGCCCTCCATCACCACGCCGCCCTGGCCGGCGAGCGCGCGCTGCTGGCGCACGAGCGCCCTCCGCACGGCGGGCAGCCGCGCTACCGCGGCCGCCGCGACATCGATCTCCGGCGTGCGGATGGCGCGGGTCACGTCGTGTCCGTCGATCACGACGCGGCCCGCGTCGACGTCGAACGAGGCGCCGGCCGCAATCTCCGCGACCGCATCCTCGTCGTCCAGGGCACGCTGGGCCCGGACCGCCTGCCAGGCCACGGCCCGGTACATCGCCCCGGTGTCGACGTAGTCGCAGCCGAGCGCCCGCGCGACGGCGCGCGCGACCGTCCCCTTGCCGGCCCCCGAGGGTCCGTCGATCGCGATCACCGGCGCCGTCATTATGCGCCGCTCCCCGGTCCGGAACCCGCCGGTGGGCGCTCGCGCGGCCGCCGCCTGGGCGGCGCCGGCCGCCGCGACGCGCGCTGCAGGGCGGCCACCTCGCCGGCCTGCAGCTCCCGCACCGCCCCCGGCTTCAGACGCCCCAGCCGGAGCGGCCCCAACTCCACGCGGCGCAGCCGGCGCACGGGATGTCCAATCGCCTCGAGCATCCGCCGTACCTGCCGGTTGCGGCCCTCCCGCAGCACGATCCGGATCCGCGACTCGTCACTGCGCTTCGCGAACGGATTCACGAGCAGGCGGATCCCGGCCGGTGCGGCGCGCCGCCCGTCCACGGGTACGCCGGCGGCCAGGCGGCGCAGTCGGGCCTCGGTCGGAACCCCACGCACCGTCGCCTCGTAGACCCGCGGGACGCCGTGGCGCGGGTGGGTCAGGCGGGCCGCGAGCTCGCCGTCGTTCGTGAGCAGCAGCAACCCCTCGGAGTCGTAGTCCAGGCGGCCGACCGGGTAGACGTACTCCCCCACGTCCGGGAGCAGATCCAGCACCGTCCTGCGGTGCTGCGGATCGCGGCGCGTGGTGACGTAGCCGCGCGGCTTGTTCAGGACGAGGTAGCGGCGGGCGGAGGGCAGGCCGACGCGCCGGCCGTCCAGCCGGATGTCGTCGCGGGCGGGGTCGGCGCGCGAGCCGAGAGCGGTGATCGTCTCTCCGTTGACGGTGACCCGGCCCGCCTCGATGAGCGACTCCGCCGCACGCCGCGAGGCGCGGCCGGCGGCCGACAGGACCTTCTGGAGGCGGATGCCGGACTCCATGGCGGACAGGCCTCCCGGCGGCCGGCCGGTCAGTGCACGCGCTCGCCGGCCGGGGCCGGCACGGGCGGCGGATCGCCGGCGGCGTCGAGTTCCTCGACCTCGAGGGGCAGCATCCCGGGCGTCGGGTCGCTCTCGGACAGGGCCGCCGGCACGTCCATGCCGAGGGCCTCGGCCATGTCCTCGACCTTCGGCAGATCGTTCAGGTCCCGCAGCCCGAACCGCTCCAGGAATTCGCGCGTCGTCGCATACAGGAACGGGCGGCCGATGACCTGTTTCCGGCCGACCACCTTGACGAGCCGGCGCTCGACGAGCGTGCCGAGGACGCCGGACGTGTTGACGCCGCGAATCTCGGCGATCTCCGGCCCGGTCACCGGTTGCCGGTAGGCGATCACGGCCAGCGTCTCCAGCGCCTGCACCGACAGGCGCTGCGCCGAGTGCTCGTGGAACAGTCGGCGCACCCGCTCGTGCAACTCGGGGCGGGTGACGATCTGGTAGCCGCCGGCCACCTCCACGAGCTGCAGTCCGCCGGGACGCTCGGCCCACTGCGCGCACAGCGCCGCGAGCGCCTCGTCGACGTGCTCCGCCGGCTCGTCGTCCAGGATCCGGGCCAACACCTTGCGCGTCAGCGGCTCCGGGGCGGCGAATATCAACGCCTCGATGGTCGCCTTCAGGTCGCTCAGCTCGTCGGACACGTCGCCGGCTCCATTCTCACACGTCCGCGCTCAGTCCCCTGCCGCCGCCTCGGGATCGTTCGTCGGGCGCGGCGCATCGGCCGGCCGGGCCCGCTTGTAGACGCGGATCCGATCGAACGGGGCGGCCTGGAACACCCGGACCAGCTTCAGCCGAATCATCTCGAGCAGGGCGAGAAACGTGGTGATGAGGTCGCTCCGCGAGGAGTCTTCCTCGAACAGCTCGGCGAAGCCGCAGGCCTCGGTCTCGGACAGGCGGGTGAGCAACTGCTCGATCCGCGTCTCGATGGGGATCACGTCGGACGGCAGCGGGATCGGCGGGCGCTCGCGGGCCCGCGACAGCACCGCCTGGAACGCCTGCAGCAGGCTGAACAGGTCGACCTCGAGCTCGCGCTCGACCTTCTCGCCCGCGATCTCGGCCAGCCGATCGTCCGGGCGCGCCCACTGCGCGCTCCGCACCGTCTCGCGCTCGTGCAGCATCTCCGCCGCCGCCTTGAAGCGCTGGTGGTCGATGAGGCGGCGCACGAGGGCCTCGCGTGGATCCTCAACGTCCTCCCCGGCTGCCGCATCCTCCTCCAGCCGCGGCACGAGCATGCGCGACTTGATGTGAATCAACGTCGCCGCCATCACCAGGAACTCGCCCGCCACGTCGAGGTTGAGTTCCTGCATCAGCCCGAGGTAGTCGAGATACTGGTCGGTGACGAGCACGATCGGGATGTCGTAGACGTTGACCTCGTGCTTGCGGATGAGGTGCAGGAGCAGATCGAGCGGCCCTTCGAAGTTGGCGACGCGTATCGGGTAGTCGGGCAGGACCGACTCGAAGCCGGGCGGCATGGTGATCGCCCGACCGGCCGTCAGGTCGTTGCCGTTCGAGGGGTCGTCCTCGACGGCCGCGACGCCTACCGCCGCCACGTCGCCGATCGGTTCATCCGCCATCTGTTCGTTCTCAGGGTCGTCGCAGCCGCGCCGCGGCGTTCTGCGGCGCGGACTCCTGGTCGTACGTGACCCGCACGGCGTCCCGCACTCGCGCCATGGTCTCCTGCGCGACCACCCGGGCCCGAGCCGAGCCCTCGTGGAGGATCTCACGAATCCGGCCCGGACGCGACAGGGCCTCGGCCCGCCGCTCGCGGATCGGCTCGAGGACCGCGTTGACGGCGCGGGCCAGCTTCCGCTTGACCTCGACGTCGCCCACCTTGCCGGCCCGGTAGCGCGCCTTGAGGTCGTCGACCTCCGCCGTGTCCGGGTTGAAGGCGTCGTGGTAGGTGAACACCGGGTTCCCCTCCACGGTGCCCGGGATGTCGGCGCGGACCCGCTTCGGATCCGTGTACATCCGCATCACCTTCCGCTGCACGGTCTCGGCGTCGTCGCCGAGGTCGATGGTGTTCGCGTAGCTCTTCGACATCTTCCGGTTGTCGAGCCCCGGCAGGCGCGGCTGCGGGGTCAGCAGCGGCTGCGGCTCCGGGAACAGCTCGCCGAAGAACCCCCGGAAACGGCGCACCACCTCCCGCGCGAGCTCCAGGTGCGGCACCTGGTCGTCCCCCACCGGCACGTAGTTCGCCCCGTAGATGACGACGTCGGCCGTCTGCAGCAGCGGATAGCCCAGGAACCCGAGCGTCGACAGGTCCCGGTCCGAGAGCTGCTCCATCTGCTCCTTGTAGGTCGGCACCCGCTCGAGCCACGGGGTGGGAACGACCATCGACAGCAGCAGGTAGAGCTCCGCGTGCTCGGGGACGAGCGACTGCACGAAGAGGGTGCTCCGCTCCGGATCGATGCCCGCGGCGATCCAGTCCGCGACGTTGTCGTAGGCGTACTCGGTGAGGCCCGACGTGTCGGCGTACTCGCTCGTCAGGGCGTGCCAGTCCGCCACGAAGTACATGCAGTCGTAGTCGGCCTGCAGCTCCGCCCAGTTGCCCAGCGCCCCCGCCAGGTGGCCGAGGTGGAGCTTCCCCGTGGGCCGCATGCCCGAGACGACTCGCGGCTTCACAGGATCAGCAGCTCCGACAGCGCCGCATGGGCCGGCAGGATGATGTCGCCGAGCACGCCGGTGAGCAGCAGCGCGTACAGCAGCACGAAGCCCCACGGACGAATGAGCCGGTCGAACGGCTCCGCGAGAGCCTCGGGCAGCAGGCCGGCGAGCACGTTGCCGCCGTCGAGCGGCGGAATCGGCACCATGTTGAAGACCGCCAGCAGGATGTTGATGTCGAACGCGGCGCCGGCGATCGCCCAGACCGGGACCGCCACGCCGCCGACGTCGATCGGCGTCACCGGAGCGACGCTCATGACCACCGACGCGGCCACCGCCAGCACGATGTTGCTGGCCGGGCCGGCGGCGGCGATGTACAGGAAATCCTGGCGCGGGCGCCTCAGGTTGTTCGGATCGACCGGCACCGGCTTGGCCCACCCGATGATCGGCGCGCCCGCGGTCATGGCGACGAGGGGCAGCAGCAGCGTGCCGATCGGGTCGATGTGCCGGACCGGGTTCAGCGAGATCCGCCCGAGCCGCTCGGCCGTCCGGTCCCCGAAGCGGGCCGCGGACCACGCGTGCGCCGACTCGTGAACGGCCAGGGAGAAGAGAATGACGCCGAACGGGATGAGGAGAGTGGTGAGGCCCGTCAACGACCTTCAAGAATACGGGCGCGCGCCGCATACGGCAAGCCGGCCGCACGGCGGGCGGACGGCCGCCCGCTGCTCCGGGCGCGCGCCGCGGCTACTGGCGAGGCCGCACGGCGAGCGTCGTGAAGTGCCGCAGGACGGCGTCGGCGAGCTTCGCGCCGAGAATCGGCTGCAGCTCCTCGCGGGTCGCCCGGCGCACGTTGGCCAGGCTGCCGAAGCGCCGCAGCAGAGCGCCGCGCCGGCGCGGCCCGATACCGGGCACCAGGTCGAGCTCCGAGCGGAGATCGCGCATGGTCCGCGCGCGGCGGTGGAAGGTGATGGCGAAGCGATGGGCCTCGTCCCGCATCCGCTGCACGAGCCGCAGCGCCTCGTTGCGGCCGTCGAGTCGAATCGGGTCCGGAGCGAGGCGGGTGACGATCTCCTCTTCCTGCTTGGCGATCCCGATCGCCACGAGGTTGGCGAGGCCGAGCCGCTCGAACGCCGCGTAGGCGGCGGTCAGCTGCCCCTTGCCGCCGTCGACGACCACGAGGTCCGGGAACGGCCCGCCCGCTTCGAGCAGCCGCCGGTAGCGCCGCAGGACGACCTCCTCCATGGCTGCGAAGTCGTCCGGCTTGGCCGGGCGGCGGGCCGCGGGGTTCGCGGAGCCCGGCGCGCCTGCGAACCCCGCCGAGTCCGGGGAGACCATCGAGTCCGGCGGAGCCGCCGAGTCCGGGGAGACCGCCGAGCCCGGGGAGACCGCCGAGTCCGGGGAGACCGCGGCGGCGGGCGCCGCCGCGCCTGCGGACGTCGGCGAAGCGGCCGCGCCTCGGCGCCGCCGCCGGGACCGGCTGCGCGCTCGCCCGCCGCCCCGCCGATCGAGCCCGCGGACGCGGAACTTGCGGTACTCGCCGGGCTGCATCCGGCCGTCCTCGCACACGACCATCGATGCCACGGTCTCGCTGCCCTGGATGGTCGAGATGTCGAAGCACTCGACCCGACGCGGCGGGGCCGCCAGCCCGAGCACCCGCTGCAGCTCCACGAGAGCCGCCTGCTGCGCCCGCGCGTCCTCGCCGAACCGCGACTCGTAGGCGAGGGCCGCGTTGCGGCCGGCCAGCTCCAGCAGAGCCCGCTTGTCGCCCCGCTGGGGCACCGCGAGCCGCACGCGCCGGCCGGCGCGCGCCGAGAGCCAGTGCTCAACCGCCTCCCGCTCCCCGATCTCGACCGGGACGTGCACCTCCGGCGGTACATCGCGGGCCGCGTAGAACTGCTGCACGGCGGCCTGCACGAGATCCGCCTCGCTGTCCGCCGCCGCCTCGCCGGTGTCGGCCACGAGTTCGACGCGCTCCACGACCCGGCCGCGGCGCACCTGGAAGACCTGGATGACCGCCCCCGCCGGTCCCCGCCGCAGCCCGAAGGCGTCGCGATCGCCGAGCTTGGCCGTCGCCATCTTCTGCTGCCGGTCGCGCAGCGTCTCGACCGTCCGCATGGCATCCCGGTAGTGCGCCGCCTGCTCGTAGCGCTGCTCGTCGGACGCGGACCGCATCCTGCCCTCGAGACCGGTCAGCACTTCGTCCGTGCGTCCCTCGAGGAACAGGCGCGTGTGCTCGACCGCCTCCGCGTACTCCCCCTCCCCGCAGATCTCGGCCACGCACGGCGCGATGCAGCGCTTGATGTCGTACTCGAGGCAGGGCCGGTCGCGCTTCCCGGTGATGACCTCGTTGCACGAGCGGATGCCGAACAGCCGGTGCGTCAGCGACATCGTCCGCCGCGCGAACGTGGCCGGGAGGAACGGGCCGGCGTAGAAGTTGCCGTCGCGGGCCACCTGCCGCGCCACGAGAACGCGGGGGAAGCGCTCGGCCGTCGTGAGCTGCAGGTACGGGTAGTTCTTGTCGTCCCGCAGCAGGATGTTGAACCGGGGCGCGCGCTGCTTGATCAGGTTGTTCTCGAGCGCGAGGGCCTCGACGAGCGAGTCGGTGACGATGACCTCCAGGCGGGCGATCTCGTCGAGCAGCGCATCGGTCTTGGGGCTCGTGCCGTACGCCCCGAGGTAGCTTCGGACGCGATCCCGCAGCGCCCTCGCGCGGCCCACGTAGATCGTGTCCCCGCCGCGGTTGTAGTACAGGTACACTCCGGGTTGCTCCGGCAGGCGGCCGATCTCCTCCCTGAGATCACGAATGGACATCCGCTCTAAGATATAGGGTTCCGGCCCCGTTCGAGGGTGCCCGCGCAGCGAATGCCGATGACCGTAACCGGCGCCATAGGCGCGACCTTCCTGCTCCCGCTGCGCGGCATCATCGCCTGCTGCGTGGCGCTCCGCATCCACCCCAACGTGCTGACGCTGATCGGGGTGCTGGTGAGCGCCGGCGCCGGCTGGGCGCTGGCGATCGGCGAGTTCCGCCTCGCCGGCTTCGTGATGCTCGGCGCCAGCGTGTTCGACTTCATCGACGGCAAGGTGGCCGATCGGCTGCGCCTCGCCTCCCGCTTCGGCGGCTTCTGGGACTCGGTGATGGATCGGTTCTCGGACCTGTTCCTGCTGATCGGGCTCATCTACCTCTACGCCGACCTCGGTCGGCCCGACTACGTGCTCATCGCGGCGCTGACGCTCGCCTTCTCCGTGATGACCAGCTACAGCCGGGCGCGCGCCGAGTCGATCATCCCGCTGTGCAAGGTCGGCTTCATGGAGCGTCCGGAGCGCATCGTGCTCTTCATGATCGGCGCCTTCACGAACCGGATGGCGGCCGTCCTCTGGGTCATCCTGGTCCTGTCGGTGGTCACGGTGCTCGACCGCATCTACTTCACGTGGCGCGAGTTGCGTTCCGACGGCGGCGAGGCGACCGCATGACGCTCAAGCGCCTCGTCTCGCTCCCGGCCCTCGCCGTCTGGCACGCGCTGTTCTGGACGTTCGAGCGGGCCACCTGGCAGTACGACCTGATGGTGCTGGCGATCCTGGCGTTCGTCTGGCTGACGCCGCCCGGCTGGCTGGGCGACCCGATGGCCGCGGGGCCGGGACTGCTGGGACTCCTCGCCGAGCTCCTCCGCTGACGAAGGAAGGGACCGCGCGCGCCGGATGGCGGGATGCCCTCAGGCGCGCGCCTGGCGCACTCGAAGCCGGAAGACCCGCCTCCGACGCCCGCCGCCGCCCTCACGCCCGCGCCTGGTACTCCCCCGTCTCCGTGTTGACCCGCACCTTGTCGCCGTTGGCGATGAACGGCGGCACCTGCACGACGAGCCCCGTCTCGAGCCGGGCCGGCTTGAGCTGTGCGCTTGCGGTGGCGCCCTTGATGGCCGGGGCGGTCTCCTCCACCGTCAGGTCGACGGTCAGCGGCAGCCCGATGCCGACCGGCGAGCCCTCGAAGAGCTCGACCGTGATGGTGGCGTCCGGGAGCAGGTAGTTGGTCGAGTCGCCGAGGGTCTCCGCGTCGAGCCGGATCTGCTCGTAGGTCTCCGTGTCCATGAAGTGGTAGCCGTCGCCGTCGGCGTAGAGGAACTGCATCTGCCGCGCGTCCAGCATCGCCCGCTCGACGAATTCCCCTGAGCTGAACTTGTGATCGGTGAGCGTGCCGGCGCGCACGTTGCGGAGCTTCGACGTCACGAATCCCCGCTTGTTCCCCGGCGTGACATGCTGCAGCTCGAGCACGCGGAACAGGCTGTCGTGCAGCTTGATCAGCATGCCGCGACGGAGACGGGTAGCCTGAATGGAGTCCATCAGCAGGTCCTGGCGTAGTCGGTCAGGGGGACGCTGGGGGCGGCCGACGGCCCGTGCGCACCCGGGAAGTCTGCGAAACGGCCGTCGATCGTACCACAGCCGTACGCCGGACCCCGCCGCGGAGCGCACTGACGGTGCCGCCTCGCGGAGCCCGCTGACCGCGCCGCCTCGCGGAGCGCAGCACCGTGCCGCCCCGCGGAGCCCGCCGCGGAGCGCGTTCGACGCGGCGCGCCGAAGGCCGTTGTCCGGCCCCACGCCATCAGCTCCGCGCCGAGACGGAAGGGCAGCCGGGCACGTAGCACCGCCAACGCCGCTCGACCCCCACCCGGATGCCGATCCGCGGGCTCCAGACGGGCGGCGCGGTCCGCTCCCCCCGATCCTCGATGTACAGCGTCCCGCCCCCGAGCCGCGTCCCGTTCTGCGCCAGCGTAATCCCGAGGGCGGCCGTGAGGTTCCCGGGTCCTCGGCACAGCGCATCGTCGCTCGGGGCCGGCGACCCGGCCCGCGCCCCGGGGGCGCGCCGGCGGCGCATGAGCGCGAGTCCGTCGCGCGGCTCGAGGGCGCGGATCAGAACGGCGCCCGGAGATCCGGCCGGCTCGGTGACCGCGTTCAGCAAGTGGTGGAGCCCGTAGTTGAGGTAGACGTAGGCCCGGCCCGGAGGGCCGTAGAGCGGCGCGTTGCGCCGGGTCAGGCCGGACGCCGCGTGGCACGCCGGATCGTCCTCGCCGGCGTACGCCTCCACCTCCACGACCATCCCGGCCGCCGCCCCGTCCGGCGAGACGTGGACCACGACCTTGCCGATGAGATCGAACGCCGCCTCCAGCGTGGGGCGCGCGTAGAACGCACGCGGCAGGACGGCGGCTGCGGCCCGCGCCACGCTCTCGCTAATCGCCTGCCGCGCGGGCCCGCGCGGCATCGAGCACCGGGCGCAGGTGGCGGCCCGTGTGCGAACCCGGATGCGCGGCCACCTGTTCCGGGGTGCCGGCGACGACGATGCGCCCGCCGTCCCGGCCCCCCTCGGGGCCGAGATCGATGATCCAGTCCGCCGTCTTGATGACGTCGAGATTGTGCTCGATGACGAGCAGGCTGTGCCCCGCCTGCAGCAGCTTGCGGAACGCGGCCAGCAGCTTCGCGATGTCGTCGAAGTGAAGACCGGTGGTCGGCTCGTCGAAGAGGTACAGCGTGCGGCCCGGGCGCCGCGACCCGAGGTGGGCCGCGATCTTGATGCGCTGCGCCTCGCCGCCGGAGAGTGTCGTCGCAGGCTGGCCGAGGCGGAGGTAACCGAGGCCGATCTCGTCCAGCACCTCGAGCCGGCGCACGACCTTGGGCGACGCCCCGAAGAAGTGCAGCGCCTCGTGCACGGTCATCTGGAGCACGTCGTGCACGCTGCGGGCCCGGAAGGTCACCTCGAGCACCTGCGGCTTGAACCGCGTGCCGTCGCACTGGTCGCAGGGCACGAAGACGTCGGCCAGGAACTGCATCTCCACGCGGACCACCCCTTCCCCGTCGCAACCGTCGCAGCGCCCGCCGGGCACGTTGAAGGAGAAGTGGCTGGCCGACAGGCCCCGCGCGCGCGCCTCGCGCGTCTGCGCGAACAGCTCGCGGATCGGATCGAACGCCTTCAGGTAGGTCACCGGGTTCGAGCGCGGCGTCCGCCCGATCGGCGTCTGGTCGACGAGCACCGCGTCGCTCAACGCGGCAGCGCCCTCCAGGCCGCCGTGGGCGCCGACCCGCCGGTCCCAGCCTCCGGTGGCCCGCTTGATCGCAGCGTAGAGCACGTCGTGCACGAGCGTCGACTTCCCGGAGCCGCTCACCCCGGTGACGCAGGTCAGCATGTTGAGCGGGATCTCGACGTCGAGGTCGCGCAGGTTGTGCTCGGACGCCCCCCGCACCCGCACCACCGGCGTGCCCGGAGCCCGCTTGCGCCGCGCCGCGGGCACCGGTACGGCGAGGTCGCCGCGCAGGTACTTCGCGGTCAGCGAGGTCGGTTCCCGGCCCAGCTCCTCCACCGACCCGGCGAAGACGACCCGGCCGCCGCTGGTCCCGGCCCCGAGGCCCAGGTCGACCACGTAGTCGGCGGCCCGGATCATGTCCGCGTCGTGCTCGACGACGAGCACCGTGTTCTGCTGGTCGCGCAGCCGCGCGAGGATGCGCATCAGCCGTTCGTTGTCGCGCGGGTGGAGGCCGACCGACGGCTCGTCGAGGACGTAGAGGGTGCCGACGAGGGCGGAGCCGAGGGCCGTCGCCAGGTTGATGCGCTGCGACTCGCCGCCGGAGAGCGTCGACGACAGACGGTCGAGGGTCAGGTAATCCAGGCCCACGTCGCCGAGAAACGACAGGCGCTTGCGGATCTCGCGCGTGATCCGGTCGACGATCGCCGCCTCCTTGGCGGTCAGATCGAGGTCGTCGAAGAAGGCCCGCGCCTCCGCCACGGTGAGACCGCACACCTCGTCGATGGTGCGTCCGCCCACCCGCACGTCCCGGGCCTCGGGCCGCAGCCGGCCGCCCCCGCAGTCGGGACAGCTCAGGTAGCCCCGATAGCGGCTGAGGAACACGCGGATGTGCATGACGTACTTCTTGCCCTCGAGCCAGCGGAAGAAGCCCTGGATGCCGCGGTAGCTGCCGTCCCCCTCGATGACGAAGCTGCGCTCCTCGTCCGTGAGCTCCGACCACGGAACGTTCAGCCGGACGCCGCGCGCGCGGGCCGCCTTCTTCAGCCCGGCCAGGTACGACCGGTAGTGCGGCTTGCTCCACGGCTCGATGGCGTCCTGCTGGATCGACCTCGACGGGTCGGGGACGACGAGCCCCATGTCGAGCTCGATGACGTTGCCGAAGCCGTGGCAGGTGGGGCACGCACCGAACGGGCTGTTGAAGGAGAACAGGCGCGGCTGCGGCACCTCGTACTCGATGCGGCAGGAGCGGCACTCGAAGCGCTCGCTGAACTCGTGCACGGTCGGCGCGCTGGCGCCGTTCCCGCCGCCGGCTTTCCCGCTGCCGGTGCTGCGGCCGCCGTTCCCGCCGCCACCCCCGCTCTCGCCGCCACCCCCGTTCCCGCCGCCACCCCCGTTCCCGCCGCGGGGCGAAGCCTCGACCGCGAACGCCGTTCCCCCGCCTTCGGAGTACCCGGTCTCGATGGAATCGGTCAGCCGCGTGAGGACGTCCGGTCCTACCGCCACCCGGTCGACGATCACCTGCAGGGTCGGGCGCCCCGCGAGGGGCTCCGGATCGAGGTCGTCGAAGGAGACCGCCCGGCCGTCCACCAGCAGCCGCCCGAAGCCCTTGCGCCGCAGCGCCTCCAGCGCGCCGGCCACGGGGTCGGCGCCCGCCAGGACGGTCTCCGCGCGGGCCGCGCGCCGGCCGCGCGAGCCACCTGCGGCCGCGCCTCGGGTGCGCCCGGAGCGCCGCTTCGCCCCCCGCTGGCGACCCTGCCCTTGCCGGTCGCGGCCCGGATCGGCCGCCGACGTCGCAGGATCCGACCCGCCGCCGTTGCCCTCCGCGCCGGCCGTCGCCGACGTCGCGCCGATCGGCAGATCGAACCCGATCAGCAGCCGCGTTCCGGCCGGCCGCGCGGCGAGCCGCCGGGCCGCCACCTCGGCGGTCTCCCGTACGACCTCCTCGCCGCAGCCGCGGCAGATCGTGCGCCCGACCCGCGCGAACAGCAGGCGCAGGTAGTCGTGCACCTCGGTCGTCGTACCGACCGTCGAGCGGGGGTTGCGGACGCTGTTCTTCTGGCGGATCGCGATGGCCGGGCAGATCCCGTCGATGCGGTCGACGTCCGGCTTCTCCATCCGCTCGAGGAACTGCCTGGCGTAGGCGGAGAGCGACTCGACGTAGCGGCGCTGCCCTTCTGCGTACACGGTGTCGAACGCCAGCGACGACTTCCCCGAGCCGCTCACGCCGGTGACCACGATGATCTGCCGCTTCGGGAGCGTCAGGTCGATGTTCTGCAGGTTGTGCGTGCGGGCGCCCCGGATGGCGATCCGGCCGTCCGCCGGCTGGCTGGTCGGTTGCGACATGCGCGTGATTGCGGCCGGGCGGCGCCGCCCGCGCCGCGCGTCGGCTTGCCCGGTGCGCCCGGTGTCGGGGAGCGCAACAGAGCATCATAGAGCGGTGCCTGGCGCCCGGCAACCGCGCGCCGGTGGCCCGGCCGCGGCGCCGCCGACGCGTCTGCCCGCACGTGGCCAGCGCCGGCCCGTCTGCGGTACGCTCCCGTCGCGGGACGGCCCGGCGGCCGGCAGGCGCCGATCCGCGGCGCGCTGCCGGCACGGGGCAACGGGAGGAGACCGACATGCACATCGACAAGCGTTGGGGCGTGGCTCTGCTGGCGGCGGTGTTCGCGGGCGGTATCTTCCTCGGGCAGGCGCTCGACGGCTCCGGCGCGGCCCGCGCCCAGTCCGGCGGCTCGGTCTTCGAGCTCCGCACCTACACCGCCAACGAGGGGAAGATGGACGGCCTGCTGAACGAGTTCCGCGGCTACGCCGCCCGCATCTTCGAGCGCCACGGGATGGAGAACGTCGGCTACTGGGTCCCGACCGACGCCCCGCGCTCCGAGGACGCCCTCATCTACATCCTGCAGCACGACAGCCGCGAGGCCGCGCAGCAGAGCTGGAGCGCGTTCATCGAGGACCCCGAGTGGCGCGCGGCGTACGAGGAGCTCAACGCCGACGGCCGGCTGGCCGCCTCGGTCGAGTCGCTGTTCATGGAGGCGACCGACTTCTCGCCGATGCAGTGAGGGGCGCCGTTCGCCCCGTCGCGGCGACGGCGCGAACGGGAGTACAATGGAGTCTCTGGTCAGCCCGGCCGGCTGATCGGGGAGGCGCCGGCGTAGCTCAGTTGGTAGAGCAGCTGATTCGTAATCAGCAGGTCAGCGGTTCGAGTCCGCTCGCCGGCTCCAATACAATCAACAACTTACGGGGATCACGATTTGAACGCCCCGGCCCGCGTGTCACCGTAGGGTCACCAACGACCGGCGGGGGATCGACCTCGACCTTCCCGGGCGCGTCGCGTCGGGGAAGGTCGCTCAACTCAAGCTCGCAGCCCGCGCGGTCGCCCGGGGGGCAAGCCCGAGAGTCGCGGTCAGCACCTCGTGGTCCTTGAGGCCGTCGATACTGTCGACGACTGCCCATGCCGTCCTGGCGTCTAGGTCGCTCACCTCTCGGAGGCGCCCCGTGACTCGGACCAGGTCCTCAGGCAGCTCCTGGCAGCGGGCCAGCTCGCTTTCCTGGCCCCACAGGAACTCTGCCGCGCTGATCGCCCCGCGCTCGCCGCTTCGCGGCGCGGGCGTGCCGTCAGTCGTCGTTGGCTCGTCCGCCGCCAATCGCGTCCCCTCGTTGCGTTCCGGCGCGGCCGTGCCGTCGGTCGTCGTTGCTCGGACCAGCAGCGTGCCGACGAAGACCACCACCGCCACTACCGCCAGCAGCTCGACCGCGGGTAGATAGTGCGTCATTGCCCCCTGCCCCTGGGTTCTCTCGCCGGTGGCCTCGATCTCGATTCCTACCGTCCTTCTCGCGGTGTCGGTGGGCCGCGCCATCGTGGCGGAGTCGCTGGCGGCCGGCGCCGACGCCGACCCGCAAGACCAGCGAGGCGCGACGCCGCTGCATCGCTGGTCGGTCGGCCGTCACACCGGTGCACGCGTTGACTCGGGCCCGCGCCAACGTCGGGGCACCCGTCAACGACAGCGTTCCCGGCGCGCCTGCGCGTGTCTCGTCAGCACACCGTGCGGTACTTTGGGTTGCTCGCGCCTCGCGTCAAGTGCCAGAAGCACGACACCGTCTTCGCCCTGGTGGGCCAGGAGCGGCGGGGGAAGCCCAGACGGCTCCGATGGTCGACGTCACTGCAGAAGTGCTTTGGCGTGGACCCGCTGGTCGGCCGCAACGGCCAGCGCATGCGGTGGGCTCGTCGCGTTCCACCCGGCGAGCAGAACTGACTCGCTGCCAGCGCGCGCGTACGCCGCCCCTGCGGTCTCCGAACCCCAGCCTCCAGAGATCTGACCGCCCCGCGTTCACGAGAACGCCCAGGTCGGCGCGATCCTGACCCTGCGGTTGCCTGATGACTGGCCGGGACGCCGCCGACTGGCTGGGAGAGCGTCGCTAGACCGTGGCGTCGCGCAGGCGATCGTCTTCAGTGGTTCCGGGGCCAATGAGGATGAGTCCCAATCTTCCTATAGATAGATCAAGAAACGCCAGCAACAACAGAAACTGGAGGAATAGACCGCACGCGACCGGTAGCGCTCCCTGTGATCCGTACTACCCGCGGAACGCCACAGCGCCTGCCCAAGCACCCGGAGGGGGAACTAGGCCAGTTCGCAGGATTCGCAAGAGGCTCGGCTGAGCAAATATTCGAAACCGTGTGGATGCCGGGAGGATCGATGGGTCACTTGGCCGCGGTCATTGAATGGACCTGGATCCTCTGGGTGTTGGAGTCCAGCGTGCCGACGACTGCTACCTTCTTTCCGGCAAACTCTCTTGATTTGTCCTGGTCGCTCAACCGATAGGTTGCTTCGCCGTCAAACAAGACGAACGGCACGGTGTGATCATCGACGCAAGCGATGGCGCAGGCAGCGTCGGTCGACCCCATCCGCATTCCGGAATGATCGGCGCTGAAGCACTCCTCATCGGTGATCGTGCCTGTGAACGTCTGTCTGCTCTGGGTTGCAAACATCGTGGCGGAGGCAAGAAGAGCGGAGGCAAGAAGACCTGTCAGTAGATACTTCATAAGGCTCACCGCAAAGCGAAGTGATTCGCAACCTGCGGGAAATCGGGGGAAGGTGTCACACCTCCCCCCGATTCGTGGTCGAAAACCCCGAGGCCGAGAAACTCTCTGCCGGTTAACGGCCGCCAATCATGATGTGGGCTTCCGGCGTGCCCTCAAACATCAGCCAGGCGCCGCCCGCGTCGCGGTTGTTCGGCAGTCCGACTTGCTCCGCCATCATGTTCGGCATGGAGATAAACGTGTGCCAGATGGCGGTGTCCTGGCTATCGCCCCGGAGATTGTACCATATGGTCCCGGCTTCGGGCAGCTCACGCGTTCCGTCTTTCCCGGCGGCCACAACCAGATCCCTAATCCCTCCGGTGCCGCTGCTCGACAAGACAGGACGCCCGGCGCGCCTGCCATCTGCCAGCAGTGGCTGGGCCTTGGCCCCCATCTCCGCGAACGCTCGATTCTGCGCGATGCGCGCCATGTTGGCGTCGCTGCTGCTGCACTCCACCGACCACGGCCGCTCTCCAGGAAAGCCGGTCAGGTCGTAGCAGACCAGACGGCCGGGGCCGGGCCTCAAAACTTCAAACGTAAAGTCGGCAGCCGTGACATCGTCCTCCGGACTCTTCGCCGGATTCCGAATCCACTTAATGACCGTCGCGTCCCTGGCCATAGCCGAGTTCGGAGCGGCGAGCAACGGCTTCTGGATGGGGTCGTCCGTATCGACCCGGCGCTCCTCATAGACCTGTGCCTGCGCCGGCGCGCTCATCGCAACCGTCATTACGCCGAGTACAAACAGAGAGATCGGTTTCATGCGAATCCTCCAATCGCCATGCCTCAACATTTGGGTGTCCGAAAGCCAGCACCGTACCACGACGGCGCGTACTCGACTCTATTGAATGTTCCCGCCGACGGGCAGGCCGCTCGGTACGCGCTCGGGAATCGTCCGGTCGAACGACCCATCGCTCAGAGCATATAGAAACTCGATCAGATCCGTGTCTTCTTCGTCCACGTTCTGCAACTCGCGAAGCCGCGGATCGAGCTCCTCGTAGCGGACGTTCGGGTTCCGAGACTCGCCGGCGATGGTGGCTTCATAGAACCCCACGACGGCGCGCAGCGTCCGGAACATGCCATTGTGCCCGTATGGGAAGGTCAGTTCGAGGTTTCGCAGCGACGCCGTACGAAACGCATAGCTGTCGCACGCTGCTCGGGACGCTGCAGTACGCGGCTCCGGAGGAGCTGCCGCGCAAGGAGGGTTCTGAGCGCCTCCGTCGGAGGCGGGCGTCGTGAGACCTGATGCAAGAGCGGGGTTGTCGGGCACGCCCATGACATGCAGCTTGTAGTCGGAGAACATGGGCCCGTTGTGGCACCTGATGCACCCGATCTCCTCGAAGCGCTGCATTCCTCTGACCTGTTCCCGCGTCATGGCGCTGCTGTCGCCGCGCATGTAGCGGTCGAACGGCGCGTTGTTGGCCAGCAGCGACCGCATGAACGCCGCTATCGCCCTGCCCAGGTTTTCCGCGGTGACCGGCTGTTCACCGCCGAAGGCCTCGGCGAACAGGCTCGGGTACTCGGCGTTGGCCTGGAGCTTCGCCACCACTCTCGCGATAGCTTCATCCTCCGGGTAGGTGTCCCCTCGCATTTCCTCAAACGACTTGAGCGGTTCGAGCGCCTGCGATTCGAGGCTCCTGATGCGATTGTCCCAGAACGCCACCGCAGTCGCCGGGTCGTAGCGGCCCGATTCATCGATGCCGTTGAAAGCAACGTTCAGAACCGTCGGACTATTGCGTTTGACGAGATGTCCGTCACGCCGGAAGCGGCCCCGGCCGGTGCCCGTCACGCCGAGCGACAGGTCGCGGTCCTCCGCATAGGCGTTTGTGGGATGATGGCACGTCGCGCAGGCTACGTCTCCGGGCCCCGACAAAAGCGGGTCCCAGAACAGCAGCCTTCCCAGCTCGACTTTTACTGGGGTCGTCGGGTTATATCCCGGCGCCTCCTGAGTCAACGGCAGCGCCGACACACTGTGTTCACCGTCGACCGGGAACTGAGCTTCTTGTCCAACGGCACCAACTTCCATGAAAAGGAGTACGGCGACCGTAGCTGCTGCGCCCAGCAGGTGTTTCGCTCCGAGGATTATACGCACGAATATACCCCCCTAGTGCCAGCCCCCTTCACAGGCCTGGACGCGCCACCGGACGGCTAGCCTACCCACAACTAGGGGCGGGTGTCAAGAGAGAATGCGCCGCGCCACAACCGACAGCGGTGCGGCAGGGCGCACGTCGGACAGGCGAGCCGGGCGGGCCGTCGAGGAGAGGCGTTCAAGAGCGGGTGTCGACGAGGATCTGGTCGTCGCCCCCAACGGTGGCGAGGCCGTCGAGAAGGAACGGCATCGGGGGCGGCCGCGCGGGCCTGGCCTCGGGGATGTCGGTCGGCAGCCCCAGACGGCGCAGGATGCGCTCGATCACGGCGGAGTCTTCGACCCGGACGGGTCTCGCCGTCGCCCAGATCGACTCTCGGGGTCGGCTTCACGGACGACGCCGGCAACAGCGAGGAGTTGACCAGCGACCCGACGGCGGCGGTGGCGCCGCGGCCGCTGACGGCGGAGTTCGAGGGGATGCCGGCCGAGCACGACGGCCGGCGGCTGTTCTCGTTCGTGTTGCGGTTCAGCGAGAACTCCCCGGGCGGTTCCCTACACGACGCTGCGGGACAGCGCGTTCACGGTGACGGGCGGCAGGGTGCGCGGCGCCGAGCGCGTGGTGAAGGGCGAGAACCTGCGCTGGCGGATCAAGGTGCGCCCGTCGTCGAACGACGACCTGACGATCACGCTGGCGGCCGGGGCGGTCTCCACCGAATCCGGCCGGCCGCTGTCGAACACGGTCACGGCGACGGTGGCCGGCCCGGCGGGCGTCGCGGTGGCCGACGCGCGGGTGAAGGAGGGCGCCGGCGCGGTGCTGGCCTTCGCGGTCACGCTGAGCCGGGCGGCGACGAGCGCGTTCGCGGTGGACTACGCGACGTCGGACGGCACGGCGCAGGCGGGTGCGGACTACACGGCGGCGAGCGGGACGCTCTCGTTCCAGGCGGGCGACACGACGCGGACGGTCGAGGTGGCGGTGCTCGACGACGCGCACGACGAGGGGGAGGAGACGCTGACGCTGCGGCTGTCGAACGCCTCCGGGGCGCACCTGACGGACGGCGAGGCGACGGGGACGATCGAGAACGCGGACCTGATGCCGGCGGCGCTGCTGGCGCGCTTCGGGCGGGCGACGGCCGAGCAGGTGGTCACCCACATCGAGGAGCGGATGGCGGCGCCGCGGCGGCGGGGCTTCAGGGCGCGCTTCGCGGGCCAGCAGCTGCAGTCGGGGCAGGAGCGCGATTTCGCGCTCGGCCTGTTGTCGCAGTTCGCGCCGCCGATGGACATGGGGCCGTCGGGCGCGGCCGCGATGGGGATGGGTCCGCACGGGGCCGGCGCCGGCGGGTTCGGCGCAGGCCCGGCCGGCATGGGCTGCGCGACGGGCACGGCCGGCATGGGCGGCATGGGTGGCGCGATGAGCATGGGCGGCATGCCGGGTGCGATGGGCATGCCGGGCCAGCAGGCGCCGATGGGCGCCGCGCACGGCGGCGGGCTGTTCGATTCGATGGGGATGGGCGGCGACCTGTTCTCCAACTCCGAGTTCGAGCTCAACCGCGAGAGCCGCGGCGGCATTCCCGCTCGATGGCGGCAGGCTGCCGCGTTTCCCGGGTTCAGCACGTCGGCGTACCGCCGGGACTACCCGGGTCGGCTGCTGCCTCGGGGTACGTCGACCAGGGGGTCGTGAGCTGTCGGTGCGGGACAGGACACGATTGAGACCGTGGAGGTCGTGGTCGGAATCGGATGGCGACGACACGATCGGCGGCGACGGCGCGGCGAACCTGCTCGCCGGCATGCGCGGCGATGACGAGCTCCCCGGCGGCGGCGGCGCGGACACGCTCCGGGGGGCCGGGGCGACGACACGCTGCACGGCGGACCCGGGCTGGACCGCTTGACCGGCCGGGCAGCGATCGGTTCGTGTTCGACGAGGAGTCCGGCGATGCGCTGATCACCGACTTCGGCGCCGGCGACCGGATCGACCTGACCGCATTCGGTTTCCCTCCGGGCGAGTTCGAGCAACCCGTGGCCATCGGAGAGAACGGGTTCGTGATCGCCGTGGGCGCGATGGTGATCCGCGTGGCGGTCGGCGTCGAACTGGACCTGGCGGACGTCATCGGATAGCCGGCCAGGGGGGAATGGCCGCCGGCACGGGGCCGGAGGCCGACTCGAATGGAGACCCGACAGGCGCGTGACGAAACACACGAGACGCAAGCGCGACAGACGCCGCGCCCGAGCCAGGCGCCGAAACGGCGGGCAACCGGCCGCGTCAGCCTCGCCTGAGGAGAACGCACCGCAGAGCGAGGCGCAACGAACCCGGCACCCGGCGGGCGCCGAGCGCACCGGGAACGCGCCGGAGTCGCGCAGCGGGCGACGACACGGGAGCGGATGACGCCCGCGTGGCGCCCGGCCGGCCGATCGGGCGGAAGAGTCGGCGCGTCCAGCAGATGACCCGCCAGAAGCTGCAGGTCGCCCCGACACCGTTTGCCGTGAGCGCTCCGCTCACGCAGGCGAACCGCGCGGGTTCCGCCGGCGCACGGCCAGGTGCTCGAGGATGCACGCCGTGGCCTGCAGCGTCCTGCGACGGCAACTGTGAGCTGGGTCGGGGAGCACGACGCCGGTCGCCGCGATCACCCGCCGAAGACGTTGCGCGTTCGTGCATGGACGCGGGCCATCCGGGGCTCGTAGCCGGTGTCGAACAGGTCGCCCGAGGCGGCGAGTCGGGCCCGCGTGACGCGGTCCCGCGACGCCATCTCCAGGAGGCCCCGCCTGAGAGACTCGTTTCTCGGCATCGTCGAGCCGCCCCGCGGCGGCTGGGTGCTGCAGTGTGAGCGCTGGGCCGTGTCAATCGACGACCGCCCGTTCGGTCCCGGGCGCCACCGTGAAGGCGTAGCCGGGAGGGCCGTTCAAGGGGTATCCACCCAGCGTCGCGATCTTGTCCTTGTCCGGGTACAGGACACCGAAGCCGGTCGCGCCGGGGATGGACGTGCGGGCCGTGTACCACACGGCCCCGTCGGAGGTGTGCTGCAACTTGGGCGAGTCGGCGACCGCCTGCGGCTTCGGATAGAACGTGAACGTCTCGTCGCGGGGATTGAACCTGCCGATGACGGCGGGCTGTGTCGGCGGTGATGCGTCGGGGAACCAGATGTTGTCCTCGAAGTCGGCGGTTGCCTCGTAGGGCGAGGCGGGCCGGTAGGGGATGTCCCATTCGGTGATCCGTCCGGTCGACTGGTCAAGCTTCGCCAGCTTGGCGGGCCGCCGGCCGGCCGCATAGATGCCGAACCACACGTTGTTCTGCGAGTCGATCCCCACGCCGCGCCGGATGTTGGCCGGATAGGTCGGCGGGCTGAACTCCGTCCATTGCCGGGTGGTGGTGTCGAACTTCGCGATCTTTCCGCCGTTCCAGAGCGCCGACCAGACGTTGTCGTGCTTGTCGATCGCCATGCCGTAGGGAATCGCACCGGACGTCGGGATGCGAAAGATGGAGATCTTTCCGGTCGCACGCTCCCACCTGCCGATCGCCCCGTGTCCGAACCAGTTGGTGTAGAGATTGCCCGCCGAATCGACGGTGGATCCGTGCATCCCGACCTTGTTCGGGTTCCTGATCTCATCGTCGGGATCGGCGACGATCTGGTGCTGCCAGCGCTCCGTCGCCGGGTTGAAGCCGAGCAGGCGATACTCCCGGGTGCGCGGCGTCCCGCCTATCTCCGGCACCCAGACGATCCCCTCCCGATCGATGACGATCTCGTGCACGCCCGCCCGCGGATCCGGCAGGACGTAGTCCTTCTGCTCGCCGGTGCGCGGATCGAGCCGGACGAGACGATTGGGATTCCCGCGGTCCACGAGCCACGCATTGCCCTCGGCGTCGAGCTGCATCGTGTAGGCGATGCGGGTTCGGGATCGGCCGAGCTCCCCCTGCGGTTCCGCGGCCGCGCCCTCGGGGACAGGGTCCGGCGGCAGGTAATACTCGATGAACTGCGCCTTCCCGAGCGCGGCTTCGTCGAGGGGAATGTCGGTCTCCGGCCGCACCGCCCGCGGCGTGCTGTCGGCCCCGAAGTGCGCGATCAGGTAATCGAGCAGGTCCTTCCGGTCCTGGACCCCGAAGCGGAAGTGCGAGGCGGGGGGCGCGAGGATGCCTTCCGTCGAGCTGACCCGCTCCCGCTCGAAGAGACTCCGGCCCATCATCAGATCGAGCGCCGCCTGCCACCCTGCCGCGTCCCGGGGGCGCCTCGGCGCGAAGTTCTCCCCGTGGCACACCATGCAGACCTCTTCCAGGACGCGCCGTCCGGGCCCCGGCGGGAAGATCTCGTCGTAGCTCTGCAGGGTCAGATTGCGCGCCGGGGTGTCCACCGCACTGGGAAAGCGGTCCGGCCGGTCGGCATGGCGCAGCGACACCGTGACGTGCGGACGGTCACCGGCGCCGACGACCAGATGCTGCACGTCCGAGACGAGCCCCGGCGCCTGGACGTTGACCTCGTAGCTCCCCGGCAGGAGCCCGACGGCCCTGAACCGACCGGCGGCGGTGTAGACCATGTACAGGATCCGCCGGTCGGTGTTGCGGGCGTAGACCCGCGCCGCGGTGAAGGGCCGGGGCGCCTCCACCGTGCCGGTCAGGCTCGCGGTGCCCGCCAGGGGCCCGGTCCGCTCGGGACTCTGCGCGGCCCCTACGCTCCCCCACGTGAGGAATCCGGCGACAAGGCCCGTGACGGCGAGCGCGACGCCTGCGTCGTGCGAGCGGGAACAGGACGGCCGTGGTGATGAGCGCAACATGAGCATCGCTCCCCCCTTATGTGGCCGATGGCGCCTCGAGATCGCCGGCAACACGGTCCCAATCTGTGCGCGGGTCGGTATGGCCTCTCGGCGCAGGCTCCTAGTGGTCCCTCAGGAACCGCCGCGCTTCCTCGACGGTCGGCGCGTCCTCCGCCCCGCGCCACTGGGCCACGAGCTGCGCGTACTGTGCGCGCGCGGTGTCCGGATCGCCGGCGGCCACGGCGGCGCGGGCGAGCCCGCGGAGCGAGAGCGACCGGTTCGGCGTGCGCCGCAGAGAACGCTTGAACTGTTCGACGGCTTCAGCAGGCCGACCCAGCTCGAGCAGGATCTCGCCATACAGCTCGTGCGCCGGCTTGAGTGGGGTCGGCGCCCCGCGCGGCGCACCGCGCGACTCGGCCAGCTCGATCGCCTTGTCCATCGAGGCCGACGCGGCGTCCGCGTCGCCCCGCGCGGCGTGCAGGAGCGCCGTGACCTCGTGATTCGCGATCGCCGCGACGGCACCGTCCTGCGCGGCCAGCGCCGCGGCCGACGCGGCGCCCGCCGCCAGGTCGCCGGTCCGCACGGCGCTGATGCCGTTCGCCAGGTGTCCCCCCGCCGCGGCGTGTGGCGACACCTCGATGACCTGCCACTGCTCGGTCTCGATCACGTACCGAGGCCGGGTGATGGCTGCCCGCTGCAGGGCAATCGGCGCCTCGGTGTTGGCGATGACCATCTCGCCGTTCTCGACCGCCTGCCACGCCTTGGCGTAGTCGCCACGCTGCAGGTCGCCATACTGGCCCCAGTCGAGCGCATGCGTCAGATTCCGGGCATTGAAGTACCGCTGCGTGTCCGATTCGTAGGTGTCCTGCCGCTCGAACATCTCCAGCGCCGCCGCATACGAGGCGGCGTTCGACGACGAGACGTCGTCCCACATCCCGAGCTGGATGAAGATGTGCGACGGCATGTGCAGCGCGTGCACGACACCGGGCGCGATGGCCGCGAAGCGCGTGGCCGCCGGCAGCGCGATCGCCGCGTGAATCGGATCGTCGAAGGCGTGAATGATGTAATGCGCGGCGCCCGGATGATCCGGATTCTCGTCGAACACCCGCAGCGCGATGGCGCCCGCCTTCACGTTCGTGCGATACGGCTCGTAGCCATAGTCTCTCGAGGTGGCCAACAGCGCCAGCGCGTAGAACGCCTGCACCTCGTGATCGTCGGGGTAGGCGGCGGCAAGCCGCTCCATCTCGTCCGCGTACGCGACGCGGCGATCGCTTTCCTCGCCCGCGCCGAAGAACAGGGCATCCACGGCGCGGACGAATCCCCTCTCGCGCTCGGTCGGGGCCTTGGCAGACCGGGCCTCCCGGGTCGGCCCCAGCCGCTCGAGCGCCTGCCGCGGCAGGTCCCACTCCTGGAAGCGCTGGAGGGGGTGGTTGTAGCTCATCGCCTCGCCCCAGTAGGCCATGGCGAAGTCCGGAGCCAGGGCCTGGGCCTGACGGAACTCCAGGGCCGCATCCTCGAGGCCGAAGCTATGGAGCATCGCCGCGCCGCGAAGAAAATGGACCTGGGCATCGGGGGGGCCGGAGGTCGGGAAGTCGATGACCCCGAGATCGGACGGCATGGCGGCACCGGACGTCGCTTGCGCCGCGCCGTCCGGGACAGCCACGGCCACGGTCAAGGCAACGCACGCGACGACGAAGGCGAAAGGTCGCATTTGGTCTCTCTCCCGATTGTCGCCCGGACGCGCAGAGGCCGGTCGACCCCGATCTGCCGCGGTGGCGACGTGCGATTCCACACAGAACGCGGCCATCGTATCACCCCGGGCGTGCGCGATCGCTCCATGCCTCTCGACGGGTCAAACCGTGATGGAGCCCACCTCTCGAAGAAGCTGCGCGCCCGCGCGGCGACCTCCGGGAGCGAGAGCTCCTGATACGGCAGCGGAACGAGCTTCGGCTTCATGGACACATCCGGACGTGCGACGGCGCCGCCGCCCGCCGGGGCCGTGGTCGAGCCGACCGAGTCCCGTGGTCGATTCACCGCGGACCTACCAGGTGAGCCCGCCGCCCGCGGGCGGCCAGGCGCCCACGATCCGTCTGACCAACACGATCTGGCCGAGGTGATAGCTGTTGTGCGAGGCGATGGTGTGGAGCACCGTCGCCCGGCTCTTGGGCGCACCGAGGGACAGGCGCGTCGACTGCAAGTCGTCGTCGCGAGCATGCCGCTCCAGCGCGTCGGCGAGGTCGCCCAGACGCGTGACCGCGGCCTCCCACTCGTCGCCGGTCGCCGGCCCTTCGGCGCCGGGCCAACTGCCCGAATCCTGCTGCGGAATCGGTGGATCCGCACCGTCGAGCCAGTCCACGACCCAGGTGTTCCAGAAGATTCAGGTGGTTCACGAGCTGGAAGATCGACTTGGGGATGCCGTGCGGCCGGGCGCCCGCCCGCGTCCAGGTCACGCCGTCGAGGGCGGTCCTCACCCCCACGTGAGCGCCCTCTCCCGACAGCGCGCGCACGAGCGTGTCGCGGGACTCCTGATCGTGCACCGTGACCTCCTCCTCCGACCGGCTCCTTGAATCCGGGGCGCCCCCGACCCGCACGGGGATCGAACGTCGCGGCTCGCGTCGGGTGACGGAGCGCCTTCTCCACTACTCCAGGTGCCGCAGCAAGAACGCGTTCAGCTCCGCGTAGACCTCCTGCGACTCCGGGGAGTCCGGCACCAGCAGGTAGTCGGCGTGCGACACGCCCTCGTAGACGTTGAGGTCCGCGACGGCCCCGGCGGCGCGGAGCTTGCGGTGGGTGCGCGCCGTGTCGCTGAGCAGCATGTCGCGCGTCCCCGTCACCAGGTACGTCGGGGGGAAGCCGGCGAAGTCCCCGTAGACCGGGGAGATCAGCGGGTCCTTCAGATCGTGGCCACCCGCGTAGAGTTCCGCCGCGGCACGGAGCAGCCCGTCGTAGGTCAGGAGCACGCGATCCACCGCCTCGTTGGTGAACAGCGTGTCGCTGGTCTTCGTCAGATCGGACCACGGCGTTCCCGCGTACAACGCGCCCGGAACGTCCAGGCCCAGGGCGAGGAAGCGGTGCACCGCGGCCAGCGTCAGGCCGCCGCCGGCGGAGGTGCCGCCCAGGGCCAGCGACCGCGCCGGGCGCTGCTCCAGCACGTGCCGGTACACCGTCACGACATCCTCGACGGCGGCCGGGAACGGATGCGCCAGCGGCATGCGGTAGTCGATGGACAGCACGGGAATCCTCGCCCGGCTGGCGATGAACAGGGCTTCCTGCACGCTTGCGTCGCCGGCGCCGAAGACGTAGCCGCCGCCGTGCACGTAGAGGAACAGGTGGTCGGCATGGGCCGGGTCGACATCGGTCGGCGTGACGCGATGCACGGGCACACCCTCCACCTCGCCGCGCTCGAGCGTGAGCCCGAGCTGCTCCGCGGCCGCGTCCACGCCCTGCCCCGCGGCGGCGTCGGCGGCAGCCGCCAAGGCCGCCCACTCGGCATCCGTCTCCGGCAGGCCGCCCCCGTCCGCGCTCACCGGCACCGGCACGGGGGCGGCAATCGAGGCCCGCAACGCCTCGCTCGCGGCGGCCGGCACGGGCACCGTGCGGGCGTCGATGCGCCTTGCGCCGTCCTGGGCCTCCGCCGTCGATGCCCCGCCGAACAACAGCATCCCGGCAAGTGCCGCCGTGGTCGCTACCGCGAGCCCCTGGTTCCTGCGCATCGCTTGTCCTCCCGGATGACCTCCGGCCGTGCGGACGTCGTCTCGCCGGCGCCGACGGGCGCGTCCGGACGCCGCCGGTCGCCACCCGCCTCCCTCCGAACGCGCTGGCCCGGCCATGTTACCGCCGTTCTCCCTCCGGGGCGCGTCGAGGCGCGGCCTCCTCAGTTGCCGTCCACGATTCTGATACGCTGAGCGCCGCGCCGCGGGCTTCCGAAGGGGAACGCCGACCGCCGCGGAAGCGCCAGCCGCGATCCCGTCTCCCACCGCATGGCCGTCCGACATCCCCGGCTTCCGTGCGCTCCGCGCCGCCGCGCTCGGGCAACGCCTGCGGCGGTCGCCGTCGCGTGCCTTGCCGCCGCGGCCGGCGCGCTCGGCGTCGCTCCGGCGGCAACCGCCCAGACCGCAGACGGCGTGCCGCGGGTGACGGCGCCACGAACGGACGGCGTCCCCGCTCCGGCTGTCGCGCCCGCGCCCGGCGTCCCCATCGACGACCCGCCGCCTCCCGTCCCGCCGGCGGTGGTGACGCGCGACGGCGGGCGGGCGACCGTGCGTGCCGTTCGCCTGGTGACGGGCCTTCGCGTCGACGGGCGGCTCGACGAGCCGGTCTACCGCGAGGTGGCGCCGGTGTCCGACTTCGTCCAGCAGCTTCCCGACGAGGGCGCGCCGGCGACGGAACGGACCGACGCCTGGGTGATGTTCGACGACGAGAACTTCTACGTCTCGGGCCGCTGCTGGGACAGCGCCCCGCCCGGCGAGTGGGCGGCGACCGACATGCAGCGCGACTCGCGCAACATGCTGAACAACGACCTGTTCGGCTTCCTGATCGACACCTTCTACGACCGGCGCAACGCCCTCCTGTTCTACGCGAACCCGCTCGGGGGCTTCGTCGATCAGCAAATCACCAACGAGGGGAACCCGAACCGCGACTGGAACCCGGTGTGGGACGTCAGGACGGACCGCTTCGACGGCGGGTGGACGATCGAGATGGTCGTGCCGTTCAAGTCGCTGCGCTACCGGCCGACCCGCGATCAGGTCTGGGGAATCCAGCTCCGGCGCACCGTGATCCGCAAGAACGAGTGGGCCTACCTGACGCTGATCCCGATCTCGGCCGCCGGCTTCGGCGGGCGCGGCGGCGTCTTCCGCGTCTCGGCCGCGGGCACGCTGGTCGGGCTGGAGGCGCCGCCCGCCGGCCGGCCGCTCGAGGTCAAGCCGTACGCCATCGGCGGCGTTACGACCGACCTCGGCGCCCGGCCGCCGGAGCGCAGGGAGGGCGACGGCGCGTTCGGCGTCGACCTCAAGTACGGCATCACCGAGAACCTCACCGCCGACTTCACCTACAACACCGACTTCGCGCAGGTGGAGGTGGACGAGCAGCAGGTCAACCTGACCCGCTTCAACCTGTTCTTCCCCGAGAAGCGGGAGTTCTTCCTCGAGGGCCGCGGCATCTTCAGCTTCGCGCGCGGGAGCTTTCGCACCGCCCGCAGCCTGCGGCAGGAGAGCGTGCTCGGCGGAGGCGATGCCCCGACGCTCTTCTACAGCCGCCGCATCGGCCTGCGCGGCTCCCAGGTGGTGCCGATCCTCGGCGGGGGCCGCGTGACGGGCAAGGTCGGACCGTTCGACGTCGGCGCGCTGGCCATCCGGACGGACGACGAGACCGGAACGACGGCCGACGACACCGCCTTCACCGTGCTGCGCGTCAAGCGCGACCTCCTGCGGCGCAGCAGCATCGGCGGCATCGTCACGCACCGCACCCGCTCGCTCGACGGCGCCGGAACCAACGCCGCCTTCGGCGCCGACGCCAGCTTCTCGTTCTTCGACGACCTGAACCTCCTCGGCTACTTCGCGCGCACGCGCACCAGCGGCCGCTCCGGCCGCGATGCGAGCTACCAGGCCCGGCTGGACTACGGGGGCGACCGCTACGGCTTCCAGCTCGATCACCTCCTGGTGGAGCGGAACTTCACCCCCGAGGTCGGCTTCCTGCGCCGCGACAACTTCCGCCGCACGTCGGTCTCGGGCCGCTTCAGCCCCCGGCCGCAGTCGATCGAATCCGTGCGGCAATTCGTCCTCGAGGCGAGTCTCGACTACTTCCTGACCGCCGACGCCGGTCACCTGGAGACCCGCCAGACGCAGATCGCCTTCCAGACCGAGCTCGAGAACAGCGACCAGTTCGGCGTGCGGCTGAGCGACAGCTACGAGCTGCTGCTCGAGCCGTTCCGGCCATCCGGCGGGGAGATCGCCGTTCCGGTGGGAGGCTACGACTTCCGGGACGTGCGCCTGACGTATCGGCTCGGGCCGGGGCGACCGCTGACCGGAAGTGTGGAGGTGGCCAGCGGCGGCTACTTCGGGGGCCGCCTCACGTCGGTCGACCTGAGCCGGGGACGTGTCGACCTCTCCCCGCGCGTGTCCATCGAGCCGAGCCTCTCGCTCAACTGGATCGACCTGCCGGCGGGCTCCTTCCGCACCGACCTGCTCCGCGGGCGCGTCACCTACACCTTCACGCCGCGAACGTTCGCCAGCGGCCTGTTCCAGTACAACTCCACCAACCGCACGCTCGGCGCCAACCTGCGCCTGCGCTGGGAGTACTCGCCCGGGAGCGAGCTCTTCGTCGTCTACACCGAGGAGCAGGAGGTCGATCCGCTGCGCCCGAGCCGGTCGCTCGCGCCGCGCAACCGCGCGTTCGTGGTGAAGATCAACCGCCTGTTCCGGTTCTGACGGCGGGCGACGGCGTCACGCAACTATGGGGCGAGATCGAAACAACGCTACGCCCGGTCGCCGCGGGCCTCGCGGAGGATGTCGAAGAGCCGCTCGAGCTTCATGACCGGCGCCGGCGCGGTTGGCGGGCCTTCTCCCGGCAGAGCAGGCGGCCGCAACCAGCCCCTGCGGACCGCATCGGCGAGCAGTGCGTCGGCCAGGATCGGGCTCCGCTCCGGCCGCGGCGGGACGATTTCCGCCACCACGCGGTTGCGGTCGGTCACCAGAACCGTCTCCCCCGCGGCCGCCAGACGCACGTAGGCGCTCAACCGGTTGTTGAGTTGCTTCAATCCGACCGACCGCATGCAGAGAAAGTAGCATCTGGTGGCCACTTCGTCAACGACGAAGAGCGGCTGCGCCCTCTCCCGTGCGGCGCCTGCGGACGCGGCGCAGGCGGGACGATGGCAGCACCAGCCCCCCGGGGTGAGCACGGCTCTCCATGCGGCGCCTGCGGGCGCGGTGCAGGCGGGCCGGGTCCGGGCTATAGTCGGGGACGCGGATTGAACGAGGTGGCCATGACCATGCAGACCATCCCAGGGGCGCGCGGGCAACGGCGTTTCGTGACGCGGATGGGCGCCGGCCTTGCGCTCCTGCTCTTCCTCGGGGGGACGACGGCCTGGACGACAGCCCAGGCCCAGGAGCGGGACTTCGAGCCGGTGACCGACGCGATGCTGCAGTATCCCGATCCCGCCGACTGGCTGAACTGGCGGCGCACGCTCGACGGTTGGGGCTACAGCCCCCTCGATCAGATCGACCGCCGCAACGTCCACGAGCTGCAGCTCGTCTGGGGCTGGCCGATCGGCCGCGGCCTCAGCCAGCCGACGCCGCTCGTCCACGACGGGGTGATGTACATCCTGAGCCCGCGGAACGTCGTGCAGGCCGTCGATGCCGTCACCGGCGACCGCATCTGGGAGTACGGGCGGGACTTCGAGGCCGCCGAGGCGCTCGAGGCCGTCGGGGCCGGCATGCGCACCCGCTCGATCGCGATCTACGGCGACAAGATCTACGTCAACACGTCGGACGCCCACATCGTGGCGCTCGACGCTCGCACCGGCGAGGTGGCCTGGGACCACACCGTCGCCGACTATCGGCTGGGCTATCGCTACACGAGCGGCCCCATCGTCGTCGCGGGACGCATCGTGGCCGGCATGACCGGCTGCCAGAACTACAAGAACGACGTCTGCTTCATCTCCGCCCACGACCCGGAGACCGGCGAGGAGGTCTGGCGCACGTCGACCATCGCGCGGCCCGGCGAGCCGGGCGGCGACACGTGGGGCGACCTGCCGCTGACGTTCCGGGCGGGGGCCGATTCCTGGATTCCGGGCAGCTACGACCCGGCGACCAACCTGACCTTCTGGTCCACGTCGCAGGCCAAGCCGTGGGCCCGCGTGTCGCGCAAGACCGACGGCGACGCCCTCTACACGAACAGCGTGCTCGCCCTCGACCCGGAGACCGGCGCCCTCGCGTGGTACTTCCAGTTCGTGCCGGGCGAGACCCACGACCTCGACGATGTCTTCGAGAGCGTGCTGATCGACCACCGCGGCCGGCGCTCGCTCTTCAAGATGGGCAAGCACGGCATCCTGTGGGAGCTCGACCGGGCGACCGGCGCCTTCGTCGCCGCGCACGACCTCGGCTACCAGGACGTCCTGGACGTCGACTCGAACACCGGCGAGGTCACCTACCGGCCGGAGATGATCCCGGTCGCCGACGTCGAGCTGTCCTTCTGTCCCGACTTCGGCGGCATCCGCAACTGGCGAGCGAGCGCCTACCACCCCGGGACGCAGTTGCTCTACATCCCGATCCATCCGACCTGCGTGCGCGGCATGTTCACCGAGCTGGAGCAGGTCGAGGGGAACGACTACTACGCCAACCGCGGCTGGTTCTCGCGGGGCAGCACGGTCCACCCGGCCAGCGGGGAGCACGCCGGCCACCTGATCGCCATGGACATCGACACCGGCGAGATCCGCTGGCGGCACTCGACGGCCACCCGCCCCGGGACCGCGGCCCTCACCACGGCCGGCGGTCTCGTGGTCTCCTCCGACACCAACCGGCACCTGTTCATCCACGACGTCGAGAACGGCGCCGTCCTCTTCGAGACGCGCCTCCCCGCGTCGGCCCAGGGCTTCCCCATCACCTACGCGGTGGACGGACGGCAGTACCTCGCCGTCCCGGTCGGCGGCGACCGCACCAACGCGATCTACGTCTTCGCGCTTCCGGAAGGGAGGACGGAATGACCGCCGCTCGCATCGGCACCTGGGGCGCCCTCGCCGGCAGCGCCGCCGTCGTCATTGCCCCGCTGGGGCATCGCATCGGCCTCCTGCCGCTGGGCCTGGCGTTCGCCCTCGTGGCGCTTGGTTTCCTGACCCTGGTCGTGGGGGCGTTGCTGCTCGTCGTGGCAGGGCTGCGTCGGCGGATTCCCCCCGGCACGGAGCGCTTAGCCTACGGCGCCCTGGCCGCCGCGGTGATCGTCAGCCTCTTCCCGCTCTCCGCCCTGATCTCCGGCGGCGGGGCGCCGCCGATCCACGACATCACCACCGACACCGAGAATCCGCCCGCCTTCGTGGCCGCCGTGGCGCTCAACGAGCCGGGGCGGACGGACTACGAGGGACAGGCCATCGCCGAGCAGCAGCGGGCCGCCTATCCGGACATCGGACCGGTCACACTGCCGCTGGATACTGCTGCCGCCTTCGATCGGGCGCTTGCGACGGTCGAGGCGTTGGGGTGGGAACTTCTCGACAGCGACGCGGCCGCCGGCCGGATCGAGGCGGCGGACCGCACGTTCTGGTTCGGCTTCGCTGATGATGTCGTCGTCCGTATCACTGACGCGGGCGACGACGGCTCGCGCGTGGACGTGCGTTCCCTGTCGCGGGTCGGCGTCGGGGATCTCGGGGCGAACGCCAACCGGGTCCGTGACTTTCTCGCTGCCCTGACGGGGTGACGCGCCATTGTCAACCACTGGCGCCGCCCGGTCCGCGCCTCACAGGCCGAGTCTATCCCTGCCAGTAGCCTCTGCTCTGCAATCTCCTGCCCACCGCCAAGCCGCTCCGCTTGCTTCAGAACCGCGCACAGGCCACTCATGATCTCCTCTACCAGACGACGAAGAATGGAACTGCTTCACTCGACGCGACTACCAACCCATCGACGTACACGGCCGCTCGCGCCAGAATGGTGTAGTTCAAGAACCTTGTCGGGCCCAGATTCAACACCCAATAGGGCAGCGCCGCGATCCGCACACTGCTCAAGTCCAGCTCCCCACCGCGGAACGGGACTCGCGCGGTTCCAGTAGCAACCCGACCGTCCAACACCGCGCGATAGTAAGTCTCCTGTGGATTCGCGAACAGCACGCGTCCGTCCGGGAATCCGAAATCGACACCAACATATACCTCGGCTGGCCCTCGGTATCGCAGCCTTCCCTGTACCGAAAAGACCATCCCCGGACCCGGCACTCCTCCACCCTCATGCGGAACACTCGACCGGTGACCGACGCGCAAACTCAAGCCCGAAACACGGGGAACGGCAACGTCGGCCACATCGTCTTCCGCCTCCGTTGCAGTTGCGCCCGCCGCAGCTACGTCGTCGGCGAGAATGCTGCCAACGTCCGCCACTGTCGAACCCAACTGGCGAGCCCGCAACCACCCGTTCCTCGCCGCCGCTACACGATCACGAACCGGAGGGTACTCCCCACCGCCGCCGAGCGCCCGGAACACTCGCTGCGTGGCTTCCTCGCTCGCCCCTTTGCGGAACAGGATGTACCCTGCGAAGCGGTCCGCCTCTAGTTCCTCGATGCGTCGCCGCTCTTCATCGCCGCCCTCGAGATGGCTATTTAAGTGGTGAGCCACTTCATGAGCCAAGATCGCGACGTTCGCCCACACGCTTTCGCTCTCACCCGTGAGGTCGTCAATAAAGTCCTCGTTGTATACAATCCTCCGCTCGCCACTAACAGGATCCATGGACGCGGAAGCCTTGTCTTGTGACGACGCCAAAAGGCGCCAACCGCTGGTTCCCATAACGATGAAGTCGAGAATTTCCTGAACGGCCCGCTGCGCCGTCGCCGTCGGTGGCAACACAAACAGCCTCTCCGGAACGGGCCCGGGCTCAGCGGCACAATAGTACCTCGGATCGATGCGGATCAACTCCTGCGACGAAGCCGGTCCACCCGCGACGTACAGCGTCGCGATGGTGAACGCAACCCCCGCCAATGCCTTCGTCCTAGTCATCTCTGGTTATGAGGCGCTGAGCTTCCCGTTCCACCTCTTCGATGGTGGGATCGCTACTCCGGATCCACGCCTCCAGTTCTCCGAAGTCCTCCTCCGAGAACTCGGGCCATACGGTAATCAGCGGCGGCGATCCCGGCTCGATCCCCCGAATGCCGACCCATCGCGGACCGCCCGCAAACACGGCGCCATAGAGGACCTTGGCCAATAGGCCCGGCACCCCGGATGCGAGCAGCGCGTCGTAGAACATGCGGTGCACTGCCTGCCAGCGCCGGTTCTTGACCGCACAGTAGTAATCGTGCACCGCTGACGCGCGCCGGTAGTCCCCAACGAACGGCGAACCGATGAACGGCCACAGCACCCGGGGAATCGAGGCCCCGTCGATGACAGCGCCCGTCGGGACCGTCCAGGCCGTGCCCCAATCGTCGTGAAAGACGAAGGGTGCGACGAGACGCATGCTGCGATCGGGCCCGACCTCGCCATCGATCCACTCGACGACGAGTTGACCTTCGAATCGCCCGCCTGTCTGGCCGATCGTCGGCGATGCGACAGCGAAGGTCCCAATCAACGCGACGACCGTGGATCGCATGGGAGACCTCAGACGCTAGGAACCATAGCGCGACATTCCGTCGGGGGCGCAACGGCTCGGCGTCGGCGCGGATTCGAGAGAATCAATTGCGTCAAGACTCGGACGCGGCTTGGATCGTCGGCGTGTTTGCCAAACCGATGACGAGCGGTCGTCACGACCCACCGGGAAATCCCCTTTCCCCGGGGCTCGGAGCAGACGACACGCTAGCACGGGATCGGGAGACACCAGAAGCCTGCCCACCGGGAGACACCGTCGCCATTCCGGTTACGCCGTGTGGCCCGCTTCGAGCGATGCTGGCAGTACCGCTCCACGTCGGCGGCCGCGCGACGTGCGGCTTCGACGCCGATGGAGCCCTGACCGGCGGCATGGCGCACGGCGCGCTCTGCCAGCATCCAACCAACGGCGGTCACGTTCTCCCTCGCCAGCCGCCATTGGCAGCCGTGGCGCAGGGCCGCCAGGAACTTAGCGCGAAAGTGGTCGTGCCACCAGACGACCGCCTCATAGTCGACGGTCGTGCGCATGCCGATCGTCTGGCCCACGGCAAAAAAACAGTCGGCCAACACGTGCTCGACCGTTTCCGCTAGGTCCCGTGTCTCTGCGGCGGCCTCCGCGCGAGCCGCCGCACCATCCGACCCTCTGGCGGCTGACGGCGATTCCCGAGTTGCCTCTCTCATCTTCATCTCCCCTGTCGCGCTTGCGTCAGGCACGAGGATTCCTAGCTACTACAACGCTACGACAGCCGAACCCGTACACGGGGCGCGGACAGGGCGCTCTCCCTTGTCGCGCTCAACTGACAGCCGCGCTCGACCTCGCCCGAAGCCCGCGACGCCGCGGTCAGGTCGATGACAGCCGCACGTCCGGCATGCTCGACGACTCGTTGACCCAGATGCCTGCCGACCGCCGTTACTCGCTGGCGGTCGGCGGTCCACGACGCGCCGTGAGTCGTGATCGCGTGGTGGAAGGCGCGCTGATACCTTTCGTACCACCAAGTCACCACGTCGACCTCGACGGTCCTATCGGTCCCCACGGCCTGACCTACGGCCAAGAAGCAGTCGGACAGGATGTAGTCGAGGTCTGCGACTTCAGCCACCGGCGCCTCCTCCCCACGAAAATCCGTCGCTGAAAGGAGAACGTCCCGGGCCGGGATTCGGTACACGTCGGGCGAAATCACTGAGCGTACCGCGGGTCCGTGCCTCGGAGACGGTGCAGATCCTCCCGCATGGCACCTGCGTTCGCCGGTCTACGCGACACGCTCGGTGACAACGCGTCACGGAGAAGACCCGCCAACTCGACGGGACACGTCGGGCGGTACTCTCGGATATCGGGCACGCCCGCCCGCTCGATGGCTGCCAGCACCGTCGAGGCCCTCTCGGCGGCGAACGGATGACTGCCCGCAAGCCCTTCGTAGAGCACGAGTGCCAGTCCCCACAAGTCGAAGGAAGGCTGGGGCGGGATCCCCGCGAGCGCCTCCGGCGCCAGGTACAAGGGAGTGCCGACCAGCCGGTCGGCAACCGTCACCGTGACCCCAGGGTCCGCCGATCGCTCCAGTGCCTGCCGATCCTCGTCCGACAGAGGCACCGCAGTAGGTTGGGCGCCCGGGATCCTATCGAGCAGCGCCAGCCCGAAATCGAGCAACTTCGGCTGGCCATCGCTGGTATAGCCGATGTTGCTCGGCTTGACGTCGCGATGGAGTACGCCGGCCGCGTGCACACGGTCGAGAACGTCCGCAAGCACGATCCCGAGGTCGATCGCCCTGGCGTAGGGTGCGGCTCTTCTTCGTCGGCGGTCCAGAGATGTCCAAGGGTTGCTGCGAGCAGCAGGGCAAGAGCTACTTGACCCGTCGAAGACGGGGGGAGGAGGGCGGTGGGGACGGCTCGGTGACGGGTGGTGCTATCCCGTCAGCATAACGTTGGGCGTGGTTCCGTTCGTACTCGCGCGCCTCGTGGAAGTCCCAGTAGGCATCGAAGTCGCCGCTGGCTCGTAACGCTCGCAGCTTCAGGACCGCCTCGGCGCCGACCAGCCGCCAGCGGGCGCCGGTCAGCTCCATCCGGTCGCGGACCAGGTGCCGGCACGCCCCCTCGATCACCCCCGTGGCGATGGGATAGCCCGCCGCGAGGTAGCGGTCGTAGTGTAGATACGGCCCATACTTCAGCAGGTAGTCGGCGCACGTGTCGACCGGCTTGCGGAGGTCGGGCGGCAGGCGGGCGACGGTGGCCGCTCGGCGCATTGCCGCCGCCACCCACCGGGCCTTGCCTTCGAGAATGCGTCGCACCCGCGTCCAAGCCCAGTATTCCCGCTCGAGGCTCTCCTCGCGATGGAACACCTGTGCCGCCTTCCAGACGTACTCGACCACGTGGATGATGTCGAGCACCACCGTGACGTCGACGCCGTACGCGGCGGCGCCCGCCTCCACGAGGTCGAGCTGCATCTCGGCGCCGTCGACGAGCACGACCCAGCTCTTGACGCGCTCGGGGTCCCGGCGGTCCGCTTCCAGCAGCGCCTCCGCGACCACCTCCGCCGGCTCCCGTTCGAGGCTCGCCCAGACCCGTTTCGCCACCGGGCGAGGTCGCACGAGCGGGGGCCTGGACTTCTTCGTCCGGGTCCTGGCCACCGGCGAGCGGGGCATCAGGCTCTGCAGGAACTCCTCCGGGCTCCGCACGAACGGCGCGACCGTGTAGACGGCGGCCACCGTCGCCATGCGCTTCGCGTGCTTCTTCTCACCCGGCTGGAGACGCGGGAACCAGGCGAGCTGCTCGCGTTGCCGCCGGCGCCGCTCCGCCGCCCGCCGCGTCGCCTCGCGCAGGTCCTCGCGGTGCAGCACCACGCCCTTGCCGTCGAACGTGAGCACCAGAACCGACCCCTCCGGCGACGGCTCGCCCGCCGCCGCGCGGCGCGCCTCGTAGAAGGCGTCGAAGTCCTCCGCCGCGCGAGCTGCCAACTGTTCCGCCTGCCGCTTCGGCACCTCCGCTCCGGTATGGCGAGACAGATCGAACAGCGCTTCGTCGAACGACCGCGACGCGGCCGCCTCCGCCACCCGCCGGCGCACCTCGAGCGAGTACCGCTCCGGCGGCAGGTTGAGCGACGCATCCAGCGGATGCAGACTCTCGTGACCCGCACGCGCGTAGCCCACGCGCTCGACTTCCACCGTGCCGAAGGTCGTCTCCAGGTGTCGTTCGTGCACGCGCCGTTCCCCGCGCTCGACCCCATCGGCCCCCGCGACCGGACCGGCCGCCTCTCCCGGGCTGCGCTGGTCGAGGTGCCCCTGCAGGAGCTTGCGCAGCAACTCCTGGCCCCGCCGATTCAGCTCCCGTTCCAGGTCGCTCTCACTCATCTGCTGCGCTTCGCGCGACGAGAGGTAGGCTTTGGCATCCGCGTATACGGCGTCCGCCGCCGCATACGGCGCCGGGTCGGAGGGAGCGCCGCGGTCGGCGACGACTCGCATCGCTCAAGGCTCCCGCAGCCGCCGCTGCGCATCCCGAACCAGAGGATAGACCAGGACCGTCTTGGGCGCCGCGCCGGCACGACGGCCGTGCCGGTCCATGCGCCCGCGACCGCTCGTCGCGCCCAACGCGACCCAGTTGGCGGCACGGTAGCAACCCCCGTGGTGGCGGCGCGCGTCCACCAGCGTCTCCACCAGCCACGGCTCGAGGTGGTACCGGCGCGCCCAGTCCGCCACCAACCGACCGAGGCCACGCGCCAACACCGCGCTGGCCAGGTTCTTCACCCCGACCCACGGCAGCAACAGAAAGCGGCTGTTGTTGACCACCCGCTGCAGATTCCGCGCCCGCGTCCCATCGTCCCAGCCCACCCAGCGGTCCCGCACCGCCATGCGCCACGCCGGGCTCGAGAACTGCAGGCAGCCCACCACCGCGCGGACCGGCTTCGACGCATACACCAGATACCGCAGGTGCGCGCCGAACGGAACCGTGTGCCCCAGGTAGTGGTAGCGACCCACCAGCTCCCGGAACAGCAGCCGCTGCGCGGGCTCCTGCACCAACTCGACCTCCAGCGGCTCGATGTCGCGGACGCTCCCGACGAGCGAACGTCCCGGCTCCCCCACCGCCGTCCGGGGAACGCGGGTCACCGAACCGACCACGCGCCCCCGCCGCTTGTCCGGCAGCATCAGCGCCCCCTCCGCGTCGAGCCGTTCCAGGAACTCCCGGCACTCCCGCGCCTTCAGCCTCCCGTTCGGACGCCGCCACCGCAACAGCTCGCACACCGTGCGCGCCAGCTCCATCCGGCTCAAGCCCGAGCAATCCCGCACGACCTCGCGCATCAGCGTCACCTCGCGGTCGCTGAACGCACGTCCCGAGAAACTCGTCGTCGCCACGGCCATCGCGGGAAGGCGTCTCCCTTCCCACCACACCGTAGCAAGCGCCGCGCGAAATGTCCAGGGGCGCCGGAGAAACAGGCCACAGCGCCTCAGCGCCGTGGTCACCGGCTCCGGTCGGCTGCTCGAAGGGCCCGGTGGGGACGCTGGTCCGGTGCTGTCCCCGCCAGAATGCCCCCAACTGAGAGGGGGCGCGGAGATAAACCACTATCAGTCAATGAGATAGCTCTCTACGGAAAAGAGCCGCACCCCCTGGCGTACGACATCGGGCCTCGGCGGATCGAGTCACGGAGCGTACCTCCGTCCAGGTATTCGACGACCAGCATTGGCGTTCCACGCCACTCCTCCGTCCCGTAAATGAGCGCCAGATTGGGGTGAAGCACCTTGGCCATCGTTCGAGCCTCCCGATGCATCCGTTCGGCGGACTCGGAACGTAGCAACGGCAACGTCTTGATCGCCACCCTGCGATCGAGGACCATATCCACTGCTAGGTAGACGACACCCATTCCTCCCGCCCCGACGAGGCGCTCGAGGCGGAACTTCCCCTGAATGAGCAGCGGCAGCGCGGCGAGAACCGTGGATTCCCCGCAGGAGCATCGGCGCGTCTCAGGGCTCCAAACGAGCGCACAAACCGGGCAGTACACCGCCGGTTCATCCTGCCAGTCCAGCCCTTGATTGTGGCGGCGGCGCGGCTTACGAAAGCCTTCGACTTCCCGCCTACGCAGCCGGCGATTCTCGATCTGCACGGCCGCTCGGCCACAGGCCGCCGTCGCTAGGGCGAAATGGGGGGCCGAGTATGGCAGACCGCTCCCAGCTGCCCCGATGGACACCATCCCCAGGAGCATCCCGGCCGACCCAAGGAGGGGCGACAGGAGCTGGGCGCCAGTGCTCCGCAGCCACTCCCGATCCGTCGGCAGGAGCAGGCGTTCTAGTGTGCACCGTCAGAAATACGTGAGCAGTAACGCTTCAGGGATTCCAGGATCTGCTCGGCGGTCTTCGTCCAGACGAAGGGCTTGGGGTCTTCGTTGTAGACCGCCAGGTACTCCTTGATCGCCGCCTCGAGTGCTTGGGTGCTGCGATGGGTTCCACGCCGGATCTGCTGCCGGGTGATCTCGGCGAACCAACGCTCTACCTGGTTGAGCCACGATGCGCTCGTGGGCGTGAAGTGCAGGTGATACCGAGGACGCCGTGCCAGCCAGTCGTGGATCATCGCCGTCTTGTGCGTGCCGTAGTTGTCCAGCACCAGGTGGATGTCGAGGTCGGGCGGCACCGCCTTGTCGATCACGGCGAGGAAGCGCTTGAACTCCACCGAGCGGTGCTTCCGAAAGCACCTGCCGATCACCTCGCCGGTGGCGGTGTTCAGGGCCGCGAACAACGAGGTCGTGCCGTGCCGTCGATAGTCGTGTGTCCGCTGCTCCGGTGCTCCCGGACGCATCGGCAACACCGGCTGGGTACGGTTCAACGCCTGGATCTGCGACTTCTCATCCACACACAGCACCACCGCTCGCTCCGGCGGATGCAGGTACAGCCCCACGATATCGCGCACTTTCTCGATGAACAACGGGTCTCGCGACAGCTTGAAGGTCTCGCTGCGATGGGGCTTGAGCGCGAACGCGCGCCACACGCGGCCGACGGTCGAAGCGCTCAGCCCGCAGGCTCGGGCCATCGACTCCCGGCTCCAATGCGTCGCCCCCCGTGGGGTCGTCTCCAGCGTCCGGACCACGACCCGTTCGACGTCCTCGTCCGACACCCGGCGCGGCGCGCCCGGCCGTGGTTCGTCCAGCAAGCCGTCGCAGCCGTTGCGCAGGAACCGCCGCCGCCACTTGCCGACCGTGGCCCGCGTCGTGCCCAGAGCCTGCGCCACGACCTGGTCGCTCCGTCCCGCGGCGCTCTGCAGCACGATGCGTGCCCTCAGGGCCAGAGCCTGCGCGGTATTGCGCCGGCGCAGCCAACCCTCCAGTTCCTCGCGCTGTGCGTCCGAGACCTCCGGGACCTCTCGTGTGTAATGGTTCGGCACGGCCCTCCTCGCTTCCGGGCCGACCGTACCACGAGCCGATTCTACTGGTCAAGAACTTCAGGCGTTGGACACTAGGGACGTCAGCACATGCGAATCGAGCGGGACGTCAGCTCGGGTCGAGCGAAGGACCTCGACCAGCGTCGAGTCCCGGCGGATGGGGCCAGCCGTTCCTTCGACCGGAACCAACTCCGTCCCGTCGGAGTTGACGACCAGGACCGCCACCGGCGCCCGCATTGCCCGTTCAAGCTCTGTGGCGAGCGCTTGGGTCACATCACGCACGCTGCCCGCCCTCCGGCAGCGTCGCTCCAGCCGGGCTAGGGTCTGCGACTGGTCGAACGGATCGACGAGAAACCACCGGTCAATCGCGCTGAGAAGATGGTGCCGAAGGGTAAGGGTGACCAAGCCCAGCGCGGAGAGCGCTAGGGGTCCGACGGGCCGGGAACGTTCGACGTACTGCGCGATGGTCAACTGCTGGTTCATGTAGATGTCGAACCCAACATAGGCGATCGGCCCGAGGCTCACGGCCCACACCGCATAGCGTGCCAGGGCGTACTTCAGCGCTCGCCCGACGAGGAACTGCACGTCCATCACGCGGTCCACGGCAACGGCGTAGGCGGTAACCGGGACAATCAGCGCGAGCGCGGCGTAAAGGACGATGCCGATGTCATGCCGCACCGAGGCGTCCCAAAGTGCCGGCACGAACGGCGTGGCAACCACGGCGAGCACGAAAGGGGTGAGTCCAGCGGTCAGCGCCCCGACGAAGACCATCACGCGGCGCCGATTCTCGTACGTCGCGAGCCGGGCCTTCCAAACGAGAAACGGGATAGCGGGCGCCGCGGTGGCGAAGAGTAGGAGCCAGTAGATTGAGTACGGGTCGTCGCGGTCGAGCAGCCCCAACTTACTCGTCAACCAGGCCGGCACCGCCCAGCCGCACAACCCGCCAAGAGCGTTCGCGGTGAACAGCACGGCGCCAACGCCAAACGAGACGTTGACGAAGGCAACGGAGACACGGCGCTCCGCCGCCCCCGGCTGCGTGTCGACGGGAAACCCCTCGACGAAGCGCCACAACATCAGCGCCAGCAGAGCCTCCGGCTGGAACGGACGAAGAGCCGCGGTCGCGGCACCATCGAGACAGACTCCAGCCGACGGCATCAGCGCGGTCACGAACGCGGATCCGATCGCCAGGAACACGCCTCCCAGCAATGGAAGCCGACGGTCGCGGCCTCCGCCCGCCAACAGCACGACACCCCCGAGACCGAAGAGGAGAGCGTTGACAACGTTGGGCCACGCGGTCGGACAAAGCGCAGAGCTAGCCCAAGTTTACCAAGATCGCCGACATTTCTGTCGAAATCCGCAGGATCCGCGCCTGTCGGGGACGGTAACTTATTGATTCTAAAGGATCGGGGTCTGGAGACTCTGAATGTAGTGCCATAATCGTAACAGGAGGCTTGATTCGGACCGGGCCGCCCGCTATCCTGGCTCCATGTTCGTACGGCGCACCCAGACCCGACGAACCGCCGACGGCGTCCCTTGCTTCTCCCACCGCCTCGTGCAGTCCGAACGCCTCGGCAACTCCGTGCGCCAGCGCACCCTCCTCAACCTCGGACGCCACTTCGACATCCCCGCGCCCCACTGGCCCCGCCTGTGCACCCGCGTCGCCGAGGTCCTGGCCGGACAGGCGCCGCTGGTGCCCGATTGCCCGCCCGCCGTGGACCAGGAAGCCCAGCGGATCGCCGCCCAGTTGGTCGCCCGCGGTGCCGACGCCGGCGGGCCGGACGCCGCAACGGCGGACATCCAGGCCGTCGACATCGACTCGTTGCGCGTGGTCCGGCCCCGCAGCATCGGGGTCGAGCAGGTCGGCCTGTGGGCCCTCGAGCAGGTGGGGCTGCCGGCCTTGCTGGCACAGTTGGGCGTCAACGGCGCGTTGCGCGCGGCGGCGGCCGGCGCCATCGTCGGGCGCCTGGCCCACCCGGCATCCGAGCGCGAGACCCACCGTTGGCTGCAGCAGCGCAGCGGCCTCGGCGAGTTGCTCGGCGTCGACTTCGAGACCGTCAGCGCCATGCAGCTCTACCGCGCCTCGGACGCGTTGGTAAAGCACCGCGAGGCCATCGAGGCGCACCTGTTCGACCGGGCGATGGGCCTGTTCGACCTGCAGCCGACCGTCACCCTCTACGACCTGACCAACACCTACTTCGAAGGCGAGGCGAGCGACCAACCGCAGGCCCGGCGCGGCCACTCGAAGGAGAAGCGCAGCGACTGCCCGCTGCTCACCCTCGGCCTGATGCTCGACGCCAGCGGCTTCGTCCGCCGCTCGCAGGTCTTCGACGGCAACGTTCGGGAACACCGCACCCTGGCCGGCATGCTCGAAGCACTCCAAGCGCCATCCGGCGCCCTCGTGGTCATGGACCGCGGCGTCGCCACCGAAGGCTGCATCGCCTGGCTGCGCGACAACGGCTACCGCTATCTCGTCGTCAGCCGCGAACGCCACCGCCAGTTCGACGCCACCGCCGCCGTGTCCCTGCGGACGCAGTCCAACCAGACCGTGCAGTTGCACAAGGTCGTCTCCGACGACCCCGACGAGGTCCGCCTCTACTGCTACTCCGAGCAGCGGGCCGCGAAGGAGCGCGGCATCGTCGAGCGCGCCGCCGCCCGCTTCGAGGACGCCCTCACGAAGCTCAACGACGGGCTCGCCCGCCCCCGCGCCCACAAGCGCATCGCCCAGGTCTGGCAGCGCATCGGCCGCTTGAAGACCAAGCACTCCCGCGCCGCCGGCCACTACCAGATCGACGTCACCGCCGACGAGACCGGCGAGCGGGCCGCCGCCGTCACCTGGACCCGGCGCCCCAAGGACGGCTCGATGGCCACCCATCCCGGCGTCTACTGCCTGCGCAGCAGCGAGACCGACTGGGACGAAGAGACCCTCTGGCGCACCTACACCACCCTCACCGACGTCGAAGCCGTCTTCCGCTCCCTCAAGTCCGAGCTCGGCCTGCGTCCCATCTATCACCGCAAGCCGCGGCGAGCCGACGGCCATCTGTTCCTCACCGTCATCGCCTACCAGCTCGTCCAGGTCATCCGCACCCGCCTGCGCGAGCATCGCGAGCAGGCCAGTTGGACGTCGCTACGCCACGTCCTCGACGGCCAGCAGCGCGTCACCACCACCTTCCGCCGGCCCGACGGACGCACCCTCCACGTGCGCACCGCCACACAGCCCGAACCCGAGCAGCGCGCCATCTACGACGTTCTCGGCGTCGACCCCAACCCCGCCGGCGTCCGCAAGACCCTCGTCTGAACGACCCGAACCTCCCGGTTCACGCACGTTTGTAGTGCCACTCGAACCGTTCTGCCCCCGTAAATCGTTGATTCCAAACGACCTCATTTCACCCCTGTTAAACTTGGGCTAGTGTACAACGCCTGAAGTTCTTGACCAGTAGAATCGGCTCGTGGTACGGTCGGCCCGGAAGCGAGGAGGGCCGTGCCGAACCATTACACACGAGAGGTCCCGGAGGTCTCGGACGCACAGCGCGAGGAACTGGAGGGTTGGCTGCGCCGGCGCAATACCGCGCAGGCTCTGGCCCTGAGGGCACGCATCGTGCTGCAGAGCGCCGCGGGACGGAGCGACCAGGTCGTGGCGCAGGCTCTGGGCACGACGCGGGCCACGGTCGGCAAGTGGCGGCGGCGGTTCCTGCGCAACGGCTGCGACGGCTTGCTGGACGAACCACGGCCGGGCGCGCCGCGCCGGGTGTCGGACGAGGACGTCGAACGGGTCGTGGTCCGGACGCTGGAGACGACCCCACGGGGGGCGACGCATTGGAGCCGGGAGTCGATGGCCCGAGCCTGCGGGCTGAGCGCTTCGACCGTCGGCCGCGTGTGGCGCGCGTTCGCGCTCAAGCCCCATCGCAGCGAGACCTTCAAGCTGTCGCGAGACCCGTTGTTCATCGAGAAAGTGCGCGATATCGTGGGGCTGTACCTGCATCCGCCGGAGCGAGCGGTGGTGCTGTTTGTGGATGAGAAGTCGCAGATCCAGGCGTTGAACCGTACCCAGCCGGTGTTGCCGATGCGTCCGGGAGCACCGGAGCAGCGGACACACGACTATCGACGGCACGGCACGACCTCGTTGTTCGCGGCCCTGAACACCGCCACCGGCGAGGTGATCGGCAGGTGCTTTCGGAAGCACCGCTCGGTGGAGTTCAAGCGCTTCCTCGCCGTGATCGACAAGGCGGTGCCGCCCGACCTCGACATCCACCTGGTGCTGGACAACTACGGCACGCACAAGACGGCGATGATCCACGACTGGCTGGCACGGCGTCCTCGGTATCACCTGCACTTCACGCCCACGAGCGCATCGTGGCTCAACCAGGTAGAGCGTTGGTTCGCCGAGATCACCCGGCAGCAGATCCGGCGTGGAACCCATCGCAGCACCCAAGCACTCGAGGCGGCGATCAAGGAGTACCTGGCGGTCTACAACGAAGACCCCAAGCCCTTCGTCTGGACGAAGACCGCCGAGCAGATCGGAATCCCTGAAGCGTTACTGCTCACGTATTTCTGACGGTGCACACTAGTGCTCGTGATCACCAGGACAAGCCGAGCGACGGCGATAGCGAGCACAAAGGCCACACCGGCCTCCACGGCCCAGCTCCACCGAACGGGTCCGGGTGCGGCGTGGCTGCGACGGTTCGCCCCGATGGCGGAGACGACCTTGAGCTGTTGAAGGAGGTCGGCGTCGCGGCTCTTCGCCGCCGCGCGCTCGACGTCGGACCAGTCCACGGCCTCGCCGGCCGCGACGGCGTCAGCTACGGATTCGAGCAGCCTGCGGTCGCTCATGCACGCTGCATCTCTTCGCCGAGGCGAAGCAGCGCGCGTCGGACGGCCAGTCGGGCCGCCGGTCCGGAGGGCTTGTCCAGCACGAGGGCGAGCTGCTCGTAGTTGTAGCCGAGCTCGATGCTCGCGACGATCGCCCGGCGATCGATCGGTCGCAAGCGCTTCAACGCAGCTTCGTAGCGCCGCCGGTCGTCGTGCCCAATCACTCGGTCGAGCGGAGATTCGGCGTCGATCGCCACCCTCTCGTCCAGCCCGTCCGCCAGCGGGTCTAGCTGGGGTCGGCGCGAGGCCCGCCGAAACTGGTCGCGGACCCGGTTGAGGAGCGAGCGCCGGAGATACCCGAGCAGGGCGCCGTCGCGCTGCGGCTCGAACGAGTCGAGACGGCGCAAGGTGTGAAACACCGTCTCCTGGACGAGATCGGCGGTATCGGCCGCGTCACGCGCCCAGGTCGGAACCCGTCGGTGGGCCCAGCGGCGGAGACGCGGGAGATAGCGAGCGAACAGCCGATCGAGGGCTCTCGCGTCGCCCTTGCGCGCTCGCTCGAACAGTTCCTGGGAGGATGAGGCCGACGTGGCCCCGGACGACGTCGAGCCGTCTCGAGACGATGCCAACGCGTCCGACCGCGTCGACTCCAGTCGGTCCATGTTGGGCACCTCGCCGCTCCGCGCCGGCCCGGCGCTCCAAGCTCACGCAGCCCCGCGGAACGGCAGCTTTCTCCTACGCTGCCGGGAAGAATATCACGGACGCGGCCCGTGATTGAATCCGTCGCGGTCACGGCGCCGTCGAACGTGCGCTCGCGACGGCGGAGCGGCCCGGGCGGGCATCCTGCGAAACCGACTCGGCCGCCGGGGGTCGAGACCCGGCGGCCGCCAGACCGCCTCAGAAGCAGTCGTAGTTCCGCTGCCTGACGATCCGCCCGTCGCGGAATTCCAGGCTCAGCGCGCAGTTGCCGCGCAGCGTGTCGCCGGGCGCCCGCGACCCCATCGGCACGGCGAGCACTCCCGACCATTCGTACTCGACCATCACCCGCGAGCCCTCGCCCACCGCGTTGGTCACGTCGTACCTCTGGGACCGCAGGATCGACTTCGATCGCTCGAGGTCCGACAGCAGCTGCGCCCGTGCCCGCCGGTCGCCTTCCGGCTTCAGCCGGTTCGGCATCTCGATCTGCTCCACGTCCTCCGCGTAGAGCGCGGCCACCGCGGCCCGGTCGAAGCGCTCGAGCGCCTCCAGGAGCTGCCGCGCCTTCCGCACGTGCGAAGCGACGAGGTCCGTGGTGTCCAAGCTACCCTCCAGCGGTCGGCCTCGTCCGGCTCCTCGCCCGCACGGGGCGGCCCGCGCGGGCGAGCGCCGGAGCCTCCGCTGCTCGCCTACTCCGCGCCGCCGCCCTCGAGCTCCGCGACGATGACCCGGATGCTCCCCCGGAGCTGCGCGGGGCCCGGCACGCGGTAGCCCGCGTACCGCTCCGGCATCGACCAGCCGTCCGCGATCTCGTCGATGCTCCGGCCGGCGGCGCGCCCGGCCCGGACGGCGGCGAGGAAGTCGCGGTTGAAGGCGGCGTACTCGTGGAGGTCGGCCCAGGTCATCTGCGTGCTGTGGCCCGTGATGATCCGGTCGACGCCCGGGATGCCGTCGTGCGCCTTCTGCAGCGTGTCGCTGATGGCAACGCCGCTGCCGCCGTTGTTGGCGTCGAGGAACGGCAGGTTCTTGCCCGGGAAGATGTCCCCGGAGTGAAGCGTCCGGAGCGACGGGAAGACCACCCAGGCATCGCCGCCGGTGTGGCCGCGGCCGAAGTAGTAGAGGTCGACCCGGTCGTCGCCCGTGCCCAGCGACGCGCGCTCCGAGAAGGTCTGGGTCGGCAGCCCGCGGCCCATCGAGTCCGCGAACACGTTCGCCGGCGGCTCCGTCCGACCGCTGTAGGCGCGCATCACCTGCATGTTCGCGGCCGTCACGTCGTGGGTCACGATGTCGACGTTGGCCGGGAAGGCGACGTTGCCGCTCACGTGATCGTGGTGGCTGTGCGTGTTGATGAGGGTCGTCACCGGGTTGTCGGTCAGCCCGGCGATCGCCTCGAGGATCGACGGACCCCAGCCCGGGTTCTTCGAGTCGACGACGACGACGCCGTCGCTCGTCACGAAGACCGCCGTGTTCCCGCCGCCCCCCTGCCCCCGCAGTACGTACAGGTTGTCCTCGAGCTGCTCCGTCTCGATGACCATCGCGTCCTGTGCGGCGACGGCCGCGAGCGACAGCGCGCCGGCGGCGACGACAACGGCGAGAACGATGCTGCGTCTCATGATGGGCTTCCCTCCCCTGGCACGGGCGCCAGGCCGCCATGCTACCAGAGCGGCGCGGCGGCCCGGGGCAGGTTGCGAACGAAGCCGTTGCCGTGGTCGTATTCGGGAGGTGAAGCACGCCCACTGAAGCGGAGACGATTCATGATCCCGACCCATGCCCCTTCCGGACGCCTGTCCCGACCGACCGGGCTCCTTGTCGCGGCGGCCGTCGCTGCCGGTCTCGCGCCCGACACCGCGCAGGCGCAGGGCACGCGCTTCCTGCGCCAGCCCGACGTCAGCGGGACGCAGATCGTCTTCGTCCACGCCAACGACCTCTGGACCGTGGGACGCGACGGCGGCAGCGCCATCCGTCTCACCAGCTCCGCCGGCGCCGAGACCGATCCCGCGTTCAGCCCCGACGGGCAGTGGATCGCGTTCTCCGGCCAGTACGAGGGCAACGTCGACGTCTACCGAATGCCTGCCGCCGGCGGACAACCGGAGCGGCTGACGTGGCATCCGGCCCCCGACGTCGTCCAGGGCTGGACCCCCGACGGGTCGATCCTCTTCGAGTCGAGCCGCGACGCCGCCCCCACCCGGCGGTCGCGCTTCTACGCGGTCCCGCCTTCGGGAGGCCTGCCCGTTCCGCTGGCCGTGCCCCAGGCGCACCGGGGCGGCATGTCGGCCGACGGCGCCCACGTGGCGTACCAGGAGACGGGCTACTTCGATCCGGAGTGGCGCAACTACCGCGGCGGGCAGGCCCTGCCGGTGAGCATCGTGTCGACGGACACGTGGAGCCGGGTGACGCCGCCGTGGGAGGGCGAGCGCCAGATGGACCCGGTCTGGATGGACGGCGTCGTCTACTACCTCTCCGAGCGCGACTGGGCCGGCAACGTCTGGTCGTTCGACCCCCGCACCGGAGAGGAGCGGCAGCTCACCCGGCACGCGGACTTCGACGTGAAGTCGCTCGGCGCCGGGGCCGGCGCCGTGGTCTACGAGCAGGCGGGCTACCTGCACGAGCTCGATCTGCGGTCGGGTCGCAGCCGGAAGCTGGACATCCACGTCGCGGGCGACATGAACTGGTCGCGACCCCGTTGGGAAGACGTCCCGCCGGCCCGCCTGCGGGGCGCCCGGCTCTCCCCCACCGGGAAGCGCGCGCTCTTCGAGTGGCGCGGCGAGCTCTTCACCGTTCCCGCCGGGGACGGGTCGTGGCGCAACCTGACCCGCAGCCCGGGCGTCGGGGACCGATCCCGCGTGGTCGCCGGACGGGGCCCGCATCGCCTGGTTCAACGACGCGGGCGGGGAGTACGGCCTCGTCGTCGCGGACCAGAACGGCGCGAACCCGCGCCGCGTCGACATCGCCGACCCGTCCTTCTACTTCCGGCCCGAGTGGTCGCCCGACGGCACGCAGCTGGCCTTCACCGACACCCACTACCGCCTGCTCGTCCTGGACCTCGACGCCGGCGACGTCGACCACGTCGACACCGACCGCTACGCGCATCCGGAGCGCTCCATGAACCCGGTCTGGTCTCCCGACTCGCGCTGGATCGCCTACGTCCGGCGCCTGGACAACCAGCTGCGGGCCCTCTTCGTGCACGACACCGCATCGGGGGTCGCGCACCAGCTCACGGACGGAACGGCGGACGCCATCACTCCCGTGTGGAACGCCTCCGGCAAGCACCTCTACTTCCTCGCGTCCACGAACTACGGGCTCAACACGGGTTGGCTCGACATGACGTCCTACGACCGCCCGGTGACGCGCGCCCTCTACCTCGCGCTGTTGCAGGCGGACGCGCCGTCGCCGTTCCTGCCCCGCAGCGACGAGGAGGACGAGGCGGCGGACGTGTCTGCGAGCGGCGAGGCCCGGGCGGGCGCAGCCTCCGCGAACGACGCGACCGGAGGCCGAGAGTCCGCGGACACGGGGGATGACGAGACCGCCGCCGGGTCGGCGGAGGGTGGCGGCGACGCGCCCGACGTGGAGATCGACGTCGAGGGGATCGACCGCCGCATCGTGGCCGCGCCCGGCCTGCCGCTGAAGAACTACACGGGACTGCTGCCCGGTCCGGCCGGGTCGGTGTTCGTTCTGGAGGTCGAGGCCGGCGAGACGAGCGGGAAGCTGCGGAAGTACGTCGTCGAGGACAGGGAAGCCACGGACTTCGTCGAGCCGGTGCAGGCGGCGGAGGTCTCCCACGACCGCACGCGCCTGCTCTACCGGTCCGGGTCGACCTGGCGCGTCGTCGGGACGGAGCAGCCGCCGTCGGGCGACGACGGAACGCTGGACCTCGGCGGCATGCGGGTGCGCGTCGAGCCGACGGCCGAGTACGGCCAGATGCTGCGCGACGGCTGGCGCTTCATGCGCGACTTCCTCTACGTCGACAACCAGCACGGAGCGCCCTGGGACGACGTCTGGGAGTGGTACTCGGCGTGGCTCCCCGACGTGCGTCACCGCGCCGACTTCAACCAGCTTCTCGACATGCTGTCCGGCGAGATCGCCGTCGGCCACTCCTACGTCTTCGGCGGCGACCTGCCGGAGATCGACGACCCGCGCACGGGCCTCCTGGGCGCGGACCTCGAGGCGGCGGACGGCTTCTACCGCATCGCGCGCATCTACGACGGGGATCCCTGGACGCCGGGTGCGGCCGGACCGCTCTCCCTGCCGGGGCTGGACGTCGCGGAGGGCGACTACCTCCTCGCCGTCGACGGCGCCGCGCTCCGCCCGCCCGACAACCCGTACCGGCTGCTGGAAGGCACGGCCGGGCGGACGATCACGCTGACCGTCTCGTCCTCGCCCTCGACGGAGGACGCACGCGACGTCGTCGTCGAGCCGATACCGAACGAGGGTCTGCTCCGGACTCGGGCCTGGGTGGCCGCGAACCAGGCCCGCGTGGATGAGATGAGCGGGGGCCGGCTCGCCTACGTCTGGCTGCCCAATACCGCGCGGGACGGTTACGTGTACTTCAACCGCATGTACTACGCCCAGCAGGACCGCGAGGGCGCCGTCATCGACGAGCGCAACAACGGCGGCGGCTCGGCCGCCGACTACATCGTGGACATGCTCGACCGCGAGCTGACCGGCTACTTCAACTCGCGCGCCGGAGACCGCAAGCCGTGGACACAGCCGATGGCCGGGCTCTTCGGGCCGAAGGTGATGATCGTGAACGAGAGCGCGGGCTCGGGGGGCGACCTTCTCCCCTACCTCTTCCGCTTCCGGGGCATCGGTCCGCTCGTGGGGACGCGCACCTGGGGGGGCCTGGTCGGCTCGTGGGACACCCCGTCGCTCATCGACGGCGGCTTCTTCATCGCGCCCCGCGGCGGCTTCTTCGACGTGAACGGCGAGTGGGCGGTCGAGGGCGAGGGCATCGCCCCCGACATCGAGGTCCGCAACGATCCCGCACCGGTCATCGCCGGCCGCGACCCGCAGCTCGAGGCGGCCGTCGAGGAAGCGCTACGGCGGCTGGAAACCGACGGAATCGCCCTCAAGGCGGAGCCGCCCCCGCCGGTGCGCTGGCGCCGACCGGCGAGGTAGGCCGGCCCCCCCAATGAGCGCCGGAGGCCAGGTGAGTACGTCAGGGCCGGTCGCGAAGCTGGCCAGGCGCCGCGGGAACGCGGGCGTCGGCGGAGAACGGGAACGCCAGCGTTCGTCTCAGAAGGCGTCGAGATCGTCGGCGAGGACGACCTCTCCGTCGTAGGCGCTGCGCACTTCGTCGAGCGCGCTCCCGATCCGCGCGCCGTAATGCAGGACGTGGACGAGGACCAGCAGCGCCGGCCGCGCCTGCCGGGCGACCCGCGCCAGCTCGCTCGACGTGGTGTGCGCGCGCGAATGGTACCGTTGCCAGTCCGGCGCGAGCCCCCGGAGTCCCTCCTCGCTGATGACCTCGTGAAACAGAATGTCGGCCCCGCGCGCCATCTCGACCACGGCGTCGCTGTAGGCCGTGTCTCCCGAGATCACGATCGTCCGGTCCGGCGTCGCGATCCGGTACCCGAAGGCCGGACGCGCGGCGCCATGGGAGACCTCGAACGCGTCGATCGCGATGCCATCCTCTTCGAGGACGCGGCCGGCTTCGATCTCGGTCGCGCGCACGCGGTAGCCGTCGGGACGGGCCAGCGGCTGGTTGCCGCTGCTCCGGATGTGGATGTCCGCGGACAGCATCGCCTCCATGCCGTCGACCATCGCCCTGAGGCCTGCCGGACCCCAGACCCGGATGCGCCCGGCCCGGCGCCACCAGATCGTCGCGGCGAGCTCCGCGAAGTCCGCCACGTGATCGCTGTGCAGGTGGGTGACGAACACCCGGTCGATGCGCTCCGGTGACAGACCGGGAAGGTCGTACCGCCGACTGGCCTGCAGCGCGCGCCGCACGACCCCGCCGCCGACGTCGAAGAGGTACGCGCGGCCCCGATGGACCACGGCGATGCCGGAGCCGGCTCGATCCGCGTCGGGCACGGGCGTCCCCGTGCCGAGCACGACCACCTGCGTCTGCGCGTCAGCCAGCGTGGGGGCGAGGCAGCCGAGGCAGAGAAGCAGGAACGTCCATGCGGCCCCGAACGGCGCCGCTCTCATGCCGGACGACTCCCGTGCACGGCGGGCACCGTACAGAGAGGGTCCGCCCCCCGTCAACTCACCCGCGCCTGCCCGCGGCGGCCAGGACCCGGCGACTTCCTGCGGGACGACCCGGTCGCCGTCGGATTGACACCCTGCGCAGGCAGCCCGGATACTACGGCGTTCCAGGGTCCATGCCCGAACCGCCCGCGCGAACGGCCTCGCCGCGGCCCACATCAGTGCCGTCTGCCCGCGCCACCCTTCCCGCGCGTCGATCGTGGCCGCGGCTCGCCAACGAGGACGGCACCACGCCGCTCCTCGTCGCAGCCGGCGTCGGCATCTGGTCGTCGAGCGAGAGCCCGGGGAGCGCCGCCGAGGCGCTGCAGGCCGTGGAGCTGCTGAAGGAGCTGGGGAACCCGGTCGACGCCGTGGACGACAACGGCGACGCGGCGCTGCATGGCGCCGTGATGCGCGGCTCGCAGGAGCTCGTCCTCTACCTGCTCGATCAGGGTGCGGCCCTGAACCCGGTCAACGAGCGGGGTTGGACGCCCCTCACGATCGCCCAAGGCGTCTTCTACGCCAATCTCGGGCGGCGCTGGCCGGAGATGGAGGCGCTCCTGCTCGCCCTCGGCGCCACGTCGCCCACCGCACCCGAGCCGCCGCGCTGATCGGGACGGCGCCGTGCCCGTCATCCCCCGTCCAGCGGACCGATCGTTGCCCTCGGCGCTCGGCCTCCTGGCCTGGCGGGGCCTGCAGGTCGCCGCGGCAGTGCTCGTCGTCGTCCCGCTCGGCTACGCAACCACCGCCGCCCACAAACCACGTCCTGCTGGGCGCGGGCTCCGGCGTCGCGGTCGGCCTCGGGCTCAACCTGCGCATGGGCCCGGCGCCGCGCAGGTCGAGATCGGCGACTGGGTGTCGTTCTCCTTCTTCTCCGCGCTCACCCAGAACCACTCCGGAATCACACCGGCCTCCATACCCGCGCGGATACTGCTGGGCATCCAGCTCATCCTCTCAGTCGGATGGGCCCTGGTGGTCTTCGCCGCCGTCATGTCCTCCATCCAGCCGCAACTCGAGAGAACCGCGCGCCGGGCGTCCGGCTCGGAACCGTAAGTGTCTCGCCGGGATTGGCTGCCTCGCGGAGGGCAGCGGCATCTCCGCGTCGCAAGATTCCGGTGATCGATGGCGCTGGACGTCAACGCCGACTGGCCGGTACATCTTGACATCTCGTACATGAATCATCATGATGAACCAATGAGAACGACGCTCACGCTGGATGACGACGTGGCCGACTTCCTCAGAGCCCAGAGTCGACTCCTGAACAAGCCGTTCAAGCAGGTCGTGAACGAGGTCTTGCGACGCGGCATGGCCCCGGGGTCGCGGCGACCCGATCGGCCACGATTCCAGGTCAGGCCCAACCACAGCCGATTGGCGCCCGGTGTCGATCCGTTGCGGCTCAACCAGCTCAACGACCAACTGGAAGCGGAGGACTTCGCCGTCGAGAGCGGATCATGATCGTTCCGGACGTCAACCTGCTCGTGTACGCGTACAACGACGGAGCGGAACGGTACGACGCAGCCAGGCGGTGGTGGGAGGGGCTGATCAACGGTTCGGAGCGGATCGGTGTTCCTTGGGTGGTTTCCACCGGGTTCGTCCGGCTGATGACGCATTCGCGCGCCCTGACGTCACCCGTTTCTGCCGTCGCGGCGATCGGCCACGTGAGCGAGTGGTTCCACTACCCGCACGTCACGCCGATCAATCCCGGAGCCGACCACCTGATGCACGTGCGCCGCAATCTGGACGCCGCCGGTGTTGGCGCCAATCTGGTGACCGACGCCCATATCGCTGCGCTCGCCATCGAGTATCAGGCAGAAGTCCATTCCAACGACGCAGACTTCGGGAGGTTCCCCGGCCTCCGGTGGCGCAACCCCCTCTGAGGGCCGTCCCCGGCGGGCCGCGCGGCATGCCCGACGCTACCCGGGTGGCGGCCCGAAGCGCGCCAGCCCGCCGGAGAACCGACATGCAACTCAAGCGCATCCTGCTGCCGACCGACTTCAGCGACACCGCCGGGCACGCGCTCGACTACGCGCGTGACCTCGCGGCGCGATTCGGCGCGAGCGTGCACCTGCTGCACGTGGTGTCCGATCCGACGGCGCAGGACTGGGCCGGCGAGGTCGAAGGACTGGCCGTTCCCGACCTGCTCGAAAAGTGGAAGAGTGACGCGGAGCGGCGGCTCGGGGAAACCGTGCTCGGTGAGATCGAGACGGTGCGGGCCGTCTGCGTCGGCCACGCCTTCATGGAGATCGTCCGCTACGCGACCAACAACGCCGTCGACCTCATCGTGATGGGAACGCACGGCCGCGGCCCCGTCCGCCACCTGCTGCTCGGCAGCGTGGCCGAAAAGGTGGTACGGAAGGCGCCCTGCCCGGTGCTCACCGTGCGGCAACCGGGTCACGCCTTCGAGATGCCGGTGTCCCCGCCGGCCGGGACCAGATAGCGTTCCGCCTGCCGTGATTACCGGCGACGACGTCCTCCGTCCGCTTCCGCTACGGCGACGGATCGAGAGGGAGCAGGAGTTCCCGCCCCCGCGAGCCGCCGGGGAGTCGCTCGGCCCGCGCCGCCCCGCGGAGTTGCCTGTGGCACTGGACGCAGGTCGAGACCAGCGTCATGTACGCCGTCGAGACCTCGTCCATGTCGCGCGCGTCGGCCGCCGCCCGGAGGTCGCGCGCCGCCTCCTGAAACTCGGCGGCGTGCTGCAGATACGCCATGGTCGGCGCGGCCATCCACGTCGAGTCTTCGCTGATCCGGAGCAACTCGCCGGCGTGGCGCCCGACGGCCGGGAAGCGCGCGAGGACGACCGCCTCGAAGAGTTGCTGTGCGCGGTCGAGCTTCTGGCGCATGAGGCTGCCGAGGTTCGGTTGCGCGTCGGCGGGAACGACGGTCAGGACCATCAGGCCCAGAGCGAGGAGCCCGGCCGCGATCGGCGAGCGTCTTGGCGTCCTTGTGTCCATCATGGATTCGTCCACCTGTTCATTTCGCCTCTCATTCCACGACGAGCGGCGCGAGGCACTCGATCTCGTCGGGATCCAGCGGCCACCAGCTCCTGAAGTCCGCGTCCGACGCGGCGAGCGGCACGATCGGCGGGAACGGCCCGGGGTCGAACGGCGGCGTCCCGCCGGCCGCGGCGTGCCGCCGGGCCAGCTCGTCGCGGAAGCGGGCGACGGCGGAGGTCTCGAAACGAGCGTAGTACATCTGCCGGGTGCTGCCGGTCCCCGGCCGACGGACCACGCCGATGCAGACCGGGGCCGGGGCGGCGTCCCGCAGCCCCGCCTCCTCCGCGATCCGGAGCACGTCCGCAGGCGTGAACGTGCCGCCGACCGACCCGCGATACTCGCCGTGCAGCAACAGCGGCATGGCGGCCACCGTCGGCGAGGTCATCGACTCCATCGTCCGGCCGAAGATCTGGTTGAAGAGGTCAGCGCGCAATTGGTCCGACGGTTGCAGCACCACGAAGCCGGGGCCGGGCAGGTCCGGCGTCCGAAGCGCCAGCATCCACTCCGACACCAGCCCGGCGTCGACGGCGTAGGGCTCGGCCAGCGTGCTCTGGACGCTGCGCCAGAAGAGCCACCCGAGCAGGGCGAGAGCGACGGCGGCGATGGCGGCCTTTCGCATGTCAGCCGCCACCGGAGCCGGCGGGCTCGCCGGCGACCGGCTCGATCCGCAGCAACGCGCCGTCGTCCGCGTCCGTCAGCACGTAGAGCAGGCCGTCGGGCCCCTGCCGGACGTCTCGGATGCGCTGCCGGAGTTCGGTGAGCAGCCACTCCCGGCGCAGCTCCTCGCCGGCGTCGTTGAGCACGATGCGCTCCAGGTGTCCCGTACGCGGGAGGCCGCCGAAGCGCAGCGATCCGGCGAACAGGTTGCCCTTCCAGTCCGGGAACGGATCCCCGTCATAGAAGGCCAGGCCCGAGGGCGCGATCGAGGGGACCCAGAGGACCGCCGGCAGCTCCATCCCCGGCTGCCAGGGTGTCTCGGTCATGCGCTGGCCGCCGTATTGCCGACTGTAGGAGACGACCGGCCAGCCGTAGTTCCGGCCCGCCTCGATGACGTTGACCTCGTCGCCGCCCTGCGGCGCGTGCTCGCTGACCCAGAGCGCCCCGGTTCCGGGCTGGAACGCCAGGCCCTGGTGGTTCCGGTGACCGAGCGAGTAGATCTCCGGCCGGTGGTCGGGAAGCCCGACGAACGGATTGTCTTCGGGAGCCGTCCCGTCGTCCCGGAGCCGCAGGACCTTGCCCAGGAGGTCGTTCGGATCCTGGGCGCGCAGCGCGTTCTCCGGCGACGACTCGAACGCGCCGCCGGCCGTCATGTACAGCATGCCGTCCGGTCCGAAGCCGATCCGCGACGCCCCGCTTCCCGGCGGATCGAGAACGAGCAGATCCCCCAGCCCGTCGAGCGCGGCGCCGTCGAGGCGCCCGCGGGCCAGGGCCACCGTCGGCCCCGCCGGCTGCGGCTTCGTGTACGTCAGGTACAGCAGCCCGTTCGCAGCGAAGTCGGGATGGAGAGCGATGTCCATCAGCCCGGCGATACCCTCGGCGTGGACGGTCGGAGTGCCGGTGATCGGCGTCGAATCGAGCGACCCGCCGGCGATCCGCCGCAGGCGCCCCGGCCGCTCGGTGACCAGCATCGACCCATCCGGCAGGAATGCGAGACTCCATGGACGCTCCAGCCCGCGCGCGACGGTGACGACGCGGATCTGGCCGTACTCCGCCGAGTCGAGCACGACCGGACCGTCCGGCAGTGGCCGGGCCGGCACGCCGGGGCGGCGCTCCGCGCCCTCCTGGGCCAGCGCGGCACCTCCGGCAAGGCAGGCCACGACCGCCAGCAACGCCGACCCGACGCATCGCCAACCGTGCACCGTCTGTCTCCTTCGCGGCGATCGCCGCGCGCCGCGGCCGTTTCGTTGATCGTATAGCGGCCCGCGGGTGTGACGCCATCGCCCGCCGGCATCCGGCCGACCCGGGTCCGCCCCCCCAACGCTACCGCAGTCTCTCTCGACGGCGTTGCGGTCCGCAACGTTCTGTTACACTGGCGGGTCATGTTGCGTACCTGCGCGTTCGTCGTCGTTGCGCTCATGGTTCTGGAGCGGCCGGCCGCCGCGTACCTCGATCCGGGGACCGGCAGCATGCTGCTTCAGGCGCTGCTGGGGGGAGTGGCGGCCATCGGCGTAATCGCGAAGCTGTACTGGCGCCGCGTGACGGCTGCAATCAACGGCAGGCTGCAGCGGGCCAAGCGCTAGGAATCCGGGCCGCAGAAGACGTGCCAGGGAGCGGTTCGTGCCGGCGCAGACTCCCAACGCGCGCGTGAGGGAGCGCTAGCAGCGGGGCTGCACGAGCCCGCCACGCTTCGTATCCGGCGCAGCCCGTGCGGCCGATGCGTGTCCAGAGTTCATCCGTCCGGTTCGACGCCGGTTCCTTCCGCGATCCCGACACCCGGATCTTCCATCACGACGGAGCGGTATACCGGTGCCTGTCGGTCCGCGCCCTCGCAGACTGGCGGCAGCTCGCCGGGACCGGCTTCTACGAGCGTTTCGTCGCCGATCGCCGCGTGATCCCGACGCGGGAGGTCACGGATCCCGGTACGCTGCCGCGGCTGGACGGACGCTGGGCGGCGATCCTGCAGCACGAGCGCGTGCCGTTCGTGTCCTATCCGTACGAGTGGTCGTTCGGGATGCTCAAGGATGCCGCGCTGCTGCAGCTCGACGTGACGCGCGCGGCGCTCGACGAAGGGATGACGCTCAAGGACGCCACGGCATTCAACGTGCAGTGGCGCGGCCCGCGCCCCACGTTCATCGACATCGGGTCGTTCACGGCGTACGCCGCGGGTGAGCCCTGGGCCGGCTACCGGCAGTTCTGCGAGACGTTTCTCTATCCGCTGCTGCTGCAGGCGTACCGCAACGTGCCCTTCCACCCGTGGCTCCGAGGGAGCCTGGAAGGGATCACGGCGGCGCAGTGCAGCGCTCTGCTCGCCGGCCGCGACCGTCTGCGGCGGGGTGTGCTGGCGCACGTCGTCCTGCAGGCGCTGGCGCAGGCGCGCTATGACGATACGCCGGGAGACGTCCGGCGAGAGCTGCGCGCGGCCGGCTTCGGCGCGGCGCTCATCAAGCACAACATCGACCGCCTGCGGCGTACCGTCGAGCGGCTGCGGTGGAAGGCCTCGCGATCGACCTGGTCGGAGTATCGGCGGGAGCACTCCTACGAGGAGGCCGATCTGCGGAGCAAGGGCGAGTTCGTCGGCCAGGTCCTCGGCAGCCGGCGGTGGCCCGTCGTCTGGGACCTGGGCTGCAACACCGGCAACTACTCCCGCCTGGCGGCGCGGCACGCGGACCACGTGCTGGCGCTGGACGCGGACCACCTCGTCGTCGAGCGCCTGTACGAATCGCTCAAGGCCGACGGACCCGACAACATCGTGCCGCTGCTGGCGGACCTGGCGGATCCGTCGCCCGGCCTCGGATGGCGCGGCCGCGAGCGCCTGCCGCTCGCCGAGCGCGGCCGGCCGGCGCTCGTCCTGTGCCTGGCGCTGGTCCACCACCTCGTGATCGGCCGCAACATTCCGCTGGACGACTTCGTGGCCTGGCTCGCGCAGTTCGGCGCCGACGTGATCCTGGAGTACGTCGGCCGGGACGACCCGATGGTGGAGCGCCTGCTCCGCAACCGGCGGGGCCAGGAGCTCGACTACTCCGGTGAGGCGGTGCGTGCCTCGCTCGAACGCCACTTCGGCGCCGTCACTCACGCAACGCTGGCTTCCGGCACCCGCACGCTGTACCACTGCCTGCCGAAGACGCCATGATCCGTCCGCGCACTACGACCTCCGGACTGTCCGGCTGGGCGCGTGCCGCCGACGGACTCACCGTCGCGCTTGCCGTGGCGGCCTTGTACGTGGCGGCCTTCGGCGGCATCCGCATCGGATCGCTGTTCTCGATGTCCACGCCCTGGCGGGCGTTGATCGCGCTCGCGTTGGTCTGCGGCCTGCGGCACTGCTTCGTCCGCAACCCACCGCTGCATGTGCGGGTGCTGCATGCGGGCATGGTGAGCCGACTGCGCGCCGCGCTGACGTCACGACGGCCGGCGACGCCCGAAACCGCTTCGGAACGCCGCCTCGAGGCGCTGCACGTCGTCGGTCTCTGGTGCCTTGCCGTGGCGCAGCCGGTCTTCGATCTCGTAGGCGGCAGCCCCGAGTTCTTCATCGCGCACGACGCCCGGCCGGGCGACCTGCTGGTCCTTGTCGCGCTGCTCTGCCTGGGCGGGCCGGCCGCCTGCCTGCTCGTCGGCCGATTGGCGGCGCTGGCCGGAGGGCCGCGCTGGCGCCGCCGCGTGGTCAACCTGGTCCTCGCCAGCCTGGCCGCCCCGGTCGTGCTCCTTGCGCTCAAGCCGCTTGGCGGCGCGGCGGGCAGCGTCCTGATCGCGCTGGCCGTGCTGGCCGGCACCGGTGCAGCCGGAGCCTATCGCCGGTTCGCTCCGGTCAGGCTGTTCGCCACGTTCCTGGCCCCGGCGGTGCTCGTCGTGCCCGGGACCTTTCTGTTCACGCCCAGCGTGAGCCGCCTGCTGTTGCCGGCGGAGGAGGTCGCGGCGATCGAAGGCGTGACCTTTTCCGCGACGCCGCCGGTCGTCCTGGTCGTCTTCGACCAGTTCCAGCTTGCGGCGCTGCTGGACCGCGACGGCCACATCGACAGCGCCGCATTTCCCAACTTCGCGGCGCTGGCCGAGGATGCAACCTGGTTCCGCAACGCGACCGCGGCGGCGGACCTGACGACCTACGCGGTACCCGCCGTGCTCACGGGCATGCGCCCGTCGCAGCATCGCCTGCCCGTGGCGACCGACCATCCGGCGAACCTCTTCACGCTGCTGGGCGGCCGGTATGGAATGCACGTAAAGGAGCCGCTGACCGATCTGTGTCCGGAGACGCTCTGCCGTTCTGACCGCGCCGCGTTCGGCGCCCGGCTCGCAGCTGTACTGCGGGACCTGGCGGTGGTGTACCTGACCGTCGTGCTACCGGACGATCTGGCCGCGCCGCTGCCGCCGGTCGATCAGAACTGGAAGGACTTTGCGGCGAACGAGGCGGGCGAGACGCTGGGGGACCGCTGGCGGGCGGCGCGCGTCGACGACCGGAGGCGGACCGTCGATCGCTTCATCGCCGGGATCGAGGCCGCCACGCGGCCGACGCTGCACTTCCTGCACGCGCTGCTGCCGCACGAGCCGTTCCTGTACCTGCCGACGGGACAACAGCTCACGTTTCAGCGGCACATGGTGGGCTTGCGGGATGGCAAGTGGAATGAGGATCGGTGGGCGGCGGCGCTCAACTACCACCGCTACCTGCTGCAGGTGGGATACGTGGACACCCTGCTCGGCCGCCTGCTGGCGCGCCTGCGCGAGGTGGGCCTCTACGACGACGCGCTGCTCGTCATAACCGCGGACCACGGCGGCAGTCTGCAGCCCGGCCATGCGTTTCGACAGCCGACGGATCGCTCGTTCGCGGACGTCGCCGCGGTGCCGCTGTTCATCAAGCGGCCCGCGCAGCCCAGGGGCGCGGTAGTCGACGCGAACGTGGAGGTGATCGACATCGTCCCGACGCTGGCGGCCGAGCTCGGGATCGAGCTGCCGTGGCGGGCCGACGGCTCGAACGTGCTCGACCCCGCGCACGCCCCGCGGCCGTCGAAGGTGATGTTCCACGACGGTGCCAGGCGCAAGCTGGAGCATCCCGGCGATCTCCGCGCCGCCCTGCTCGAGAGCGCGTCGCGCAAGTACGAGTGGTTCGAGGCAGGCGACCTGTTGCGCCTTGCCACCCCGGACCGGCGTTACGACGATCTGCTCGGCCGTGCCGCCGGGCCAATGCTGGCGGGGCGGCCCGCGGAATTCGAGGTCGTCGTGGATGCGCTGCCACTCATGCGGGACGTGGACCCGGAGGCCGACTTCGTCCCCGCACACATCACCGGGGCCGTGGCCCGTCTCCCCGACAGGGCACCGCCCCCGGTGCTGGCGATCACGCTCAACGGACGGGTCGCGGGGGTGACGCGGCCGTATCCGTTCCCGGTAGCCGGCCGGCGCGGGGCCTGGGAAACGGTCATCGATCCGCGCCGGTTCCTGCCGGGCGCCAACTCGCTGGAGGTATACGAAGTCCGCGAAGGAGCCCGCGGCGCCGTCACCCTGGCGGCGACCCGCCGTGAGCGGGCCGCCAACCGCTGGCTGAACCTCGTTCGCCAGGAAGAGCTCGAGCTGCTCGGCGGCCAGGCCTCCGGCTTCTACAACATCGAATGGGCCGGCGCCAAGCCGTTCCGCTGGACGCACGGGGACGGGCGGCTGGTGGTCCCGCTCGATGCGCAAGAGCCGCCTTCGACGCTGGCGGTCGAAGTCCTGTTGACCGGTGTGCCGAAGCAGCTCCGTATCGCGATCGAGGGCTGCACGCTCGTCGAAGAGACCATCAACGGACGCTGGAGCGCCGAGCTCGATCTTGCAGGCTGTCCCCTGGCGCCTCCCGAGCTGGAGATTGCGCTCGCGAGCGATACGCACGTACCGAACACGCGCGACACCCGCACGCTCGGCGTCGCCGTCGGCCGGATCGAGTTGCGCGGTACCGATTACGGCCCGTAAGCAGCCCGCCGACCGCGAGGGCCATCCGACGGCGACGGCGACGGCACCGGCACCGGCTCCGCCGCATCGGACGCGGCCTCCATCCGGAATCCCTCGAGGTTCATCGTCGTGAGGACCGGGCGCGACTCGTTCCAGCGCACGAACTCCTCGACCGCCGCGGCCGCCGTCTCGATGTCCGCGCCGATCGCCGCTTCCATCGCCGCCCGGTAGGCGTCGAGCGCGGGCCCGGGAATGTTCATCTCCGCCCCGCGCTCCAGGACGTAGCGGAGCAGCCGGGGGTTGCCGCAGGTGTGCTCCGAGCAGCCCACGCCGTGCGCGGCGACGCTCTCGACGTGCTCGCGGAGCAGGCGTTCGGTCGTCGCGTCGTCGGCGTCCCAGTAGGCCTTGCGGATCGTCTCGACCATGCGGGCGGTGATGTCCTGATAGGCGTGGGGAGAGTGCTCGTCGAAGAACGTCTTCAGCTCGAGGTCGTGCTTGTCCTCTACATACACCGCGAACGACTCCTGCCACATCGCGTCGTCGACCGTCTCGGGCAGCGTGGCGTCCCAGCCCCAGAGGTACTCGACGAAGGCGCGCATCTCGCCGGCCCCGGCGTAGCCCTCCCGCTGCATTCCCTCGATCCAGGTCGGGTTGACATAGCGGGTCCGGAACTCCGCCCCCAGGAACCTGTCGATCGCGGTCATCTCGGGTCGGCCGGGATCGCGCGTGTTGGTCACGACCAGCTCGGGGCTCCTGCCGTCGATGCTGCGGACCGCCGCGGCCAGACCGCCGGCGTACATGAAGAAGTCGTCGTTGTCGAGAGCGCCGTAGAGCATGGTGGAGCTGCTGTGCACCACCTTCTCCGTTCCGGAGAGGGCGAGGCGGAAGACGTCCTCCATCGGCTCGCCCCAGAAGCCGTTGCCGAAACCGTGCCCCAGCTTCGAGAGGTACTCGTCGGCCATCGGCCGGTCGTTGTCCCACGTCCCGCTCGCGGCCGCGATCCGCGAGGTGTTCAGGTTGAACGTCCCGGGCGGCTCGTCGAAGATCCGCACGCCGGCGCGCCGGTCCGCGTCCTCCTCCGAGTAGCCCCGCTCGACCAGCGCGGCCTTCGTCGCCAGGTAGTGCCGGCGGACGTAGTTCTCGGCCTCCTCCAGGACCTTCACGCGCTGCACCGCCTCGTCCATCAGCCGGGTGACGTTGTTGAACATCCCCTCGGCCGCCGAGGCGATCACGATGTCGACCCGCGGGCGGCCGAGCTCGCGCGCCGGGATGACCTCCACGTCGACCACCTTCCCTCGCGCATCCCAGACCGGGCGCGTGCCGAGGAGGTGAAAGATCTGCGACTCCAGCACCCCCTCGTGCCGCAGCGTCTCCGTGCCCCAGATGACGAACGACACCTTCTCCGGATAGCGCCCGTGCTCGGCCACGTGGTCCGCCAGCATCCGGTCGGCGAGCACCACGCCGAGCCTCCACGCGGCCGGCTTCGGCACCTTGTCCGGGTCGATTCCGTAGAAGTTCTTGCCGGTGGGATAGGCGTCCGGGTTCCGGATCGGCTCTCCCCCGCCGCCGGCCGGCACGTAGCCGCCGGCGAGGGCGTGCAGCAGGTGATCGAGCTCGCGCGGACCGGACTCCACGATGCGGCGCTCCATGTCCGCCGCCATCACCGTCACCCCCTCCGGCAGGAGACTGCGGTCGACCGAGACGATGGCGTCGACCGTGCTGGCCCGCATCTCCGGCGCGGGGGTGCGCCCGAAGGCGTGCAGGCCGTAGGGGATGGTCTCGCCCTGCAGCTCGATGAGATAGGCCTCGATGGCGTGCAGTGCGTCGTGGTCGATCTCCGCCCCCGTGCCGAGGTCCAGGTCGAGGTCCTTGACCATGCCGAGGTCGGTCGCCTGTTGCCGGAGCTGGTCGGCGTAGGCCTCGGCGAGCTGCTCGTTCTTGTGCACCGCCTCGTGGTAGTCGTCGACGCTCTCGCTCAGGGCGGCCAGGTCGGGGAGCAGCTCGCTCTCGACGAACGGCGGCACCATGTGGTCGACGAGGGTCGCCATGCCCCGCCGCCGCGCCACCAGTCCCTCGCCGACGACGTCGACGTTGTAGACGTAGAGGTTGGGAAGGTCGGCGATCAATGCGTCGGGAGCGTCCGCCGCCGAGAGGCCCATGTCCTTGCCGTCCAGCCACTCGAGCGTGCCGTGCGTGCCGAGATGGATGACCGCATCCGCGTCGAAGCCGACCGGCTCCTCCGCCCGCAGCCAGGAGTAGGCGGCAATGTACTGGTGGTGCGGCGCGAGGTCGTCGGCGTGATAGAGCTTCTCGGCGTCCTCGCCCCAGCCCCGAGCCGGCTGCGGCAGCACCGCGACGTTGCCGAAGCGCAACGCCGGGACGATCAGGCTCCCGTCCGCGGCCATGAGCGTCGCGTCCGCCGGATCGCCCCAGTCGGCGATCACCTTGTCCCGGAGCGCAGGAACGTAGCCCTCGTCCAGCCAGCGGCGGTAGTCGCCGAGCCAGACCCGGGCCGCCCCGCCCTGCTCCAGCAACCCGGAGAGCTCGCCCGGCGCGTAGCCCCCCACGTTGCGCGCCCGGTTGAGGATCTGCTCGAGCAGGGCCTCGGCCGACAGATCGGCGGCGGGATCGCCGACGTCGCAACCCGCGGCCCGCAGCCGCCGGAGGACGTTGGCCAGGGACTCCGCCACGTTCAGGTAGCTCGCCCCGACCCCCGCCTTCCCCGGCGGGTAGTTGTAGAAGAGGATCGCCACGCGCTTGTCGGCGTTCGGCGTCGCGGCCAGCGCCGCGTAGCCGAGGGCCCGCCGGACGGCCATCGCCACTCGCGAGGGGATCGGCCGGCTGGCGACGATCGTCAGACCGGTGTCGGGGTCCGTGCTCCGCTCCTTGCTCCCCACGACCGTCGGCGCGACGAGCCCCGCGAGCTCCGGCACGGCCACCTGGAAGGTCCCCTCGAACATGGAGAGCCCGCGAGGCGACGCCCGCCACTCCGCCTCGCTCCGGCCGTAGAGGCTGATCAGGCTGAGGACCGGGATGTCGAGCTTGCGCAGCGAGGCGCCCGCGTCGGGCCCCGCAAAGCGGAAGAGGAACGCCAGCGCGACGTCGGCGCGCGCCACCCCCGCAGGGTCGCGAAGCAGGGTCTCGAAGGCGATGCCGGCCGGGTAGCCGAAGACCGGAATCGCCTCGGCGCCCTGCCGCTCGATCTCCGCCACGACCGCGTCGATGAGGGCGGTGTCGCCGTCGTCGAAGTTCGACCCGTAGAAGCCGAGCGCGATCCGCGGCGCGCCCGGGCGGCGCTTGCCGGCGCCGCCGCGCCAGGCGTCGAACGCCTCCCAGGTGGCGAAAACGCGCCCGCCCGATCCCGAGGCGGCCGGGTCCGAGTAGTAGTAGCCCGCCTCCAGGCTCGGTTGGGGCTCCGGAGCCGAAAGCCCCTCGATGCCCGCCGCGGCAAGCACGTACTGGAGCAGGCCGACCTGGTTGGTGTGCCCCGAGTGCTCCCAGTAGGCGCGCGCTCGCGCGTCCCAGACCACGCCGCGCTCCACGTAGTGCTCTCGCGGGAGGAGCCCCCCGCCGACGCCGAGCACCATCCCCCGGCCGGCGACCGCGGCGACCAGATCGACTCCGTGGGTCTCGTCGAAGCGGTCGAGCGTGTGCTGGTCGTGCACGTGCAGGACGAGCACGTCGCTGCCGATCACGTCGGCGGGGTCGACTTCGTCGAGCAGCGACTCCGTCACGAGCGTCACCGCAACGCGCTCCCGGAGGTCCGGACGCTCACCGAGCACACCCTGCCAGGCGCCGAGAATGCCGGGCAGGGTCGAGTCTCCGGTGAGGTAGGCGAGCCGCACCTCCTGGCCGCTTGCGGTGCCCGCCGCGGAAGCGAGCAGCAGGGCGAATGCGGCCGCGCGCGCCACCCGTCCGGCGCACCGCAGGGCGGCGGCCGGCAGCGCCGCGCGATCCCGACCAGCGTTCGACCGCTGCCTCGTCTCGGTGTCCACTGCGATTCGCTCCCCCCGCCCGTCGTGACGCCAGCCGCCCTCAGTCGGGCACGTAGATCACCTGGCCGTCGGCGAGGCGGTACGCCGTGCCGAGACGCTCGCCCTGACCGCCGAGGGTCTCCCCGGTCAGCTCGTAGGCGGTGATCTCCGTGCCTTCCTTGATGATGATCTCGCTGAGGCCGTCGGCGTTCGTCTTGACCAGCGTCACCTCGCTGTCCGGATCGACCAGATCGCCGATGCGATAGACCGAGAACAGCGTGATCATCAGGCCGACGATGAACACGACCGATACGTCGAAGATGTTGGCGACGCCCGCCAGCGGATCCTCGTCCTCGGTGTCACCCGGCGACGGCAGGTGCAGAAAGCGCGCCATCCTCTTGCTCCCCACGCGCCGCGGACGGTGCCGCGACGCCGGCTTCTCCGCCGCCCCTGCCTCGCGCCAGCTCGCCCGCGACGCGCTCGGCCAGGAACCGCTGCTCGCGCACGGTCTCGTTGACCCACCCGTGGCGCACGATCTGTATGACGTAGGCGACCGTCCCCGCGGCGAGACCGACGATCGTCGTCGTGAACGCTACCACCATCTGGCCCGCCATCGCCTCGAGGTTGCCGGCGGTCAGCGAAGCGAGCGCCGTCCCCATCGGGATGAGCGTGCCGAGCAGGCCGAGGCTCGGGCCCACCTTGACGAGCAGCCGCGACCCGTTCAGCGTACGCCGGACCCGCTCCTCGCGTTCGAGGACGAGGTGCTCGAGGCCGCCGTCGCCGAACGACGGCTTCGACCGCTCCGCCTCGACGTCCCGGAGCAGGCCGCGCAGCGGTGCCGGGAGCGCCGACCGCCGGGCAGTGTCGGCGCCGAGCACGGCGCCGGCATCCAGCCAGGCCTTGAGATCGAACCCCGCGCGCTCGCGGCGGCGGGCGAGCCACTCCACCACGCAGCCGCCCGCCATGAAGACGGCCGCCCCGACCGCCACCCAGAGCAGGCTGATGACCGGCAGGCGCAGCACCTGCGCCAACGCGAACAGACCGTTCTCGAGCGTCCCGAGCAGGTTCAACGGCGCCTCCGAAGCGCGTGCGCTCCCCCGAGCGCCACGACCGCGCCCGCCGCTGCGAGCACCGCTGGGTGGACGGCCGATCGGCTCATGTCGCCGGCCCTCAGGTTCATCGCCTCCGCCGCGCTCCAGCCGCTCGCCACCGCCGGGGAAGCGGCCACGATCAGGGCCCCCACGGCCAGCGCCGCGAGCGCCTCCTCGCGGATCGGCCGCGGCGCGAAACGCGGACTGCGACGCGCTGCCCCCGCGGAGACCGCGATGACGCCGGCCGCCAGCGGCCACGCCCACCACCACGCGAGACCGTTCGCGGCGAGCACGTGCGTCCATGCCCCGGCCAGCAGCCCCGCGACCGTCGCCCCCATCAGCCGCATGCGACCCGGACGGACGAGGACCGCCGCTGCCACCACGGCAACCCCTACGCCGGTCATCCGGGGCGCGGGCGGAAGCCACAGGGCGGCAGCCGCGAAGGCGGCCGCCATCGCCACGGCGTCCCGCCGACGGTCAGCCGCCGCCGCAAGCACCGCCGCACCCAGCGCGCACAGCAGACCTAGCGCATGGACCAGCACGACGTGAATGGAGCGCCCGCCAACAGCGGCCAGTCTATGTCACTCGCGCGGTTCGCGACTGCGGGGCGCTGGCGCGCCCCCGAACTTCAGGAAGACTTCAGGTAGATGGCGGCGCCCCGGACCGCGTCACCGACGAGGAGGAGCCGCTGCGCGCGACGCCGCGGCCGGAGCGCTTCGCATCGGCCAGCGGCGTCCGGCCGCCCGGCGAACGCGGCCCCAGCCGATCCAGAGACCGATGGCGCTCGACGCGAGCCCGCCGAGGCTCAGGGCGATGAGCCCGATGTCCCAGAGCGGCCGGCGGTCGTACCAGAACGCGAAGTCGAGACTGTGCAGGCCGTTGAAGAGCCACCGCTCGACACGGCCGAGGCGGTGCGCGCTGGCGACGACCCTGCCCAGCGCGGGGTCGACGTAGACCCAGGTTTGCCGCGGGTCGCCGAACTCGACGCGCAGCACGGGCAACGGCAACTCACGGCGGCGGCCATAGTAGTAGGCGTCGTAGTCGTGCAGCAGTTCGGAAGCGACGACCGGCGCATCGGGAACGGCCGCCGTCAGCCGCGCCAGCAACGACTCCGTGCTGAAGGGCTCGCCGCGCGCGGCCAGCGTACCGGCGGCTGCGAGCACGTGCCGCGGGCCCGCGCTCGCGGCGCGGGCCTCCCCGCCGCTCCCGGGGGCTGTGCGGATCCGGTAGTAGGGACGGTCCTGGATGCGCAGCAGCTCGATCTCCTTCACCGCACGCCCTTCTGCAAGGCGCGCCCACGCCTGCGGATCGACGGCCGGGAACCTCGCGAGCTCCAGCGGTCCGCCCGCCAGCGCGTCCGGCGGCACCTCGAGCCCGCGGGCCCTCGTCCAGGCGTAGGGTTCCATCGAAAGCAGGCCGCTGAACACCCAGGTGAGCGTCGCCACGCCGAACACGACGCCGGTCAGGTAGTGCCAGCGCATCCAGCCGGTGTACGGGATCCGAGCGCCGACGCGGCGGGCACCTGCAGCGTCGCCGCGCGCCCGCCATCGGAACTGCGTCACGCCGAGCAGCAGCCCGAGCGCGGCGAGCAGGCATCCGAGAGTCGCGGTCCATACGACCACGTCCGACCACAGCCGCTGGTTCGCGCGGAGCGGGGCGAAGTAGAACCAGTGCGGAATCGCGCCGAGCCAGGCGAGTGCCCGGCTGCGCCGCGTCGTCTCCATGACGACCTCGCCCGAGCGCGGCGATACGTAGAGCACGCTGCCGGCCGCGTCGGCCACCCGAAGCTGGTGCAGCGGAAGCTGTCCCCGCTCGACCAGCGTCCACTGATCCGGCTCGTCGAGCGTGCGCACGAACTCGACCGCGTCGAGAGGCTGGCCGACGAACCGGCTCGCGACTGCGGCGGCGGCCGCCGGCCCGACCTCTGCCAGGCGCTCGCCGGTGTCCGCGAACACCGTCACGCCGTCCATCACGTACGCCGGACGGTCGAGCACCGTGCGCAGCCGCACGCGGCGCGGTGTCGGCGACAGGTGCGCCCGCCGGGCCGCAGCAATCGGCGGAAGCGCCACGCGCGCGAGGTCGAGGGGCGGCCGCCGCGCGAGCCGCCGCTCCGGTGTCAGCCGGGGCATGTCGCCCGTGTACATCATCACGATGCCGGACGCGAACCACACGACGAAGAGCAGGCCGAGCGGGATGCCCAGGTAGCGGTGGGTCAGAATCAACCATCGGTGGACCGTCTGCGGCATGGCTTGCGGCGCTATCGAGCGCTCACCTTTCGTCCGGATCGGGTCGCCGCCTCAGCGGCCGGTGCCGCGGCCGTCCTGCCGCGGCACGGGTCCCCCGTGCGGCGACCAGCGTCCTCCCGCCACGCGTCCCGCCTCCGGCAGGACGATGCGGAAGATGCTGCCGGTGCCGTCCGGCCGTTCGTAGCTGAGGCGCCCGCGGTTCGCCTCGACCGCCCAGCGGGCGATGGCCAGGCCGAGCCCGGCGCCGTTCCCGTCGGCCGGCTCCGCGCCGTTCCCGGCCGGGTCGCCCGCTCCTCCCCGATACAGTCGATCGAACAGCCGCGGCGCCTGCCGGGCGGACACGCCGGGACCGTTGTCGCACACCTCGACGACGGCTCCGGCATCGGCGGCCGCGACCCGGACCTCGATTCGTCCTCCGGGCGGCGTGTACTTGATGGCGTTGTCGACCAGATTGATGAGCGCCTGCCGGAGCACGACGTGGTCGCCGCGGCAGGTCGGGCGACCGTCCTCCGCGACGACCATCGACTGGCCCTTCTCCTCGGCCAGGACACCGAGGTGCGCGGCCACGTCGTCGGCAAGGTCCTTGAGATCGATGGGCGCCGCGCGCAGCCGCTCGCCGCCGTCCGCCCGGGACACGGTCAGCAACCGATCGACGAGGCAGCTCAGGCGATCCGCCTCCTCGAGCATGCTCTCGATCACCGCGCGGTACGACGCGGCGTCGCGGGGCTCGCGCAGGGCGACCTCACCGACGCTGCGGAACGCGGTGAGCGGCGTCCTGAGCTCGTGCGAGACGTTGGCCGTGAAGCGCCGCATCTCGGTGAAGGATGCCTCCAACCGGCCCAGCGTCTCGTTGAACACGACCGCCAGCCGTCCAAGCTCGTCCCGCGGATCGTCGATGGGAAGGCGGTCGCCGAGTCGCGACGCCGTGATGGCGCGCGCCCGGTCGGTCATCCTGGCCAACGGCGCCAGCGCCCGGCGCGCCAGGTAGTAGCCGCCGAGGCCGGCGGCAACCACGCTCAGGGGCAGGCCCAGGAGCAGCACGAGCGCCAGCTCGGCGATTTCCTGGCGCATGAGCGCCTCCGACCGCCCCACCTGCGCGATGACCGGCTCGTCCCCAATCGTGATGCGACGCCCGAGCACGCGGAAGGGTGCCGGCTCGCTCGGAACGGAGACGATGCGACCGTCGGCGCGATCGATCAGCATCTCGCTCGCCGGCACCGGCAGCCGCCGGGCGACGGCGGTCCGGTAGGCGAGGCTGCCGTCGGCCGCCCACACCTGCAGCCACGGGCTGTCTTCGTTCCACGGGTCTCCCTCGAACCATGACAGGGAGCCGTCCGGCTCCCGCTGCGCCATCCCCGCAGCCCAGCGGAAGTCGCTGCGGAGTCGAGCGTCGAGGCCGCGCGAGGCGTTGCGCGTGACGATGAGCAGGACCCCTGCCACGTAGATCGCGAGCACCACGACCATCACCGCGACATGCCAGGCGGTGAGGCGGACGCGAAGCGTGCGCGGCCGCCAGCGTCCGCTCACGGCGCCTCCGACCGCAGCACGAACCCGACGCCGCGCACGGTGTGGATCAGCTTGACCGGGTGATCCGCGTCCACCTTGCGCCGCAGCCGCGAAACGTGCACGTCGATGACGTTGTCGAGCGTCGTGCTCCTCGAGGTCTCCCGCCACACCTCGCGAACCAGCGTGTCGCGCGACACGACCTGTCCGGCGCAGCGCGTCAGGTGCAGCAGCAGGTCGAATTCCTTCCCCGTGAGATCGACCGCCTCCCCGGCGCGGGTCACCTGCCGCGATGAACCGTCGACGACCAGCGTGTGGACCACCAGGCGAGCGGGGTCGGCCGAACGCCCGCGCCGCAGGACCGCGCGGATCCGGGCGAGCAGCTCGGCGAAGGCGAACGGCTTGACCACATAGTCGTCGGCCCCGGCGTCGAGCCCGACCACGCGGTCCTCGAGGGTGTCGCGCGCCGTCAGCACGACGACCGGCGTCTCGACGCCCCGCCGGCGGGCGGCGGACAGGATCTCGAGCCCGTCCCGCCCGGGCAGGCGCAGGTCGAGCAGCACTACGTCGAAGCGGTCGGTGGTCAGGCGGTAGAAGCCGGCCTCGCCGGAGCTCTCGACGACGACGTCGTAGCCCTCGCCCTCGAGCCCTTCCCGCAGAGCCGCCGCGACCTTCGGCTCGTCCTCGACGATCAGCGTGCGCAGGCGCCGCGCGGGCGCAACGACCCGCGCGGCATCCGCAACTCCCGGCCCGTCCACGACGGTAGCCATTCCGACGAGCATAACGGCCCTCCCAGCGCGAACGGAACGGACTTCAGAGGATCTTCAGGGAGAGACACCCCGTAGCGCACTATGATACGTATTGGGCACGGCGTCCGAACTCTCTACCGGCGACGACGCCGCGCCCCCGCACGTCGCGAGGAGTGCAAGGGCCTCGGCACGAAGTGGAGAGGGCCATGAGGTGGATACCGCCCGTTCTGCTGACCGCCTGTCTGATGCCGGCCACCGGACTTCCCGACCTCGGCGCCGATTCCCGGCTCCTTGCGCTCGGAGCCCCGGCGGGGGAGCACCGCGCCATCGGCGAGACCCATGGCAAGGAGCGTACGATCTTCCTCGACGGCGAGGTCCGGGCATTCCACTTCGCGAACCCGCAGTCGGTCCTGCACGTTCGCGTCCTCGGCGATCGGGGCCTCGCCCGAACGTGGGCCGTCGAGTGGCGCGCCGCCGACCGGCTCTCAGCGGGGGGGCATCACGCCATCGGCGAGATCTATGACGAGGAACGGACGATCGTCCTCGACGGCGAGGTCGAGGCGTTCCACTTCGGAAACCCGCACTCGGTCCTGCACGTTCGCGTCCGCGACGACGGGGGACTCACCCGGACGTGGGCTGTCGAGTGGCGCGCCGCGGACCGGCTCTCGCGGGCGGGCGTGCGGGGAGACGCGCTCGCGCGCGGAGACGCGGTGACATTGTGCGGCCACCCGGGACGCGACCCCGGCGCCTACCGGCTCTATCTGCTGAACGTCGCCCGCCGGGCGGCAGGCCCCGAGGCGGAGGCGGAGACGCGCGCCGCGCTCTGCGAGCGCGAGTCGAGCCCCGAGATCGCTACCCTCTCCCGACGCTGACCCGCGTGGTCGGCCGACGTCGCCCGCGCCGACCGGCCCGCCCGGCCGCGCCGCCGTCTGGCGGCGGAGCCGGCGGGGGGACGACGACCGGGCTCAACGAATGACGCGACCGCGCTCCTCGTCGCCCACCCAGTAGACGCTGTGGCAGCCGTTGCAGGAGTTGTAGACGACCTCCCCGCTGTCGAAGACGCCATCCGGATCGCGTGCCTGGGCCGCCTCCAGCGCCACCGCCGCCGCGTCGATCATCTCCTGGGAGTAGCTCATCCACTGCCCGTCGTCCCGGGCCCGATCGCCGAGCATCAGCAGGTTGCCCGACTCGACGAGGGTCATGGCCGCGCCGGTGACGGCCAGCCACTCCTCTTCCGTCTCGGGTTCCCAGTACTGCTCCCCGTTCTCGTCCCACACCGTCCCGACCGCGTCCCACAGCGCGTCGGCGGAGGCGTCGATCATTCCCGCCATCAGGTCGCGCGTGTTGTGGCGCATGTCGAGGGGCGGTCCCGCCGGCTCCTCCGCCGCGCAACCGGCGACGAGCAGAAGCGCCGCCAACAGCAGCCCACTGGTCTCTCGCATGTCGTGTCCTCGCCCGTTTCCGTTGTCGCCATCCGTATCGGCGCGTCCGACCGGGAGGCTTGCCTCCGGTGGGCGCCGGCCCCGGGGCCCTGAGCCCGCTACGGGATAGTACTGGGCGACGGCGGAGGCCGGCAAATCGTACACACGAAGGGCCGGGCGCAACGGGCGCCCGGCCCCCGCTTGTCTCCGATCGCGATCGGCAGCTATTGCGGATGCGGCACACCGACGTCGCCCATGGGGTTCCCCATGCCGGTGTACCGGAACTTCTGCACCCGCTTCCCTTCGTACGTCTCCGTCGTATAGACGTTGCCCTGCGAGTCGACGGCGATGCTGTGGTTCCCGTAGAACTGCCCCGCCATCCGGCCGCCGCTCCCGAAGCTGTAGACGTACTCGAGCGGCTTGCGGCGCAGCACGTGGACCTTCTCGTTCATGCCGTCGGCGACGTACGCGAAGGTCTGATCCGGATCGGTCGAGAATGCGATGTCCCAGACCGCGCCGGCCCCGAGCGTTCTCGTCTGCAGGTAGATCTCCTCGACGAAGGTGCCGTCCTTCTGGAACACCTGCACGCGGTTGCCCGGGCGGTCGCAGGCGTAGACCAGGCCGTCGCTCGTCGGGTCGGCGCAGTGCACCGGATTCCGGAACTGCGGGTCGCCCGACTTGTCGCTGCTGACCGCTCCGTGCGCCGGAGCGCCATCGAGGTCGTAGGGCGGCAGCGGCTCGTCGCTCGGCGTGTTGCCGTAGGCGCCCCAGAAGCGCTTCAACTCGCCGGTGTCCCCGTCGACCACGGCCACCCGCCGGTTGCCGTAGCCGTCCGCAAGGTACGCCTCGTTCGCCGAGGCGTCGAAAGCCACCTTCGCCACCCGAGAGTAGCGCGTGGTGGAGCTGCTGTCGGGTTCCGCGTGACCGTCCTCGCCGATCTGCAGCAGGAACTCGCCGCTGTGGCTGAACTTCAGGGCGTGCGAGTCGTCCCCGCCGTTGCCGCCGATCCAGACGTTGTTCATGTGATCGACGAAGATGCCGTGGTTCGATTCGGGCCAGTCGTAGCCCTCACCCGGACCGCCCCAGTGCTGCAGGAGGTTGCCCTCCGAGTCGAACTCGAGGATCGGCGGCGCCGGGAAGCAGCACTCCTCCGCCAACGGCGGGTCGAGGGCGGCCGGAATCTCGTTGTTCCCGAGGTTGCCGCGGTGCACGATCCAGACGTGGTCGTCGGAGTCGACGGCGACCCCGATCGTCGAGCCGAGCAGCCAGTTGTTCGGCAGCGGCTTCGGCCAGAACGGATCGACCTCGAACGTCGGCGCCCCGTCGCCCGTGGTCGGGGGCAACCCTTCGGAACCCTGTGCCTGCAGGCCTGCGATGGGCCCGCCGCCGCACGCCACGGTGACCGCGAGCAGGGCCACCATGGTCAGCAAGCTGAACTTCCGCGTCATGTATCCCTCCTGACGTTACGCATCCCGTCCCAAGCCTGCCACTTCGGGCCCCTCGGAAGCAAGCACGAAGATCACGTCGGACGAAGCCGCGGCCACCGCCGCCGCGCGGCTACTCCGGGCCCCGCGCGACCTCCACATCGACGTGGGCGGTCGTCCAGCAGCACTGGTCGCCGCCCCCTCCGTTTCCCGAGATGTCGTTGGCGGTGACGGTCAGCCGGTACCCGCCCGGTTCCGCGAACGTCGCGGTCGCCGACGCCTCCCCCCCCGCGAGGCTCTCGTACTCGTAGGTCGCCTCGTCGAAGGTCACCTCCCCCGGGCCGCGGTGCTTCCGCCACGTTACGCTCAGCGGAGGCCGCGGGCGACCGCCCGCACGAGGCGGAGGCGGGTTCTCCAGCTCCCTGTCGCGCGCCCACGCGGTCAACCTGAGCGGCGTGCCGGCGACCGCGCGCAGGGACGCCACCACGCCATGCGGCGGCCCCACGAGTTCCGGCCCGTCCTCGGTCACGCGCAGGCGGGGAGGTACGTTGCCGTTCGCCCGGTTCAGGAAGGGATCCACGAAGTACGGTGGATTCAGCCAGAACGTGACCTCGGAACGCTGGTTGTTGACCACGAGGGTCCAGGTCAGGCGTTGCTCGCCGAAGTCGGCGGGCACGGTGATGGAGAAGACGCCCCAGGCCCGCCGCGGGAGGAAGTGTGTCGGCTGCCCAAGGTCCGGACCGCCCGGCTCGATGCGGTTGTCCGGGCCGATCGGCACGTCGATCGGCACCGCGTTGCGGTTGAAGTAGCCGAGAAGAATGGTGTGGCTCCCGCCGGCGTTGCGATACCAGCCCTCGAGGGCCGGAAAGACCGCCTCGCCCCGGTCACCCTCCGGCTCGAGAGGCAGCGGAGCACGCGCCGGTTGGGCTTCCGCCCCTGCCGCCCCGAGCAGCACCGCCGCCACGAGCGCCATCGCCGTCGGCACGAGCAGACCGAGCGCCTTGCGCGTCAATTGTCGTCGGTCCTCGCCGCGCGCCTTTCGACCTCCGCCTCGTAGTCCTCGTCGGTGAAGTAGGTGACGTTGACCCAGGCGTGAGCCATCTCGTCGACGGTGCGGTCACCGTATCCGACCCAGACGTTGGGGTCGGGGTTCGCACGGTTGGTCGCGGTGTTGTCGTGCCACGCCGTGACCTTGATGATGGTCCCGCGGGGCAGCAGCGGCGCGGCGTCGTCGCTGTAGACGTAGCTGTTGTGCCAGTTGAAGTTGAAGTCCCCCACGTGGCTCAGCGTCCGGACGCGGCCGGTGGGCAGGATCGCCTCCATCGACATCGCCTTGCCGCGCAGGTGCATGTGCGGCTGATAGCTCTCGATGCGGGCGGCCCGGCGCAGCGGGAAGAAGCCCTCGGTCACCGACACCGTGTGCGGCGGAATGTCGAGCGCTCCGCCCCCGGTGGCCCCCATCAGGTGCAGGACCTGGCGGTGCTCCGGCTCCTCGTCCCGCGGGTAGAAGTAGATGCCGAGCTGGACGTGGTCCGTGATCTCCTCGCCGGCGGCCGAGTAGTGCACGTCCCAGATGATGCGCGAGCCGGGCAGCATCAGCTTCCCGCTGCCGGGGCGCATCAGCTCGCCCTGCTTGCCGACCGCCCACTCCATGAAGAGCCCGGAGTTGTTGAGCGGGTCGTCGTCGTCGGTGGCGGCCGCGTTGCGCAGCAGCGGATCGGTCTCCTCCTGCTCCAGGCGTGCGATAGCGTGATGGGTGATGCGCCGGCCAGCGACGGTGGCCGGCCGCAACTCGATGGCCCGCACCCATCGCGGCTCGGTCAGGCCGGTGTCGCTCACCGGCTTCCACCAGGCGTCGTTCGCCTCGGCCGGCATCGTGAACGGGGCCGACTCGACGATCAGATCCGGCGGTCCGCCGAACCGCTCGGCGAAGTACCACTTCGACGCGTCCGGCCACTCGCGCGGGGGCGGCATGTCGGCCGGGTTCCCCCGCGGCGCTCCCTCGTCGACCCAGCGCACGATCGTGTCGATCTCGGCGTCCGTCAGGGACCGGTCGTTCTTGAACGCCGTGATGCCGACCGTGCGGTCGATGTGCCACGGGGGCATCTGCCGCGTCGAGACGCGCTCCCGAATCGACCGTGCCCAGGGACGCGCCTCCTGATAGGTCACCAGCGACATGGGCGCTATGGAGTCCGCACGGTGGCAAGCCTCGCACTTCGCCTGGAAGATGGGAGCGACGTCCCGTGTGAACGTGGGCGCGTCTTCCTCAGTGCCCGCAGGCGCTTCCTCAGTGCCCGCAGGCGCTTCCTCAGCGCTCGCAGGCGCTTGGGTGGCCGCAGGCGCTTCCCCGGCCGCAGCCGCTTCCGCCGCAGCGGGCGCGGCCGGCGCCGCGAGTGCGGCGACGAGCAACAGCCGGCCGTACGATGTCATCGTCGTCATCAGTTCTGTTCCTCTCACGTCCGGCCCGCGCTCGTTGCGCGGCTGATGGAGGCGCCGCCCGGATTTGAACCGGGGATGGAGGTTTTGCAGACCTCTGCCTTACCACTTGGCGACGGCGCCGTGCGGGCAGTCAGCCGCGACCGCGCGAGCAGAGGAATGGAGCGGGAAACGGGATTCGAACCCGCGACTTCGACCTTGGCAAGGTCGCACTCTACCACTGAGTTATTCCCGCCCGTCGCAACACGCGCGGCCCTTACCGTACCACAGCGGATCGACGCGCTTCAAGATCGCCCGGAGGCCTGCGCGGTCAGAGGCTGAAGGCGTTCCGAACGACGGTGACGTCCGCCTCTCCGGGCCTGTGTCCGGTCACGGCGACCACGTCGAAGCGGCACGGACGCTCGCCCCACCCCGCGCGGGCGAGGTAGCTGCGCGCCATCGCGGCGACGCGACGCTGCTTGCTCGCGGTGACCGCCTCGAGCGCCGTGCCGTAGCGGTGGCTGGCGCGGGTCTTGACCTCGACGAACACCAGCACGTCGCCGTCGCGCGCGACGATGTCGATCTCACCGTATCGGGTCCGGAAGCTGCGCGCCAGAATCGCATAGCCGCGCCGGCGCAACTCGCGGCACGCGAGGCGCTCCCCGAGCTTGCCGAACGCCGCCTGACGAGGTGTCGGCACTGCGCCGAGGCCGAATGCAAGCTCCGCGCCTATTTTCGTCGCCAGCGCGTGCCGTCGGGCGTGTCCTCGAGCTGTATGCCGCGTTCGTCCAGCTCGTTCCGGATACGGTCGGCCGTCGCGAAGTCCCGCTGCCGGCGTGCGTCCCGCCGAGCCGCGATCAGCCGCTCGATCTCGTCCACCCCGACCGGAGGCGCGGCCTCCTCGGCCCGCCGGAGGGCGATCACCCCGAGTACCTGGTCGAACCCGTCGAACGCGTCCCGGACGACGACGGCGTCCCCCGCTCCGAGCTGCCCCGCGTCGATCGCCGTGTTCACGTCCCGGACCAGCTCGAAGACCGCGCCGAGCGCCCCCGGCATGTTGAGGTCGTCCGCCAACCGCCGCGCGAACGCCCGGCGCGCCGACTCGACGCGCTCGCCGATGGCCTCGTCGCGCTCTCCCGCCGAGACCGCGTCGACACGGGCCAGACACGCCATCAGGCGCTGCAGCGCCTCCTCCGCCTGCGTGAGGCTCGTCCATGTGAACCGCAGTTGCTTACGGTAGTGCGTCGAGAGAAGGACGAAGCGGAGCGCCGACGCACGGTGGCCGCGGTCGAGAATGTCCTGCACCGTGAAGACGTTGCCCAGCGACTTCGACATCTTGACGTCGCGATCCAGCAGCAGATGCTCCACGTGCACCCAGAAGCGGGCGAACGGCTGCCCCGTCGCTCCCTCCGCCTGCGCGATCTCGTTCTCGTGGTGGGGGAAGACCAGGTCGACCCCGCCGGCGTGGATGTCGATGGGCGGTCCCTCCAGGAGCCGCAACGCCATCGCCGAGCACTCGATGTGCCAGCCGGGCCGCCCGGGACCGACCCCCAGGTCCCAGCTCGGCTCACCGGGAGTCGTCGCCTTCCAGAGCACGAAGTCGCGGGCGTCCTCCTTCGCGTACTCGTCGCTGTCGACGCGCGCGCCGGGCCGCATGCCGTCGTGGTCGAGACGCGCCAGCTTGCCGTAGCCGGGCAGCGTCCCGATCCGGAAGTACACCGACCCGTCGCTGCGGTAGGTGTGCCCGCGCGCCTCGAGGGCGGCGATCATGTCCGCCATCGCCCGCAGGTTCGCGTCGTCGGTCGCGCGCGGCGACTCCTCGACCGGCTCGATCCCGAGCGTTGCGGCGTCCTCGCGGAAGGCCTCGATGTAGCGGTCCGTGTACTCGCGCAATGGCACGCCGGCCGTCCGCGCGCCACCGATCGTCTTGTCGTCGACGTCGGTGAAGTTGACCACCTGACGCATCGCGTGGCCGGCGACGTGCCGCAGCGTGCGTCGCAGGACATCCAGACAGACGAAAGTCCGGAAGTTCCCGATGTGGCCGCGGGCGTACACGGTCAGGCCGCACGCGTACATCCGCACGGTATTGCCGCGCGACGGAGAGAACTCCTCTACGGAACGCGTCAGCGTGTTGTAGAGACGCATGTCGGTGGCCGGTGGCGGCTGCCCGCGGGCGCCGATGCGGTCGCGCGGGAACCGATCCGCCCTGTCAGCCGCGGCCCGGCAACGCCTTCGTGAGGGTGCACACGTCGAGGCCGTCCTCGCGGCCGAACTCCACCCGCGTCATCACCTGTCGAATCCCGTCGAGCGGCGCATCCGCGCCGGCGCCGCCTTCGCGCAGGACGCGGTCGAGAGCCCGCCCCTCGCCTCGCCCGGCGGCGCCGGGCGCCGGCCGCCACGCGATGCGGATCGCCATCTCCCTCTCGCAAATCACGAAGCGCAGGTCGAGGCTGGCGTTCGGTGTGCCGGCCATGCACGCTCGCGCTCCGCCGATCGCCCGCTCGACGACACCGGCGACGGCCGTCGCGTCCGACCCGCCGTACCCCACGTAGGCGATCATCCGCCAGACGATCCCGTCGAGCAACGGGCAGAACCGCTCGTCGCAGGAGACGGTCATGTCCAGGCGCATCGGCACTGGGCCCGTCGTGCTCCCGTCCGTCACGGCACTCACTATAGTGAAATCCGGCTGAACAACGCCCGCGCCTGGTCGCAGTCCGCCGCGATCTGACGGGTCAGCGCGGCCGCGTCCGGAAACGGCCGTTCCCCCCGCAGGCGCTGGATGAAGGCCAGCCTGACGCGCTGCCCGTACAGGTCGTCGCCCGTCTCGAACAGGTGCGTCTCGATGGTGCGCGGCCCCGCGTTCTCGAACGTCGGCCGCACGCCGATGTTCGTGATGGACGGATGCAGGATCCCGTCCACTGCCGCGGTCGTCGCGTAGACGCCATCCGGCGGCAGGAGCTCGTTCTCGCTGTCGAGGTTCGCGGTCGGAAACCCCTGGTTGCGGCCCCGGCCCGCCCCGTGCACCACCGTGCCGTCGATGGCGTAGTGGTGGCCGAGGAGCGCACCCGCCTCGTCCACGCGGCCCTCGCCGACCAGCCGCCGCAGCCGGGTGCTGCTGACGACGAAGTCCTTGTAACGCACCGGCTCGATCCGCTCGGCGCGGAACCCGTACTGCGCCCCGAGCGCGCGCAGGAGCGAAAAGTTGCCGCGGCGGTCGCGGCCGAACAGGAAGTTCGCTCCGACCCAGACGTCGCGAACGGCCAGCCATTCGACGAGCACCGTCCGCACGAATCGCTCCGGATCCCAGCGCGAGAGCTCCGGCGTGAACCGCACCACCGCGACGCCGTCCATCCCGAGCCCGGCGAGGCCCTCGAGCTTCTGGGCGAGCGTCATCAGCAGCGGCGGCGACCGATCCGGCCGGACTACGCGCGGCGGGTGCGGGTCGAACGTCAGCACCGCACCGGTGCCGCCCCGCTCGTCCGCCCGGCTGCGCACGCGCTCGACCAGCTTCGTATGACCGCGATGCAGACCATCGAAGTTCCCGAGCGCCAGGGCGATCCGCGTCCACCCCGCCGGCGGTCGGTCGTCAGGATAATGAATGACGTCCACGCTCGATCACGGGATCATAGTCCAAGGCCTCGTACCAGTCGGGCCAGTCGGGAACGGCCGCATCTGCGGCCGCGTCCACCTCCAGGCGCAACCCGTCGTAGGCCAGCGTCATCCCGTCCGGGAGTCCGTCGCAGGTTGCGGCATGGGGAAGATCGTGCGCCATATGGGTGAAGTAGGTGCGCGAGGCGCCGATCCGACGCGCGGCCGCAACCGCCTCGTCGAGCGTGAAGTGGGTCGCGTGGGGTTTGCGGCGCAACGCATCGAGAACCAGGACGTCGAGGCCTCGCAGCAACGGCCACGAGGCGTCCGGGATGGCGTTGCAGTCGGTGAGGTAGGCGAAGGCGCCGATGCGGAAGCCGAGCACGGGCAGCGAGCCATGGAGCAGCGGTATCGGCAGGACCGTGCGTCCGCCAATCGAGAACGGGCCGACCACGGTCGACAGCGCCAGTTGCGGCAGCCCGCCGCCGCGCGGCGTCGCGGGGTCGAAGACGTATGAGAACATCCCCCGCACCCGCGCCAGCGTCCGAGTCGTGCCGAGGCAGGGTATCGCCCGGCGTTGTCGGAAATTGTAGATGCGGACGTCGTCGAGGCCGAGCACGTGGTCCGCATGCTCGTGGGTGAGCAGAATGGTGTCGACCCGCGTCAACCCGAAGGCGAGCGCCTGGGCGCGCAGGTCCGGCGAGGCATCGACGAGCACCGACGTGCCGTCGTCGAGCGCGATGGCCACCGAGGTGCGCCACCGCCGGTCGCGGGCGTCGTCGGAGCGGCACGTAGCACACTCGCAGGCGATGACGGGCACGCCGGACGATGTGCCGGTCCCCAGGAACGTGATCCGCACCAGCAGCCTCCGGGGCGGCGCTCCCCTTACCCGTCACCCGCGGGCGGCGCGTTGCCGTCCGGAGCGACGCCGAGCGTGCCCTTCCGCGCCTCGCTCAGGCGAAGCCGCAACTCGTAGAGCACCTGCCGCAGGAACCGCGTCTCGTCGTCCGTCAGGTTGCCGCGGGTCTTCTCCTCGAGCAGCGCGAGCATCGCGATCGCCTGGGCGGCGGCGGCGAGATTCGCAGGACCCTTCTCGCCGGAGCCGGGATCGGCCACGTCGCCGAAGTGCACGGCGGCCGTCGTCGCCAGCGAGACGACGAAGCCGTTGAAGGAGACGGCAGCCACGCTCGTGCTGTCCGGGGCCGTGATTCGCGGCATAATCTGTTCGGTTTCCGGGGCTCAAGCATACGCCACCATGTCCGCACCGCGCGACCCGGGCCGGCCTGCCGCCGGCGCCGCCTTCGAGCGCCTCGTCGAGACGATGCGGACCCTGCGGTCTCCCGGCGGCTGCGCCTGGGACCGGGAACAGACCCTCTCATCGCTCCGACCCTTCGTGCTCGAGGAGGCCTACGAGGTGGTCGATGCGATCGATCGGGGCGACCTCGCCGGACTCAAGGAGGAGATCGGCGACCTCGTGCTCGAGGCGGTGTTCCTCGCCCAGGTCGCGCACGAGCAGGACGCCTTCGAGATCCGCGACGCGCTCGACACGATCTGCCCCAAGCTCGTGCGGCGGCACCCCCACGTGTTCGGCGCCGGCGACGGGGCGGCTCCGCTCACGGCCGACGACGTCAAGCGGCAGTGGGAGGAGATCAAGGCGGCCGAACGGGCGGCGGCCGGCGGACAACCGAGCGCGCTCGGCGACATCCCCGAGAGCCTGCCGGCGCTGTTGCGCGCCTTCCGCCTCGGGAAGCGGGCAGCGACGGTGGGCTTCGACTGGTCGGCGCCCGCCGAGGTCGAGGCCAAGGTGCACGAGGAACTGTCCGAGCTCCGGGATGCCCGGGCGCACGGCCCCGCGCGCGATGTCGAGGAGGAGCTCGGCGACGTTCTCTTCGCGGTGGCCAACCTTGCGCGCCACCTGAACGTCGATCCCGAGGCCGCGTTGCGCGCCGCCAACCGCAAGTTCGGCGCACGGTTCCGGGCGCTCGAAGAGCGGTTCCGCGATCGGGGGGTCGAGCTCCGCGACGCCTCCCCCGCCGAGATGGACGCCGAGTGGCGCCGCATCAAGAAGGACCGCGCCGGCTGACCCGCCGGCGGGCGAGGGGGGGGCGGGAACCGCCGTTTGCCGTGAAATTTCCGAGGCTGCGGGACGCACGGTTCCTGGCGCGACGGGAGAGGCGTCACGAGGATGGCGGCGTTGGACACGTGCGCGGCGCGGTAGCGGGGTGAGGTTGGCGGGCGAGGCTGCCCCAAGTGGCCTCGACGGCCGAACCGTTCCTGCGGCGGCGACGCCCGTGCGGGCTGTGTCAGGGGGTCGGGGCGGTGCTCCTGTTGGGAACGGACGGCCAGTGCACGGAGCAGGTGCCGTCCGGGTTGTGGACGAGAATGTCGAATTGCTGCAGCTTGCGGAGCCAGCGGGGGGCGTTGCGATGGACGAGCAGCGCCTCGTAGTCTGTGGCCGGGTCGCGATAGGGGGTGCGGTCTCGGAGCACGGCGAAGATGCATCGCAACAGCTTGTGGGCGGTGGCGACGATGGCGCGCTTGTAGCCGCGGCGCTGGGGTCAGGGCTCGGTGATACGCCTGGAATTGGCAGTGGTTGGTGCGGGCGGCGGCGTGGGCGCTCTCGATGAGGACGGTGCGCAGGGTCCGGTTGCCCCGGCGGGTGCTCGCGGCGCGGCGCTTGCCGGCGCTCTCGTTGTTGCCGGGGCACAGTCCGGCCCAGGCGGCGAGGCGGTGGGCGTTGCCGAACACCTTGTGGGGGTCGGTTCCGATCTCGCTCAGGATGGTGCAGGCGGCGGCGCGGTCGATGCCGGGGAGGGTCTCCAGCAGGCGGCGCTGCTCGGCGTAGGGCGCGAGGGTCTGGTCGATGTGGCGGTCGAAGTCGCCCACGCGGCGGCTGAGGGTGTCGTGCTCGGTCAGCAAGTCGGCGAGTAGCCGACGCTCGGTATCGCGGAGGGTGAGGCGCAACGCGTCGCCGAGAGCGTCGAGCTTGCGGCGGACGTGCCCGCTGAGCGAGGCCAGGATGTCCTTGGGGTCGAGTCGGTTGACGAGCCCGTCGAGGATCCGCCGGCCGTTGGTGCCGAAGATGTCGCTGAGCACGGCCCCGATGCGGACACCACCGCGGTCGATGACCTTCTGGCCTGATTGCGGACCTGGCTGCGGCGGGCGACGAGCGTGCGGCGGTGGCGGCTCAACGAGCGGAGGTCGCGGAACGGCTGGGACGGCACGAAACTGGGCCGCCCCAACCCGAACTGGCAAACGCGAGCGAGCCAGCGGCTGTCCTCGACGTCGGTTTTCCGACCGCGGAGCTGCTTGACGTGCTGGGCGTGGAGCAACTGCGCCTCGATTCCCGCGTCGGTGAGCGCCTGCCAGGGGGTGTGCCAGTAGACGCCGGTGGCCTCCAGGGCGGCGGCGCCGACCCGATGGCTGGTCAACCAGTCGACGAGGGCGGCGAGGCCGCTCGCCAGCGCGTTGAACATGCGGGTCTCGAACCGCGGCTCGGCGGCGTTGGGGCCAGCCAGCCGCACGGTGGCGGTGATGTTCGCCTTGTGGATATCGAGTCCCGCCGCGCGGGGATGGACAACGCACAACTCATCGTTCATCATCGGGTCGCCTCCTGTGAGGGGGGGTAGGCGGAGGCGGGGCAGGCCGGTCGGACAGAGAACTCGTGCCCTGCTCGGGCACGGTGCGTTTTGCCGCGCGTCCACGGCTCGATGGCCGGGCACAATTCGGGGCTCGATAGCCGAACCGGCCGGGTCAGTTTGGCGTCGGGGATCAACACCCGCCACTAGCCACGACGACCACGGTCCCGCCTCCGCCGCCATTCTGTACCACTGGCGCAAACCGTAGCGGCTTGCCCCCGGGACGCAATTTCATGCCCTTCGGGGCGGCTGCGCGAAGCGTGGCCATGAGCGTTTGGCGCCGCGTCTCGCTACCGGCGGTCCGGAACTCCGAAGGCGCCCTGCACGGTTTCGGGTGCGAGCAGCATCCGGCTCTCGCCGGCGGCCGTCGCCACCACGGCCCGGCGGCCGTCGGTACAGACGGACACGGCCCCCACCTCGCCGGTCCGGAGCAGGCGCGCGCCTTGCGCCTCGTAGCGGCGGACGACCTCGGGATGCGGGTGCCCGAAGCGGCTGTCGCGGCCGGCGCTGACGACGGCGAGGTCCGGGTCGAGCGCCGCCAGGAACGCGGCGGAGCTCGACGTGCGGCTCCCGTGGTGCGGCGCCTTGAGCACCCGGATCGTCGCCGGCGGCCAGGCCGCGGCCAGCTCCGCCTCCACCTCGGCACCGATATCGCCCGGCAGCACAACCGACACGTCGCCGAACCGGACGTCGACGACGACCGAGTCGTCATTGCGCACGCGGGGCCGCTCCCAATCGGGAGGCGGCGGGTGGACCACCCGAACCACCGCGCCGCCGGCGGCGAGGCGCTCCCCGGCGTAGCGCGTGCGCCACGCGGCCGACCCGCTGCGCGCGAGCGCCAGCAGGTCGGCCCGCGGGCGCGAGGCGGGCACCGGCACCCCCTCCCAGATCTCGCGGGGGTCCAGCGCCCGGACGACATCCGCCGCGCCTCCGATGTGGTCCGGGTCCGCGTGCGTTACGAGGAGGTAGTCGAGCCGCCCCACCCCGGCCGCGCGCAGGGCGGGCACCACGACGCGCCGCCCGATGTCCGAGCCGCCGGTCACGGAGCCAGCGGCATCGACGAGCAGGGACTCTCCTCCCGGCATGATCACGAGCGTCGCGTCCGCCTGCCCCACGTCCAGGAACAGCACGCGCAGCCGCGCGTCCCTCGCGCGATCCGGGACATTCAGCCCCGCGCAGGTCGCCGCCGCGATCCACCGGGCGGGGCGGACGGCGCCCGGCGGCGCCACCATCGCGGCCGTGGATATCGCTGCGAGGCAGAACGCCACGCGACGCATCCGCGGTCGCGGGGCGCAGAGGCAGAGGGTCCAACCGCCGTAGTAGGCGGCGGCCAGCACCGGATGCGGCCTCGGCACCTCCACCACCAGGCCCGGCGCCACGTCGACGAGCCGGGTGGACTCCACGATGCCGAACGCTGCGAGGTGGGCCGCGAACCCGACCGCGGCTGCGGCCGGGGGCCACGCCGGGGCGAGGGCGGCCGCCGCCATGCCGGCGAGCTGGGTCACCGTCATGAACGGGATGGCGACGAAGTTCAGCAGCAGGCCGGCAAGGCTGATGCGCGAGAACCACGTGGCGGCAATCGGGAGCAACGCCACCTCGGCGCAGATCGTGGCCCCGAAGAGCAGGATCGCCGCCTGCGCCACCGGGCGGCCGCGCGGTGCGAGCACGTCCACCGCGGTTGACACCGCGGCCGACCCGGCGAGCCGCGGCAGGCCGGCAAGGATGCCGAGCGTAGCGCCGAACGTGAGTTGGAACCCCGGGTCGGCCAACTGCCCCGGCGAGACGGCCACGAGGCAGGCGCCGGCCAGCGCCAGCGTGTTCAGCGGGCGCGTCCCGAGGTCGGCCGCGCGGGCGAGCAGGAAGGTGACGGCGGTGAACGTGGCGCGGGCGACGGACGGCTCCGGGCCCACGACCTCCGCGTAGGCGACGAGGCCTGCGGCGGCGAAGAGCGCGGCCGCGCGGCGCCCCGCACCGGCCACCCGGAAGCCCGCGACCAGCAGCCCGGCCAGCACCGCGATGTTGCCGCCGGAGATCGCGATGACGTGGTACGTGCCCGCCTCCTGCAGGCGTCGTGTCGTCTCCCGATCGAGACCCGCCCGGTCGCCGATCAACACCGCCGTCACGATGCCGCCGGAGCGGGCGCTGTGCACGCCGACCGAGGCCGCGATCCATCGCCGTACGCGGGCGCGCACGGCCGCCGCCCATTCGGCGCGGCGGGACGCGGGCTGCACCACCTCCACCAGCAGGGCGCTCTTGACCGACCCCAGCAGGCTGATGCCGCGCGTCCGGAGGCGATGGCTCTCGTCGGGCGTCCCGAAGTTGGCGTAGCGGGGCGGCCAGCGCAGGGCAACCGGCATCCGAACGCGCCGGCCGACGCGCCACGCGGGTAGCCGGGCCTCGACGAATCGACCGCCGACGGAGGCTCGAACGCCCCCGCGCACGGGCATTTCGCGGCCCCGGTCGGTCACCCGTTCGACGTCGACGACGAGACTCGCGCCGTAGTCGGTGGGCAGCGCGTCGCGGCGCAGGCGCCCTTCGACCAGCACGACCCGCCGCGGCCCCCCGGTGCGGGGTTCCTGCTCGCGATGCGCCGCGTACCACGCCAGCAGCGGCGTGCTGAGCTCCGCCCGCGCCGTAGCTCCGAGCGCCGCACCGCAGGCTGCGAACCCCGTGAGCGCCACGGCCGCGAACGACCGCTCCGCGCGGCCCCGCAGCAGGAGGGCGGCGGCCGCCCAGGCGAGGACGGCGACGCCGACGGCCAGCGGTACCGCTCGCCCCAGCGCCCAGCCGACCGCCGCACCGGACAGCAGTGCAGCCGCCGGCGCCAGCGCTCCGTGCAGCATGCGAGACGGGCGTGCAAGAGCTGCGCCCGGTCAGGGCGCGGCGGGAGCGCTACTGGCCGGCGCTGCCGGCGGCGATGCCGACGTGGTATTCCTGCAGCGCGCGGACCGCGTGCGTCTCGGCGCGCAGGGCGCGGATGGCGGCGACGGTCGCCGCCGCGCCGGTGAGGGTAGTGACGCACGGGACGCCGTACAGCATCGCGATCCGGCGCATCGTCAGGTCGTCGAAGTACGACTCCCGGCCGAGCGGCGTGTTGATGACGAGCTGAACCTCGCGGTTCAGCAGGCGGTCGCCCACGTGGGGGCGCCCTTCGTTGATCTTGTAGACCACGTCGACGTCGAGGCCGTGCGCGCGCAGGTACGCCGCGGTGCCCCGGGACGCGACCAGGTCGAAGCCGAGGGCCGCGAGATCGCGCGCCACCGGGACGACGTTGTCCTTGTCGTCGTCGTTGACGCTGATGAACGCCCGCCCGCTGTCCGGCAGGCGCTGGCCCGCGGCGAGTTGGGCCCGTGCAAACGCCTTGCCGAACGTGTCGGCACCTCCCATCACCTCCCCCGTCGACTTCATCTCGGGCCCGAGAATCGTGTCGACGCCGGGGAAGCGGACGAACGGGAACACGGGAGCCTTGACGAACACCCCGGAGACCTCGAGGTCGTCGACCAGGCCCTGCTCGGCGAGGGTCCTGCCCACCATGACGCGCGCCGCGACCTTCGCGAGCGGCACGCCGGTGGCTTTCGACAGATACGGCACGGTGCGCGATGCGCGCGGATTGACCTCGAGCAGGTAGACCGTGTCGCCCCGGATCGCGAACTGGATGTTCAGCAGCCCCACCACCTTGAGGGCGCGCGCCAGCCGGCGGGTGTAGTCGCGGATCACGCGCAGGTGCCGCTCCGGTACCAGGTACGGCGGCACGACGCACGAGCTGTCGCCGGAGTGGATGCCGGCCTCCTCGATGTGCTCCATGACGCCGCCGATCACGACGTCCCCGTTCGTGTCCGCGACGGCGTCGACATCGAGCTCGAAGGCATCCTCCAGGAACTTGTCGACCAGAATCGGGTGTTCGGGAGAGGCGTCGACCGCCTCGGTCATGTAGCGGTCGAGAGCGCCGGGGTCGTAGACGATCGCCATCGCCCGCCCGCCCAGGACGTACGACGGGCGAACGACGACGGGGTACCCGATGCCGCTCGCGACCTCCCGCGCCTCCGCGCGCGACGTCGCCATGCCGTTCGGCGCCTGCGGAACCCCGAGTTCCCACAGGAGCTGGGCGAACCGCTTCCGATCCTCCGCCAGGTCGATCGAGTCGGGCGAGGTGCCGATGATCCTCGCGCCCGCCGCCTGCAATCCGAGGGCGAGCTTCAGGGGCGTCTGACCACCGAACTGCACGATGCACGAGACGTCGGCCCCGGCCGACTGCTCGCGCCGCACGACGGCCAGGACGTCCTCCTGCGTGAGCGGCTCGAAGTAGAGCCGGTCCACCGTGTCGTAGTCCGTGGAGACGGTCTCGGGGTTGCAGTTGACCATGACGGTCTCGTACCCCTGCTCGCGCAGCGCGAACGCCGCGTGGCAGCAGCAGTAGTCGAACTCGAGACCCTGCCCGATGCGGTTCGGGCCGCTGCCGAGAATGATGACCTTGGGCCGGTCCGTCGGCTCCGCCTCGCACTCGCGCTCGTACGTCCCGTAGAGGTAGGGGGTGAACGACTCGAACTCGGCCGCGCAGGTGTCGATGCGCTTGTAGACCGGAGAGAGCGCCGCCTCTTCCCGGCGGGCCGCGACGGCGCTCCCGTCGACCCCGAGGGCGGCGCCGATCTCCTCGTCACCGAAGCCGGCGCGCTTCAGCTCGGCGAGGGTCTCGGCCGAAAGTGACCGGAAGCCGACGAGGCCCGCCGCCCTCCGGAGCTCGGCAATCTCGGCGAACTGCGTGAGGAACCAGGGATCGATCCGTGTCGCCTCTCCGATCCGCTCCACCGACCAGCCGAGCTCCAGGGCGCGGAAGACCGACCACATGCGGCGGTCGTTGGGCGAGACGAGCCGGCGCTGGAGCTGGCCGGAGTCGACGTCGCCGTCGGCCGCGAACAGCCGCCCGCTGCGCCCAAGCTCGAGCGAACGCATCCCTTTGAGAAACGCTTCCTTGAAGGTCCGGCCGATCGCCATCGCCTCGCCGACGGACTTCATCTGCGTCGTCAGGGTGCGGTCGGCCTTCGGGAACTTCTCGAACGTCCACCGCGGGATCTTCACGACGACGTAGTCGATGGTCGGCTCGAACGACGCCGGCGTGAGCCGGGTGATGTCGTTGGGGATTTCCTCGAGCCGGTAGCCGAGCGCGAGCTTCGCGGCGATCTTGGCGATGGGGAATCCCGTCGCCTTCGACGCGAGGGCCGACGAGCGGGAGACGCGCGGGTTCATCTCGATCGCCACCATCCGCCCGTCTTCGGGGTTGATCGCGAACTGGATGTTCGACCCGCCGGTCTCGACCCCGACCTTCGTGATGATGCGCCGCGCCGCGTCGCGCATCCGCTGGTACTCCTTGTCGGTCAGGGTCAGGGCCGGCGCGACGGTGATGCTGTCGCCCGTGTGCACACCCATCGGATCGATGTTCTCGATCGAGCAGATGACGACGAAGTTGTCCGCGCCGTCGCGCATCACCTCGAGCTCGAACTCCTTCCACCCGATGACCGACTCCTCGATGAGCACCTCGTGGACCGGGCTGAGCTGGATGCCGCGGCTCGCCAGCTCGCGGAACTCCTCGATGTTGTATGCGATCCCCCCGCCGACCCCGCCGAGCGTGAACGACGGCCGAATGATGACCGGGAACCCGAAGCGATCGACCATCCGCACCGCCTCCTCGTAGGAGCGGGCGTACTCGCTCGCAGGAACCTCGATGCCGATCGACTCCATCGCCTCGCGGAACTTCAGGCGGTCCTCGGCCACTGTGATCGCGTCGACGGAGGCGCCGATCAGCGCGACCCCGAACTCCTCGAGCACGCCCTGGCCGGCCAGCTCGCGCGCCAGGTTGAGTGCGGTCTGTCCACCCACGGTCGGGAGCAACGCGTCGGGCCGCTCGCGCTCGATGATCGACCGCGCGTACTCCCACGAGAGCGGCTCCACGTAGGTCCGGTCGGCCACTTCCGGGTCGGTCATGATCGTCGCCGGGTTGCTGTTCATCAGCACGACCCGGAGACCCTCGCTGCGCAGCGCCTTGCAGGCCTGGGTGCCCGAGTAGTCGAACTCGCAGGCCTGCCCGATGACGATGGGGCCGGATCCTATGACGAGGATGCTCTCCAGATCGGTGCGGCGGGACATGACGGTGCAGAGCGCCGGTTCACCGGGCCGGGGGCCGCTCCATCGCCTCGACGAATGCTGCAAACAGGTAGTCGGCGTCGTGGGGCCCGGGTGAGGCCTCGGGATGATACTGCACGCACGACACGGGCAGACGCTTGTGCCGCAGCCCTTCGACGGTGCCGTCGTACAGGTTTCGGTGGGTGACGTCGACATCGTCCGGCACGGAGTCGTGGTCGACTGCGAACCCGTGGTTCTGCGACGTGATCTCCACCCGTCCGGTCTCGAGGTTCTTGACGGGGTGGTTGGCTCCGCGGTGGCCGAACTTGAGCTTGTAGGTCGCCGCACCCATGGCGAGCCCGAGGACCTGGTGCCCGAGACAGATGCCGAACAGCGGCACGCCGGCGCCCATCAGCGTGCGGGCGTTGGCTACGACGTAGTCGAGCGGCGACGGGTCGCCCGGCCCGTTGCTGAGAAAGACGCCGTCGGGTTGCATGGCGAGCAGGTCGGCGGCGGGCGCGGCGGCCGGGAAGACGCGCACGTCGCACCCGTGGCTCTCGAGCCGGCGCAGGATGTTGCGCTTCATTCCGAGGTCGTAGGCCGCGACCCGCAGCCGGCGCGCCGCGCGGCGCGCCGGGTCCAGGGCGAAGCCGCGCGGCGCGCCGGAAGCCTGCCAGTCGAAGGGCTCCTGGCAGGTGACGCCGCGCACGAGATCGCTGCCTTCCATCGCGGGCGCCGCGCGCGCACGGTCGACGAGGTCGTCGGCGTTTACGGCCCCCGTGCCGATCGCGCCCCGCATCACCCCCGACGATCGCAGCAGGCGGGTCAGGGCCCGGGTATCGATGCCGGAGATGGCCACCACGCCGTGCGCGGCCAGATAGTCGGCGAGCGTCCCCGTGGCGCGCCAGTTGCTGGCGATGGGCGACGCCTCGCGAATAACGAATCCGGCCACGTGGGGCCGCGCCGACTCGACGTCGTCGGAGGCCACCCCGTAGTTGCCGATCTGCGGGCACGTCATCGTCACGATCTGCCCGGCGTAGGACGGGTCGGTCAGTATCTCCTGGTAGCCGGTCATGCTCGTGTTGAAGACCACCTCGCCTGTCGTCCCGCCGGACGCGCCGGCGGCCCGGCCCTCGAACCGCACGCCGTTCTCGAGAGCGAGGACGGCCTTCATCGGCGGGCCCGATCGAGGGACGCCGCGACTCGGATGCGCTCGTCCGCCGGCACCTCGACGACGGTGACCCACGGCGCGTAGCCGTCGTGCTCGATGCGCACCTCGCGGCGGCCGGGTTCGAGATCGGTGACGACGATCGGCGTCACTCCGGCGGGCTCGCCGTCGATGACGACGCGCGCGCCGGCGGGCCGGGACTCTACGAATACGGAGCCCATCGTCGCGTCGGCGGCGCCGGCGGCCTCGGCTGCGACGGAAGCGGGCGACACGGGGCGCTCGGCTCGTCCGGGCGGTGGAGCCGCGACCGCCGGCTGCCCGCTCCCGGGCGCCAGATCGACGCGGACCGCGGCCACCGTCGCCTCCGCGGATACGGTGACCTCGCGGGTCTGCGGCTCGTAGCCCGGTGCCCGGACCTCGACCCGATGGGTACCGTAGGGCACGTCCTGCAGCGAGAGCGGGGTCTGCCCCCGGTCCTCACCTTCCACCACGACGGTGGCGCCCGGTGGAGATGTCCGCACGAGCAGCCACCCGACCTGCCGCGAAGCCGGCGCCTCGCCGCCGACCCCCGCCGCGCCAGCCCGGACCGGCGCCGGCTCCACCTCGGGTCGCGCGGGCAGTTCGGCTTCGAAACCCGGCGGCGACCCGCTCGCCGGCGTCCGGACATCCTCGCTCGCCGGATCGGTCACCCTCCCGTCGTCCGGCACCGGGAGGGCCGGAACCGGGGAGGTGGACCGACGGCCGCCCGCGGTACGGAGTCCGGGCGGCCGGTCACCGGCGTCCGGATCGGACGCCGGCACCTCGGCCGGCGCAAAGCCCTCCCCGGGAGCCGCGGCACCCCCGCCCCCGACATCGGCCCCGAACAGGAAGTAGACGGTGCCGGCCAGAACCACGCCGACGACCACGGCGAACGTCACCTGCAGGACAGCGCGGACCCTTCCGCCAAAGGAAAGCGGCTCCTCGTCCTCGATGGGCTCCAGATCGTCGAGCGGAGCGAGATCGTCCGGCGGGGCCGCGGCCGATCGCTCGACGCCGCCCGCATGCTCGTGCCGGACCCGGACCGGACCGGTCGCCGGCTCGACCTCCCCCGCCGAGTCCCACTCCTCCCCGGCTGCCGTCGATGCGGCCCATTCCGCCTCGTGCTCGTCGTCCGCCCCCGCCGGCGTTTCTTCGGGGGCCCCGCCCGTCGCGGGCGCCCCGACCTCCACGGCGTCGACGGCTACCCCCCCGGTTTCCGCGGCCCGCGGTGTGAGCGGCGCCGGCGACTCGCCGACGGGCTCCTCCGGAGCCGGGGCGGCCACGGGCCCCGCCTCGACCAGCTCGACACCGAGTGCCTCCGCCAGCGCAGTCACGAGCTCGACCGATCGACCCGGGCGGTCCGCCGGATCCTCGGCGAGCCCCCAGGAGAAGACGTCCCGCAACCCGGGCAGCGCCCCTTCGTCCCCGACGTAGACAGACCCGAGCCGTTCGATGATCTCTGCCCCGCTGCCGGTGGCGCGACGGCCGGTCAGCAACTCGTAGGCGATCGCAGCCACGGCGTAGCGGTCCGCCTCGGGGCCCCAGTCGCCGCCGACAACCACTTCCGGGGCGGCGTAGGGACGGCGCACCGGCGCGCGGTGGCCGACATCCTCCAGCGCGCGCGCGACCCCGAAGCCGGTCGCCCGGGCCTCGTCCGGCGAGACGAACACATCCCGCAGATGCAGGCTGCCGTGCAGGATGCCGGAGTCGTGGGCGGCGTCGACGGCACCCGCGAGGTGATGGAGCAGCGGCACGGCGCGCTCGGCCGCGGCGGGCGCGTAGTGGCGCATCGCAACATCGAGCGACTCCGCGGCGACGTAATCCTGGGCCAGGTAGGGAACGCTGCCTTCGCACCCGGCCGCCAACGGGGCGACGATGCCCGGATGGGTCAACCCGGCGTCGACCACCTGCTGGAGGGCGCCGGCGAGCTCGTCGGCGAGCTCCGGCGCCAAGTCGAGGTGGAAGGCCTTGACAGCGACGGGGGCGCCGGTCTCCGCTGCCGCGGCGCGGAAGACCGGCCCGAGGACACCGGCCCCGAGTTGATGCAGGACCCGAAACGGGCCGAACGCACCGGGAGCGGAAGGCGAAGCGGCGTCCTCGAATGTCAGTGGTGCAGTCCCCCGGGCCAGCGGGCCGATCGTACCACGGAAGCGGCGTCGTTTCAATGGGTTGGCCGGACCCGGGCGGGGCCGGCGGGGCCTTGACAGCGTGTTCCCGCGTTTGCGAGAGTAGCCGGAGCGTGCCCGCCGACGTGCCGTCCTCCACCCCTTCCTCGCCGGGCGTACCGATCGACCTTCGCCGCTTGCCGTGGACGGGTCGTCTCGTGCGCGACTACAGCCACGCGTTCGAGCGGCTGTCGTCCTTCTACGCCGGGTCCCCGGCCGCGGCCGAGGCGTGGACGGAGGCCCTCGAACGCCGCCGCCGGCGTCCCCCGCTCGCCGCGAGCGCCGAGGTGCTGGCGGCGCAGCTCGCCGCCCGGGGCGCTCCCGCCGCGGCGCAGGCGGCGGCGCGGCGGCTCGCGGAGCCGGGGGCGGTTGCCGTGGTGACCGGCCAGCAGGCCGGCCTCTTCGGCGGGCCGCTGTACACGCTGCTCAAGGCGCTGACCGGCATTCGGCTCGCCGAGAGCCTCGCGCGCGAGCACCGCGCGACCGTCGTCCCGATCTTCTGGGTCGACGCGGAGGATCACGACCTCGACGAGATTCGGCACTGCCCGCTCCTCGACGCGGATCTCGACCCGCGGGCGGTCGGGCTCGATCTCGACTCGCCGCGCGGCACCGCGGCCGCCGCCATCCGCCTCGCGGGAAGCGTCCGCGACGCGACGGCCTCCCTCCGCGAACTGTTGCCGCCCACCGAGTTCACGGCCGACGTGATCGCCGGCCTCGATGCGGCGTACGCGGAGGGGACGCGGCTGGTAGAGGCGTTCGCCCGCTGGCTCGATCGCCTGGCCGGGCGCGCCGGGCTCGTCGTGTTCGACGCCTCCGACCCCGCGGCGAAGCCGCTCGTGCAGTCGCTCTTCGCCGACGAGCTGCGCGCCTCGGGCGAGACGGCGCGCCAGGCGGCCGCGGCCGGCGCGGCGCTGGCGGCCGCGGGCTACCACGCACAGGTCGAGCCGCAACCCGACGGCGTGGCGCTGTTCCGCCTCGACGAAACGCGGAAACCCATCCGCGTGGCGCCGGGGGGGTTCACGGTCGGCGAGCGCACGGTCGCCGCGGACGACCTCCTGCGCGAGGTCGACGCGGAGCCGGCGCGCTTCAGCCCGAACGTCCTGCTCCGTCCGATCGTGCAGGACGCCCTGTTCCCGACCGTCGCCTACGTCTCCGGTCCGAACGAGCTGGCCTACCTGGGGCAGCTCCGCGACGTCTACGCGCGGTTCGGCGTGCCGATGCCGATCATCTACCCGCGGGCGAGCGCGACCATCGTCGACCGCGCGACGGTGAGGTTCCTGGAGCGCTACGATCTCGACTTCGCCGGCCTGCAGCCGCGCGACGACGCCGTCCTCAACCGTTTGCTCGCGGCGCAGATCCCGGCCGAGCTGGAGGCGGCGCTGGGCGCGGCGGACGCCGCCCTGGACGAACGACTCGCCGCCGTCTCGACGGCCGCCCCGCTGCTCGACCCCACCCTGTCGGGGGTCGTGCAGTCGACGCGGCGGCGCATGCAGCGCGACCTCGCGACGCTCCGCAGCAAGGTGGTGCAGGCCGCGAAGCGGCGCGACGAGACGCTCCGCCGGCAATTCCGGCGAGCCCGCGCACAGGCGTTTCCGAACGGCGAGCCCCAGGAACGGAGCGTCGGGACCGTCTACTTCCTCAACCGCTACGGCCCGGCGTTCGTCGACCGGCTGCTGGCCGAGCTCCCACTCGACCCCGGCCGCCACTGGCTGCTGACCGTGTAGCCACGCCGACCGCGGCAACGTGCGCGGGCTCGGCCGGCGCGGCGGACCGCGCGGACGATGGCGCTATACTTCCCGCAATCGACCTCGAGCAGGACAGGACAGGTAGTTGCAGCATCGGTTCCCCGCGGTTCTCGCCGCCGTGCTCCTGGCGGGGCCGGCGCTGCCGGGATGCGGCGCAGCGCCCGGCGGCGCTTCGTCCCCGGTCGCCGCGGCGCCGGCCTCCCAGGCCGAGTTGCCGGAGATCGTGGCGCGCGTCAACGGCACCGCGATCCTGCGTGACGAGTTCGAGCGCGCCGTCCGTGCCGCGGAGGTGCGGGCGGGGCAGGTCGTCCCCGCGTCGCTCCGCGCCGCGGTTCATGACCGCGTGCTCGACCGACTGATCGTCTTCCACCTGCTCCTCCAAGAATCCGAGACCCGGCAGATCGTCGTCGACGACGCCGACGTCGACGACGAGATCGGCCGGATCCGCGACGGGTTCCCTTCCGCGGAGGCCTTCGAGGCGCAGCTCGTCGACTGGGGCACTTCGCTCGCCGAGTTGCGGGCGGAGAGGCGCCGCGACATGCTGATCGCCAAGCTCATCGACGCCGACGTGACGCCCCGGATCGCGGTGGGCGACGAGGCCGTGCGGGCCTTCTACGACCAGCATCCGGACCAGTTCGAGGAGACGGAGGCCGTGCAGGCGAGTCACATCCTGATCGAGGCCGGGCCCGACGCCGCCCCCGCCGAGCGCGACGCCGCCCGAGGACGGGCGGAGGCGATCCGCAGCGAGGCGACGGCCGGCGGGGCCGACTTCGCCGCCCTCGCGCGAGAGCACTCCGACGACCGCGCGACGGCGCCGGCGGGCGGCGAGCTCGGCTTCGTCGTCCGGGGACAGACCGTCCCCCCCTTCGAGGAGGCGCTGTTCGCGCTCCAGCCCGGCGAGATCGGACCGGTCACGGAGTCGCGGTTCGGCTTCCACGTCATTCGCGCCGACGGCCGGCGAGACGCGCGCGTCGTGCCGTTCGAGGAGGCCGGCGGCGGAATCCGCCGGATGCTCGTCGAGCAGGCGCGCGAGGCGCTCACGGCCGAGCTCATCGCCCGGCTGCGCGCGGCCGGCGAGATCGAGACCTACCTATGAACGAAGAGGTGTTCCGGGCCGTCGGCGACATGCTGCAGCGCGGGGAATCGGCTGCGCTGGTGACCGTCATCCGCACGCAGGGCTCCACTCCGCAGCGGGTCGGCGCCAAGATGCTGGTCTTCCCGGACGGGCGGTCCGTCGGCACGATCGGCGGCGGCTGCTACGAGAACGACGCCTTCTGGAAGGCGCGCCGCGCCCTGCAGACCCGCCAGCCTCTCGTGGCGAAATACGAGCTGGCCGACGACCTGGCCGAGGAGTCCGGGCTCATCTGCGGAGGGCAGATGGAGGTGTACATCGAACCGCTCGAAGCCGCGCCGCACCTCTACCTCGTCGGGGGCGGTCACGTCGCCTATCACCTGGGCCGGCTGGCCGCCACGGTCGGGTTCCGGATCCACGTGCTCGACGACCGGGAGAAGTTCGCCAACGCGGAGCGCTTTCCGGAGGCGGTCGAGGTGGCCGTCGACGACATCCCGGAGTGGCTGACCCGCGCCTCGATTCCGCCGAACGCCTACGTGGTCATCCTCACCCGGGGACATCGCTACGATCTCGACGCGCTGCGCGCGCTGGCCACCCGCGAGCTGCGCTACCTGGGCCTCATCGGCAGCCGGGCCAAGGTGGCGCGCCTCCACGAGGCGTTGCGCGACGAAGGGGTCGCGTTCAACGACCTGGACGGGTTGCACGCGCCGGTCGGGCTGGACATCGGCGCGGTGTCGCCGCAGGAGATCGCGGTCAGCATTCTGGCCGAGCTGATTGCGGTCAAGTACGGCAAGCTCGACCACGACGACGCCACACGCGGCACCCGCGTCCGCTCCCTGCGCTGGCTGCCGCAGGCGGCTGCTGCGCCTGGCGCTGAGCGGCCGGCCGCGGGCGCTGAGCAGCCGGCCGCCGGCGCCGCGGCACCGGCTGCGGCAACCGCCGAACCCTGACGCGGCGCCGCGACCCGAGCCGGCGAGCGTCGAGGGGGCGGCTGATATAATGCGGTCCAGGTCACCATGAGTCGACGTTCCGGCAAGCGTGGCACCGCCGGTGACGGCCTGTCAGCCCGCTCTCGCGCCATTCTGGCCACGCTCGTCAAGCAGTACATCGACACCGGCGAGCCGGTGTCGTCGCTCTGGCTGGCGGAGCACGGCGACGTCGGGCTCTCGTCGGCATCGGTCCGCACCATCATGGCCGAGCTCGAGGAGCTGGGCTACGTCCACCAGCCGCACACGTCGGCCGGCCGCGTACCGACCGACCACGGGTACCGCTGCTTCGTCAATCTGTTGCTCGAGCGGCGGCGCGGCACGCAGCCGACGCGGGAGGTGGAGGCGCGCCTGCGCCAGGCGGGCACACTCGGCGACGTGCTGTCGAACGTCTCGCACGAGCTCTCCCTGGCCTCGCGGTACCTGGCGTTCGCGTTGATGCCGCAGGTCGCGTCGGGCACCTTTCGCCACATCGAGTTCGTCCCTCTCGACGGCACGCGCATTCTCGTCGTCGTTTCCACGCAGGACGGCGAGGTCGCGCACAAGACGATCGACCTCGGCGAGTCGATCGGCCGGAACGCACTGGAGCAGGGGGCGCTCTACCTGAACCAGGAGTTCGCCGGACTGCCCCTGTGGGAGGTCCGCGCCGCCGTCGTCGAGGAGCTCCGGCAGGAACGCATGCTCTACGACCAGCTTCGCTCCTGCGTGCTCCGGCTCGCCAGCTCGACCCTGGAGGACATGGCTCCGCAGGACCGGCTCTTCGTGGAGGGCGCGGGGTTCCTGGTGGACGGGGTGTCGGACGGAGAGGACCGCGTGCCCCTGAAGACGCTGCGCGCCCTGCTCACACTGATCGAGCGCAAGGACCTGCTGGTCCGGCTCCTGAACGAGTACATCGAGGGTCCCGGCCTGACCGTGGTGATCGGGACCGAGCACATGTCCCCCGAGATGCAGCACTTCAGTCTGGTGACCTCCACCTACTTCGACGGAGGGTGCACCGGCAGCATCGGCATCATCGGGCCTCGCCGGATGCGCTACTCGCGCGCCATCGCCGCCGTGGACCGGGTCTCGCGAGCCGTGAGCCGCGTCCTCGTCGCGCAGGCGGCATCGTCCGACCATGACAGACGACGTGACAGCCGAATCGCCTGACGACACCCGCGCACGACCCGCAACCGCCGGCGCCGCTTCCGACCCACCGCCCCCCGCAGATGCCGGTGCCGCATCGCAGGCGAGCGCCGTCGACGCGGGTGCCGGCGCCACGCCGGACGCCGATGCGGGCGAGGGGCCGGCGGGCGGCGCGGCGGCGGCAGCGAGCCCCGCGGCCGCACCCGACGCCGCGGCCGAACCCGACCCCGCGGCCGAACCCGACCCCGCGGCCGAACCCGACCCCGCGGCGCAGCGAGACGAGTACTACGACCTCCTGCTGCGGAAGACGGCCGAGTTCGACAACTACCGCAAGCGGGTCGAACGGGAGCGCGCCGCCCTCGCGTCGGCGGCCGCGGCCGATCTGCTCGAGGAGTTGCTGCCGGTGGTCGACAACCTCGAACGGGCGCTGGCGGCCCCGCTGGACGAAGGCGCGGCGGCGGCGTACCGCGACGGTGTCGAGCTGATTCACCGCCAGATGCTCGACCTGCTCCGGAAGCGGGGCGTGACGCCGATCGAGACGGCGGGCGAGGACTTCGACCCCAACGTCCACCAGGCCATCGCCCACGAGGAGAGTGCGGATCACCGGGCGGGCGAGATTATCGGCGAGGTGCGGCGCGGATACCTGCTCGGGGCCCGCCTGCTGCGGGCGGCGATGGTCAGGGTGGCCAAGACGTGAGCAAGCGCGACTACTACGAGGTGCTGGGCGTTCCGCGCAACGCCGACGACCAGCAGATCAAGAGCGCCTACCGCAAGCTCGCGCTGCAGTACCACCCGGACCGCAACCCGGGCGACCGCACGGCGGAGGAGCGCTTCAAGGAGGCGGCCGAGGCGTACGCCGTTCTTGCCGACGGCGACAAGCGCGCGCGGTACGACCGCTTCGGCCACGCGGCCGTCGGCGGCGCGCCCGGAAGCCCGGGCTTCGACCCGACCATCTTCGCGGACTTCAACGACATCTTCGGCGGGCTCGGCGGGCTCGGCGATCTCTTCGGCTTCGGCACGGGGCGCCGCGGCCCCGCCCGGGGCGCCGACCTGCGTTACGACCTCGAGATCGGTTTCGAGGAGATGGCCGCGGGCACGGAGACCACGCTGCAGATCCCCCGCGAGGAGCAGTGCGAGGCCTGCAACGGCTCCGGCGCCGCAGCCGGCTCCCGGCCCGACACCTGCCCGCAGTGCCGCGGCCGCGGGCAGGTGCGCTACCAGCAGGGCTTCCTGACCGTCGCCCGCACGTGCGGGCACTGCCGGGGGAGCGGTACGGTCATCCGCACGCCGTGCCGCGAGTGCCACGGGCGCGGACGCGCGGAACGGCAGCGGAAGCTGACCGTGAAGGTGCCGGCCGGAATCGGCAGCGGGCAGCGCCTGCGTCTCTCCGGCGAGGGGGAGCACGGAGCGGCCGGCGGCTCGCCCGGCGACCTCTACGTCGTGGTCCACGTGCGGGACCACGAGTTCTTCCAGCGCGAGGACGACGACCTGCACTGCGCGGTGCCGGTGAGCTTCCCCACTCTCGCCCTCGGCGGAACTGTCGAGGTGCCGACGCTGGCCGGGGGCGAGACCCTCCCGGTGCCCAAGGGCACGCCGACGGAGACGCGGTTCCGCCTGCGGAGCAAGGGACTCCCGCGCGTGTCGGGGCGCGGGCGCGGCGACCTCTACGTGACCGTCCGCGTCGAGGTCCCGACGGCGCTCACCCGCGAGCAGAAGGCGCTCATCGCGGAGCTCGACAAGACGTTGCCGCGCGGCAGGAGGGATCCCATTCGGCCAGTCGCGGCGGACGAGGACAACCGTCCGTTCTTCGATCGCGTCAAGGACATCTTTGGGTGACGCCCGCCCGGCCCTCGACGTAGCGCTGCCGACGGCATCATCCACCCTGCCGGCACGGCTCGATTTTCTGCTCGATGACCTGCAGCCCCTTGCGATCGAGATCCGCGACGGGCCCGCGCCGCGGAACGGGCTCGTCGTCCGGCGCGTCCACTTCGCTACGGGTGACCACCGGGACGCCGCCCGGCGGGTGATCACGCGCGCCCTGGGTCCCGACGGGGTCACCGTCCGCACGGTCGACGTGCCCGACGAGGACTGGGCGGCCCGCAGCCAGGAGCACCTGCGGGCCATCCGCGTCGGCCGGGTCGTGGTGGCGCCGCCGTGGAACGTCCCCGGGGACGGCGAGGCAGGCGGCTGCATCGTCGTGGTCATCGAGCCGTCCACGGGGTTCGGCACGGGGCACCACGCCTCGACCCGTCTCTGCCTGCGCGCCTTGCAGGCCTGCCTCGACAGCGCGGCCTCGCCCCCCGAGGTCCTCGACCTCGGTACGGGGTCCGGTGTGCTGGCGATCGCGGCGCACAAGCTCGGCGCCGCTGGCATCGTGGCCGTGGATCGCGACGCCGACGCTCTCGCCAACGCCGAGGCCAACCTCGCGCGCAACGCGGCAGCGCACGCCGTCGCGCTCCGGCAGGCGGACGTTGGACGGCTCGCCGCGCTCCGCGCGATGGTCGTGACCGCCAATCTGAGCGGCGGCACCCTGGTCCGTCACGCCTCGCGGATCGCGCGCCACGTAGGGGCGTCCGGCTGGCTGATAGCGGGCGGGGTCACGACCGGCGAGGAGGAGGAGGTGCGCGCGGCCTTCGACGGCATGCTGACGCCGGTCGACTGCCAGACGGAGGACGGCTGGGTCGCGTTGACCCTGCGGCGCGCCGGCCGCTCGTGACCCGGGTCGGGCCGCACCACGCATGGCCCATGCACCGCTTCTTCGCTCCCGGCGCCGGCCGGTCGGACGTCGTCGTCGATCTGCCGGAGGATGAGGCCCGTCATCTCACGCAGGTCCTGCGCTTGCGGGCCGGAGACTCGGTCCGGGTGTTCGACGGCCGCGGGCGCGAGCACGGGGCGGTGGTGACCGAGGCCGGGCGGGGCGGCGTGCGCGTCCGGACCCGAAGCGCCCTGCCGATGCCGCCGGAACCCGGCGTGCGCGTGACGCTCGGAGCGGCCCTGCTCAAGGGCCGCAGGGTCGACGAGGTCGTCCGCGATGCCACCATGCTCGGCGTCCACGCCGTACAGCCGCTCGTGACGACGCGCACGGAGGTGCCCGCCCGTCGCTTCGGCGCGGCCGCGGCGGAGCGCTGGACCCGCATCGCAATCGCCTCCGCGAAGCAGTGCGGGCGCGCGGTCGTACCCGACATCCGTCCGCCGGTGGCCCTCGACCGCTTCCTGGGCAACCCGGGCGCCGGCCTCCGGATACTCCTCGTCGAGCCGGCGGCGGCGGACGCAGCGGTGTCGCCCGTGCGCTCCCTCGCCTCCGAGCCCCGCCCCGCCTCGGCCGTGGTCGCGGTCGGCCCGGAGGGAGGCTGGACGGAGACCGAGCTGGTCGTCGCGGCTCGGGCCGGCTTTCGAGCGACAACGCTCGGCCGGCGCACGCTGCGCGCCGAGGCGGTGCCGGCCGTCGCCCTGTCCGTGCTCCACTTCGTCTGGCAGGACGACGAGCCTCCCGGCGCCTCCGCCGCGGCCGATGCGCCGGCATAGTGGCTATACTGACCGAACCGCATGCTGTTGAAGGGGCAGACACTCGGCAAGTACAAGATTCTGGCCTCTCTCGGCAGCGGCGGCTTCGGCGCGGTCTACCTCGCCCGGGACACCTGGATCGACAAGGAAGTGGCGATCAAGGTACCCCACAAGCAGAACCTCAACTTCGCCGAGCATCTCCGGGAGCCTCGGCTCCTCGCGGCGCTCGACCACCCGAACATCGTCTCAATCACGACGGCGGAGAAGACGGACAACGTCTTCTTCATCGTGATGGAATACGTAGCCGGCGAGACGCTCGAGGATGTCATCGCGCGCGACGGAGCCCTCGCGGCGCCGCGCGTGGTCGGTTACTCCACACAGCTCGCGCAGGCCGTCGAGCACGCCCATCGCCAGGGGGTCGTGCACCGGGACCTGCGGCCGTCGAACGTCCTCGTATCCGGGGACGGGGTGCTCAAGGTGACCGACTTCGGCACCTCCCGGTTCCTCGAGATGGCCGCGCAAAACACGGTCACGGGCAGCCCGCCCTACATGGCGCCGGAGCAGTTCGAGGGGCGCGCGGTCTTCGCCTCCGACATCTACTCGCTCGGCGTCACGATGTACCAGATGGCGACCGGCACCCTCCCGTACGACACGCCGACGCAGCACGACCTGGTGCGGCTTCGGCGCGGCGACCTCGTCGAGCCGCCGCGCCTCCGCAAGCCGGGCCTGCCGGAGCGCCTGAACGACCTGATCATGAAGGCGCTGGCGCCCGACGTGGAGTCGCGCTACCGGCGCGCCGACGAATTGCTGCGCGACCTCGAGAGGGCCCGGGCCGCAGGATCGGAGGCCGCACCGGCGCCGGCACCGGCCCGGGCCGCCGGGGCAGGCGACCGCACGGCCGAAGACCAGCGGCGCGCGCAGAGACCGCGCCGCGCCCGGACGCCGTCGAGCCGTTTCTGCTGGCAGTGCCTCAAGCCGCTGCACGCCCGCGCGAACCGCTGTCCGTTCTGCGGCCAGAGGCAGTAGCCGACCGTCCGCTGCACGCTCCGGCTTGCAAACCACCGCGGCCGGCCGCTACACTCGTACTGCGTAACTTCTTCATTGCACACGGTTTTAGCGGGGTCGCGCATGAGCTTCGGGCAGGGCCGCATCTGGATGAACGGAGAGCTCGTCGACTGGGCCGACGCCAAGATCCACATCGGCTCGCACGTCGTGCATTACGGGAGCGGGGTATTCGAGGGCGCGCGGTGCTACGAGACTCCGGACGGGGCCGCGGTCTTCCGGCTCGACGCGCACATACGGCGCCTGTTCGACTCGGCCAGGATCTACCGCATGGATCACGGGCTCGACGGGGACGAGTTCGAGGCGGCGGTGCTCGAGACGATTCGCGCCAACCGCTACCGGGCCTGCTACGTCCGCCCGCTGCTCTACCGGGGCTACCACTCGCTCGGTGTCAACCCGTTCTCGTGTCCGGTGGAGGCCGCGATCCTCGTCTGGGAGTGGGGCGCCTACCTGGGCGAGGAGGCGCTCGAGCACGGCGTCGACGTGCAGGTCAGCTCCTGGGGTCGGGGGGCGCCAAACCGCTTTCCGGCCGTGGCGAAGGCGACGGCGAACTACGCGAACTCGCAGCTCATCAAGATGGAGGCGACGCTGAACGACTACGCCGAGGGGATCGCGCTCGATCCGCGCGGCTTCGTCAGCGAGGGCAGCGGACAGAACATCTTCGCGGTGCGCGACGGCGTGATCACGACGCCGCCGCTGGCCGACTCCATCCTGCCCGGCATCACGCGGGACGTCGTCATCACGCTTGCCCGCGACCTCGACTTCCCGCTGCGCGAGGAGACCCTGCCGCGCGAGGCACTGTACATCGCCGACGAGCTCTTCTTCACGGGCACGGCGGCCGAGATCTCCCCGATTCGCTCGGTCGACAAGATCGCCATCGGCAGCGGCACCCGAGGGCCCGTTACGGAGGCGATCCAGCGGCGTTTCTTCGATGTCATCGCGGGTCGGATCCCCGACACCCACGGCTGGCTCAGGCCGGTGTATCCGGGCGCCGGCCTTGCCGCCGGAACGAACGAAGCAACCGCCTGACGGCATGCCACGCGGCGGCCCGAATCCAACGGCAGGGGCCGCGGGCCGCGTTGCTCCCCGCTCCCATGGGGATCGCACACCGCCCATGAGCGAGGCGCGGCGGCGGGCTCGCTCGGCGAACGCGTACGCCGTCGGTCTGACCCTGCTGGCCGGTCGCGATCTGTCGGCGGCCCAACTCGGCGAGCGGCTCCGCCGGCGCGGGTTCCCGCCACAGGCCACCGACGCCGCCGTAGCGCGGCTGCGCCAGGAGGGCGCGCTCGACGACCGCCGCGCGGCCGCCGTCTTCGCTCGCCGCGCCGTCGAGGTGCGCGGGCAAGGCCCGGCGCGCATCGAGCGCGAGCTCGTGGCCCGCGGCGTGGACGCCCCGGCGGCGCGCGCGGCCATCGCGGAAGCGCTCGCTGGGCGCAACATCGAGGAGCTGCTCGACCGGTCGCTCGCCCGGCGGCTCGCCGGGCGGATTGCGGACCGCGCCGAGTTCCGCCGCCTCCATCAGTACCTGCTGCGCCAGGGTTTCGAGGGCGCGATGGCGGCGGCGGCCCTCCGGCGGCGCGCTCGGCCCGGTGCAGCACCGGACGACGACTGAGAAACCGCGACGCCAAGCCTTGTGGAACAATGGTCACGATGACGTCCGCTGAGATTCGACAGAGCTTCCTCGACTATTTCCAGGGACAGGGCCATCGCGTCGTGTCGAGCTCCCCGCTGGTCCCCCAGGACGACCCCACGCTGCTCTTCACCAACGCGGGCATGAACCAGTTCAAGGGCGCCTTCCTCGGCACCGAGCGCCGCGAGTACCGCCGCGCCGCGACCTCGCAGAAGTGCATGCGGGTGAGCGGCAAGCACAACGACCTCGAGAACGTGGGTCCGTCGCTGCGGCACCACACGTTCTTCGAGATGCTCGGCAACTTCTCGTTCGGCGACTACTTCAAGGCCGACGCCATCCCCCTGGCGTGGCGGCTCCTGACCGACGTCTGGGGCCTGCCCCCCGAGCGGCTGCACGCCACCGTCTTTCGGGGCGGGGACGGCATCCCCCGCGACGAGGACGCCCGCGCCATCTGGGAGCGGCTCGTTCCCGCGGACCGGATCACGGAGCTCGGGGCGGCCGAGAACTTCTGGGCCATGGGCGACACCGGCCCCTGCGGGCGCTGCTCCGAGATCCATTACCACCGCGGCGACCACCTGCCGTGCGACGAGGCGACCTGCCGCGGCGTCGACTGCTCGTGCGACCGCTACGTCGAGATCTGGAACAACGTCTTCATGGAGTTCGAGCGGCAGGCGGACGGCACCCTGTCGCCGCTCCCGGCCCCCTCGATCGACACCGGGATGGGGCTGGAGCGAATCGTCGCCGTCCTCCAGGACAAGCTGTCGAACTACGACACCGACCTGTTCACGCCGTTGCTCGCGGCCATCGGCGAGCGCGCAGGCACCCTCTACGGGCCGCTCGCCGGCCGCGCGTCCAACGACACGAGCGACGTCTCGCTGCGGGTCATCGCCGACCATCTGCGGGCGATGACGTTCCTGATTGGCGACGGCGTCGTGCCGTCGAACGAGTGGCGGGGCTACGTGCTGCGCAAGATCATGCGGCGCGCCATGCGCCACGGCAAGAGACTCGGCCTGACACAGCCGTTCCTGCACGACCTCGTCGAGGTGGTCATCGATCGGATGGCGCCGGCGTATCCGGAGCTGGTTGCGAGCCGCGACGCGATCGTCTCCGTGGTCCGACAGGAAGAGGCCCAGTTCGACAAGGTGCTCACCGACGGTCTGCCCCGCCTGGAGGCGGCGCTGGGGGAGGCGGAAGCGGGCTCCCGACGGCTCGCGGGCGACGAGGCGTTCCGCCTGTGGGACACCTTCGGCGTTCCGTTCGACTTCGTCGAGGACCTGGCCGGCTCGCGGGACGTCGTGGTCGACCGCGAGGGTTTCGACCGCGCGATGACCGACCAGCGGGCGCGCGCCCGCGCCGGCAGCCACTTCGGGCCGGGGCCGGAGGACGGCGCAGGTCCGGGCGGCTGGCCGGGCACGGCCGTAGACGTACCGCACGTGCCGGACCGCTTCGTCGGCTACGAGACGACTGCCGCGCGGAGCACGGTGACCGGCCTCTGCCGTCTCGAGCGCGCCGCCGCCTCCGGCGAGGGAGGCGGCGAGAATCGCTTCGTCGGGGTGCACGCCCTGCACGCCGGCGAGGACGGCTTCGTCCTGCTCGATCCGACCCCCTTCTATCTCGAGGCCGGCGGACAGGTCTCCGACACCGGGCGGTTGACGGGGGAGGGCCTCGCGGTCGAGGTCCGCGACGTGGCCCGCCCGCTCCCGGCCACGGGGCGCATGCACGTCGTCACGGTGCGCGAGGGCGCCCTGCATGCGGGCGACGTGGTCACCGCGGAGGTCGACGCGGCGCGGCGCGACGACATCCGCCGCAACCATACGGCGACGCACCTCCTGCACGCTGCGCTCCGCGCCGTGGTCGGCCCTCACGTCCGGCAGGCAGGGTCCCTCGTCGCGCCCGATCGGCTGCGCTTCGACGTCACGCACGGGGAAGCGGTCACGGCCGACGAGCGCACCGAGATCGAGCGGCTCGTCAACGCCCGGGTGTTCGAGAACCAGGCCGTCAGCACGGACGAGCAGGAGACCGAGGAGGCAATTCGCAACGGCGCGATGGCGCTCTTCGGCGAGCGGTACGGCGAGCGCGTGCGGGTGGTCACCGTGCCCGGCTTCTCCGTCGAGCTCTGCGGCGGCACGCACTGCCGCGCCACCGGCGACATCGGACCGTTCCTGATCACCCAGGAGGGCGGCGTGGCGGCCGGCGTCCGGCGCATCGAGGCGGTTACCGGCTCCGCTGCCGTCCGGTTGCTCCAGCAGCGGGGCGCCAGACTGTCCGGCCTGCTGCAGGCCCTGGGCACGACCGCGGCCGAGGCCCTGCCGGCCGTCCGGAAGCTGCAGGCCGAGGCGAAGCGGCTCGGCCGCGAGGTCGAGCAGCTCCGGATCCGCGCCGCGATGGGCGGCGGCGTGGCCGGAGCGGCGGACGGCAGCACGGTGGAGTTCGACGGCGTGACCGTCGTCGGCCGACGCGTCTCCAATCTCGAGAAGGGCGCCCTTCGCACGCTGGCGGACTCGCTGCGCGACCGGATCCCGAGCGGCGTCGTAGTGGTCGCGGCGGAGAACCACGGCAAGGTGGCGCTGGTGGTGTCGGTCACGCGGGACCTGACGGACCGCGTGCATGCGGGCCGTGTCGTGAAGGCGATCGCGCCGGTCGTGGGCGGGACCGGCGGCGGCCGGCCCGACTTCGCGCAGGCGGGGGGCCGGCAGCCGGATCGAATCGCGGAGCTCTTCCCCGAGTGCCAGGCGGTCGTCCGCCGCATGCTCGAAGCGCCGGCGGCGGCCCGTGGCGCCGGAACCGGTGCCCCCGGCACGCGGGCTCCTGCCTCATGACCGAACCGCCCGCGCGCGTGCGCCTCGACGTCTGGCTGGACGTCGCCTGCCTGTTCCGGACGCGTTCCGAGGCGCAGAAGGCCTGCAAGGGCGGCAAGGTCGACGTCAACGGCCAGCGCGCCAAGCCGCACCGCGAAATCCGCCCCGGCGAGCTCGTAACCATCACGCGCCCGCAGGGCGTCAGGCAGCAGGTGGCGGTGCGGGAGCTCGCCGACCGCCATCTGCCCAGGGCCGACGCCCGGGAGCTCTACGAAGACCGCACGCCGCCGCCGACCGCGGCAGAGCGCGAGCTCCGCCAGATGCTGCGGCGCGCCGGACCGCCACCCGGTCCGCCCAACCGGCGCCAGCGCCGGCACCTGCGGCTGGTCCGCGGCCGCTAGACTAGGGGTTTGCACCTCGGGATCGGAGATCACAATGCGCACCGCCACCCTGCTCACGTTGCCGTTCTGTGCCCTGCTCACGGCGACCGCCGCCGCGTCCCAGGAGGCCACCGCCGACGGGGAGCTCGTCTACCGGCAGCACTGCGCCCGCTGTCACGAAGGGGGCATGGCCCGGCTCACCCCCGCCGCAACGCTGCGGGAGCGTTCGGCGGACGAGATCTACGCCACCCTCCGGTTCGGCCTGATGCAGCGGCAGGCGCTGTCGCTCACCGAGGCGGAGCGAGCCGCCGTCGCCGAATACCTCAGCGGCGATGTCCTCAGCGGCCCCCCGCTCGAGCAGATCCCCGAGAGTGCGTATTGCTCCGCGGACGCGGCGCCAGCCGATCCGTTCTCCGGACCGGCCTGGAACGGCTGGGGCGCCGACCTCGCCAATACGCGGTTCCAGGGCGCCGCCGCGGCCGGCATCACCGCGGAGGACGTGCCGCGCCTGCGGATGAAGTGGGCGTTCGGCTTTCCCGGCGTCAACGCGGCCGGCTCCCAGGCGACCGTCGTCGGTGAACGCATCGTCATCGGCAGCCGCGCCGGGCTGGTCTACAGCCTGGATGCGAAGTCCGGCTGCATCGACTGGATCTACGAGGCCGAGGGCGCGGTGCGGACGGCGATCCCGGTCGGCCCCGGCCCCGACGGAGCTGCGACGGCCTACTTCGGCGACCGCACGGCCAGCATCTACGGCGTCGACTTCGCCACCGGCGAGCTGCGCTGGCGCACGAAGATCGACGACCACCTCGACGCCACGATCACCGGCGCCCCGACCCTCCACGACGGGCGCGTCTTCGTGGGCGTCGCCTCCGGCGAGGAAGGGACGGCGATCATCCCGACCTACGAGTGCTGCACGTTCCGCGGGAGCGTCGTCGCTCTCGACGCCGCGACCGGCGAGCAGCTCTGGAAGCGCTACATCATCGAGGAGGAGCCTCAGCCGACCGGCCGCAACTCGGCCGGCGCGCAGACCTGGGGCCCGTCGGGGGCCGGCGTATGGTCGGCGCCTACGATCGACCCCGGCCGCGGCGTCGTCTACGCCGCCACCGGCGATTCCTACTCCAACCCGCCGTCGCCGAACAGCGACGCGCTGATGGCGCTGGACATGGACACCGGCGAGGTGCGCTGGATCTCGCAGACGACGCCGGGCGACGCCTGGACCGTCGCCTGCATGTCGCCCACCGAGGAAGGGCGCGCCAACTGCCCCGAGGACGCAGGCCCGGACGTGGACTATGGCAGCTCCACCATCCTCACGACCCGCGCCGACGGCACGCCGATCCTGCTCGCGGGCCAGAAGTCGGGCGTGATGTACGGCCTGGATCCGGACACCGGCGCCATCCTGTGGGAGACCCGGATCTCGGACGGCGGCATCCTGGGCGGCATCGAATGGGGATTCGCCATCGACGAGAACGATGTCGTCTACGCCTCGATCTCGGACTTCTTCGAGAGGCCCGCGGGCGAGGCCGGCGGCGTGACCGCGCTGACCGTCGCCGACGGCGCGGAGGTCTGGCACGCGCCGCCGGTGCAGGACACCTGCGGATCGCGCGAGGGCTGCCACACCGCGCAGCCGGGCGCCGTGACCGCCATCGCCGGCGTCGTCTTCTCCACGAGCCTCGACGGTCACGTCCGGGCGCACGCCACCGACACCGGCCGCATCATCTGGAGCGCCGACACGGTGGGCGAGTACGAAACGGTCAACGGCGTGCCGGCACGCGGCGGGTCCCTCAACGGACCGGGCGTCACCGTGGTCGACGGAATGCTCTACGTCGTCTCCGGCTACGGAGGCCTCGGCATTCCGGGCAACGTGCTGCTCGCGTTCTCCGTCGACGGCGAGTAGCCACGTCCTTTCGGCCAACGCGACAGCCACAGCCACCACGCAACCAACGGAGTACGCCATGCACTTCGCACGATCGCTCGCAACGACCGCTCTCCTGGTCCTCGCCGCCGCGTCCTTCCCGGTCGAGGCTCAGGAACGGCTGACCGACCCCATTCCGGAACCGATCCTCAAGGGGGACCTGATCGTGGAAGCGACGCGGTTCGTCCGTCCTCCGCGAACCACGGACTCGGCCCCGAACGCGCCCCTGACGACCGAGTCGCATGCGCGGATTCAGTACCTGACGCCGGTCGGGGACGGCTCGGGGCGCCTCGTCCTCAACGACCTGCGCGGAGTCATCTACATCACCGACGAGGACGGGATGGAGCCGGTCGAGTACCTGGACGTTCGCACCCGCGATATCGGCTTCGACGACTCCATGTTCCCCAACGAGTCCGGTCTGGTGGGGGTGGCGTTCCACCCGCAGTTCGCCGTCGCCGGCACGCCGGGGTACGGGAAGCTCTACACCGCCTACAGCGCCCGGTCGGACGGCGGCCGCGCCGACTACCTGGAGGACGACGCAGCGAGCCACGAGAGCGTCATCCGGGAGTGGACGGCCGACGATCCGCAGGCGAACGTGTTCAGCGGCACTACGCGCGAGGTCTTCCGGATCGGCCAGTTCGCGCCCAACCACAACATCGGCACCATCGCGTTCAATCCGACGGCGGAGCCCGGATCGCGGGAGTACGGGCTCCTGTACGCCTGCCTCGGGGACGCCGGGGCGGCTTACGATCCCCGCGACTACGGCCAGTCCCTGCGCGAGCCCCATGGCGCGATCATCCGCATCGATCCGCTCGGCGGCGAGGGGCGACGGGGGTACGGCATTCCGGAGGACAACCCGTTCGTGGGCGAGGACGGGGTCGCCCCCGAGATCTGGGCCTACGGCCTGCGGCACCCGCAGCAGTTCTCCTGGGACACCGACGGCCGGATGTTCCTGGGCGACATCGGCCAGAACCTGGTCGAGGAGGTCAATCTGGGGATGCCCGGCGCCAACTACGGCTGGCGGCTCCGGGAGGGCATGTTCGCTACCGGCTTCACGGTGCCTCCCGGGCGTCCGGGACCGCTGTATCCGCGCCCGGCGGAAGACGAGCAGCCGCTCGTGTATCCGGTCGCGCAGTACGACCACGACGAGGGCTACGCCATCAGCGGCGGCTTCGTCTATCGCGGCGCGGCCATTCCCGAGCTGCAGGGCAAGTACCTCTTCACCGACTTCCCTCGCGGTCGCGTGTTCTACATCGACGCGGACGGGCTCGTGCCCGGCGAGCTCGTCGAGATCCTGGAACTGCGGCTGGTGGTCGACGGGGAGGAGCGCGATCTCGCGGACGCGGTCGGGCATCCCAACACGTACGCCCCGGGGCCGCGGGCGGACGCTCGCCTGGGCATCGACTCCACGGGCGAGCTCTATCTGCTGACCAAGAGCGACGGCTGGGTGCGGAAGCTGGGGCCGGTGCGAGCGGAATAGGTCGTCGACTGTCTCCTCATCGTCGGCCACCGACAGGGACGTTCCCCCAGCGATCGAACTGCGCCCGCATGCGCGAATCGATCCTCGTCCCGGCCTTCAACGAAGCGGCGAGTCTCCCGAGTACGCTCGACTCCATACGTGCTGCGGTGGAACGGCGGGTACTCCGACGTCGTGCGGTAGCAGCGCCGGGGCCGCTCACAGACGCTCCGCGCCGGGGCGTCCGTCCTCGACGAGGAACGACGCCCGGGTGGCGATCGGGCTGCCGGGCCGGGTCACGTACTCCAGCACCTGGTAATCGGCGACGCAGCGTTCGGGGGTGACCTCGCAACGGACGTAGCCGCGCTGCGCGTTGAAGAATTTCACCCACGGATTCTCGGCGAGCATGCCGGCCGCCGCGTCGAAGCTGTCGCGCCCGTCGCCGCCGGAGCTGATCGACGTGCAGATGAGCTCCGTTCCGACGACGGGAGCGCGCTCGTCCCGGTAGTCGACCTTCAGGTCGGCCACCCAGTTGCTGTGGATGTCGCCGGTGAGAACGACCGGGTTCGACGGGCGCCGATCCGCAAGGAACTCCATCAGGCGCCGGCGCGCCGCCTCGTAGCCGGACCATACGTCCATGCCATAGGCTTCGCCGTCGCCGCTCTGCCAGTCGACGCGCGTCATCTGCACCTGTTGCGGAATCACCTGCCAGCGCCCCGCGGACCGGTCGAGGCGGTCCGTGAGCCAGCGCTCCTGCCGCTCGCCGAGCAGCGTCGCCGCCGGGTCGTAGATGCCGTCGCAGACGCTGGCCCGGCCGTCGCCGCACGGCTGGTCGGTGCGGTACTGCCGCGTGTCGAGGACGTGGAACGAGGCGAGCCCGCCCCAGTCGAAGCCCCGGTAGAGCTGCAGGCGCGGGCCGGCCGGGAGGGAGGCGCTTCGCAACGGCATGTGCTCGTAGTAGGCCTGGTAGGCGGCCGCGCGGCGCCGCAGGAAGAGCTCCGCCGGCAGCCCGTCCTCGGGAACGTCGGCCGCGTAGTTGTTGTCCACCTCGTGGTCGTCCCAGGTCACCACCCAGGGGAACGCTGCGTGCGCGGCCTGCAGGTCCGGATCGCTGCGGTAGAGCGCGTAGCGGTTGCGGTAGTCGTCGACGAGCTCTATCTCGTCGCCCGTGTGCCGCCGGACGCGGCCGTCGCGCCCTTCGTACTCGTAGATGTAGTCCCCGAGGTGGAAGACGAGGTCGAGGTCGTCCTCCGCCATGTGCCGGTAGGCAGTGTAGTAACCCTGCTCGTAGTGCTGGCACGAGGCGAACGCGAAGCGCAAGCGCTCCACGCCGGCGCCCGCGGCCGGGAGCGTCCGCGTGCGCCCGACGGTGCTCGCGCCCTCCGGGACCCGGAAGCGGTACCAGTACCAGCGCGCCGGCTCGAGTCCCGCCACCTCGACGTGCACGCTGTGCGCCAGCGCCGCCGGGGCGATCGCCGTGCCGCGCTGCACGACGTCCTGCATTCGCTCGTCCCGCGCCACGTCCCAGGTGACCTCCACGTCGTCGGCCGGCATGCCGCCGCCGTGAAGCGGATCGCGGGCGAGGCGCGTCCAGAGGACGATTCCGTCCGGGGTCGGATCGCCGGAAGCCACGCCGAGCGGGAACGGCGCGGGCTGGAACGCGCCCGCGACCCCGGCCCGGGCCGCCGCCCCGACGCCGAGCGCAGTCAACCCGTGCGCCAGAAACGTGCGGCGGTCGACGAAGACGCCGCCGCTGGATGCTCGTGACTCATGCATGTCGTGGTCCCTTCGTCGAAGCAGGCGCCCCTCGCCCGGCGCGACTGCGCGCGCATCCTACAGCGCCGCCCGCTTGACACAGATAAGGAGTTTCCTTACGTTGGCGGGGGGCACGATGATCGTCAGCAAGCTCACCGCCAAGGCGCAGACTACCATCCCCCGACCGGTTCGCGTCGCACTCGGGCTCGACCCGGGCGACGAGATCGCCTACGCGATCGACGGTGCGAAGGTCGTTCTGACGAAGGCACAGCCGGGAACGGCGATCGACGATCCGTTTCGCACGTTCCGCGAGTGGGAATCGGAAGCGGACGCCGTGGCGTATGCCGACCTTTGAGCAGGGCGACGTCATCAAGGTCCCCTTCCCCTATACCGACCGGTCGACGCGGCAGTCGCGACCCGCGCTCGTCGTCTCGACGAACTCCCTGGAAGCAGCGCACGGCTTGCTCTGGGTCGTGATGATCACAAGCGCCGCGAATCGCGGCTGGCCCGGCGACGTCGCGGTGAAGGACCTTGCGCAAGCCGGGCTGCCGGCGCCTCCGTCATCCGCACCGCCAAGGTCGCCACCATCGAGTCGACCGACGCCACGAGGCTCGGGAGCGTCTCGATCGCCCAGCGCCGGCAGGTCGCGAGCAGACTGATCGGCATCCTCGGCGTCCGAGCGTAGCGCGGCCGTCCATGGGCTTCTACCGCTCGGCGATCCGGTACACGGCCTCCGCGGTGCGGATGATCAGGCTGTCGTCGAGGATGGCCGGCGTCGCCATCGTGAACTCGTCGAGCGGGTTCTCGGCCAGGATGCGAAACTCCGGGCCGGCCTCGATGACGTAGGTGGTGCCCTGCTCGCTCAGGGCGAAGATCTTGCCGTTGTAGGCCCAGGGCGACGCGGTGAACGCCTGGCCGACGTCGATCCGCTGTCGCCCGTAGACCTCGGCCCCGGTCCGCGCGTCGTGGCACGTCATCAGGCCGCGGTCGAGCAGCGTGTAGTAGTGGTCGCCGTAGACCAGCGGCGACGGGTGGTAGGAACCGCCCTGCTCGAGCGACCACGCCACGAACTCGTTTGCCGACTCCCCTTCCTCCAGCGAGATATCGCCCGCGGCGCCCGGTCGAATGGCGTAGACCGGGCGGAAGAAGTCGCCGATGTAGCCCGACTCGAGATAGAGCAGGCCGTGGGCGGCGATCGGGGTCGGTATGACGATGGACGACATGCCGGAGAGCTCCCACAGCAGCTTGCCGTCGAGGTCGTAGGATCGGATGCGGTCCGTGCCCGTCGTTACGATCTCCGTCCTTTGGACGTGCTCCCAGACGAAGGGCGTGGACCAGTTCGACCCCTCCTCCCGGGTGGTCCGCCACACCTCGGCCCCCGTTTCCGCACTGAGCGCCGCCAGGTACGACTGCTCCTCGTTGTCGACCACCAGGTACAGGCGACCGTCGTGCAGGACGGGAGACGCGGCGGTTCCCCACCCGTTCCGGGTCCGCGCGGGCGGCAACTCGCGGGACCAGAGCACGGACCCGTCCCTGCCGAGCGCGTAGAGGCCGACGTTGCCGAAGAGCGCGTAGAAGCGCTCGCCGTCGCTCACCGGCGTCTCCGAGGCGAACGTGTTCTTGAGGTGATGCGGCGTCCGCGGGACGCCGCTGTGCACCTCGGTTCGCCAGAGCGGCTCGCCGCTCTCCAGATCGAGCCCGTAGACCAGCCAGTGGTGGACGTCGGACGGCGTGTCGCGCTCCCCGCCGCCGTACCAGCCGCCCTCCGGCGCCTCCACGTCGCCCTCGCTCGCCACCGTCGTCAGGACCACCAGCCCGTCGGCGACGACCGGCGAGCTCCAGCCCAGGCCTGGCAACGGGGTCCGCCAGGCGACGTTCTCGGTGGCGCTCCAGCGTTCCGGCCGGGCCTGGTCGTCGGCGACGACGCCCGCCGCCCGCGGCCCGCGAAACTGCGTCCACTCCTGTGCGCCGGCGGGCGCCGGGAGGAGCAGAACCACCTCGGCGGCGACCGCAAGGCCCGCGGTCCAGGTCAGGATCCGGTGCGCCCGACGCACCCTATGTCTCACAGTCATCTCGTTCCGTCGTCTCGTCCGTCGTCGCCGAACCACCGCCGCAGCTTCTCTTCGGCCTGCTGACGGTGCTCGGGCTTGAGGTGCGCCTTCACCAGCCCGAGCGCGGCGACCAGCGCCCCCAGGTCGTCCGCGAAGCCACCCGGAAACAGGTCCGAGATGGCATCCAGGGGCATGATGAAGTAGCCGAGCGCGCCCGCGATGACGACCTTCGCCTCCTTGGGCGTGTCCGGATCGATGCAGCAGTAGTAGAGGACCAGGGCGTTCCAGAGGACCTTCCGTCCTGCCCGGGCCGCGAAGCGCGCGACCTTGTCCCACAGCGCCTGATCGCTGTACGCCCCTGCGTAGTCGTGCTCCGGTTCCGGATGCTCGCCGCGGTCGCCCATCGTCGCTCCTGCCAAGGCTTCCGTCCAGGGCTTCGGTCCGCACTACGGATGCCGGAAGATGAGGATCTCCCCCGGCGTCGCCACGAACACCAACTCCTCGCCGACGGCCACCGCTCCGACCTCGCCGCCGAGTTCCGACCCGGCGATCAGGGCCGGCTGCCCCGGATCCGCCAGGTCGAACACCCGCAGGGCGCCGGCGCCGGCCACGAAGAGCCGCTCGCCCCACATCGCCACGCCGGCGAAACGGCCGCCAGGGGCGATGGGCGCCGCCACCACGGGCGCGCGCGGATCCGAAACGTCGACCACCAGCAACCCCGCCGTTCCGCTCGCCACGGCGGCGACGGGCGGTGGCGCCGCATCCCACGACCGCGCATCCGGCACGACCACCCCGACGATCGGCTCGCGTCCGAGCGACAGGCCGCCCGCCACCGTCGGAGCAGCCGGATCCGACACGTCGACCACGATGAGGCCCGCCGGCTGATCGGCGACGAAAACGAGCGCGCGCGTCGCCGCGATGTCACGCGGGAATCCGTCGCCCAGGTACTCGCCGGCACGCTGCATGGCGCCGGCCGAATCGACGACGTCGAAACCGAGCGAGTTGTCGCCCACGTAAACGCGATCGCCCGACACCGCCACGCCGACCGCCTGCCCGCGCGTCTCGACCGTTCCTGAAACGACCGGGGCGCCGGGCTCGGAGAGATCCAGTCGGCGCAGACCGTCGTGGCTGTTGGCGACGTAGACGACGCGCTCGTCGTCCCGGCCGACCGCGAGGTCGAGCACGGGCCGGTGGAACTCGTAGCGTCCCGCCACCGAGGCCGACTCGGGACGCGCTACGTCGACGATGCGGACGCCGGTCCCCGATCCGGCGACCAGCAGGTCTCCGGCCGCGGCCAGGACGTCCGCGGAGCCCGGGACGGCTCCCACGCGCACGAGCGGCGGCGCCTCGGCGGCCGCGGCGACGCCCCCCGCCGCAACGACCAGGACAGCGGACACACCGGCAACGAGCGACCCGACCGACGTCGCTTCTCCCGCGCATGTCCGCGCGCCGACCCTCGAGCGCGCCATCAAGACCTCCGCCAGGGTTCGTCGGGCCAGGATCGCCCTGGCCGGCGTGTCTCGCGGCGCGCGCGGGCGGGACCCTCCACGAGGCGGCCACCCATCCGGACTGCGATTCCGGGTTGCGACCCCGACCGGTCGGCCACGACCACCGCCCCGCGTGGCGGCAGCAGGCGGAGCTCGATCGCCTCGCTCCGGAGCGCGTCGCCGTCGCGTCGCGTCAACGGATACCGGAGGTAGTCGCGGCGCGGCCGGCTGGTGTCGAAGTAGCGGCGGTACGCTCCGATCCAGTCGGTCGCGATGTCGCGCTGCGCCGTGGCCAGATCGAGCGCGCCGCCGCAGACCATCCGCCGCAGGTGCCGCTCGAGCTCATCCTTCACGTAGGCGTTCCAAACCGTTGATCCGTAGGGCTGGGGCCAGAGGTTCCCCGGCTCGGCCGCGCCGCCGAGCTCCGGCGTGATCAGGAAGTCGAGCTCGTACTCCGCCGCCCGCCGGTAGTCGATGCCGTACCGCGCGAACACCTGCCGCGGCACCCCGGCGCCGGCCCGCGGAACCGCCTGCAGGTCGCCGCGGCATGCCTCGGTGGCGGTCACCGGCCGCACCGCGCCGGGCGTCAGGCGGCGGTCGGGAAGCAGCCGCAACGGGGCGGCCGGCAGCTCCTCCGGCGCCGCGACGGAGGGACGAGCGGAGTCGGACCCGACGACGTCCAGGAGCTGCGGCGCGGCGACCAGCACCAGCGCGACCAGCCCTGCCGCGGCGGCGGGCAGGACGGTCCGCACCGCTGGCGTCACGCGCGGCCAGCCAGAGGCGTCCGGCGTTTCCCGCGCGTCGAGCGCCGCCGCGAGCCGGGTGCGCGCGACGCGATGTTCCCGCTCCCGCTCCGGCGCGACCCGTCCGCCGCCGGGCTCTCGACGCTCCGTGTCCTCCTCCGTGGCGGGCGCACGCCAGAGCGACGCCACCTCCGCGAGATCCTCCGCGAACCGCGACCGCCGGGCCGCGCAACGCGCGCATTCCGCCACGTGCTGCCTGATCCTCCGTCCGCGGCGTCCGCCGAGCGCCTGCGGATCGTCGAGCAACAGCAGCTCACCGTCCGTTGGATGCCGGGTTCGGCCCTGCATGGGGTCATTCCTCATCGAGGCTGCGCAGGTGGGCCAGCGCCCGGGCGATCGCGTTGGCGACCGACCCGAGCGAGATGCCGAGCTGGTGCGCGATGTCCCGGTAGCGCACTCCCTCCGCACGGAGAATCAGGCAACGCCGATCGCGCTCCGACAACGCGTGCACTGCCGCCGCGAGCCGCGCCTGCCGGCGACCGGCGGCCAGTTGCTCTTCCGGACTCGGAATCGCCGGCGGCGGATGCACGCCGGCCCACGATGCCAGCCGTGCGACCCGCGCCTCCCGAGCCCGCTGCCGCAGCGCCAGGCGCTGCGTGACGCGGAAGATCCAGCCGCTCAGATTGGTGCGGGCGCCGCCCCGCGACACGTGGACGAACAACGCCAGGAACACCTCCTGGACCACGTCCTCGCCGACCCCGTCCGCCAGTCCGAACGAGCGGGCGTAGCGCAACGCGCCGGCGCGGTGCTCGTCGAACAGCGCCAGGACAATCTGCCGTGCCGACGCCGGGTCGCACGCCGCCGGCGCCGCGGCCTCGATTGGACCGTCGATGCCGAGCGAGAGACCGATCGCCGATCCGTCGATGGATTGCGCCATCCGTCCTGCGCCGCAGTCTACACCCGTCGCTTGCTGCGTGCGCCGCGCCTGCCGTCCCGGGCGCGATGCGGATTCCCGGTGAACAAAGCCACCCCTCGACGCATATACCGGCATGGACAGATCAACCACCCGGGAATGGCGACGCAAGGTTGACGCCGGTCAGCGGGCAGTCGTGCTCGCCGTCGCCTTCGGCATGCTCTTGACATCGGGCACCGCGGCCGATGGCGCGCAGGACGGCTCGCTTCGCGGCCGCGTCTCGGATGCGGGGGGCGAACCGCTGGCCGGCGTCACGGTGGCCGCGACCCCGGCTGACGAGGCGGACCTCCAGACGGCTCGGGTGGCGACGACGACCACGGACGCGGATGGAGAGTACGAGCTGGCGCTCGCCCCCGGCATCTGGCTGGTCACCTTCGCACGGGAGGGCTTCGAGACGGAGCGCCGGGACGGGGTCGGCATCCCGGCGGGAGCATCTCAACAGCTCGACGCAACGCTGGCGGTGGCGGCCTTCGCCGAACAGGTAGACGTGGTGGGCGTCACGCCGCTGCCCGGAGCCGGCGTCGACCCGGACCGCGTGCCAGGCATCGTGTCCCGGATCGACGGCGCTGAGTTGACCGAGCGGGGCGCGTCCTCGTTCGCGGACGCCCTGCAGGAACGCCTCGGGGCGGTCACGCTGGAAGGCTCCACCACCAACCTCTTCCAGCCGACGTTGCGGTTCCGGGGCTTTACCGCCTCGCCGCTCCTGGGGCTGCCGCAGGGCATCGCCGTCTACCAGAACGGCGTCCGCGTCAACGAGCCGTTCGGCGACACGGTCCAGTTCGACCTGCTGCCGCAGTTCGCGATCCAGCAGGCACAACTGAGCGCTGGCGCGGACCCCGCCTACGGTCTGAACGCCATGGGCGGCGCGCTCGCCCTGCAACTCAAGGACGGCTTCACCCACACCGGCTTCCGCGGCGAGTTCTCCGGCGGCGCGTTCGGGCGCACGCAGGCCGTCGCCGAGTACGGGGCCAACAACGGCGCGTGGGCGTTCTATGCGGGCGCGTCCCACTTCGCCGAGGAGGGGTGGCGCGACGAGTCCCCGTCGCGCGTGACCCAGGCGTTCGCCGACGTCGGCTACCGCAGCCGGAGCGTCGACGCGGGCGTCAGCTTCACCTATGCGGACACGGACCTGACCGGGAACGCCGCAGCTCCGATCGAGCTGCTCGACGTCGACCGGAGCGGGATCTTCACGTTCCCCGACGTCACCGAGAACCGGCTGGCGTTCGTCCAGGGCCGCGCGAGCGTCACCGCGTCCGATGTCTGGTCCGTGCAGGTGACCGGCTACTACCGCGACCTCGATCGGGCCACCCTGAACGGCGACGAGGCCGAGTTCGACCTCTGCGACGACGATCTGCTCCCGCCCGGAGCCCCCATGAACACGCTGTGCGCGGGCGGCGACGACGATGACGACGACGACGACAACGGCGACGATGACCACGACCACGACGACGAAGACGAACACGACGGCGACGACGACGTGAACGGCGACGACGACGACGGCGACAACGATGACCACGACGGCGACGACGGTGACGACGACGGCGACGACGGCGACCACGACGGCGACGACGGCGACGACGACGACGACGGCGACGACGATGACCACGACGGCGACGATGACGACGAAGCCGCAGCGCCCCTCGTGGACCCGCGGACGGGCGAGTTCATCACCGAGGAGGCGGGCGGCGACGGCGCCTACAACCGGACGCGGACGCTGGCGCGCGGATTCGGCGGCACGCTGCAGGCGACGGCACGGACGCGGGTGGGAGAGCGCGACAACGTGCTCGTCGTCGGCGCGTTCGCGGACGCCGCCGATGTCGATTTCACCTCGCACAGCGAGGTCGGACGCCTGACGCCGGAGCGCGGCGTCGCGGGGTCGGGGCTACGGGCCGGCATCTACGGCCTCGGGGGCGACGACCTGTTCAACACCGACCTGACGACGGGGGGCCGCGCCCTGGGGCTGTTCTTCCACGAGACGTTCCCCGTCACGGATCGCGTGGACCTTACCGCCTCGGGCCGCTTCAACAACGTGGCCGTCGACATCGACGACCACCTCGGCAGCTCGCTCGACGGGTCGCACACGTTCTCGCGCTTCAATCCGTCGGCCGGCGCCGTCTTCCGCGCGAGCGACGCCGTCTCGCTCTTCGCTCGCTACTCGGAGTCGAACCGGGCCCCGACGGCGGCCGAGCTGAGCTGCGCGGACCCCGACGAGCCGTGCCGCGTCCCGAACGCGTTCGTCTCCGATCCGCCGCTCGAACAGGCGGTCGCCCGTTCCGTGGAGGCCGGTCTGCGCGGCCGCTGGACCGGCGGCGGGTCTCGGCAGTTGACGTGGTCGGCCACGGCGTACCGCACCCGGATCGCGGACGACATCCTCTTCATTGCGTCGCCCGAACTCATCGGAACCGGCTACTTCCAGAACGCCGGCGACACGTCGCGCGTCGGCGCCGAGGTCGAGCTGAACGGGCGCATCGCGCGCTTCGGCTGGTACGCCAGCTACGGGCTGGTTCAGGCGACCTTCGAGTCGCCGCTGGAGCTTCCCGGCAGCGACGAGGCGAACGACGCCGCGAGTGAGGACGGCTCGATCACCGTCGAGCCCGGCGACCGGCTGCCCGGCATTCCCCGCCACAGCTTCAAGGCCGGCATCCGCCAGGGAATCACCCGCGCGTGGGACGTGGCGCTCGAGACGATCGTGGCGTCGAGCCGCGTCTTCGTCGGCGATGAGGGGAACGACCAGCCCGAGCTCGATGGCTACGGCATCGTCAACCTCCGCACGGCGTATCGCTTCGACGCCGGCGTCGAGCTGTTCGCCCGGATCGACAACCTGTTCGACGTGCGCTACGCCACTGCCGGCGTGCTGGCCGAGCTCGAGGTCTACCTGCGCGAAGTGCCCGACGCCAGCGACCCCCGCTTCCTCGGCCCCGGCGCGCCCCGCAGCGCCTTCGCCGGCGTCCGCGTGCGGTTCTGATCCCGGCGTTCGCAGCACGCCGGATCGGCCGCGCGGCGGCCCAGTGGCGGGACGCGTGGCGCCAGCGCGGGCGCCGGGCGGTCGGCACCGCGATAGAGTCAGAAGGTTCCCGCACCGGCCGGCGCCCGTAAAAGACTCGCGAAGCACCGGGAGGTGTAATCATGCGTGATCGTGCTGCGCCCGTCCCCACCCTGCTGGTTCTGGCCACCTTCACGCTTGCCCTCCTGTGGGCCACGCCGGCCGTCGCTCAGCGGGGCACCGCCCCCGCACAGTGGCCGACGTACGGCGGCGACCCCGGCAGCACCAAGTACTCGCCGCTCGACCAGATCGACGGCGAGAGCGTCCGGCGGCTGCAGCCGGTCTGGCGCTGGGACTCGCCCGACAACGAGATCGTCCGCACCCACCGCGCGGACCTGCCGATGCTGCCGTGGGCGTTCAAGGCGACGCCGATCCTGGTGGACGGGGTCCTCTACATCAAGACCTCGATGAGCCAGGCTGCGGCCATCGACGCGGCGACCGGCGAGACGCTCTGGGTATTCGACCCCGGCACATGGGAGGGCGACCCGCCTGCCAACACCGGCTTCAACTCGCGCGGCGTCGCCTACTGGTCGGACGGCACGGACGCGCGCATCTTCCTGCCGACCGGCAACGCGTACCTCTACGCGCTGGACGCCGCCACCGGCCGGCCGGTCGCCAACTTCGGCGCCGACGGGGCGGTCGACGCGACCCAAGGGCTGCGGCGGCCGATTCCGCGCCGCGAGTACCAGTTGATGTCGGCGCCGATCGTGGTCGGCGACGTCGTGGTCATCGGCTCGGTGGTCTTCGACGGACCGCGCTACCAGTTGGCGCCGCCCGGCGACGTGCGCGGCTTCGACGTGCGCACCGGCGAGGAGCTCTGGGAGTTCCGCACGATCCCGCAGCCCGGCGAGTTCGGCAACGAGACGTGGGAGGACGGATCCTGGCGCGACACCGGCGCCGCCAACGCCTGGGGTCTGCTGAGCGCCGACCCCGAGCTGGGCTATGTCTACGTCCCGACCGGCACCCCGACCAACGACTGGTACGGCGGCCACCGGCCGGGCGACAACCTGTTCGCCGAGAGCATCGTCTGCCTCGACGCCCGCACCGGCGAGCGGGTCTGGCACTTCCAGTTCGTGCACCACGGGCTCTGGGACTACGACGCGACCGCGGCCCCGCTGCTGGTCGACCTCGTGGTCGAGGGACGCCCGATCAAGGCGGTGGCGGTCGTCACGAAGCAGGCCTACACCTACGTCTTCGACCGCGTGACGGGCGAGCCGGTCTGGCCCATCGAGGAGCGCCCGGTTCCGGCGGGCAACGTGCCCGGCGAATGGTACGCACCGACCCAGCCGCATCCGACCAGGCCGCCCGCGTTCGATCGGCAGGGGGTGACGATCGACGACCTCATCGACTTCTCGCCCGCGCTGCGGTCCGAGGCGATCGAGATCCTGAACGGCTTCGTCTACGGACCGATCTTCGAGCCGCCGACCCTCGTCACGCAGGCGGCGGCGCCAACTGGCCGGGGGCCGCGATCGATCCGGTGACGGGCTGGCTGTACATCCCGTCCCACACGCGGCCGCACGCCATCGCCCTGATCGAGCCGGACCCGGACCGATCGGACTTCCGGTACGTGCGCGGAGGGGGACTGCGACTGCGCGGCCCCCAGGGGCTGCCGCTGTTCAAGGGGCCCTACTCGCGGCTCAGCGCCTTCAACCTGAACGCGGGAACGCGGGAGTGGATGGTCCCCCTGGGAGACGGACCCCGCCAGCGTGTGATCGACCTGGGCCTCCCCGACCCCGGCCCGCTCGGCGGCGGCTCCTACACGGGTCCGCTGCTGACCCGGACGCTGCTCTTCCTCGGCCTGCGGGGCACGGAGGCGCCCGACCTCGACTTCGGCGGCTCCACCACGGAGCGGCCCGAGGGCGCCCCGCCCCCGGTGCTGAACGCCTACGACAAGGCGACGGGCGCCATCGTCCACGCGGTGGAGCTCGAGCGGCCGCCGACCGGGACGCCGATGACGTTCCTCGTCGACGGCCGTCAGCACATCGTCCTCGCCTACGGCACGCGCGACGACGCCGGCCTGATGGCGCTGGCCGTCGTCGACTGACGTGCGTTGCGCCGCTCGCTGCCGGGTTCGAGCAGCCTGGGGGCGGACGCCGTGCTGAGACGCTGGAGGCGGAAGGGGTCCGTTCCTCCCGAGTCCCTGCGAAGCAACCGGAGGGCGGCGGCGGGGCATTCCTGCGGCCGGTTGCAGCCGGTACGCCGAGCGGGCAACAATCAAGGGACGAAGCCGATGGGAGAGATTCGCTCCAACGTCACCCTTGAGAACACGCTCGACCGCGGCGTTTTCGACCGCGGACACGGCGAGGAGACCGACATCCGCCGCTCGATGGTCGACGGCATCGTCGACACCGGAGCCGTGACGCTGGTCCTGCCGCAGAACGTCGTCGAGCGCCTGGGGCTGGAGCAACAGGGAACGGCGTTCGTGACGTACGCCGACGAGCGACGGGACGAGCGTCCGCTGGCCGGCCCCGTGACCGTCCGGATCGGCAACCGCGCGATGATCACGAACTGCGTGGTCGGACCGCCGCTGAGCGAGCCGCTGATCGGACAGGTCGTCCTCGAGACGCTCGACCTGATCGCCGACTGCACGAACCGCACGCTAACGCCGCGATATCCGGACTACCCGCTCCTGAAGCTGAAACGGCTGGCCGGCAAGGGTGGCGACCCAGGCGAGCGCGATGCACTCGCTCGGCACGTCCTCCCAGCATCATCCGCTACTCAGGCAGGGCGAGCGCGATGTACTCGCTCGGCATGTCTTCCCAGCCGACGGTGACGACGATGTACTGCCGCCCGTCGACCATGTAGGTCATCGGGGCCGCCGTCGTGCCGCCGGGGAGCTGCTTCTCCCAGACCACCTCGCCGGTCAGCTTGTCATAGGCGCGGAACGCCTTGCCGCCCGCCCCGCCCCATATCGGCTGGAGCACGACGACGCCGGAGTTGCCGCCCTCGCCCAGGAACACGAGCGACTTCGTTACGAGTGGCGACACGCGTCCCGGCTGGCCGAGCGGCGGCAGGTCGAGCTCCCGGAGCAGCGGATGGTCCCGCGGCCCGTCGCCGTTGGCGACCGACCACAGGATCTCGCCCCGCTTGAGGTCGATGGCGACCAGCCGCCCGTACGGCGGCTTGAAGAGCGGCAGTTCGTTCGGCCCCGCGAGGAGGTTGAGGGTCTCGACCACCAGCCGCATGTCGGAGCGCGGATGCTCGGACGGCACGATGCCGATGACCGACTCGCTGTGCACGGACGGGACGTAGAGGATGCCGGTCTCCGGGTCGACGGCCGAACCGCCCCAGTCGGCGCCCCCGACCACGCCGGGCATCTGGAGCGTCCCCCTGTTGCCGCCCGGCGCGTCGTCGACGAGCGACGGCGGGGTGAAGATGGGTCCCGTGACGTGCTGGTTGAAGACCTCGAGCGCCGCGGCCCGCAGCTCCGGCGTGAAGTCGATGAGGTCGTCGAGCGTCGTTCCCTGCTGGTCGAACGGCGGCGGCTTGGTTGGGAACGGCTGCGTCGGGGCGTACCATTCGCCGGGCACGTCGCCCGGCGGAACCGGACGCTCTTCGATCGGCCAGATCGGCTCGCCGGTCACGCGGTCGAAGACATACGTCCACGCCTGCTTGCTCACCGCCGCGACGGCCTTGATCGGCCCGTCGCGACCCTCGACCTCCAGGTCGATGACGTTCGGGGCGGCCGGGAAGTCGTAGTCCCAGATGCCGTGGTGCACGGCCTGGAAGTGCCAGATCCGACGACCGGTCTTCGCGTCGAGGCAGACGAGGCTCTCGGCGAACAGGTTATCGCCGGGGCGGTAGCCGCCGTAGTAGTCGTTGGTCGGCGTCGAGAGCGGCACGTAGACGTAGCCCAACTCCTCGTCGGCGCTCGGCCAGGCCCACATGTTGGTGTTGCCGCTGTACTCCCACGACGCGCGGTCCTCGGTGAGCGCGGTCAGCCACGTCTCGTTGCCGGGCTCGCCCTCGCGCGGGATGGTGTGGAAGATCCAGGCCTGCTCGCCGGTCCGAACGTCGAAGCCGCGGACGTCGCCCCGCGGCATCTCCTTCATGGCCGGCACGTTCGGGTTGGTGACGTCCATGATGGCCGAGCCGATGACCACGATGTCGCCGACGACGAGCGGCGCCGAGCCCCAACTGAAGGTCTCTACGGGACGATCGAACCCCAGACGGAGATCGACCTCTCCGCCGTCCCCGAAGTCCGGGTAGCGCTCCCCCGTCTGGGCGTTCAGGGCGACGAGGTAGGAGCCGACCACGGCCAGCACGCGCGCGTCGTCGCTCTGCGGGTCGTCCCAGTAGGCGACCCCGCGCGTCTGCCGCACCCGCTGGAACGGCACTCCGTCGCGGTCCGGCGGGGTGTCGAACCAGAGCACCTCGCCGCTCGTCGCGTCGAGCGCGGCGACCGTCCCCAGCGCGGTGCTGATGTAGAGCCGCCCGTCCGCCATCAGCGGCGTGTTCTGCGACGCCACCGGCGGCGTCAGGTCGCTCCCCTGCCGCACGGCGTCCGGCAGCACCGACTGGCGCCAGACGATCTCCAGGTCGCCGATCGTCTCCGCGTTGATCTGGTCGAGCGGCGAGTACTTGGTCCCGGCCGCGTCCGACCCGTACGCGCGCCACTCTACGTCCTGCGCGCCGGCGGGGGCTGCAGCGGCAGCCAGCATCGACAACAGACAGACTCTCACCCAACCAGCAAATCGCACGTCGCACTCTCCTCGTGTTAAGCCCGAAGCCTCAACGAAGGGCTGAGGCATGCGCCAACGCTCGATAATCCGGAGTCTGGAATCTCGCAGACTTCAATCTGCCGACTACTGCTCCTCGGCGGCGATCTCGTCGTAGAAACCGGGGATGCTGCGGCGCATGAACAGGCCGTTCTCGGCCGTGGTCCAGCTCAGCTCCGGGGTCACGATGCGGGCCGGGGCGTCTTCCTTCGCGAGACCGCCGTCGATCAGCTCGCGCATGCGGGTGCGGACGGCGACGAACTGATCGCGGAACGCCTCGACGTCGGCGCGCGTCATCAGCCCGCCGTGGCCCGGGATGGCGGTGTCGAAGTCGAGGGCGAGGATGCCATCGAGCACGCCGAGCCACTCCTGGCTGCTGCCGCCGTTGGCGTAGTCGATGAACGGCGCGGTTCCGTGCAGCAGGTCCCCGCCATGAACGGTGCGGAGGTCCGGGAAGTAGACGACCGAGTCGCCGTTCGTGTGCCCGCGCCCGAGGTGGTGCGCGCGCACCTCGACGCCGCCGAGGTGGACCGCCGTCTGGTCCGTGTAGACGATGCGCGGAGGCGCCTCCTGCTCGTTGCGGATCATGTTCTTCCGCGCATTCTCGTGCGCGATGACGTCCGCCGTGTCGATGAACCCGACGTTGCCCCCGGCGTGGTCGCCGTGGTGGTGCGTGTTGATGACGTAGCGGATCGGCTGGTCGGTCACCTCGGCGACGCGCGCCCGGATGGCGTCGACGTTGCGCGGGAACTTGTCGTCGACGAGGACGACACCTGCGTCCGTCACCCGCACGCCGACGTTCCCGCCGACGCCGTTGATGTAGTACAGGCCGTCCTTCACGGGCGTCACGCTCAGCGGATCCGGCTCCTGGCCGGTGACCACGATGGCGATGGCCGCCGCCGCGACGAGCGCCACGAGGACTTCGGATCGTGAGATACCCCGCATGTCGCTTCCCTCCTCTGACCCTTCGGACACAGGGCGTCGGCGGTGGCGCCGGCGAGGCACGCGCGGCGCACCGCGGTGCCGATTATAGCGGCGGGCAGCCTCTGCCCGACCGAGATCCGCGGCGGGCCCGGCGCACTGGCACTCCGCCCCGCTCCCGCGCCCATGATCGACGCGCTTCGCGGCTCCTTGCGCCTCGCGCTCGCCGGGAGGGAAGACCCCGGAGGCTCGTTCCGCGGCGCCCCGCGGTCACGCGAGCCCGGGAGGCAGATCGCGTCCGTCGCCGGAGTCGATGATCCGGTCGCCGGCCGCGGCGAGGCGCTCGGCGTCGTCGATCGCGGCCAGCGCCCGGGCGACCCGCGCCGCGGTAGGCGCATCGAACTTGCGGGACGCCAGGCGGCCGAGGAGAGCCCGCTGTCGGGCCAGCCCCTCTGCCAGTCCTTCCGCGCGGCCCGCGCGGAGGCCCGCGCGGAGGCCCGCGCCGTGGGCCAGGCGACGGTGGCGGCCGAGTTGCGGATCGTCGTCGGGGGTCGTGCCTTCCCGGCGGCCGAGCTCTCTGCCCACACGGGTGAGCTCCGCGAGGGTCCGGGGGCTGAGGGTCGGTTCGTTCAGCGCGGCGTGGATCTCGGCCGCGGTCCAGGTGGGGAACGTGCCGCTCTCGTTCGCCTCGCGGAAGCGGCCCTCGTTCAGGAGGTAGATGGTCAGTCCCGGCCGGAGGCCGCGCGGCCGGCTGCGCGACGGCTCGTCGGGCGTCTCTACCCACACCTCCGGGAAGCCCCACGCCTCGTACAGGCCGAGCTTGTTGCGTCGCACGTCGGTGGTGTGGTCCACTTCCAGGATCAGGTCCGGCAGCGGATCCTCCCCCCTCAGGATGGCCGGGTCGTGCGGCCGCCAGGTTCCCGGGCGCAGATAGACGGTCTGGTCCGCGACCATCACGCGGCGCGGCCGCTTGGCGCGATCCCGCTCCATCAGGTAGACGGCCCCGTAGCGGCGGATGCGCGATCCGCGTTCGAGCGAGATCCGCGTCAGGATCTCGCCCAGGACGCTCGGCGGGGTCTCGTGGACGGGGCCGGCGTCGCGCAGGATCCACGCGGTCGACGAGGCAGCCTCCCAGTACTCGATGCGCCCGTCGTACGACTGCACGTCCTCCCAGGTCATCCGGACAGGGTCGCAGCCGGGAAAATCGACGGGCGGGGCTGGCTCCGCGACCTCCTCGGCCGCCCGGACGCCGGCCGGCGTCCGGGCGGCCGGCGTAGCCGGGAAGGGTCTCGTCACCGTGGTTGCCTCTGTCTCGCGCGCCGTGCCGGCGGTGTGTGATGTACCGCACGGCATTGTGTCACGATTCGGCCAGCCCACGCAACGGCGGTGCGATGGTGGGCCACCTCGGGTTGGGAGCGGGCCGTTGGATTTCGATCCGCCGGTGGGGACCGGCCCGCACTGCCCTCCTTCAGCCGTCGTGGCCGGGGCCGTCCTCCACGGCGTGTTCACGGTCTCCCTGCGCTGATCCCGCGGCTGACCATGCGGGCTAGAACTCGAACGCCATGCCGATCTGCGTGCTGACCATGCTCAGCGGCGAGCGCGACGGCTCGAACGTTGCGCCGGACTGGTCTCGCCGGATCGCGCCCCTTGTGAGGTAGTCGGCATCGCCGCCGGTAAGGTAGCGGAGCCCGAGGTTGAGGCTCAGCCTCGCGTCGCGCCCCGAGAACAGCAGGATCGTGACCCCGCCCCCGCCCCCGACGCTCGGCGCATAGTCGCCGAGGTGCGTGGTCGACGTGTCCGCGCCGTCGCCCAGATCGACGCCGGTACTCGTGTAGGCGTAGCTGAACCCCAGCAGCCCCTCTGCGTAGGGCCGGACGCGACCGGTCCGCGGCTGGACACGCACGAGGGCGTGGGCCCGGAAGATGTTGTTGGTGGTGTCGACGTCGCTGAGCACGTCGGGCAGCGCCGGGAACAACGCGATGCGCCGGGTCTCCGTGCCGTAGCGCAGGTAGTCGAACGCGGCGCCGACGAAGACGGGCGTCCGGCCGAGGCCCACGCCCAGGTCGATGGCTCCGCCGTAGCCCGCACCGGCGTTGTTCCCGAACTCCCCGACGGGCACACCGGCCGCGAAGCCGGGATCGAGACGGAAGCGTAGGAGGCCCAGGACATCGGCCGCCAGAGCTTCCGCCGCAGGTCCAACCGGCGGTGTGGTCTGCGCGGCGGACGGGTCCGCCTGCGAACGCTCTTCGAACCGCGGCTCCGGCGCGGCCGGGAACATCGACTGCGCAGCTAGAGGCGCAGCCGCCAGCAGGAGGCCGATTGCCGCGCCCAGCACGCCGCGACTGACCGGATCCACGCTCATCGTCGTCTCCTCTCCATGCACCAACGACGGTATGGTGCTCCCTGAAGCAAGCTGCGTGCCGCTTCCGGGCGCTATAGTCAATCCGTGCGGAACGAGGTTCGCATGCTCATCGCCTGTCCCCCACGGTGGACGCGCCCGTGACTCCATCGGGTGACGATTCCGCAGCGCGCCAACGACGCCACCACTTCAGCCAACGTCGTCTACGGCCGTTGAACCGCCATCGAGTGACGATTCCGCGGCGCGCGAACGACACCACTACCCCGATGCGAGGACTACAATGCCGACGGGAGGGAACGATGACCGCAGGTGCTTCGACCGTCGGGCGGGCGGCCTCCACCGCCGCAACATTCCTTTGTGTCCTCGCGCTCGGCGCCGCGACGGCGAACGCCGACGACTGGCCGGAGTTCCGCGGTCCGACCGGGCAGGGGCACGCTCCCGACGCGGGGGTTCCCCTCTCCTGGAGCGAGACCGAGAACGTCACCTGGAAGGTCCCGGTGCCCGGGCTCGGCTGGTCCTCACCGGTCGTCGCCGACGGGCGCATCTGGCTGACGAGCGCGGTGACGGAGCCCGGTTCCGGGAGCTCGCTCCGCCTGCTCGCCTACGACGTCGCGACCGGCGACCGGACGCTCGACGTCGAGGTGTTCGACAGCAGCGAGGTCTACCCGCTCAACCCGAAGAACAGCCTCGCCTCGCCGACGGCGGTCGTCGACCCGGGCGGGGAGCGCGTCTACGTGCACTTCGGCGCTACCGGGACGGCGGCGGTCACCACCGACGGCCAGATCGTCTGGCGCGCGCGGTTCCCCTACATCTCGCAGCACGGGAACGGCGGATCGCCGATCCTCCACGACGGACGGCTGATCCTGAGCATCGACGGCTACGACACGGCGTTCCTCGTGGCGGTCGACGCCGCGACGGGTGAGGAGCGCTGGCGGAACATGCGGCCGGACCCCGTGTCGCAGGCCTACTCCACGCCGCTCACGATCCGCGTCGGGGATCGCGAGCAGATCGTCGGCGTGAGCGCTTTCCGGACTACCGGGCACGATCCGCGGACCGGCGAGGAGATCTGGCGTGTCCGCTATCCGAACGGCTTCTCCAACGTCCCCCGCCCCGTCCACGGCCACGGGATGGTCTACGTTTCGACGGGGTTCCAGACGCCCGTGCTCCTCGCGGTCCGGACCGACGGCTCCGGCGACGTCACCCGCTCGCACATCGCCTGGCGGCTCCGTCGCGGCGCGCCGTTGACCCCCTCGCCCATCCTGGTCGGCGACGAGTTGTACGTCGTCACCGACTTCGGCATCGCGACCTGCGTCGACGCCCACACCGGCGACATCCACTGGCAGGAGCGGCTGGGCGGAAACCACTCGGCGTCGCCGGTGTTCGTCGACGGGCGGATCTACTTCCAGAACGAGGAAGGCGTCACCACCGTCATCGCCCCCGGCCCGGAGTTCCGGGAGCTCGCCCGCAACCGGCTCGACGGCGTGACCCTCGCCTCGATGGCGGTCTCGGACGGCGCGCTGTTTCTGCGCACCGACACCCACCTCTACCGCATCGAGGAGCGGCCCTGATCGGCGAGTCTCCCCCCGCGGCGTCGCGACCCCGGGTGGGCTACCGTATCGCCGCTGACGACCACGGAACGGCCGCCGTGGTCGAAGCGGTAGCCGAAGGCCGGCTCGACCGGCGAGTGGTCCACCGGAAAGGCGGTGATCTGCAACCCTTCGCGCTCCAGGATGATGCCGGCCGCAACCGCCTCGGCCTCGAGCACACCGAGATCGGGAGGAAGCAGGTCCGCGCCGTGATGGGCAACGCGGTAGCGCCGGTCGAGCGCGAACGCCTCGTTGAATCCCGCGGCGATGCGCTCCACGCCGGCGGGACCGACGATTCGCAGCGGCGCCTCCCGCCCGGCCACCCAGGAAGCCAGGTTGAAGTCGGCGATGCCGGCGATGTGGTCCGAGTGGAAGTGGGTGCGCAGGATGGCCCGCAGCGGCCGTAGCGGCGATCGAGAGCAGCGCCTTCATCCAGCGGCCTCCGATGAACCACGGGTGACCGGAAAGCGCGTCAGCCATCCGACCGACCATAGCCGCGATCGCGTGTGCTGTATACTGCGCTGTATGGGTGCCACCCGAACGCAGATCTACCTTCAGCCGTCCCAGCGCCGGCGGCTCGACGAGATCGCCGGCTCACAGGGCACGTCTCTGGCCGCCGTCGTCCGCGAGGCCGTCGAGCTGTACATCGCGCGGGCGCCCGTTGATCCCACGACGGCGCTGGAGAGCACCTTCGGCGCAGCACCCGGCGCGTCCTTTCCGGGGCGCGACGAATGGGAGGTGCGAGCCCGGCGACTGAAGGACGTCGAGTGATCCGGTGGCCAATCTCCTGGTCGACACGGATATCCTCATCGACCATCTGCGCGGCGCCCGAGAGCTGAAGCCGGGGCGGCATCGCATCCACTACTCGGTCGTGACCCGTTGCGAACTGCTCGCCGGCGACGTTGGATCGGCCCTCGTTCAGCGGCTCCTCGAACCCTTTCGCGAGGTGGTGGTGGATCGGCGGGTGGCGGAGCGAGCCGGCCGGATTCGCCGCGAGACGGGCCTCGCCGTCCCCGACGCGCTCATTGCGGCGACGGCCATCGAGCACGACCTGGCCGTCGTCACCCGCAACCGCAGGCACTTCGCGCCGGTGAAGCGGCTTCGGCTGCGCGACCTCTCCCGAGACCGACGCCCCGGGGCGGTAGACCCCAGGCCGACGTCACCTCGCCCGACGCTCGCCGACTGACGGCTCCGCCTGGCGCCGACCAACCCTGCAGGAGTCGTCGCCGTTCTACGGCTGACTCCTGGTGTCGCCTACTGCTCGGGCAACCGGTAGGCGATCAGCTCGCCCGGGAAACCGCCGCCGCTGATCGCGGTGACGACGTACTGCCGCCCCTCGTGCAGGTAGGTCATCGGCGAGCCGGACACGCCGGCCGGCATGTAGACGGCGCCGACCTCCTCCCCGGTCGCCTTGTCGTAGGCCCGCAGCATCGCGCCCACCTCGCCCGACGGGGTGGCGAACGTGCCCGCCTCGCCCGCGATGAGCAGCGTCTTCGTGTTCAGCGTGCCGACGCGTCCGATGCGCCCCGTGCGTGGGAGGTCGACGCCGGCGAGCAACCGGTGGTTGCGGATGGCATCGGGCGTCTCGCCGTGCGGGATCTGCCAGAGGATCTCCCCCTCCTGGAGATCGATTGCGGTTATGCGACCCCAGGGCGGTTTGACGATCGGGATGCCCTCGACCGTCAGCGACGCCTCCGCGGCCGAGATGCCCTCGCCGCGGCCCCGGATGAAGTTCATGTCCGACCGCTCGGGGTCGTTGACGAGGCCGAGCGAGACCACCTGCGTGAACGTATAGAGGTAGATGATGCCGGTCTCCGGATCGAATGACCCGCCCGGCCAGTTGCTGCCGCCGGCCTGCGACGGCAGCATCAGCGTGCCGAAGACGCCGTCCGCCTCCGACACGGTCGGCGGCGTGAAGATCGGGCCCATGCGGTGGCGCGACGCGACCTCCTCCGCCCGCCGCCGCAGCTCGGGCGTGAAATCGATCAGGTCGTCGAGGTCGACGCCCTGTCGGTCGTAGGCGGGCGGCTTCGTCACGAACGGCTGGGTCGGAGACAGCAGCTCGCCCGGCACGTTCGAGGACTCCACCTCGCGCTCCTCGATCGGCCAGATCGGCTCCCCGGTCACCCGGTCGAAAACGTAGAGCCACGACTGCTTGCTCGGCTGCGCCACGATCTTGCGCAGTTCGCCGTCGATCACGACGTCGGCCAGGATCGGCGCGCACGGCAGGTCCCAGTCCCAGACGTCATGGTGGATGAACTGGAAGTGCCACAGCCGGTCCCCCGTCTCCATGTCGACCGCCACCAGGCTGTCCGAGTAGAGGTTGTCGCCGTGCCGATGGCCGCCGTAGTAGTCGTTGGTCGGCATCTCCGTCGGGAGATAGACGATGCCCAGCTCCAGGTCGGCGCTGATCTGGCCCCACACGCCCGTGTTCCCCGTGTAGCGCCACGAGTCGTTCAGCCACGTGTCGTTGCCGAACTCGTCCGCCCCCGGGATCGTGTGGAAGATCCACTTCCGGACGCCCGACTCCGCGTCGAAGCCCCGGATGTAGCCCTTCGTGTTGCGCATCGAGCGCGGCGCGCTGCCGGGGACATGCGCCGCCCCGACCACGACCGTGTCGCCCGCCACGAGCGGCGTCGCGTGCAGCCCGATTTCCCCCGCCAGCGGGTCGATCTCCTGATCCATGTTCAGCATCAGGTCGACGATGCCCTCCTCGCCGAAGTCCGCGATGCGCTCGCCGGTCTTCGCGTTCAGCCCGATCAGCCGATAGCCGGGGGTCACGTAGAAGATCTGCCCGTCGCCTCCGTCGTCGCGGTAGGCCAAACCGCGGCCCGATCGGCGGCGCGGCGCCACCTCGGCCCGCTCCCCTTCGTCGAGCCGGTGCATCCAGAGCAGCTCGCCCGTCCCGGCGTCGGCCGCGATTGCCGCCCTGCGCAGGCCCGCCGTGGTGTAGATGACGCCGTCCACCATCAGCGGCGTCGACTGGAAGTTGTACTCCGGCTCCGGGCCGAAGTTGGCCGTCCGCAGCCGCCACGCGACTTCCAGGTCGCTGAAGTTCTCCGCCGTGATCTGGTCGAGCGGCGCGTACCGCGTGTTCGCGATGTCGCCTCCGTAGCTCCGCCACTCCCCGTTGTCGGTCTGGGCCGCCGCGGGCCCCGCCCAGGCCGTCAGCAGCACCGCAAGCGCGACCGCCGATCCCGTCCGTCCTCGGTATCTGCGCACGTTGGATCTCCTTGCCCTCGTCCGACGCCGGTCGACAGGGCCGCGAACGGCACCGCGGCGCTCCGGCGGGCGACGACGGACAGCGGACGCAGGCTCACCTCCCCGCCCGACCGCAAGTGAGCTCCGCTCCCGCACGGGGCCCGCCGACTGCGCGCCGAACCACGCCGCCGCCTACTCCTCCGGCAGCCGATAGGCGATCAGCTCTCCCGGGAAGCCCGGCCCGCTGATGGCGGTGACCACGTACTGCTGCCCTTCGTGCAGGTAGGTCATCGGCGCGCCCGACACACCGGTCGGCATGTAGACGGCGCCGACCTCCTCCCCCGTCGCCTTGTCGTAGGCCCGCAACATCGCGCCCACGTCGCCCGACGGAGTGGTGAACGTACCCGGCTCCGCCGCTATCAGCAGCGTCTTGGTGATGAGGGTGCCCACGCGCCCGATCCGCCCGGTGCGGGGAATGTCGAGGCCGGCCAGGGCTGGGTGGTTGCGGACGTTGTCGGGCGTCTCGCCGTGGGCGATCTGCCACAGCGTGTCGCCCGTCTTCAGATCGATGGCGGTGATGCGCCCCCACGGCGGCTTGATGAGCGGCAGCCCGCGGATAGTCAGCGCCCGCTCCCGCGTGGGCACGCCGGCGGGGTTGCCCCGGATGAAGTTCATGTCGGACCGCTCGGGGTCGTTCACCAGCCCCAGCGACGTCACCTGGGTGAAGGAGTACTGGTAGAAGATGCCCGTTTCGGGGTCGACCGAGCCGCCCGGCCAGTTCGCCCCGCCACCCGCCGACGGGAGCATCAGCGTGCCGTAGGGCCCCTCGGGGTCGGCAACCACCGGCGGCGTGAAGATGGGGCCGATGCGGAACCGCGACACGCGCTCGATCGCCTCGGCCCGCAACTCGGGCGTGAAGTCGATCAGGTCGTCGATCTCGACCCCCTGGTTGTCGTACGGCGCCGGCCAAGTCGGGAACGGCTGCGTCCGCGCGAGCAGCTCGCCCGGTACGTCGGACGCCGGCATCTCGCGCTCCTCGATCGGCCATATCGGCTCGCCCGTCTCCCGGTCGAGCACGTACAGCCACGCCTGCTTGCTCGGCTGCGCGATCAGCTTGCGCACCACGCCGTCCATCTCCACGTCGACCAGTACCGGCGCGCAGGGAAAGTCCCAGTCCCACACGTCGTGGTGGATCACCTGGTAGTGCCACAGCCGGTCGCCGGTGTCGATGTCGACGGCGACGATGCTGTCCGAGTAGAGATTGTCGCCGTGACGGTGGCCGCCGTAGTAGTCGTTGGTCGGCATCTCCGTCGGGAGGTAGACGATGCCCAGCTCGACGTCGGCGCTGATCTGCCCCCACACGCCGGTGTTCCCGGTGTAGCGCCAGGAATCGTTCAGCCAGGTGTCGTTGCCGTACTCGTCCGCCCCCGGGATGGTGTGGAAGATCCACTTCCGGACGCCCGACTCCGCGTCGAAGCCCCGGATGTAGCCCTTCGTGTTGCGCATCGAGCGGGGCGCGCTCCCTGGCACGTGCGCCGCCCCGATCACGACGGTGTCGCCCGCCACCAGCGGCGTCGCGTGCAGCCCGATCTCCCCCGCCAGCGGGTCGATCTCCTGGTCCATGTTCAGCATCAGGTCGACGACGCCGTCCTCGCCGAAGTCGGTCAGGCGCTCGCCGGTCTTCGCGTTCAGCCCGATCAGCCGGTAGCCCGGCGTCACGTAGAAGATCTGCCCGTGCCCCCCGTCGTCCCGGTAGGCGAGCCCGCGGCCCGACCGGCGGCGCGGCGCCACCTCGGCCCGCTCCCCTTCGTCGAGCCGGTGCATCCAGAGCAGCTCGCCCGTCCCGGCGTCGGCCGCGATTGCCGCCCGGCGCAGGCCCGCCGTGGTGTAGATCACGCCGCCCACCATCAGCGGCGTGGACTGGAAGTTGTACTCCGGCTCCGGACCGAAGTTGGCCGTCCGGAGCCGCCACGCGACTTCCAGGTCGCTGAAGTTCTCCGCCGTGATCTGGTCGAGCGGCGCGTACCGCGTGTTCGCGATGTCGCCTCCGTAGCTCCGCCACTCCCCGTTGTCGGTCTGCGCCGCCGCAACCGCCGCGGCCAGGACCCCGAGCACGACAATGCCGGCAATACGCGCTTCACGCCCTGCCATGTCTCACTCCTTGATTGCGTGCCGCCGCTCCCTGCCGCCCGCTGCCCGGACCTGTCGGCCGCACGCGACGTGCGCCGTGCCGCCCGCGCGATCGGCCGTCGGGCCGCGCCCCCGACTCATCCGTTCGTCTCCAGGACGTACCGCCGGAGGAAGTCGAGCAGGAGGTGGTTGAAGACGTTGGGCTTCTCGAAATAGACCGAATGCCCGGCGCCCTCGACGAGGGCGAACTCCGAGCCCGGCATCTTCCGGTGCATCGCGCGGAGCGCGGCGGGGGGAAAGATCGAGTCCTCCTCGCCGACGATGAACAGCGTCGGAATCCCGTGCTCGACCACGGGACGAATGTCGGTAGTCGCTTCCAGCAGGCCGCCGATGGAGCGCGGCGCGCCCTCCGGGGTGCGGTCGAGCGTCGAGCGCTGAATCTCCCGGTAAAGGAAGGCGAGGGCAGGCTCGCGCTCGGCGAACGACGCCGCGAAGGCGCCGATCTCGTCCGGGCGCCCGGCCATCAGCGCGGCGACCTCCGGGTCGCTGTACCCGCCCGGCGTGTCGCAGAGCACCAGCGCCTCGACCCGCTCGGGGTACCGCGACGCGAACCCGAGCGACGTCCACCCGCCCATCGACTGCCCGACGAGCGTTGCCCTCTCGATGCCGAGGTGGTCGAGCAGCCCGCGGAGGTCCTCCACGAACGCGGCGCGCCCGGGTCCGTTCTCGACGTCCCGCGAGTAGCCGAAGCCGCGGTGGTCGAACGTGATGCACTGCACGTGCTCGGAGAGCGCCGGGACCTGCTGCCACCAGCTCAGGTGGGTGCCTCCAGCCCCGTGGGCAAGGACGACGGGCGGGCCCTCCCCATGCACCTCGTAGTAGAGATCGAAGTCCCCGAGCGTGACCGCCGAGAGGTAGCGGCTCTGCGCCGCCGCCGGGACGAGCCTTCCGCCCAGGGCAGCGCCGGTCAGCACCGCCGCCAGACACCGCAAGAAGTCGCGCCGCTCCTTCTCCATGGCAAGCCTCCTCGCCGCGCGCCCTGCGCCGCGCCGGCGTCTCCGCGCCGCGCCGACGTTTCCGCGCCGACGCTTCCGCGCCGCGCCTCAGGTGCGCTCGAAACGCCGCTCGAGCTCCTCCCGGGTCACCCGCAACATCACCGGCCGCCCATGCGGGCAGACCGTGGAATAGGCCGTGCGGCCAAGCTCCGCGAGAATGTACGTCATCTTCTCCGGCGTCAGGCGATCGTTCGCCTTGACCGCGGCGTGGCACGCCGTGGTCGCCGCGATGCGGCCGAGCGCCTCGTCGATGCCGGCGTCGCGCTCCAGGCGGTCGAGATCGCCCGCGAGTTCCCGCACCGCCGCCGCGCACGCCGTCCGCGGCAGCAGGGCCGGCGTGCCCGCCACACGGACGCTGGCGCCGCCGAACGGCTCCACGTCGAAACCGAGCCGGGCGAGCTCGCCGGCGTGCGCCTCGAGAGCGGCCCGCTCGGCGGGCGGCAGCTCCACGAGCAGCGGCTCGAGCAGCCGCTGGCTCTCGAGGCGTCCGGCGCTCAGCCGCGCCATCACCTGCTCGTACAGGATCCGCTCGTGCGCCACGTGCTGATCGACGATCGCGAGGCCGTCGTTGTCGACCGCGATGATGAACGTATCGCGAAGCTGCCCCAGGGGGACCAAGGGCATCCGGACACCGGTGGGCGCCTCGGCCCCGACCATCGGATCCGCGCCCTCCCCCCCTTCTGCCTCGTCCGACGCACCGGCGCCCGCAACCACGGTCGATGACGAGCCCTCGCGCAGGGCGTCCGCTGCTCCACCCCGCGGCCGCGGGCCCCACCCGTGTCCGCCCCCGGCGGGCGGCGCCCACGGGTTGGCGCTGCGAAGGCCCGCCACCACGCCCGGAATCGACTGCGATACGGGCTGGGGAGCCTCCGCAACCCCACCGCGAAGGGCAAGCTCCGGCCCGTCCGGCGCGCCCAGCGCGTCGCGCAGCGCGCGCCGCAGGATCTCGTGCACCAAGGACTGCTCCAGAAAGCGCACCTCGGCCTTGGTCGGATGGACGTTCACGTCGACGCGATCCGGGGGCAGTTCCAGGAAGAGGTGCACCTCCGGCCGGCGCGGCTTGATAGTGGCGCGCGAGTAGGCCTCGTTGACGGCGTGGATGATGGTGCGATCCCGCACCGGGCGGCCGTTGACGAAGGTGTTCTGGGGAGCGCTCCCGGAACCCTGCGCGGCGAGCGACGCCGCGTAGCCGGTCAACCGGACGCCGGCCGCCTGCCGCCCCACTTCCACCAGGTCGGTCCGTTCGCCGTAGACCTGGAAGAACCGGTCCGCCAGCGTCTTCACCGGCGGGCAGGCGAGGAGCTGCCGGCGTCCGCTCGTCAGGCGGAAGCCGACCTCCGGATTCGCGAGAGCCGCGTGAGTCATGACGCGCGAGACGTGCCGCGCTTCCGCCGCGTCCGACTTGAGGAACTTCCGCCGCGCGGGGACGTTGTAGAACAGGTCCGCCACCTCGACGATGGTCCCCTCCGGCGCGGCGGCCGCCCGCGGGGAGGCGGTGTCGCCCCCCTCCACGCGAACCAGCGCGCCGTGCGCTTCGCCGCGGGCGCGGGTGCGAAGCGTCAGCCGGGAGACCGACGCGATGCTCGGCAGCGCCTCGCCGCGGAAGCCGTTCGTCGCGATGGCGCTCAGGTCCTCGACGCGCGCCAGCTTGCTCGTCGCGTGCCGCTCGAGGGCCAGCGCGGCGTCCTCGGCGCTCATCCCGTCGCCGTCGTCCTCGACGCGGACGAGCCCCTTGCCGCCCTCCTCGATGGCGACCGCGATCCGCGCGGCCCCGGCGTCGAGGGCGTTCTCGACCAGCTCCTTGACAACGGAGGCGGGACGCTCGACCACCTCGCCGGCCGCAATCTGGTTGGCAAGCCCGGCCGGCAGCCGGTGGACCTTGCCCATGCCCCCTCCGGCTACCGGCGCGCGAGCGCCGCCTGCGCGGCGGCCAGGCGCGCGGTGGGAACGCGGTACGGCGAGGCGCTGACGTAGTCGAGGCCCGCGTCCTCGAAGAAGTCGATGGAGGCGGGATCGCCGCCGTGCTCGCCGCAGACGCCGAGCTTAAGCTTCGGCCGGGCGCCGCGCCCCTTCTCGACCCCGATGCGGATGAGCGTGCCGACCCCTTCGGTGTCGATGGTCTCGAACGGATCACGGGTCAGGATGCCGCGGTCCTGGTAGTCCTTCAGGAACTTGCCGATGTCGTCGCGCGAGAAACCGAACGCCATCTGCGTCAGGTCGTTCGTGCCGAAGGAGAAGAAGTCGGCGTCGGCGGCGATCTCGGCGGCGACGAGCACGCTGCGCGGGATCTCGATCATCGTCCCCACCAGGTACTTCACTCGGACGCCGGCGGTACCCATCGTCTCCGCCGCCACCCGGTCGATGACCGCCTTCTGGTCGCGGAACTCGCCGACATGGCCGACCAGCGGGATCATGATCTCGGGGATGACCTTCGTCCCTTCCTTCGCCAGCCGGCAGGCCGCCTCCAGGATGGCGCGCGCCTGCATCTCGGCGATCTCGGGATAGCTGATCGCCAGCCGCACGCCGCGGTGCCCCATCATCGGGTTGAACTCGTGGAGCTGCTCGACGCGCCGCAGCAGGGCGCGACGCTCGTCGAGCTGCGGCCCGCCGCCGCCCCGCACCTCGGCGCGCGCGATCTCGACCATCAGCTCCTCGCGCTTCGGCAGGAACTCGTGCAGCGGCGGGTCGATGAGGCGGATGGTGACCGGCTGGCCGCGCATCGCCTGGAAGACGCCGTAGAAGTCCTCGCGCTGCAGCGGCAGCAGCTCGTCGAGGGCGGCCCGCCGGTCGGCCTCGGATTCGGCCAGGATCATCCGCTGGACGATCGGGATCCGTTCCTCGCCGAAGAACATGTGCTCGGTGCGGCAGAGGCCGATGCCGCGGGCGCCGAAGGCGTAGGCGGTCGCGGCCTGGTCGGGCTGGTCGGCGTTGGCCCGGATGCCCAGGCGGCGGACCTTGTCGGCCCACCGGAGCAGCTTCGAGAAGCGGCCGTAGATGTCCGACTTGCGCTGGCTCAGCTCGCCGGCCAGCACCTGCAGGATCTCGCTCGGCCGGGTCGGCACGCGGCCGATCTTCACCTCGCCGCTCAGCCCGTCGAACGACACGTAGTCCCCCTGCTCGAAGCGCTGGCCGTTGACCGTCACCACGCGCTCCGCCTCGGACACGCGCAGCTCGCCCGCTCCGACCACCGACGGCTTGCCCATCTGGCGGCCGACCACCGCCGCGTGCGAGGTCATGCCGCCGGTCGCGGTCAGCACGCCCCGTGCGACGTGCATGCCGTGGATGTCGTCGGGCACCGTCTCCTTGCGGACCAGCAGCACGTCCCGTCCCTGCCCGGCCCAGCGCACCGCCTCGTCGGCGGTGAAGACCACCTCGCCGCAGGCCGCCCCCGGGGACGCAGGCAGCCCGCGGGTCACCGCGGGGAGCTTCGCCCATGCCTCCGGATCGAACACCGGAGCCAGCAGCTGCGACAACGCGTCCGGGTCTACCATGCGGACTGCGTCGTCCGGCTCGATCACCTTCTCGGATACGAGGTCGGTCGCGATCACCACCGCGGCGTAGCCGGTGCGCTTCCCGTTGCGGGTCTGGAGCATGTAGAGCTTCTCGTCCTCGATGGTGAACTCGAAGTCCTGCACGTCCTTGTAGTGCTGCTCCAGACGCTTGGTGATGGTGCGAAGCTCCTCGTAGGCCCGCGGCATCACCTGCTCGAGCTCGCGGATCGGCTGCGGCGTGCGGATGCCCGCGACGACGTCCTCGCCCTGTGCGTTGATCAGGAACTCGCCGTAGAACTCGTTCGCCCCGGTCGCCGGGTTCCGCGTGAAGCCGACGCCGGTCCCCGAGCGCTCGCCGGTGTTGCCGAAGACCATCGCCTGCACGTTGACGGCGGTCCCGATGGCATCCGGGATGTCATAGATGCGGCGGTACTCCTTGGCCCGCGGGTTCTGCCACGATCGGAACACCGCGTCGCGCGCCATCCGGAGCTGGCGCCGCGGGTCGAGCGGGAACGGCTCGCCGCTCTCGCGGATCGTCACCGCCTTGAAGCGGTCGACCGTCTCGCGCAGGGCAATCTCGTCGAGCTCGGTGTCGAGGGCGACGCCGCGGTGCGCCTTGACGCCGTCGAACACCGCCTCGAACGCCTCCTTGGGGACCTCCAGCACGACGTTGCCGAACATCTGGATGAAGCGGCGGTAGCTGTCGAATGCGAACCGGCCGTTGGACGTGCGCGCCTTCAGCCCCTCGACGGCGCGATCGTTGAGGCCGAGGTTCAGGATGGTGTCCATCATGCCGGGCATCGAGAACTTCGACCCCGAACGAACCGACACCAGCAGGGGATCCGCGCCTCCCAGCTTGCGGCCCGTCCGCTCCTCCAGCGTGGCGACGTGCCGCTCCACCTCGGCGTCGATGGACGCGGGCACCCGGCGGCGCTGCTCGTAGTAGACGGTGCACGCCTCGGTCGAGATGGTGAAGCCCGGCGGGACGGGCAGGCCCGCCCGCGTCATCTCGGCGAGGTTGGCGCCCTTGCCGCCCAGCAGGTCGCGCATCGTCCGGTCGCCGTCGGCCTTCCCGACCCCGAAGGCGTACACGTACCGGCGTGCCGGCGTGGCGGTGGACCGGGCGCGCTTCCGGGCGGGGGTCGGCCTGCGCGGGGCCGGCGCCTTCCTGGTCGATGGCTTGTCGGACATGATTCGCGGCCGGCTCGTTCGGATGCAACTGGCTCGGCGGCCTCATTCTAGCGCGAACCCGCGACTCGGACCGGGACGTATAAGATCGCCTGCGTGCGACCGTCCGCCCCCAGGCGCCGGCGCGACCGCGCCGCATCGGACTCCAGGCCCATCCGGCGTGCGCAGCGAAGCTGATGGACGGACCGGCGGCCCCGGGCTCGCCGCCTGGTCGCGCCGCACCGTCGGCGCCCGATGGTTCCGCCACGGAGTGACCGCCGCCATCGCCGTGAACGCGGTGGTCATCGGGCTCGACACGTCCGCCGCCCTCGCGGCCGTAGCCGGAGGCGCCTTCGAGCTCGCCAGCCAGGTCTTCCTCGCGGTCTTCGTGGTGGAGGCCCTCATCAAGATGGCCGCCGTCTGGCCGCGGGTCCGCGACTACTTCGCCGACGGCTGGAACGTCTTCGACTTCTCCGTCATCGTCGTCAGCGTCCTGCCCAGCACCGGCGAGCTGGCCACGCTGGCGCGTCTGGCGCGGCTCTTCCGGGTGCTGCGCCTCGTGTCCGCGCTGCCCGAGCTGCGGCTGATCGTCGCGACGCTCATTCGCTCCGTGCCGGGCATGTTCAACGTCCTCGCCCTGATGTCGATTGTCTTCTACGTGTACGGCGTGGCCGGGTACCACCTCTTCCACGAGATCGACCCGACGCACTGGCGCACGCTCGGCATCTCGCTCCTGTCGCTGTTCCGCATCGTCACCCTGGAGGACTGGACCGACATCATGTACGCGGCCCTCGAGCACCACTGGTGGGCCTGGAGCTACTTCGTCAGCTTCGTCGTCATCGGCACGTTCGTCGTCATCAACCTGTTCATCGCGGTCGTCATCAACAGTCTCGACGAAGCCCGGCAGGATCGCCTGCGCGAGCTCCAGGCCCCGCCGACGCACGACGAGCTCCTGCGGGAGCTGGCGCGGACCCGCGCCGCCCTCGCCCGGCTCGAGGAACGTCTGGAGCGCCCCTCCCGAATGCCGGCGAGCGGCATGCAGTGAACAAGAAGGAGCTCGCCGCCGACGGGATCGTGGCCGCCTGCCGCTGGCTGTCGGCACGCTCCGTACGCTTCCGGCTGCTCGTGGACATCGTGGTGAACCGGCTGTTCCTCACCCGACAGATGGAGCGCCGGGCGGCGCGGCCTCCGTTCACGCCGGACGAGCTCGCAGCCCGGACCGACGAGTTCAACCGGGCGTCGGAACGCTACTTCGCCGAGCACCGGGACGTGGGCTTCCTGCTGGGCAAGCCCTACAGCGACAGCCTGAACTTCGCGCGGCGGATGTTCGACATCGGCGTGCTCACGCACTGGCTCCGCCTCAGTCCGGGCGAGGTCACGGCCGAGTTGGGGGCCGGAACCTGCTGGCTCTCGCACTTCCTCAACCGGTTCGGCTGCCGGACGATCGCGATCGACGTGTCGCCGACCGCCCTGCGCATGGGTCGCGAGCTCTTCGAGCGGGATCCGTTCACCAACTGGGATCTGAAGCCCGAGTTCCTGCTCTACGACGGGCACCGCATCCCGCTGCCGAACGACCACGTCGACAAGCTGGTGATCTACGACGCGTTCCACCACGTGCCCAACCAGGCCGAGATCCTGCGCGAGATGGCCCGGGTGCTGAAGGCGGGCGGCGTGGTCGCGATGTGCGAGCCGGGCGCGGGTCACGGCGCCACGGAGACCAGCCGCCACGAGGCCGACGAGTGGGGCGTGCTCGAGAACGAGCTCGTCACCGAGGAGCTGGAGAAGCTGGCCCTCGCGTGCGGCTTCGACGGGGTTCGCGTCGTCCCGATCGGCCTGCCGGCCTCCATCGAGATCGCCCCGTCCGCCTTTCGGCAGTTCCTGCTCGGCTACGGCCTGGCCCACTACTGGAGCCTCTGGTGCGAGGCACTGCAGAGCATCTCGTACATCGTCCTGTACAAGGGCGACTACCTCCCGACCACGCGCCGGCCGCAAGCCGCACGGGCGCGGATCGAGCTCGAAGGCGACGGCGTGGCGGTGACGGCCGGCGATTGCGCGACGCTGGCCGTACGGGTGACCAACACCGGGGATACGCGCTGGCTGACGGGCATCCCGAACCAGCCCGGGCAGACGAGTCTGGGGGCGCACCTGCACGCCGCGGCGCGCGGCGGTCCGGCCATCGACTACGACTGGTACCGCGGGGCGCTCCCGCGCGACGTCCTGCCCGGCGAGACGGTCACGGTCCAGGTCGAGCTGCCGGCGATCGGCCCGCCGGGGAAGTACCGGGTCGTGTTCGACGTCGTCGCCGAAGGGGTGCTCTGGTTCGCGCAGCGGAACTCGCCGACGGCGGAGCTGCGCATCGAGGTGCGCCCGGGGCCGGCGGCTGACGAATCGTCCGGCGAGCCGTGACGTCGAGGGTCTGTTCCGGACCGCCGGCCGGAGGTCCTGCCAGACTCGAGCCCGGCAGCCGGACCAATCGAGAATCTGCCGGTCCGCGGTCATCAGCCGGCGTCCCTCGGGCGCCGTGTGGCACGATGATGCGGTCCGCCGGGGTCGGGTCACGCCCGGCGGCTACGTCTCGGGGACGATCTCGGAGACGTCGGCAAGCTGCAGGATCGACTGCTCGACCTGTTTCATGAGGCGCAGGCGCGCGTCCTTGACCGCTGGGTCGTCGGTCATCACGAACACCTCGGTGAAGAAGCGATCGACGGCGGGGCCGATCTTCGCCGCCTCGGTGAACGCCCTCCGGAACCCCGAGCCCAGCTCCACGGCGCGGTCGATCACCGTGCGGCGACGCTCGAGCTCGGCCAGCAGGGCGATCTCCGCAGGTTCCGTGAGCAACGCCTCGAGGCCCCTGGTGGGGACGCCGTCGGGCGCGTCCTCCCGCGGGTCGCCCGGCAGCTCGCGCGCAATGTTCTGGACCCGCTTGAAGAGCATGGCGAGCGTGCGGAAGTCGGGGGTATCGGTGAGCTCCGGCAACACCTCCAGCTTGCGCCGGGCGTCGAGCGGCCGGATCTCGTCCAGCGGCAGGTGGGTCACCGCCCGGACGTTGCGGACGTCGAATCCCCGCTCCTCGAGCAGGTACCGGAGGCGCTCCCGCAGAAACGCCTCCATGCGGTCGGTCGCCTTGTCCTCGAACGCGGGGTGACCGTCGCACGCCATCGCCAGCAGCGGCCCGAGCTCCGCCCTCGCCTTCAGCCCGGTGAGCTCGGGGAGGTCGATCAGGATGCGCAACATGCCCTGAGCCTGCCGCCGAATGCCGAGCGGGTCGCGGGATCCGGTCGGCTTCTCCCCGGCCCCGAACAAGCCGACCACCGTGTCGAGCTTGTCGGCGAGCGCCACGGCCGCCCACGAGATCGCCGCCCGGCCCAGATCCGCTCGCGACGGCGGGTCGGCCGGCCGCACGCCGACCGGCAGGTAGTGATGGTAGATGGCCTTCCAGACCCGCTCCGGCTCGCCCTCCTCCCGCGCGTAGACGCCCCCCATGACGCCCTGCAACTCCGGGAACTCCCCGACCATGTCGGTGGCGAGGTCGGCCTTCGAGAGCACCGCGGCGCGCCGGGCAGCGGCCGCCGTGGCAGGCCGGCCGAGGACCTCGCCGGCGATCCGCTCCGCCAGCTCCGCCGTCCGTTCCGCCTTGGCCCGGTAGCTGCCGAGCCGCTTGTGGAAGAGCAGGGTGTCGAGGCGGTCGAGCCGGTCCTCGAGCCGCTGCGCCCGGTCCGCGTCCCAGAAGAAGCGTGCGTCGCGCAGGCGGGCCACGAGCACGCGCTCGGCATTGCGGGCGATGCGCGCGACGTTGTCGCGCGGCGTGTTGGTGACCGCGAGGAAGTGCGGCAGGAGCTGCCCATCGTCGCCGGCCACCGGGAAATAGTGCTGGTGGTGCACCATGGTGGTCGCGAGCACCTCGTCCGGCAGCGCGAGGAACTCGCGGGGATAGGTTCCCGTGACCACCGCCGGGTGCTCCACCAGGTCGGGCACCTCGCGGGCAAGCGCGGACTGCTGCTCGATGGCCGCGACGGCGCCGCCGACCCGCGCCGCGCAGGCGGCGAGCTTGCGGGTGACGCGGGCACGGCGCTCGCTACGGTCGATCAACACGTAGGCGCGCGCCAGCCGCTGCCGGTAGTCGGCGAACGACGACACCTCGATCGGCTGTCCCGGCTCCCCGTCGCGGGCGAAGAAGCGGTGCCCGTAGGTAACGCTCCCGGACCGGATCGGGGCCACGCCGGACGCCGCCGCACCCGATGTCCGGCCGATGGTGAACGGCACGACCCGGCCCCCGAACAGGAACAGCAACCAGCGGACGGGCCGGCCGAAGAGAAACTCGCCGCGCCCGTCGTCGAGCGTGGCGTCCCAACGCATCGCTTTCGGGAACGCGAGGTCGCGCAGAAGGGCGGCGAGGACGCCGCCGAGCATCGAGCGGGTGGCCCCGCCGGGCTGCCGGCGATGGCAGGCGAGGTACTCGCCCTTCGCTGTCTCGATGCGATCGAGCGCCGAGACGTCGACGCCCTGCTTGCGCGCGAAGCCGAGAGCGGCCCGCGTGGGCTCCCCCTGTGCGTCGAAGGCGGCACGCAAGGGGGGACCGGTCACGGTTTCCCGAAGGTCGGACTGCCGATCCGCCAGCTCCGACACCGTCGCCGCCAGCCGCCGGGGACCGACGAAGGCGCGAACCGGCGTGCGGGCCGCGATCCGCTCGTCCGCCAGGCGGGCCGCCAGCCGCTCGGCGAGCCGTGCCTCGAGGCCGGGTATCCAGCTGGCCGGCATCTCCTCGCAGCCGACCTCGACCAGCAACTCGCGGTGCGCCATGCTCACGCGCCGCGGGCGTGCACCGCCGTCTCCGACGCAGCGCCGCCCGCTTCCGAATCGCCTGCAGGCTGCCCGTCCGCTGCTGCGCTCGCCCCCGCAGCCGCCTCCTGGCCCCGTTCCCAAGCGACGTGCGCCTCGGCTATCGCCACCGCGAGCTTCCGAACGCGGAGAATGTAGGCCGCGCGCTCGGTCACCCCGATGCTGCCGCTGGCGTCGAGCAGGTTGAAGGCGTGCGAGCACTTGAGACAGTGATCGAGGGCGGGAAGCGTGAGCCCCGAGGCGAGCAGCCGCTCGGCCAGCTCGTAGTAGCGGTCGAAGAGGTCGCGGTGCGACCGCCCGTACTCCCCGGCCGGCAGGTCGACCTCGCCGAAGGCGTACTTCGACTGCTCGACCTCCTCCCGGTGACGCACCTCGCGATAGCGAACGCCGGGCGCCCACTCGAGGTCGTACACGTCGTCGACCCCCTGCAGGTGCATGGCGATGCGCTCGAGTCCGTAGGTGAGCTCGACCGAGATCGGCGCGAGGTCGATGCCCCCCGCCTGCTGGAAGTACGTGAACTGGGTGATCTCGAGCCCGTCGAGCAGCACCTGCCAGCCGATGCCCCACGCGCCGAGCGTCGGCGACTCCCAGTTGTCCTCCTCGAAGCGGACGTCGTGGCGCGTGGGATCGATGCCGCACACCTCGAGGCTGTCGAGGTAGATCCGCTGCGCGTCGTCGGGCGACGGCTTCAGGATGACCTGGAACTGGTGGTGCTTGAACAGCCGGTTCGGATTCTCCCCGAAGCGGCCGTCGGCCGGCCGCCGCGACGGCTGCACGTAGGCCACGTTCCAGTGGCGGGGGCCGAGCACCCGGAGAAACGTCTCCGGGTGCATCGTCCCCGCGCCGACCTCGACGTCGAGCGGCTGCTGGATCAGGCAGCCGCGCTCCGACCAGAAGCGCGAGAGCGACAGGATGAGGTCCTGCAGCGTCATGGCCTGGGGGCGGCCGGCGCCGTGCCGCGTTCACCGGGGGCAGGGGCGGGAAGTCGAAGGCCCGACTCCGGCTCCCCGCTCCGCATCGTCCTCACTGCTCGTCGTTCGCCTGCTCCTCGGCCCGCGCCCCGGCGAGGATGTTGAGCAGCCCGTAGTTCCCCTCGTGGCACGCGTACTCGAAGATGCCGTCGCCCGCCTTCATCGGCAGCGCGGCCGTGAAGGGCCGGGTGAAGTTGGCGGGGTCGTTGACGGTGAACTCGTAGAGCAGGGTGTCGTCGGCCGTCCGGCTGAACCGCTCGGTCAGGTGCAGCGTCGTGCCGGAGCCGATGGCGGTCCACACCGACGGGTTGAAGCTGGCCGTCTGATCGGTGAAGTTCGTCGACTCGACCACCAGCGTGTCGCCGTCCCAGTACCCGCGCGAGTCGCCCATCCACTGGCGGACCCCCTCCGGCAGGTGCGAGCGCCCGTCGAGCGGCACGATGCGCGCGTCGTGCACCATCTCGTTCAGGATGACGAAGTGGTCCGACGTCTGGAAGATCTGGATGTTCTGGTTGTAGCCGATCGGCACGATGGGCGGGCCGGAGTTGAACCCCAGGATGCAGCGCTCCGCGAGCCCGCGGTCCTCGTAGCTGTCGGTGCCGATGCCCGCCGCGCGGGCGCGCACCGGCCGCTCGCCGGGCAGATCCTCGCCGAGGGAAAGAACCTCCATCTCGACGCCCGGCTGGAGCTCCGGCAGGCGTCCGTTGGGCGGGTCGACGATGAGCGACGTCCGCTGGTCCTCGACGACCCGCGCGCCCTGGTCGACCCAGAACGAGTTGTAGGCGCCCACGTCGCCCCCGACGGGGAGGGGTTCCCGGCCTACCTCGATCGGCGCGTTCGACTGCTGGTCGCGCGCCAGGGCCGCCGACTCCTGCTCCGCCCGCTCCTCGTCGCTGAGGAACGCCCGGTCGGCCAGGTCCGCGGGCCGCTCGAGCGGCGTAAGAGTACGGTAGTCCCACACCCCCTGCAGGTCCGGCTTCCCGTCGGGGAGCCGCGGCGGGTCGTACGGCGCCTGCGCGCCGGCCGGCACGGCGAATGCGGTCACCGCCAGCGTGACGAACACCGCGACGAAGCCTCGTGCTCTCATTCCCTTTCCTCCTGTTCGCGCGTCCCCGCATTGTACAAGGCGGCGCATCCGGTCGCCGACCGCAAGCTCCGCCCCCCCCCCGCGGACTCGCTTCACTGCTCCGCGGCCGTGCCGGCGAGGCGCTCGGTTTCCACGAAGAGCGTCAGCGCGACCCCGTCCCACCGCCCGTTCCCCGCCGGGCTGTCCGGCGCCTCGGCGCCCAGCGGCATCGTGGCGGTGGCGCCGGCGGGGCGGCCGAACGTGCGCGCGACGTGCTCGTGGGTCAGCTCGGCCCGCAGGCGGGCGTCGTTCATCCGCGGACCGTCCCCGCTTCGCGTGGAATAGCCCTCCACGACGAGAGGGCTGTTGCGAGGGTAGCGGAGCAGCTCGCCCATCGCTTCGTCGATGCGCCGGCCCGCGTCCGCCCTGAGCGTCAGCGATCCGTCCGCGCCGGCCTCGAACAGCCGGTCGGCTGCGAGCCAGACGCGGAGCACGGTGTATCGCTCGTCAGCCCCCAGGGCCCGGTACTCGTCCCGCGTCAGCTCGTCGAGGTTGTAGAACCCGCGCTCCGCGAAGAAGCCGCGGAACAGCCAGTTCCGCTTCAGCGCCTCGGTGTTGTCGGCCAGGTCCGCCAGCACCTCGCGCGCGTTGCGCATCGCCCTCCGGGCGTCGTCGAGCAACTGGTCGGTGACGCTTCCCGGGCCGCTGAAGCGCTCGACGGCCTCTTCGACCTCCTCGGCGCTGCCCCGCACCGCCGCCATCGCCGCCCGGGTCTCCGCCAGCACCTCCACGACGGCGCCCTGCCCGGACGCCACCGCATTCATGACGGTGCGCACGTCGGCCACCAGCCCGCGCGACTCGGCCACGAGATCGGCGCTGGCCTCGCTCATCATCCGCACGCCGGTCCCGACCTGGGCGAGGAGCTGGTTCGTGGCCGTCACGGTGTCCCCCAGCTCGCTGAACGTCGCCGACAGCTCCGCGCGCATCCGCGTCATCTCGCTGGCCGCGATCCGGAACGTCTCCCGACCCTCGACGATCAGGTCCGACATCTCCACGGCGTCGACCCCGGCCAGCGCGCCGCCTTCGGCCACGAGCGGCGCCGACCCCGTGCCCGCCCGGAGCTGGATGTACGCGGAGCCGAGCAACCCGTCCGAGAGAATGGCGGCCTCCGAATCCGTGCGGACCAGCGCGTGCAGGTCCTCCCGGACGCGCATGCGGACCACGAACCGGCCGCCCGGCTCGCCGGGGATCGCGATGTCGATCACCTCGCCCGCGGGGAGCCCGGAGAGTCGGACGGCGGTGCCGATCTCGACGCCGGCCACGTTCCCGAAGTCGGCCTCGACCTCGAACTGCTCGGCGAACAGCAGACGGCGGTCGCCGATCAGGAAGAGTCCGACCGCGAACAGCAGCAACCCCCCGATCACGAATGCGCCGACCGTCGCCAGGCGTGGGGACCCATCTCATCCTCCCTTGCTTGCGGCGAGCCTCACCCGCCCGCTTCCGACCGCATGAACCGCCGCACCAGCGCGTGCCCGCTCCGCTCCAGGTCGGCCGCCGAGCCGCGGGCGAGTACGCGGCCCTGATGCAGGAAGACCATCGCGTCGGCGAGGCGCCGCGCGCTCGGAATGTTGTGGGTGACGACGATCAGCGTCGTGCCGCGCTCCTGCCGGGTGCTGGCGAGCAGGTCGTCTATCTCCCCGGAGGTCACCGGGTCGAGACCGGCGCTCGGCTCGTCGACGAGCAGGATGGCCGGGTCGAGGGCCATCGCGCGCGCGAGGCCGGCCCGCTTGCGCATCCCTCCGGAGAGCGAGCCCGGCATCGTTTCGGCCGCCCGGGCCAGCCCGACCGCGGCCAGCTTCTCCCGAGCGCGCGCGCGCACCTCGCCGTCGGAGAGCGTCGTGTGTCTGCGCAACGGGAACGCCACGTTCTCCGCGACCGTGATCGAGTCGAACAGGGCGGCGTTCTGGAAGAGGAACCCGATCCGCCGGCGCACGGCGGCCAGCGCGGCCGGCGCGAGGGCGGTGATCTCGTCGTCGCCGACGAACACGCGGCCTGCATCCGGCTGCAGCAGGCCGACGATGTGCCGCAGCATCACGCTCTTGCCGGTCCCGCTCCGGCCGAGCACCACCGTCGCGCGCCCGCGCGGTATGTGCAGCGTGACGTCGTCCAGGACGCGGAACGCGCCGAACGCCTTCGACACCCGTTCGAGCCGGATCGCCGCCGGTTCGCTCACTCCGCGGTCTCCGGAAAGACGAAGAAGATCAGGCGCACGAGCACCACGTTGGCCGCGATCAGGGCCACCGACGCGGTGACGACGCTGCGGGTCGCGGCCTGGCCGACCCCCTGGGTCCCGCCCGACGCGTGGACGCCGAGATACGAGGCAGTGACCGCGATGATGAACCCGAACACCATCGTCTTGAGCGTCCCCGGCAGGTAGTCGGTGAACTGGAGGAGGGAGAAGGCCGCGCGGAAGTAGGAAGCGAAGCCCATGCCCGACACGGCCGATTCCGCCGTCCAGCCCCCCACGATGCCCGTGAAGTTCATCACGACGGTCAGGATCGGCATGGCGAGCATGCACGCCGCGACGCGGGTGACGACCAGGAACTTGAACGAGTCGACCGCCACCGCCTCGAGCGCGTCGATCTGCTCGGTCACCTTCATCGCCCCGAGCTCCGCGCCGATCCCGGCTCCGACCCGCCCCGAGACCAGCAGGCCGACGACGAGCGGCCCGGTCTCGCGGACCAGGGCCAGAGCCAGCGCAGCGGGAATGAGCGCCTCCGCTCCGAAGCGCTCCAGCGACGCCCGCGTGTGCATCGACATCACGATGCCGACCGCGTAGCCGGCGGCCGCGACCAGCGGCAACGATCGCCATCCGACCTCGTACACCTGTCGCGCGGTTTCCCGGATCTCGAACGGTGGCCGGACCATCTCCCGCAGCGCGCGGCCGGCGAAGACAACGACGTGCCCCGCGCGCGCCAGCGGCGGCACGACTGCGGCGCGCACGAAGCCGGGCATCGACATCCTCCCGTCCTTCATCCCGCACCGGCCCCTGCTCCTAGAAGACCCAGTAGGCCACCCCGACGCTCAGTACGGCCGCGTTCACGCGCAGCCGCTTCGTGGCGATCTCGGTGTCGCTGGCGAAGGTGACCGCGGGGCGCGTGAAAAGGTAGCCGTAGAACGCGTGGATCCCGATCCGCGGGGAGACGTCCCACCACGCGCCGAGACCGGGGCGCCAGACGAGGCTGTTGCGCACCGCGATGGCCCGGCCCGCGCCCACCCGTTCGGTGTCGATGCCGAGGCCGTTGAACGAGTAGCCCGCCACGACCGACGCGCCCCCCGCGAAGCGTCCGCGCGCGATGCCGTACTCCATCCCGGCCATCACCGGTCGCAGCCGGAGGGATGCGAGCCCCGGGCGGCCGGCCGGCCCGGACTCGACGTCCGTGTTCATCCAGTTGAAGGCGATGGTCGGGCCCAGGCCGTTCCGCGGGCGCAGACGCAGGAGCGGCCCCCCGGACAGCGCCGCCCCCAAGGCGGCCTCGGAAGGCCGGGTGAGCCGCGCCGCGGCGCCCAGGGCAATCACCCGTGCCGGACCGCCGTCGGGGAGGGGGGCCAGTGCAGGGCGGCGCGCTCGCTCCCCGACCTGCGCTGCGCGTGCCCGTTCCCGCGGCAGGCCCGTTGGGTGCGAGGAGGCCGCGCCGATCCCGAGTTGCGACTCGACATCCGCTACGCCGTCGACGTTGCGCACGACGGCAAGGGCCAGGTCCACCTCTTCCGGGAGCCGTACCGTGCCTCGCAGGGTCACGATCCCGTCCCGAACCCGGACGTCGATCGAGAACGGGCCGAGCACCGCATCGTTGACCAGCGCCGTGCGCACCCGCACCGCCGTCTGCGCGTCCGCGACCGCCGGGGAGGTCGCCGGCGCCGCGCGGGCGCCGCACCCCGCCGCGGCCCCCAGCAGCACCGGGACGAGCAGCGAACCGAGCCGGATGCGTCGGAAACGGTGCATGGCTGGGGCGGGTTGCCGGCTTCTGTCGACGCGAGACCGGATCATACGCCGCTCCGCAACGCCGTCGACCGCGGCAGGCTGCGGACCGGTTCGCGGCCATCGCGTGGTAGTACGATGGGCGCCGCAGTTGGCGTGATCCGATTCCCCGGCTGATACTTCGGGACTGGCATGTCGAGCCCAAGGGCGCAGGAACGGCCGAGCGACGCGAAGGAAGAGGCGGTCCCGGATGTGCGGGCGGCACTGCTCGCGGCGCAGCAGGCGTTGCGCCATGCCGGCGCCGGGCCGGTCATCGTTCTGCTCGTCGGCCCCGAGACGGCCGGCCGCGGCGAGACCGCGGACCTGCTGAACGCGTGGATGGACCCGCGCGGCATCGTCACCCGGGCGTGGGGCGTGCCGTCCGACGAGGAACGGGAGCGCCCCCCGTTCTGGCGCTACTGGCGCACGCTGCCCAGCCGGGGGCAGATCGGGCTGTTCCTCAGCGGCTGGTACGGCCCGCCGCTTCTGGAACGCGCCGGCCGGAAGCTGGGCAGGAAGGCGTTCGACCGGCGGGTATCCCGCATCGCCGCCCTCGAGCGGGCGCTCGTCGACGACGGCGCCGTCCTTGTCAAGTGCTGGCTGCACGTCGACCACCGGACGCAGCGGGCGCGGCTGGAGTCGTTGGCGGCAGATCCGCTCCGGCGCTGGCGGGCCGGGAAGCCGCAGAAGCACCGCCTGCAACTGCACCGGCGGGTCGTCGCGGCGTGGAAGCGCGCCGCCGCCGTCACCGGCACCGAGCAGACGCCATGGCACGTCATCGATGCGGCGCACCGCCATCGCCGCGACCTGGCGGTGGCCACCCGTGTCCTCGACGGCATCAATCGGGCTCTCGCGGCGCCGGCGCGCTCGAAGCCGTCCGGCCCCGAGCGCGCGCCGGCGGCCGCGGCGTCCGTGGAGGACCATCTCGGGGCGCTCGACCTCTCGCGCACGATCGACCGCGACCGTTCCCGCGCCGAACTCGAGCGGCAGCAGGGCCGGCTCTACCGTGCTCAGCAGCGGGCGCGCGAGCGCGGCGTGTCGACCGTCGTCGTCTTCGAGGGGTGGGACGCGGGGGGCAAGGGCGGAGCCATCCGCCGCGCGACGGCCGCGCTCGACGCCCGCTACTACCGCGTGATCCCGATCGCCGCGCCGACCGACGAGGAGCTGGCCCACCACTACCTGTGGCGCTTCTGGCGTCATCTCGCGCGCGCGGGAGAGATCGTGATCTTCGATCGGAGCTGGTACGGCCGCGTGCTCGTGGAGCGCGTGGAGAGGCTCGCCCGGCTGTCGGAGTGGCAACGCGCCTACGACGAGATCCGGCAGTTCGAGGAGCAGCTCGTCGAGCACGGCATCGTCGTCGTGAAGTTCTGGCTGCACATCGGCCGCGAGGAGCAGTTGCGGCGCTTCCGCGAGCGGGAGCGGACGTCGTACAAGCGCTGGAAGATCACCGACGAGGACTGGCGGAACCGCAGGAAGTGGAACGCCTACGTCGCCGCGGTCAACGAGATGGTGACGCGCACCTCCACCGGCCGCGCACCGTGGACCCTGGTAGAGGGCAACGACAAGCGGTACGCGCGGCTGAAGGTGGTGCAGACCCTGGCCGATCGCCTCAAGGGCGCCGCAGCGCGGCGCGGCTGACCGCATCCCTGGAGGCCGCCGCCGGTCACCGGCCGGACGAGCCGGCTTCGGGCTGGGGCGCGCCGTAGGCGGCGGCGAGCTCGCGCACGACACGCGCCGACTTCAGCTCCTTGTCGAGGTGCGCGGCGAGCAGCCGGCGGTGAGCGGCGGCCAGCTCTCGGCCGGCCGGGGCCGGCAGCACGACCCCGGCGAGACTCCGCGGCGGTACCGTTCGTGCCGCCAGGAGGAACGCCAGCGCCTCGCCGGAGAGCGGCGCCCCCTCCCCCGGCGCGGCGCAGCGCGCACAGAGCAGACCCTCGAGCCGGGGTGCGAGTCGCACCGCATTGCCGGCCAGCCCGCCGCCGCAGCGGCGGCACGCGGTCAGCGACGGGTACACGCCCTGCAGGCGGAGCAGCCAGTACTCGAAATAGCGCGCCAGGCGTTCCACCGGCGCGCCAGCGGCGAGGGCCTCGGCCGCGGCCGCACCGAGACGGTACAGCCGGTCGTTCGGATCCGCCTCGGGCGCCCACTCGTCGATCAGCTCCGCGAAGTAGCTGACGTACAGGAGCGCCTCGGCGCTGCCGCTCGTCAGGGGCGACGAGAGCGGCTCGACCTGCCGCAGGCGGACGAGGTCGCGCCGCTCGTTCTCGAAGTAGGTCGTGCGCACGCGGGTGAGGGGCTCCAGCCCCCCGCCGAAGCGGGACCGCGGGCGGCGGGCGCCCCTCGCGACCCCGCGCCGCTTGCCCCGGTCGGCGGTCAGGAACACCACGATCCGGTCCGCCTCGCCCAGCTTGTAGGTGCGCAGCACCAGCGCGTCCGCAGTGTGCAGCGGCATCCGCCCCCGCGGGCCGGCCTTCCTGCGACCGCCCGCCCTCCCATTCTAGGGCGGCGCCGTCCGCGGGCGGCGTCCGGAGCCCGGCGGCGTGCGCGCCGCGGAGCCGGCCGGCCCGCTACAGGTAGCGAATGAAGAACGTCGCCAGCCCGAGGAAGGCGAAGAAGCCGAAGACGTCGGTCAGGGTGGTGATGAAGACCGCCGAGGCGAGGGCCGGGTCCACCTTGAGCGCGCGGAGGGCGATGGGAATCAGCGTCGCGGCGAACGCGGCAACGATCAGGTTGATGACCATGGCCAGCGCCAGGATGGCGCCGAAGTACGGGTTGCCCACCACCCACCAGGCGATGCCGGCCCCGGCGAGTCCGAACACCACCCCGTTGACGAGCCCCACGAGGGTCTCCTTGCCGAGCGCCCGCCGGGTGTTGCCCCAGGTGAGCTCGCCCAGCGCAATGCCGCGCACGATCACGGTCAGGGTCTGGGTGGCCGCGTTGCCCCCCATGCTGGCGACGATGGTCATGAAGGCCGCCAGCGCCACCACCCGATCGATGGTGGCCTCGAACCTCTGCACCACGAGCGCGGCGAGCGCCGCCGTCGCCAGGTTCACGGCGAGCCACGGCAGGCGCTTGCGCCACGCCTCGAACGGCGAGGTCGCGACGCTCTCGTCCGCCGACACCCCGGCCAGGCGCAGGATGTCCTCCGTCGCCTCGTCCTTGATGACGTCGATGACGTCGTCCACCGTGATGATGCCGGCCAGCTTGTTCTCCCCGTCCACCACCGGAATCGCCAGCAGGTTGTAGTCCGCCACCTCGCGGGCCACGTCCTCCTGATCGGTGTCCACCCGGGCGCGGATCAGCTCGGTCGTCATGATCCGCTTGAGGGGCGTCTCGGGCGAGACGAGCAGCAGCCGCCGCAGCGAGACCACGCCCACGAGGTGCCGGCGCTCGTCGACGACGTAGAGGTAGAAGACCATCTCGACGTCGCGGGAGCCCTGCAGCGCCTGGATCGCCTCGCCGGCCGTCAGGTCTTCCGACAGCGCGAAGACCTCCGGGTTCATGATGCGGCCGGCCGTCCGGTCGTCGTATTCCAGGAGGTGCTGGACCTCGCCAGACTCCTTCTGCCGCATCAGCTCGAGGACGCTCGCGGACAGCTCCTCCGGAAGCTGGTCGATCAGCGCCGCGGCGTCATCCGACGGGAGCTCCGGGAAGAGGCGCGCCAGCTCCTCGGCCGGCCGGTCGACGAGCAGGGCCGCTCCGACCTCGCGGTCGAGCTCGGTGAGCGCCTCCATCGCGAGGCGGCTGTTGTGGCCGAGCAGGGTGTCGAACGCGGAGCGGCGTTCCAGGGGCCGGAGGTCGCCGAGGACCTCAGCGAGATCCGCGGGGTGCTGCTTCTGCAGGAGGTTCAGCAGGTTGGCGGTCGCACCAATCCGCTGCAGTCGCTTGACTGAATCGAGCACGACGTCGAGTCGACGGAGGGGCGGCATGGTCGTGACCGGGGAGCGGCGTGTGCCCCGCCAGCGCCCGGACAGGTGTGGGTCGTTGTCCCACGTCTTCGGTCATCTGACTCGCCGATTGTACCACGGCCGGGGGGCAGGGCTCAGCTCTGCAGGCCGAGATCGCGCAGCGCCCGCGGATTCTCCCGCCACCCTTCGCGGACCCGGACGTGCAGGTCGAGGTAGACCCGAGCGCCGAAGAAGCGCTCCAGCTCGAGCCGTGCCTCGCTGCCGATCTGCTTCAGCCGCGCGCCGGAGCGGCCGATCACGATGCGCTTGTGGGAAGCTCGCTCCACCACGATGGAGCAGTAGAGCCGCAGGAGCCCGCCGGTCCGGCGGCCGGCGAGGGCGCCGGCCGCACGGTCGCCGTCACCCTCGTCCCCGGCTTCGCCCTCCGGCTCCTCCTCCGCCGCCTCATCGTCGAAGCGATCGACGACGACGGCGGTCGAGAACGGCAGCTCGGCCCGCGTGTGATGCAGCACCTTTTCCCGCACCGTCTCCGCCACCAGCACCCGCTCCGGCTGATCGGTGACGTAGTCGCCCGGATACAGAGGCTCCCCCTCGGGCAACTCGTCGAGGATTACGGTCTCCAGGCGGGCGACGCCGTCTCCGGTGAGGGCGGAGATCGGCACGATGGCCGCGAACTCCCGCTGCTCTCGATAGTGGTCGATGAGCGGCAACAGCCGCGGCTTGGCCATCCGGTCGATCTTGTTGAGCGCGAGGACCACCGGCGTCCGGACGCCGTCGAGAAGCCCCAACACGAACCGGTCGCCGGCGCCCGGCGGGACCGCGGCGTCGAGCACGACGATGATCACGTCCACCTCGGCAATGGTCGAGACCGCCAGGTCGACCATGCGGACGTTCATGCGGTGCAGCGGACGGTGGATGCCCGGCGTGTCGACGAAGACGATCTGGCCCCGGCCCGCTGCGCCGGCACCCTCGTCCCGAACGTTCTTGACGCCGAGGATGCGGGTCCGCGTCGTCTGGGGCGTGCCCGCCACGATCGCCACCTTGGTCCCGACCAGCCGGTTGAGGAGCGTCGACTTGCCCGCGTTCGGCCGCCCGATGAGCGATGCGACGCCGGCCCTCATTCCGCTTCCGGCGCCCCGCCGCCACGACGAACCCGGACGCGGCGCACGCGGCGGCGCTCCGCTTCGACCACCTCGATGTGCAGGCCGTCCGCATCGAACGACTCTCCCGCGTGCGGGACGCGTCCGAGCCGCGAGAGCACGTAGCCGGCGACGGTCTCGAAGCCCTGCGGCTCGATCGTCACGTCGAGCGGCCGGCTCATGTCGTCGACGCTGACGCCCCCCGCGAACAGGAACGCGCCGTCCCCCTCGTCGACGATCGGCTCGTCCTCTTCCCGGTCGTACTCGTCGCGGATCTCGCCGACGATCTCCTCGAGCAGGTCCTCGATGGTCACCAGCCCCGCCGTGCCGCCGTACTCGTCGTGCACGATCGCGCTCTGGACCCGTTCGGCCTGCAGCTCCTTGAGCAGCTCCGCGACCCTCTTCGTCTCCGGCACCGTATGGGCGGGCCGGAGCAGCCGATCGACGATGCGGTCGCTCCCCTCCGCGTCGGTCAGCCCCACCAGGTCCCGCACGACCACGAAACCCAGGATCGTGTCCAGGCTGTCCTGGTACACCGGCAGCCGGGAGTAGCGCTCCTCCGCGAAGCGTGCGCGCAACTCGTCGAGGGTCGCCGTCGAGCGGACCGCAACGATGTCCGGGCGCGGGGTCATCACCTCCCGGACGAGCGTGTCGCCGAATTCGACGACCGACTGCAGCAACTCGCGCTCGTCCTGCTCCTCGGCCGCGGCGCGTCCCGCTCCCGCCGGGGGCTCGTCGCCGCCCGTGCCTCCCGCCGCGCCGTTGCCGTTGGCAGCCTCCGAACGGTAGCCGATGCCCTGCAGGAGGCCGACCAGAGCTTCGCTCAACGGACGGAAGGGCCGCACCGCGCGCTCGAACGACGGCAAGAGCAGGACCAGCACGCCCTCGGGATCGCGGCGGACGAGGAGCAGCGGGACCAGTTGCCCGCATACGACCGCCGCGACGGCCAGGGCGCCGGCGACGATGCCCGCCGAGACGAGCCCGTCCCCACCGGCGACGAGCAACGCCACGCCCGCCGCGAGGGACACCGTCAGCACCTGGAGCAGACGCACGGGGACGAACAGGCGGGCGGGATCGTCGAGGTAGCCGAGCCGCTCGAGCGCGCGTCCCCGCTCCGCGCTCAATCGCAACGGCAATCGCATCAGCGCGGTGAACGCGGCGTCCACCGTACCCAGATAGGCGAGGACGCAGGAGAGCAGGAAGAGCGCGAGGCTCTCGACGACCAGCGTGTAGGGGATCACGCGATCCCCCCCTTCTTCCGGAGCCGGCGCTCGAAGCGATCCATCCCGCCGTCGTCGCGCGTGTGGTCGTATCCCAGCAGGTGCAGCAGCCCGTGGAGCGCCAGCCGGCGCAGCTCGGTCTCGAACGGCTCTCCCGCCGCGCGCGCCTGCCGGCGGGCCACGCCGGTGGCGATGACGATGTCGCCCAGGAGCCGGGGTGCTCCGCGCGGAGACCGCGGCACGGGGAGGTCGGCCGGAAAGGCGAGCACGTCGGTCGCCCGGTCGATGCCGCGATAGCGCCGGTTCAGGTCGCGCATCTTGCGGTCTCCGACCAGCGCGAGCGCCACCTCGCCGCGAGCCGCCCGCGGGGCGCAGCGCTCCAACCAGGGACCTAGCGCGTCGGTGGTGAGGGGCCGCCCGCGTCCGTCCGTGGCCACGACGCGCAGCACGCGGTCGCCGGTCACGGCGCGGGCCGTCTCCCCGTCCGCGAACTGTCGGGGTCGGGGTCCGGAACGTCAGTTGTCATCGGCAGTACGGTCCGTGCACGCCTCGTAGGCCTTGACGATGCGCTGCACCAGGGGATGCCGGACGACGTCGCGGTCGTCGAAGCGAACGAGCGCCACCCCGCTGACGGCGCGCAGGACCGAGATGGCATCGACGAGGCCCGAAGTGCGGCCCGACGGAAGGTCGATCTGCGTGATGTCGCCGGTGACCACCGCCTTCGATCCGAACCCGAGGCGCGTCAGGAACATCTTCATCTGCTCGCGCGTCGTGTTCTGCGCTTCATCGAGAATGACGAACGCGTCATTCAGGGTCCGCCCGCGCATGAAGGCGATCGGCGCGATCTCGATTACTCCGCGGTCGATCAGCCGGCCCACCTTGTCGCCGTCCAGCATGTCGTAGAGGGCGTCGTAGAGCGGCCGCAGATAGGGATTCACCTTCTCCTGGAGATCGCCGGGCAGGAAGCCGAGCTTCTCTCCCGCCTCGACCGCCGGCCGTGCCAGGATGATCCGGCTCACCCGCTTCGCGGTCAGGAACGCCACGGCCTGGGCCATCGCGAGGTAGGTCTTCCCCGTGCCTGCCGGCCCGACACCGAAGACCACGTCGTAGTGGTCGATCGCGTCCCGGTAGCGCCGCTGGTTGACGGTCTTCGGCGTGACGTGCCGCTTGCCGGAAGCGCGGACCGGCCCGCGCGCGAAGTAATCGCGCAGGTCGACCCCCGCATCGTCCTCGACGAGCTGGGAGACCCGCCGCAGATCGTCGCGGGAGAAGTGATACCCCTCGCGGAGCAACCCCGAGAGCTGGTCGATCACCCGCTCGGTGCGCGCCACGCTGGGGGCGTCGCCGCTTACGAGCAGGTCGTGCCCGTCCGTCCGGATCCGGACGTCGAACAGGTGCTCGATCTGCTTGAGGTTCTCGTCGCGGGAACCGAACAGAGCCTCGACCCCCTCGTCGGGGATCGGGATCTTCACGAGGGACGGCGTGGCTATCGGGCTCTCCCCTACCGCTGCCGGATTGTTTACCAAGCTTTCGACGGGCGGTCAAGACGGCGCATCGAGACGCAGCTCGCGCAACTGGCGCCGGTCGACGGTGGAGGGCGAGCCCGCCATCAGGTCCACCGCCGCGGCGGTCTTGGGAAACGCCATCACGTCCCGGATGGACGGCTCCCCGGCCACGAGCGCCACGATGCGGTCGAGGCCGAGCGCGATGCCGCCGTGCGGCGGCGTGCCGTACTGCAGCGCGTCGAGGAAGAAACCGAAGCGGGCCTTCGCCTCCGCGTCGTCGATCTTCAGCAGTCGGAAGATGCGCGCCTGGAGCTCGGCATCGTGAATCCGGATGCTGCCTCCGCCGATCTCGCTGCCGTTCAGCACGAGGTCGTAGGCGCGCGCACGCACCGCCGCGGTGTCGTCCTCCAGGCGATCGAGATCCTCGCGGCGCGGCGACGTGAACGGGTGGTGCATGGAAACCAGCCGCTGCTCCGTCTCGCTCCATTCCATCAACGGGAAGTCGACCACCCACGCCAGCGCCGTCGCGTCTCCATCGATGAGGCGCGCGCGGGCGGCGAGGCGCTGTCGAAGCTGCCCGAGCAGCACCGATGCCTCGTAGCCCTCGCCGCCGGCGAGGAGCGTCAGATCGTTCGGCCCCGCCGCGACGTGCTCCACGACACGGGTGAGCGCCTCCTCGCCGGCCGCCTTCAGGATGGAGCTCTGCACCGCCCCTTCCGGCGACTGCCGCACCCAGACGAGCCCCTTCGCACCGAGGGCGATCGCCTCGTCGACGAGGTTGTCGATCTGCGCCCGGGCCTGCCGGCCGGCGCCCGGCACGATCAGCGCGCGGACCGACCCTCCGCCGACCACCAGCTCGCGAAACACCTTGAAGCGGCCGTCGCGAAAGACCTCCGACACGTCCTGGATGGGCATGTCGAAACGGAGATCGGGCTTGTCACTGCCGTAACGCGCCATCGCGTCGTCGTAGGTGAGTCTCGGGAACGGCGCGGGAACGTCTTTGCCCACCACCCGGAAGACGGCTTGCATGAGCCGTTCCACCGCCGCGAAGACGACCTCCTGGTCGACGAACGACATCTCGATGTCGATCTGGGTGAACTCCGGTTGCCGGTCGGCGCGCAGGTCCTCGTCGCGGAAGCACTTGACGATCTGGAAATAGCGGTCCGCGCCGGCGATCATCAGGATCTGCTTGAAGATCTGCGGCGACTGCGGCAACGCGTAGAACGAGCCGGCGTGCAGGCGGCTCGGCACGAGGTAGTCGCGCGCGCCCTCCGGCGTCGACTTGGTCAACAGCGGCGTCTCGATCTCCCAGAAGCCGTCCGCGTCGAGGCTGTTCCGGACCGCCATCGTTATGCGATGGCGCAGGCCGAGGTTGTCGCGCATCCGCGCCCGGCGCAGGTCGAGGTAGCGATAGCGCAGCCGCACCTCTTCGGAAACGGGAGTTTCCTCGTCGATCTGGAACGGGGGCGTGCGCGCCTCGCTCAGAACGACGATGGTGCGCGCCTGCACCTCGACCTCGCCCGTCGCGAGCCTGGGATTGAGGGTCTCCGTCGAGCGGCGCTCCACCGGACCGGCGACCGCCAGCACGAACTCCGCCCGCATCCGCTTGGCGGCGGCGAGAACGTCGCTCCCGTCCCGCGCTACCACCTGCGTGATCCCGTAGCGGTCGCGGAGGTCGATGAAAGTGACCCCGCCCAGGTCGCGCACCTTGTGGACCCAGCCCATCAGGACGACGTCGGCGCCGACGTCGTCCGGCCGCAACTCGCCGCAGGTGTGGGTGCGGGTACCGAGGGGTGCGCCCGCGTCGCGGTGTGCTTCGTCAGTCACCGTCATCCCCGTCCAAGCTTCCGCACGACATCGTCCCGCCCTACGAGCGTCTCCCCGCCCGAGGACATGTCCTTGACGGTCACGCTGCCGCGCGCGAGCTCATCTTCGCCGAGGATGAGGACGTGTCGGGCGCAGGTCCGGTTGGCCCGTCGCATCTGCGCCTTCATCGAACGATCCCCGTAGTCGATCAGCGCCGTCAGCTCCGCCCGCCGCAGATCGCGCGCCAGCCGGTGTGCCGGCTGCCGCGCTGCGTCCCCGAGGGCAACGATGAAAGCGTCCGGCGCCCGGGGACCCGGACCGTCGGGCATCGCCAGGACGAGACGCTCCATCCCGGCCGCGAAGCCGATGCCGGCCCGATCCGGACCGCCGAGCTGTCGCACCAACCCGTCGTAGCGCCCGCCACCGAGCAGGGCGTTCTGCGCCCCGAGACGGCCGCCGAGGATCTCGAAGGTGGTACGCGTGTAGTAGTCGAGGCCGCGCACCAGGCGGTGCGACACGCGGAACCCGACCTCCAGCGCCTCCAACAGGCCGGTGGTCGCGTCGAAGTGCGACCGGCACGCATCGCAGAGATAGTCCGTGGCGTGGGGCAGCGCCTCGACGATCGGCTGGCACGACGGCACCTTGCAGTCGAAGATGCGGAGCGGATTGACGGCGACGCGGCGCCGGCAGTCGCCGCACAGTTCCGCCTCGCGGTCCCCGAGGGCGGCCACGAGGGCGCGGCCGAACGCCGGCCGGCACTCGGCGCACCCGACCGAGTTGACGACGACCTCCGCGTCCTCGATGCCGAGCAGCTCGACCAACCCCGCCGCCATCTCGATCACCTCGGCGTCGAGCGCGGCGTCCGGCACCCCGAAGACCTCGACGTCGAGCTGGTGGAACTGCCGGTAGCGCCCCTTCTGCGGCCGCTCGTAGCGAAACATCGGCCCGAGGCTGAAGATCTTGACGGTCGGAAGGTGCTGCTCCAGCGAGTGCTCGACGAAGGCGCGGACCATGCTCGGCGTCGCCTCCGGGCGCAGGGTCACGCGCTCGCCCCCCTTGTCCTCGAACGCGTACATCTCCTTCTGGACGATGTCCGTCGTCTCGCCCGTCCCCTTGGCGAACAGCTCCTCGCGCTCGATGACCGGCGTCCGTATCTCGCGGTAGCCGTAGCGGCCGCACACGTCGCGCACCACCCGCTCGGCCTGCTGCCAGCGCTCGATCTCGCCGGGCAGGATGTCGTGCGTGCCGCGGATGGCCGGAATCATGGAATGGTCGCGAATCGGGAACGCTGCCGCGCGGCGGGGCGAGGGCGCCAACTGGAATTATAGCCTCACGACCGGCCGCCCCCCGCCCGCGGGTCAACCCCGAATCCGTCCCAGGCGGCCCGGGCGGGCCGCACGGATGCGATAATGGGTGCGGTGACGACTGTGCACGACGCGCTCGATCGACCGCTCCGCAGCCTGCGGATCTCGGTCACCGACCGGTGCAATCTGCGCTGCCAGTACTGCATGCCGGAGGAGGAGTACGTCTGGCTGCCGCGCCGCGACATCCTGACCTTCGAGGAGACCGGCGCGCTGGTCGACGCGTTCACCGATGCCGGCGTGGACCGGGTGCGGCTCACGGGCGGAGAACCGCTCCTGCGCACGAACCTCCCCGACCTCATTCGCCTGCTCGCCGGCCGGCCGGCCCTTCGGGACCTCGCGCTCACGACGAACGGCATGCTGCTCGCCGATCAGGCGGCGGCGCTTCGGGTGGCGGGACTGCACCGCCTGACCGTCAGCCTCGACACGCTGCGCGCGGACCGCTTCCGCGACCTCACCCGCTTCGACGGGCTGGCCGCGGTCCGGGCGGGCATCGCGGCGGCCAGCGAGGCGGGGTTCACCGGCCTCAAGCTCGACACGGTCGTCATTCGCGGCGTGAACGACGACGAGCTCCTCGGCCTCCTCTCGTACGCGAGGTCGGTCGCCGCGGAGGTGCGCTTCATCGAATACATGGACGTCGGCGGCGCCACCCGCTGGTCGACGCGCGATGTCGTCAGCCGCGCCGAGATGCTGCGGATCATCGGCGACGCGCGCGGAGCGGTTGCGACCATCGACGAACGGACGTCCGCCCCGGCGGATCGCTTCCGGCTGCCGGACGGCCAGACCTTCGGCATCATCTCGTCGACCACGGAGCCGTTCTGCCGCACCTGCGACCGGAGCCGCCTCACCGCCGACGGCCTCTGGTACCGCTGTCTCTACGCCCGGACGGGCACCGATCTGCGGCAGCCGCTGCGCGCCGGCGCGTCGCGGGCGGAGCTGGGCGACCTCATCGGCGCCACCTGGTCCGAGCGGCGCGACCGCGGTGCCGAACTGCGGCTCGCGGCGGGCGACCGCCAGCCGCTCATTCCCCTCGAGACGCTGCAGAGGGAGCCGCACCTCGAGATGCACACGCGGGGAGGGTAGAGGTCGCCCGGAGACCCCCGCGTGCGGCTCCGGTTCCCGCCCAGCCGGTTCCTACACGAAACGCACCAGCCGGACGTCGAGGGCCCGCGCCGGGCCGCCGGGGCCGCGCCACTGGACGAGGATCGGGCTCTGGTAGGTGCCCCAGCCGATCTCGCCGATCCCTTCCCCACGCCGATCCAGGACCGGGAGGCTGATCCCGCGCTTCATGCGCAGGAAGTGCGACACCGGCACGGCGAGCGCACGGTTGACGAGCCGCTCCACCAGGGACCGCCGCACGCCCACCCGGTCCATGAGCTCGTTGAAGAGCTGCACGGCGTCGTACTGCGCGTAGTTGAGCGTCTTGGCGGGAATGGCGAGCGGCTCCTGCAGCGCCCCCTTGCCCAGCCGCGCCATGAAGCGCAGGGGATTCCGCAACACCTCGCGCAGGTCATGGGTCATGAGCAGCGTCTCGTACTCGTTCACCGTGAGGCCCGCGTGGCGTTCCCCCGGCGGCAGCGAGACGTCCAGGCGGCCGAACGAGACGCCGTGCTCGCGCACCAGACGCTGGAGCCGGGCAATGAACCCGAGGCGCGGGTCGCGCAGGTTCTGGGCGTCGATCGCGTGCGGGGAGGCGGCCACGGAGACCTGCAGTTGTCGCACCTCCTGCTCCCCGCGGTAGGCGATGACGGTGGTGCGCCGCGTGCGCGCCCCCCCCGCGTGCACGCCGTCGAGCTCCACGAACCAGACCGGATTCTCCCCGTGCTGCTCGTAGGACGCGCAGTTCCGCAGCCCGCCGCCCATGAACGTCAGGTGGGAGTCGGCGTTGCGCGGCTCCGTGGCCCGCTGCTGATCGGAGAGCTCGGTCCGGAGGTGCAACTCGTCATGGACGTAGCCGGCCTCGGGCGGGAAGAGCTTCTGGAAGACCTGCAGGTAGTCCTGGATGTTCTCGCCGTCGTGCTCGAGGACCTCCGCGATGCGCCGGTCCAGGTAGCCCGCCGTCGTGTGGTCCGAGATGTAGAACGCCCTCGGGTACCGCGTGAAGTCGGGACCGAACTCCTCGCGCAACCGGCCCCGCACGTCGAAGAGGTCGACGCGCGATGCCGGCTGGATGCGAAGTGTCGCGTGGAACGGACCGCACGAATCCGTGTGTCGGTTGACCAGGATCATGGGCGGCGGCGGCCTCCCCACATCCCCGTCCCGCGAACCGCGCGGCCGTCATACATGGAAGAAGTATGCATCGCGCTGCAATGCATGGCAAACCTTCGGAAACCTTGCGTCACGTCGCGACACAAGTGTAGGACACGCGACCGATTGCGTCGACTCGATCCGCCGGCCTCCGGGCCGGGGGCGGCCCTGGCTCGCTCGCGCCCGCGGTTCGTGCTTCGCCGGTGGTCTACCCGGCCTGGGCTGCTGCGTCTCGCCGCCGCACGAACGCCAGCCCGGACCAGTCGGCATCGACGGCGCAGACCTTGAAGTCCACCAGACCCGCTGCGATTCCCACCCGGCGCACGTCGCGTTCCGTGTGGTCGGCCGCGAGCGGCGACGTCTTCTTGGGCCAGATGATCCAGAGCCGTCCGGGGTCCGCGGCCCTCGCCATCCGCGGGATGTCGCGCTCCAGCTCCCGCCGCGAGCGGGTGAACCAGAGCGTCACGTCGCGGGCGCCGCGGTTCGTCGTGCGCAGCGCAACGTCGGGGGGCAGCGGCTGCAGCAGATCGGCGAACCCGTCCGGCGGCCGCACCAACACCACGCGCGACCCCGCCTTGATGCCGAGCTTCCGTGGCAGCGGCGTGCCGGAGTAGCCGGCGATCGGCGGGACGCGAGGCGGGGTACCGCTCGGCGGCATGGAGAGCGCGCTCGCGACCGCGGTGACCACGTCCTCCGGCGCCGCGTGCATGGTCTCGACCGGCAGCGCCTTGAGGCGTGCGAAGACGGCCCGGTCGCTGGCGACCAGCACGATCGGGATGCGACGCGTCGCGACGCGCTGGCGTAGCGCGAGGGCGATGTCCCTGCCCCGCGCCGGGGCGCGGTCCAGGTCGATCACGACGGCGGAGGGTGGCTCCCGGCCGAGGCGTTTCAGGTCCTCCGGCCCGGAGAAGCGTTCCCGGTCGACCGCGTAGCCGGCGCCCGCGAGGCGCGCGACCCACGTCGCTACCGCCTCCGGCGACGCGCCGATGATCCGGACCGTTCGCTGCGCCGGTGCATCCATCACGCCTTCCGTGCCCGGACGCCGCACGCACGCCGAGCGGCCCGCCGCGGCGCGGAGGGTGCACGAGCTGCTGGCTCCCGCTCGCCGACGACATGCCGGCCCCCACCCACGGGCCGCGGAGCGACCGTTCCGGCCGCCGCACGAGCGGGAGCGAGACTGGTAGTCTAGTGCCCCGCCAATGACGAACACCGCCCCCGCCCGCCACTCCCTCGAAGCTCTGCTGCGCCCGGTGTCCGTCGCCGTGGTCGGGGCCTCGAACGACCCCACGCGCATCGGCGGACGCCCGATCCGCTACCTGCGCGCCGCCCGCTACGCCGGCCGGATATACCCCGTGAATCCGCGGCACGCTCAGGTCCAGGGGTTGACGGCCTTCGCCGGCATCGCAGACGTGCCGGAGGCACCGGACCTGGCGATCGTCGCCGTGCCCGCGCCGAGCGTCGTGGAGACGGTCGAGGCCTGTGCGGCGCGCGGCGTGCGGGCGGCCGTGGTCTTCAGCGCCGGCTTCGCGGAGATGGGCGCCGAGGGCCGCCGCCTCCAGGACCGTCTCGGCGCGGTAGCGGCCCGGACCGGCATGCGCGTGGTCGGTCCCAACTGCCTCGGCGTCTACAACTCCGAGCTCGGCGCATACGCCACCTTCAGCACCACGCTCGAGGACGGCTACCCGACACCGGGCCGCGTCGCGCTCGTCAGCCAGAGCGGCGCCTACGGCAGTCACCTGTCGCTCCTCGCCCGCAAGCGCAACATCGACATCCGCTACTGGGTGACGACCGGCAACGAGGTGGACGTCTCCGTGCCGGAGGTGCTCGGATGGCTCGCGGAACAGGACGACGTCGCGGTGATCATGGCCCACGCGGAAGGGATCACGGATCGGGACGCCCTGCTGCGCGCCCTCGCGACCGCACGCGCCCGCGGCAAGCCGGTGGTCTTCCAGAAGGTCGGCGTCACCGAGATTGGCGCGCAGGCGGCGCGGTCCCACACCGCGTCGCTGGCCGGCGCCGACCCAGTCTACGAGGCGGCGTTCCGCCAGTTCGGCGCCTACCGGGCACGGGACACGGACGAGATGCTGGACATCGCCTACGCGGCGCGCTTCGGCCTGTTTCCCGAGAGCCCGCGCGTCGCCCTCGTCTCCATCTCCGGCGGAGTCGGTGTCCAGATGGCGGATGCCGCGGTAGGCTTCGGGCTCGACGTCGCGCCGCTGAGCGAAGCGGCGCAGACGCGCCTGAAGACCGCCCTGCCGTACGCCTCGCCGCGCAACCCCGTCGACATCACCGCACAGGCGTTCAATCGGATCGACCTCATCGGCGACAACCTCGGCATCGTGATCGAGGAGGGCCGGCACGACGCGGTGGTCGCCTTCTTCACCTACGTGGCCGCCGCCGACGGCATGGTCGAGCCGGTGCGGCGCGCCATCGAGGCCGCCCACGCGCGCCGCCCGGAATGCCCGCTCGTGCTCTCGATCGTGGCCCCGCCGGAGGTCGTCCGGCAGTACGAGGCGGTCGGCTGCCCTGTCTTCGAGGACCCCACGCGCGCGGTGCGTGCCGTCGGGGCCCTCCACCGCTTCGGCCGCAGCTTCGCGGAGCACGCCGACCGCCGGCCGGCCGTCGGCCCGGGCGGCGAGCCGCCGCCCCCGACGGCTCTCGGAACGGAGCCCGCGCAGCCCACGGCGCCGCTGCCCGACGGCCCGCTGTCGGAACGGGCTGCCAAGCGGCTGCTGGCTGCGGCGGGAGTGCCGGTCGTCGACGAAGAGCTGGCCCGAACGGCGGAGGAGGCCAGCCGCATCGCCGCCGCGTTCGGGAAGCCGGTGGCGATCAAGCTCTGCGCCCCGTACGTGCTGCACAAGACCGAGCTCGGCGGAGTGGTACTCGACGTCGCCACCCCAGCCGCGGCGCGCGAGGCCTATGAGGCGGTCACCGCGGGGGCGCGCGCCGCCGACCCGGCGGTCGAGATCGAGGGCGTGCTCGTGGCGCCGATGGTGTCCGGCGGCGTGGAGACGATTCTCGGCATCCGCCGCGATCCGACCTTCGGCCCGGTCGTCATGTTCGGGCTCGGCGGCACGCTGGTCGAGCTGATCGCGGACGTCAGCTTCCGGGTCGCGCCGTTCGACGAAGCGGAAGCGCGCCGGCTGATCGCCGAAACGCGCGCCGACAAGGTGTTGCGAGGGGTGCGGGGACGAGGCCCGTACGACGTGGATGCCCTGGCCGCGGCGCTGGCGCGTCTCTCGACCTTCGCGGCGGCGCACGGCGACCGGATCGACAGCGCCGAGATCAACCCGTTCGTCGTGCTCCCCGAGGGTCAGGGAGCCGTCGCCCTCGACGCCGTGATCGTGACGCGAACCCCGTCGGGTAGAGCCTGACGCCGGTGCTATGCTGGAGGTTCGATTCCGTGCCTCGCTCGGTATTCGGAGGCTGCATTGAGCTCGTCGTTTGCGCCGCCCGCAGACCTCTGGGAGGTGAATCGCAAGCTCCAGCTCGACGAGCCTCTCGACGGACCCATGGACCCGCGCTGGGTGGACACGGAAGAAGCCCGCGGGGAGTACAACCTTCGTTCCCTCTATCGCGCGCTCGGCGTCGAGGGCACCGGCAGCCAATCCGCCCGGCGCCTGAGGAAACCCCCGGAACGCGGATACTACCTGTTCTGCGGGCACCGCGGCTGCGGCAAGAGCACCGAGTTGCGGCGCATTCGAGAGGACTTGCACGAGCCCAACGTCTACTATGTCGCCTTCGCGGATGCGGCGCGGGATCTCGACCCGAACAATCTGCGCTACCAGGACGTCCTGCTGCACCTGGCCGCCACGCTGACCCGGCAGCTCGAGGACGACGCCGTTCGCCTCGCCTCGGTACACCTCGAGCGTCTCGAGGGCTGGTTCGACGACCGCGTGCGGGAGCAGACGGAGATCGCGGAGCTGACCAACCAGGTCAAGGTCGGAGCAGAGGTCGCCACGGGCCTTCCCTTCATCGGCAAGCTGTTGGCCACGATTAGCACCGGTTTCAAGACGAACGCCACCTACAAGGAGACTCTGCGGAGCGCGCTGAAGAACTACTTCAGCGGTTTCGCCGACGCGTTCAACCACCTCATCGGGGCAGCCGAGGATGCTCTGCGCGACGGAGGCAAGGGCGGTCGGATTCTCTTCATGGTCGACGGTACCGACCGCCTGAGCGAGGAGGACGCCCGCGCGTTCTTCATCAAGGGCGTCCACCAGCTCCAGCAGGTGAAGGCGCTGTTCGTCTACTGCGCGCCCATTCACCTGATCTACGAGGCCTCCGCCGTTCAACAGAACTTCAGCGGCGTGTTCCGGCTACCGATGATCAAGATCGAGAACGCGGACCATTCAATCGAGCCGGCCGGTCAGCAGGCGCTGCGCGATCTGCTGCACCTGCGCGCCGCCCCGGAACTGTTCGACGACGGCGTTACCGATTACCTGATCGACCACAGCGGGGGGCATCCGCGTGACTTGCTGCGCCTGCTGCAGCTCGCATTTCAGTACGCTGAGCACGATCGGTTCGACGACGATGCGGCGCGACGCGCGGTGCGCGAAACGGCCTTCGTGTTTCGGCGCATACTGACACTGGAAGACTACCGGCTCCTGGCCGCCGTCGACATCGAGTCCGAGCAACCTCCGAGCAGCGATCCCGAACGCGCCCGCCATCTGCTCTACAACCTGGCGTTGCTGGAGTACAACGACTACATCTGGCGCAGTCACCCCTTGGTCCGGACGCTTGACGCCTACCGCCGGGCGAGCCGCCTGATCGATGAAGCCGGCGACGGGTAGCCCCCTCCAGCACTGGAACCTCCATTCGGAGCATTCGGGCGCCTTCCTGCGCCTGCAACGCCTGCTGAACGGTCGGAAGTCGTTCACCCTGTGCTTCCTGACCTATTCGGACGGTGCGTATCGCGACAAGGTGGCGAGCTTTCTGGAAGCGCGGTTGGATGCCCGAGTTCGAGTCACCATCGATCCCAGCTTACGCGCCGGTACCGAAGCCCTTTTCGACAAGTTGAGCGCGAATCCGGACGGCGGCCCCGTACAACTCATGGGGCTGGATTCGTGGCCGGAGGGCCTCGACGCGCTGTTGGACCGCCTCAACCGACGGAGGGAGGCGCTCGCGGAACGGTGCCCGCGACCGTTGCTGTTCTGGGTGCTCTCGAGTTCCCTTCCCGCCGTCACCAGGGGCGCCCCTGATCTCTGGGCTTGGCACTCCGGCGTGTTCGAGTTCACGAGCCCTCCCGTGAAGACTCGTGCCGAACCGTCTCGCGCCCACCTGCGAGGACCGGTTGCTCGCCCTGTCGATCGCAAGGCGCGAATCGAAAGACTGCAGCGGCACCTGTCGGACCGTTCTCCGTTGGGCGCGACCGACGTGGACCTGCTACTCGACCTGGGCGACCTGCACCACTCACTTGGGGACCTGACAGCGGCCGAGGCTGCCTACTCGCGCGCGGAAGCCGCACTCACAACCCTCGACGATCGCCGGGGTCGCGCCATCGTCCGCGGAAGACAGGCCGACATCCTGCAAGGGCGCGGACAACTCGACGAAGCACTCCGAATCCGAACCCAAGAAGTGCTGCCCATCTTCCGACAACTCGGCGACGTTCACTCCCGCGCCATCACCCAAGGTCAGATCGCCGACGTCCTGCAGGAACGCGGACAACTCGACGAAGCACTCCGAATCCGAACCCAAGAACAACTACCCGTCTTCCGACAACTCGACGACGTCCGCTCCCACGCCGTCACCCAGGACCGTATCGCCGACATCCTGCAGGCGCGCGGACAACTCGACGAAGCACTCCGAATCCGAACCGAAGAGGTACTGCCCGTCTTCGAGCGCCTCGGCGACGCGCGCTCCCGCGCCATCGCCCAGGGCGGAATCGCAGACATCCTGCAGGCGCGCGGACAACTCGACGAAGCGCTCCAGATCCTGACCGGCGAACTGCTACCCGCCTTCGAGCGCCTCGGCGACGCGCGCTCCCGCGCCGTCACCCAAGGCCGAATCGCTGACATCCTGGAGACGCGCGGGAGGCCCGACGAAGCGCTCCGAGTCCTGACCGACGAACTGCTGCCCGCCTTCGAGCAACTCGGCGACGTGAGATCCCGCGCCATCGCCCAGGGCAAAGTTGCTGGCATCCTGCAGGAGCGCGGGAAGCTCGGCGACGCGCTCCGCATCCTGACCGATGAACTGCTGCCCGCCTTCGAGCAACTCGGCGACGCGCGCTCCCGCGCCATGGTGCAAGGTCAGATCGCCGACATCCTGCAGGCGCGCGGACAACTCGACGAAGCACTCCGCATCCGGACGCAGGAGCAACTGCCGGTCTTCGAGGAGCTCGGTGACGTTCACTCGCGCGCCGCTGTCCAGAGTCAGATCGCCGACATCCTGCAGGCGCGCGGACAACTCGACGAAGCGCTCCGCATTCAGGCGGAAGAGGCGTTGCCAGCCTTCGAGCGCCTCGGCGACGTCCGCTCGCGCGCCGTCACGCTAGGCCGAATCGCCGGAATACTGGAGGCACGCGGGCAACTCGACGAGGCGCTCCGTATCCGGACGGAAGAGGAATTGCCGGTCTTCGAGGAACTCGGTGACGTTCGCGCGCGCGCCATCACCCATGGTCGAATCGCGGAGATCCTGCACGCGCGCGGACAACTCGACGAGGCCGTTCGAACGTACGAGCAACGGGTGCTGCCGACCCTGGACGCGTTGAATCTCCCGGCGAACGTGGAGCTGGTACGGGCGCGGATCGACGAACTACGCGAGAAGCTGGGCTGAGGGATGACGCTGGGGGCGGCTGCCTGCGGCGGACGTGCAGCCTAAGCCCCCGGAGTGCGATGGAGCTTCGCCGCGTGCCACACCCGTTCCCTGACAAAGGTGCGGCCCCGCGAACGGAAGACGTCAGCTCACGCCGGCCAGATCCTTCGCCTTCGAGCTCTTGAGCCCCTGGATCTGGACGACGGGCGGCGCCTGCTCCTTCAGCACGTGCTGGCGGTAGAGGGCCGCCATCTGCTGGTCATGGGCGGCGTCCCTGGCCGACGTGCCGTTCGTCCCGTTGGCGCCATTCGCCCTGTTGGTACCGTTCGTCCCGTTGGCGCCGTTCGCCCCGTTGCCGTTCGCGGCTCTGGCCGCCGCTCGGGCGGCCAGCTTCTCCTGGCGCGCGTTCTTGGCGACGCCCTGCTCGTCGAGGTCCGTCTGGATGCCGGCGGCGACCGCCTCGGGGTCGAGCACCAGGGAATGCTGCGTCGAATCGAGGTCGACCTCCTTGCCGCCCGCGAAGATCTCGTGCCGGCCGCGCTCTTCGTACCACTTGGTGAGCGTCGCCGTCATGTGCATCTTCTCGATGATGTTGCGCCAGCCAATCCCGGTGTTGTAGGCGCAGAACGAGATCTCGCCCTCCTGCGTCGCGTACGGGATGATGCAGCGCTCCGTGCGGCGGAAGTCGTAGTTGAAGAGATCCTGGAACCACATGCCGGCCACGAAGAGGAAGTTCCAGCGGTCGGCGCGGCGCTTCGCGATATCGTCCTGCGTGCGGTCGCCCGACACCTTGCCGTAGTCCTTGCCCGTCGCCCCGAACGTCTTGTCGAACTTCTTGAGCAGATCGGACAGCTTGAAGTGGGTGGGCGAGCGGAACGGGTCGTAGTTCCGCATCAGCGCCAACGCCATCCCGAGGACCGAACGGAATCGGCCGCCCGCCGCGTCGTTGACCCTCGCGATGTCCCTGGCGAGCTGCTCGCCCCGGACGAACGCGGTGAACGGAACGGCTTCCTTCGTCTCCTTGTCGATCATGACCGCCATCCCGACGCCGCAGTTCGGGTGGCAGCCGCAGTTGAGCTGGCCCCAGCTCTCCTGCGGGCCGTGCACGAGGTCGGCCCAGTCGGTGAAGGTACCCATGAACGAGATGGGGAACCAGTCGCGCGCAGGCTCGCCGATGCCGGTCTGGTTCTTCACGTCGTGGGCGAGGTGGGACAGCGTGTAGCGCTGCGCCTGCCGGCGGTCGTCGGTGATCTCCTCGTCGCGGCCGGTGAACGAGACCGGCTGGAACGAGAGGAAGCTGATGGTCTTCGGGTTGTCGAGCGCGAACTGCACGACGCGGCCGACCTGCTCGTTGTTGATGCCGTTGATGATGGTGATGACCGGCACGATGTCGACGCCCGCCTTGTGCAGGTTCTCGATGGCCCGCAGCTTGACGTCGAACAGGTTGCCGACCAGACGGTGCGAGTTCGCGGCGTTCCCGATGCCGTCGAACTGCAGATAGGCGTAGCGCAGGCCGGCGTCGGCGGCGGCGCGCGCGAAGTCCGCGCTCTTGGCGAACTCGATGCCGTTGGTGGCCGCCTGCACGCTGTTGTAGCCGACCTCGCGGGCGTAGCGCACCGCGTCGAGGAAGTACGGCGAGATGGTCGGCTCGCCCCCGGAGAACTGCACCGACATCTGCCGCCTCGGCTTGATCGAGATCGCGTTGTCGAGCAGCGTCTTGATGTCGTCCCAGCCGAGCTCGTGGACGAACCCGACCTGGTTGGCGTCCATGAAGCACGGGTCGCACATCATGTTGCAGCGGTTCGTCAGGTCGATCGTCAGCACGGACCCGCGCCCGTACTTGATGGTGCTGCTGCCGTGGTTGTGGAGCTTCTCGTCGTTGTGGGCGCGGATGTCGCTGCCGGGGAACGAGTCCTCGAGGTGCTGGAAGAACTCGGTGTCGATCGCCATGACGTCCTCGAAGCGCCCGTGGATCGGACACTCCTTGACCATCAGGATCCGGCCGTCCCGCTCGATGATCTGGGCCTTGATCTCGCCCACCTTCTCGTTGAGCAGGATGCGGTAGTCCTTCTTCCCGTCGAGGATCTCCTGCCGCGCCTCGCGGACGCAGGTCGGGCAGAGCGAGTCGGTCTCGCGCGGCCAGCCGAGCGGCGGCTTGACCTTCTCGTGCGACTTGAGGAGCGGCTTGTCCGACCAGTTCGGCGTGAACGAGGGCCGCGCGGTAATCCGGTTGTAGCGGTCGTAGAAGAACCAGGCCCCGTTCGCGGCCAGCGACAACCCCTTCTCGACGTACTTGATCGGCTTGTGCATGTCGTTTCTCCGCGCTCGAGCGCAGCCTCGCGCGCCGGCCCGGACCGTGGGCCGCCACCCCTCCTGCGGCTCTCGCGCTGCCAGAGAATAGCCACAACGCCGGCGCCGGCGCCAGCGATTCCCGCGGAGGGGGCGCAGGGTGGAGGTGAACGGGCCTCACGGACCCTGGACGGCCGGCCGGCGGCGGGACCGGGCGCTCCAGGAGCTTGCGCCGCGGAACGCAACGGCGTGAGTGCTGCGGTGCAGGCTCCTGGTGCGGTGGGGGCTGGGGCCGAACACGGAGCCTGCGACGGGTGTGGCGGCGCTTGCGTTCAGCGTTCGTGGGGCAACGGGAGTCTGCGCCGCAGGTCTCTCGATTGCGGGGCTTCACGCGAGCGCAGACTCCCGGCGCGCCCGCGAGGGCGCGCGAGCGCGAACTGACGGAAGGTCAGGCTGATCCGACCGTCGAGCCCGAGCCCGGCCGGACCGGATCCGGCGAAGATGCGAGCGACGCCGTGGTAGCGAAGGCGGCTCGGTCCGCCCATCACGAACGCGTCCCCGGAGGCGAGCGCCACCGCCGCCGTCGGCTCGCGCCGGCGAAACCCGCCGAGCAGGAAGCGGGCGGTGTCGCCGAGCGACAGCGACACGACCGGCACGCCGGCCGCGAGCGACGACGGATCCTCGTCCTTGTCCTGGTGCAGCCCCATCCGGCCGGCGCGGCCGTAGCGGTTGATGAGACAGATGTCGGGCGCGAGGCCGAAGCCGACCGCGGCCGCCGCCCGCTCCGCCAGGCGCGCGAGGTCGGCGGGCAGCGGCGGCGCGGGCCGGTCGTCGTAGTCCGCCCGAACCGGCTCGTAGGTGTAGGTCTCCGCGTTCCAGTGCCGCCCGAGGCAGAGCATCTCGCAGTGCATCATGCCGCCGCCCCGCACGCGCGGGCGGTAGAAGCCGGCCGGCCCGGCCGCGATCGCCTCGACCGCCGCCAGCACGCGGCGCTGGTCGGCCTCCGGCAGGAATCCCGACAGGTGGAACGCGCCGGGAGCGAGCTCGACGGTCTCGTGGGCCCTCATGCGGAGCGGTCCGGGCGCGCGCGGCGAGGCCCGATCGTAGCGCTATGATCGTCGGTATGGCGCCTTCCCCAGACGTGCTCGTGGTGGGCGCCGGCTCTTTCGGCGCCTGGACGGCGTGGCACCTGCGCCGGGCCGGCGGTTCGGTCGCCCTCGTCGACGCGTTCGGCGCCGGCCACTCGCGGGCGAGCTCGGGAGGCGAGTCGCGCGTCATCCGCCGCGGCTACGGGGACCGCGCGCTCTACTCCCGCTGGGCGCACGCGTCGCTGCCGCAGTGGCGCAGCCTGCTCGAGGAAGCCGGCCGGCCGGAGCTGTTCCGGGAAACGGGCGTTCTGTGGCTCGGTCACGACGACGACCCTCACGTCGAGGCGACGGCCCGCACCCTCGCGCAACTCGGCGTGGCGGCCGAGCGCCTCGGGCGCGCGGAGCTGCGAGCGCGGTTCCCGCAACTCGACGCCGCCGGCATCGCGGAGGGGGTGCTCGAGCCCGCGAGCGGCGTGCTGCTCGCGCGGCGGGCCGTCCGGACCGTGGTAGAGCAGGCCCGCCGCGGCGGGGTCGACTACCGCGTGGCAACCGTCGACCCGTCCGGGCTGGCCGCAGGGGCCGGCGCGGCCGGCGTGCGCCTCGGTGACGGCACGCGCCTGTCGGCGGGCAGCCTCGTCTTCGCCTGCGGCCCCTGGCTGCCCCGCCTCTTCCCGGAGCTCCTGGGTCCGCTGCTCCGAACGACGCGCCAGGAGGTGTTCTTCTTCGGCACGCCGGCCGGCGACCGCCGCTTCGCGCCCCCCTCCCTGCCGGCCTGGATCGACTTCCACGGCGGCGCCTACGGACTGCCCGACATCGAGGGCCGCGGCGTCAAGGTCGGCCTCACGGCGCTCGGTCCGCCCTTCGATCCCGACGGCGGCGATCGGACCGCGTCGGCAGAGGGCCTCGCGGCGGCCCGGCGGGTGGTCGCGGACCGGCTTCCCGGGCTCGGGAAGGCACCGCTGGTCGAGGCCCGCGTCTGCCAGTACGCCAACACGCCGAGCGGGGACCTGCTGATCGACCGCCATCCCGTGCACGACAACGTGTGGCTGGTCGGCGGAGGCTCCGGGCACGGGTTCAAGCTCGGCCCCGCCGTCGGGGCCTACGTCGCGGAGAGGCTCGCCGGCCACGCCCCCTCCGAGCCCCAGGTCGCGCTGGTGGCGCACCGGGCCGGCCGGGAGCGCCAGGTCCTCTGAGCACGGCCCCCCCCCCCACGTCGCGAACCCGGCCGCAGGCACGGCCTCGGCGAGGCCGCGGAACGGCACCGCGATGGCGGCGCGGTCAGCGAGCCGACGATTGTGCGGCTCCCCCCGCCTCGGCCGGCACCGGCCGGCTCCGTCCGGCATACCGGCGGGCGGCGCGCACCCCGAGCAGGCCGGCCAGGATGGCAGCGTAGATGAGCGGCTCCACGAGGTCGATCTTGACCAGCCAAAGGAAGTGCACGACGCCGGCCGCGGCGCTCACGTAGACCAGGCGGTGCAGCGCGGTCCAGCGTCGGCCCAGCCGCCGGATCCAGCCCCGGGTCGACGTCACGGCCAGCGGGATCATGAGGACGAACGCGAAGAACCCGGCCGTGACGTACCTTCGCTCGGCGACGTCGTCGAGGATGAGGAGCAGATCGAAGAAGTGGTCGAACACCAGGTAGGTCGAAAAGTGCAGCGTCGCGTAGAAGAAGGCGAACAGGCCGAGCATGCGCCGGAAGCGGATGGCGGGCTGCCAGCCGGTCAGCCGGCGAACCGGCGTCACGGCCAGCGTCGCGAGCAGCAGCCGGAGGGCCCAATTGCCCGTCCGGTGCGTGATGTCCTCGATCGGGTTGACGCCCAGGCCGCCCGTGAAGGCGTCCCAGACGAGCAGCAACGCCGGCGTCAGACAGGCGAGAAATACGAACGGCTTGGCGCGGCGAACCACGGATCCTGTTGCCATCCTCGCGAACCGGGCGGGCGGGGCCGTCCCGCGCTGGGGCCCCGGCCGCGCGGCGGCCGGCCCTGCCGGCGGCTCAGTAGTTCGCAGCCAGGTCCATCCCGGCGTACATGTGGGCTACCTGGTCGCCGTAGCCGTTGAACATCTGCGTCCGCTGCCGGAAGAAGCTCCCGATCCGGCGCTCGGTCGCCTGCGACCAGCGCGGGTGGTTCACCTCGGGGTTCACGTTGGCGTAGAACCCGTACTCGTGCGGAATCGCCACGTTCCACGTGTTGCGCGGCTGCTCCTCGACGAACTGGATCTTGACGATCGACTTGAGGCTCTTGAAGCCGTACTTCCAGGGCACCATGAGGCGGAGCGGGGCGCCGTTCTGGTTGAGGAGCGTCTTGCCGTAGAGGCCGACAACGAGAATGGCCAGCGGGTTCAGCGCCTCGTCCATCCGCAACCCCTCGACGTAGGGATAGTCGAGGTTGCGCCGGCGCTGACCCCGGAATTCCTCGGGGCGGTACAGCGTCTCGAACCGTACGTAGCGGGCGCGCGACGTCGGCTCGAAGCGCCGGACCAGATCGGCGAGCGGGAACCCGACCCAGGGCACCACCATGGACCATGCCTCGACGCAGCGCAGCCGGTAGATGCGCTCCTCGAACGGGTGGGGCTGCAGGATATCCTCGAGCGCGTAGTCGGCGGCGGGCCGGTTGATGTGCCCCTCCACCCGGACGCTCCACGGCTCCACGGTCAGGTCGTCCGCGTAGCGCTTGGGATCTTCCTTGTCGAGGCCGAACTCGTAGAAGTTGTTGTAGCTCGTGATCTCCTCGAAGGAGTTCAGGCGCTCGTCGGTGCTGAACGGGCTCGGCTTGAGATCCGGAATGTCCTCCTGGGGAGCGGCCTCGGCGCGGCCGGATCCGCCGAGCAGGGCCGCGCCGGCGGCGCCGACCGCCGCCCCGGAGGCCGCCCCGAGGAACTGCCGCCGGTTGTAGTAGACGTGCTCCGGAGTGATCTCGGAGGACGGGATGTCAGGCGCCTGCTTGATCAGCATTCGACTTTCCTCTGTTCGTGGAACCGAGCCCGCGCGGACCGATCACTAGCTCACTGCCCTGCGTCGATGGTCGCCCCGCGGGGATGCCATTGTCAATAGGCGCGGTCGGGTCCGCGACCGGAGCGGGCGGACCTCCGCGCGGCGCGCCGAGCCAGACGCAGGCTGCGACCGCCGCCACCAGCCCGTACTCGACCGGCTCCACCCACGGCGGCACGACCCAGCCGCGTCCCGCGAGCTGCGGCGTCCACACCAGGTAGGTGAGCGGCGCCACCAGGGTCCAGGCCGCCAGCGGCGCGACGGCCCTCGACGTCAGGAACGGCGTCATCCAGACCAGGTACCACGGATAGACGGCCGGCAGGAAGGCCACGGTGACCCCGAGGGGCCACGCCCAGGCGGCCGGGTCCTCCGGCGCGAGCCGCCGGCGCGCCGCCACCGCCACCGCGAGTCCGGCCCCGACCGCGGCGGCGACGGCCCCCGGCACGCCGACCCACGCTGCGAGCCCGCGGAACAGGGGACCGTTGAAGCGCCACTGGGCGGCGTAGGTGGCCAGCGAGCCGATGGGGAGCGTCCCGTCCGGCGCCGCGAACGGCAGGTACAGCAACGCCACGGCCGCGCCCGCGAGCGCGGCGTGCCGGAGGCGGACCCGCCGCCACAACAGCGGCAGCAGCACGAGCGGCAGGAACTTCACCGCCACGGCTCCCGCGACGGCCAGCGCGGCGGCCAGCGGGCGGCGGCGCACGAGAGCCCACGCGCCCGCCGCGACGAGCAGCGTCCCCACGACGTCTATGTGGGCACCGGCCGCCGACTCGAGGACGACGAGAGGATGCCAGGCGTACACCAGGGTCCACCAGGAGCTCCGCCCCGTCGCGAGCAGCCAGCGCCAGAGCACCAGCAGCGTCAGCAGGTCGCACGCCACCACCGCGGCCACCATCGCCGCCACCGAGTCGTCGACCGCGGTCACGGCCAGAAAGAAGCGCTGGGCCAGCGGGGGATAGACGGACGGGAGCACGGCGCTGGTCGGGTCGATGCGCCGCGTCGCCGCCGTATGGAGGCCGGCCAGCGCCGGGTCGTCCGGCACGGCTTCGTAGGGGCTCAGTCCGAACTGCTGAACGCGCCCGTCCCAGAGGTAGCGGTAGACGTCGTCGGAGACGAGCGGCGCCCCGCCGGCAACCACGACGCGGGCGGCCACGCCGATGGCGACGCACGCGGCGAGCACGCGTCCGCCCGCCGGCGGACCGCGCCGGACGACCGCGAGGGCGCCGACGTACGCGGCGGCCGCCACCATCATCAAGGCGACGAAGGCGCCGGCTTCCGCGCGCGCGTCCATGCGGCCCGCCGCCGCCAGGGTGCCGGCCAGAACGAGGCCGCACGCGAGGAGCGACAGGCGCGCGCCGCCACCCGCCGTCATGCGGCGTCCGCCCGGCCCCCGCCGGCCCGCGAGGCATGCCAGCGCGAACGGGACGGGGGTCGGGGCGATGGGTCTGACGGGGTGTCGTAGCGGCGGGCCAGTCTCCGGGGCGACACGCCGCCGAAGTACAAGGCGACGAGGGTCAGGTTCCGCAGGCAGCGGCGGACCCAGCCGTCGCGTTCCCAGCGCCGCGCCGACGTGCGGACGGGGAGCGGCGACAGGTGGAGCCTCCCGTGCCGGCGCAGGCGCCGCACCAGGTCGATGTCCTCCATCAGCGGGAGCGGCCGGTAGCCTCCCAGCGCCTCGAACGCGTCGCGGCGCACGAACAGACCCTGGTCGCCGTAGGGCAGGCCGAGCCACCGCGTCCGCCAGGCGACGCCCCGCTCGATGACCCGCGCCACGGCCCGCGGAGAGTCGAGCGTGAAGCGAAACGCGCCACCCACCGCGCCCTGCGACTCGGCCTGCCGCAGGGCATCGAGCCACCGCTCGTCGAGCCGCGTATCGGCGTGCACAAACAGCAGCCAGCGGCCCGACGCGACCGCGGCCCCGGCGTTCATCTGTCGTCCTCGCCCCGGCGGGCTCGCGACCCAGCGCACGCCGGCGTAGCGCGCCTTCAGAGGCGCCAGCGCCTCGTCGCCGGCGTCGCCGTTGGCCACGATGATCTCGGCTGCCGCGTGCTCCGCCCGCCGCGCCAGCGACGCCAGTAGCCCGTCGAGCTGCACGGAATCCCGAAGCACCGGGATGACGATCGATACCTGCACGAGCCTCTCCGGCGGTCCGCGGACGAGCGCGTCCTGGCCCGCCAGTCGTCGCCTGACGGCTCCGCCTGGCGCCCAGCCAAGCCTGCGGAGTCCCCGCAGTTCCACGGCGCGGACTCCTGGTCCGGCGCCCGCCCAGAATCGTAGCGCACCCCCCTTCGCGCGCCACGTATGCAACCATGGGAGGGGAGAGTCCGGTGACGCACGCGCCCTTTCGCCGTCCGGCCCACGCATCGCCGTTGCCACGCCTGGCGCTCGTCGTCAGCCTGCTGGCGGGAAGCGCGGCGGCCCTCGGCGCGGCGGAGCTCCAGAAGGAAACGCTCGCGGCGTGGGGCCGCTACGTCGCGGCCACCGAACGGCGCATCGCCGCGGAGATCGAGGACGGCGACCGGTTCCTCGTCCTGGATTTCCTTCCCGGCGCGGAGGGGATGCGAGCGACGCTGCTGGCCGGGGAGCCGATCATCGATCGCATGGAGACCCGGGATGCGCGGGGCGAGAAGATCCACATCCCCAAGGGCCGGATCCACCACTGGCGCGGCGCCATACTCGTCCCCGACGCGGACGTGGACCACGTGGTCGACAGCCTCCAGCACACGATCCCGCCGGAGGAGCTGCAGAGCGACGTGGTCGAGTCGCGCGTCCTCTGGCGCGAAGGCAACCGGCTGCGGACGTTCCTCAAGCTGAACCGCCGGTCGGTGGTGACGATGCAGTACAACACCGAGCACGCGGTGGAGTACGTCCGCCCCGGCGGCGGCCGGGCGTGGAGCCGGAGCCGGTCCCTGCGGATCGCGGAACTGGAGGACTTCGGGTCGCCCGCAGAGCGCGAGAAGCCGGTGGGCGACGACCGCGGCTTCCTGTGGCGCCTGAACGTGTACTGGCGCTACCAGGAGGTCGCCGGGGGCGTGCTGATGGAGTGCGAGATCGTGACGCTGAGCCGCTCCATCCCGTTCCTCATGCGCTGGATGGTGACGCCGATCGTCAATCGGGAAGGGCGCGCGGCGATGCTGAACATGCTGCAGGCGATGCGCACGAAGCTCGCCCCCCGCGCGGCGGCCGACGGGCCGTGAGTCGCCGCGCGCCCCCGCGGCCGGCCGCGACGCCGCTCCAGGTCCGGCGGGGCGCCGCGCCCCCTACTCCCCGACAGCGACGGATTCCGGCTAGCGCCGCCAAACCCGTCGCGGGCTCCGTGTTCGGCCCCAGCCCCACCGCCCCAGGAGCTTGCGCCGCGGAACTCCACTGCGTTGCTTTCTGCTGCGCAAGCTCCTAGGACAATCCCAGGAACCGCCCGGTCGCCTCCCAGAGGGCATCGGGCTCCGCGGTGAGTCGATGGTCGTCGTCCAGCATGACCAGCGTAACGTGCGGCCGCGACGCGGCGAACCGGGTCACCATGTCGGGATCGACGACGTCGTCCCGCCGGCCCTGCAGCGCCAGCGTCGGCGTCGTTCGCCGGACGGCGAACGAGTCGTAGTGCTGCGCGTCCCGGAACAGCTCGTAGTGCACGCGGCACCGTTCGCCGGAAGCATGGTGCGTCGTTTCCCACCACCCCTCGTCGCGCCAGCGGGCCATCCCTTCGCCGCCGAGTTCGCCCACCGGCCGCCGTCCGAAGTCGAGGGCCGGCGCCAGCAGGACGAGCCGCTCGATCGGGTGCGGGCCGGCCGCCGCCCGCTCCGCGACGTGCAGAGCCACGAAGGCCCCGAGACTGGAGCCGATCAGGACGACCGGACCCGGGGGCAGCGCCGCCACGGTCGAGGCGACCTGTGCGATCATGCGGGACGTCGTCAGCGTGGAGAAGTCCGGCTGGTTGAGGTCGGGACAGTGCAGCGTCAGGCCGTGCGCCGCCAGCCGCTCGCGGAACAGTCCCGCCTTCGAGGACCCCGGGGACGACGCGAACCCGTGAAGATAGAGGAAGTGCGGCGCAGCCATCGGATGCGGGTGCGCGCCAGCCTACCATGAGCCGCAGCATCCAGACGCACGCGATCCACGCCAACGGATTGACGTTCGAGGTCGAGGCGTGCGGCGAGGGCGACCGCCTCGCGCTCTGCCTCCACGGCTTCCCGGAGCTGGCGTTCTCGTGGCGCCACCAGCTTCCGCGGCTCGCGCGGCTCGGCTGGCGCGCCTGGGCGCCGAACCTCCGCGGCTACGGCCGCACGTCGCGGCCCGCCTCGGTGTCCGACTACGCGATGCCCCACCTGGTGGCGGACGTGGCCGGCCTCATCGATGCCTCCGGGGCGCGCCGGACGCTGCTGATCGGCCACGACTGGGGCGGCGCCATCGCCTGGCAGGCGGCCCTCGCGCTCCGCCGACGCATCGAGCGGCTGATCGTCCTGAACATGCCGCATCCGGCCTGCTTCCTCGCGGGGCTCGCCGGCTGGCGCCAGCGGCTCCGCTCCTGGTACATGGCCGCGTTTCACGTTCCGTGGCTGCCCGAGCGGATCCTCGCGGCCGGCCACGGCTGGCTGGCCGCGGAGGCGATGGCGGCGACCGCGTCCGACCGCTCGCGCTTTCCCCCCGAGGTCCTCCGCGTCTACCGGGACGCGGCGGCGCGCCCCGGGGCGATGACGGCGATGCTCAACTACTACCGGGCCCTGCCGCTCGCGGGACCGCCGCCCGACGCGGTCGCCGCGCTGCGCGAGCGGATCGCGATCCCGACGCTGATGATCTGGGGCGAGGACGACTTCGCCCTCGGCCGGGAGCTGCTGCACGGCACCCGCGCCTTCGTCCCCGACCTCGTGCTCCGCACGCTCCCCGGCATCTCCCACTGGGTGCAGCAGGAGGCTCCGTAGACGGTGAACGCCCTGATCGAGGCCTGGCTGACGGGCCGGCCGGTCCCGGTGCCGCATGGCCGGCTCGCGGAGTAAGCCCTGTCGCCATACTCGCGCCCAATGGCGGACTGGTGCTCGGAGCCGCCGCCGGCGCTTCTGCTGCGCGGCGTGGAGCAGTTCAACCGCGGAGAGTTCTTCGAGCAGCACGAGACGCTGGAGGACCTCTGGCGCGCCGAGACCCGCGAGGTCCGCCGGCTCTACCAGGGCATCCTGCAGATCGGGGTGGCGGCCTACCAGATCGGCCGGCGCAACCACCACGGCGCCGTGTACATGCTCACCCGCGGGCCGGCCTACCTGCGGCCGTTCGCGCCGCGCTGCCAGTCGGTCGACGTCGCCGACCTGCTGGCGCAGGCGGAACGCATGCGCGCAGAGGTCGAGCGGCTCGGGCCGCACCGGCTCGACCGCTTCGACTGGTCGCTCGCCCCGCGCGTCCGGCTGATCGACCGGGCGTGACGACGTCCGCAGCCTCGGCCTGTGCCGGCCGTGGCCCGGCGCGACTGCGGCGCGGCCGACCGCGAACACCTGGTGGCGTGGTCTATACTCCGCCGTCGTGCCCGCCCCGAAGTTCACGACCGAGACGCTGGCCTTCCTCCGCGACCTGAAGCTGCACAACGACCGCGACTGGTTCCGCGAGCACCGCGAGACCTACGAGACGCACATCCGGGCGCCGATGCTCGCGGTCATCGAGCAGCTCGCGATCGACCTGCCGGCGTTCGCGCCCGACCTGGTGGCCTCGACGCGGACGTCGATGTACCGCATCCACCGCGACACCCGGTTCTCGGCCGACAAGTCGCCGTACAAGACCTGGGTCGCGGCCATCTTCCCCCTGCGGGGCGGCGGGCGCCACGAGGGGGCGGGCCTGTACGTCCACGTCTCGGGAGACCACGTCATGATTGGCGGCGGCGTCTACGCCCCGACGCCGCAGCACCTGCAGCGCCTCCGCGAGCACATCGCCGCCGACCCCGGCCGTCTCGAGGCGATCCTGGCCGCGCCGGCGTTCCGCCGCAGCTTCGGCGAGCTGGGCGGCGAGCAGCTCAAGCGCGTCCCCCGCGGCTTCGCCGCCGACCATCCGGCCGCCGACTACCTGCGCCACAAGCAGTTCCTGGCCGGGTGCAACCGCCCGCCGGAGTTCGCCACCGGCCCGCGCTTCTACAGCTCGCTCGTGCGCCTCTTCCGGCACCTCAGCCCGCTCATCGGCTTCCTCAACGAGCCGCTCGCCGGAAAGCGCTTCGAGCTCTGAACAACGCCCGACGTCCCGACGCCCCGACGCCCCGACGCCCCGGACCGCAGCGGCCCGCCGGTTCGGGTATTCTCGTGGGGTGCTGCGGGAAGTCGCCGACATCCTGTGGCGCGGCCTCCGGCTGCGGTGCCCCTGCTGCGGCTACGGCCGGCTGTTCCGGTCCGCCTTCCGGATGCACGCGCGTTGCTCTGCGTGCGGCGAGCGCTTCGAGCGGGAGCCGGGCCAGTGGTTCGGCGCCGTCTACATCAATCTCGGCCTGACGCTCGCGGCAGTGGTCGTCGGCGCCTGGATCACCGGGGCGTTCACCTCGCTGACGACGAGCGGCCAGGTGCTCGTCTGGACGCCGCTCGCCGCGCTGGGGCCGTTCCTGTTCCACCGCCTGTCCCAGGGGCTCTGGGTCAGCATCATCTTCCTGGGCGAAGGGCTGTACATCGCGTGGCCGCACCGGTAGACGGCCGCAGCGCCGCGCCGCGCGAGGCCGCCGGGGCGTCGGCCGCGGCCGGAGCGTCCGCCGCGGCCGGAGAGGCGCCCGCCGACGACGAGGTCCGCGCGCCGGCCGGCGTCATCGCCGGAGCCCTCCTCCGGATCGGCGCGGCGTTCACCTTCGCGCGCTACCGCAACCTCTGGACCGCCGCCTTCACCTCGGCCGTCGGCACCTGGATGCAGCGCTTCGCGCAGCAGTGGCTCGTCTTCGACCTCACCGGCTCCGCGTTCTACCTCGGCCTCGACATGTTCCTCGGGGCGCTGCCGCTGCTGCTCTTCACGCTGATCGGAGGCGTCGTCGCCGACCGCTACGACCGGCGCCACCTGCTGATGGGATCGCAGGCGCTCCAGATGGCGTGCGCCGTCACGCTCACCGCCCTCGTCGTGCTCGACGCGGTGCAGCTCCCCTGGATTCTCACGCTCTCGTTCCTGACCGGGCTCGCGCAGGCCTTCGGCGGACCCGCGTTCCAGTCGATCGTGCCGGCGCTCGTCCCCCGCCGGACGCTCCCGAACGCGATCGCGCTGAACTCCATTCAGCACAACCTGGCCCAGGCGGTCGGTCCGTTCCTGGGCGGAGTAGTCTTCACGACGCTCGGCCTCGCCGCCTGCTTCGGCCTCAACAGCGTCTCGTTCCTCGTCGTCATCGTCGTGCTCACCCTGATGCAGGGGGTGGCGCGCCCGGCGACCGGCGGCCGGCGTCCGCTGCTCGTCGAGCTCGGCGGGGGGCTGTCGTACGTGCGGCACGGGGAATCGCTGCTGGCGCTGACCGTGCTGGCGCTGGCGACCACCACGCTGGGGCTGCCGCTGCGGACGTTCCTGCCGGTCTTCGCGGCCGACGCCGATCACCTGAGCCGGCTGATGACCGCGGTCGGGGTGGGCGCCGTCGGCGGGGCGCTGGTCGTAGCCTGGCTGGGAACGTTCCGCGGCATGGGCCGCACGCTGCTGCTGACGCTCGTCGCCTACGGCGCCCTGGTAGCGGCGTTCGCGCTCCTGCCGGTGACTGCGTTCAGCTACGTGCTCCTCTGCCTCGGCGGCGGCGCGCTCCTGATGGCCTTCTCGCTGACCGCGTCGCTCGTCCAGCTCGCCGTGCCGGACGAGCTGCGCGGCCGCGTGATGAGCATCTACCTGATGGCCTTCCGCGGCGGCATGCCCCTCGGCAGCCTGGCGGGCGCCTACGTCACGACGTTCGCGCCGGTGCCGACCGTCATCGCGGCGAACGGCGTCCTGCTGATGCTGGTCGCGGCCGTCTTCCTGTTGCGCCGCGGCGGCGTCCGCGATCTGTGACCCGCGCGCCGGCAGTGGACGGGTCCGGGCCCACGCGGGCTCGCATCCGACAGGCCGTCCGGCGTCGTTGGCCAGGCTGACGCCACGCCCTCACCCGGCCCGGGAGCGAACAGCAGGATCTTAGCATCCTTGATGGTCTCGATGTATCGTAACTGTCAGGGACACGTTGGGGGGAGGGGAGGACGAGCCATGAATGACGGGCCCAGCGTTGCCGATGAAGCCTGGATCGCCACGGCGCTGCTGCACCAGGAGCATCCCGACCGGACGGACTTCGCGATTCAGGAGATCGTCGAGCGAGCCGAACAGGTCGCGGGTCCCACGCCGTTGCGACCCGGTGTGAAGCATCACATCTCCTATCATGCGGTCGCCCAGAAGAAGCCGAACCCCGGGCGGCACTGCCTGCTGTTCGCGACCGCTCGCGGCAGACGGCGCCTGTTCCGGCGGGGCGATCCGCGCCACCCGGATCGCCGAGGCAGGCAGGTTCCGCACAGGGATCAGCTCCCGGTGGCATATCGCTCGCTGGTCGACTGGTATCGCACGGTGTACACCGCCCAGGCCGGGGGCTCGACGCCCGACCCCATTCTGGAGCTGCGGGGACTCGGCAGGACGCTCTGGGCGGACGAAGAGGCCGACGCCTACGTCTCCCGGCTGCGGGAGGGCTGGTCATGAGCCGGGTGTTCTGGGACACCAACCTGTTCGTGTACCTGATCGAGGGAACGGGTGCCCGGGCCGAATCGGTGGCAACGCTGCGACGGCGGATGATCGAACGCGACGACGAGTTGCTGACGTCGGCGTTGACGCTTGGTGAGCTGCTCGTGAAGCCGGTCGAGATGGGCGATGACGGGTTGCGGGATCGCTGCGTGCGGGCGATGGACGACGGCGTTGCGGTGCTCGCGTTCGATGCCCAAGCGGCACTCCGCTTCGCGGCTATTCGAAGCGACCGGTCGATCCGGGCGCCCGACGCCATTCAACTGGCGTGCGCGGCGGCCGGCGGCACGGACCTCTTCATCACGAACGACGACCGTCTGAGCCGCAAGAACGTGCCAGGCATCGGTTTCATTCAATCCCTGGCGCGGACGTTCCTCTGAGGCGTCAACGCCCGGAGCGGACGACGGGTCGGCGCGCAGGTCGTCCCACCGCCGTCAATCGTCCGTCGGGTCGGGCGTTGGCAGGTGGAGCCGCTCCAAGGTGCTGAGGCCGTCGAGGCGATTCGGGAAACGCAGAGAGCCCACGCGCCGCCGACGGACGGCGCGCGGGCCCTGGAAACGACGGCGGGAGATTACTCGAACAGTAGCGAGCGCCAGGCGAGGGTCCAGGTGAGCGGCACCTCGGCCGGGATATAGCACACCTCGTGGTCGCAGGCCTGGTACTCCAGCGCGCCCTCGATGGTCACCGTCCCGTCCGGCGCCGCCGCCTGGCCGGCGATCTCGCGGCTCATCGGGATCGTTACTTCCTGCACGAGCCGGAACGGCGACTCGTAGACCTCCACGCGCTCGTCGAGCGGCACGAAGTGGTAGATCTCCGAGGCCGGGTAGGCCACGTCGTGCGCGCGGACGAAATCCGGCTCGTCGATGCGCAGCCGGATGACCTGGTAGCCGTGGTCGCCCGGCGCGTAGACGTGCATCTCGGGCTTCGGCGTGACGTCGACGACCAGCGAGAACCGGTTGCCGGGGGCGACCACGTCGTCCGTCGTCCACGCTTGCGCCGTGAGGTGGTCCGTCTCAATCCGCACCGCCTCCCGATCGGTTCCCTCGATCGGGTCGCCGAGCCGCACCGCGATGCTCGAGACCGTGAAGCGCTCCTGGTAGGCCGGCTCGAAATAGCGCTCCTGCACCCGGCCGTCCGGGTCGAGCAGGAACGTGCCCGGATACGGCACCCCGAACAGGCGCTCCATCATCTGCCGCTGCTCCGCCGGGGCGCGGGCCGGGTCGAGCTCGCGGTTCAGCAGGTCGAAGGCCCGGATCGTCGCCGACCCGGCGTCGGAGAGCAGCGGATACTCGATGCCCCGGGCCGCCGCGAAACCGGCCAGGGTGTCCGTCGAGTCGTAGGTGATCACGGCCAGGCCCAGTCCCCGGGCCTGCAGATCGGCGTACCGGCTTTGCAGCTCCACGAGCTGCGTCTTGCAGAACGGTCACCAGTCGGCCGAACGGCTGAAGACGAGCATCGTGCCGTTCGGTCCGGCCAGTGATTCGAGATCGCGCTGCTCGCCCCGCTGGTCGGCGAGGGAGAAGTCGGGCACCGTCTCCCCCACCCGCGGACCGAAGCGGTCCACGTCGGGAAGCGGCCCCTGCGCCGCCGGTGCGGCGCCGAGAGCGACGACGAACGAGAGGGCGAGAATCTTCCGCAACAGCCACCTCCTGGCTCGATCCGGAGAGCGCGAATCGCAAGGGCGCTCCCCAAGCCTACCGGCTGTCGTCGATCATACCCAGCCCGCCGATCCGGTGACCGCCGCTACAATCCCTGCCCATGAGGCCCGGAACGCTACGGTCGCGGCGAACGCCGCCCCGCGCCGCCCGCGCGCGCCCGACGCGCGTGGCGGTTCTGGCCCTCCTCGCGCTCCTGGCGCCCGCCGCGGCCGCCGGCCACGACGTCGAGAACACCCACGTGCTCGTCGTGTTCGAGGCGGACGGCACCTACCGGGTCGACGTCCTCAACGACGCCGACTGGCTGTGGCTGCAGGTCCACCCGGCCGCCAGCGCCGCCGAGTTGCCCGACGTCGGCGTGCGCAACCGCCAGTTGGCCGAGCGCACCCCGGCCTTCGCGGCCGGCATGACCCTCGTGTTCGACGGGACGCCGGAGGCGCCGGAAGCCGTGGCCTACGTTCCGCCGCCGACATCGGACCGTTCGGGACCGTGGGGACTCGCGGAACCGGGACTCATCCGGCTCAGCGGGACGCTGCCGGCCGGCGCGGTCACGTTCCGGTTCGCCTACGACCGAATCGTCGACGAGTACCCGATGACCGTCGCGCGCGCCGCCGGAGCGCCCGTGACCCGCTGGCTGCAACCGTCCCAGCTCAGCCCGGCGCTCGACATCGCCGACCTCGTACCGCTCACTCCGCTGCAGGTGGCGGTCCAGTACCTCGGCCTCGGCTACACCCACATCCTCCCGAAGGGGCTCGACCACATCCTGTTCGTGCTCGGGCTGTTCCTGCTGAGCACGAAGCTCAGGCCGCTCCTCTTCCAGGTGACGGCGTTCACGGTCGCCCACACGATCACGCTGGCGCTGACCATCTACGGGGTCTTCTCGCTCGCGCCGTCCATCGTCGAGCCGCTCATCGCCCTGTCGATCGCCTACGTGGCGGTCGAGAACCTCGTGACGGCCGAGCTGCAGCCGTGGCGCATCGTGCTCGTCTTCGCGTTCGGGCTGCTGCACGGCATGGGGTTCGCCGGCGTGCTGGCGGACCTCGGGCTCCCGCGGGGGGAGTTCGTGACGGCGCTCGTCACCTTCAACCTGGGCGTCGAGGCGGGGCAGCTCACGGTCATCGGCGCGGCGCTGGCCGCCGTTGCCGCCTTCCGCGATCGCGAGTGGTACCGCAGCCGCGTCGTCGTGCCGCTGTCGCTCGGCATCGCAGCCGTGGGCCTGTTCTGGACGGTGGAGCGGGTGCTGGCGGTCTGACGCCGCGTCGGGGCTGTCCCGCCGCGGGAACGGCGCACCGCACCGCACCGGGTACCCGGCCGGCGAAAACCGGCGCTCGCCGTTCCGGCAGCCCCTCAGATCACGCCGAGGTGCTGCAGGCCGTCGCGGGCGAAGCGCATGGCGAAAACGCCGAGGGCGAGGCCGAGCGCGCGGACCAGGTAGACGTAGCCGCGGCTCTGGAGCAGCGCCCTCCCCTTCCCCACTCCCCAGGCCACCACCATCTTGGAACCGACCAGGCAGCCGTACATCGCGGCGAGGAAGGCCACGGCCGTCGCCGCACCCTCGTCCCACGCCCCGAGCAGCGTCGGGCCGCCGATCCCGATCCAGAAGAGGTACGGATGCGGGTTCAGCAGGTTCACGGCCGCGCCCTTGGCGAGGGCCGAGCCGCGTTGCGCCGGCTCGGCGACGGCCTCCGGCGCCGTCACGGTCAGGCTGTCCCAGGCGAGCCAGCCGAGGAGCAGGGCGCCGCCGAGCGCGAGCGCGCCGAGCACCGTCGTGCCGGTCACGCGGGTCAGGAGCAGTACGGACACGAGCACGATCGGCGCATCGGTCAGGAGCGGCGCCGCGGCCACCCGCACGCCGGCCCGGACTCCTCCGCGCAGCGACTCGGTAACCACGAGCGTCAGGAGCGGACCCGGCGTCACGCCGGCCGCCAGGCCGAAGACGACGCCGGTCACCGCCAGCGTCAGCATCCCGTCACCCCGCCCCCGCGGCGCACCGGCCGCGCGTGTAGGATCCGCGCGTGACGACGCGCGCCCCGCTGGCCGATCTCGCCGCGCTCTTCCTGCGGCTCGGCGTCACCGCGTTCGGCGGCCCCGCCGCGCATATCGCGATGATGCGAGACGAGGTGGTCGACCGGCGGAAGTGGCTGACCGACGCCGAGTTCCTGGACCTGCTGGCCGCCACCAACCTGATCCCGGGCCCCAACTCGACCGAGATGGCGATCCACCTCGGCTACCGCCGGGCGGGGCTCGCGGGCCTCGCGCTGGCCGGCGTCTGCTTCATCCTGCCCGCCGCGCTCATCGTTCTGCCGATCGCCTGGGCCTACACCCGCTACGGCGAGACGCCGCAGGCCGCGTGGCTCGCCTACGGAATCGCCCCCGTGATCATCGCCATCGTGGCGCAGGCCGTGGTCAAGCTGGGTCGGGCCGCGGTGACGGGCGTCGCCCCCGCGTTGCTGGTCGTGGCGTCGGCCGCGCTGTCGATCGCCGGCGTGAACGAGCTGCTGCTGCTCGGAGGCGGCGCGGTCGCGGGTCTCTCCGTCGCCGGCGCGCGAACCCTCGGTCGCCGCGGGCCGCCCGCCGGGGCCGCCGCGGCGGCGTGGGCGATCGCCGTCGCGGCGGGCGGCGCCTGCCTGCAGGCGGCGAGCCTGGCGACGGCGGCCGCGGCCAGCGTTCCGGTCACCCTGACCCGCCTGGCGCTCTTCTTCCTCAAGGTCGGGTCGATCCTCTTCGGCAGCGGCTACGTGCTGCTCGCCTTCCTGCGCGCGGACCTGACGGAGCGCTGGGGCTGGCTGACCGAGCAGCAACTGATCGACGCGGTGACGGTCGGACAGGTGACGCCGGGCCCCGTGTTCACGACCGCCACCTTCATCGGCTATCTCCTCGGCGGGGTGCCGGGCGCGGTGCTGGCGACGGTGGCCATCTTCCTGCCGGGTTTCGTGTTCGTGGCGTTCACGCAGCCGATCATCCCGAGGTTGCGCGCCTCTACCCTCATGGGCGGCGCGCTCGACGGCGTGGTCGCGGCATCGCTCGGGCTGATGCTCGCCGTGACGTGGCAACTGGCGGGCGCGGCGATCACCGACGCCGCCACGGCCGGCGTGGCCGCCGCCGCCGCGGTGATCCTGGTGGTCTGGAAGCCGAACTCGACCTGGCTGATTCTCGCGGGCGCGGTCGCCGGCTGGCTCCTGCACGGGACCGGCCAGCCTGGCTAACCCGCGTCGTCCGGACCGCCGGCTGCCTCGCGCGGCGGCTCCGTCTCGATCGACATCTTCAGCATCCGGTCGTCGCCGTCGCCCGGCGGCGACGGGTGCAGCCGCTCGGCGACCTCCTCCGCCCTCGCGCACAGCTCGAGGAGCGCCGGCTGCGCCGCCACGAAGTCCCCGTGCAGCCGGCAGCAGTCGGCGGCGAGGTCCGCGCGGAGCCGCTCGAGCTGCGCCGCCCACTCCGGCGGGCGCCCGTGGGGGATCGGCATCGCCTGGATGAGGCTCTGCACCACCTCCCGGTCGTGCAGGCGGCCCAGCGTGTCCTGCACGGACTTGAGCCGGGCGGTCGACGGAGCCGTCTCGATGTCGCTGGCCGCCCCGGCGATCTCCAGGGCGTAGCGCAGCTTCTTGGCCGCAATCCGAACCTCGTGAACCCGTTCGGACGCATAGAGCGAACCCGCCTCGGCGACCGCGACCCGCACGCGCTCCACGTGGCGCAGGGTCCGGGCGGCGAGCGCTACGGCCCAGGCGCCGGTCGACGGCCGCGCGTCGAGCGTCCGGAGCAGGTCCGCAGCGTCGCGCGAGAACTTGCGAAGCTGCGTCGCCGACACCCTCGCGAGGAGGCGCCGGCGACGGCTCGCGCGCTCCTCGGTCAGGTGGTGGCGCAGCCGGCCGGCCCCGGCCGCAGGCAGCCTCTCGTCCGGCATCGACGCCACCAGCTCGAGGGCGACGTCGATCTCGCGCACGCCGCCGAAGGCGCGCCCGATCCGGCGGGCGCGGCGGCGCGCCCGAGACAGCGCGCCTCCCGGCAACTCCTCGACGCACAACGGGAGCAGCTCCCGCAACCGCCGCGTCGCCACGCGGGCGTCATGCAGGGGGTCGGCCTCGCCCGCGAGAGCGGCGGCCGCGCGCCGGCTGAAGATCGACACCTGTTGCTCCAGGGATCGCCGCAACGGGTGTGGAGAGGCCATGCTACGATGCGTGACGGGTTCGAGACGCACCCATTAGCTTAGATCGAGGCACGAGCGAGCCTCCGGCCGCTGGCCGGTTCGAACCGATCTTCCCCACCCGACCGGTCCCGGCATGCGCATCGCCGCCATCGACATCGGCACCAATTCCGTCCACGTCATCATCGTGCAGGTACGGCCGGACCGCTCGTTCGAGATCATCGACCGCGAGAAGGAGATGGTCCGGCTCGGCTCCGGCGGCCTCGGCGGGCGCTCGCTCACCGAGCCGGCGATGCTCGCGGCCCTCCAGGCACTCGGCAAGTTCACGCGCCTGGCCGAGTCGCACGACGTGGACGAGATCGTCGCCGCCGCGACGAGCGCCGTCCGCGAGGCGGACAACGGGCGCGAGTTCCTGAATGCCATCCGCCAGCGGACCGGCATCCAGGTCCGCGTCATCTCGGGGACCGAGGAGGCGCGCCTCATCCATCGCGCGGCGGTGTACGGCGTAGACGTATCCGGGGGCGCCGCGGTCGTGATCGACATCGGCGGCGGCAGCGTCGAGCTGACGCAGGGCATGGGAGCCCGCACCCACGTGGCGCAGAGCCTGAAGCTGGGCGTCATCCGCCTGACCGAGCAGTTCATACGCTCCGACCCCCTCAACCGCCGGGACGAGCGGCAGATGGTATCCCACATCACGGAGACGATCGCCCCCACGGTGGAGAAGATCGTCGGCCGCGGTTTCGACCGGGTGATCGGCACGTCGGGGACCATCCTCAGTCTGGGGGCCCTCGCGGTCGGTGAGGGGCGGGCGGTGGGCTCCGACGACCTGCGCAGCCGACGAGTGAGCGCGAAGCAGATCCGCCGCCTGCGCCGCGAGGTCTGCGCCCTGGATCTCGCCGCCCGGCTCCGCCTCCCGGGCCTCGACCCGCGACGCGCCGACCTGGCCGCCGCCGGGTCCATACTGCTCGACACCATCCTGCGCCAGATCGGCGCGGTCGAGCTGACGCTGTGCGACCTCGCGCTCCGCGAGGGACTGGCGCTCGACTACCTGAGCCGCAACCGCGCCCACATCGCGAAGGTCGAGCAGTTCCCCGACGTGCGGCGGCGCAGCGTCGTCGAGCTCGCCGAACGGTGCAACTACACCGCCGAGCACGCCGAGCAGGTGCGCCGCCTGTCGCTCTCCCTCTTCGATCAGACGCAGCCCGCACACGGGCTCGGCGCACGCGAGCGGGAGTGGCTCGACCACGCCGCGCTGCTGCACGACATCGGCGTGCACATCAGCTACGGGCGCCACCACAAGCACTCCTACTACCTGATCAAGAACGGCGACCTGCGGGGCTTCGAGCCCGAGGAGGTGGAGGTCATCGCTCTCGTCGCGCGCCACCACCGGCGCGGCCTGCCGAGCAAGTCGCGTGGCGGCTACGCCAGCCTCCCGGCGCGCCTGCGCCGCACCGTCCGGACTCTGGCCGCGATGCTGCGGCTGGCGGAAGGGCTCGATCGCAGCCATGCGCGGAGCGTCGGCTCGGTCGAGATCGTGCCCGGGCTGCGCGACTACCTGCTGCGGCTGGCCCCCGCCGGCGATACGGAGCTCGAGCTGTGGGCCGCGCAGCGCAGCGTCGCCCCGCTCGAAGCGATACTCGGCCGCATCATCCGCTTCGAGGTGAACGCCGACGCCACGCGCGCCTCGCTCCGCCCCGTCCGGCGCCGCCGGCCCGCCGGCGGCGGCGCTGCCGACTCCCGCCCGTCGCGGCGCGCACCCGCTGACCCCGGGAAGCGCCCCGCCGGGCCCACGGCCGCGTCCCCCCCATCTGACGGACGGCGACGTACCGATCTATGATCCGCACGGTCCGCTGGCGACGCGGTCGCCGAGCGGGCCGGAGGAACGTTCCACGGCCGATGACGTCAGCCGCCGCCGGAGAGAAGCAGTGCGTCTACTGCCGGCGCCGTCCGGTAGCCCAGGCTTGGCGGCCGTTTTGCAGCGAGCGTTGCCGCCTGCTCGACCTGCGCGCCTGGCTGGACGGCCGTTACCGCGTTCCCGGCGAGGCTGCGTCGGTCCCGGACGCAGGGCGGGCGGATGACGGCGCGCGGGGCGACGATCGCTAATCCGGAATCGCGAGGACACGACCTGGCATGGCCGATACGTTGACGATCACCGACAACCGGACCGGCAGGCAGTACGAGGTCCCGATCACCGACGGCACGATCCGGGCGATCGACCTGCGCCAGATCAAGGTGGAGGCGGACGAGTTCGGGCTCCTGTCGTACGACCCCGCGTTCCTGAACACCGCGAACTGCCGGAGCAGCATCACCTTCATCGACGGCGACAAGGGCATCCTGCGGTACCGCGGTTACCCGATCGAGCAGCTCGCCGAGCAAAGCTCGTTCGTCGAGACGGCCTGGCTGCTGCTGAACGGCGAGCTTCCGGCGAAGGAAGAGCTCGCAGCCTGGACGGCGGAGATCGGCCGGCACGTGGAATTCCACGAGAACGTCAAGAGGCTCGTCGAGGCCTTCCGCCACGACGCGCACCCGATGGGCGTGTTCCTGAGCGTGGTCGGGGCCCTGTCGACCTTCTTCCCCGACGCGAAGCGGGTGCTCGACGCGGAGTCGCGCCGGACGCAGATTGCCCGACTGATCGCCCAGGTGCCGGCCGTCGCGGCCTGCACCTACCGCCACGGCGTCGGCCGCCCCTACGTCGCCCCGGACCCCGACCTGAGCTACGCCGGCAACTTCCTGAGCATGCTCTACCGGGGGCTCGAGCGGGAGTACCGTCCGGATCCTGTGCTCGAACGCGCGCTCGACGTGCTCTTCATCCTGCACGCGGACCACGAGCAGAACTGCAGCACGAGCGCCATGCGCGGCATCGGAAGCTCGCAGGCCGACCCGTTCGCGGCGCTGGCCGGGGCCGCCGCTGCCCTCTACGGCCCGCTCCACGGCGGCGCCAACGAGGCCGTGCTCCGCATGCTGGCCGAGATCGGCTCCGTCGACCAGATTCCCGAGTTCATTCGCAGCGTCAAGGCCGGCGAGCGGCGACTCATGGGATTCGGTCACCGCGTCTACAAGTCCTACGACCCGCGCGCCGCGGTCATCAAGGAGACCGCGCACCGCGTCTTCGAGGTAACGGGCCGGAACCCCCTGCTCGACGTCGCCCTCGAGCTCGAGCGCATCGCGCTGCAGGACGACTACTTCGTCGGCCGCCGCCTCTACCCCAACGTCGACTTCTACTCCGGGCTGATCTACGAGGCGATGGGCTTCGACCCGGGCATGTTCCCGGTGCTGTTCGCCATCGGCAGGACCGCGGGGTGGGTGGCGCAGTGGCAGGAGATGCTCGAGGACAAGGAGCAGCGAATCGCGCGGCCGCGCCAGATCTACACGGGCGCCGGCGAGCGGGACTACGTCGCGCTCGACGCCCGCTGAACGAACCGCTACGCGCCCGCGCCGCGGTAGATCGCGACCATCGCGGTCACGTCGTCGTGTTGCGCGGCGCCGGCCGTGAACCGCTCCACGTCACCGAAGATGCGCGCCAGGCGGGATTCGGCATCGCCTGCGCTGATGTCGGCCAGACTGGCGATCAGACGGTCGTCCCCGTACTCCTCGCCCGCCGCGCTCATCGCCTCAGACACGCCATCGCTGAACACCACGAGGAAATCCCCCGGCGCCAGATCGACCGTCGCCTCTGCGAAGTCGACGCCCTCGAAGAGCCCGAGGACGATTCCGCCGACCTCGAGGCGCCGCACCTCGCCGTCCGCGCCGACCAGCATCGGCGGGTTGTGGCCGGCGTTGCAGTAGGTCAGCCGTCCCTCCGGCGTCAGCACGGCGAAGAAGAGCGTAACGAAGCGCCCGGAGATACCGCGCCGGACGAGAGCGGTGTTCACCGCGGCCAGGATGGAAGCCGGTCCCTCGCGGCCCGCCGCGGACGCCTGCGCCTGCAGCGACCCCTGTGTGAAGGCACTGAGCAGGGCCGCGGGCGGCCCCTTCCCCGCCACGTCGCCCAGCACGATCCCCAGGCTGCTCTCCCCAAGGTCGAAGTAGTCGAAGAAGTCGCCGCCGATGGCCCGGCACGGCAGGGTCTCGGCCGCCGCCGCGAAGAACGTCCCCGCCCGGCGGCGCGTCGGGAGCAGGGCCTGCTGGATGTCGGCCGCGGTCTGCATCTCCTGGTCGAGGCGCGCCTTCTCGAGCGCAGCGCGGTACAGCTTGGCGTTCTCGATGGCCACCGCGGCTTCGTTCGCCAGCGTCTCGAGCGAGCTTCCGGTCGACGAGGCAAGCAGCGTCCCCTTCTCCCGGCTGTCGAGGTACAGCACGCCGACACGGCGCTCGCCCGACGGATCGGGCGCGGCGTCGTCTGCGTAGCGGACCAGCCGCAGCGGGACACACAGGACGTGCCGGATCCCGAGCGCCACGGTTCCCTGGTGCGCATCCGCGAGGTCGCCGTCGAGGAGATCGGCCTCGATGCGCGTCTTCCCGGTCCGGAACACTTCCTCCGGGATCTTGCGGCTGGTCTGGAAGCCGCTGCCGGGCAGCGGCTGTCGATCGCGCGACCGCCCCATCGTGAACTCGAGCCGGCCCCCGTCGTCGGCCAGCATGATGAAGCCGCGTTCCGCCCCGCTCACCGCGATGGCCGAGTCCATCACCAGCACGAGCACGTCGTCGAGCAGGCGCGCGGAACTCAGCGCCCGCAACCCTTCGAGCAGCACTGCCACCTGCCGCAGGTCGCCGATCGTCTCGACGCGCCCCGACGGCGGCTGGGTGGTCTCTTCCGCAGCGCAGCGGAAGGTAAGCTCGGCGCCGCCCCGGCCGAGGCGGACGCGGGCCCCGTCCTCGAGTGGCCCTTCGCGCACCGGTGCGCCGTCGACGAAGGTGCCGTGGCGCGACCCGCAGTCGCGGATGGCGTACCCCTCGCCGGCCGCCACGATCTCGGCATGCACGCGCGACACCTCCCCGCTCGTGAGGAGCAGGTCGTTCCCGGCGCCGCGGCCGAGGCGGAACGGCAGCTTGTCCACCGCCACCGTGCGGTGGCCGGTGACGTCGGTGACCTCCAGTTGCGGCTCCGCCATCGATGGACATCCTACTACCCGCGGAGTGGTCCGAGGGGAGGCTCGCGTCTCTGAAAGCGGCCGGGCCGGGAGGCTGGGGCCGCTCTCTCGGGAGATTCGTCTCGACCGCTACTCCGCGATCCGGAACGGCCGACGGATCGCGGCTGCCTCCTCCGCCCCGCGCAGCACCCGGACGCGCGCCACATAGGGTCCGGGTCGCAGCTCCCCGACGGCGAGACGGGCCTCGGCCGACCGCCGCGGCGCGTCGTCGGGTCCGTGCAGGAGGGCTTCGGCTTGCGCCAGGACGGGGCCGGACTCGTCGCGAGCAACCTCCACCTGCACACGGAGTCGGTTGAAGACCCAGGCCGATTCGGCCTGGACGTCGAGCGCCACGGCGAGCTGCCCGGTCGACACGACGGGACCACCGTCTGCCACGCGACCCTCGGCCCGCGCCGCCGCGTCCGCGACCTGCACGGCCCCGAGCGCGACCGGTGCATCCGACAGGGCCAGGCCCACTCGCAGCGGGTGCTCCACGCTGCCGCCTCGTCCGCTGCCGTCGACCGCCGCGACCCGGAGCGCGTAGCGGCCCGCCGCGGTCGTGATCGGAAAGCGGTATGCGTAGCCCCCGTCGTCCCGCAGCTCGGCGGCCGTCCCCGTCACCTGCTGCCGCCCGCTGGAGACCACCGCGCCCCACGAGTCGAGCAGGGCGTACCCGAGCGTCACCTGCGACCCGTCCGTCCCGCCGCCGCCCACCTCTGCCGTGACCGCAACCCGTGCCGTCCCGCCGCCGTCCGGGTGGGCGTACGTCGAGACTCGGAGCGGGAGCCACGATTCGGCGACCGGCGAACGGAGCAGCTCCATCAGGCGAGCATCGATGCTCGACCCGTCCGGCTCACGGTCACGGCGCTCGCCGCCCGCGGCGGCGGCGTGCCGGACTTGGGCGCGCGCGCCGCGGCGCCCGACGCGCACCTCGATCCTGCGCCGTTCGACGCGGTCGCGGGGGCTTACCTCCACGGCGAGCCGGTAGCTACCGGCGAGCTGCGCCTCGATTCGCTCGAACAGTCCGCGCCCGTTCCCCAGAGCGCGGTAGAACTCCCCGCCCGTCGCGTCCGCCGCCGCGGAAAGACCATGCTCCAGCAGAAACCGATCCTGCGTTCGCAGGCGTGGCGGGCGCTGATTCTGCTCCCGGCCCTCGAAGTCGATGATCGGGTCCGGAACCATCAGCGTGACCAGCGTCGCCCGTGACTCGGCGGCCGCCTCCTCGATGCCGCGGACCAGTGCCACATCGGTGTCGATCGCCAGCCCGCCGGAGACCAAGACGACGGTCTTGCGCCCCTCGACCCCGCGCAGCGACCGCAGAACGGACTCGAGGCCGCGAATCACCTGGCGGGTGCGGACCCTCGTCTCCTGCACGATCCTGGCGGCCTCGAAACGCACGCGATCAACCGTCAACGGCGAGGAACAGACCGGGCGACGGCCTCCCGCCCCAACGGAGACGTAGAAGATGCGGCCGATGGCCTCCGCCAGCGCGTCCCCGTCTCCGTAGACCGCTATCCGGAACGCCTCGGACAGTGCGAGGCGGCCGTTGGTCACCTCGCAGAGGATGCGGCCGACCGGTTCCCCGAGTCCGCCCAACCGGGCAACCTCTCGGCTGACCCGTCGATGGTCCTCGGTGGGGGCAATCAGCACGCGCGGCCCCGGGATCTCGATGAGGGCCACCCGGTCGGCAGGGTGCAGCCGGTCGACGAACGCACCGGCGGTACGCAGGAGTTGCCGCCCCTCTCCGAACAGGATGCTCTCCGGATCCAGGACCATCGCGACCAGCCTCGCGCCACCGCGGGCGAGCCCGGCGTTCGACGTGTAGAGAGCATCCGGACCTGGCGGGGCAATCATGTCGGAAGACGGGATCGTGAGCGCCGCAGGCGTAGTAGGCGAGACCAACTCCGCCTGGGCTACCCGCCGCCGCCTGCCGTCGACGCGGACGCGAAAGTCCGAGGCGTCGAGATCCATGACGGGATGCCGGCCGCGCTCCGCGGTCACCGTGACATCGATCTCGACGATGTCGACGCCGCTCCGAAACGGCGGCTGCTCCTGCGCCGCTTCGCCCGCGCGGGCAAGCCCGGCCGCCGGAACGACGGTGGCCAGCGCGGCGAGAACGGCGACGAGCCCTGTCCGCTCCATGAAGGGTTCCCTCCTGCCGTGCACCCGACGGTGGCAACCGCGACTGCTCGGGCGCCGGCAACCGTGCGCGCCACTCGTTCCAAATGTCAGGTTCACCGTCCACGATCGCTCCGCGGGAGGATCTTGCCACGTATGAAACAATGCGCAACCATGATGACGGGACGTTGGTACGCGTTGGCGGCGCTGCTGGCGTTCGCGTTGGCTGCTCCGGCGGAAGCGCAGTTCCTGGAGGCCTTCGAGGAGGATCGCTGGGGCGTGCACCTGTCGTTCACGCCCCAGTGGCGCGCGCCGGAACAGACCCGCTACCTGCTGGGCGCAGACGATGCCGCCGACTGGCAGGGGTCGGACTACAGCATCGGCTTCGTCCGCGGCCGAGCCACGGGCGGGGAGTGGGGACTGGCGCTAGTGTCCAACGCCTGAAGTTCTTGAACAGTAGAATCGGCTCGTGGTACGGTCGGCCCGGAAGCGAGGAGGGCCGTGCCGAACCATTACACACGAGAGGTCCCGGAGGTCTCGGACGCACAGCGCGAGGAACTGGAGGGTTGGCTGCGCCGGCGCAATACCGCGCAGGCTCTGGCCCTGAGGGCACGCATCGTGCTGCAGAGCGCCGCGGGACGGAGCGACCAGGTCGTGGCGCAGGCTCTGGGCACGACGCGGGCCACGGTCGGCAAGTGGCGGCGGCGGTTCCTGCGCAACGGCTGCGACGGCTTGCTGGACGAACCACGGCCGGGCGCGCCGCGCCGGGTGTCGGACGAGGACGTCGAACGGGTCGTGGTCCGGACGCTGGAGACGACCCCACGGGGGGCGACGCATTGGAGCCGGGAGTCGATGGCCCGAGCCTGCGGGCTGAGCGCTTCGACCGTCGGCCGCGTGTGGCGCGCGTTCGCGCTCAAGCCCCATCGCAGCGAGACCTTCAAGCTGTCGCGAGACCCGTTGTTCATCGAGAAAGTGCGCGATATCGTGGGGCTGTACCTGCATCCGCCGGAGCGAGCGGTGGTGCTGTTTGTGGATGAGAAGTCGCAGATCCAGGCGTTGAACCGTACCCAGCCGGTGTTGCCGATGCGTCCGGGAGCACCGGAGCAGCGGACACACGACTATCGACGGCACGGCACGACCTCGTTGTTCGCGGCCCTGAACACCGCCACCGGCGAGGTGATCGGCAGGTGCTTTCGGAAGCACCGCTCGGTGGAGTTCAAGCGCTTCCTCGCCGTGATCGACAAGGCGGTGCCGCCCGACCTCGACATCCACCTGGTGCTGGACAACTACGGCACGCACAAGACGGCGATGATCCACGACTGGCTGGCACGGCGTCCTCGGTATCACCTGCACTTCACGCCCACGAGCGCATCGTGGCTCAACCAGGTAGAGCGTTGGTTCGCCGAGATCACCCGGCAGCAGATCCGGCGTGGAACCCATCGCAGCACCCAAGCACTCGAGGCGGCGATCAAGGAGTACCTGGCGGTCTACAACGAAGACCCCAAGCCCTTCGTCTGGACGAAGACCGCCGAGCAGATCCTGGAATCCCTGAAGCGTTACTGCTCACGTATTTCTGACGGTGCACACTAGTCAGGCAGCGCGTGAAGGCGGACTCGATCCTCTGTCTGGCCGCGGACGAGGCGGGCGGCGCCTGCGTCGACCCGGTCGAGGCAACCAGCGGCCTGCGACTGCAGGGCTTTGAGTTCCACTGGTTCTCCCCCTTCGGCTCGTTCGCCGACGACCGCGTGCAGATAGGCATGAACGCCGCTGCCGGTGCCGGCTGGTACGAAGGCTCGGTGCGCCGCCCGGTCGCCAATCCGAGCGACCCGAGGCTGCCGCTGGAGGCGGCCGACGTGCTTCGCCTCGGAGGGCCCGACGGCCCGGAAGGCATGCCCGTCCCCCTGTTTCGGATAGAGTTCGCGGTCGCGGGCGTGGTGGCGCCGGGGCTGAAGGTGATCGGCAGCGGCGGCTACGGCCTTCCCGGCAGTCGGCGCATCGGCGTGGCCGTGTCTTACTTCCCGCAGTTCGGGAGCTAGCGCGACCTTGCGGTCGCGTTGGGAGTCTGCGCGGGCACGCAGCCCTCCATGGCGCGTTTCTGCGGCGCAGACTCCTAGCGCGCCCTGACGGGCGCGTTGGGAGTCTGCGCGGGCACGGAGTCCTTCATGGCAGGTTCTACGGCGCAGGCTCCGGGAAGGCTGTCCGTGACGCGCCTAGGCTCCCGATGGCGCCCCGTCGCCGCCGGGGCGTGCGCCGTCGTCCTCGCGCTGCCTGCCCCGGCCGGCGCCCAGGAAGGCTGGTTCGATCTCGACGTGCCCGGCTCCGTCGAGGAGATCCTGGGCCAGGCGCTTCCGTTCGAGGGTCCGCGGCTGCTGCGCGGACTCATCGAGCTTTTCCACGGTCCCGACTCCGCCACTGCGCGGGAAAGCGCGGCGACCTTTCGCCGCTGCCTCGGCGATCTGCAACGCCTGCGCAGCCACTGGCGCGCCGTCGAGCGGGCGGCGGGCGAGGTGAGCCTCCGCGCCGCCCGCCGTGGCGGCGCCCGGCGGGCGTTGGGGCGGTTCCTCGACGTGCTCGGTCTGCGGCTGGTGCGCGACGGACGGGAGTCGCGCGTCGCGCCGGGCCGGGCCGAGGCCTACCGGCGGGCAACCGTGGCGCGGGATGCAAGCGACGCGTCCGGCGGAGCTGGCGGGGTAGCGGAGCCGGAGGATGCGGCGCCGCGGACGTGCGCGACGGGCGCGGGCGGCAGTTGGCAACCGGAGGAGGTGGAGCGGCGGCTGAACGACGGCGAGCGCATCGCCTGGGACATCCCGCACTTCTCCGTCGCGCTCCCGCTCTCCCCGCGCCCCTGGCTCGAGGTGCTCGACCGGCGCACCGCCTGGAGCGACGAGGCAGCCGAGGAGTCGGTCACCGACCTCGCCGCCGGCATCGTGGGGCGCCTGGTCACCGAGCCCGGGCCGGCCCGCCTCTATGCGGGTCTCGCCGCGCTCGATGGTCCCACGCTCGCCTGGCTCGCGCGGAGCCCCCGGCTGCAGTCCCGCCTGTACGCGGATCACCTGACGACCTTCGCCGACTTCGGGCGCGCCCTGCGCGTGCGCGACGGCCGGGTGCGGACGCCCGGCGGCCCCGAGTACGCGCCCTTCTGGGAAGAGCTCGTCGACGCCTCCGTCACCGCTCCGGAGCGGTTCGCGGACCGGTTGTTCGGCCGCCCGAACCTGGCCTACGTGTACGACCTCGTCGCGCGGCTGCCGCCGGCCCGGCAGCGCTTCGTGCTCGGCTCCTGGCAACCGGACATCTCCGTCCGGCGGGACGGCCTCCGGGAGCTGGGCGACCTGTTCCGGGCGCTCCCCGATCCCGCCCCGTGGTTCGCCGACCCGAACGGGGGCATTCAGCGGCGGCCTGGTGATCCGCTGCAGACAGGCGGCTCGGGAGTCAACCGGATGCGTACCCTGGCTTGGGCCGCCTCGTGGGCTGCCGCACGAAGCAGCAGCCGTGCTGGAACGCCCGGGTCGTTCGGGTGGCACCTGCCGCACGCGGCCGATCCGGCGGCCGCACTTCGCGCCATCGCCGTCGACGACGCCGGAGCACCGGCCCCCCCCCGCGTCCCGCGCGTTCTGGACGCGGGTCTTCGCCGGCGAGGAAGTTCCGGACGAGGCGGACGCGCGAGCGAACCGAGTAGAGCCGCTGCCGCGCATCGACGCCGCCTTCCTGCTGACCGCGAGCCTGTCCGGGCCCGCGGGAGCCGGGCGAGCCCGGCTGCACGCGATCGCGTTCGCGCAGCGCGTGTTCGGGGAGCGCGCCGCTGCCGACCCGGCCGCGGTCTTCACCGCCGCCCGCGCCTTCGCGCGCTACCCGATGCTGATGCTGTCGGTGGAGCGGATGGGCGTTGCCGATCCTCGCGTCTACGCGGCGCTGGCGCGTGCCGCGCGCCGCATCGACCGCGTCACCGATCCGTTGGAGCGCCCACGCGCCCTTTCCCTGTTCCAGGGGGCGCTGGCGCTGGCGGAGAGCGCCCGGCTCGCGGGCACGCTGTCGCCGGAAGCCGCGGGGCCCGCGCTCCTGGCGCTGGCCGAAGCGCGGCCCGTGCGCGCGGGCAGCTTCGGCGGTGGTGTGGCCGCCTGGCTGGCCGAACGCCTCCTTCCGGAGCTTGGCGTGCCGGTGGTGCCCTCACTCGACTCCACGGCGATGGACGACGGACTGCTGGCGGCGCTGGCCGGAGCTCGTCCCGGCGGCACCGGGCCGCGCATCGAATGGGAGGGGCTGCAGTACCGGTTCGACCGGGGCGCAGCTACCCTGGAGCGCCTCCGCCGGGCGCGCGCGCAACTCCGCGGCAACCATCTCGACACCGTGCTGGCCGTCGCCCGGGTGGCGGACGAGTTGGCACGGGGCGCCGGCGAGGCCAGCTCCCTGACAGGCGCCGCCGATACGCTCGAGGCCTCGACCGCGGTCGTGCGCAATCCCCACATCGGTCTGCCGGGAGTGAACGCCCGCATCAGCTCGTACGCCAACGAGGTCGAGAGCATCGTCCGCGACCTTCGCGAGATGGCGGACCGGGGGCGCCCGGCGGGTTGCCCCGAACCGCGCGGGACCTGCGCTATGTCGCCGACGTGCTCCTGGCCGACCTGCTTCGGACCCTGGCCTACGTCGTGCACCTTGCGGATGCCTACGATGCGGATCTGCTCGGCAGCGACGTCGCCGCACGCCACGAATTCGGCGTGCACATCGAGGACGCGGCGGTTCGTGCCCGCGCGGCGTGGCTCCCCCCCTGGGGAGGGCCCGCGGCGCCGTACCCGTTCCACGGCGCGGTCGCGGCCCCGTTGGACACGGACGACTTCGTTCGCACCGGATGGCGCGCCTACGGCTCTCTGCTCTCGCTCGACCTTGCGTTCTCGCAGATGACGTTGCTGTCGCTGCGCGAGCTTCCGAATGAGCCACTGAGCCAGGGGGCCGCGCTCACGCCCGAGGACCGGCAGTTTCTGTCCCTGGCCGTACCGCTCTTCGACCCGCGTCTGGCGACCGAGGCCGGTTCCGCCCGGATCGCCGACGCCGTCCGCCATGGACGGCGTCGGGTGCAGCGCCTGGCCGTCGACGCGGCCGGGCTGGAGGACCTCGTGGACGCGGTCGGGATTGACGGCGCGCGCCGAAACGAGCTGCACTGGATCCTGCGCCGCCGTCCCCATGCCGCGGATCGGTTCTTCAGCCGCGCGGAGCTGTACTGGCTGGGAGCCCCCCGCGGCGACGACCTCCCGGCGGGCTGGGAGCCCCTGGCCTGCCGCTCGACGGATGCCTCTGCACGCGCCTTCCGAAGCCGAACGGGATCGATCTGGCCCGCGCGGCAGCGGAACGCCTCGCGTCCACCTACGTGGACCTGCAGTTGGCGTTGGCGGAAGCGGTCGACGACCTGGGACTGCCCGCTCCGATTGTCGGCGACCTGTTGCCGTTCGCGATGGGGGATCTGCTGGAAGGGGCCGAGCCCGCGTCGGCCGGCGACATCGGCGACGCGCTGGTCCGCTACGTCCACGACCTGTCGCGGGCGCGAATCGAGGACTACGTGGCGATGCAGGTCGGTCCGGGCCTGTCGTTGCGCGCTCCCGAGCTTCCCGCCGACGCCTGGCGCTGATGCCGATCCGCACCCTTCGCCCGCTCGCTGCCCTGCTGTTGGCCGCAACCGGGGTGGCCGGCGCACGTTCGGCACCTGCGCAGCAGGCGGCGCAGGGGACGGGGCCCGACTTGGTCATCGAGGAGCCGGGGGGCGACGCCTACCTGGTCGACCGCGTGCGGTTGCGCGCGCTGGTGACCGGCACGGTCGCGGTCGACGCGGTCGAGTTCTTCGTCGACGGCGCGCCCGCCTGCGTGGCGCCCGCGCCCGACTACGCTTGCGTCTGGGACGCCGGGCCGCGCGTGCGCTCACGGGTGGTCCGGGCCGTGGCACGCTTCGAAAGCGGGGACCGCCTGGTCCGCAGCGTCCGCACCCGGGACCGCCCCGCGATGTTCTTCACGGCCGAGACGAGTCTCGTCCTCGTCCCGATCGTCGTTCGCGACCGGGGCCGCCGCTTCGTGGCCGGCCTGACCCGCGACGATTTCGCAATCTTCGAAAACGGCGTTCGGCAGCAAATCGAGTTCTTCGAGACCCGGAGCGTCCCCCTCGATCTCGTGCTTGCCCTCGACTTCAGCTCCAGCATGGTCCCGGTGGCGCCGGACCTGCAACTGGCGGCCCGGCAATTCGTTGCGGCGCTCGCCGGCCAAGGCAGCCTCAGCGTGCTTGCCTTCAACGACAGGCCCTATGTGCTGGCTCGTCGGCAGGACGACCCGCAGGCACTGCTGGCCGCCATCGACCGGCTGCCCCGGCCGATCGGCGGGACCGCCCTGCTCGATGCGATCCTGCGTGCGCTCAGCCTGCACGGGAACGCTCTGGCTCACCAGGTGATCGTGCTCTTCACCGACGGCGACGATCGGCACAGCCTGTCGAACCTGCGGGGCGTCGAGGAACGGATCCGCGCGAGTCAGGCGACCGTGTACGTCGTCACGCTGGGAGCAGGGCGCCGCATCGAACGAGTGCGCGCTCTGCTGGAGCGGCTGACGCGCGTCAGCGGGGGGCGCTCGTTCCCGATCGAGCGGATCGAGGACGTCCGGCGCGCGCTAGACACCGTCCGCGCGGATCTGCGCGACCGGTACTTCATCGGCTATCGCCCGTCGAACGCCGAGCTCGACGACACTTGGCGCGAGATAGAGGTGCGGACCGCGAACCGCCGCCATGTCGTTCGCGCTCGGGAGGGCTACATCGCGTCGCCCTCCCTCCCGGACGCCAGGTGAACCTCGTTCGGGCAGGTGCGTCTCCGAAGCGGAGCACCGGGTCCGCACCGACACTCGCGAGCGGGGTCGCGCATCCCGTCAGCGCAGCGGCGCCAGCCGGTAGCCGTCCCGCGCCCGAACGCGATGCTGGGCGTCACTGGACTGCACCTCGATTCTCCGATACTCGTTGCCGGTCCCCTCCGTCGCGCGAGGCTGATAGGACAAGAGGTACTGGCTGGCCAGATCCTCGCGCACCTGCCGCAGCACCTCGTGCAGATCGTCGATGCGGCCGGTCGAGAAGACCCGGCCGCCGCTGGCCGTGGTCAATCGGGACAGCAGCTCTCGAACACGCTCCGCCTCGCGGCCCCGACCCTGCATGACCAGGTAGACCATGGCGTTGCTCTCCCGCAGCCGGCGCTCCACCGGCTCCAGAGCCGACAGGCTGGTCTGCTCGTCGCCGTCGGTGAAGACGAGGACCGCCTTGCGGTCGAAGCGATCGCCCAGCAGCTCCATCGACGCTACGAGCGCGTCCAGCAGGGCGGTCCCGCCGTACGGTCTCGGCAGCGCGTCGATGATGCCCTGCAGCGCGCCGGTGTCGGTCTCGCCGCGCGCCATGGTGTAGATGCGGTCGTTGAAGGCGACGAGACTCACCTGATCGGTCGGCGCCAGCTCGCCGAGAAACGTCTTCATGACCGCTTTCAGCGTGTCCATCGACTCGCGCATGCTGGTGCTGATGTCGATCGCCACGACGATGTCGAGCGGGACGTCCTCGGGGTCGAAGTAGTCGATCTCCTGCTCGACGCCGTCCTCGAAGACGCGGAAGTCGTCCCTCGTCAGGTTCCTGACGAAGCGTCCGCGCCGGTCGGTCACGACCACCGGCACGAGCACGGCGTCGACCCCGCTCGTCTCCTGCAGCGTGTCCAGCTCTCGACTCCGGACGCTGTCGACGAGTCGCCGACCGTCGCGGAGACGCGCGCGAACCCGCACGATGTGCGCGGCAATCGCCGGTCCGGCGTTCCAGTCGCACTGAAACGGCGGGACGCGGACCTCGCAGACCGGGGCCCCGTCCACGAAGAACTCGACCACCGTCACCGCGTCGGCCGGCGTGACGTCGGCCCGCAGCCGGACGATGCCGGCGAGGTACGACTCGTCGGTCGGCTCCAGGATCGCGAGCGCCGGTTGCTCGTCCCGCGCCGAGGGGGCCTGTGCAGCCGGTGCCTGTGGGGCCAAGCCCTGCGTCATCAGCGGCAGCAGCAGAACGGTCGTCACAAGCCTGCTCATTCCGAGTGTCGTCCTTTCGTTGGGTCAGTCGACGTAGCGTACGTCGACGACGGTCCAGCGCCCGTCGGGCCGCTCCAGGGAGAAGACCGCCTGACGGCCGACCTGTCTGGCGACCCCGATCCGCGGCGTGATGTGGTCGGTGATCGCCACCACCACCTCCGCCCGGTCCGCGCCGACCGACTCACGCAGCACCTCGAGCTCCCTCCGGTAGGCCGTCCATTCCAGGAACTCGCGGTCCAGCGCCCGCAACTCGTCGGTGGTCAGCCCCGGGTCCACGCGCCGGACGGCGGCCGAACTGCGGCTCTCGTACGCGCGTCGGTACTCGTCGAGCACCGCCCGGATCCCGGCCCCGTCGGGGTCGCGGCGGCCACCGCCCGCGGTTCCCGAAAGCCCGGGGGTCGTCGACCCGCCCGCCCAGGGTCGGCTCGCCGCGCGGGCTGCGTCGGGTCGGGCGCTCTCGACGTCGGCGGCCAGCGTCGCTGCGTCGAACATCTCCTCCGCGGCCCAGAACGTGCGGATCGCGGCTACGGGGCGGCCGTCCCCCGCAAGCCGCCGCGCGTCCTCGAAGCGGGCGTCCGCGCCGGCGTACTGCGTGCTCGCCCGGACCGCGGCTTCCTCGGCGGCGGAATCGCGCGCGAACCGCGCCCGCGTTCTCGCGCTGCTCTCCAGGTCGCCAAGCAGGCGCCGCAGCTCCGGATCGCCCCGGTAGAGCTGCAGTCCGGACTCGGCCAGGCGCAGCGACTCGCGATGGTCTCCACCGGCGAAAGCGTCGAACGCCCGGCGACGGTGCTCGTCCCGGGCGGCGACGTCGATCCGCGGTCGGGCGTCGGCGGGCTCCACCCCAGAGCGCACCTCCGCGCGACCGCCGCCCGCCGGCGCCGGTCGAACCGCTGCCACCGGGACCGGAGGGGCTGCTGCCGGGGCGGGTCGCGCCCGGTCCTCGCGGGAGCCCTCCCCGACGGGTTGCGGGACGGGACGCGAGGCGGCGGGCTCGACGTCAACCGGCAGCCCCGCAGCGGCGGGCGGCGCCTGCACGCTCCCGTCGATCACCGGTTCCGGCGCGTCCGCCGGCGCCTCGCCTCTCGTCATCCAGATACCCGCGGCGACGAGGAGCGCCGCCGCCATTGCCGCCCCGCCCGCGATCCGTGAGCCGACGCCGGACATCCTTTCGACCCCCAACCGGACGTCCGCCCCCCGCCCCGGCCGCGCTGTGCCGGCGTCGGTCAGCAGGTCCCGCGTAGTGCCGGCGACGCCGGTGATCTCCGCGAGCTCGGCCCCGGCGCCCGCCCGAGCACTCTCCGCGAGGGCGCCGACCGCGGCAGCCAGGTCCGCCGCCGACTGGAACCGTCGCCCGGGGTCCTTGTCGAGGCACCGTTCGACCACGCTCCGGAGCTCGGGCGGATGTGCGTCCCGGTCCCAGCGCTCCAAGGGGTCCTCCGTCAGCACCGCGCTGAGGCAATCGGCCAGCGTGGGCCGCTCGAAGGCGGACTCGCCGGTCAGCAGCTCGAAGAGAATGACGCCGAGGGAGAAGATGTCGCTCCGGTGGTCGACGCGAAGCCCCCGAACCTGCTCCGGCGACATGTACTGGGGCGTACCCAGCACGCCGCCGGCGGTGGTGACGAAGGTGCTCTGGTCTCCCCCTTCGTCGGTGAGCGTCTTGGCAATCCCGAAATCGACGAGCACGGCCCGCCCGTCGCGGGTGAGGATGATGTTGCCGGGCTTGAGGTCGCGGTGGACGATGCCTTTGGCATGGGCCGCCGCGAGCCCTGCGCACACCTGCACGATGCAGGAGATCACCTGCGGCGCCGGCATTCGTCCGCGGGCCGCCGCCTCCCGGAGGCTCTGCCCGTCGAGCAGCTCCATGACGAGGAAGTGCGTGTCCGCTTCGTAGCCGACGTCGTAGATGACGACGACGTTGCGGTGCGACAGGGCGGCGACCGCCCGCGCCTCCCGCTCGAAGCGCTCTACCAGGTCGGGTTGCGCGGCCACCGCGGGGGACAGCACCTTGACGGCCACTTCCCGCCGCAGGCGCGCATCCCGCGCCCGGTACACGGCACCCATGCCGCCCTCGCCGATCGGCGCCAGCAGCAGGTAGGGACCGAGGGCCTGAATGCCGGCCTCCGTCGACTGCGTCGCCTCGAGCTGCTCCGCGAGGCGGCGGCGCACCCGGCGAGCGAGCGCGAGGTCGTCCCGGCAGACTTCCTCGATGGCCTCTTCCCGCTCCTCCGCGTCGCGCGGGTTCCGGGCGAGAACCTCGGCTACCGCAGCGTTCAGCCGGCTCGTCGCTCCGCGTGGCATGGTGCTTCCGTCAGTTCCGGAGGTCCCGAACGGTCGGATACAACGGCCCTCGGCCGACCAGCGAGGAAACATAGTCCTCGATCTGCGTCAGCGGCACGTCGCGAACGTAGCGCGCCAGGTGGAGCCAGTCGTCCGCGTGCGCCGGACGAGCACCGTCGAGGAAGTCCCGCAGCAGCAGCGGCAGGACGTCCTTCAGGAGCGCCGCGGGAACGCCCTGCTCCGCCAAGACCTCGATCGGCCGCAGTTGGAGATCCATGAACCTTGCGGCCAGTATCCCGGACGCAGCCCGCCCGGCGAAGTGCTCGAAAGGAGCCGGATAGGCAATCCGCAGACAGAGGCACCCGTCGATGACCGTGGACGGGGCGCCCCATCCCCGGCCCCCGGCGCCGCCCGAGTCTGCGGTCTCCTCCGCTCCGAGCCAGTACAGCTCACCGAGGGTCGCAAAGTCGGGCAGCGCCTCGGGCGCCCGCGCGACGGTCCAGCGCAGGTCCAGCGACCGATGCGGACCCAGGCGGAGATCCGCAGCCAGCTCCGCCGACTCCGCGCCGTCGCTCGTTGCCCGCAACAGGAGCTCCCGGCCCCGGCGGATGGCCGCGGCGGCGCTCCGCAGGTCGTCGTCGGTCAGCGTGTACGGGTTCAGATAGGCCAGCGACCGGACCAGGGAGTCCTCCGCCCGGTCCGGGAACAGCGGCTCCTCGGGCGGTATCGTGTTGGATACGCGCGGCAGGTGGAACCTCGCCAGGGCCGTATCGAGCGAGAGCAGCGATCCGTGGATGCGGTAGCGGGACCCGCCACGCTCGGCCGGCGCGCTCCACGGCGCCCGAATGCGGGCTTCGCGGCGGCCCGCGCGGAGGCCGAAATCGTGACGATCCGGAAGGTAGGCGCGACCGAGCGTCGACCCGGCAGGCTCGCCGATGCTCACCGCGTAGGCAATGCCACGCAGCGTCGCGGCCAACGCGAAGTCGACCACGTGGCCCAACTCGACCGCGACGTCGGGCACATCGCGAACGCGGCCCGGCCGATCGATGCGGCGCACGCGCTCGACCAGGCTCTCGACCGCTTCCCCGAGCGGGCCGCCGTCCTCCGCTTCGCTTCCGGCCGCGCCCTCCCCCAAACGGGTGACCACCGGCAGCAGCTCCTCCGCCACCGCCTGGAACTCGTCGATCGTCGCCGCCGCCCGGACGCGGGGCAGCAGGTCGTGCGAGAGCGCGAGGACGGGGTCGAGGCCCGGGCCGCCCTGCTCGGCCCGCGCCCGCCGGAACCAGTCGGCGACCATCGCCGGCCGGTCCACCTCGTACAGCAGCCCTTCCCATTCCAGGGTCCGTCTCGCCGTACGCGGGTCGTCCGGCCGCCGCAGGCCTGCCAGCACCTCCAGCAGAGCCGACTCGATCGTCGCGCCGGCCGGTCGGCTGCCGAGCGCGATCGCCGGCAAACAGGTGGTCGTGCAACCAGCCGGCGATTCCGCCCTGGTAGCTCTGGTACCGGTCGAGCGGTGCGGCCGCCAGTGCCCGCAGCTGCCCCTCGACGTCGTCGACGCCCAGGGCTCCGACTCGCCGCAGCCGCTCCAGGAGCGCCACCGCGCCCTGAAACTGGGACAGGGAGGCCCGTGCGGCCAGCGGACTCCGGATGTTCGACAGCGCTGCCGCGGCCCGGACGAGGGTCGCGTGGACCTCCGGCGCCGTGATCCCCATGCGCTCGAGCGTGAGCATCAGCATCGGATAGCGGGCGAAGCCTCGCAGCGCGGTGAGCAGCGCGCCGTTGCGCTCCGGATCGGCGCCGCCGAACACGCGCTGGGCGAACAGGAACGCGTCGAGGCGACCGCGTCCGGCCCCGAGCTCCACCGGGAGCACCGTGGCGAGCAGGGTCTCGGCATCCAGGAGGGGTCCGCTGCCGAGACCGGCGGCGACCTCGTCGGCGTCCTCCGGAAGCTCGTCGTCACGGAACACCTCGGCCCACAGATTGCGGAACGCTGGACCCATCGGTTCGCCCGATTCCCGGACCCGAACCGCGCCCAGCACCAGCACGGGATCCGGGCTCGCCACAGCGACGTCGGGCTCCACGTCTCCGTGCAGAGGAAGGTCGCGGAACAGATCCCACAGGGACCGGAAGCGCCGCGTGGCGTCCTCCGTCTCCCCATCCCACAGCGAGAGGGCAAACCGCCGCCCGGCCGCGGGCAGTCGCGCGACGGCGTCGTAGAAATACGCGAGCTGCCCCCGGTCTCTGCCGGCGAGGCGCGGCAGGAAGCGCGCCGGGTCCGCCGGGCTCGCCCCCACGATGGACTCCCAGCGGGACGCCGCCGGGCCCCCTCCCGGAACGACGACCCGACCCTCACGGACCCGCAAGCTCCGGGCGTAGCGACCGAAGGCCTCGAGACGGTCGCGGTCGCCATAGAGCGCCGCCAGGGTGCGCGGCGAGTCATCGAGAAAGGCGAGCGTCTCCGCATCCAGCGCCGAGAGCGCGAGGTACAGGCGGGCGGCGTCCGGCCCCGCCGCCACGCGAGCGAACAAGCTCGCCGGAAGCTCGCCCGCCTCGACCGCCGCGGCGGAAGCGCCGTCCACGTCGGCGAGCAACAGCTCGATCCAGAAGTCCGGCGACAGCGGAAGCCGGACGGTGAAGGTCGGAATCTCGAGCCGCAGCGCGCGCCCGCCGTTCAACAGGTCCGGGACGTCATCGACGGAGAGGCCCTCATGAGTCAGGCTGGCGCGGAAGGGCGCTCCCCGCCGTCCGCGACGGCCGGACGCCGGAGCGACCCGATGCCGGCCGTCGACCTCCCGCGTGAGCTCGAATCCGAGCAGATCGAGGAATGCTGCGACCGCGTCGCGCTGCGCCGCATCCTCCACCGCGGCGAGGCTGAGGCTCCCCCCGAGGCTGGCCTGCAACCATGCGGTCTGCACGGCGCGCAGGTTGTCCAGGTGGGCGATCAGCGACGCCCTCGCGCCGGAATCCGTGCCGCCCCGGTGAAGGGCCCGCATCAGCTCCCGGACGAAGCGGGGCCCGCGATCCGGCCGCGAATCCAGGCCGGCCGCGCGCCGGACGCCACCGTGCGATCCCGGCACGGCCATCTCGAACCAGCGTTCCGGTTGCGCCGGCGCCGGCTCGGCGCTCGCAAGCACGCCGAGTACCAATACCAACGCGGCTACGCGACGTGTCATGGGATCCTCGGTCACCGCCATCTTCCGCGGCTCACCACACAGCGACACGGAGCGCCTTGCATCGGGGTGCGGGACGCATTGTAACCATCCGGCGCCCGGGGAGTCGCCGGGTCGCCGTGCGCTCGAGCGACCGGCCCGGCCACGCACCAGGACCGGAGGCCCGACTCGGCTACGGGAGCTCCCCCGACCTGGCCGTCACGATCTCGAACGGTAGGTGCCCCGCCGCCGGTCGTGGCTCCTACCGCGTCAACCGGATGCGCCACGCGAGCAGGAGCCCGGCCACGGTCAGGACGAGCCAGACGAACGGGTGGGGGGGGTCGGCACCGGAGAGCGGGCTCAGGAAGAAGCCGACGACGAGCACGAAGGCGGCGGCCAGGCCAACGGTCGCCCAGGGGCGCGCGCCGCGCGGGGACGCTTCCTGCTGCGGCTCCCGTGCACGTTCTGCCGTAGCGGTCCCGCAGCGGAAGCAGATCAGCGCCCGGTCGTCGATTTCCGCTCCGCAGTCGCGGCAGATCATGGGTCGAGCCTCGTGCGCGGCGGCGCCCCGCCGGAGGCGCGGCGGCGGAGCTCCCGCGAGACGCGGGCGAGCTCCACGAGCTGCGGCTCGAGCGCGGCGCGGTAGACCGCCGGGTCCATCGTCTCCCTCGCGGCCCGCAGCTCGGCGATCCGGGCTTCGATGCCGGCCCGCCGGGCGAGGATCGGGGCCAGGGACGGATCGTCCGCGTCCGCCTCCACGCCGGCGCCGGCCCCGACGTAGAGGCGCGCGGCGAGGGCGCCGTCCGGGCCGCCGCGATCGAGTTCGCGTCCGATGCCGTCGCCGGTGTCGTCGAGCATCGGCCGCTCCGTCGCGAGCCGGCCCGCCCGCTGATAGAAGCGGCGCACCGCGTCGCTGGCGTAGGCGAACGCCTCCCACACCGATATGCGGCCGTCCTTGTCGGCGTCGCTCGCAGGGTTGCCGAAGGCGGTCACGAAGTACTCCGGGAAGACCGTCTCGTAGCGCTGCGCGGGCGACCCGGTGGCCGTGATGACGACCCGCCCCGCCGCGCCCAGCCGGTCGAGAAACGGGAAGCTGGCCGCGGTCGTGTTGACGAAGACCACGCTCCCCGGCAGCGCGTCGAGGAGCGCGCGCCACTCGCGGGCTTCGAGGTCCGGCCCGACCAGGTTGAACCGCGCGTCGGCGCCGTCGAACGTGCCATGGCCGAGGAGTACGACCAGGAGTACGGAGCGGCCGTCCATCTGCCGGCCGAGCTCAGCGAGGGCGTCCCGCACGCCCTCCCGCGACGCGCGGCCCACGCCCGGCCCCGGCGTCTCGGCCAGCACCCGGAGGTGGCCGTCGCGGAACTCCGGCCGCTCGCGCAACGCGTCGATCAGCACCGAACGCCAGCGTTCGAGGCGCTCGGCATACTCCGCTCCGCCCGAGGCGCCCGAGACGATCAGCGTGAACGAGTCCTCGCCGTGCGCGGCGGCCGGCAGGCACAGCGAGACGAGAGCGGCGGCGGCCGCCACCCCTCCCCGCATCGACCTCATGGCAGCCCCCGTCTCCGGCATCGACCTCATCGCAGTCCCCACCGCCGCCGCAGCCCCCACTCGGCCGCGAGCACCGCCACCAGCCACAGGAACACCCAGACGTTGTGCCACAGCGGGGTGCGCACGGATGGGGGCGGCGCCGTGAATCCGTCGAGGATCGATGGCCCCAGCCCGCCGACGCCGTCCGGCTCCACGTAACGCCCGCCGGTCGCCGCCGCGGCCCGCTCCAGCGCCGGCGCGTTCAGCCACGGGTCGACCAGCTCCGCGTCCGTGCCGCCGACCAGCGCCCAGTCGGTTGCGGCTCCCAGCCGCTCCCCGCCGTGGTCGACAACGGCATCGATCCGGTGGACGCCCGGCTCCGCCGGCCGAACCGCGGCCCGGTAGCGTCCCCTGGCGGCGTCGACGAGCTCCGCACGCACTTCCCACGTCGCGCCGTCAGGCCCGGTGACGGCGAGCACGGGCGACGCGTCAGGGACGGGGACGAACGCCTCGTCGCGCACCTGCAGCTGGATGTCCAACCGATCCCCCGGCGTTTCGCCCCCCCGGTTCGCAAGGGTGATCGGATCGCGCGCCGACCCCGTCAGCCAGCGGGCCACCTGCCCCCAGAAGACCTCGTAGGTCCGGTCGTCGGCCGGCATCCGCATCCTCCACCGCCATGCGGCCCGACCCGCGAAGACCATCGCGCGCCCCGCGCCGTAGCGCTGGATCGCGATCAGGGGCTGGACGGGACGGCCCGGCTGCGCCGGGGTGACCGCCAGCAATGTCGCCCCCGGCTTCGGCGTCCCCAGGGCAACCGCCCCCGCAAGCCGCGGCACCGCCCGCCACCGCTCGCGAGTCTCCTGCGGAGTCGCGGCCAGGCGCATGACCGGATGCCTCGCGCCCGCCGCGGTCAAGTTCAGCGCTTCGCCGCCGTCCCCGGACGCCTCCCGCCCGCCGCCGGCCGAACCATACTCGGGGCTCCGGCCGGGGTCAACCAGGGCCACCGGCAGCACCGGCGCGAGCGCGGAGACCGCCCACCCGCGGCGGCTGAGGGTCGCGTCGCCGAGCGACAGCAGGCCGCCGCCGCGCTCGGCGACGAAGGACGCGGCCAGCTCCAACTGCCCGACCTGGAAGTAGTCGGCCTCGACGTTCGCCAGCACGAGCGCGTCGTACGCGAACAACGCCTCCCGATCCGCCGGGAAGCCGTCGCCGAGCGCCGCCATGCGAGCGGGGTCGCCCTGCACGTAGAACGTCTGCTCGCCGAGGTCGTTCATCCCCTTGCGAATCACGGCGTCCAGGACGAGGCCGGGATCGGCCTGCCAGACCCGCTTGAGGAAGGTGTGCTCGTACGACGGCGCTCCCTCTATCAGCAGCACGCGGCGCGACCGGGGCGGCGGGGGCACCAGCACGCGGCGGCGGTTGTTGCCGACGACGAGCTCAGCGGCGGCCGCCGGCACCTCGACCGTGTAGAGGGTCGCGGTCTCCGGATCCGGCCGCACGCGGAAGACGACTCGCGCCGGCGCGCCGGCGCCGGCCGGGTTGACGCGGCGCCGGTCGAGCAACCGGCCGTCGCCCAGCAGCCGTACCTCGAACGCCTCGCCGCCCAGACCGTGACTGGCGATCGCCGCCGTCAGGTCGACCACCGATTGTGCGGCCGGAGGGTGGCCGGCGGTGAACGCCACCACCTCACGGTCGGGGCCCGGTTGCGGGGTGCCGACCCCGACCGTGAAGAGGCGGGAGCCGGAGTCGGCCGCCACGCGAGCCGCTGGCTGCGGGCCGGTCTCCCCTCCGTCCGAGACGACGACCACGCCGGCCAGCGGCCTCCCGGCGAGGCGCGCCGCGACCTCCTCGAGGGCGCCGGCGAGGTCGGTCCGCCGGGCATCGGCCTCGGCGGCGTCGAGTGTCGTCTCGAACAGGCGGTCGCCGAACCCGAAGAGCTCGACGTCTGCGCGCGGCGAGAGTTGCGGCAGCAACCGGTCGCGCACCAACGCGATCGCCTGCGCGAGCCGCGGGGCCCCCGCCGCATCCGGGATGGCCATGCTCCGGGAATGGTCCACCAGGACCGCGACGACCGCTCCCCCCGCGGGTCCCGGCGCGGTGCGAACGGGCTGGAGGAGGAAGAGGAAGACCAGCAACAGTGCCGCGGCTCGGAGATCGACCAGCAGCAACCGGCGCCAGAACGACAACGGAACGGCCGGCTGCCGATAGGCGCCGTAGGCGATGACCGCCGCCAGCGCGAACCCGAGGGCCAGCCCCCACCACGGCACCGGAGTCGCGAACTGCATCGGGTTGCCGCCTCCACCACCGGGGCCGAGACCACCGCGGACGGAGCCTTCCGGCCGTGCGGCCCGCGCCGAACGAGCCCGCCTTTCGTCGCCTTGTCGGCGCCGCCTGGTGCCCAACCAACCCTCCAGGAGTCGTCGCCGTCTACGGCGCAGACTCCTGGGGTCGCTCGGTCAGGGACCGGTAGTAGCGCTCGACGAGGCCCCGATAGGATTCCGGAACGCGCTCGTCGGGCCCGACGTGCAGGGCGTCGCCGCGGGCGGCGCCGGGCGCAGCGGCGTCCGACGCCGGGAAGGAGCCGATGGCCAGTCGCACGTCCGCGCGCAGGCTCCCCCACTCCGCCAGGTCCTGCTTGAACGCCTCCGTGCCGGGAGCGGCACCGCTGAACGCGTGCTCGGCCCACCGTCGGAGGTCCTCGGCCAGCGACGGCCGGATCGCCCGCGCCCGCTCCGCCAGGTCGCCGGACCGCCCGAGCCGTCCCGCCAGGGCCCCACCCGCCGCCCCCAGCTCTCCAGCTTCCGCCGCACCCGAACGCTCCGCCGCGCCCGCTTGCTCGCCGTCTCCGCGGGCCGCCAGGCGTTCGATCGCCCGGTCGATGCGAGCGATGTGCCGCTCCAGCTCCTGCCCCTCCCGCGCCGCCTCGTCCGCCGCCTGCGCCGCGGCCTGCAGGCGGACCGCCACCCGGTCGAGCTCCTCTGCCACCGACTCGTCCCCGTCGGCGATGGGGGGCGTGTCCAGGTTCGAGGGCGCGGGCTCCTCGCCCCCGGCAGCGCCTCGCGCACGACGCGCCAGATCGCGCAGCCGCACCGCGAGGTCGGCCTCCCCCAGACCGTCAGCGGCCTCGTCGAGGGCCCGGCGAACCGCGCCCGCCGCTTCCGACCGCTGCGCGTCGAGGCGCGTCTGGAACCGCTCCACCCGCTCGGCCAGATCGTCCCGCTCCCCCGCCAGCGCCCGCCGCGACGCCCGGCCCGCCCGCTCGCCCCCGGCCAGGCGCGACGCGAGGGCGGTGCGCCGCTGGGCGTCGGCCATCCGTCGCGCCTCGGCCTCCAGGTCGCGAATGGCCCGGCCCGCGCGGCCGTCCGTGGCCGTCCCCAGCTCGCGCGCCAGATCCCGCAGGCGATCGGCCGCCGCGCGGCCGGCCTGCGCCGCTTCCGACGCGTCCCGGCGCCGGAGCGCGTCGTGCGCCTCGCGCATCCGGTCCGCGATGCGCCCTCCGTCCCTGCCGGCCCGCGGCGCCCCCCGGCGCGAGCCGCCGCCGGCGTTCGACATCCGTTCCAGTTGCCGCTCGACGTCCTCCATCTGCCGGCGCAACGCTTCCTGCTCCCGCGTGAGCCGTTCCAATGTGCGGCGCAACGCCTGCGGGTCGTCGCCCAGGTCCTCCCGCGCGAGCTCCGCCTCCCGATTGAGCGCCTCCTGCCGGTCCGCCAACTCCCCGACGCGCCGGCGGGCCTCGCTCTCCTCCGGCGCCGCCGGCGGCGGCGCCGTGGCGCGATCCTCGTAGTTCGTCCGCTGCTCGCGGCGCAACTCGCGATCGAACAGCGCCGACAGGTCCTCGCGCGGCTGCGGACCGAACGCCCCGCCCGGCGACGGCTGGAGCGAGACCTGCGTGCGGCGCACCTCCGCCTGGGCCTGGAGCAACCCGTTCAGGGCCGCCATCTCCGACGGAATCGCCGCAGCCGTGTCGTTCGCCCGCAGCGACGCCGCGGCGGCGCCCATCGCCTCGATCGCGCGCGCCAGGCCATCGGCGCCCGGGGTCCGGCGACCTCCCTCGCGGTCGGCCGCGACGCGCGCCGCGGCGCGCCGCAGTTCGTCCTGGGTGGCCGCGACCGCCTCGACGTCGTCCTTGGGGCGAACCGCGGCCGGCCGGGCGTCGAGGCGCCAGGTCGCGATGAGGATCTCCTTCTGGACCCGGACGAGGCGTCCGACGTCGCCGCCGGCCATCGCCGCCATGAACTGGCTGCCCGCCTCCGAGAACTCGCGTCCGAACGGGCGCACCTCCAGAAAGAAGATGTCACTCCGCGTCTCGCGGGCGGCCCGCGCCCCGTGCGAGTCGCGCGCGCGGACGTAGTAGGCGATCACGTCGCCGGGGCGCACCCCGAGCGACTCCGCGTACAGCGTGTGGGTGGCCGTCACGTCGGGGGCGCGCCGCGCGCCGAGCAGGTCGACCGCCTGCTCGTCCCGGCCCGCCACCGTGTAGACGAGCTCGAAGCGCTCGACGCCGAAGTCGTCGTCCGCCCGCGCCTCGATCACCGTCTCCTCGAGGGGGGTAATCTCGCGGTCTCCGCCGGGCCGCTCGATGCGCACCTCCGGGGGTTGGTCGACCACGGTGCGGATCAGATAGTCGGCGCCGACCCCGTTCGGGAGCGCGTCTGCATCGACGAGCACCACGCGGTAGCTGTCGTCCCGCACCACGTCGAGCGACCCGGCCCACCGCTGTTCCCCGCGTCGCTCCAGATCCAGCGTCCCGCCGCTCCCCAGGCGAAGAGCCCCTGACCGAAGCGGCTTGTCGGCCACTACGGTTACCGTCACCGCGGTCCCCTCTGGCGCGTGGATGTCGCCCCCGGTGTCGACGCGCGGCGCCAGGCCCAGGTGGTCCGGATAACGGTAGGCGACCTCGATCCGCTCGATTCCCGGCGGCTCCAGCGCCGTCACCGCGTAGTAGGGCGAGACGAGCGCACCCGCGCCGATGCGGTACGTGAAGCTGCGGCGCACGGCCGGCACCTCGACCCGGTAGCCCTCGTCGGCGCGGCGCATCCGGAGAACCTCCGGGCGGGCGCCGGGGCGCACGACGGTGACGGCGGGCAGCGTGCGGATCGGCTCGCCGGGCGTCCCCCGCAGGTGCGCGCGGATCACCAGCGGTTCGCCGACAACGACCCGCGCATCGCCCGGCTCGACCTCGATCGCGGCGCCGAACGGCAGCGCGTGCAGCCAGGCGCTACGCGCGATGCGTTCCAGGGCGGGACTGCCCGGCACGACGACCGCCGCGGCGACCGCCGCCGCGGCGACCGCCGCCAGCAACGCGCGGCGCAGGCGGCGCGCCGGGACGGTGCGGTCGAGCGCGATCCGTCGCACCGCACGGGCGGCATCGCGAAGGACCAGCGCCCGGAACGGCGCCGGGGCGGCCTCGGGGAGCCCGGCCGCGCTCGCCAGTCGATCCTCGAGCTCGGGGCAGCGCTCCTCCACGTAGCGGGCCACCTGACGGTCACTGGGGGGTCGCCGCAGGGGCCAGAAGGCGCGCAGGGCGAAGGCCGCCGCAGCGAGCAGCGCCGTCGCGGCAGCCGCCAGCAGCGGGAGGTCGGCCGGCGCCGCGAAGCGGTCGAGGACGAGAACGGCGCCCAGGGCGGCGGCCCCGGCCCCGACCGCTCGGGCGAGGCGGCCGAGCGCCGCCGCGGTCCACCATCGATGGCGGACGGCCCGCAGGAAGGCCCGGATCTCGCCAGCGTGCGGTTCGGCCATGCGGCTGATTATGCCATCGCGCGGGCCAGCCACGCCTCGCCCACCAGGACCGCGAGCATCGCGGCCAGGGCGTACCACCAGTAGGACTGCTCGCGCTCCCGGCGCGCGGGGCCGGCCTCGTCGGCCGCCGTGCCGCCGCCCGGGCCCCGCGAATCGATGCGGCCGAGGAACGCCTCGGCCGCCATCGGAGCGGGGTCCGACTCCCGCGGATCGACGTTGACGACGATGCGGCGCCCGGACTCGGGCACGACCGCGGCCCCCGCCACGGCCGGCACGCCGGGCGGCACGTCCGCTGCCGTGACCTCGCGCGCACCGCCCGGCTGCCGCGCCACGTAGCGAACCGTCTCGACGACGAAGGGCGCGTAGCCCGGCCGCCGCGGGAAGTCGTTCCACACACCGCTCAGGTCCGAGGCGAAGAGCAGTGCGCGCCCGGCGCCGGCGTCGTACTCGACGAGAGCCGGCGTGCCGTCGTCGAACCGGCCGAGCGCGCGCGCGCCGGCGGCCTCGGCAGCGGCCGCCGCGCCCCGGAAGGTCACCTCGCCCAACGTCGTCGCCGCGGCCTCGCCGAGGGCGCGGAGCACGGGGTGGCGGCGATCCGCGGGCACCCAGCGGCGCCCTCCCTCCCCGGGGCCCGGCCCGAAGTCGATCCGCGCGCTCGGACCGAGGATGCCGGCCAGCCGTGTCGGCTCGACGCCGGGCCCCGCCGCCACGAGCAGGCCGCCCCCGGCGGCGACGAACGCGGCCAGCCGCTCGCGTCCCTCGCGCCCGAGACCGTCCGTCCCCAGGATCAGCACTGCCGCGATCGCCTCCCATTCTCCGGGATCGAGCGACGACACGGCGTCCGGCGCCGTCACCCGCAGCGCGACCGGCGCCTGCTCCGCGCCGGCGGCGAGAGCCCGGTCGACGAAGAAGGCGTCGCTGCCCCCCCGGCCGCCGTTGGCGACGGCCAGCACCCGGGCCGGCGGAAGCGGGTCGAGCAGCAGGTAGCGCCGGTCGTCTCCGGGGTAGCCGTCCGGGTCGACGACCTGGACCGACGCCACCCCCGTCTCCGGTAGCGTGCGTTCGAAGCGCACGCCGTTCGCGCCGGGCGCGAGCATCACGACACGGCTCTCGACGACGGCGTCATCGATCGCCAGCACGACCAGGGCATCGCGCGCCTCCGGCCCCGTGTTGCGCACCACGGCCGAGAGCCCCTCCGCCGTCCGCGCCGCGGCGGTCACGGCCAGATTCGCGGCTACCGGCGCGACGGCCGCCACCGCCACCTCCAGCGGGGCGGCCGGCGCGATGGACGCTCCTTCATCGGACCAGCCTGCCATCTGCAGATCGGTGACCACGACGACACGCCCACTCCGCCCGCCCAGCGCGCCGGATGCCGAGGATAGCGCGGCGGCGTAGCGGGTGGCTCCGGCCGTGGGAAGCACGGATTCCACCGCGGCAACGGCGGCCGCCCGATCGTCCGTTGCATCGAGCACGACTTCAGCGCGGTCGTCGAACGCCACCACCGACACCCGGTGCGCCGCCGGTGCTGCATCGATCGCGGCCGCGCCCAGCCGGTGAGCCTCCTCCATCTGCCCCGGCGCCGACATGCTGAGCGAACGGTCGATCGCGACCACTGTGACCGGGCGCGCCGGCGTCGCCTCGTCGACGAACGGGCGCGCGAACGCGAGCGTCAGCAACAGGAGCGCGGTCACCCGCAGGGCCAGCAGGAGCAATTCCCGCAGTCGCGGGCGCCGGGTCCGGACGGCCGGTGCGCGACGCACGAAGCGGACCGCGCTGAACGGCACCACCGGCCCCCGCTCCCGCCGAACCAGGTGCAGGAGGACGGGTATCGCTATCGTGATTGCGCCGAGCAGGAACGCGGGGAAGAGAAAGGACATGGCGCCCCGCTCATGGCCGCCGGGCGCGCGCGGCCAGATACGACTGCAGGGCGGCGTCGAGCGGCTTCGACGTGTCGAGACGATGGTAGTCGACGTCCGCCAGCCGCAGGTCGCGCTCGTAGGCCGCGATCAGCCCGCGCATCGCCTCGCGGTACGGAGCCCGGACCCGGGACGCGAGCGTCCGGACCTCGGCCCCGGTCTCGAGGTCGCGGAAGCGGGTGACCCGGCGGAAGGGGAAGTCGCACTCGGCGGGATCGAGCAGGTGCAGGACGATGACGTCCGCCCCGCGGGAGCGCAGGTGCCGCAGCCCGCGGACCACCGCCTCCGGTTCGTCGAGCAGGTCGGAGACGACGACCACCAGCCCGGGGCGGGCAAGCGCCTCGGCGAGGCGCGTGAGCGGCCTTGCGACGTCGGAGCGCCGCCCGGTCTCGAGCCGGTCGAGGGCCGCCAGCACGCGCCGCAGGTGACCCGGGCGGGCGCTCACCGGCACCTCCGTCGCGATGTCGTCGTCGAAGGCGACCAGGCCGACGGCATCCCGCTGGCGATGCATCAGGTAGGCCAGCGACGCCGCGAGGGAGACGGCATAGGCGTGCTTCGTGACGCCGCCGGAGCCGTAGCCCATCGACGCCGAGACGTCGAGCAGGATGCGGCAGTCGAGATTGGTCTCCTCCTCGTAGCGCTTGACGTAGAAGCGGTCGCTGCGCCCGTACACCTTCCAGTCGAGCGTCGACAAGTCGTCGCCCGGCATGTATTGGCGGTACTCGGAGAACTCGACGCTGAAGCCCTGGAACGGGCTCCGGTGCAGGCCGATCAGGAAGCCTTCGACGACGGTGCGGGCCCGCAACTCCAGCGACTCGATGCGCGCCACGACGGCCGGATCGAGATGGCGCAGCTCGTTCGGGCGAACCGACGCCGTCATCGCTACATGCCGCTCCGCGGCGCCGGCACGGCCTCGAGCAACCGCTCGACGATCGTCTCGGCGTCGACGCCCTCGGAATCGGCGTAGAAGTTGGTCACCAGCCGGTGCCGCAGGGTGGGGGCGGCCAGGGCGCGGATGTCCTGCACCGACACGTGGTGGCGGCCGTTCATCAGGGCGCGCGCCTTGCCGCCGAGCACGAGGGCCTGCGAAGCGCGGATGCCGGCCCCCCAGCGGACCCACTGCTGCACGAAGTCCGGCGTGCGGGCGCGCCCCGGCCGCGACGCATCGACCAGGCGGACGGCGTAGCGGGCCACCTCGTCGGCTACCACGACCTGCCGCACCAGGTGCTGGAACTCGAGAATGTCCTCGCCGGAGAGGACGCGGCTCGGCTGGACCGACTCGTCCGCGGTGGTGGCGGTCACCACCTGCACCTCGTCGTCCTCGGCGAGGTAGCCCATTACGATGTTGAACATGAACCGCGAGAGCTGCGCCTCGGGCAGCGGATAGGTCCCCTCGAGCTCGATCGGGTTCTGCGTCGCCAGCACCAGGAACGGCCGGTCGAGCGGATAGGTGCGGCCGCCCGCGGTGACGTGGTATTCCTGCATCGCCTCGAGCAGTGCCGACTGTGTCTTGGGCGGGGTGCGGTTGATCTCGTCGGCGAGGATGATCTGCGCGAACACCGGGCCGCGGACGAACGTCAGCTCGCGGTGCCCGCCGGCCTCCTCGATGATCTCGGTGCCGGTGATGTCGGCCGGCATCAGGTCCGGGGTGAACTGGATCCGCTTGAACGTGAGGTGCAGCACCTCGGCGAGGGTGCGGACGAGCAGCGTCTTCGCCAGCCCCGGGACACCCGTGATCAGGCAGTGCCCGCCGCTGAAGAGCGCCGTCAGGACCAGGTCGATCGCCTCGTCCTGGCCGACGATCACCTTGCGCAACTCGGCGAGCACGGCGGCGCGGCCCTCCATGACCCGCTCGGCCGCGGTGGCCGGGCTCGACGTCGGCTCGCTCGCCATGCTAGTGCGTGAGCGCGTAGATGATCTCGTTGATCATCATGCGGTACGACTGCGCCGTGTACTGGATGTAGCCGGGGTACTCCTCGGCGTTCGACCACTCCCACCCGTCGCCCATGTCGGTGTTGAAGTTGGCCAGCACCATCGCGCGCCCGTCGTCGTCCACGATCGCGCGCAGGTGCGGTTCGAAGCCGCCTTTCTCCCAGGTCACGTTGTTGAAGAACGACCCGAGGCCGGGGATCTGCGGGTAGGCGTCGAGCTGGTAGAAGCAACTGAATATCGGATGCTCGGGGCCGAGATCGACGAACCTGCGGTCCGGAAAGACGCGCGCCATCTGGCGCTCGACCAGGTCCCATTCGACAGGGCCGTGGAAGTCGTCCAGCGTCGCCGTCCCCCCGCGCAGCAGGAACTCGCGCAGGATGCCGACCTCCGCCTCGGTGAACTCGATGTTGGCCGGCTCGACGAAGTAGATCCACGGGTGATCCCAGAGCGCCTCGTCCTCGAGCTCCAGGATGACCGGCTCGTTCACCACGATCGTCGTCACCCGGCCCATCCTGCGGCTCAGGTTCTGCTCCGCGGCCGGCCCGTCGATCGCCCAGGGGTCGCTCCAGTAGATGCGCCGGAACTCGGCAAGCCGGTCGGGCGGGGAACTGTAGCGGATGCGGGTGAACGTCCACTCGAGCCCGACGAGCACGGCGTCGGAGACGCGACGGCCGAGGTCGGGGACCGTGGACTGCCCCTGGCCGGAGAGGGGTGTGGTCAGCAGGGCGCCGCCGGCGACGACGACAGCGCCGGCGACCGCCGCCGCCCACCGGCGCTTCGCAGGGCCGCCCGCATCCGTCCGCCCCGCCGCCTCCCGCCGGCGGTCGCGAACGTCCGGCGGCCGCCGGCTCACGGTCCGCGCTCCAACGCCTCGAGCAGCAGCTCCTGCGCCCGCTCGTAGGTCGGAGCGATCTCGAGGGCGGCGAGCGCCTGCCGGCGCGCGCCGTCGGCGTCGCCCGCCGCGAGCAGGCTCTCCGCGTAGTCGCTGTGGGCCACCACGCGGTCCACCGGTCCGAGGGCCAGCGCCACGTCGAACTCCCGGATGGCCACGTCGTGCTCCCCGCGCGCCATCGCCAGCCGCCCCAGCGCCTGATGCGGCACGGGGTCGAACGGATCGATCTCCAGCAGGCGCTCGTACGCCCCCCGCATCCGGGCTTCGGCCCCCGTCTCCTCGGCCAGGGCGGCGAGCAGGCGCACCGCTTCGAGGGAGGTCTCGTCGTGCTCGAGGAGGCTCTCCAGATGCCGCATCGCGCGCTCCCGGTCGCCCTGCTCCTGCGCGATGCGCGCCAGCAGCCCGTGGGGGCTGTCGAAGCCGGTCGCCAGCGGCACGAGCTCGACCGCGCGCTCGAGGGCCGCCCGCGCAGCGTCCCACTCGCTGGCTGCGAACGACGCCCGGCCCAGCGCGAACTGTGCCCGGAAGCTGTCCGGCGCCGCGTCGGCCCGCTCCCGCAGCGCGGCCATGCGCTCCGCCCCGGCCGGCGGCAGCTCCTCCGGCCACTGGGGCGTTGCCAGAGCCCGGCGGAGCGGACCGAACTCCGCCGCGACCGCCTCGTCGAAGCTCGCCTGCAGGCTGTCGAAGTCGAGCCCGATCCGCTCGAGCGCGGCCTCCGTCTCGAGCCCGTCCCCGTATGCGCGAATGAGCGTGTGCAGCGCCGGCTCGCCGTGCCGATCGATGAGATGCTCGACGAGCACGGACGCCTGGAAGTAGGAGAGCGAGATCAGGTCGGGGCGCCGGAAACCGCTGTTCAGATCCCGGAGCGGCAGCACCCGCTCGCGGTTGAGCGCCTCGGCGAACTCCAGGGCCTGGTCGCGCGCCCAGGCCGGGTCGGCCCGCTTCTCCTCGTAGGTCGAGATGCCCTCGCTCAGCCACCGCGGCAGCCGCTGCTTCGACATCTGCAGGGTGATCACGTGAGCGATCTCGTGCCACAGGGTCGACTGCCAGTTGAAGTCGCCCGGCGGGCGGGCGCGGGGCGAGTCCATCGTCACGACGCGCCCGAAGCAGGCGCCGAGCGCGCCGATCATGCCGGGCAGGCCAAGCGTCCGGACCGCGAAGTCGTCGTGCCGCGGGAAGATCTCGATCAGGATCGGTCCTTCGAGCGTCATCTCGTAGCGGGCGGAGAGGACGTCGAGCGCGTCCTGCGCCAGGGTGAGCGCGTACTCACCGAGGACCGGCGCCTCTTCCGGATGCAAGCGCAGGATGACGTCGCCGCGCTCGAAGGTCTCGAACTCGGCCAGCGTGTCCATCATCGCCAGGAGGTTGAACGTCATCACGTCGAACGGATCGTCGGCGAACGATCGTTCGAGCGCCGCGCGCGCGGCCGGCTCGTCGCCGGTCCGCAGCAGGTACAGGCCGAGCTCCGCGTGCGCCCGGGTATTGCCGGGATCGAGCGCGACCGCCTGCCGCGCCAGCTCGACCGCCTCCGGGAAACGGTATGCGCTCGCGGTGTGGACGGCCGCGATCCGGTAGACGTCGCCGTAGACCGGGTTGATCGCGAGCGCCTGCCGCACCTCGGCGTCGAAGTCGTCCGACCGGTCCTCGAGGAAGGCGATGGCCGCCAGGAGCGCCCGCGCCTCCAGGCTCCGGGGGTTCGTGGCGAGCGCCCGGTCGATGGCCTCGCGCGCCGCCACGCGGTTCCGCCCGTCGAGCTCCAGGCCCGCGACGACGAGATGCGCCTCGGCGTTGTCGGAGTCGATCGTCAGTGCGCGCGCGACGGCCTGTCGTGCGCCCGTCGGGTTGTCGCTGGCCAGCGCGCGCGCCCGGCCGAGCAGCGCCGGCACCCATTCGTTGTCGATGGCAAGGGCGTCGCCGAACGACCGGAGGGCGTCGCTCTGGTTGTACTTCTCCAGGAAGAGCTCGCCCCAGGTGGTCTGGATGCCGGGGTCCGAGGGCGCACCCCCGGCGGCGCTCCGGAGGAGCGAGTTCGCCAGCCGGTACTCGCCCAGCGCGCGCGCGGCCACGCCGCCCCGATACCGGTCGATCGCGCGCCGGGAGCGCCGCGCCTGCGTGACGACGGCGTCCAGATGGGGCCGGGCGTCGGCCCGACGCCCCAGGTAGGTCCAGAGCAGCCCGAGCTCCAGGGCGGCCGGGCTCCCGGGTGCGTCCGCGGCAATCGGGACCAGCCGCGCCTCCGCTTCCTCGTAGCGGCCGCGCGCGATCAGCAGCCGCGCCCGGAAGGCGGCCGCCGCCGGGTCGCCCGGGCCGCGCGACGAGACCCGCTTGTCGATGCGCTCCTGCACCTCCGCGTCCCGACCGCGCGCGAACGCCGCCCGCAGCTCGAACAGCTCCTGTTCGTCGTCGGGCTGCGACTGCGCGAAGGCCGGCAGGGCGGCCAGCCAGATCGCACCGGCAGCGCCGGCCGTGATCAGGGCGGCGCGGAACCTCGCCCGGCCGGCGCCGCCAGCACCCGCGCTACGCCGAGGTCCTGACCTCACGGCGCGATTATAGACCGGCGGACCGGCGACCCGTGGCGGACCGGCCGATCGGGCGAGGCGCACCCGGCGGGACGCCCCGAGGCCCGGCGGAGCCGTCAGGCGACGAACGGTGGCTAGTGTGCACCGTCAGAAATACGTGAGCAGTAACGCTTCGGGGATTCCAGGATCTGCTCGGCGGTCTTCGTCCAGACGAAGGGCTTGGGGTCTTCGTTGTAGACCGCCAGGTACTCCTTGATCGCCGCCTCGAGTGCTTGGGTGCTGCGATGGGTTCCACGCCGGATCTGCTGCCGGGTGATCTCGGCGAACCAACGCTCTACCTGGTTGAGCCACGATGCGCTCGTGGGCGTGAAGTGCAGGTGATACCGAGGACGCCGTGCCAGCCAGTCGTGGATCATCGCCGTCTTGTGCGTGCCGTAGTTGTCCAGCACCAGGTGGATGTCGAGGTCGGGCGGCACCGCCTTGTCGATCACGGCGAGGAAGCGCTTGAACTCCACCGAGCGGTGCTTCCGAAAGCACCTGCCGATCACCTCGCCGGTGGCGGTGTTCAGGGCCGCGAACAACGAGGTCGTGCCGTGCCGTCGATAGTCGTGTGTCCGCTGCTCCGGTGCTCCCGGACGCATCGGCAACACCGGCTGGGTACGGTTCAACGCCTGGATCTGCGACTTCTCATCCACACACAGCACCACCGCTCGCTCCGGCGGATGCAGGTACAGCCCCACGATATCGCGCACTTTCTCGATGAACAACGGGTCTCGCGACAGCTTGAAGGTCTCGCTGCGATGGGGCTTGAGCGCGAACGCGCGCCACACGCGGCCGACGGTCGAAGCGCTCAGCCCGCAGGCTCGGGCCATCGACTCCCGGCTCCAATGCGTCGCCCCCCGTGGGGTCGTCTCCAGCGTCCGGACCACGACCCGTTCGACGTCCTCGTCCGACACCCGGCGCGGCGCGCCCGGCCGTGGTTCGTCCAGCAAGCCGTCGCAGCCGTTGCGCAGGAACCGCCGCCGCCACTTGCCGACCGTGGCCCGCGTCGTGCCCAGAGCCTGCGCCACGACCTGGTCGCTCCGTCCCGCGGCGCTCTGCAGCACGATGCGTGCCCTCAGGGCCAGAGCCTGCGCGGTATTGCGCCGGCGCAGCCAACCCTCCAGTTCCTCGCGCTGTGCGTCCGAGACCTCCGGGACCTCTCGTGTGTAATGGTTCGGCACGGCCCTCCTCGCTTCCGGGCCGACCGTACCACGAGCCGATTCTACTGGTCAAGAACTTCAGGCGTTGGACACTAGCGCCGCCAAACCCGTCGCAGGCTGCGTGTTCGGCCCCAGCCCCCACCGCCCCAGGAGCTTGCGCCGCCGCACTCACGCCGTTGCGTTCTGCGGCGCAAGCTCCTAGAAGAAGGCGAGGTTCTGGTGGGAGGGGATCTCGAAACGCCGCCGGCACTTCTTGCACACGACGACGTCGTCGACCCGGACCATGTAGTTCCGCAACTTGTCGAACATGGCACGCTCCCCGGGGTCGGCTCCACGCGGCGGGCGATCCTTCTTCATGCGCCGGATCCAGCGTACCTCGTACTCGCCGCGATAGCGGCACTTCGGGCAGGAGTAGAGGGCCGGCCGGGTCTCGCGTGTCTCGTTGAAGAACTCGCGCTCGTGTCGCGCCATCGTCAGTCCTTGGTGCAGGTCACCAGGGACCAGATGCGCGGGACGTTCACCTTCCGTATCGAGACCGGCTTCAGATCGGCCTGCGCCAGGAACGCCGGCAGATCCAGATCGGCCTTGAACCCGACATAGACGGTCAGCGGGGAGATGAGGCGCTCGGCCCGCGCAACGAACCGGTTGGCGCTGAGAAAGTGGTTCAGGAAGACGAAGCGGCCGCCGGGACGGCAGACTCGACGCATCTCCCGGGCCACCGCCACCGGATCCGGCACGACACTGATGACGTACGGGGCGTAGACGATGTCGAACGAATCGTCCGGGAATTCGAGGTGCGCGGCGTCCATCTGAAGGAGGCGGACGTTGCGCACCTTGTGCGCGGCGAGCCGGCGCTCCGCCTTCTCCAGCATCTTCCCGACCACGTCGATGCCGGTCACGGCCACGTTGCTCGGGTAGAGCGCCGCGTTGATCCCGGTGCCGACGCCGACTTCGAGCACCTCGTCGCCGGGCTGCAGATCGAGCTTCCGGATCGCCTCGAGGCGGCCGGGGTGCAGCGTCGCGCCGAAGAGCCAGTCGTCGATGACCGCGATCTTGTTGTAGACGGACTCGACGAAGGCGTTCTCGACGACCGCGACGGAGAGTGCGCGCGTGGCGGGATCGGAAGTCGTGTCGTCGCGCCGCGAGGACAGGAACCGTCGCACTACCGGCGGACTATAACGCGCCCGTAGCGAATCAGCAAGGCTCGAGGGGGCCGCGCCCGCGACGTCCGGCGGCGCCTGATGGTGCTTTAATGGTGGCGGCGATGCCCGACGGAGCCCGGTTCCTCACGGCCACGGAAGTCCTGGTGGCGACCCTGATCGTCAAGCTTGCCGTGGTGGCGACCCTGGCTACCATGCTCGCCCGGTTCCGCCAGTTCCAGCGCATCCTCCTGACCGAGCAGCGGGCCTGGCGCGAACGCCTGGTCTTCGCGTTCAGCCTCGGCGTCCCCCTGACGGGCGGCGTCACGGCGCGGCTGCTGCTCGGCTACGAGGCTGCCGACTGCTCGCTCGTAGGACCGTTCCTGGCCGGCCTGCTCGCGGGTCCCTACGCCGGAGCGATCGTCGGCGCCCTGCTCGGCACGCCGGCGCTCGTGGCCGGCGAGGTGGCCGCGATGCCGTTCGCGGTAGGCTGCGGATTCGCGGGCGGGGGCCTGCGCGAGGTGTCGCCGAAGGAGGCGATCTGGCGCCTCTCTCCGCTCGTCTTCGCGGACCTCCACCGGCACGCCTGGGAGCTGCTGCGGCGGTTCCGTGCCGACTGGCTGCTGATCCTCGCCGCCGCCCCCGCGGGCCTCGAGGTCATCCGCCAGACCCTCGGCATGCGCTTCGGTCCGGCCACTCTCTTCCATCAGCCGGCCGAGAACGTGGGGATCGCCGCGCTGATCCTGCTCTCCACGGTGCTCAGCGCGGCGATCCCGATCAAGATCTGGAACACCGCCCGCATCGAGCACCGACTCGAGGAGCAGGAGAGCCTCCTGATGGCAGCGCGAGTCGAGGCCCTCACGAATCAGATCAACCCGCACTTCCTCTTCAACACGCTGACGTCGATCTCGTCGCTCATCCGCTCGCAGCCGGAGACGGCGCGCATGCTTATAGGCAAGCTGTCGGCCCTGCTGCGGCGCCTGCTGCGCAGCCAGGAGCAGTTCGTCACGCTGCGCGAGGAACTGGCCTCGGTGGACGAGTACCTCGACATCGAGTCCGTGCGCTTCGGCCCGACCCTGACGGTCGAGAAGGACATCGGCGAGGAAAGCCTGGAGATGGTGATGCCGAGCATGGTGCTCCAACCCCTCGTGGAGAACTCGATCAAGCACGGGATCGAGCGGAAGGTGGGCGGCGGGCGCATCCTGATCCGCAGCCGGCGGGTCGACGGCCACGGCATCATCGAGGTGGTCGACAACGGGGCCGGAATGCCGGACGCCGACCTGCGCCCCAACCGCGGTGCGGGCATCGGGCTGCGGAACGTCGACGAGCGGCTGCGCGTAATCTACGGCGAGAACTACCACCTGCACCTCGAGAGCACACCGGGCAAGGGCACCTGCGCCCGGATCGAGATACCCGAGCTGCTCGTCCCGCGCGCGGTATCGGCATCGGTGGTATCGACATAGAATGAACGTGCGCGCCGTAGTCGTCGACGACGAGGAGCCGGCCCGGAGCGAGATCTGCTTTCAGCTCGGGCGGCTGGACGACGTGGCCGTCGCCGGCGAGGCGCGCGACGGCGACGAGGCGCTCCGGCTGATCGAGGCCGTCCGTCCGGACCTCGTCCTGCTCGACATCCAGATGCCGGGTCGGACCGGCTTCGAGGTGGCGCGGGAGCTCGTCGCACGGAGTATCGACATCAGGGTGGTCTTCGTGACGGCTTACGATCAGTACGCCATAGAGGCGTTCGAGGTGAACGCGGTCGACTACCTGCTGAAGCCGATAGACCCGGACCGGCTGGCGCAGGCAGTCGGGCGCGTCCGCGCTCATCTTCAGACGTCGCGCATGGCGGCGGGCGGGGGGGCCACCGCGTTGCGGGAGGGGGAGCTCGAGCGTATTGCCGAGTACATGACGCAACGCCCGAACCGTCGCAACCAGATCGCCGTCAAGTGCGGCGACCGGTTTCTCCTCGTGCAGGCGGACGACATCGTCTACGCCTCGCTCGCCGACGACGCGATCACGGTCGCCGCCGGCACGATGATCGGGACGTCGAGCTGCCGCACCCTGGACGAGCTGCAGACGTCTCTCGACCCGGCGGTGTTCTGGCGGGTGCACCGGTCGCACCTCGTCAACATCAACAAGATCAAGGAGGTCGTGCCTTGGTTCAGTCGCAACTACGTCCTGAAGATGAAGGACCCGAAAGGCACGGAGATCCCGGTCAGCCGATCGCAGACGCGCCGACTTCGGAGCTACCTGAAGCTGTAGAACCGGCGCTCCCGCCGGCCGTCGAGCCCCGGTTCTCGCTGCCGGTGCCGGACCTCGCCCGGCCGGCGCGGCCGTTTCTGGCCCGGGCCGCGGAGGAGCTCGTCGCCTGGGTGAAGACGTTCGCCTCCGCCGCCGTCTACGCGACGCTCATCGTGACCTTCGGGTTCCAGGTGGCGCGCGTGGAGGGCAAGAGCATGGAGCCGACGTTGCGCGACCAGGACCGCCTCATCGTCAACAAGGCCGCCTACCAGTTCTTCGGCGATCCGCAGCCGGGCGACATCGTGATGCTCCACTACCGGCGCGACCCCGACAAGTCCTTCGTCAAGCGGATCGTGGCGGAGGCCGGCGACACGGTGCGCATCGAGGATGGACGCGTCTACGTCAACGAGGTCCTGCTGCCCGACCGGTTCGTGCTGCCGGAACACCGCAGCCACGAGAACCACGGGCCGGAGGTGGTGGAGGAAGGCTTCTACTTCGTCATGGGCGACCACCGGAACAACAGCTCCGACAGCCGCCACTGGGGTCAGGTGCCGAAGAAGTACATCATCGGCAAGGTGCAGCTCCGATGGTGGCCGCTCACCAACGCGACGGTGTTCTGACGCGGGCTACGAAGTGTAGAGCGTTTCGATCGTATCGCCCCAGCGCTCCTCGACGACGCGGCGCTTGACCTTCAAGGTCGGCGTGAGCTCGCCCGTCGCAATGCTGAACTCGGCCGGCAGCGCGGCGAACTCCTTGATCTGCTCGTGCCGCGGCAGGTCGGCGTTCACCGCCTCCACGACCGCCTCGAGCCGCTCCTTCACCTCCGGTCGGGCGACCGCCTCCTCGCGGGCGTCGGCCCCGGCCGGTGTGCCGAGTTCGTGGGCGAGAGCGTCGAAGTCGGGGAGGAGCAGCGCCGTGATGCAGGGACGGCGATTGCCGATGAGCACCGCCTCAGCCACGATCGGCGATCGCTTCAGCTCCGCTTCAATCGGGGTCGGCGCAACGTTCTTGCCGCCCGCGGTCACGATGATCTCCTTCTTCCGGTCGGTGATCGTCAGGTAGCCGTCGTCGTCGAGCCGGCCGATGTCCCCCGTGTGGAACCACCCGTCGACCATCACCTCGGCCGTCGCCTCCGGCTTGTTGTAGTAGCCCTGCATCACGTTGGGCCCCCGCGCGAGGATCTCGCCGTCGGCCGCGATGCGGATCTCCACCCCGGGAACGGCCACGCCGACGCTGCCGGGGCGCGGCGCCTCCAGCGGATTCACGGTCAGCACCGGAGCCGTCTCCGTCAGGCCGTATCCCTCGACCACCGGCGCCCCTATCGCGAACAGGAACTCCGCGACGGGGACGTTGAGCGGCGCACTGCCCGACACGACGAATCGGACGCGGCCGCCGAGGCGCTCGCGCACCTTCGACAGGACCAGCCGGCTCGCGACGCCGAGCTGCAGGCGGGTCGACAGCGGCGCGCTCCGGCCCGCCCGTGCGGCGCGGCTCGCCGCGCCTCCCACCCCCAGGGCCCAGTGGAAGAGCGCGCGGCGGACCGCGGGCGCCTGCGCCACCGCGTCGTGGATGCGCGCGTGCAGCTTCTCGTAGACGCGCGGCACCCCGGTGAGGGTCGTCGGCCGCACCCCCTGCAGGTCGCGGGCAATCGTGTCGAGCGACTCGGCGAACGAGATCGTCACTCCCTTGTAGAGGTAGAGGCAGCAGACCATCCGCTCGAAGGCGTGGCTCAGGGGCAGGAACGACAGCGCCTCGTCGTCGTCGGTGACCGAGATGACGGAGTCGGCGGCAAGGATGTTGCTGACGATGTTCCCGTGGCTCAGCATCACCCCCTTCGGCTCGCCGGTCGTGCCGGAGGTGTAGATGATGGTCGCCAGCCGATCCGCCGGAATCGCGGCCGCCGCCTCCTTGTACATCCGGCCGAGGCCCTCTTCGTCCATGAGCCGCCGGTGGCCGCGTGCCACGGCCTCGGCCAGGCTCAGCTCTTCACGTCGCGCGACGGCAGGCGGTGCCGTCGCGTCCGGCTCGGCGCTGCCCGGCGTCCCGTCGACCACGACGAGGACCCGCAGGTCGGGCAGATCGGGCCACACCGCGCGGACCTTCGCGGCCTGGGCCTCGTCGGAGGCCACGACCGCGCAGGCGCCGGAGTCGGCCAGGATGTAGCGCACCTGCGCTTCCGGCAGAGTCGGGTAGATCGGCACCGTCACCGCACCGCGGGTCAGCGCCGCGAAGTCGGCGATCAGCCATTCCGGGCGGCTCTCGGACAGGATCGCGACGCGGTCGCCGCTCTCGACGCCGACAGCGCCCAGGCCGAGGCCGAGGTCCCGGACCTGCTCGAAGAACTCCCGCGAGGACAGCTCCGCGACGTCCGCCTCGTCGGCCCGGCAGCGGCGGATGAGGACGGGCTTGGGGTACCGGCCCGACACGTGGAACGGCAGGTCGGCAAGCGTCCTTATGCCCTCAGCCACGGGTCACCGCCTGACGGTCGGTTCTCATCGGCCCCATCGCCCTACTCCCCCCTGAACGTGCCCGAGCGTCCGCCCCGCTTCTCGACCAGGCGAATCTCACCGATCATCATCCGCCGATCCATGGCCTTCACCATGTCGTACACGGTCAGGGCGGCAGCCGACACGGCAGTCAACGCCTCCATCTCGACGCCGGTCCGCGCCGTCGTCCGGACGCGCGCCTCGATGCCGTACCCGTCCTCGCGCGCCTCGAGCTCGACGTCGACCTGCGACAGCGGCAGCGGGTGGCAGAGCGGGACGATGTCGGCGGTCCGCTTGGCGGCCATGATGCCCGCGATGCGCGCGGCCTGCAGGGGGTCGCCTTTCGCGACGCCGCCGGAGCGGATGGCGTGCATCGCCTGCGGACCGATCCGGATGTGTCCCCGAGCCACGGCCACGCGGTCGGTCACGGGCTTGTCGCCGACGTCGACCATGCGGACCCGACCCTCGGAGTCGACATGGGTCAGCTCCCCGGTCGGCGGCGTCTCGAGATCCGTCATGCGCGTCACCTTCACGCGGTCGCGCCCCGCAGAGCTTCGCGGTTCGCCAGGAAGAACGACAGGCTCTCGAGCGACACGGTGAGGTCGACGCTCTTCAGCTTGACGTCTCCGGGCACTCGCAACGCGCCCGGGGAGAAGTTCAGGACAGCCTTGATGCCCACCTCGACAACGGTGTCGACTACGGCCTGCGCGGATGCCGCCGGTACCGCGATCACGGCAATCGTGATCGCCTCGCGGCGCGACACCCGCTGCAACTCCGCGACATCGTAGATCGGAACGCCGCTGCGCGACAGACGGCCGACCTTCCCGGCCTGGTTGTCGAACAGCGCCACGATACGGAACCCGTCCCGGCGGAACCCCGGATAGTCGGCGAGTGCAAGGCCGAGGTTACCCGCTCCCATGATGGCCACCCGCAGCGACCGGTCAAGGCCGAGGATGCTGCGGAGCTTGCGGTGCAGGTCCTTCACGACGTAGCCGACGCCGCGCACCCCGAGGTCGCCGAAGTGGGCGAGGTCCTTGCGGATCAGGGCCGCGTTGAGCCCGAACCGCGCCGCCAGCACCTGGGACGAGACCGTGTTGACACCCTTCTCGTCGAGCTCCGACAGGAACCGCACGTAGAGGGACAGCCGGTTCGTCGTCAGCTCCGAGATCTGATCGCCCATGGCGTCGTCGCGGAGGGCGGAATCAGCCCACTGTATGGGTGTGCGCGGGGATGGGTCAAGGCAGCCGGCCGCGGCCGAGCCGCGTGCTAAGATGCGGAATCGTGAGGTGGGCGAAGAGTGTGCGGCGGGCGTCGGCGCCGATAGCCGCCTGCGTGTGCACGGCCCTGGTCCTCGGCGCAGGGTCCGCCGAGGCCCAGACCGGGCGCCGCGCGGCTACGGTGCGCGGGCTGGCCGCGCATCCCCTGTACTTCCACGGCGCCGACATCGTCCTTCTCGTCGACGTCACGAGCGACGACTTCCTGACCTGGCTCGTGGACGGCGAGGTCCGGGTGCTGGCGCTCGACGTGCCGCCTCCCGCGCCCGGCTCGGTCGAGCGCCTGGAGATCATCGGGACTTTCTACGACCTCGGCCGGCTGCAGGACAGCGACCCGCGCGTGAGGAACCTGCCGGTAGCCCGCATCGCGGATCGGCTGCTCGGCAAGCCGTGGCCGGGGGTGGGCGAGCTTCCCGTCGTCGTCGCCACGTCTTCGCGTCCGCCGCGCGAGCCGACGGCGACGACGTTGCGCTCCGTCGTCCTGGACCCGGAGCGCTACGCGCGGCGCGGCGTGACGCTCACGGGCCGGTTCCGGGGACGCAACCTCTACGGCGACATGCCCGAGGCCCCGGGGGAGAGCCGCTGGGATTTCGTTCTGCGCTCGGCCGACGCGGCGGTCTGGGTCGTCGGCATGGAGCCGAAGGGAGACGGGTTCGAGCTCGATCTGCTGCGCCGTGCGGACACCGGGCGCTGGCTGGAGGTCACCGGAGAGGTCCGAGTGGAGGACGAAATGGTGCTCGTCGAGGCGGGCGCACTGCGACTCGCGGAGCCGGTCGCCGACGTGGAGCCCGTTGCCGACGCCCGACCGGCGCTGCCGCCGCCCGTCGTGATCTTCAGCGCACCCCTCGCCGACGACATCGACGTCCCGCCCGACACGACCATCCGGGTGCAGTTCTCCCGCGACATGGATCCCGACTCGTTCGATGGCAACGTGCGCGTGCGCTACGCCGGGCCGCCGGCAGCCGATTCGGACGCGGAGGAGCCGGCCTTCGAGTCGGCGTACCGCGGGCGCAACCGCGTCCTGGAGATCCGTCTCGACGTCGAGCTCGAGCGGTTCCGATCCGTGCAGGTCGATCTGCTGGAGGGAATCACCGCGAGCGACGGCGAGCCGCTGGCGGCGTGGTCGCTCTCCTTCTTTACCGGGGGTTGACCGGACCCGCCGCCAGCAACTGCTCGATGGCGGCCCGCGTACGCGCGATGAGGGCGTCCCGCTGGCTCGACTCCATGCCCGCGGCCTCGATCGGGGGCCCCAGGCGGACGCTCACGGTGACCGGCCGGATGAAGGGACTGCCCTTTCGCATCGCGGCGGCCGCCCCCTGAATCGCCACCGGGACGATCGCGGCCTGCCCGCGGATCGCCATCAGGAAGCCCCCCTTCTTGAAAGGCAAGAGGGCGCCGGTGCGGCTGCGGGTCCCCTCCGGGAAGACCATGAACGAGTCGCCGCCGGCGAGCGCGGCGGCGGCAGCGTCGATGGCGCGCGAGCTCTGCTCGCGGTTCCGACGCTCGATCGGCACGAACCCGACGAGATCGAAGGCGTTGCGGAGTACCGGGAAGAACCTGCGCAACTCGGCCTTGTAGAGGATCTTCAGCCGGGGATGGATGGCGGCCAGAGCCAGGAAGATGATGGGCGGCTCGAGGTTCGACGTGTGGTTGACGCAGTAGACGGCGCCGCGGGCCTGCTGGACGTGCTGGGCGCCGGACACCTGATACCGGATGCCCGCAACGGCCAGCCCCAAGCGGACACCGCCCCGGCCGAGCGCGTAGAGGATCCGATGCCGCCTCGACACAGCGGCGAGCACCATGCCCACGGAGCCCGGGAGAAGCACCCAGAGCGCGACGCCGACGTACGCAGACAGGGAACGAACGGCAGCAATGAGGCTGCGGAACGGCTGGACCACCGCGGGAGTCCGAGCTTCAGTGCGGCACTACGACGCGCGTGCCGGCTCGCTGGTCGCCGGAGTCGACGCCTTGGCGACCTTGGGCTTCGCGGTCTTCGCCCGGGCCAGCTGCCGCGCGCGGTTGGCGAGGCAGCGATCTAGCGCCTTCTCGACCCGGCCCTGGATGGTCTCGTTCGGCTCGCCCATCACCTCCGAGATCTCGGACACGACCAGGAACTTCGCCCGGTCCAGCATCCGCTTCTCGCGGAACGAGAGGTTCTTCGACTTGCTCAGATGGTTGAGGCTCTTCAGGACATCGATGACGTCCTCGATGGAGCCCGTGCGCATCTTGTCGGAGTTGTCCTTGAAGCGGCCCTTCCAGTTCTGGTGATTGTCGATCTTGCCGTTCCCCAGCAGCGTGAACAGCCTCTTCACCTGGTGGTCGGCGATGGCGTGCCGGAGTCCGACGGCCTCGACGTTGTCGACCGGCACGAGCACGGTGGTGTCGCTGGAGGTCATGCGGAGCGAGTAGAATCCGCACGTAGTTCCCAGGATGGTCTTCGTCTCGATGCGTTCGACGACGCCGAGCCCGTGGTTCGGGTAGATGACCTTGTCGCCAACCTGGAATTGCACGTTGCCCCCACGGGGATAGCGAATGACCGCCAGCTCAGCGTCGTTATTGTAACCGATCGAATCCCCGGAGGCAAGCGGAACTCGCGTAGAATGAGCACTTTGGCACGTATCGGGGGCGTGGTCGGGCCCCGCCGCGCCGCCTCGTGATGTAGAGTTGGTGCTTGCGTCGCCCGGACGCGGCGCTGACATCCCCGACCGACCCCCTGGAGGAGAAATGAGATCACGACGCCCCGTGCCGCTGGCGCTGGCCGCGGCGATCGCCGGCATCGGCCTGTCGGGGCTCCTTCCGGCGCCCGCATGGGAGGCGATCGCCGCGCAGGGCAATCGCAGCCTCGCGCCGTATGTCCCGACGCCGCAGGACGTCGTCGACCGGATGCTGGATCTCGCCGGAGTGACCGCGGACGACGTGGTCTACGACCTCGGATGCGGCGACGGGCGCATCGTCATCACGGCAGCGCAGCGCTTCGGCGCCCGCGGCGTCGGCATCGACATCGATCCGCAGCGGATCGCCGAGTCGATCGCCAACGCGGAACGGGCGGGCGTCCAGCACCTGGTGCGCTTCATCGAGCAGGACGTGATGCTCTCGGACGTCTCCGAGGCGACCGTGGTGACCCTCTACCTGTTGTCGTCCTCCAATGCCAAGCTGCGTCCGATCCTGACTCGCCAGCTCCGGCCCGGCGCGCGCATCGTGTCGCACGCCTTCAGCATGGGGACGGCGTGGGAAGCCGACGCGACCGAACGCTTCGAGGACGAGCGGGGGAACACGCGAACCTTGTACCTCTGGCGGCACGACGGGACGATACGGGACTGACGGGCACCCGGAATCCACCCGCGAACGCATGGTCACACAGGTCGCCCGGCAGACTCCCGACTCCCCGGAACCCCGCAGCAAGCGCATGGCCGCGGCTCGCACCTGCGTCGCCAACTTCGGCAACATCGCCCGCTCCCCGGAACCCGGCAGGAAGCGCATGGCCGCGGCGCTCCTTGCTGCGCTAGCGCTCGTGCTCGTGCCCGCCCTCGCCGCGAGCGCCCAGGCCGGCCAGGCAACGCCCGACGTGCGCCGGCCGGCGGCGAGTCTCGTCGCCGTGGCGCCGTTCGCCAATGCCGGCGGCGCTTCCCGGGACGACTGGATCGGCGGCGGCCTCGTCGAGACGCTCCGCTTCGCCTTCCCCCGGCTCGTCCACCTCGACGTCGGCCGCACCGGACGGGAGTCCGCCGCGATCCTGCGGATGGCGGGCGCCGCGGGCGTGTCGTGGCTGCTGGCGGGAGACTACGAGCGGGTCGGCGACAGCCTGAGCATCACGGTCCGGGTCGTCGACGTCGGCACGGGCGAGACGGTCGAGAGCGCGACGGTGGGCGGCGCCGCCGACGAGCTGTTTCTCCTTCAGGATCGCATCGTCGACCGCGTCGCAGCGGCGCTCGCCGTCCTGACGAAGCCCGGGCGCATGACGTCCGCGGGCCCCGCGACGGCGCCGCGTGTTCCCGCGGGGGAGCTCGAGGCGCGTGCCGTGGCCAAGACGGCGACGGCGGAGACCGTCCCCGCGGCCACCCCACCGGAGGCCGTCCTCGGCGCCGGGTCGCGACCCGGCGCCGAGCCGCGCCTGGAGGAAGCCGTTCCCGGCGGCGGCCCTCCCCCGACGGCGCCGCGCCTCCCCAGCCTTGCCGGACCCGCGGGCGCCACCCGCATCCATGGACCGCCGCCACCCGTGGCCCCCGAGGTCATCGCGCGCGACGACCGCGGCCGCGCGACGATGCGGGCGGTGCGGCTCGCCGAGCCGCTGACGCTCGACGGCGCCCTCGACGAGCGCGTCTACCGCGACGTGCCCCCGGTGACCGGCTTCTTCCAGGTCCTGCCGAACGAGGGCGAGATCGCCGAGGAGCAGACCGAGGTCTGGGTGCTGTTCGACGGCGTCAACTTCTACATCTCGGGACGCTGCCACAATTCCGCCCCCGAGTCGGAATGGGTCGCCGACGACATGCGCCGGGACGGCCAGGGGATCGGCCAGTACTTCGGCATCGTGCTCGACACGTTCTACGACCGCCGGAATGCAGTGTCGTTCCTCGTCAATCCCCTCGGCGGCCGCATGGATGGGGAGGTCACCAACGAACGGGCGTGGAACGGCGACTGGAACCCGGTCTGGAGCGCGCGCGTCGGCCGCTACGACGGCGGCTGGTCGTTCGAGATGGCCATCCCCTTCCGGTCGCTCCGCTACCGTCCGGGCCGGGCGCAGACCTGGGGCCTCAACCTCGAGCGCTACGTGGTCCGGAACAACGAGTACTCGACGATCGTCCCGATGCAGGCATCGTGGGGCCTGGGGGCGAGCATGCAGATCTCCGAGGCCGCGACGCTGGTCGGCGTCGAGGTGCCCGCGCCGGGCGTCAACCTCGAGGTCAAGCCCTACGCCATCGCCGAGGGGAGCGGCGTGAGGGCCGGGGGCCCGGGCCTCTCCAACGACGCGACGGGCGACGCCGGGCTCGACGTCAAGTACGCGATCACGGAGAACCTCGTCGCCGACTTCACACTGAACACCGATTTCGCGCAGGTCGAGGCGGACGAGCAGCAGATCAACCTGACCCGGTTCAGCCTCTTCTTCCCCGAGAAGCGGGAGTTCTTCCTGGAGAACCAGGGGGTGTTCTCCTTCGGCGCCGAGGCCGGCGCCGGGCAGTTCGCGGGGATCAGCAATCAGCCCATCCTGTTCTACAGCCGGCAGATCGGGCTGCACTCGACGGCGGACGGACTGTCGCGCGAGGTACCCATCACGGCCGGCGGCCGGGTGTCGGGACGCATCGGCCGCTTCAGCGTCGGCATGCTGAACATGCAGACGGGCGACCTGACGGCGACGGCGGGCGGAGCGCCGGGCAGCGGTGCGCCGGCCACGAACTTCTCCGTCCTCCGGCTGCGCCGCGACATCCTGCGGCGGAGCAACGTCGGCGTCATGTACACCGGGCGGTCGGACTCGTTGTACGGCACCGGCTCCAACCAGGCCTACGGCGTAGACGGGCTGTTCTCGTTCTTCCAGAACCTGAACGTCAACACGTACTGGGCCGAGACCCGCACGCCGGGCGCCGGTTTCGGCGACGACCAGGCGAGCTACCGGGGCCAGCTCGACTACACCGGCGACCGCTACGGCGTGCGCCTGGAGCGGCTGTCGGTCGGGCGCGACTTCAGTCCCGAGATCGGCTTCCTGCGGCGCCGCGACTTCGACGAGAGCCTGGCGATGTTCCGCTTCAGCCCGCGCCCGCGATCGATCGCCGCGATCCGGCAGTTCTTCTTCGAAGGGCAGATCGACTACATCACGAATCGGGCCGGCGTCCTCGAGACCCGGCAGAGCCGCGGGCGGTTCGGGATGGAGCTCGAGCGCGGCGACCTGTTCGACGTCGTCTACAACCGGAACTACGAGTACTTCAACCGGCCGTTCCCGGTCGCCGGGATCTTCTTCGTCCCGGCCGGCGCCTACGACTTCGACGAAGTGGAGGTGGGCTACGCGTTCGGACGGCAGAACCGGCTCGCCGGCCGACTCTGGGTTCAGCACGGCGGCTTCTACGGCGGGGCCAAGACGAGCGTCAACTTCGGGATGGGCCAGAGCTTCTTCGGGAGCCGGCTCCAGATCTCACCGCAGCTCTCCTTCGAGCCTACCGTCTCCTACAACCGGATCGACATCCCGGCCATCGGCCCGGCGTTCACCACCGGGCTCGTCAGCACGCGTGCGATCTACGCGTTCAACCCGCTGATGTTCTTCAGCGGCCTGGTGCAGTACAACTCGGCCGCCGACGCCGTCGGCCTGAACCTCCGCCTGCGCTGGGAGTACAGCCCCGGAAGCGAGCTGTTCGTCGTCTACAACGAGGAGCGCTACGACACGATGCTGCGGCCGCAACGGTTCCCGCAGCTCCAGAACCGCGCCCTCATCGTCAAGATCAACCGGCTCTTCCGGTTCTGATCGCCGGCTTCCCCGCCAACGCCGACCTGCCGCCGGCTCCGGTTCCGCCGGCGGCGCCTCGCTCCGCCGAACGGAAGCGAGGGGCTGCGTTCCTGGTACAATCGACCTCTTCGCCCGCCGCCGGAGTGGCGAAACTGGCAGACGCGCTGGACTCAAAATCCAGTGAGGCTCACCCCTCGTGTGGGTTCGATTCCCACCTCCGGCACCAGCCCCTGAACGGCTGAAGGCACGCCAGAGCGGTTGGACGTTGAAGGACGACGGGAGGCCCGGCGACCTCCCGCCCGAAGTGCAGAGCGCCAGCCGCGGCCGGCGCCGTCAGCCCGGCACCCTGCCCGTGCAACGGCGCGGCCTCCCGTCAGGAGGCGCAGGCTCACTGTAGAAACGGTTGGGCGGGTATCGGAGCCGCAGGTGACGGCTTCCGGGCTATGTCTCGAGCACGGCGTTCATCGAGATCTCGGCGTTCATCAGCTTCGAGATCGGACAGCCGGCCTTGGCGTCGCTCGCCGCCTTGTCGAACCCTGCTCGATCGATGCCCGGAACCCCGGCCGAGACCTCGAGGTGGATCTTCGTGACCGCAAAGCCCCCCTCGACCTGCTCGAGGCTCACCGTCGCGGTGGTGCTGACATGGTCGGGGGTGTGGCCCGCCTGCGCGAGGCCGTGCGACAGGGCCATCGAGAAACAGCCGGCGTGGGCGGCCGCAACGAGCTCCTCCGGATTCGTTCCCGCGCTCCCCTCGAACCGCGTCGCGAACGTGTACGCCGCGTTGGAGAGGACGCCGCTCGAAGCCGAGATCGTCCCGCTGCCGCCCCGCAGATCGCCCTTCCAGACGGCCGAAGCCTTGCTGTCCATGTGTCCTCCTGCGGTCCGGCATGGCCCGCGCGGCCCCGTGCCGGACGTCGTTCATCTGTGGCGTGTGATGCGCACCGGAGCGCGGAAGCCGAAGCGCACAGGACTCTAGATCGTCCACGCGACGCGGCGCAAACCGGGGCCGGCGCCTCATCTCCACCCGGCTGACTGCCGCCGGACGACCGCAGGGCAGCGCCCTCCGACGCGACACCACGACTCGCTCCGGCGTCGCGACGTCTACGTGCCGCTACCTGGTCACGCCTCCTGATCGGCGGGCGCGAGCGCCTCCGAAGGAGCCTCGCCGGCGATCCCCGCGGGGCGCAGCATCCGCAGCCCGTTGAAGGTGACCAGGAGCGACGCGCCCATGTCGGCGGCGACGGCCATCCACAGCGTCGCCGCGCCCAGCGCCATGACGACGAGAAAGAGCGCCTTGGCGCCGAGCGCGACGGTGACGTTCTCGATGATGATCCGCCGGGCGCGGCGGGCGTGCTCGACCAGGAAAGGCAGTTTCGTCAGGTCGTCCTTGAGCAGCACGACGTCGGCGGATTCAACCGCGACATCGGTGGCGTTGCCGCCCATCGCGATGCCGACCGACGCGGCCAGCAGCGCCTGGCTGTCGTTGATGCCGTCGCCGACCATCGCGGTGGGTCCGTCGCCCGCGATGATTGCGCGAACGGCCGCCGCCTTGTCGTCCGGCAGGAGCTCCGCCCGCACCTCGCCGACCTCGACGCGGTCGCCGACGCTGCGGGCCGTGGCGGCGTTGTCGCCGGTGAGCAGGACGGACCGGATGCCGCGCAGGTGCATCCGCCCGACGCTGGGTGCCGCTTCCGGCCGCACGGGATCCGCAACCGTGAGGAGCGCCCAGACGTCACTTCCGGCGCCGCAGACGACCACCGTCTCGTCGGGCCGCCGCCGCGCCGCGAAGTCCGGTTCGATGGAGCCTGCCGCTCCCTGCTCGCGCGCGAAGCGGGTGCTGCCGACCCAGAACCGCTCGCCGTCGATCCGCGCCTCGGCCCCGCGTCCCTCGACGGCCGTGAAGTCGTCCAGAGCGGCCGGCTCGATCCCGCGCTCCCGCGCGTAGCGGACGATGGCGCGCGACAACGGGTGCTCGCTCCGTGTCTCGACGGCCAGCAGGCGGGCGAGCACGTCCCGCTCCGAGCGGACGCCGACCGGACACAATTCGCGAACCTCCGGCTCGCCGCGGGTGATGACCCCGGTCTTGTCGAACGCGACGGCCCGCAGCCGCGCGAGTTCCTCGAGGTGGGAGCCGCCCTTGATCAGCACGCCGTGGCGGGTGGCCGACGTGATGGCGGCGGCGATGGTCACCGGGGTCGAGATCACGAGCCCACAGGGACACGAGATGAGCAGAATGAGCATCGCCTGGTAGAACCAGTGCTGCCAGTCGGCGCCGGCGAGCAGCGGCGGGCCGGCCCCGACCGCGAACGCCACCGCGAACATCAGCGGCGTGTAGTAGCGCGCGAACTGGTCGATGAAGCGCTCGGTCGGCGCGCGGTGGTGGTGGCTCTCGCCGACCATGCGGACGATGCGCGCGAGCATCGTGTCCGACGCGGGCCGCGTCACCCGCAGGTCGATCACGCCGTGCCCGTTGACGGTGCCGGCGAACACGGGATCGCCGTCCGACTTCCAGGCCGGCACCGACTCGCCGGTCACGAGGGCCTGATCGACGAAGGAGTTGCCCTCGATGACCACGCCGTCGCAGGAGACGCGCTCCCCGGGTCGCACGCGCACCAGTGCTCCGACCGCCACGCGGTCCACGGGCACGCGGTGCTCGTGATCCCCGTGCACGACCGACGCCGTGGCAGGCGTGATCCGCAGCAGCGAGCCGATCGCGTCGCGTGCCCGCCGTGCGCTCCAGTTCTCGACGAGCCCCGACAGCCCGTAGAGGAACGCCAGCGTGGCGGCCTCGGCCCACTCCGCAAGAAACAGGGCACCGACGACGGAGACGCACACCAGCGCGTTCATGTCGGGCCGCAACCGCACGAGCGAACGCGCCGCCTTCGGCACGGCATGGAAGAGACCGGCCAGGATGCCGACGAGGAGGAGCACCGCCACCGGTGCATCGACTCCATGCACCCCGTGGGCGTGCGCGAACAGCGTCTCCACGACGCCGCCGCCCGCTAGCGCCACGTGCAGCGCCAGCCCCCCGAGGAGCGCGACGCCGCTCCCGGCCACGAGGGCGTGGCGGCCATGCACGTCCCACCACGACTCGACCCGCGCCGTCGGTCGGTCCCACGGCTCGGCCCGCATCCCGAGACGAGCGACGGCCGCCTCGATCTCGTCGGCCCCCAGCCGCTCCGTATCCGCGTCGACGGTCATCCGGCCATCGACCACGTGGAAGGAGATCCCGTGGACGCCGTCACGATCCGCGAGGGCCTCCCGGAGCAGCTTCGCTTCCGCGTTGCAGTCGAGCCCCTCTACCCGGAAGTCCAGTTGCGTACGAATGGTATGTCCTCCGCTTGCACCCGTGGCGACTCGTCCACGCTCCTGCGCCGCGCGGGCGCGCAGCTCACGGAGCGCCGTCCACCTCGCCGCCACGATCTCGACCGCCTGGTCTCGCTCATCGCGCGCCAAAGATGAACGAGTTCGTATCCGGATCGACGGCGAATCGAATCCTCTCCAAGAGGCCGGAGTAGCCAATGAAGGTCCCTGCCGGCCATTCACGTGACACGAACAACGTCGAGTCGACTTCAACGGATTCCCCGTCTTCAGCCACCAACCTTGCAACGGCTCGCACGAGCTTCCCGCTGATGGTCCCCATTCGGGAACTCATGTCCACTGGTTCACCGTCCCGGTCGAACAGCCCCAGTTCCTCTGCAAGCTCCGTGTTCACCACCGACCAGGAAGCGCCGGTATCGAGCAACGCGAAAACCGCGACCCCATCGAACTCGACGCGAACATGGATCCTCGCGCTGTCCGGGTGATCATCCCCGTCCTCATCGAAGTACGACGACATTCCTGAAGCGAAAGCGGAACCGTCACTCCGAAAGAGCATCGTCGTTGCTACAGGCGATGCAGGAACGGTCGTGCGTCCAGAGCGCGCTCTCTCAAGCTGCGCCGGAGTGCCGAGAGGGAATCCTCCGCAGCCAGAAGCGTACCGTCGACCAGCGCAACCCACTTTCCGGTGTAGTTACCGGCGTTCCGGCGCAACCACGCAATGTCTCCCGAGCGGCGCAAGTGCGCCGGGATCCTGCGCCGGACCACGGGCTCGGCCAATACCATGCGCAGGCGTCGAAGCGGCTCATCGACGGCTTGCTCCGCCGGAACGGCCTGAACCAACTTGCGGGCAGCCAATATGCGGTGCCTGGCCAGGAGTTGCCGGACCATCGACTCTACCGCCACCGCCTGTGAGCGCCGCCAAGAATCCTGGAAGGGCGTCGGCATGCAAGGAGTGTGCCATTTGACATGCGGTCTCGGTAATCGAGACGCGGCGAGCTGAAACCGAAAGGCATCCGTTTGCCGGAGGGGCCCGTCTCCCCTCGACATGGCTCCGGCAGTTGAGGTTCGGCCTTCGTGTCCACCGAATTCGCCTCCCTCCATTGCCAGCAGACTGCCTCCGGCCACCTTCGTCAGCGCCAACGACTGCGCTCCGGAGTCGTCCAATCCGAGCGTCCCAAGCTGTCCGGACGTCATCATCTCATCGGATCTCCAGATTCACGGACCTCAACGCCGCGCGAACTCGCTCCTCGCTGATCGTCTGGATCTTCCGTCCGGTGTCCGCCGTTTCGTCGACGACCATGTACACCCGCACAAAGAGACCGTCCTGCAGGACTCGTGATACATCGAGCGTCAGCGTTGAACTGATGACAGGTGGAGCCTCGCCGAAGTAGAAGGCGGCTCCGGCTCCAAGAGACTCTCCAAAGCCGACGATCGTCGGTCTCTCCGGCGTGAACCGTCGGACGACCTCGTTGGACTTCGCTCCCTCGACGTGTCCGTGACATGCATAGGAGACCGAGTGAGTCTGGAAGCGGATTTCGGGCGACGCTTGTCGCAGGGCGGCCGTCACGCCGTCCACGGAGTTCACCACATCCGACGGGAACACCGCCCACCGAAAGCGCACGGCGTCGAGTCGGATGCGAACGTTGGTCTGCCCCTCGAACAACCAGAATCCAAGACCAGCACTGCCGATCGAACCGTCGCCAGCGTCCGGACGGAGGTCCGTGCTGGACAATCCGTACGGATGCAGCTGATCCAGCAGAGCGTCGTACAGGACCGGAACGTCATGCACCAGAGCCCAGAGGCGAGGGACAAAGGTGGACTCGAGCTCCAATTCCGACCGTTCGATGGCGAATCGGTTCATACGAACTCATTGGTAGATCTCACTGGGCACCGGGCGGCGGTACCGACCGGCTGAAAGCAAGACCCCCGTTCAAACCGTGCGTGCGGATTTCCCGCACACGGCTTACCAGGTGGACTTCAGGTCGCAGCATGCACCACCCCCGGATACCGAATCGTGCCGCGCAGGCGGACGAGCCCCAGGGCCTCGAAGAACGGACGACGCCAAGCCCGCGCCCGACCAGCCACCAGACGAGCCCCCGCACGCTTGAGAAGCAAGCCGCGCAGACGCCCAGCCACGTAGTCGTCGAGCTGTACGAAGTGGGTCGCCGCATTGCCGGTCCGGAAATACTGCCCCCACCCGCGAAGGACCCGGTTCACGTCCGCGATGACCAGACGCAGGTCCGTGTGGCAGCGGCCCCGAGGGGTCAGCGCCCGCACGCGGGCGCGCACCTGCTTCATCGCACGTCGAGACGGCCAGCGGTGCAGGAAATACACCCGTCGCCGCTTGCGGGCCCAGATGGGACCGCTCATGCGCTTGTGCAGATGACACCCCAGGAAATCGAAGCCTTCACGGCCGTCTGTCAGGTCGACCACCCGCGTCTTCTCCGGATGCAGCTCCAGCCCGAGGCGGGCCAGCACCAGGCCCACCCGCTCCCGAGCCGTCTCGACCGCCGCCTTCGTATCGCACATCACCACGAAGTCGTCGGCGTAACGCACCAGCGTACCCAGGTGCGCCCACCGGTCCTCCCAGACCCGGTCGAGCACATGCAGGAAGATGTTCGACAAGAGCGGCGAGATGACGCCCCCCTGCGGAGTCCCCGCCAGGGTCCGATGCACCCGCCCCTCGTCCATCACTCCCGCCGCCAGCCACAGCCGTAGCAGACGAAGGACTCGCCGGTCCGACACCCGCTGGCGCACCAGCGTCAGCAACTTCGCGTGGTCGATGCTGCTGAAGTAGTCGCAGATGTCGGCGTCCAGCACGTGGCAGCCCCCGCGCGCCCCGCGGACGCGAAGGACCTCCAGCGCCTGCGTCGCGCTCCGCTTCGGTCGAAACCCATACGACGAATCGCGGAAATCCGCCTCGAAGATGGGGCTCAACACCAGCGTCGCGGCCATCTGCGCCACCCGGTCACGGACCGTCGGTATCCCCAGCGGTCGTCGTCGGCCATCGGCCTTGGGAATGTACCGCCGAAGGACCAGCTGCGGCCGGTACGTCCCCGCGCGCAACGCCGCGCCGAGTTCCCGCAGGAACTCATCGACACCGCGCTGCTCAATCTCGGCCAGCGTCTCGGAATCGACACCCGCCGAGCCACGATTCCGCTTGACACGCCGCCACGCCTCCCGGAGGACGTCATCCCTCCAGATCCGGTCCATCAGGGCGTGGAAGCGCCGCTTCGGGGACCGCTTGGCCGCGGCCCACAGGCGTCGTTGCAATTGGCGCACTTGGTCGAGAGGCGGACGCCTCCCGGGGGAGTTGGGTCCGGTCTCGCCGGCCATGCCCTCGCGCGTCCTTGCGCCCACGCCGTGTCCACCGCAGGGGCCCTTCCCTCCGGCCGCGTTCTGCTGCACGGCCCTCCGCAGTACTATGGCCCCCTCGGACTCCCGCTGCGCCGCGCCCGCTTTCACCTTCGGCTTATGCGGGCCGCGCTGCCCCGACCCGGGCCGCGCAGACGGGCCTCTCGTGTTCCGTCCCTCTCCGTGTCCGCGTGCTGCGCCCCATACCCCGCCGAGACCTCCCGCGCGTACACCGCCGGACCGGGGCGCGGGAGACATGGCCTTCGCCGTGAGATGAGCGGCTCGGCTCTCGGATTGTGAATGTGTCGAGGCTGCAGGCTTCACTTCATGTTGCGGCCCGCGGACTTGCTCCCTCCGAAGAGGCTTCTGACACCCCGCTCGGGCCACGGCCGTCTCCGGTCGTGCCTGGGGTCTGCTACTCGGCGCTCCGGCGCTTACCGAGGCGGGACTTGCACCCGCTGGAGAAGAACAGCGTGACGCAGCCGGTCTCCCGCCCGCGTCGGCACGACGCACCACCCCGACATCATATCCCGGCGCCGGCGAGTCGCCCGGGTAGCTCGGTCCACGACAACGAGCGATGGCCTCTGCTGTGGCGCTGTCCGGCAAGGGAGAACGCATCCGCGCGTGCTACACGCCGGCGTACCAATGGAAGCCGAAGTCCGAGGCGAGGCCTCCCGTTCCCCGGCCGAACTCGGCGACCGACGCGACCATCTGGATGGACGTCAGGAACTTGACGTTCTTGTAGCCGCACTGCCGCTCGACCCGCAGCCTCACCGGGGCGCCGTTGCCGACCGGCAGGTCGCCGCCGTTCAGGTCGTAGGCGAGGATCGTCTGCGGGTGCACGACGTCGAACATGTCGATGCTCTCGTACCAGCCGTCCGCGGTGTGGAAGACGGCGTAGCGGGCCTCCGGCCGCACGCCGCCGGACTGCTCGAGAACGGTCAGCAGCGGGACCCCGGTCCACTCCGCGATGGCCGACCAGCCCTGCTCGCAGACGTGGGCCGTGATTTGTGTGCGCGCCGGCATCCGCCGCAGGTCGTCGAGCGAGAACGACGCCGGCTCGCCGACGAGGCCGCTGACCGGCAGGCTCCACTCCCGGAAGCCGCCGCGCAACAGGCGCTGGTACTCCTCGTCGGGGGGATTGGTCTGCCCCCAGGTCGGGAACTCGGGCGCGATCTCGCTCCGCGGGTACTCGCGGGCCAGCGGCTGGTCGGCCAGCAGCCACCGGTTGGTGCTCATCGTGAGCACGTCGGCCGCGCCGACCAGGCCGCCCCGGACCGTCGGGGGCATGAGGTCGCGGGAGCAGCCGGTCAGCAGCAGGCCGCCGAACGCCGGCATGCTCGCCAGCAGGCGGCGCCGCGAGATCCGCCGCGCGGGCGCGATGCGAGTCGGGTCGGACTGCCGTACGCTCATCTCCCCTCCTCCGGCGAACGGAACGTCCCCGTGATCATCGCCCGGATCCGGTTGACCGCTCCCGCCGCCGCCACTTCCAGCACGTGCACGACGACGAACAGGACGAAGACGACGGTGCCGAACGTGTGCAGCGTCCGCGCCGTCTGCCGGCCGCCGAACATGTCGAGCAGCCACGGCATCGCCGCCGTGTAGCCGGGCGACTGCGCCAGCCCGGTGAGCGTCATCAGCGGCACGAACAGAAAGACCAGCAGCAGGTACGAGGACTTCTGCAGCGCGCCGTAGCTCGTCGCCGCGAGACGGGCCGGCGACCGCCAGCGGAGATGCTCGCGGATCTCCGATCCGAGCCGCGCGCGCGTGAGCTCCTCGCGACGCGGCCACAGGCGCTCGCGCAGGTGCCCCGTCGCCAGGCCCCAGCCGACGTAGACGACCCCGTTCAGCAGGAACACCCACGCGAACGTGAAGTGGTAGTTCCGGCCCCACATGCGGTCGCCCAACGCCGCCGCCTCGTCCCACGAGATGCCCCAGTCGGCGAGCCGGAAGAGCGCCGGATAGCCCTGGTAGCCGGTGTTGCCCCAGTACAGCTCCGGGAAGTCGAGGAAGATGTGGATGCCGCTCAGCACCAGGTAGGCGCCGGCGATGACGTTGATCCAGTGGCAGATGCGGACGTTGTACGAGTGGAGCCCGACCCTTCTGTACCGCGCGCCCCCGCCGTCACCCCGCGCCATCGTCGATCGCCCCCCTCGGTCCACCCCGGTCGCCGATTGCCGCCTGACGGATCCGCCTGGCGCCCGGGCCACGCCTGCAGCCAAGACTACAGGAGTCCGCGCCGTTCCACGGCGCATTCTTCCGGCACCGCCTGCGACCGGGCGGCAACGGGGCGGTTGACAGCGACGCGGCCGCTCGTAAGGATAGGAGTGATGCCGCGCGTCGGATCGCTGCTGCTCGTCGCCTCGCTCGTCGCGATGCGGGCCTCCGTCCCGTTCGCGCACGTGCACGCACACGGCAGCGAGGGCGGAGCCTCCGTGCCGGGGGTCGACGCCCATTGCGCCGGACATCACCACGAAGGCGCCCACTGGCATCTACCCGGGACGACAAGGGGCGACCGGGCGGGTTGCCCGACGGTCGCGAGCGCACACGTGCACGCGGCCGTCGCGCTCGACGCGGTCGGGCTGCAGCCCGACCCGCCACAGATCGCCCACGTCCTCGCCGTCGCGGGCGCAGGCGAGCCCCCCGTGATCGCCGACCCGCACGGGGCGGCCCCGCCGACGACCTTTCCTGACGGGCCCGATCCACCTCCGCGAAGCGCCGCCTCGACCCGCGCTCCTCCGCCCCCCCGCTGACCCCCCTTCCGCGGCGACCCGCGTCGTGCGCCCGCGGACCCCACGAGTCTCTGCATCGCGTCCGTCCGCGCCGACGAGCGGGCGGAGTTCGAAGAGAGGGAAGCCATGCGTCGATGGCGATTCCTGGCGGCAGCCGCTGCGGTCTGCGGCCCGGCCGCTGCCGTCTCGTCCGGCCAGACGCTGACGGAGGAAGAGGCGCTCAGCCGGCTGCGCGCCGGGCATCCGCAGCTCGAGGCGTTGCGCGCGACCGTAGCGGAGCTGGCCGCCTCCGTGCGGCAGCCGAGCCTCCCGGCCAACCCCACGGTCACCTTCACGCGGGAGGACGCGGGTCTCGGAAGCGACGACTTCCTGCTCGTGTCGCAGGAGCTGCCGTTCCGCGGCCGGCGGCGCCTGCTGCGCGAAGCAGCGGCGCGCGCGGTGACCGCGGCGGAGTCCCGCGCCGATGACGAACGCCTTGCGTTCGAGACGCAGCTGCGGTTCGCGTTCGCAGACCTCCTGCTGGCGCAGGCGCGCGAACAGGTGCTCGAAGCCGGCGTCTCGGAGCTCCGACGCCTCGTGACGGTGCTGGAGTTGCGCGAGCGCGAAGGCGAGGGATCCCGCTTCGACCGGCTGCGGGCCGAACGCGAGGTGGCCGATGCGGAAGCCGACCGCGAGGCTGCGAGCATCGAACGACTGACCGCCCAGGCGGCCGTCGTCTCCTTCCTCGCCCCGAGCGCACCGGATCTCCTGTCGGCCGCCGGCGACCTGTCGGAGGCAGCCCCGTTGGATGCCGTCGAGACACTCCTGGACCGCGCTCTGGCTCGTCGGGCCGACTACCGAGCTCTCGCCGCGAGCGAGGATCGCTGGGCGGTCGAGCGCCGTGCCGCGCATCGGCTGCGGTTGCCGGCGGCCGCGGTGACCGGCGGCCTCAAGCGTGCCGGCCCGCCGGCCGCGCGCGACTCGGGCTACGTGGTCGGCGCGGCCCTGGCCTTGCCGCTGTTCGACCGCGGGCAGGAGCGGGCGGCGCGGGCGGAGGCGGCCCGCGCACGGGCGGGCGCTGAACGCCGATCGCTGCGCACCCGCATCGAGCGCGAGGTGCGCGCGGCTCACGGGGCGGCAACCCGCTACCGGGCGCTGACCGAGCGGTACCGCGCCGAGTCGGTGGCGCCGGCCGCCGAGCTGGTCTCGATCGCGGAAGCGGCTTACGAGGAGGGCGAGTACGGGATTCTGGAGTTGCTCGACGCGCATCGGGTCGCGCTCCGCGCCCGACTGCGCCTGCTGGATCTCGCGGCTGCGGCGCGCCGGGCCGCCATCGAGCTCGGCCGGGCGGTCGGCGGGGAGGTGGGACCATGACCAGATCTGCGGCGCGGCGGATGACGGCGCTCGCGCTGCCGCTGACGGCGGCATGCGCATGCGCGGATGCGCCTCCACTGGAAGCGATCGAGCCCGGGGAGGAAGCGCCGGCGGTCGTCGAGACCCGCTGGACGGAGCGCAGCGAGCTGTTCATGGAGTATCCCCCCCTCGTGGCGGGGGAGACGAGCCGCTTCGCGATTCACTTCACCGATCTGGACACGTTCGCGCCGGTTCGCACCGGCGGAGCCGTGGTGCGGCTCTCGGGCCGCGGCACGCAGGCCTTCTCCGTGGAGGCGCCGGGTCGGCCCGGAATCTTCGGGGTCGACGTCACACCCACTGAGGCGGGGCGCTATCGCCTCGAGGTACTGCTCGATACCCCCACGCTCGACGATCGTCACGATCTGGGCGAGGTGACCGTGGCGCGCGGCGGCGCCGCGGTGACCGAGGCACCGGAGGGTGTCGACGACGGCGCCGACGACGCAATCTCGTTCCTGAAGGAGCAGCAATGGGCGTTCGACTTCGCGACCGCCCCCGCCGAGCGGCGTCGGGTCTCCGACAGCCTCCTCATCGCGGCGGCGATCGAGCCGCGAGCCGGCGGGCGCGCCGATGTCACGACGCCGGTCGCGGGACGACTGGCGCCCGATCTCCCGGCGCGGCCGGTGGGCACGCGCGTGTCCCGCGGCGACGTACTGGCCGAGATCATCCCGCACAGCGGGCACGGGGAGGACCGTCCCGCCCTCGAGCTCGAGGTGGCCGAGGCGCGCAACGCCCTGGAGCTGGTCCGGGCGGCGCGCACGCGCGTCGATCGCCTGGTGGCGGCCGGCGCCCTGCCTGCCCGCCGGCAGCTCGAGGCGCAGGTGGCGGAGCAGACGGCCATGGCGCGCATGGCCGCGGCCGACGCCCACCTGGCGCAGCTCGACGCCACGCGCACCGCCGAGGGCGACGGCGGGCGCGACGTCCGGTTCCTGCTGCGTGCTCCCATCAGCGGCTACGTGGCGGCGTCCGAGGCAACGCCGGGGGCGAGCGTGGCCCTGGGCGAATCGCTGTTCCGCATCGTCGCCCTCGATCGGGTCTACGTGGTGGGCTCGCTGCCGGAAGCCGCCCTGGCGCGGCTCGGAGACCTGTCCGGCGCGGAGCTGGAAGTGGCGGGCTTCGACGCGCCGGTGACTCTCGACCGCCTGGTGTCGGTGGGCCGCGTGCTCGACGCCGACGCGCGCACCGTACCCCTCATCTACGAGTTGGGCAACCCGGACCGGCGGCTCGCGGTGGGCCAGGCGGTGTCGCTGCGCATCTTCGCATCGGCGGCAACCGACGGGGTGACGGTCCCGGAGGGTGCCATCGTGGACGATGCCGGCCAGCCGGTCGTCTTCGTGCAGGTCGGGGGCGAGAGCTTCGAGCGCCGGCCGGTCCGGCTCGGCAACCGCGAGGGCGGCTTCGTGCAAGTCGCGGGCGACATCGAGCCCGGCGAACGGGTGGTCACGCTCGGGGCGCCGCTCATCCGCCTGGCCGCGCTCTCGCCGCAGGTTCCGGCGCACGGGCACGTCCACTGACGGGAGGCCAACGATGCTGCTCGACGGGTTGATCCACTGGGCGGTCCACAACCGCCTGGGCGTGGTCGCGGTGGCGGCCGGCTTTCTGGTGGCGGGGGGGTTCGTGGCCACGCGCATGCCGGTCGACGTGCTGCCCGACGTGACGGCGCCGACGGTGACCGTGCTCGTCGAAGGTCACGGCCTCGCCCCCGGCGACATGGAAGCGCTCGTCACCTTCCCCATCGAGGCGGCCCTCAACGGCGCGGCCGAGGTGCGGCGGGTGCGCTCGGCCACTGCGGTCGGCATCGCGGTGATCTGGGTCGACTTCGACTGGAGCGCCGACGTCTACCGCGCCCGGCAGACGGTGGTCGAGAAGCTCGCAGGGGTCGCGGCGACGCTGCCCGACGGCATCGAGCCGCCGGTGCTGGCACCGCTCACGTCGATCATGGGCGAGATCATGTTCGTGGCCCTCGCGCGGGGACCCGCGGCCGGCGCCCCCCCGCCGTCCCCGCTCGACCTCCGGACGACCGCCGAGGTGCTCGTCCGGCGGCGTCTGCTGGCCACTCCCGGCGTGTCGCAGGTAACCGTCATCGGCGGTGAGCGCCGGCAGTTCGAGGTGCTGGTCGACCCGGGGCGGCTGGCGAGCTACGGCGTCGCCCTGGGCGCCGTCGAGGAGACGCTCCGCCGCGCGAGCCGCAATACGTCGGCCGGGTTCCGCCTCGCGGGCGGCCAGGAGTACCTGATCCAGGGAGCGGGGCGTGTCCGAGACATCGAAGGCATCGGCGCCACCGTCATCACGACGCGGGACACGCGGCCGATCCGCGTGCGCGACGTCGCCGAGCTGCGCGTCGGCGAATCGCTCAAGCGGGGCGACGGCGCGCGCAACGGGCGGCCGGCGGTGATCCTGGGCATCCATCGGCAACCGGACGTCAATACCCTGGCGCTGACCCGCGAGCTCGAAGCCGTCCTCGACCAGTTGCAGGCGGAGCTGCCGGCCGGCATGCAGCTCGATTCGCGCCTCTTCCGGCAGGCGGACTTCATCGAGCTGGCGCTCGAGAATCTCAACGCCGCCCTGCGCGACGGGACGCTGCTCGTGATCCTCGTCACCCTCTTGTTTCTGGCCAACCTGCGCGCCGGGGCGATCACGCTCGTCGCCATTCCCCTTTCGCTGCTGGCCGCGGTCGCCGGGCTGCGGGCGGCGGGACTGTCGATCAACAGCATGACGCTCGGGGGATTCGTCATCGCCGTCGGCGCGCTGGTCGACGACGCCATCGTCGACGTCGAGAACGTGGCCCGGCGTCTGCGCGAGAACGCCGGCCGGCCGGAGGCGGAGCGCCGGCCCGTGCTGGAGGTGGTCGTTCTCGCCAGCCGGGAGATCCGCGGATCGATCGTCGTCGCCACGCTGATCGTGATGCTGGCCTTCCTGCCGCTGTTCTTTCTCTCGGGCATCGAGGGCCGGCTGCTGCAGCCGCTCGGCGCCGCCTATCTCATGGCCCTGTTCGCGTCGCTGGTGGTCGCGCTGACCGTAACGCCGGCGCTCTGCGCATACCTCCTCCCCGGCGCGCGACGGATCCGCGAGGGCCGCGAGGCGCCGCTCGCCGCCTGGCTGAAGCGCGGCTACGGCCGCCTGCTGCCCGGGCTCCTGCGACGGCCGTGGTGGGTGGTCGCCACCGCCGCGCTGCTGCTCGTGGCAGCGCTCGCGTCGGTGCCGCGCATGGGACGCTCGTTCCTGCCCGCCTTCAACGAGGGCGCGCTCGTCATCAGCGCGGTGACGCTGCCGGGCACCAGCCTGGCCGAGTCGAACGCCATCGGCGGGGTCATCGAGGAGCTCCTGCTCGACGTGCCGGAGGTGGCGGCCACCGCGCGCCGGACCGGCCGCGCGGAACGGGACGAGCACGTGCAGGGCGTCGAGTCGTCCGAGATCGACGTGCGGCTCGTTCCGGAGGGACGACCGCGGGAGGTCGTGCTGGCCGAGATCCGGGAGCGGCTGACTCTGGTGCCCGGCACGAACGTGACCATCGGCCAGCCGATATCGCACCGCATCGACCACATGATGTCGGGCGCCCGCACCGATCTGGCGGTCAAGGTCTTCGGCGACGACGTGGCGACGCTCCGGGCCCTCGGGAGCCAGGTGGTAACTGCGATCCGGGACGTCCCCGGCCTCGTCGACCTGGCTCTCGAGCCGCAGGCCGACATCCCGACCGTCCGTGTCGGCTTCGATCGGACGGCGCTCGCCCGCTATGGGATGCCGGCGGGCGAGGCCGCCTCCACCCTCGAGACCGCATTGCTCGGGCGCCGTGTCGGACAGATCCTCGACGGAGGGATGGTGGTGCCGCTCGTCCTGCGCTACCGCCCCAGCGAGCGCCAGGATCTCGACGCCATGTGGCAGACGAGGCTCGACATGCCGCAGGGGGCCCGCGTGCCGCTCGGCAGCCTCGCCAGCATCGCGGAGGACCGGAGCCCGAACTTCATCGGCCGCGAGAATGCCCGGCGGCGTATCCTCGTCGCCGCCAACGTCGCGGGCCGCGACCTCGGCAACGTCACCTCCGACATACGGGAGCGTGTGGAGGCCGCCGTGGCGCTGCCCGCGGGCTACCGGGTGGAGTACGGCGGCGAGCTCGAAGCCGCCACCGCCGCCTCGCGCCTCTTGCTGGGGCTGGGCATCGGGGCCGTCGCCGGCATCTTCCTCCTCCTCCTCGCCGCGTTCCGGTCCGCCCGCGACGCGGCGGTGGTGATGGTCAACCTCCCCCTGGCGCTCATCGGCGGCGTGGCGGGGGTCTTTCTCGGCGGCGGCGTCCTGTCGATCGCGGGGCTCATCGGCTTCATCGCGTTGTTCGGCATCGCGGCCCGCAACGGGATCATGCTGGTGCGCGGCATCCGGAGGCTGCGGCGGGAGGGCGCCGTCGACCTCGAGACCGCCGTGGTCCAGGGCTCGGTCGACCGCCTGGTTCCGATCCTGATGACGGCGCTCTCGACGGGGCTGGGGCTGTTGCCGGCCGCCAGCGCCTTTGGCGAGGCGGGCAGCGAGATCCAGGCTCCGCTGGCGCTGGTCATCGTCTGCGGCCTGCTGTCGTCCACGGCGCTGAACATGCTGGTCGTGCCGGCCGTCTACGCGATGACCGCCCGTCAGGGCGCGCCCTGACGGGCGCAATCTGTACAATCCCGGCATGCAGGCGGAGAGCCCCGGCGAGGCCTACGTCGAGTTCGAACAGGTCAACAAGAGCTTCGACGGCGTGACCCGCGTGGTCGCGGATCTCGATCTCCGCGTACGGAAGGGCGAGTTCCTGACGCTGCTCGGGCCGTCGGGCTCCGGCAAGACGACCTGCCTGATGATGCTCGCCGGCTTCGAGGCCCCGACGTCCGGCACGATCCGCATCGACGGGCAGTCCGTGCATCAGTTGCCGCCGCGCCAGCGCGGGATCGGGATGGTGTTCCAGAACTACGCGCTGTTTCCGCACATGACGGTGGGCGCGAACCTGGCGTTCCCCCTCGAGGTGCGCGGCGTCCCTCCGGCGGAGCGCCGCGAGCGGGTGCGGCGCGCGCTCGAGCTCGTCCGGCTCGCGGGGCTGGAGGGCCGGCGCCCCGCCCAGCTCTCCGGCGGCCAGCAGCAGCGGGTGGCAATCGCCCGCGCGCTGGTGTTCGAGCCGCGCCTCGTGCTGATGGATGAGCCGCTCGGCGCCCTCGACCGCCGCCTGCGGGAAGAGCTGCAGTACGAGATCCGGCGCATTCACCAGGATCTCGACGTCACGATGCTCTACGTCACCCACGATCAGCAGGAAGCGATGGTGATGTCGGATCGCGTCGCCGTCTTCCGCGCGGGGAGGATCGAGCAGACCGCGTCGCCGGAGGGACTCTACGAGGAACCGCAGCGCTCGTTCGTGGCCCGCTTCATTGGCGAGAACAACCGCCTGCGGGGGCGCGTCGAAGCCGTCCGCGACGACCTCTGCCACGTAAGTGTCGCCGGCGAGGCGGTGCAGGCACTGCAGGTGGCGCCGTGCCGGCCCGGTGACGCGACAACGCTCTCCATTCGCCCCGAGCGCGTCTCCATGGCCCCCCGGCCCGGCCTCTACACCAACGAGTACGAGGCGCGGGTCGAGGACGTGACCTTCCTCGGCGACCACCTGCGGGTTCGCGTCACGGTCTGCGGCTCGTCGGACTTCATCGTCAAGATCCCGAACGTGGTGGGCCACGGCGCGGTGCTGGTGGGCGACCGGATCCGGATCGGCTGGACGCCGACCGACTGCCGCGCCCTCGACGCCGACCCTGAGGATGCGGAGGCGGCGGCATGAGCCGCGCGTCGCCGCGACGGCCTGACGGGTGCGCCGGACGTCTCGCGGGGGCGAGGATCCCGCGTCCCGGTCTCCCGGGCCGGCTCGCGGCCCGGGTCGGGGCGCTGCTTGCTGTGGTTGCGGCGGCCGGCTCCGCGTGGGGCTGCGTGACGGAGGCAGGGCCGTCGCTCACGGTGGTCTCCTGGGGCGGCTCCTACGCCCGCGCCTGCGTGCTGGGCTACCACGAGCGCTTCACGGCCGAGACCGGGATCGAGATCCGGCTGGAGAGCTACAACGGCGGCCTGGCGCAAGTGCGCGCGCAGGTCGAGACCGGCAACGTCCACTGGGACGTGGTGGATGTCGAGATCGCCGACGCGGTCAGCGGTTGCGACGAGGGCATCCTCGAGCCGATCGACTTCGCGATGCTGCCGGCAGGCCCCGACGGCACGCCCGCGGTGGACGACTTCTTCCCCGCCGCGCTGACGGAGTGCGGCGTCGGGACATCCTTCTTTTCCACCGTCTACGCCTACCACCCCGCTCGCTTCGCGGACGGGCCGCCGACGACCATCGACGACTTCTTCGACCTCGAGCGGTTCCCCGGCCGCCGCGGCATGCGCCGCGTCCCGCACGTGAATCTGGAGTTCGCCCTGATCGCCGACGGCGTGCCGGTGGACGAGGTCTACGCCACGCTCGACACCCCGGAGGGCGTCGCGCGCGCCTTCCGCAAGCTCGACACCATCAAGGACGAGGTCGTCTGGTGGGAGGCGGGCGCACAGCCGCCGCAGATGCTCGCCGACGGCGAGGTGGTCATGAGCACCGCCTACAACGGACGCATCTTCAACGCCCAGGTGGCGGAGAACCAGCCCTTCGTCATCGTCTGGGACGGGCAGGTGTACGACGTCGGCCCGCTGGCGATCGTCGCCGGCACGCCGAACCTCGACGCTGCACGCCGCTTCCTCGCCTTCGCGTCGACGGCGGAGTCGATGGCGGGGGTCGGCAGCTACATCTCCTACAGTCCGGCCCGCCGCTCCGGCGTGCCGCTCATCGGGACGCACGCCGAAACCGGCATCGACATGAACCCCCATATGCCGCTCACGCCGGAGCACCTGACGCGCGCGCTGGCCAACGACTGGGAGTGGTGGAGCGACCACGCCGATGAGATGAACGAGCGCTTCAGCGCGTGGCTCGCGCGATGAGCGCCGGCAACCCGCCCGCGGGGCGCGGACCGAGCCGCCGCGCCCGCCTGCGCGCGGCGGGGCTGGCGCTGCCCCTCGTGCTGTTCATCGGCGTCACCTTCGTCGCCCCTCTGGCGACGATGCTCGTCCGCAGCGTCTACGACCCGGTGGTCGCCGACGCCTTCCCCGTCACCCTGGAACGGCTGCGCGGCTGGGACGGCACGGGAGCGCCGGGCGAGGCGGTCTACGAGGCGGCGGCGCGCGAATTGCTGGCGGCGCGGGAGGCTCGCGTGCTGGGCCGGGTGGCCAGCCGCGTCAACCGGGTCCGGGGCGGCCTCCGCAGCGTGTTCGTGCGGTCCGTGCGCCGGCTCCGCGAGGTCTACCGCGGCCCCTGGCGGGAGGCGCTCGTCGGGATCGACGCAGCGTGGGGCGAGGCGTCCACCTGGCACGCCATCCGGACCGCGGGAGATCGCCTTACGTCGCGCCACTACCTGAACGCCGTCGACCTGCAGCGTCTGCCCGACGGAACGGTTGCGCAGCAGCCCGCGGAGCGCCGGATCTATGTGCCGCTCCTCGGCCGCACGCTGCTCGTGAGCTTCGGCATTACCGTCCTGTGCCTGCTGCTCGGCTACCCGCTGGCGCATCTCATCGCCCACGCGCCGCCGCGCCGGGCGGGGTGGCTCCTGGCGCTCGTCCTCGTCCCGTTCTGGACCTCGCTCCTGGTCCGCACTACGTCCTGGATCGTGCTGCTCCAGTCGCAAGGGGTGATCAACGACCTGCTGGTGGCGATTGGCCTCGTCGCCGACGACGGCCGCGTGGCCCTCATCTACAACATGACGGGCACGGTGGTGGCGATGACCCACGTGCTGCTGCCGTTCATGGTGCTGCCGCTCTACTCGGTGATGCGCACCATCCCGCCGCAGCAGATGAGCGCCGCCGCCTCGCTCGGCGCGAGCCCCGCGCTGGCGTTCCGCCGTGTCTACGTGCCGCAGACGCTCCCCGGCATCGGGGCCGGATCGCTGCTGGTGTTCATCCTCGCCATCGGCTACTACATCACGCCGGCCCTCGTCGGCGGCCAGAGCGGGCAGCTCATCTCGAACTTCATCGCCTACCACATGCAGACGTCGCTGAACTGGGGCCTCGCGGGGGCGCTCGGAGCGATCCTCCTGGCGTGCGTCGCCGCGCTGTACGTCGTCTTCGACCGCCTGGTCGGCCTGGACCGGATGAGGCTGGGATGACGGCGGCCCGGAAGTCGGCGGTCGGAACGGGAACGACCCGCAGAGCCGCACACGCCGCTACGGCGTTCGTCCGTGCCGCGTTCGCGAGCACTGCCGAGGCCACCGGCCGGGCGCTCGCGCGGCGGCCGGCGGCGGGGGCGCTGCTTCAGGGGACCTTCTGCGCGCTCGTCTTCGCCTTTCTCGTGGCCCCCGTCCTCGTCATCATCCCGCTCAGTTTCAACGCGGAGCCCTACTTCACCTTCACCGAGGGGATGCTCCGTCTCGATCCCGAGGCGTGGTCCCTGCGCTGGTACCGGCAGATCGAGGAGGACGACACCTGGGCCCGCGCGCTCGCCAACAGCCTGTTCATCGGTGTCGCGGCCACGGCTCTGGCGACGGGTCTGGGGACGCTTGCCGCCCTCGGCCTGTCGAATCCCGCCATGCCCCTGCGCCGGGCGGTCATGGGGCTGCTGATCTCGCCGATGGTGACGCCGCTCATCATCGCAGCGGCCGGCATGTTCTTCTTCTATTCGACGGTGGGCCTCACCCAGTCGCACCTCGGCCTGATCCTGGCGCACGCCGCGCTCGGAACGCCGTTCGTCGTCATCACGGTGACCGCCACGCTCTCGACCTTCGACGCCAACCTGACCCGCGCCGCGGCGAGCCTCGGCGCAAGCCCCCTGCTCGTGTTCCGCCGCATTCAGCTTCCGCTGATCGCCCCCGGGGTCGTCTCCGGCGCGCTCTTCGCGTTCGCCACTTCGTTCGACGAGGTGGTCGTCGTCCTCTTCATGGCGGGCACGAACCAGCGCACCATTCCGCGCCAGATGTGGACCGGCGTCCGCGAGCAGATCAGCCCCGCCATCCTTGCGGTGGCGACGTTCCTGATCGTCTTTGCGGTGCTGCTGCTCGCAGCCGTGGCGTGGCTGCGGGCGCGGGCGGGTGACGGGCAGAGGTAAGGCGTCGCGGCCCCGGGACAGTCAGCCCGCCGCCCCTGCCATCCAACCCAGCAACCGTCCTTCGATGGTCGCGGCGAGCCCCGGCACGAACAGAACGGCGAGGACCACCACGATCACGAGGCCGACGGCCCAGGCCAGCAGCCTCACCGCGACCCTCCGGTCGATCCCGAGCCTCGGGGTGCGAGCTCGAAGAGCCACGTGTCCCCGGACTCGATGGAGCCCGGGTCGGCCCCGCCGTACTTGCGGCCCAGCTCGGCGCTGACTCCCTCGATGACGTCCGCGCCAGGCTGGATGCGCAGGAGCGTGCGCTCGTAGCGCTTCCCCTCGATCCGCACGACAGCCCGACCGTCCCGCTCCGCCTGCACGGGCCACCGCTTCCACAGCCGGCCGAGGAAGCTGCCCATGTACCCGGAGACGACGTAGAGCTTGCCGTCGTGGTCGGCGATGAACACCACGCGGGACCGCGGAGGATCGACGAGCTGCAGGTCGACGACCCCGACGTCGCCCACGAAGCTCCAGTCCGGCTCGGGACCCGTCACGAGCTCGCCGTCCAGGAGCGGACCGCCGCCGAAGAACGCCGACGGCGGGTCGGCGCTTCCCGAGGCGACCGCCAGCGTGCCGATCGCGACGACCGGGATGAGGATCAGGGCGCCGACGACCACCAGCACTCTGCGGACCAGCGCTGGCGTGAGCAGGTCGTTCATGACCTCGGCTCCTGTTGACCGGTTCCGGAAGGGCCGAACGGCCCGAGCGTAGTCTCGCTGCAACGGACTGTCAACGCATGCAGGTGTCGTCGGTGCTGAAGCACGGTAGGCGGCGGAAGCGCGACGAGGCCGTTGACCAGAGTCCATCTCGCCGAGCGCCCCGCCCCGCAGACTACAGGCTGCTCCTGAGTGCAGTCGGCAACCCTGCATCGATCACGGTCCCATGGGGAGAGGAACACGGCCGGGAACTGGCTTCCAATCCCGCTCGGACCTGCAGCCAGCCTCGGCTCGCGCGTTGCAGCGGAGCGTTAGCATCCTTCGGGTGAGACGACGCAAGCCGCCGGCCCCGCCGACATCCGATTCGATCCGGCCGGCAAGGCGCGACGCCGCCGGCTCGGCGTTCCCGGGGCTCCGCGCCGAGCTGCCCCCCACCATCCGGCTCGCGACGCCGATCGTGGCGGCCGAGCTGGGGTGGATAGCGATGGGGCTCGTCGACCTCGCGATGGTCGGCCGGCTGGGGCCCGCCGCGATCGGGGCCGTGGGCATCGGCAGCGTCCTGTGCCTCGCGGTGGTGGTGTCGGAGGGCCGCTACGGCGACCAGAACGAGCTGGAGCGGGGGGCGCAGACGGCCTCAATCACAAGTAGAGGCGCAGGCCGGTCCCTCGCTGCCGCCCACTCCCAATTCACCGGCACACGCGGGGCGGCGGGAGGGGGCGATGACGCCGCAGGCGGTCTACCACTGGAACCGGGACGATCAGCTCGACGCCCTGGTCGAGGCCCGCGAGAGCGAGTCCGACACCGGGTTCATGATGCGGAACGACCGGCCCAGGGCGTGGTCGAGCAGCGCCGCCGAGGCGCCGGTCGGCGGTATCGGCATGCTGCCGGGTCTCGACACCCTGGTCGCGCGAGCCTACGGCCGCGGCCGCCTCGACGAGTGCCGGCGGTGGCTCGTGCAGGGGGCATGGCTCGCCGTGCTGCAGGCCGTGCCGCTGATGCTCGTCGGCGGGGGGGTGGCCGCGAGCCTCGACCGCTGGGGCCTGGCCCCCGCGGTGGAACGGCTCACCGTGCCGTACTTCTCGATCGTCCTCCTCAGCGTGCTGCCGCTGTTGCTGTACACCGCGTACCGCCGCTACCTGCAGGCGACCGGCCGCGCGGCGCAGGTGACGGCGGCCCTCATCACCGCCAACGCGATCAACGCCGCCGCCAACTGGCTGCTCGTCTTCGGACACCTGGGACTGCCGGCGCTGGGCGTCGACGGGGCAGCCTGGGCGACCTGCATATCCCGCGTGTACCTGGCGTCGTTTCTCGCCGTGGCGATCCTGCTTCACGCTCGTCGCTCCGCCGGCCCGTGGCCGCGCATGCGCCCGGAGCGACGCCGCCTGCGCCATCTGATCGCGCTCGGCTGGCCCGCGGCGGCACAGGTGACCCTGGAGTTCGGGGTGTTCGCGGCCGTCACCGCCCTGGCCGGACGCCTGGAGGCGGCCACGCTGGCCGCCCATCAGATCGTGCTCAACGTGGCCAGCGTGACCTTCATGGTGCCCCAGGGCGTCGGCGCGGCGGGCGCGGTCCGCGTGGGCTACTCCGCGGGGCGTCGCGACCCGGACGGCGTCAGGCGGGCGGGTTGGGCCGCCCTCCCTCGGGGCCGGCTTCATGAGCGGCGCCGCTCTCTGCTTCGTGCTGGCCCCGTATCCGATCCTGCGCCTGTACACCACCGACCCGGCCGTGATTCGCGCTGGCGTGACGCTGCTCCTGGTGGCCGCGTTCTTCCAGCTCTTCGATGGGCTCCAGGCAGTCGCGACGGGCGTGCTGCGGGGGCTGGGGGACACCCGTACGCCGATGGCCTGCAATCTCGCGGGGCACTGGGCGGTCGGGTTGCCGATCGGCTACGTCCTCTGCTTCGTCGTGGGCTGGGGCATCGTCGGCCTCTGGGTGGGGCTGTCGATCGGGCTGACCCTCGTCGGCGCGGCGCTCGTGCTGATCTGGTGGCACCGGACGCGCGCCCGGGCTCGTTGACGGGGTGCGGCCCGGTCCTCGCCGACTGCCCGGGCCGGGCGTCTTCCCCCGCAGGCTCCTGATCGACGTGAACCTGTCGCCGCAAATGGATCGAGGGCCGCGCTGTACCGCCTCGGGAGCCGGCGGGCTACTGGCCCGTCCGCTCCGCCGCCCGCGCTCCCGCCAGGATGTTCTCGAGGCCGTAGTTCCCCTCGTGGCAGGCGTACTCGTAGAGCAGGCCGTCGAGGCTCGTCATGGGAATCGACGCGGTCCACGGTGTCGTGTACTCCGTCGGATCGCTGACCGTGAAGCGGTAGTCGAGGTTCCCGTCGTCGATCCGCGTGAAGCGCTCCTCGATCACGGTGGCCTCGCCGCCCCCGAAGACGGTCAGGGCGCGGCCGTTGACGGGGATGAAGTTCGTCGTCTCGACGACCAGCGTGTCGCCCTCCCAGCGGCCGCGCGAGTCCCCCAGCCACTGCCGAATCCGTTCGTTCGCATGCGGCCGCCCGTCGAGCGGGATGATCCGGGCGTCGTGGATCATCTCGACGAAGATCACGACATAACCCGGCGCCTGGAAGATCTGGTAGTTGTGGTTGTAGAAGCCGGGCATCATCGCGCCGGGCAGCCCGCGCGAGATGCACCGCTCGTACAGGTTGCGGTCTTCCGGTCCGGCCGGCTCCCGGCTGCGATACGACTCGCGCCCGGGGCGCCGCTCGGCCTCCGCCGGCGTCAGCGGGGGCAGTCGGCCGTCGGGCGGGTCGACGATCAGCGACGTTCGCGCCATCCTGACCCCCCGCTCGACCCAGAAGTTGTTGTAGGACCCGGTCTCGCCCGTCCCCGGGTCGACGCCCCGCTGCTCGCGGGCCACGTCGCCCGCCGCGTCCCGGGCGACTCGTTCCTCTTCCGTCAGGAACTCCCGTCCGTCCAGGTCGGCGGGCCGTTCCAGCGGGGTCGTCGTGGTGTTCGTCCAGCGCCCCTGCAGGTCCGGGTCGCCCCACGCGGTACGCGGCGCCGCGGACTCGCCCGCCCCCGCCGCGCCCCCCGGCGCCTGAGCCGAAACGTCAATCGGCGCCAGAACCGCGAGCGCCGACATGACCAACGCCGCCATCAGACATCGGTGGGTCATCCTGGCCTCCCTGCTTCCCGGCTCACTGCATCCATCCGGGAGTCCCCATGATGAACCTGGGCTTCACCGCGCGCAAGACCCGTTTCCCGCGCCTCGAGCGCCGCCACGGGCGGCGACGGCACGACCGCGCCGCTACCCGCGATCGTGGAGGGAGATGGTGGGCCAGGCGCCCCGGACGCATCCTCGGTGGCGGACCAGCGAGCGGAAGCTCTCCGAGGTGGGATCGGGTGCGACGGGGCGCCGGTCGTCGTCGACGTACAGGCAACCGATCTCGTCCGGCGGGAGTCCTGCCACCAGCGTCCGTGCCCGTTCCAGCGCGCCGAGCCAGCATCGCTTCAGGTCGCCGAGTTGGAGCGGCTCCCTGAGAGAGAGCCGGTCCAGCTCTTCCTGCGTGTAGGCGACGTGGCGCGCCGCGTGCTCCAGCAGGAACTCGGGCGTGAAGCCGGGGTCCTTGCCGCACGCCGCCCAGGTAAGGGCACCGAGCGGGAGATGGGTCTCGTCGAGATGGAGCACGTCGACGAAGTCGCGGATCTCGCTCCGCCCCGCCAGGGCCAGGACCTTGTTGATCGCGGCATCGATGTCGTGCAGGCGATACCCGAAGCGCTCGTCGTGCTGAATCGGATAGAAGCGGAAGGCGCTGTCCTGGGCCCACTCGATCTTCAGCGACCGCACTCCCACGCGCACCACAGCGCGATGGAAGCTCGGGGTGCGCAGCAGCCAGGAGATTTCGTAGCCGGCGTTTCCGAGCGTTGCCGCATCCACGTCCGCACTCTGGGCGACGACGTCCTCCAGATCGTGGAACAGATCGAGATCGGCCGAGTACCGCGGCGTGTTCTCCGCCCGGTGCAGCACCGTTGCCCCCGCGACGTAGCTGTCGGGGCTTCGGTTGGCGGCGATGAGTTGGAGAACGTCGGCCTGGACGGTGCTCAACGGCATAACCGGGCGGCGATGAGGAACCCCTTCCGCCCGCCGTTCCGGCGCAGCCCGCGCGCGATCTCCGGAACATCGCGAAGCGTGACCTGCATGTCGGGGTGCAGGTACCAGAAGCACTGCGCGTAGAAATCGCGGAACGCCCGGCGCGCCTCGCGCACGCGCACCATGTCCCGGGCGTCCGCGGACGACAGGCGGCGACGGCTCCGCGATCCGCCCTTGCGGCCGATGCGGGCGAAGTACGTCTTCAGAGGGTCTGGCGTGTCCGGCACTGCCACCAATCATAAGCCGCTTACGTTACTGGTGGCCATTCAGTGACCGGCGTCGACCAATGGACGGGTAACGTCAATGAAAATCCCGGCTCCCGACCGTCGGCGGGCGGGTCGGGATCTCCGGCGCCCAGAGCGCGTCGGCAACGACGTGGACGACGCCCGATTCCGCCTGCAGCTTCCCGCTCACCCCGAGGAACGACGCGGTCCGCGCGAGCACCGCGTAGTCGTCGAACACCTGCTTCCAGATCACGACGTTCACGAAGCCGGTCTCGTCCTCGAGCGTCATGAAGGTGACGCCCGACGCGGTGCCGGGACGTTGCCGGCAGATGACGAGGCCGGCGTAGCGCACCTCGCGGCCGTCGGGCATCTCGGCTACGGTGCGGGCGTCGGGCAGCTTCTGCGCGGCCAGCGCCTCGCGCAGCGGGGCGAGCGGATGGCCGCGGGTGCTGTGGGCGCTGAAACGGTAGTCCCAGTCGATGGTCTGGAACTCGCTGAGCGGCTCGAAGTCGGGCCGGGGCTCGGCCGGCGCGATCGGCAGCGGGGACTCGGACGCGGCCCCGAGCCCCTGCGCCTCCCACAGCGCGGCGCGCCGCCGGCCCTCGAGCGTGCCGAACGCACCCGCCTCGGCCAGCCGGCGCAGCACGCGGTCGTCGAGCCGGGTGCGGCGGCCGAAATCCGCCAGCGACGCGAACGGCCGCTCCGCGCGCGCCGATTCAATCCGCCGCCAGTCCCGCTCCTCGGAGAGGCTCTTCACGTACCGCAGCCCCATCCGCACCGCAAACCGGGAGGGACGATGCATCCCGCGCAGCGGCGTTGCTCCTCGCTCACGGACCGCCTGTCCGCTCCCTCGTCGCGCCTTGCTGCGCGGGCGCCTCGCCCTTCCCGGCTCGGTGCACTCTCCTTCCGCGCCGACGGGCTCCAGCGTGCAGTCCCAGTCGCTGGCCGTCACGTCGATCGGGCGCATCTCGACGCCGTGGCGGATCGCGTCCTCGATGATCGTCGCCGGCGAGTAGAACCCCATCGGCTGCGCGTTGAGCAACGAGCAGGTGAACACGTCCGGGTAGTGGCAGCGGAGCCAGGACGTGGCATAGGCAATCAGGGCGAAGCTCGCGGCATGACTCTCCGGAAACCCGTACTCTCCGAACCCGCGGATCTGGTCGAACACCCGCTCGGCGAATTCCCGCGCGATGCCCTTCGCCAGCATGCGGGTCACCAGCCGGTCGCGGTGCCGCTCGATGCGCCCGCTGCGGCGCCACGCCGCCATGTCGCGCCGGAGCTGGTCCGCCTCGCCCGGCGTGTAGTCGGCCGCCACCATCGCCAGCTTCATCACCTGCTCCTGGAACAGCGGCACGCCGAGCGTCTTCTTCAGCACCGGCTCGAGGCACGCGTGGGGATAGACGACCTCCTCCTCGCCGTTGCGCCGCCGCAGGTAGGGGTGCACCATGCCGCCCGAGATCGGACCGGGCCGCACGATGCTCACCTCGATGACCAGGTCGTAGTAGTTGCGCGGCCGCAGCCGCGGCAACATCGCCATCTGGGCGCGGCTCTCGATCTGGAAGACGCCGACCGTGTCGGAGCGGCAGATCCGGTCGTAGGTCTCCGGATCGTCGGCCGGGATCCGGTCGAGCGACAGCTCGCGGCCGTAGTGCCGGTCGAGCATCCGGAAGCCCAGGTCGAGCTGCGTCAGCGCGCCGAGCCCCAGCAGGTCCACCTTGAAGAGGCCGAGGTCCTCCAGGTCGTCCTTGTTCCACTGGATCACGGTCCGATCCGGCATCGTCGCGTTCTCGATCGGCACCAGGTCGTGCACCGGCTCGTGGCCCAGCAGGAAGCCGCCGGGGTGGATCGAGAGATGCCGGGGACAGTCCTGGATCTGCTCGCACAGCCGGAAGAGGTGGCCGTGGACCGGCGAGGCGGGGTCGAGGCCGGCGCGCGCCAGCGCCGCCGCATCGAGCGGGCCGTAGTGCGACAGGAGCTTGGCGAGCCGATCGATCGCCGTCTCGGACAGCCCGAACGCCTTGCCGACCTCCCGCACCGCGGACCGCCCGCGGTAGCGCACGACGTTCGCCACCATGGCGGCGCGGTCGCGGCCGTACTTCCGGTAGACGTGCTGGATCACCTCCTCGCGGCGGTCGTGCATGATGTCGAGGTCGATGTCGGGCGGCTCGTGGCGCTCGCGCGACAGGAAGCGCTCGAACAGCAGCTCCACCCGCGTCGGGTCGACGGCCGTGATCCCGAGGCAGTAGCAGACGACCGAGTTCGCGGCCGACCCGCGCCCCTGGCAGAGGATGCCCTCCTGCCGGCAGTAGCGGACGATCTCCCACATCGTCAGGAAGTAGCCGCCGTAGTCGAGCTCGTCGATGAGCGTCAATTCCTTGTCGATCTGCTCACGGATGGCCGGCGGAACACCGGCGCGGAAGCGCTCGCCGGCGCCGTGGAGCGTGAGCTCGCGGAGCCACGCGGACGACGTCTTGCCGTCGGGCAGCCGCTCGGCGGGGTAGCGGTAGCGGATCTCGGACAGGCTGAACGTGCAGCGCGACGCCACCTCGCGGGTCCGCTCGACGAGCACCGGCTCGTCGGCGAACAGGCCCGCCATCGCCTGCGGCGCCTTCAGGTCGTGCTCGGCGTTCGGACGGGTCAGCCGGCCCGCCGCGGCGAGCGTGACGCCGTGCCGGATGCAGGTGAGGACGTCCTGCAGGTCGCGGCGCGCCGGCGTGTGGTAGAGCACCTCGGTGGCAGCGACCAGCGGCAGGCCGGCACGCTCCGCGTGCCGCCGCAGGCAGGCCTCCTGGCGCACTTCCTCCGCCCGGCGGTGTCGGGTCGCCATCGCGTACAGCCGGTCGCCGAAGGCCTCCCGCAGGAGTCCGGCGACCGCGGTCGGCTCCGCGTCCCGCACCAGCAGGCTCCGCTCCCCGCCCCACAGGGCGACGAGCCCCGCGGCCCGCTCGCACACCTCCGGCCAGGTGACGCGCGACTCGCCCTTCGGCCGCCGCAGGCGGCCGGCGGTGAGCAACCGGCAAAGGTTGGCGTAGCCGGTGCGATCCGCCGCGAGCAGCACGCAGGTGGAAGTCGGCGGCGCGTCGTCGACCCTCGCTCCGGCTTCCGTGGCGGCGGCATCGACCGCCCCGCCGGTCGCGCCTTCGACCGTCCCGCCGGCAGCAGCACCCGCGCCGTCGGCAGCAGCACCGGGATCATCGACCGCAGCACCGGCGCCATCGTCGACGGTCACCTCGGCCCCGACGATCAGGCGCACGCCCAGCTCCTTCGCCTTCACGTGCGCCCGCACCATGCCGTACACGCCGTCACGGTCGGTCAGGGCCAGCGCCTCGAGCCCGAGCGCGTGGGCCTGCTCGACCAGCTCGTCGGGGTGGCTTGCCCCGTCGAGAAACGAGAAGTTGCTCCGGCACCGGAGCGGGACGTACGACATCGACCTCGAAACCGCGACCCGTTCTCGGGCCGCCCTACTCCACCCGCCCCTGCCAGCACCAACGCCGGCGCAGGCGGTCGTAGTAGATCCAGAGCACGTCGCCGTCGCGCATCCGGGCGAAGTAGTACTCGCGGTGGACGGCCGCCCGCCACCACCCGCCGGATACCAGGTAGGGCCCGGCGAGGTCCTCGACGTGCCCGGCCACGCCCCCGCGCAGCAGCCAGCCGTCCGGCTCGTGGCGCGGGCGCGGGGGGAGCGGGAGCGGGCGCGCGTAGATCCTCCGCACCAGCGGCCGGCTGGCCGCGTCGGCCGGCGCGTACCGTGGTGCGGCAGGTTCCCGCGCTGTTGCGGAACGCGGTGTTGCCACAGACCGCCGCGCCGGCGCCGAACGTGACGCCGGTGTGGAACGCGGCACAGCCACAGGCCGCGGGGTCGTCGCGAGCGGCTCCCAGGCGAACCGCGCCTCCGGCAGATGCGCCTCGACGAGACGGGCCCGCACCACCGCCCCGTCGCCGAACTCCGCGCGGACGCGGGCCAGCGCGCGGTTCGCGACCGCCAGGTCGCGGTGCGGGCGTGCGGCGAACAGCCCTGCCTGCGCGCTCCGGGTCCTGACGGCACGGGCGGCAACACGCAGGCTGGTGACCCCGGCGCCGAGCGTGCGCTCTCCGGACGTGTGCGTCCGGGACGCGGCTTGGGGTGCGCGCGACCGGGACACGGGCGCCGAGGGCACGGGCTCTTCCCGAGAAAGGCGTGCCTCCGGGCGGAAGCGCGCTTCCAGGCGGAGTCGCACCAGGCTCAGCAACTGGGCGGCGTCCAGGGTCGGGGCGGCGGGACGGATCCGCTCGCTTCGCGCGGGGGCACGGTCGAGCTGCAGGTCGAGCGTCAGCTCGGCCAGCGCCTCATGGCGGGCGGCGATCCGCGCCAGCACGCGGTTCAGCAGCCGCTTGACGAGGAACAGCAGGCGCGGGACGTCGGTCTCCGGATCGTCGAGGTCATGCCGCGCGACGAGCGGGTCCCGGACCCGCAGCGGCTGGAGCGGCACCCGCAGATCGCCTACGGCCAGGCGGTGCAGGCGCTCGGCATCTCGACCGAAGCGGCGGCGAATCCCCGCCGGGGGCAGCTTCAGGAAGGCCCCCACCGTTCCGACACCGAGCTTCTGCAGGCTGTCGCGGAGCGCCGGGGCGATGCCCAGCCGGTCCAGGGGCGCCTGCCCCGCCAGCGCCCGCTCGGTGACCGGGTCCCGGAGCACCGTGGCGGCCGGTCCGGTCGCGGCACTGGCCGCGGTCCGGGCGACGGCGTAGGTGCCGAAGCGGCTGAAGCCGACGGCCACCGCCCCCCGCAGCCCGGCCGCCCGGAGCGCGGCGAGGATCGCATCCGCCCACTCGCGGAGCGACGCATGGAGATGCGACAGGCCGGAGGCGTTCAGCCAGAAGACCCCCGGCTCGTCACGGCACGGCTCGACGTCGGGGGTGAACCGGCGCAGCCGCACCGCGAGCGATGCCACCTCCCGCTCGATGTCGGCCGGCGGCACCTCGCCGGCGTGCAGCGTGCGCGCCAGCGACAGGCCGGCGCTGTAGCGCATCCCGGCGCGGATGCGAGCCTCCCGCGCCGCCTCGTTCGCCCAGAGGATCACCCCCTGCGGCTTGTCGCGGTCGACCACCGCCACCGGCCGGCCTTCCCAGTCGGGATGCCGCCGCAGCAGGAGCTGGAGCGGGAACGCCGGCAGCTCAACGCAGGCCATCCGGTCCACGGCACCACTCCCGGTCGGTCCAGCCCGGACCGCGCCGCTTGTCCTTGAGAGCCTGTATCTGGCAGGCATAGCGATCGGGTCCGTGGCGGACGCACCGCGCCTGGGCGCGGACCGCGACGAGCGACCCGAGCGACGGCTGGCGCTCGGTCTTCTCCGTCAGGCAGAGGATGAGCGTGCCGTGGGCGAGCGCCTGCTCGGCCAGGCGGGTCTGCACGGCGAGCGGGAGGTCGAGGCAGTCGCCGAGGTCCACCACGAGCAGCCCGAACGCGCCGGAACGGGCGAGCCGATCGGCGGCCCGCAGGCGCTGGCGCAGGCCGTCGAGCCGGATGACCGGCAGCGCCGCCAGATCGACGCCCCCCGCGGCGGCGTCGGGCGGGAAGAAAGTGCTCGCGGTCCGGGTGATCCAGGCGACCGGCTCGCTCTCCCGCTGCGCCTCGCGCACCAGTCCCATCGCCAGCGTGAGCGATGGCGCGGCGCCGGTGCCCGCGAGCTCCGCCAGGCAGCCGCCGAGCGCGGCGGCGGTCCAGGCTGCGGGCGGCGGTGCCGCCCGGCTGCGCTGCAGCCAGCTCCGGGACGCGGAGACGAGTGCGGTCAACTCTGCTGCGTTCGCCATGCCCGCCGCCACCCGCTTCCGTCAGGCGCCCGCGCCGCCATGTGCTCCCAGGACGCGCCGGACCTCGACGACCTTCCCGAGGATCGCGACCGCTCCGGCGTCGAGCACGATCGGGGCGAACGCGGGGTTCTCGGGCCGCAGCTCCACCCGCCGCCCGCGCGACCGGAACGTCTTGACCGTCGCCTCGTCCCCGACCCGCGCCACGACGAGATCGCCGTTCCTGGCGGTCGGCTGCCGCCGCACGATCACCAGATCGCCGGGCAGGATCCCCACCCCGGTCATGCTCTCGCCGCGCACCCGGAGCGCGAACAGGTCGCCCGCTGCCGCGCCCCGCGCGTCGACCGGCAGGTAGCCGTCCGGATCCTCGATGGCGGCGTCGAGCGCGCCGGCCGGAACGCGGCCGAGCACCGGGGCCAGCACGGTGCGCGCTCCCTCGCTCGCCCCGGGCAGCCGGTAGCCCCGCGCCCGGTGCCGGCCCGCTAGCAGCCGGCCCTCCTCGACGAGCCGTTCAAGATGTTGTTGCGCCGTCCGAACGGCCCGGAAACCGAGGGCCTCCTGCACCTCGCGCACCGTCGGCGGCTGCCCCGCCAGCAACCGGTCCCGCACGAACGCGAAGACCTTCTCGCGCGTCTCGCCCGCCGGTGTGCGTCCCATCGTGCCTCCGCTCTCAGTCCCGGAACCGGCTGTCGGCCCGGCTCGCCGCACCGCTCAGGAGCGACCGCCTGCCCCCGGATGCGCGCGACCTCCCATCCGTCGGCCGCGGGGTCCAGACAATACCATACATTTGCATGTTACTGTAGGAGCATGCCTGAGATCTCGACCTCGGTCCTGCTCTCCGAGGTCCAGTTTTCGAGCCGCTCCGAAACCCGGCCCTGTTTCGCCAGTTCGCCATCCATCCGGAGTTCCACACCCTGGTGTGGCCGAACGGTGCCGATCTCGCCCCCGAGTTTCTCCACGACAACGTCCACGTATCCGCTTGACGCCAAGGAATACCGAACCGGCCCCCGATCCACCCGGGCTCAATGCTCAGCCGCCCGCCGGATGGAGAACACCCCGACCAATGTAGTATCGTTACTACATGAAGCTCGGACTGCGTGAGGCCAACCAGCACTTCTCCAGGACCATGCAGGCCGTCCGGCGCGGGGAGGAGGTCGTGCTGACCGAGCGGGGGCGCCCCATCGCCGTGATCAAGCCGCTCGCCGACGCGGAACCGGAAAGCGACGCGGCGGCGCTGCGGAAGATGGTCGATGAGGGCCTGGTCGTGGCCGCGGCCGAGCCGGGCCCCATGCCCGCGCCGCGTTGGCGACCCGTCGCGGTAACCGGGAAACCGGTCTCGAAGACCCTCATCGACGAGCGCGACGAGCAGGCCTGATCGTGTGGGCCTACTGCGACTCGAGCGTGCTCGTGAAGCGCTATGTCCGCGAGCCGGGCCGACGTAGGCTGCTGGACCTGCTGCGGGACCGCTCGTGCGTCTCCTCCGCGCTGGCGCCGGTCGAGATACGGAGCGCCTTCCGGCGCCGTGTGCACGAAGGGTCACTCGACGTGACGCTCCTGCCCGTGCTCCTCGAACATCTGGCCGCGGACCGGTCGCGATGGACGCTCGTGACGGTTGGCCCGGAGGTGCTCGCCGTGGCCGAAACGCTCGCTGCGACACACCCCTTGCGCACCCTGGACGCGATTCACGTCGCGTCCGCCCAGTTCTTCTCCGCCCGTATACCGGCGCATCTGCTGTTTGCGAGCGCCGACCGGCGGCAGACCGACGCGGCGGGAACCCTGGGACTCCCCGTGAGGTTCATCGAATGACCTCGGCGTGCTTCGTTCCGAAAACCGCCCCGACCGCTCCCTGATACGCTGGAAGCCATGGTGTACGCTGCCCCGAGCTCCAGACACGGACCATGTCGCTGACGCCGGGGACACGGATCGGCGCCTACGACGTCACCGGGCCGCTCGGGGCCGGGGGCATGGGCGAGGTCTACCGCGCCCGCGACACGAAGCTCGACCGGGACGTTGCGCTGAAGGTGCTGCCGGAGGCGTTCACGGCCGATCCGGACCGGCTGGCGCGCTTCGAGCGCGAGGCCCGCGTCCTCGCCTCGCTGAACCACCCGAACATCGCCCAGATCCACGGCCTCGAGGAGACCGGCGGCACGCGCGCGCTGGTCCTGGAGCTGGTCGAGGGCCCGACCCTGGCCGACCGCCTCGCCAGGGGGCCGATCCCGCTCGAGGAGTTGCTGACCATCGCGTGGCAGATCGCCTTCGCCCTGCAGGGCGCCCACGAGGCGGGCATCGTCCACCGGGATCTGAAACCGGCCAACATCAAGGTGCGCAAGGACGGGACCGTGAAGGTCCTCGACTTCGGCCTGGCCAAGGCGCTCGACCCGGCGCCGGCGACCCCGCCCCCGAACGCCGACCCGCTGCAGTCCCCCACGCTCACCGCCTCGGTGACCCGGATGGGCGGCGGCCTGATTCTCGGGACGCCGGCCTACATGTCCCCCGAGCAGGCGGAGGGTCAGCCGACCGACACGCGCAGCGACCTCTGGTCGTTCGGCGTCATCCTCTACGAGATGCTGGCCGGCGAGCGCCTGTTCGCCGGAGAGACGGTGGCGCAGGTGCTGGCCCGGGTGATCGACCGCGACCTCGACCTGTCGCTGCTGCCGCCCTCGACTTCGAAGCCGATCCGGCGACTGCTCGGCCGCTGTCTCGAGCGCGACCCGCGGCGGCGGATGCGGGATGCGGGCGAGGCGATCAGCGACCTGGAAGCGGCCCTTTCCGTTCCCGGGGCAACGGCCTCCACCGTCCCGCACGACGACGCGGCGGACGCGCCGAACGGCGCATCACGATCCCGCTGGTGGCCCTGGGTCGCCGGCGCAACCGTCGGCCTCGCGCTCGGCGGCCTCGCGGCGATGGCCGCGTTCCAGACGCTCGCGCCCGCTCCCGCGCCGCCCGCGGTGAGGCGCCTCTCCCTCGACCTGGCATTGCCGCTCGCGCGCGGCTCCGGCTTCGCCCTCTCCCCGGATGGCTCCATCCTGGCCTACGTCGGCCGCCTCGGCACCCGCAGAGGCCGGCAGTTGATGATCCGCCGCCTCGATCAGGCCGCCGTGCAGCCGCTGGCCGGCACCGAGGGAGCCGTCGACCCGTTCTTCTCGCCGGACGGAGAATGGATCGGGTTCTTCGCCCGCTCCGGCTCACCGGGGCCCTCGGAACGTACTCAGTACCGCTGGGCCCTGAGGAAGACGCCGATCGGCGGAGGCGCGGCCGTGACTCTCGCCGACGACGTCCCCGCGTTGCGCGGAAGCTGGGGCGACGACGACAGCATCGTGATCGGCGGCCTCGGCGGCCTGCTGCGCGTCCCGGCCACCGGTGGGCTGCCCGAGGCGGCGTTGCCGCCGGGCGCCGTCCCCGACCTCGCGGTCTGTTCCGCGCCGTTCGTGCTTCCCGGCTCCCGCGCCCTGCTGTTCACCGAGCTCTCGACCACCGGCGGCTTGCGCCTGATGGCCGCGTCGCTGACGGACGAAACGGAAACGCGGGTCGTGGCGACCGAGGTGACGAACGCCACCTATGCGCCGACAGGCCACCTCCTGCTGCAGCAGGCCCCCCCACTGACGCCGGGAAGGCTCCCGGGCGGTGTCACGCCCCTGATGGCGGCTCCGTTCGACGCCGACCGGCTGGAGCTGACCGGCGCGCCGACACCCGTCCTCGCGGAAGCCGGTTTCAGTGCCTGGTCGACCGACGGCACCCTCGTCTACGCGTCGGGGGCAGGGGCCGACATGGCAGAAACCCTGCGGACCCTGGTGTGGATGGACCGGGACGGGCGCGAGGAGCCGATCTCGGCCGCGCCGCGCGAATACGGCACCCCCCGCATCTCGCCGGCCGGGGATCGGGTGGCGGTGGAGGTCACCTCCCCCGGCGCCGCGACGATCGTCATCCACGACCTCGCCCGCGAGGCATCGAATCCGCTGACCTTCGACGGCTGGAGCGTCAATCCGCTCTGGTCGCCGGACGGGGGTCACGTGGTGTTCACCTCGGTCGAGGAGGATGCCGTCGGACTGTTCCGCAAGGCGGCTGACGGCACGGGAAGGGCGGAGCCGCTGAGGGCCGCGGCGAGGGCTCAGATGCAATTCGCCTCGGCGTGGATGCGCGACACCGACACGCTCCTCGTCAACCAGGCCGCCGGCATGGCGGATATGGACATTCACCGGCTGCCGCTGGACGGCGACCGGGACTCGGAGCCGTTGATCGCTACGGCCTCCGTCGAGGTCCTGCCGGTGGTCTCGCCGGACGGCCGCTGGATCGCCTACCAGTCCAACGAGTCGGGCCGCTGGGCGGTTTACGTGCGGCCGTATCCGAACGTCGAGGACGGGAAGTGGCAGGTGTCGCAGGGCACGGGCTTCTCGCCCGTCTGGTCGCCGGACGGCCGCGAGCTCTTCTTCCTGGCCGCGGGCCCGGACGGACGGGGGATGATGGCAGTGGAGTACGCCGGCGAGCCGACGTTCACGCCGTCCCGCCCGCGCCGCCTGTTCGCGCTCCCGGGCCGGGTCGACGTCGGCGGCGTCCTCCGGCAGTGGGACATCTCTCCAGACGGCCGGCGCTTCCTCATGGTCAAGGACGAGGAAGGTTCGGCTGACCTCCGGGAGAGCTTGTCGGAGCTGGTCTACGTGGGCAACTGGTTCCGCGAGCTCGCCGAGCGGGTCCCGCTGCCCTGACGGTCACGGATCGGCAGGCGCCTCCCGGTCGCGCAGCAGGAACTCGCGCCCCACCTTGACCGCCGACCGGTCGCCGTAGGCGATGACGTCGGCCGCCGCGTAGGTCTCCGACCACCGCTCGGGCAGGTACGACCCGGTGCCGACGGTATCGATCGGCGCCCGGACCTCCCCCATCAGCCGGCACTTGGCGGGACCGAAGCCGGAGCTGGCGACGATCTTCACGGCGCCGTGGCCCGCGGCGTCGAGCGCGTCGCGCAGGTGGAAGACGGCAGCCGCGCTGACGCCGGTACCGACCAGCCAGCGCAGCTCCGTCTCCGTGCGGTAGGTGCGAATCGCCTCGGGAGCGTGGCGCTCCAGCACGGCGTAGGAGCTCGCCGTATCGAGCCCTTCGACGAAGCGGCCGCCGTGGGTGTCGATCCGGACGGCGAGGCGGTCGGCCGCGGCCAGCTCCGGAAAGCGAGCCGCCACCGCGAGGCTGTCGCTCACCTCCTGCGCGTAGTAGTCGACGAGCACCGTCAAGGGCTCGTCCGGGAAGGCCTCGTGGAACATCTCCGCGCTCCGGAGCGTGCTGCCCGCGTAGCCGACTAGGGCGTGCGGCATCGTCCCCATCCCGCTCGGGAGGTCGAAGTGACGGGCGGTCGCGGCGGTGGACGTGCCGACGAAGCCGACCGCGCCGACCGCGCGGCGGGCCGCGTCGGACCCCACCCGGGCCGCGCAGGCCATCATCTCCGCCATCTCCGCCCCGGCGCAGTGGCGGGCGTCCATCGCGAGAAACGCAGTGCGCGGCATGTCGACGCACATCTGGTACGCGTTGTAGGCCGCCACGCACGGGGCGCCGACCCGCTGCAGGCAGATCGTCTCCAGCTCGACGAGGTGCGCGAAGGGCCCCGTCACGTAGAGCAGCGGCTCGCCGGCCCCGACCCGCGCCCCCTCCTCATGGCGGCGGTCGATGTCGAACGCGGCGCCGCGCTCCCGAGCGGCGGACTCGAGCCAGGTGATCGCCAGTCGCAGGCAGACGACGACCGGGCGGCGCATGAAGACCGCGTAGGTGACCGGGCAGTCGCCGAAGCGGCGGACGATCTCCTTCGTGCGCCGGAAGTAGTGGTCGGTCTCGCCGGCGACCCGGTCCTCGAAGCTGGACATGCGGAGCGCTCGCTAGCGCACCCTGACGGGCGCGTCGGGAGTCTGCGCGGGGACGGATTCCTCCATGGTGCGGCCCTCACTATCGGGGTCTCGCGTACACCGAGCGGCCGCGCGAGAAGGTCTCCAGCACCCGGATGTGCTCGAGCTCGGCCGGGTCGACCGTCAGAGGGTTCCGCTCCAGGACGACCAGGTCCGCCTGCTTGCCGGGCGCGATCGACCCCTTCACGTCCTCCTCGAAGTACTGGTACGCCGCCCCGAGGGTGACCGCGTGGAGCGCCTCGCGGACCGTGGCGCGCTGCTCCGGTCCGAGGACGTGGCCGCTGCGCGTCCGGCGGTTCACGGTGATCGAGACCAGCCGCATGACGTCCGGCGGCACGACCGGCGCGTCGTTGTGGACCGTGAACCGGACCCCGCGCTCGATCGCCCAGCGGATCGGACTGATCGCGTTGCCGCGCGCCTCGCCGAAGCTGCGCCGGTGCCAGTCGCCCCAGAAGAAGGCATGGGCCGAGAAGAACGACGGCACGACGCCGAGCCTGGCGGCGCGGTCGAGCTGATCCGCCCGCATGAGCTGCGCGTGGATGATGACCGCCCGGTGGTCGGGGCGCGGGTCGAGCCCGGCCACCGCCGCCTCGACGCCGTCCAGCATCAGGTCGATGGCCGCGTCCCCATTGGCGTGCACGAGGATCGGCACGCCGCGCCGGATGAGGTGCGCCGCCCCCACCCGATACAGCTCCGGGTCGAAGGTGCCGTACGCACGGTAGTCGGCCGGCGCACCCGGCGGCCCTTCGTGGTACGGCTCGGTCACCCACGCCGTGCGGCCCTGCGGCGACCCGTCGAGGAAGAGCTTGAACCCGGCGACGCGCAGCCCGCCGCGGTAGTCGGTCTCGAGCACTACGCGTTCGGCGTCATCCAGGGTCTGGAAGCGCGGGAACACGGCGACGTCGGCCGCGAGCGGCTCGCGCTCGGCCGCGGCGCGCAGTTGCCGGAGCATGTCCGCCCCGGTCGCCCCGTCCTGGATCGTGGTCGTGCCGTAGCTGGTGTAGACGTCGATGGCGCGACGGGCCAGCCCTTCCAGGTCGTCGGTGGGCCGGAACAGCCATCCGCCCCCCACCAGCCCGCCGGCGGTCTCCTCGAGCACGCCGTCGGGCTCTCCCGTGTCGCCGACGCGCCGGATGTGGCCGCCGGGTGGGTCCGGCGTGTCGGCCGTGACGCCGGCCGCGCGGAGGGCGGCGGAGTTGGCGGTGCGCAGATGCCCCGACACGTGGGTCAGCACGATCGGGTGCTCCGTCGACGCCTGGTCGAGGTCGAATCGCGTGGGATGGCGGTTCTCGGCGAGCAGCGAGTCGTCGTAGCCGCCTCCGCTGACCATCTCGCCCGGCGGGATGCCGCGCTCGGCGATCCAGTCCCGGATCTTGCGCACGATGTCGTCGATGGTCCGGACATCTCCGACCGGAGGCGGATGGAGAGCCAGCGCGTCGAGGGTCATCCCGACGGCCAGGAAGTGCCCATGCGCATCGATGAAGCCGGGGAGCAACGCGCGCTGCCCCAGCTCGACGACGCGCGTCGCATCGCCGCGGAGGGCCATCACGTCGTCGCGGGCGCCGGCCGCGACGACCGTCTCCCCACGCACCGCCACGGCCTCCACCGCCGTCCCGCCCGGCTCCATCGTGACGATGTGGTCGCCGACGAAGATCGTGTCCGCCGGGGCGCCGGCATCCGGCGGCTGTCCGGCCGCGGGGCCGCGGGCGGCGAGGGCGACGGCGAGCGCGCACACGGCGGCGATGAAGACTCTTCTTCTGCAAGCGGTCATGAGCTGCTCCGACATACCGGCCGCGGCTGCGCCCGGACGAAGGGAACCGGCCGTCCGCGCGCCGGACAACGAGCCGGCGTCGCCGTACCGTGCGATTCTAGCGGGGCGGCGACGGGACCTGCGCAGCGGATCCGCGTTCCCGCAACCGCGCCTCGACGAATGCCCGGTAGGCCTGCTCGAAGCGCGGGCGGTTGAAGCGCTCGGCGTGCGCCCGGAGGCGGGTCGGGTCGATGCGATCCTCGAGGCGCAGGAGCCGCTCGACGGCCTCGGCGATCGCCTCCGGCGACTGCTCCCCGAAGAACGTGCCGGTCTCGCCTTCGACGACCGTCTCGACCACCCCGCCGCGCCCGAGCGCGACGACCGGCGTGCCGGCGGCCTGCGCCTCGACGGGGGCGATGCCGAAATCCTCCACCGCCGCAATCACGAACCCGCGAGCCTCCGCGACGACTGCGGCCACCGCGTGGTCGTCGAGCTCGCCGGCGATCTCGACGTTCGGGCCGGCCGCGGCCGCGAGCGTGTCCCGCTCCGGGCCGCGGCCGACGACGATCAGCGGCAGGCCCAGCCGGTTGAACGCCGCGACGATGGCGTCGACCCGCTTGTAGCGCACGAGCCGCGACACGGTGACGAAGTGCCTCCCCTTGCGGGCGGCGGGCCGAAAGCGCTCGACCTCGACCGGCGGGTGGAGGACCGTGGCCGTGCGCCCGTAGCAGCGCCGGATGCGGTCCGCGGTGAAGGCCGAGTTGGCCAGGAAGTGGTCCACCCCGCGCGCCGTGCGGCGGTCCCAGCCCCGCAGGTGGAGCAGCAGCCGCCGGGCGAGGACGCGCTTCAGCGGATCGAGCGGCGCGATGTAGTCCTCCAGCAGATCCCAGGCGTAGCGCATGGGGGTGTGGCTGTAGCAGATGTGCAACTGCCCGGGCCGGGTCCGGACGCTCTTGGCCGCCGCGTGGCTCGACGAGAGGACGAGATCGAAGTCCGACACGTCGAACGACGCCATCGCCAGCGGGAACAGCGGCAGCAGGGACCGGTGATGGTGGACCGCGCCCGGCAGCCGCTGCAGGAACGACGTGCGGACCTCCGCCGCCTCGAACGCGCTCCCCCGGATGGCGGCCGGATCGCACAGCAGCGTGTGGATCGGCCCCGGAAAGAGGGCGTGCATCGACTCGAGCACGCGCTCCGATCCGGCCAGGTGGACGAGCCAGTCGTGGGCGAGGGCGACCTTCACGGCAAGGGCGGGCGTGTGATAATCGGGCCGTGCCACTCTACACCGGAGTCGGCGACCGCGGTACGACCGCGCTCTTCGACGGGACCACGGTGCCGAAGACGGAGCCGCGCATCGCCGCGTGCGGCGAGGTGGACGAGCTGAACGCGTCGATCGGCCTCGCCCGCGCCGCCGGCCTGCCGGACGATCTCGACGAGATGGCCGTCGCGGCCCAGCGCGACCTCTTCGCCATCGGCGCCCGCCTGGCCGACCCGCGCTCGCGCATCGCGGACCGCGTGACGAAGGTCTCGATCGACGCCGCCGACGTGGCGCGGCTGGAGTCCTGGATCGATCGCGTCGACGGCGCCGTGCCCCCGCTACGGGCGTTCATCCTGCCCGGCGGGACCGCCGCCGGCGCGGCCCTACACCACGCGCGCGCGGTTTGCCGGCGCGCGGAGCGCCGCATCGTCGAACTCGGCGCCGCCTCCGTGGACCCCGACATCCTGCGCTACGTCAACCGGCTGTCCGACCTGCTCTTCGCGCTGGCCCGCGCCGTCAACCATCGGGCCGGCGCGGCCGAGACCGCGTGGTGAGCGGCGCGGGACGGGGACCGCGCCCGGTGAGCGAGCCTCGCCTGCGCCGTGCCTATGCCACCTGCCTGCGCCTTGCACGGCGCCACTACGAGAACTTCCCCGTCGCCTCGCGGCTCCTCCCTTCCGCTCTGCGCCCCCACGTGGCCGCCGTCTACGCCTTCGCGCGGGTCGCCGACGACTTCGCCGACGAAGGCGACTGGCCCGCTGCGACCCGCCTCGACCGGCTCGCCCGCTGGGGGGAGCGGCTGCGACGCGCCGCTTCGGGCGCGCCGTCCGCCGCCGCGGTCGGGGACCCGGAGGCGGGCGGCCGGGGGCCCGCCGGGGCCGAGCACCCCGACGCCGACGAGATCTTCCTCGCCGTCGGGCACACCCTGCGGGCCTTCGATCTGCCCGTCGGCTGGTTCGACGATCTGCTGAGCGCGTTCCGGCAGGACGTCACCGTCACCCGCTACGCCACCTGGGCCGATCTGCTCGACTACTGCCGCCGCTCGGCGAACCCCGTCGGCCGCATCGTGCTGCGCCTGTCCGGCTACCGCGACCCGGCCCTCGACCGGCGGTCCGACGCGGTCTGCTCCGCCCTGCAGGTCACCAACTTCCTGCAGGACCTGGGCCGGGACTGGCGCGCCGGGCGCCTGTACGTGCCGGCCGAAGTGCAGGCCGCCAGCGGAGCCGACCCCGACGACCTCCGCCGGGAGCGGCTCACGCCCGCGTGGCGCCGGGCCGTCGCGTGCTGCGCCGCGCGGACGCGGGAGCTCTACCGCGAGGGGCGGCCCGTCTGCGACGGCGTGCGGGGACGGCTGCGCCTGGAGCTCCGGCTGACCTGGCTCGGCGGCATGCGCGTCCTCGAACGGGTCACCCGAGCTGGATATGATCCGTTCGCGAGGCGTCCCGTACTGGGGCCGCGGGACGTGCTGCCCCTCGTCTGGCGCGCGGTCGTGTGGACGTGAGTCGCGACACGAACTTCTACTACTCGTTCCTGGTGCTGCCCGCGGCGAAGCGCCGCGCCATCGTCGCGGTGTGGGACTTCTGCCGCGCGGTGGACGACGCGGTCGACCGCGCCGAGGAGGGGGCCGGCGCCGAGGCCCACGCCCGGGAGCTGGCCCACTGGCGGTCGGAGCTGGACCGCTGCTACGGCCCCGGCCGGCCCGAGACGGGCCAGGGGCGTCACCTGAAGCCGGTCGTCGGCCGCTTCCACCTGCCGCGCGCGCCGTTCGACGATCTCGTCGACGGCGTCGCCATGGACGCCACCCCCCGCCGCTACGAGACCTTCGACGACCTGTACGGCTACTGCCTGCGGGTCGCGTCGGCGGTCGGGCTCATCTGCATCGAGATCTTCGGGTACCGCAATCCCCGCACCCGCGACTACGCGGTAGCGCTCGGCGTGGCGCTGCAGCTCACCAACATCATCCGCGACCTCCCGGCCGATCTCGCGCGCGGCCGGCTCTACCTGCCGCAGGAGGACCTGCGGCGCTTCGGCCTGACCGACCGGGACCTGGCCGGCGGCCTGTCGGAGCCGGTGGCCGCGCTGCTCGCTTTCGAGTGCCGCCGCGCGCGGTCCTTCTATGCGAAGTCGAAGGCGTCGCTGCCCGCGGAGGATGCCCGGCGGCTCGTGGCGGCCGAGATCATGAGCGGCATCTACCTCGCCATCCTCGAGCGCATCGAGCGCCGGGGGCACGACGTGTTCCGGGACGTCGTGCGGGTCCCGCGCCCGCGGCGCGCCCTGATCGCGGCGACCGTCTGGGCGCAGGTGATGCTGCGCGGCGCCGCGGCCCCGGTATCCTGATCGGGCCGCGGAACGGCGGCCGCGCACGACGGATGCGCTACGGATGCACGACGTCATCGTCATCGGCGCCGGTTTCGCCGGATTGAGCGCGGCGGTCGCGCTCGGGGAGCGCGGTGCCCGCGTCCTGGTGCTGGAGCGGCGCCCGCGTCTCGGGGGGCGGGCGACGTCGTACCGCGATCCCGCCACCGGCCAGCGAGTCGACAACGGCCAGCACGTACTCTTCGGCTGCTACCGGCAGACGTGGCGCTTCCTGCGGCGCATCGGGGCAGTCGGCGACGTGCGCCTGGGTCCGGACCTGGCCGTCGAGTCGATCGACCTCGATGGCACGAGGACGCGCCTGGACTGCCCACACCTGCCGGCGCCGCTCAACCTCCTGGCCGGGGTGCTCGAGTGGGACGCGGTGCCGGTTGCCGAACGATGGGCGGCGCTCCGCATGCTGGGGGCGCTCCGCGCAGAGCAGGCACGCGGGCAGGCGGGAGCGCCGGGCACGACGGGTCCGACGGCCGGCGACGACGGTCCCGAATCGGCGCATGCGGGCGAGACCGTGCGAGACTGGCTTCTGCGGCACGGACAGGGGCCGCGCCTCCGCCGCCTGCTGTGGGAGCCGCTCGCGCTCGCCGCGCTCAACCAGCACCCGGAGCGCGCGGCGGCGCGTCCGTTCGCGCGCGTCCTCGCCGAGCTGTGCGGACCCCGGCGGAACAACGCGGCGATCGGCCTCCCGCTCCGCCCCCTCGACGCGCTCTACGCCGAGCCGGCCCGGCGGTTCGTCGAGGCGCGCGGAGGGAGCGTACGGACGCGGACCCCCGCCGCCGTGCGCGTCGACGGGAAGCAACTGCGCGGGGTCGCGATCGGCGAGACCCTGCTCACCGCGCGGGCCGTGATCGCCGCGGTCCCCTGGTATGCGCTGCCGGGCCTGTTGCCGGATCGCCCGGACGCGCTCGCGCCGGTGATCGAGGCGGCGCGCGGCACGCCCGCGTCGCCCATCGTGACCGTCAACCTCTGGGTGGACCGGCCGCTGCTCTCGAGTCCCTTCGTCGGACTGCCGGGCCGGACGATGCAGTGGGCGTTCGAGACCGCCTCCGGTCTCGACAGGGCGGGCGGCCGCAGACAGACCGGCGACCGCGAAAGGCGGGGTGCCCGTCTGGCGCTCGTCGCGAGTGGAGCCGACGACATCGTGCGCCTGCCGAATCCGCGCATCGTGGCGCGGGCCGCCGCCGAGCTGCGAGACGCGCTGCCGCGCGAGCGCTGGCGGATAGAGCACGCATCGGTCGTGCGGGAGCTGCGGGCGACCTTCTCGCTGGCCCCCGGCCAGCCGCGGCGCCCGGGGACGGAGACTCCCGTCGGCGGGCTCCTGCTGGCCGGCGACTGGGTCGATACGGGGCTCCCGGGGACGATCGAGAGCGCCGTGGTCAGCGGGCACCGCGCGGCCGAAGCCGCGCTCGCCCGGTTGGCGTAGCGCCGGTGTACAGGCGGCCGCGCCGGTGGTCGCGCAACGCGTCGCGCGTGCTCGGGAAGGCAAGCTCGTCCCACGGGATCGCGTCGGCGCCGTACCAAGCGGCCTCGAGCGACTCGTCGGCCGCCTCCAGCAGGCCGCCGACCGCCGCCGCCGCGTAGACGATCACGATCGGAGTGGCTCCCGCATAGGCGTAGATGTCGATCAACCCGTCGATGCGGACATCGAGGCCCGCTTCCTCGCGCGCCTCCCGCACCGCGGCCACCCGCGGCTCCTCCCCGCGGTCGACGTACCCGCCCGGAAAGACCCACTTGCCGTAGCCGGGTTCGATCGACCGGCGCACGAGCGCGATTTCACCCGCCGCGTTCGTGATCACGGTACCGACCGCGACTTTCGGATCGAGGTAGATCACCCGGCCGCAGCGGTCGCAGACCGGCCGCTCCGGCTCCCCCTCCTTGAGCCGCCGCAGCGCAAGCGCCCCCCCGCACGACGGGCAGAAGCGCCACGACTCCTCGTGCACGTGGGGAGGGTTCACCGGCAGATCGGGGCCGCCGAATGCGGGCCGCCTCGGACACGCGGGGCCGGCGGCGCGCCCGTGCGGCCGCCTCGCGGACCGTACCGTATAATCCCGCGCCATGTCCATCCTGAAGGTGGCGCGGATGGGAAACCCGGTGTTGCGCCGCCGGACGCCGCCGCTCGACCCCGCCGAGATTGCCGCCCCGGCGATCCAGCGCCTCATCGACGACATGTTCGAAACGATGCGCGAGTACGCCGGCATCGGCCTCGCCGCGCCCCAGGTGCACGAGGATCTGCGGCTGTTCGTCGCCGGCGTGGACGATCCCGACGGCGGCCTGCCGCCGATCGTCATGATCAACCCGGAGGTCGAGCCGATCGGCGCCACGGTCGAGGAGGACTGGGAAGGGTGCCTCAGCATCCCCGACATCCGGGGCCGCGTACCGCGGCCTACCGACATCCGGGTCCGCGCGCTCGATCGACACGGGGCGCCGCAGCAGATGACGGCGAAGGGCTTCGCGGCGCGCGTCATCCAGCACGAGACCGACCACCTCGACGGCGTCCTCTTCTTCGACCGCATGGCCTCGTTCGACAGCCTCACCTTCCTGCAGGAGTACGAGCGCTACTGGGACGAGTCGGAGCGCGACGGGTCAGCCCGCTGACAGCGGATGCGACGGGAGCGGGTGGGGCCGTCAGCGCGGGGCATCCGGCGGCCCGCCGCCGGCCGCGGAGCGACGGCGATCACTTCGCCGCTCCGCATCGAGGCGCTCGAGCGCGACGTCGCGGTGGTCGACGAACGACATGGCGTCGGCAAGCGCTGCGTGTCCCGCCCGCTCCGCGATGAGCCGGTGCATCCGCTGGCAGACGCGCCGGTAGGCGGGGTGGCCCTGGGGCGCCGTGCGGAGCTCCAGGACGTGCATCGCCTCGCGGGCGTTCATGCGCAGATGGAAGCGGGTGCGATACGCCATCGAGACGGCGTACTGGGCGGCCAGGGGGGAGCAGGCGCGCGCCGTCCGTGCGTGCAGTTCCGCCGCCTCCCCCATGACGCGGTCCCAGTCGGCACGGCCCCCTGCCGCATCGATGTCGGCCGGACGGACGCAGCCGTGCCGGACCGTCAGGTCCTGCCAGTCGATGGTGAGCATCCGATGGCGCTGCAGATCCCGGAAGGCACCGTAGTCCGAGAGGACGTCGAAGGCATACGTCGCGTGCTCGAACGCGCGCCCCGGACGGTGGCGCCGGTTCTCGCGTGCTCCGACACAGGTCCGCAGGACCCGAACGCGCTCCTCGACGGTCATCGCGCGCGCGGCGGCGAGGAGCCGTTCGTACGGCAGGCCTGACGCCGGGTAGAGGGCCGCCGCCACCACCTTGACCTCTCCCTCCGGATCGAATTCGGTCAGCACCACATCGTCCGGAGGGGCCGAGGCCGCACCGTCGGCGGCGTCGGCCAGGTCGTTCGCCAGCGCGGCCGCCAGGCGGCGCGACTCGGCGTTGCGGCGGCGCAGGTACTCGCGCCACCGCACCCCGCGGTCCTCGCGGTCGACCCGCTCGAGAAATGCCGGAATGACCTTGCGGAGCTCCACCAGCATCAGCTCGGCGAGCTCCCGGCTCTCGGCCAGCTCGTGCGCTTGCATCCGCAGCAGGAGCGCCTCGTAGGCCTGTCCCGAACCGTAGATTCCGACGTTGGATCGTGTGGCCGCCGGGAGCAGGCCGCGCAGGGTGTCGAGCGCCTTGGCACGGACGACGGAGCGGTGGATGGCTTCCGAGTCTCCGGCCTCCCGCGGATGGCGCCGGCGGTAGAGCGCCTGCAGCGGCTCCATCCAGCGCGCGTAGGTCGCGAACGCCCGATCGAGCGTCTCGACGAAGCGTGACCGCAGCCCGTGCTCTTCCACCTCGTCGGGCACGACGTACGGCCATTTCCCTCCCGGACGGGCGGTCAGCGGGACGTAGCGCGTCGACTGCTCCAGATAGGCCATCAACCGGCCCCGCTCGACGACCTTGGTCAGCACGTTGGAGATGCCCTCGCAGGCCAGGTGCGCGCCGCCGAGCTGGGCCACCGAGTCATCGCCGTACTCGGCCAGGATTCGGCTGTACAGCCGCTGCGCCCGCCGCTGGCCGGGGCCGGTCTCGGGGCGGGGCAGCGGCAGCGCCCCCTGCACGGCGCCAGCGTCGTCCGCGGCGCCGGCGGACGAGGCGCCGGCAGGCGGTCGCTCGCCCGCGCCGAGGAACTCGTCGAGGAAGAGCCGGCGGGCCGACTTCGCGGAACGGGAGTAGCGTGCGAAGAGCGCCCCCTTGACCGCTTCCGGGAGGTTCGTCAGCACGAAGACCGGCCGGTCGGTGTTGCCGAAGTACGGGGTCAGCGCCGCCGCCTCCTCCGGTGTGAAGGCCTCTGCGGGAGCCAGGGCGGAGGGCACGCGAGATCATATGATCACCGCGCCGGACGACCGCGCGACGAAGGACGGCGCCTGACGGCACGTCCCCGCGCCCGTCACGCCGACACCGCCGGCGGCCGGACCGGCGCGGCCCCTAAGGCACCCGAACGCGGTCGCCGGGCAGGCCGTGACTGCCGGCCCGCCGACGGCCGGCCCGCCGCCCCGAACGCACGCATCGCCCGCGAAGGAGACGGTGGTGGCAGCTCTGATACCGGGTTTCAATCCGGGCGTCTTTACCGGAGCCGGCAACAACACCTGGCTCCTGCCGGGCCGGGAGCCGGCGCTGATCGATGCGGCCACCGGCGGCAGTCGTCACCTGGCCGGCCTCCGGGAGGCGCTCGGACCGTCGCGGCTGGCGCGGGTGCTCGTGACCCACGGCCATGCCGACCACGCGTCGGGCGCGCCGGCGCTCGCCGCCGCGTGGCCCGGCGTTACGTTCGCCAAGATGCCGCAGCCCGGGGACGAGCGGTACCCCGTAGACTGGCGCCCCCTCGCCGAGGGCGAACTCGTGCCGGCCGGCAACGGCGCGCTGCGCGTCCTGCACACGCCCGGCCACGCGTCGGACCACGTGTGCTTCTTCGACGAGGCGGCCGACACCCTCTACTGCGGCGATCTGCTGGTGGCCGGCGGCACCGTCTTCATTCCGGCGACCGCCGGCGGGAGCCTGACGGACTACCTCGCGTCGCTCGCGCGCGTCCGCGCGTTGCGGCCGGCGCGCGTCCTGCCGGGTCACGGACCCGAGATCCGCGACGTGGTGCGCCTGATCGACCACTACGTCGCGCACCGGGCGCGCCGTGACGAGCAGATCCTCGCAGCACTCGCCGCTGGCTCGGCGACGCGCGAGGCCGTGGTGGCGAAGGTGTACCCCGACCTCGCGGAGGGCCTGCTGCGGGCCGCGGGCGAGAGCGTCCTCGCGCACTTGGTGAAGCTGGAGGCGGAAGGCCGCGTCCGGCGCCACCCGGCCGAGAGCGGCCAGTGGGAGGCGGTCTGACGACCGCATGGGACGGGGCACCCGCGCGCCCCGACGGGCGCGTCGGGAGCCGCCCGTTCTTCGGCGCCGACTCCTACGACCGGCAGAGCGCCGCCAGGGTTTCCCCGTCGACCTCGGCGAGACGGGACACGACGAGCGCCGCCCCGGGCAGGTCCTCCGGCCCGTACGAGGTCGTAACGGCGACGCACGGCAGCCCGGCCGCGATGGCCGCTGCGATCCCCCACCGGGAGTCCTCGATGGCCACGAAGCCCGACGGCGACGGCGGCCGCCCGAGCTCCGCACTCAGCAGCTCCACCGCGCGCGCGTAGGAGTCGGGCGCCGGTTTGGACCGTTCGACGTCGTCCGCGGCGACGATCGCGGAGAAGTGACGGCGGAGCCCCGCGGCCTCGAGGATCGCCTCGATCTCCCCGTGCAGCGCCCCGGACGCGATGCCCAGCGTCAGGTCCGCCGCAAGGCGCGCGATGCAGTCGGGGGCGTCGGGGAACACCACCTCCCCCGCCCCGACGAGGGCGTCGTAACGGCGCCCCTTCTCGGTGACCATGTTCTCGAGCTCCCCCGGCGAGAGGCGACGGCCGCGATCGGCGGCGAGGGCATGGAAGACCCCGGCGTCGTCATAGCCCAGATAGCGCGCGTCGTACGCCTCTTCCGTCAGCGCCATGGGGCCGCCGGCGAGAACCTGCTGAAACGCCCGCAGGTGCAGCCGTTCGGTGTCCGCTATGACGCCGTCGAAGTCGAAGATGACACCGAGAAGAGACATCGTGTGGGGCGGACAGGAGGGACAGGGGCGCGAGGGCCGTCGGACGGGGCGGCGTCAGGGCTGCAGGCTGTCGGTGCCTGTCAGCGGCATGCGGCGCTCCTCGGGCGGCGGCAGCCGCTCCCCGGCCCGCACCGGGGTCGGCAGCCGGTTCTGAGGCGGCGGGAACGGGCAGTCGAACTCCTCGTCGAAGTAGCAGGTCGGATGGTAGGCGCGGTTGAAATCGAGATCGTAGACGCCGGTCGGACTGAACGGCAGGTCCAGATAGCGTCCCGCCGGATAGGTCTCGTCGCGGCTCGTCTCGTCCCGGAACGGAACGAACAGGCCGTCGCCCTCCGACAGCAGGGCGGCCAGACGGTAGGACTCGCCGTGCAGCACGAACTCGAGGTGCCCTACGTGACGCATCTTGCGCATCAGGCCGGTTGAGGTCGGGATGTCGAAGACCGGCTGCTCCTCCCCGATGGCCAGGTTGGCCGGCACCCGGTACGAGAGGTCCGGCTCGTAGTAGTGCAGCGGGACCATCCAGGAGCGCCGATCCAGGGGCACGGGAGAATCGGCGCTGTTCTTGAAGAAGTCGTCCTTGTACGCCCGGTCGTCGACCAGCCGCGTCAGGTAGTCGCTCTCGTCGGGCTCCGGCGGCCCGCACGCCGCCCCGGCGAGCAGCAGGCTCCCGACGACGACACGGACGCCGAGTTGCTTCGTGACCCCTTGCGCCGTGCGTGCCGAACGGAACATCGCCACTTGTGGAGCCCCCCGACGCTCCGTCAAGAATACACCCGCGGGACGCGTGCTGCGCCGTCGCAGCGGAGTGTCACGCGCCGAGGCCGGTTCTAGGAGCTTGCGCCGCAGAACGCAACGGAGTGAGTTCCGCGGCGCAAGCTCCTAGGCCGTCGCCGCCCGGGAGGCGAGGAACGCCCGCAGCTTCCGGAACGCCCGACCGCGGTGACTGACCGCCGCCTTCCGCTCGGCCGTGACCTCGGCGAGCGTGCAGCCGTACGGCGGGTAGAAGAAGATCGGGTCGTAACCGAAGCCGCCGTCGCCGGCCGGTGCGTCGGCGACGCGTCCCTCGATCGTGCCGGCAGCCTCGAACACCACCCGGCCGCGCTCCGCCGCCGCCACCGCGCAGACGAAGCGGGCCGCGCTCGGAAGCGCCGCCCGCGCCCGCAGGCGTTCGTAGAGCAGGTCGAACTTCTCCGGATAGGTGGGCCCCCCGAAGCGCGCCGAGCGCACCCCCGGCTCGCCGTCGAGGCCGTCGACCTCGAGGCCCGAATCGTCGGCGACCGTGAGATGCGGCACCAGTCGGCCGTAGTGCAGCGCCTTCAGCCGTGCGTTCTCCGCGAACGTCCGGCCCGTCTCCTCGGGCGCCGACGCGGACGCGTGCGCGGAGATCGGCTCCACGACGCACTCGACGCCGTCGAGGATGCGTTCAATCTCCCGCAGCTTGTGACGGTTGGTGGTCGCAACGACGAGGGTCATGCCACGGTGGGCGCGAGCAGGCCGCCGACGATCTCCCGCTGCATCGCGACGAGCCGCTCGATCGCCCGGCCCGCCAACGACAGCAGCTCGTCGAGGGCGGCGCCGTCGAACGGCTGGCCCTCCGCCGTGCCCTGCACCTCGATGTAGCGCCCGCGGCCGGTCCTGACCACGTTCATGTCGACCTCTGCCTGGGAATCCTCGGCGTAGGCGAGGTCGGCCAGGGCGCGACCGCGGACGATGCCGACGCTGATGGCGGCCACGTAGTCGTCGATCGGCAGGCGCGCAATGACGCCGTTCTCCCGCAGCTTATGCAAGGCCAGCGCCAGGGCCACGAAGCCTCCGGTGATCGATGCCGTCCGGGTGCCGCCGTCGGCCTGGATCACGTCGCAGTCGACCCAGACCGTCCGCTCTCCGAGATCCTTGAGCCGGGTCACGGCGCGCAGCGAGCGACCGATGAGACGCTGGATCTCCTGGGTGCGGCCGCCGACCCGGCCCGCCGACGACTCCCGCGTGGAGCGCGTCGACGTCGACCGCGGCAGCATGCCGTACTCCCCCGTAACCCAGCCGGAGCCCTTGCCGCGCAGGAACGGGGGCACGCGGTCCTCGACGCTGGCGGTGCAGATGACACGCGTCCGGCCGGCCTCGATCAGGACCGAGCCCTCGGCGTGCACGTTGTAGTGAGGCGTGATGCGGGTCTCGCGCAAGTCGCCCGCCCCGCGGTCGTCGGCCCGGAGCGCGCCGGCCGGCGCCTGCGGCGGCGCCGTTGCCATCCGGATGTCAGTCACTGCTAACCACGGTACCACGGACCACGCTCACCAACCAGCCCGGCCCTTCGCGACCGGTTTAGGGTGACAGAATTGCGCCCTCGCTCCCTGTCGCACGGGATTCGAGGCCGCGGTCCCGGAGAGAATGGTCGGGATGACTGGATTTGAACCAGCGACCCCCTGACCCCCAGTCAGGTGCGCTACCAGACTGCGCCACATCCCGATCCGAAGCGCAAGAGAGCGGCGTACTAGCGCGCCGATGCGTCCGCGCCGACGCGACGCCGGGGACGGCGTCGCGATGGGCTGCCCTCCTCGCCGTCCGACAAGAGCCCGAGAAGGGCTTCGAGGCCCCGCTTCACACCGATTATACGCTCGCGCGCCTCTGGGCCAAGGGGCCCGCCCGAGGACGGGGCGGCTGCCGGCACCGGAGGGCCGTCGTCCGCGGCCGGAACGCCGTCGCTTTCGATCTGACGCCGGGCCGCGCCGAGCGTCAGCCCCTCCTCGTACAGGAGGCGCTTGATCTCGAGCACGAGGTCGACGTCCGCCTGCCGGTAGACGCGCGACCGCCCCCGCGGCGTTCCGAGCGCCGGGAACTCCGTCTGCCACGACCGCAGGACGAACGGCTTCACGCCCGCGATCGAGCAGACTTCCGACGCGTTGAAGACGGAACGCTGGGAGGTTCCGGTCGTCCTGGCCATGGACGAGCCCTGCCGAGCGGGCAGTATAGCACCGCCTGGCGGCTTCATCTGCGCCGACCCGCGTCGCGCGAATCGCTTCCCGCGCGCACCCGCAGGCGGATCGGAGTCCCCTCGAAGCCGAACGCCTCGCGCAGGCGGTTGCGCAGGTAGCGCTCGTAGGAGAAGTGGAAGCGGATCGCCACGTTCGTGAAGAAGACGAACGTCGGGGGGCGGGAGCCGACCTGCGCTGCGTACTTGATCCGCACCCTTCGACGGCCCGGACTGACCGGCGGATGACGCCGCGTCACCCGCTCCACGAACCGGTTGAGCTCCCCGGTCGCCACGTGGCGCGCGCGCGCCGCGGCCACCTCGACGACCCGTGCGATGAGCTTCGGGGCGCGCTCCCCGGTCAGCGCCGAGATGTGGAGGATGGGCGCAAACTCGGCGAAGCGGAGTGCCGCGCGCACGTCGTCATCGAACCGCTTGGAGAAGTCGGGGCCGCGCTCCTTGACGCAATCCCACTTGTTCGCGGCGATGACGATCCCGCAGCCGGCCCGCTCCGCCTCCCCCGCGATCGCCGCATCCTGCCTGGTGACTCCGCCGGCGGCGTCCACGAGCAGCACCGCCACGTCCGCTGCGGCGACCGCGCGGCGCGCCATGACGAGGCTGACCGACTCGATGCGCCCCGACCGCGCCACCCGCCCCGGGCGCCGCATCCCAGCCGTGTCGACCAACCGCAGCCGGTGCCCGTGCCAGGTCATCCGGGCGTCGACGGCGTCGCGCGTCGTCCCGGCGACCTCGCTCACGAGCACGCGCTCCTCCCGCACCAGGAGGTTCACCAGCGACGACTTGCCGACGTTCGGCCGCCCGACTATCGCGACGGCGAGGTCGGCCCGCTCGCCCGGCGGGCCGGCGTCCACCCTGCGGGCCGCGGCCCCGCGCCGGCGCGGCAGCCGCGCCACGACGGCGTCGAGCAGATCGCCGACCCCGAGGCCATGCTCGGCAGCGACCGGCACGACCGGCGTGATGGCCAGCCGATGGAACTCCTCGACGCGCTCCTCCGCCCGGCGGTCGTCGACCTTGTTCACCGCCAGCACGACCGGACAGCCGGTGCGGCGGATGTGCGCCGCCACCTGCTCGTCCGCGGGAACCACGCCGTCCCTGCCGTCGGTCACCAGGACGATCACGGAGGCCGCGTCGAGCGCCCGCGTTCCCTGAACGGCGACCGCGTCCTGCAGCGGGTCGGCGCTCGCCCCGAAGACCCCGCCCGTGTCGACCAGCTCGAACGGCGTCCCCAACCACTCCGTGGGGTGGCGCAGCACGTCGCGCGTCGTTCCGGGGGCCGCCGTCACGATCGCCCGGCGCGCACCGGAGATGCGATTGAAGAGCGTCGACTTCCCGACATTGGGACGCCCGGCCAGCACGACGCGTCCCTCACGATCCGATTGCGCGCCCATTCCTTCGGCCAACCTCTGCGCGGGCCGCTCTTGACAGCCGTAAGTTATGGTATTTATGATAGTTACACACGCGGAGACGCGCACCCGCCATGATTAAGGTCGACATCGTCAACGAGGTTTCGCGGGTTGCCGACATCACCAAGGTGAAGTCCGAGCTGGCCGTGGACGCCGTATTCGATGCCATGCGCATGTCGATGCAGCGCGGCGAACGCATCGAGCTGCGCGGGTTCGGCGTCTTCCAGGTCAAGCCCCGCAAGCGCGGCATCGGCCGCAATCCCCGCACGGGAAAGGAAGTCCGCATTCCGCCCGGTCGGACCATACGCTTCAAGCCGGGCAAGGACCTCCAGAACATCGGAGGATAGCCGCTGGCGACCTCTCGTGTCCCTGGAACCGCCGGATCGCCCCGCTCTCGCCGTGCCCCGGTGGCACCCCGGCCCCCTCGGCCCGTCCCCCGGGGGCGACGGCATCCCACTCGGGAGCGCTCGCCGCCCGCGACAGCGACGCTGGGTGCCGCTGGCGCTGTTCGCAGCCACCGTGGCCACCACGACCCACTTCGGGCGCTACTGGTACGAGGCGTTCCTCGGCGGCCCCGCGGACGCCGTGCTGTCCGCCACGTGGGTGCAGGGCGCCTGGTACAGCGCGACGATCCTGGCCATCCTCGGGACGCACGAGCTGGGCCACTATTACGCGTGCCGCTACTACGGAATCGACGTCTCGAAGCCGTACTTCCTGCCGGCGCCTGCCCTTACGGGCACATTCGGAGCGTTCATCCGCATCCGCCAGCGGATTCCGACCAAGCCGATGCTGTTCGACATCGGCGCGGCAGGCCCGATTGCAGGATTCGTGGTCGCCGTGCCGGCGCTCTTCATCGGGCTCGCCCTCTCGCGGGTGGTCCCGATCCAACCGCCCCTGGCGGAGCAGACCGTGATCCAGTTCGGCGAGCCGCTGCTGTACCGGGCGGCGGCCTGGATCATCTGGGGCGACCTGCTGCCCGGCCACACGATCAACCTCCATCCGATGGGGTTCGCAGCGTGGTTCGGCCTGCTCGCGACGGCGCTCAACCTCTTTCCGATCGGCCAGCTCGACGGCGGGCACATCACGTACGCGGCATTGGGCGGTCGATCGACCGCCGTCACGATCGGCGGCGTGGCCGCGCTCGCAGGCTTGAGCGTCTTCTCGCTCAGCTGGATCCCCTGGACGGTGCTGCTCCTGGCGACGCTCCTCGTCTTCGGGCCGCGGCATCCCCGCACCGTCGACGACGACATCCCGCTCGACCGGACGCGCCGGCTCTGGGCGCTCGGGACCGCCGTCATCTTCGCCCTCTGCTTCACCCCCGCTCCAATCGCGATTCGCGCGGTCGCCCCCCCCGCGTAGGGCGGCCCAGCGCCGCCAACCCCCCGCAGGCTCCGTATTCGGCCCCAGCCCCCACCGCCCCAGGAGCTTGCACCGCAGCACTCACGCCGTTGCGTTCTCCGGCGCAGGCTAGCGCCGCCAAACCCGTCGCAGGCTCCGTGTTCGGCCCCAACCCCCACCGCCCCAGGAGCTTGCGCCGCGGAACTCCACTGCGTTGCTTTCTGCGGCGCAAGCTCCTAGCGGACGCTCAGGGGGTCGACATCCACCGTGACCCGCCGCCGCAGATCGGGCCTCGCGCCGAGCGCCGCCAGCAACGCGTCGCGCATCGGGCGCCGCTGCGCCCCCTTCAGGAACAACTGCGCGCGATGCTGGCCGCGCAGGCGCACCATCGGCGCCGGCGCGGGGCCGAGCACGTGAAACCCCGGTCGGCCGCGCAGCAGGCTCGCCAGCCCGTCGGCATCGGACATGGCCCGCTGCAGCGAGCGGCCGCGCACGACAGCGTTCACCATCGCGACCGCGGGCGGATAGCGAAGCTGGCGACGGTAGCGGATCTCCGCATGGAAGAAGGGCTCGTAGGCCTGCAGGCACGCGTAGCCGATGCTGTAGTGCTCGGGATGGAAGGACTGGACGACCGCCTCCCCCGGCCGGTCGCCGCGCCCGGCGCGGCCCGCCACTTGCGTAAGGAGCTGGAACGTGCGCTCCGAGGCGCGGAAGTCCGCCAGGGTCAGCCCGACGTCAGCCGAGATCACGCCGACGAGGGTCACGTTCGGGAAGTCGTGGCCCTTGGCGATCATCTGGGTTCCGATGAGGACGTGAATGTCGCCGCTGGCGAAGCGGTCGAGGAGGTCCGCCGCGGCGCCGCGGCGGCGGACCGTGTCCCGGTCGAGGCGCGCGATCGACGCGCCCGGGTAGCGCTCGACCACCTCGCTCTCGACGCGCTCGGTCCCGAAGCCGATCGTCTCCAGGTAGGGTCCGGCGCAGTGGCCGCACGTCCGCGGCCGGCGGACGCCGTAGTTGCAGTAGTGGCAGCGCGCCCGTCCCGCCGCGCGGTGCAGCGTGAGCGACACGCTGCAGTTCGGGCACTCCAGCGTCCGCCCGCACTGGCGGCAGAGGAGCGCCGAGGCGAACCCGCGGCGATTCAGCAGCAGGAGCGCCTGCTCTCCGCGGGCGAGCGTCCCGGCGAGCGCCTCCCGCAGGGCTCGGCTGAGCACTACGTCCGGCCCCTCGGCCGCCGCCTCCGTTCGCATGTCGACCACCCGCACCGCCGCGAGCGGGCGTTCGTGCACGCGCGCCCCCATCACGACGCGCGCATAGCGCCCGGCGCGGGCGTTGTGGTAGGTCTCCATGGACGGGGTGGCGGATCCGAGCACGACGAGCGCGCCGGCTTGCCGCCCCCGGACCACGGCGACGTCCCGCGCGTGGTAGCGCGGGCTCTCGTCCTGCTTGTACGACGCGTCGTGTTCCTCGTCGACGACGATCAGTCCGAGTGCCGCGAGCGGAGCGAACACGGCGGACCGCGTGCCGACGACGACGTCCACCTCCCCGCTGCGGATGCGGTGCCACTGGTCGTGGCGCTCGCCGTCCGACAGCCCGCTGTGCTGCACCGCGACCCGCTCGCCGAGGGCCTGCCGGAAGGTTGCCGCGGCGGCCGGCGTCAGGGCGATCTCGGGAACCAGCACCAGTACGCGCCGGCCGCTCGCGCAGACGTCGCGGGCGAGACGCAGGTAGACCTCGGTCTTGCCGCTCCCTGTCACCCCGTGCAGCAGCGCCGCCCGGAACTGCCCCGCCGCGGCCAGCGGCCGCAGCGCGGCAAGGGCTCGGCGCTGGTCGGCGGTCGGCTCGAGGGGGGGCCCCGGTGCGCCGGGCCCGGGGCCGGCGGAGGGCCGTCGTTCTACCCGCCGCCTCTCCAACACGACGAGGCCGCGTCGCTCGAGGCGGGCGACCGTCGCCGCGCCCACGCCCCGCCGGGCGAGGGACGGCAGGCCGAGGCCGCCGTCCGCTCCCTCGAGGGCCGCCAGCGCCTCCCGCTGCCGGGGGCCCAGCGGCGGCCCGCCCGACCGGGCCGCATCGCGGCCGAGCGGCGTCACCTTCGCCACGCGCTCGGTCTTGAACCGCGGCCCGCGGCGGGCGGAAGCCGAGAGCGCCAGCGGCGGTAGCGCCGCCGCGATCGTCTCCCCCGGGCCGCACGCGTAGTACTCGGCAACCCACAGCGCCAGCTCCAGGACCGGCGCCGGCAGCAGGGCCTCGCGGTCGAGACAGGCCGCCACGTCCCGGATTGCGGTTTCCGGCGACGCCCCGTTCCGGTCCGGGTCGGCCGCGTCGCCGATTACGCAGCCGGTGACGACGCGCTGCCCGAGTGGAACCGCCACCCGGCTCCCGATGAGCGGCTGCGGCACGTCGTGCGGCACACGGTACGTCAGCGCCGGCAGGAAGGGCACCGGCACCGCGACGGACACGTGGCGGGCCATCCGGCTCAGCCCGCGCGCAACAGGGACCGGACGAGCTTCATGTCCTCCCACACCTCCCGCTTGCGATCCGGACTCCGCAGGAGGAACGCCGGGTGGAACGTCGGGATGAGCTGCGCGCCGCGGAAGCTGTACACGGTGCCCCTGACCCTCGTGATGGACGCCCGGTCGTCGCGCAACAGCGTGCGGGCCGCGAACGAGCCGAGCGCCACGATGACGCGCGGCCGGATGCAGTCGATCTGGGCGAAGAGGTACGGCTCGCAGGTCTGCACCTCGTCCGGCTCCGGGTTCCGATTGTCCGGGGGCCGGCACTTGATCACGTTCGCGATGTAGACGTCGTCTCGCCGCAGGTCGATCGCCTCGATGATCCGCGTGAGAAGCTGGCCGGCCCGGCCGACGAACGGGATGCCCTCCCGGTCCTCGTCCCGTCCGGGCGCCTCGCCGACGAACATCAGGTCGGCGTCCGGATTCCCGACGCCGAAGACCAGCGTCGTGCGCCCGCCGTGCAGCTTGCACCGCGTGCAGGGGCCGAGTTGCTCCCGTACGTGGTCGAGCCGCTCGCGCGGCGATCCCTCCGCCGGCACGTCCACCCGATCGAACATCGACAGAGCCACGGCGCCGGATGCGGGCGGCTCGACCGCATCGCGGGGCGCCGTGGACCCGGGCGGCGGAGCGGCGCTGGCGGAACCTGCAGCGCGGCCCTCCTCTCGGCCCGGCGCCCCCGCCGGGGCGGCGGCCGCCTCTGCTTCGGCCGCCTGTACGTCCGGCCCGAGGACGTCGGCCTCACCCGTGTCAGGCCCGAGAGCTTCGGCCGCCCGCGCCTCGGGCGCACCAGGGCCGGCCGCCGGCATGCCGGGACCGCCCGCGTCGCCCGTCGGCGGCGTCTCCGCCGCGGGTGCTTCCACCGCGCGGCGCCGCCACGCGGGGTCGCGGCTTATGCCCTCCACCCCGAGCTCGCGGAAGAACTCGAGGTGCGCCTCGAGCTGCGCGCGGTCCGTCACGTCGCACCCTCCCCAACCGACGCGGGCGCCAGACGGGGCTCGATCCGGTCGAGGAGCACGCGCGCGAGCTCGCGCTTGGTGCCGAGCGGAACCTCCTCCGCTTCCGTCTCCGTGACCAGGGTGGCCACGTTCGTGTCGCCGCCGAACCCGGCGCCGGGCAGTGAGACGTCGTTGGCGACGACGAGGTCGACCTGCTTGCGCCGGAGCTTGTCGCGCGCACGCGCCACCGGGTTGCCGACCTCCGCCGCGAACCCCACCAGCACCGGCCGGGCCCGGCCCGCCCGCCAGCGCCCCAGGGCAGCCAGGATGTCCGGCGTGCGGCGCAGCGTGAGGACCAGCTCGTCGCGGTCCCGCAGCACTTTCGCCTCTCGCGCACCCCCGGCCGGGGTGTAGTCGGCGACGGCCGCCACCATCGCCACGATGTCCAGGCGGTCCCCGTCGCCAGTGACACGCGCCATCACCGCGCTCCGCATCTCCTCCGCGCCCCGGACCCGGACGACCTCCGCGCCGACCGGCGGCTCGAGCGCAGTCGGTCCGGTAACCAGGACGACGTGCGCGCCGCGCGCGAGCGCTTCGGCCGCGATTGCGTACCCCATCCGGCCGCTCGAGCGGTTGCCGAGGTAGCGGACCGGGTCCAGATCCTCGACCGTCGGTCCGGCCGTCACCAGCACGCGCCGGCCCGCAAGGCGCTTCCCGGCGGCGAGCAGCCGATCCGCGGCCGTCACCACGTCCCCCGGCTCCGCCAGACGGCCTCTTCCCACCCAGCCGCACGCCAGGTAGCCCTCGCCCGGCTCGACGAAGCGCACGCCGCGCCCCGCCAGGCGTTCGAGGTTCGCAGTCACCGCCTCGTGAGCGAGCATGTTGGTGTTCATGGCCGGCGCGACGAGCACGGGCGCCGTCGTGGCGAGGTAGAGGGCCGACAGGAAGTCGTCGGCGATCCCGTTGGCGAACTTCCCGAGGATGTTGGCCGTCGCCGGCGCGACGAGGAGAAGGTCGAGATCGGTGGCGAGGGCTATGTGCTCGATCTGGGCGTTGACGCCGGGGGCGAACTGGTCGCCGACAACCGGGCGCCGCGTGATCGCCTCGAAGGTGAGCGGACCGACGAAGCGGGCCGCGTTCGCCGTCAGCACCGCGGCCACGTCGTGGCCCCGCTGCTGGAGGCCGCGCGCGACCTCTACCGCCTTGTAGGCGCCGATGCCGCCGCACACCCCGAGGGCGACCAGAGCCATCTGCTGCCGTCGCGATCCTCGCCGCGCCCGCCCGCCGGCGCGGGCTCGTCGCCGTCACGCCCCGAACGTCGCGGCGATCTCCGACGCCGTCGCGCGCATCGCCGCGGACCGCGCGCGCTCCGCGAGGACGATGCTGCGGAGGCGATCCACGCAGTCGTCCACGTTGTCGTTGACGACGACGTAGTCGTAGTCCGCGCCGGCCGCCACCTCGCGCCGGGCGGTCTCGAGCCGCCGCCGCAGGACGGCCTCGTCGTCGTTCCCGGCGCTGCGCCCGCGCAGCCGGGCCTCGAGCGCGGCGCGCGACGGCGGCAGCACGAAGATGCGGGTGGCGGAGACCCCGTGGCGACCGAGCATGCGCGCCCCCTGGACGTCGATGACCAGGACCACGTCGCGGCCCGCGGCCCGCTCGCGCTCCGTGTCGGCCGCCGCCGTGCCGTAGAGATGACCGAATACGTCGGCCCACTCGAGAAAGGCGTTCGCGTCAATCATCTGACGGAAACGCGGCCGCCCGACAAAATTATAGTCGACGCCGTCCGCTTCCCCCGGCCGCGCGGGGCGCGACGTGTAGGAGCGGGACCGCGCCAGGTCGGGGACACGGGCGACGAGCCGCTCCACGAGCGTCGTCTTGCCCGTCCCGGAGGGGGCGGACACGACCAGGAGGCGCCCGCGGCGCCCGTCCTCACTCGACGTTCTGCGTCTGCTCACGCAGCTTCTCGAGCTCCGCCTTCGCCTCGACCACGAGCGCCGACACGCCGAGACCGTCCGCCTTCGACCCGATCGTGTTCACTTCCCGATTCATCTCCTGCAGCAGGAAGTCGAGCTTCCGCCCGCAGGCCTCCGCCGCGTCGGCCAGCGCCGACCAGTGCGCGAGGTGCGCCTCGAGCCGCGCCACCTCCTCGTGGATGTCCGAACGGGCGGCCCAGCGCACGATCTCCTGGGCCACCGCCGCCTCCCCCGCCGGGAGCTCCGCCGCCACCTCGGCGACGCGCTCCGACAGCCGCTCGCGCAGGGCCGCCTGACCGGCCGCGGCCTCGGCAGCGATCCGCGTCACGAGGTCCGCGAGCGCCGCGCGCCGGCCGTCGAGGTCGCCCCGCAGGAAGCCGCCCTCCCGGATCCGCATGCGGTCGAGCGCATCGAGCGCCTCGTCCACCGCGACGAGCGCCGCCTCGCCGACGCGCCGGTCCACCTCCGGATCCGACGGCCGCTCGTGCAGCGACACGACCTGCGGGAAGCGCAGCAGCTCTCCGGCCGTCCAGCCGGCCCGCGCGGCGCCCGCCACCTCCGGGTGCTCGGCCGCCCGCGCCAGGGCCGCCACCAATGCGGTATTGATCTCGACGTCGACCGCCGGCGGCCCCTTGGCGGCGAGCGTAACGGTCAGCTCCACCCGCCCGCGCGCGACGCGGCGCTGGACCCGACTCCGCACCTCCGGCTCGAGAGGAGCCAGCACCTGCGGAGTGCGGATCTGGACGTCCAGGTAGCGATGGTTGACGCTCCGCACGGTAACGCCGATGGTCGCCAGGTCGTCTTCGCGCGTCAGCGAGGCGAACCCGGTCATCGACGTGATCATGCGTCGCGCCCCAACGGTCCGAAGGCGTCGGCGCCGGCGGGCGCCCCCCGGCGGCTTGCGTCGAAGAGCTGCAACGAGTACAGCCGGGCGTAGAGCCCGTCCGGCGTCGCCAGGAGCTCCTCGTGACGACCGACCTCGCGAACCTCTCCCTCGTCGAGCACGACGATCCTGTCCGCCCGGCGGACGGTCGACAGGCGGTGGGCGATGACGAACGAGGTGCGGTTGAGCAGCAGGCGGGCCAGCGCTTCCTGCACCAGGCGCTCGGACTCGGTGTCGAGCGACGACGTCGCCTCGTCGAGGATCAGGATCGGGGCGTTGCGGAACAGGGCCCGCGCGATGGCGAGCCGCTGCCGCTGCCCCCCCGACAGGCGCTGGCCCCGATCCCCGATCAGCGTCTCGTAGCCGTCCGGCAGGGCCTCGATGAACTCGTGCGCGTGCGCCGCGCGAGCCGCGGCCTCAATTCGCGCCGCGACGTCCGTCGGCGGCGCCTCGCCCGACTCCGTCGCGTAGGCGATGTTCCGCGCGACCGTATCGTCGAACAACACCGTGTCCTGGGTCACGATGCCGATGCTGGCCCGCAGCGACGCGAGCGAGACGTCCCGCACGTCAACCCCGTCGATCCGCACCGCGCCTGCCGTGACGTCGTACAGCCGCGGCAGCAGGTTGACCAGGGTCGTCTTGCCGGCGCCGCTCAGCCCGACGATGGCGACGACCTGGCCCGCCGCCACGCGGAACGACACGTCGCGCAGCACCGTCTTCTCACGCCCGTCGGGGTAGGTGAACGAGACGCCGTCGAAGACGATGTCGCGGCGCGGGCGCGCGAGCGGCGGGGCGGACGGGCGATCCCGGATCTCGCTCCGGGTGTCGAGCACCTCGAACACGCGCTCCGCGCACGCCATGCCCTGGTGGAACTGGGCATTCACCCGGCTCAGCTTCTTGACCGGTCCGTACATCATGAGCAGCGCGCCCACGAAGGCGATGAAGTCGCCGGCCTCGACGTCGCCCCTGGCGACCTCGGTGACGCCGTACAGGAGCGCGCCCACCACCGCGAGCGCGCCCAGCCACTCCATCAGGGGCGGCAGCATCGCCAGCGTGCTCGTCACCTTCATCGCCACCCGGTACAGGCGGTCCGCCGCCTGCCGGAAGCGGCGGGTCTCGAAGCGCGCCGCGGCGAAGGCGGTCACGATCCGGTGTCCGGAGAACGCCTCGAACGAGATGTGCTGCAGGTGTGCCGTCTCCGCCTGCACCCGATGCGTGTTGCGACGCACCCGCTGGCCGAAGCGCACCAGGGGATACACGACCAGCGGGGCGCAGATGATGCAGACCAGCGCGAGACGCGCGTTGAGGTGGAAGAGCAGCCCGGCGAGAACGACGACCGTGATGGACGCCCGCAGCGCGTCGCCGAGCGCCTCCGTGATGACGAACTGGATCTGCCCGATGTCGTTCATCAGGCGCGAGGTCACGGTTCCGACGTTGCGGCGGGCGAAGAAGCTGGCCGACTGGCCCACGACGTGGCCGAACAGCTCGTTGCGGAGGTCGCGGACGACCGACAGGCCGATGCCGGCCATGAGGTAGACGGAGAAGTACGCGCCGATCCCCTTCAGCACGGTGCAACCGAGGATCGCCGCGACCAGCAGGTTGAGCTGTCGCTGGTCGGGCGGGCCGGCGACCGCGAACACGTCGTTCAGCACCGGCCGGAACAGGTAGACGAGGCCGCCGTTCGCCGCCCCGTACACCGCCATCGCCAGGATGGCGAGCTGCAGTTGCCGCCGGCAGGGCCTTCCGTGGCGGACCAGCCGCTCGAGGGGGTTGTCCACGGCTCGCCCTCTCAGGACTCGGGCGCCGTCTCGGCGTAGCCGCCGGGGTGCGCGCGAAGCCAGCGCCACGCGGTCTCCACGATCGCGTCCAGATCCCGGAAGCGTGGACGCCAGCCCAGCTCGTCCTGAATCCGCGCGCTCGAGGCGTGCAGCACCGGCGGATCTCCGGGTCGGCGCGCGACGGACGCCCGGGCCGGAGGGCGCCCGGTGACGCGTTCGACCGACGCCAGGACGTCGAGCACGGAATGCGGCCGGCCCGTGCCCACGTTGTAGGCGCGCGCGGGCCGCCCGGCCTCGAGGGCCGCGAGCGACAGGACATGCGCATCGGCCAGGTCCGAGACGTGGACGTAGTCGCGCAGGCACGTTCCGTCGGGCGTGGCGTAGTCGGTGCCGTATACCTCGAAGCGCGGCCCGCCCTGCGCCGCGTCGATCGCCCGGGGGATGGCGTGATGCTCGGGCCGGTGGTCCTCGCCGATCGTCCCATCCGGGTCCGCCCCCGCCGCGTTGAAGTAGCGCAGTCGAATGGCGACGAGGCCGTACGCGCTCTCGTAGTGGGGCAACGCGCGCTCGACGGCGAGCTTCGTCTCGCCGTAGGGGTTGACCGGCCGGGTCGGGTGGCCCTCCCGGATCGGGGTCTCCTCCGGCACGCCGTACACCGCGGCGGTCGACGAGAAGACCAGGTGGCGGACCGACTCGTCGCGCAGAGCTCCGAGGAGGACGAGCGAATCGACCACGTTGTTGACGTAGTACGCGTGCGGGTCGGCCACCGACTCGCCCACCGACGCCGACGCCGCGAAGTGCATCACCGCGGTCACGGCGTGCCGCCGCAGTGTGTCCCGGACCGCGGGCGCTTCGGCGATGCCGGCCTCGACCAGCGGCACGCCCGCGACGGCCGCCCGATGCCCCGCCGCGAGATTGTCGAGCACCACCACGTCCCGGCCGGCAGCCCGAAGCGCCTTTACCGTGTGGCTGCCGATGTAGCCGGCGCCCCCGGTCACGAGCACCGCCCCCATCAGCGTCCTATCGAATAGTAGGTGAACCCCTTCGCCCGCATCTGGGCGACGTCGAACAGGTTGCGGCCGTCGAAGATCACCGGGTTGCGCATCAGCTCGCGCATCCTGGCGAAGTCGGGCTCCCGGAACTCGGCCCACTCGGTCACGATGGCCAGCGCATCGGCGCCGGCGATCGCGTCGTAGCTGTGGGGCGCGTAGTCGATCCGGTCGCCGAAGATGCCGCGCGCCACCGCCTGGGCTCGCGGATCGTACGCGCGGACGGTCCCGCCCCGGGTCAGCACGTCGTTCACGAGGACGATGGAGGGCGCCTCGCGCATGTCGTCGGTCCGCGGCTTGAACGAGAGGCCCCACAGGGCGATGCGCTTCCCCTCGAGCGACCCGAAGTGCGCCTCCATCTTGGCGACGAGGCGGCGCTTCTGAGCCGCGTTGACCGCCTCGACCGACTCCAGGATGCGGAAGCGGTAGCCGGCCTCGCCCGCGAACCGCACGAGCGCCTTGACGTCCTTCGGAAAGCAGCTCCCCCCGTAGCCGATGCCCGGGAACAGGAACGACGCCCCGATGCGGCGGTCCGCGGCGACGGCGGAGCGCACGTGGTCGACGTCGGCCCCGGCGAGCTCGCACACGTTCGCGATCTCGTTCATGAACGACACGCGCGTCGCCAGCATCGCGTTCGCGGCGTACTTGGCGAGCTCGGCGCTCGCGCAGTCCATCACCTGGATCGGGGCCCCGGTGCGCGTGAACGGCGCATACAGCGCTTGCAGCAGGGCGGCCGCGCGGTCGTCGTCCGCGCCGATCACCACCCGATCCGGGCGCATGAAGTCGTCGATCGCCGCCCCCTGCTTCAGGAACTCCGGATTGCTGGCGATGCTGAAGGGATGCGTGGTGCCACGCTTCATCACCTCCCGGACGCGGCGCGCCGTGCCGACCGGCACGGTGCTCTTCGTAACGACGACCTTGTACCCGTTCATCGCCTGCGCGAGGTCGCGGGCCACGGCCAGGACGTGCGAGAGGTCCGCGGACCCGTCCTCCCCTTGCGGCGTCCCGACGGCGATGAAGATCACCTCGGCAGACTCGACGGCACCTGGGAGGTCGCTTGCGAAGGCCAGGCGCTGCTCGTCGTGGTTGCGGGAAACCAGCTCCTGGAGCCCCGGCTCGTAGAACGGGAGCCGCCCGCCGACGAGGGCCCCGACCTTGGCGGTGTCGTTGTCGACGCAAGTGACGTCGTTGCCGTACTCCGCGAAGCACGCGCCGACGACGAGACCGACGTACCCGGTGCCGACGACGGCGATTCTCACCGCCGCCGCCTATCGCCCCGAAGCATGGCGCCGTGAGCGTAGCACGGGCGGTAGCCCCGTGGCATCCGGCAGCCGCTTCGGTTCCGCGGCTGCGTGGTACGATCGCCCCGGCATGCGCGTCCTGCTCGACTACAGGCCGGCGTTGCGCGCGGCCACCGGGGTCGGGGCGTTCGTCCACCACCTCGCAGCCGCCCTGGCCGATCCGGAGCTCGGCGGCTCCGGAGCCGAGCCGATCGACGTCACGCTCTTCAGCAGCTCCTGGAAGGACCGGCTCGGCCCGGTCGCCGATCGCGGCCTGCCCGCCGCGGTCACCGCAATCGATCGCCGGATTCCGGTGCGCCTGCTCAACGTCGCCTGGCACCGCGCGGAGTGGCCGCCGATCGAGGCGCTGACCGGACGGTGCTTCGACGTCGTGCACTCGCCCCACCCCCTGCTGCTGCCATCGCGCCGCGCGGCGCAGGTGGTGACCATCCACGACCTCGACTTTCTCGGCCATCCGGAGCGGGCGTGGGGCGAGATTCGGCGCGACTACCCGGCCCTCGCCCGCCGCCACGCCCGGCGCGCGGCGCGCGTCGTCGTGCCGTCGCGGCACACGGCCGACGAGGTCGTGCGGCGGCTGGGAGTCCCGCGGGAGCGGATCGCGATCTGCCCGAACGGCGCACCCCCCTGGAAGCCGCGGGAGGCGCCGCCGGCAGCGGGCCACCTGCTCTTCGTCGGGAGCCTGGCCCCGCGCAAGAACGTGACCGGCCTGCTTGCGGCGTACGCGCGTCTGGCGGAGCGCCGCGAACCGCCGGAGCTCGTGCTGGCGGGCGGCGCCGCCCCCGACGGCGCCGGCGCCGCGTGGCGGCAGACTCTCGAGGACCCCCGGCTCGCGGGCCGGGTCCGGCGTGCCGGCTACGTCGACACGCCGACGCTCCGGTCGCTCTACGCCGGAGCCTGCGCCCTCGTGCTGCCGTCGCTCGACGAAGGCTTCGGGCTCCCCGCCCTCGAGGCGATGACCCTCGGCGTGCCGGTGGTCGCCTCGGACCGCGGCGCTCTGCCCGAGGTGGTGGGCGAGGCCGGGTTGCTCGTCGATCCGACCAGTCCGGCGGCGCTCGAGAACGCCCTGGGGCGCATCCTGGACGAGCCGGAGCTCCGTGCGCGCTGCGCGGCCCGCGGGCCGGTGCAGGCCCGGAAGTTCGATTGGCGGCGCTCGGCCCGCGCGCTGCGCGCGGCCTACCGCCAGGCGATCGCGGCCCGGGCCGATGGCGCGCCGGCGGCGCACCACGCCCCGCCGGCGCGCGAGAAGCCGGCCACGCGGAGCGACCGGGCGGCGTCCACGGACCGAACGGCATGAGGATCGGCATCGACGGGCGGGAGTTGGCCGGGGCGCGCACCGGCGTCGGCCGCTACGTGGCCAACCTCTGCCGCGAGTGGGCGGCGTCCCCGGCGGCCGCCGGCCACGAAGTGCTCGTCTACAAGCCGGACGGCACCAGCGCCGCCGCCCTCGGCGGCCCCGGGCCGGGAGCGCGGATCGAGGCGCGGACCGTGCCCGGCGCGCCCGGCATCTGGTGGGAGCAGACGAGCCTCGCGCGGGCCGCGGACGCCGACGGTCTCGACGTCTTCCTCGGTCCCGCCTACTCCATCCCGCTGGGCCTCGCGGCGCCGGCCGTCGTCACGCTCCACGACGTCTCGTTCGCGGTCCACCCCGAGTGGTTCGGCTGGCGCGAGGGAGTCCGGCGGCGTTGGCTCGCCCGGCGGGCGGCGAGCCGCGCCGCGCGGGTCCTGACCGTATCGGCGTTCGCCCGCGCGGAGATCATTCGCGAGTTCGACCTCGACCCGGCTCGTGTCGCGCTCGTCTACGACGGCGTCGAGGCTCCGCCGCCGGCGCCTTCCCCGCCCGAGCCGCGGGCGATGCCTCCCGCGGGCGGACGGGTGAGCGCCCACTCGGACGGGCGGGCCGCGCTCCCGCCGGAGCGACCGGCGCTCGTGCTCTACGTCGGATCCATCTTCAACCGCCGGCATCTGCCGACCCTGATCGACGCCTTCGCGCGCGTGGTTCGTCAGCGATCCGACGCGAGGCTGGCGATCGTCGGAGCGGACCGGACCCACCCGGCCCAGAACCTCGCGGCGTGCGCCGAGACGGCGGGCGTCGCAGACCGCGTCGACCTGCGCGGCCACGTCCCGGACGAGGATCTCGCGGACCTGTTCCGCCGGGCGCGGGTCTTCGCGTTCCTGTCCGAGTACGAGGGGTTCGGGATGACGCCGCTCGAGGCGCTGGCGGCTGGCGTCCCGGCCGTCGTCGGCGACTCCGAGGTGGCGCGGGAGGTCTGCGGCGACGCGGCCCGCTTCGTCCCGGTCGACGATCCTGCGAACGTGGCGCGCGAGATCCTCCGGGTGCTGAACGACGACGGGCTCCGCGCCGATCTGCTGGCGCGGGGCGCAGCCCGCCTCGATCGCTTCACGTGGAGGCGCGCCGCGGCGGAGACGCTGGCCGTGCTGCAGCAGGCCGCCGTGCCGGCGAGATGAGCCGCCCCGGGGCCGGCGCTACCGCGCCCGCCATGTACCGCCTCGCCATCGTCATCGTCAGCTTCAACACGCGGGGGCGGCTCGAGGCGTGCCTCGCGTCGCTCCGTTCCGCGCCTCCGGCCACCGGCCACGAGATCGTGGTGGTCGACAACGGATCCCGAGACGGCAGCCCGGATGCGGTGGAGGCCGGCTGGCCGGAGGCGCGCCTCGTCCGCCTCGACACGAACACCGGCTTCGCCCACGCCGCCAACGTAGGAATGCGGTGCAGCGCCGGCGAACTGGTGCTGCTGCTGAACAGCGACGCGGTCGCGCCGCCGGGAAGCATCGACCGGCTGGTGGCCGCCCTCGACGCGGACGAGTCCGCGGCGGTCGTCGGGCCGCGCATCGTTGCCCCGGACGGCGCGGTCGAGCTGTCCTTCGGCCGGATGATCTCGCCGTGGAACGAGCTGCGGCAAAAGGTGCTGCAGCAGGCCTCCTCCTCCGGCCTGCGGCTCGCCTCCCGCTGGGTGGCGCGGCGGACGGCGTCGGCCCGCTACGTCGACTGGGTGAGCGGTGCCTGCCTCTTGGCGCGGCGGCAGGTCGCCGAGGCGGTCGGCCTCCTCGACGAGCGGTTCTTCCTCTACACCGAGGACGTCGACTTCTGCGCCGCGGTCCGCGCGCGCGGCCGGCGCGTTCTGTTCACGCCGGCAGCCGAGATCGTCCACGCCCGCGGGAGCTCTCGCGAGACCGCCCCCGCCGCGGCCCAGGCGGCGTACCGCCGCAGCCACCTCGCCTTCTACGCGAAGCACCACCCGCGCTGGCTGCCGCTCCTGCGGGCCTACCTGGGCATCCGCGGCGAGCTCCCCCACGAAACGCCGCCCGGTCCGCCGTGACGGGCACGCTGCTATAGTGGGACCAGTGCGAGTAGCCATCGACGCACGCAAGCTGTACGACTACGGGATCGGCACCTACGTTCGCAACCTGCTGCACCACCTGGCCCGCCTCGACCGCGATACGGACTACGTGCTGCTTTGCCGGCACGGCAACGACGCCGAGATCGTGACGCTCGGCGACAACTTCCGGGTGGTGACCGAGCGCGCCCCCAACTACTCGGTGCGGGAGCAGCTCTCCGTGCCGCTCGCCCTCGGCCGGTCGGGCGCGGAGCTGTTTCACGCTCCGCACTACGTGCTGCCGCCGCTGACGCCGTGCCGCTCGATCGTGACCATCCACGACTGCATCCACCTGCGGTTCCCGCAGTACCTGCCGAGCCGGCTCGCGCACGCGTACGCCCGCGCGCAGATCTGGACCGCCATTCGCCGCGCGAGCCGCATCCTCACGGTGTCCCAGGCCTCGAAGGAAGACCTTCTGGACTTCTTCGACGTGCCCGAGGAACGGATCACGGTCATCCCGAACGCCATCGACGAACGATTCCGCACCCCGCCGTCCGAGGACGAGATGGTCCGCGTCCGCGAGCGCTACCAGCTTCCGCGGCGCTTCATCATGTACGCGGGCAACGTGAAGCCGCACAAGAACCTCGAGCGCCTCATCGACGCCTTCAAGATGATCCGGCGGGGCGGGCGCGACGATCTCGGCCTCCTCATCACCGGCAGCGAGGTCTCCAAGTACGCCACCCTGCGGCGGGCCGTGCACCGCTACCACCTGCACCGGCACGTGCGCTTCCTCGGCTACCAGCCGACGGCCACTCTGGCTGCCCTGTACCACCTGGCCGATGTCTTCGTGTTCCCGTCGCTCTACGAGGGGTTCGGGCTCTCGCCCCTCGAAGCGCTGGCCTGCGGCACGCCGGTCGTGTCCTCCAACGTCTCGTCGCTGCCCGAAGTGCTCGGCGACGCGGCGATCCTGACCGACCCCTACGAAGCGGAATCGATCGCCGACGGCATCGCGCGGGCGCTCGACGACGGGGCGCTGCGCGCCCGGCTGCGGCGGAAGGGGCTCGCGCGAGCCCAAGCGTTCTCCTGGGAACACTCGGTCTCGGAGGTCCGCCGGATCTATGGCGAGGTCGCCGGCGGCGGCTAGGAATCTGCCGTCAACGGCGCGGCCTCCCGGCGGTGCGAGGCTCCTGCGTCACACGCTCCTGGCCCGGGGGGCGGGGGGACGGCGGCGTGCCGGTCCCGGGCGGGATCGGCCGATGCTATAGTTGGGTCTGGCAGCGTAACCGCGGCATACCACGATTCGCCCAGCGGTGCGGATCGTCGGACCCGTGCCGCAACGGCCACTCCGCACCGGGGCGCGGCCCGCGAGGCGATGCGGCCGTACGCTCCGGGTGCGGCAGTAGGAGGCCTGAGCCGTGGTCACGCGACGGACGCGCGCCCTTGCGGCCGGCCAGGCGACGCTCGACGCCCTGGCCGGTGCGGCCGCGTTTCTCCTCGCGTACCTCGTCCGCTTCGAGCTCGGCATCATCCCCGCCCCCAAGGGGCAGCCCCCGTTCGACCAGTACCTGGCCCTGGCGCCGGCGATTGGACTGCTCGTCGTCTTCTCCTACCAGTTGCTCGGCGGCTATCGGCCCCGCCGCAGCCGGTCGCGGGTGGACGACTTCTTCACAACGTTCGTCGGCACGCTCACCGCGATGGTGATCGGCCTGATGGCGACCCTCTACCTGCAGGTCTACTACGCCTCTCCGGAAGCGCAGGCGGCCGGGGCCTACGAGGTCTCGCGTGTCGCGTGGACACTGTTCCTCGGCCTGAACGTCGGCTTGGCGTACGGCTCGCGCGAGGCCGTGCGGCTACTGATGCAGCGCCGGTTTCGGGCCGGGATCGGCTTGCGCCGGGTATTGATCGCGGGCACGGGCGACCTCGCCTGCCACCTCGCCGACCGCTTCCTCGTGCACGGCGAGTTCGGGTACCAGGTCGTCGGCTTCGTCGACGACACCGAGGACGACCGCATCGGCTACCGGGGTCTGCCGTTCCTGGGGTCGCTGGCCGAGACGGAGGAAATCCTCCGGCGCGAGCGGATCGACCAGCTCTACGTCGCCCTCCCGATCGAGCAGCACCTGGCGATGCTGCGCCTCGTGGAGGTGGCGAACCGGGAGTGCGTCGACGTCAACCTCATTCCGGACTTCCTGCAGTTCGTGACGCTGCGCGCCCGGCTGGAAGACCTCGACGGCATCCCGGTCATCAACGTGAACGACGTCCCCCTTCGCGGCCTGGGCAGCGTCGTCAAGCGCCTGATGGACCTCGGCCTGTCGGCGGCCGCCCTCGTGGCCCTGGCCCTGCCCTTCGCCGCGATTGCCGCGGCCATTCGGCTCACGTCGCCCGGCCCGGTCTTCTACCGCCAGGAACGGATGGGCCTCGACGGGCGCCCGTTCATGGTGCTCAAGTTCCGCTCGATGCTTGATGACGCGGAGCGGGACACGGGTCCGGTGTGGACCCGCGAGAACGACCCGCGACGGACGCCGGTGGGGCGTTTCCTGCGTCGCTTCAGCCTCGACGAGCTGCCGCAGCTCTGGAACGTCCTGAAGGGAGAGATGTCGCTCGTCGGCCCCCGCCCGGAGCGACCGTTCTTCGTGCAGCGCTTCAAGGCCAGTGTCCCGCAGTACATGCTGCGCCACAAGGTCAAGGCCGGCCTCACCGGCTGGGCCCAGGTGAACGGCTGGCGCGGGAACACGTCGATCGAGAAACGCATCGAGTACGACCTCTACTACATCGAGAACTGGTCGATCGCGCTCGACGTGAAGATCATCTGGCTCACGGTGCTTCGCCTGTCGTTCCACCGGCACGCCTACTAGTGTCCAACGCCTGAAGTTCTTGACCGGTAGAATCGGCTCGTGGTACGGTCGGCCCGGAAGCGAGGAGGGCCGTGCCGAACCATTACACACGAGAGGTCCCGGAGGTCTCGGACGCACAGCGCGAGGAACTGGAGGGTTGGCTGCGCCGGCGCAATACCGCGCAGGCTCTGGCCCTGAGGGCACGCATCGTGCTGCAGAGCGCCGCGGGACGGAGCGACCAGGTCGTGGCGCAGGCTCTGGGCACGACGCGGGCCACGGTCGGCAAGTGGCGGCGGCGGTTCCTGCGCAACGGCTGCGACGGCTTGCTGGACGAACCACGGCCGGGCGCGCCGCGCCGGGTGTCGGACGAGGACGTCGAACGGGTCGTGGTCCGGACGCTGGAGACGACCCCACGGGGGGCGACGCATTGGAGCCGGGAGTCGATGGCCCGAGCCTGCGGGCTGAGCGCTTCGACCGTCGGCCGCGTGTGGCGCGCGTTCGCGCTCAAGCCCCATCGCAGCGAGACCTTCAAGCTGTCGCGAGACCCGTTGTTCATCGAGAAAGTGCGCGATATCGTGGGGCTGTACCTGCATCCGCCGGAGCGAGCGGTGGTGCTGTTTGTGGATGAGAAGTCGCAGATCCAGGCGTTGAACCGTACCCAGCCGGTGTTGCCGATGCGTCCGGGAGCACCGGAGCAGCGGACACACGACTATCGACGGCACGGCACGACCTCGTTGTTCGCGGCCCTGAACACCGCCACCGGCGAGGTGATCGGCAGGTGCTTTCGGAAGCACCGCTCGGTGGAGTTCAAGCGCTTCCTCGCCGTGATCGACAAGGCGGTGCCGCCCGACCTCGACATCCACCTGGTGCTGGACAACTACGGCACGCACAAGACGGCGATGATCCACGACTGGCTGGCACGGCGTCCTCGGTATCACCTGCACTTCACGCCCACGAGCGCATCGTGGCTCAACCAGGTAGAGCGTTGGTTCGCCGAGATCACCCGGCAGCAGATCCGGCGTGGAACCCATCGCAGCACCCAAGCACTCGAGGCGGCGATCAAGGAGTACCTGGCGGTCTACAACGAAGACCCCAAGCCCTTCGTCTGGACGAAGACCGCCGAGCAGATCCTGGAATCCCTGAAGCGTTACTGCTCACGTATTTCTGACGGTACACACTAGGGCCAGACCGAACCGGCCCCCCGCCGCCGCACCATGCCACGCGCCGTCATCACGGGGGCAGCCGGGTTCATCGGCTCGCACCTAGCCGACGCCCTGATCGAACGCGGCTACTCGGTCGTCGGGATCGACAACCTCCTGACCGGCGACCCGGCCAACGTCGCCCATCTCGACAGGCGCGACTTCACGTTCGTCGAGCACGACGTCACCAACGGCATCGCGGTCGAGGGCGAGGTCGGTCTGGTCCTTCACTGGGCGAGCCCGGCCAGCCCCATCGACTACCTGGAGCACCCCATTCCGACCCTCAAGGTCGGCGCCCTCGGCACGCACAACGCGCTCGGGCTGGCCAAGGCGAAGCGAGCCCGCTTCGTGCTCGCGTCGACCTCGGAGGTCTACGGCGACCCGCTGGAGCACCCGCAGCGCGAGACCTACTGGGGGAACGTCAACCCGATCGGGCCGCGCGGCGTCTACGACGAGGCCAAGCGCTTCGCCGAGGCCATGACCATCGCCTACCACCGCTTCCACGGGCTCGACACGAAGATCGTCCGCATCTTCAACACCTACGGCCCCCGCATGCGGGTCCGCGACGGGCGGGCCGTGCCGAACTTCATCGCCCAGGCGCTCGGCGGCGAGGACGTCACGGTCTACGGCAGCGGGGACCAGACGCGCAGCTTCTGCTTCATCAGCGATCTCGTCGACGGAGTGGTCCGGCTGGCCGAGTCGGACCTCAACGAGCCGGTCAACATCGGCAACCCGGCCGAGCTCACGGTCCTCGAAATCGCCCGGGCGATCATCGCCGCCACCGGATCGAGATCGCGCATCGTCCACCACGCCCTGCCGACAGACGACCCGCGGGTGCGGCGGCCGGACATCACGCTGGCCCGCACGCGGCTGGGCTGGGAGCCGCGCGTCGCACCCGACGACGGGCTGGCGGCGACCATCGACTACTTCCGCCGCAAGCTCGCCGCGGACGCCTGAGGCTGGGGTCAGACCTCCCTGACCGCCAGCACGATGTAGTGGATGCCCGAGAGCAGCGTGACGACGAGCGAAGCGTAGACGGCCGCGTCGACGAATACCGACGGGCGATCCAGGTAGTTGAAGTAGAGGGTGACGGCGCAGGTCAGGACATAGATGAGGGTGGCTGCCTTCCCCAGTCTCGACGGATAGAACACCCGGCGCTCGATCGCCAGGTTGACGACTGCCACGGTCAACACGATCAGGACGTCCCGGCTGATGACGAGCACCGTCAGCCAGATCGGCAACCGGTTCGCCATGTCGAGCGGCGCGGTCAGCACCAGGAACATCGAGACGAGCAGCAGCTTGTCCGCCATCGGGTCGAGCCACGCCCCGAGCCTCGTGCGCTGCCCGGCCCGCCGGGCGATCAGCCCGTCGAGCACGTCCGTGATGCCGGCGAGAACGAAGACGATCAGGGCCCACCCGCTGAAGCCGTACACGACCAGGATCACGAGGCAGGGGACCAGCATCAAGCGGACGAGCGTGAGCTGGTTGGCGGCGGTCAAGGTCTCCACGGCCGTCTAGCCCACGTCGCGGAAGAGCGCGCCGAGTCGGTCCACCGCCTCGACCGCCTCCGTGCCGCTGACGGAGCGCGTCGGCTGGAAGGTCCCGTCGGTGAACGTCGACAACACGCCGGCGGAGACGGCGTTCACGACGCTCGCGTAGTTGAGGTGCGCTTCGTTCATGTCGGCGATCCGGGGGGCGTTCTCGCGCCAGCGCGCGGCGCCGGCCGGATCGATCTCCGCAATGAGATACAGCACGTTCGCCACCGCCTCGGCCAGCTCCCCGCGCCGCACGATACGGTACGGCTCGAACCGATACGCGGCATCGACCGCCATCACCCGCGCCTGCGTCACGGCCAGAATCCAGGGCCGGCTCCAGTGCTCGCGGGTGTCTGTGATGATCGGCACCGCTTCGCCGAGCACGGCCTCGGCCAGCAGCGGCTCGAACTGCACGCCGAGCAGCGCCGCCAGATCGGCACGGGTCACTTCGTCCCGGGCCCCGATCGCCCGGTACTCGGCGGGTAGCGCGGCGACACGCCGCCGCTCCCGCACCCGGGCCAGATGGGCGGCCGTCTCGTCGCTCGGGTCGACGGTGTCGGCACGCAGAAACGCCGCCTCGGCGGCGGTGAGGTCGCCGCGCGCCTCCTGGATCTCGCCCTGCGCGACCAACGCCGGACCGTTGTCGGGGTCGAGTGCCGTGGCCTGCCGCACGCTCTCGAGCGCACCGTCGAGGTCCCTCTGCCCGAGGCGCGCGTACGCCAGGGCCGTGTGCAGGAACGGGCTGTCGGGCGACGCCTCCAGCAGCTCGAGATACGCGGCTGCGGCCGACGCCCAGTCCCCGCGCCCGGCCGCCGCCTCCGCGACAGCCACCCGCTCCTGGGACACGGTGAGCCGGAGCTCCTCGATGACCCGCTCCACGCGGGTCAGTCCGGGGTCCGCCGCGAGCGCCGCCTCGAAGCTTCGGAGGGCCGCGACGGCGTCCTCGTCCCCGAGGAAGGCCTCGCCCCGCCCCACGAGGGCCGGAAGGTAGGAAGGCCGGGTGGCGATGACGGTCTCGAAGTTCGCGATCGCGTCCGCGTAGGCACCGCGGGCCAGGTTCGTCCACCCGAGGCCGGCCAGCGCCGGGTAGAACGCGGGGTCGCGCGCGGCCAGGATCGCGAAACGCTCCGCCGCGGCGTTCGTGTTCCCGGACTGCAGGAACGCCCACGCGTCGCGGTGCCGGCCCGCAAGCGTCGACTCCGCATACTCCGCCGGGATCTCGGGAAAGAGGTAGTCGGGATGGAGCGGGGCGGTGACGACCGGAACACGCGGTGCGCAGGCCGCCAGCCCGAGCGCCGCTACCGTGACCAGTGCCGCGAGCGGCGACCAGCGCGTCCGGAGCATCGCGGCTCCCGCCCTCAGCCGATCACGCGCCGGCGCGTGAAGCACGGCCGCGCCGGAGCCTCTCACGCGGTCGATTGTAGCACGCGCACCCACGGCACGGCCCCCTCGCGTACGAGCCGCGGCGCGGCGCCGCGGGCGTCGACGATCGTCGAGGGAACCCCGCCCGGCGTCGGTCCTGCGTCGATCACGGCGTCGATGTCCGGCCCGAACTCGGCCCCGGCGTCCGCCGCGGTGGACGGCGCCGGCTGGCCGCTGCGGTTGGCGCTCGTGGCGGTGATGGGATAATCGAACGTGGCCGCCAGGGCGCGGGCCACCGCGTTCGCCGGCACTCGCACGGCGATCGTGCCCCCCTCGCCGACGACGCGCCCGTCGAGGGACGCTGCGGCGCCGACCACGATCGCGAGCGGGCCGGGCCAGAACGCGTCCATCAGGCGGTGCGCCAAGGGCGTGAGGGCGCTGGCCGCGCGCCCCGCCTGCGCCGGGTCGGAAGCAATGAGGGGTATGGCCAGCCCCGGCGCACGGCGCTTGGCGGCCACGAGCCGGTCGACCGCGGCCGGGTCGCGGGGATCTGCGGCCAGCCCGTACAGCGTATCGGTCGGATAGGCGACCACTCCCCCGGTGGTCAGGATGCGGGCCGCGAGCCGCAGCGTTCCGGGATCCGGCGCATCCCGGTCGACGCGGAGCACGCGAGCCGCGGGAACTTCGGATGGCATCACAGAACCGCCAGCGGCGATCTTCGCGCCGGCCCCGGGCTCCGCTGCCCCGGCAGCGGGGCGGGGCGCACCAGGACAAGACCCGGCGCCCGTTCCGCCGCCGCAAGCACCGCCGGCCGCCGGAGCGCGAGCCGCACGACAGAGACCAGGAGTCGGCGCCGCAGGAACGTACCATGGAGGGCTGCGTACCCGCGCAGACCCCCAATGCGCCCGTCAGGGCGCGCTAGAACCGGAGCTCCGCGGCGCCGCCGCGCGAACGAACGTGAATCGTCTCGATGAACTGCACGCGGTGCGGCTTCGTGCGCATGACGACGGAGCTGGTCCGGCAGCCGTCGCCGAAGAAGCGGACTCCCTTCATGAGGGCTCCCTCGGTAACGCCGGTCGCGGCGAACGTGATGTGCTCGCCGGGCGCGAGGTCGGCCGAGGTGTAGATCCTCCGGAAGTCCGTGATCCCCATCGCGCGGACACGCTCTTCCTTCTCCGGCGTGTCGATGACCAGCCGGCCGAAGATCTCGCCGCCCAGGCAGCGCATCGCCGCCGCGGTGAGCACACCTTCCGGAGCGCCGCCGCTGCCCATGACGGCATGGGTGGCGTTGCCGGCGACGGCCGCCCCGATCGCGGCCGTCAGGTCGCCGTCGCCGATGAGCCGGATTCGGGCGCCCGCCTCGCGAATGTCGGCGATCAGCTTCTGGTGCCGCGCGCGGTCGAGGACGACCACCACCAGATCCGACACCTCGCGGTCGAGGCAGCGCGCGATGCGCTTCAGGTTGTCGGCCACCGGCGCGTCGAGGCTCACGGCCCACTTCGCCCGCGGGCCGACCACCAGCTTCTCCATGTAGATGTCCGGGGCATGGAGCAGCCCGCCGTGCTCGGCCGCGGCAAGGACCGCGATGGCACGCGGGGCGCCCGTGGCGCAGAGGTTGGTCCCCTCGAGCGGGTCGACCGCGATGTCGACCTCCGGCAACCCCTCGACTCCCCTGGCGCCCTGACCGACGCGCTCGCCGATGTACAGCATCGGCGCCTTGTCCCGCTCCCCCTCGCCGATGACGATCCGCCCGTTGATGGGGACGCGATCGAGACGCGCCCGCATCGCCTCGACGGCGACCTGGTCGGAGTGGCGGCGATCCCCCTGCCCCATCGTGCGGGCGCAGGCGATGGCCGCCTGCTCGGCGACGTCGAGGAAGGCCAGCGAGAGATCCTGCGCGCTCTCCGGCCCGGGCCCGGCGGCAGGGCGCTCGGGCTCGGTCCCGACCGGGTGCCCGTCAGTCTCCGTCATGCCTCCACCGCCTCTCGGTAGCCGGGCAGCTCGCACCGGGTCGGCTTGTCCGTCCGGTAGCCGAGCGCGTAGTCCGCCTGCATGAGCTTGTGAATCTCGCGCGTCCCTTCGTAGATGACCGCGCCCTTGCAGTTGCGGTAGAAGCGGCCCACCGGGTACTCGTCCGAGTAGCCGTTCGCACCGTGGATCTGCACGGAGTCCGCCGCCGCGCGCTCCGAGGCGACAGTGGCGAACCACTTCGCGAGCCCTGTCTCGCGCGTGTTGCGCCGGCCGCGGTTCTTCATCCAGGCCGAGCGCTGCCAGAGGAGGCGCGCCGCCTGGTAGTCCGATTCCATCTGGGCGATCATCTCCTTGACGAGCTGGTGGTGCCCGATCTCGACTCCGAACGTCTGGCGCTCCTTGGCGTAGGCCACGCTGGCGTCGCGGCACGCGCGAATCAGGCCCGTCGCCCCGGCGGCGACGCTCAGACGTCCCTGGTCAAGCGCGAACATGGCGATCTTGAAACCCTCGCCCTCGCGGCCGACCAGGTTCTCCTCCGGCACCTCCACCTCGTCCATCTTGAAGAAGCCGGTGTTGCCGGCCAGGATCCCCCACTTCTCGGTGAGGGTTCCGCTCGAAAAGCGGGGGAAGCCTCGCTCGACCATGAACGCGCTGATGCCGGACACGTCCCGCCGGCGCTTCTTCTCGAGGTCGCTGTAGGCGAAGACCAGGAAGTGGTCCGCCACGTCACCGAGCGAGATCCACTGCTTCTCGCCGCTCAGCACGTAGCGGTCGCCCCGCTTGACGGCCACGCTCTGCATGCCGCGCACGTCGCTCCCGGCCGCCGGTTCGGTCAGCCCGTAGCTGGCGATCTTGCGGCCCTGCGCCTGCGGCACCAGGTAGCGCCGCTTCTGGTCCTCCGTCCCCCAGGTGAGCAGCGTGAGACAGTTCAGCCCCAAGTGCACCGACAGAATGACCCGCAGCGAGGTGTCGACGTACTCCGCCTCCTCGCAGGCGAGCCCGAAGCTCAGGTAGTCCATGCCGGCACCGCCGTACTCGGTCGGCACGCAGAGTCCGAGCAGGTCGAGCGAGGCCATCTCGGTCAGGATGCCCGGGTCGAAGCGATGCTCGCGGTCCAGTTCCCGGATGCGCGGCGCCACCGAGCGGGCGCCCCATTCGCGTATGGACTGCTCGAGCAGCCGGTGCTCTTCGGAAAGATCGAGGTCGAACATGCGGTAGGTCCTGCGGTGAGAGCGCGGGTCAGCCGCGGCTCACGGTGACCGGCGCGCCCCGGTCGAGCCCCAGCCGCTTCGCCGCGCTGGTCGAGTTGGCCGCGAACTCGAGGTGGTCGGTGCTGCCGAACAGGGCGCACACCTCGTCGCCTCCGATGTCCGCGTAGGTCTCCACGAGTCGGCCGATGCCGTGCGGCCCGGCTTCGATCTGAATCGCCCCGCTGTGGGCGAGGCGCTCGAACGCCTTGCGATCGATGTTCGTCACCAGGTTGCCGAAACGGTCGACGAGAAGCACTTCGCCGGCGATGCGGCCCTCCTCTGCCGCAGGTGACGGAATCTCGAGCTGGCGATAGTCGCTGATGGGTCGGCCGAGCGCCGACAGTTGTACTCCCTTGGCGAGCCACGCCGCGGCGGGGGCGAAGCGGTCGCGGCCTTCGAAGGTCCGGCTGACGGTCGGCCGCGCGTAGCGCCGCTCGGTCAGTTCGACCACCCGCTTCGGCGGCGTCTCCCGGAACACCGGCGTCAGGACGCCGTTGTCGGGGGCCACGAGCCGGTAGTCGCCGACATCGGCGGCCAGCCCGCGCCGGGCCGAGCCGACGCCCGGATCGACGACGACCAGGAACACGGAGCCGACCGGGAAGGACCGATAGGAAGCGGCCAGCTCGAGGCCGGCGGTCAGGATGTCGTGAGGCGGCACGTCGTGCGAGATGTCAACCAGGGCCGCATCGGGGCAGATGCCCAACACCACGCCCTTCATCGCGCCGGCGTAGTGGTCCCGGGTGCCGAAATCGCTCAGCAGGGCGACAACTGGACGCGCCATCCCTGGAGCGCCTAGCGGTTCGCTCCCGACGCCGCCGGCTGCGCCGTGGCGGCTTGCGCCGCAGCCTTGCCGCCCTGCCCCTTCTTGACCGCAACCGCTGGCGGCGGCGAGGACGAAGAGGCCTCGGAGCGTTGCATGTCGACGTTGCCGCGGAAGTGGGCTCCTTCCGCGATGGCGACGCGCGGCGCGGTGATGTCCCCGTCGACCGAGCCCTTCTCCCGGATGCTCACCTTGTCGGTCGCGCTCACGTTGCCGTTCACCTCGCCGAGCACCACCACCGACTTCGCGAACACCTGCGCCTTGATCTTCCCGTTGGGGCCGATCGTCAACACGTGCTGGCGAAGCTCGATCTTGCCTTCGACCCGGCCCTCGATGGTCAGGTCCTCGCTGCCGTTCAACTCGCCCTTGATGATGACCGACTTCCCGATGGTCACGCGCTCCGTGACGCGCATCCCGTCGTCGTCCTTCCGGTTCGCCGGCTTCGGGCGAATCGCGATGTCATCGTCGTCCGCGTCGTTCTCGGCCAGGGAGCGAAGCGACTCGTCCCGTTTCCACATCAGCGCTCTCCAATGCGGCCGTAGGGGGCACGCGGGAGTGCGGCCGCCCCCCTACCGCGCCCAGCTAGTATATTGCGGGGCCTTCGGATCTGTCTAGTCCGTTTGTTTGCTGACAGTTAGCGCCGATGCTAGAATCTCGGGAAGTGTCCGTCTACCTCGACCACAATGCCACCACCCCGGTGCACCCGGCCGCCGCCGAGGCCGTTGCGGAGGCCCTGCGCAGCCAGTTCGGCAACGCTTCGAGCGTGCATGCCTTCGGGCAAGCGGCCAAGGCCGCCCTCGACGACGCGCGGGGCAGCGTGGCGGCGCTCGTCGGCGGAGAGCCGTCCGAGATCGTCTTCACGAGCGGCGGCACCGAGGCCGACAACCTCGCGATCCGCGGCGTCGCGGAGGCAGCCCCCGCCGACCGGCGGCACCTGATCGCCTCGGCGGTCGAGCACGAAGCCGTGCTGCACACCTTCAAGGCCCTCGCCGCCCGCGGCTGGCGGACGACTCTGCTGCCCGTCGACGCTCGCGGCGTCGTCGACCCGACGGAGCTCGAGCGGGCCCTCGCGGCGGACACCGCTCTGGTGTCGGTCATGCACGCAAACAACGAGATCGGCACGCTGCAGCCGATTGCGGAGCTCGCCCGCGTCGCGCACGCCCGCGGCGTCCGCTTCCACGTGGACGCGGTGCAGTCGGCGGGCAAGGTACCACTCGACGTGCACGCGCTCGGGGTCGACCTGCTGTCCGTCTCGGGCCACAAGTTCAACGGGCCGAAGGGCGCCGGGGCCCTCTGGGTGCGCCGCGGCGCGCGCGTCGTGGCGACCATGACCGGCGGCCGGCAGGAACGCAACCGGCGCGCGGGGACCGAGAACGTCCCCGCCATCGTCGGCCTCGGGGTCGCCGCGCGCGTTGCCAGGGAGCAGCTCGCGTCGACCGCGGAGGGCTGCCGGAGACTCCGCGACCGCCTCGAGTCGGGCATCCTCGAGCGCGTTCCCGGCACCGTCGTCAACGGCGCCCCGGACCCGCGGGTCCCGAACACGACCAGCATCAGCTTCGACGGCGTCGAGGCCGAAGCGCTGCTCATCGCCCTCGATCTCGAGGGAATCGCGGTCTCGACCGGCTCCGCCTGCTCCTCGGGGACGCTCGAGCCGTCGCACGTGCTGCGGGCCATGGGCTTCCCCCCGCGGCGCGTCCAGAGCTCGATTCGCTTCAGCGTCGGCCTCGGCAACACCGACGCGGAGATCGACCACGTCCTCGGCGTGCTGCCCGGCGTCGTCAGCCGGCTGCGCACCCTCGCGGGGACCCGGGCCAGGGCCCGAGCGTAGCGCCATGCGCATCGTCGCCGCCATGTCGGGCGGGGTCGACTCGTCGGTCGCCGCGGCGCTTCTGGCCGCAGACGGTCACGACGTCGTGGGGCTCTCGATGCAGCTCTACGACCAGCGGGACGGCGAGGCGGCGTTCGGGTCGTGCTGCACGCTCGACGACCTGCTCGACGCGCGGCGGGTGGCCGTCCGCCTGGGCATTCCGCACTACATCGTGAACTTCGAGCACGAGTTCGAGCGTCACGTGGTCGCCCCGTTCGTGGCCGACTACCGCGCGGGCCGCACGCCGATCCCCTGCGTGCACTGCAACGGCGACCTCAAGTTCCGCCGCCTGCTGGACCGCGCGCGCGGACTGGAGGCGGACGGCGTCGCCACCGGCCACTACGCGCGGGTCGAGCGGCACGCCGACGGCGACGGCACGGGGCGCGCCCGCCACGTCCTGCGGCGGGCGCGCGACCGCGCCAAGGACCAGTCGTACTTCCTCTTCTCGCTGACCCAGGCGCAGCTTGCGCGCGCGCACTTCCCGCTCGGCGAGCTCACGAAGAGAGAGGTTCGCGATTATGCGAGAGCCCACGGGCTCGCGGTGGCCGACAAGCCGGACAGCCACGAGATCTGCTTCGTCGCCGACGGCGACTACGCGGCGTTCGTGGAGCGGCGGGCCGGCGAGCCTCCCCGCCCGGGTGCGGTGAAGGACACCGCGGGGCGCGTCCTCGGCCGGCACGGCGGCGTGCATCGCTTCACGGTCGGGCAACGCAAGGGGCTCGGCCTCGCCAGCCCGGTGCGGCTCTACGTCACGGCCCTCGAGGCGGAGTCGGCGACGGTGACCGTGGGTCCGCGCGAAGCGCTGGAGCGGACGGCGCTGACGGCATCGCACGTCAACTGGATCTCGGCGCCGCCGGCGGCGGGGCAGCGAGTCGCGGCACAGATCCGGCACCGGCACCCCGAGGCCCCGGCCCGCGTCTGGCCGCTCGACGACGCGCGCACGCGACTCGCGTTCGACACTCCGCAGGCGGCCGTCGCACCGGGACAGGCGGTCGTCCTCTACGACGGAGACGAGGTCCTGGGCGGCGGGTGGATCGACCAGCCGGTCGACGACGCCTGACGACTCCCTGCGCGCCCGACCGTCCTTCAGGAATCCCCGGCGCAGCCCACGGGGCTGGATGTCGGGGTGGCCGACGAGCCCGGGACGCCGGCTCACACAGCCGCGTGCCCGGCGTCCTCGACGACCGCCACGGCGTCCTCCGCCGGCAGGCTCTCCAGATAACGCTCCGCGTCGATCGCGGCCATGCAGCCCGACCCGGCCGCGGTGACCGCCTGGCGGTAGACGTGATCCTGCACGTCGCCGCAGGCGAAGACGCCCGGGATGCTGGTCTCCGAGCCCCGCCCGGTGATGATGTAGCCGTTGGCGTCGAGCTCGACCTGGCCCGCGACCAGCTTCGTGTTCGGCGTGTGGCCGATCGCCACGAACACGCCGTCAACCGCGATCTCGCGCCGCGTGTCGTCCCTGACGTTGCGCAGCACGACGCCGGTCACGACGCCCTTGTCGACATCGCGTATCTCGTCGACCACGCTGTCGAGCGCGAAATCGATCTTCGGGTTGGACCGCGCCTTGTCCTGCATGATGCGGGACGCGCGGAAGGCGTCACGGCGATGGACGAGCGTCACGCGGGACGCAAACCTGGTGAGAAAGGTCGCCTCCTCCATGGCGGAATCGCCGCCGCCGACCACCACGATCGGCTTGTCGCGGAAGAAGTAGCCGTCGCACGTCGCGCAGGTCGACACGCCGTGCCCCATCAGCGTCCTTTCGGAGGGAAGCCCGAGCAGCCGCGCCGACGCGCCCGTGGCCAGGATCAGCGCGCGCGCGCGTAGCTCGCCCTCGCTCGTCGCGACCCGGAACGGCCGGCGCGAGAGGTCGACCTCGGTCACGTCGCCGCGGAGCGTCTCCGTCCCGAAGCGCTCGGCCTGGGCCCGCATCTCGGCCATCAGCTCCGGCCCCATGATGCCGTCGCGGAAGCCCGGGTAGTTCTCGACCGCGGTGGTCAGCATCAACTGTCCGCCCGACTCGAGCCCCTCCACGAGCAACGGGTGCAGGCTGGCCCGCGCCGCGTACAGAGCGGCAGTCAGGCCCGCCGGCCCCGATCCGATGATGATCACGTCCCGCATCGCCATTCTCCCGCCGGTCCGCGGGTTGACCGAGCGCGCCGGCTGCGCCGGCCCCGCGGCCCCGGCGCGCCAATCCCACTGTACCCTCAATCGGCGGCGCCGGGGAGGAGCGTCTGCCCCTGCGTCCGCACCCAGTCGGCGAGACGGCGAACCTCGGCGAACCGCTCCGCGTTCGACCGGGCCCCGAGCACCACGACGGCCAGCCGGACGCCCCCTGGCGACTCGACGTACGCGGCCAGGCAGTAGCCCGCCTCGCGGATGTAGCCGGTCTTGCCGCCGGTGACGTCGGCGCGCTCGCGCACCAGGCGGTTGGTGTTGCGCACGGCTATGCGGCGCCCCCCAGTGCGGAACCGGTAGGATCCCATGGCCATGATGCGGGCCAGCGCCGGCTCCTCCATCGCGGCCGCGACCAGCCGCGCGACGTCGTAAGGCGACGACACGTTGCGCTCGTCGAGACCGGACGGGTCTGCGAAACGCGTGCTGTCGAGGCCGAGTTCCGCCGCCTTCCGGTTCATCCGCTCGACGAAACCGCGCGTGCCCCAGGGCGAGGCCCGCGCGATGGCCCGCGCCGCCGCGTTGTCCGAGGCGACAAGGGCCAAGTGCAGCAGCTCGTCCAGCGTGACCCGCTCGCGCCGGCGGACGTGCGTGGTCGACGCGCGGCGCACGTCGCGGCCGGACACGACGACGTCGAGCGCCAGATCGCGCCCGTGCTCGAGCAGTACCATCGCCGTCATCACCTTGGTGATGCTGGCGATGGGCCGCGACTCGAGCGCGTTCGACGCCCAGAGCACCTCGTCCGTGGCCGGGTTGTAGATCATCGCCGCCGCCGAGCGGATGCGGCGGGGCGGACGCAGGTCGCCGAGCGAGAGGACGCGGGGAGACGCGGGCTCCGACTTGGCCGTCGGCCGCCCGCCGCCGCCCGGTACGGCTTCCGCCGGCCGCGCTTCGCCCGGGCCGGCGGCAGGCCACACCGCCGCCGCGGCCGGCGGAGGGGCAGGCAACTCGGACTCGACGACCGCTGCCGCATCGGGCTCGGCCGGCTCAAGATCGAAGGTCGACGAGAAGCGGGCGAGGCTGACGACGAAGGCGCCGATCGCCACCACCCCGAGGAAGAATGGCGACGATCGAGATGCGCCCCGCCGCAGCCGAGCGCGCGCTCCGTCAGGTCCCTTGAGCAACGCGTGATACTAGCAGACTCCCGGCCCACCGTTCGTCGCCTGCCGGCTCCGCCCGGTGCCCACAACCAACCCCCCAGGACTCCGCGCCGTTACACGGCGCAGAGCCCTCGCCCGGAAACCGTCGCCTGCGGCTCCGATTCCCGCCCAGCCGGCCTCCAGGACGCCGCGCCGTTCCACGGCGCGGCGTCTTACGGCGCCGGATCCTCCTCCGGGGGACGGGCGAAAGTGTAGTGCGTGCGCGACCGCACATCGGCGCCCTCGCGGTTCACCGTGACGGTCAGCCGCCGCGTGCGGGCCGTGGGGTCGGCGTTGCTCGAGTAGAACCCCAGCACGTAGTAGTCGCTCGTTTCGGCGTCGATCTCCCGGAACGCGCCCTCGAAGTCGTTGCGGTTGACCACCGCGAGCCCGCCGGTCAGCTCGGCCAGGGCGCGCAGGCTGCTCTGCGTCTGCATCCGCCACTCGTTCCAGGGCTGCGCGGGGCCGTTGTAATCGACGTCGGGCCCGGCGAGCAGCCCCCGCGGGTCGACGGTATAGAAGCTCGCGTTGGCCCGATTGGCGGTCTGGGCCAGCTCCATGACCTCCATCGCCAGGTCGGCGTCGCTGAACACCTCGCCCTGCCGGTCCATGCGCGTGAAGGGGTCGAAGCCCGGGTCCATACCCCCCTCGAAGATGTTGCCGTAGGTGCGGCCCTGCTGGAACTCGCGGGCGATCGGGTTGCGCGCGAAGTAGCGCTCGAACTCGAAGGGGTTGAAGTCGTAGCCGCTGCTGAAGTAGATGACCGCCTTGCGCCGGTTCTGCACCTGCTCGAGCCCCAGCACGGTGTCGCGCGCGGTCTTGAAGGCGACATGGGCGCGCCACCGGAGCTCCTCCGGCCCGCGGGTGCCCGGCGACACCTCGTTGATCAGCTCGTTGGCCGTGAACCCGTCGCCCGTGATCTTCTCCATCGCCGAATAGAGCCGGCTCCGGTCGTAGGTCATGTCCACGCGGATGGACGACGGGCCGGTGGATATGATCCCGAACAGGTCGCCCTCGTGGATCAGCGTGTCGGCCAGCTTCTCGAACACCTGCCGGGCCTTGGGCGTCTTGTTGGCCTCGATGTGCAGGTCGTCGACAAGAATCACGAATATGCGGCCGGCGGTGTCGTTCACCGGCCGCGTGGGCGGCAGGATGATCCCCTCCTGCACCGGGGGCGGCGGCAGGAGCTGGTTGTAGACCCGGCCGCCGTGCACGAGCACCAGCGAGGCCACCTCCTGCGGGATTCCGTCCTCCAGGATCGTGAAGTCGTCCTTCGTCAGGTCGGGAATGAAGAGGTCGTGCTCGTCGCGCACGATGACGTCGGTCGTCACCAGCGTGATGCCGGAACGGAACACGGCCAGCGGGTCCTCGGTCGGGGCGATGCCGGCCGGCTGCCCCGGCCTCGGCCCCTGCGCCGGCTGCGCGCCCGCGGCGGCGCCGACCGCAAGCACCCCGATCAGCACCGCGACGGACCACGCCGCGCGCCGCCCGGCCCGGATCTGTTCAGCCACCCTGCGGTCCCTCATGGGAGCCCTCCAATGCTGTGGACGCCCCTTCGCTCGCGTCCTCTCCACGCCTCCGGCCCGCGTCTGTCCCGGATCGGGACGAGCCGCCGCGGCCGGCCCTGCCCACCCGGCGCCGCGACCGGCGCCCGAGCGTCTTCCTCAACTGTTCCACGTCGGTCTCGAAGCGCTCGATGGCCCGTACGACGGCTTCTCCGGGCCGCCAGACGTCGGGATTGAGTGCCTCGACGCGTGCCTCGAGCGCCTCGCGCGCACGGGGGGTCGTCTTCTTTTCGGCGACCCGGGCCCGCAACTCAGCATACCGCGCCCGCAGGCGGGCGAGTCCGTCGTCGCCGACCAGGGCCGCCACCGGATGCCGGAACGCTGTCTCGTCGGCTTCCACCGCGGCGCCGTCCCCGGCGTCGACCTCCGCGGCGTCGATGGCCGGGGCGTCGCTCGGGGCGGCCGCCGCCCGCTCCTCCGGAACGGCCTCGTTCTCACCCGGCGGAACGGCCTCGTTCTCACCCGGCGCGGAGGCGGCGGGCGGACCCTGCGTCCGGGCGGCCGCTCGCCTGCCCCCCGAGCGCCTCGCGGAGGGCGGGCCGGACGCGGGGGCCAGCGGCGCCTTCGGCTTGACCTTGAGCATCTTCGTCCAGTCGAAGGTCAGCTCGGGGTTGCTCTCCTCGATGGCGCGAATGGCCGTCTCGTCGAGCGGCAGGCGGCCCACCTTCAGGTTCGGCGGCGTGCGGAACCAGTAGAGCAGCCGGGGTCCGGCTTGCGCGCCGCCGCGAAATCCATGGAGCACGTAGGTGTTCTCGTAGCCCCGCGTGTCGCGCGCAAACCTGAGGAACGGCATGTCGGCCCGCCCGCCATCGTAGCACGGATCCCGGCTCCGGCGGCCCCCCGCCGCGAGCCTCCGCGCCGGCCCCGCCGGGCTCACCCGTAGTACGATCCGCGGGTGAACGATCGCTTCCTGCGGGCGTGCCGGCGGGAACCCGTCGACGCCACCCCCGTCTGGTTCATGCGGCAGGCCGGCCGCTACATGGCGGAGTACCGTGAGATCCGCGCGCGCCATTCCCTGCTCGACATCTGCCGGCATCCGGAGCTGGCCGTCGAGGTGACGCTTCAGCCGGTGAACCGCCTGGAGGTGGACGCGGCCATCCTCTTCTCCGACCTGCTGCTGCCGCTCGAGCCGATGGGCATTCCCTTCGCGTTCGCCAAGGGCGAGGGGCCGGTCATCCACGAGCCGGTGCGGACGGCGGCGGATGTCGACCGCGTGCGGCAGTTCGAGCCGCGGGACGCGCTCGACCATGTCCTGACGACGATCCGCATCCTGCGGCGCGAGCTTGAAGACCGCGTGCCGCTGATTGGCTTCGCGGGCGCCCCCTTCACGCTCGCCTCCTACGCCATCGAGGGCGGCGCGTCGCGCAGCTACGCGCGGACCAAGGCGCTGATGTACGGCGAGCCGACGGCGTGGCACCTGCTGTGCGACAAGTTCGCAGCGGCGATAGCCGGCTACCTGGTGGCACAGGTCGAGGCGGGCGCGCAGGCGGTGCAGGTCTTCGACTCGTGGATCGGTGCTCTCAGTCCGGCCGACTACCGGGAATTCGCCCTGCCCCATACGCGGCGCATCCTCGACGCCGCGACTGCCACCGGGGTGCCCGTGCTCCACTTCGGCACCGGCACCGCGACGCTGCTCGAGGCGATGGCGGAGGCGGGCGGCGACGTCATCGGCGTCGACTGGCGCATTCCGCTCGACGAGGCCTGGGAGCGGATCGGCCATGATCGCGCCATTCAGGGGAACCTCGATCCCACGCTCCTGCTGGGACCGATCGACCGGCTCCTCGAAGGGGCGAGCGACGTGCTGCGACGCGCCGCGGACCGTCCCGGACACGTCTTCAACCTCGGACACGGCATCCTCCCCGAGACCCCGGTCGACAGGGTCGAGGTGCTCGCCCGCATGGCGCACCGGCTCTGACCTCGATGCCCTCGATGGAGGAGGTGCCGGTCGCCGTCGTCGGCGGGGGGATCACCGGGCTCGCCGCCGCCTACGAGCTGCACCGTCGCGGCGTCTCCTTCCTGCTCCTGGAGGGTGCGCCGCGGCTCGGGGGGATGATCCGCACCGAGTCGGCGGGCGGCTTCACCATCGACGCCGGACCCGACTCGCTGCTGGTGCACAAGCCGGCCGCGCTGGCCCTCTGCCGCGAAGTGGGGCTCGGAGCGCGGCTGATCCCCACTCTGGCTCCGCGCGCGGCGTACGTCCTGTGGCGCAGACGGCTGCGCCCGCTCGCGCGGGGGTCGGTGCTGGGAGTCCCGACGCGCGCCGGCCCGCTCGCCCGGAACGGACCGCTGAGCTGTCGGGGCAGGCTGCGGATGGCGCTCGACCTGACGCTGCCGCCGCGCGACGGCGACGGCGACGAGTCGGTCGCGGCGTTCTTTCGGCGCCGCTTCGGCCGTGAGGCGGTCGATCGCCTGGCCGAGCCCCTCCTTGCCGGCATCCACGCCGGCGACGTCGAGCGGCTGTCGGTCCACGCACTGTTTCCGACCCTCGTCGAAGCGGAGCGGACCGCCGGCAGCGTCATCCGGGGCCTGCGGCGGCAGCAGGCCCGCCGCGTGCGCGCCGGCGGCGACGAGGGGCCGTTCCGGTCGCTGCCGGGCGGCTTGGGGGAGCTCGTGACTGCCGTCGCCGCCCGGCTTCCGACGGCGTCGGTCCGCTGCGGCAGCACCGTGCAGGGGATCGAGGGACGCGGCCCGTTCCGGGTCGCCCTCGGCGGCGGCGACAGCGTAGCCGCGCGGCAGGTGCTCCTCGCGGTGCCGGCGCCGGCCGCGGGGGCGCTGCTCGCCCCGCTCGACGCCCAGGCGGCGCGCCTGTGCACCTCCATCCGCCACACGTCGAGCGCCACCGTGACGCTCGCCTATCCGCGGGCCGCGGTCGGCCGGGCGATCCGCGGCAGCGGCTTCGTCGTCCCGTGGATCGAGCGGGCTGCCGGGGGCCTGTCGATACTGGCCGGCACGTCGATCTCGTCGAAGTGGCCGGGCCGGGCGCCGGACGGGCAGGCCCTGTTCCGGGGCTTCCTCGGCGGCGCCCGCGATCCGGACATCCTCGCGCGGACGGACGACGACCTGATCGACGCCGTCCACCGGGACCTCGCGGGCCTGCTCGACATCACGGGCGCCCCGACCCTGGCGCGCGTCTACCGCTGGCCGGGCGCGAACCCGCAGCACGACGTGGGCCACCTCGCCACGGTCGCCGCCATCGACGCCCGCCTGGCGCGTCTGCCGGGACTGCACCTCGCGGGGTCCGCCATCCGCGGCGTCGGCATCCCCGACTGCATCGCGGCGGGCCGCGCCGCCGCGGCGGCGGCCGAGGCGGTCCACCGGGCGCGGCGCCAGCGGGCGGCCGTCGTCGCCGCAGGATGAGCATGCCGCCGCCGATTCACGTCATCGGGGTGCCGCTCGACCTCGGCGGGAACCGCCGCGGCGTCGACATGGGCCCGTCGGCCCTCCGCATCGCGGGGCTCGGCGGGCGCCTCGCCGCCCTCGGCCGGCAGGTCGCCGACCGCGGCAACGTGGCGTCCCCGGTGCCGGAGACGCGCACCCGCGGCCACCGGCGCAAGACGTACATGCCGGAGATTGCGCGCGTCTGCCGGCAGGTCTACAAGACGGCGCGCGCGTCGCACGACGACGGCGCGCTGCCGCTGGTGCTCGGCGGCGACCACAGCGTCGCCGTCGGCTCCATCGCCGCGGCGGCGGCCAGCCAGCGCGCCCGCGGCCATGCCCTCGGCCTGCTCTGGATCGACGCCCACGGCGACATGAACACGCCGGAGACGACCACGAGCGGCAACGTGCACGGCATGGCCCTCGCCGCCACGATCGGGCCGGAACCGATCGAGCTCGCCCGCATCGGCGACGTCACCCCCGGCGACCGCACGCCGACGATCGACCCCGGCCGGGCCGTCCTCATCGGCGTCCGCAGCCTCGACGACGCCGAGCGCGAGCGGGTAGTCGCCGCGGGCATCCGCGTCTACACGATGAAGGACATCGATCGGGACGGCATGGCGGCCGTCGCCGGAGAGGCCCTGCGCCTGGCGTGCGCCGGGACGGGCGGCATCCATGTCTCGTTCGACCTCGACGCCTGCGACCCCGCGATCGCCCCCGGGGTCGGCACGCCGGTGAAGGGCGGCCTCAGCTATCGGGAGGCGCACCTGCTGATGGAGTCCGTGGCCGACTCGGGCGCCCTCCGCTCGCTCGACCTCGTGGAGGTCAACCCGATCCTGGACGCCGGCAACGCCACGGCGGAACTGGGCGTGGAGCTCGCCCTGTCGGCTCTGGGCCGGCGCATCCTCTGAGCCCGCGGGCGCGAGTCCACGCCCTCGCGCGAGCCCGCCGCACTCGCGCGAGCCTGCGGCCCTCGCGAGGCAGCCCGCCGCGCCCGCGTGCGGTAGGATCGGCGCAGCGAGGCGGAGTTCCGGCCCCCGGAACGGCCGCCCCGCCCGGAGGACGGGATGGCTGACTACACGTACGAGGATCTCAAGCACAAGACGGTGGCCCAGCTTCGCGACATCGCCCGGGGCCTCAGTCACGAAGCGGTGCAGGGCTATACGCAGCTCAACAAGGAGCACCTGATCCCGGCGATCTGCAAGGCGATCGGCATCGACACGCACGCGCACCACCTTGAGGTGACGGGCGGCTTCGACAAGCCGGCGGCGAAGGCCAGGCTGCGCGCCCTGAAGGCCGAACGGCAGGCCGCGATCGAGGCGCACGACCACGCCCGCCTGCGTGCGATCCGCCGGCAGCGCCACAACCTGAACCACAAGATCCGCGCCCACGTCCGCTAGGAGTCTGCGCCGTAGAACGGCGCGGACTCCCGGGGGGTTGGCCGGGCGCCGGGCGGAGCCGGCGGGCGACGATCGGTGGGCCAGCGCCGGCGGGCGGCGCTTCGCGGCGTCCCGTCCGGCGAATCCAGGAGGGGACCATGCCTCATCGGTATCGCAGCGCGCCGTACGGATGGCTCGTCGCCGTCGTCGTCCTGGTGGCCGCGCGGGGGCCCGCCCCTGCGCACGCACAGCCGGCGGAGAGCGACGACTTCGTCCCCGTCACCGACGCCATGCTCCAGGCCCCGGCGCCGGAAGACTGGCTCATGTGGCGGCGGACCCTCGACGGTTGGGGCTACAGCCCCCTCGACCAGATCGACCGGGACAACGTGGCCGACCTGCGCCTGGTCTGGTCGCGCGGGCTCCACCCCGGCAGCCAGCAGGCGACGCCGATCGCCTACGGCGGCGTCCTCTACGTGCCGAACCCGCGGGACGTCATCCAGGCCCTCGACGCGGCCACTGGCGACCTGATCTGGGAGCACCGCCGGGAGGTGCCGGAGGACATCGAGGACTACGTCATCGGCGTTCTCACCGAGATCAACCGGAGCCTCGCCATCTACGACCGCCATATCATCGACACGAGCGTGGACGAGCACGTCTTCGCCCTCGATGCCGTTACCGGCGAGCAGGTCTGGGAAACGCAGATCCTCGACTACCGGACGCACCCCGCCAACCAGACCTCGGGCCCGATCATCGCCGACGGCAAAGTGGTCTCGGGGCGGAGCTGCACCCCGCGCGGCGGCCCCGACGCGTGCGTCATCGTGGCCCACGACGCGGCGACGGGCGAGGAGTTGTGGCGCCGGCGCACCATCCCCGCTCCCGGCGAGCCCGGCGACGAGACGTGGGGCGGCGTCCCGTTCGAGGAGCGGAAGCACGTCGGCGCCTGGATGGTGCCCAGCTACGACCCGGCGCTGGAGCTGGTCTACATCGGGACCTCCGTGACGTCGCCGGCGCCGAAGTTCTTCATCGGCGGGGCCGACCTCGCGCACCTCTACCACAACAGCACGCTGGCCCTCGACGCCAACACCGGCGAGATCCGCTGGTACTACCAGCACCTGAACGACCACTGGGACCTGGATCACCCCTACGAGCGGCTGCTCGTCGACACGGCAGTGGCTCCCGACCCGGACCACGTGAGCTGGATCAACCCGCGGCTCCGCGCGGGCGAGGTGCGGCAGGTGCTGACCGGCATCCCGGGCAAGACCGGCGTCGTCTACACCCTCGACCGCGCGACGGGCGAGTTCCTGTGGGCCACCCCGACGGTGACCCAGAACGTCATATCCGGCATCGACGGGGCCACCGGGGACGTCACGGAGAACGCGGAGGTGGTCTTCGGCAGCGTCGGCCAGGACGTGCTGGCTGCCCCCACGCGGTCGGGGGCAAGGACTGGGAGGCCGGCGCCTACAGCCCTCTCACCAACACCATGTACTACCCGCTGCGCAACGTCTGCGCGCGGATGATGGCGCTCGACGACGACAGCCTCTACCAGCTCGCCTTTCGCAGCCAGATTGCGCCGGGCACGGACCAGGTGGGCACCGTGCAGGCCATCTCGGCCGAGACCGGCGAGATCCTCTGGAGGCACGAGCAGCGCGCGGCCACGACGTCGCTCGTCGCCACCGGCGGCGGCCTCGTCTTCGGCGGCGACGTCAACGGCCGCTTCCGCGCCCTCGACCAGCAGACGGGCGAGGTGCTCTGGGAGGTCAACCTCGGCTCACCGGTCACCGGCTTCCCCATCACCTTCGCCGTCGACGGCCGCCAGTACGTCGCGGCCAGCACCGGGAGCTCCATCAGCTCGACCGTGCACCTCGCCGTGACCCCGGAGCTGCGCCCCAGCAGCGGCAACGTGCTGTTCGTGTTCGCCCTGCCTTGACGCCGTCTTCGGGAATCGTGTGGACGCCGGGCGCGCCCGCGCCCACACGATGACCTCGCGGCGGCGCGTCTTGCGAGCGGCACGTTGGCTCTCCAGGTAGCGGGCGAGGTCGAGACGAAGACCTCGCGGCGGCAGGCGTGTCTCGCAAGCCCCCCGGGGGCGCGGCGCGCGCTCGATTCCCCCCGGACGATCGTCACGGCCCGGCCGACGCCACGTAGCCTCGGCGCGCGCGGACGTCGTAGTCGCCGCCGCGGACCCGGACCCGGATGCGGCGGTAGCGCCCGTCGGGGGGCGCCGACGGCGTGTAGCCGAGCGTGTACTGGTGGCGCAGCTCCTCGGCGATGCGCTCCGTGGCCGCGGCGAGCTCCAGGCTGTCGTGAATCACCTCGGTGTAGCCGCCGCTCTCGCCGGTGATCTCGCGCAGCAGGCGTGTGTTGACGCGGTCGTTGATCGGCCGGCGCTCGGCCGCATCGATGCCCACCGCGTAGACGAACGCGTCGCTGCGCCGGATCTGCCGTCGCACGTCGGTGGGCGTGGCATCGCTCGCCGTGTCCGAGCCGTCGGAGATCAGGACCAGCGCGGCGCGCGCGTGGGAGCGCGCCGCGAACAGCGGCAGCGCCATCCCGAGGGCGTCGTAGATCGCGGTAGCGCCGTACGGGCGAACCTCCTCCAGGCGGGCGTAGGCCCGGCTCGGCCCCTGCGTCCACGGCGACTGGAGGTGCGGGTCGTGGTTGAAGACGACGAGGAAGGCCTCGTCCGACGGATCGAGCAACTCGACCAGGAAGCGCCGCAGCGCCTGCTGGGCGTCGGCCATCCGCTGGCCGTACATGCTCTGGCTGACGTCGAGCGCCACGCCGAGGCTGACCGGGACGCGTCCCTGATCGAAGTGCGTGATCCGCTGCGGTACGCCGTTCTCGGAGAGCTCGAAGTCCGATCGGGCAAGGTCGCCGACCAGCCGCCCGCGGGCATCGCGAACCGTCACCGTGACCTGCACGGCGTCGACTCCGGACCGGAAGCGCCGGAGGCCGTCGCTGCCCGGCTGCTGCGCGAGGGAGGGGACGCGCACCGCCAGCAGCAGCGCCGCGGCGGCCACGACAACCCGCCCAAGCCGGAAGGCGTCGCTCACGTCTTACTCCCGCGCACCGGGACGCGCAGGGCGCCACGGGGCGTCACCCGATTATAATCGCCGTCTCGTGGGTGCCCCCTCCTACGTGCACGGCACGACGGGCGTGCCTCTGCTCGGCGAGACGATCGGCGCCAACCTGCGCCGCACGGTGGAGCGGTACGCCGCTCGGGACGCCCTGGTGGTCCGCTCCCAGGACTTCCGCGCCACCTACGCCGAGCTGTGGGACCTGACGACCGCGCTCGCGCGGGCGCTCGTCGCGCGCGGCGTGGCGCAGGGCGACCGCGTCGGCATCTGGGCCCCGAACCGCTACGAGTGGGTGGTCACGCAGTACGCGACCGCCCGCGTCGGCGCCGTGCTCGTCAACGTGAACCCCGCCTACAAGGCGCGCGAGCTCGAGTACGCCATCCGGCAGTCCGGCCTGCGGATGCTCCTGCACGCCCGGCGCTTCCGGGAGACCGACTACGCCGCCATCCTGGCCGGGGTCCGCGACGGCTGCCCGGCGCTCGAGCACGTCGTCGACCTCGACGACGGCTGGAGCACCCTGCTCGGCGAAGGATCGAGCGTCGGCGACGCGGCGCTCGCGGAGCGGGAGGCGGGCCTCGCGTTCGACGACCCGATCAACATCCAGTACACGTCGGGCACCACCGGTGCGCCGAAGGGGGCGACCCTCTCCCACCACAACATCCTGAACAACGGCTACTTCTGCGGCGAGATCCTCGGCTACACGGAGGCGGACCGCGTGGCCGTCCCCGTCCCCTTCTACCACTGCTTCGGCATGGTCATCGGCAACCTGGCCTGCACGACGCACGGCGCCTGCATCGTGGTGCCGTCCGCGGGGTTCGACGCGGGGCGGACGCTCGCCGCCATCGAGGCCGAACGCTGCACGTCGATCTACGGCGTGCCCACCATGTTCATCGCGCAGCTCAACCACGAGGCGTTCGCAGGCACCGACTTCTCTTCGCTGCGCACCGGCGTGATGGCCGGCTCTCCCTGCCCGGTCGAGGTCATGAAGCAGGTCCGCGAGCGGATGAACGTGCGGGAGATCACGATCTGCTACGGGATGACGGAGACGTCGCCGGTGTCGACGCAGACGCGCGTCGACGCGCCGCTCGACGAGCGGGTCGGGAGCGTCGGGCAGATCCACCCGCACGTGGAGATCAAGATCGTCGACCCCGCCACCGGCCTCGTCGTGCCGCGCGGGGAGCGCGGGGAACTGTGCACGCGCGGCTACGTCGTGATGCTCGGCTACTGGAACGACGACGCGGCGACGTCCGCGGCGATCGACGCCGCGCGCTGGATGCACACGGGCGATCTGGCGACGATGGACGCCGACGGCTACGTCAACATCGTCGGGCGCATCAAGGACGTCATCATCCGGGGCGGGGAGAACGTCTACCCGCGCGAGATCGAGGAGTTCCTCTACACGCACCCCGACCTCGAGGACGCGCAGATCATCGGCGTGCCGTCCGCCCGCTACGGCGAGGAGGTGATGGCCTGGGTGAAGCCGAAGACCGGCGCCGCACCGTCCGAGGACGACCTCCGGGCGTTCTGCCGCGGGACGATCGCCACCTACAAGATTCCCCGCTACTGGAAACTGGTCGACTCCTTCCCGATGACCGTAACCGGGAAGGTCCAGAAGTTCCGCATGCGCGAGATCGCCACGGCCGAGCTCGGGCTCGACGGCGCGGCCGGCATCGATACCGCGTAGCGCGGGGTGAACCGTCGCCGGCCGCCACCGCCCGCGCTCACTCCTTCGGCAGCGTGTAGTTCACCATCCAGTTGATGCCGAAGCGGTCGGTCCAGAGCGCGTAGTAGGCACCCCAGAAGGTCTCCTGGAGGGCCATGGTTACGGAACCGCCGGCGGAGAGCTTCGCGAACACCTCGTCGCACTGCTCCCGGCTCTCCGCCTGGATGGCGATCGAGAAGTTGTTCCCGGCCGTGAACGGGGGCGCGGGGCCGGGCATGCGGTCGCTGCCCATCAGCTCGCTCGACCCGATGGTCAGCGAGACGTGCATGACCTGGTCCTTCCTGTCCTCCGGGATCCCGGCGTCCGGCGGACCGTCGCCGAACGTCTGGAACGCGGAGAACTCCCCTCCGAAGACGGACCGGTAGAACTCGAAGGCCTCACGGCAGTTGCCGTCGAACGTGAGATAGGTGTTGAGAACCATGCCTGTGCCTCCCGCGTGCACGCCGCCAGCCGCAAGCATAGCGCACCCCGCGCCAGCCGGTGTGCGATCCGCCGCGAGGAGCGGGCCCGCCGGCGCGCGCTACGGCCCGTCGTGCGGCGCCGGGATCCGCGGCGGGTGCCGCGATCCGTCGCGGGGAGCTAAGATCGACCGATGCCGCGCTCGCGCCCGGCGCTCGTGACCGCTCTCCTGGCCGCGCTAGCCACTCTCGCCGGACCGGTCTCCGCTGTGGCCCAGCTCCGGGCCGGGGCCGCGGCCGTCGACATCACTCCCCCGCTCTGCGACGACGCTGCACCCGACGACGGGCCCGAGCAGTTCGACGTCGCGCGCGGCTGCTTCCGCTGGATCCACCTGGGAGGATTCAGCCCCTACGTCCCGTTCCGCGACGACAGCCGCCTGGCGGCCGGGATCCACGACCCGATCTGGGCGCGGGCGCTCGCCCTGCGGGACGCGGCCGGCGACACGATCGTCATCGTCGCCGCCGACCTGCCCGGCCTCGGCCGCAAGTACACGGGGCCGGTCCGGCGCCGGATCGCCCGCGCCCACGGCATCCCGGCCGAGCACGTCGTCCTGCACTCCACGCACACGCACTCGGCGCCGGACGCGAGCGGCTACTGGTCGACACTGATGCGCGGCCACAACGCCCGCTACACCGGGCAGCTCCGGGAGTGGCTGTACGCCGCGGTCAGCGACGCATTGGCCGCGATGCGGCCGGCGATGCTCAGGACCGTGACGACGACCCACACGTCGTGCCTGGATCGAAACACCGGCGCCGCCAAGTCGGACCCGCACTGCCGCCTCCCGGCCATCAACAACGAGATCGACGACCCGCGCGCCGGCTACGATCGCTTCCTCGTGCAGCGCGACCTCCGGGACCCGATCGTGCGCAACACGCGCATCGTGGCGGCGGAGCTCACTTCGTCCGAGACGGGCGAGACGATCGCGACACTCGTCAACTGGCACAACCATCCCGACACGCTCGGGAGCGCGAACCGCCTGATCTCGAGCGACTACCCGCACTACCTGCGGGAGTACCTGGAGCGCACGCGGGGCGGCGTCGCCGTCTTCGTCGCCGGCACGGTCGGCAACCAGATGAGCGGGCTGCGCGGCACTCCGGTCCCGCTCTGGGACCAGGCGGGCCGCCGGGTGTTCGAGACGCTGCCGGGCGGGGTCCGCCGGCCCGTGCTGGTCACCGAGGGCTGGGACAAGATCCGGTCGACCGGATACGAGATCGGACACGCGGCCGCCGCGGCGCTCGATGCGGCGGATCCGGTTGCCGCCCCCGGCGTTGCGGTGGCCACCGCGCACCTCGAGACGCCGGTCGACAACGTCATCCATCTGCTCGGCACCTGGTCCGTCTGGCACCACGACGTCGAGCCGGACGAACGGCTCCGCTACCGCTGGCCCGACTGCTGGGGCCTGCTCGGCTGCGTGCAGGGCGAGGTGAGCCTCATCGAGATCGGCGACCTGAGCCTGCTGACGGCGCCGGGCGAGATCGACCCCGCATACGCCCTTGGGAGGCCGGAGAGCATCGCGGACTACGGCGGGTGGGGCACGTGGCGCTTCCCGGCCATGGCCGGGGTCGACCACCTGATGCCCGGCCGGCACCACGGGTTCATCGGCTCCGCCCAGGACTACCTGTCCTACCTCGTGCCGCTGTCGGACAACACCGGCTGGTGGAACTTCGACCACCCGAACCACTACGAGGAATGGGTGACGATCGGGCGCCGATTCGGGGAGGACGTGCGCCTCGCGTGGCTCACGCTGCTCGCGGCGCGCGGGCGAGCCGGGTCGGTAGCGGCGCCGGCGCGATGACCGGATCTCCCGCGTCGGGTCGGGACGACCGCGGCGCGAACGCGCTGAACGGACTTCCCGCCGGGCCGGGGAGGAGCCGCCGGTGAGAGGCGGGCCCTGGAGCGCACTGGAGCGGGCCGCGTTCGACACCTGCGAGCCCGACCTCGCCGGCTGGCTGACCCACCCTGGCGAGACCCTGTCGGCCCTCGCATACTTCGTGGCCGCCGCCGCCATCTGGCGCGCCTCGCGCCGCCTTGCAGCGGGAAACCCGGCGCGATGGCTGCCCATGGTCCTCTGCCTGGTTGGAACGGCGGCCCTGCTGTTCCATGCCTCCTTCGCGGCGGTGTTCCAGCGTCTGGACCTCGCCGCCATTCCGCTGCTCACCGGGTTGCTCCTCGCGTCGGCTCTCGTGCACGGCGGCCACGCCGCGCCAGAGCGGCGTGGAGCGCTCTGGTTGGCATTCGCGGTGGTCGGTGCCGCCGCCCCGTTCGTGCTCACCCCGCTCGGCTACGGAGTGGTCACGCTCCAGGCCGTGAGCCTGCTCTGGCTCTGGCGGGCCATCGCCCGCCGGATTCCCGCCATCCGTAACGACCTGCGGGCGGTCACCGTGCTGGTGCTGCCGGCGGCAGCGCTGCTCGGCCTGGGACATGCCGGCATTGCGTGCGTCGGCGCCGGGTCGGCCTGGGCGCATGTCGCGCAACCGCACATCGTCTGGCACCTCGCCTCGGCGGCCGCCTGCGTCTTCGTCGGACGGGTGGAATGCGCGCTGGAAGACGTCGCGCCGTGATGCGCGGGTCCCATCGCCCACTGGGAGTACAAGGGCGTGCACCCGTGCAAGAGGCGCTGCTGGGCCTACTCGGCGTCGACCGATTCCGGCCTTTCGCCGGCTTCGCCCGAGCCGGCAGTTGTTCGGAGGGCGTCGCGGGTTCCCCGAAGTCCAGCCGCGGGGTGTCCGCAACCGCAGCCACCCGGGGCGCCCTTCGGAACGTGCGGTCGACTTGACGCGTCGGCGGAGCGTCCAACCGGGCTCCTGAGAACAGTTCCTCGATCGTCAGGATCTGGACACGCGGATGCCGTCCCCATGGCGACGTATAGGAGCCCGCGCCGGCGGGCTCCGCGCAGCTAGCTGCGCGCCCTGTGTCGTTGCCGGCCGGATCGGATCCCACAGCCGATCCACCATCCGCCTGCGGCCGCCGGAAGGAGATACGCCGCCCCGCCCCCCAGTGACTGCACGCCGAAACCGGCCGCGCCGGGTGCGAGGCCGGCCGCCGCCGCCACCACGGCTCCGCCGGCGGCGCCCGCCGCGCCGAACACGAACGCGCCCAGCGACCCGCTCCGCCAGCCGCCGCCGCCCAGTGCGAGCCCTACTGCGCCGAGCACGGCGAAGGCCGACGCGAATCCGGGCACGAACACCGCGGCGAGCTCCACCGCGCTCTCGCGTCCGCCGAGCGCCGGGAGGCCGCTCAGGAGCAGCAGCGGGACCCACGCGGCGGTGCAGAAGGCGGCGCCGAACGCGGCCCGCCAGCGGGTGCCGCCGATCGCGCCGCCTGCCACGATGCCGCCCGCCGCGCAGGCCGCGCCGAGCACCGCGACCGGCCGCGCGATCGATCCTGCCCCGTAGAAGCCCCAGGCGCCGAGGGCCGGGAGGGCGACGAGCCACGTCGCGAACGGGATCAGCGCTCCCGCCGCGAAGCCCGCCGCCGCATGCGCCGCAGCATGCGGTCCGGGACCGATCGGGCGCGGCGCCGCGCGCGGGCCGGACTGTCGCCGCGGTCGGGGCCGCGGGTGCGGATCAGAAGGCAATGTCCGAGAAGGCGCGCCCGACCCACCGCCGGGCGCCGGCGACCGGGTCGAGGGCGTAGCCGAGATCGAAGCGGACGCCGCCGCGCGAGGCCAGCCTGTGGCTGCCGAGCAGCAGGCTGATGCCGACCGACGTCCTGAGGTCCGACAGGTCGACGGGCCGCTCCGCGGGCCAGGCGTACCCGCTGTCGACGAACGCGGCGATGCCGATGGAGAGCAACTGCCCCACGTCGTCGGCCAGGAACCAGCGCTCCTCCGCCGTGAGCAACAGCGACCTCGTGCCGTTGAACTGCCGGTTCGGGTACCCGCGCAGCCCGCTGTCGGCGCCGAGCCGGAGCTGCACCTCGGGATCGAGGCGGTGCCCGTGCAGGTAGTCCAGCTTCCCGACGAGGGCGGTCCGCGCCGCGTGCTTCTGCAGGTAACGCAGGTTCGCGGCGACCTGCAGGTTGCGCCACACGGTGCGCTCCCGGCGACCGGCGGCCCCGACGCCGAGCACGACGAAATGATCGTCGCGAAGCCGAACGCCCTGCCGGTGGCCGGCCGCGACGAAGAGCGCGCCGCCCGCGGCGCCGCCGAGGGCCGCGGCGGACAGCCCGACGGTGGCGTGCGACTCCGCCCCGAGGTTGAAGTCTTCGGTGCGCTCGAACTGGTTGACGTGAGTCAGGCGCACGAAGCGATGCGTGACCGCGCGGAGGCCGATCTCGGCGATGCCGAAGCGGCGGCGCTCGCCGCCCACCTCCGCGGCTCGCACGCGATAGGCGCCGTGCAGCCGAAGGGCATGCGTATCCCCGCGGCTGAGCGCGCGCCCCACCTCCAGGTCGCCGGCCCGACCTCGATGATCCAGGCGGTCGATCTCGAGGCCGTCCGCGTATATGGGATCCGTCTGGGCGAAGCGACGCACGCTGCCGGCGACAGACCACGCGTCGCGAAGGGAGAGGTAGCCTCGGTCGAGAGCCAGAAACTGATCGTGCCCGTCGCTCAGGTTGGCGGCCGACGCCTGCATCCGAACGAGCGAGCCGGCCAGTTGCGGGTCCTGGTACATGACGCGGTCGATGGTCCGATCGAGGTTGACCCGCCGGGAGGCGATGACCGTCTTGCCGAACCCGAGCACGTTCCGCTCGGATGCGCCGAGCTCCCACTTGGTTAGGTCCTCGACCCGCTCGAAGTCGACGCGCGGCGAGAGCGACCAGCGGTCCCACGTCGTCACCCGGACGTCGATCCTGTCGGGTCGCCCGTCGCCGTCCGCGTCGACGTCGAGGGTCTCGACGCGGGCGTCGCGCAGGAACGACAGGCCGCGCAGATTCCGCTCCGTCTGCTCGATCAGCTCGCGGTCGACCGGGTCACCCGACGCGAACAGGAGCTCGCGCCTGACCACCTGCTCGCGGGTCCGCACGTGCACCCGGTTCGCCACCCGGTGGGGTGCGAAGACCCCGCCGGACCGGTCTTCGAAGACCTCCCGGCGATCGATCTCGATGACACCGATTACCGGCCCCGGCGCCGCGGCGCGCGCCTCCTCCTGCGCCGATCCCGGCGACGGCAACGGCACGAGGAGCGCTGCGACGGCGACGCCAAGCCCCGACCGGCCGTGCCGGCGGCCGCCGCGCGCTCGACGGGTGCGCCGCTCAGTCACGCGGGCCCAGTATAGGCGTCGAACCGTTCCGCCGGCGCCAGCGCCGACGCCCGCATCCTCGGCGCCCGGCCCCCGCTCGGCCGAGCGTCCGGACCGGCAGCTGTCGCGCGGGGAATCACGATAGGATGAAGCCCGACGCTGATCCCAGGAGGAGGCTTCCGAATGATCAACCGATTCGTCGTCGTACTCGCCGCGGCGCTGGCGGGGGTCCTGATCGCACCGCTTCCGGCCGCCGCCCAGCCCGGCCAGGACGGGATGCCGATGCGGACGCCGGACGGCCAGCCGGACATCTCCGGCATCTTCACGTTCCGCACCCTGACCCCGCTCGAGCGGCCCGCCGCGCTCGCCGGACGCGAGACGCTCGGCGCGGAAGAGGCGGCAGCCTTCGAGGCCTCGGAGCGGACGCGCCTGAACCGCGATCTGTTCGACCCGATCGCGGGCGCGCCGAGCGCCGGCTACCAGCCGCGCGCCGAAGGAGGTGTCCTCTCCTACAACGAGTTCTGGTACGAGCGGGGCATCGAGCTGACGCGCGACAAGCGGACGTCGCTGGTGGTCGATCCGCCCGACGGCCGCATCCCGTACACCCCGGAGTACACCGAGGCCCGGCGCATCCGCCGGCTCAACCTCCGCAACGGGTTCGCCGACCACTACACCGACCGCAGCCTCGGCGACCGCTGCCTGATGGGCTCGAACTCCGGTCCGCCGATGCGGCCCGGCGCGTACAACAACAACGTGCACATCTTCCAGGCGCCGGGCTACGTCGCGCTCCTCAACGAGCACATCCACAACGTGCGCATCATCCCGATCGGCTCCCCCCGCGGGGCGGTCCGGCAGTGGGTGGGCGACTCGCGCGGCCGCTGGGAGGGCGAGACGCTGGTGGTCGAGACGACGAACTTCGCGCGCGAGACCAACTTCGCCGGCTCGTCCCGCGACACCCACCTGATCGAGCGCTTCACCCGCATCGATCCCGACACCGTCCTCTACGAGTTCACCATCGACGACCCGAACAACTACACCCGGCCGTGGTCCGCCGCCATCCCCTTCCGGCGCACCGACGGCCCGCTCTTCGAGTACGCCTGCCACGAGGGCAACTACGGCCTGACCGGAATCCTGGCCGGCGCGCGGCGCAAGAACACCCAGCGCGTCACGTCGCTGAAGTAGGGGCCGTACACGAAAAAAACCCCATGGGTTCCGAGCGTCCTCGGAACCCATGGGGCCGGTCGTACCCGTTGGCGTTACGTTCGGTACGCTCCGCCTACCGGCCCGGCTCGGTCGGATCGCGGCCGTCGCGCGGCGCGCCCGTGCCGGACGAACCCATGAACAGCTTCCGGCCGTCCCGGAAGGTCAGGTCGCGGCCGTTGCCCTTGTTCGAGCCGTCCTTGGCCTGGTAGCCGTCGACGATGATCTCGGTGCCGGGCAGGAGAGAGTTCCTGGAGAAGCCGCGGCGGAGCAGCGTGTTGGGCGTGCCCCCCTCGACCATCCAGACGGTCTTGGACCCGTCGTCGTTGGTGACTTCGACGTGCACCCACGCGTGCGGGTTGATCCACTCCATCTTGACGACGACACCCTCGAGGTGGATCGGCGCGTCAGCGTCGAACTCCGCCGAGAATGCGTGGTGTGCGACCACCGGGACCGCCGCTGCGGCCATCGCCACGGCAGCAATCGCAATGACTACCTTTGTGCGCATCGGATTCGCCTCCAGTTGATAGAAAGTACCGAACCGCCATGATTGTGAAGCCTGCGGGACGGAATGTCAACTCCCTGCCCCGCAGCTTCACGGCTGCCCCCTCGTCCTCGCCGCCGCCGTGCCTCTACCGCGGTCCGGGCGCCTCGCCGTCGTACGCCGAGCCGAAGCCGCTCGGGCGATAGGTCGGAGTCAGGTCCGGATCCTTCCGCAGGTGACCGTACATCAGCTCCTCGGCGAACTCGACGCACTTGTACTCGAGCAGCTGCATGTTCTCGTCGACCCGGCGGTACAGCGGCAGGCGGATCGTCCAGGGCCGGGTGTAGACCTCGGGATCCTCGATCGTCGCCTCGTACATCAAGTGGTCCGGGCCGGTCGCCGTGTAGCGCTCGACGACGTGGATCGAGTTGCTGTGGTGGTTGCCGGAGCGGTCGAGCCAGGTGTCGGGCACCTGCGCGGTCACGTCGATGACCAGGGTCTCGCCGTCCCACGAGCCGAGCGAGTGGCCCATCCACGCGTCGACCGGAGCCTCGAAGTCGGGCCGGTCCATGTAGACGACGCGGCTCGCGCTCGCGAACTCGTACGCGATGAGGATGTACTCCTCCGTCTGCACGACCTGGAACGGATAGGGTTGGTAGGTCGCGCGCGGGACACCCGGCATGTAGCACTTCGCGGCCGGGTCACGCTCCAGCCAGTGCTCCTTGTTGTCCTGCTGCTGGGCCCGTGCGGCCGCCGTGTAGGGGATCTCACCCCCCTCGACGATGCCCAGCCCGCCGGGGATGCCCCCGAGCGCCGCGAGCTCCACGACCGGCCCGTGGCTGGCCGCGTGCGGCTCGATGTTCCAGTGGTGGGAGCCGATGGCCTGCCAGATGCCGTTCAGGTCCGGCCGGCCGAACGCCGTCCGCTCGGCCTGGTACTCCTGCGCGCCCGCCCCGGCGACCGGCTCGGCCGTCACCGAGAACATCACCGCTCCGGCAGCCACCGCTGCCGCGAGCATCGCGAACCCTACTGTGCGCTTTCGCATTGCTTGGTCTCCTTGGCCAGGGCGCCGCACGGCACCGGCGACATGCCGGGTACCGTCCAGTGAACCGGCGAACGAACGTGGTGAGCGTCGTGTGTACACCGCAGGTGGAATGGATGTCAAGGGACGGCCGCCGGTCAGGACAGCAGCCCGATCAGTCGGGCCCCGACCGACACCCCGGTCCAGAGCGCGATGGAGAAGAGGCCCGCGACCTTGGGCCAGATCGGGTTCATCCGGGCCTCGTCGGCCTGCGCGAGCTGGCGCCGAACCGTGAACGTGAAGATCAGTCCCAGCAGCAGGAGCTCCATCTTCCACCAGAAGAACGGGCTGAAGTACTGCTTCATCGCGGTCGAGGCCATCGACGGCGTGCCGGTGATGACCAGCGCCACGAACGCCCAGATGAACCAGGGCTGCGCGTCGCGTGCCACCTTCGCCAGCGGCGTGCCGGTCACACCGACGCCGAGCAGCCGGAGATCGACGATGAGCACCGATCCCGCGAAGATGGACAGCGCGACCAGGTGCATCACCTGCACGATGGGCGAGAACCACGTGTTGTCGAGGATGTAGAGGCTGGCCGGGTGCTCTTGCATCCATTCGAAGAACGGCAGCAGCATGCGGCTATCCCCCCTCCAGACCCAGATCGAGCCACCACTGGGGCACGAGCCCGGGGTACGCGATCATGCGGCCGACGACGACGACCGAGACCCAGGCGACCAGCGACACGATGCCCGCCGCCCGGGCGGCAAACGGCGGCCGCGGATCGTGATTCCACTGCTCGACCGTCTGGTAGGTCGTCGCGTGGAAGTACCACATGTTGAGCCCGGCGATGACCAGCAGGATGTTCTTCACCCAGAAGTAGAAGTTCGGGTAGAAGCGCATCGGCTGGCCGTAGAAAAGGAGCAGGCCCGTGACGACGCTGATCCCGAAACCGACCATCTGCCAGGGCAGCAGACGCGCCTGCACCTGCGTGATGGAGCTGTGGCGGTTCCCTACCCCGGCGAGGCGCAGGTCCATCATCATGATGAGACCCGCGAACATGCACATGCCTATGACGTGGGAGGTCAGCAGAATCGGGTAGGCGTTCAGCGACTCGCGCAACGCCACGCTGCTCGGAAACGCCTCGATCCACACACAGAGGTCGCGTAGCATGCGTCAGTCTCCGTCGACGTCAGCGCGTCGTCACGGGGCGTCGGCCGGGGGCTGGCAGCGCGGCACGGGCGGATCCGTGTAGCTGTCGCGGTAGACCCGGTGACAGTTCGAGCAGGCCTCCGACACATCGCCGGTGACCATCATGATCTCGTCCTCGTCGAACGTCTGGCGCTGCGCCCACTCGTAGGCCCGCATGCCCGCGGTACGCAGGCCGGCCACGTACTCCTTCCAGTCGTCGCGCTCGATCGGCACCGGCAGGCCGTTGCGCGCCGGGTCGTCCTCGAGGTTCTCGCAGTTGCGCGGCAGCGTAATCAGGTTCGCGGCCTCCGCCAGCGCGATCGCCGCGTTCTCCACCGCTTCCCATCCCGAGTAGATGCCGGCGAAGCGGGCCGTGGCGGAGTCGCCGCCTGCGGCCTCCGGCGGCGCGCCCGGGTCCGTGGTCTGCGCGTCGAAGATCAGGTTGGAATTCGGAAACAGGATGCCGCGCATCACCTCCGCCAGGTCCCCGGCGGCCTCCGCCGGCGGATCCTGCTGGGCGAACGCCGGCCCGGCGGCCAGCAACACGGCGACTGCGACTATCGATGTACGCATCCCTGACACCTCCGCTCCCGAATCGTCCCTTCCGCTCTCGAATCGTCCCTCCAGCCGGGGACGCGCAGTGTACCCCGTCGCCCGGCACGGGTCAACCGGGCATCGAGTGCCCCGGCGCGCCTGCGAACGGCTCCTGCGCCCCGGCGGTCGAGCCGGTCGCGGTATAGTTTCGAGACCGGGATGACCCCGGAGGAGGATGCCTGACATTGTCGAGCAACAGGCTTTCGGTTCCGTCGCTGATCATCTTCGCGGCCGCGCTCGCCGTGCTCTTCGTGGCCCCGCCGTTCGGCGCGACCGCCTCGGTCGAGGCCGCCGGCGGGTCCGCCGTCGTACAGGACGAGCAGGAAGAGTCGGCGCCGCAGGCCAACCCGATCGAGATGTCGGAGGACTCCGTAAGGGCCGGGCGGCGGGTCTTCGGCCGCTTCTGCCGCTCCTGCCACGGGATGCGGGCGGATGGCCAGGGCATGACCGCGCCCTCCGGCTCGCGGCCGGCCAACCTGGTCGACGACCAGTGGGACCACGGCAGCACGGACGGCGACATCTTCAGAGTGATCCGCGAAGGCGTACCCCCCGCCTACGACATGGACGCGTGGGAGGGGCGCATCACCGACGATGACATCTGGAACATCATCAACTTCCTGCGCGATCTCGCGGCCAACTAGGATCCGGAGTCCGCGCCGTGGAACGGCGCCGGCGCACCCCTGACGGTCCTCCGGCGCCGGCCCCGCAGGTCGTGCCGGTCGGGATGGACGGCGCCGCCGCACGCAGCGTCCCGTCGGCGGATCAGGGATCGACGCGGACCGCGTGATCGCGCCAGCACGATAGCGGCGCCGCCGCGGGATCGAAGGGAGCGAGCCCCCACGGATCGGCTGTCGCGGCCATCGGTCCGTGGCTCCGCCAGACGGGATCCGCCAGGGCCTGGACGCCGCCGGGCACGACCGCCCGCGGATCCAGCGTCTGCTCGATCGTGTCCCGCACGTCTTCGAGATGGAGGCGCGTCGCTCGATCCACGGTGCGCGTCGCCGCCGCCCCGATGGCGCGGTCGAGGGCGCGCAGCTCCCCGCGCAGCAGCGAACGCACCTCGCCCGCGGCCGGCCGGCGCCCGCCGAGCCGGTCGCGGATCAGACCGAGCCAGACGCGCTGGGCGTTGCGGCGCCAGGTGTCGATGTGCACCTCCGGCTCCTCCAGCTCCGACCACAGGCCGGCCCGCAGGTCTCCCAGAAAGTCGGTCGGCGCGTACGCCGCGGGCCCGTCGATTGCCTCCTGCTCGACCAGCCGGCCGAGGCGGCTCGGGCTCAACAGCGTCTGCAGCACCCGCGCCTGACTCGCGCGGATCCGCTCCAGGACACCGGCCGGCTCGATCCGCCGCAGGATGCCCGGATCGACCAGGAACATGGGTGTCTCGAACGCGTGCGCCTGCAGGAACGCGAGCGCCTCGACCTGCGTCGCTCGAGGGATCGTGGTGAACCGTACGCCCTCCTGACCCACGTGCTTCTGCTGGGAGCGGACGCCCCCGACGACCGCCGCGACGTGGTTCATCTCGGTCGCCCACTGCCCCACCAGGCGGCCGTACAGCTCGTCGAGGTCGTCGTAGGGGTCGCCCGCGGCGCCGGCCGCGGTCGCGTCGAGCAGCATCGCCGCCACGCGCTCGAGGTTCCGCAGTCCCAGCGCGGTCGACTGCACGGCGTCCGCGTCGCCCACCGCCTCCGTGATCTGGCCGGGGTCGGCGCCCCGCGCGTCGGGCGTCGAGAACCGGTACCAGGGCGTCCCGTCCTGCTCCCGCGCCCAGGCGTCCAGCGTCGGCTTCTCGTCGTCGGGGGTCTCGGCTCCCGGAATCGGCGCGTAGCCCCAGCGGGTGGCCCACACGTCGTACGGGCCGATCCCCGGAACCAGGTCGTCGACCGCGATGCCGTCCTCGGGCTGGGCCACGTAGTTGAAGCGGGCGTAATCCATCAGCGTCGGCGTGTGGCCCATCCTGGCGACCCAATCCGGATCGCGGACGTTCTCCGGCGGATACATGGAGCTGGCCTTCATGTTGTGCTGGAAACCGAGCGTGTGCCCCACCTCGTGGGCGGTCACGTAGGCGAGCAGCTCCCCCATCAGCTCGTCGGGCAGCGGCAGGGTCCGCGCGCGCGGATCGAGCGGCCCCACCTGCACGAAGTACCAGTCCCGCACCAGGTTCATGACGTTGTGGTGGAACTGGATGTCGGTCTCGAGGATCTCGCCGGTGCGCGGGTCGTGGATGTGGGGTCCGGAGGCGTTCTCGACCGTCGACGGGAGCCAGCGGATGACCGAGTAGCGCGCGTCCTCGGGGCTCCAGTCCGGGTCGTCGTCGGGTGACGGAGGCTCGCGCGCGATGACGGCGTTGCGGAACCCGGCCGCCTCGAACGCCTCCTGCCACGCCTCGACGCCCTGCTTGATGTAGGGCACCCAACGGGTCGGCGTGGCCGGATCGATCCAGTAGGTGATCGGGGTCACCGGGTCCGAGACCGTCTGGTCCGGATTCCGCTTCTCGAGGCGCCAGCGCGTGATGTAGCGGCGGTTCGGCGACCGGTGCTCGTCGCGGCCGTAATCGATCTGCCGCACGGAGAAGTACCCGACGCGCTCGTCGAAGAGGCGCGGCGTCATCGGCTCGTCCGGCAGCTTCACCATGCTGTGGTGCAGCAGCACCGTCGCGCTGCCCGGACGCATCCCGCGCCGGCCCACCCGAATCGGGCTCGAGGCGGCGCCGCGCGACTGCGGGGCGCGCGTATACGTGTGCGTGGCCCGCACCTCCACGTTGCGGGGATACGCGGCGACCGACTCGATGAAGGAGCGGTCCCGCGCGAATCCCTGCGCGCCGAGCCGCGTCCGGGCGCTGAACTCCGGAACCTCGGTCTCGAACAGCGAGGTCACCTCGATGACCGGCGCCCCCGCGTCCGAAACCGCCTCGACATCGAACGCGCGGAGGATGGTGTCGTTGTTCGCGGCCCCGACGGCGCGCGCGATGGGGCGCTCCGGGTCGGCCACGATCGCGTAGGAGACGCTCTTGAGGAAGACCTGGTCGCGCCGGCGCTCCCACTTCACGACACGGTTGCCGAGGGCCTGGCCGCCGTAGCCTACTCCTTCGGTCGTGCGCGCGATCTGGCTCACCCAGAGGAACTCCTTGCCCAGCTCGACCTCCGGGATCTCGTAGAACACCTTGTCGTCGAGGCGGTGGACGGTGAAGACGCCCTCGTCGCTCTCGGCCTCGCCGGTGATCACCTCGTCGTAGGACTTGATGCCGTCCTCGTCGCCGGACTCGGTGTCCTCCGCCTCCGCGTCCACCTCGTCGCCGGCCTCCTCCCCGGCCGCCGGCGTTTCCGGTTCGTCATCCGGTGGTCGCGGCTCCTGGGCCGCCGCCGGCCCCGCCGCCAGCAGGCAGGCGACGATCATGGGCACGATGCAGAGCCTCAGCGGGAATCGGACGGACGCCATCGGTACCTCCAGTGGACGCTGTTGCCGGACGCAGGAGCGACGCGCCCCTGAACATACACCGGGGCCGCCTTATACTACGGACGAACCGTCCCGTGGAGGCCGTGTCATGCGCACCCCACTCGCCGCAATCGTCGCCGCCGCCCTACTCGCCGGATGCGGAACCGAGCCCGCGCCGCCGGCCGCACCGGACCCGGAACCGCCCGCGGCACCGGCGGAGCTCCTCCCGGAGTCGATCGTCGCGGAGCGGGGAGGCTTCATTCCGGAAGGGGTCGAGTACGACATGCGGAACGGCCGCCTTCTCACCGGGTCGCTGGCGGAAGGGTCGGTCTTCCAACTTCACGACGACGGCCGCGTGACGGCCCTGGTGACCGACCCGGAACTCGTCTCGTCCGTCGGCATCGAGGCCGACGAGCCGCGCGACCGCCTGCTCGTGGCGAACGCCGATCGCTCGGTGTTCCAGGGCGGCGGCACCGGCCAGGCCATGCTCGGCGTCTACAACCTGACGACCGGCGAGCGGATCGCAATGGTCGATCTCGCCGCGGTGGCCGGCGCCGGGGACGATGCCGTCCACTTCGCGAACGACGTCGCCGTCGCCGACGACGGCACCGCATACGTGACCGACACGCGGGCGCTGATCCTCTACGAGGTGGACACCGACTACGCCGCGTCCGTGCTCCACCGCTTCGAGGACGGCGGCGCCGGCCCGAACGGGATAGTCCACCATCCCGGCGGCTACCTCCTCGTCGCGCGCGGGGCCGGGCTGTGGAAGGTACCCCTCGACGATCCCTCGACCGCCGCGGAAGTCGCCCTCCCGGAGGAGATCCCCGGCCAGGACGGCATGGTGTGGACGGCGGGCCGGCTTGCCATCGTCAGCAACTCCGGGAACCGGGTCGTGGCGCTGACGAGCTCCGACGACTGGGCGTCGGCCGAGCTCGCCGGCGTCGCTCCCTACGAGATCCAGGCGACCACCGCGGCCGTCGTCGGCGATTACGTCTACGTCGTCCATCCGCACTTCGCCGACGAGGATCCGCCTAGCGTGACGCGCGTCGCGTTCGAGTAGCGCCGGCGACGGCTCGTGCCCCGGGCTCCGCCGGCGCACCGCGGGCCGAGCGCAAAGGTAAGGAGCGCACGGGCCTTCCGGTGCCCGCCCGGTGGGCCGCGGCCCGGGCCCTCCCCTCGGGTCTCCGGGTGCGGGCGCCGCGAAGGGGCGCGGCGAACGAATAAACCCGGCGGACGGCCGTAGGGAACAGTGTGGACACGGAGATCGCGCTGCGCCTGAATCGGCCCGCGGCGCCCGCCCCGGCCCTCGCGAGCGACCCCCACCTGATCGTCGAAGCGCAGGCCGGCCACCGTGCGGCGCTCGACGAGCTGGCCCGCCGCATGCGCGGACCCGCCTACGTTCTGGCCCTGCAGCTCGTCGGCAACCGCGACGACGCCCTCGACATCGCCCAGGACGCGTTGCTCCGGCTGTTCCAACACCTCGGCCGAGTGGCACCGGACCGTCCCGTCCGCCCGTGGCTCTTCGCCATCGTGCGCAACCGCGCACGCGACCTCTGGCGCAGCCGGGCCGCGCGCCCGAGCGAGTCGCTCGACGCCCGGCCCGACGTTGCGGCTCACGTGGCTTCGTCAGCCACCGACCCCGAGCAACAGGTGGGGCGCCGCCAACAGGCCCGCCGCGTCTGGACGGCGATCGGGGCGCTGTCTCCCGCGCACCGGGAGATCCTGGTGCTGCGGGACTTCCACGATCTGTCGTACGCCGAGATCGCCGAGGTGCTGGGGATCCCGGCAGGGACGGTGATGTCGAGGCTGCACGCCGCGCGGGCGGCGCTGCGGGCCGCTCTCGAAACGAGGGGAGTGCACCATGCCTGAGGCGTGCGGGCGGAGCTTCGACGCCGCGCTGCTCTCCGGCTGGCTCGATGGCGCGCTGACGCAGGCCGACGAGCAGCGCGTGCGCATCCATCTCGAGGATTGCACGGAGTGCCGCGCGCAGGTGGAGCGGATGCGGCAGTTGCGGGAGGTGACCATGAGCACGGAATTCCGCGTACCGCCCGACGATCAGTGGTCCGAGCGACCGCGCACCGCGGGCAGCCGGCTGTCGCTGGGCACCGGTTGGATCATCGTCGTCGTCTGGGCGCTGGCGCTCGCGGGATACGCAGCCTGGGAGCTCTGGACGTCGGACGAAGCGCCGATCGAGAAGCTGCTCGTGTTCGGCGGCTGGACCGGCTTCGGCCTGTTGTTCATCGGGGTCCTCCTCGACCGCCTCAAGGCGATGAAGACCGACCGCTACCGGGAGGTGCAGAAATGATCGTCGTCACCGCGGACACCGTGGAAGGGAAAGCGATCACCCGCACGCTGGGCCTCGTCCGCGGCAACTCCATCCGCGCGCGCCACCTTGGGAGGGACATCATGGCCGCCCTGCGCGGCATCGTCGGCGGCGAGATCTCGGAGTACACCAAGCTCCTCGGCGAGTCCCGCGAGCAGGCTCTCGACCGCATGGTCGAGGAGGCGCAGAGCCTCGGCGCGAACGCCATCATCTGCGCTCGCTTCGAGACCTCGATGGTCATGACGGGCGCAGCCGAGCTGCTCGCCTACGGCACGGCAGTCGTCGTCCGCGACGCGTAGCGCGGAGCGCGGAGCCCAGTGCTATGATGCGCCGCCATGGATGCGGGATCCGCGACGAGGGCAAGTGAAGCCAGCGTGCTGCTTCGTCGCATCACGCTGCAGAATCTGCTGTCGTTCGGTCCGGACGAGACGAAGCTGGACCTCGGGCCCCTGAATGTCGTCATCGGTCCGAACGGCTCGGGGAAGTCCAACCTGATCGCTTCCATCGGCCTGCTGCAGGCAACGCCTGGAGACCTGACGGCACCGATCGGAGAAGCTGGCGGCATCAACGGGTGGCTTCACAAGGGCGAGTCGCGCAGCCGCAGCGGGTCAATCAGCGCCGTCATTGACGGTCCCGGGGGTAGCGGCGGGTTGCACTACCGTCTCGGCATCGAAGGACAGCTCCATAGGTTCCGGGTGAGCACGGAATCCGTTGAGGACTTCGAGCCCGCCGGTGCGGAGAGCAACGGTCGCGCCCACTACGTCTATTCCGACGGTACCGGCACTCTGGTACCGAGGCACGGCGTCGAGCGCCTGCTCGCCGTCGAGGACGTGGACCCTCAGCAATCGATCTTCTCGCAGTTGAAGGACCCTGTGGCGTTCCCGGAGATCACCGACCTCGGCAAGAGGTTCGGCCGGATCCGAATCTACCGGGAGTGGTCCTTCGGCCGGCGGACGCCGGTACGCCAACCGCAGCCGTCAGATCTGCCCAATCGTTTCCTCGCGGAGGACACGAGCAACCTCGGGCTCGTCCTGAACCGACTACGCCGGACGCCCCCCGTCAAGAAGCGTCTGCTCGACGCGGTGAGAAAGCTCTACGACGGCATGACCGACTTCGACGTGATGGTGGAGGGTGGCACCGTACAGGTATTCCTGGAGGAAGATGGCATCATCGTGCCCGCCGTTCGTCTATCCGACGGCACCCTCCGCTATCTGTGCCTTCTGGCCGTTCTTTGTCACGACGACCCGCCGCCGTTGGTGTGTATCGAGGAACCGGAACTGGGTCTGCATCCTGACATCATGCCGACGCTTGCCGCCCTGCTGCGCGAAGCGTCCACTCGTAGCCAACTGATCGTCTCAACTCACTCGGACGTTCTCGTGGACGCGCTGACCGACGAACCCGAGTGCGTCGTGATCTGCGAGAAGCATGGGGGACGGACGACGCTGCGGCGGCTGTGCAAGGACGAGCTTGCCGAGTGGCTCGCTCGGTACAGCCTCGGAGAACTCTGGATGAAGGGAGAGATCGGGGGAAGCCGCTGGTGAGCGCGAGGATATACGTGGAGGGTGGCGGCAACGGAAGGGCGCTGAAGGCAAAGTGCCGCGAGGCCTTCAGCAGTTTCTTCGAGGCCGCCGGACTGAGGGGCCGGCTGCCTCGTGTCGTTCCGGGCGGCGGTCGCCGACAGACCTACGACGACTTCCGCACGGCCCTGAACAATCCCCGCGACAACGCTTTCATCGTACTTCTCGTCGACAGCGAGGGTCCGGTCGCGGAGGGCGTCGGCCCGTGGACGCACCTGCGGAACCGGCAGGGCGACGGTTGGGGCAGACCGGAGGGAGCCACGGACGAGCAGGCGCACCTGATGGTCCAGTGCATGGAGTCGTGGTTCATGGCCGACCCCGAATCCCTCGCCAGCGTCTTCGGGCAGCGCTTCAGACCGAACGCTCTTCCCGGGCAGGCACAAGTGGAACAGGTGGCGAAGCAGGACGTATTCGCGGGTCTCCAGAACGCCACGCGCGACTGTCGAAAGCGACGTGGCTACAGCAAGGGCCGCGATTCGTTCGCGATTCTTGCCAGGCTGGATCCGGAGAAGGTGACTGCCGCGTCGCCCCATGCGCAGCGACTCGTCGACTTGCTCAGGGCCAGGCTGCACCGGCCTCGCGCGAGGGCCCGATAGCTCACGCCGGAGTACTACGCATCCGCGCGTGGCGCCGACCTGGTCCGGTCCGCCGGCAGGAGCGCGAGCTCGTCGTCCTCGTCGTCGATCCGACGCACGGTGTCCGCGGTGATCGGCGTTTCCCCCAGGGAGACGAGGATGCCGTTGCGCCGAACCGTCCGCCCGGCAAGCGGCGCGAGCTGCGCCTGACCGCCCGGCAATCCCTCCGCAGAAGCCGGTTGACGGCGGCGCTGATGCTGCAGTCCTCCGCATTCGCGAACGAGACGGCGACGGCGTCGTCCGGATCGAGATTCGCGGTGAGTCGCATGCCGCGATCGTGGTGCGGTGGTGACGTGGTGTCAACCGACCTCGGCGATGGAGTTCCGGCTGCCCGCGTTGGAAGCACGGCGCCGGACGCCGAACCGCCGTACAATGGGCTCGTGGTGGCCGAACCGCGCCCCGGGGGCCGTCTTGCGGCCAACTCGGGCGGCGACCGGCACGGCTTCGCGCGCGATCGATCCACGCTCGGCCATACGCAACCGGGAGGGAAGCCATGAAGCGGATTCTGGTGCTGGGAACGCTCATCGCGGTCGGCGGGCTGTCGGCGGCGGTCAGCTCGGAGCAGGAGCTGTCGCAGGCGGCGATGGACGCGACGGTCATCGAGCAGGTGCGGGACAACCTGTACGTCATCACCGGTTCGGGCACGGTCGACCGCTCCGCGTTCAGCGGCGGGAACACCGGCGTCTACGTCGGCGAGGAGGGCATCACGCTCGTCGATACCAAGCTCCCGGGCTGGGGTCAGCACCTGATGAACCGCATCCGGGAGGTCAGCGACAAGCCGGTGACGACCATCATCAACACCCACACCCACGGCGACCACGTGGGGAGCAACGCGTTCTTCCCGGAGTCCGTGCAGATCGTCGTCCAGGAGAACACCGAGGCGAACATGGAGCGGCTCGGCATGTTCGAGGGCGCGACGGCGCACGGCATGCCGGACACGACGTATCAGGACCGGCTGACGCTGGGCTCCGGCGCGGACCGCATCGAGCTCTACCACTTCGGGGCCGGTCACACGAACGGCGACACGTTCATCCTCTACCCCGGCCTGCGCGTGCTGCAGATGGGCGACATGTTCCCGTGGCGCGACGCGCCGTTCCTCGATCGCAGCAACGGGGGAAGCGGCGTCTCCTTCCCGGAGACGCTTCAGAAGCTGCTCGACAACGTCGACGGGTTCGACACCGTAGTGCCCGGCCACATTCCGGTGACCACGCCGGAGTCGCTCCAGGAGTACCAGCGGTTCACCGCCGACCTCCTGGCCGCGGTGCGCGGCGCCATCGAGGCCGGGCAGTCGGCGGAGGAAGCCGCGGCGTCGATCGACCTGACGGGGCAGTACGAGGGCTACCACACCGAGCGGATGGCGGCTGCGATAGCCGCCATCTACGAGGAACTGGGCGAATAGGACGACGCCCGGCGAGTCGCGGCACTCGGAGCGCCGTCGGCGTCGAAGACGGTCTTCAGCGTGAACGCCTCCGGGCCGGGACCGTCGCGCCAGAGCCGCTCGAGGCGCGCCAGGGACTCGTCCACCGTCGGCCGGTGGCCCTCCGGGACCCACCACATCGCGAGCGGCGGCTTCGGCGGCGGCACGAACCACTCGCGCCGGCGGCGGAAGAATGCGACATGCTCGGTGTGGTAGACGTAGTGGCGCAGGTCGGCCACGGCCCGCCAGGTAGTCAGGTTGAAGAGGATGCGCGGGTCGCCGAGGACGCGCACGTCGGTTGCGTCGCCCCCCGGGGTCTGGAAGCGCCAGATGCAGCCGGGCGAACGGTCTGCGAGCGCGTTGATTCGATCGATCTCGTCGCGCATCGGCGCCATCCGCGGATCCTCGAGCGGATAGCGCATCCAGGCGAGGTTCGTCTGGGCGAGATGCACGGTGCTATCCTGCCACGATGCCGACAGCAGGGGCGAAGGTCCCGGTCGTCGCGGCCCTTGCCGTACTGGCGGGCATGACGTGCGCGCGCGCCCAGAGCGTGGCCGACGCCCGGCTCGGCGTGCCGCGGTCGCTGGCCGACCACCGGGCCGCCACCATCACGGATCTGCGCTACGACCTCCGGCTCGCGGTTCCGGAGGCGCGGACCGCACCCGTCGCCGGCCACCTCACGGCCACCTTCGATCTGACCGAGCCGGGGCCGGTCGTCTTCGACTTCGCCCAGCCGGCCGACCACGTCCACGCGGTCCGCGTGGGCGGCGAACCCGTCGCCTTCGAGGCGCGGGACGAGCACCTCGTCCTTCCGGCGGCAGCGGTCTCCCCCGGCCGGGTCGCCGTCGAGATCGAGTTCACCGCCGGGGACGGCTCGCTCAACCGCCAGCCGGACTTCCTCTACACGCTGTTCGTGCCCGACCGGGCGCGCGTTGCCTTCCCGCTCTTCGATCAGCCGAACCTGAAGGCGCGCTTCCGGCTGCAGCTCGACGTGCCGGCGGAGTGGCGCGCGGTGGCGAACGGCTCGGCCGCCTCCCGCGAGGTCCGCGGCGACCGGGCCATGCTGGCCTTCACCGAGACCGCGCCGATCAGCAGCTACCTGTTCGCCTTCGCGGCCGGCGCGTTCGAGGTCGAGGAAGCGGAGCGCAACGGGCGGCGGATGGCCATGTACCACCGCGAGACCGACCGGAAGCGAGTCGAGCGGAACGCCGCCGCCCTCTTCGATCTGCATGCGTCGGCCCTGGCGTGGCTGGAGGAGTACACGGCCGTCCCCCTCCCGTTCGAGAAGCTCGACTTCGTGCTCGTCCCCGCCTTCCAGTACGGCGGCATGGAGCACCCCGGCGCGATCTTCTATCGCGCCGATGCCCTGCTGCTCGACGAGAGCGCCACCCAGCAGGCCCAGCTGGGCAGGGCCAGCGTGATCGCCCACGAGACCGCCCACCAGTGGTTCGGCAACCTGGTGACGATGGAGTGGTTCGACGACGTCTGGATGAAGGAGACGTTCGCGAACTTCCTGGCCGCGAAGATCGTCAACCCCGCCTTCCCCGAGCTCGACCATGACCTCAGGTTTCTGCTCGCCCACTACCCGGCCGCCTACGGGGTGGACCGGACGGCCGGGGCCAATCCGATCCGGCAGCCGCTCGACAACCTGAACGAGGCGGGGACGCTCTACGGACCCATCATCTATCAGAAGGCCCCGATCGTCGTCGCCCACCTCGAGCGGCTGATCGGCGAGGCGGCGCTGCGCGACGGGCTGCGCGACTACATCGCCGACCACGCCTACGGCAACGCGAGCTGGGCGGACCTCATCGCCATCCTCGACCGCCGCACGGACGAAGACCTCGCGGCGTGGAGCCGGACGTGGGTCGACGAGAGCGGGCGCCCGCGGATCGAGGCGACGCTCGAGATCCGTGACGGGGCGATCGCCCGCCTCGCCCTGCGACAGTCCGACCCCGCGGGTCGCGGCCGCGTCTGGAACCAGCGCCTGGAGGTGGTGCTCGGATACGGCGGCGGTACGCGGGAGCGTATCGCCGTGCACCTGCGGGAACGGCTGGCCGAGGTGCCGGAGGCGACGGGCCGGCCCCTGCCCGACTACGTGCTGGCGAACGGCGGCGCGCTCGGCTACGGGCTGATGGCCCTCGACTCCCGCACGCGCGACTACCTGCTCGCAAGCCTGCCGGCCATCGACGACGCCGCGATCCGCGGCGTCGCCTGGGTCTCGCTCTGGGAGTCGCTGCTCAAGGGCGAGGTCGACCCGGAGGCGTTCGTGGAACTGGGCCGGCGCGCCCTCCCGGCCGAGTCGGACGAGCAGAACGTCTCCCGCATCCTCGGCTACCTGACGACGGCGTATTGGCGACACGTGACCCCGCAACGCCGCGCCGCTCTCGCCCCGGGGATCGAGGCGCTGCTCTGGGAACGGACGCTGACGGCGGGCCGCCGGAGCCTGGCCGCGGCCTGCTTTCGCGCGTACCGCGACGTCGCGCTGACCGACGGCGCGCTGGCGCGACTGGCGCGCCTCTGGCGGCAGGAGGAATCCCTTCCGGACGTGCCGCTCTCGGAGCGTGACCTGGCCGCCCTGGCCCAAGCCCTCGCGGTGCGGGGCGTGCCGGAGAGCGCGGCGATTCTCCAGACGCAGCTCGACCGCGTCGCCAACGCCGACCGCCGCGCCGCGTTCGCCTTCGCCTTGCCGGCGCTCTCGGCCGACCCGGATGTCCGCGACGCTTTCTTCACCTCCCTGCGGGATCCGGAGAACCGAGCGCGCGAACCGTGGGTGCTCACCGCCCTCGGCTTCCTCCACCACCCGCTGCGGGCGCGCGCGTCGGAGCGCTACCTCCGGCCGAGCCTCGATCTGCTGGAGGAGATCCAGCGGACGGGCGACATCTTCTTCCCCGAGCGGTGGCTCCACGCCACCCTCGGCGGGCACCAGTCCGCCCGCGCCGCGGCGATCGTCGAGGAGTTCCTGGCGGTGCGAGCGGACCTCGCGCCCCGCCTTCGCGCCAAGGTGCAGCAGGCCGCGGACGGCCTTCTGCGGGCGGCGCGGATCGTCGACGGCTACCGGTAAGGGGCGCCTCGTTTCCGACCGGTCGGCGGCAGCGGCGCGCGGGACGCCGCGTGCCCGGCCGCCCGAGCAGACGGAGCGCCGCCACGAGGGCGCCGACGCCGGCGGGCACGGGGCCTCACCGCAGGACCCACTGGACGCCGGCCATCACGACGGCGGCGTTCACGCCGAGGTTCTCCCCCGCCGTGCCGGCGTTCGAGATGTGGTGATTGCGGAGCTCGACGAACAGACCCGGCCCACGCCACGGCACCAGTCGCACGCCGACGCCGCAGACGAGCTGGAAGTTGAAGACCCGGTCGATCTCCGGCACGTCGAGCGAGGTCCAGAGGAGGCCGGCAATGCCCATGAAGTACGGCGTCCAGGGCCGATCGCGCCAGAGGTGGTACCGACCGCCGAGACCTGCGATGCCGCCGGTCACGGCCGGGGCCGGCCGCTCGTACACGAACAGCGTCCCCTCGCCGTAGAGCTCCAGCCGATCCGTGATGAAGCGCCCGAGCTGCGGATGGAACGCCCCGAAACGGATGTCGCTCTCGGTCTGGCCGTACCCCGGCACCCCGTGCTTCCACGACTGTCCCCAGCCCGCGGCCAGGCCGCGCGTCCAGTAGCCGGCGGCCAGTCGCTCCTGTGCGCCGGACACGGCTGGCGCCAGGCCGAGCAGGAGCAGGGCCGCAGCGGCCGTTCGCCGTCGCGTCCCGGGATAGAGCGGCACGTGACCTCATCATAGACGCCAGGGACGGGCGCCAGCGGAGCTTCGGGTAAGATGAACCGCAATGAGGCGCATCGCTCGGCACCTGCTCGTCGTTGCCGGCCTGGCGGCCTTGGCGCCCGCCCCGGCCCGCGCGCACCCTGCGCCGTTCAGTTTCGTCGATGTCCGGATCGGGGCGGGGGCGCTCGACGTGACCTTCGTCCTGCACACCTGGGACGTCGCCCACGAGTTCGCGATCGACCGGCCGGAGCTGGTGCTCGACCCCTACATCCTGCAGCCGCGGGCCGATCTTCTCACCGAGATCGTCGGCGAGCGGCTCGAGCTCACGGTCGACGGCCGCCGCGTGACTCTCGACGACTGGTCGGATCCCGAACCGCTCGCCGACCGGCAGTCGGTGCGGGTCCGGGGGCGGCGCGACCTCCAGGGGGCCCCCGGCGTGGTGGCGGTCTCCGCGGAGCTGTTTCCCTACGACCCGAACCACCAGACGTTCCTGAACGTGTACGAGGACGGCGAACTGGCGACGCAGGCCATCCTCGGGAGCGGCGAGACCGACTACGAGTACTTCTCCGGAACCCGGCAGGGCGTGCTGGCGGTGCTGCAGAAGTTCGTGCCTTCGGGGGTCCACCACATCCTGATCGGCCCGGACCACCTGCTGTTCCTCTTCGGCCTGCTGCTGCTCGGCGGCGGCGTCCGCCAACTGCTGCTCGTGGTGACCGCCTTCACGGTGGCGCACAGCATCACGCTCTCGCTGGCCGTGCTGAACGTCGTCACGCCGCCGGCCCGGCTCGTCGAGCCGATCATCGCCCTGAGCATCATCTACGTGGGCGTCGACAACCTCATGGCGCGGGGCGGGCGCGACATGCGCGTCTGGATTGCCCTCGTCTTCGGTCTCATCCACGGCTTCGGCTTCGCGAGCGTGCTGCGCGAGATGGGGCTTCCGAGCGGCGCCCTCGGGTGGTCGCTCTTCTCGTTCAACGTCGGCGTGGAAGTGGGACAACTGGGGGTGGTGCTGGTCGTCGCCACCATCCTGGCCGGGATACGGGCGCGCAGCGCCGTCGCCGGAGAGCGCATCGCAATCGCGGGATCGATCGCGGTCATCGCGGCGGGCGCGTTCTGGTTCATCGAGCGGGTCTTCTTGTCGGGAGGGATGGCATGAGGACGACAGGAAACGGACGGCGGGGAATCAGGCGGGCCCTGGTGCTGGGCGCGGTCCTGGCGTTCGGCGTCGTGTCGCTCACCGTCACCACGGCGGGACAGGGCGAGATGGTCGTCGAAGTGGAGCGGATCAAGGACAACCTCTACGTGCTGCGCGGCGGGGGCGGCAACTCGGCCGCGTTCGTCACGAGCGACGGCGTGGTGCTGGTCGACACGAAGCTCGAGGGCTGGGGCCAGCCGCTGATCGATCGCATCGCCGAGCTGACCTCCAACCCGGTGACCGTGCTCATCAACACCCACACCCACTTCGACCACGTGAGCGGCAACGTCGAGTTCCCGGCATCGGTCGACGTGGTCGCGCACGAGAACGCCGCACGCCTCATGGAAGAGTGGAATCCGGTCACCGGCTTCCCCGGCAACTTCACGAACGTATTCGAGGAGAGCGGCGGCCAGGGTCTGCCGACCGCCACCTTCAGCGACCGGATGACGCTGGGGCGGGGCGACGACCAGGTCGACCTCTACTACTTCGGCCGCGGCCACACCGGGGGCGACACCTGGGTGGTGTTCCCGGCCCTCGGGGTCATGCACGCCGGCGACATGTTCCCGGGCAGGCAGTTGCCGATCCTGGATGCGAGCAACGGTGGGAGCGGCGTCGACTACCCGCAGACCCTGCGCAACGCGCACGACGGCGTCCCGGACGCCGACATGATCATCACCGGGCACAGCACGCAGATGACGCGCGCCGACCTCGCGCAGATGGCCGACTTCGTCGCGGCGTTCGTCGACGCGGCGCGCGCCGGCAAGGCGGCCGGACAGTCGGCGGCCGACGTGGCCGCGGCCTGGGAGACGCCGGCGGGCTTCGACGGCTTCAACTCTCCGCCCGCGGAGCGGCTGACGCCCTACGTGCAGGTCATCTTCGACGAGCTGGAGTAGGCGCATGAAGCCCCGCACGCTCGGTGGACGAACGACCGGCCGTCGCCTCAAGGGCGACGGCCAGTCGATGCGGACACTCCTCGGGTCCTGCCGGCCGCGCGGCCTGGCGGCGGCCGTCGGCCTGACCACTCTGGCCGGGCTGGCCGCCGCGTGCGCCCCGGAACCGGGCGAGGAGAATCTGAAGGCGTCCTTCGCCGCGCAGATCGCGGCAGTCGCGACGGTGACCGCGTTCGAGAGAGCCGGCGACGAGCTGACGTTCACCGAGACCCGCGAAGGCGACAGCGATGTCTCCTGGCGGGTCACCATCGACTCGGTGACCCTGGAACCGCGGCCGGACGACGCCGTGCCCGTGCAGGGGGGAATTGTCTCCTCGTGGTACGCCGACGGCGAGTTGATCGAACCCATCGGTTCGATATACACGCTGCCGGATGAGTTCTTCGACGCCGGGCTCGCCCAGGAGTGCTGGGCCCTGTGGGACGCGGACCAGGCGACCTGGGGCTGGTAGGGACGCGGCCCGTTCGACCACCCGCGCGGCGGCCGCCGCCCCGGCCACGGCGCGGGGCGCCGACGCTGGCCCGCGGCGCCGCGGATGGCTTGGACGCCCGGAGGAGGAACGATGACGCATCCAACGACGCCGGAGCGATTCTCGACCGTAGCCGCGCCGGCAATCGTCGCGGCAGCCCTCTTGTTCGGTGGATTCGTCCCCGCGGTGCTCGCGCAGGACGCTCCGTCGAACCGGACGGTGGATGTCGCCGCGACCATCTCGTTCACCGAAGGCCCGACCGTCGATGCCGACGGCGCGGTCTACTTCACGGACCTCCGCGGGGCGAGCCGCATCCTGAAGATGGACACCGACGGAACGGTCTCGACCTTCCGTGAGCCGAGCTACCGCGCCAACGGGCTCATCTTCGACAGCGAGTGGCGGCTCCTCGCCTGCGAAGGGGGGAACGGCGACGACGTGCTGCCGCGCATCACGCGGACCAACGTCGAGACGGGCGAGGTCGAGGTCCTCGCCGACCACTTCGAGGGGCAGCAGCTCCACCAGCCCAACGACCTCACGATCGACGGGCAGGGCCGGATCTACTTCACGGACCGGCCGGGGGCCAACGTCACACCGCAGCAGACCGGCGTCCACGGCGTCTACCGCATCGACCCCGACGGCTCGATCGCCCGCATCCTGACCGAGCCGGAGGTCGAGCGCCCCAACGGCCTCGTCGTCTCCCCCGACGACGCGACGCTCTACGTGATCGAGACCGCCCAGCAGGAAGGCGGGCGCGCATGATCCGCGCCTTCGACCTCGCCGCGGACGGGACGGCGAGCAACATGCGCGTCTTCCACGACTTCTATCCGGGACGGAGCGGCGACGGGATGACCGTCGACAGCGAGGGGAACCTCTACGTCGCGGCCGGGCTCAACCGGCTGCGCGGCACCAGCGAGACCCTCGATACCGTCGCCGGCGTGCACGTCTTCTCGCCGGACGGTGAGTTGCTCGAGCACATCCCGATCTGGGAGGACACGATCACCAACGTCGCCTTCGGCGGCGACGACCTGCGGACGCTCTACATTACCGCCGGCAAGACGCTCTTCCGCATCCGGACCGACATCCCCGGAACGCGCCGCTAGGCAGAGCGGCGTTCGCGCGGCGGAGCCGCTTTCGGCGCCGGTGCGCTCAGAACCGGAACAGGCGGGTGAGCTTGACGATGAAGGCGCGGTTCTGGAGGAGGGGCGTGCGGCGGAGCGCGGTGTCGCGCTGGTCGTTGTAGACGACGAAGAGCTCGCTCCCCGGCTGGTACTCCCAGCGCAGCCGGAGGTTCGTCGCCAGGAGCGACCCCGTGGAGCTGTACTGCACGAGGCCGCCGAAGAACATGCGCGGCGTGAAGGTGTAGGTCACCCGGCTCGTCACCAGCGTCGCCGTGAACGCACCTTCGGGCAGTGTGATCCGATTGACCAACACGCTGGGCTCCAGGGAGAAGCGCGGCGTGATCTCGATCCGCCCCCGCGAGTAGCCGACCGCGGTGAGGTCACCGCTGAAGAAGCTGCCGCGCTGGAGCGACCAGGTGCCCGCCACCCGGCGCTGCTCCCCCATCGAGTACGACAGGAAGACGTCCCGGAAGTCGTAGAGCCCGGCCGGAATCGTGACGTCGGGCGCGATGCGGAAGGGATCCACCAGCAGCTCGCGGCTGTCCTGCAGGTCGACGCCGAAGCGGTCGCTGTTCTCGAGCTCCGTGTCGAAGCGCGCCTGCAGGAGCCGCGTCTCGACGGCGCCGGCGCCGTTCTCGATGTAGTCGAGCCCCGCCTCCCAGGTGAACTGCCGCACCGCGCGGAGCGAGGCCGGCCGGGGGCTGAACCGGGCCAGCGCGAAGGTGCGGCGGAAATCGTCCCGGCGCAGGAAGCCGACCTCGGGATTGAAGTTGTCGCCGACCAGCAGGTGGTCGAGCTGGAAACCGTAGCGGTCGCCGGCGTAGTTGAACGCCGCCTGGTAGCTGGCATCGTCGCCGAGGCGCCCGGGCGTCCGGGTGCGGGCGTAGTAGCCGTTGAAGTGCACGTTGTCGTAGAAGGAGAACGCCGCGTCGAGCCCGTAGACCTCGTTGGAGCCGGTGCCCTCGGCCGACACGGAGCGCCCGGTGAAGATGCCTCCGACGCGGCTGCGCCGCAGGATGTCGCGCTTCACCCGGAGCACCGTGAAGTTCGTGGCCCGCGCATCCACGGCGGCGGCGGCGCCGGTCTGGATGTTGAGGGCCCCGATGCTGAAGGGCCCGGCCTTCCCCGTCATCCGGCCGCCAGTGGTGATCGGCACCGTCCGGCTGATCCCGTCGTCGTCCCGCTCGAGCCCGATGCGGCGGCTGAAGAAGACGGTCGGCACGTCGCCGCTGTCGAGGAAGCCGCCGCCGCGCGGCCCGGTCTGGCGCCGGCCGCCGGGGCGCCGCCGGACCCCGGCCGGTCGCCCGAAGTCGAAGATGCCCTGCCCCTCGAGGAAGAACTCCCGCTTCTCGGGGAAGTAGAGGTTGAAGCGCGTCAGGTTCACCTGCTGCTCGTCCACCTCCACCTGGGCGAAGTCGGTGTTGTAGGTGAAGTCGGCAGTCAGGTTCTGGGTCACGCCGTACTTGGCGTCGAGCCCGGCGTTGCCGGCGGCCTCGTTGGTGACGCGCGGCACGGCGTTGACGTCGGTCGCCACCGAACCGATCGCGTACGGCTTGACCTCGAAGACACGGTTCCCCTCCGGCACCTCGACCCCGGTCAGCGTGCCCGCCGCGGAGAGGCGCATCTGCCCCGGGAAGGCATTGATCGGCACCGGGGTCAGAAAGGACGTCTCGGACTTGCGGCGGACGTTGCGGCCGAGGTGCAGGCCCCACGTCTGCGACGGGCCGGCAGGGAACCGGAGCGACTTGAACGGGACCTCCATCTCGACGGTCCACCCGCCGTCGAAGCGGCCGGTGCGGACGTCCCAGATGGCGTTCCAGTCCATGTTCGGGTTGTCCTCGTCGGTGATCGCGAAGTCCATGAAACCGCCAATCGCGTTCACGAGGAAGGTGACGCCGTTGCGCCGGTCGTAGAAGGTGTCGAGGCCCACGCTGAAGAAGTCGTTGTTCACGAGCTGGAACGAGTCGCGCTGCATCTCGTTGGCGATCAGCCCGTCGGGTTCGGAGTCCCAGAGACGCGCCGCCACGTAGAGGTTGTTCTCGTCGTGAAAGACCCAGGCGTCGGTCTCCTCGGTCGGGGGCACGCCCGCCTCGGGCAATTGCTGGATGAAGCCGTCGATGGGCGGGACCTCGGCGTAGATCGGCTCGTCGAGGACCCCGTCCAGTCGCCACGGACCGGTCAGGCGGACCGACCGGACCGTCGCGCGGCCGGTGGCGTCCCGCGCGAGAGTGGCCGGCGCGGCAGGCGGCGCGGGGCCGTCCACGGCCCGCAGAGGGGCACGGAATCCCACGCCGGCGCCGGGCGCGGTTCCGGGGGCTCGAGGGGTCCGTGACGCTGCAGGCGGCTCCCGATCCGTGCGCGCCTGCCCACCGACCGCCGGTCCGCGCTCACTCGTCGCCCCGGTCGCAGCGCCGCCCCCACGCAGGGCGCGCCGCAGGTCTGCGGCGAGCCGGTCCTGGAGCGCGAACAGCTCGGTCACGAGTCCGTCAACGATCGCGGAGTGAACGACCCGTCCGTCTGCTGCGTCGATCACTCGCCCCGTGATGCGCAGGCGCTCACCCAGCCGCTGGTAGCCGCCGACGACGACCCTGCTCGCTCCCCGGGAGCGGCCCGCGGCCACCGCGGCCTCGGCGGGCGCCTGGACCTGCACCACTCGCCCGCCGTCACCCTCCAAGGTGGCCGCGAGCGTCTCCGCGATTCCCTGACCGATCCAGCCCTCCTCCTCCGCCGCACTCACGTTGGTGAAGGGCGCGACGGCGATCGCGCGCAAGTCGACCCGCTCCTGGGGCCGGGCGGCCGCGGGCGGCAGGAGCGCCCCGACGCACAGCATCACGGCGAATGGCGCGCGGCATCCGGATGGCGGCCGATTCATGTCGTCGACCCGCGCACTACCGGATAGCCACGTCGGGGAAGAGCTCGTCGGTCGGTTGGGGCTGCACGCCGAGCACGTTCAGCGACATGGAGACCAATCGGTAGTTAGCCACGGTCATGACGACGCTCATCATCTCGCGGGTGTCGTAGCGGGCGGCCAGGGTCGCCCACGTGCCGTCGGAGATGACGCCGTCGCGGTAGATCTCGTCGGCGGCACGGACGTGGGCTGCCTCGAACTCGTCCCAGCCGGCGTCCGGCCCCATCGCTATCCGCTCCGGCTCCAGGCCATGGTCGCGGGCGCGCCCGACGCTGCCGACGTGCTTCGCCCACTCGTATACGGCTTGGCAGTTCCAGCCGATCCGGAGGATGAGGAGCTCGCGGAAGTAGGGCGTCAGCGGCGAGATGCGGTTTACGTAGCCGGACTGCCCCGCCCGGGCGGCCTGCAGCTCCGGGTAGCGGGCGAACGTGCGGCGGACGCGGATCCCCTCGCCCTCCAGGGGAGCCACGCGCGGCTCCGTGAGCGGCGGCTCGGGCTCCGGCACGTCGAGACGGTACGGGACGTCGGCCGGGAACCCCGCCCGTGCGCTCGAGTCCGGTTGCACGCCCCACGAGTTGTAGAGCATCGCGACGAGAGTCGTCTCGTTGACGGCCATGACCGCGTCGAAGAGGTTGTAGAGGTCGTAGCGCGCAGCAAGCGCCTCCCACGTCGCGTCCCGGACCGACGAGTTGCGGTAGAGCTCGTCCGCCAGGCGCAGCAACGTCGCCTCGAACGGATCCCAGCCGGCGGCGTCCGGCCCCTCGGCGACGCGGTGCAGCTCCGCGGGGGTGACGCCCGCGGCCCGGGCCAGCACCGCCTGCTCCGCCCAGATCGCCTCGGACTGCGCAAGCCACGCCGTTCGGAGAACGAGGAGCGCCCGGTCCCGCGGCGCCAGCGTCGAGTCGAGGGTCGTGAAGAGCACGAAGGGCAGCACCGCCTCCACCAGCTCGGGGACGCGCAGCATGGTGCGGAAGCCGTTGCCGATGCGCACCTGCGGCGCGTAGCGCTCGACCAGGGCGTGCTGCTCTTCGCTCCACTCCGCCTCGGGGAGCGGCGTGATGCGCGGCTCCTGCAGCCGCACGATCGGCGCGCTGCCGGGGGCATCCGGGCGCACCTGCGTCCACGCCGTCCCGGCGGCGGGTCCGAGCACCGTCGCCGCCGCGAGAAGACCGGCGACACCCGTCGAACGATCGAACGGAACCACACGCATGGTCATGTCTCCTTCACCGCGCAATCTGTCCCGCTATCCCGCGCCTCCATGACGCCGGCGCCTTGCCGCTATATTGAAGGATGCACGGCGTCGCGGCAATGCACCCGTGCGGCCGCGCGGAGGTGAGACTCCCCGCGACGCGTGCGTGGTCGGTCTGCTGCTGCCCGGTCGAGGGCCGGCGCTCGGCGGGGCGCGGTCGCCGGCGGTCGCGGAAGAGCCCGCTATACTCGCGACATGGACGACGAGTTCAGGATCGACCTCGATCGGGTGCGCGCGTTTCTCGGCGACAGGGACAGGCGGCGCGAGGCGCGGATCGACGCGCGCTTCGAGCGCGCCCGCCGGGACGCACGGGCGATCGTCGCGCGGATCGCGGCCCAGGTGAACCCGCGACGCATCTACCAGTGGGGGTCGCTCCTCGATCGGGCGCGCTTCAGTGAGATCTCGGACATCGACATCGCCGTCGAAGGCCTGCGAGACCCGGCCGAGTTCTTCCGGACGCTCGGCATCGCGATGCAGGGGACGACTCTGCCGGTAGACGTGGTCGAGCTCGAGAGAGTCCCGGCAGACGTAGCGAAGCGCATCAGGACACGGGGCGCACTGGTCCATGAGCGACACGAGCCGTGAGCTCGGCGCGCTCGTTCGCACCCATCAGCAACGGCTCGAGGCCGTGCGCCGCTCGATCGAGCACGCCCTCGGCGACGAGATCGTCCAGCTCGGCAAGACCCCTCGGTCGGCACTCATCATCGCGGGCCTGCTCGAGAACTACTACACCTGCCTGGAGACCATCTTCCTGCGCATCTCACAGCACTTCGAGAACCGCCTCGACCCCGCGCGCTGGCACAACGACCTGCTGCAGAAGATGACGCTGGAGATTGAAGACGTCCGCGTGGCGGCGGTGTCGGAGGCCGCGTTCGCACCGCTCTTCGAGCTGCTCAAGTTCCGGCACTTCAAGCGCTACTACTTCGAGCTGGAATACGACTGGGACCGCCTGGACTACCTGGTGGCCAAGATGCGCCAGGCCCATCCTCTGGTCATGGAGGACCTGACGCGGTTCGCTCGCTTCATCCGCGCCGCAGGCGATCCGTGAACGGAACACGCCTGCGCGGGCTGCGGTCGATTCCCCGGTTGACGCTGACGGAACGCACCCGTCAAGATGCATGGACCGGTTGGCAGGGAGATGAGACGCCGGGTTCCCGCGCGTGCCTGGGTCGCGGTGGCCCTGGGGGCCGCGATCGCCGCCGTCGGCCTGTTGCACGGGCCCGGCGGGTCCGCACTTGCCGCGGCGCGGCAGGAAGATGGCCCCGCGCAGGCACTGCCGCCGGTGGCGCTGCCCGACGTGAGCCGCCTCCACGCGTCCGTTCAGCAGCAGCTTCGCGACGCCCATGCCTCGCTGACGACCGCCGGGGCACGCACGGCCGTCTCGCCCCCCGAGCGGGCCGACGCCTTCGGCGAGCTGGGCATGCTGTTCATGGCGACACAGTTCGGGGCGGAAGCCGAGCGCTGCTTTCGCAACGCGCAGCATCTGGCGCCCACGGACGTTCGTTGGCCCTACTACCTCGGACACGTGCTGAAGGAGGCCGGCGAGCTGTCCGCGGCGGCAGAGAGCCTCGAGCGGGCGCGGGCGCTCCGCCCCGCCGACCTCGCGACGCTCGTCTGGCTCGGCCGGCTCTACCTCGACCTGGCGCAGCCGGCAACCGCCGAGGCGCGCCTCGGAGAGGCCCTGGCGCTCTATCCGAACCAGCCGGCGGTGCGGTTCGAGCTGGGCTGGGCGGCTCTCGCCCAGCAGGACTACGCGCGCGCGGTGGAGCAGTTGACCGTGGCGTCGGCTCTGGATCCGGAGGCGACGGCGATCCACTATCCGCTCGCGCTGGCCTACCGCGGGCTGGGAGACGTCGACCGGGCGACGCACCACTTCGAGCGCCGTGGCAGTCGCGGGAGTGGCGGGGAATCGACCAGCGTGGCCTTCACCCTGCCGGACCCGCTGCTGGCCGCGGCGAACGGGATGGTCCGCACCCCGCAGTTCTACCGGGACCGCGGGTCGGACGCCGCCGCGGCCGGCAACTGGCCCGACGCGGTGGACAACCTGCGGCGGGCGGCGGAGGCGGAACCGGACGACGCGGCCGTGCGCGTCGACCTCGGCTTCGCGTTGGAGCGGCTCGGCGATGCGCGCGCTGCGGTGGAGCGGTACGAGGAGGCCCTGCGTCTCGATCCGCGGCACCGGGAGGCCCACTTCGGCCTGGGCGACCTGCTGGAGCGCGCTGGTCGCGACGAGGAGGCCATCGAGCGATTTCGGGCAGCCGTGACGGCGGATGCGACCTTCGTCGCGGCGCATCTCCGGCTGGCCGACGCGTTGCGCCGAACGGACCGGATCGAGCAGTCGCTGGCGCACTACAGGGAGGTCCTCGCGCTCCAGCCGGCGGACGTCGGAGCGCGATTCGGGGAGGCGATGGCACTGGTGCGTCTCGAACGGTACGCGGAGGCGCGGGATCGCCTCACCGAGGCGGCGAGGGTGCGCCCCGACCTGTCGATGTTCCGCCACGCCCTGGCGCGCGTGCTTGCTGCCGCACCCGACGACCGGGTGCGCGACGGCGCCCGCGCCTGGTCGCTCGTGGAAGCGCTGCCGGAGGAGGAGCAGCACCCGGCCGTCTTCGAGACCATGGCCATGGCGCTCGCGGAGCTGGGGTTCTTCGACCTCGCGATCGACTGGCAGCGGCTGGCGATGTCGGCCGCGGCGCGTGCCGGCCGGTCCGACGTTGCACAGCAAATGGCGGACAGCCTGGCGCTGTACGCGCGGCGTCAACCGTGCCGTACGCCGTGGCGGGACGACGACCCGGACCACCGGCCCGGCCCCCGGGTGGATCCCGGGCTCTTCGATCCGCCCGCGCCACCGTGAGCGTCACCGCACGAGCGGGGGCCTGGGCGTGCGGGCCGCGTACGGGTCGCCGTGCCCATGCTCTCGAAGGCTCGTCCTGTGCTCCATCCGCACGACGGAGGTGGTCGATGCGACGCAGCTTGGTCGGCACCCTCGGCTTCTGGCTTCTGGCGGGAACGGCTCTGGTCGCCGACGATTTCTGGGAGGCGAAGGACTTCACGGCGTGGTCGGACGAGGAAGTCCAGACGATGCTGACCGATTCGCCGTGGACCAGGAGCGTCACCATCCGGACGGGCGGCCTCACCGGCGGTGGCGACGATCTCTTTCGACCCGGAGCCGCCCCCCACCGGTTCGGCGGCGGTGCGTTTTCCGTTGTCCCGCAGGCGAACGTGACGGTCGCCTGGAGCAGCGCGTTGCCGGTCAAGCAGGCACTGGTGAGGCGCGCGTTCGGTCTCGTATCCCCGATACCGCACGAGGGCCAGCAGATGCTGGCCCTCGAGGATCCGTTCTACACCGTGACCGTGGTCGGGCTGCCGCCGTCGTTCGACGGCCTCGGGTTGATGAAGGACGCGATACGGGCCGCGACCATGCTGGCGCGCAAGGACAAGACGCCGATCGTTCCCGAGAACATCCTGGTGTTCGCGGACGGAGCGATGCGGGTCACGTTCCAGTTTCCGAAGACGGATCCGATCACCCTCGATGACGGGGTCGTGGAGTTCATCACCGCGCTGGGCCCCGGCTCGGACATCAGGATGCGGTTCGAGCTCCAGGACATGATCGTCGACGGCCGGCTCGCGCTGTGACCGGTCGGCGGGCCGGAATCACTCCTCCCGGATGTCAACCGCAGTGTTGACGGCGATCGGACCCGCCACCACCTGCCGGCCACCGGACGGCCACTCCACGACGATCTCGTCTACACGGTCGGCGTCCGCCAACCCGAAGTAGAGCGGCATCGAGCTCTGCGACAGGTACCCCGACTGGCCGTCGTGGACCTTCACGTACGAGCGTCCCGCGGCGCGCACGGTGACCCTGGCCCCCAGGCCGTCGCGGTTGGATTCCGCCCCGACGAGCCTGACGACGAGGTAGCGAACCGAGGTTCGCTCGGCGAGGTTGCTCACCAGGACCATCGGGCCGTCGTGGAACTCGTTCGTGACGATGTCCAGGTCGCCGTCGCCCTCCAGGTCGAAGATGGCCGCGGACCGGGATCCGACGGCCCCCCAGACCTCGGCGGCACCCAGCAGCCCGAACTCCTCGCAGTACTGGTTGCCCCGGTCCGCAGCGAGGCAGTCGAGCGTGAACCAGGGCCGGGCCGTGCGCCGTTCCCGGCGCGGCTCCACGCCGAGAATGAACTCGCTGTCCAGAAACGACTCGCCGCGGTCGTTCAGCAGCACGGAGTTGACGCCGTAGCGGAACGGGAAGTTCATGCTCGAGGCGATGAACACGTCCTCGAAGCCGTCCGCGTTGAGGTCGCCGACGCTGAGGCCCCAGGGCCAGTAGTTCTCCGTGCCCAGCGCGTCGGACGCCTCCGTGAACGTCCCGTCCCCCTCGTTGCGGAAGAACGCGTTGCCGAAGATGCTCATGCCGCCGGATTGCAGCGTCGACTCGGACCACTGCATGCGCGACTTGCGCTTCTCGCGGTCGGGGCCGATGTCCTCGCTCATGTCCGAGTGCATGTCGGTGAGGATGATGTCCATGTCGGCGTCGTTGTCGAAATCGAACACCTTGATGCTCATCGATCCCCAGGGGGTGCGCGGGAAGAGCTCGCGGCTGCGCCGTTCGAAATGCTCGCCCCCGACGTTCTCGTAGTACTCGTCGTGGCCCTGCATGTTGAGCACGTAGAGGTCGGGCCACCCGTCGCCGTTGGCGTCGAGCGGGCTCGCATCGCCGGTCCAGCTCTCGTCGACCAGCCGCCGCTCTTCCGTGACGTCGAGGAAGCGGTTGTCCCCCTGGTTCTCGTAGAGGACACTGCGCTCGTTCCGCGTTTCCGGCTGCAGGTGCCCCTCGAAGGCGTCGGCAACGCCCACGTAGTAGCCTCCCGGGCCGGTCCGATCCGTGGAGTAGACGCCGACGTTGCACAGGAACAGGTCCAGCAGGCCGTCGCGGTTGTAGTCGAAGAACACGCCCGCCGACGAGTGGCCGACGTGTCCGAGGCCCGCCGCCTCGGTGACGTCGGTGAAGCGGCCGCCGCCGTCGTTCACGAACAGGTAGTTGCCGCCGCGAACCGTCGTCACGTAGAGATCGGGGTCGCCGTCGTTGTCCGTGTCGGCGAACGACGCGGTCACGCTGATCCGGTCCGGGAGGCCGACGCCCGCGGTCCGCGTGATGTTGTCGAACTCGCCGCCGCCGAGGTTGCGCCACAGCTCGTTGGCCCCCACCTGGTTGGTGAAGTACAGGTCGAGCCGCCCGTCGCCGTCGACGTCGGCCACCGCGATGCCGTTGCCGTGGTCGTAGTGTACCGGCTTGTAGGCCTTGCCCGAGTCGTCCGTGACCCGGTTGACGAAGGTGATGCCGCTCTCGTGCACGCGATCCTCGAATCGGAAATCGTGAAACACCCGCAGCCTGCCCGCGGTGTCGCGTTGGGCCTGCTCGCGCTCGGGAAGCCACGGGGGATCGAGGATCTCCTCGGGGTACGCGTATCTCCGCAGGGCGGGCGCGGCGAGGAGGGCGCCCAGCTCGGTAGCCAGGCCCGCACGCCCGTCCGGGCTCGACCCGTCGAAGACCCCACGGACCCGCAGGTTGCGATCCACCAGCAGCAGGTCCCGGCGCGGAGAGTCCGGCCCCGCGCCGCTCGGGTCCTGGTCCGCCGGCAGGCGGAGGCCGTGCCGGACGAGCTGCCGGACCTGATTGGCCCGGCCGGTCAGGAACTTCCACTGGTCCTGGTCCGCCTCCGCGCTGCGGGCGTAGTCGAGCAGCACCTGCGGCGTGTCGAGCTCGGGGTCGACGCTGAAGCCTACGAGTCGAAAGTCCTCCCATCCGGGCCGTCCACGCAGCTCGTCCTGCACCCCGCGCAGCGCGGTCGTCACCTCGGAGCACTCGCGACCGCAGCGGGTTGACATCAGATGCGCCACCCACACCCGGCCCTCGAGCTGGGCGGAGCCGAAGGGGGCGCCCGTCTCGTCGATCAGGGAGAACGACGGGATCTCGAGCACGCGACCGGCGGCCAGGAGCTCTCGGGCGCTCGGCGCCGCGGCGACCCCCACGGTCGTCGCCTGTGCCGGCGCCTGCGAGGCCGCCTCCGTCACCGCGACGGCCAGCGCCGCACCGCTCCCGAACGCAACGATCGCCGCCCGCACCGCGGCGGCTCTCCTCTTCGCACTCATGGTCCAACCTCTCATCGCACCCTTGCCGCCTCCATCACGCCCGACAGAATCGCGAGCGGCTCCGCCGCCGGGCAACCCGCGTTTCCCCAACGGAGCCTCGAGGCGGTCCCCGGTCTGCAGCGCGCGCCGCAAGTTTCGTGACCGCGCCGCTCACCCCGCGGGCCCGGCGGTCACCCGTTGGCCCGCCATGAAGCCCTCGACCGCGCCCTCCAGCTTCGCCATCCGCTCGCGCAGGTTCGACACCTCGCGCTCGACCCCGCCGATGCGCTGCTCGACCCCGCCGATGCGCTGCTCGACCCCGCCGATGCGCTGCTCGACCCCGCCGATGCGGGCGTTCAGCATGCGGAACAGGCTGACCTGCAGCGCGGCCAGCGAGACGCCGACCCCGACGACCGTGAGTATCGTCGTCATGTGTTCCTCATCCGATCCGAGGCGCGTGCGGCGATGGTCGCGTGCACGGGCCGCCGCCCGGAGCCACGCGATTCCAGTCTGCGCCCCGCGCTCGCTGGCGGTCAAGGCGGGCGATGCCAGGGTGGTGGCGAAGCAGGTGAAGCAGATGTAGAGCAGGATCCATGCCATCCCCACGCGTCACGCTCCGGACAGGGGAGCCGTTGAGGGTCTCCGGGCTCGTCGATCGCGAAGGGCGGGACGCGCCGTCGGGCAAAAAAAAGGCGCCGGCCTCTCGGGAGGCCGGCGCCCGCAAGGCATGGTCGCAACCGAAGTTGCGACGCTACAGACTGCTCGCTACCACTCGAGCTCGAGGCCGAGCCGCAGGTAGCGCGCCTGCATGATGTTCGTGATCTCCTGCCAGCGATCCCCGTAGGTGCCGATGATGCCGGTCGTCGTGTTCGTGTTGAACACGTTGAACGCGTCGAGCACCGGCGCGATCTGCGTGTTGCCGACGTTGAAGCGGCGCATCACCCGCAGGTCCACCTTCCGCTGGAACGGCAGGAACATCACCTCGTGCGGCAGCAGGTCGATGCTGAGCCGCTGCCCACCGGTCAGCGGGGTGCCGTCCGGAAGCGACGTGACGTTGTAGTTCGCATTGATGTTCGGACCGGGATACCCCTGCACGAACGCGCTCAGGATGACGCCGCCCGGCAGCGGATACGCGCCGTGCGCCTTGTACATCCACTGCCACGCACGCGGCGAGTCGCACCACAGCAGCGCGTTCCGGTCGTCGATGCCGTACCCGACGCCCGTGTCCGACTGCGGGTCGCACTCGTTGATCTGCGTCCGCTCGTAGGTGGCGCTGCCGCCGAAGAACGCGCCGTTGTCCAGCCGGCCGTCGATCGTCCACTCGAACCCGTCGTAGATCCGGTCGTTGATCGGCGAGGTCCGGACGGTCTGCTGCGACAGTCCGAAGTTGTCCTCGTTGAGGTTCCAGAGCTGGTACTGGTACCCGCTCCAGTTGCCGAGGCGGCTGTCCATCGGCCCCGTGACCGTGAACGGCGTCCAGTCGTCGGGACCCCGCAGCGTGTTGTCCTCCCACCACATCTTGTGGTAGTTGCGGCGGTACCACCCGAAGGTCGCCGAGATGCCGGAATACAGCTCGTGCTGAATCTGCGCGTTGTACTCCCAGTGGCCCTCCCGGCCGTCGAGGTCGAGCAGCTTGAGGTCGTTCGCCGTTCCGAAGTTCACGTTCGGCGACGGTCCGACCTCCTCGTACTGGACGCGGCCGTCCGGACCGACCACCGACCCGTTGCCGTCCATGTCGTCCCAGGAGCGGAACTCCTGGGCCGCCGACCACGTGAAGCTCGACAGCGGGTTCCGCGCCATCGCCAGCCGCGTCGACTCCGAGGAGACGTACTGGTGCATGGTCCCCTTCAGCGCCGTCCGCCCGTCGCCGAACACGTCGTACGCCACGCCGATCCGCGCCGACAGCGTGTTCCACCGCGGGCCCGGATACGCCGGGAACTCGCGCGACGGCACCCAGGTGCCCGCCGGTGCGCTCTGCGGCGGCACCCCCGAGCTGAACAGGTCGCCCCGCGCGCCCAGGTTCAGGGTCCAGTTGCCGAGGGTCCACGAGTCCTGCGCGAAGAGGCCGGTGTCGAAGTCGATCTGGCCTCCGTAGTGACCGGCCTGGCCGAGCCCGTGCCCGAGCGGCGTCGCCAGCACCTGGATGCCGACCGGGGTCTCGCCCCAGTAGTAGTAGGTGCGGGTGTCCGCGAACATCGGCTGGTCGAGGCTGATCGACCCCCACCGGTGCTCGACGCCGGCCTTGAAGTTGTGCGAGCCGGTCACGTACGACATCGACGCCTTCAGGTAGCGGCTCTTCTCCGGCTGCCAGCCGGTGATCCAGAAGCCTCCGCCCCACGTGCCGGTCGACAGGTCATACGTCGACGGGGTGCTCTGGTTCCACTCGAACTGCTCGCGGCGCCACTTGTTGTACTGCACCGAGAAGCCCGCCTCGAACAGCAGCCGGTTCGACAGCGACGACGTCCACCGCGTCTGTGCGTGGTAGCCCGTCGGCTGCCGGATGCGATTCGCCGACTCGGGAGGCCGCGTCTGGTGCGCATCGTTCAGCGGATGCTGCCGGTTGACGCGCTCGAACCCGATGCGCCACTTGTGGCGGTCGCTCAACTGGTTCGTCAGCCGCAGCAGCCCCGTGACCCCATAGGTCCGAGAGAAGGTCTGGTCGCCCGCCTCGACGCCGTGGTAGTCCAGCGTCTCCTGGCGGCCCATGCAGTCGATGGCCGCCGGCCGGCACGCCTCGCCCGGCTCCGCGAAGAACGAGCCCGCCTGGTAGGTGTACCGGTCCTGGGCCCGCATCGCCGTGAAGAACCACAGCCGATCGCGGATGAAGCGTCCGCCGAACGCGGGGTTCGTGTCGTAGTCGTAGTTCAGGCGGTTGACCTCGCCCAGCAGCTCCCGCAGCTTCGCGTCGGCGTTGCTGCTCGACAGGGCCTCCGCCCCGTAGTACGTGAACCACGTCCCCGAGAAGGTGTTGCCGCCCTCCTTCGGGATCGCGTTCTGCACCACGCCGCCGACCTGCGCCTCGGCCGGGGCGCCCCCCGCCTCGTACGTCAACTCGGCCGTCGCCGCGTCGTTCATCTCCCAGCCCATCTGCCACTGGCCGTCGTCGACCGTGCTGTTGGCGCGCATCCCGTCGTTCATGGTCTGCGCGTCCTTCCACGTCGACCCGTGCACCGCCGGCCAGTAGGTCCCTTCGCTCATCCCCGTGTTCCGCACGCCGGGGATCAGGAGGGCGCGCGCCGCGAACGTCCGCGCCGCCGGCAGCACGTCCATCATCTGCCGCGTCGCCACGAACTGCCGCCGCACCTGCTGCACGTCGACCACCGGCGACTCGCCCGAGACCGTCACGGTCTCCTCGAGCGCGCCGACCGCCATCTGTGCGTCGATCTGCACGGCCGCGTCGCCGAGCAGCAGGATCCCCTCGCGCACGAAGGTGTTGAACCCCGGCAGGGTGAACGTGACGGTGTAGGTGCCAGGCCGCAGGTTGATGATCGTGTAGCGGCCCGCGCCATCGGTGAACGCGGTGATGGTCCCCTCGATGTTGACGGGGCTGTCGGCCTCGACGGTCACGCCGGGCAGGATCCCGCCCGTCGTGTCCTCGACCTGGCCGGAGATCGAGCCCCCCTGCGCCCCGGCGGTAGCCGGAAGCAGGAGCCCCCCGACCCCCACGATTGCGATCCAGACGACAAGTCGACGCATCCTCTGTCCCCTCCTTGCTGCAGCGGACCGACTCGCAATACTCCCTGCCCGCCGGCCCACTGCCAGCGGTGAACGCGACACTCTAATGCGAATGGCATGCCAGAGGCAACATTCCTTCACGATGGTCGCCAAAGTCCTATTCTGTCCGTCTCAAGACACTAAAGGTCGGCCGTTCCGCTACCGATAGACCGAAGAGGCATCCGGGTCCATACGGCGAGTCGGATCCCGCGGATCCCGATTCCCGGATTCGCCGGCCCGCGTCGCAGGGCCGCGCCCGGTATGGATCTCGCCAGCGCGCGCGTATTAGGGTACGTGCGGAAGCGAGCATGACCAAGGCGCGATCACGCTGGTGTCTCGCGGCGCTCGTGCTCGCCGCGTGCACGGACGGCCCCGCCGACCCCGGTTCGGCCGGCGCCGGCGGCTTCGCTTCGGTCTCGGAAGCCGCCCCCGGCCCGAACGACTGGTTCGTCGAGCGCGCCGCGTCCGCCGGCCTCGACTTCGTGCACTTCAACGGGATGTCGGGCGAGTTCTACGCCCCGGAGATGATGCCGGCGGGCGTCGGCCTGCTCGACTACGACAGCGACGGCGATCTGGACGCGTACTTCGTCCAGGGCCAGATGATGGGCGACGGGAAGACTCTGGCCGACGCCCTGCTCGAACCGGTCGGCCCGCTTCCCCCGCGCGGTCGTCTGTACCGCAACGACCTCGACGTCGCGGCCGACGGAACCCGTACGCCGAGCTTCGCCGACGTCACGGCGGAGAGCGGGATCGCCGCCCGCGGACACGGCATGGGGGTCGCCGCCGGCGACTTCGACAACGACGGCCGCGTCGACCTCTACCTCACCAACCTGGGCCCGAACCGGCTCTACCGCAACAACGGCGACGGCACGTTCACGGATGTCTCGGCCGCCAGCGGCACGGACGATCCGGGCTGGGGCGTCTCGGCCTCGTTCGTGGACATCGATCGTGACGGCTGGCTCGATCTCTACGTCGGCAACTACCTGGAATACGCGTTCGACACCGACCCCGAGTGCACCGGCCTGACCGGCCGGCGTGTGCACTGCGGCCCCAAGTCGTTCCCGCCGCAGGCGGACCGCCTCTACCGCAACCGGGGCGACGGGACGTTCGCCGACGTCACCGCCGCCGCCCTGGGCCGGGAGCCGCCGGCGCCGGCGCTCGGCATCTCGACGGCCGACTTCGACGGCGACGGCTGGATCGACATCTACGTCGCCAACGACCAGGTGGACAACGTGCTCTGGATGAACGACGGCGACGGCACGTTCACGAATCGGGCGCGGTTCTCCGGCACCGCGGTCAGCGCCGACGGACGCCCCGAGGCGAGCATGGGGGTGGACGCGGGCGACTTCGACAACGACGGCGACGAAGACCTCACCATGACGCATCTCCCGCGCGAGGGGCACAACCTCTACAGGAACGACGGCGGGGGCCTGTTCGAGGACTGGAGCGCGCCGTCGGGCTACCACGCCGCCAGCTTCGGCTACAGCGGCTGGGGCACGGCGTGGATCGACTTCGACAACGACGGCTGGCTCGACGTCGCGGTCGCCAACGGGGCCATCGAGCCCGTCCCCGGTCCGCCCGGCGACCCGCTGCCGTTCGACGAGCGCAACCTGCTGTTCCGCAACGATCGCGGCCGGCGGCTGGAGGACGTCACGGACCGGGCCGGCGCGGCGTTCGGGCTGCTCGAGGTGAGCCGCGGCGCGGCCTTCGGCGACGTCGACAACGACGGAGACACGGACGTTCTCGTCACGAACCTGGCCGGGCCGGCGCGACTGCTGATGAACGCCGTCGGGAACCGGTCGCACTGGCTGGGCCTGCGCCTGGTGGGGGCCGGCGGCCGCGACATGCTGGGGGCGCGCGTACGCGTCGAGCGTCCGGGGGAGATGGCGCTCTGGCGCCGGGCGCGCAGCGACGGCAGCTACGCGTCCGCGAACGACCCGCGGGTTCTCGTGGGTCTGGGGGAATCGGCGGCGCCGGCCACCGTGCACGTGCAGTGGTCCGGGGGAGCCTGGGAAACCTGGAACGGGGTCGCCGCCGACCAGTGGACGACGCTCACGGAAGGAAGCGGCGAATCGCGATGAGGGCGACCCGGCGGCTCCTGCCGCCCGCGATCGCGATCGTCGTCGCCGCCGTCGCCTGCGGCTCCCCCGGAGGCGGAGCGACAGCCGGCGCGCTGCTCCCTCCGCCGCCGGGGCTCGGCTTGCAGCCCGTTCCCGTGCCCGACTTCTCGACGATGGAGGCCGGGGTCGAGGCCCAGATGCGCGCCGTACACGACACGCTCCGGGAGAGGATCGACGATTCCGGTGCGACGGCGCGCGAGCTCAGCCGGGCGTACGGGGAGATGGCCAACCTCCTCATGGCCGCGCGCGACCTCCCGACGGCCGAGCCGTACTACCGCAACGCCCTCGCCCTCGATCCGAGCGACCGGCGCTGGGCCTACTACCTCGGGCACCTGTACCGCAACCTGGGCCCGCTTGCCGAGTCGGCGGCGAGCTTCGAGCACGCGCGCGAGCTCGCGCCGGACGACCTCGCCACCCTGGTCTGGCTCGGCGACGCCTACCTCGCGCTGGGGCAGCCGGACGACGCTCAGCCGCTCTTCGCGCGCGCCGTGGCCGTCGACCCCGCCTCCGCCGCGGCGTGGTACGGCGCCGGGCGCGTGGCGCTGGCGGCCGGAGAGCTGCGCCCCGCGGTCGAGGCCCTGGAGCGCGCGCTCGAGCTCCACCCCGGCGCTTCCGCCATCCACTACCCGCTCGGGCTCGCCTGGCGCGGCCTCGGGGAGATGGAACGGGCCGATCGCCACCTGACCGTTCCCGGAACGGTCGAGGCCCAGCCCGCCGACCCGCTGATGACCGCGCTCGACGACCTCCTCGAGAGCGCGGCGGCGTACGGGGCCCGCGGGCGCTTCGCCTTCGACGCCGGCCAATGGGCGGCGGCCGCCGACCTGTTCGAGCGGGCTCTGGCGCTCGATCCCGCAAACGCGGACCTCCGCCAGCGACTCGGGAGGGCCCTGTGGCGGATGGGCGACCTGCGCGGCGCGGAGGATCAACTGCGGCGGGTCGGACCGGGGGCGCCGGAGTTCGGCGCCGCGCAGGTCACGCTCGGCGAGCTGCTCGACGCGAGCGGCCGGAGCGAAGAGGCGGTCACCATCCTGGCCGCGGCACTGGAGAGCGATCCGGATGATGCGCGAGCCCGCGTCGCGTTCGCGGGCGTCCTGGGACGCAGCGGCCGGCCGGAGGAGGCGCTGGCGGAGTACGCACGCGTACCTGAGCTCGATCCCGCGCGCCCCGACGCGGTGTTCGGCGTGGCGATGAACCTGGTCCGGCTGGAGCGGTACGCGGAGGCCGGCGAGCAGCTCGAACGGGCGGCGGACGACTTCCCCGAGCAGCGTTCGCGGTTCACCCACCCGCTGGCGCGCCTGCTGGCTGCCGCCCCCGACGATGGAGTCCGCGACGGCCGACGCGCGCTCGCCATCGTCGAAGGCCTGGCGCAGACCGAGCAGAGCCTCGTGCTCGGCGAGACCCTGGCCATGGCACTGGCCGAGGTCGGGCGCTACGGCGAGGCGGCGACCGTGCAGCGCGATCTGATCGCGGCGGCCAGCCAGTCCGGCCTGCGGGATACGGCGACCGCCCTGGGCGCCAACCTCCGCCGCTACGAGCGCGGACTCCCCTGCCGGCAGCCCTGGACCCCGGACGAGCTGCCGTAAGAGCCGCAGCCGCGTCGGCGCCCCTGCCGGACGACGTGGCGCTCCTCGTCGCGGGCCGCAACAAGTCGAACGTGCGCGAGCTCCGGGGCTCCGCCGGTACTCCCCCGTGCCGAGTCATCAGCCTCGAGGTCCTGCCCGACGCCCCGCGCCCCAAAGAAAACGGGCGCCGGCCCGTGAAAGGCCGGCGCCCGTGAGGCTTCGCCGTTCGATGCGCGGCTACGGAGCGGCCGCTACCACTCCAGCTCCAGGCCGAGCCGCATGTAGCGGGCCTGCATGATGTTCCGGATCTCCTGCCACTGAGGGCCGTACACCGGGTTGACGGCGGTCTCGGTGTTCGCGTTGAACAGGTTGAACAGGTCCATCACCGGCGCGATCGTCGTGTTCCCGATGTTGAAGCGCCGCATCAGCCGGATGTCCACCTTCCGCTGATACGGCATGAACAGCACCTCGTGCGGCAGCAGGTCGAGCGTAATGCGCTGCCCGCCGGTGAGCGGGGTGCCGTCCGGCAGCTCCGTGATGTTGAGGTTGGCGTCGAGGTTCGGACCCGGGTACCCCTGGATGAAGGTGCTGATGATCACCCCTCCCGGCAGCGGGTAGGCGCCGTGGGCCTTGTACATCGTCTGCCACGCCCGCGGGGAATCGCACCACTGCCGGTAGCTGCGCCAGATCGGGTTCGTGATCTCGTCGACGTCGCACTCGTTGAGGAAAGTACGCTCCGTCGTGAAGCTCCCGCCAAAGAACGCCCCGTTCGACATGCGGCCGTCGAGGACGAACTCGAAGCCGTCGTAGACCCGGTCGTTCATGCTCGAGGTCGTGACGTACTTCGACACCTGCCCGAACACCTCGGGGTCCAGGTTGTAGAGCGTGTAGGCGTAGTTGCTCCACTGCCCGAGCCGGTCGTCCACCGGCCCCATGAACTGGAACGCGGTGAAGTCGTCGTCCCCCTGCAGCCGGTTGTCCCGGTGCCACATGTTGTGGTAGTTGCGGCGGTACCACCCGAAGGTCGCCGAGACGCCCGAAAGCAGCTCGTGCTGGATCTGGGCGTTGTACTCCCAGTTCCCCTCCCGGCCGGCCAGATCGAGGCCGATGATGTCCCGGTCGGTCCCGAAGTTCTCGTTCGGAGAGGCGCCGACTTCCTCGTACTGGACACGGCCGTCCGGCCCGACCACGGACCGGTTGCCGTCGGCGTCGTTCCACGAGCGGAACTCCTGGTTCGCCGACCAGGTGTAGCTCGACATCGGGTTGCGCTCCAGCGCGAGCCGCGTCGACTCTTGCGACACGTACTGGTGCGCCGTGCCCTTGATGGCCGTCCGGCCGTCGCCGAACACGTCGTAGGCCACCCCGATCCGCCCCACGATGGTGTTCCACCGCGGGCCCGCGTAGCGGGGGAAGTTGCGCTCCGGGACCCACGTGCCGGCGCCCGCCTGCTGCGGCGGCACCTCCGAGCTGAAGAAGTCGGCCCGCGTGCCGAGGTTCAGCGTCCAGTTGCCGAGCGTCCAGGAGTCCTGCGCGAAGATCCCGGTGTCGAAGTTGATCCGGCCCTCGTAGTTCCCGACCGGCGTCGAGAGCACCTGGATGCCGACCGGATCGTCGCCGTAGTAGTAGTAGGTGCGGACGTCCGCGTGCATCGGCTGGTCGAGCCCGATCGAGCCCCAGCGGTGCTCGACGCCCAGCTTCAGGTTGTGCGACCCGGTCACGTACGACAAGGACGTCTTGATGTAGTGGCTCTTCTCGGGCTGCCAGCCGGTGATCCAGAAGCCGCCGCCCACGTGCCCGTCGACAGGTCGTAGGTCGAGGAAGCGCTCGGGTTCCAGTCGTGCGGCTCGCGCCGCCACTTGTTGTACTGCGTCGAGTAGCCGGCCTCGACCAGCAGGCGGTTCGAGAGCGACGACGTCCAGCGGCTCTGCGCGTGGTAGCCGGTCGGCTGCATGATGCGGTTGGACGACTCCGGCGGCCGCGTGTTGTCGGTGTTCCACAGCGGGTGCTGCCGGTTCACGCGCTCGAACCCGAGGCGCCACTTGTGACGGTCATCGATCTGATTCGTCAGTCGGAGCAGCCCCGTGATGCCGAAGGTCCGGTTGAAGGCCTGCGACCCGGGCTCGGCGCCGAACACGTCCTGACTCGCCGGCGTGTAGGAGCAGTCGATTGCCCTCGGGCGGCACTCGCCCGTCGTCGCGTCCGCGAAGTAGGTGTCGTTCGCCCAGGTCTTCTGGTCCTGACCGCGGAAGGCGGTGAAGAACCACAGCCGGTCCCGGATGAAGCGGCCTCCGAACGCGGGGTTCGTGTCGTAGTCGTAGGACAGCCGGTTCGGCTCCCCGAGCAGCTCCCTGAGCGCGGGGTCCTTGCGGTTGTCGCTCGAGAACGCCTCGGCCCCGTAGTAGGTGAACCACGTCCCGGAGAACGTGTTGCCGCCCTCCTTCGGGATGGCGTTCTGGATGACGCCGCCGACCTGGGCCTCGGCCGGGGCGCCCCCCGCCTCGTACGTCAGCTCGGCCGTCGCCGCGTCGTTCATCTCCCAGCCCATCTGGAACTGCCCGTCGTCGACGGTGCTGTTCGCCCGCATCCCGTCGTTCATCGTCTGGGAGTCGCGCGTCGTCGACCCGTGCACGGCCGGCCAGTACTGCCCTTCGGACATGCCGGCGTTGCGGACGCCGGGAATCAGCAGGGCCCGCGCGTGGAACGTCCGCGCCGCGGGCAGCACGTCCATCATCTGCCGCGTCGCCACGAACTGCCGCCGCACCTGCTGTACGTCGACCACCGGCGATTCGCCGGAGACGGTCACCGTCTCCTCGAGGGCGCCGACCGCCAACGACGCGTTCACCTGCACCGCCGAGTCGCCGATCAGCACGATCCCTTCGCGGATGAACGTGTTGAAACCGGGCAGCGTGAAGGTGACGGTGTAGGTGCCGGGCCGCAAGTTGATGATCGTGAAGCGGCCGGCGCCGTCCGTGAACGCGGTGATGGTGCCCTCGATGTTGACCGGGCTGTCCGCCTCCACCGTCACGCCGGGCAGGATTCCGCCCGTCGTGTCCTCCACGAGGCCGGAGATGGAGCCACCTTGCGCTCCGGCAGTCGCCGGAAGCAGGAGCGCCCCTGCCGAGACGACTGCGATCCAAACGCCAAGTCGATGCATCTTTCCTCCCTTCGCCGAGAGTGACACCCGACCTACGCCGAAACCACGTCGCCGAACGAACAGTGCTTAGACGTAGCACGTTGGCGACGGGAACGCAAACGCCGGGCGCCCGGGAACGGGTGCGGAGGGAGACGATCCGGCAGGCATTCGCCGCGACGGCCCTCAGGGCGCCGGCCCGGGTCCGAGCAGGTCGGGGTCGACGGGCGGCCCCGGCCGGTGGTCGGGATCGTCGTCCCGCCACGGGGTGCGGGACGGCTGACGGCTGGCGTAGAGGGCGAGGCTGGCCGCCATCTGCCGGGCGACGTCGGCGCGGCCCGCGCGGGCGGCGGTCGTCATCGCCAGGCGTTGCCAGTCGAGGGCGAGGTCGAAGTAGCCCACCTCGGCCAGGGCCATCGCGAGGGTCTCGAAGACGCCGGGGTGCTGCTGATCGTCGGCCAGCCCCGCCACCAGCTCCCAGGCCCGCGCGCCGTCCCGCACCGAGTCGTCGGGCGCCGCGGCGAGAACGCGGGCGAGCGCCGGGCCGAACATCGGCTGATCGGGAAGGACCCGCAGCGCCTCCTCCAGCCGGTCGCGCGCCGCGGCGTAGCGGCCGAGCCGGACGAGCGCCATCGCCTCCCCGAAGCGTGCGCCGGAGTCTGCGGGGTGCAGGGCCAGGACACGTCGGTAGTGCGCCAGCGCCTCTTCGAGCCGGTCCGTGCGGCGCAGAGCGTCGCCCAGCCGGAGGTGCGCGGCCACGAACGTCGGATTCTCGGCGATCGCCGAGCGGAAGCTGGCGATCGCCTCGTCGTCGCGGCCACCCCGCTCCAGCAGGTCGCCCCGGCCGTACCAGGCCTCCCACAAGCCCGGGTCGAGGCGCAGCGCCGCGTCGTACTCCGCCAGCGCGCCGCGCGCGTCGCCGACCCGCTCGAGCGCCGTGCCGAGGTTGACGCGCATCGCTGCGTAGTCCGGCTCCGCCTCGACGGCCAGCCGGTAGTGCCGCACCGCCTCCGGCCAGTCCAGGAGCGCCGCGGCGTCGAGGCCGCGGTCGCGGTGCGACTGCGGCGTCTCGATCAGGCCGTCGAGCGCCCGGAGCAGCGGGTCGGGCATGCCGACCGCAATCCCGGTCGAGTAGCCGCGGGTGCCGCGGCCCCCGCGGCGCTCCAGGTGATGCGCGGCGCGGTCGACGTCGCCGGCCCCGCGGTAGGCCATCGCGAGGGGGTAGTGAACGACCGTGGCGTCCGGGACCAGCACGAGGACGGCGCTCAGGTACTCCACGGCCCGCTGGTAGTCCCGCCGGGCCAGGGCGGCGCGGCCCAGCTCGAACCGCACCACCGGCTGATTCGGATGGACCACCGCCGCGCGGGCGAAGTGCTCCGCGGCCTCGTCGGGCCGGGCGAGGTCCAGCAGTACCCGGCCCAGCCAGACCAGGGAGGCCAGGTCGCCCGGCTGCAGCTCGCGGGCGCGCTCGAAGCTCTGGGCCGCGCCGGCGATGTCGCCGGTGTTCTTCCGGATGTGCCCCAGGTAATAGGGCCAGCGCGCGTCGGCCGGGGCCAGGACCTGCCCGTTCGCGAAACAGCGCGCCGCCTCGTCCGCCAGGCGGGCCGACATGTACAGCATGCCGAGCTCACCCCAGGCGTCCGCCCGCTCCGCCGGTCCGGCATCGGCGCGCGCCGCTTCGGCGGTGAGGGACGCGTGGGCCTCGCTCAACTGCCGCCGAACGCCGGCGTCGAGGGCACCGAGGTCCGGCAGGGCTACCGGCGACAGCGACGCCGCGGCCGCCCCCTGCCCCGCCGCCGGCTGCGCCGCCACCGCCACCCCCGGAGGGGCGAGCACGACGATTCCCACGACCGCCGAGGCCACCCGGGCGGCGAGCATCGTCCCTCCCGACTACGGGGCGCTCCGCTCCGCCCCCGTCCCTTCCGTCAACGTCAGCCACTGGTTGGCGGCGACGCCGGTCCACTCCTCGACGCGTCCGCTCGGCCAGATGACCTGCACGCGTTCGACCGACGCAGCCGACCCCAACCCGACGAGCACGCGCGGATCGTGGGCGGAGGCGTAGCTTCCGTCCGTCCGGGCACGCCGCCACAACGGCGGCCCTTCCGCCCGGAAGACGCCGACGCGCGCCCCGAGCATGTCGCGGGGCGGGTTCCCCCCGACGAGCCGCAATCCGAGCCAGCGATTGCGGCTGCCCACGTTGTTCACGAGCAGACGGACCGGCCCGGCGTTGTTCGTCACGACGACGTCCGTGTCGCCGTCGTTGTCGAGGTCGCCGAAGGCCGCGCCCCGACTCACCTCGGACAGCGCGAAGGCCGCGCCGGCCTCGGCCGTGACGTCCGCGAAGCGCCCGCCCCCCAGGTTCCGGAACAACTGGTTGGCTTGGCGGAGGGGATGGGGATCGCCGGCCTCGACCAGCTCCTTGATGGTCGTGACGGCGCCGTTGACGGCCAGCACGTCGAGCCAGCCGTCATTGTCGTAGTCGAACCAGAGGGCGCCGAAGCCGGTCGAGGGGACGCTGGTCGCTCCGAGCCCCGACATCGTGCTGCGGTCTTCGAACATCCCGGCGCCGTCGTTCACGTAGAGCGTGTTGGTCTGCGCCTCGAGGTGGGTCAGGAACAGGTCGTCGTCGCCGTCGTTGTCGATGTCTCCCGCGTCGACGCCCATGCCGGCTTCGACCGCGCCCGCCTGGTTGAGCGCCACCCCGGCCAGCAGCGCGTCGTTGAGGAAGGTGCCGTCCTGGCGGTTGATCCAGAGCTGGTTTTCCTGCATGTCGTTGGCAACGTACAGGTCCGGCCAGCCGTCGGCGTCGAGATCGGCGGCGACGACGCCCATCGCCGGCCCGTACTCGCGCGCCACCTGGGCGCCGGCGGAGACGTCGGCGAACGTCCCGTCGCCCCGGTTGCGGTAGAGACGGTCGGGCACCGGCATGAAGCCCTGCGGGCCGCAGTACTCGCGGGCGCCGAGATCCGTCGTGCACTCGCGATCCGGGTCGTGGTCGACGTAGTTTCCGACGTAGAGATCGAGCCAGCCGTCCCGGTCGAAGTCGACGAAGGAGGCCGAGATGCTCCAGCCGGGCTGGCGCGTGCCCGCGCGCTCCGAGACATCGGTGAACGTGCCGTCGCCGTTGTTGCGGAACAACCGGTCGGGCCCCCGGCGGGTCAGGTAGAGGTCGATCCAGCCGTCGTTGTCGAAGTCTCCGGTCGCGGCGCCCATGCCGTACTCGCGGACGTCGAGGCCGCTCTCCGCCGTCACGTCGGTGAAGCGGAGTGTCCGCGTTCCGTCGGCCGCAACCGTCAGGTCGTTGCGGTAGAGCCGGTCGGCCAGCGGCAACGCCATCGCGGGCGGGATCAGCGCGTCGGCCAGCGTCTTGCCCTCTCCGAGCATCGCCCCCTGCACCAGGTAGACGTCGAGGTCGCCGTCGTTGTCGTAGTCGAGCAGCGCGACCCCCGAGCCGACCATCTCCTCGAAGTAGTACTCCCCCGACATCCCGTTGAAGTGGACGAAGTCGAGCCCCGAGGATGCCGCCCGCTCCGTGAACCAGTCCTGACCGGCGGACAGGGAGGGGACGGGAGCGAGGAGGAGCCCCGCGGCGAGGAGGTGTGCGGACAGACCGGCCCGAACGGTCATCATCGCCCGTGCAGCGCGTGATCGCACGGAACGGCCGCTCCGGACGGCCGTTCCGGGTTTGCGGCGCGGACTGCTAGCCAGCGATCTTGACGACCACGTCGGGCGGGAACGTGAACTCGACGCGCAGGCCGCCATAGTAGACGATGATGGTCGAACGCGCGTCGAACAGCCCCTCGGCGGCGATGATGCCTCGAATCTCGTCGCCGGCCGAGACGCGCAGTCCGTGCTCGAAGTTGATGATGTTCGTGGTCTGCGCCTCGAAGTTCTCGGCCCCCTGCTGCACGCGGAAATCGAGGTTCAGCTCCGTGTCCGCGTCGGCCGCGCCCTGCACGTAGAACATGGTCCGGGTGCGGGCCTGGGCGCGCAGGGAGTACTTGAGCGGCGCGTCGAACAGGGCGTCGGTGGTCAGGTCGTTCAGGTGCACGAGGAGAAAGGTGGCCCCGAAACCACTGGCTCCGCGCCCGAACTCCGCCAACAGTTGATCGACGTCAGCCGCGGGGGCCGCCGCCTGCTGCTCCCCGCCGGCGGCGGCCGGCGCGGCAGCCAGAGCGAACACGAGCAGTGCGAGTCCTAGTCTCTTCATGCGGAACACGTTCACTCCTTCGGATTGGTGCCAGACACCGAACCCGGATCGTAAGTGATTCGGGCCGGCCGGCGCAACCGGGCGAGGGGCCGCGCGCCCCGACGTCTGGTACAATTCCGCCTTCCAACCGAAGCGTCGCCCGAGCGTGCCGGAAACCGCTGCCGCAACGGTCCAGGAGGTACTCCATGACGTGTCGATCCTTGGCGTTCCCGAGCGTCGTCGGACTCGCATTCGCCGCGCTGGCCCTGGCGCCGGCCGTTGCCGCCGGCCAGGGTGAAGTGCCGCGCACGCCCGACGGCCAGCCCGACCTGCAAGGCGTCTGGAACTTCTCGACGGCGACGCCCATGGAACGGCCGCCGGAGCTGGCCGGCAAGGCCACGCTGACCCCGGAGGAGGCGGCGGAGTGGGAGGCGACCCTCGCCGTCGAGCGCGCCGGGCTGGAGTCGGAGCTCGAGACGGCGCCGCTCGAGGCGCGCGTCGGCTACAGCCTGCGCATCTGGTTCGAGTGGGGCGACACGCTGGAGGAGCGCCGCACGTCGCTGGTCGTCGACCCGCCCGACGGACGCATTCCGGCCGTCCGGCCGGAGGTGGAGGCCCGGCGGCAACTGACCGGCATCCTGCGCGGGCGCCACGCCCACGGCCCCGAGGACCGCGGCATCTCCGAGCGCTGCCTCCTCGGCTTCAACTCCGGGCCGCCGATGACGCCGAGCGCCTACAACAACAACGTCCAGATCTTCCAGTCCGCCGACCACGTGGTCATCCTGAACGAGATGGTCCACAACGCGCGGGTCATCCCGCTCGACGGGCGGCCGCACCTGCCGGCCGATCTCCGGCAGTGGGTGGGCGACTCGCGCGCGAGCTGGGACGGCGACACGCTCGTCATCACCACGCGCAACTTCCTCGGCGAGACCTCGCTCGGCGGGTCGAGCGCCAACATGCACCTGGTCGAGCGCTTTCGCCGTGCCGGACCCGATGCGCTGCTCTACGAGTTCACGGTCAGCGACCCGACGTCGTGGACCGGGCCCTGGACGGCACAGGTCCGGATGTCGCGGACGGACGAGCCGCTCTACGAGTACGCGTGCCACGAGGGCAACTACTCGATGGCGAGCTCGCTCTCCGGTGCCCGCGCCATGGAGGCGCGGGAGGCGGCGGACGACGGCCAATAGGAAATCTGCGGCAGCCGCCCCGACGAGGGGGCCCGGCCGCTGCCGCGCTGCCATTCCAGGAGGCAATATGCGCCATCGATGCATCGCGTCGGGCGGCGGCGTAGGACTCGTGCTGGCGCTCGTGGCTTTCGCGCCGGCGGCGGCCGCGGGCCAGGACGCCCTGCCCCGCACTCCCGACGGCCAGCCGGACCTGCAGGGCGTCTGGAACTTCTCGACCGCGACCCCGATGGAGCGGCCGGAGGAGCTGGCCGGCAAGACCACGCTGACCCCGGAGGAGGCGGCGGCGTGGGAGCAGCAGCTCGCCGAGACGCGCGCGGCGAACGAGTCGGAACGTGAGGACGCCCCGCTCGGTGCGCAACTCGGTTACTCCGTGCGTGTCTGGTTCGAGCACGGCCACACGCTGACCGAGCACCGCACGTCGCTGGTCGTCGATCCGCCCGACGGGCGCATTCCGGCCGTGCGGCCGGAGGTGGCGGCGCGGGCGGAGCTGCGCCAGCTCCTCCGGAACCGGCATGCCCACGGCCCCGAGGACCGCGGCGCCTCGGAGCGCTGCCTGCTCGGCTTCAACTCCGGACCGCCGATGACGCCGAGCGCCTACAACAACAACGTCCAGATCTTCCAGTCCGCCGACCACGTGGTCGTCCTGAACGAGATGGTCCACAACGCGCGCATCATCCCGCTCGATGGGCGGGCGCACCTGCCGGCGCAGTTGCGGCAGTGGACGGGCGACTCGCGGGCGAGCTGGGACGGGGACACGCTGGTGGTCGAGACGCGGAACTTCCTGGGCGAGACCTCGCTGCGGGGGTCGAGCGCCAACCTCCGCCTGATCGAGCGCTTCACGCGCGCCGCTGCCGACACGCTCCTCTACGAGTTCACGGTCCTCGATCCAACCAGCTGGACGCGGCCCTGGACGGCGCTGGTGGAGATGAGCCGGACGGACGAGCCGCTGTACGAGTACGCGTGCCACGAGGGCAACTACTCGATGGCCAGCTCGCTCTCGGGCGCCCGGGCCATGGAGGCGCGGGAGGCGGCGGACGACGGTCAATAGGCGGACTCGCCGACCGGTACGTGACGAAGGGGGTGCGAGCCTCGGCTCGCACCCCCTTCTCGGTTTCTGGGCGCCGTCGTCCCTCTGGCCGTCGGCGACTCAGACGTCGGACAGGTAGCGCGGGGCGAGCGGCAACTGTCCGGTGCTGTCGCCGAGCCGCTCCACCGGGACACCCACCTTGTCGAGCATCGTCAGCAGCAGATTGGTCATCGGCGTGCCCTCCGCGTAGCGCAGGTGCCGGCCGCCCCGAACCCGCCCCGCGGCGCCGCCGAGCAACAGCAGCGGGAGCGGCGAGTGGTTGTGCCGGTTGCCGTCCGACAGCCCGCTGCCGTAGAGCAGCATCGTGTGGTCGAGCAGCGACCCGTCCCCGTCCGGCGTTGCCTGCAGCCGATCGAGGAAGTGCGTCAACCGCTGGATGTGGTAGGCGTTGATCTTCGCGATCTGCTCCCGCTTCTCCGGCTTGTTCTGGTGGTGCGAGACGGAGTGGTGCGAGTCCGGGATGCCGATGGCCGGATACGTCCGGTTGCTCAGCTCGCGGCCGATCAGGAAGGAGATCACGCGCGTGATGTCGGCCTGCCAGGCGAGGAGCTGGAGCTCGAACATCAGATCGATGTGCTCCTCGAAGGTGTCGGGGACACCGAGCGGCATCGCGAGATCCGCCGGCGCCTCCAGGTTGCGCCGCTCCGTCCGCCGGATGCGGCGCTCGACGTCCCGGATCGCGTCGAGGTACTCGGTCACCCGGCCGGCGTCGGCCGGGCCGACGGACCGCTTCAGCCGGGTGGCGTCGCCGAGCACGGAATCGAGGATGCTGCGGTCCTCCTGCAGGCGCGAGAGTCGCTCGTCCGGCGTGCCTCCGCTCCCGAACAGGCGCCGGAACACCTTGCGCGGGTCGGTCTCGACCGGCAGCGGCGTCGTCGGTGTGCGCCACGACAGCGTGTTCATGTAGGCGCAGGCGTAGCCGCTGTCGCAGTTCCCGACCAGGTCGATCGTCTCCAGGGCCAGCTCGAGAGATGCGAGCTGCGTCTCGCGGCCCAGCTCCGCCGCCGCGATCTGGTCCGCGGTGACCCCGACGCGAACGTCGGCTCCTTCCGTCCGCTTCGCATGGACCCCGCTCAACCAGGCGGCCGTGCCCCGCGAGTGGTCCCCCGCGCCGTCGTTGAAGGCGTTCGCCTGCTTCTGCGCGAGGCCGCTCACGACCAGAGTCTGGTGCCGGAACGGCTCGAGGGCGCTGAGCGTGGGCGAGAAGGCGAAGTCGGCCCCCTCCCCGACCGGCGTCCACGTCTCCATGTCGGCGCCGTTCGGGACATAGAGAAATCCCAGGCGCCGGACGGGACGGGCGGCGGTCCGGCTCAGCGCGGAGAGCGCCGGCACCATCGAGTCGAGCAACGGCAGGGCGAGCGTCGCGCCGGCTCCCCGCAGAAACGTACGCCGAGGCAGCGCCATCCGGGTGACGATCATGACGGGGTCCTCCTCATCTGGAACGGCACGCTCTCGACGATGCGCATGACCAGGGCCGAAAACCGGTAGTCGTCCTCCGCGGCGGCCCGGGCGACGGCGCGGACGGCGGGCAAGTCGTAGTGCTCCACGCCGCGCCCGAGCGCGTAGGTGAGGAGGCGCTCCGCCACCACGCGGACGAACGACTCGGGCCGGCGCAGCAGCGCCTCGCGGAGTTCGCGGGGCCCGTCGAACCGGGCGCCCCCCGGCAGCGCGCCGGTCGCGTCCACGGGCAGGTTGGGCCCCTCGGTGTCGCGCCACGCCCCGACCGCGTCGAAGTGCTCCATCCCGAAGCCGAGCGGGTCGAGCACCTGATGGCAGCTCGCGCAGGCCGGGTTGGCCCGGTGCCGCACCATCGCCTCCCGCATGGAGCGCACCTGCCCGTCCGCGGTCGTCTCCTCGATCGCGGGCACGTCGGCGGGAGGATCCGGCGGCGCGGTGCCGAGGACGTTCTCGAGGAGCCACTTGCCCCGGAGCACCGGCGACGTCCGGTTGGGGTACGACGTCACCATCTGGATGCTCGCCTGCCCCAGCAATCCGCCCCGGGCGCTGTCGTCCGCGAGCGCGATGCGGCGGAAGCGGCTGCCGTAGATGCCCGGGATGCCGTAGTGCCGGGCCAGCCGCTCGTTGACGAAGGTGTAGCGCGCGCCCAGCAGGTCGAGCACGCTGCGATCCTCGCGCACGATGGTCTCGAACAGCAATTCGGTCTCGCGGCGCATCGCCGAGCGCAGGTTGTCGTCGAAGTCGGGGAAGACGCGGGTGTCCGGCACGGCGTGCGGAACGTTCCGCAGGTGCAGCCACTGTCCGGCGAAGTTGTCGACGAGCGCCGAGGCCCGGGCGTCGGCCAGCATTCGCCGCACCTGCGCCTCGATCACACCCGGCTCGCGAAGCCGCCCGTCCTCGGCCAGCGCCAACAGCTCGTCGTCGGGCGCGCTGCTCCACAGGAAGAAGGACAGGCGCGACGCCAGCTCCAGGTCGCTGACCCGGTAGGCGGTCCCCGGCCCGGCGTCCGCCGGATCGCGCTCGACGCGGAAAATGAAGTCGGGGCTCATCAGGAGGCGCTGGAGCCCGAAGCGCACGCCGGACTCGAAGTCCCCGTCGCGGCGCCCCGCCTCGAAGAAGTCGAGCAGCGTCTCGACCTCGGCCCCCGTGACCGGGCGGCGATACGCGCGCCGGGCCAGCCTCTCGAAAATGCGGCGCGCGCAGGCCGGCTCGTCCGCCCGGCTCGCGGGACGACAGGTGAAGACGCGCGCGCGGGACGGCGTCTCGCCGCCGGCCGCGCCGTGCGGCCCGGTAATCGCCACCGTGTCTACGTGGGGCAAGCCCTCCGTCGCCTCGCCGAGGATCGCGAAGCTGCGCAGGTAGGGAAGCCGCGTTCCCTCGACCTGCGCTGCCGGCCGATCGAGGAAGCTGACGCCGATCACGCGCTGCCCCGCCTGGAGCGGCACGCGCACGCGGAGGCCGGCGTCGGCCTCGCGGTCGCCGTAGGTGCGCCTCCGGCGCGCCTCGGCGTCGTCGGCCTGGGCCTCCGGCGCATCGCGGCGCCCCCCGACCGTGAAGAGCGCGACCCGCTCGCCGTCGACCGCGATCTCGATCTCGTGCGGCTCGGTGAGCCCCATGATGCGTCCGCCGATGAAGTTCCGCTGCAGGCGCACTTGGATGTCGTACTCCCCGCCGACCGGGAAGTAGCGCTCGATCCGCGAGCCGCCGCGCGTGCCGAACGGCAATCCGTCGAGGCGCCGGTCCTGCGTCAGGTCCGGAGGCACGCGGTGCACGATCTGCTCGACGGCCGGGCTCGGATCTCCGACGGCGCGGGTCGCGACGGTGCGCGCCGCATCGAGGTAGCCGTCCAGCAACGCCGGCGACACGCGCAGCACGTCGCCGATGTTGTCGAAACCGTAGCTCGCGTCGTCCGGCGGCAGCAGAGCCGCGGCGTCGACATCGAGCCCGAGGAGGTCGCGGACCGCGTTGGCGTACTCCGCGCGATTCAGCCGGTGGAGCGCGGGCCGCCGGCCGGGGTCGGGCTTCGCGGCCGCTGCCGCATCGAGCTCCGATTCGAGGTAGGCGACCAGGCCGTCGTAGGATGCCTCGTCGGGCCGGGGCCGCCGCGAGGGCGGCATCGTCCGCGTGCGCAGCTTGCGCGCCACCTTCTCCCACGTAGCCGCGTCGCGGCCGACCGCCGCGACGTCGGCCGCGTCGAGCGCGAGGTCGGCGATGCGCAGCCGCTGGTTGTGGCAGGTGACGCAATAGCGGTCGAGCGTCGCCCGGTGCTGGGAGGTCTCGGCCCGTGGCGCCGCCCCCGCGGCGGGTCCGGCGAGCGACGGCGGGGCGACGGCTGCCAGCAGCAGCGCCGCACCTGCGGCCGCGATCGGAAACGTGCTCGCCGTCGGCTGCGTCTGCACCTGCTACTCCCGTCGCTCGGGGCCGCTCCCGCATCCGCCACGCACCTCGGAGCGCTCCGCGGGGTCGCGAACGTGCGATTGTCGCTCACCGGGCGTTCGTTGCCAAGAAGAAAGACGGGCGCTGCCGAGCCGCCGGTGTGCCGGGGCCTTGACGCGCGGACGGCGGGTGCTATGGTTGGGGGCTGGGACACGGCGGATGCGAGGGCGCTCGGCCCACGGGCAAGCTTGACACCAGCCGGGTGGCGCGGAATCATAGGCAGACGGTCGGTCTATCAATGAGACGACTCGTGCACGCGATGGCAATGCCACGGCTGACAACGGCCCTCCGCTCGCCCGCTCCCCTGCCGGTGGCCGGCACCATCGCGTCGCTGGCCCTGGCTGCGTCCTCGGCGTTCGCCGCGGAGGGCGGCGCGGCGATTCTCGCGCTCGTCAAGGCGGGCGATGCGGCCGCCGTGCGGACCCTCCTTGCCGCAGACGTGGAGTCCGCGAACGCCGCGGAGGTCGATGGCACGACCGCGCTCCACTGGGCCGCGCACCTCGACGACGAGGCGACCGTGGCGGCGCTCATCGCCGCCGGCGCGGAGGCAACGGCGACGAACCGCTACGGCGTCACGCCGCTCTCGCTGGCGAGCGTGAACGGCAGTGCCGCCGTCATCGGACGCCTGCTGGACGCCGGTGCCGACGCCGGCCAGGCGTCGCGCGAGGGTGAGTCGGCGCTGATGACCGCGGCCCGCAGCGGCAGCGCGGCGGCCGTCGAGCTGCTGCTGGCGCACGGCGCGGATCCGAACGCGAGGGAGACGTGGCGCGGGCAGACCGCGCTGATGTGGGCGGCGGCGGAGCGCCACCTGGAGGCGACGAAGCCGCTGCTCCGCTACGGCGCCGACGTCGGCGCGCGCTCGGACGGGGAGTTCACGCCGCTGCTGTTCGCGGTCCGGGCCGGCGACGGCGCCGTAGCACACGCCCTGGTGGCCGCGGGGGCGGGCATCGACCAGGCGGACGGCGACGGCCACACGCCGCTGGTCCTCGCCATCCTGAACGGCCACTACGCCCTGGCCGCCGAACTGCTGGCGCTCGGCGCTGACCCCGAGGTGGCCACCCCGGGCGGCACGGCGCTCCACCACGCGGTCCGCTGGCGGCGCTACGAGTTCACCGACTTCTACCGGCCCCCGCCGCCCACCACGGGCGACCTCGATCCGCTGGGCCTGATGCGCGTGCTCCTGGCGGCGGGCGCCGACCCGAACGCGCGGATCGAGAAGCGCTTTCCGCGAGCGGGCGTCTTCGACAACAACTGGAGCGCCCTGCCGCTCATCGGGGCCACGCCGCTCCTGATCGCGGCGCGGGCCGGCGACGCGGACGCGATGCGCGTGCTGCTCGCCCACGGCGCCGATCCGCACCTGGCGACCGACCGCTCCGTCACCCCGCTGATGGCGGCGGCCGGCATGGGATTCAACTTCGAGCGGAGCATCGGCACCGAGGCCGAGCGGCTCGAGGCGGTCGAGCTGCTCTGGAGGCTCGGGGCCGACCTCGCCGCCGTCAACGACAGGGGCGAGACGGCGATGCACGGGGCGGCCCGCAGCGGCACGACGAGCGTGGTCCGCTTCCTGTTCGAGCACGGCGCCGCGCTCGACATCGAGAGCGAAGGCGGGTGGACGCCGCTGGAGAACGCCGACGGCACGCGGAGCCACTTCAGCACGCGCCCGGCGACGGCGGCGGCCATCCGGGAGCTGCTCGCGGCCGGCGCGCCCTGACGAGCCGGCGCGAGGCCCTGAACCGCGACGAGGCCGCCGCAGGCAGCTCGAGACTTCGACACCGGAGAACGGCATGCGCATCCTCAAGATGGCGTGGCGCAACATCGGCCGCAATCGCCGGCGAACCTCCGTCACCGTGGGCGCGATGGTGTTCGGCCTCTACGGCATGGTCATCTGGTTCGGCCTGCTGCAGGGCATGCTGAACGACATGGAGGAGACCATCGTCGAGGTCGACCTCGGCGACCTCCAGATCCACGCCCCGACCTATCTGGACGATCCTTCGCTCTATACCGTCATCGACGACGCGGACGCGCTGATCGCCGAGCTCGAGGCGGAGGGGTTCCGGGCGAGCGCGCGGCTGGTGGGAGCGGGCCTCGCCGCGGCGCACGACTCGGCCGCCGGGGCGTCGCTGCGCGGCGTCAACGTGCAGGACGACGCTCGCGTCAGCGTCATCGCGACGCGGGTCGAGGAGGGAACCTGGCTCGACGAGGCCGACCCCAAGGGCGCCGTCGTGGGACGGCGGATGGCCCGCTCGCTCAACGTATCCGTCGGTGACGAGCTGATCGTGCTCAGCCAGACGACCGACGGCGGCATCGCCAACGATCTCTACGCCGTGCGCGGGGTCCTCGGCAGCATAAACGACGGCGTCGACCGCGGCGCGGTCTACCTCACCGAGGATGCCTTCCGCGAGCTCTTCGTCATGCCGTCCGGAGCGCACGAGATCGTGGTGCGCAAGGCGGACGACGTCGAGCTGGATGCCGCGCTCGCGGCGGCGCAGGGTCTGGCCCCCGGTCTCGACACGCAGTCGTGGCGGTCGCTGATGCCGACCATCGCGACCTATCTCGACTCGGCGCGCCAGATGTTGGGCATCGTCTCCGCCGTCTTCTATATCGTCATCGCGATCCTCGTCCTGAACGCGATGCTGATGGCGGTGTTCGAGCGCATTCGCGAGTTCGGCGTGCTCAAGGCGCTCGGCGTCGAGCCGCGGCAGGTGCTGTGGCTCATCTTCCTGGAGAGCGCGCTCCAGACCGGCCTCGCGCTGGGCATCGGCCTGGTGATCTCCGCCCCGACGCTGTGGTACCTGGTGGAGTTCGGCATCGACACCGGCGCCCTCGGCGGGGTCACGGTGATGGGAGCGTCGTTCGCGACCGTTTGGCAGGCGGCGGTGACTCCGGCTACGTTCGCGACGCCGGCGATGACGCTGATCCTGCTGGTGCTCGTGGCGGTGGTCTACCCCGCCCTCAAGGCAGCCCGCATCAGCCCCGTGGAGGCGATGCGGTATCAGTGAGAACGACAGCAAGGAAGGGTGCGCGATGAAGGGCAGCAGTCTCGCGACGATGGCGTGGCGCAACCTCTGGCGGAACCGCCGCCGAACCGTGATCACGTTGTCGGCGATCGTCTTCGGGGTCTTCCTCTCCGTCATCACGATGGCGATGCAGGATCAGAACTGGGCGGACATGATCCGCCTGGCGGCCCGCCTCGGCGCGGGTCACGTGACGCTGCAGCATCCCGAGTACCTCGACACCCCGACCCTGTCCCGCCCCGTGACGGGGACGGGCGAGCTGCGGCGGCTGGCCGCCGGCAACCCGCGCGTCATCCGTGTCGTGGAGCGCATCAGCGGGTTCAACATGCTGTCGACCGCGCGCGAGAACGTCGGGGCCGGGTTCCTCGCCGTGTCCCCCGAGAACGAGGACGAGGAGACCCTGTCGCTCCTCGAGGCGGTCACCGAGGGAGAGTTCTTCCGGACGTCGAGCGACGGCGGGATCATCCTGGGCGCGAGGCTCGCCTCGAACCTCGACGTCGAGCTCGGCTCGAAGGTGGTCTACACCCTGACCGACAAGGAAGGCGAGATCGTGAGCGGCCTGGCGCGGGTGTCCGGCATCGTCGACACCGGCTCGCCGAGCGTCGACGGAGGCATCTGTCTGCTGCCCCTCGACACCGTCCGCGAGCTCATCGGCTACGGGCCGGACGAAGCGATCCAGGTGGCCGCGTTCGTCGACGATCAGCGCGTCACGGACCGGGTCGTGGCGGATCTGGAGGGCGGGGCCCCGGCCGGCGTCGCCGTGCTGCCGTGGCACGAGCTGCAGCCGGACCTGGCCGTGTTCATCGCCATGAAGGTGGGCGGCGCGCAGGTCATGATGTTCGTGCTGGCGGTGCTGGTGGCGGCCGGCATCTTCAACACGCTCTTCGTCAGCGTGATGGAGCGCCTGCGCGAGTTCGGCATCATGCTGGCCGTCGGGTTCAGCCCGTCGCAGCTCTTCCGGCTGGTCATGCTCGAGAGCGCCTGGCTGGCCGTCGTCGGCCTCGCGGGCGCCGCGCTGGTCACCATCGGGCCGTACCTCTACCTCTCCTCGACCGGGCTCGACATGTCGGCCATCGTCCCCGCCGACCAGATGGAGGTCGCCGGCGTCGGCATGTCGACCACGCTGAAGGTCGGCATCTTCGGCGAGAGCCTGACGCTCATCGGCTTCTCGGCGCTCGCCGCCATCCTGCTGTCCGGCGTCTATCCGGCCTGGAAGGCGGGGCACGCCGACCCGGTGGAGACGATCCGTCTGGTCTGAGCCCGCCGAACGGTCCGGCGCCGAACGGGAGAGGTGGTCGCTGATGAGCGGTACGGACGGCAAGGCTCCGGTCGTGGAACTCGAAGAGGTCGCCAAGGTCTACCAGCAGGGGGATCAGCAGGTCGACGCCTTGCGCGGCATCACCATGACGATGCGCAGCGGCGAGTTCACGGCCCTCAGCGGTCCGTCGGGCTCCGGGAAGACGACGGCCCTCAACCTGATCGGCGCCCTCGACTCGCCGACGTCGGGCACGGTGCGCCTCGAGGGCGCGGACCTCGGCACGCTCAACCGGAAGGAGCTGAGCCACCTGCGCCGCGACCGCATCGGCTTCGTGTTCCAGTCCTACAACCTGCTGCCGGTGCTGAGCGCCTACGAGAACGCCGAGATCGTGATGGCCGTCCAGGGCGTCGCGGAGGCGGAGCGGAAGGAGCGGGTGATGGAGCTCCTGGCCCGCGTCGGGCTCGAGGGGATGGAGCACCGGCGCCCGGCGGAGCTCTCCGGCGGCCAGCAGCAGCGCGTCGCGATCGCGCGCGCCATCGCGGCCGAGCCGGCTGTCGTGCTGGCGGACGAGCCGACCGCCAACGTCGACTCCGCGACCGCCGAGTCGCTTCTGGAGATGATGGAGACGCTGAACCGGGAGAACCAGGTCACGTTCCTCTTCTCCACCCATGATCCGCGCGTCATGGCGCGCGCCCGGCGCCTGATCCGCCTGGTCGACGGGCGGATCGACAAGGACGAGGTGCGCGCCTGACAGCAGACCCGGAGCCGGCGGCCAGCGGCCGGGCCGATGGTCGGCGGACACGCTCATGTCATCCGTGACCCTTCGCCTGCTCGTTGCCGGGTTCCTGGTTCTCCTGCTCAACTCCGCCTACCTCGGCGCCCTGCCGAGCGCCTCGCTCTGGTACTTCGCGAACGTCGCGCTCCATCCGGTGCTCGGTCTGGCCCTCGCCGCCGTCGCCGGGCTCGCCCTGCTCCGCCGCCGCTGGACGCCCCCGCCCCTCTGCGCGGCCGGGCTCGGGGTGAGCGCGGTCGGGCTTCTGCTCGGGCTCGGCGTGATGGTGGTCGGCGCGACGCGCGCCCAGCGCCCGATCCTCGTGGCTCACGTCACGGTGATGGTGGTCGGCGCCGCTCTGCTGGCGGCGCATCTGTGGCGGCTCGCGGCGCCGGCAGGCAACGCCTCGGCGGCGAATGGCGCCGCCGTCCGCGCGCTTCGCGCCGGCCTCGCCGTCGCGCTGCTGGCCGCCGTCGCGGCGCCCTTCGTGCGGAGCGCGGCTGAGGCCGAATGGCGCCGCGCGCACCGCATCGTCAACCCGGCGGCACCCCCGGCGACGATGCAGGAGGAAGGCGCGGGGCCGGACAGCCCATTCTTCCCGTCGTCGGCGAACACCAACGTCGACGACATCATCCCGGCCGACTTCTTCCTGACCAGCGAGACCTGCGGGCGCTGCCATCGGGACATCTACGAGCAGTGGGACGCGTCGGCGCATCATTTTTCGTCGTTCAACAACCAGTGGTACCGCAAGTCGATCGAGTACATGCAGGACGTCGTCGGCACCGAGCCGTCCAAGTGGTGCGCCGGGTGCCACGACCACGCCGTGTTCTTCAACGGCCGCTTCGACCGGCCGATCCGCGAGCAGATCGACACCCCGGAGGCGCAGGCCGGCCTTGGCTGCACCTCGTGCCACTCCATCGTCCACGTCGGCAGCACGATGGGCCAGGGCGACTTCGTGATCGAGTACCCGCCGATGCATGACCTCGCCGCGAGCGAGAACCCGCTGCTGCAGTGGCTGCACGACACGGCCACCCATCTCGCCCCGGGCCCCCACCGACAGACCTTCCTGAAGCCGTTCCACACCGAGCAGAGCGCCGAGTTCTGCTCGTCGTGCCACAAGGTGCACCTCGACCTCCCGGTGAACGAGTACCGCTGGATCCGCGGGTTCAACGAGTACGACAACTGGCAAGCCTCCGGCGTCTCCGGCCAGGGGGCGCGGTCCTTCTACTACCCGCCGGCGCCCCAGACCTGCCGTGACTGCCACATGCCGCTCGTCCCGTCCGACGATCCGGCGGCGCGCGACGGCCTGGTTCGCTCTCACCGCTTCCCCGGCGCGAACACCGCGCTGCCGTTCGTCAACGGCGATGCCGAGCAGCTCCGGCTCGTGCAGGACTTCCTGCGCGACGGTCAGGTCTCGGTCGATGTCTTCGGCATCACGCGCGTCGCCGAGGCGCCGCCGCCGGCGCTCGCCGAGGCGCGCGGCACGGCCGAGCCGCGCCTGTCGAGCACGTTCGCGGTCGGCGAGGAGTCGATGCGCTTCGGCGCCGCGGGGATCGCCGCCGGCGGCCCGCCGGCCGAGGTGCTGGCGCCGCTCGACCTGCAGACGGTCGCGGTGCGGCGAGGCGAATCGGTACGCGTGGAGGTCGTCGTCCGGACGCGCAAGGTGGGCCACTTCTTCCCCGGCGGCACGGTCGACGCGTTCGACGTCTGGGTCGAATTCGAGGCGGTCGACGACCAGGGGCGCGTGCTGCTGCACAGCGGGGCGGCGGCGGACGGCGGATCGGGACCGGTCGACCCGAGCGCCCACTTCTACCGCAGCCTGCAGCTCGACGAGCGGGGCAACCCGATCAACAAGCGCAACGCCTGGATGACCCGCTCCGTCGCCTACGTCCGGCTGATTCCGCCCGGCGCCGCCGACACCGTCCACTACCGGCTGGAGGTGCCCGAGGACGCCGGCGACCGCATCTTCCTGCGCGCCAAGGTCAACTACCGCAAGTTCGCCTGGTGGAACACGCAGTGGGCGTACGCCGGCGAGCGCGATCCGTCGACGCCCGACGACGCCGTCGGCAGCGCCTACGACGACGGCCGCTGGACGTTCACCGGCGACACCTCCGACGTGTCGGGCGGCGTCAAGGCGATCCCCGACATTCCGACGACGGTCATGGCCGAGGCGTCGGCGTCGCTGGCCGTCATCGACGCCGACGCGCCGCTCCCCGCGCCGGCAGAGGTCGGCAATTCGCCGCGCGGGTCCCCGCCGGCGTCCGGCGGGCCGCCCCTCCGCGAGCGCTGGAACGACTACGGCATCGGCCTGCTGCTGCAGGGCGACCTGAAGGGCGCAGTCGCCGCCTTCGAGCGGGTGATGGAGATCGACCCGGGGTACCCGGACGGACCGGTCAACGTCGCCCGCGCATTGCTGCAGGAAGGCGACGTGGCCGGCGCGATCCCGCACCTCGAGCGGGCCGTCGAACTGGAGCCGCGACTCGCGCGGGCGCACTTCTTCCTGGGGACCGCGCGCAAGACGCTCGGCGCGTACGACGACGCGCTGGCCCACCTGGAGGTCGCGCGCGAGCAGTACCCGCGAGACCGGGTGGTGCTGGGCCAGATTGGCCGCATCCAGTTCCTCGACCGGCGCTTCGACGAGGCGATCGCCACGTTCCAGGAGGTCCTGCGGATCGACCCGGAGGACCTGCAGGCCCACTACAACCTGATGCTGGCCCACCGCGGGGCCGGCGACACGGATGCGGCGGATCGCTCGCAGGAGCTCTACGAGCGCTTCAAGGCCGACGAGGCGGCGCAGGCGATCACGGGACCCTACCGGCGGGCATCGCCGGAGGACAACAACGAGCGGCAGGCGATCCACGAACATCGGCACCGGCCGGTATCCGACTGAGGGCCGTGCCGCGCCAGGAGGGGATGCGATGCAGAAGCGGACACGGACGCGCTCACTCTACGCCTTGGGACTCCTCGGGGTCTTCGCCCTCGGCTACGCGGCGGCGGAACTGCAAGACAACGCGGCGCAGGCCGCCGCGCTCGCCGGCGAGAAGGCAGCCTATCTGATCGTCAGCTCCAAGGTCATCGACCCGGAGCCGCTGGTCGCGTACGGCGAGGCGGCGGGGCCGGGAGCGCAGGAGGCGGGTGTCGAGATTCTGGCGCGCGCCGACGTCGGCGACGGGCTGAGAATCCTGGAAGGCGCGTGGCCCTACGACGACGGAGGCGTGACGATCGAGCGGTTCACGTCGATGCGGGCCCTCCTCGACTTCTGGCACTCCGACGAGTACCAGGCGGCCATCAAGCTCCGCGAGGGCGCGATCGACATCGACTTCATCGTGGCGCTCGAGGCGACCGAGGCGACGCCTACCGACCAGTAGCCGTCCCTCCCACCCACTCCGAGCGGCGCCGCGATGAATCGGCCGCATGCTCGGCCGACTCCGCAGCGCGCTACTCCTTCGCCCCCAGACGGCGCAGCAGGTCGGCCGTGCGCGTGGCGGAATAGTCGGTCAGGCTGCGGGTGAGCCGGGCCGGCGCGCGGGGGTGCAGGGCCCGCGCAAGCGGAGTCTCGCCGCGGGCGTTCCGCGCGTCGAGGTCCGCGCCGCGGGCTGCGAGGTACTCGACGACGCTGTCGAAGCCGTGGAACGCGGCGGCATGGAGCGCCGTGTCGCCCGCGTCGCTGGCTGCATTGACGTCGGCGCCCAGCTCCACCGCGGCCCGGACGGCTTCGATGCCGCTGCCCATGACGCGGCGCCTGTCCGGATCCTGCCGCAGGGCCAGCTCCATCTCGGCAGAGTCCATCTCGCGCCCCAGCCGATCCTTGCCGGCCCGGCCGAAACCCCGCGTGAGCAACCCGGCCGCTGCCATCAGCGGCGTCACGCCGCCGGCGAGCCCCACCCTCGGGTCGGCGCCGCTCTCGGCCAGCCGCCGCATGATGTCGCCGCGCCCGAACTTGGCCGCGAGAAAGAACGGCGTCGCCCCGACCCAGTCGTTGTCCAGCGCGAACAGCTTGCCCTGGCGCGCATAGCGCGTGCCGCGCACGAGGGGGGCGTCGGGATCTGCGCCGTGCGCGAGCAGCGCGCCGACAAGCTCGGCATCTCCCCGCAGGATGGCGGCGTGCAGCGGCGCATACCCGGCGCCGGCCGCGTTCGCGTCGGCCCCCGCGTCGAGCAGCAGGCGGGCCAGCGCGCCGTGGCCGCTGTGGGCGGCGACGACGAGAGCGCCGGCGCCGCTCGGCGCCGTGTCGTCGGGATCGGCCCCCGCGCCCAGGAGCCGCCGGGCGGAGCGGGCGTCCCCGGAGCGGGTAGCGAACAGCAGCGGCGTGAACCCGCCCTCGTCGACCACGGACACCGCGCCCGCCCCGCCGGTGCGGGCCGACCGGGCGGTGACGACCGGCCGCACCCGGGAGCGCGCGTGCACGTCCGCCCCGGCTTCGATCAGCAGCGCGGCCACCGCGGCGTGCCGTTGCGCGACCGCCCACATCAGCGCGGTCTGGCCCTCCAGCGACTCGCGGGCGTTGACGTCGGCGCCGTGGGCCACGAGCGCCGCCACGGCATCCGCGCTGCCGGTCCGGGCCGCGGTCATGAGGGCCGTCTCGCCGCTCGGCAGCGCCGCCCGCGCGTCGGCCCCTGCCGCGAGCAGCATACGAACGAGCGCCGCGTTGCCGTTCTCGCACGCCAGGTAGAGCGGGGTCACGCCCAGATCGTTGGCCGGGCCGGCCGCGCCGGCCTCGAGCAGCAACCCTGCCGTCTCCGCATCGTCGCGGTAGGCGGCCCAATGGAGTGCGGTCGCGCCGTCCGGCTGCACCGCGTTCACGTCGATCCCGTCCGCCAGCAGGGCGTGCACCGCCGGACGGTCGCCGGCCCGCACGGCCTCGACGAGCCGGAGGTCCACGGGCTGCGCCAGGATCGGCCCGGCCAGCGCGGTACCCAGACCGACGGCGAGTCCGACTGCTCCAGCGCGCATGCCGCCTCTCCCTGCCGCGACGCGTTCGCCTCAGACGACGGCGACCACTTCCCGGGGCCAGGCGGCGTCCAGATCACCCGTGCTCGTGCCGAACCGCTCGACCGGCACGCCCAGCTTGTCCAGCAGGGTCACGTGCAGATTCGACATCGGAGTCGGATCGGGACAGCGCACGTGGCGGCCGCCGCGCAGGCGGCCGGCCCCGCCTCCGATGACGAGGATCGGCAGGTTCTCCGACGAGTGCCGGTTCCCGTCGCTCAGGCCGCCGCCGTAGATCAGGGCCAGGTGATCCAGGAGCGTGCCGTCGCCGTCGGGCGTCGACCGCAGGCGATCCAGGTAGTAGGCGAGCAGGGTCGTGTGGTAGGTGTTGATGCGGGCCAGCTTGGCCAGCTTGTCGGGGTCGTCCTGGTGGTGCGAGGTCGGGTGGTGCGCCTCCGGGACCCCAATCTCGGGATACGTGCGGCCGCTGTACTCGCGGCTCACCATGAAGCTGACGACGCGTGTCAGGTCCGTCTGATACCCGAGCACCTGCAGGTCGAACATCAGCTTCGCGTGCTCCTCGAAGGCACTCGGAATGCCTGCCGGGGGCGCGATGTCGGGGAGCGGCTCGTCCACCTGGGCTTCGGCCTTCTGGATGCGGCGCTCGATGTCCCGCACCGCATCGAGGTACTCGCCGAGCCTCCGCCGATCGCTCGGGCCGAGGTCGTGGCGGAGCCGCGCCAGCTTGTCGGTCACCGCGTCGAGCAGGCTGCGGTTCTGCTCGATGCGGGCCAGCCGGGCCGCCGGATCCGTACCGCCGGCGTCGCCCAGCAGGCGCTCGAAGACCGCGCGCGGGTTGGTCTCCATCGGCAGCGGAGTCGTCGCGCTCCGCCAGCAGATGGTGTTCGTGTAGGCACAGGTGTAGCCGCCGCCGCAGGTGCCGACGTCGTCGCCGGACTCGAGGGCGAGCTCCAGCGAGGCGAGTTGCGTGTGCCGGCCCGTCTCCCGCGCCGCCACCTGGTCCATCGAGACGCCTGCGCCGAGGCTGGCGCCCTGGGTGCGCTTCGGCGGCACCCCCGTCAGGAAGCTGGTGGCGCCGGTCTCGTGGATGTCGTCGGGTCCCTTGTTGCTCAGCCCCGATACGACCGTGAGGCGATCGCGAAACCGTTCCAGCGGGCGCAGGATGGCGGGCATGTCGAACCCGGCGCCATCCGTCGCCGGCGTCCACTGGTCCATCACGATGCCGTTCGGCACGTAGACGACGCCCAGCCGCATGACCGGGCGGGCGGCGCTCCGGCCGAGGGCGCTCAGGGCCGGCACCATCCCGTCGAGCAGCGGCAGGGCGACTGCCGCGCCGAGTCCGCGCAGCACGGTGCGGCGAGGCAGAACCCGCTTGGTGATGATCATGATTCGGATCTCCGCATCTGAAACGGCAGGCTCCTGACGATGCCGAGCACGAGCGACGACCAGCGATAGTCGTCGGCCGCGGCTTCCCGCACGATCCGGCGCACGGCGGGCAGGTCGTAGTACTCGAGGCCGCGGCCGAGTGCGTACGTCGTGAGCTTCTCGACGACCGTCCGGACGAACTGCGCGCGGCGGTCCAGCAGGACCTCCCGGAGCCCGGAGAGTCCGTGGAACGCCGTCCCGTCGGGGAAGACGCCCGACGCGTCTATCGGTTCACCCGCCTCGCCGGTGGTGCGCCAGCGGCCGATGGCGTCGAAGTGGTCGAGCGCGAAGCCGAGCGGGTCCATCGGCGCATGGCAGCTCGCGCACACCGCGTTCTCGCGGTGACGCTCCAGGCGCTCGCGCACCGAGGCCGGCCGTCCTCCTGCACCGCGCTCGGGCAGGGCCGGAACGTCGGGAGGCGGCGGTGGGGGCGGTGCGCCGAGCATGTGCTCGAGCAGCCAGTGGCCGCGAAGCACCGGTGAGGTGCGCGTCGGATAGGAGGTGACGGTCAGGACGCTCTCGTGCCCCAGGAGCCCCCCGCGCGAATCGTCGTCGAAGGTCACCCGCCGGAAGCGGCTGCCGTACACGTTCGGGATCCCGTAGTGCCGGGCCAGACGCTCGTTGACGAAGGTGTAGTCGGCGCGCAGCAGGTCCAGCAGGCCCCGGTCCTCGCGAATCTGGCTGCCGACGAACAGCTCGGTCTCGCGCGCGAAGGCCTGGCGCAGGTTGTCGTCGAACTCCGGGAAGAGCTCGGGGGTCGGGACGACGCCGGGCAGCGTTCGAAGGGCGAGCCACTGCGTGGCGAAGCCGTCCACCAGCGCCTCGGCGCGGGCATCGGCCAGCATGCGCCGGACCTGTGCTTCCAGCACCCCGCCGTCGCGCAATCGCCCGGCCGCGGCGAGGTCCAGCAGCTCGTCGTCCGGAATGCTGCTCCAGAGAAAGAAGGAGAGGCGCGACGCCAGCTCCAGATCGCTGACCGCGTGGATGGACCCCGCCGGAGCGGCGCTCCCGACCGGCACCGCGGGTGCGACCGCGGCCGCAGGCTCGCGCTCGAAGCGGAACAGGAACTCGGGATCGACGAGGATGCTCTCCAGCCCCCGGCGGATGCCGCCGTCGAAGCCCTCGGCGGCGCGGCCCGCCTCGTAGAACGCCAGGAGCGTCTCGACATCGTCGGCCGCGAGCGGACGCCGGTAGGCCCGGCGCGCGACCCGGGCCAGCACGTCCCGGGCGCACGGCGCCTCCTCGGAGACGGCGGTCGGGTAGCAGACGAACAGGCCCCGCCGCGCCGACGTCTCTCCGGCGCCGGTGGCGAGAAAGGGGCCGGAGACGCTCACGTGCTCCACCGCGGCTTCGGGTGCCTCCGACGGCGAGCTCCAGCGCTCCGCGATCGCGAGCACCTTCCCGGTCGCGCGCGGCTGCAGCACGCCGTCGCGCTCCGTCCGTCCCTGTACGAACGAGACACCCACCGCCCGCGAGCCCGCCCGCACGGGAACGCGCAACGCGAGGTGCTCGTCGGCGTGGAGCGCGTACTCCTCCCACGCCGGGTCGCCTGCCACGGCGCCGGCGAAGGTCCGCGGGGGCGGGGTGCCGGGCGCGCCGCCCACGAGGAACTCCGCCACTCGGGCGCCGTCGAGCCGCACCTCGAGCCGCTGGCGGTTCTGCAGGCCGCGCACGTAGTCGTAGAGCTGCCGCCGCAGCCGGACGCGGATCTCGTACTCGCCGTCGACCGGGAAGTCGTGCCGGACCGCGATGCCGCCGCGCGACCCGAACGGCAGGTCCTCGTTCATGCGCTGATCCTGGAAGCGCATGCGGGGCAGGCTGTACGTCTCCGTCGTCGGTGCGGCGGTCGGATCGCCGACCGCGAGCCGGGCGATGCGGCGGGCGGCGAAGATGTATCGGTCGAGCAGGGCCGGCGACACCGCGAGCGCGTCGGCGATGTTGTCGAAGCCGTGATCGACGTCGTCCGGCGGCAGCAGCGTGGCGCCGTCGATCTCGAGGCCCAGCAGATCGCGAACGACGTTCACATACTCGCGGCGGTTGAGGCGGTGCGCCGCCTTGCGGCCGGGTTCGGGATCGGCCGCCGCCGCCCGGTCGAGGGCAGCCTCCAGGGACGCGGCTACGGCAGCATAGGTGGACCCCGCGGGCCGTGGCCTCCCGGCCGGCGGCATGGCCCCGGTGCGCAGCTTCGCGACGACCTTCTCCCACACGTCGGGGTGGTCGCCGGCGCGCTCGGGGTCCAGCCCATCGAGGGCAAGGCCGGCCGTGCGCAGCCGCGCGTTGTGGCAGGCAACGCAGTAGCGGCGCAGCGTGGCCCGCGTCTGTGCGGTGCTCCACGCGGTGGCCGGCGTGGACCGTTCTCGCGCGGGGTACGATGCCCGCTCGACAGCGGTGTCCGGCTCCTGGACCGGTGCCGCCGCGACGCCCGGCGGATCCGCTCCGAGCCCGATCGCGGCAATCCCGAGCCCGACTGCCCACGTCGCCATCCTGCTCGGCATCGCGTCGCCCCCGCGGTCCGTGGGCCGTATCCCGAACACCATATCACGAGCCCGTCACCGTCTCGGTCCGCCGCTCGGCGGCTCGCCGGTCACCGGCGCGCCGCGAGCCTCGTGCCCGTCGCAGCGCAGCACGGGAAGACGCGGGTACCGCGGATAGAGCGGCTCGGTGCTCGACCGTTCGCATCGGTAGTAGCGCTGGCCGGTGCGTGACCGGACCACGCGCACGTGCCGGCAGCTCAGACACAGACCGACCGCGTCGGTGTCAGGCGACGACATCCGCCCTCCGGCGGGCCTCGCCCGTCCAGTGCGTCCAGCCGCGCCCCCGGTGGCCGAAGTCGCAGCACTCCGGGTGGAGGATCTCGGCCAGGATCTCGGCCGACTCCACGAGGCGGGGACCGGGCCGGTTGAAGAACTGGTTCCCGTCCGCGACGACCACCCGGCCGTTCGCGACGGCCGAGAGTCCGCCCCAGGCGGGGTGCGACGCGAGTGCCGGCACCTCGGGCCAGGAGCGACCGATGTCGAAGCCGCACGGCATGACGGCGACCACGTCGGGGTCGGCATCCGCCAGCGACTCCATCTCCAGGTAGCCGGAGTGCCTCCCGGCCTCCTCGAAGAGATGTACGCCGCCCGCGCAGTCGACGAGCTCGGGCACCCAGTTGCCGGTGCTCATCAGGGGATCGATCCACTCGATGCACGCGATCGAGGGGCGCGACGGGGCGGACCGGACGGCAGCGCGCACCGCGGCGAGCCGGTCCAGGAGGTCACGCACCAGAGCGTCGCCGCGCTCGGGTGCGCCGAGGGCCGACGCCACCGTCCGGATGTCCCTCCAGACGTCAACGAGCGACATCGGCTCGAGGGATACGATGTGGGGGCGCGAGCCGACGATCTCGCACACCGCCGCCTCGACGTCGCGCAGGCTGACGGCGCAGACCTCGCACTGCGTCTGCGTGATGACGACGGTCGGGGCCAGACGCTCCAGGACATCGGGGTCGACCCGGTAGACCGATAGCCCCTCGGCGACGATGCGGCGGACCTGACCGTCGATGCGCCGGCTGGCCGACCCGGTCCTCACCTTCGACGACGAGCAGACCGGAAGCCCGGCCACGGAGGGTGGGTGGTCGCACTCGTGGGAACGGCCCACGAGTTGCGGCTCGAAGCCGAGCGCGCAGACGATCTCCGTGGCGCTCGCGATCAGGGAGACGATCCGGTGGGTCATCCGCAACTCACCGTAGCCGACGCGTCGCGACGGCGTCAAAGTCGACGGTCCGACGGGCGGGCTATGATGGCCCGGTTGCCGGCGTCGGCATCGGGACCGGCGAGACCCGGAGGGGAATGAACACCGGAGAGGGATGAATCGATGAGAGACCGCCTTGCGCTCCGTCTCGTTACGGCGGGAACCTCGCGCCGGCGGAGCTTCCCACGCGCCCGCCTGAGCATGCTTGCGGCGGCGGTGGCGCTGACCACGGCGGGGCTCGCTGGCGCCCAGAGCGTGCCGGACGGCGAGTGGCACGCGATCGGGCGCGACGCGGCCAACACCAAGTACTCGCCGCTCGACCGGATCACGGCGGACAACTTCACGGATCTCCGGATCGCCTGGCGCTGGACGTCGCTGTCGCGGGCCGTCGCCGCCCGCGACGATCGCATCCGCCCCGGGCAGTTCAAGGCCGTGCCGCTCATGGCCGGCGGACTCGTCTACGTGAGCACGGCGCTCGGGCAGGTCGCGGCGCTCGACGCGGGGACCGGCGAGACCGTCTGGACCTACGACCCGCGCGTCTACGACGACCTGGACCGGCCGCCCAACATGGGCTGGCACCACCGCGGGGTTTCGTACTGGGAGGACGACGAGAGCGACGACGCCCGGATCTTCATCGCCAGCCACGACCTGCGCCTGGTCGCGCTCGATGCCCGCACCGGCGCCCGCTACCCGGACTTCGGCACCGGCGGCTACGTCGACCTCACGCAGGGGTTCGACCGCGAGATCGACGCCTCGCGGATGACCTACTCCTCGCCGGTCGCCATCGCCGGCGACAGCGTCATCGTCGGCAGCATCGTGGCGGACGGCCGCCTCACGCTGCGGGAGGCGTCGCCCGGCGACGTGCGCGCCTTCGACGCCCGCACCGGCGAGATGAAGTGGATCTTCCACACCATCCCGCAGGGCGACGAGTTCGGCGCCGATTCGTGGCAGAACGAGTCGTGGCGCTACAGCGGCCATTCCAACGTGTGGTCGTACATGGCGGTGGACGAGGAGCTCGGCTACGTCTACCTGCCGACGGGAACGCCGTCGAACGACTGGTACGGCGGCATGCGGCCCGGGGACAACCTGTTCGCGGAGAGCATCGTCGCCGTCGACGCGGAGACCGGCGAGCGGATGTGGCACTTCCAGGCCATTCACCACGGGCTCTGGGACTGGGACTTCCCCACCGGCCCGAACCTGCTCGACATCACGGTGGACGGGCGGCCCGTCAAGGCGCTCGCGCAGGTGAGCAAGCAGGGGTTCACCTACGTCTTCGACCGGGCCACCGGCGAGCCGGTGTGGCCGATCGAGGAGCGGCCCGTCCCGCAGGGCAACGTGCCGGGCGAGTGGTACTCCCCGACGCAGCCGTTTCCGACGAAGCCGGCCCCGTTCGACCGTCAGGGGATCACGCCGGACGACCTGATCGACTTCACGCCGGAGCTCAGGGCCGAGGCGCTCGAGATCGTCAACTCGCGGGCGCGGTTCGGACCCATCTTCTCGCCGCCCGTGGTGCGCGGCGCCGAAGTGCCGTTCATTCAGGTCCCGGGCGCCGGCGGCGGGGCCAACTGGCAGGGCTCGGCGGTCGACGTCGAGACCGGGAGACTCTTCGTCTCGTCGTCGACGACGCTCATCGTGGTGGAAGTGGTGCCGTTCGCGCCGCCGGCCACGGTCGGCTACTTCACCGACCCGTGGGGCGTCGGCCTGTCCGGTCCGCGCGGCCTGCCGCTCTTCAAGCCGCCCTACAAGCGGGTGACGGCGATCGACCTCAACACGGGCGATCATTCCTGGATGACCCCGCACGGGGACGGGCCGCGCTACCACCCCGAGCTGCGAGACCTGAACCTGCCGCCCCTCGGAGGCGGGGGCGGGCTCAGCTCCGGGCCGCTGGTCACCCCGACGCTGCTGATCATGAACCACGGCGGGCGCGACTTCGCGGAGGCCGCCGACGCGATCGAGTCGACGGGCGACGCCAGCGCGGATGCCGCGCGGCTGATGGCGGCCAGCGCCCGCACCATCAGCGCCTACGACAAGGAGACGGGCGAGCACCTCGGGTCGGTGCGTCTGCCGGGCATCCCGGGCGGCAACCCGATCACCTACCTCCACGACGGCCGCCAGTACCTCGTGGTGGCCGTCGGCAGCGGCGGGGCCGACGCGGAGCTGATCGCGCTGACGCTGCCGTGAGCGCACGCGGGTCGTGGGTCAGTCGGCCGGCCCCGGGAGAGGTAGGAGCAGTTGTTCTGACCTCCTCCGGGCCGCCTCGTAGTACCCGCGGGCGACAACCCGGTTCTTCCCGTGGACGGCGTCGAAGCACCGCGCACAGTTGACATGCGGGGAGGCCGTAGCGTCAGCCGAGCGATTTCCCTGGCCGCCTCCTCGCGAGGGCGCGGCATCAGGCGCTCGCAGCAGCCGCACTTGAAGTGCTGAATCCGGACGAAGACGTCCTTGATGGGACTCCACTCCGGCTCGTGACCGTTGTCGGCCTGCGCGAGCCAATCGGCGTCATGTTCCCGGATGCGGCGTCTCAGCTCCCTCTGGCTTACCCGATAACCGATCATCCTGGTGCCGCCGGCTCCCCTCAGAGCTTCTCCGGTCGATCGTCAGCGTCGGCTGCGGCCGCTCCGAGGGACGTCATGTTCATGAACCGTGCCGCGGCACCCGGCTCACCGCGCGACACCGCGGCGGACGCCTGCCGGAGCTTCTGGTAGAAGTCCGGCGCCCGCGCGGATTCGAGTCGCTCCCGCCGTCCTTCCGGCCTCCCGCCGGACGAGAGGAACGGTTCCCGAGGAGAACGTCGACGTTGGGGTACCTGCGCCGCTCGGGAGCCGCTGCCTCCGGGTAGTGCAGCTGGACCTCGGAGTGTCTGAACGCCCGAAATCGTTCGATCTTCAGTGACTTCAGGTACATGGCCTGCCCCGCGAAGCCTGCGGCGTCCGCTCGGTGCCGAGCGGGCCAGAACCCGTACATTCTGGCGGCGGCGGCCGGCGGACCCGGGCACGGTCGCGTGAGGGATCGCAACCCGGCTATCCCGGACACCTCATCAGTCCCGCGCAAGGCAGTGCGCGGCGGTCCGAAGACAACGCGGGGACTGCGGGGAGCGGATATGATGCCAGTCGTTCGCGGCTGATCGCGCGGTCGGGCCGCCCGTCGTGTCGGGGGGCATTCCTGGCAGCGGTGTGACCGCTTCCCGATTCTAGTGACTCCGAGTTCCGAGCCCACGCGGTACCCGCAAGGCGCTGAAGCGGGTCGGAGTGCAGGCGCTGTCACCTCGCCCGCCGGCGCCGCCCTCGGCAACGCCGGGTTGCTGCTCATCCTCACCGCGATCGCCACGGTCGTCGCCGTCGTGGGGCGGGTGGCCGCCGGCACGGACCTGCCGACGCCGGCGGCCTCATTCGCAGCCATCGCGGACAGTCGGGCACTCTATGCCGCCGGAGGATTGGGGCGGCTCGCCTCGGGCGTCACCCTGATCGTGGCCGCGTGGTTCCTGCTCCAGGGCCGAACCGGCACGGGACGCGAACACGGACCGGCGGCCGTCGTCGCCGTCCTGTTCGCGGCGTCCGGACTGTTCACCGCGTACTCCGGCGCTGCCGCCGTCGTACTGGCCGCCATCGCTCCCGACGGCCTGGCCGCGGCGGCTCCCGCGGGCGAGGCGGCACGCCAGCTCGCGGCAACGGCCACGCTCCGCCAGGTGAGCGGCGCCGCAGGCTTCGCCCTGGCCGGAGTCGCCCTCATCGTCGCGGGCTGGCGTCAGTGGACCGCCGAGCGCGAGCTCCGGCGGATGGCCGGCGCGACGGCGCTCCTCGGGCTGGCGATGCAGTTCATCTGGCTCGACGCGGCGACGCTGCTGCACCGGCTCACCGGCATCGTCTTCGTCCTGTGGCTCGTCGTCGCCGGTGGCATGCTGCGCGGGGGGCGGATGCGGCTCGCGCCGTAGCCCCCGCGCACGTAGCAGCGCCTCTTCGGCACGATGGCCCGTCGCTCCGGCGGTTGCCGCTGCCATGCCCGCCCCGGGGCCCGCCGCTCGGCGCGAAGCGCCTTGCGCGCACCGGCGCCGGGGTTCATCATTGCGGCTAGGAGTCTGCGCCGCAGAAGCGCGCCATGGAACGGTTCGTGCCCGCGCAGACTCCCAACGCGCCCGCGAGGGCGCGCTAGCGCGACGCGCCGCCCGCCGTCGCGAAGGTCGTGAATCGAGGCAAGGGAGGACGAGAATGAGCTATCGAGCTTGCGCGGCGACCGTCGCAATCCTGGCCGTCATCGCGCTGTCGGCCGGCGCCGCCGGGGCCCAGACGCTCCGGACGCCGTGGGGGGCGCCCGATCTGCAGGGCATCTGGGACTTCCGCACCATCACGCCGCTGGAACGGCCCGAGGAACTGGGCGACAAGGCCTTCCTGACCGTCGAGGAGGCCGCGCAGGCCGAGCAGGAGACCATCCAGCGGAACATCGAGCTCTGGGAGGCGGCGGCGCGCCGCACCGAGGCCGGGGGCAACGTCGGCGGCTACAACAACTTCTGGATGGACCGGGGCACGCGGCCGATCGAGACGCGGCGCACGTCGCTCATCGTCTATCCGCCGAACGGCCGGTTCCCGGAGCTGTCCGAGGTCGGCCAGGCGCGCGCCGACGCCCGCCGCGCCTACCTGGAGGAGCACCCGGCCGACTCCTACACCGACCGCAACACGTCGGACCGCTGCATCGTCGGCTTCAACGCCGGTCCGCCGATCACGCCGCTCGCTTACAACCAGAACATGCAGCTCTTCCAGACCCCGGACCTCGTCGTGATCTACACCGAGATGGTCCACACCCCGCGCATGGTGCCGCTCGACGGCCTGCCGGCGCTCGATCCGAGCATCCGCCTCTGGTCCGGCGACTCCCGCGGGCGCTGGGAGGGCAACACGCTGGTGATCGAGACCGCCAACTTCAGCGCGAAGCGCGGCTGGATCCCGCTCGGCTCCGGCGCGTCGGGCGTCACGTCGACGGAGAACATGACCCTGGTCGAGCGCATCACCCGCGTCGACGAGGACACGCTCGAGTACACCTTCACGGTGACCGACCCGGAGACGTGGTCGAGTGACTGGACGGCGTCGATGCCGATGCAGCGCACCGACAGCCCGCTCTTCGAGTACGCCTGCCACGAGGGCAACTACTCGATGCCGGGGATCCTGGGCGGCCATCGGGCCGACGAGCGCAAGGCGGCCGCGGCGCAGCAGCAGTAGGCGCAGCAGCAGTAGGCGCAGCAGCGGAAGGACTCCGCACGAAGGCCCGGGCGAGTACGGCTCGCCGTCGCACTCGCCCGGGCACTTTCTTGCTCGCCGCCCCGGCGCGGCCCGCGTCGGCAACAGTTCCCCGCGATCCGGAGACGGCGAGGAAGTCGGGCCGGCCGTCTCCTCAGTCGAGCAGGGCCTGCACGACGGCGTTCTCGAAGTCGCGGTGGACTTCCGGATTCATGTTCTGAATCATCACCAGCGTGACGAGTTCCTCCTGCGGGTTCACCCAGACCTGCGTACCGTAGGCGCCCAACCACCCGTAGCTGCCGTTCGGGAGGCGCCACCCGGCCCCGATGTTGTCCTCCATGATCGCCACCTGGAGCCCGAATCCGAAACCGCGCTCCGGGAAGAGGGGCGGGAGCTTGCCGTCGAACAGGTCGCCCACGTGGTCGGACGCCATGAGCTCGACCGTGCGCGGCGAGAGGAGCCGCTTGCCGTTCAGCTCTCCCCCGTTGGCGAGCATCTGGGCGAACTGCAGGTAGTCGTGCGCCGTGCTGACGAGGCCGGCGCCGCCCGAGAAGTAGACCTTGCTCGAGATCCGGTCGGGATCGGGGTCCTTCTCGAACCCCTGCTCGGTGATGCGATAGAGCGTAACGACACGGGGCCGGAGCTCGTCCGACGGGAAGTACATCGTGTCCCGCATCCCGAGGGGCTCGAAGATCCGGCCGCCGACGAACTGGTCGAACGGCTGCCCGGAGACGATTTCGACGATGCGCGCCAGGACGTCCGGGCCTGCGAGGCCGCTGTACTGCCAGTCGGCGCCCGGCTGGAACTCCAGCGGCACCTCGGCGAGTTTCGGAACGTAAGTGGCCAGCGAGTCGTCCGGCGTGCGGTCGGCGTTCTGCACCAGACCCGACGTGTGGGTCAGCAGGTCGCGGATCGTGATCTCGCGCTCCGCGGGCACCGTCGCGGGATCCGCCGACGCCCCCGAACCTCCGTTCCCCGACCCGGCATCACCCGATGCGCCGGCGACCACCTGCATCTCCGCGAACTCCGGAAGGAATTTCGAGACCGGATCCGCGAGGCGGATCTTCCCTTCCTCCAGCATCATCAGGACGGCCACCGCCATGATGGGCTTGGTCATCGACATGATGCGGAACGCCGCGTCCTTGCGCATCGGCGTCTCGGATTCGAGGTCCATGAGACCGTGCGCCTCGAAGTGGGCGATCCGCCCCTTGCGCGCCACGAGCGTCACCGCTCCGGTGATGTTGCCGGCGTCGATGTGCCGCTCGATGGCCTCGTGGATCCGTCCGAGACGTTCGGACGACAGACCGACGTCCTCCGGGCTGCCGGGCGGCACCTGCCCGGCCAACGCGAGCGCCGGCAACGCCAGCACCGCGAGTCCGACCGCCGCGGCGGTCGCGGCGCGGCGCCATCCCGTCCTTCGCTGCCCCTGACCTTCTCTCATCTCGACCTCTCCTCTCCTCCAGATTCCAGCGGGTGGCTTGCGCCGCTCGAAGGCTCCGCCCGAGCCACCCGGACACCGACGTCGACCGGGACCGTCCGTCCCGCCACTCGCCGCTCGCCTCGCCCGATCCGGCCGGTCGGCGGCGAGTAGAGCGTCCTCGTGCCGCCCCATTCTTCCACAATCACCTGTGGACAGGCTGTGGATCGTTGCTTCTTGCAGGGCGTTGCGCGCCTCCCGGCCGGGTGGTAACGTGAGGCGCCGTGCTGCTGTGCGAGTCGCTCCGGCGGTCGGTCGCGTGTCGGAGCGGAACCGCGACGACCGGCGGGCTCCGAACCGTTTCCCGTCCTGCCCTCCGCGTCCGAACGCCTGCCCTGGCGTGGACGGGGCTGCTGGCGCTCCTCGCCTGCGTTCCCCTCGCGGGCCAGGACGCGGTTCCCCCGACCGTTCCGGAGAGCAACGTGCGGATGGCGGAGCGCCTCGAGGCACTGGCCGCGGCGCGGCTGGCCACGCTCGAGAGCGACCGCGACAACGCGGCGCGGCTGGAGGCGCTGCGGGCGCTGCCTCCGTTCACGGATCCGGGAGAACAGTCGATCTACGAGGCGTCGGTCGCCGGGGAGCTGTTGCGCGGGGGGCGCACCGAGGAGGCGATCGCCGCGCTCGAGCGGCTGCGCCGGCGCCTCCGGAGCGACGACAGCGCGGTGCCGGGCCACCTCCCCGCGTTCCCCGGGGAGATGCGCCGTTCGCTCGCCATCGCGTATGCGAAGCTCGCGCAGGACGTGAACTGCCTGCGGCAGGAGGCCTCCGCCCGCTGCGCCGTCCCTCCCGGCGCGGAGCACGTGCACCCGAGTCAGGATGCGGCACGAAAGGCGATCGCCCTGTACGAGGAGATGGCGGAGGAGGCGCCCGGCGACATGGTGGTGCGCTGGATGCTCAACCTCGCCTACATGTGGGTCGGCGAGCATCCGGACGGCCTCCGGCCGGAGTGGAGGATCCCCCGTTCGACGTACGGCTCCGCCACGGGCGTCGCCTCGTTCGTGGACGTCGCGCCGCAGCTCGGCCTCGACATCGTGGGCCTCGCGGGCGGCAGCGTGATGGAGGACTTCGATGCGGACGGAGACCTCGACGTCATGGCTTCGTCGTGGGGGCTGCGGGATCAGGTTCGCTTCCTCCGCAACGACGGGGACGGCACGTTCGCCGAGGCGACCCTCGAAGCGGGGCTGGAGGGAATCGTCGCGGGCCTGAACCTGTCGTCCGCCGACTACGACAACGACGGCCTGGCCGACGTCCTGCTGCTCCGGGGCGCGTGGACCCGGGATCCGGTCCCCAACTCCCTGCTCCGGAGCAACGGCGACGGAACGTTCACGGACGTGACCGAGACGGCCGGGCTGCTGCGCGCCGCGCCCACCCAGACCGGCGTCTGGGGCGACTACGACAACGACGGCGACGTCGATCTCTTTCTCGGCAACGAGTCACGGTCGGGCTCGACCTACCCGTCCGAGCTCTACGCCAACAACGGGGACGGGACGTTCACCGACGTCGCCGCGCAGGCCGGCGTTCCGGTGACCGGGGTCGTCAAGGGCGCGGCCTGGGGCGATGTGGACAACGACGGCCGTCTCGACCTCTTCGTGTCCCGTCTCGGAGAACCGAACCTGCTGTTCCGCAACGAGGGGCCGTCGCCCGACGGTGGCTGGTCGTTCCGCGACGTCACGGCCGCCGCCGGGGTCGCCGAGCCGCTGAACAGCTTCCCGACCTGGTTCTTCGACTACGACAACGACGGGTGGCTCGACCTCTTCGTAGCCGGCTATCGAACCTTCCTCGGCGACATGGCGGCCGAGGCCCTCGGTCGCCCGCTCGCCGTCGGGCAGGGATATCCCCTCCTCTATCGCAACCGGGGCGACGGCACGTTCGTCGATGTCACCGACGTCACGGGGCTCCGCACGATCATGCCGGTCATGGGCAGCAACTTCGGCGATCTGGACAACGACGGCTATCCCGACCTCTACCTCGGCACGGGCGCACCGGGACTCGAGATGCTCACGCCGAACCGGGTGTTCCGCAACATCGGCGGCGAACGGTTCGAGAACGTGTCGCCGGCGGGGGGGGTCGGGCACCTGCAGAAGGGCCACGCGGTGTCGTTCGGCGACATCGATCACGACGGAGACCAGGACGTCTACGTGGTGCTGGGCGGGTACTACGAAGGCGACGCATCGCGCAACGTACTGATGCTGAACCCCGGCCACGGGAACGCCTGGGTCACGCTGCGCCTGCGGGGAACGGTGTCCAACCGGCTGGCGATGAGCGCGCGCATCGCCGTCGCCGTGGCGACGCCGCACGGCGACCGCGTGGTTCACGCCGTGGCCGGAACGGGCGGCAGCTTCGGCGCGTCCACGCTGCAGCAGGAAATCGGCCTCGGCTCGGCGACCGCAATCCGGGAGTTGACGATCGACTGGCCGGGCAGCGGCCGCCGCGACGTGTTTCGCGACGTGCCGTTGAACCGCGTGCTCCTGATCCGCGAGGGCGACCCCGAGGTGACGCCTCTGCCGGTCAAACCTCTCGACCTCGACCAGGCGTCCGAGCGGTAGGAGCTGGATCGCTGCCCGTCCGTGACGACCCGATTCTGCGGGCATCGACGATGCAAGGGCCGCCATGCCGCGAGACGATGCGCCGCCGAGAGATGAAGTCACGGGGAGCCGGCGCCAGCCGATCTGCCAGATCCGCATGCCGAGGTTCACGGACGCCGTTCGCATCCGGGTCCAAGGGGGAGTCGATGCTTCAACGACAAGCGAACCCATCCCGTTCGGTCGTCGCGGTCCTGCCCCTGCTCACCGCGCTCCTGCTGGCGGCGCCGGCGGCACCCGGCTCCGGATCGGCGGCTGCGCAGCCGGCGAGCGCGCAGCCGACCAGCGCCTTCGTTCCGGTCACCGACGCGATGCTCCAGTCTCCGGCACCCGAAGACTGGCTGATGTGGCGCCGCACGCTCGACGGCTGGGGCTACAGCCCGCTCGACGAGATCGACCGCGACAACGTGGGGACGCTGCGCATGGTCTGGTCGCGCGCGCTTGGAACGGGCTTGCAGCAGGGAACGCCGCTCGTCCATGACGGCGTGATGTACATGCCGAACCCGAGCGACGTCATCCAGGCGCTCGACGCGGCGGGCGGCGACCTCATCTGGGAGTACCGGCGGCAGTGGCCGGACGACGCGGCGGAATACCTCTTCGGCGTGCTGATGGAGATCAACCGCAATCTCGCCATCTACGGCCGGTTGATCATCGACACGAGCGCGGACGACTACGTCTTCGCCCTCGACGCGACGACCGGCGAGCTCGTCTGGGAGACCGAGATCCTCGACTACCGGGTGAACCCCGCCCATCAGAGTTCCGGGCCGATCGTCGCGGGCGGCAAGGTCGTCTCGGGGCGTGGCTGCACGCCGCGGGGAGGACCGGACGCGTGCGTCATCACCGCCCACGACGCAACGACGGGGGCCGAGCTGTGGCGCCGCCGCACGATCCCGGCCCCCGGCGAGCCCGGGGACGAGACGTGGGGCGGCGTCCCCTTCGAGGAACGCAAGCACGTCGGCGCCTGGATGGTGCCGAGCTACGACCCGGAGCTGAACCTCGTCTACATCGGGACGTCGGTCACCTCCCCCGCCCCGAAGTTCATGATCGGCGGGACCGGCAACAAGCACCTGTACCACAACTCGACGCTCGCCCTCGACGCGGACACGGGCGAGATCCGCTGGTACTACCAGCACCGCCGAGGGCCGTCTTTTCCTGGCCGACGGGGCCGCGCTGCGCGAGCTCGACCCGTCGACCGGCGAGAGCATCCACGCCGCGGGCGCCCTGGTCACCGACGTCGGGCAGGCGATGTCGGTCCACCCCCACGGGGAGCATCTGGTGCTGTCGAGCCCCACGACCGTCACCGTGTGGGACCCGGACGGCGATCGGGTCGTCGCGCGCGTCGAGGGATTCGAGGAGGCGATCGACGCCCTCGGCCACGGCGAAGACATCTTCGTGAGCGAGTACGGCACGGGCAGCGTGGTGCGCTTCGACCCGGACTCTGCGGAGGGCCGGACCGTGGTCGCGAGCGGCCTCTCGGAGCCGGCCGGGCTCGCCGTGCACGGCGGAGACGTCTACGTCGCGGACCGGAGCGGCGCCGTGCTCCAGGTTCTGGACGACGGCGCCGTGCTCGAGACCCCGCGCGCCGTGGCGACCGGACTGTCCGGCCCGGAGGGCATTGCGGTGGGCGACGACGGCTCCCTGTACGTCGTCGAGGTGGAGGCCGGACGCGTGGCCCGCGTGGATGTGGAATCCGGCGCTGCAACGGCGGTCGTCGAGGGCCTCGCGCTCCGTGGTCCGGAGCGGCGTGCGCTCGGGGGAACGACGTCCGTCGGCGAGCTCGCCGGAATCGCGGTCGGAGACGGCGTGCTCTTCGTGTCCGCCTATCGCGACAACCGCGTGTACCGCATCGAGATGTAGGGCAGGACGGGGGCGTCAGTCCACGCGGAAGCTGTCGCCGATCCGTTCCTGCATCTGCGCCTTCGACGGCGCCTCGACCTGCTGGCCGATCATCCAGCGGTATCCGAACGGGTCGAGGAACGTTCCCCGGCGCTCGCCGTCCGCCTGATCGGCAACCGCGTGGAGCACGGTGGCCCCGGCGTCGACGAGACGGCGCGCCGTCTCGTCCGCGTCAGGGACCTGCAGATGCAGCGCGGCGTGGGAGCCGCCGAGCCGCTTCGGGCTGAGGGCGCCGACGTCCGGATACTCGTCGCTGATGTAGATCCGGGAGCCCCCGATGGAGATCTCGGCGTGCCCTATGCGCCCGTCGGGAGCCGTGAAGCGGGGGCCCGTCTCCTCTGCGCCGAGCGCCCGCCCATAGAACTCGATCGCGGCCGCGCAATCGTGCACGCCGAGGTAGGGAGTGAGTACCGCCTCTGCCATCGCTGTCGGCCCTCGCAAATTGGACAAGGGTGTCACAAGGCCGCGCACGGGGCAACCTGCCGCGGGGGTGCGCTCATCGAGAGCCGCCGGCGTCCTCCGCCGGCCGGACCCCGACGGAGGCGATCAGGTAGCCGTGCCGGCGCAGCGCCGGGAAGCGGCGCGACAGCCAGTCGAACGGGGCGCAGAGCGCGCCGGTCAGCCAGGCCAGCGGGCGCAGCCACGCGTGACAGGCGAGGTCGAGCATCCGCAGCCAGCCGGGTATGAAGAGGATGCCGCTCTCGGCCACCACCTCGAAGCCGGCCCGCTCGAGCATTCTCCGCAGGGCGGGGCGTGAGTAGGACTTCTCGAACCCGTAGCCGTAGAGGCCGAGGTAGTAGAGCACCACCACGAGCAGGGGACGGAGGAACGGATCGCGCCGGTTGGGGACGCCGATGATCGCCCGCCCTCCGGGACGGAGGACCCGAAAGATCTCGCGCACCGCCCCCTCGGTGTCGTCGAAGTGCTCGATTGTCCCCATCGAGTACACGGCGTCCACGCTGCCGGTCCGGAACGGCAGGGCGCGAACGTCGCCCTGCACGCCGAGCAGGCGCTGGCCGTCGTCCGCGAAGCCGCGCCGCGCGTCGGCCACGATGGCCGGCGAGATGTCGACGCCGACCGCCTCGGCGCCGCGGGCCGCCGTCCAGCGCAGGATGTGGGTGTTCTTCGCCTCGTCCCAGAGGTCGGTCTTCAGGATCCGCTGCCCGGCGACCTCGGGCAGCTGGGTCGAGACGAGCCACCGCTCGTCGTTGCGGTACTGGGTTGTGGAGCGCGCGCCAGCCAGGTCGGGGAAGGTGGCCCCGACGTTCGCCCAGAAGCCGCGGTACTGCTCCTCGTGGTCGCGGTCAGCCACCGGCCGGCCCGTCGGCGCCGACCGACAGCTCGCGCCAGGCGGCGGAGCCGGGCGCGAAGCAGAGCGCGGCGAGGGCGTCGCGCAGCCGCTGCGCCTTGCCGCGGTTGGAGTCGCGGTAGTCGCAGATGTGCAGGTCGATGGTTGCGCGGCTCAGCTCGGGCCAGAGGTGCAGCACCAGGTGCGACTCGGCCAGCACCCAGACGAGGGTTGCGCCGCCGCCGGTGAACGGGACGGCCTGGTCGGCCACCACCTGCAGCCCGGCTCCGCGCACCGCGTCCGATATCACGGACAGGAGATGCGGCGCGTCGCCGTTCTTGCTCTGGAGGTGGTCGGAGAAGTCGCCTTCGCCGAGGAAGTGGTGGGCCGTCACAAAATCGCTCTCACGCGCGTTGCCGGTCGCAAAATCGGGCGGATCGACCCGAGAGTCTAGCACGCGCCGCCCGCGGCCGGTCAAGACCGACCCGCGCGGGAGCATCCGGCGCCGTGCTGCCCTCCACACCCGCTATCGGATCGAGAACCGGCAGTGTTTACACCGGCGCGCGGTCGGCCCCGGATTTGGGCTATATTGACGCCAGCGAGGTTCCCCATGCGACTGCCGTGGATCCGCGGCGTTGTCTGCGCGCTGGCCGTCGTCGTCGCGCCGGCGGCCTCGGTCCGGGCCGCCGCGCCGCCGGACGGCGCGGAAGGCCTGCGGGCTCTCGTCGACCGCTACTGCGTCACCTGCCACAACGAGCGGCTCCGCACCGGCAACCTGGCCCTCGACCGAACGCCGCTCGACCCGCTCCGGGAGCACGCGGACGTCTGGGAGAAGGTGCTGCTGAAGCTCGAGGAGCGCGCGATGCCGCCCCCGGGCCGGCGGGCACGCCCGGAGCCGGCCGCCTACGACGCCGCGGCGGCGTGGCTGGAGGCCGCGCTCGACCGGGCGTCGGAGACCGCCCCCGACCCCGGCCGGCCCGCCATCCACCGGCTGAACCGGGCCGAGTACGCGAACGCCGTCCGTGACCTGCTGGCGCTCGAGATCGACGCCGCGTCGTTGCTGCCGGCCGACGATCTCGGCTTTGGATTCGACAACAACGCCGACCTCCTCAACGTCTCCCCCGCGCTCATGGAGCGCTACGTCTCGGCGGCGCACAAAGTAAGCCGGATGGCGGTCGGCGACCCGCGGCTGCTGCCTGCCGCCGCGACCTACGAGATCTCCAGGACCCGCGTGCAGGACGATCGTGTGGGAGACGCGATGCCGTTCGGGTCGCGCGGCGGCGTCGCCGTACGCCACCGCTTCCCGCTCGACGGCGAGTACGAGTTGCGGGTCCGCCTGCAGCGCGACATCGTCGGCAATATCTACGGGCTGCAGCGCGAGGAGCGGATCGAGCTGCGGGTCGACGGCGAGCAGGTGGCGCTGTTCCATGTCGGAGGCGACCTCGACTGCGCGCGCGCATCGCTCGCCGGCTACCACGGCTGCCTGGACGCCGACGGCCGGCTCGTCGCGCGCGTGTCGGTCCCGGCCGGCACCCGCGACGTGGGCGCCGGCTTCCTGCAGCGGACGCTCGCCCCGGAAGGGCTCACTCCACGCCGCGTCCCGGTGAGCAGCTTCATCCTGAGCGCGGCCAAGGACCCTCCGGCGTCCGAGCGCATGGCGATCGAGCACCTGGTGATCGACGGTCCCTACGATGCCGCGGGGCCCGGCGACACCGCGAGCCGCCGCCGCATCTTCCTTTGCCGGCCCGACCCGTCGACGCCAGGCGGAAACGACGACAGCGCCGGTGCCGACGCACGCGGCGACGCCGGCGCCGCGGAGGCCGCCTGCGCGCGGCGGATCCTCGGCACGCTCGCGCGCCGCGCCTACCGCCGGCCCGCCAGCGAGTCGGACGTCGAGACGCTCATGGCGTTCTACGCGGCCGGGCGGGAGGGCGGCGGCTTCGACGGCGGCATTCAGCGAGCGCTTACGCGCCTGCTCGTCGACCCAGAGTTCCTCTTCCGGCTCGAGACGGACGCACCGGGGACAGCGCCGGGAACCGCCTACGGGCTGAGCGACCTCGAGCTGGCATCGCGCCTCTCCTTCTTCCTCTGGAGCAGCATCCCGGACGACGAGCTGCTCGACGCAGCCGTCGCCGGACGGCTCCGCGACCCGGCGACGCTCGAGCGGCAGGTGCGCCGCATGCTGGCCGACCGGCGCTCCGAGGCGCTCGTCGAGAACTTCGTGGCGCAATGGCTGCACCTGCGCAACATGAACCGGGTTACCCCGGACGTGAACCGGTTCCCGGAGTTCGACGACAACCTGCGCGAGGCGTTCGCCCGCGAGACGGAGCTGCTCGTCGCCGCGGAACTGCGGGCGGACCGCGGCGTGGCCGACCTGCTCACCGCGGACTACACGTTCGTGAACGAGCGGCTGGCCCGCCACTACGGCATCCCGGGGGTCTACGGTGGCCGCTTCCGGCGCGTCGACCTCGGCTCGGAGACGCCCGGCGGGCGCGGCGGACTGCTGGGCCACGCCAGCATCCTGACCGTCACCTCGCACGCCACCCGCACGTCTCCGGTGCTGCGGGGCAAGTGGGTGCTCGAGAACATCCTCGGTGCCCCGCCGCCCCCGCCGCCCGACGACGTCCCGGCGCTGGACGAGAACACGCCGGGCGAGCCGCACCGGTCGGTGCGCGCGCGCCTGGAGCAGCACCGCGCGAACCCGGTCTGCGCCAGCTGCCATGCCCGGATGGATCCGCTCGGCTTCGCGCTCGAAGGCTTCGACGGAATCGGCCGCTGGCGGGCGGCGGACGGCGGCACGCCGCTCGACACCTCGGCCACCCTGCCCGACGGCACCGCGTTCGACGGGCCGGCCGAGTTGCGGGCCCTGCTCGCCGAGCGGCGGGAGTCCTTCGTCCACACCGTCGCCGCCCGCATGCTGACCTACGCCCTCGGGCGCGGGCTCGAGGCGCACGATCAGCCGGCCGTGCGGAAGATCGTGCGCGAGGCGGCCCCCGAGTACCGCTGGTCGTCGCTCGTTGCCGGCATCGCCCGGAGCGTGCCGTTCACGATGAGGAGGTCCGAGCCATGATCGTTACCCGCAAGGCGCTCCCCCGCCGGACGGTACTGCGCGGCCTCGGCGCCGCGGTCGCCCTCCCGCTCCTCGACGGCATGGTGCCGGCGTTTGCCGCCATCCGCAACAGCGCGGCCCGGCCGAGGCCCCGGCTGAGCGTCCTCTACTTCGGGAACGGCGCCGTCATGCAGGACTGGACGCCGGCGGAGACCGGCACCGACTTCACGTTCAGCCCGAGCCTGGCGCCCCTGGCGCCGCTGCGCGACCGCGTGCTGGTCCTGAGCGGGCTCGACAACGAGCCCGGCGAGCGGCGGCCGGGCGAGCCGGCCGGCGGTCACGGACGCATCAGCGGCTCGTACCTCACCGGCGTGCACGTGAAACCGACCGAGGGAGCCGACTTCGAGGCAGGCGTCTCCATCGACCAGATCGCGGCCAACCACCTCGGCCGCGAGACGCAGCTCGCGTCGCTGGAGCTCAGCCTGGAGGCGACCGCGTTCGCCGGCGCGTGCGACGCCGGGTTCAGTTGCGCCTACATCACGACGCTCTCCTGGCGCACGCCGACCACGCCGCTCCCGATGGAGAACAACCCGCGCGCCGTCTTCGAGCGTCTCTTCGGCGACAGCCAGAGCACCGACCCGGCCGCGCGTCTCGAGCGGATCCGCACCGACCGCAGCATCCTCGACTCGGTGGCCGACAAGGCGGCGAGCCTCAAGCTCCGGCTCGGCGCCCGCGACCGCGCCAAGATCACCGAGTACCTCGACGCCGTCCGCGACGTCGAGCGCCGCATCCGGATGGCCGAGGCGCAGAGCGACCGGGAGCTGCCGGTCGTCGAGCCGCCGTCGGGCGTCCCGGCCGGGTTCGACGAGTACGCGGCACTGATGTTCGACCTGCAGGTGGTCGCCTTCCAGGCCGACCTGACGCGCGTCGTCACGTCCATCGTCGCACCGGAGATCAGCTCGCGGGCCTACCCGCAGATCGGGGTCGCCGACCCGCACCACGCTCTCTCCCACCACCAGAACAAGGCCGAGAACCTCGCCCAGCTGACGAAGATCAACACCTACCACACGCAGCTCGTCGCCGGTTTCCTCGAGAAGCTGCGCAGCACGCCGGACGGCGACGGCACCCTGCTCGACCAGGTGGCCACGGTCTATGGCCGGGGCATGGCGGACAGCAACGCCCACACCGCGCTCGGGCTGCCCCTCGTCGTCGCGGGCGGCGCGGCCGGACAGCTCCGCGGCGGGCGTCACGTCCGCTACGCCGCGGGGACGCCGCTCACCAATCTCTACGTCAGCCTGCTCGGGAAGATGGGCGTGCCGGTCGAGCGGATCGGCGACAGCACGGGGGCGCTCACGGAGCTGTCGGACATCTGAGAGCTTGCGCGTCCGCAGCCCCCGGTTGCCGAGACCTGGTTGGCGGCGCTACCGGAGGCTGCGCCGGACGGCGCGAACGGCTTCGACGGTCTCGTGCAGCGCGGTCAGATCCGCGACGTCCGGATGGACCTGCCGGGCCGCGCGGAGCCAGGCGTCCGCGTCGGCGTAGCGGTCGAGGCCGATGTGCACGTTGGCCCCCTCGATCCAGGCCTCCACCCGGCGGGGATCGACCTCGACCACCGCCTCGTACTGGGCCAGCGCCTCCTCCGGACTCCCCCGCTCCAGCAGCAGTTGCGCGAGCGCGAGCCGCGCCTGCACGTAGTCCGGCTCGTTCTCGACGGCCGCCTCGAAGCGACGCCGGGACTCGTCGAAGCGCCCCTCCGAGGCGAGGATTACGCCGAGGCTGAACAGCGCCTGCGGATGCGAGGCGTCGATGCGGAGCACTGCCTCGAACTCGCGGATGGCGGCGCCGACGTCGCCCATCTGGTGCAGTGCCGTGCCCAACGTGTGACGAATCGCCACGTTGTCGGGCTCCAGCTCCAGCCCCGCCCGGAACGCCTCGGCCGCCTCCGCCCAGCGGCCGGCGCCGAACGCCTCGAACCCCCGGTTGTGGTAGGCGAGCGCGCTCTCGAGCAGCCCGCGGTAGGCGTCCATCAACGGATCGGCAACGGACGGCGCGACGCTGCCCCGCCGTTCCAGATGCGCCGCCGCCTGCGAGGGGTCGCCCAGACGCTCGTAGGCGCGGGCCAGCGAGTAGTGGATGCGGCCTGCCTCGGGCGCCAGCGCCACCGCCTGCTCCAGTTGCCGGGCGGCCTGCGCGGGCGCGTCGCTGGCCAGGAAGGCGCGACCGAGGCCCCAGAGTGCCGCCGCCGAGCGCGGCTCGACCGCGAGCGCTTCGCGGAAGCGCGCCGCCGCGTCGTCGGGGCGGCCCTGGTCGAGGTAGGCCTCACCAATCTGCAGGAGGGTCGGGACGTCGGTCGGACGGAGCGCGTAGGCGCGCTCGAAGTAGGCGGGAGCCTGCGCCTGCTCGCCCCGCAGCAAGTGGAATTGCCCGAGGTAGTAGGGCCAGCGCGGATCCTCGGGCGCCAGCAGCTCCGCGTTCCGGAGGCAGGCGATGCCGGCCTCCTCGAACTCGGCCGCCATGAGGAGCAGGCCGGCGTCGCCGTAGGCGCGGGCGAGCTCGGCCGCCGGCGCGCCAGCCTGGATCCGGGCGGTCAGCGCGTCCCAGCGGCTGCCGACCTGTTGCCGGAGCGGGTCCGGGAGGCGCGCGAGGTCGGGCGGCGGAATCGCTCGGAGCCCGACCGGAGCCTCGGTCTCGGCGCACCCCGCGCCGAGGACCACGAGCAGCAACGCGAGGGCGGATGACCCGACCCTCCGGCCGCGAGGGACCCTCCGCCGACGCCTCGCGACTCGGATGGCCGGACGCACGCCCCGTCCCCGCGTGCCGCCGGCGTCTTCCGCGGTCCGGCTTCGGATCGGCGCCCCGAGGCGGGGTCCGGGCACCTACCTCCGCGACAGCTCGACGCCGTCCCAGGTGAGCGCCCGGAACAGGTTGTTGGCGAACGTGATGACGATCGGCGCGTCGAGACTGTACTTGTCGTCGTCGCCGTCGTAGTCCCGAACGGTGAGCCGGCCCTCGAGCTCGACGATGCCGTAGGTCCCCTCGCCTTCCTCGCCGTCCGCGTCCTCGAACTCGAACTTGCCGTCGCCCTTCAGCTCCAGCTTGAGGCGCCCGTCCGCCGACTCGAACTCGGCGTCGTCCCGCAACCGGCTTCCGACCGGGGCGGCGACGAGTTCGATCTCGAGCGGCCGCTGCGGCTGGCGGGCGTCGCGCTGGTCGAGGTACATCGCCACGCCGGTGGGCGTGTAGCCGGCGGCGTGGAACTCGAGCACGTAGTCGCCCGACACGAGATTGGTGAGGTTGAAGCGCCCGTCGTCGTTCGTGTTCGTCGTGCGCGGATCGGCGCCCTCACGACGTCCGATGACCTGCGCGCCCTCGATGGGATTGCCCCATTCGTCGGTCACCTCGCCGCGCACGCGCGCCATGGTCTGCGCCTCGGCGTCCGCAACGTACACCCCCGCACAGACGCCCGCAACCACCAAGCCCAGCAAGACGATCCGCGTCATCCAGCGATCCATGGCTGCCCTCCCCACATATCACGGAGCCCGCGCCGACGCGGCACCTCCACCGGCCCGGCCGACCCGGGGCTACGAAACAGCCGCATTGTATCCATCAGGCGGCAGGAGTGAAAGACCGCTCCGCGGCGCGGGTCGGGACCGCGCCGGCCGAGCGGGCCGCGCTCCGAATCAGGGCGCCTGTCGGGCCGCGGTGATCCGGAACGGCCGGTGCATCCGCGCCACCTCGTCGGCGTCGCGGAGCACCCGCACTCGGGCGACATACTGCCCCGGCGGGAGATGGCCCACCGCCAGGTCGGCCGCCGCCGAGCGCCACGGCGTGTCGTCGGTGCCGAGGAGGGCCGCAGTGGCGTAGGCGCGGGCGGGGCCTGTCTCGTCGCCGGCGACGTCCACATGCACGCTCGTGCGGTCGAAAGCCCACGAGGACTCGGCGTACACCTCCATCGACGCAATGACGCGTCCGCTCGACACCTCGGGCTCGACGACCGCGAGCAGGTTGTCGGGGGACGGCCGCTGATCGGCCACCTGCAGCGGTCCGAAGGCGAGCGGCACGTCCGAAGCCTGTCCGGCCAGGAGCAGGTGGTCGACGCTGCCCCGACGCCCGAAGCCGTCGATGGCCGCCACCCGGAGCGAGTATCGCCCGCGGGGCACGGTGATCGGCAGCGTGTACTCGTAGCCGATGCCCCCCGGGCGCTCGGAGGGGGTGGCCGACACCCGCCGCCGGCCGGTCAGGACCACCCTGCCGTCCGGATCGCGCAGCGCGAAGCCGAGGGTCACATCCGCCACGTAGTTCACGTCGCTCCCGACCTCGGCGGCCACCGACACCCGGACCAGACCGTCATCGGGGTCGGGGAACGCGTAGGTGGCGACCCGCAGCGGGAGCTCGGTAGTGGCAACCGGCGAGCGAAGCATCGCCAGCAACCGCTCGTCGATGCTCCGCTCCTCCTCCGGCTCCTCGACGAAGCGCACCTCGCGCCGCGCCCGCACCCGCGCTCCGTCGCGCTCCACCGACACCCGAATGCGGCGCCGATCCTCGTCCCGATCCTCAGGACCGACCTCGACGCCCAGCAGGTAGTAGCCCGAGATCTGCGCCTCGAGCCGCTCGAAGATGCGGCGCGGGTTCGCGGTGACGCGGAAGAGCTCCCCCCGGGCCACGGCGGCGGCGGCGGACAGGCCACGCTCCCGCATGTAGCGGTCCTGGCGCGGCGTCGGCGCGGGGAGCGCCTGGCTCAGGTCGGTGAGGGGCTCATCCACCATCAGCACGAAGAGCGTCGTGCGGGAGGCAGCGGCCAGGTCCTCGATCTGGCGAAGCAGGGCCGCGTTCTGGTCGATGACGAGCCCGCCGGACACCCAGATCACGTGCTTCGGCCCCTCGACGTCGCGCAGCGCGCGCAGGATGTCCTCGATGCCGCGGCGGGCGTTGGTGGCGTGGAACTTCACCTCCTGCACGATCTGCATGCTCTCGTTGCGGACCTGGAACGCACAGGCGGGGCTCTCTTCGCAGACTCGGTCGATCACCTCTTCCTCGAGGTCGCGGTCGGCGTAGACCGCGATGCGGAACGCCTCGTGGAGCCCGATGTTCAGGGCGCGCCGCGAGGGCTCGCCGAGTCCCGCCATGCGGGCCGTCTCGCTACGCACGCGATCGTGGTCGGTGGTGAAGTCGATGTAGATGCCCGGCTGCGGCACCGAGAGCAGCGCCACCTGGTCGGAAGGACTCAACCCGTCGACGAACTCGGCCGCGGCGCGCATCAGGTGCCGCCCCTCGCCGGTCAGGATGTTCTCCTCGTCGACCGCGATGACGATCAACCGCCCGCGCTGCTGGTCCGCGTTGGAGGTGTAGAGCAGGTCCCGCGACCGCGGCACGGCCGCCGCCGCCGGCGGCTCAGGCCGCAGGGACACGTACTGCGCCTGCATGACGCGCCGGTCCTCGCCGTCGAGGCGAACGCGGAACTCCGAAGGGTCGAGGTCGGTAATCGGAATGCCGTCCCCGTCGACGACGTTGACATCGATCTCGATCACGTCGACGCCGCTCCGGAAGGTCAGTTGTCCCTCCGGCGGCTGCGCCGAGGCGACCGCCGGCATGACGAGCGTCGACCCCACCAGGGTCGCGAGGCCGAACCGGGCGATGACTGAACGTCCCATGGCTGCCCCCTCCGAAGATCCTGCCCGCCCCGCGCTCAACGTGTCATGCGGTAGGGCCGGTGCGCGAGGTAGTAGCCGAGCCGCTCGTTGATGGCCGCGGTGCGCGACTCGAAGCCTGCCGTCTCGCCCGAGCGGGCCACCGCCTCCCGGGCCAGGGCTATCGCCTCGTCGAACCGGCCGTCCGCCGCGTACGCCGCCGCGAGCGTATCGAGCACGACGGGATGCGTGGCTCCGTAGAGCGACCGTGCGCGCTCGGCCAGCGTGATCGCCCGCCCGACATCTCGCAGATCCTGTTCCGGCGCCGTCGCGCGCAGCCAGGCCAGCTCGACCAGCACGCGCGGCGAGGTCGGATCGAGGGCAATCGCCCGCTCGTACTCGGCGATGGCCTCCTCCGGATCTCCCTCGACCAGCAGGGCCGCCCCGAGGCTGGCGCGCGCCACCGCGTACGTCGGATCGAGCGCCACCGCCCGCCGGAACGACTCGACCGCGGCGGTGACCGGCTCGTCCGGCCGGCGGCGGGCCATCAGGGCCAGCCCCAGGTTGTAGTGCGCCGCCGCCTCTCGCGGACCGAACTCGACCGCCAGCCGGTAGTGTGCGAGGGCGTTCTCCCGGTCGCCGGTGGTGTCGAGGAGCGCCCCCAGGTTGTTGTGCGCCTCGCTGTACGTCGGATCCAGCGAGATCGCCCGCCGGTAGGCCCCGATCGCCTGCCGGACCGACCCCTGCGCCTGGAGCACGCTGCCGAGGTTGTAGTGGGCGTCGGGAAAGTCGGGAGCCAGCCGGATCGCCTCCCGCAACTCCTGCTCCGCCAGGGCGACCTGACCCACCTCCACGTAGCGGACGGCGAGGCCGGTCCGGCTCTCATGGTCCTCCGGGTCGCGCCGCAGCCGCGCCTGGTAGCCGAGGATCTCGTCCCGAGCGGACTTCAGGCGCAGCGCGCTGGTCAGCGTCTCCCGGTCCTCCGGGCCGTCGGGGACCACCTGGAGCAGCAGTTGCGCCATCTCGTCGCTCGACTGCGGGCCGAAGACGACGCGCCGCGGAGGATTGTTCGGGTTCCGCGGATTGGCGGCCGAGTTGTCGTAGACGTAGTGCAGCTCGACGCGCGTCGCCGCCGGCAGGCGGATCGGCGTCCGGTAGCGGTACTCGTCCTGCCAGTTGAAGTCCCAGTCGTCGATGCGCAGCAGGGTGCGCTCGGTGCCGTCCGGCAGGGTCGCCGTCGCCCGCACCTCCCGGCCGAGGTAGTGGGCGTGGGGATAGATGGCCAGCAGGTCGAGCGCCACGGGCAGGCGGAAAGCGTCCCGCACGACGTGGGCCCGCTCGCCGGCCGGGATGTCGATCGTCATCGACTGGAGGATCACGGACACCGGCTCGACGGTCGCCGGCGCGTCGGCGAAGTACAACCCCACCTCCGGCTGCACCGGGACGGGAACCGTCCCGGGCAGCATGTGGAGCTGCAGCACGAAATCGGAGCCGGGAGCGAGGGCCCACGAGAGATCGTCCCCCTGCTCGGTCAGCGTCCGGCCGGGGGCCCACCCGAGGACGTGGCCGGGCGGGAACCGGGCCGTCTCGACCATGAAGCCGGAGTAGCCGGGAAGCGGGTCCTCCGCGTCGCGGCCGCGCGCCCGGCCGGTCGTATCGATGCGGATCGTCGCGTGGTGAATGGGACTCGTGGGGCCGGGCCGGATCTCCACCGCGCGGACCCAGCGTTCCTCCTCCGTCGGAACCGGCAGGACGAACTTCCGGTAGACGTCCGCCTCGCCGGCCGGGAGGACGTACGGCTCGGGCATCGGAACGACGAGATCCGGCGGGCCGAGCTGCCAGGCCGTCGCGTCGGGCGCCGAGGGGCGCACGTCCGGAGGAGGACCCTGCGGCGCGCCCGCGGCTGCCCAGCGGCCGATCACGCCGATGTCGGCGTCGCTCAATCGCCGCTCACCCTGGAACGCCCCGGGAGGCGCCACCGGCTTCCAGGGAGGCATCACGCGGCCACCGGTCGCCGCGGCGATCTGCGCCGCCCGCGCGCGTGCGGCCTCGTAGTCGAGCAGGCTGAACGGGCCGATCCCGCCCGGACGGTGGCAGGCGACGCAATGCGCCGCGAAGATCGGCGCTACATGCTCGGTGAAAGTGACCGGTCCCTGGACGGATGCCGCGGCCGCCGGGGGAGCGGCCAGCCCCCCGGCCAAGGCCAGGACCTGCGCGCCGCGAATCAATTTCGCCGTCATGTCGCCTGCTCGCTCGCCACGCAGCCGATCCATGTTATACACCTCCACAGGCATCAGCGATCCGGCGGGGTCCTCCTCCGCGCGGCATCGCCCGGGGGCAAGGGACGCGGGGGGCAGACGGGAGGCGACAGTGAGGAGCACGATCATGCGGCGGACATGGCTCTCCGGCGCGGCGCTCGTCGCGGCGGCCGGGGTGCTGTGGTCGAGCGGCGCGACGCTGCCGGCGGCCGGCGACGACGGCGTGATCCGCGGCATCGTCCGCAGCGAAGCCGGACCCGAGGCCGGCGTCTGGGTGATCGCCGCCACCTCCGACCTGGAGACCGTGAACCGGAAGATCGTCGTCACCGGCGACGACGGCCGGTTCCTCGTGCCGGATCTGCCGGACGCCGCCTACGAGGTGTGGTCCCGCGGCTACGGCCTGATCGACTCGACGCCGGTCGGCGCGCGGCCGGGCGACGAGGTCGAGCTGTCCCCGCTCGTCGCTGCCGACCCGCGCGACGCCGCCGCCATCTACCCCGCCAACTACTGGTACGCCCTGCTGGAGGTTCCGGACGCCGGCGAGTTCCCCGGCACCGGCCCGCGCGGCAACGGCATCAGCCGCCAGATGCGCAACCAGGCCGAGTGGGTGGACCGCCTGAAGGACGGCTGCCAGCTCTGCCACCAGATGGGCAACCTGGCGACGCGCGAGGTGCCGAACCTCGACGACTACGACTCGACGCTGCACGCCTGGGAGCAGCGCGTGCTGATCGGCGCCACCGGGGCCGGCATGAACGCCGGCATCGACCGCATGGGCCGGGAACGATCGCTGCAGGCGTTCGCGAGCTGGACGGACCGGATCATGGACGGTGCGGTGCCGCCGACGCCGCCGCGGCCGGCGGGCGCCGAGCGCAACGTGGTGCTGACGCAGTGGGGCTGGTCGAGCGAGCGCGGCTTCATTCACGACGAGATCACCACCGACAAGCGGAACCCGACCGTCAACGCCAACGGACCGGTCTACGGCGTCGACATGCTGGGCAAGCTCGCCGTCGCCGATCCCGTCCGGCACCTGGCGTTCGAGCTCGACATTCCCACCCGCACCCCGATGGATCGGCGCGGAACGGGTTACGGAGCGCCGACGGTGGCCCCCGTGCCGTCGCCCTACTGGGGCGACGAGGTGGTCGAGCGGACCGGTCCCGCCAACCCGCACAACCCGATGATGGACGCCCGCGGCCGCGTCTGGATGACGTCGACCATCCGGCCGCGCGAGAACCCGTCGTGGTGCCAGGAGTCCGATCACCCGTCCGTGCAGCGGTTCCCGCTCCAGCGCGCGGGGCGGCAGATGTCCTACTACGACCCGGAGCAGGAGGAGTTCGTCCTCATCGACACCTGCTTCGACACGCACCACCTGCAGTTCGCCGAGGACGCCGACGACACGCTCTGGATCAGCGGCGACAGCAACGTCGTCGGCTGGATCAACACCCGCCTCTACGACGAGACGGCCAACGAGCAGGCCTCGCAGGGCTGGTGCCCGACCATCCTCGACACCAACGGCGACGGGCGGGCCGGCGCCTACGTCGAGCCGGGTGAGGCGCCCGACCCGGCGAAGGACACCCGCATCAACGGCTTCGCCTACGGCATCATCCCGAACCCGGTGGACGGCTCGGTCTGGGTGGCCCGGCCGTATCCGAACCCCGTCCCCGGCCAGCTCGTCCGCCTCGATCCCGAGACATGCCTGGCCGAGGTCTACGAACCGCCGTTCGAGACCGACGCCGTGCCCCCCGAGCAGTGGGGGCACGGACCGCGCGGGATCGACGTCGACCGCAACGGCGTCATCTGGACCGCGCTCGGGGGCAGCGGTCACCTCGCGAGCTTCGACCGGAACCAGTGCTCGGTGTTGAAGGGGCCGGACGCCACCGGCCAGCACTGCCCCGAGGGATGGACGCTCTATCCGACCCCCGGCCCGCAGATGGCCGGTGTGTCCGCCGCGGGCAGCGCCGACTTCCACTACTACATGTGGGTCGATCAGTTCGACACGCTCGGGCTCGGGGCCAACGTCCCGCTCGTCAACGGCACCACGTCCGACTCGTTGATCGCGCTGCTGCCGGAGACCGGCGAGATGCTGACGCTGCGCGTCCCCTACCCGCTCGGGTTCTACACGCGCGGACTCGACGGACGCATCGACGATCCGGACGCCGGCTGGAAGGGGCGCGGCGTCTGGGCCAGCAACGACACCATCGCGAACTGGCACAACGAGGGCGGCAAGGGGATGACCAGCGAGATCGTCCGCTTCCAGGTCCGCCCGCATCCCCTGGCGCCGTAGGGGCGCCGGTCGTCCTCGGGTATGCGCACCGCGGAACCACGAGGCCGGGCCACCTGGTCCGGCCTCGTTCCAGGCGTTGTCGCAGGCCGGGCGGCAGTCCACGCGGAACCGCGGGGCCGCCACGGATCCGGCCTCCCCGCAGGCTGAACGGAAGGTCTCGGCCGCGACGGGGCAACCGGCAACCCCATGCGGAGTCGATCGATGCAGATGCGACGATCCGGGGCGGCCTTCGCCGCCACCTTGCTGACGGTTCTCTGTCTCGTGCCCGCGGCCATCCCGCTCGCGGCCCCGGCGGAGAACGACGCGCGGCTGCCGGAGGCCGCGAGAGCCGGCGACCGGGAAGCGATCGCGAGCCTGCTGGCCGGCTCGGTCGACGTCGATGCGGAGGCGGTCGACGGGACGACGGCGCTCCACTGGGCCGTCTACCATGAGGATGCCGAGCTGGTCCGGCTGTTGCTGGACGCCGGGGCGAATCCCGACGCGGTCAACCGGAACGGCGCCACGCCGCTCGGGCTTGCGTGCGCCGGCGCGACCCCCGGCCTCGTGACCGTCCTGCTGGACGCCGGGGCCGACCCCGGGCTCGGGCCCACGGGCGAGGCGCCGTTGCTCACCTGCGCGCGGACGGGAGCCGCGGCGGCAGTGCGCGCGCTCCTCACGCGCGGCGCCGACATCGACGCGGCGGACACGTGGCGCGGCCAGTCCCCGCTGATGTGGGCCGCGGCCGAGAACCACGTACCGATCATGAACGTGCTCCTCGAAGGAGGCGCCGCGGTCGACGCCACTTCCACCGGCGGGTTCACGGCGCTGATGTTCGCCGTCCGGCAGGACGCCCGGGACGCGGCGCGGATGCTGCTCGCAGCGGGCGCGGACGTCGACGCCCGGGCGCCGAACGGACAGAACCTCCTCCGGATGGCGATCACCAACCGGCACTATCCGCTGGCCGCCCTGCTGCTCGCCCGGGGCGCCGATCCGATCGCCCGCGACACTCAGGGCAACACCGCGCTCCACGACCTGGTGGCGGCGCGAGCCCCCCAGCGCCGGCCGCAGGTGCCGGCCGCGGTCTCCGAGGCGGCTTCGAACCACGAGGAGGAGAGCCTCGAGGTGATGCGCCTCCTGCTCGAGGCGGGGGCCGACCCGAACGCGCGGACCGAGCCGCAGCCTCGGGTGACGGATGCGCGCGCGCAGGCCGGCCTGCGCCCCGCTATCGACAACCTGGTCAACACGGGCGGCGCGACGCCGTACGTGGTCGCCGCCCGCTTCGCCGACCACGAGGCGATGCGACTCCTGGCCGAGCACGGGGCCGATCCACGGCTGGCTACGTACGCCAACAACACCGCGCTCACCCTCGCGGCTGGCGTGGTCTTCACCGAGGGCGTGCAGATCCAGCGGCCGGAGCCCGACATCCTGGAGGCGGTCAGGTTGGCCCTGGCACACGGCGTCGACATCGACGGCGCCAACGCCCACGGCCAGACCGCGCTCCACGGCGCCGTCTACCGGGCCGCGGACAGCGTCATCCGGCACCTCGTCGCGGCCGGCGCGCGAACCGACCTTGCGGACGAGCTCGACCGGACGCCGCTCGACCTCGCGGAGCGGGGGTTCAACCAGGTCGCCAGCGTCATCCGGCGCGACCGCTCCGCCGCCCTGCTGCGCGAACTGGGCGCCGTCTCGTCGCGGCCCGCCGCGTCGGGCGGCGCTTCGCCGTGAGGTAGCGCTGCGCTCGGGCGGGCGGCCCACGGCGCAGAGGGTCGCACCCGCGGAACCTCTCCGGCCGGCCGTCGGAGGACTGGATCGGCGGCGGATCGTGAATCCCGGGAAACGGAGACCTTCGATGGAGACCAGACGGCACGCCGGGCTCGTTGGGATTCTGGTGCTGGCGACACTCGGCGGCAACGTGCTCGCCGGCGCCGCCTCCGCCCAGGCATCGGCCGCCGCCACGGCAGCGGCGGCTGCCGAGGTGACCCCGGGCGGCGAGGCAGCCGGGGGAATCGTGCCGGCAACGGCACCCGGGCCGGGCGCGGGCGCGGAGTACGGCGCCCTGCTCGCACGCTACTGCATCGCCTGTCACAACAGCCGGTTGCGCACGGCGGGGCTGACGCTCGACGACGTAGAGGTCGGCGAGGCGCACGTGGCGGCCGACGCGGAGCGGTGGGAGAAGGTCGTCCAGAAGCTCCGCAGCCGGACGATGCCGCCCCCGCGGCGCCCGCGGCCGGACGACGACTCCTATCGCGCGTTCGCGACGTGGCTCGAGACCTCGCTCGACCGCGCCGCGGATGCCGCACCCAACCCCGGGCGGCCGCAGCTCCACCGGATGAACCGCGCCGAGTACCGCAACGCCGTCCGGGACCTGCTGGCGCTCGACGCGGACGTGAGCGCGCTCCCGGCGGACGACTCGACGTTCGGCTTCGACAACATCGCGGACGCCCTCGGCGTCTCGCCCCTGCTGCTCGAGAGCTACGTCACGACGGCGCGGAAGATCGCTCGTCTCGCCGTCGGGAGCCCCGTCATCCCGACCGTGACGACGACCTACAAGACCCCGGAGGACCTGACGCAGGACTACCACCTGCGCGAGTTGCCGCTCGGCACCCGCGGCGGGATCCGCGTCTCGGAGCACTTCCCGGTCGACGCCGAGTACGAGGTTCGCGTGCGGCTCCGGCGCACGGCGGGAGGCACGATCCGCGGCATCGGCGAGGAGCACCACCTGGAGCTGACCCTCGACGGCGAACGGATCGGGCTGTTCCCCGTCGGCAGCGAGGACGCCTACCGTCCGACGGTGATCAACGAACAGAACCCGGGGCAGACCGTTAGCAAGGCGTTCACGGCGGACGAGGGGATGCGGGTGCGGCTGCCGATCCCCGCCGGACGCCACGAGATCGTCGCCGCCTTCGTCGGCAAGCCGACCGTGCTCTCCGAGGAGACCCGGAAGCCGTTCCTGCGGAGCTACGTCTCGTCGAACAGCCGGCGGGGCCTGCCGGACGTCGACAGCGTGCTGATCGCCGGCCCGTTCGACCCGCAGCGCCCCGACGACACGCCGAGCCGGCAGCGCATCTTCACCTGCCGCCCGGAGACGACCGACGATGCCGCGTCCGACGATGCCGCGTCACGCGACGCCGTGCCATGCGCCCGCTCCATCCTCTCGCGCCTGGGCCGGCTGGCCTACCGCCGCCCGCTCGAGGCCCCGGAGATCGACCGCCTCCTTGCGTTCTACGAGGACGGGAGGCGCGACGGGGGCTTCGAGTCCGGCATCGAGCTCGCCCTGCGCTTCATGCTCGCCAGCCCGCAGTTCATCTTCCGGCTCGAGACCGAGCCGGCCGACGTCGCAGCCGGAGCCGTCTACCCGGTGTCGGACCTCGACCTCGCCTCGCGGCTGTCGTTCTTCCTCTGGAGCAGCATCCCGGACGACGAGCTGCTCGCGGTCGCGGAGCGTGGCGAGCTGAGCGCGCCGGACGAGTTGCGGCGCCAGGTGCGGCGCATGCTGGCCGACCGGCGGGCGTCGGCCCTGGTCGAGAACTTCGCCGGCCAGTGGCTCTACCTGCGGAACCTCGCCAACACCCATCCGGACCCGCCGACGTTCCCCGACTTCGACGACAACCTGCGGCGAGCCCTGCAGAGGGAGACCGAGCTCTTCTTCGAGAGCGTCATGGCCGAGGACCGCAGCATCCTCGACCTGCTGACCGCCGACTACACGTTCCTCAACGAACGGCTGGCGCGCCACTACGGGATCCCCGGCATCTACGGGGACCGCTTCCGCCGCGTGGCCGTCGACGACGACGCGCGCCGGGGCATCCTCGGCCACGGCAGCCTGTTGACCGTGACGTCGTACGCCACCCGCACGTCGCCGGTGCTGCGGGGCAAGTGGATTCTCGAGAACCTCCTCGGGTCGCCGCCGCCCCCGCCCCCGCCCGACGTGCCGGACCTCGAGGACGCGGGCAGCGCCGAGGGCCTCTCGGTCCGGGAGCGGCTGGAGCAGCACCGGGCGAACCCGGCGTGCGCGGCCTGCCACGCCCGCATGGACCCGTACGGCTTCGGCCTGGAGAACTTCGACGCCATCGGGCGCTGGCGCAGCAGCGGCCCCCGCGGCGAGCCGATCGACGCATCGGACGTGCTGCCGGACGGCACGGCGTTCAACGGGCCGAGCGAGCTCCGGGAGGCCATCCTGCGGCGGCCCGAGTCGTTCGCGGAGACCTTCACGCGGAAGCTGCTGACCTACGCCGTCGGGCGCGGCATGGAGTACTACGACGCACCGGCCGTGCGCCGCATCGTGCGCGCGGCGGCCGCCGACGACTACCGGTTCTCGGCCCTCGTCGACGGCGTCGTGACGAGCGACGTGTTCGGAATGAAGGTGAAGCGGCCGGCGGCGGACGCGCCGACCGCGGTTGCGGAAACCGAGCCGTAAGAACTCCGCCGTCGAACGGCGCTAGTGTCCAACGCCTGAAGTTCTTGACCAGTAGAATCGGCTCGTGATACGGTCGGCCCGGAAGCGAGGAGGGCCGTGCCGAACCATTACACACGAGAGGTCCCGGAGGTCTCGGACGCACAGCGCGAGGAACTGGAGGGTTGGCTGCGCCGGCGCAATACCGCGCAGGCTCTGGCCCTGAGGGCACGCATCGTGCTGCAGAGCGCCGCGGGACGGAGCGACCAGGTCGTGGCGCAGGCTCTGGGCACGACGCGGGCCACGGTCGGCAAGTGGCGGCGGCGGTTCCTGCGCAACGGCTGCGACGGCTTGCTGGACGAACCACGGCCGGGCGCGCCGCGCCGGGTGTCGGACGAGGACGTCGAACGGGTCGTGGTCCGGACGCTGGAGACGACCCCACGGGGGGCGACGCATTGGAGCCGGGAGTCGATGGCCCGAGCCTGCGGGCTGAGCGCTTCGACCGTCGGCCGCGTGTGGCGCGCGTTCGCGCTCAAGCCCCATCGCAGCGAGACCTTCAAGCTGTCGCGAGACCCGTTGTTCATCGAGAAAGTGCGCGATATCGTGGGGCTGTACCTGCATCCGCCGGAGCGAGCGGTGGTGCTGTTTGTGGATGAGAAGTCGCAGATCCAGGCGTTGAACCGTACCCAGCCGGTGTTGCCGATGCGTCCGGGAGCACCGGAGCAGCGGACACACGACTATCGACGGCACGGCACGACCTCGTTGTTCGCGGCCCTGAACACCGCCACCGGCGAGGTGATCGGCAGGTGCTTTCGGAAGCACCGCTCGGTGGAGTTCAAGCGCTTCCTCGCCGTGATCGACAAGGCGGTGCCGCCCGACCTCGACATCCACCTGGTGCTGGACAACTACGGCACGCACAAGACGGCGATGATCCACGACTGGCTGGCACGGCGTCCTCGGTATCACCTGCACTTCACGCCCACGAGCGCATCGTGGCTCAACCAGGTAGAGCGTTGGTTCGCCGAGATCACCCGGCAGCAGATCCGGCGTGGAACCCATCGCAGCACCCAAGCACTCGAGGCGGCGATCAAGGAGTACCTGGCGGTCTACAACGAAGACCCCAAGCCCTTCGTCTGGACGAAGACCGCCGAGCAGATCGGAATCCCTGAAGCGTTACTGCTCACATATTTCTGACGGTGCACACTAGCGCGCCCTCACGGGCGCGTTGGGAGTCTGCGCTGGCACGAACCGCTCCATGGCACGTTTCTGCGGCGCAGACTCCTAACGCCGCCAAGCTCCTAGGCCCGGGAACGGCCCGCGAGCAGGATATTGTCGATGCGCGTATTGATGGCGCGCACGTCGGTTTCCAGCGCATCGACGCGGCCCGCCAGCCTCGCGATCTGCCAGCCGTTGAAGAGCGCCCCGGCCGCGGCCAGAGCCGACGTGATCGCGGTCACGACCGCCAGCGCTTCCATGCAGGCATCGTAGCCGATCGGGTTTGGCGCTAGCCCTCGCGCAGCGTCGTGAGGGGGTCGGCCGCCGCGGCGCGCCGTGCCGGCACCAGGCACGCAAGCAGCGCCACGGCCGCCAGCAGCATGCCCGCGACGCCCAGCACGGCGGGGGGGGTCGCCCGGTCTGATGTCGAAAAGAAAACCGGCCGTCAGCCGCGCGGCCGCGACCGCCGCGACCGCGCCGAACGCCAGTCCGAGCGTCGTGAGCACGATGCCCCGACCGAGCGCCAGCCGGATGATGGCGGCGGTGCTGGCGCCGAGGGCGGCGCGAATCCCGAACTCCTGCTGCCGCTGGGCCACGGCATGCGACACGACGCCGTAGAGCCCCACGGCGGCGAGCAGCAGGCCGAGCAGCCCGAACGCGCCGACGACCGCGGCGCCGCCGCGCGCGAGGGCCAGCATCCCCAACGAGCGCACCACGGTGTCCATGCCGCCGGCCTCCAGTATGGCCAGGGTCGGCTCGTGCCGGCGGACCGTCTCGGCGATCGTCGGGAGCAGGGCGCCCGGCGCTCCGTCCACGTGCACGTGCAGCGTGGCCGACCCCGCCAGACGCGGCCCGAACGGATAGAGGACGAACGGCGGCTGCTCGAACGGCGACCTCGACATGTGCGCGTCACGTGCGACTCCGATCACTTCGAACGGCGCGCCGCCCGTCGTGGCGTCGACGATCCGTCGGCCGACCGCCTCCTGTCCCGGCCAGAGCTCCCGGGCCGCGCGTTCGCTGACGACCGCCACCCGCCGGTCGTTCGCTCCATCTTCTTCGCGGAAACCGCGGCCCTGGAGCACCGGGACGCCCACGGTGTGGAAGAAGCCGGGGTCGACGTAGTTCCTGGCGACCGTTGCCGCGTCGGGCTCCGGAGCGGTGCCGCCGTCCCGGGTGAACACCCGGCCCCAGATCCCGCCCGGCCTCACCGGCGCCCGGCGCGCCCAGCTCGCCGACCTGACGCCGGGCAGGGCGCCGACCTCGGCGGCGATTTCCTGGTACAGGGCACGGGCCCGGTCCCGGTCGTACCCCTGCGCGAGCGGATCGACGGACAGCACCAGGAGATCGTCGGTTCGGAAACCGAAGTCGGTCGCGTCGGCGTTCCTGCTGCTCTGCACGAAGAGGCCCGCGCAGACCAGCAGCAGCATGGACACCGCGACCTGCATCACTACGAGCCCGTTCGTGAGGCGCCGTCCCGGCGATCCTGCGCCCGTGCCCCGGCCGCCGGAGCCGATGGCGCGCGCGAGGTCGATCCGGGTCGAGCGCAACGCCGGCGCGAGGCCGGCGAGCAGGCCCGCGACGATCGCAATCGTCGCGGTGAAGCCGAAGATCCGCCAGTCCATCGGCAGGTCGCGCGCCGGCATCGAGCGGGCGAGTTCCGTCGCGGCACGGGCCGCCACGAGATCGGCGGCCCAGAGCGCGACGAGCACGCCGCCGGCTCCGCCCACCAGCGCCAGCAGCACGCTCTCGGTGGTCAACTGCCGCACGAGCCGCCGCCGCGTCGCACCGAGACCCGCGCGCAGGGCCATCTCCTGCCGCCGCGCGATGCCACGCCCTACCAGAAGGGTTCCGACGTTGGCGACGGCAATGAGCAGCACGAGAGAGGCCAGGCCCATCATCACGGTCATCAGGGGGGCGATGTGTCGCGACGCGCCGGGGTAGGGTCTCGAGTCGCGCTCGGACACGACATGGAGCTCGCTGTGGCGGCTGGCATCCGGGTGCTCCGCGGCCAGCGCCGCGGCGAGCACGTCGAGCTGCGCAGCAGCTTCCGCGAAGGTGACGTCCGTCCGCAGGCGTCCGGTCAGGAAGAACATCTCCTCCAGCCGATCCGTCAGAAGCTCCGTCCATCGCGGCTCGACGAGCGCGGCCTCCGTCGCAGGGACGAACGCCTCGACGGGGACCAGGCCGTTGACTCCAACGAACGGCTCCGGCGCAATCCCGATCACGGTCATGCTGGCCCGCCCCAGGCGCACGGCCCTTCCGAGGACGCTGGCGTCCCCTCCGAACCGCGTCTGCCACGAGTGGTGCGTCAGCACGACGAAGGGCGCATCGCCGGGCCGCAGGCCTTCGTCGGCAAGGAACGTGCGGCCGAGCTCGGCGTCCAGCTGCAGGACCTCGAAGTAGTTGCCGCTCACGTATTCGATCCGGATCCGCTCGGCCGCTCCGCCGTCGACCGACAACAGCCCCTCCGCCATGGCGTAGGCGGCCAGGCCCTCGAAGACGTCGCTGCGCTCCCGGTAGTCGAGGTACTCGGGATACGACAGCTCGTGCGGGAACTCGGCGGTGTGCTCGTCGAGCTGCGCCACGACGACGAGCTCCTCGGGGTCGGGCACCGGCAACGGCTGCAAGAGCAGCCCGTTCGTCCACGTGGCGACCGCCGCCGTCGCCCCGATGCCGATCGCGAGCGTCAGCGCCGCCGTCGCCGTGAACCCGGGTCGCCGGGCCAGGCCGCGCAAGCCGATCCGCAGATCGGTCCGCAGGTCGTCGAGCCACGGCAGCCCGCGCTGGTCGCGCAGCGCCTCCAGGGCCTGGGGCACGCCGCCCAGACGCACGCGGGCCATCCGCGCAGCCTCGGCCCGCGGGTGGCCCTTCGCGCGGAGCTCTTCCTCGGCCAGCTCCAGGTGAAAGCGCAGCTCGCGCTCGAGATCGGGATCGGCAGGGTCGGGCCGGAGCATGCCCCGGAGGCGTTGCCAGAACTCGCGCAGGACGGCCATGTGCTTCCTCCAGGTCCGCTCACGCCGGCTGTTCGAACAGGGCGTCGATGATCGACACCATCCGGTCCAGGCTCCGCTTCTCGGCCGCCAGGTGACGCCGCCCGGCGGCGGTGACGCCGTAGAACCGGGCCCGCCGGTTGTTCTCGGTCATCCCCCACTCGGCGCGGACGAGCCCCCGCTGCTCCAGCCGCATCAGGCCGGGATAGAGGGTGCCCATGTTGAGGACGAGGGCCCCTCCCGACACCTGCTCGAGCCGGGCCGCGATCGCGTAGCCGTGCGACGGCCCGAGCAGAACCAGTGTCTGGAGCACCATCAGGTCCAGCGTGCCGCGCAGGACCTCCGTCCTGGAAGGGTCTCTATTTGCCATCCCAATGAAAGTAGTCAAACTCCGTTGGCATGTCAAATGGAAAGCAGATCGAGGGCGTCGTCGCGCGACCGCGACCCCACCGAGGGCGTTGATGGGGAGCGGCCGCGTCGTGTAGGATTCGACATTCTCGGTGTCTTCTGTCCGGTGATCGGTAGCGGCGGATGGCGGCCCGTGCTCGGGTCGCCGGCCGCCGGTTCGTGACGGGGAACGCACCATGCAGCACCAACAAGGGCTCGCGTCGCCGATCCTCCTCTTCGTCTTCATGGCCGGGGCCGTTCTCTCTGCCGCGGAGCCCGACGCGCGCTTGCCGGAGCTGGCGCGCTCGGGAGATCGGGCGGCAGTTGCGAGCCTGCTCGCCGCCGGCGACGTCGACGTCGACTCCCCGGGGGTCGACGGCACGACGGCGCTCCACTGGGCGGCGTATGCGGACGACGCCGATCTGGCGAGCCTGCTGCTCGAGGCGGGCGCCGACCCCAACGCCGCGAACCGGAACGGCGCCACCCCCCTCACCCTTGCGTGCACGAACGCCAACCCGGCCCTGATCGAGGCGCTGCTCGAAGCTGGCGCGGATCCGAGCCTGGCGCCGAACGGCGAGCCGCCGATCCTCGGCTGCGCGCGGACCGGCCGCGTGGCCGCGTTGCGGGCGCTGCTGCGGTACGGCGCGAGCATCGACGCGGCCGACACGTGGCGCGGCCAGACCGCGCTCATGTGGGCCGCGGCCGAGAATCACGCCCCGATCCTGAATGTGCTGCTCGAGAACGGTGCGGCCGTCGACACGCCGTCGACCGGCGGGTTCAACGCGCTCATGTTCGCCGTGCGGCAGGACGCGCACGACGCGGCGCGGCTGCTGATCGCCGCCGGCGCCGACGTGAACGTGCATCTGCCGGGTGCACGCAGGGGCACGCGGCCCGCCGTACCGGGCCCGAGCCTGCTGAGCATGGCGGTGACGAACGGGCACTACACGATGGCCGCGAGGCTGCTCGAGGCCGGCGCCGACCCCGACGCGCGCGACGCGCGGGGGAACAGCATCCTCCACAACCTGGTGCAGCGCCGCTCGCCGCAGCGGCACCTGGCCAACCAGTTCGTCGACTCCTACGGCTTCGACCCGACGCAGCTCGACAGCCTGGAGCTGATGCGGATGCTGGTCGCCCGCGGCGCCGACCCCAACGCCCGCACCGAGCCGACCCCGATCCGCCACGAACGCTGGACCGACGAGGGGATCTTCAGCGCCGGGCGGCCGTACATGGACAACGGCGTCAACCTGGGCGGCGCGACCCCGTACATCCTGGCCGCGCAGGGCGCCGACGTCGAGGCGATGCGCGAGCTGACCGCGCTCGGCGCGGACCCGCGCCTGGCGACGTACGCGAACAACACGGCGGTGATGATGGCGGCCGGCATCGGTCACATCGAGGGCTCCCGGCGCTTCCGGCCCGAGGCGGACGCGCTCGATGCCGTCGAACTGGCCCTGGCCGCGGGCGTCGACGTCAACGCGAGCAACGCCAACGGACAGACGGCACTCCACGGCGCCGTCTACCGGGCCGCCACCACAATCATCGAGCACCTCGTCGAGGCGGGAGCGCGCACCGACTTCGAGGACGAACTGGACCGAAGCGCGCTGGACCTGGCGGAGCAGGGCTTCAACCAGATCGCCAGCGTGATCCGGCGCGACGGCGCGGCAGCGTTGCTCCGCAGCCTCGGCGCGGTGGCGACGCCGGATGGCCGGACCGTGCCGGCCGACCAGCGCTGAGTCGCATCGCTCAGCGCACGTCAGGGCGGGCTGCGGAACGGCGGACGGCGGCACACAGCGGCGGACAAACGGAGGCTCTTGATGAAGACCGGACGGCGCGTGGGACGTGTCGGTGGTTTCGTGCTGGCGGCATTCGTCGGCGGCCTGCTGACCGGCGTCGCCGCCGCGCAGGCACCGGCGGTCGTTGCATCGGCGTCCGGCACGGTCGGGGAACCCGCCTCGGGCGGTGCGCCGCGGGCCGCGTCGGCCGAGGCCGCCGAGTACGGTGCGCTCCTCGAGCGCTACTGCGTCGCCTGCCACAACAGCCGGCTGCTCACGGCGGGGCTGTCGCTCGACGACGTGGAGGTCAGCGAGGCGCACGTGGCCGCCGACGCGGAGCGGTGGGAGAAGGTGGTCCAGAAGCTGCGGAGCAGGACGATGCCGCCGCCGCGGCGCCCGCGCCCCGACGACGACACCTACACGGCGTTCGCGACCTGGCTGGAGACCTCGCTCGACCGGGCCGCCGCCGCGGCCCCGAACCCGGGGCGGCCGCAACTCCACCGGATGAACCGCGCGGAGTACCGCAACGCCGTCCGGGACCTGCTGGCGCTCGACGCGGACGTGAGCGCGCTCCCGGCGGACGACTCGACGTTCGGGTTCGACAACATCGCGGACGCCCTCGGCGTGTCGCCGCTGCTGCTCGAGAGCTACGTCACGACGGCGCGGAAGATTGCCCGCCTCGCCGTCGGGAGCCCCGTCATCCCGACCGTGACGACGACCTACAAGACCCCGGAGGACCTGACGCAGGACTACCACCTGCGCGAGTTGCCGCTCGGCACCCGCGGCGGCATCCGGGTTGCGGAGTACTTCCCGGTCGACGCCGAGTACGAAATCCGCGTGCGGCTGCGCCGAACCGCCATCGGGACCATCCGCGGCATCAGCGAGGAACACGACCTGGAGCTCACCCTCGACGGCGAGCGGATCGGCCTGTTCCCCATCGGCAGCGAGGACGCGTACACGGCGCTCGTGGTGAACGAGCAGAACCCCGGCCAGACCGTGAGCCGGGCGTTCACGGCGGATGAGGGGATGCGGGTGCGGCTGCCGATCCCCGCCGGGCGCCACGAGATCGTCGCCGCCTTCGTCGGGAAGCCCGCCGCGCTGTCCGAGGAGACCCGCAAGCCCTTCATCAGAAGCTACGTCGCGTCGAACAGCCGGCGGGGCCTGCCGGACGTGGACAGCGTGTTGATCGCCGGCCCGTTCGACCCGCAGCGCCCCGACGACACCCCGAGCCGGCAACGCATCTTCACCTGCCGCCCCAAGGCATCCGACGATGCCGCGTCCGACGATGCCGCGCCCGGCGACGGCGTGCCCTGCGCCCGCTCGATTCTCTCGCGCCTGGGCCGGCAGGCCTACCGCCGTCCGCTGGAGACGCCCGAGATCGACCGGCTCCTGTCGTTCTACGAGGCAGGCAGCCGCGACGGCGGCTTCGAGTCCGGGATCGAGCTCGCCCTGCGCTTCATGCTCGCCAGCCCGCAGTTCATCTTCCGGCTCGAGACCGAGCCGGCCGACGTCGCAGCCGGAGCCGTCTACCCGGTGTCGGACCTCGACCTCGCCTCGCGGCTGTCGTTCTTCCTCTGGAGCAGCATCCCGGACGACGAGCTGCTCGCGGTCGCGGAGCGTGGCGAGCTGAGCGCGCCGGACGAGTTGCGGCGCCAGGTGCGGCGCATGCTGGCCGACCGGCGGGCGTCGGCCCTGGTCGAGAACTTCGCCGGCCAGTGGCTCTACCTGCGGAACCTCGCCAACACCCATCCGGACCCGCCGACGTTCCCCGACTTCGACGACAACCTGCGGCGAGCCCTGCAGAGGGAGACCGAGCTCTTCTTCGAGAGCGTCATGGCCGAGGACCGCAGCATCCTCGACCTGCTGACCGCCGACTACACGTTCCTCAACGAACGGCTGGCGCGCCACTACGGGATCCCCGGCATCTACGGGGACCGCTTCCGCCGCGTGGCCGTCGACGACGACGCGCGCCGGGGCATCCTCGGCCACGGCAGCCTGTTGACCGTGACGTCGTACGCCACCCGCACGTCGCCGGTGCTGCGGGGCAAGTGGATTCTCGAGAACCTCCTCGGGTCGCCGCCGCCCCCGCCCCCGCCCGACGTGCCGGACCTCGAGGACGCGGGCAGCGCCGAGGGCCTCTCGGTCCGGGAGCGGCTGGAGCAGCACCGGGCGAACCCGGCGTGCGCGGCCTGCCACGCCCGCATGGACCCGTACGGCTTCGGCCTGGAGAACTTCGACGCCATCGGGCGTTGGCGCAACAGCGATGACGGCGAGCCGGTCGATGCGTCGGACGTGCTGCCCGACGGCACCGCGTTCAACGGGCCGAGCGAGCTCCGGGCCGCCATCCTGCGCCGGCCCGAGTCGTACGTGGAGACCTTCACGCGGAAGCTGCTGACCTACGCCGTCGGACGCGGCATGGAGTACTACGACGCACCGGCCGTCCGCCGCATCGTGCGCGTGGCGGCCGAAGAGAACTACCGGTTCTCGGCGATTGTCGACGCCGTGGTGACGAGCGACGTGTTCCGAATGAAAGTGAAGCGGCCGGCGCCGGACGCGCCGGGCGGAGTCGCGGCGGCCGGGCAGTAGGATTCTGCGCCGTCGAAGAGCACTCCTGCAGAATGGTTGGCCGGCAAAGGGAGACAGCACAGATGATCATCACGAAGATGGCGTTGCCTCGGCGGACGTTCCTGCGCGGTGTCGGCGCGACGGTGGCGTTGCCGCTGCTCGACGCGATGGTCCCGGCGCTCTCGGCGATGTCCCGCACCGCGGCCGCCCCGGTGCGCCGCCTCGCGTTCTCCTACATCCCGAACGGCGCCATCATGGAGCAGTGGACGCCGACGGGCGAGGGGGCCGACTTCGACCTGCCGCCCATCCTGGCCTCGCTGGAGCGCCACCGCGACCGGCTCGTCGTCGTGTCCGGCCTCGACTCCCGCCCGTCCGAGGCGGCCGAGGGTGAGGGCTCCGGCGACCACGCGCGGGCGAGCGCGGTCTGGCTGACCGGCGTGCACCCCAAGCGGACCGAGGGAGCCGACGTCCGCGGCGCGAAGACCATCGACCAGATCGCGGCCGACGAGCTCGGCCGCGACACGCAGCTTCCGTCGCTCGAGGTCGCGGCCGAGGACTTCAGCGCCGTCGGCGGCTGCGACATCGGCTACTCCTGCAGCTACGTCAACACGCTGTCGTGGCGCACGCCGACGACGCCGCTCCCGATGCAGACCGATCCGCGCGTCATCTTCGAGCGACTGTTCGGCGAAGGGCTCGGCGCCGAGGAACGCCGGCGGCAGCTCAGCCAGGACCGCAGCATCCTCGACGCCATCGTCGGCGAGGTGGGACGACTGCGCAAGCGGCTCGGGGCGGCCGACACGGCGCGCGTCACCGAATATCTCGACAGCGTCCGCGACGTCGAGCAGCGCGTCCGCAAGGTGGAGGCGCGCGCCGGCGAGCACATCGAGCTGCCCGACATGCCGATCGGCGTGCCGGAGCTCTACGACGACCACGTGAAGCTGATGTACGACCTGCAGGCGCTCGCCTTCCAGGCCGACATCACGCGCATCAGCACGTTCATGCTGGCCCGCGAGGCGTCGACGCGCACCTACAGCCACATCGGCGTCCCCGACCCGCACCACGCCATCTCGCACCACGGCAACGCGCCGGACAAGGTGGCGAAGCACGCGAAGATCAACACGTACCACGTCAGCCTGTTCAGCTACTTCCTCGACAAGCTGCGGTCGACGCCCGACGGCGACGGCACGCTGCTCGACCACGCCACGCTGCTCTACGGCGGTTGCATCAGCAACGGCAACCTCCACACGCACACGCGCCTGCCGGTGCTCGTGGCGGGCGGAGCCGGCGGGCGGACCGAGTGCGGGCGCCACGTCGTCGCCGACGAGGGCACGCCGATGACCAACCTGCTGCTGTCGATCCTCGACAAGGTGGACGTCCACCGCGAGAGCATCGGCGACAGCACCGGCCGCCTGTCCGAGGTGTAGACCGAGCGCCGCGGCGGCAACCTCTCCCCCGGGCTCTCTCGCGGAGGGCCCGGGGGTTTCTGCGTACGCGTGCGGGCAAGGACGGCAAGGCTGCCGCCGCTGCGCCGGCGTTGTGGAACCCGGCGTTGTGGAACAATGGTGCGCGCGCCTCCCCCAACCCCCATGTCCTGGTCCCAGTTCGTGATGAAGGCGGTCGAGGACCGCGTGTGGCCCGAGTGGCGGGCGGCGCTCGAGGCGACGGCCGTCTTCCTGGTCACCTACCTGCCGGGGCTGGGCCGCGGCTTCATCAAGGACGACTTCGCCTGGATCGCCTCGAACCAGGTGACGAGTCCGGGTGAGCTCGTCGAACTGTTCACGAGCACGGCGGACTTCTACCGCCCCGTCGTCCGGCTCAGCTTCGCCGCCGACTGGTGGCTCTTCGGGATCGAGCCGCTGGCGTACGCGCTCACGAACCTGGCCATCCTGGCCGCAGGCGCCCTCGCCCTGCGCGCACTCGCCCTCGCGCTCGGGATGCCGCGCGGCACCGCGCTGCTCGCCGCGGGGCTCTGGGCGTTCAACTTCCACGGCGTCGACATGTCGCTGCTCTGGATCAGCGGGCGCACATCCCTGCTGGCGACGCTGTTCGCGCTGCTCGCCGCGCGGTCCTTCGTCATCGGGCGCCCGCGGGCGGCGGCGGGCTGGGCGCTCGCCGCGATGCTGTCGAAGGAGGATGCCGTCCTGCTGCCCTTCGTGCTCCTCGCGTGGGGCGCCCTGTGGGACGCGAAGCGGGCCGACGACGCCGACGGCGCGCCCGCAGGCGTCCGTCTCCGCCGGGCGCTCCGGTCGTCGTGGCCGCTCTTCGCATCGCTGGCGGTCTACCTCGCGGCGCGCACGGCGGCCGGAGCGATGACTCCGCTCGACGCGCCCGCCGCGTATCGGTTCGTGCTGAGCCCGGGGCCGGTAGTCCTCAACGCCCTCTCCTACCTCGACCGGGGCGCGACGCTGGCCGCCTCGTTCGTCTTCCTCCTCGCCACCGCTGCCTGGGTCGTGCCTCGGCCCACCCCGGAGCAGCGCCGCTGGGTGCTGCTGGGACTCGTCTGGATGGTGGGCGGGTACGCGCTCGCCGTGCTCCTGCCGGTCCGCTCGAGCCTCTACGCGGTGGGACCCGCGGCCGGCGCGTCCCTGGCCGGCGCCGCGCTCGTCACGGCCCTCTGGGACGGCGGCGGAAGGGCCGCCCGCTGCCGTGCCGTGCTGGCCGGCGCATTCGCGCTCGCCATCGCAGTGCCGATCCACTGGGCCAGGATCGACGAGTGGGTCGACTCGGCCCGCCTTTCGACCCAGGTCCTGGATCGGCTCGCGCCGGTGGTCGCGGCGCTCCCGCCGGATGCCGTCATCCGACTCGACGACGACCGCGGGCGGCGGATCAACCTCGACGCCGCCTTCGGCACCCTGGTCGAGACCGCGGTCCTGATCCGGACGGGGCGGCGGCAGCCGGTGTGGATCGAGCCGCCGCCGGTCGACTGGCGGCTCGCCGGGCTCGTCCCGCCGCGCGAGGAGGACGTGGCGGCCCGCTTCGCGCTACGGGAGGGCGAGCTGGTGCGCCTGGCAGGCCCCCCGTAGACGGGTCGCAGGACCCACAACGGCTCCCAACCGAATCTCGTGGAGGCCGTGCAAGGTGTGCGGCACAACGTCGCACGGCCTGCCCCGCCCGCACCGCCAAGTGTGCGGCACAACGTCGCACGGCCTGCCCCGCCCGCACCGCCCTGCCGTACTACCAGGTCAGCTCGCACTCCCCGTAGTACTGCTCGGGCCGCGAGGTGAATCCGGGCAGCGAGATCTGGGTGTACTCGTGGCGGGTGTGCACGGCCAGGAAGGTGTCGTCGCGGGTCTCCTGGTTGAGGATGGTGGTCGAGTAGAGCGGCCCGGCCTGGAACATCTGCAGGAAGTGCAGATACTGCCCGCTGAGTCGCGTGATGATGTGGGAGACGCCGAACGGACCGACCGCTTCGGCGGTGGCGTCCTCGGTGTCGATCGCCTCGAACCGGAACGACAGGTTCGATGTCGTCGTCTCGGCGCTTGCCTCCCCGTCCGTCCAGGTGCCGGTGGCCAGCACCGGGAACGTGCAGTCGGCGGCGGTCACGCCCGCCAGGCGGTTCTGCGCCGCCACCGGCGCGGCCAGGCGCACCCCCACCGGCGTGGCCGCCGCGGCCAGGAGCACGGCGAGCCCGACGAGCCCGAGCGCCCGATTCCATCTGCTGTTCGGCATCGTCTGCTCCTGCGCGTTCCTGCGACCCTCGCCGGCCGCGCTGTCGATCCCGGGACCGCCCAGCGTCACCCGACCTGTGGGGAACTCCAGGCTCCAGGTGGTCATTATGACGGACGCAAGCCCCGATCCCGCAACGCGGATCGAGCCGCAAGCCAGGCTCCCGCGGGTCGCCCGGCCTGCGGGGCAGCCTCCCGCAGCACCCGGCCGCGTTGACCCGCGGGGCGCCGCTCGCGATAATCACGAGCGGCCGGCCGACTGCCGCTCCGCTGGATGCTGATGAAGACCAGGACCCTTACGGCAATGCTCCTTGCGGGCGCCGTCGCGGTCGGCTTCGCCGCCGTCGGCGCGGCTGCCCTCGCCGCCGCGGGCCAGTCGCGCGACGCGCAGCGCCGGGCCCAGCTCGCCCGCCTGTTCCCCGACGCGGCCAGCTTCTCGCCGAAGGAGGGCTCTCCGCCGCACTTCAAGGTCTACGGGCGCGAACGGGGATCCGCGGAGCCGCGCATCGTCGGCTACGCGTTCCTGACCACCGACCTCGAGCCGCTCGAGCGCGGCTACGACGGTCCCATTCAGATCCTGGTCGGGATGGACACCGCCGGCGTGCTCGCCGGAATCGTCGTCGGGCTCCACCACGAGCCGTACGGCTACTTCTCCATCGACCTGCCGGGCTACGCCTCGCAGTTCGAAGCGAAGAGCATCCGTGACCGCTTCCGCCTGGGACGCGATATCGACGCCGTGGCGACCGCCACCCTGACCGTCGGCAGCGCCACCCGGGCCGTCAGGAACAGCGCGCGGCGCATCGCTCGGGCGTTCCTCACGCCGCCTGGAGCCTCGCGGTGATGCGGCGCGCGGTGGTCGTGGCCGGGTTCGCGCTGGCGGCGGTCGTCGCGCTGGCGGCAGTCGTCGCGCCGACGGCTGGAGTCGCGCCCGCGGCCGGAGTCGCGCCCGCGGCCGGAATCGCGCCCGCGGCCGGGATGTCGGCGGGCGCCACGGCGACGGCAGCCGCGTGGTCGACGCCGGAACCGGGCGTCGCCGGCGCGGTTCAGCCGGCGGAGGAGGCGCCGGCGGACGACTTCTGGGATTTCGAGGACGAGGAGGAGGACGAGACCTGGGGCATGCTGTTCCGGGACCAGGGACTCGACCTCGCGCTGTTCGCGGCCTTCGCGACGCTGGCCCTCGTCAGCTTCCACCGCAAGAGCGTCCCGCTCAAGTACGTGACGCTCGCGGCCGCGGTGGTCTACCTGGGGTTCTACAAGAGCCAGTTGATCTCGGTCGTGAACCTCTACAGCGCCGCGACGGGGAACCTGCCGGTCTTCCGCTACAGCCTGACGTGGTACCTGTTCGCCGGGTTCACGGTGGTCACGACGATCCTGTGGGGCCGGCTGTACTGCGGCCGCGTCTGCGCCTACGGCGCACTGACCCAGCTTCTCGACCGCGTGGTTCCTGCCCGACTCCGGCTCGAGGTGCCGCCGTGGCTCGAGCATCGGGCCGCCCGGATCAAGTACTTCCTGCTCGGAGCCACGCTGCTCTACTTCCTCGCCACCTCCGACATCGCCGCCTACCGCTACGTGGAGCCGTTCTGGATGTTCACGCTCCGCAGCACCCCGGCGCTCTGGGTCGGCCTCGCCGTGCTGCTTGCGGCGACCGTCTTCGTCCGCAACCTCTACTGCCGCTTCCTCTGCCCCGTGGGCGCCGCGCTGGGGCTCCTCTCGACGCTGACGGTCTTCCGCATCAAGCGCTGGTCGGAGTGCAACACGTGCAAGATCTGCGAGAAGGCATGCGAGTGGGGCGCCATCCAGGGCCCGCGCATCGACATGACGGAATGCGTCCGCTGCGACGACTGCGAGCGCCTCTACGCGGACACTGCAAAGTGCCCGCACTGGATCATCCTCCGGCGGAAGCGCGCGTAGGGCCCCTTCCTCGGCGCTTTCGCAGGGCCCGCACGTCACGGTCGACAAGGTCGCGAGAGCGCGCTAGCGCGCCCTCACGGGCGCGTTGGGCGTCTGCGCGGGCACGCAGTCGTCCATGGCACGTTTCCGCGGCGCAGACTCCTAGCGCGCCCTGACGGGCGCGTTGGGAGTCTGCGCTGGCACGGAGTCCCCAATGGCAAGTTCTGCGGCGCAGACTCCTAGTGCGGGTTGTCGTCGTACAGATATTCAGCGAGCTTCAGCGACTCCAGCATGTCGTTCCAGACCTGGTCGGCGACGGCGCGATCTTCGGGCCAGTACTCCATCGTGATGAACGCCTGGACGTTCCCGCCGCGGGCAAGGCAGGCCCTGGAATGCGCCTTGCGCTTCTCCGCCGGGTCCATGAAGTCCATCTCCAGCCAAAGGTACTCCAGATTGCGGCGGCTCGCGCCGAGCATGGGTCCCTCGCGCGTGCGCCGGCGCGCGTCGTCCGCCAGGACGCTGGCCTCCATCAGGCTGGCGAGCGACGGCATTGCGGCCCAGTCGATGATCAATCCATCGGGCCCCAGTCGAAGCACCGAGACCTGGAGGCGCATGTTGTCGTCCGGCGCCTCCTTGTCGTAAAGGCAGATGGAATCGCCGTCGGGCTTGAGCACCCAGCCCGACGGGTACTCGAAATACACCGCTCCCCGGTTCGCCACGAAGATGCTGTTGCCGGGCTTCGCCCGCCATCCGTGATTGGCGGGCAGGTCGAATACTCTGCGTTCCATGCTCGACGCGCAGGCCGGGTCAGTTCGGCGGCGCGGGCGCGAGGCGCTCCATCCCGTCCGGTCGGTTCCCCTCCCGGTCGACGAGTGCGTCCACCAGGGCCTGCAGCAACGCGCGGAGCGTTGCCTGGCCGCGGTTGCGCGCGAAGATTGCGGTTTCCACCGACTCCGAGGTCTTCTCGACCCGACGGCCGCCGCCGCGGTCACCGACCGCATCGTCCACCACGCGAGGGTACTCCAGACCTCGGGCAACAGCTACAGGTTACAGGCCGCAATGCGGAACCAGACGCAGGCGTCAGGCAAGGAGGGAGCACGTTGACGCCCGCGCGTCGTGCCGGCCCGCGTTCGACGGCCCGGAAGTGCGCCGGGGAGCCGCTCCGCCTGTCGCGGCCGAACGTGCACGCGTAGACCGATTCCGGCGACAACCAGGCGCATTATGGGTCGGAAGTCACGCGAGATGGCGTAGCATCCACACATGCGGCTGGCGGCGGGTCTGGTCACTGCGGGCGTCGCCCTGGCGGTCGTCCTTTCCGGCGCCCACCCGACACGGGGGGCGGAGCGGTCGGTCGTCGTGCTCGTGCCGGCGGCGGACGACGATCGGCTCGAGCCGGCACGCGCCGCCATCGCGTTCTGGAACGCGCGGCTGGCGGAGCTCGGCGTCGCAACTCGCTTCGCCGGACCGCGGGTGGTCGTGGCGTCGCCGGTTGTGCGCGCGATCGAGAACTACGCGCGCGGCGTGGCCCAGCGTGCCGTGCGCCTCCCGGGCGGGGAGGCGGAGCCCGACGCGCCGCCGGAGCTCGCTGGCATCGGAGGCGACATCGTGCTGCTGCTGTCGCGGCAGGACATCATGTCCTACGCCTGGCCGCTGCCGCGGGTCGACCCGCCGCGCTACCTCGTCGTCATCCGTCGCGTGCGGGGCCCCGATCGGAGCGACGCGATGGTCACGCGCCACGTGGTCGCGCACGAGCTCGGCCATGCGCTCGGCCTGCTCCACAACGACCTGCCGGACACCCTGATGTGCGGCCCGTGCCAACCGCTCGCGGCGACCTCCGACGAGACCGGCTTCCTGCCCCTCACCGACCGCGAGCGCGCACGGCTGGTGGCGCTCCACGCCGACCCGTAGTGTGAGGGGGCGGCGTCAGAACTGCTGCAGCTCGACGAAGTTGGCGTCGGAGACGACGAGGTCGGAGTGGACGCGGGCGAAGACCACCGCATCCCCGTTTCGGAACACGCGGCGGCGGGCGAGCTCGGGCTTGAGGGCGGCGGTGGCCAGCGCGCCGGCGTCGACGGACAGCGGCGCAACCCCCCGGCACAGGGTCAGTTGCCGGGCGACGCCGGCGTCCGAAGTCACGGCGTAGATCGGAATCGGCGGACGCAGCGCCGCGAGCTGCCGCGCCGTCGCCCCACTGCGCGTGACGGCGACGATGGCGGTGGCCCCGGCCGTGGCGGCCAGCGTCACCGCGGCATCGCAGAGCGCCCGGTCGTGACGGTCCGCGATGTCCCCCGGCACGACGCGGTCCGGCTGGCCGGACTCGGCGTCCCGCAGGATGGCGTCGAGAGTGCTCGCCGCGAGCACCGGATGGGCGCCGACCGCGGTCTCTCCCGCGAGCATGATCGCGTCGACCCCATCGTCGACGGCGTTCGCGGCGTCGCTCACCTCCGCGCGCGTCGGGCGCGGCGCATGCCGCATCGTGTCGAGCACCTGCGTGGCGACGATGAGGGGGACGCCGGCATCGCGGGCGCGACGGGTCAGGTCCTTCTGCACGCGCGGCACCCGCTCGAGGGGAATCTCCAGGCCGAGGTCGCCGCGCGCCACCATGACCGCGTCGGCCGCGGACAGGATGTCGTCGAAGCCATCGACCGCGCCCGGCCGCTCGATCTTCGCCACCAGCCCCACCCGCTCCCCGCCGCACCGGCGCGCCGCGGAACGCGCCAGCCGCAGATCGTCGCCGCGCTGCACGAAGCTGATGCCGACGAAGTCGACCGCCGTCGCGACGGCGGCCTCAATCTCCTCGATGTCCGCGTCCGTCAACGCCGCCAGGGGCAACTCGACGCCGGGTGCGTTGATCCCCTTGCGGGCCGTGAGCAGGCCGCCGAACTCGACCTCGGTCTCGATCTCGACGCCGTCGCTCTCGATGACGCGCAGTCCGATCGCCCCGTCGTCGAGCAGCAGCGCCTCGCCTCCGTGCACCGCCGCGGCGAGCGGGGCGCAGGAGGTCGACACGCGGGCGGCGTCGCCGGCGAAATCTCCGACCGCGATCTGCAGGCGCGCGCCCACCTCCAACGCGACGCCGGCCGGATCGAGCAGGGGTCCGATGCGGATCTTGGGTCCGGCCAGGTCCTGCAGCACCGCCACGATGCGGCCCGCGCGTGAGGCCCGGCTGCGGATCCGCTCGATCATGGCACGCCGGTCGTCGCGCGTGCCATGAGAGGAGTTGATGCGAAAGACGTCGACGCCGGCCGCGAGCAGCTCGTCCAGGGTGTCCGCGGACTGGCTGGCCGGTCCGACGGTAGCGACGATCTTGGTTCGACGCACGCGCGGGGCGCTATCGCGCGGAACCCGGGCAGGAGCGGCCGCCACCGGCAAGCGGGCGAACCAGCCGGCCGGCCGCGTCGCGGCACATCAGATCGCGGGCCGACCTGCCGTTCTGATTCTGGATGTCCAGGTCGCCGCCGTGGTCGACGAGGAGGTCGACCACGGTCGCGTAGGCGAGCCTGACCGCGGCGTGCAGTGCCGTGTTGCCGTCGGGGTCCGTCGCGTTGACGTCGTTGCCGAGCTCGAGCGCCAGCCGCGTGCCTTCCTGCGTCGCGCGCTCGCCCGCCGACACCAGGAGCCGGGCCGCGTCCACGCCGATGCCCTGATCGCGCCGGTTGCTGGACCTCGTCGTCCAGCCGGCGCCGGCGGCCGCCATCAGCGGCGTGATCCCGTTGTGCGGCATCAGGAGCGGATCGGCGCCCGCGGAGGCGAGAAACCGCATGATCTCGACCTCGGCATACTTGGCCGCCAGCCAGAACGGCGTCGCGCCCTCCAAGGCGCCGGACAGGCCGTAGTAGTTGAGGTTCCGCTGCTGGCGGCTCCCTCGCTCGAGGCGGGCGTCCGGGTCGGCTCCGTGCGCGGACAGCGCCCGCACCAGCTCCAGGTCGCCGCGCAGCACGGCCGTGTGCAGCGCCGTGTACCCGGCGGCGGCGTCGTTGGGGTCCGCGCCCCGCCCCAGGAGGAACGCGGCCAGTTTCCCTTGGCCGCTGAAGCTGGCCATCACGAGCGCGGACTGCCCGTTGGGCGCCGCCTCGTTGACGTCGGCGCCCGCTTCGAGCAGCAGGCGGGCGTTCTCGATGCGGCCGTTCCGCGCCGCGAAGAGCAGCGGCGTGGACCCGCGCTGCGGTTCCATGAAGTACTGCTCGAAGGGATTGCCGTCGCCGAGGCTCACCGGCAGCAGGTGGCTGTCCGAACGTGCGCCGGCATCGGCTCCGTGCGCCAGCAGAACGCGCACGGCCGCCGGGTCCTCCTGGGCCGCGGCCCACATCAGCGCCGTCTGCCCGTGCGACTTCTCCCGGGCGTCGACGTTGCCCACACCCTGCTCGAGCAGCGCCTCCAACGCGTCGGCGGCCCCGGTCCGGGCGCACGTCATCAGGGGCGTCTCGCCCATCGACGTCGCCGCGTCCGGGTTCGCCCCCGCTCGCAGGAGCATGCCGACCACCGTCGCGCTGCGGTTGGTACAGGCGAGCGTGAGCGGGGTCACGCCGTAGTCGTTCGCGGCGTCCACGTCGGCGCCGGCCCCGAGCAGCGCGTCGACCACTTCGACCTCGTCCCGCACGACGGCCCAGTGCAGAGCCGTCGCCCCGTCGCCCTCGCGGGCGTTGACGTCGATCTCGTGCGCCAGCAGCGTGCGCACGGCCTCGTGATCGCGCTCCCGGATCGCCTCGATCAGTCGGAAGTCCGTGCTGCCAGCGGCGATGCCGGCGAACGCGAGCCACGCCGCCACCGCCGTAGCCATCGAGGTGCTGCTCAGCCGCATGCCGGCTCCTCCCGTGGCGTGTCTCCCGGACCGGGATCCGCCGCCTCCGCGGTCGAACGACCGGGGACCGCCGCCGCGCTCGGCGGTCGGACCCCGGTCGCCAGGTGCAGTGCTACGCGAGCTCGGAGATCTCGCGGATGGCGTCCGTGCTCCCGCTGAAGCTCTCCACCGGCACACCCAGCTTCAGCAGCATCGTGTACTGCAGATCCGTCAGCGGGGTGCCCTTGGGGTTGACCACGTGGCGCCCGCCCCGGACCGTCCCGCCGCCGCCCCCGGCCACCAGGATCGGCAGGTCCTCGGTCGTATGCCGGTTCGAGTTCCGCAGTGCGGATCCGTACATCAGCATGACGTGGTCCAGCAGCGAGCCGTCGCCGTCCGGCGTGGAGCGCAGCTTGGCCAGGAAGTCGCTGAACAGGACCATGTGGTAGGCGTTGATCCGGGCCAGCTTCTCGATCTTCTCCGGGTTGTCCCGGTGGTGGCTGAGCGGATGGTGCGGCTCGGTGACGCCGATCTGCGGATACGTCGCGCCGCTCTCCTCGCGGCCGACCATGAACGAGATGACGCGCGTCATGTCGGTCTGGTAGGCCAGCACGATCAGGTCGAACATGAGCCTCGCGTGCTCTTCCCACGACAGGGGAATCCCGGCCGGGGATTCGACCGCCGGCAACTCCCGGTCCGCCTGCTGCTCCGCCATCTGGAGGCGCCGCTCGATGCCCCGCACGGCCTCGAGGTACTCGTCGAGCTTGCGCCGGTCGTAGGGCGCGAGGCCCTTCTCCATCCGGGCGACCTTCTCCATCACCGCGTCGAGAATGCTCTGCTGCCGCTGGGCACGCCCGAGCCGCGCCTCGGCGCTGGTGCTTCCCACGTCGCCGAACAGCCGCTCGAAGACGATGCGCGGATTCGTCTCCCGCGGCATCGGCGTCGACTGGTTGGCCCAGGAGTTGTTGAGATAGGCGCAACTGAAGCCCCCGTCGCAGGTGGCCACGCCGTAGACGGTGTCGCCGCCCTCGAGCGACAGCTCCAGCGACGGCAGTTGCGTCGCGCGGCCCAGCCCTTCCGCGTTCGCAGCGACCTGATCCATGGAGATGCCGAGCTCCAGCGCCGCTCCGGTCGTGCGCTTCGGACGGGCGCCGGTCAGGAACGCCGAGGCAGCCTGGGAATGGGTGGTGCCGCGGCCCGGCTCGGCGCCGACGCTGTCGAGGTTCGACATCACGACCACGTGCTCTCGAACCGGCTCCAGCGCCTTGAGGCTCGGCGTCAGCTCGAACCCGGCGCCCGCCGTCTTCGGCGTCCAGTACTCGGCGGGAGCCCCGTTCGGCACGACCACCACACCGAGTCGCTTCGTCGGCACCGCCGGCGTCTTGGCCAGGGCCGTCAACGCGGGCACCATTCCATCGAGGAGCGGGAGGGCCAATGCCGTTCCCACGCCACGCAGAATCGTCCGACGCGGGATCGCGTTCTTCGTCACGAGCATCAGCCTATCCTCCTCGTCTGAAACGGTTCGCTGTTCACGATGGCCAGAATCAGAGCCGACCAGCGAGACTCCCCGGCCGCCGCCTCGCGCTGGATCCGCCGGACGGCCGGCATGTCGATCGCCTCCAGGCGGCGTCCCGTGGCGTAGGTCAGCAGTCTCTCCGTCAGCGTCGACGTGAATTCCTCTCCGTGCGCCAGAATCTGCCGCAGGCCGCTGGCCCCCTCGAACGGGCTGCCGTCCGGGGCCAGTCCGGAGGGATCGATGGCCGGCCCGAGCTCGCCGGGGACGCCCGTGTCCTCGGTGGCGCGCCAGCGCCCGATCCCGTCGTAGTTCTCCAGCGCGAAGCCCAGCGGATCCATGGTCCGGTGACAGGTGGCGCAGGCCGGGTTCCTGCGATGGACCTCCATGAGCGCACGCACCGACGTCGGCGGCTCCCCCTCCTCCCGGGTTCCCAGGTCCGGAACGTCGGCCGGCGGCTCCGCCGGCGGGGCCCCCAGCAGGCTCTCCAGCACCCACTTGCCGCGCGTCACCGGGGACGTGCGGTTCGCATACGACGTCAGCGTCAGGATGCTGGCCTGCCCCAGGATCCCGGCCCGCCGGTCATCCGGCAGCGTGATCCGCCGGAAGTGGTTGCCGTGGACGTCGGGGATTCCGTAGTGCTCCGCCAGGCGGTCGTTCACGAAGGTGTAGTCGGCCGTCAACAGCTCCGACACCGGCCGGTCGTCGAGGAGCTGCGTCTCCAGGAAGAGCTGCGTCTCCCGGCCCATTGCGACGCGCAGGTTCTCGTCGAACTCCGGAAAGACGGTCGGGTCCGGAGATGCGTTCCGGAGCCGGTGCAGCCCGAGCCACTGCCCGGCGAAGCTCTCGGTCAGCGTCCGCCGTGCACGAGGCAGGGCCAGCATCCGCCGCACCTGCTGCTCGAGCACCGCCGGATCGGCGAGCCGCCCCTCCGCGGCCACGTCGAGAAGCTCGTCGTCGGGGACGCTCCCCCACAGGAAGAACGACAGCCTCGACGCGAGCTCCATGTCGCCAACCGGATAGGCGATTCCCGGCTCGGCGTCCACCGGCGCGCGCTCCGCCCGGAACACGAACTCCGGATCGGTCAGCAGGAACTCCAGCGCCGTCTGGATCCCGGTCTCGAAGTCGCCGTCGCGCCGTCCCGCTTCGTAGAAGCTCAGCAGCGCCGTGAGGTCCCGGGGGGTCACAGGGCGCCGATACGCGCGCCGCGCGAGCCGGCCCAGGATCTCCTCCGCGCACGCCGCCTCGTCGCCGGCGCTCTCCGGCCGGCAGACGAGGATCCTCTGCCGGCTCGGCGTCTCGGTCGGCGCCGCCCCGTCGAACGGCCCGGTGATGGTCAGGCTCGCGACGGCCGGATTCCCGTCCTGCCGATCGTCGGTGCTGTAGCCGAACGTGGCGGGGCTCGGCCGCGGCTGCAGGACCCCTTCGTCCAGGGCCGGCCGCCGCAGGAACGCCAGGCCCACCAGCCGCATGCCGGCCGGCACCGTCATCCGGAACTGCAGCCCCTCGTCCGCGGTGACCGAGTAGTTGCCCCACTCGGGGAACCCGCCGCTTCCGGAGCCGCAGTAGCTGGTCGCGCAGCGCGCGCCGTCGAACGCTCCGCCGACCATGAACGTGTGGGCCAGCGCCTTGTCCACGCGCAGGTCGAGCTGGTGCGGCACGTTCCCGAGGCCGCGAATGTAGTTGTAGAAATTGCGCCGCAGGCCGACCTTGAAGAGGTACTCCCCGTCGAGCGGGAAGTAGTGTCGGACGGCCAGGCCGCCCCGCGATCCGAACGGAAGGTCCTCGCTCGTGCGGTAGTCCTGCACTTCCAGCTCGGGCACCTGGTAGGTCGACGACCGGGACGCCAGCTCCGGGTCGCCCAGCGCAAGCTGACTGATCCGCCGCGCGGCGGTCAGGTAGCGCTCCATGAGCGTGGTCGAGACCGACAGGACCTCGGCGTTGTTGTCGAAGCCCTCGGCGTCCGCGTCGTCCGGCGGCAGGAGGGACTCGATGTCCACGTCGAGCCCGAGCAGGTCCCGCACGGCATTGCGGTACTCGAAGCGATTCAGGCGATGCACCGTCATCGGCCGCCCGCGCCGCGGCCGGGCTTCGGCCGCTCGGTCGAGCTCCGTCTCCAGCCAGTCGACCCAGGCGCCGCGGGCCGCGTCGTCCGGCCGCCGCGCCGCCGGCGGCGGCATCATCCCGCTGCGCACCTTCCGGAGCACATCCTCCCAGAGCTCCGCGTGGGTGCCGACGTCCTCGAAGTCGAGCCCCTGCAGCGAGATCGGCACCGCGCCGCGCTCGAAGCCCCGGTCGTTGTGGCAGGCAACACAGTACCGTTGCACGAAGACACCCGGCGGGGCAGCGCCGGGCGGCGACTGGGCATGGCTCGCGTGCGGGGTCAGGCACAGCGCTGCCGCGAGCCCCGCGCCGCCCGCCACCTTGAACGGCCACGACATGGTCACAACCCTCCCCTCCTCACGAGCGCGCCGTCCGGCGCCGGGGAAGAAGCCGGGGAACGGCCACGCCCGGTCGCGCCGCGAGCTGATGATCTCCGGGGTTTCCGTGGGTGCCGCGCGCGAGGCTCCGCGCACCGCTCGGGGGAGGCCGTGACGCCGGCCCGGTGCCCGTAGCGCGGAGCGGAGATCGCCGTCCGACCCTTCTCGGGCATGATTGCCCCAGCCTGCAGCCGGGACCGTAGAGTCAGACCATACCACAACCGGCAGGCTTCTGGTGCAACGGGAACGTCAACGACATCCTGCTGGTGCGCAACGCCGAGGAGATGGCGGCGTTTCGGCTCTCCCCCCAGTAGAGAATCAGGCGCGCTCCACCTCGAACGCCGCCAGGTTGCGGGTCGCGCTGCTGAACTCCACCGCGATCAGGTGGATGGGCTGGCCCAGGCCGCGGTACTGGTCCGCGTAGCGCCGCTCCTTCAGTTGCGCCATCGCCGCCCCGTCGCCGGCGCGCTCCAGCACCTTGAACTCGAACAGGTAGATGTTGCCGTTGAAGCGCACCGCCATGTCCAGACGTCCACTGCCGCCGCTGTCCTCCACCGTGACGTCGAGCCCCAACGCCGCGAAATGGGAGTAGAACACGCTCGCGTAGTAGCCCTCGAAGCGGGCGATGTCGTTCTTCGTGTGCCATTCGTACGGGATGCCGGCGAAGAACGACTCGAAGAACGCCCTGATACCGGCGAAGTCACTGGCCCGCAGCAGTTCGTAGAGGCGGATGTCGCGCTTCCCCTGATGCGAAGGGTCCGGCGACAGGGCGCGCAGCAGACGTTCGTTCAGGCTCTGGCGCACCTCGCGGTTGGGATAGCCGAGCCGGTAGAGGACCTTGCCGCCGAGGTTCTCCTCGCCGGTAATCGTGAGGTAGCCGGTCTGGAACAGCAGCGCCTCGGTCGCCATGTCGTCCACGTCGAAAGTGGACAGCAGGTCGCTGCTGCCGACCATGTCTTCGAGTGCCGTTGTACGAACGCGACGCCGGAGCAGCGTTCGGACCAGGAACGCCGGTGTGCCGGTCTCGAACCAGTGCGACGCGAACCGTCGTTCGTCGAAGAGCAGAAGGACATCGTACGGGTTGTAGACCTTCTCGGCCCCGAGCCAACTGTAGCCGTTGTACCACTCCCGGATCCGATCCCGGTCGAGGCCCGTGAGCTCCGCCGCAAAGACGTCGTCCAAATCCGCGTCGGTGTAACCGCAGACAGCCGAATAGCGGGCACCCAGGGTGATGTCCTTGAGGTTGTTGAGGCCGGAGAACAAGCTCACCTTCGAGAACTTGCTGACCCCCGTGATGAAGCTGAAACGGATATCGGCGTCCGCGAACTTCACCGCCGAGTACAGACCTCTGAGGAGATCGCGGTTGGCCCGGGCAGTATCGGGAGCATCCAGGGCGTCCAGGATCGGCTTGTCGTACTCGTCGACGAGCACGGCGACGGGCTGGCCCGCTTGCCGGCGCAGTGTCTGGATGAGGCGACGAAAGCGGGCGGCGGCCGGAACGTCCGGGCGAGCGGCGACCCCTGCCTCCTCCTCCAGGGTCTCCAACTGCGCCGCCAGCTCCAACCGCAGGTCGTCCGGGGCCTCGTAGTTGCCGCTGCTGAAGTCGAGACGCAACACCGGATGACGTACCGACCAGTCCCAGCCGGGCTGGATCGCGAGCCCCTCGAACAGCGGTTCGTTGCCTTCGAAGAGCTCCTTCAACGTGTCCAGGAAGAGACTCTTGCCGAAACGTCGCGGACGCGACAGGAAGTAGTGCTTGCCCTCGTCCAGCAGCCGGCGGGCGTATCCCGTCTTGTCCACGTAGTAGCAGTCCTGCTCCCGTACCTCGCGGAAGGTCTGCATGCCGATGGGCAGTCTGCGTCTCGCCACTCGAGTCACGATGTCGGTGCAACACCGAGGATAACGCCTGGGCGCGATGAATCGGACCACCAGTCCGGGCCGCCGAATCCACCGAATCGACGAGGTGCAGCCTGGTTGCGGGGCCAGCCCGGCGGTCGCAGCGGGCGGAACCGGGCGGGCTGGACCTGGACGGTGCCGCCCCCGGCCGCCGGCGGCGCAGAGTCGTAGCGGGCTCAAGAAGTACCCACTCGTGAGCACCTTACCCGTGAGAACGTTACTCATCATCCGGTAGCAGTGTATCGTTGAGCGGATGGAACGATTCGTCAACCGCGCCAGGGAGCTGGCCCTGCTGCATGACATCGCGGCCTCGGATCGCCGGGAGCTCCTGGTCCTCTACGGGCGGCGCCGACTTGGCAAGACGGCCCTGTTGCGGCGATTCGGCATCGACCAGCCGCTGGCGTTCTTCTCCTGCCCGCTGAGCACGGCGGCCGAGGCGCTGCGCCTCTTCACGCACGAGCTCGCACGGACGTTCGACGATGCCACGCTGTCGCGGAGCCGGTTCTCGGGTTGGAACGAAGCGATCGCCTACGCCGTGGAGGCGTGCCACCGGGAGCGCCGGTCTCTCGCGCTCGACGAGTTTCCGTATCTGCGCAGGAGCGTGCCCGGCATCGATTCGCTGCTGCAGCACGCCTGGGACGGGCATGAGGGCCTGCTCAAGCTCGTGCTCACCGGCTCCTCGTTCCCCACGATGGAAGCCGCCGTCTCCGATCCCCGGGCGCCCCTCTACGGGCGGCGAACGGCGCAACTCGAGGTGCAGCCGATGTCGTTCGACGAGGTGTCCGGCTTCCATCCGGCCTGGTCATTCGAGCAGCGCGCGCTCGCCTACGGGATCTTCGGCGGCGTTCCAGCCTACGCCGAGCGCGTTGCGCGCCACGCAACGCCGTACGAGGCGGTCCACGACCTGGCGCTGTCGCCGGCGGGGGCCCTGCATTCCGAGCCGGAGTTCCTCGTCCGCGAAGAGCTTCGCGACCCCGGCGCCTACTTCTCCATCCTGCACAGCCTGGCGGCCGGCATGACGCGCCCGAACGAAATCGCCCAGGACGCCGGCCTCCCGGGCCAGAGCGTCGGCAAGTACCTCGACGTGCTCCGCCGGATGCGCATCGTCCGCCGCGAGGTCCCGGTGACCGAGGCCAGACCCGAGCGCTCCCGCAAGGCACTCTACCGGCTGGCCGATGCGTTCCTGCGCTTCTGGTTCCGGTACGTGTATCCCAACCGTTCCGCGCTCGAAGCGGGCCTCAGCCGGGAGGTGCTCGCGCTGGTTCGTCGCGACCTCGATACGTACATGGGCGAAGCGTACGAAGCGATCTGCCGCCAGCACCTGCTGGCCGACGGGCGCCGTCTGCTCGGCTGGCAGCCGCTGCGGGTGGGGCGCTACTGGGACGCCCGGACGGAGATAGACCTGATCGCCGTCGACGCATCCGGCGAACGGGTCGCCTTCGTCGAGTGCAAGTGGGGACGCAACGTCGACGTGACCCGCGTCAGGCGCCGCCTCCGCGACAAGGCCCGCTCGGTCGGCCCGTTCACGGCGGCGGAGCACCGCTACCTCGTCATCAGCCGGACCGACACCGCCGACGACCACCACGTCCGCCTGGCGTGAGCCGACCGGTCCGGCGGTGCCGACAAGATGCTGGTGCGGCACGCGCGCCTCGCTTGCGGAGCCCCGGGCGAGCCGAACCGGAGGGGCTCGGAGGACGAGTCCGGCCGCGCTGGACGTCGGCGCGTCACGTGCCTATGATGTCGTCATTCTTCATGGATTTATGACGACGTGCATGCCACCTATCCTCGCCTGCTCGACGCGCCGGCCCAGAGCTTCTTCCTCTTCGGCATGCGAGGCGTCGGCAAGAGCACGTGGGCCCGCGCGGCGTTGCCCGACGCGCTCTACCTGGACCTCCTCGACGAACGGCTGCACCTCGACCTGCTCGCGGATCCGGGGCTCTTCTACCAGATGGTGGCGGATCGGCCGCCAGGCACGTGGGTGGTCGTCGATGAGGTGCAACGGCTGCCGGCGCTGCTGAACGAGGTCCACCGGTGCATTGCGACGCTGCGCCTGCGCTTCGCCCTGCTCGGCTCGAGCGCGCGCAAGCTCAGGGCGGCCGGTACGAACCTGCTGGCGGGCCGCGCGCTCCGGAGGATGATGTTCCCGCTGACCGCCGCGGAGCTCGGCTCGGATTTCGATCTCGACCGTGTGCTGCGCCACGGATCGATTCCGCTCGTCTGGACGAGCGACGCGCCGCGTGATGTGCTCGAAGCCCACGCGCAGCTCTATCTGCGGGAGGAGATCCGCGCCGAAGCCCTGGTGCGCAACCTGCCGGGGTTCGTGCGCTTCCTCCCGGTGGCGGCGTTGTTCAACGGGCAGGTCATCAACGTCGCCGGCATCGCACGCGACGCCGGAGTCGCCCGCACGACGGTGCAGGGGTATCTCGACATCCTCGAGGACACGCTGCTGGTCTACCGGCTGCCGGCCTACGAAGCCCGAGCGCGGGTGCGGGAGCGCCGGCTGCCGAAGCTGTACTGGGTCGATACCGGCGTCGTGCGCGCCACGAAGCGCCAACTGGGAGCACTGTCGGCCGAAGAGCGCGGCCCGCTGTTCGAGAGCTGGGTCCTGACGACCCTCCGCGCCCACGCCGAGACGCGGAATCTCTACGAGCAGATCGGCTACTGGTCGCCGCACCAGACGCGAGCCGAGGTCGACTTCGTTCTGCGGCGGGGGCGCGAGCTGCTGGCCATCGAGGTGAAGGCGGCGAGCCGCTATCACACCGGCCTGCTGGCCGGCCTGCGCGCGTTCGGGCAGCGCGCGGACCTCGCCCGCCGGCTGCTCGTCTACACGGGGCCCCGCTCGTTCCGCTCCGAGGACGGGATCGACGTCTGGCCCGCACAACGCTTCGCGTCGGCGGTCGCCGCCGGCGAGCTCTGGCCATGAGGACACGGGGCGCACTACCGCCGTGGTGCAAGCTGGACCGCTTGACGGCCCACCTGTCTGGCGGCCATGCTGCGAGCGAGGTAGCCAGCCGTGTCGGGGAGGCCGCCTCCGATGCAGAACTCCGCCCGGAACCAGCCACACAAGCGAACCCATGGCGCGCATGATCCCCCCGTGTCTCGCTCCGGAGACCCCTTCCTCCGCTGAAAGGCGTACTTACGACCGGTTCCGGGCGGAACTGCCCGACACCTGGACGGTGATCCATGGTCAGCGCTTTCTGCTTCCTCCGAACCCCGATGCGCCGGCGCGGGAAGGAGAGGTCGACTTCCTGGTGCTGAACCCTGCGGGCGGATTGCTCGCGCTCGAGGTCAAGGGCGGACGCGTCCAGCGAGGCGCCTCCGGCTGGGTCTCGGTGGACCGCTACGACCAACGACATGGGATCCCGGATCCCATACAACAGGCGCAGAATGCTGTACACAAGATCATCGATTACTTGGCGAGCTCCCCGGACTTCGGCGGCAAGGGCTTCCGCTGTCGATTGTTCGGGTGGGGCGTCGTGCTGCCGGACACCGAGTGTCCTCGGGACATGGGGCCCGATCTCCCCCGGAGCCTCATCCTGGATCGAACCGATTTCCTCGAGGTGCGCCGGGCAATAGACCGAATGTTCGCCTACTGGGGAGAGTCGCGGCTACCCGCTCCGGCCGACGGGCGCGCCGGGACCCGACGGCACACGTTCTCCCGCGAGGGCGCCCAGGCCCTCGTAGCCTCGCTGTTCGAGCGCTTTCCTCCGGCTTCCACGCTTGCTGTGCAGTTCAAGGAAGAGAACCAGAAACTCGTTCGCCTCACCGAAGAGCAGATGGTCGTGCTCGACAGCCTGGGCGCGCATAAGCGCGCCGCGATCGAGGGCGCTGCAGGCACCGGCAAAACCGTGCTCGCCCTGGAGAAGGCCCGTCGCTTGGCCAAGAGCGGCGCGGGTGTTGCTGCTCTGCTTCAATCGCCCCCTCTCTGCGGATCTTCGGCGCCAAGTGGAGGGACTCGAAATCGACGGACTGAGAGTAGAGACGTTCCACGACTTCTGCCGCCGCACGGCGCAACGCGCGAAGCTGCCCTTCGAGCCGAAGGCCGGCCGCGAGAGAGCGACCTGGTTCTGGGCGCGGGAGGCCCCGATGCGGTTGTCGGAGGCGCTGGAGCGACTCCCGGACGAACGTTACGACGCCATCGTGGTGGACGAAGGCCAGGACTTCCTGCCCGACTGGTGGCCACGCCTCGACCAGGCTCTGAAGGAAGGACGCGAAGGCACGCTGTACGCCTTCTACGATCCCAACCAGGACATCTATGCCGGCGGCCCCCCTGCGGCGCTCGAGGTCATCGAAACCAGGCTCGTTCACAATTGCCGCAACACGACGCGCATCGCCGAGTACGCCGCGGCATCGATCAACGTCGAGGCGCTTGTCAAGCGAGGTGCGCCGGAAGGCATGCCGGTCGAAGTGCTGCCTTGTGACGGCGACGACGACATCGTTCAGCAAGTCGGCGACAGGTTGCGGAGATTGATCGTCGACGAGGGCGTGGAACCGGCAAGGATCGCCGTCGTCTCGACACGCACGCTCAAGAACTCGCCCTTCGCCAGGGACCGTCGAGCCGGCGACTTCCAACTCGTGAACCTGGACAACACCGGAAGTTGGACAAGTCAGACGTCGTCTCACGGCGCTCCGGTCCGTCAGGTCGTATTCGATACACTGGATCGATTCAAGGGGCTCGAACGCGACGTTGTGCTTCTGCTCGATCTGCCGGGTGGCGACCGTGCGGTCACTGCGCATCATCGCTACGTCGCAGCATCACGCGCGAAGAACCTCCTCGTGGTGGTTCGCCCCGCCCGGTAGGTCGTCCCCCGAGCAGGCGAAGATCACCGATGCGCATGCCCTGCCACATCGGGAACGCGGGCGACCTCCTGAAGCACGGCGTTCTGGCCGAGTTCGTCGCGTGGCGGTGCGAGTCATCGGGCTCATTGCGCTTCATCGACCTGGTCGGCGGTGAACCGTGGAGAGAGCCAGTTCCCGAAGTGGTGCAACGCGTACGGGCCTTGCCGCAATGCGCGCTGCGAGCTGTCCAGACCGACCTCGACGAGAACCGCTACTACGGCAGCGGCTTGGTCGATCACGTACGCCCTGATCAACGTGTTCGAGTGACCGGCGTGCCCGCGGGATCGCTCCGGGGCCTCGACTTCGGGGCCTCGCGGATCCGATCCCCCAGTGCAGCCGCCACGCGCTTGACGGCCTCCGCCCGCGCCTGACCGGGCACGCCGCGCGCGCGGGGGCGCGAGAGCTCGCTCCAGGCTGCCCGCCCGCGCGCGGAGGCCCAGGACGCCCGCCACGCGGGGCCGGCGTCGCGCTCGAGGCTCTCCTTCACCGCCGACTCGATCGGGACCGGCTCGACGGCCGCGTGGCCGCGGGCGAGCATGGCGCGGATGGTGGCGACCGCGCGGGCCGCGAGCAGCTCGACCCCGGCGTCCCCGAGGCGGACCTCGTCCTGTCCGCGGAGCCGCCGCAGCACCTTCCGGCCGCTGGCGCCGGCCGCGCCGAGCGCCGTGCCGACCGCGCCCAGGACTGCGAATCCGCCCAGCGACACGCCGCCCGTGGCGATGTCGACCATCGCGCCGGCCGCCACGAGGCCCGCCCCGGCGCCGGCCGCCCAGAGGCCGGCCCGCTCCAGGCTGGCCGGGCTCAGGAAGTCCACGCCGCCGAGGGCCTCGGCGACGTCGAACGTCACCGCCCGCGCCTCGGCCCCGAAGAAGCCGAGCGTCGCCGCGATCCGGTCGCGGGTGACGGTCTCGCGCCGCCGCAGGCCGTCGAGGAGCAGGGCCGTCGCCGCCTCGACCGCCACCCGGCGGGCGGCCTTGTCCCGTTCCTTGGGGGCGGTCACGACGACGGCAGCCGCGGCGGTGACGAGGAGCTCGGCCGCGACATCGGTCGCCGCGACGATCGCCTCCCGGCGCTCGCGGGCGCGCAGCGCCGTCCAGCGATCGATCGCCGCCTCGTGGCCGGGCGCGAGGGCCTTGACCGCGGCCAGCAGCCGCCGCTCCCCCACGTCGTCGTACACCACGGCGTCGAAGGCGACCGTGGCGTGCAGGCCCTGCCGGGCGCAGGCGCTCCGCCAGCGAGCCGCGTCGGCCTCGGGGCGAGCGGCGTAGTTCAGAACCGGGATGAGCGGCCGGGCGGTCGCGGCCAGCACGGCCAGCTCGTCGAGATGCCTCGGCTTCGAGTCCCCGCGCGCGTCGATGGCATACAGAAGAACGTCGGCGTCGAGCGCGGCCTGCACGGAGGCGGCCTCCAGCCCCAGATCGTCCTCGTCCAACGCGGCCGGCGAAGCGAGGAAGCGGTCGAGCAGCGTCCGCGGATCGTCGTAGCGGTCGGTGCGGGCGGACTCGATCGCGTCCCGCAGCCGGTCCGACTCCTCGAACCCGGGGGTGTCGAGCAGCAGGGCGAAGGTGCCCTCGTCGTCGGCCACCTCGCCCGCCTCCACCGCCCGGGTGGTGCCGCCGCTGGCGCTCACCTCGCCGAAGTCGCGGCGCCGCAGCAGGGTCTGAAGCAGCGAGGTCTTCCCGGTGTTGGTGTGTCCGACGACGGCCAGCCGGAGAGGCTTGCGGGACTTCCTCACCCGTCCGCCCCTCTGGCCGCCACCACCACGCGAGCCCGAGCGGTGGCGAGCCAGCGGCGTGCTCCGTCCGGATCGTCGAACGCGGGCACTGCGTCGTCGGGCGCCAGCGCCTCGAGCGCGCGCGTCGTCCGCGCCTCGTCGGCGCCCTGCGACCACCAGAGCACCGCGCTCGCGGCGGCGGCGAAGACCGCCTCGCCCAGGCGCGGAGCTCCGGACGCCGGAGCCGCCGCACCCGGCCGCCGCGGCGAGCCCGCCTTGCCGCCGCCCCTGCGAGCCAGCGACAGCAGTCCGGCCACCCCGGCGCCGGTCGCCGCCCACCCCGGCAGGGCCACCAGCGCGCCGGGGGCGACGGTCGCGGCCGCGGCGCAGGCGGCCACCCCGAGCAGCCCCCCGAGCCCGGCCCAGACGGCGCGGGATCGGAGGCCCGCAGGCAACAGGCCGATCCCGGTCCGGGCGAGCGCCGCGGCGCTGCCGGACGCGTTCAGCGGCTCGAGATCGCGCAGCGCCGCGAGCCGCGCGCGCCACGCATCCCGGCGGGAATCGCTTCCGCTCTGCGCCTGGAAAGTGCGGGCGACCTCGCCGAGGCACGACGCCAGGGCATCGTCGGACGGCAGCGGATCGTTCCCTTCGAGATGTCTCCCGATCGCGTCGAAGGCGGCGTCGAGCAGTGCCGGGGCCAGCTCGGTCCGCGCCGCCCGGGCCCCGGCCGAACCGGTCGCCGGCAGGGATTCCGATGCCCCCTCGCGACCGTCTGCGGGAAGCTCCTCGTGTCCGACGGCGCGGGCGAGGACGCGCCGGCTCGCCTCCGTGAGCTCCGCCAGATCGCATTCGAGCGGCGCCACACCGGTCTGCCGGGCAAGCGAGCGCCAGTCCTCCAGCCGGATCGCCGCCGTGCGGGCCGGCTCGGCGCGCCGGAGCGCTTCCCCGCCGTCGAGGACGAGGAGCGGCGCCTCCGACGTGGCTCCGGCCAGAGCCCGCAGCCTGCGCCGGACCCCGCGGTCCGGGGTCGCCGGCAGCCAGCCGACGACCGCTACCCGGGCCGGGCCCGAGCGGAGAGTGTCCTGGGCGCGCTCCAGATCGGCGGCCGCGTCGACATCGCCGAGGTCGATGAGCCGGTCCAGGGGCTCCGGCAGGTCAACCGCCTCCGCTGGCCGCTCCAGCCGGACGACGTGCGTGCAGACTCCGCCAGCAGCCGGCGGAGGCCCGGGCGGTGCCGCGACCGGCTTTCTGCGTCGCGGCGCCGGGGCCGCGACGGCCCGCGTGCGCGTGGCCACGGCCGGTCGCCACCGCTCGGCCCGCCGGTGCCCGAGCGCAGCCTGCAGCAGCGTCCACGCCGCCATCGGAACCAGCAGGTAGACCGCTACGCCGGCGGTCAGAAAGCGGATCCACGCCCGGCGCGCGCCGAGGGCCGCGGGATCGTCGGCGGGCGCGACGGGCGCCGCCGCGATGGGTGTCAGCTCCTCGCCCCCGACGAGCGGCCCTAGTGGCGCCGCGGCGAGCTCCACTACCGCACGGCCGAAGCTCGGCGGGATCCACGAGCTCTCCCAGCCGAAGCCGAGGGCGGCGCGCGCGGTGACGATCCAGATGGTCGCGATGGCAACGAGGGCGTAGGAGGTCCAGAAGCTGCCGCTGCCGGCCGCGGCCAGGCGGCGACCGCTGCCGGCCGCGAGCATGCTGCCGATGCGCCGGGCGGTCGCCGCGGCCAAGTCCCGCGATCTCTCGTCGCGCCCCGCGGATCGCGCAGCGGCACGTAGCAGTCCCGTCGTCACGAGCCGGCCCAGTACCGGCGCGGCCCGGCGGCGCAGCAGGAGCAGGACGACGCCGCGCAGCGTCAGGATCAGCCACGGCCCACCGACCACGACCAGCAGCGTGGCAGCGGCGTGCACCGGCACGTCGGTCGGTCGCAGCAACTCCGCGGTGGTCGTCCAGCCGGTGACCGCACCCAGCGCCGCCAGCACCCCGAGGCCCACCCCGGCGCCCACTCGCCCGCGGTCCGCGAGGCGCCGCGCCTCTCCGATCGCCTTCGCATCGGCAGGCCGCCCCACGTCGGCCGCCGCCGCACGGGCCGCGCGGTCGCGCCAGTTCCGGGCATCGGGAAGAACGGGGGCGGCGGGTCGGGTCACGGTGTCGGTCGACGCGTCGCGGAGGTCGGGCGGCGTGGAACAGCGGCGCCGGCCACGAGCCGATTATCGCGCATCGCCGCGGGAACGTCGATCAGCGGGAGGGCTGCGCGGGCCTTCGTGTGCTACTCGTAGCTCAGCAGGACGCCCGGCGCCTTGGGGGGTGAACTCGCGAGCGGCGCAGGCGGCAGGCCCCCGGGAGCTTGCGGCGCAGAACGCCAACGGAGCGAGTGCCGCGGCGCAAGCTCCCGGGACGGTGGGGGCTGGGGCCGAACACCGAGCTTGCGACGGGTCTGCCGGCGCTACCGCGCCTCCTGCGCCGGCCTCCGTGCCCCGAGAGCACGCAGCAGGTCGCCGGTCGGGGTGCGGACCGTGACGTTGCCGCTGCCGGCTCGGAAGCGGTCGGCGACCATCTCGGGAGTGTCGCCACGGTCGTTCGCGACGTCGATCGCGGCGCCGCGGTCGGCGAGGAGCTGCACGATGGCCTCGGACTTGATGTGCGCAGCAGCGTGCAGGGCCGTGTTGCCGACGTCGTTGACGGCGTTGACGTCCGCGCCGAGCGCCAGCGCCGTCCGGAAGGCCTCGAGCGTCCGCCCTTCGGTCACGAGATTCTCGGCCTCGTAACGGCCCAGACCGGCGGCGACCATCAGCAGGGTCGTGCCGTCGTCGGTGGTCAGGGTGGGGTCGGCACCGCCGGCGGCCAGGCGCTGCATGACCTCGGCGTCGCCGGCCATCGCGGCCAGCATGAGAGGGGTGGCGCCGCCGAAGACGTTCACGCCCTGCTTGTTGTGCTCGTAGGAGATCTGGCTGTAGCCGAAGCGGGGCGGCGTCCTCCGCATCCTGGCGTTCGGATCGGCCCCGAACGCGAGCAACGCATCGACCAGGGCCTGCTTGCGGGTCGGCGGCAGACCGCGGATGGCCTCCCACTCGGGGTCGCGCTCCGCCGCGATCCCGTTCGGGCCGGCGAGCTCGGTCTGCCAGGCGCCCACCGCCCAGTGGAGCGCGGTGTAGTCCGGCCCCGCGGCGGCGGGATCCGCGGTCGCCGCCGTCGCCTCCGATGCGGCGGTCGACCGCCGCCGGGGCGCGATCGGCCCCGCGTTCGGGTCGGCTCCCGCCGCGAGCAGGAACTGCGCCACGCGCACCTGCCCGCGGACCGTGGCCACGATGAGCGCGCTCGTGCCGTCGGGCATGGCGGCGCCGACATCCGCCCCGGCCGCCACGAGGCGCCGGGCGCTCGTCAGATCTCCCTCCCGGGCCGCGAACAGAAGCGGCGTGAAACCGAGCCGCGAACGGGCCTCGACGTCGGCCCCGTGGGCGAGAAGCACCGCCAGGACGTCCGCATGGCGCCCCGACGCGGCGAGCATCAACGGGGTCTGCGCGCCCACCGGATCGGCGGCGTCGACCTTCGCCCCCGCGGCGAGGAGCGCGCGCACCCCGGCGACGCTGCCGGTGGCGGCCGCCCGCATGAGCGGTGTCTCCCCGCTGTCGCGGGCCGCGTTCGGGTCGGCGCCTGCGTCCAGCAGGAGCTCGACCAGGGAAGCGCTGGCGTTGGCGGCGGCAAGCGACAGCGGCGTCACGCCGTAGGCGCCGTCGGCGTCGACGTCCGCACCGGCATGCAGCAGCAGGCTGGCCAATTCGGCGTCGTCCCAGTGCGCCGCCCAGTGGAGGGCCGTCGCCCCATCCGGCTGCCGGGCGTTCACGTCAGCTCCGGCGTCGAGCAACTCCCGCACTTCGCTCGCGTCGCGACCCCGGGCTGCGTCGACGAGACGCCGACCGTCGCTGCCGGTGGCGGCGAACACGAAGGACGAGGCAAGGCAGATGGCCGCGCTCCAGCAGACCGCGCCGCGAGCCGCCGGGCTGACATCGATGGCCATCGGACCCCTCCTCCCAACCGAGCCGCGAGACGCTGCGCCCTCCAGGGGCTCTACTCCGCCAGCGGATGCGGGCGGATCTGGAAGCGCACGATCTCGCTCGTCTTCCCCTTGCCGCCCTCGCTGTGCCAGTTCGCCATGGTGTCGTAGCTGCCCCAGAGGCCCCGGCCCTTCCAGCCGGCCCCGGGGTCGTCGATGCGCCCGTTGAGGCCGCGCGTGTAGAACCCGAGGGGGTACGGAACGCGCATGACGACCCACTCGCCGGTCTGCGGGAGCAGCGCCAGCAGCGAGTCGGAGCCGCTGCCGCTCGCCATCGGCACGTTCGCGCCGAGGCCGAGCGTGTCGAACTGATCGACCCAGTTGTAGTAGTGGAAGTCCGCGTTGGCCGACCCCGCCACCCCCCGCATCCGGGGACCCGGGGTGGAGTGGAGCGTCCAGCCCTCCGGGCAGTGCTGGCCGGTGGCCTCGGGTCCGTTCAAGACTCCGCACTTGCGGCGGTCGAAGCTCGCCAGGTGCCCGCTCCCGCTGAGCGCCGTCCAGAGCACCCCGTCGCGGTCGACGTCGATCCCGCGCGGCCCGAAGCCCCAACCCTCCGGGCCGACGGCCGGATTCTCGAACGGCGGTTCGTAGATCTCGGCGACGCAGGTCTCGGGCGGGCTCTCACCCGGATCGAGCCGCAGGATCGACCCGGGGAACTCCGTCGCCGGTCCCGACATCGACCCGCGCGTGATCCAGATCGACCCGTCCGCCGGGTTGGGGATGATGCCGTACGCGAACCCGTCCAGACGGGTGTCGCGCGCCGCGTCGATCGCCGCGCCGGGCTCGTTCCAGGGCCTCGTGATGGCGCCGTCGCCGTTCGTGTCGATGACGGTGGGGCACCATCCCTGGGCCGCCTGCTCGTCGCCTGTTCGATCGTAGAGGCGGGTGTTCAGCCACCCCACGACGTCGACGTCGCCGCTGAACCAGAGCGTGTCGTCGGCGTCCTCCGCGAACTGCAGGTGGTGCGTGGTGTAGCAACTGTCGATGAAGACGAACTCGTCCGCCTCGGGGTCGTAGTACGACACCTGGCGCGTGCTCCGCTCCACCGGAAAGTAGGCCGACGACGGATGGGAGCCGTCCCGGCACCACTCCGGGTTCCCGGCGGGGCGGATGGCGGAGGTGAGCCAGACGCGGCCCTCGGCGTCCATCATCGGGTTGTGCCCGCTCGCGGCCCCGTAGCCCGGCGCCTCGTCCCAGTAGAGCGAGGGCAACACCCGGCCCGACGCCCCCATCGCGTCGCGCGTCGGGAGCACCCATTCCCGCGCCCGGTGCGTGGCGGGATCGACCGCGACGAAGTTGTCGCCGAGGATGCCGTAGACGGGCCCGTTCGCGTTGAGGAGCGGGTTGCGCTTGTCGGTGGCGATGTTGTCGTGGACGTGCTTCTGCGGCGACGACCACTTCCACATCGTCAGGACGAGGTTGCGCTCGACCCCCGACGGACGGGGCGGCGCCGCCGGCACCTCGCCGGCCAGGATGCGGTCCGTCCAGTCGGCGTAGACGTCCAGCGTCCGCTGCCGTCCCATCTCGTTGACCTGGCGGATCATCGACGACCCGGTGGCGCCGGTGCCGAGGCGGAACGCCCATGCATCGGCGGTCGAGTCGAACTCGTCGAGATCGACCATCGGCATCTCGCGCGTCGCCTCGTTGCCGAGCTGGTGGCAGAGCTGGCAGCCGTCCTTCAACCCGTCGATGAAGTGCTCCTGCGTCCGCATCGCCGGGTTGATGCCGTTGTCGCCGGTGCCCGGAAAGTCCGCGGGCGGCGGCACCTCGATCAGGGAGTACCAGTAGTTGGCCGGGTAGACCGACGCCGCCTCCTGCGGGCTTGCCGCGGCGCTGACGGTCAGCTCCAGCGTCTCGCCGGGCCGGGCCGTCCGCCGCTCGGAGTCCGCGAGCCCGTAGCCCCGCACCCAGACGTCGTAGGTCGCGGTCGCGAGCTCCGGAATCAGGAAGCGCCCGTCGTCTCCGGTGACGACGATCTTCCGGAAGCCGGTCTCGAGGTCGTCCGTCTCGGCAATCACCCAGACGCCCGCCTCCGGACCGGCCGCGCTCCGCACGACGCCGGAGATGGACGTCCCGCCCGTCGCGGCCGCCTGGGCCGCGACCGCCGGCACGGAGGTCGCGCCCGCAACGGCGGCCAGCGCGCCCGCCGCGACAATCGCCCCTGCCCCGCGCATGGTCATCGTCGTCTCCTTCCGCGCCCCGCGAGTGCCACGGGCCCGCCGCCCTACAGGTCGGCGAGCTCCTTCAGGCGGCCGTTGCTGTTGCCGATCCGCTCCGCCGGCACGCCCAGCTTGTGCAGCATGGTCAGGTAGAGGTTCGCCAGCGGCGCGTCCGGGTAGCGCAGGTGGCGGCTCCCCTTGAGGCGGCCGGCCGCGCCGCCGACCACGAGCGCCGGCAGGTCGTACGGCACGTGCTGGTCGCTCTCGCTCATGCCGCTGCCGTAGAAGATCATCGTCTGGTCGAGGAGCGACCCGTCGCCGTCCGGCGTCGCCGCCAGCCGTTCCAGGTAGTAGGCGAAGAGCTGCATGTGGTACGTGTTGATCCGCACCAGCTTGGCGACCCGCTCGGGGTCGGCGGTCGAGTGGGTCACCTGGTGGTGCCCCTCCGCCACCCCGATCTCGGGGTAGGTCCGGCCGCTGATCTCCTTACCGATCATGAACGTCCCGACGCGCGTCAGGTCCGCCTGGAAGGCGAGCACCATCAGGTCGAACATCAGCCGCGCGTAGTCGTCGAACGCCTCCGGGATGCCGCCCGTCGGCCGCTCGAACGTCGGCAGCTCCCGATCGCTCTGCGCCTCCGCGCGCTGGATGCGCAGCTCGACGTCCCGGATGGCGTCGAGGTACTCGGTCAGCTTCACGCGGTCGCGCGCGCCCAGGATGGCGGTGCGGTCGGCGACCCGGCCGGAAACCGAGTCGAGGATGCTGCGGTTCTTGCGGAGGCGCGCCGCGCGGGCCGCGGGGTCGGTCGTGTCGGCGTCCCCGAACAGCCGTTCGAAGACCGCGCGCGGGTTGTTCTCCACCGGGAGCGGCGCCGTCGGCGTCCGCCACGAGAGCGTGTTGATGTAGGCGCAACTGTAGCCGACGTCGCAGGCGCCGGCGAGGTCCGTCGCCTCGAGCCCGACCTCCAGCGACGGGAGCTCCGTCTCGCGGCCGAGCTCGGTCGCCGCGAGCTGGTCGACCGAGATGCCGGCCTGGAAGTCGGCCCCCTCGGTCGGCTTGCCGTGCACGCCGGTCAGGAAGGCGGCGCCGATGCGCCCGTGGCCGCCCGCCGGCTCCCCCGGCAGGGCGACGGCCGGCTCGTTGTCGAGGCCGGAGACGACGACCAGCCGGTCACGCACGGGCGCCAGCGGCTGGAGGATCGCCGGAAGGTCGAATCCGGCCCCCTCCGTCGCCGGGGTGAACTCGTCCATGATGGCGCCCATCGGCACGTAGACGACGCCGAAGCGCGCCCGGGGCCGCGCCGCGGAGCTCCGTACCGCGGCGAACGCCGGCACCATGCAGTCGAGCAACGGGAGCGCGATCGTGGCTCCCAGACCGCGCAGCACGGTGCGCCGCGGGAGCGCCTTCCGGGTGACGATGCCGGTGACGATCATGACGCCGCTCTCCTCATCTGAAACGGGATGCTTCGGACGATGCCCAGCACGAGAGACGACCAGCGGTAGTCGCTCGCCTCCGCCTCGCGCACGATCCGCCGGATGGCCGGCATGTCGGCCGCATCGACGCCCCGCCCGAGGGCGTAGGTCATCAGCTTCGCGGCGACGGCCTCGACCACCTCCGCCCGGCGCTCCACCAGCATCACTCGGAGCCCGACCGGACCGTCGAACGACGCCCCGTCGGGGAGCGCGCCGGACGCGTCGATGAGACTGCCGCCGTCGGTGTCGCGCCACTTCCCGATCGCGTCGAAGTTCTCGAGCGCGAAGCCCAGCGGGTCCATGCGTGCATGACAGGCGGAGCAGACCGGGTTCGCGCGATGCTGCTCCATCCGCTCCCGCATCGAGCGCGGACGCTCGCCGGAAGCCCGCTCCTCGAGCTCGGGAACGTCGGGCGGCGGAGGCGGGGGCGGAGCGCCGAGAATGTTCTCGAGCAGCCACTTCCCGCGCAGGACCGGCGACGTGCGCGTGGCGTAGGACGTGACGGTCAGCATGCTGCCGTGGCCGAGGAGTCCGTGCCGCGCCTCGTCGCGGAGCGGCACGCGCCGGAAATGGCTGCCGTAGACGCCCGGGATGCCGTAGTGCCGGGCGAGCCGCTCGTTGAGAAACGAGTATTCGGCGGTCAGCAACTCGACCACGCTCCGGTCCTCGCGCACCTGGTGCTCGAAGAAGAGCTCCGTCTCCCGGGTGAACGCCTCCCGCAGGTTGTCGTCGAACTCCGGGAACGCGTTGACGTCCGGCGCCAGCGCCCGCATGTTCCGGAGGTGCAGCCACTGGCCCGCGAAGTTGCCCGCGAGGGTCGCGGCCCGCGGATCGGCCAGCATCCGCCGCACCTGGCGCTCCAGCACGGCCGGGTCGGCGAGGCGGCCGGCTTCGGCGGCGGACAGCAGCTCCTCGTCCGGGATCGTGTTCCAGAGGAAGAACGAGAGCCGCGACGCGACCTGGAGATCGGTCAGCCGGTAGGGCGCCCTGGGGGCGATGTCCACCGGATCGGGCTCCATCCGGTACAGGAAGTCGGGGTCGACGAGCAACCTCTCGAGCGCCCAGCGGATGCCGAGCTCGAAGCTCGAGCCCTCGTCCCGTCCGGCGCGGAAGACGGCGAGCAGCGCGTCGAGGTCCTCCCCGGTGACCGGCCGGCGGTAGGCGCGGCGCGCGAGCGGCGCGAGGATCTCGCGGGCGCACCGCTCCTCGTCGTCGAGGCCGGCGGGACGGCACGTCAGGATGCGCCGGCGGCTCGGCGTGTCGCCGAGGCCCGTGGCCCCGAACGGGCCTTCGATGTCGATGCGGCCCACGCGCGTCTCCGCGCCGCGCGCCCCGCGGAAGAGCACGTTGCTCACCGGGAGGCGGGCCGGCGCCACGCCCTCGGGGGCGGCCAGGCGCTCCATGAACGTGACCGCGAGATCGTGCGGGCCCGCCGTCGCCGCGAAGCGGACCGCGGGGACGGGGGGCGGCCCGGGCCGCGGCTCGCCCGGAGCCGGGCGGGGCGGTGCCTCCAGGGTGAAGCGGCGCAACCGCACGCCGTCGAGCCGGACCTCGAGCTGCTCGGGCTCCGACGGCGGGCGCACGCCGCCCCCGATCGAGTTCTGCGAGTGGACGCGCACGATGTACTCGCCGTCGACCGGGAAGTGGTGACGGATCACGGTGCCGCCGCGCGACCCGAGCGGGAGGGCCTCGCCGGCGCGCGCGGCCTGGGCATCCATGCGGGGCACGCGGTAGCTCCGGATGCCGGGGCGCACGTCGCGATCGCCGATCGCCAGCCGCGAGACGCGGGCGGCGGCCGAGAGGTAGCGCTCGAGGAGCCCCGCCGACAGCCGTTGCATGTCGGCGTTGTTGTCGAAACCGAAGGCCATGTCGTCGGCCGGCAGCAGCGCGTTCCCGTCCACCTCGACCGCCAGCAGGTCGCGTACCGCGTTCGCGTACTCCGCCCGGTTGAGACGGCGCACGGTCGGCCGCCCCGGCTCGGGCGCCGCCTCTGCCGCGCGGTCGATGGCCGTCTCCAGCCACGCCGCGAACGCCGTGTAGGTGGCGGCGTCGGGGCGCGGCCGCGGGGGCGGCGGCATCGTCTGGGCCCGCAGCTTGACGAGCACCTTCTCCCACGTCGCCGCGTCCGCGCCCACGTGGTCGAGGTTCGCGGACTCCAGGGTGAGGTCCGCGACGCGCGTGCGGTCGTTGTGGCAGGCCAGGCAGTAGCGGTCGAGAACGGCGCGGTAGGTGGAGGAGGACGGCGTTTCCGGGGCCGCTTCCTGTGCGGTGGGAGCCGAACCGGCCGGCGGGGGCGCACCCGTAGCGCGGGGTGGCGCCGCGCGGAGGACCGAGCCTCCCGCCAGCAGCAGCCACGCGGTGGCGGCCAGACCGACCGTCGTGAGCTTCCGTGCCATCCGGGTCGTGGCGCGACGTCGCGCCCCCAGCACGCGCTTGTCTCCTCGTCGTCCGACCGGAGAGCCTCAGCATACGCGCCCCCGTCGGACGTGTCCATCGAAACCGGAGGCGCGCGATAATGATGGTCCGCGACATGAATCCCGCTCGAAGCCCGGTGGCCGTGGCCGTAGCGCTGGCGTTGCTGGCCCTTGCCGCCGGCTGCGGCTCCCCTGCCCGTCCGCGCGATGCGGCCGAGCCGGCGCCCGGCGACGCCGAGGAGTGGTTCGTCGACGGCGCCGCGGCCAGCGGGCTCGACTTTCGGCACGTGACCGGGATGACCGGCCGCTTCTACCAACCCGAGATCAGCGGCGGAGGTGCGGCCTTCTTCGACTACGACGACGACGGCGACCTCGACGTGCTGCTCGTGCAGGGGGGCGCCCTGCGCTCGGACGCCGACACCGACTCCGACACTGGCACGGCCGCCGGCACCCCGGCGGCGCGGCCGGGCGGAGCACCGCTCCGGGATCGGCTGTACCGCAACGACCTGGAGATCCGCGCCGACGGGACGCGTGCGCTCCGGTTCACCGACGTGACGGAGGCGAGCGGCATCGCGACCCGAGGCTACGGGCAGGGGGTGGCGAGCGGCGACATCGACAACGACGGCTGGCCCGACCTCTATCTGACCGGCTTCGGCCGCAACCAGATGTTCCGCAACGACCGGGACGGGACGTTCACGGACGTCTCCGCGGCGACGGGCACCGGCAGCCCCGACACCTGGGGCGTCTCCGCCGCCTTCTTCGATGCCGACCGCGACGGCTGGCTGGACCTCTTCGTCGGCAACTACCTGATCTACACCGTCGAGACCCACATCCGCTGCTTCCGCGACTCGGGGCAGGAGGACTACTGCACCCCCGGGCGCTACCCGCCCCAGCGGGACCGCTTCTACCGCAACCGCGGCGACGGCACGTTCGAGGACGCAACCCTCGCGGCCGGGCTGGCGGACGAGTTCGGCCCGGCCCTCGGCGCCGCGGCGGCGGACTTCGACGGGGACGGTTGGCTCGACCTCTTCGTCGCCAACGACCAGCGGGAGAACCAGCTCTGGATGAACCGGGGCGACGGCACGTTCGAGAACCGGGCGCTGCTCGCCGGCGTGGCCGTCGACGCGGCGGGGGTCGCGAAGGCCGACATGGGGGTCGACGCGGGCGACTTCGACAACGACGGCGACGAGGACTTGTTCACCACCGTGCTGACCGGCGAGGGCAGTACCCTCTACGTGAACGACGGCACGGGGCTGTTCGAGGACCGGAGCGCCGCCGCCGGCGTCCGCGCCGCGAGCCTCCCCTACACCGGCTGGGGCGCGGCCTGGCTCGACGCCGACAACGACGGCCGGCTCGACCTCCTCTCCGTGAACGGCCTCGTCTGGCAGGACCTCGACGCGCTCGGGCCCGACAACCCGTATCCCTACCAGCAGCGCAACCAGCTGCTCCGCAACGCCGGCGACGGGCGGTTCGAGGACGTCACGGCGCGGGCCGGCGCGGCCTTCGACGCCGCCGCCATCAGCCGCGGCGCCGCATTCGGCGACGTCGACAACGACGGCGACGTCGACGTGCTGATTGCCAACGCGGACGGACGGCCGCGCCTGCTCGTCAACACAGTCGGCGCCGGGAGCCACTGGCTGGGGCTGCGGCTCGTCGGCCGCGACGCACCGCGCGACATGGTGGGGGCGCGCGTCGCGGTAACGCGCGGCGACGGGACCACGCTCTGGCGCCGGGCGCGCGCCGACGGCAGCTACGCCTCGGCCAACGACCCTCGGGTGATCGTCGGGCTCGGCGCCTCGGACGCGGCGTCCCGCGTCCGCGTCGTCTGGCCGGGCGGGCGGGTCGAAGAATGGGCCGACCTTCCGGTCGACCGCTACACCACGCTCACGGAGGGCGACGGACGAGCGGTGCCGGCGGGCGGCTGAACGAGAGCGTTCGGCTCCCGCCGCCGCGGCGAGCGGAGCGCTGGTCCGAGAGTTGCATCGACACCGAAGGGACACCATGAGCGCTCCCAATCCGCGGATCAAGCTCACGTACCAGGACCATGCGAACACGCCGGACGAAGAGCGCTACGAGCTGCTGGACGGAGAGCTGATCAGGATGACCGCGCCGGCGGAGATTCACCAGCGGATTGCGACCGTGCTGGGATGGAAGGTGGCGCAGTTCGTCTCCGAGAACGGCTTCGGACGGGTCTACGTCGCTCCCTTCGACGTCGTGCTGTCGGATACGGACGTGGTGGAGCCGGACCTCCTGTTCGTGTCCAACGAGCGCGCCCATGTGGTCACCGCTGCCAACGTGCAGGGCGCCCCGGACCTCGTCGTCGAGATCCTGTCTCCGTCCTCGGTCGAACGGGACCGGAAGTTCAAGCGCGCGCTGTACGCCCGGCACGGCGTGCGCGAATACTGGATCGTCGACACGGAGGCAAGAACCGTGGCCGTGCTGCTGCTGCGGAACGGGGAATTCGAGACCGCGGGCACGTACGGCGAGGGTGAGACCCTCACGTCACCGACGCTGCCGGGCTTCGCGTTGGAGGTCGCCGACCTGTTCCGGTAGTCGGACCCGCTCGGGGGACGACGGCGGCCGCCCCGCGCAGCACTGACCCGGCCATCGCATCCAACCTCCCTGAGCGCGCCGCGCGACGCGAACCCTTCGACGACGTCACCGTTTCAGCCCCGTCGCCGCCGCGGGATGGAGGCCACGCTCTGCTGGGCAGCGATGGCTGGTGATCAACGAGCGGCACTGGACACCCGCTTCCCGGCGCGACAAGTGCGACTGGCCACAGGATGCCGGTCCGGGTGATCCAGCGAGGCAGCCGCCGCCTGATTCCGGCGCTGCGCGTCGCCGCGGAGTACGGCATCATGAGGCGCGGGCGACTTGCGGGCAGGGCCGTGAGCCGCGTGCGATGAACCCGGATTGGAAGGGAGCGAATGCCATGCTGAGGGCACTGACGCCAGCGTATGTGGGGATCGTCGTCGTGCTCCTGTGGCTGTTCGGAGGCGGTCCGGCCGGATCGGGCCTGGAGATCGAGCTGACCGCAGCCGGGCAGGACCAGGAGTTCGTCCCGATCACCGACGCGATGCTCCGCGATCCGGACCCCGCGGACTGGCTGATGGCGTACCGCACCTACGACTTCCAGGCCTTCAGTCCGCTCGACCAGATCACCCGCGAGAACGTCGGCCAGCTCCAGCTCGCCTGGATGCGCGCGATGGAAGAGGGAGCGGTGCAGATCCGGCCGCTGGTCTACGACGGCGTGATGTACATCGCCCAGCCCGGCTACGACCACCTGCAGGCGATCGACGCCACCACCGGCGACCTGATCTGGGACTACCAACGGGAGCAGCCGGACGACATCCGCCAGTACGGTCAGTTCGGGAACCGCACGCGGCACCTCGCCCTGTACGGCGAGCACCTCTACCACCTGACCGCCGACGCGCAAATCGCGGCCATCGACGCGCGCACCGGCGAGCTCGATTGGGAATCCCGCACCGCTGACTACCGGCAGGGAATCAGCCACTCGTCCGGCGCCGTGATCGTCAAGGGCAACGTGGTCAGCGGACGCACCTGCAGCCCCTCGAGCCTGGAGGCGCGCTGCTACGTGGCGGCTCACGACACGGACGACGGGACCGAGCGCTGGCGCACCTACACCGCGGCCGGGGCCGACGATCCCGGTGGCGAAACCTGGGGCACGCTGCCCACCGCCCGCCGCGTCCACGTCTCTCCGTGGGGCGTCCCCGGCAGCTTCGACCCCGAGCTGAACCGCATCTTCTGGGGCGTCGCGGTGCCGCTGCCCTATCCCCGGCTGATCCGGCGCGGGACCTGGGACGTGGGCGACCGCTCGCCGTGCGAGCTGTACTCCAACTCGACCATCGCGATGAACGCCGACACCGGCGCCATCGACTGGTACTACCAGTACCTGCCGTGCGACGACTGGGATCAGGACTTCGTGCAGGAGCGCACCCTCATCGACACGGTGGTCAATCCCGACCCGGAGGCGGTGCGCTGGATCAACCCGAAGCTGGCCGGCACGGCGGAGGAGCGGAAGGTCGTGGTCGTGCTGGGCGAGCCCGGCGGCCTGTTCGTCAACGACCGCGAGACCGGGGAGTTCCTCTGGGCCGACCCGTTCCCGTTCGACAGCACCGAGCGGTTCGTGATCTCGGACGTCGACGTGGAGACCGGGACGACCTACATCGACATGGACCTGGTGGCGCGCGAAGAGGGTGACCAGTTCATCATCTGCGGCCACAACGTGAAGGGCTGGTGGTCGTGGTCGTTCAGCCCGGTGACCGGGATGCTCTACGTCCCGATCAACCGCTCCTGCCTGAACCAGACGACGAACTCCCGCACGATCTCGGGGGCCAGCCCGCGGTTCACGATTCCCGATCCGGACATCGGTCCGGACGGCGACCTGACGGAGGTGCGGGCGCTCGACATCTCGACGGGCCGCGAGGTCTGGCGCTTCAGCCAGCGGGCGCCGAACGCCGGCACGACGCTGGCGACGGCGGGGAACGTGGTCTTCTTCGGCGACTCCAACCGCCGGTTCCGGGCCTTCGACGCGGAGACCGGCGAGGTGCTCTGGGAGACGATCCTGGGCAGCCAGATCAGCGGCTATCCGGTGACCTACGCGGTCGACGGCCGGCAGTACCTGACGGTGCCGGTGGGCGGGGTCGGCAACCGTCTGCAGACCTACGCGCCGGAGATGGAGGCGCCGACCGGAAGCAACATGCTGGTGACGTTCGCGTTGCCGTAGGCGGGGGAGGCCTATAATCGCGCCCACGCTGGTGAGACCGCCGGCAAGACCGGGAAGCCAGGGAGACGCACCGATGCCGAGACAGACGAGCGCGGGACACGCTATCGAGACCGGCCATCGACGGGCGTCGCCGGGGATGCGGGGCCTGGCGGGCGTCGCGCTGGCCTTCGGCATCGTCGCGCCGGCCGAGGCCCAGCGCGGGGAGGACGGCGCCTTCCTCGAGGCGCAGGCCGCGAGCGGACGGACCGCCTACGGCCGCTCGTGCGCCGAGTGCCACGGGGCGGCGCTGCGGGGCGCCGTCCACGGCCCGGAGCTGACGGGCCGCGGTTTCCTGACCAACTGGGGGTCGCAGACCGCGGCGGCGCTGTACAAGTACGTGCGGGCCGAGATGCCGCCGGGGCTCGGCGGATCGCTCCCGCGCGGCACCTATCTGAGCATCGTCGCCTACCTGCTGCAGGAGAACGGACACGCGGCGGGAGCGCAAGCGCTCACCGCGGACGCCGGCGCCATCATCGGCGACCCCGGCGCCGTTCCGGCCGCGGGCGCACCCGTCGCTGCGGATGCGGCGGACGCCGCGGCGGCCGATGAGCCCCGCGATGTGGACGCAGTGCCGCCCATCCGGGCGTTCGTCAACCGCGAGGTCTCCGACTTCACGCCGGTCACGGACGAGCTGCTCCGGAATCCGCCGGCCGAGGACTGGCTGACCTGGCGGCGGACGCGCGACAACCAGGGCTACACGCCGCTGGACCAGATCGGCCCGGACAACGTGGCCGATCTGCGGTTGGCCTGGGCGCTGGCGATGCCCGAGGGCACCAACCAGACGGCGCCGCTCGTGCACGACGGCGCGATGTTCCTGGCCAGTCCCGGCAACATCGTCCAGGCGCTCGACGCGGCCACCGGCGAGCTGATCTGGGAGTTCCGGCACCAGTACCCCGAGGACGCGGAGAGCCGGCGCGCGACCCGCAGCATCGCCCTCTACCAGGACAAGGTGTATCTCGCCACCTACGACGCGGCTATCGTCGCCCTCGACGCGCGGACCGGCGATCCGGTCTGGCAGACCACCCGGGCCGACTACCGGAAGGGCTTCGCGCAGACGGCCGGCCCGGTCATCGCCAACGGCGTCGTCGTCAGCGGCATCAACGGCTGCCAGCGCTTCGAGGACGAGGGCTGCTTCGTCACCGGCCACGACCCGGACACCGGCGAGGAGCTCTGGCGCACGTCGACCATCGCGCAGCCGGGTGACGTCAACAACGGCACCTGGGGCGACATCCCGCCGCACCTGCGCGGCGGCGGCGACTCCTGGATCCCCGGCGCCTACGACCCGGAGCTGGACCTCTTCTTCATCGGCACCGCGCAGGCCAAGCCGTGGGTGGCAGCGAGCCGCGGGATGTCGACCTACAACGACGCCCTCTACACCAATTCGACGCTCGCTCTCAGCCCGCGCACCGGACAGATGGCGTGGTACTTCCAGCACGTGCCGGGCGAGACGCTGGACATGGACATCGTCTTCGAGCGGGTGCTGGTCGACGTAGACGATGAGAAGTGGCTGTTCACGGCCGGCAAGGACGCCATCCTCTGGAAGCTCGATCGGCGCACCGGGGCGTTCGTCGACCTGGCCGAGATGCTGCACCAGGACATCTTCGAGTCGATCGACATGGAGACCGGCCGCGTCAACTACCGGCAGGACATCCGCGACGCCGGCATCGACGACCCCGTGGACGCCTGCCCGAGCCTGTACGGCGGCCACAACTGGCAGGCGTCCGGGTACAGCCCCGAGGCCAAGGTCATCATCTACCCGCTGCACCAGGCATGCATGACGCTCACCGCCCGTCACGTCGAGCTGGTCGAGGGCGGCGGCGGTCTCGGCGTCTCCGCGATCGAGCTCCACGAAATGCCCGGCACGAACGGGATGCTCGGTCGTCTCGCGGCGTACGACGTCCGCACGATGGAGGAGGTCTGGAGCCGCGAGCAGCGCGCCATCTTCCTGACGTCCGTGCTGACGACGGCCACCGGCCTCGCCTTCGTGGGCGACGTCGACCGCTACTTCCGGGCCCTCGACGTCCGTACGGGCGAGGTCCACTGGGAGACCCGCCTCGGCCAGTCCGGCCACGGGTTCCCGATTTCGTATTCGGCAGGGGGCAAGCAGTACATCGCGGTGCCGACCGGCGTCGGCATCTTCCGCGGCCTGAGCGGGGTGCTCAGCCCGGACATCTACCAGCCCCCGTCCGGAAACGGGCTGTACGTCTTCGCGCTACCCGAAGCTGACAAGGTTCGGTAATGGTGGAATTTGCCCGCCTGGCGCGCACACTTGTCCTCTTGGAGCACCCAAACGACGCACGACTGGGTCCGTCGGGACGTACCATATTCTTCCAACGCAGAATGGCTGAGCCATGCCCCTCCTCGATGACGTCCTTCAGCGTTGCGACAACGTGTCCTTTCTCGCGCAGGGCGGGCAGAAGCGAGTCCTCTCCGCCGACCATCGGGACTTCGGCGCCGTTGTCATCAAGCATGGCGAGTACCGGTTCACTACTAGCCTAGACCGCATCGCCCGCGAGGTGCGATTGCTTCGCGACCTAGACTCCAAGTACTATCCGAAACACCATGAATTCCTCATCGAGCCCATTCGTCGCGAATTCCTGGTCATTGAGGAGCGCTTAGACGCCGTCGACCTCGCGACCGCAAGTGCCCGCTTCGCTTCAGACCAACAAGTCCTCGCCTTGCTGCGACACCTCGTGTGCGGCCTTAGCGTCGTTTGGGCGCGCAACGTCGTGCACCGCGATATCAAGCCCGCGAACGTGCTGATAACCTCCACAAATGAGCCGCGCATCGTCGATTTTGGGATAGCCCGATTTCTCGACGATGCCTCGTTGACACGCACACACGCACTTCAGGGCCCAGGTACTCCATTCTACGCGGCTCCAGAACAGTTGAAAAACCGCAAGATGATGATTAATCATCGAACGGATTTTTCCTGCTCGGACTCTTGACTCTAGAGTTGATGCTCGGGTTCCATCCTTTCGATCCTCAACGGGTGGGTAACTCGAACACGCTAGTCGAGAACCTCGCGTCCGGAACCTACGTACATCCCGATGCCTCGCATGACGAGCACTTGGTGCATTTCGTTGAGAATGTGCTGAGCGTGCAGCCCTATCGCCGCTTCCGAACGGTGGCCGCCGTAATGGCACACCTCCAACTGGACCCAGAGGCATGCTGATCTACCATCAGTGCGGCCACAACTTCGTGTGGAACATCCAATCGCTCCAAGATGACGGAGTTGGCGACGGCCTTATCGTGTCCCCGGTGAATATTGAGGCCGACAAGATCGCCGAGAGGATTCCGGCCGAGATCCTCGAGTCAAGCTGGATGGACCCCCAGTTCTACCTTCCCAACGACAGCAAGAACAAGCTCAAGACGTATCCTTTCTTTCCAGGGAACGTGCTTGCCAACTTTAGCACGAGCGACTTCGAGAACCACGCCGTCGAGATTGCGAGAGAATGTTTGCGCTTCCAGAACGCGTTAAACCTCCGGTATCTTGTGATCCCGACGAGATACTTCGACGACCTTCCGGATGACTATCTGCTTCAACTCGCCGAACTGTTCGTAGAGCCCTTCCGCCAAGCCAAGTTGGATCTACACTTCACCAAGCCCCTGCTCCTGACCGTCATCGCGAAGCAGCTTCACTTGGATGCCGGTTCGTCGCACGACGAGTTGCTGTCCTGGGCAACCGGTTTCGAGGATGTCGACGGCATCTACCTCGTACTGGACAGCGTCTCGCGGTCGAAGCAGGTCAAGAACCCTGAGTTCTTGTCGGGAACACTGCGGTTCGTCCGGGCCCTTCGATCGAATGACATGGAGGTACACGTCGGTTACTATGGGATCGAAGGATTGCTCTACTCAATTGCGGGCGCGACTTCCGTTACCGTCGGATCATACGAGAATACTCCGGTCTTTCAGCACACTTCGGCTTGAGACCCAGGAGAACAGAGCACGCAGAGGTCCGCGCTCTCGGGTCTATTCCGGTCGGCTACTACAGTGGGTAGAGGATATCTATCTGGGGCCGCTCCGACAGCTTGTCCCGAATTGGCAATCGCTATTCGATGATTCTCCGTACAAGAACTACTTGCTCGATCCGTCTAGTGCGCTCAATTTCCAGCGTTCGGAGATCTACAAGCACTACTTCTTCATTTTCTCGCGGCAGATTTCTGAATTGCCACAATTGGCTGGGCGCCCGGAACACGTTAGGACTCAGCTTCTGAATGCGCTACAGTTCTTCGAACAGATAAGAGCCGCGGGCGTCTTCTTGGACGAGGATTCTGACGGGTCTCACCTTCCGTCGTGGTTGAATGCCATAGCGATGTTCGAGGCGCAACCGGAATGAGAAGACGGCAGTTCGCGTCGGAGGCCCAATTGGTCCGTGCCGGCCGGCGTTTGGTGCGGACGGCGTTGCGCAAAATTGGAGGTCCGATCCGAACCCGATACGAGGTACCGGCGCCCGGCGGAATCCCCGACCTAGTGTCCAACGCCTGAAGTTCTTGACCAGTAGAATCGGTTCGTGGTACGGTCGGCCCGGAAGCGAGGAGGGCCGTGCCGAACCATTACACACGAGAGGTCCCGGAGGTCTCGGACGCACAGCGCGAGGAACTGGAGGGTTGGCTGCGCCGGCGCAATACCGCGCAGGCTCTGGCCCTGAGGGCACGCATCGTGCTGCAGAGCGCCGCGGGACGGAGCGACCAGGTCGTGGCGCAGGCTCTGGGCACGACGCGGGCCACGGTCGGCAAGTGGCGGCGGCGGTTCCTGCGCAACGGCTGCGACGGCTTGCTGGACGAACCACGGCCGGGCGCGCCGCGCCGGGTGTCGGACGAGGACGTCGAACGGGTCGTGGTCCGGACGCTGGAGACGACCCCACGGGGGGCGACGCATTGGAGCCGGGAGTCGATGGCCCGAGCCTGCGGGCTGAGCGCTTCGACCGTCGGCCGCGTGTGGCGCGCGTTCGCGCTCAAGCCCCATCGCAGCGAGACCTTCAAGCTGTCGCGAGACCCGTTGTTCATCGAGAAAGTGCGCGATATCGTGGGGCTGTACCTGCATCCGCCGGAGCGAGCGGTGGTGCTGTGTGTGGATGAGAAGTCGCAGATCCAGGCGTTGAACCGTACCCAGCCGGTGTTGCCGATGCGTCCGGGAGCACCGGAGCAGCGGACACACGACTATCGACGGCACGGCACGACCTCGTTGTTCGCGGCCCTGAACACCGCCACCGGCGAGGTGATCGGCAGGTGCTTTCGGAAGCACCGCTCGGTGGAGTTCAAGCGCTTCCTCGCCGTGATCGACAAGGCGGTGCCGCCCGACCTCGACATCCACCTGGTGCTGGACAACTACGGCACGCACAAGACGGCGATGATCCACGACTGGCTGGCACGGCGTCCTCGGTATCACCTGCACTTCACGCCCACGAGCGCATCGTGGCTCAACCAGGTAGAGCGTTGGTTCGCCGAGATCACCCGGCAGCAGATCCGGCGTGGAACCCATCGCAGCACCCAAGCACTCGAGGCGGCGATCAAGGAGTACCTGGCGGTCTACAACGAAGACCCCAAGCCCTTCGTCTGGACGAAGACCGCCGAGCAGATCGGAATCCCTGAAGCGTTACTGCTCACGTATTTCTGACGGTGCACACTAGTGATGTTCGCGTACCGAGAGAAGCAGTTGTACTACGTCGTGACCATAGAATTCAAGCTTAAGGACTGGCGTCGAGCGCTGCGACAGGCTTTTCGCCACCGAAACTATGTGAACGAAACGTACGTCGTGTTGGACAGCGCCCATGCGGGGGCGGCGATCGAGCAGGTGAGGTTGTTCGCTCAAGCCAATGTGGGACTCGCGACCGTGGATCGGGCAGAGAAGGTAAAGATATGGCATCTCCCAGAACCTGCGTTGCCATTTTCGCCCAGCTATGCACGATCTGTCGCGAGGCAGCTACTAGCCAAGAATCGGGGCGACACGGGGGACTCTCCTTTTATCCGAAGCATCCGTGGTGGAAGCAGACTTGCTGCACTTCGAGAAATCGCCGAATCCTCTGCGGTGCGCGAGGGTGGCGCCTGATTGGAGGATCGCGCGAGTGACGAATGGAGCGGGTGCCGGTCCGGGACCAGAGAGGACGAGCGAACCGCCTGAACGGTGGGAGGTGGCGATGATCCTGCGGTGTTTAGCGATGACCGTGCCAACACTCGGGGCATGCTGCCGGATTCAGCCCACGCGTATGGTAGAGAACGCTGATTCTCGGCCGCCCGAAGTCTTCGTCTCGCGAGGTCTGCAGGTGCATTCGGTGGTTTTCTCGAGCGGTGACCACCAACGGTTCGCCGGGTCAAGCTCAAGCGGGTTGAAGGGCGACAGCGACGTGGTTGGCGCCGACAGGTCGGAAACGAGCCTCCCTATATCGAGGCGTCACCGAGGGGCGAAGAGGTTGAGGGCGACGAACTCCGCGCGAGCCAACCCGGTCTGGGCACGCGGCACGATAGCCGGGCGGCGATCGTAACGCTGCTGGCCTGATGGGCGAGCGGTCGGGGCCTGACCCGCCGCCACCGCCGCCAGAAAACGTCGAAGGAGACGCACCAATGCCGAGACAGTGCAACGGGGCCGACGCTACCGGAACCGGGAGCGATCGAGAGGCGCGGACGATGGGGCGGTTGCCGGCCGCGACGGCGGCCGTCGCGGCGATGGCCGTCGCGGCGGCCGTCGGGATGGCCGCACCGGCCGGCGCCCAGCCGGTGGCGTCGGGCGGAGCGTTCCTCGAGGCGCAGGCCTCGGGCGGGCGGACGGCCTACGGGCGCTCCTGCGCCGCCTGCCACGGGGCGACCCTGCGGGGTGCGGCCCACGGGCCGGAGCTGACGGGGCGCGGCTTCCTGAACAACTGGGGGGCGAGCACCGCGGCCGAGTTGCTCGACTACGTGCGGGTCGAGATGCCGCCCGGGCTCGGCGGGTCGCTGCCCGGCGACACCTACCTGAACATCGTCGCCTACCTCCTGCAACAGAATGGGCACGCCGCCGGGCCGGCGGCCCTCACCGCGGACGCCGCGGCCGTGGTCGGCGACCCCGGGGCGGCTCCTGCCCCTGCACCGGCCGGCGCCGTGGCGGATGCCTCGGCCGCGGCCGACGCCGATGCGGCGGAAGACGCCGAGGTCCTGGAGCTCCCCCGGTCGTTCGTCAACCGCGAGGTCCCAGACTTCACGCCGGTCACCGACGAGCTGCTCCGCAACCCGCCGGCCGAGGACTGGCTCACCTGGCGGCGGACCCGCGACAACCAGGGCTACAGCCCGCTGGACCAGATCGCGCCGGACAACGTGGCCGGGCTGCGGCTGGCCTGGGCGCTGGCGATGCCGGAAGGCAACAACCAGGCGACGCCGATCGTCCACGACGGCGTGATGTTCCTGGCGAGCCCCGGCAACCTCGTGCAGGCCCTCGACGCCGCGACCGGCGAGGTCATCTGGGAGCACCGGCACGAGTACCCGGAGGACGCGGCGAGCTGGGGCGCGACGCGCAGCATCGCGCTCTACCGGGACAAGGTCTATCTGGCCACGTACGACGCGGCGATCCTCGCCCTCGACGCACGGACCGGCGAGCCGGTGTGGAAGACGACCAAGGCGGACTACCGCAAGGGCTTCGCCCAGACGGCGGGACCGGCCATCGCCAACGGGGTCGTCGTCAGCGGCATCAACGGCTGCGAGCGCTTCGAGGACGAGGGATGCTTCATCACCGGCCACGACCCGGACACCGGCGAGGAGCTCTGGCGCACGTCGAGCATCGCGCAGCCGGGCGACGTCAACAGCGGCACCTGGGGCGACATCCCGCCGCACCTCCGCGGCGGGGGCGACAGTTGGATCCCCGGCGCCTACGATCCCGGGCTCGACCTCTTCTTCATCGGCACGGCGCAGGCGAAGCCGTGGGTGGCGGCGAGCCGCGGCATGTCGACCTACAACGACGCCCTCTACACCAACTCCACGCTCGCGCTGAATCCGACGACCGGCCAGGTCGCCTGGTACTTCCAGCACGTGCCGGGCGAGACGCTCGACATGGACATCGTCTTCGAGCGGGTGCTGGTCGACGTCGACGACGAGCAGTGGCTGTTCACGGCCGGCAAGGACGCCATCCTCTGGAAGCTCGACCGGCGCACGGGAGCCTTCGTCGAGCTGACCGAGATGCTGCCCCAGGACGTCTTCGAGTCGATCGACCGCGAGACGGGGCGCCTGACCTACCGGCAGGACATCCGCGACGCGGGCATCGACGACCCGGTGGACGCCTGCCCGGGCCTCTTCGGCGGCCACAACTGGCAGGCGTCGGCCTACAGCCCGGAGGCCGGCGTGCTGGTCTTCCCGCTGCACCAGGTGTGCATGACGCTCACCGGCCGCGACGTGGAGCTGATCGAGGGCGGCGGGGGCGTCGGCGCGTCGGTCGAGCTCCACGAGATGCCCGGCACGAACGGGATGCTGGGGCGCCTCGCGGCGTTCGACGTCGTGACGATGGAGGAGGTCTGGAGCCGCGAACAGCGCGCCATCTTCCTGACGTCCGTGCTGACGACGGCCACCGGCCTGGCCTTCGTGGGCGACGTCGACCGCTACTTCCGGGCCCTCGACGTCCGCACCGGCGAGGTGCTCTGGGAGACGCGCCTCGGCCACGCCGCCCAGGGCTTTCCGATCACGTACGAGGCGGGCGGCCGGCAGTACGTCGCCGTGCCGGCCGGTCTCGGCATCTTCCGCGGCCTGAGCGGGGTGCTCAGCCCGGAGATCTACCAGGCGCAGACCGGGAACGGGCTGTACGTCTTCGCGCTGCCGGACTAGCGCGCCCTGACGGGCGCGTTGGGAGTCTGCGCGGGCACGGAGTCCTCAACGGCAGGTTCTGCGGCGCAGACTCCTGGCGGCGAGCCGCCGGACGGGCTCGACCGGACGATCGTTCGCCTACGGATCGAGGCGCCGGTCGCCGAAGAGCTGCACCTCGAGGCCGGGGCGCAGCACGTTCACCGTCGTGCGCGTGCCCCCCTCGTCGGGAAGCTCGTACAGCACACGGTAGCGCTTCGAGACGGCGTCGTGGTGAGCAGCCATGTCGGCGGCGAGCTGCCGCAGAGCGTGGTCGTACGCCGTTGCGACGGCGACGGCGGTGTAGCGCCCGCCCGTGTTTCTGGCCAGGTTGAGGGCGAAGCCGGTCGAGACCAGCGAAGGCGTCGTCTGCCGGGCGCGGGAGGTCCACAGGACGGAGTGCACCATGACGCCGCTGGTCCGCAGGTTGCGCACGAAGCGATTGAAGCGGTTCTCGTTCATGAACGCGCTGGCCTCGTTCGCATCCGTCAGGATCGCAACGAACACGGGCCACGCCTCGTCGCCGTCGAACCGCCGGTCCCACGTCTCGCGGATGCCATCGATGAAGCGGACGCCGCCGGGATCGCTGTGCATCTCCCGCGCTGCCTCCAGGAGCACGGCCCGGTCGGTGGTGAAATCGACGCGCCAGCCGATGTGCCCGCCGATCGTTGCGAGGCTGACGGCGTGTTCCGGCGGCAGCGTCTCGACGAAGCCGGCCACCGCATCGCGCAGCGGGTTGAGCGCCTGCCTCCGGCCGATGATCACGCCGTTGTCCACGAGCAGCGCCACCCGCATCGGCTCCGTGCCGAGTTGCGCGGTCACTACCTCCACGACCCGTCCGTCCTCGGCGACCCGAAACTCCTCCGGGCGGAGGTCGGTCACCGGCCGGCCGTTCGCGTCGGTCACCTCCGCGTATATCACGCCGAGATCCTGAGCCCCGGCGGAGGCGGCCAGGCCGCTCCCCGCCAGGCCGGCGGCCGCCACCACCAGCGCGCGCGTGCTTCTCTTCATGAGGTCACTTCCCCTTCGAGGCTGCCACGGAGCGATTCCCGCATCGTAGCAGCCGGCAGTCGGAGGCCGCGCTCCGAACGGGCCCGTCCTGGGTGTCCGGCGACGTCGAGTAGGATGGGACCCGTGCGCTCACCGCGAATGGCCATCTCGACAGACGACATCACCACGCTCTCCGTCGATGCCATCGTGAATGCCGCCAATACGTCCCTGCTCGGCGGCGGGGGCGTCGACGGCGCGATTCACCGCGCCGCCGGCCCCGAGCTTCTGGCCGAGTGCCGCACGCTGGGAGGGTGTCCGACCGGTGATGCGCGGGTCACCGCCGGGTATCGCCTGCCGGCGCGCTACGTAATCCACGCGGTAGGCCCGGTGTGGCAGGGCGGCGGACGCGGCGAGCCCGAGCTGCTGGCGCGCTGCTACCGCCGGGCATTCGAGCTGGCGGTCGCGAACGGCATCTCGACGCTCGCGTTCCCGGCGATCAGTTGCGGCGTGTACGGCTATCCCGTGGGCCCGGCGGCCCGGGTCGCCGTCGCCGAGACCCGGCTGGTGCTCGCCGCGCAGCCCTCGATCGAACAGGTGCTGTTCGTCTGCTTCGAACCGCCTGTCCGGTCGGCCTACGAAGAGTCTCTCGCTCGGTAGAGCGGCCGCACGACGGGCGGTAGCTCACCCGGCCGGTACGATCGGGCGACCGCTCGGGCAACTCGGCTGGCGGTGGGCGGGAGGTCCGCGCCAGCACCAGAACGTATCGAGCGCGGCTCAGCGAGACCGGCCGCTGCCCTCGACGAGCGTCGCGTAGCGGCGGAGCGGAACGTCCGTCCATTCCTCGACGGCGCCGCTCGGCCACGTGACGCGAACGAGCGATAGCGACGCGGTGCCGTTGCCGAGACCCGCGAGCACCCGCGGGTCGTTCGCAGAAGCGTAGCTTCCGTCCGCCCGCGCGCGGCGCCACAGTGTCGGGGCGCCGTCCCGCACGATCTCGACCCGCGCACCCGGCATGTCCCGGACCCCGCTCCGGCCGGGTCCGCCACCGCCGCGCGGCCCGCCGGGTGGATCACCGACCAGGCGCAGTCCGAGCCACGGGCGATCGTTCCCCACCTCGTTGATCAGCAATCGAACCGGGCCCTCGGCGTTGGCGATGACGACGTCGGTGTCGCCGTCGTTGTCCACGTCGCCGAACGCGGCCCCGCGGCTTACCTCGGAGAGCTCGAGGGCCGGGCCGGCCTGCGCGGTGACGTCCTCGAAGGTGCCGTCGCCGAGGTTGCGGAGCAACTGGTTCGGCTGCTGCAGCGGGAACGGGTTGTCGGGGCCGAGCGCGTCGAGGTTCCGGGTGACGAGGCCGTTGACGGCGAGCAGGTCGAGCCAGCCGTCGTTGTCGTAGTCGAACCAGCCCGCGCCGAACCCGGTGTAGGGGAGGCTGACGACGCGGATCCCCGCCCGGGCGCTCTGCTCCTCGAAGCGCGCCGACCCGTCGTTCACGTAGAACGTGCTCCCCTGCGTGGTGAGGTCGGTCATGAAGAGGTCTTCGTCGCCGTCGTTGTCGAAGTCGCCAGCGTCGACCCCCATGTCGGCCTTGAGCGCGCCGGTCGCGCCGAGGGCGGTTCCCGACATCAGGCCCACGTCCTCGAAGCGTTCGCCCCCGCGGTTGAGCCAGAGCTGATTCTCCTGCTGGTCGTTGGCGACGAACAGGTCGATCCACCCGTTGCCGTCGAAGTCGGCCGTGGCCACCCCGAGCGCCGGCCCGAACGCCCCGGCAAGGCCCCGGTCGACGGTGACGTCGGCGAACGTGCCGTCGCCCCGGTTGCGGTACAACCGGTCCGGCGCCGCCCGGTAGCGCTCCGGCGGGCAGTAGTCGGGGAGCCCCGACTCGCTGGCGCAGGTGACGCGCCGCTCCGGGACATAGACCAGATAGTTGCCGACGAAGAGGTCGAGCCAGCCGTCGCGGTCGACGTCGACGAACGACGCCGGCACGCTCCACGCCGGGTCCGCGGTCCCGCTCGCGTCCGACACGTCCGTGAACGTGCCGTCGCAGTCGTTGCGGTAGAGCTGGTTGGGGCCGTAGTGCGTCAGGTAGATATCGACGCAGCCGTCGTTGTCGAAGTCCCCCGCCGCCACCCCCGTGCCGTAGGCGCGGGCGTCGAGGCCGCTCTCCCCGGTGACATCCGTGAAACGGAGCGCGCGCGAACCGTCGGCCGCCACCTCGAGATCGTTGCGGAAGAGACGGCCGCGGAGATCTGCGGCGTCTGCCGGCGGCGGCGTCCCGGTGCCCTCCAGGTATCCGCTCTGCACGAGGTAGACATCGAGATCGCCGTCGTTGTCGTAGTCCAGCAGCCCCGCCCCGGGGCCCATGATCTCCGGCTGGTGGAACTCGCCCGCGTGGCCGGTGACGTGCACGAAGTCGAGCCCCACCTCCGCCGCGCGGTCGACGAACCAGGGCGGGCCGGACGGCGCGGACGGGTCCGCAACTGCCGGCTCGGCCCCCGGAGGCGGCGCATCCGCGACTCCGCCGCCGCAGCCGCCCGCGAGGCTGGCCGCCAGCGTGACGGCCATGCACAGGGTCGACGCCGGACTACGGGGCGCCAGGGAGCTCCACCTCCGCGGGGGTCCGGAACTGCAGCCGGGCGACGCGACTGGTGCGGGCGCACGGGACCCAGATGTCGCCCCGGATGTCGTCGACGGCGATGTTGCGCGTCTCGCAGCCGATGCTCGGGAGCTGGAAGATCGTCCACTCGCCCGTGTCCGGCTCGAGCTTCACCACCCGGTCGTCGCTCAGCAGGTTGGCCCAGACGTTGTGGTCCTTGTCGACGACCACGAAGTAGGGGTTCCCGTTGATCGGCAGCGCGTGGTAGGTGACCTCGTGGGTCCGGATGTCGATGCGCGCGAGGTTCATGCCGAGGTAGTTCGGCACCCAGACGGTGTCGCCGCCCCGGTCCGCGCCGAGCCGCCGCGGGGCCTGCGCCCCGGGGACGGAGTTGATGCCGCCCCAGAGGAGCGCCCCGACCGACTCGTAGAACGCCCGGTCGTCGGGCGTCATCAGGCTCTCGCGGTCGGCCATCCACGGCGGCCGCATGATGAACTCCGTGCTCTCGCCGGTGCGCGGGTCGCCCTTCACCACCCGCTCCGCGTTGAACTGCGTCCACCAGCCGTTGCCGTCGGCGTCGCCCGTCATCCCGTAGGTGAAGCCGTCGGCCGGGGTGACGTTCTGCAGGTGTTTCCACGCCATGGTGTCCGGGTCGAACCAGATGGAGCCGTAGCGCGTGCCGCCCCAGATCTTGCCGAGGCCGTCGGCGTCGACGGTTACGCTCACCCCGCTCCCCATGCCCCGCGGCGGCGTGAAGAGATCGATGGTGTCGGTCGCCGCGTCGATGCGGCCGAGGCTCCCGTTGGTGTCGAACCAGAGCGTGCCGTCCTGGTCCCGCCCGATGCCGTGCGACGACCGCGTGCGGGTGCGGGCGCCGGCGCCGCGCGTCAGCTTGAAGTCCGTCACCTGCCCCGTCCGCGTGTCGAGCTTGGTGACGGTGCGGTGCAGGTTGCCGGCCGACTCGGTCATCCACGCATTGCCGTCGTTGTCGACGATGACGTCGTGGAGGCCGCCCATCGCGCCGTGCATGCCCGTCCCCGGTCCCTCGGACCAGTCGCTGCCGTCGTGCCAGGCGAGCTCGCCGAGCCGGTCCACCGGCACGTCGTACTCGGTGACGACGACGCGCGCGGCGTCGCCGCTCGGGCGCGGCTGGAGCACGAAGTCGAGCTCCGAGTCGGGGCCACGCACGCGCGCGAGGTACGCGGCCAGCTCCTCCTTGTGGTAGCCGATCGTCCGGTCGCGGTATATGCCGCCGCCCGCCTCGTAGTCGCCGGGGGGCGGCCGCCGGTCGCCGAGCCAGCCGGTGTAGGTCGAGTGCTCCATCAGGTCGAGGATGGCCAGCCCGCCCGCCTCGTCGAAGCGGTTGTGGAGCGCCACGCTCGGCGAGTGGCACTCGGTGCAGTTGACGCGGAAGATCTCCTTCAGGCGCCGGTCCTCGAACGTCTCCTCGGGCAGCGAGTCGAGCCACTCCGCACCCGAGAGCTGCGGCGTGAAGTCGTCGATGGCGCTCAGGGTGAACGTGTGGGCGGCCGGGCTCCCGGCGGCCAGGGTCGCCTCGGCCCGCGCGGTCTCGAAGCCGACTCCCTGCGCCCAGAGGCGGTAGTCGCCGTCGTCGAGCGCCGGGAAGACGAACCCGCCGTCCTCGTCGCTGAAGACCGTCGTGGTGAAGGTCCTGCCCGCCGCGCGCGCCGACACCGCGATGCCGCCGACGGGTGCCCGGTCGGGGCCCTCGCCGAGGACCCGACCGCTCAGCATCGCGCCCGGGTCCGCTCCCGCCGCCAGCTCCCCGGCAGCCGCGGTCGAAGTCGCCGTTGCCGCCGCCCCGGCCGGCCCGGCCGTGGAGGCCGCCGCGTCCTCGGGCACCGTCCGCAGGTAGGCAACGATCCGATCGACCTGCCGCGGGCGCAGCGCGTGACGGAAGCCCGGCATGCGGCGCGAACCGTCCGCGATGAGCCGGCGCGCCGCCGCCTCGCGTTCCCCGGCGACCGTCCGCCGGTCGAGTTGCGGGCCGGGCGTCTCGCCGAGGGGCTGCCCCACCGGGTCGTGGCAGATCGCGCAGCGCTGGGTGAGGAGCCGGCGCCCGGCGAGCTCGTCGTCCGACAGCGGGGGCGGCTCCGCGAGCCGCTGCATGTCGTAGACGGTTCGCTCCACGACCGGCACCGTGTGGGTCTCCTGCGGTGCGGCGAGGAGCCCGGACGCCGGCGCCACCAACCCAGCCGCCGCGAGCAACGCACCGATCCTGCGCCTGCCCATCGTCCCCTCCTCTTCGCAATCGCGGTCGATTCGGAACCGCGTTCGACCGAACCCCCGTACCGGCCTCGGCCGTGACCGATCATGCGGCATGCCCCGACCGGAGCGCAACCGGCGCGGACCTTCGATCGCCGGCACCTCCGCCGTCCGCACGGCGGCCGAAAACTATACTTGCGTGAGGCTCGAGGCATTGGCGTCGGGCCGGGAGTCTCTACAGCCACGCGGCGATTGAACCCGGGCGACATCAGCACAAGACGTCCACGAGCACACGAGGTCCACGATGCGGCGGCAGAACACTCGGATTCCGACAAGGACGCTGGGCGCGGCGATTGCGCTCGCGGCGGGCGCGGCGCTGGCAGGATGTAGCGGCGGGACGCCGGCCGACCGCGAGCCCGATACCATCGCGGACCCCCTGCCGACGGCGCGCGATCTGCTGGCCGCCGGCGCCCTGCTGGAGGTCCCCTCGTTCTCCCTCATCGATCAGGCGGGCGAGCCGTTCGGGACCGCACAGCTCGAGGGCCGGGTCTGGGTCGCGCATCTCACGTCGACGGGCTGCACCGACGTCTGCCCCGAGGTGACCGCCGGACTGCGGGAACTGCAGGACGAGCTCGACGGCGCACCGGGCTGGGACGACATCCGCTTCGTCAGCCTCAGCGTCGATCCGGAGCGCGACACGGCGGCCGTGCTCGCCGACCACGCGCGCGACGCCGGCGCGAGCGGCGACCACTGGAAGTTCCTGACCGGCCGTTCCAACCAGATCCGCCAGCTCAGCCGGCATGGCCTGCGCCTCCCGCTCGAGGCGGGCGCGGACGGCGACCAGCCCACGTTCGCGGCCGGCGACGTCCTGCTGGTCGATCGGCTGCAACGGATTCGCGCCGCCTACGACGGCGCGAGCGCAGAGGGGCGCGCCGCCCTGGCCGGCGACCTCCGGGAGCTCGCCGGAGCGCCACCGCCCCGCGTCGTCGCGCACCCCGAGGAGGTCCTCGATCCGCCCTGGCTCGACGGGCGCGCCGAGGCCCAGCTCGCCACCGCCCGCGACCTCGACGTCGCCCACGACTTTCGCTTCACCGACCGGCTGCACGAGAGCGGCATCACCTTCGTCAACCGCGTCACGGACGACTCGGGCAAGGCCTACAAGCCGGTCCACTACGACCACGGCAATGGCATCGCGGTGGCCGACGTCGACGGCGACGGGCGGCTCGACATCTACTTCACGAACCAGGTGGGCGCGAACGAGCTGTGGCGCAACCTCGGCGGGGGCGAGTTCGACAACGTCACGCACGCGGCGGGCGTCGGCCTGCCGGACGCCATCAGCGCCACCGCTTCGTTCGCGGACACGGACAACGACGGCGATGCGGACCTCTTCGTGACGACGGTCCGCGGCGGCAACCACCTCTTCGTCAACGACGGTTCGGGCCGCTTCACCGACGCCACCGAGGCGGCGGGGCTCGGACACGTCGCGCACTCCTCCGGGGCGGTCTTCTTCGACTACAACCGCGACGGACTGCTGGACCTCTTCCTGTGCAACGTCGGCGTGTACTCGTCGGACGACCGGGGGCCGGGCGGCTACTACCTCGGCTTCGCGGACGCCTTCGAGGGGCACCTCCAGCCCGAGCGGCGCAACGAGCGGAGCATCCTCTACGAGAACCAGGGCGGCAACCGCTTCGCCGACGTCACCGACGAGCGCGGTCTGGCCGACGAGAGCTGGACCGGCGACGCGAGCCCCATCGACGCCAATCGCGACGGCTGGCCCGACCTCTACGTGCTGAACATGCAGGGGCACGACGAGTACTACGAGAACGTCGGCGGCGAGCGCTTCGAGCGGCGCAGCCGCGAGCTCTTCCCGCGCACGCCGTGGGGCTCCATGAGCATCAAGGTGTTCGACTTCGACAACGATGCCGACATGGACATCATCCTCAGCGACATGCACTCGGACATGAGCGAGGACGTGGGGCCGGCGCGCGAGAAGCTGAAGTCGCGCATGCAGTGGCCGGAGTCGACGCTCCGCTCGGGCGGCAACAGCATCTACGGGAACGCCTTCTTCCGGAACGACGGGGGGACGTTCACCGAGGCCTCGGACGCCCTCGGCACGGAGAACTACTGGCCGTGGGGCCTGAGCGTCGGCGACCTCAACGCCGACGGCTTCGACGACGTGTTCATCGCCTCGAGCATGAACTTCCCGTTCCGCTACGGCGTCAACACCGTGCTGCTGAACGACGGGGGACGCGGCTTCGTCGACAGCGAGTTCATCCTCGGCGTCGAGCCGCGCCGCGACCGCCGCACTGCGCGGCCGTGGTTCACGCTCGACTGCGCGGGGGCCGACGCCGGGAACACCTACTGCGAGGAGTTCGGCCTGCTCGACGAAGCGGTGGTCTGGGCGTCCGTCGGGTCGCGCTCGTCGGCCATCTTCGACCTCGACGACGACGGCGACCTCGACATCGTCACCAACGAGTTCCACGACGGGCCGCTGGTGCTCGTGAGCGACCTCGCGGAACGCGGGCCGGTCCGCCACGTGACCGTCCACCTGACCGGGTCGGCGTCGAACCGCGACGGACTCGGCACGGAGGTCACCGTGCGCGCCGGCGGGCGCTCGTACCTGAAGGTCCACGACGGGCAGTCGGGCTACCTGTCGCAGAGCCTGATCCCGCTCTACTTCGGCCTGGGCGACGCGGAGACGGTAGACGAGATCACCGTCGTCTGGCCGTCCGGCGCCGAGCAGACCGTGCCGGGGCCCATCCCGGCCGGCACGGCCGTCGACGTGCGCGAGGGCGAGTAGCGCAGCGGATTCGGGGGCCGGGCCCCGCGCCCGCGGATGCAGTCCCCCCGCGGGCGCGGCCGGAGAGAGCAGGATCAGAAGACGGCGATGACGTTCAGCGGCGAGCCGGTGCCGCCGGTCACCGGGATCGGCGCGGCCGTGATCAGGAACTCCCAGCGCCCCTCTTCGGCGGCCGCGACGGCCAGCGCCTCCAGGTCCATGTTGTCGAAGATGTTGGTGCCGAGGCCGGCGATCAGCAGGGTATGCACCGGCAGCCGGACGCCCTCGACCCCGGACGGCTGCACGTCGGTCGCCGAGTAGCTCCCGAAGAACGCCACGTCCGACGCCCGGATCCAGCGGATGACCGACGCGTGGATGCCGGCCGCGTTGCCGGAGAGCTGCCACGGCCCCTCGGCCGCCCGGCGCGCCCAGCGGCCGGTGCGCAGAAAGACCGCGTCGCCCGGCTGCATCGTGACCCCCGCCTGCTCGAGCCACGCCTCGATGTCCTCCGTGTAGATCGCGGTCCCCGGCTCCAGGTAGTCGACGCCCTTCAGGCGCGGGATGTCGAGCAGCACGCCGCGCGTGACAATCCCCTGCTTCAGGTTCTGGATGCCGAGCTTGCCGCACCCCTCCTCCACCGAGCTCGCCTCCGGCGGGACGCCGTTGTACATCGCGCCGTTGTGGAGGAAATGGCACAGGGCGTCGATGTGGCTGACGCCGTAGCCGTGGTAGGAGAACTCGATCGTGTCCGAGCGCAGCGACTCGGCCATCGTGTGGTTGAACGCCGAGTCGGGGTTGTCCGGCGCGACGTCGGGCATCGGGTTGTGCGAGAGCGACACCGTGCGGCCCCGCGTCGCGAGCGCCAGCGCCCGCCGCCGCTTCTCCTCCGTCACCAGGTTCGCCGTCCCCAGCTCGTCGTCCGCCCCCCACCGGCCCCAGTTCTTCACCTCCTCGAAGAGGAGGTCGAACTCCGCCGCGTCGTGCGGCCCCGGGCCGTCCTGACCTGCGGCGGATCCGGCCGCGGCAAGCCCGAGCCCGACCGTCACCCCGACCACGACCGTGCACTGCAGCCAGCGCTCTCGCATCCTCATGATTGCTGGTCTCCTGTGACCGAGTGTCCGCTCTTCAGCGGCCTCCCGCGCCGGCGGCTTCCACGCTCCCGGCCAGCTCGCGGAGCCCCGGGTGCTCGGGGTGCCGTTGGCGCGCTTCCGCGAGCCACTGGCGGGCGTCGCCGTAGCGCTCGAGGCGGGCGAGGGCCGCGGCGCCCTCCATCCAGGATGCGGCGTCGGTGGGGTCGAGGATGACGACCTGCCGCCAGTGCGGCAGCGACCCCGCCAGGTCGCCCAGGTTGCGCAGCATCTCGGCCTGTCCGACGTGCGCATCGACGCTCGCCGGATCGTGCTCGGCGGCGGCGGCGAAGTGCGTGAGGGCGTCGCGGAAGCGCCGCTGCTGCGCGAGGAAGATGCCGAGGCTCAGGTGCGTCGCGGCGTGGTCCGGCGTCCGCCGCAGGCCCTCCTCGAACTCGGCCACGGCACCCTCCGCGTCGCCCATCCAGTAGAGCGCCAGGCCGAGGGCGTGACGGATGTCGGCGCTGTCCGGATCGAGCTCGAGCCCGCGGCGGAACATCTCCACCGCGGACGCGTACTCCTCCGCCTCCATCGCCAGTCGGCCGCGGTTGTGGTAGGCGTCGGCGCTCTCGAGCAGCCAGTAGTAGTCCTGCATCAGCGGATCGCTGAGGCCCGGGCGACCGTCGCCCCGCCGCGCAAGGTGCCGCTCGGCCCGCTCCCGGTCCCCGAGGCCGCGGTACGCGAGGGCCAGGCGGTAGTGCACGCGCGTCGCTTGCGGGTCGAGGGCCAGCACGCGATCGAGGAGCTCGACGGCGCCCGCCTGGTCGCCGAGCGCCAGCCGGGCGCGGCCCAGGCCCTCGAGGACCGCGGCCGACTCCGGTGCGATCTCCTGCCCGTGCGTGAACAGACGCTCGGCGTCGGCGGCCCGGTCGCGATCGAGGTAGGCCTCGCCAAGCCGGACGATGGTCGGCAGATCCGTGGGGCGGAGGTCGAGCGCGCGCTCGAACGGCGCCACCGCGCGCGCCGGGTCGCCGGTCAGCAGGAAGAGCTGCCCCAGGTAGTACGGCCAGCGCGGATCGCGGGGCATCAGCGCCTCGGCGTTGCGCAGGCTCGCCTCGGCCCCCGTGTGGTGGCGGGTCGCCATCAGGATGAGTCCGACGTCGCCGTGTGCCTGGGCCAACTCCCCGGCGGGGACGTTCGCGCGTTCGGACACCGCCGCGAGGGTGGCGAAGCGCCCGCGGATCTGGGCCTGCACGGACTCCGGCAGGAGCGACAGGTCCGGCATCTCCACCGGCCGGACCTCCCACGCGACCGGCTCGGCTCCGGCGCCCGCGGTCGGCCGGGGGTCCGGTGCGTCGCCGCCCGCGGAGCCGCAGGCGGCCGCCGACAGGGCCAGGGCCAGCGCACAGGCCGCCGGCGCGAGGCGCGCCGCAACCGCCGACGCCCCGCCGATGCACGCGCACCGCAATTTCGCCCGCTGGACGCTCATCTCATCACCGCCGGGGCGTGGCCGGCCCGAGCGCGACCGCCCGGGCGCGGACCGTGTGACGACCGCTCCAGTCCCGCATCGCACCCGACCCTGAATCCGCAGCCGCGGTGTGCCGGGGGCATCCCGCGCGGCACGCGCGCCGCGCGGCCGAGCATAGCACGCGGGCGGAGCCGCACCCTTTCCAACCTATAATCGAACGCCGTTCTCGTCGTGGACCACGTCGATCTCGACGACGGAACGCGTCCGTCTCATCGTCGCGTCCGTGTCGCAGCCGTTTGCGTCCGTTCCGTTGTGGACCACGTCGGCCTCGGGATTCCGTAGCACTGCCATGCGCATCATCGATCCGCGCCCCGCGATCGCGATCTCCGTGCTCTGCCTCACCGCGGGGCTCGCCGCCTGCGGCTCCGAGGCTCCGCCGCCCGCCGCCGAGGCCGCCGATTCGGCAGCGCCAGTGCCGGCCGAGGGTGCGAACGACTGGTTCGTCGACCGCGCCGCGGCGGCCGGGCTCGACTTCGTGCATTTCAACGGCATGTCCGGGGAGTACTACTTCCCCGAGATCATGCCGGCCGGCGTCGGCCTCGTCGACTACGACAACGACGGCGACCTCGACGCCTACTTCGTCCAGGGCCAGATGATGGGCGAGGGCAAGACGTTCGAGGACGCGCTGTTCGAGCCCGTCGGCCCGCTCCCGCTCCGGGGCCGGCTGTACCGCAACGACCTCGAGGTGGAAGCCGACGGCACGCGGACGCTGCGCTTCACCGACGTCACCGAGGCGAGCGGGATCGACGCCCGCGGCCACGGCATGGGAATCGCAACCGGCGACGTCGACAACGACGGCTGGGTGGACCTCTACCTCACGTTCCTCGGCCCCAACCGGCTGTACCGCAACAACGGCGACGGAACGTTCACCGACGTCTCGGCGGAGAGCGGGGCCGACGACGCCGGCTGGGGGGTCTCCGCGTCGTTCGTCGACGTCGACCGCGACGGCTGGCTGGACCTCTACGTCGGCAACTACGTGCACTACGACTTCAGCGGCGAGCGGGTCTGCACCGTGCTGTCGGACCGCCGGAGCCACTGCGGCCCGGAGCACTTCGAGCCGGAGACGGACCGCCTGTTCCGCAACCGCGGGGACGGCACGTTCGAGGACGTTACCGCCTCCGCGTTCGTGGTCACGGAACCGTTCGGGCCGGCCCTCGGAGTCTCGACGGCGGACTTCGACAGCGACGGCTGGATGGACATCTACGTCGCCAACGACGGCCGCGACAACCTGCTCTGGATGAACCGGGGCGACGGCACGTTCGGGAACCTGGGGCTGATGAGCGGCGCCGCGCTCAGCGAGGACGGCAAGCCGGAAGCGAGCATGGGCGTGGACGCCGGCGACTTCGACAACGACGGCGACGAGGACCTGTTCATGACGCACCTGCCCACCGAGGGGCACAACCTGTACGTCAACGACGGGTCCGGGATGTTCGAGGACGGGAGCGCCGCCTCGCGCGTGCACGGGCTGAGCCTGGGCTACACGGGCTGGGGCACCTCCTGGATCGACGTCGACAACGACGGCTGGCTCGACCTCCTGCTGGCCCACGGCGCCCTAGACGCCAAGCCGGGCCGCCCCGACCACCCGATGCCGTTCGAGGAGCGGAACCTCCTGCTGCGGAACACCGGCGACGGCCGCTTCGAGGACGCCACCGACGCGGCCGGCGCGGCGCTTGCCCTCGTCGAGGTGAGCCGCGGCGCCGCGTTCGGCGACGTCGACAACGACGGGGACGCGGACGCGCTGCTCGGCAACCTCAACGGGCGCGTTCGCCTGCTCCTCAACAACGTCGGCAACCGCGCCCGCTGGCTGGGGCTGCGGGTCGTCGGCGAGCCGACCGCGGCCCGGGCCGGGGCGCCGGCCGCGGCGACCGGACGCGACATGCTGGGGGCGCGCGTCGAGATCCTGCGGGACGGCGCGACCACCCTGCGGCGCCGCGTGCGAGCCGACGGGAGCTACGCCTCGGCCAGCGACCCGCGGGTGCTCGTCGGGCTGGGGGACTCGACCACGGCGCCGACGGTGCGCGTCCACTGGCCGGACGGCAGCACGGAGGAGTGGGCAGAGGTGGCGCTCGACCGGTGGACCACGCTGGTGCAGGGCGAGGGACGATCCCGATGACGGGCCACCGCCGCGCGGTCGCCGCCCTGGCGGCCGTCCTCGCCGCGGGTTGCGCGGGGTCGGGCGGCCCCGGCGACCGGAACGGCTCGACGATGCTCGCCCCACCCGACGGGCTGGGGCTCCGGCCCGTCATCCGACCGGACTTCTCCGCCATGGGCGCAGCGGCGGCCGAGCAGATGCGCGAGCGCTACGACGCACTCGTCGGGACCGTGGAGCACGGCGGAGCGACGGCCGCCGATCTCGCCGCCGCCTATGGCGCGATGGGCGACCACCTGCTGGCCGCCCGCGAGCTCGAGACGGCCGAGGCCTACTACCGGAACGCCCAGACGCTCGCCCCCGGCGAGTGGCGCTGGGCGCACCTGCTCGGACACCTGTACCGCAACCAGGGGCCGCTCGAGGAAGCCGCGAACTTCCTGGAGCACGCGGCGGCGATCGACCCGCGCGCCCTCGCGACGCTGGTCCGCCTGGGCGAGGTGCACCTGGCGCTCGGCCGTCCCGAGGCGGCCGCGCCGCTCTTCGAGCAGGCGCTGGCAATCGACCGCGGCTCGGCCGCCGCCTGGTTCGGCGCCGGGCGCGCCGCGCTGGCCCGCAACGACGACGAAGCCGCGGTGGACTCGCTGGAGGAGGCCCTCGCCCTCGCCCCGGAGGCGAACGGAATCCACTATCCGCTCGCGATGGCCTACCGCCGCCAGGGCGACACGGAACGGGCGCGCGCCCACATGGCGCAGCAGGGAGACATCGAGCCGCGGCCCGACGACCCCGTGCTGCGAGAGATCGAGCAGCGCTTCGAGAGCGCGCTGCTGCTCGACTTCCGCGGCGGCGAGGCCCTGGCGGCCGGCAACTGGGCCGCCGCGGCCGACTTCTTCGACCGGGCGCTGGCCCTGTCGCCCGACCGCGCCAACCTGCGCCACCGGCTCGGAACGGCGCTCTGGCGCATGGGCGACGCCCGCGGCGCGGAGGAGGCCTTCGAGCGGATCATCGAGACCACGCCCGAGTACTCGGAGGCGCACTTCAACCTGGCCATGATCCTGGCCCAGACCGACCGCCTCGACGGCGCCATCGAGCGGCTGCGGATCGTGCTGGAGCGCAAGCCGGGGTACCTCGGGGCGCGCGTCGCGCTCGCCCGCCTGCTGGCGATGGACGGACGTCCCGGCGAGGCGCAGGCGGAGTACGCAACGGCCCTGGAGCTGGCGCCGCTGGACGCCGTGGCGACGCTCGGCGCCTCGATGACGCTCGCGCTCCGGGAGCGGTACGCCGACGCCGAGGCCCGCCTGCGCGACGGGCAGCGGGCATTCCCGGACGACAATCGCTTCACGCGCGCACTCGCCCGCCTTCTCGCGGCCGCGCCCGACGACGAGGTCCGGGACGCGCGGCGGGCGCTTGCGCTGGCCGAGTCGCTCCTCGAGGAGCGCCAGGAGAGCCGGGACGAAAGCCTCGCGGTCGGCGAGACGTACGCCATGGCGCTCGCCGCGGTCGGGCAGTTCGGCACCGCCGCCGCGGTGCAGCGCGACGTCCGGAGCACGGCCGTGCAGACCGGCAGCCAGACCGTGGTCGTGGAGCGCCTCGGTGAGAACCTGCGGCGCTACGAGCGCGGGGAGCCCGCCCCGCTGCCGTGGGCGGCGGACGAGCTGCCCTGACCGCGCGCCCTGGCGGGCGCGTTGGGAGTCTGCGCGCACGCGTTGTCCCGCCGTGCACGTCCTGCAGCGCAGACTCCTTGCGCGCCTCGACGGGCGCCCGCGCTCCGCCGCTCAGAGGAGCTGGCGGATGACGATGGCGACTCCACTGGCGCCGGAGACCGCCAGCACGGCCCGCCGAGTGTGGCCGCGGTCGACGACTCCCGCCGTCCAGCCCGACAGCACGTAGCCGGCCAGGAGCGCCGGCAGCATCAGCATCGCCAGGCCGACCTCGTACAGCCCGAAGCGCCCCACCCCCCGGAGCGCGGCTAGCGAGAGGATCGTCCCCGCCATGAAGAAGCCGGACATCGTGCTGCGGATCCTCGCCCCGGGCTCGTTCTGGTAGACCAGCGCCATCGGCGGCCCGCCGATCGACGCAATGGTCCCCAGGACCCCGGAGATGAGGCCCGCCCCGACCAGCACCGGCCGGACCGGGGCCAGCCGCACGCGAGAGACGCTCATGCCGACGCCGGCGAGGACCAGGATGCCGAAGAGCAGCACGAGCCGATCGCCGGGGAGCGCCACGAGCACGACGCCGGCCGCGGCCGTGCCCCCCACGCGGCCGACCATCGCCCAGCCGATGCCGTGGAGGTCGATGGCGTGCCGCTCCCGGAGCGTGAGCAGCGACACCAGCACCAGCGTCGACAGGAGGATCGGGGCCGGCACGAAGCGCGGGTCGATCAGGATCAGCAGCGGCGAGGCCAGCAGCCCCATCCCGAACCCGACCGACCCCTGCAGGGTCGATCCGACGAGCACGATGAGGCCGACGAGCGCGATCTCGAGCCAGGAGATGTCGAATGGGAGCATCGTTCGAGGGCGGCGCAGGCGCGACCCGCGTGCATGCGCCGCCGGAAGCAGGTGTGAAGGTGCGGGCGGCCGTACCGCATCCTATGCGACGGCCGGCGGTTCGGGGTCCCCCGGCGGGCGCCGCAGGACGACGTACAGGGAATCGTCCGCGGCATCCTCCGCGTACGAGCCGGTCTCAAGGATCTCCAACCACTCCCCCGCGGCCGTCGAGAAGGTCTGCGGCGTGTAGTACTGGCACTGCCCGCTGTGATCCGTTTCGAGGCGGTCCCCGTGCCAGAGGCCGTGCACGGCAATTCCACCGCCCTTCAGGACGCGGCGCTGCGCGCGCAGCGAGCGGACGAGATCCTCCCGCGTCAATTGATGGAGGACCTTGTTCGAATAGATGGCGTCGAAGCGCCTGTCGGTCTGCAGCGTCACGGCGTCGAGCAGCAGGACGTCGGCCTCCGGCCGCGCTCTGCGCGCGCGCTCGACGAAGATCGCCGAGCGGTCCGACCCCGTCGGTCGGAACCGGCGGCTCAGCAACAGGAGATCCTTGCCCGGCCCCATGCCGATCTCCAGCACGGAGGACCCGGCCGGCAGGTGACGTTCGAGAACCGCCACCAGCACGCTCCCGTCGTACCCGGCCGCCATCCGCACGTACGCATCGACGTTCTGCTCGCGGTCGTAGTACACCATCGGGGAGATGTCCACCGACAGGTTCTCGCTTGGTGGCGGGCCGGCGTGTCGGGGGCTCCTTCCATGCTACCGCATCCGCTTGGGGTCGAGCGCTGACTGACGCCTGCGACGATCCGGGACATCCCGCACCGCCGCCGGGGCTGCCGGCGACAGGCGCGGGCTACACTGGACTCGTGAGCAAGCACGATGCGGTGACCCCGCGGCCGGCTGCGTCGGTCGTCCTTCTCCGCCCGGCGCCGGGTGGGCCGGAGATCCTCTACCTCCGCCGGAACCCCTCTCTGGCGTTCCACGGCGACTACTGGGTCTTCCCGGGCGGGCGGATCGATGCGGCCGATCGCGCGGACACGCAGGGTGACGAGGCGGCGGCCCGGCGGGCCGCGGTGCGGGAGGCGCAGGAGGAAGCGGGGCTCCGGGTACCGTCCGCGAGCCTCGCCTTCGCCGTCCACTGGACGACGCCGGAGACCAGCCCCATCCGCTTCGCCACCTGGTTCTTCGTGGCTCCCGCGACCGACGGCGCGGTCGAGACCGACGGCACGGAGATCCTCGAGCATCGCTGGCTGCGGCCCGCCGACGCGCTGGAGCGCCAGCGCGGCCGCGAGCTCAAGCTCGCCGCGCCCACCTTCGCCCTCACGACGCGCCTCGCCGGCTTCGCCGACGTCGACAGCGCAATGGCCGCGGTGGCCGGCTGGCCCGAGGAGCGCCTGCTCGGCCGCCTGATCGACGTCGAAGACGGCGTGGTCGCTCTCTACCACCAGGACACGGCCTACCGGCACGGCCGCCTCGACGGAGACGGACCGCGGCACCGTCTCTGGATGGTGCGCTCCGGCTGGCGCTACGAGCGCGCGTTCTGACAGCCGGCGGGCGGCGGGTCTACACTGGCAGCAGCAGCGTCAATCCGGGAGACTTTCGATGACCGATACGGATGCCGGCCACGATGCCGAGCCGCGCGTCGACTGCGAGTTTGTGGAGATGAACGGTGCGGGCCGTGTCGCCCGCATCACCATCGACAACCGGGCACGCCTGAACGTCCTCTCCACGCCCCTCATTCGCCAGTTGACGGACACGATGCGGGACCTGTACGGCGACTCGGACCTCCGCGCCGTCGTCCTGACGGGGGCCGGCGACCGGGCGTTCGTGGGCGGCGCCGACGTCCGCGAACTGGTCGAGCTCGACACCGTCTCGGCCTATCCCTACATCACCCGCCTGCACCTGGCGTGCGCATCCATCCGGAAGATGCCGGTGCCCGTCATCGCCCGCATCGACGGCTACTGCCTCGGCGGCGGGATCGAGATCGCGGTGTCCTGCGACCTGCGCGTGGCCAGCACGACGTCGAGGTTCGGGATGCCGGAGGTGCAGCTCGGGATCCCTTCGGTCATCGAGGCGGCCGTGATGACCCGGCTCATCGGCCCGGGGAAGACGCGACAACTCGTGTACACGGGCGAGTCCATCGACGCGGACGAGGCGGCCGACTGCGGCCTCGTCGACAAGGTCGTGCCGCCGGAGACGCTCGACGAGGCGGTCGACGCGTGGGCGCAGGCCATCGCCAGCGCCGGACCGCAGGCGATCCGGCTCCAGAAGGCGCTGGTGAGGAGGTGGGACGACATCCCGCTGGATCACGGGATCCAGGCCGGGATGCGCTCTTTCACCCAGGCCTTCGCCACGGAGGAGCCTCACCTGCGGATGCGGCAGTTCCTCGACCGCAAGCGCGCGTGAGCGAGGGCGGGCACGCGGCTTCCACGGCACGCTCGGGAAAGCGCACCGCGCTCGCCGCGGGGATCGTCGCGTCGGCGCGCGGCTTCAGTCCATCGAGCGGATGGTGCCGTACATCAGGCCGCCATACGGGCCGTGGTCCCAGGTGCCCGCGTAGCGCTCGTCGTAGAAGACGACGCGGGCCCCGAACTCGTCCCCCAGCCCCGGAATCTCGAAGTCGGTGATGGAGACCATCGGCGTGTCGTCGGCCCACACGATCGGCACGACCACCGGCAGGGTGACGTCCACGCTGCCGTAGGCGAGGTGCACGTCGAAGCGCCAGAGGTTCTCGTCTCCTTCGAGCTTGGTCACGCGCTCGATCTCGTAGAGTTCCGGGTTGCCGTCCCGGCGCTCCCTGCCCTCGATGGTGAAGAAGCCCTCGAGGGCGACGTTCTGCATCCGCTCCGCGAAATCCCGCTCGAGATCGGTCAGCGACGCCGGATCGGCCTCGCGGCCGCCGCCGGTCGCAGCGACGATCCAGCCGAACCCGAATCCGACGAGCAACACGACGACGGCGCCTCCGACCATCAACGATGCCTTCATGAATCCCAGCCTCCTTGCCGCGCCGCGATTATAGCTTGGCGGCCGCCCCGTCCGGCCGAGCCCGGCCCGGCAGCGCCCGCGGCCGGTCGGGCCCGCGGGCGGCGGGGCGTGCGCGCGCCGGCGCGAGCGGGGCTACCGGCCCGTGTGCGGCGCCCGGCCGAGGGCCCGCCAGCGGAGCCAGTGGTCTGCCAGCACGAGGGCCACCATCGCCTCGGCCATCGGGACGAAGCGCGGCAGCAGGCACGGATCGTGGCGCCCGGTGGTGCTTACCGTGGTCCGCTCGCCACGGGCGGTCACCGTCTCCTGCGGTTGGGGCAGGCTGCTGGTCGGCTTGACCGCAGCCCGCAGCACGATCGGCATCCCGGTCGAGATGCCCCCCAGCATTCCGCCGTGGCGGTTCGTGCGCGTGGCCACGCGCGGGCGGGCCGCCCCTTCCTCTCGAAAGAAGACGTCGTTGTTCGCCAGGCCGGTCCGCGTGGCACAGCCGAACCCGACGCCGTATTCCACGCCGAGCACGGCCGGCAGGCTGAAGAGCGCCTTGCCGAGGTCGGCCTTCAGCTTGTCGAAGACCGGCTCGCCGAGCCCCGCCGGGGCTCCGGTGACGACCACCTCGGCGACGCCGCCGATGGAGTTCCGCTCCGCGCGCATCCGCTCGATCAGCTCGACCATGCGTGCCGCCCGGGCCGGATCCGGACAGCGGACCACGTTGGGCTCGCCGGAGGGGAGCATCTCGACCTGCTCCGGGGTGACCGCGGCCGGATCGTCGACAGCGGCCACGATGTCGCCGACCTGACGAACGTAGCCGACCACCCGCCCCCCGAACGCCTCGGCGATCAGCTTCTTCGCGATCGCCCCGGCCGCCACCCGCACGCTCGTCTCCCGCGCGCTCGAGCGGCCTCCGCCCCGGTAGTCCCGGAAGCCGTAGCGGGCGTCGTAGCTGTAGTCGGCGTGGCCGGGCCGGTAGGTGTCGCGGATGGCGCTGTAGTCGCGGCTCCGCTGGTCCCGGTTGCGAATCAGGATGGCGACGCTCGTCCCGGTGGTCCGGCCCTCGAAGACGCCGGAGAGGATCTCCGGAACGTCCGGCTCGTCGCGCTGGGTGACGATGGCGCTCTGGCCCGGCCGCCGGCGCGCGAGGTCGGCCCGCAGGTCGTCCTCGCTCAGGTGCAGCCCGGGGGGGCAGCCGTCGACGATGACCAGGTTGCCGGGGCCGTGCGACTCACCGGCGGTCGTCACGCGGAACACCTGCCCGAAGCTGTTGCCCGGCACGCCGTGGATCCTCCCGGCCCTCAGGCGAGGTGGCGGCGGTAGAAGGCGACCATCCGCTTCCAGCAGTCCGCCGCGTAGCCCGCGTGGTACACGTCGGGGCGGGAGTCGTTGAAGAAGGCGTGGTCGGCCCCCTCGAAGATCGTGATCTCGGCCTCCTTGCCGGCGGCCTGCAGGTCCGACTCGAGCTGGCGCGCCGCCTCCGGCGTCACGAAGCCGTCGCGCTCGGCGAAGAAGCCGAGCACGGGCGCCCGCAGGCTGGCGAGGTCGGGGGTGACGTTGGGGTGGATGCCGTAGAAGTCGACGCACGCGCCGACCTTTGCGTTGGCGCACGCCGCGAACAGCGAGAGCTGGCCGCCCATGCAGAAGCCGACCGTCCCGACGCGCTCGCCGGCGACATCGCCGCGCGCGAGCAGGAAGTCGATCGCCCCGCGCAGATCGCGCTCGGCGCGGTCGATCTCGAGGGCCATCATCAGCTTGCCGGCCTCGTCCGGGCTCGTCGTGCTCCGGCCGTGGTAGAGGTCGGGAGCCAGGGCCACGAAGCCCTCGCCCGCGAGACGATCCGCGACGTCCTTGACGTGCTGGACCAGCCCCCACCACTCCTGGATCACGACGACGCCGGGACCCGCGCCCGAGGCCGGCGTCGCCAGGTAGCCCCCCGATTGCTTGCCGTTCGTCGCGAACTCGACCATCGCACCCATCGTCTCACGCTCCTTCGCTCCCGCCCGCGGCGCGCGCTCTCGTGCGCCCGACGCGCCGCGGCATACGTCACTGCCGGCTCGGAATCTCGACCGCGAGGTCGCCTTCCGCGTCCAGGAAGTTGACGCTCGGCCGACCGTTCTCGGCCACGCCCAGGACCAGGCGCGGCCGCTCGGTATCGAGGAGATTGATCACCGCCGCGTTCCGCGCCACCGTCAGGAGCGCCCGCAGCCTGCCCGCCGCGGCGAGCCCCATCTGCGGCATGTCGTCGCTTCCGACGGTAAGGCCGATGCTCTGCCTGCCCGCCCCGTCCGCCAGTATCGCCCGCGGCCGCCCGGCATCGTTCAGGAGGAGCTGCAGCCGGTTCTGCGTTCCGTCGTTGAGGGTGACCAGCGGCGCTCCGCCGATGGCACCGAAGTAGCCCTGGCCGGCCCCGCGCGCGCCGGCCACGATCATCGCCGTCTCGCCGTCCACCGACGCCGCCAGCCGGGGCTGCCCGGCGGCATCGAAGAGCTGCACGACCGGCGTCCCGTCCCGCTGGACGCCCGAAAGGCTCCGCACCTGCCCGGCCTCGTCGTACCACGCGATCGATGCGAGGCCGCGCTCGTCGCTCGCCGCCAACACGCCGCGCAGGCGGCCGGAGCCGTCGACGAGGTTGATCTGTGTCGCGGTCAGGACCGGCGGCACGCTGGGCGCCGGCGGCTCGTCCTGGGCCTGCGCCGCCCCCTGCGTCTGCGCCGCCCCCTGCGCCCGCACGGCTCCCCCGACGAGCAGGCTCGCCGCCACGGCGCCCCCGAGGAACGACGCCCCGAGCATCGCCGCGACCATCCCGAGGCCTTCGTACGTGCGCCCGCGTTGCTGCGCCATCTGCTGCTCTCCCTTCCGTCACGCGTCGGTCGCCGTGAAGCGGCGTCCGCGCGTCTCCGGCCCCATCCAGACCACGGCCGCGACGAGCAGCCCCGACGCCGCGATGCAGGTCGACATCGCCGCTCCCGTGGTCATGCCGCCGTCCTGGAGCTGACCGAGCACGAGCGGCGTCATCGAGCCGAGCGCCGCCCCGACGTGGTACGACAACCCCGGACCGACGCCGCGCGCCGCGGTCGGGAAGCGCTCCGTCAGGTAGGACGGCGCCATGCCCCAGATGCCCCCGCCCGAGGCGCCCATGATCATCGCCCCGAGCACCAGCACCGCCGTGCCCGTCGCCCCGACGTAGGCCGGGATCGCGGCCACGCCGATGATCGCGGCGGCCGCCACCGCCCCGCGACGCCCCAGCCGGGTCTCGGACGCCCGCCCCCAGAGCGCCATGCCGACGACCGCGGCGAGATTCAGCGCCACGAGGTAGCCGATGGGCTCGCGGCCGGATTCCCGCAAGAAAGTCGGGTACCAGAAGCTGAGCGAGTAGTACGAGAACATGAACGCGCCCATCAGGATCGACGACTGCACCGTCGCCCAGAGCAGGTCGCGCCGCAGCAGCAGGAGGATGGACGCGCGGTCGGCGCCGGCCGAGCTCCCGGCGGCGGCCAGGTGACGCCGACGTTCCAGCCAGACCGGGCTCTCTCGGACCGCGGACCGGATCCACGGCACGAGCAACACCGGCAGCACGCCGACCCAGAACATCACGCGCCAGCCGAGCGTGGCGCCGGGCGCGTCGCTGAACGGGTCCGCGTAGGCGCCGAAACGCGGGTAGACGTAGTGGAACGTCAGCGCCGCCAGCAGGTAGCCCCAGAACCAGCCGCCCTGCAGCAACCCCGACGCCAGCCCCCGCAGCCGCGTCGGCCAGTGCTCGAGGGCCAGCGGCATGCCAGCCGCCCAGACCCCGCCCATCCCGATACCGAACAGCGCGCGCGAGGCGAAGAGCAGCGCATAGGAGGTCGAGAAACCGCTCAGGAACGCGAAGAGCGAGAACCAGAGAATCGAGAGCATCAACGGCAGCTTCCGCCCCCGGCGGTCGGCCATCATGCCGGCCCCGAGCCCGCCGACGAGACGGAACATCAGCGTCACCGTGCCGAGCGCTCCGGCCAGCGCCCGGTCCACCGTGAAGCTCTGCTGGATGTCGAGGAGGATGAACGTCAGGATGGTGAAGTCGAACGCGTCGAGCAGCCACCCGAGGAAGGTGGCGAAGAACGCCTTCCACTGCTCGCCGGTGACCTCCCGGTACCAGGGGCCGGCCGGCGGAGGCGACGTTGCCGACGGGGGGCGGGAATCCTGGGCGGGCACCATGACGCTCCGGGGACCATATCAGTCCGGGCGCTCCGTGTGGCGTGGACCCGGGACCGGGCGGGCGGCGGAGCGCCGGTGTGAGGTGCCGTCCGACGGGCGGTCCCCGGCGCGGCCGGCGCGCCGGGGACACCTCGGGAAGCGGTGACGCTACCAGGAGAGCGAGAGCGCGGCGCCGCGGGCGAGGCCGGACCCGGACCCGTACGGCCTTCGCGACGCCAGTCCCTGCGGCTGCGCCTCGACGTCGCCCCAATCCATCGGGTCGAGGAGCCCGAAGAGCCCGAATCCGAGCGCGGTGCCGGCGATGCCGACCCCCCACCAGCCCTCGTCGATCGGCCACTCGTTGTCGCTGAATCCGACCGCCCAGCCGGCCGCGCCTCCCGCCGCGATGAGGGCGGTGCTCCAGAGCCGCTGGTTCCTGGCGTCGCGGCGCCGCTGCTCCTCGCGCTCCGCCGACGTCAAGAGGTCATGGCCCGCCTGGCGGAGCGCCTCCCTCGCCGGCGTCATCTCCTGCGCCGCCGCGGCGGCGGGAAGGAACAGTACGGCCAGCAAGGCCGCGGCAATGAATCGCTGCGTCGTCATCACGGTGTCTCCTTCTCGAATCCGGCTCCGGCCAACCGCGGGGAATCGCAGACCGAGCCAATCGCGGGGGGCCGGATAGCAGTGCTGATGCCTACTGTACGGAGCGTGGCGGACGCCGCAGGCTTTGTCAAGGCTGCGCTCGCCGCTCCGCCGCCCGCGCGCCGGCCAGGATGTTGTGCAGTCCCCGGTTGCCCTCGTGGCAGGCGTACTCGAAGAGGGGCAAGTCGGACCGGCGCATCGGGATCGCGGCCGTGAACGGACGCGTGAAGGTGTCGGGGTCGTCGACGGTGTACTCGTAGCGGAGCGTGTCGGCGTCGACGCGCGTGAAGCGCTCCGTGAGTCGCAGCGTCTCGCCGCTGCCGACCGCGGTGGTGATCGTCGGGTTGAAGCTCGGTGTCCGGCGGCTGAAGTTGCGGGTCTCGACCACCAGCGTGTCGCCCTCCCAGCGCCCGCGCGCGTCGCCCATCCAGAGCCGCACCGCCGGCGTGAGGCCCGGGCGGCCGTCGAGCGGCACGACGCGCGCGTCGTGGACCATCTCGTTGAGGATGACGACCGTGTCGCGTGTCTGGAATACCTGGACGTTGTTGTTGTAGGCGGCCGGGATCAGGGGCGGGCCGCTGTTGAACCCCAGGATGCAGCGCTCGCCGAGCCCGCGGTCCTCCGGTCCGTCGGCGCCGATACCCCCGGCGCGGTACAGCACGGGGCGCTGGCCGGGCAGGTCCTCCCCCGCGGCCCCGATCTGCTCCCGCGCCCCCGGCTGCAGCGGCGGGAGGCGCCCGTCCGGCGGGTCGACGATGAGCGACGTGCGCCGGTCGGCGACGACGCGGTCCCCGCGGTCGTACCAGAACTCGTTGTACGGCACGACACCGCCCTGCGACTCCGGCGGATAGATGGCCCCGCCCTTCTCGGGATCGACCAGGTCCCGGTTCTGCCGCCGGTTCTCGGCCGCTTCGTAGCTCGCGGCCTCCTCGCTCGTCAGGCGCGCCTTGCCGGCGAGCTCGGCCGGGCGCTCCAGCGGGGTGATGGTCCGGAAGTCCCACACACCCTCGAGATCGGGCGCGCCCCACGGCATCCGGGGCGCCGCGGAGGGTGCTGCGGTCTCGGGCTGCGCGACCGCGGGGGCCGCCGTCAGCGACAGGGCGCCAATGGTGCAGATGATGCCGGCGACGGTGCCGAGCCGTTCGCGTGACCGTTCCGCTCTCCTCGTCCTCATCCTGCGTCCTCCTCGCTCCCGCGGGCGACGGTACCTTGAATGATCTTGTACCGCGGTCGCCTGCCGCAATCTCCCGCCGTCGCCCGCGGCAATCGGCCGCCGACGGGCGCACCCGCTCATGGCGCGACGCGGGCGCAAGCTGGTAGAGTTTCGCCACGTCGCCGGCGGGTGGCGCGGCATCGGCTCCGGGTCCAGCGGGACCCGCTCCGTTGCCGCAGTGAACGCGCTTTCGGGAACGGAGGCAGTCATGAGATCCAGTACGCGAACCGGTTCGGCGATCCGGGCCGCCGTCTGCGTCGGCGCGCTCGCCGTTCTCGCCGCGGCCAGGACCGCGGGCGCCCAGGTCGTCCTCGACCCCGACACGCCGGTGGCGGTCACCGGCGGCGAAGTCCGGGGTGCCGAAGCGGAACGCAATGCGGACATCGTCGCCTTCATGGGCATTCCGTTCGCGGCGCCGCCGGTCGGGGACCTGCGCTGGAAGCCGCCGGCGCCGGTCGTCCCCTGGGACGGCGTGCGCGGTGCGTCCGAGCCCGGAGCCGCCTGCGTGCAGAACGGTGCGGAGGAGGAGAACGAGAGCGAGGACTGCCTGTTCCTGAACGTCTGGGCACCGCGCGAGACGACAGAGCTTCGTCCGGTCCTCTACTGGATTCACGGCGGCGGCTACAACTTCGGCTCCGGCACGACCCCCATCTACGACGGAACCCCGCTGGCCGTGGACGGCGCCGTGGTCGTCACGATCAACTACCGCCTCAACGTGTTCGGCTTCCTCGCCCACCCGGCCCTGTCGGCCGAGTCGCCGCACGGCGCGTCGGGCAACTACGGCGTGATGGACATGGTGGCGGGGCTCGAGTGGGTGCGCGACAACATCGCCACGTTCGGGGGCGACCCCGACCGCGTCACCATCTTCGGCGAATCGGCCGGCGGCGGCGCCGTCATGTCGGTGATGGTGGTGCCGCAGGCGGACGGGCTCTTCCACGGGGCGATCGCCCAGAGCAACTGGATCCACGGCTGGGACCGGCCGCTCGACGAGCCGGCCCGCGGGTGGGAGGCGGCAGAGGCGCAGGGCCTGCGGGTGGCGGAGGCGCTCGGCGCGACGGGCGACGACGCGCTGGCGGCGATGCGGGCCGCGAGCGCGGCCGACGTCCTGGCGAACGGCCAGGCAGGGACCCCGTTCCTGGGCAACGGCAACGTCTGGGCGCCCAACGTGGACGGCTGGGTCATCCCGGACGACCCGCTCGCGATGTACCGTACCGGGCGGCAGCACGACGTTCCGCTCATCACGGGCCTCAACGGCAACGAGGGCTCGCTGATGACCCAGGGCATGGACATCGCCGACGCGGAAGCGTTCGCGGCCCACGTGCGCGAGGTGTATCCCGACCTCGCCCCCGAGCTGCTGGCGCACTACGACACGTCGTCCCCGGAAGCGACGAAGGCGGCCCTGGACAAGCTGATCCACGACCTCTATTTCGCCGGCCCCGTGCGCGCCCACGCCGAGGCGCACGCCAACGTCGGGTCTTCCGCGTGGCTCTACCACTTCACGCACGTCCCGCCGACGGCGTGGGGCGAAACGATGGGGTCGCACCACGCGGCGGAGCTGGTCTACGTCTTCGGCACCCTGACGCGGCAACCGGACGGGGGCGAGAGCCCGATCGGCCTGACGACGGTCGGCGCCTACACCGACACCGACATGCGGCTGTCGGAGACCATGCGCGGCTACTGGGTGCAGTTCGCGGCCACGGGCGACCCGAACCGCCCCGACCTGCCCGCGTGGCCCGCCTTCACGCCCGACTCGGACCAGCACCTGGAACTGAGCAGCGTCGTGGCGCCGGGATCGGGCGTCGACGCGGCCGGCGCCGCGCTCTGGGAGGAGCGGGAAGATCGGCGCCGCAACTGACGGCTTGCGCCGCCGCGACGTGGTGCCGTTCGAGCTCCGGCGGAACCGACGGCCCGGATTGACGCGGCCCGGATTGACGCGGCTATGACCGACGCGACCAGCGGAGGGGGCGGCGCGCCACCCCCCAAGCTCTACCGCGAGCTGGCGGACTGGTGGCCGCTGCTCTCGGCGCCGTCCGAGTACGTCGAGGAGGCAGCCTTCTACCAGCAGACGCTGCTGGAACACTGCCGGCGGCCCGCGAAGACCCTGCTCGAGCTCGGTAGCGGCGGCGGCAACAACGCCTCGCACCTCAAGGCGCGCTTCGACCTGACGCTCGTCGATCGCTCGCCCGGCATGCTCCGGGTGAGCCGGGCCCTCAACCCGGAGTGCGAGCACGTCGAGGGCGACATGCGCAGCGTCCGCCTCGGGCGGCAGTTCGACTGCGTCTTCGTGCACGACGCCGTCATGTACATGACGTCGGAGGGCGACCTCCGGCGGGCCATCGAGACCGCCTACGTGCACTGCAAGCCGGGAGGGGCCGCGCTCTTCGCACCGGATCACGTGCGCGAGAACTTCCACCCGCCGGTCACCGACTGCGGGGGCCACGACGGCGGCGGGCGCGGGCTGCGCTACCTGGAGTGGACCTGGGATCCCGACCCCGGCGACAACACCTACACCGTCGACTTCGTCTACCTGCTGCGCGAGCGTGACGGGTCCACGCGGGTAGAGTGGGAGCAGCACGTCGAGGGCCTGTTCGGGCGCGGCGACTGGCTGCGCCTGACGGCCGCGGCCGGCTTCGAGCCTGCCGTCGTCCCCTTCGATCACTCCGAGCTCGAGCCGGGCACGTACGAGCTCTTCCTCTGCCGCAAGCCGTCCACCGCCTCATCCTCCGACGGGCCGTCGACCGGCTCATCGTGAACGGGGCGCGACTCGGACCCTGACGGCCTGGCCTCCGGCTCGCCGACTTCCTGCCACGCCGCCGCCTCGTCCGGCAGCAAGTCGGGCGGACCCAGCTCCGTGGGGCCCGTATCGCCCCGCGGGATCGCCGGCGCGCTGTCCGGCGGCGGGAAAGCCCCATCGAGCGGCGGCGCGGCGTCCGGCGACGGTGGTGCCGCCCCGGGGAGCGGCGTGGGCGCCGCCTCGGGGGGCGGCGTGACCCGCTCGCGCTCCGGACCCAGCAGCCCGAGCGCCCAGGCCGCCGGACGCGCCGTGAGCCCGGCCAGCACGACGGTGCCCGCGATCGTCAGGAAGACTAGCGCCCGCAGCGGCCCGCCCTCCGCGGCGCCTGCGCCGTCGAGCGTGGAGGCGATCATCGACGCGACGACCGCCGCGACGAGACCCCGGGGCGCCAGCCAGGCCAGGAAGGCACGCTCCCGGCCGTCGAGACCGAGGCCGGCGGTTGCGGCCAGCACCCCGAGCGGCCGGACGAGCAGCACGAGGCCGGCGACGACGGCGAGACCGCCGGCGCCCAGCGCCCGGACATCGCTCAGCGACACGTCCGCCGCCAGCAGCAGGACGAGGGTCCCCACCAGCACCACCGTCAACGGGTTGGTGAACGTGCGCAGCCCGGAATCGACGTTCGGGCAGGTGTTGGCGAAGACGACACCGGCCACGACGACCGCGGTCAGGCCGCTCTGCGCCACCAGGAGGTCGCTCAGCTCGTAGGCCAGAACCACGGCCGTCAGCACCACGACGCTCTCGTAGCCGGCGGCCACGGCGACGCGGGCGCGGACCGCTCCGGCCAGCACCAGCCCGACGACGATGCCCGCCAGCAGGCCGAACGCGATGCTGCCCGCGACCGCCACCGCCTCCGAGGCTAGGGCACCGACGGCGGGGACGGTGACCGCCTGCAGCACGAGGGTGGCCAGAAGCGCTCCGATCGGATCGAGGAGCACGGCCTCCGCCTCGAGCAGCGTCCGAGGACGTCGCCGGAGCCCGATTCCGTGCAGCAGCGGGCCGACCACCGTCTGCCCGGTGACGATGACCACGCTCCCGAAGAGGACCGCCGTGCGCCACTCCCATCCGAGTACGAATCGCGCGAGGATGGCCGCGCCGGCGAGGGTGCCCAGGGCACCGGCGGAGACGAGTCTCCAGATGGCGCTCTCCTGGCGCCGCAGGTGCTCAAGATCGAGGTTCAACCCGCCCTGGAAGAGGACCACCGCCACGCCGAACTCCACCAGATGGACGAGGCCCCCGCCCAGCGCCGACGGGTCGATCCAGCCGGCCACCTCCGGACCGAGGACCGCGCCGGCCGCGAGCAGCAGGACGATGCCCGGGAGGCGCACCTGGCTCGCCAGCGACTGGGCCGCGGCGCCGGCCGCGAGGGCGATGGCAAGAGTCAGGGCGCTCGGCTGGAGGTCCACTTCTATGGCACCGTAGCACGGCGGCTTGGTAAGCTTCACGGCATGGCAGGACCAAACTACGGATGGACGGCGGCGGCACGAGCGTTGCTCGGCGCGATATGCGTGACGGCTGCAGTCGCTGGCGTGGCCGGCGACGCCGCGGCGCAGGACTGGACGCAGTGGCGCGGACCGCTGCGCGACGGCACGGTGACCGCCTTCGACGCGCCCGCGACCTGGCCGGAGGGGCTCACCCGGCAGTGGAGCCGCGAGGTCGGTTTCGGCTACGCCACGCCGCTGCTGCTCGGCGACCGCCTCTACCTCTTCACCCGCGAGGGAGAGGACGAGGTGATGCAGGCGCTCGACGCGGCCACCGGGGACGCGATCTGGCGCACGGCCTACTCCGCCGCGTTCGACATGAACCCGGCGACGGCCCCGCACGGCCCCGGGCCGAAATCCACCCCGGCGCATGCCGACGGCCGGCTCTTCACGCTCGGCATCACGGGCATCGTCTCGGCCTTCGACGCGGAGACGGGCGAGCGGCTGTGGCACGTCCCGGCCGGGCCCGTCGAGCCGCTCTACCACACCGCGATGTCCCCCCTCGTCGTGGGCGACCTCGTCATTCTCCACGTGGGCGGGCACAACGCCGGCGCGCTGACCGCGTTCGACGCCGCCACCGGCGACGTGCGGTGGGCGGTGGAAGGAGACGGACCCGCCTACGGCTCTCCGCAGCTCTTCGAGTTCGGCGGCACCCGGCAGGTGGTCACGCTCACCCAGACGCGTCACGTGGGCGTCTCCGTGGAGACCGGCGCCCTGCTCTGGGAGCGGCCCTTCACGACGCCTTTCGACACCACCTCCCAGACGCCGCTGCGGCACGGCGACCTGGTGATCGAGACCGGCATGGAGAAGGGGATCACCGGCTTCCGGGTGGCGGCGGCCGGAGACGGTTGGGGCACCGAGGACGTCTGGCACACCGACGAGGTCACCATGCACATGACCAACGGCGTCATCGCCGACGGCGTGCTGGTGGGGCTCTCCACCCGCAACAGCGGCCAGTACTTCGGGCTCGACCTCGACACCGGCGAGGTGCTCTGGACGAGCCCGCCGCGGCAGGCGGAGAACGCGGCGATCCTCCGTTCCGGCGACACGATCCTCTCGCTGCAGGACGACGCCCAGCTTGTCGTGCTGCGTGACGGCCGGACCGAGTTCGACCCGATCGCGCGCTACGACGTCGCCGACAGCGCGACCTGGACGCAGCCGACCCTGGCGGGCAACCGGGTGTACGTCAAGGACGTCGACACGCTGACGCTCTGGACCGTGGAGTGATCGGCCGGGGTGCGGCGGGGAGGCTCCGCATTGCCCCGGCGCCGGCGTGGGCAGCCGGAGTCGCCGGGGCAGCCTCCCTCTCCGCGCAGCCCTCCTCCATCGCGCGAGGGGCCGAACCGGACCGGACCGGCATCCCGCGGCGCCGCTCCTGGAGCGGTACTGCTTTCGGTATCACGGCCCGGAGTACTTCGGCCGCTGGGGCGACGCTGACCACTTCCGCCAGCTCGTGGAGACGGAGGAAGCCGACGAGGTGTGCATCGTCGAGGACATGAACGTGTTCTCCCAGAAGGGCTTCTACGAGAACACCTACACCCCGAACGATACCCCGCTCGGGAGCCGGGTATCGTTCGAAGGGACCGGCCAGCCCAAAGCGGACCCTCCTCGCCGAACACTACGACGACCTCGTCCGCAAGAGCACGCCGAAGAAGCTCGCCTACGTCCTCGGCCGCCAGCTCGAGCGCTACGACGAGCCCGCGCTATGCGGGATCATCGCCACCCTCGAAGCTGACCGCTACCGCTTCCGGGCGCTGATCAAGGCGATCGGCGCCAACTAACCGTTCCAGTACAAGAAAGCCGCGAAATGAACAGGAGTCCGCATGGCCCGCTGGCCGCGCGCCGCCGCCGTCCTTGAGGCCGCCGACGTCTGGAAGCGCAGATGCTTGCTTGAGGGCAGGTCGCTGCTCACGGACGAACCGCTCTGGAACGCCGGCGGCTTCGAGGAACTCCGACGCCACTTCATCGAGCACCCGGACGCCGGAAAGGGGTCGTTCGAGGACAAGCTACGGGGTCAGCTCGGCCCCGCGTCCCCGGAGGCCAAGCGTCTCTGGGCGGAGATGACGTGGGCGTACGACTTGATTGCAACCAACGTCAAGCGAACGACAAAACTCGACCGAATCAGGACGACCTGGGAATGGTCCGGGACGCCGCTGCCCGAAGGCCACGACGCACTGGGGGACGTGCTGGCGCAGGGCGCTGCCAACCCGGGTCCGGACTTCAATCGGTGGCTTGAGTTCAGGTTCATTATCACGATGGGGTCTTCCGCAGAATCTGTGGGTAAGAACGGAGGCTGGTAGTCCTCGTCAGACAAGAGGCAGCGTGCCCGTGTGCTCGCCGCCGTCAAGGCGCTTCGCTCCGCTCCGCCCCCGCTGCGCGGGGCTGACGGCCTGGACGCCGGCTCCGCGCACGAGCGCCCCGGCTCTCGTCTGACGAGGACCAAATGCCCGACGCCCGTATCGGGAGGGCGATGGCCCGTCCCGAAGCACAGAACGCAGCCTCGACATCGGAAACGCATCCCGTTCCGGAATCCGCGACAATTGGTGTTGCAGCAGCCAAGCGACGCGGAAGGGGAACGGGATGCAACTCAAGAGTATCTTGAATCGGGTCCAGAAGCACCCGTCGTTCATCTACGAGACGGTGCGGCTGGTGGAGCACCCGCAGTTGACCCTCGAGGTTCGGGTGCGGCCTCGCGCCGGGACCCGCGCGACGTGCTCGCAGTGCAGGCGCCGGGCCCCGGGCTACGACACGTAGGCGGTCCGGCGCTTCGACTTCGTGCCCCTGTGGCACATCCCCGTGGTCTTCCTCTACGCGATGCGCCGCGTCGACTGCCCGCGCTGCGGCGTACGGGTCGAGGCGCTGCCGTGGGCCACCGGCAAGCACCGACTGACCGACGCCTACGCCTGGTTCCTCGCCGGGTGGGCCAGGCGTCTGTCGTGGCAGGAGGTCGCCGCGGCGTTCCCCACGTCCTGGGACACCGTCTATCGGGCCGTGCGCATGGCGGTCGACTGGGGCCTCGCGCACCGCGACCTCACGAACATCGAGGCCATCGGCGTCGACGAGCTCTCCCGCCGCCGCGGGCAACGCTACCTGACGCTGGTCTATCAGATCGACGGTCACTGCAAGCGCCTGCTGTGGGTCGGCCGCGAACGCAAGGCCGCGACGTTGGAGGGCTTCTTCGACTGGTTCGGCCCCGCACGCAGCGCGGCGCTGTATTTCGTCTGCTCGGACATGTGGAAGCCCTACCTGAAGGTGGTTGCCGAGCGCGCCGGCCAGGCCGTGCAGGTGCTCGACCGCTTCCACATCATGAGCCATTTCTCGCAAGCGATCGACGAGGTGCGCGCGGCGGAGGCCCGGAAGCTCGCCGCCGCGGGCCGGGCGCCGGTGCTCAAGCGCAGCCGCTGGCTCCTGCTCAAGCGTCCGGAGAATCTCAGCGACGAGCAGCGGGGCCGGCTTGCGGAGCTGGTGCGTCGCAACCTGCGCACGGTTCGCGCCTACCTGCTCAAGGAGGACTTTCAAGCGCTGTGGGGCTACGTGTCGCCGTACTGGGCCGGCCGGTTCCTCGACCGCTGGTGCACTCGGACGATGCGCTCGCGGCTCGACCCGATGAAGGAGGTGGCCCGCATGCTGCGCTCGCACCGCGACCTGATCCTGAACTGGTTCCGGGCCCGAGGGCAGTTCTCCAGTGGCATTGTCGAAGGCTTCAACGGGAAGGCCAGAGTGATCACCAAACGGGCGTATGGCTTCCGCACCTCCGCGGCACTGGAAGTCGCTTTGTATCATGCACTTGGCGACCTGCCCGAACCAGAACTCACCCACAGATTCTGCTGACGAGGCTCACGATGATGATCGGCTGGTTCTCTCTGTCTGGCGAGGACCGGAAACTACATCTGGCCGAACCCTGGCGTTTCGCGGGGTGGCTCGACGGCCAGAAGGCGAGTCGCAGGCGTCAATTCCGTCACGCCCTGCTGTTCCTTCTGTTCCCGGACTCCTTTGAGCGCACAGTGACCACCGGGCACAAGCGCAGAATCATCAAGGCGCTACGCGGCGGCCAGGACGTCACGGCTGACGTCGAGCGCATGTCCCTCGTCGACCTCGACCGCGAGTTGTTGGCGATAAGGAAGAGGCTTGAAGACCAATATCCCGACTTGGCGGTTGATTTCTACGAGCCCCCATTCGCACAGTCGTGGCTGTCGGCGCCGCGGCAAGTGGTCGACCGTACCGACCCCGAGAACGACGAAACGTGGTACCGGAAACGCTTCGGTAAGGCCCGCGTGTGGACCATCGCTGCTGGTGAGGATGCGCGCCTGTGGCCCGAGTTTCGCGAACGGCGCATCGTTGCGATCGGATACGACGAGGCCGACATCGGCAGTCTCGGCGAACACCCTTCCAGATCGGCCGTGCACGAGGCCCTGAAGGAAGCCGGCTTCGGGCAGAACCCAAGCAACGACTCACTGGCCATGTGGGAGTTCTCGCACGAGATGAAGATTGGGGACTTTCTCATCGCGAAGAGAGGACGGTCCGTCATTCTGGGTTGGGGAGAGGTCACGGGTGACTACCGGTACGAGCCCGAGCGAGCGGAGTTTCGACACGTCCGGGACGTCAAGTGGCACCCGTTGCCGAACCCGATCCGCCTGAGCCACCAGATCGCGGTCAAGACGCTGACTCGAGTCCGCGACCGGAACTGGTTGCGGAAGAACTTCCCCGAAGGCGACCGACGTCCCCCACCGCCGACCCCGCGTCCAGAGCCGTACAACATCGAGTTGGCGCTCACTGACCTGTTCATCGATGAAGCGCAGTTCCGTCGCACCCTCGACGCGATAGCACTACGGAAGAACCTGATCCTTCAGGGCCCGCCCGGCGTCGGCAAGACGTTCATCGCCAAGAGGATCGCGTGGTGTCTGATCGGCCGCAAGGACGCGCGCCCGATCGAGATGGTGCAGTTTCACCAGTCGTACGCGTACGAGGACTTCGTGCAGGGCTGGCGGCCGAATGAGAAGGGCGGGTTCACGCGGCGGGACGGCGTGTTCTTCGAGTTTTGCCGGCGCGCCGAACGGGAGCCGGACACACGGTTCGTCTTCATCATCGACGAAATCAATCGAGGGAATCTCTCCCGTATCTTCGGCGAACTGCTGATGCTCGTGGAGTCGGACAAGCGCGGGCCGGACCACGCGATTCCGCTGACATACAGCACCACCGGAGAGCGCTTCAGCGTTCCGGAGAACGTTCACCTTCTGGGGCTCATGAACACGGCGGATCGTTCCCTGGCACTAGTCGACTACGCTCTCCGCCGCCGGTTCGCCTTCGAAACGCTGCGTCCGGAGTACGGCGAGAGGTTCCGCACGTACCTGCTGGAAGCCGACGTCGAACCGCAGCTCGTCAAGCGAATCGTGGAGAGGATGGCGGACCTCAACGAAGCGATCCGCACGGACAAGGACCTCGGTCCGGGCTTCGAGATCGGCCACAGCTACTTCGCGTCAAACCTGTCGGTGAACGCGGACGAGCGGTGGTACGGCAACGTGATTGACACGCAGATCGCGCCGCTGTTGCGCGAGTACTGGTTCGACCGTCCCAAGGACGTGGAGGACCTAGTCGAGAAGCTGCGACAGTGACGGACAGGAGAATCCCTGTCGCCAACGTCTACTACCTTCTCTGCTACGCCTGGAGACACGTGGCGGAATCGGACTTGGTCCGGCTGGACACGCTCGAGGGCTTCGAGAGGATTCACGATCTGCTGGGGAGCGTGCTGGCCCAAGGAACGTTCAAGCTCGTTCGGCGCGGGATCGACCGCGGCTATCGCGAGGTACGAGAGGAACTGACGGGCATCCGCGGGAAGCTCGCGGTGTGCGAGACGGCGAAGCGGGCGTTGCGCGGCCGGGGACGGGCGGCCTGCGACTTTCGAGGAACTGTCTCGCGACGTTCTGCACAACCGGATCCTGCGCGCCACGCTCGGATCGCTCGGAAGGCTCCCGGACCTGGATCACCGGGTGCGGGCAGAGGTCCGCAAGGCTTGGCTGAAGCTCGACGGCGTGAGCGAACTGCGGCTGAGCCAGCGGCTGTTCGGAAAGGTGCAACTCGACCGCAACCGCCACCTCGAGCGCTTCCTTCTGGCCGTGTGCCGCCTGGTGCACGAGCAGTTGCTGGTCGACCAGCGGTCCGGGACCGCGAGGTTCAGGGACTTCCCGTAGGAGAAGATGGCGAAACTGTTCGAGGACTTCGCCATCGAGTTCTATCGCCGCGAGCTGCCGGACTATGAAATCGGGCAACGCGGCATTCGATGGGACGATGACGGGACGGCGGCCGATCAGCGCCCGATGCTGCCGAGCATGGAAGCGGACGTAGTCCTCGAGACGCGGGCACGACCGGCCGGCGCAGCTCGACGGATCGTCCTGGACACGAAGTTCTACCGGGAAGCGCTCGGCGGGCGTCACGGCGCCCGGAAGCTGTGTTCGAATCACCTCTACCAGCTTCTCGCCTATCTGCGGAACCGCGAGGCAACCGCCAGATCGGGGCCGCGGCACGAAGGCATCCTGCTCTACCCGGTCGTCGATGCGCCGCTGAGAATCGACGTCCGCCTGGAGGGGTTCTCGATTCGGGCTCGGAGCGTGGACCTCTCGCGGGACTGGCGGCGCGTTCACGAGGAAATGCTGGCCGTGATCTCGTGATGTGCGGCGCCGCGCGCGGCCGACCTTGCAGGCGTCCGCGCCGGATCGCACGTTCGGATACCGGCGCTGGCACGGGCTGGCGAAGTCGGAGCGGCCGGAACGGAGGGATTTCTTCGCCGGGCCTGCAGATTCGACTTGACAACCTCTTCGAGGCGGGCTGCTCCGGGGCCGGCATCGCGCCAGGAACGACTCTCCCGCCGCCTGCAAGGGCGTTGGGCAGCCTCCGCGCCCGCAAGTGGCCGTTTCCGCCGTTCCGGGGCTGTTCGCGCGTCCCACGGCCGTACAAGCCCTTGAAAAACAGCATGTTACGATGCAGGCATGCCTCCTGACGTCTGCGCCCTCGCCCCCGCTTCACCCTCGCCGCCGGTCGTCTCATTCGAGGGTCGTGCTTCCGAACACGCGGCCGTGCAGCCTACCGCACCTACCGCCGAAGCCGAGCGGCTCGGCGATCGGATCGCCGAACTCGCCGGCCGGATTCACGCCGCCACCTACGAGCTGCTGGTCCTGATCCGCGAGTTCGACGCCACCGGCGCGTGGTCCCGCTTCGCCTCCTGCGCGGCGTGGCTGAGCTAGCGCACGGGCCTGATGCCGGGCGCCGCGCGCGAGCACGTGCGGGTGGCGCACGCGCTGGAACAACTGCCGAAGCTGAGCGACGCGATGCGGCGGGGGCGAGTCTCCTACTCGAAGGTGCGCGCAGTCACGCGGGTGGCGACGCCAGAGACCGAACGGTCGCTGCTCGACGTGGCGCTCGCGGGGACGGCGGCGCATGTCGAGCGGGTAGTGCGGGCGTGGCGACGGACGGACCGGGCGGCGGAAGCGTACGACGACCACCGGCAGCAGGCGAACCGTGCGCTGCACACCTGGGTGGACGACGACGGCATGGTGGTGCTGCGAGGGCGGCTGACGCCAGAGGTGGGCTCGGTGTTCCGGCGGGCACTGGAGGCGGCGGTTGGGGCCGACCGTGCGGCGACGGTCGACGGCGGGTCGGGCGCGGAGGAGGCGGCGGTCGACGCGTCGGACGCGGTGGACGAGGCGGTCGCCGCCGGTTCGGCGCGGGCGGACACGGTGGACGAGGCGGCCGGCGTGGAGCGGAGCTTCGGACAGCGGCAAGCCGACGCGCTGGGACGGCTCGCCGAGTGCGCTCTGGCCGGCGGGCTGGATCGGGGCACGGCGGGCGACCGCTACCAGGTGGTGCTGCACGTGGACGCCGAGACTCTGGCCGGAGGCGCGGCGTCGGACGGTCAGGAACCTGGCGCGTGCGGCCCGGACGCGGACGGCGCAGACGCGGGCGACGCCGTGCCCGCGGAGACGCGAGATCGGGCGGCCGGCTCGCCCGGCGTGCTCGCGGGGAGCGGGGATGCGGGCAGCGCCGGCACGGACAGCGCGGGCGCGGGCGGCACCGACGCGCACGGCGACGTTCCCGCAGAAACGCGGCGGACGGTGCGCTGCGCGGCAGCAAGCTGTCCAGGGCCGCACGCCGAACGGCGGCAGGCGGCGTTGGCCGAGGACGGCGGCATCCGCGTCGCGCAGGAGACGGCGCGCCGCATCGCCTGCGACGCTGCCACCGTCACCATGCGGCACGGTCCGGTCGGCGGCGTCCTCGATGTTGGCCGGCGGACCCGGACCATATCCCCGGCGCTGCGGCGGGCGCTGGCCGCGCGCGACGGGCAGTGTCGCTTCCCGGGCTGCGCGGCCCGTCGCTGCGATGGCCACCACATCCGCCACTGGGCCGACGGCGGGGAGACGGCGCTGTCGAACCTCGTGCTGCTCTGCCGGCCGCCACGAGAACGGCGCAAGCCATTTATGATGAATGACTTACGTGTCTAGGCCTAGCCCCTCTTCCCTTGTTCTACCCCTCTTTCAGGACTGGAATACGCGGTACCGCTGCAGCCGTCCACGGATACCACGGATGTAACCGTTCGGCGAAGCCGGTATGCGGCAGCCCGGCCCCCGTCGTCGGACAGCGACGGGGCCCGGTTCTTCTGGTCGACCCCCGTGCTGATCGAGACCTTCGTGGAGACCGCGCCGCCTCGGCCGCGGGGTGCAACCGGGCTGCTGGACGAGATGTCCGGCTCTACGCGGCGATCTCGCGACCCGGGAGGTGCTGTCGGGCGTTGCGGGGCCGCGAGAGCGAGAAGCGGGAGAGGCCGTGCACCAAGGTTGTCGAGCGGGGAAGATCGCACTGGCCCCGCAGGCCCATACCGGCTTCGCCGAACGCTTACCCACGGATGCGCCCCATGGCTTCGGAGACCCCGCAAGGACACGACGCCTCCGCATCGGGTTGCGGCGGCCCCGAGAGGGACCACTGCCGCAGGCGGGGCTATTGCGGATGCACCGCGATCCAGCCCTCGAGTTCCGCCGCTATCGGATCGTCAACCGGCGCTTGGCCGGCAGCTGCGGCCTTCGCGGCGAACAGGCACAAGACAGAGTCCAGCGCATCTCCGCTCTTCCGGCAGGCGGTGTGCAGGTCGCGGGGAATCTCGATACGTGGCGAGATGCCCTTGAGAATCTCCTCGCGCGCGCTTGTGCCGTCCTGATCGTCCCCGCTGTATCCCTTGTGAGATAGCCCCCAATGATGAAGCTGGCCCGCCGGGAAAGCCTCGACGAGGAGTCCCACAGCGGCGCGGCACCAAGGCCAGACCGGTCGTCTGGCCCTAGCCAGGAGTGTGAGATTAGCGACAGTGAACGGTGCTCCGGGCCGCGCACCGTTCCACAAGGTCGACCGGACGCCCACGGGTCGCTGATGACGCTCCGTCTTGCGCAGCGGCTTCTTCCGCTCCGCAAGGGAGGCGTTCCTATCGCCGTAGGCGACCAGCTTCTCCCCTTTGGCAAACGGGCGCCCATCGGCCGGCAACTGCGCGACATCGCGCAGCAGCATCGGAAAGCCACCCTCAGGCATGTGACGGGCCGGGAGAGCGAATGGTGCGTCGACTGCCGCCGCACAGTACTCGCCTCGGGCAAGCAGTTTCACCAACCGGTCGAATGGGCGGGCACGGCCGGGCAGGGCCTGGACCGGTCGGAGCGCCGTCAACTCCATGCCCTGGTCATCGTGCACTTGCGCCGTTGCGACCCAGACGTTCGAGCGTCCGCAGCGGGGTGACCACTGCTTGGCGTCGCCAGAGAAATCGATGCCGTGGACGACGGTCAGCATCCGGCCGATCCTACACCTCGCCGCTCCGACCGGCGTTCCGGCCGCCCTGCGGCCGGCCTGACCTCCAGACCGTGATTCAAGCTCAGCGCCGCGGGTGGAAGCCCTACAGGACCGCGGCCTTCCGCAGAACCACACGGACGAGAGCCGCCGCGTGGCCTACCCAATGTCCGACATTGGGCTGGCGAGGGGCGCTGCGCGCCCCCGTCGATCCCCCGGCTTCCCGTGGTCCTGTAGGGCTCGCGGCCGAGCGGCCGGCGTCGCCCCCTCCGGCGCCCGGAGGCCGCGCGCGTGTCCGATGAGCCTCGCGACTCCGCCATCACCGGCTCGACGCCAGCGCCGTCCTCCGCTGGGCTCCGGCCCTCCGGGTGACCCGGGCCGGCGCTCCGGCATCCTTGCCGGTACGGCCGGCCGGAATCCGGCCGGCCTCGGGTCGGACCGGCACCCTGAGGGACCGGGCGTTCATGATCCGGCCCGTCAGCTCTGGCCGACGAAGTACGTCGCCCGGTCGTCATCAGGAGCCGACGGCGCTCGAACAAGTCCGCCCACGCCGACGCGTCCAGCCCGCAATCGGCACGGACGAACGCCGCAATCCAAGCCGTGCCGCCGAACGCCCAGTCAGCTCTGGCTGCCCTTGGTGTCCACCTCGATCATCAGGGCGGCAATGATCGCTCGGCCCCCACTCCGTGGCGTCGTTCATCGCTCGCACCGACACGCTCTTGTGGAAGCCGCGCGACGCGAACGCGTAGTCCAACTGGTTCACCGCAGCCTCCGGCCCGCCTGAGCGGTAGAACGTCGGCACGTTCTTCGTGTCCGGCGGCACATCGTCCGGCGCGCTCGCCGCGGACCGGCCGTGTGGGGCCTGCGGCCCCAGGAACTCAAGCCCGAGCACCTCCATCCGACCCCACACCGTGCACTCGCGTTTCGGCATTGACAGTCTCGAGCCCGTCGCCCCGTAGAACATGTTCAAGTCGCCCGCCGCCAGGATCCGGTGCTCCGAGGGGCTGTGACCAATGAACGCCGACAGGTCCGACAGGATCCGATGTGCCGAAGCATCTGCGTACGCCCAACTGCCCTTGGCGGACGGATGGAGGGTCAACCAGCTCGCGTACACCGACACGGCGACGAAGGCCCCGGCGTCGCTGTCGCGCGGAATCACACGTGCCGCGGCGATGGTGCCGATGCCGCTGACGCCGATCTGGTCCTCCGCGAGTTCGCTGCTCCAGTTCGCGCCACGGCTCCGAGCGCTTGCCGACGTTCCAGCTCACCACCCGGATTCGGATGCCAACCACCTCCGGGACTGTGCAGGTCGGGCGGCTCGGCGCCTGAGGCGCGGTCAGCTACGATGGAGGCAATGACCGCGTTCCGCATGTCCCTGTTGCCGAGATCGAACCGGGCGACAAGAGCGAGTTGCCGTCGGTCGCGGTCGTGCCCACGCTCGCGCACGCGACGTTCGACGACTTCCTGCGGCTGCACGCCCAGCGGCCGGTGACCGAGCAGCGAGGGCGGCGGCGCCACGGTGGCGGGCCATGATAACCCCGGCCGCTCTCGACGCGACCTACCGGGCGCAGTTCGAGGCGACGCTGGCCCGCGGGCGCGCGGCGCCGCACACGATTCCGGCGCAGACGCGGGCGATGCTGGCCTGGATGAAGACGCACGCCGGCGGCCGCCTGGGCGCCAGCGAGGCCGGCCGGACCTGGGTCTGGTCAGACCAGCACCTCGATCACGCGGAGGTTGTCTGGTGCTTCAACCGGCCCTTCCGGACCTCGCAAGCCATGTGCCGGGCGTTGGTCGAAGCCTGGCGGGAAACGGTCGACGCGAGCGACCGGATCATCTGCCTCGGTGACGTCACCGTGGGCGTGGCGAAGCGCAGGCTCGACCAGGCGCTGGCGACCCTGCCGGGCACGAAGGTCTTGGTGGTCGGGAATCACGAGTTCCCGATCGGCGGCGCCGGCGTGAAGGACTACGGGTTCGAGGCCGTGCACCCGACGCTCGTCTGCGAGACGGATCCGCCGCTACTGCTCACACACGAGCCGCTCGACGTGGTGCCGGTCAGGGCGGTGAACGTGCACGGACACCTCCACGGCACGGCGGCGCGCGCGCTGGCGCGGTGCTCGAGATACCACCTGAACGTCAACGTCGAGCTCACCTCCTTCCGACCGGTGCGCTTGTCGGAGCTGGCCACGACGGCCCGGGCGCTGCTGGCCGGCGACGTCGAACCGCAACCGACGACCGCGGGCACGATCGCCAGGGCGCTCGGGTTGCGCGCCAAACAGCGAGGACGACCGGAAGCTACGGCCTGAGGGCCGCATGTCAGATTCGGATGCTCCGATAGACTGGCCCATGCGTTGGATGCCTGTACTGCCGCACTCGGAGGCCTCGCCGCCGGAGCAGCCGGAGACGTTCACGCACCGGCGGCGGTGCGGATGATGTTCACGTTGGGCGGCTTCACCCGGGGGATCGAGGAGGGCTGGTCGGAAGAGGACACCTACCGCTGGATTGTGTGTCAGCTCCCGCGGAGCTTTCATGGCCGCAGCGCGGCCGAACAGCGAGCGGCGCTCGCCGAGCGGGTGCCGTTGACGGGCACGAAGTGGGATGCGCTGCTGGCCGCGATCGTCGAGCACGTGGCGTGGCTGCACGGGCACGAGCGGCCGGCGTGGGTAGATGAGCGGGAGCGGTTCCTCGATACCACCTGGGTGGTGGCGGACACGCCGTGGACACGGCTGTACTCGGTGATGTTCGCGCCGGCGGCGTTCCTGCGGCACGGGGCGATTCCGGACCCGCGGGACCTGGATGTACGAGGGGGGGAGCGTTTTGAGTGGACCCCTTGGCCGTGAGCAGCTCATCGAGCTGTTCGAGGAGCTGTCCTCGGAGCTGGCAAGGCGGGGCGCCCGGGCGCATGTGTACGTGTTCGGCGGCGCCGCGATGAGCGTAGCGTTCGACCGGCGCCGAACCACGGTCGATATCGATGTGCGGGTTGACAGCGGCCGCGAGAAGCTGATGGAGGCGGTCGACGCCGTCGGCCGCCGGCACGGGTTCGAGGCAGGGTGGTTCAGCGAACCGTTGGCCGTGGTGTTGCCGCAGGGGTCAGACCGGAGGGCGGCGACACTGTACCAGTCGCAGTATCTGACGGTGACTGGTGCGTCGGCGAAGCACCTGCTGGCAATGAAGCTCGTCGCGGGCAGGTTGAAGGACCGCGGTGATATCGCGGTGCTGTGCAAGAAGCTGGGCCTGACCAACGAGAAGCAGGCGCTGTGGATCAAGGACGAGGTGTTGCCGGGCGTGCCGGTCAACCGGCAGGCGCGCGAGGCGCTGGCGAAGGTGTTCGAGCGCGACCTGGGGTACGAGCGGTAGACGTTGCTCCTCGTGGCTCCCTCGCCCGGGTCACAGAAGTGGCAGCGCACGACGAGCCACTCGTCGCCCGAAGCGAAACCGACCGGTGGTTCGAGCGCTTCGACGAATCACGTCCTGGCCGACCGAGAGCGTGTCGAGCAGGGCTTGCCCCGCTACGGACGGCCGGAGTCGCGGACGACGATTGCTGCTGATTGCGCGAGACGACCTCGGTGATCGTGGCCGTCCAGCAGTTGCCCCGGCTGTCGGTGATGCTGATCGGCGTGCCGCGCGGATCCTCCGTTGAGGGCCGTGACACCAGGTCCGTCGAGCACGGCGCCCCAACCGTGCGGGAGCTTGCAGGGCTTCCAGCCGGCGACGGGTTGTTTCTTCGGCGCCTCGAGGTCGGCAGGCAACTCACGGTCCAGCGCTGCCGCGATGACGTCACGCGCCCAGGCGCTCACGTTGACGTGCTGTCCTCCCGAAGCCGCGCGAGGCGGTCGCGCAGTTCGGGCTCGATGCGGATCTGCAACACGTCTGTACGTCGCATGACATGACACGTTAGCACGCGCGGATCGTGCCGGCGACGAGAGGCCGGCCGCGTGGCGCCGTGCTGCGCGTAGAGCCTTCCTGCAAGGAAGAATGGACCCTGAGCGACCCCGGCCGGCTCGGGAGTGAGACGCGCGGCGCCCAGTTCACTGGGGGCCGGGAGTCTTACGACCCGGACGGGGGTCGCTCAGAGTAACTCAGACCCTTCTCGGGGTTGGCCCCCGAGATTCTCGAGATCAGCGGTATGTGCTTGTTCGAGCGGCAGTTACGGCTCGTGGCTCCCGAGGGTCTCGAGGTGCGAGATCCGGCGGGTCTCGATTTTCGGGGTGTTCCTGCCCCGGGGCTGGCCCCCGGGGTCGTTAACGACCCCGGGATCGCGGCGACCGAGGAGCGGGGGCGTGTCTCGGCGCGTGGAGGACAGCGTGTGGACCGCGGCGACCGTTCGAGCTCGCGGCCGGTGATGGCGGCGTCGTTCGCCCGGCGCGGTTCTCGTGATCCTCGAGCAACGCCCCAGCGCGCCAGCGCCCGCGCCGCGCCACGGAGCGTCCGTCCCTTGCAGTCGTGGTGTGTGCCCTTGCCAGCCTGGGCTCCTCGAATCCGTTGCCGCGCACAGCGCGGCAACGTCCCGGCGCGCACAGCGCGCGCGATTTCTCCCGCCGCCCGACTGCACAGGAGGGGCAACGCCATCCCCCCCTGTGCTCCCCGGGGCCGTTCTCCGGAGGTCGTTCAGCGTGGACGACGGGTCGTGGCGAGATAGGCGGCCCACTCGTCCATCAGCCGCCGCCGCCGCTCGAACAGGTCCGACCGCGCGTAGGCTGCCTCGACCTGGTTGCGGACCACGTGCGCCAGCGCCGACTCGACGACCTCCCGCGGGTGGTTCGTCTCCTCCGCCGCCCAGTCCCGGAACGACGAGCGGAAGCCATGGGGCACGGCCGCGATGTCCAGATCCTTCAGCAAGGCCGAGAGGAACGTGTCCTTGATGCGGTTGCCCAAGCGGTTCGGGAACACCAGCGGATTGCCGTCGCCGAGCGTCCGCGCCGCGTCGAGGATCTCCAGCGCCCGCGGGCTGAGCGGAACCCGGTGCTCGCGCTTCATCTTCATGCGCATGGCCGGGATGGTCCACACGCGGCCGGCCACGTCCATCTCGTCCCACGTCGCCAGCCGGACCTCCCCGGACCGCACGGCTGTCAAGACCAGCAACTCGAAGGCGAGCTTGACCGCCCGCGTCGCCTTCGACGAGCGCACCGTCTCGATCGCGGTGGCCACGTCACGATGGGGCAGCGCTCGCATGTGCCGCACGAGATTGCGTTGCGGGCCGAGGACCGGTCCGATGCGGCTGCACGGGTTGTCGATCCTGTACTCCATGGCGATGCTCCACTCCAGCACGGCGGCGATCCGCTGCCGGAGCGCCTTGGCGGTCGGTGCTTGGGTGTGCCAGATAGGAGTCAGGATCGCCAGCACGTCGGCGCTGTTGACCTCGGAGACGGGCCGCGAGCCGATGCGCGGGAAGGCGTAGCGTTGCAGGCTGTGGAGCCAGTCCGCCGCCTGCCTGGGGCTGCGCCAGCCGGCCCGCTTCTGTTCGACCACGGTGACGGCGGCCTCGGCGAAGGTGGGCATGCCCTGGGTGCGGCGCTTGTCGGCGAGGGGGTCGCCTCCGGCGCGGGCGAGCTTGCGGTTGGCGCGGGCCTGCTCGCGGGCCTCGGCGAGCGAGACCAGGTGGACGCTGCCGAGTCCGAGTTCGTGTTTCCGGCCGCGGATGACGAGGCGCTGGATCCAGCTTCGGGTACCGGTACGCTGGACGTAGAGGTAGAGACCGTTTCCGTCGGCGTGCCGTCCGACGGGCGCGGAGCGGACGAAGGCGGCGGCGAGTCGGTTGTGTGGGTGTCGGCCCTTGGGCTTGGTTCGTCGGGGTTTCGGGGCATCCTGGGTCACAATATACATCCCCCGATTCTATACGAGAAATCGCCGGATTGCACGCGATGTCCTGACCCTTTTAGTCCGGCCGCACGAGCACTAAACTACCACTATTCAGTCATTTATGGACAACTCTGCGTCAGGCTGGACGCCAGGGGATCACGTAATGGTGTTGCTCAACGGCAAGCGCCGTCACCGCTCCTCCGTGATCGAGTGGCACGGCGGGAACGGCGTGGCCTACGGCTCGCAGGGGCCGGATATCTCCGTCATCCCCGCGATCGCGCTCCGGCAGGTCGAGGTGCTGCGGGACGGCGCCGCGGCGCAGTACGGCTCGGACGCGATCGCCGGCGTGATGAACTTCGAGCTCAAGGACGCCGCGTCCGGCGCGGCCGTCGAGGTCAACACCGGCTTGTACGGCGCCGGCGACGGGGAATCGGCCCAGTTCGCCGGGAACGTCGGCCTGCCGCTCGGCGCGGACGGGTTCGCCAACCTGAGCCTGGAGTACGGCAACTCGAACCCGACCGACCGGAGTGCGCCCCGCAACGACGCGACAGCGCTCATCGCGGCCGGCAACACCCACGTGCGCTCCGAACGGCCGCACCGCTGGGGCGATCCCGACATCGACGACGATCTGAAGATATTCGGCAACTTCGGCTACGCCCTGCCCTCCGGCGTGCAGCTCTACGCCCACACGAACTACGCGAGCAAGAAGGTCACGCAGGGATTCTTCTTCCGCAACCCGAACACGCGGCTCGGCGTGTTCAGCATCGACAGCGGCCGCACCCTCCTGATCGGCGACGCCCTCGCGGCCAGCGGGCGCGGCTCGGCCGATTGCCCGACGGTTTCGATTACCGACCACGTGCCCGACCCGGTCGCTCTGCAGGAGGTGTTCGACGACCCGGACTGCTTCTCGTTCCAGGAGCTGTTCCCGGGCGGCTTCACGCCGCAGATGGGGGGCACGGCGACGGATGCGTCCCTGGTCGGCGGGGTGCGCGGCGCCGGCGGCTTCGACTGGGACTTCAGCGCGTCGATCGGCATGCACGGCAGCGACCTGTTCATCTTCGACACCGTCAACGCCTCGCTCGGCCCCGCCTCGCCCACCTCGTTCGACGTCGGCGCCAACCGGCAGCGCGAGATCAGCGTGCACCTCGACGTGTCCTACCCCGTCACGGACCGCGTCAACCTCGCGGCCGGCGCGGAGTGGCGCGACGAGCAGTTCCGGATGACGCAGGGCGATCCGGAGAGCTGGACGGTCGGTCCCTATGCCGCGCAACGCTTCATGGCCGGCGCCAACGGCTTCTTCGGGTTCGGGCCGCAGCACGCCGGCGCCTGGAGCCGCTACAACGTCGCCGCCTACGGCGACCTCGAGGTGAGCGACTCCGGCGATGCGTGGACGCTGGGGGCGGCGGCGCGCATCGAGAACTTCGAGGACTTCGGGACGACGACGAACGGCAAGGTGTCAGGCCGCTACTGTGCACCGTCATAAATACGTGAGCAGTAACGCTTCAGGGATTCCGATCTGCTCGGCGGTCTTCGTCCAGACGAAGGGCTTGGGGTCTTCGTTGTAGACCGCCAGGTACTCCTTGATCGCCGCCTCGAGTGCTTGGGTGCTGCGATGGGTTCCACGCCGGATCTGCTGCCGGGTGATCTCGGCGAACCAACGCTCTACCTGGTTGAGCCACGATGCGCTCGTGGGCGTGAAGTGCAGGTGATACCGAGGACGCCGTGCCAGCCAGTCGTGGATCATCGCCGTCTTGTGCGTGCCGTAGTTGTCCAGCACCAGGTGGATGTCGAGGTCGGGCGGCACCGCCTTGTCGATCACGGCGAGGAAGCGCTTGAACTCCACCGAGCGGTGCTTCCGAAAGCACCTGCCGATCACCTCGCCGGTGGCGGTGTTCAGGGCCGCGAACAACGAGGTCGTGCCGTGCCGTCGATAGTCGTGTGTCCGCTGCTCCGGTGCTCCCGGACGCATCGGCAACACCGGCTGGGTACGGTTCAACGCCTGGATCTGCGACTTCTCATCCACACACAGCACCACCGCTCGCTCCGGCGGATGCAGGTACCGCCCCACGATATCGCGCACTTTCTCGATGAACAACGGGTCTCGCGACAGCTTGAAGGTCTCGCTGCGATGGGGCTTGAGCGCGAACGCGCGCCACACGCGGCCGACGGTCGAAGCGCTCAGCCCGCAGGCTCGGGCCATCGACTCCCGGCTCCAATGCGTCGCCCCCCGTGGGGTCGTCTCCAGCGTCCGGACCACGACCCGTTCGACGTCCTCGTCCGACACCCGGCGCGGCGCGCCCGGCCGTGGTTCGTCCAGCAAGCCGTCGCAGCCGTTGCGCAGGAACCGCCGCCGCCACTTGCCGACCGTGGCCCGCGTCGTGCCCAGAGCCTGCGCCACGACCTGGTCGCTCCGTCCCGCGGCGCTCTGCAGCACGATGCGTGCCCTCAGGGCCAGAGCCTGCGCGGTATTGCGCCGGCGCAGCCAACCCTCCAGTTCCTCGCGCTGTGCGTCCGAGACCTCCGGGACCTCTCGTGTGTAATGGTTCGGCACGGCCCTCCTCGCTTCCGGGCCGACCGTACCACGAGCCGATTCTACTGGTCAAGAACTTCAGGCGTTGGACACTACCGCTTCGTGCGGGCCAGCGTCAGCAGCGGCTTCCGCGCCCCGACCCCCGGCCAGCAGAACGCGTTCAACATCTCGAGCTGGTTCGACCCCACCATCGGCGACCTCATCAACAACGCCGTCATCCCGTCGCTCTCACCCGTGGCGCAACTGAGAGGCGGCGCCCCGCTCGGCCCCGAGCAGTCGGTCAACTACACGGTCGGCGTGGTGGTCGATACCGGCCCGTTCACGCTCACCGCCGACTACTTCCACATCGACGTGTCGGACCGCATCGGCATCACGAGCAACTTCATCCTGTCGGACGCGGAGATCGCCGGCCTCGTGGCCGGCGGCTTCGACGCCGCGGAAAGCGTGCGCAACTTCCGCTTCTTCACGAACGCCTTCGCCACCTCGTCTCAGGGCATCGACGTCGTCTCCACCTGGACGCCGCTCGCCCTCCGCGGGAACACCATCATCAGTGTCGTCTTCAACCACACCGACACGCGGGTGACCGACAACCGCAAGGGCCTGCTCGACGGCCGGCGGCTCGCCGAGTATGCCCACTCCCTGCCGCGCACGCGCGGGAACGTCGGGGTCACGCAGCGCCTGGGGCCGGCACGCCTGCTGGGCCGCGTCAGCTACTACGGCGGCTGGTACGACTACGACAGCGGGCGCGGGGAGATCTTCGCGCCCGCGGGCGGCCTGGCGCAGGGCTTCTTCGACGGCCGCCCCATCCTCGACCTGGAGCTGAGCCTCGGTCTCGGACGGGGAACGACGGTGGCCGTGGGCGCCCAGAACGTCCTCGATACGTACTCGCAGGTGTCCACGCTCGCGAACTGGGTGGGCGAGCGGTACAGCGAGTACACCCCCTGGGGATACAGCGGCGCCTACTATTACGTGCGCATCGGCTACGACTGGGGCGGCTGAACCTCCCCTGCGTTGCCTTCTGCGGCCCAAGCTCCTAGAAGAGAACCAGGAACCCTCCGCCCGGCTCGGCGACGACGGCAGGTACGCTCCCTTCCGGGATCTCCGGCCCCGTTCCGCGATCCTCGGTCGGCCGGCCGTCCGCGTCGAAGAGCTGCCAATGGAACGTCCCGCCGGACTGCCAGCCCGGGCCGTCGCCCCACGCCAGCAGTGTCTCGCGCCGCTCGTTGACGGCAACGGCCGGGTTCTTGCGCCGCCACTCGGCGGATCCGGCCGGCGAGCGGGCCTCATCGAGCTTGTCCAGCTTGTCGACGGGGCTCAGGAAGATCTGGCCGGCGTTCTCCCATGCCACGGTCGCGCCGGCCGGCCCGGCCGCGAGGCTGGTCGTCGAGATGGGGCAGGCGTTGATCCGCCAGTCGTCGATCCCGATGTCCTCGAACGTGCGGCCGGCATCCCTCGAGGTCAGCAGGCGCTGGCCGCGCCGCACGTTCTCGCCGGCGCCGCGGTAGGAGACGTGGATCACGCCCGGCTCCTCGGTCAGCGCCCGCAGGCCGCAGCAGTCGCACGCCCCCTCGGCGGCGGCGCTGATGGGACGGGCGGGCTCGAACGTCCGCCCGTTGTCGTGCGAGACGACCGCCCAGACGGCGCGCTCGGCGTCGGGCGGCTCCCCCGTGTGCCAGAAGACGTAGACGCCTCCCTCGCGGTCCGCGGCGACCGTCGGCCCCGCCTCCACGCCCTCGCCGCCCGAGAGCGTGAACTGCCGCTCGAAACCGGTGCCGGCGTCGTTGGTCCGGGTGTACAGGAAGTCGGTGCGGCCCAGCTTGAACCAGACGACGTGCAGGCGGCCGTCCGCTCCGAGGGCCATCTGGCCGCCGTCGATCGGCCCGATGCCGACCGCCGTCTCGGCCTGGCTGTTGACGTACTGCGGCTCCGACCACTCCGACTCGCCCGGGGCCCGCTGCACGTAGAGCAGGTCGCCGGCCCGCGGCTCGCCCTGGAAGTAGACGACGTGGACCACGCCCCGCTCATCGACGACGGCGCTCGGCAGGCGGCCGCCCTCGGGAAGGCGGAGGAGCGTGACCGCATCGCTCAACACCGCAGGCCCGCAGCCGGCCGCGAGGAGCAGCACGGCGACCGCGCCGCACAGGGCAGCGGACACGCCGCGGGGTGCAACCGACGCGCCGCACCGAACGGCCGCCGCGCGGGCGGCCGAAACACCTGCCGCGGAGCCGCGGCGCCGTGCGGTGGGGCGCGGTCCCGATCGTTGCGATGAGTGGATCGCCATGATTCACGGGTCGAGAAGCGCTCAGCGCGCCTCGGCGGCCTCCCGCTCGTCCGCCCGCGCCCCCGCCAGGATCCCTTCCATGCCGTAGTTCCCCTCGTGGCAGGCATACTCGAACACCGGCTCCGCCGACATCTTCATCGGCATCGCCACCGACCAGGGGCGCTCGAAGGTCGCCGGATCGTCGACCGTGTACTCGTACAGCAGCGTGCCGTCGTCGACCCGGGTCAGCCGCTCCACCAGGTTCAGGCCGGGTCCGCTGCCGCGAACCGACGTCTTGGCGGTGAAGTTGGTCGTCTCGATGACGAGCGTCTCCCCTTCCCAGCGGCCGCGCGAATCCCCGCGCCACTGCTCGACATGGCCCGGCAGATGCGGGCGGCCGTCGAGCGGCACGATGCGGGAGTCGTTCACCATCTCGTTGAGGATGACCACGTGGTCCGGGGTCTGGAACACCTGCATGATGTTGTTGTAGGCGCTCGACTCCATCGGCGGCCCGGCGTTGAACCCCAGGATGCAGCGCTCGGCGATGCCGCGGTCCTCCCAGGAATCGGCCGGGTGGTCGCGCCGCCGATCCCGCCGGGCCGCGGCCCGCGCCTCCCCATCGGCCGTGAGGGCCGGAATCCGGCCGTCCGGCGGGTCGACGATGAGCGACGTCCGCCGGTCGTCGGTGACGGACGTGCCGTAATCGAACCAGAACTGGTTGTAGGCCCCCGGGTCCGACTCGCTGCCCTCGGCGAGGCGCGTCCAGCGCTCCGCGAGCCGCTCGACGACCTCCGCGGCCTGCTCGTCCGTCAGAACGTCGATGTCCGCAAGCTCCTCGGGCCGCTCGAGCGGCGTCGCGGTGCGGAAGTCCCACACCCCCTGGAGATTCGGCGCCCCCCATGACGTGCGCGGCGCGGCGGGCGCGCTCTCCTGCGCGCCCGCCGCCAGCGGGACGAGACTCGCAATCGCCGTCACGACCAACGCCGCACGCAATGAGCTTTGCATCTGGCACCTTCCTCTACTGCTCGTCGTAGATGTGCTGCACGATCGTCCGCACCGTCTGCTCGTCGGCACTGAAGTCGGCATACTCGTCCGGCACGGCGTAGGCCCCCACCACCTCGTCGACGCTGCGGCCTGCCGCGATTCCTGCCTGCGCCTCGCCCAGCAGGTGGTTGTAGAAGCCCGCGAAGTCGGTGAAGTCCTGCCACGCGAGCGGCTCGTTGACGTGGCCGGCGATGACGGTGTCGATCTCCGGCAACCCCTCCACGGCCCGTGTCAGCGTCTCGCCGAACTCGACGGCGCTCCCGCCGCTGCTCGCCACGTCGACGAACGGCAGCGCCTTGCGCTGGAACATGTCGCCGGTGTGCACGGCCCGGGCGGCCCGGAAGACGACGAACGTGTCGCCGTTGGTGTGGCCGCGGCCGAAGTGGTAGAGGTCGATCTGCTCGGGGCCGTTGAAGAGAGACGTCCGGACCGAGAACGTGCGCTTCGGCAGGTAGCGGGCGTTCTCTCCCTTGAAGGCGTCGCAGTTGGTCACCGGATCGCAGTTGGTACGCGCCATCTGCGCCGCCGTGTTCTCGTGCGTGATCACCTGCACCGTGTCCGGGAACTCCGTGGTGCTGCCGGTGTGGTCGAAGTGGGTGTGGGTGTGAAGGATCGTCGTGACCGGCTGGTCGGTCACGCCGCGGACGTACTCCAGGATGTCCGCCCCGTAGCCGGGGAGCTTCGTGTCGACCAGCACCACACCGCTCCCGGTCAGGAAGATCGCGGTGTTCCCGCCCGTCCACGTGGTCTGGTCCGACGGATCGGAGTCGGCGAGCAGGTAGAGGTTCTCGGCAACCTCCTGAATGCCGGTGATCGGCGCCCGCTCCGGCTGCGCCTGGTACGTCACGGCGGTCAGCACCACGCCGGCCAGCGTGAGCGCGGCCAGGCAGGCCGTCCGTGTCGTCCCTCGCGGCGCCACGGGCGCCGGCGTCGTCGGTGTCATCGGTGTACCTCCTGGCATTGCGAGGCGCCACGTCTTCCTGCGTCACTCGATATCGAACTCGTAGCGGACCAGCTCGCTGTCGCGGTAGCCGAGGCGGCCGCACTGCACCCGCAGCGTCCAGAAGCGCATCCGGAACGGCCCGGTGTAGAGCCGCCAGTAGAACGGCGCTTCGCGTTCCGTCGTGTAGACGATGGCCGAGCCCTCGGTGTCGCACGAGAGCTCCACCCGGGGCGCCACGTGGAACAGGCCCCCGGTCGGATAGCCGGCCGGGGCGGCCGCCGCAGGAGGTGCGGCACCAGTGGGCGGCGCGCCCGTCAGGTCGCCGGGCGCGGCCGGAGCGGCCGGAGCGGCCGCGTGGACGCCCGTCCCGCCCCCGCGCTCGGCGGCGCGCTCCCGTCGCGCGGCGTGCTGCTGCATGCCCTGCCGCCCGGCGTCCCCCCGCCCATCCGCACCCCGGGCGCCGACGTCCAACAGCGAACGGCCCGACATGTGCGGTGGGACCGGTGCGCCGGCCAGCGCCAGCGCCGTCGGCGCCAGGTCCACGACGCTGGCCTGCCCGGCGCCCGCGCCGGCCTGCCGGGCGTCCGCCGGGTCCGGCATCGTCCCGGCCGGCCACCTGGCGACCAGGGGAGCGCCGGGCGCGGTGCCGGTCAGGAACACGGCTGTCGTGCGTTCGAGGCCATCCTCCGCCAGCGCGGCCAGCACGCGCCCCACCTCGGCGTCGAGCGCGTCGCCGGACGCGGTCAGGTTGAAGAGCGCGAAGAAGGGACGCTCGGGGTCATGGGGCGGACCGCCGCACCCGAACGCCACGGTGCAGGGGTACTCCCAGTCCTTGCGCCGCCCCCGCCAGTCGGCCTCCGGCCCCGCGGCGTCCCAGGCGCCGAGGAGTCCCGGCTGGGCGAGCGCATCGTCGGCCGCTCCGCCCGGGGCCGCGACGGACAGGTTGTGGAGCGCCGGGCCGGAACGGCTCGTGTAGTAGCCGGCGCGCCGGAGCCGCCCGGGAAGCACGTCGACTCCAGCAGCCGGCGGGGCGGTGAGCCCCCCCTGGGTGAGCCCGAGCGCCCCGGCATCGACGCCCGTCAGCAGCTCGGATCGAATGGCGGCCCCGGACGCCGGCGGCCCGGCTACCTCGTACGTCGAACCCTCGGCCGCAAGCGACGTGGCGTGAGGTCCGAGCGGGGCTCCGAAGTCATCCGCAGCCATCCAGACGATGTTCGGCGGGCGCGGGGGCCCTCCCCCGCCCGACCGGGATTCCGCGACCGCCGCCGGCTGCTCCCCGCAGGCGGCAGGGAGAACGGCGAGCAGGCAGACGGCGAGCCCGAGAGGCGCCCCGCGAGCGCTCGCGCCCCTGGACCAGGTCCGGACCGTGCAGGCCGGGAGGGCGCCCGGCCCGAGAGGCCCCTGGCGAGCGCTCGCGTCACGACCGGCGATCATCCGCGGCCCTCCGTGAGCATCGTCTTCCTGCGGCGTCATCCCGTTCCCGCCGGGCATCCGGCCCGCTACGACCGGCAATCCGTGGCATCATACCGCGACGACACACGCGGTGCGGGAACGCAGGAATGGAGGGTCCGATGCCCGATCGCCTTCGCGCGGCGTTGACTTCCGTGGTGCTGGTCGCGCTCGCCGGCGCGGCGCTCGCGCCGGCGGAGGCGGCGCAATCGCCGCTCCGCACGCCGGACGGAGACCCTGACCTCCAGGGTCTTTGGAACTTCTCCACCGCCACCCCCATGCAGCGGCCGGACGATCTCGCCGGGCGCGAGACCCTCAGCGCCGAGGAAGCGGCGGAGTGGGAGCAGGCACTGGCCGAGCGCCGCCGGGCCGGCGACTCGACGTCGCCCACCGCGTCGCTCGAGGCGCGCGTCAGCTACGAGCAGGCCATCTGGTTCGAGCAGGGCAACTCGCTCGAGCGGCAGCGCACCTCGCTGATCGTCGACCCGCCCAACGGGCGCATCCCGGCCGTGCGGCCGGACGCCGCGGCCCGTGGCGAGCTGACGCGCCTCCTCCGCGGGCGTCACGCCCACGGCCCGGAGGACCGCGGGGTATCCGAGCGCTGCCTCCTCGGGTTCAACTCGGGTCCGCCGATGACGCCGAGCGTCTACAACAACAACATGCAGCTCTTCCAGACCGCCGACCACGTCGTCATCCTCAACGAGATGGTGCACAACGCCCGCATCATCCCCCTCGACGGGCGCGCACCCTTGCCGGACGGGCTCCGGCAGTGGGTCGGCGACTCGCGCGGGAGCTGGGAGGGAGACACGCTCGTCGTCGTTACCACGAACTTCCTGCGCGAGACCGCGTTCGGAGGGTCGAGCGCCAACCTGAACCTGGTCGAGCGGATCACGCGCATCGACGCCGACACGCTGCGCTACGAGTTCACGGTGAGCGACCCGACCACGTGGGCGGCGCCCTGGAGCGCGCGGGTGGACATGACGCGGACCGACGAGCCTCTCTACGAGTACGCCTGCCACGAGGGGAACTACTCGATGGCCAGCTCGCTCTCGGGGGCGCGCGCGCTGGAGGCGGCCGAGGGCGGCTCGAACTAGGAGTCAGGATGACCGAGAGAACCGGGATGCTGTTCGCGCGCTTCGCCATCGGCGCAGCCGTGGTCCTGCTCGGGGCGGGGGCGACGGCCTCCGCAGCGGCCCAGGAGGCGGAGGCCTGGGAGCCTCCTCGGCTCGCGGACGGGCAGCCCGACATCAACGGGACCTGGAACAACGTCGGGGCCGCCCACATCCCGCTGGAGCTGCCCGACGACATCGCCGGCCGCGACCTGTCCCTCGCCGAGATTCAGGAACGCGTGCAGGCGCGGTCGGACTCTCGCAAGGCCGTGACCTGGCAGGGGCACGAGCAGAGCCGCGGCGTCGGCGCCTACGCCAACTACTGGTTCGACTGGTTCTGGAAGGAGCCGTCCGGCGTCGACGCGCCGGCGCTGCTCGTCGAGCCGGCCGGCGGCAAGGTGCCGGAGATGACCCCCTGGGCGAGGGAGAGCGTCGCCTGGCACCGCGAACACCTGCACGACTCCTACGCCACGATGGAGACGGGCGACCGGTGTCTCTCGCGCGGGACGTACGGCATCATGATGCCGACCGCCTACAACAACGGGAAGATGTTCTTCCAGACCCCGGGCCACGTGGTGATCCTGAGCGAGATGATCCACAACGCGCGCATCATCCCGATCGACGCCGGACCGCACGTCGACCCGTCGATCCGGCTCTGGAACGGCGACCCGCGCGGGCGCTGGGAGGGCAACACGCTGGTGGTCGAGTCGGCGAACTTCAAGGCGGTCGCCAACCAGCGCGGGCCCGGCTCGCGGGCGCCGCAGACCGCGGCCCGCAAGGTGGTGGAGCGCTTCACGTTCGTCGACGGCGACACGCTGCGCTACCAGTTGCGGGTCGACGACCCGGAGACCTACACCGCGCCGTGGGCCGTTTCGTTCAACTACAAGCGGGACGACGCCTACGTGCAGTACGAGTACGCGTGCCACGAGGGGAACTACGCCGTGCCCAACTCCCTGAGCGGGCAGCGGGCACAGGAGGAGCGCTAGGAGTCTGCGCCGCAGAACGCGCCATGGAGCCATCGGTGTCAGCGCAGACTCCCAACGCGACCGCAAGGTCGCGCTAGACCTCCGCAGACGTCGTCGGGTGGACGCGCGGCGTTCGCCCGGCGCCGCTTCCGCGGGCCGCACCGGGGCCGGCGGCCAGATTCGAACCTGATGCGCCAGATCGTCTACGTCCTGATCGTCGCCGTCGCCTCGCCGGTTCTCATCGTGGGCTACCTCCTGCTGATGCTGCGGGGATGGGGAGAGATGCGCCGCAGCGGGTTGTCGGTGACGGCCGCGAACGCGCTGTTCAACCGCGCCCTGCTGCACCGCCTCGGCCGGCGCCCGGACCCGGTGGCGGCGTCCCTCCTGCCGCGCGTGCCGTACGTGTCGCGCCTCGGCCGCGCGTTGCTGAACGGGCCGCTGTACTGGGCCACCCGGCTCACGGGCTGGTATCCGCGCTCCCTGCGCTACGACGTTGCGGCGGCGGAATCTCCCTCCGGCATCGTCGGGGCGCGCACGGCGTTCTTCGACGCGGCCCTGACGCGCTACCGGCCGCGGGTGCGCCAACTGCTGATCCTCGGCGCCGGCTTCGACACGCGGTCCTTCACCCATGCCCGGGGACTGCCGGTGTTCGAGGTCGACCTGCCCGCGATGCAGGCGCTCAAGCGGCGCCTGCTGCTCGAGAGCGGCTGGCGCCGCGACGACATCGTGTTCGCGCCCGTCGACTTCAACGAAGACCGCTGGCTCGATGCGCTCGTGGCCCGCGGCTTCGACCCGGCGCTCCCGACGTTCATCCTGTGGGAGGGCGTGACGTTCTACCTCACGGCGGCGGCGGTCGGCGAGACACTGCGGGCGGTCGCCTCCCTCGCCCCCGGGACGGTGCTGGCCTTCGACTATCTCGCGCGGCGGGTCGCCGAGCCGACCACGCGGAGGGGGCGGCTGGTCCAGCGGCTCAGCCGCCTCAACGGCGAGCCGTTCCAGTTCGGCCTCCGGACGCGCGCGCCGGCGCGCGAGCACGCGGCGGCGTTCGTGCGGCAGTACGGGCTGCGGCTGGAGGACTTCCGGGCGCTCGGTCCGGAGACGGCCCCGCAGGAACCGCTCGGGGGCTTCGTGGTGGCGGTGCGGGATTCGGAGAAGACGAGGGCGGCAACGGGGACCTGATGACCTGGCGGGATCCTCGCAACCTGCAGCGTGGCCGAGCACGCCGATGGCCGTGCACGGCCCGATCGCTCCGGCGCTGAGCGGGTCTCGGAGCGCGCCGACGGGAAGCGCCGGGCACCGCGACGGAAACTCGCGGAGGAAAGAGGACATGCGGAGCAGCCGAAGCACTCGCACGACGGTTGCGTTGCTCGGGCTCGCGGCACTGGCGGGGATCGGCGCCGCCCACCCCGCCGCCCAGGACGGCGGAAGCGGTTACCGTCTGGTGGAGGACTGGCCGCACTACCCGGCCGGCGCCGAGTTCGAGATGGGCACCGGCATCGCCGTCGATGCCGAGGGCAACGTCTACGCCATATCGCGCGACATCGATCACTGGGCGAGCCACCCCCTCGCGATGACGCGCTACCGGGGCAAGGGCTCGATCTGGAAGTTCGACCGGGACGGGAACTTCCTCGGCCTGTTCGCGGAGGATCAGGCGTTCATCGGCCCGCACACCATCTACGCCGACGGCGACGGCTACATCTGGGTCGTCGACCGCGACGGGCACCAGGTCAAGAAGCTGACGCCCGACGGCACGCCGGTCCTCGCCCTTGGCGAGTACGGCCGCTTCGGTGACGACGAGACGCACTTCAACGGCCCGACGAGCGTCGCCGTGCTCCCCGACGGCGGCTTCGTCATCGGCGACGGCTACTGGAACTCGAGGCTGATCTGGTTCAGCGCCGAAGGGGAGTATCTCCGCCAGGTCGGAGAGTACGGCAACGGTCCGGGCCAGCTCGGCGTCGTGCACGCGGTGGCGCTCGATGCCCGCGGGAGGCTCCTGGTGGCCAACGTCTGCGGCGGCGCGCTGCATACCTACGTCACCGCCCCCGGCCAGATCGCCGCGGAACGCCTGGAGCCGATCCCCGGCTGCCGCAGCCGGTTCGACGTCTTCAACCAGGACGGCGGCTACGAAGGGCCCTGGTCGGTGGTGGAAGGCGCCCTGACGTTGAGCGTCGCTGCGTACGGAGACCGGATCTACGCCGGGACGACCGGAGCGGAGCGGGGACGCCAGGACATCGTCGTCGTGAACGCCGAGACGGATCGGGTCGTGGACCGCATCGCGAGCGCCAACGTCTATGTCCACCAGATGGCGCTCGACGTCGCGACCGGAGACATCTATGTCGCCTCCGTCTACCCGGAGCACGGAGGACGGCAGCGCGGCCCGGCGGGGCCGTCGTTCGTTCGCTGGACACGCGACCCGAGGTGAAGAAGGCGGGCGGCGGGTCCGCCCGGGCAGGGTCGCCGGCGTGTACCCGGATGGAACGGAGGGTGTCATGAGAGCATGGCAACAGCTCGCGGCGTGCGGCGTGGCGCTGGCGGTCGCGTTCCTGATCGCACCGGGCGCCGCGCTCGGACAGCAGGCGGCGGAAGGGTCCGAGGGGTGGACGGTGCCGCGGACGGCGGACGGGCAGCCCGACCTGCAGGGCGTCTGGGCCAGCGACTCGGCGACGCCGCTCGAGCGGCCGGCGGAGCTCGCGGACAAGGCCGCGCTCACGGACGAGGAGGTGGCGGCGCTCCGGGCGCGCGCTGCCCGGCTCTTCGGCGCCGACGCCGGCGATGCGGCCTTCGGCGAGAGCGTGTTCCGGGCCGCCCTGACCGACGCCCAGGAGCACCGCTCCGGCGACGGCGTCACGGCCGCGAACCCGGAGGGCACCGGGAACTACAACCAGTTCTGGCTCATCGACCGCTGGTTCGACAACCGGACGTCGCTCATCGTCGATCCGCCCGACGGCCGCCTGCCGCCGATGACGGCCGAAGCCGAAGCGCGCCGCGAGGCCGCGCGCAGTCGGCCGCGGCCGCCGTTCCCCACGGGGCCGGAGGATCTCGGGGCGGGCCTGCGCTGCAGCGGCGGCCGTGTCCCGCTGACCGGCCGGGGCTACAACAGCAACTACCAGATCGTCCAGACGCCCGGGCACGTCGCGATCCTGATGGAGATGATGCACGAGACGCGCATCATCCCGCTCGACGGGCGCCCGCACCTGTCCCCGACGCTGCGCACCGATCTCGGCGACTCGCGCGGCCGCTGGGAGGGCGACACGCTGGTGGTCGAGACGACCAACCTGAAGCGCGACGCGAACTTCAGCGGGGCGTCCCGCGACCTGCGGCTCGTCGAGCGCTTCACCCGCGTCGGCCCCGAGACGCTGCAGTACGATTTCACGATGCACGACCCGGCCACCTGGACGCGCCCCTGGACGGCGCGCCTCTTCATGCGTCCCGCCCCCGGCACGGGCGTCATCTACGAATTCGCCTGTCACGAAGGGAACTACGCCATCGCCAACACGCTGCGCGGCGCCCGCCTGCAGGAAGCGGCGGAGCGGGAGACGAACCAGCCCTGATCCGTCCTGCCGCCGCACGAAAAGCTCTGGGAGAGGGAAGACCACCGGGAAGTAGAACGACGAAGTGAGAGGAGTCGACCGATGAGACGGATCCTGCTGCTCGCCTGTACCGCCCTGCTCGCCCTGCCCGCCCTGCCCGCCGTCGCCGCGGCGCAGGACGACGACGCCATCGCGACGGCCCTGCTCGCCGCCCCCACGCGGGCGCGCGACGACGCCGGAGTCGTCACCTGGGGCGACGACGGCAGCCGCGTCGTCCTCAAGGAGTCGTCGAACGGCATGGTCTGCTGGGACCAGTCGAGCTGGCCCAGCCAGCGGCCCTTCAGCGTGCGCTGCACCGCGGAGGCGAACCTGCCGCGGGTCGAGCAGAACCGCGCGTTCCTGATCGAGGCGGGCAGCGCCGAGGACGCCCGCGCCCTGTTCGACGCGGCGGAGGCCGACGGCAGCCGCGAGGTGTCGCAGTTCGGCACCAACTACTACTCCCTGCAGGGGAACGACCCGGACAACGCGTTCCCGCACGTGACCATCTCGACGCCCCACGCCACGGGCGAGTCGCTCGGCCTGCCGAACCGGCCGAGCGCAGCCACCGCGTGGGTGATGAACGAGGGGACCTCGGGCGCCCACATCATGATTCCCGGCCGGTAGCGCGCCCTTACGGGCGCGTTGGGAGTCTGCGCGGGCACGGAGTACCTCCATGGCAGGTCGTGCGGCGCAGACTCTGAAGAAACTGGCGGAGGCCGAGGCCGTCGCCCGCAGGGGCGGCGGCCCTCTGCCCACACCTTCGTCCGGCGTCTGTCGCGGCGGCGCTTGTCGCGTCGCCCTCTCGCCTCGCTACCGCCCGTGGCCGGGCTTCCGGAGGAGCTGATCGATGATCCGTAGAGTGTTGCTCGGAGTGCTCGTGGCCGGTGTCGCGATCGGCATCGCCCGGTCGCTGGCGGTCGAGGCGCAAGAGCCCGAGAGGGCGGGCGACGGGCCGCAGTACGTGAACGGGACCGACCTCGTACGGCCGGACGACTACCGGGAGTGGACGTTCCTCAGCTCCAGCCTCGACATGACCTACGACGCGCCGGGCGCGCGCTCCGGCCCGAGCCGCTTCCAGAACGTCTTCGTGAACCGCTCGTCGTATCGCGCCTTCCTCGACAACGGACGCTGGCCGGACGAGACCATCTTCGTCCTGGAGATCCGCGCGTCGAGCCGGGAGGGCGCCATCAACGACGCCGGGCAGTTCCAGGCCGACCTCGTGGCCCTCGAGGCCGAGGTCAAGGACGACCGCTTCGCCGACGGCTGGGCCTTCTACGACTTCGGCGCCGCCGGCTCCCTGCGCGACGTCTCCGAGCCGCTCGCGGGCGCTCGCGTCGCCGGCTGCATCGAGTGCCACACCGAGCACACGGCGGCCGAGCGGACGTTCGTGCAGTTCTACCCGACGCTGCTCGAGGCCGCGCGGCGGCACGGCACCCTCAAGCCGGGCTTCTGAGCCGCGTTGCGGGCTGCATCCGACCGTCCGGCGCCGGGTCGATGTCCGTCGAAGGGCGCCCGCACGGGGGCGGGCCGGGGCACCGCTGTCGCCGCCCGTCGGCCCGCCGGAACGCGGAACGACGACGGGATGGGAGAGGGAACGAGATGCGAGAGCGACGGGTCGGCATGGGCGAGCTGAAGTCGAAGCTCGCTGAGTGCATCGGAGACGTGAAGCGGGGAACGACCATCGTGGTCACTGACCACGGGTGTCAGGTCGCGCGCATCATCCCTGAGACGGACGCGGCCGTCCGGTAGCTCGCGGCGCCGGCGGCCGGCGCAACTCCGACAAGCCGCTGGCGAGGCAGGCCTGGACACTTGGCCGAAGGCATAGGCGGGCGCCGTCCGCGCCGGTCGCCGGAGTTGCCGGTGCCCCCGCCGTGACCGGGATCATCCGGTTGCTCGGCTGGTCCTGACGTCGCTCGTCAGCGCAGCCTCCGACGGCCTTCGCCGCTTCACTTCTTCGATGAGCGTCGCGAAATCCTCCGACGTCAGTTTCATCGCCCTTGCCGTGCGGAGAAACTCCGGCACGTTGAGGATGTTGTGGACGTACGCGGCGAGGTCCGGATCCGTGCTCTCGGCGAGGCGGAACAGGCGGTCAAGAGTCGCCGCCGAGGAGCGTCGCCAGCCGCTTCAGCGCCCCGCCGTGACGCGCCACGGCGGTGTCTACGAAGACGGCCGTCGTCGCCCCTGCCAACGAAGAGTGAGAGACCGGGCTTCTTGCGTCAGGCATACCGCAGCTACTGGCCATCCATCCCTCGCATCCTGCGACGTCTCCAGTGGCGCGGCAGAGCGGCGCACACTCGCTACTGGCCGAAGCTGAGCCGGGCGCCGAGGAAGACGCGCCGGGGCGGGGTGAAGCGGATACCGTCGCCGAAGGCGTTGCCGCCCGCGCCCGCCACGAGGTCCTGGTTGCGAATGGAGCCCTGGTTGTCGAGCAGGTTGAAGACGTCGGCGAACAGCTCCAGGCGGTAGTCGACGAAGCGGAAGTTGTAGAGCAGGCGGACGTCGACGATGCCGTAGGCCGGGTTGCGGAGGGTGCCCACCGCGGCCGGCGAGAGCCAGCGGCGGGTGATGCCGGCGAACTCGAACTCCTCCTCCTGCGCCACCCGGACCGGCAGGTTGCGGCGCGAGGCGCGGAACGTGCGGCTGGCGAGGGTGCCCGAGTTCCAGCGCCAGTTCGCGCCGATCTGGAAGCCGTCCGCCCAGTGGTACGAGGTGCTCACCTTGAAGAGGTGCGCGATCGAGCCCGGCTGGTCGCCCGCCTGGTGCGGCGCCCGCGGGTCGAGCCAGAGCACGTCGCCCTGGAAGTCGGCGTTCGAGTCGGAGTTGGTGTTGCCGGTGGCGTCGCCGTAGGTGTAGGCGGCCAGCGCCTGCCAGTTGGCGCGCAGCCGCTGCCGGAAGGTGAGCTCGACGCCCTGGTAGTCCCGCGCGCCGCCCGCCAGGGTCGCGATCACGAAGTTCGACTCCGGGAAGGAGTCGTAGCCGAAGTAGTCGAGCCCGAGGAAGAGCGACTCCGCGTGGTCGACCGGCCCGGGATACGTCGTCGTGCCGTCGGGGCGGAACGCGTAGAGGGCCATGTCGTAGTCCTCGATGATGTCGCGCGTCCGCCGCTTCGTGTACAGGGCCATCAGGCTCCGGCCCCCGCCGAGGTCGGTCTCCCAGCTCACCTGGAAGTCGTCCGTCCACGGCGTCTTCGTCGTCGGCGCGAACAGGGCGTCGGCCTGCTGGGGCCCGCCCCGGATGCGGTAGGTCACCCACTGGTCGTGGGCCCAGACCTGCTCCTCGCGCACCGACCCGGTGAGCGTCCCGGCGAAGTTGGTCAGGTTGTTGCGGATCGGGTCGTAGTAGCGGCCGTAGAACGCGCTGAGCCGCTGCCGGGCGGCGCCCGTCGGGTCGTACGACACGCTGAGGCGCGGGGCCATCGTCCAGTCGAAGGTGAAGATGTTCGTTCCGTCGGTCGCGAAGTGCGCGAAGCGCTCCGTGCGCAATCCTAGGTTGAACGACAGGCGGTCGGTGGCGTTGAAGGTGTCCTGCAGGAAGAAGCTCAGCCCGTGCGAGCGCGTCTCCTGCGCGCCGACCGCCGACTGGTAGACCCGGTCGTAGTTGACCGCCCCGTGCGGGTTGCCGGCAGTGCTCGCGAACACCAGGCCCGCGGCCAGTTCGTCCTGAGAGATCACGCCGTCGCCGTCGGCGTCGTATCGCGCGTAGAAGTCGGCCCGGTCGGGACGCTGATCGACGGTGCGGATGAATCCGTTGTAGTCGCTGCTGTTCGTCGGGTCGAAGCGGTTGTCGGTGAAGCTGCCCGCGATGAGCTCGCCCGCGGTCAGGCCGGCCAGCGACCCGGCGAGCGACGTGTACAGCCCCCCGTCGAACACCGTGTCGCGGAAGTTCGAGTTGCGCATGATCTCGACGCCGCCGTGCACGGCGTGCCGTCCCACCTGGACGAGCGCGGTCGCCTTGAAGCCCTCGGTGTCGCGCTGGTCCACCTCGTCGACGCCGAAGCCCCCGAGCTGCTCGTCGGCGAGCGTGCGGACGTCGGTGTTGCGGAACACGATGCTGTTGCGGGGTCCGTCCACGGCGGCGAAATCGGACACCTCGCCGTTGTGCTTGCTGTACGAGCCCTCGACCAGCAGGTTGCCGAACAGCCGGTTGTACTTGGCGTGGTAGTTGTCGCCGCCCTGCACACGGCTCCGGTCGCGCGCGTTGGTCACGTCGCGGTCGCGGCTGCCGCTGATGTCCGTCGGGTCGTTCAGGAAGGTGACCGCGAGGGTGTCGCGGTTGGTCGGCGCCCACGTGGCGCGCGCGTAGAACTGGTCCTGCTCCTGCTCCACGGTGCGGATCACGTCGGCGCCGTCGAGGGCGACCACCGTGTCGTTGCGTCCCAGGCGGCGTACGCTGCCGAAGAACCAGGCCTCGTTCTCCACGATCGGCCCGCCGCCGGTGACCGCCGCATCGAACCGGGAGAACTCCTGGTCGGACGCGTTGCGGTTCTCGGCCACCAGGCCGTCGTTCTGGAAGAACCAGTTCACCGAGCCGCTGGCGCGGTTCGTGCCCGACTTCGTGACGACGCTCGACAGCACCCCCGGGGCGCCGACGTACTCGGCGGGAATACCGCCGGTCAGCACCTGCTGCTCCTGGATGATCTCCGTGTTCAGGTTGGCGCCGAAGGTCCCGCTGACCCCGTCGGTGACGTTGATGCCGTCGATGTAGTAGAAGTTGTCGCGCGAGACGCCCGCATCGCCCCCGACGTCCCGGTAGTTGAGGCCCGACTTCGACGCCGGGTTGCCCGGGGAGTCGGGGTCGTCGGGCAGGACGCCCGGCACGAGCTGCAGGTAGCTCTGGTAGCTCCGGCCGGTCGGGACGGCCTCGGTCAGGTCGAGGGTGATGTCCTCCGCGACGACCGCGCTCGTCACGTCGACGACCGGCGGCGCCGCGGTCACCGAGACGGTCTCCGTCAGGCTGCCGACTTCGAGCCGCACCGCCACCGAGGCCGTCTGGCCGGTGCGCACCAGGACGTCCGCCCGGGAGGTCGTCCGGAAGCCCGCCAGCTCCACCGTCACATGGTAGCCGGCGGACGGGCTCAGGGCGCGCAACTCCGCAAGGCCCCGCCGGTCGGTGAACGCGACCCGCGTCGTCGCTGCGTCGTCCGCCGCCGCGGTGACGGCGGCGCCCCGGAACGGGAAGGTCCTCCTCGTCGACCACCGCAACGCGAATGTTGCCCGTCGTCGTGACCTGGGCCTGCGCAGGCACCGCCTGCATTCCAAGGGCCGCCGCAAGCAGCGCCGGCGCGAGGCCCGTCCCTGTCGGGGTCCGTCGAAACAACCCGGGCAGGCGCGCCGTGCGCCCGGGCGACTCCCTGCCGGCGCGCCCGCGTGCGACTCCTCCGGTCAGCGGCCCTCCGCCTCCTCGCGCCGTGCCCCGCCGAGGGCGTTGGGCACAGAGTAGTTCCCTTCGTGACAGGCGTACTCGAACTGCACGTAGCCGTCGTCACGCTTGATCGGGAACGCGGCCGTCCACGGCGCGGTGTAGGTGTCGGGGTCCTCGACGCGCACGGAGTAGCGCAGCAGGTCGGGGCCGTCGATGGTGATCCGCTCGACGATGCGCTGGCCCTCAGGTCTGGCGCGAGCGCGTGCCGGCCGTCGCGCCCCGCATGTTCTTCACCGCGCGGAAGTTGGTCGACTCGATGACGAGGGTGTCGCCCTCCCACCGTCCGCGCGGGTCGCCCTCCCACTGGCGGATGGCCGAATCCAGGTGCGGCGCGTCCACGATCGGGATGATGCGCGCGTTGTGGATCATCTCGCTGTGGATGACGACGTAGCCGGGCGGCTGCAGGATCAGCGTGCCGTTGTTGTACTCCGTCGGCATCATCATGCCGAGCACGCCGCGCGAGATGCAGCGGTCGCCCGACTCCATGTTGGCGTAGGTGTCGTGGAGCTGGGCCAGGTTGAGGGCGATCAGCTCCCGCGCGCGGGCAGTCCGCTCGGGCACGCGGCCGTTCGACGGCTCGACGATCAGCGCCGGCGCGTCGCTGGCCACCGGATCGTCCCAGAACCAGTCGAACCAGTGAATCCCGTAGCCGCCGACGCCGCGGGAGTTCTCGTGGCCGCGCCACTCGAAGGCCTCGATGCGCCCCTCGGCCCGCGCCTGCGCGCGCTCGGCGAGCTCGGCCGCGGTGATATCGTCCCGCCCGGCCAGATCCTCGGGCATCTCCAGGGGCGTGAAGATGGCATCCGAGTTGTTCCACATGCCGGTGATGTCCGGCTGCCCGTCGGCGCGGAGGGTCGGAGACCAGTCGGATGCCGCGGCCGCGGCATCCTGGCCGCCCTGACCGAACGCCGCGCGGGGCGCGGCCATGGCGACGACGAGAGCGACGGCGAGCGCAACGCCTGCCGCGACGCGGGGTCGTGATCTCATGTCTCCTCCGTTCGTGGCTGCCACCTCGACTCGCCGCCCGCCGCCGGAAGGGGACCGACTGCACGGCCGCCCCGGACTCGCCGCGGCCGCGGTCGACCTCTCGATGTTCACCGGCTTTCCTATCGAGGGCTCCCGGTTCTGCGCGCTGCTCGGGACTCTTCCCAGCGTCCTACGGCTCGACGAACGGCACGGCCGGCTCGCGGACACCCGGATGGCCTGCCTCGATCCGCTGGCGCGACACCAGGGCGGCCGCGTCGAGCGCGAGCTGCTCGTCGGCCCGGCCGCCGCTGAGCAGGTTCAGCATGCCGTAGTTGCCCTCGTGGCAGGCGTACTCGTAGATCGGCTCCTGGTTCTCCCGCCAGCGCATCGGGATCGCGGCCGTATAGGGCCGCTCGTAGGTCGCCGGGTCCTCGACCGTGAAGCGGTAGTCGATCGTCTCGGCGTCGACACGCGTGAAGCGCTCCACGAGGCGCAGGGTCGCGCCCGATCCCCGGTGACCGGTCTGCAGGATGTGCGACGGCTGGTAGTCGCCGCCGTCGAGCCGGTCGTGGAAGCCGACCGTCTCCACGACGAGGGTGTCGCCCTCCCAGCGCCGCGCGAGTTGCCCAGCCACTGCCGGATGCCGTCCGCGAGGTGCGGCCCGCCGTCGAGCGGGATGATGCGGGTCTCGTGGATCATCTCGACCTGGATCGCCACGTTGTCCGGCGTCTGCAGGATCTGGTAGTTGTTGTTGTAGAGATTGGGGATCATCATGACCGGCAGGGTGCGCGAGATGCAGCGCTCCCAACTGTTCCGGTCGAGCCAGGTGTCGGCCTCGCCGCGTCCCTCGCGCGCCGCTTCGCGCGCCACGAGGCGCTCGATGGCGGCGGGGGTCAGGACGATGCGGCCGTCCGGCGGATCGATGATCAGCGACGGCTGCTCCAACAGTCCGCCGGTCTCCGGCCACGCGGCGCCGGTGCCGCGCGTGGCCGCTATCACTGGGGCCCGCGCCGCGGCGCCGCGATCCTGTTCTGCCTCGGTGAGCCGCTCGAGCGGGGTGGTCGTCGAGTTGTTCCAGATGCCCTGCAGGTCCGGGTCGCCCCACGCCGTCCGCGGCGGGGTCCACTCGCCGGCGCCGCCAACGGTCGAGGTTGCCGCGGGAGCCGCCGCCGTCACGGCCGCCGGCATTGCCGCCGGCGCAAGCGACGGGACGGTGAAGTCGGCCGCCCACTCGTGCGGCCCCCAGTGGATGACGAGGCGGCCGCGGTCCGCGCCGGTCGGGACGAGCGTGGCCCCGAGCGGACGGAACGACCCTTCCGTGCGCGCGTAATCGACGGCGATCTCGGCCGCATCGAAGTCGGGGTCGTGCTGCGTGCCCCACGAATCGGGCTCGTGGTTGAACACGAAGCGCCACCCGTCCCCCGCCTTCCGCAGCCAGACTCCATACGCGCCGGCGAACCCCGGCGCGAGGTTGCCGGTCGGGATGTCGGCCTCGCCGAACCGCAGCGCGACGTCGCTCTTGAGGCGCAGCACCGGGGCGCGGATCATCTCGATCACCGCGCCGTCCTGCACCGCCGCCACGTTCGGGTAGTCCTCGTCCTCGACGTCGATGCCCTTCCAGTAGAGCATCGTGATGCTGGCGCCGTTCGGCAGCACCAGCGCCGTCTCGTTCCGCTCGGCGAGCATGTTGGCGCGCGCGATCGCCTCGTTGGAGTCCTCCGCCAGGCGCGCCGTGCCCCGGCCCGAGACTCGCGCCCGGCGCGGCGTCTCGGGAAGCTCCTCGAATCGGAAGTCCGCACTCCAGGCGTGCGTCCCCCAGCGCAGCGCCAGGCGACCGGTCTCCGCGCCGGTGGCGCGGAGCGACGCCCGGAAGACCGGCACCTCGGTCGCGGTCTCCGCGTGGCCCAGGGGTACGCTCTGCACGGCGCCGCCGTCGGCCGGCCGGACCTCGAGCTGCCAACCCGCCGCGTCTCGCACGAGCCAGAGGGCCGGATCGGCCGGGCCGGGGTCCTCTCCGGCGTCCTCTCCCTCGTCCTCGTCGTCGGCCCGTCGGGTCTGCTCGTCCGCTCCGCCCGCCTCCTCGACGGCCGGCGCCTCCTCGGCGGACTCCCCCGCTTCCTCGCCGGCCTCGTCCGCTGCGGCAGCCTCGGCCTCCGCCAATCTCGCGGCGACGAGGGCGGCAATCTCCGCCTCGATCGCGGCGATGTCCGGCGCGAGCGTGCCGAGGCGCAACGCCCGGTGCGCGGTCAGCGTGCCGACCCGGGCCCGCGATCCGGCCGTACCGGAGAGCAGGCTCCGGTAGCCGGGGCCTGCGGCCCGCAGGTCGGGCGCGAACGCGATCCGGATTTCCTGGTTCTCGAGCGTGAGCGACGCGTGCAGGAGGCCGTCGGCCTCGCGGCTGGGCTCCGGCGCCTGCGCGCCCGCCGTCGGGACGGCCAGGCACCAGGCGGCGCCGGCCCCGGCCAGGAGCCGACCGGCGCGCACGAAGCCCCGCTGCCGGCGGCCGGCGAACCGTCCGTTGCCGAGTCCGAGCTTTGGATATCGCATGGTCAAAAGCAACAGGGCGGGACCAGACGGCCCCGCCCTGCAGAGAGCGTGACGGATCGGCCGTGGCGATTCGTCAGTTGTCGTTGTTGGTCGTGAGAGGCAGGGCCTCGGCGTCGTCGATCTCGGCGTAGCCGATGAACCCGAGCGACATCTCGTCGTCGGTGCGCGGCCCGTAGCCCACGAAGCGGTTCGGGTTGAAGCTGCGGCGCGAGGCGCGCTCCGGCGAGTTGTCGTACCAGAAGTCGACGTCGATGCGGGTGCCCTTCGGCAGCAGCTTCGGTTCCTTGTACTTGTAGGTCACCTGCCAGCCCTGGTCGTAGTGCGGCACGTCGAGCAGCAACTCCTCGGTCCCGTCCGGGTAGTGCGCGATGTAGCGCGCCGCGGTCGCCCGCAGGTGGGCGTGCGGCCAGTAGGTCAGCACCAGGGTGTCCTTCTCGAGGACGCGCGACGACCCGATCCGGTAGTTCGGGTGGTTCGGCGGAATCTCGAACCCGCGGTTGTACAGAGTGTCGTTGACGACCTTGTACTTGACCGGCTCGTCGGCCACGAAGAAGCCGATCTCCGGGTCGCTCCAGGCGGCCGAGCCCTCGGCCGGCTCCTTGTGGTAGTGCATGTTGAAGGAGACGCTCGACCCGGTCTTGAGCAGGACCCCGAAGCCCTCGGGCAGCATGTCCGCCTCGCCGCCCTCGGCTACGCAGCTCAGCAGCTCGCTCCCCGCGACGTCCGCCCCCTCGTCCTCGACCGCGGTCGCGGGCACGAAGGCGCCCGGCGCGATGACGGACGAGCACATGTGGTGCGTGATCTGGTTGTCGCCGACGCGGAACTCCCAGCCCTTGACCCACGTGTCCTCGGGCATGATGTCCTCGGTCAGCTCCGCGTAGAAGGTGATGTTGATGTCGTAGATGTCGTCCGCGACCAGGTACGGCTCCGGCATCTTCACGACGAAGTCGGGCGTGCCGAGCGTCCAGCCGTCGTGGGCGTCCTCCGCCCACCGCTTCGCGGGCGGCGCATCGGCGAGGTTGCCGGCCGGCGCCCCGGCCTCGACCCACTTGACGATGGTGTCGATCTCGTCTTCCGTCAGGCCGCGCTCGTTCTCGAAGACGCCCTTCGGGGCCGAAGCGAACCAGGGCGGCATCTCGCGCGACTCGACCTTGCGGGCGATGGCGCGGGCCCAGGGACGGGTCTCCTGGTAGTCCATGAACGACATCGGCGCGATCAGGCCGCTGATGTTGTAGCCCGAAGGCCGATGGCAGGTCTGGCAGTTCTCCTGCATGATCGGCAGGACGTGCTTGTAGTACGTCACGTCGGCGTCGCCCTCGTTCCCGGCGTAGGCCGGGGCCGTGCCGAGCGCGAGGGCAACCAGGGCCACCGCCGCCACGAGCAGGTGCGGTCGAGTTCTCATCATGAGCGGGCTCTCCTGTTGTCGAACGCCGGGAATCTCGGACCGGACCGGACGCGCCGACGCCCGGAACCTAGAAGTTCACACACGTAACGCCGCCGCATCATAACCACATTGACCCGGGGCCGCAAGCGCTGGGGGACCACCGCACGCGGGGGAGGCGCCCCCTCTCCCGGCGCCGATTCCTACTGGCCGGCGGCCGGCGGCCGCAGCTCGACGCCGGACGCCACGAAGCTCAGCTCGGTGGCGGTGCCGTCCGGGTTGCGGACGAGCGCGACGCCTTCCTCGATCAGGTGATCGGCATCGTGGCGCGAGAAGACGTTGGTCTCGAACGTCCCCTCCAGACGGGCCGCGCGCCCCGCGACGTCGGTCGGCACGAAGAAGCCGTAGTCCTTGAACGTGACGCGGATTCCGCGCGTGGCGCCGGCCGGCGCCAGCTCCGTCCAGCAGCCCTTCATCGGGCACGCCTTGACGACGGCGCCCTCGAGGATGACCTGCTCGCCGGCGAAGGCGGACGGGTTGCGCAACGCCTCCGCGAGGTCGACGACGGGCGAGTCGCCGAGAACGTCGCCGCGCGTGACGACCTCCTGTGCGACCGCCGGAGGCACCACGGCGGCGGCGAACGCGAGCGCGACGATAGCGGCCCGATTCAGGCTCTTGACTCGCATGTCTCTGCCCCCCCGGTCCGAGAGCGTGGCCGGCAGGCAACATCGATTCGAAACATCGGATGTTAGCATGCCGGATCGGAAACAGGAGGGTATTGTGGAACGCAGAACAACCTGGATGCGGATCGCGGTCCTGCTCGCCACCGGCAGCGCCACGGCGCTCGTAGCCTGCGGGGGCGCGCCGGAGCCCGCCGAGGAGCCGGCAGTCGATGAGATGGCCGAGCGCCCGGCGGGGGCCGGCACCATCGAGCGCCTCGATCCGGCGTTCGACGCGCTCGTCCCCGCGGACGCCGAGATCGAGCACCTAGCGGAGGGTTTCGGATTCACCGAGGGGCCGGTCTGGGTCACCGGAGACGAGCCGTTCCTTCTCTTCAGCGACATACCCGGCAACCGAATCGTGAAATGGACCCCGGACGGCGAGGTAAGCGACTTCCTGGCCCCGGTATTCGAGGGCGAGGCCGAGGATGGACGACTCTCGGGCTCGAACGGCATCACCGTCGGGCCGGATGGGAACGTCGTCTTCACCGAGCACTTCAACGGCCGCGTCTCCTCCATCGCTCCTGACGGGAGCGGCCGCAGCACGGTGGTCGACAGCTACGAGGGCGGACGGTTCAACAGCCCCAACGACCTCGCCTACAAGTCCGACGGGTCGCTCTACTTCACGGACCCCGCCTACGGGCTGCCGACCCCCGAGGATCGCGCGCAGGACGTCAACAGCATCTACCGCCTCGACCCGGACGGCACGGTGACGCGACTGGCGGACCAGGAGGGCCCGAACGGCATCGCCTTCTCGCCCGACGAGTCGCGGCTCTACGTCGCCGACAGCGCGGCGGGCTTCTGGATGACGTACGACGTCGAGGAGGACGGATCGCTGGGTCCGGGTGTCGCGCTGCTCGACGCGACCGGCGTCGAGGCCCCCGGAGCCCCCGACGGCCTGAAGGTGGACCAGCAGGGGAACCTCTGGGCGACGGGTCCCGGCGGCGTGTGGGTCATCGCACCGGACGGCCGCCAGCTCGGCACGATCAAGCCGAACGAGGTTCCGGCCAACGTGGCGTGGGGCGACGACGGTCAGACGCTCTACATGACCGCCCGCACCGGGCTCTACCGCATCCGCGTGAGCGCGACCGGCACGCTGCCGGGACCGCAGTAGGATCGGCGTAGCGCCCGCGGTTTCCCGTGCCCGGCCGCACCGGTGGTCTCAGCCGGTGCGGCCGGGCATCCCATCTCCCCGCCTCCCTGTCCGCACGGGCGCGAATGACGGGTCACGTCGGGAGTCTTCCCCGGACTCGCCACGCCTCGGCGCCCGTTCGCTGCCGCGGGCTCCCATGCTGCGGCGGCCGGTCTTCCTGTCGCACCGTGCGTGATACCATCCGCCTTCGAGTGTCGATATCACCCGTCCGGCCCAAGTCGGGACGCTTCCTGCTGCGCGTGCCACCGCCGTTGCACGCGATGCTGGAGACCGCGGCACGCGACGCCGATCTGTCGCTCAACGAGTACTGCGTGCGCCGGTTGGCGGCCGGCGGCCCGGGCGCCCTGGCCGAGCATCCCGGAGCCGAGGTCGTCGCTCGCGCCGCGGAGGTCGCCGGCGACGCGCTGCTGGCGGTGGTGCTGCACGGTTCCGTCGCGCGCCGGGATGCCGCCGCGACGTCCGACGCCGACGTGCTCGTCGTCGTCGAGCCGCGGTTTGCGTTGCATCGAGGCCTCTACCGGTCCTGGGACGGGCGGCCGGTCGCGTGGCGCGGCCGCCACGTCGATGCGCATTTCGTGCACCCGCCGGCGCACCAGGCACTGAGCGGCCTGTGGGCCGAAGCGGCCCTCGACGGAGTCGTGGTGTTCGAGCGGGGCGCCCAGGTGTCGGCCCATCTGGCGCGCATGCGCCGGGCCATGGCGGAGGGCCGCCTCGTGCGGCGGGTGGTGCACGGGCAGCCGTACTGGGCGGCCGCGTGATGCGCAACCGAAGCCTGGCGTCCGACTACATCCGTCGCGCCGCCATCCGCCTCCGGGCGCTCGACGTCCTGTACGACGCCGAGAGCTGGGCCGACGTCGTCCGGGAATCGCAGGAGGTGGTCGAGCTCGCCCTCAAGGGGTTGCTGCGCGCGGCCGGAATCGACCCGCCCCGCGTCCACGACGTGGCCGGCGTGATCGAGGCTGAGCGGTCCCGTCTGCCGGCGGAGCTGTCCGACGACGATGCCGACCGCCTCGCCTCGGCCTCGCGCGGCCTGCGGCGCGACCGCGAGCTTGCCTTCTACGGCGCCGAGGACCTGACCCCTTCGGACTTCTACCGGCAAACCGACGCCGACCATGCCCGCGCGACCGCGCGCCGCGTCGTGGATCTCGTCCGCCCGCACGTTCCTTCGTCCTGAATGGGATCGCGCCGCGACCGCCGGTCACGCCGTCACCGGGAAACGACCAGGAGCACCGCGACCAGCACGAGGGCCGAACAGCCCAGCGACCACGACGTCAGCGTCTCGTTCGCCACGAAGTAGCCGAGCACGAGCGCGATCACCGGGTTGACGTACGCGTAGGTGGCCGCCTTGGCGGGCGTCGAGGCCTTGAGCAGCCAGAGGTAGCTGCCGTAGGCCACCGACCCGAGCACCGCCACGTACGCCCAGGCGCCGAAGGCGGTGGCGGACACCGAGCGCCAGTCGTGTCCCGCCAGCTCGCCGGAGGCGAGAGACAGGCAGGCGAGCGCGGCGGCGCCGCCGAGCATCTGCATGCCCGACGACAGCGCCTGCGACGAGGGCTGCGGGGCATACCGCGAGTAGACCGACCCGGCCGCCCAGAGCAGGCTGGCGACGACGACCGTGCCCGCGCCGAGCGGGTCGAGCCCGCGCACGCCGCCGAACGCGGCCGGATCGACGAGCAGCGCGACACCCGCGAACCCCAGCACGAGACCGGCGATGACGCGCGCCGGCGGACGCGCGCCGTGCGGCCGCAGCCAGTCGGCGAGCGCCACCCAGAGCGGCACCAGCCCCACGAGCAGGGCCCCCATCCCGGATGGCAGGCGCATGAGCGCCCAGCTCACCAGGCCGTTGCCGCCCGCCGCCATCAGCAGGCCGATGAGCGCCGTCGCCGCCCAGTCGCGCGCGGTCGGACGCGCGGCGCCCCGATGCGCGGCCCAGGCGACGAAGACGAGCCCGCCCGACAGGAACCGAACGCCCGCCATCAGGAACGGCGGGATCTCCGCCACGCCCCGGTCGATCGCCAGGTAGGTCGATCCCCAGATCAGGTACACGGCCGCGAAGGCGGCAACGAGGGCGAGGCGCGGAGCGGGCGTCATCGGGCCACGGGTCGGGAGGAACGAACCGGCGACGGGTCGCGCGGCCGCCCGCACCGACCGCGTTCGCGAGGGCCGGCCTTGCGGTGGGTCGGGTCGGCTCGTTCAACGACCGCCCTGGTCCACAGGCCGGTGCGGCGGGCGCGCCCGGTCCCAAGACCCAGGGGACGCAAGGACCCCGGGATCGTATCCCATCCGTCGCCCGCGGGAGCCGGTTCGGTCCCTGGATTGCCGCTTCGTCGCCCGAGCCTTCCGTTGCCTGCGCGGGCCGACTAGCGTGAGCGGTGCGGTGCGGTGCGGTGCGGTGCGGTGCGGTGCGGTGCGGTGCGGTGCGGTGCGGTGCGGCACTGCGGCGTCACGGAACGCCAGGCACGCGACGCGCGGGACGGCTCGGCAACGACGAGCGCCGCCCGACGGAGGCGGCGCAGGATCGGTCGACAGGAAGGGGGAACAGCATGCGGAAGCGAACACGCGCGGGCTTCGCCGCGGGCGCGGCAGCATCAGTGCTGGCAATCGGAATCGTGGGCCTCGCCCGGCAATCGAGAGTCGATACCCTCGTACGCGCCGACTTCTTCGCCGGATTCGCCGGCGACGCGGACGCGCTGGACCGCGGAATGCGTCTGACGGAGGAGCTGCTGGAAGCCGACCCCGAGAACGCACCGGCCCTCGTCTGGCACGGGGCGGGCACCCTGTTCCGCTCCGGCGCCGCGTTCGAGAGCGGGGACTTCCGGAACGGCATCGCACTCTGGGAGCGAGGACTGAGCGAGATGGCGCGGGCGGTCGACATGGCGCCGGACGACGTCGAGGTGCTGATCCCGCGCGGCGCCAACCTCATCGCGGGCTCGCGCTACGTCCCGCCCGGCCAGGCGGGCGACATCCTGCGGATCGGGGTCGCCGACTTCGAGCGCGTGCTCGAGCTGCAGGCCCCGTACTTCTCCACGCTCGGCGTCCACTCCCGTGGGGAGCTCCTGACCGGCCTCGCGGACGGGTGGAGCCGGTTGGGCGATCGGGACGCAGCACGCGGCTACTTCGAGCGTATCGTCGACGAGTTGCCCGGCTCCGTGTACGAGCGCAAGGCCCGGGCCTGGCTCGAGGACCGGCCGGAGGCCCGGGAGCCGGGCTTCTTCGAGTGCTCTGGGTGCCATCGCTAACGGGGCCTGACGGCCCCGGGGGGTGCAGGGTGGCGGGAACGCCGCCGGCGCACTCCCGCCCTGCAAGGAGGAGGAAGCACGATGAAACGAATCGCCGCCGCCCTGATCGTCGGCCTCGGGCTCTGGGTCGGGTTCGGCTCGGCACCGTTCGCCCGGGGGCCCGAAGCACAGTCGGCGCGCTCTGCGGCCGCTCCGGACCGGGCGGCCATCGTGGACCGGATCGAGCGATCCGTTGTGGCCGGAGACGCGGAGGGAATCGCCGCCTCGCGGGATGCCGCGCGACAGCGGCTCGAGCGGGCGGCGACGGAGGAACGCCGCCGGCCGCTGCGGTACCTCGTCGCCTACGCCAACTGGCGACTGCTCGGGACGAGCCCGCCGCCGGAGGACGACGAACGCGACGCCTTGGCCGATGAGGCAGAATCGATGCTGGCGGCCAACCTGGCCGCGAATGCGGAGGACGTCGAGGCGCAGGCGCTGCTCGGCGCTGTCTACGGCATGAAGATCGGGTCGTCCACGTGGCGCGGAATGACGCTGGGCCGGCGCGCGGGCAGGGCGCTCGACGCCGCGCGGGCGATCGACGAGCGCAATCCCCGATTCCTCCTGCTGAAGGGCCTCGACGTCTACCACCGCCCGGCGATGTTCGGAGGCGGACTCGAGCGGGCGGAGCGCTGGTTCCGGTCCGCCGTCGGGTTCTTCGCCGCACGGCCGTCCGACGACCCCTGGCCGAACTGGGGTCGGCTCGACGCCCATGCGTGGCTGGGCCGGACGCTCGCGCGCCTCGGAGACGAGCACGGGGCGCGGGAGCAGTACGAGAGGGTGCTGAGGGCCGAACCGGATCACGCGTTCGTCCGCGACTTCCTGCTCCCGCGCCTCGAGGCCGAGTCGCGGTAGCGCCGCCGGAGCGAAGCGCAGTGATCGACCGGCTGAGAGCCTCCGTTCGGGTCCACCCCGGGTGGTGGAGTCTCTCGTTCAGCGTCGTATTCTCCACGCTGATCGCCGTGATGCTGAGCCTGCTCCGCGGGTCGGTCCTCGCCCCCGACGTCCTGCTGGTCAGCTTCAGCGTCGGCGGGTGCATCCACGCGTGCATGTGCCTTGGGCACGCCTGGCGGAGCCCGCGGCTTCCACGGCTCGCCGTGACGGTCACGATGCTCGGCTGCGGGCTGGTCTGCGGTCTCGCGCTCGGCGGACTGCTGATCGAGGGTCGCCCCGGGTTGCTGCTGCGCGGCAGCTTCGCGCTCCCGTTCGGCGTGCTGCTGGGGGTGCTCACGACCGCGGGCTTCTACGTGGTGGACAACTGGTGGGAGACGCGCGCCCGGCTCGAGCGGGCGGAGCGCAACGCCCTGGCGCGCGACAAGGCGCTGGCGGAGGCCGAGCTTCGCGTGCTGCAGGCACAGGTGGAGCCGCACTTCCTCTTCAACACGCTGGCGAACGTCGTCTCGCTGATTCGCACCCACCCGGAGCGTGCCGCGCGGCTCCTCGAGCAGTTGACGTCGCTGCTCCGCTCCTCGCTGTCGAGGACCCGGCGCGCCGACGGCACGCTGGGCGACGAACTGGCGGTGGTGCGCGCCTACCTCGAGGTGCAGGCGTCTCGCATGGCGGGACGCATGACGTACGACGTGGACGTCGATCCGGGCCTCGAGACGGTAGCCGTGCCACCTCTGCTCGTGCAGCCGCTGATCGAGAATGCCGTTCTGCACGGGATCGAGCCTTCGGCGACCGGCGGTCGCGTGGCGGTGCGCGCGGAACGGCGCGGTGAAGGCCTGCGCATCCGAATCACCGACGACGGTGTCGGCCTCGACCCGGATGTCGCGAGGCAGGGAGTCGGCATAGCGAACGTCCGGGAGCGGCTGCGGGCCGCCTTCGGCGACCGGGGCCGTTTGACGCTGGCCGAGGCGGACGGGCGCGGCGTCCGTGTGGATCTGCAGATTCCGGTTCCAACCCCCGCAGACGGGAGGTCCCCCTGAACAGTCGCGAGACGCCCACGGCGCTGATCGCCGACGACGAGCCGGCGTTGCGCGCGGATCTCGAACGGCTGCTCGCCGCGGCGTGGCCGGAACTGCGCGTCGCGGCGTCCGTGGGCGACGGCGAGGCGGCGCTCGAGGCGCTCGCTCGTCTGCGGCCGGACATCGCCGTACTGGACATCCGCATGCCGCCGCCGTCAGGCCTCGAGGTCGCCCGGCGCACCGGCCCGGAAACCGCGGTGGTCTTCGCCACGGCCTACGACGAGCATGCGGTGGAGGCGTTCGAGCGGGCGGCGGTCGACTATCTCGTCAAACCGGTGACCGAGCAGCGCTTGCAGGCGACGGTCGAGCGCCTCAAGCGATGGCTGGGCAGCCGACGGGCCGCAGGGTTCGAACCGGGAGCGCTCGAGTCGCTCATCCGCCGCCTGGCGGATGCGCCGGCCCACCTGCACTGGTTGCGGGTCGGGCAGGGCGAGCACGTGGAGCTGGTCCCGGTCGACGACGTCTGCTTCTTCCGCGCCGACCACAAGTACACGGCGGCGGTGACCCGCGACGCCGAGCACCTCGTCCGCACGTCGATCACCGAACTCGCGGCCCGGCTCGACCCCGAACGGTTCTGGCGCATCCACCGCAGCGGCATCGTGAACGTGACGGCCATCAAGGCGGCGCGCCGCGACCTGCGCGGCCGCTATCGGCTGACGCTGAAGGAGCGCCCCGAGGTGCTTCGCGTGAGCGCGGCCTACGCCCGCCTGTTCCGGCGAATGTAGCCGGCCCGGCGCCCTGGCAGGTCCCTGACCGGCACCTCACCGGACGACGAAGCCCTCCTGCCGCGCCGCGGCAGAGAGCCTGACGTCGCCGCAGACCAATTCGAGGTCGGCCGGTTCCTCCGCCGCCGCGACGAGCGCCGCCGCCAACTGCAGCGCGTCGGCCGCGCGTAGCGGATGGACGCGGAGCAATCGGATTGCGCGCCGGCGCACTCGATCCAGCGGGCGGACCTCGGACCAGCCCGCCGCCAAGGTTCGGAGTCGCGCGAGCGAAGTCTCGAACCCCGCGTCGTCGAGTGCATTCTCCCGATGGAGGCGCGTCAAGGCCGACGCGCACTCGACCCGACTGCCCCACCACGTCACCACGCCGGCGTCCTGGCGCAGCGCCTCGTGCCTGGCCTGGCTCCCCGGCTCGTCGACCAGCAGCGACACGAGGGCCGACGAATCCCAGTACCTCATCGCCCTTCCTCCCGCTCCGCCGCCACCAGGCGACTGGCGCTGACGCCGTCCGGCAGGCGGGGCGCCGGGGCCGCCAGGAAACGATCGACATCGAGGGGCACGCGGGGAGGGTCCGCGATGCCCCGGCGCACCAACCCGGCCTCGCCCTCACGCGCGCCGACATCGGTCGTGCGGCACGACTCGATGCGCGCCACCGGCCTTCCGCGGTGCGTGATGAGCACGGTCTCGCCCCGGCGCACGTCGTCCAGGAGAGCGCTGAACCCGTTCTTGGCCTCGCTCACGCTGGCGCTCTTCATTGGTAGATCTCACTGGGCACCGGGCGGCGGTACCGACCGGCTGAAAGCAAGACCCCCGTTCAAACCGTGCGTGCGGATTTCCCGCACACGGCTTACCAGGTGGACTTCAGGTCGCAGCATGCACCACCCCCGGATACCGAATCGTGCCGCGCAGGCGGACGAGCCCCAGGGCCTCGAAGAACGGACGACGCCAAGCCCGCGCCCGACCAGCCACCAGACGAGCCCCCGCACGCTTGAGAAGCAAGCCGCGCAGACGCCCAGCCACGTAGTCGTCGAGCTGTACGAAGTGGGTCGCCGCATTGCCGGTCCGGAAATACTGCCCCCACCCGCGAAGGACCCGGTTCACGTCCGCGATGACCAGACGCAGGTCCGTGTGGCAGCGGCCCCGAGGGGTCAGCGCCCGCACGCGGGCGCGCACCTGCTTCATCGCACGTCGAGACGGCCAGCGGTGCAGGAAATACACCCGTCGCCGCTTGCGGGCCCAGATGGGACCGCTCATGCGCTTGTGCAGATGACACCCCAGGAAATCGAAGCCTTCACGGCCGTCTGTCAGGTCGACCACCCGCGTCTTCTCCGGATGCAGCTCCAGCCCGAGGCGGGCCAGCACCAGGCCCACCCGCTCCCGAGCCGTCTCGACCGCCGCCTTCGTATCGCACATCACCACGAAGTCGTCGGCGTAACGCACCAGCGTACCCAGGTGCGCCCACCGGTCCTCCCAGACCCGGTCGAGCACATGCAGGAAGATGTTCGACAAGAGCGGCGAGATGACGCCCCCCTGCGGAGTCCCCGCCAGGGTCCGATGCACCCGCCCCTCGTCCATCACTCCCGCCGCCAGCCACAGCCGTAGCAGACGAAGGACTCGCCGGTCCGACACCCGCTGGCGCACCAGCGTCAGCAACTTCGCGTGGTCGATGCTGCTGAAGTAGTCGCAGATGTCGGCGTCCAGCACGTGGCTGCCCCCGCGCGCCCCGCGGACGCGAAGGACCTCCAGCGCCTGCGTCGCGCTCCGCTTCGGTCGAAACCCATACGACGAATCGCGGAAATCCGCCTCGAAGATGGGGCTCAACACCAGCGTCGCGGCCATCTGCGCCACCCGGTCACGGACCGTCGGTATCCCCAGCGGTCGTCGTCGGCCATCGGCCTTGGGAATGTACCGCCGAAGGACCAGCTGCGGCCGGTACGTCCCCGCGCGCAACGCCGCGCCGAGTTCCCGCAGGAACTCATCGACACCGCGCTGCTCAATCTCGGCCAGCGTCTCGGAATCGACACCCGCCGAGCCACGATTCCGCTTGACACGCCGCCACGCCTCCCGGAGGACGTCATCCCTCCAGATCCGGTCCATCAGGGCGTGGAAGCGCCGCTTCGGGGACCGCTTGGCCGCGGCCCACAGGCGTCGTTGCAATTGGCGCACTTGGTCGAGAGGCGGACGCCTCCCGGGGGAGTTGGGTCCGGTCTCGCCGGCCATGCCCTCGCGCGTCCTTGCGCCCACGCCGTGTCCACCGCAGGGGCCCTTCCCTCCGGCCGCGTTCTGCTGCACGGCCCTCCGCAGTACTATGGCCCCCTCGGACTCCCGCTGCGCCGCGCCCGCTTTCACCTTCGGCTTATGCGGGCCGCGCTGCCCCGACCCGGGCCGCGCAGACGGGCCTCTCGTGTTCCGTCCCTCTCCGTGTCCGCGTGCTGCGCCCCATACCCCGCCGAGACCTCCCGCGCGTACACCGCCGGACCGGGGCGCGGGAGACATGGCCTTCGCCGTGAGATGAGCGGCTCGGCTCTCGGATTGTGGCCTCGTCAGCAGAATCTGTGGGTGAGTTCTGGTTCGGGCAGGTCGCCAAGTGCATGATACAAAGCGACTTCCAGTGCCGCGGAGGTGCGGAAGCCATACGCCCGTTTGGTGATCACTCTGGCCTTCCCGTTGAAGCCTTCGACAATGCCACTGGAGAACTGCCCTCGGGCCCGGAACCAGTTCAGGATCAGGTCGCGGTGCGAGCGCAGCATGCGGGCCACCTCCTTCATCGGGTCGAGCCGCGAGCGCATCGTCCGAGTGCACCAGCGGTCGAGGAACCGGCCGGCCCAGTACGGCGACACGTAGCCCCACAGCGCTTGAAAGTCCTCCTTGAGCAGGTAGGCGCGAACCGTGCGCAGGTTGCGACGCACCAGCTCCGCAAGCCGGCCCCGCTGCTCGTCGCTGAGATTCTCCGGACGCTTGAGCAGGAGCCAGCGGCTGCGCTTGAGCACCGGCGCCCGGCCCGCGGCGGCGAGCTTCCGGGCCTCCGCCGCGCGCACCTCGTCGATCGCTTGCGAGAAATGGCTCATGATGTGGAAGCGGTCGAGCACCTGCACGGCCTGGCCGGCGCGCTCGGCAACCACCTTCAGGTAGGGCTTCCACATGTCCGAGCAGACGAAATACAGCGCCGCGCTGCGTGCGGGGCCGAACCAGTCGAAGAAGCCCTCCAACGTCGCGGCCTTGCGTTCGCGGCCGACCCACAGCAGGCGCTTGCAGTGACCGTCGATCTGATAGACCAGCGTCAGGTAGCGTTGCCCGCGGCGGCGGGAGAGCTCGTCGACGCCGATGGCCTCGATGTTCGTGAGGTCGCGGTGCGCGAGGCCCCAGTCGACCGCCATGCGCACGGCCCGATAGACGGTGTCCCAGGACGTGGGGAACGCCGCGGCGACCTCCTGCCACGACAGACGCCTGGCCCACCCGGCGAGGAACCAGGCGTAGGCGTCGGTCAGTCGGTGCTTGCCGGTGGCCCACGGCAGCGCCTCGACCCGTACGCCGCAGCGCGGGCAGTCGACGCGGCGCATCGCGTAGAGGAAGACCACGGGGATGTGCCACAGGGGCACGAAGTCGAAGCGCCGGACCGCCTGCGTGTCGTAGCCCGGGGCCCGGCGCCTGCACTGCGAGCACGTCGCGCGGGTCCCGGCGCGAGGCCGCACCCGAACCTCGAGGGTCAACTGCGGGTGCTCCACCAGCCGCACCGTCTCGTAGATGAACGACGGGTGCTTCTGGACCCGATTCAAGATACTCTTGAGTTGCATCCCGTTCCCCTTCCGCGTCGCTTGGCTGCTGCAACACCAATTGTCGCGGATTCCGGAACGGGATGCGTTTCCGATGTCGAGGCTGCGTTCTGTGCTTCGGGACGGGCCATCGCCCTCCCGATACGGGCGTCGGGCATTTGGTCCTCGTCAGACGAGAGCCGGGGCGCTCGTGCGCGGAGCCGGCGTCCAGGCCGTCAGCCCCGCGCAGCGGGGGCGGAGCGGAGCGAAGCGCCTTGACGGCGGCGAGCACACGGGCACGCTGCCTCTTGTCTGACGAGGACTACCAGCCTCCGTTCTTACCCACAGATTCTGCGGAAGACCCGGATTGTGAATGTGTCGAGGCTGCAGGCTTCACTTCATGTTGCGGCCCGCGGACTTGCTCCCTCCGAAGAGGCTTCTGACACCCCGCTCGGGCCACGGCCGTCTCCGGTCGTGCCTGGGGTCTGCTACTCGGCGCTCCGGCGCTTACCGAGGCGGGACTTGCACCCGCTGGAGAAGAACAGCGTGACGCAGCCGGTCTCCCGCCCGCGTCGGCACGACGCACCATCTGGACATCATAGGCTATTGAAGCTGGACATGATGGCTATGAACCAGGTCGCCGTAGTCACGGGCGCGTCGAGCGGCATCGGGCGCGCGCTCGCCCGGGAGCTGGCGTGCGACGGCTACGACCTGGGGCTGACCGCCCGGCGCGCGGAGAGGCTCGAGCAACTGGCGTCGGAGATCCGGGCGGCGGGCTCGCAGGCCGCCTGCGTCGCCGCAGACGCCACCCGGCGCGACGAAACGCGCGCCGCCATGGCGACGCTCGCCGAGCGGCTCGGTCCCATCGACCTGCTCGTCGCCAACGCCGGCATCGGGCTGGGCACGGATGCCCTCGCGCCCGACGCCGAGACGCTGGAGACCGAGTTCCGGGTCAACGTCTTCGGCGCGTTCTACGCCATCGAGGCGGTCGTGCCGGCGATGCGGGAACGCGGGCGCGGCCACGTGGTGGCGATCTCGAGCCTCGCGAGCCATCGGGGGCTGCCCGGGGCGGCCGGCTACTGCGCGACGAAGGCGGCGCTCACCCGGCTCGTCGAGGGGATGCGGCCCGACTGGGCCCGCGCCGGCATCCGGGCGACGATCGTCCACCCCGGCTACGTGCGTTCGGAGCTTACGGATCGGAACCGCTACCGGATGCCGCTGCTGATGGACACCGACCGGGCGGCACGGCTGATCGCCCGTGCCATCCGCCGCCAGCGAAAGGTCTACGAGTTCCCGTGGCGGATGTCGATGCTCGTGCGCCACCTCGTCAGGCACCTGCCCGACCGGCTGCTCGCAAGCCGCATCCGGTCCGACAAGAAGCCGTCTCACGCCTAGGAGTCTGCGCCGTGGAACGATTCTGGGCCCGATCGGCCGCTATGTGCTGGGGGCACGAGCCTGACGTTCCCCTGCATGTTGGCGAAGATCTCCTGCGGCGCAAACTCCTAGCCGGTAGCAATCACGGTGGCGGCAACGGACACGACCCAAGTGGCATCGCCGAGCGCCTGCTCCGCGTGCTCTCGCGTGTACTCCTCGGTCGGAATGAAGTCGATCGCCCCGTAGAAGGACAACTCCCGTTCCTTTCTCAGGGCGGTCGATATCGCGACAAGTCGCTCGATGTCGCCTTCCGCGACACTCGGGAACCGGTCGCGATGCTGCCGGATGAGCTTCCCGACGTCGTGCCAGTGCGGCGGCTCCATTCCGACCTGCCGCAGCATCCCCTTGAGCGCGAGCTCGACCACCTCCTGCGCCTCGCGGACCACGTCGGAGTACGCCTCCTTGGCCAGGAACACGTCCAGGACGTCGAGCCGCACCCTGGCCTTGACCAGGTAGCTCTCGGCGAGCGACGTATTCGTCATGGTGCGAACAGGTCGAAGACGTCGCCCGGCTTGTAGTCGGGCTTCAGGTCCCAGTACCAGGCATTGCCCAGCCAGACGCGCCTCGAGCCCAGCTCGTGGAGACGGCGCCGCAGGCGGGCGAGCGCCCCGGCCAGGCAATCCTGGGGGTCGAAGAGGATGCGGGCGTCCTCCGTCATGTCGAGGAGCAGCATCGAGCCGCGCCGGAGCTCCGCGCGGGTCATCAGAACCGGCGACAACTCGGGCTGCAGGCCGTCCGCCCGGGCAGCATCGATGCGGGCGCGCAGCACGTCCTCGACGGCTCGAAAGTCGCGCAGGCGGTGGAAGTGCCGATCCGCCAGCCCGTGGGCCACGATCAGCACGTCGACGTCCGAATCGGGCCGCGGCATGCCGCGGGCGACCGATCCGTAGACGGCTACCGACAGCAGCCGATCTCCGTAATGCTGCCGGCACGCCGCGGTCAGAGCGGCGAGCAACGCGTCGTACACCGCCTGCACGCCGGGATTATAGGTGCGTCGCGTCCCGCTCCTCGAGGAGCTCCAGCAAGCGGAAGACCGTCCGGTGGTTGCGGACCGTCACCTGCCGGTAGACCGGCGTCGCGGCCAGCTTCATCCACGTGGTCCGGGTCTGGTGCGCCTTGGAGATGGACCAGAACACCACGCCGGGGCCGATGGCGAGGGACTCGATGTCCGGCTTCAGGGCGGGCAGCTCCGAGACGGCCCGCCGCGGCGTCGTGCCGCGGAGGGTGAACAGGGCGTTGTGCTTGCGGTCGTCGTCCCGGCCCCAGCCGGCGGGCGCCGCCCGGACCGCGGCACGGTAGCGCGTGCGGGGGAAGACGACCGCCCGGACGGGCTGCCCCAGACGCTCCGTCAGCCGCTGCTCCACCGCGCGCGTGAGCTCCGCGACGCGCGTCTCGCCGGCGCGGAACAGCACGTTGCCGCTCTGGATGTAGGTCCGGACGCCCGTGAACCCGAGCTCCTCGAAGCAGCGCGCCAGCTCGGACTTCGAGATCACGTTCTGTCCGCCGACGTTCACGCCGCGCAGCAACGCCAGGAACGACTGGTTGGCACTTGGCATCGGGATGTGTCCGGAGGCCTCCAGAGGAACAGCCTGCCGCTGTCGGGGCCGTGCCGGCCGCAGCCAACCCTGGCGCTGCGCGGCGCTGCGGGATGGGCGGCTACTCGCCCGGGCCTACGCGTACGAGCAGTCGCTCCGCCGCCCCGCGCTCCGAGTCGCTCGCCCGCAGCTCGAGCTCGTAGACGCCCGGCGCGTCGAACCACGCCAGGGTGCGGGGCTCGTGGGGGGCGCTGAAGCGCACGCCGCCCGGGCCCTCCAGCACGCGCCAGGTGCTGGTGAGTTGCCCGTCCCGCGGCAGCCCTTCGTCCCGGACGCTTCCGAACAGCTTGAGCTCGGCCCCGACCGCCGCCGCCACCTCGGGCGGCTCGCCGTCGGGGCCGCGCCGCAGCCCGAGGAAGCGGACGAGCGGCGACCGGTTCAGGCAGACGCCGTGGGGTGCGGTCTCGAGGTCGACCTCGCGCAGCACGGCGCCCCGCGTGCGATCGTCGAGCTCCCAGTTGTACTGCAGCATGTCCTCGCTGGTCGAAGTCGTCGTGCCGGCATGGGAGAGCGTCCAGCGCAGGCCGCCGGTGAAGTCCCGCCCCATGACCATGACGCACTGGAAGCGGTGGTGTCCCGGCCGGAACGTCGTCGGCTGCAGGCGATCGGCCGGGTCGGGGCCGAACGCGTTGGCGGCGCCCGGCGGAACGGTCACCTCGTCGAAATTGTGGCTGAAGTAGGCGTAGGAGATGACGTACACGCCGTCGTCGGTGACATGGAAGCCGTCGTAGACCGGGTAGACCGGCTGGCTCGACTGCGCGGCGGCCGCCCCCCCGGCCAGCGCGGCGGCCAGCGCGGCCGCGGGCAGTCCCCGCGCGACACTACAGAAGTTCATCCCTGCTCCCGCTCCCGAATCAGCGTGTAGACTGACGGGAACCAGCGGAGAACACAAGCGCGCCCGGCGGGCGCGGACCGGAGGTGTTGCCATGCGTCGGAGCCGGAACCTGGCCGCCCGCTGCTCGCTGCTCGCGGGCCTCGTCGCCATGTCCGGCGCGGCGCCGGCTGCCGCCGGCGAGCCCGGAGTCCCGCCTGCCGGGATTGCCGCGCAGGCCGAGGCGGCGGCACCGGACGCGACCTTCACCCGCGACGTGCTGCCGATCCTGCAGCGCTCCTGCCAGCGCTGCCACCGCCCCGGCACGGGGGCGCCGATGTCGCTCCTGACCTACGAGGAGGCGCGACCCTGGGCGCGGGCGATCAGGGACCGCGTCGTCACCCGCCAGATGCCGCCGTGGCACATCGACCGCAGCATCGGCGAGTACACGGCCGACCCGTCCCTGAGCGACGCCGAGATCGCGACCATCGCGGCCTGGGTCGACGGCGGGGCGCCCCGGGGCAACCCGGCCGACGCGCCGCCGCCGCTCGATCTCGCGAACCTCAACGAGTGGACCTACGGGGAGCCGGACCTGGTGGTGCAGATGAAGGAGGGTTTCCGGATCCCGGCCGAAGGCCCCGACTTCTACCCCTCCGAGATCGTCGACCCCGGCCTCACCGAGGACCGCTACGTCAAGTGGGTGCAGATCATCCCCGAGGCCTACTGCTGCGTGCACCACTCGCACGTCTACGTGAGCGTTCCGGAGACCGCCGAGGACCGCGAGGAGTTCCGCCTCGGCATGGGGTCGAACACGGAGGAGATCGATCTCATCGAGTACGCCATGGGGAGCACCGGGCAGTACTACCCGGAGGGCACGGGCCGCAAGCTGCCCGCGGGCGGACTGTTCCGCTTCGCGCCGCACTACCACCCCTGGGGCGAGGACACCATCGACCGCCAGAAGGTCGGCATCAAGTTCTACCCCAAGGGCCAGGTCCCCGAGCTCATCGTCACCGCGCACCGCATCCGCACCGGCATCGGCCACGACTGGAAGCTGAACCGCGAGGCGGTCGAGGACCGGCTGCTGCGGGCCGGCTACGACCTCGATCTGCACGCCGACCGCATGCCGGCCGGCGCCCTGATCGACGACAACACGCTCAACGGCGTGGCGTTGCTGAGCATCCCGCCGCACAGCGTCGTCCGCCACGAGCGCTTCTGGCCGCTGCCGCAGGCCGCGCTCGTCCTCAGCTTCCAGCCCCACATGCACTTCCGGGGCAAGCGCATGCTCCTCGAGGCGATCCACCTCGACGGCCGACGCGAGGTGCTGACCGACGTCGTCGACTACGAGCAGACGTGGCAGATCGTCTACCCCTACAAGGAGCCGCACCTGTTCCCGAAGGGGACCATCCTGCACACCGTGTCGTGGCACGACAACACCGCCAACAACCGCCACAACCCGGACCCGTCGGCCTGGGTCGGCTGGGGCGGCCGCACGATGGACGAGATGGGCCACGGCTGGACGGACGTGGCGTTCATGACCGACGAGCAGTACGCCCGCCGCCTGGCCGAGCGGGAGGCGCAGGCGAACGACGAGTAGCGAGCGCGTTGGACGGCCGATGCTGTTCCAGAGCTACGAACCGCTCAGCGACGCCCCACCGGGCTACTGGCGGCACCTCGCGGCCACCCGGCGGCAGAGCGCGCTGTTGATGTTCCTGGGACTGTCCGGCGTGGCCATCGCCCGCTGGACGGACTCTCCTCGTCTGGAGGTTCTCGCCTCCCTCGTCCGGGGCTTGGGCCTCGTCCAACTGGCTCTGGGATGCCGCGTCACTCCATGGAGGTCACTCCCGATCCGGCGGCGGGCGGCCCCCGGGTAGCCATGTTTCGTAGGCCGGTCTTCTGGGTGCTGTTCGCCGCGGCGTCCATCGCCTGCGCGGCGTTCGCCGTGCTGAACTTCCCGCGGGCGTTCTCGATGGTCGAGCTCGACCTCGAGATGGACCGCGCCGGCGCCCTGGCCGAGGCGCGGCGCCTGGCCGACGAGCACGGCTGGGGGCCCGCCGACTACCGGCAGGCGGCGAGCTTCCGCGTCGACGACCGCGTTCGCAGCTTCGTCGAGCTCGAGGGGGGTGGCGCCGCCGCCTTCCAGGGCCTCCTGCGCGACGGCCCCTTCCATCCCTACCAGTGGATCGTTCGGCACTTCCGCGGCGGGGAGGTGCGCGAGGTCGAGGTCCGCTTCCGCCCCGACGGGACCGCGTACGGCTTCCGCGAGCGGCTGCCGGAGGACGCCTCCGGCGCCGCGCTCGACGCCGCCGCGGCACGCGAACTCGCCGAGAACGGGACGGGCACCCCCTGGGATGTCCCGCTCGACCGGTACCAGCCGCTGGAGTCGTCGCAGGAAGAGCGCCCCGGCGGCCGGGTCGATCACACTTTCGTCTACGAGCGGAGCGACGGGCAGGCCGGTGCAGGGCGCTTCCGGCTGCGCCTGGTCGTGAGCGGCGACCGGCTGACCGAGCTCACGCACGTGCTGCAGGTGCCGGAGGCGTTCGACCGCCGCTTCGAGGAGATGCGCTCGGCCAACGAGGGGATCACCATCGGCGGCGGCTTCGTGACGATCCTCCTCTACGGGATCGGCGGCATCGGCGTCGGCCTCTTCGTGCTGCTGCGGCGGCGCCGCGTCCTGTGGCGAACGGCTCTGGTCTGGGGCGCGGCGATCGCCCTGGCGCAGCTCCTGGCCGGACTCAACCAGTGGCCGCTGCTCTGGATGGAGTACGACACGGCGGTCTCCGAAACCAGCTTCGCCGCGCAGCAGGCCGCCTCGCTCGTCGCCCTGACGCTGGCGCTCACCGCGATGTTCACGCTCTCGTTCATCGCCGCCGAGAGCCTGTCGCGGAGCGCATTCCCCCACCACGTGCAGTTCTGGCGCTGCTGGTCTCGCGACGGCGCCCGCTCGTGGCCGGTGCTCGGACAGACCCTGGCCGGGTACCTCATCGTCGGCATCGACCTGGCGTTCCTGGTCGCCTTCTACTGGATCACGACCGGCTACCTCGGCTGGTGGTCGCCCTCCGACACGCTGCTCAGTCCCGACTCGCTCGCCACCGCGTTCCCCTGGCTCGGGCCGATTGCGCTGTCGCTCCAGGCCGGTTTCTGGGAGGAGTGCCTCTTCAGGGCGGTGCCGCTGGCGGGGGCGGCGCTCATCGGCGACCGGCTCGGCCACCGCCGTGCCTGGATCGCAGGTGCGTTCGTCGTGCAGATCCTCATCTTCGGGGCCGGCCATGCCGCCTATCCGACGCAGCCGTCCTACGCCCGGGTCGTCGAGCTGATCGTCCCGTCGACCATCTTCGGCCTCCTGTACCTGCGCTTCGGCCTGCTGCCGGCGATCGTGATGCACTTCGCGTTCGACGCGGTGCTGTTCGGCATGCCGCTGTTCGTGTCGTCGGCCCCGGGCGCGTGGGTGGACCAGGCCGTCTTCGTGCTCCTCTTCCTGACCCCGCTCTGGGTCGTGCTCCGGGCGAGGCAGCAGAGCGGAGGCTGGATCGACGCGCCCACGGAGCTGCGCAACGAGGGTTGGAACCCGCCGGCGGTCCCGGCCCGCGACGAGCCGGCGCCCCCTCCACGCCCCGCGGCGCTGGCACTTCCCGCGGCGCCGGCGACGATCGCGGTCGGTGTCGTCGGGTTGGGGTTCTGGGCGTTCGCGGCCGCCACTCCCAGCGAGTCGCCGCGCCTGGAGGCGGATCGCGCCGCGGCGCTGGCCGCGGCGCGCGAGACGCTCGCGTCGGAAGGGGTCGATCCCGGCGACTGGACGGTCACGAGCCGCGTGTTCTCCGGCATGGGCGTCCAGCACCGCTTCGTCTGGGAGGAAGCCGGCCCGGAGCGGCACCGCGCGCTCCTCGGCACCTACCTGGCTCCGCCACGCTGGCGCGTGCGGTACGCGCGCTTCACGGGTGATGTGGCGGAACGTGCCGAGGAGCACCTCGTCTGGGTCGGCGCGGACGGCGCGATGGCGCGCAGGGAACACCGGCTGGCGGAGGACGCGGCCGGCGCCGCGCTGAACGAGGACGACGCCCGGCGGCTGGCGCTCGCCGCCGTGGCGCGCGATGAGGAGCGTGGCGCCGCGGCGCGGCTCCGAGAGGTATCGGCCGAGTCGACGCGCCGGCCCCGGCGCACCGACTGGACGTTCACCTTCCGCGACGAGCCCGCGGGCGGTCTCGCCGGCGGTGAGGCACGCATCGAGATCGTGATCGCCGGCGACGAGGTCGTCGACATCCGCCGCTTCGTATTCGTCCCCGAATCCTGGCGCCGCGCGGACGAGCAACGGGCGACGACGCTGTCCCTGGGCTTCATCGCCTCCAACGTCCTCGTCGGGCTGCTCCTGGTCGCGGGCGCGGTCGGCGCCGTGGTCGGCTGGACCCGGGGCCGGTTCCGCGTCCGGACGGGGCTGGCCTTCGCGGGAGTGGCATTGGGCTTGACCGCGATCGACCTGGCGAACGACTGGCCGATCCTGATGGACGGCCTCTCGACCGCCCAGCCGCTGCCGCTGCAGTTGGGGATCGGTCTCATGGGCGCCCTGATCGGCGGGGGCCTGATCGCACTCGTCCTGGGGCTGTTGGCCGGCCACACGCACGCGCTTGTGGTCGCCGCGCCGGCCGGGGAGACGGCGGCCGAGAGGCCGGCCTCCGGCCGGCGGGCAGCGGCACTGGCGGGGCTCGCCCTCGGGCTGGCCTTCCTGGGCACGCTGGCCCTGGCGGAGGCGGTGCTCGACCGCGGGACTCCCCCCTGGTCCGCGTACTTCGCCGCGTCATCGATCGCTCCGTGGCTGGCGGCCGCAGTGACTCCGGTTCGGTCGTATCTGCTACTGGCGCTGGGGACGCTGCTCCTGATCACGGCCGTCAACACGCTGACGGCGCACTGGACGCGACGTCGAGCCGCGGGCGCCGTCACGCTCGTGCTCGTCGGGGGTCTGCTGGCGCCCGGGACCGCACCCGGAGACCTGCTGACCTGGACGCTGACCGGGCTTCTGAGCGGCGGCCTGCTGCTCGGCGCCTACGTGTGGGCGCTGCGCGCGCACCCGGCCCTCGTCGTCGTCGCAGCAGCCGCGATGGCCGTGCCCGGCTTGCTGGAACGGGCGCTGGAGCAGGCCCACGGCGGTGCCCTGCTCGGCTCGCTCGCCGGCGCGGTCGCAGTGTCGTGCCTGGCGTGGCGCTGGTTCGCGCATCTCACGCCAGTGCGGGAGTGAGGCATCCGACATGGGCCGTGTCTACGTCATTCACGAGAACGACACCTGGGTCGAGCCGCTCCGGGCGGCCTTCGACGAGCTCGGCGTGCCCTTCACGGAGTGGTTCCTGGACGAGGGCACGCTCGACCTCACCGTGCCACCCCCGGACGGCGTCTTCTACAACCGGATGAGCGCCTCGTCGCACACCCGCGGCCATCGTTACGCCCCCGAGCACACCGCCGCCGTCCTGGCCTGGCTCGAGCGGCACGGCCGCCATGTCGTCAACACCGGCCGCGCCCTCGCGCTCGAGGTCAGCAAGGTCGCGCAGTACGCGGCGCTCGAGGCGCATGGCATCCGCACCCCCGAGACGGTGGCCACGATCGGCCGGGAAGCGCTCGTGGAGGCCGCCCGGAGCTTCCCGCCGCCGTTCATCACGAAGCACAACCGGGCCGGCAAGGGCCTCGGGGTGCGGAGATTCGACGACGCCGAGTCTCTGGCGCGGTACGCCCGCAGCGAGGACTTCGAGCCGTCCGTCGACGGCATCACACTCCTCCAGCGGTACATCGACGCCCCCGAGCCGTGCATCACGCGCGTGGAGTTCGTGGGCGGGCACTTCCTCTACGCGGTGCGGGTCGACACGAGCCAGGGGTTCGAGCTCTGCCCCGCCGACGCCTGCCGCGTGGACGACGCGTTCTGCCCCGCCGGGGACGGGGGCGACGACGGCCTGTTCCGCATCGTAGAGGACTTCGCGCACCCTCTCCTCGGGCCCTACACGCGTTTCCTGCACGACAACGGCATCCACGTCGCCGGCCTCGAGTTCATCGTGGACCGCGACGGCGTGGCGTACACCTACGACGTCAACACCAACACCAACTACAACAGCGCGGCGGAGCGCGATACGCCCCACTCCGGCATGCGGGCCATCGCGTCCTACCTCGGGCGCGAGCTCGCCCAGCTCGATCGCCAGGCCGTGGAGCGCGTCGACAGGTTGGCGGTCGGGGGGCAGCAGCCGGCGCCGTAGCGCCGCCAGACCCGGACTCCTATAGGATTGGGGACGCTTGCGCCGCAGACGGCGGCGGATCCGTCAAGCGACGAGTGGCGGGCCGGTGTGGCGGCGGCGCACGGACGGGCGCGGGAAGCGTCGACAATCGCGGAGCTCCGGACGGCGGAGCGTCGCCCGGGTCATGGTTTGGTGGGCGCGTCGCGGCGCGCCGTCAGGGGGAACAGCATGAAGTTGTGGTGCGGGCTGGTAGTGGCGGCGGCGGTCGGCCTCGGCCCGTCGAGCGCGGTCGCCGACGTGACCATCGAGGACTGGCGGGGCGAGTCGATTACCGCTTCCGAAGGGTCGGCCGACTCCGACGGCGTCAACATCGTCTTCCACACCGCCGGCGAGGGACCGCTGGTGGTCTTCGTCCACAGCATCGTCGGCCCCTGGTTCGACTGGCGGAACCAGATGGTGGCCCTCTCCGAGCACTACCGGGTGGTCGCGATGTCGACCCGCGGCACCGACAAGAGCGACAAGCCGACCGGCGTCGAGAACTACACGATGGCGAAGATCTCGGGGGACATCGCCGCCATCATCGACCACTTCGGCGAGGAGCGGGCGATCGTCGTCGGCCAGGACAGCGGCGGCTTCTACGCCTGGCACTTCGCGATGACCCACCCGGACAAGACGGAGCGCCTGATCTCGCTCGGCACCGTCCACCCCGCGGGACTCATCCGCGAACTCGCCTCCGACCCCGAGCAGCAGCAGGCAAGCATGTTCCAGCGCGGCATGCAGGAGAACCCGAATGCGGCCGCCGACTTCGGCGCCCGGATGCGCGCCGGGGCCGCCCAGGGTGGCGGCGGAGACCCGCTCGCCGCGCTTCGCGCAGAGGCGATCGAACGCCTCGACGCCGAATCGGTCGTCAATTTCTACAAGGCCAACTGGCCGCGGACCCCGGTCAGCCTCGAGACCGAGGGCTTCGGGTTCCGGATCGGGGAGTTCCCCGCCGTGCAGGCGCCGACGCTCCTCATCTACGGAAAGAACAGCCAGCCGTTCAAGAACGCGACGCTCAACGACACGTGGCGCTGGGTCGACGGCGAGCTGACGATCCAGGTGCTGCCGGGCGTCGGACACGGCCCCCACAACGAGGCGCCGGAGATCGTGACGCCGCGCATCCTGGAGTGGCTGGGGCACTGACGCTCCGCACGGACGGCCGCGCGCTCCGCCGCGAGCCGTAAGGAGATTCCGCGATGAATGCGACCCGCCTCGATCGACGGCGCTTCCTGGCGCTCGGCTCGCTCGGGGCCGCGGCAGTTGTCGGACGACCGGCGATCGTCGGACAACCGGCGGCGGCGCGGCAGGCGGATCCCCTGGAGGCGGAGAGCGCGGTGGCCCGCGAACCGTCGCCGCGCACGGGCGCCGGCGTCGGGCCCGAAGCGGGGCCGGGGCCCGTGCGGATGACCGGGGACGGCCTCGGGCTGACGCCCGCGGAGACCGCGGCGGTCTGGGCCGAGCTGGCCGGAAGCCGACGGATCGAGCGCGACAGCTACTCCAACGGCGGCAGCGTCGCGGCGCTCGAGGCGCACTTCGCGGAGGTGCTCGGCAAGGAGCGCGCCGTCTTCCTGCCGACCGGCACCCTCGCCAACCACCTGGCGGTGCGCACGCTGGCGGGCGGCACCGGCCGCGCCGTGGTGCAGGCCGAAAGCCACCTGTTCAACGACTCCGGCGACTGCGTGCAGAGCTTGAGCGGCATCACGCTGATGCCGCTGGGCCCGGGGCGGGCCGGGTTCCGCCTGGACGAAGTGCAGGACGTCATCGCCCGCACGGCCGGCGGCCGCGTGGCGCGGCCCGTATCGGTCATCTCGATCGAGACCCCGGTCCGGCGGCGCTACGGGGAGACGTTCGACCAGCTGGAGCTCGACCGGATCACCGCGTTCGCGAAGCAGGAGGGCATCCGCCTGCACCTCGACGGCGCCCGCATCTTCCTGCAGAGCGCCGCCACCGGCCGCTCCGTGGCCGAATATGCGCGGCCCTTCGACACCGTGTACGTGTCGCTCTACAAGTACTTCAACTCCGTCTCCGGCGCCATCCTGGCCGGTCCGCGCGCGCTGCTCGACGACCTGTACCACGTGCGCCGGATGTTCGGCGCCGGGCTGCCGGGGGCGTGGCCGTTCGCAGCGCTCGCGCGGCACTACGCTCCGGGCTTCACCGACCGCTTCCGCCAGGCCCTGGCCGTCTCCGAGGCGGTCATCGATCGACTGGGCGCGCACGAGGCCTTCGCGGTGGAGCGCATCCCCGCCGGTACCAACCTCTTCCGGTTGCGCGTCGCACAGCCGGACGCGGCGGGCTTCCGGGCGCGGCTCCGCCAGCGCAGGATCCACCTCGGCGCGCCGCGCAGCGGCAACGGTGGTCGGGGCGGCGCCCGCTTCCTCGTGGCGGTGAACGAAACGTGGAACCGCGCGTCGGCCGATGCGCTGGCCGATGCGTTCATCGGGGCGCTGCGCGCATGAGCCCGGGCCGATGACCGAGGCGGCATCGCGCCCCGCGCCGACGACCATCGCCCCCCCGAGCGCGCCGGCGCCACGGTCGCAAGCATGCTGATCACCGCGTCCGAGTTCGTCGCGTTCCTGCAGGCGCAGCTCGACGAGCTTGCGGGGACCGATTTCGATCAGGTCCGCTACGGCGATACCGGAACCGCCTCCCTGCTGGGGTTGATCCTGGTCGCCGCCTGCCTGCTGACGCTGGCGCGCCGGTCCCTTACTCGGCGCGCCCACGCCCGCCAGCACTCGGGACACTCCGTCGCCCGGCGCTTCCGGCGCGGGCCGATCGCCGCCTTCCTCTACGTCGTCCCCAAGCTGCTCCTGGGGCTGGCCGTCGCCGCGCTCCTCGTCGCGGCGTCCGACCCGTTCCTGACCGCGACCGAGCAGGTGACCGGGGACGTGGAGTCGCGGGTGCGGATCGACCTCGTCGACACGTCGCTCTCGATGGCGTGGGAGTTCGCCAACACCGACCGCTCGCGCGCGGAGGTGGCGCGCGAGGCGCACCTCTCGTTCCTGGAGATGCGGCGGCAGAAGAACGACCGCGTCTCGCTGTGGATGTTCTCGTCGTACCCCTACATGGTCGACGATTTCGTCCTCGACGACGAGCTCTACTACTACCAGGTGATGGACGCGCCGTACGTCACGGTGAAGATCCTCGCCCCGGAGCCGGGCACGGCCCGCGACCGCTTCTACGTGACCCAGGACCGCGTCCAGATCATCCCCAGCGAGGGGACGACGAACATCGTCCGGGCGCTCCAGGCGGTCATCCGCCACTTCGACCAGGACGAGGCGATCCTCGGCACCAGCATCACCGCCCATCGCGCGGTCCTCATCATCACCGACGCCGACGTCGACGAGATGCCGTCGGCCGAGTTCGTGGCCCTCAACCAGCGCAACATCGTCCCCTACGTCATCTACATCAACACGACCGACGCGCGCGCCGCCCGCCTGGAGGTCTCGTCCACGCCGCCCCTCATCGAGCAGATCCGGGACTTCGGCGGCGACTACTTCGACGTCACCGACCAGGACAGCCTGGAGCGCGCCTACGAGGCGATCGACGAGCGGGAGGCGGTGCGTGTCGAGCTGACCCACCGCGCCCTGAAGGTGCCCATCTACTCGCGCTTCCTCCTTGTCAGCCTCGCGCTGCTGGTGGTCGGCATCCCGGCCGGCTTCGTGGCGGAGCTCCTCTGGGGCACCCACCCGTAGCCCCGGCCCGCGAGATCGCCCCGACGGCTCCGCCCGGGACCCCGACCGCTCCTCCGGGAGTCCGCGCGGTGCGCACGGAGCAGACTCGCGGGTCCCCGAACCGGTCCACCGCACGCCCGACTCGGGCCCGCACCGGTTGACAGCGCGGCACGTCACGCGGCACATTAGGCAGATCGCGCGGACGATCCGCGGCCGTCGGACCGGCGGCGGTTCTTCGCGTACGCGTATCCGCGAGGGAGGCAGTTCCATGAAGGCCCGAGGCATCCGTTCGCTCGGCGTTGCCGCCGCCACGTTCGCCGCACTGCTGCTGGCCCCCGGCACGGCGGCCGCGCAGGCGGAAGACCCCACGTTCACGCGCGACGTGGCACCCATCCTGCAGCGCTCCTGCCAGAGCTGCCACCGCGAGGGGGCGATCGCCCCGATGTCGCTGCTGACCTACGAGGAGACGCGGCCCTGGGCGCGCGCCATCCGCGAGAAGGTCGAGACGCGGACCATGCCTCCCTGGTTCATCGACAAGAACATCGGCGTGCAGGGCTTCAAGTACGACCGCTCGCTGAGCGACGCCGAGATCGAGACCATCGTCGACTGGGTCGACGCGGGCGCCCCGCGCGGCAACCCGGCCGACATGCCGCCGCCGGTCGAGTTCGCCGACCGCGACATCTGGCACACCGGCGAGCCCGACTGGATCGTGCCGATTCCGGAGCCCTTCGTGGTGCCGGCGGAGGGCGCCAACTGGTGGGGCGACCTCTTCTCCGAGTCCGGCCTGACCGAGGATCGCTGGATCAAGGCGGTCGAGACCAAGCCGTCGGCCGAGGGCTTCCCGGTGGTTCACCACGCCGTGACCCGGCTGCAGGAGTCCATCGACTCGGACGAGGGCGACTTCCTCAACGAGTACGCGCAGGGCAAGAACGGCGACGTGTTCCCCGAGGGGACCGGCCGTCTCGTCAAGGCGGGGTCGATCATCCGCTTCAACATGCACTACGCGTCGATCGGCGAGGAGCGGACCGACCGGACCAGCGTCGGCCTGACCTTCTATCCCAAGGGCGAGGAGCCGGAGCACGAGCTCTTCTCGCGCGGCCTCGGCCAGAACTACGACCTCGACATCCCGCCCGGCGAGGACGACGTGCGGCACGACAGCTACCACAGGTTCGATGCGAACGTCCGTCTGACCGGCTTCCAGCCGCACCTGCACAACCGCGGGAAACGGCAGTGCATCGAGGCGATCTACCCGGACGGCGAGGTCGAGACGCTCAGTTGCGCCGACTGGGACTTCGGCTGGCACATCGTCTACAACTACGCGGACGACGTGCAGCCGCTGCTGCCGAAGGAAACCATCCTGCACACGATCACGTGGCACGACAACTCCCGCGCCAACCGCTGGAACCCCGATCCGCGCAACTGGGCCGGTTTCGGGCAGCGGTCGAGCGACGACATGAGCTTCACCTGGACGAGCTGGTTCGAGCTCAGCGACGAGGAGTTCGAGGCGGCGGTCGCCGAGCGTGAGGCCCTGACCGCGAACGACAACTAGGCAGGGCGGCGGGCCGTGGGGACGGCGCCGAGTTCTCGACCAACGGGAATCACGGCGCCGTCCGGACGCCGATCGCGACGATGACGATGAGGACGGTCATGACCAGGGAAGTGCGGTGGCCCGCGGCGGCGGCAGCAGCGGTCGTGCTGGCTGCGTTCCTTGCGGCCGCGCCCGCCGAGGCGCAGGTGCGCTGGGACCGGGGCCAGAACGTCGCCCCCGTCTACGAAGGCTGGACGCAGAACGACGACGGCTCCTACACGATGTACTTCGGGTACCTGAACCGCAACTACCGGGAGACGCCGCACATCCCGCTCGGCGAGACCAACTTCTTCGAGCCCGGACCTCCGGACCGCGGGCAGCCGACGCACTTCTACCCGCGGCGCCAGCAGTTCATCTTCACGGTGGAGGTGCCGGCGGAGTACGGCGACGGCGAGCGGGATCTCGTCTGGACGCTCACCCATGCGGGCCGGACCGACAAGGCGTACGGGTCGATCTGGCTCTCGTGGGAGCTCGACGAGGGCGTGCTGCGGGCCAACCGCGGCATGGGCCTGCAGGGCGCCCCGGCCGACAACCAGCGGCCGGCCATCTCGCTCCCCGGCGGGACGGAGCTGGAGGTCACGCTTCCCGACACGCTGACGCTGACCGCCGTCGTCAGCGACGACGGGATCCCGGGGCCGCGTCCGGCTCGGCCGGCGCCGACGGACGCGCGGGCCGCGACCGCGGCCCGGCTGCGGGCGGCGCTCCCGAGCCCGAACAACCAAGCCATCGTCAGCGCGCGGGTGGCCGGCGAGACCGGTCTCGCTCTCACCTGGACGCAGTACCGCGGCGCCGGCTCCGTCGCCTTCGAGCCGCGGAGCATCCCGATCGAAGGAGGCCGCGGGGGCGAGGCCGTCACCACCGTCAGCTTCAGCGAAGCCGGCACGTACGTGCTGCGCGGCTACGCCGACGACTCGATCCAGACCACGCCGGTCGACGTCACCGTGACCGTGCACCCGGCCGTGACCTCTCCGTGACGACGCCCACGAGGGCACGGGCGGCGGGCGGGTCGTTCCGTCGCGACGAACTCCGACACTGCTTTCCCGGCGCGGGCGGCGGAGGCCGGCCCGCGGCGCATCCGCTCCGGCGACCAGGTCGGCCACTCGTCCGCCCGGCAAGCCGAGCAGGCGGAGACCGGCCTGCTGCGCGTCCGCCGCGGCGACGGCCCGTGCGGCGGATCGGCGCGGCGCTCGCGGTGCTGACCGCGACATCCCCGATCCTCTCCGGCGTCGCCGTCGCGGATGGTGTCTACCTGCGCGCCGGCGTGGGGCTCGACCGCTCCTCCGACGCGCGGTTCACGGACGCGGACTGCACGACGCACGGCCTGTACGGCTGCGGCGCGGGGACGGACGGCGCCCCCTACAGCGCGCTCGGGGACTTCGGCGCCATCACCGGCGTCGAGGTCGGCATCGGCTACCGCGCGGCAGCGGCCCTCCGCATCGAGGGCCTGGTGCAGTCCCGCCCCCGCGCCGCCTACGCCGGCCGGGCCAATTTCCTCGCCCCGGACCGCCGGCAGTCGGTGGCGGCCGATCTGGCCGTGCTCTCCGGCCTGGCCGCGGCGTACGTCGACCTGGCCGAACTGGGCGTGGCGGGGCTCGGTCATCTCCGTCCGTTCGTCGGCGGCGGGGCGGGCGTCTCGCGCATCGCCCTCGACGAGACCACGATGACGTTCCCCCGCACGATGACGGTCGTTCCCGCGGGCCGCCGGACGAGCCTCTCCTGGATGGCGGCGGCGGGGCTCGCGATGCCGCTCGGCGGCGCCGCGACGCTCGACCTCGCCTGGCGCTACCTGGCGTCCGGCCGCATCGCCACCGGCGCGGGCACGGGCCGCGTGCTCCACCACGACGGCAGCATCCACTACCGCGACGGCCGACCCAACGAGTTCCGCCTCGGCGAGACGCACGCACGCCTGGCGAGCCACGGCCTGCACCTCTCGCTGCGCTACGCGTTCTGAAGGCGCCTCATGTACTCAGTCACCAAGCGCATCGACTTCTGCTACGGGCACCGCCTGCTGAACTACGACGGCGTCTGCAAGCACCCGCACGGCCACAACGCGGTTGCCGAGGTGGAGGTGCGGACCGAGTCGCTCGACGACCGGCACATGGTCTGCGACTTCAGCGACATCAAGCGCGACATCAAGGGCTGGATCGACCGCGAGCTGGACCACAAGATGATCCTCCACCGCGACGATCCGCTGATCGCCCCCCTCCGCGAGCTGGGCGAGCCGGTCTTCGTCAGCGACGAGAACCCGACCGTCGAGCACATCGCCCGCCTCATCTTCGAGCAGACCCGCGCCCACGGCTTCCCCGTCGTCCGCGTGACGGTCTGGGAGACCCCGACTTCGTTCGCCACCTACCAGCCGGCGGCGGACTGATAGCTCGGTACGTCGTCGCCCTGCTCAAGGCACAGGGCCATGAAATCTGAAGACCATTCCCTCACCGTGACGGCGCTTCCCGAGGGAGCTGTCGGATTTCTTGAGGCAGAACTTCTTCTGCTACGACGCCAGGAGCCAGGTTCCGAGCCGGATCCACGCCTACCTGTCCGGCAACCTCAAGGAGCTGCGGCCTCGTCAGCAGAATCTGTGGGTGAGTTCTGGTTCGGGCAGGTCGCCAAGTGCATGATACAAAGCGACTTCCAGTGCCGCGGAGGTGCGGAAGCCATACGCCCGTTTGGTGATCACTCTGGCCTTCCCGTTGAAGCCTTCGACAATGCCACTGGAGAACTGCCCTCGGGCCCGGAACCAGTTCAGGATCAGGTCGCGGTGCGAGCGCAGCATGCGGGCCACCTCCTTCATCGGGTCGAGCCGCGAGCGCATCGTCCGAGTGCACCAGCGGTCGAGGAACCGGCCGGCCCAGTACGGCGACACGTAGCCCCACAGCGCTTGAAAGTCCTCCTTGAGCAGGTAGGCGCGAACCGTGCGCAGGTTGCGACGCACCAGCTCCGCAAGCCGGCCCCGCTGCTCGTCGCTGAGATTCTCCGGACGCTTGAGCAGGAGCCAGCGGCTGCGCTTGAGCACCGGCGCCCGGCCCGCGGCGGCGAGCTTCCGGGCCTCCGCCGCGCGCACCTCGTCGATCGCTTGCGAGAAATGGCTCATGATGTGGAAGCGGTCGAGCACCTGCACGGCCTGGCCGGCGCGCTCGGCAACCACCTTCAGGTAGGGCTTCCACATGTCCGAGCAGACGAAATACAGCGCCGCGCTGCGTGCGGGGCCGAACCAGTCGAAGAAGCCCTCCAACGTCGCGGCCTTGCGTTCGCGGCCGACCCACAGCAGGCGCTTGCAGTGACCGTCGATCTGATAGACCAGCGTCAGGTAGCGTTGCCCGCGGCGGCGGGAGAGCTCGTCGACGCCGATGGCCTCGATGTTCGTGAGGTCGCGGTGCGCGAGGCCCCAGTCGACCGCCATGCGCACGGCCCGATAGACGGTGTCCCAGGACGTGGGGAACGCCGCGGCGACCTCCTGCCACGACAGACGCCTGGCCCACCCGGCGAGGAACCAGGCGTAGGCGTCGGTCAGTCGGTGCTTGCCGGTGGCCCACGGCAGCGCCTCGACCCGTACGCCGCAGCGCGGGCAGTCGACGCGGCGCATCGCGTAGAGGAAGACCACGGGGATGTGCCACAGGGGCACGAAGTCGAAGCGCCGGACCGCCTGCGTGTCGTAGCCCGGGGCCCGGCGCCTGCACTGCGAGCACGTCGCGCGGGTCCCGGCGCGAGGCCGCACCCGAACCTCGAGGGTCAACTGCGGGTGCTCCACCAGCCGCACCGTCTCGTAGATGAACGACGGGTGCTTCTGGACCCGATTCAAGATACTCTTGAGTTGCATCCCGTTCCCCTTCCGCGTCGCTTGGCTGCTGCAACACCAATTGTCGCGGATTCCGGAACGGGATGCGTTTCCGATGTCGAGGCTGCGTTCTGTGCTTCGGGACGGGCCATCGCCCTCCCGATACGGGCGTCGGGCATTTGGTCCTCGTCAGACGAGAGCCGGGGCGCTCGTGCGCGGAGCCGGCGTCCAGGCCGTCAGCCCCGCGCAGCGGGGGCGGAGCGGAGCGAAGCGCCTTGACGGCGGCGAGCACACGGGCACGCTGCCTCTTGTCTGACGAGGACTACCAGCCTCCGTTCTTACCCACAGATTCTGCGGAAGACCCGAGCTGCGCAACCTGCCGAAGGATGACGTCGCGCTCCGCGCCAAGGCCAGGGATCGCTTGTACGTCCCCGATGCGCGCAAGGCCGGGGACCTGGACGAGTTGCGGACCCTGGGCCTCCTCCGAGAGTTGGCGGTGTCCGTCGGAGACGTCAGCCGCGGTCCTCGGCTGGAGCTCTGCCGCCAGGGCCTCGACGAGGACATCGTGGTTCTCAAGGCGACGAGTGGATGATGTCCCGGGCTGACTGGCGCAATCACCGTTGCGTTGCGCGACCGTCTGGAGCTGTTTCTGCATGAGGCGGAGATAGAGTTGGCGCCGGTCACGCCGGAACACGTCGAGGCCGCTCGCCGCACCTGGCGGCGGTTCGGCAAGGGCAATCATCGGGCGGAGTTGAACTTCGGCGACTGTTTCGCCTACGCGCTCGCGAAGGCCACCGGAGAGCCGCGCTGTTCAAGGGGGACGATTTCGCTCACACCGACATCGAGGCGGCGTGTCTTTCGAAGTAAGGGCTATGCCAATCGACACTTCACGCCTGTGGGAACAGGTCGCCCTCGGTGAAGACACGGATCTCGAGTTGAAGGAAGTGCGGTTCCGCGGCAACCGTGTCATAGGTCCCCGCCGCGACGACCTCGCCGACGAGCTCGCGGCGTTCGCCAACGCTCGCGGCGGACGTTTGGTTCTTGGCGTATCGGACGAGCGGCACCCGAGGACCTCGATCCCAGGCAACTGGATGCACTGGCGAACCTGGTGACCGAGATCTGTTCGGACAGCATCAAGCCGTCGTTGGACTTCGGCATCTTCCGGGTGCCGGTCCCGGAACCGGCGGTGGGTGGTGCGCTGGTCGTCGAAGTTCCAGAGAGCGCGACGGTGCACCGGTTTCCGGGCGGATGCTGCCGCCGGCGCGGAGACAAGAAGCGGCAGATGGACTCCGCAGAGGTCCACCGGCTGACGCAGGCGCGCGGACAGTCGGACGCCGCCGCCACCGACACGCAGGTCGTGAGGAACACCGGGATCGGCAGCTTGCGCCCGGCGTTGTGGCGTCAGTACGTGAGCTCGCGCACCCGGCACGTGTCGACGTGCCGCAGTCAGCGAACGCGCGGTCTTCGAGGCGGCGGTCAACGCGGTGGTGCATCGCGACTACGCGGTGTCGGGATCGCGGATTCGCTTGTTCATGTTCGACGATCGGCTGGAGCTGTACTCGCCCGGCGGCCTGTGCAACTCCATGACGACCGACGACCTGCGGACCAGCCAGTTCACGCGCAACGAGCTACTGGCGTCCCGGTTGGGCCAGTGTCCGGTCGGCGACGTACCCGGCGCGGGCGGGCGGCGGTGCTTCGTCGAACGGCGCGGCGAAGGCATCGGCGTCATTCAGGATGAGACGTTTGCCCTCGCTGGCGAACATTCCGGTCTTCGAGTTGATTGGCGAGCGGGAACTGAAGGTCGTCCTTCCGGCCGCGCGGCCGCCGGTGTCCGACGGCGTCGCGGTTCGCGTCGTGGTCCCGCACAGCGACACGGGGCAGCCGCTGCCGGGCGTCGACGCGCTGATGCTCTATCCCAACAAGACGTATCGGGAGGCGCGGACCGACGGCCTCGGGCGCGCGGAGTTCGTGCTCTACGCCAGGCTGCCGATGACCGTGTTCTGCGCCGCGCCGGGATACATGGCCCACGTGGTGCGCGACTATCAGCCCGGCGAGCTTCTGGAGGTTCGCCTGCGGCCGGCCGCAGACGGGGGATCGCTGATCATCGCGAACCGAACGAGGGCATCTCCCGGGCATTCAGGGGCGGCTCAATCCGATCCTCGATGCCCTGGATCGCACCTACCTCTACGCGAACAACGTGGCCATCAACGACGGCCGGACCCAGCGGTGCATTTCCTTCTGAACGAGCCGGTTCATCTGACGGATTCGCAGGGCGCCCGCGCCACGTTGTGGTTTCGCGAGATGGCTGGCGCGTCTTGCGTGTTCGACTACCGGTACACGGGCTGATGCGCCGCGGTGTTCCGGGAAGGAGCCCGCCGCCGTGCCGCTTCGCGACGACGCGCTCGCCCTGTTGCGCGGCCGAACCGGACGTGACCGGCTCCCGCTCCACTAGGGCATGTGCCAGGCGACTTGCCCGTTCTTCCGTGACGTGGCGGCGACACGGGCGGACGCGTGTCGGCGCCCGGCTGGTACGGGTTCCGACGGCCCGCAATTTGACAGTTCTTATCGTGGCTTATCCCTGCACTGACTATTTCTTCCCCCTTAATGTAAGGTCGCCGCATTGTCGAGGCTGCCGTCGGCACGCCACGAGGCGACAGCACCCGCTGGTGCTGTACGATGTCGTTCCGCGGCCCCAGAGCCGGCGCGATCCGGCTCCACGGCTACCGGCTGACCGGTCCATTGTCACGGCCCGCTCCAGCGTCGGGCGGTCGACCGCGGGCGATCAGCTCTGATGGCGCGCACACTGTCACCGCCGCTGACCACGGTGTCCGAAGCGCTCGAGCTCGCGAGCGCCCAGCTCCTCCGGCCGATGCTGGCGTTGTTGCCGAACGCCGCTCCGCCGCCCCGGCGCAAGGCGGAGATGATCGCGGAGATCGAGGCGCTGCTCCGCGGCGACCCGCTGCGGAGCCTGTGGGACGCGCTCGACGAGACCCAGCAACTCGCCGTGCGCGAGGCCCTGGACACGCCGGACGGGTTCTTCGATCGACAGCGATTCCGGATGAAGTACGGCCGGCTGCCCGCCGGCTTCGGCGCCGGAGCCGCGCCGTCGACCGCGACCTTTCTGCACTTCTTCTTCTACACGCTGCGGCGCCGCGGCGCCGAGCCGACGTTCGTGCCCCTGGAACTGGCGCAACGCCTGCAGAGCTTCGTGCCCCCGCCGCCCGAGCCCGAGGTCCCGGCAGCGGAAGAGCTGCCCGCAGGCGTGCCGCTGACGCGACGCGACATGGAGCAGTCCGCGCAGCACGACCTGCTCGCGGTCCTGCGGCTGGTCGATGCGGGGCGCGTCGCGGTCAGCGCCAGCACGCGACGGCCGGGCGCCGCCGCGAGCCAGCGCCTCGCCGAGGTGCTTGCGGGCGGCGACTACTACGAATGGTGGGCAACCAGGGCGTCCCGACGGGTCCGGGAGATCGGTCCGATCAGGGCGTTCGCCTGGCCGTGCCTCGTGCAGGCGGCCCGACTGGCCGAGCTTCGCGGGTCGAAGCTGGCGCTGACGAAGTCCGGCCGCGCCGCGCTGCACGCGCCGGCGGCGGAGACGCTGCGCGCCGCCTGGAAACGGTGGCTCGGGAACAAGCTGCTGGACGAGTTCAACCGCGTCGACGCGATCAAGGGGCAGACCCGGGGCAAGGGCCGGCGAACGATGACAGCGGCGTCGGGCCGGCGCGAGGCGATCGCCGACGCGCTGTCCCAGTGTCCGGTCGGCCGATGGGTGTGCTTCGACGACTTCGGCCGGTTCATGCAGGTGGAGGGCTTCGATTTCGTCGTGAACCGCGACCCCTGGAACCTGTACCTCGCGGAACCCGAGTACGGCAGCCTGGGCTACGCCGGCTCCCACGACTGGCCGATCATCGAAGGCCGGTACGCCCTTTGCTTGCTGTTCGAGTACGCCGCCACCCTGGGCCTGATCGACGTCGCCTACACCGAGCCCCACGGCGCGCGCCCGGACTACACGCACATGTGGGGCTCCGACCACCTGCCGTACCTGAGCCGCTACGACGGTCTCCATCACTTCCGGCTGAACGCGTTGGGCGCCTACTGCCTCGGCATCACCGACGCCTACGAGGCGAGCACCCCCTCATCGCGAATCGCGCTCACGCTCTATCCGGACCTCTCGATACACGCGGACGCCCCGTTGTCGCCGGACGAGCGGACGTTGCTCGAGACCTACGCCGCCGTCGAGGCCGACGGCGTGTGGCGCCTCGACCTCGACAGGGCGCTCGCCGCCATCGAGGTTGGCGCCGACCCCGACGAGTTGCGCGCGTTCCTCGCCGCGCGGGATGATCAGCCCTTGCCCGAGACCGTCGACGGCTTCCTGCAAGCCGCGAAGCGCGGCGCGCGAGCGCTGAAGATTCGACGGACCGCGTTGCTCATCGACTGCGCCGACGCGGAGATCGCCACCCGGTTGACCACGGACAAGCGCACCGCCCGCCTCTGCCTGCGAGCGGGCGAGCGTCTCCTGGCGGTGCCGACGGCATCGGAGGCCGCGTTTCGCAAGGCCGCCCGCGCGATGGGCTACGGCATGCCGCCACGGTGATACGGGCGCGCGGCACAACTGCGTCAACGTTTCCGTGGTGCCACGTCACCCGCGCCGAGAAGCGCAGCGGAGGAATCTCAACCCATGCCGGTGCGGCAGGTGCTCGACCGGGGCGGCGTTCCGGTCAAGGTCTTCACGGACGACGTCGACGAGGCGTCGCTGCAGCAATTGGGCGCCGTCTCGCGGCTGCCGATCGTGGTGGGCCACGTGGCTGCGATGCCCGACGTGCACCTCGGGATCGGGGCCACCGTCGGGTCCGTGATTCCGACGCGGCGGGCGCTGATCCCGGCCGCGGTCGGCGTCGACATCGGCTGCGGCATGAGCGCGGCCCGGCTGACGCTCGACGCGGCGCGGCTGCCCGACTCGTTGCGCCCGGTGCGACGGGCGATCGAGGACGCCGTCCCCGTCGGCTTCGCCGCCCACCCGCAGCCGGCCGCCGACGACGCGGTGCTCGACGCGCTGCGGCCGGGCCTCGAGCGGATCCTGGAGCGTCACCCGCGCATCGGGAAGATGCTCCGGAACGTACGCGAGAAGTGGCCGCGGCAGCTCGGCACGCTCGGCGGCGGCAACCACTTCATCGAGATCTGCCTCGACGAGGCGGACAAGGTCTGGGTGATGCTCCACTCCGGCAGCCGCGGGGTGGGGAACGTGCTCGGCCGGCACTTCATCGCCCTCGCCAGGCGCGACATGGAGCGGCACCTCGCGCGGCTCCCGGCGAAGGACCTCGCCTACCTGGAAGAGGGCTCCGACCACTTCGCCGACTACGTCGAGGCGGTGACCTGGGCGCAGCGCTACGCGCTGGAGAACCGGCGCCTGATGATGGCCCGGATCCTGGCCGCGCTGCGCACGTGCCTGCCCGCGTTCCAGGTGGCGGGCACTGCCGTCGAGTGCCACCACAACTATGTCGCCGAGGAGGAGCACTTCGGCGAGCCGGTCTACGTGACCCGCAAGGGAGCCATCCGGGCCGGACGCGGGGACCTGGGCATCATCCCCGGGAGCATGGGGGCGCGCTCGTACATCGTGCGCGGCCTCGGCTCGCGGGAATCGCTGGAGTCGTGCGCGCACGGGGCCGGCCGGCGGATGAGCCGATCGCAGGCGAAGGCCGCCTTCACGGCGGCCGACCTGGAGCGCCAGACGGCGGGCGTCGAGTGCCGCAAGGACGCCGGGGTTCTCGACGAGATCCCCGGCGCCTACAAGGACATCGACACGGTTATGGCCAATTCGTCCGACCTCGTCGACATCGTTCACACCCTCAAGCAGGTGGTCTGCGTCAAGGGCTGACGCCGGCCGCCGTCAATCGCAACGAGGAGCGCGGGCGCCCGGAAAGCACGAACCGGGCGCCGGCGCCACGGCCGCCGGGCGATCAGGGAATCTCGGTGACGCGCTGCGTGTTCTTGCGGCGGGCTCCGGCCAGGATGCCGTGCAGGCCGTAGTTCCCCTCGTGGCAGGCGTACTCGAAGATCGGCCCGTCGGTCCGCCGCAGCGGCATCATCGCGGTCCAGGGGCGGGTGAAGTTGTTCGGGTCCTCGACCGTGAACTCGTAGAGGACGGTGTTGGGGTCGACGCGCCGGAAGCGCTCCACGACGTAGGTGTCGCGGCTCGACCCGCCTAGGCTCGTCTCGCGCAGGAAGTTGCGGGTCTCGACGACCAGCGTCTCGCCTTCCCACCGGCCGCGCGAGTCGCCCGACCACTGCCGCAGGTCTCCGTGCGGACGCCCGTCGAGCGGGATGATGCGGGCGTTGTGGACCATCTCGTTGAAGATCACGACGTAGCCCGGCGCCTGCAGGATCTGCACGTTGTTGTTGTAGGCGCTCGAGACCATCGGCGGACCGGCGTTGAAGCCCATGATGCAGCGGTCGGCGAGGGTGCGGTCGGTGTAGGAGTCGGCGAAGCCGTTGCGGTTGTTCAGGCGCCGGATGCGCGAGGCCGCCTGGTACTCCGGGCGGAACGGGATGCGGCCGTCCGGCGGGTCGATGACCAGCGAGGTCCGCTTGTCGCTCGTGAGCTCGACGCCACGCTCGTACCAGAACTCGTTGTACGAGAGCACGCCGCCTTCCGCGCGCGGCTGGTAGCCAGCGCTCGGCGCGCCCGAGATCGGGTCGAACAGGTCGCGGTTGAGGCGGGTCCGCTCGGACGCCTCGAAAGCCGCCGCCTCCTCGAGCGAGAGCGTCTCCCGGCCCTCGAGAGCGGAGGGGCGCTGCAGCGGCGTCAGCGTGCGGAAGGTGAAGATGCCGGAGATGTGCGGCTGCCCGTCCGGGGTCCGCATCGGCTCGGGCGCCGCCTCGGTCTGGGCCGCCGCGGGCAGCGCCGCGAGCGCGAGGAACGCAGTGACGGCAGCCGCCGCAATCGGTCGCTTTCTCATTCTGATGACCTCCGACGCCAGCATCCGGTCGCCACCCGGGACGGTCGGGGGCGCGCTCTCGACGGGCAGTGGGCGACCGCCGCCGGAGGGGGCCGGCGCGAAACGTGCATGATCGCCCACGCGACCCGCTTCAGGCAAGCGCGGGCCGGGCGCGCCGTACGGGGTGTATGCTGGGACAAGCTGCGCGGAAGGCAGGGACGATGGAAGCGATGGAGATCGTGGCGGTGATCACGGCGATCACGTCGTTCCTCGCGGCGGCGGGAGCCCTCTTCAACGGCTGGCAGATCGCCAAGCTGATCGGCCGCGTCGACACGCTGGCGCGAGAGATACGCGCGCGCTGACCGGCGCGATGTGACCGCTGCGCACACGGCCGGGTTTCGTTCCTGCACGCAGGCACGCCCCGGAGCGGCCGAACCCCGGGGCGTGCCCCTCGATTCCCGATCGGCCACCGCCGCCGGACGATCAGTCGCGGTAGGTGCGGACGGGCGGCAACTGCGCGCCGGTCAGACCGCTCGGCTCGTCGCCGGCGACGACCGGCAGCCGCAGCGTCCCGATGCCGTCGATGCTGGCCTCGACGACCTCGCCCGGCTTCAGGTAACGGTCGGTCTCGCCGCGCGTGTCGCGCGCGCCGGCCGCGGTGCCGCCCGACGTGCCGTTGTTGATGACGTCGCCCGGATAGAGCGTGTTGATCGACGACGCGTACTCGATGAGCTCCCACAGGGAGTGGATCATGTCGCCCGCGCGGGCGTCCTGCAGCGTCTGGCCGCCGACGCTCAGCGTCTGCCGCAGGTTGGCCATCGGGTCGCCGTAGAACTCCTTCGGGGCAATCCAGGGGCCCTGCGGCGCAAAGGTGTCGTGGCCCTTGCCGACGAACCAGTCGGAGCGGGTGGCGTTGCCGCCCGGGGGCCGACCGCCGCGGTCGGAGACGTCGATCGACACCATGTAGCCGAAGACGTAGTCCTGCGCGTCCTGCGCCGAGACGTAGCGCGCGGTGCGGCCGATGACCGCGCCGAGCTCGACCTCCCAGTCCGTCCGGTCGCGTCCGTAGGGAATGACGATGGGATCGCCGCTGCCGATGACCGCGCCCCGGCTCGGCTTCAGGAAGAGGTAGGGCACGCCCCGCTCCTCGCGGCGCCGGCGCTGCTCGGCGGCCCGCTCCTCGGGGGTCGCGCCTTCGCTGACGTGGCTGTAGAAGTTGACCGCCGCGTTCAGGATCTTGCCCGGGTACATGATGGGCGGCCGCGTTCGGAGTTCGCCCACCTCGTAGACGTAGTCGGCCTGCCCGGGGCCGGTCAGCAGATCGTTGTTCACAACGTGGTTCACGATCTCGTAGAAGCGGTACTTGAGACCGTAGTCCCAGCGCCCGATGAGCTCGAGCATGTCCTCCGGCATCGGCACGTGCGGATAGCCGGGGATGGCCTCGATGGCGTACCTCGCGATCTCGAGGTCGATGATGTAGCTGTCGCGCAGCACGAGCCCGACATGGGGTACGCCGTGGATGTCGAACGTGCCCACCTTGAACGGCTCGACCGGCTCCACCCCCGGCCCCTGCGCCAGCAGGGCCCCGGGCGCCGTGAGCGCCAGTACCAACGTGAATGCCAGAGTGAGTCGAGTGAATCGCATGATGCTCCTTCGAGAGGTTCCCGTTTGGCGAGAACGGTCTGTCGTTCGCGAGCGCCCCTCGCTGCCCCGCACGCTCGACGTCCGCGAAGAGCGCGGTTCGCGAACCCGGTCGCGTTCTTCTCCTGCCGGTCGGGTGTTCTTCCGGCCGAGCGTTCTTCCTTCTGCCCGAGCGTTCTTTCTTCTGGAAGCTGGGCGCCGGGGGGCTCGTGTCGCCCCGGTTTTACTCCCGCCCCGCCAGCCTGTCAAGAATACGCCGCGCCGGGCCGGACCGACGCCGGCCGGAACCGGGATAATAGGCGCCCGGAGCGCCAACCAGGAGAATCAGCCGAGGAGCATCAGCGATGACACCAGCGGGCAACCCGTCGCCTCGTTCCCGTCCGGCGCGCCACCGGGTCGCGGGCCCGGCCCTCGTCCCATTCGCCACCGGCGTGCTCGTCGCCTCCGCCGTCCTGGCGGGCGCGCGGCCGGCCGAGGCCGGTCAGGGCCGCACCACGTCGCAGGGCGCGCTGCCGAACATCACGGCCGGCGGCCGGACGAACTGGACGAGCCACAACGTCGACCTCTACAACCGGCGCTACTCCCCCCTCGACGAGGTGAACACCACCAACGTGGACCGGCTTGCCGAGCGGTGGTCGGTCGTCGTCCCCGCCGGCGTCGACGTCGGCCAGGTGACGCCGCTCGTCGTCGACGGGGTGATGTACTTCCACGCCGGGGCCAGCGTGGCGGCCCTCGACGCGGAGACCGGCGAGTCGATCTGGACGCTGGAGCTCGACGCCGGGGCGCGCAACCGCGTGCGCGGCCCGACCTACGGCGACGGCACGCTCTACGTCTACAACGGCTCCGAGCTGGTCGCGGCCGACGCGGAGACCGGCGAGCTGGTCGAGACGTTCGGCGACGGCGGCGTCCTGCCGGTGGTCGGGCTCGCCCTGCAGCACAAGTACCCGGACCTCTATCCGCCGACGGTCGACCCCACCTCGCTCGGGTACCGCATCACGACGCCGCCCGCCTACCACGACAACACGCTCTACGTCGGCTCGGCGCTGTCGGAGGGGCACATCCCGGGCGGCCTCGTGATCGCCACCGACGCCACGACCGGAGCGATCCGCTGGGTCTTCAACACGATCCCGCAGCGCCCGCAGGACGACGGCTGGGAGATCGCCAGCCCGACGTGGGGCACGGGGGCGAAGGCCGGGGGCGGCGTCTGGACCCAGCCCGCGATCGACGCCGAGCTCGGACTGCTCTACATCAACAGCGGCAACCCGTCGCCGGACTACGACGGCTCCGCCCGGCACGGGATCAACCTCTTCACGAATGCCACGATCGCCCTCGACCTCGAGACCGGAGCCCTGCGCTGGTACTACCAGGCGATCCATCACGACCTGTGGGACTGGGACCACGTGACCGGGCCGGTCCTGTTCGACGTCACGCGCGGCGGCCGGACGGTAAAGGGCGTGGGCGCCGCCGGCAAGAACTGCCTGATCTACTTCTGGCACCGCGAGACCGGGGAGCCGATCAACCCGATGGTCGAGACCCTGGTCCCGACGGAGACCAACGTGCCGGGCGAGGAGGTGTGGCCGACGCAGCCGATCCCCTACAACGCCCGCGGCGTGCCGATGACGCCGTTCTGCGCGACGTTCGTGGACATGGACGACCCGGAGCAGGCCGCGCGGTCCCGCCAGATGTACACGCCCTACTCCGTGAACGAGCACTACATCGTGGCGCACGGCGGCTCGAGCTTCGGCTCGCCGGCGTTCAGCCCGCGCACGGAGCTGCTCTACGTGACGGGCAAGAATGCCGGCGTGTCGCTGGTGGTCCGTCCGGTCGGGGACAGCATCCGGCCGGGGCCGCACGGGGACGGGCACAGCGCAAACATCGAGGAGATCAGCCGCATCCCGGACTATCCGCCGACGACCACGGTGACGGCCTACGAGCCGGTCAGCGGGGAGGAAGTCTGGCAACGGGTGCTGCCGGCAATGACGACGATCGGGGCGAGCGGCAACCTGGCGACGGCCGGCGATCTGGTCTTCCAGGGGACCGACGCGGGCGGCTTCTACGCGCTGCACGCGCAGACCGGCGAGCAGCTCTTTCGGTACGACGCGCCCCGCGCCATCCGCTCGAGTCCGCTGACCTACGAGGTCAACGGCCGGCAGTACGTCGCAGTGATCGCGACCAACACCATCCTTGCGTTCGCCCTGCCCTAGTGTGCACCGTCAGAAATACGTGAGCAGTAACGCTTCAGGGATTCCAGGATCTGCTCGGCGGTCTTCGTCCAGACGAAGGGCTTGGGGTCTTCGTTGTAGACCGCCAGGTACTCCTTGATCGCCGCCTCGAGTGCTTGGGTGCTGCGATGGGTTCCACGCCGGATCTGCTGCCGGGTGATCTCGGCGAACCAACGCTCTACCTGGTTGAGCCACGATGCGCTCGTGGGCGTGAAGTGCAGGTGATACCGAGGACGCCGTGCCAGCCAGTCGTGGATCATCGCCGTCTTGTGCGTGCCGTAGTTGTCCAGCACCAGGTGGATGTCGAGGTCGGGCGGCACCGCCTTGTCGATCACGGCGAGGAAGCGCTTGAACTCCACCGAGCGGTGCTTCCGAAAGCACCTGCCGATCACCTCGCCGGTGGCGGTGTTCAGGGCCGCGAACAACGAGGTCGTGCCGTGCCGTCGATAGTCGTGTGTCCGCTGCTCCGGTGCTCCCGGACGCATCGGCAACACCGGCTGGGTACGGTTCAACGCCTGGATCTGCGACTTCTCATCCACACACAGCACCACCGCTCGCTCCGGCGGATGCAGGTACAGCCCCACGATATCGCGCACTTTCTCGATGAACAACGGGTCTCGCGACAGCTTGAAGGTCTCGCTGCGATGGGGCTTGAGCGCGAACGCGCGCCACACGCGGCCGACGGTCGAAGCGCTCAGCCCGCAGGCTCGGGCCATCGACTCCCGGCTCCAATGCGTCGCCCCCCGTGGGGTCGTCTCCAGCGTCCGGACCACGACCCGTTCGACGTCCTCGTCCGACACCCGGCGCGGCGCGCCCGGCCGTGGTTCGTCCAGCAAGCCGTCGCAGCCGTTGCGCAGGAACCGCCGCCGCCACTTGCCGACCGTGGCCCGCGTCGTGCCCAGAGCCTGCGCCACGACCTGGTCGCTCCGTCCCGCGGCGCTCTGCAGCACGATGCGTGCCCTCAGGGCCAGAGCCTGCGCGGTATTGCGCCGGCGCAGCCAACCCTCCAGTTCCTCGCGCTGTGCGTCCGAGACCTCCGGGACCTCTCGTGTGTAATGGTTCGGCACGGCCCTCCTCGCTTCCGGGCCGACCGTACCACGAGCCGATTCTACTGGTCAAGAACTTCAGGCGTTGGACACTAGCGGAGGAGCGCGCGATTGCTCGAGCGGGCGCGCGACCTGTCGTCGTCGCCCCAGGCCGCGGCCTCGATGGTGTAGGCGCCGACGCAGCCTGCGAGATACGGGAACGGGCGGAGCGCCGGGGAAGCGCTCCGCCCGTTCGCTACCCTACCAGGCACAGGAGTCGAGGCCTACGGCTGGCCGGCCCCGGCTGCTGCCTTGGCCTCTTCCACGCGCGCGCCCGAGAGCAGATTCGTCATCCCGTAGTTGCCCTCGTGGCAGGCGTACTCGAACATCGGCAGGTCGTTGCGCTTCATCGGCACGGCCGCCGTCCAGGGACGCGTCCACATCGTCGGATCCTCGACCGTGAACTCGTAGACGAGCACGTCGTCCGCGGTGCGCGAGAAGCGCTCGACGAGGCGGAGATTCGAGGTCGAGGCAACGAAGCTGGTCTCCCCCAGGAAGTTGGTGGTCTCGACGACCAGCGTGTCGCCCTCCCACCGGCCGCGCGAGTCGCCGACCCACTGCCGCACGTCCGACGGGAGGTGCGGCCGGCCGTCGAGCGGGACGATGCGCGCGTTGTGCACCATCTCGTTCAGGATGACCACGGTGTCGGGCGTCTGGAAGAGCTGTACGTTGTTGTTGTAGGCGCTCGGCAGCATCGGGGGGCCCGAGTTGAAGCCGAGGATGCAGCGCTCGCCCAGCGCCCGATCCTCGGGGCCGGCGGCGACGTTGCCGAACAGGACGGCGAAGAAGCGCTGCGCCTCCGCCTGGCCGGCCTCGGTGTACGGAATCCGCCCGTTCGCCGGATCCACGATCAGCGACGTCCGCCGGTCCTCGTTGACATTGGTCCCGTAGTCCCACCAGAACTGGTTGTAGGCCCGCTCGACGTCGCTGCCGATGCCGAACGGCAGCTCCGCCCCGTCCCGGCGGTCGGCGTCACGCTCCGCGAGCTGCTGCGCCTCGAACTCCGCCGCCTCCTCGGCGGTCAGGAACTCCTTGTCACCCAGCTCGACCGGCCGCTCCAGCGGCGTCAGGGTCCGAAAGTCCCACACTCCCTGGAGATCCGGATCGCCCCACGACGTCCGGTGCTCGGACTGCCCCGCGGCAGCCCCGGGCAACAGCGCCAGGATCGCGATCACGGCCGCCGCGGCGGCCCGACGGCACGCCACCGATGCTCGATTCCTCATCATGCCCTCCCCGCCTCGCGGCGGTCGTCGATGTCCGTTGCATGATCGCCCATCGGCGGAGCGGGCGCAACCGCGCAGCGCCGCGGCCGGCACGGGGCGCAACCGCATGGCGACGGCGGCGCCGGCTCCATCACGCCGGCGCCGCGGCCGGCTCGGGGCGCAACCCGCTGCGCCGCGGCCGGCACCGGCCGCACCCGCCCGGGCCGCCGCCCGTCCCCCGAGCACAACCACGCCGGCGCCGTAAGCGGAATCGCCGGCCCGCGCGTATGTAGACGGAGGGAGCATCGAATCAATGGAACGACCGAGTGCGCGTGCGCTGGCTTGCGCGAGCCTGCTGGCGGGGGTCTTCGCTTCCGCCGCCGTGTCGGCGGAGCTGCGAACGGGCGCGCGGCTCCCGGAGGGGGCACGCGGGCCGCGGCTCGCGTCCCAGGCGGCCCCCGGCGTGCCGGGGGGTGCGGGCGGTGCGCCTGCCCCGGGCGGGGCATCCGCCGCGGGCAGTGCAGCCGCCGCGGGTGTGGCCGTCACCACCTTCACCAACGTCAGCGGCACGGCCGAGGACGCCTGGTTCGGGGCCGGCATCGCCGAGACGCTCGCCGCCTCGCTGGAGAGCGAGGGCGTAACCGTCCGGCGCGCCGCTGGAGGCGCGCGTCCGCGTGACGGCGCGCGCTGGACGATCGGCGGCGGGTACCAGCGGCTGGGCGACCGCCTGCGGATCACCGCCCGCCTCGCCGACGCGGCGACAGGCGCGGTGGCGCGGACGGCGATCGTCGACGGCGAGGTGGCGGAGCTGTTCGCGCTCCAGGACCGCCTCGCCGCCGAGCTGCTGGTCGGGGTGCGGCTGGCCGGCGAGAGCGCGGCCGCCGCGGCCGCCGCCGGCGCAGGGTCCGGTGTCCCGACCGCGAGGCGGGCGGGGGCCGGACCGCGGCTGCCGGCCGGCGGCGAGGCTGCGGGATCCGAGCCGGCGCCCCCGCCGGCGGCACGGGAAGCGGCGGCCGCGCGCCGGCGACCCCCAGCGGGCGAACGACCGCGAGGCGCAGCGGGTGAACGCCCGCGACTTGCGCCGGGCGGCCGCCCGCCCTCACCGTCGGGACCGCCTGCGGGCCGCCCTCCGGATCCGGGCCGCCGCGCTGCAACCGGCGCCGCGGCCCGCCCCGGCGCAGGGCTCGCCGCCGCCCCGACCGCGGCCATCGACGGGCCGCCTCCGCCGGTGGCGCCGGCCACCATCAACCGCGACGCCGCCGGACGCGCCACCGTGCGCGCGGTGCGGCTGACGCAGCCGCTCCGGATCGACGGCGTGCTGGACGAGGGGGTCTACGAGGTGGTGCCGCCGGTCAGCGGCTTCCTCCAGCAGTTGCCGGTCGAGGGCGCTCCGGCCTCCGAGAAGACCGAGGCGTGGATCTTCTTCGACGCAGAGAACGTCTACGTCTCCGCCCGCCTCTGGGACTCGGCGCCCGAGTCGGACTGGATCGCCAACGAGATGCAACGCGACTCGTTCCAGCTCATCCAGAACGATACCTTCAGCCTGTCGTTCGACACGTTCTACGATCGGCGGAACGGCGCCGCCTTCATGATCAACCCGCTCGGCGGGTTCTTCGACTACCAGATCACGGACGAGGGCAACCCGAACAACGACTGGAACCCGATCTGGGACTCGCGGACCGGCCGCTTCGACGGCGGGTGGACGGTGGAGACGCGGGTCCCCTTCAAGTCGCTCCGCTTCCAGCCGGGGCAGTCGCAGCTCTGGGGCCTGCAGCTCGCGCGGACCATCCGCCGCAAGAACGAGTGGACGTACCTGACCCGGGTGCCCATCTCGGGAGGTCCCGGGATGTTCCGCGTCTCGGCGGGCGCAACGCTGACCGGCATGGAGGTGCCGCGGGGCAACCGCGTGCTGGAGGTCAAGCCCTACGCCATCGGAGGTCTCGCCACCGACGTCAACGCCTTGCCCGATCCGATCGTGAACGACGGGACCGGAGACGTCGGCCTCGACGTCAAGTTCGGAGTGACCGAGAACCTGACCGCCGACTTCACCTACAACACCGACTTCGCGCAGGTCGAGGTGGACGAGCAGCAGGTCAACCTGACCCGCTTCAGCCTCTTCTTCCCCGAGAAGCGCGAGTTCTTCCTCGAGAGCCGCGGCATCTTCGACTTCGGGCGCGGCGCGTTCTTCGGGGGCGGCGGGGGCGGGGGCGGCGGCACCCGGCGCGCAGGCGGCTTCTTCGGCGGCGGCGATGCGCCGATCATCTTCTTCAGCCGGCGGATCGGCCTCGAGCAGCGGGACGGAATAAGCCGTACGGTGCCGATCCTCGGCGGCGGCCGGCTGACCGGCAAGGTCGGCCCGTTCAGCATCGGGGCTCTCGGGATTCGCACCGGGAGCGAGGATGCCGTCGGCGCCCAGCCGACCACGTTCTCCGTGCTGCGCGTCAGCCGGGACATCCTGCGCCGCAGCCGCGTCGGAGCCATCTACACGCACCGCTCCCTGTCCCACCACGGTCCGCGGGGCAACGCCGTCTACGGCGTCGACGGCCAGTTCGCCTTCTTCGACAACCTCAACTTCAACGGGTACTACGCCCGCTCGCGGACGCCGGACCTCGGCGACGTGGGCGACGACGCCAGCTACCAGGGCGTGGTGACCTACAACGGCGACCTCTACGCCTTCCAGGTCGACTACCTGCGCGTGGGAGACAACTTCAACCCGGAGATGGGCTTCCGCCGCCGCTGGGACTTCCGCCGCACGTTCGCGACGGCACAGTACAGCCCGCGGCCCCGAGGCATCGACGCGGTCCGGCAGTTCACGTTCGGCGGCAGTCTCGACTACATCGAAACCGGCTCCGGGGCCGTGGAGACGCGTATCGCGCAGGTCCGCTTCCAGACCGAGTTCGAGAACAGCGACCGCATCAGCTTCGACGTCCAGGACAACTACGAGCTGCTGGCGTGGCCGTTCTCGCTCGCGCCTGGCGCCAGCATCGCCCCCGGCGCCTACGCGTTCCAGGACTTCTTCGCGTCCTACTCGATGGGACCGCAGCGCCGCGTCTCGGGGACCCTGACCCTCCAGGCAGGCGGCTTCTACGACGGCAACATCACCTCCGTGGGCTACCGCCGCCCCCGCGTGGAGCTGACCCCGCAGTTCTCGCTCGAGCCGGGCATCTCGATCAACCGCATCGCGCTGCCGCTGGGCGAGGCGACCATCCCGCTCGTAACGAGCCGCGTCACGTACACGCTGACGCCGCGCATGTTCTTCGGCGGGCTGGTGCAGTACAACGCGAGCAACTCCTCGCTCAGCACGAACCTGCGGCTGCGCTGGGAGTACCAGCCCGGAAGCGAGCTCTTCGTCGTCTACAACGACCAGCGCGACACCTCTCTGGACCGAGTTCCGTTTCTGCAGAACCGGGCGTTCATCGTCAAGCTGACCCGCCTGTTCCGCTTTTGACGCAGCCCGGGGATCGACTGCGGCCGACCGATGCCCCGCGGACCGAGCGCGCACGGCCCACCCGGATGGAACGGTGTGAAACAATGACCCGTCTGGGAAGGTGCGCGCGGCACGCGGCGCGCTCACCGTCGGAAGAGGGAGACACGAGATGGCGACGACCCGGATCACCGCCGCGGCAGCGGCGTTGCTGCTCGCGGCCCCGTTGGCGGCCGCAGAGATTCGGAGCCCCGGGGAGCGGGCTGCAGCGGTCGTGCCGGCATTCTTCGCGGTGCAGTCCGCCGGCGCGGAGAGCGGCGACGCCGTCGCCATCCTTCCGTTCGGCAACATCACCGGCCTCACCGTGGACGACTGGTACGGCGTCGGGATCCTGGAGACGCTGGCCGCCGCGCTCGAGGGCGCCGGGATGCGGGTGGTCCGCGGCGAGACGACGGCTACCGCGGACGACCTGGCCGCCGGACGCGCCCTGGGTGCGCGCTGGATCGTGAGCGGCAGCTACCAGCGCCAGGCGGGGCAACTGCGGATCACCGCCCGCGTCGTCGAGGTGGCGACGGGCGCCGTCCTGCGGACTTCGATCGTCGACGGCTCGGTCACGGACCTCTTCGACCTGCAGGACCGCCTCGCGGTCGACCTGCGCCCGGCCCTGCCCGACGCGGCCGCCGCAGAGGAGCAGCTTGCGGAGGCGGCCGCGCCGGTGATCGCCGAGCCGCCGCCGGCTCCTCGCGTGCCTGCGCGGGAACGGCCCGCGGCTCTTCCCGCGGCGCCCGCCGAGGAACCACCGGCGACGGCCGCGGCGGCCGCGACTTCCGAGCGGCCCCGGGTATCCGCGGCGGCCACGACCGGATTCGCCGCGGGAGGATCGGCCATCATCGGCGCCCCGCCGCCGCCGATCCCGCCGGCGACCATCAATCGCGAAGCCTCGGGGCGGGCCACCCTGCGCGCGGTGCGGCTGGACGGGCCCCTGCGCGTCGACGGCGTGCTCGACGAGGGGGTGTACGAGACAACGCCGCCGTTCGGGGGCTTCCTGCAGCAACTGCCCGTCCAGGGCGCGCCTGCGACGGAGCAGACCGAAGCCTGGATCCTCTACGACGACAACAACGTGTACGTGGCCGCGCGCCTCTGGGACTCGGCGCCCGAATCGCGCTGGGTCGCCAACGAAATGCAGCGCGACTCGTTCCAGCTCATCCAGAACGAGTACTTCAGCGCCGCGTTCGACACGTTCTACGACCGCCGGAACGGCCTGGCGTTCATGATAAACCCTCTCGGCGGGTTCTTCGACTTCCAGATCACCGACGAGGGGAACCCCAACAGCGACTGGAACCCGGTCTGGGACTCGAGCGTCGGCCGCTTCGACGGCGGCTGGACGGTCGAGATGGAGATCCCCTTCAAGTCGATCCGCTTCCGCCCCGGCGCCGCCGAGCAGGTCTGGGGGCTGCAACTGGGACGGAACATCCGTTGGAAGAACGAGATCACCTACCTGAACCCGGTCCCGATCTCCGGCGGTCCCGGCGAATTCCGGGTCTCCGCGGGCGCCACGCTGACAGGCATCGACGTGCCGGCGGGCAACCGGGTGTTCGAGGTGAAGCCCTACGCGATCGGCGGGCTGGCCACCGACGTCAACGCCGTGCCCAACCCCATCCGGAACGAGGGGAGCGGCGACGTCGGCATCGACGTCAAGTACGGCGTGACGGAGAACCTGACCGCCGACTTCACCTACAACACCGACTTCGCCCAGGTGGAGGTGGACGAGCAGCAGGTCAACCTGACGCGCTTCAGCCTCTTCTTCCCCGAGAAGCGCGACTTCTTCCTCGAGAGCCGCGGCATCTTCGACTTCGGGCGCGGCGCCTCCTTCGGCGGCGGGGGCGGGCCCGGGGCGGGCCGGCCGACCGGCGGCGGGGGCTTCTTCGGCGGCGGCGACGCCCCGATCATCTTCTTCAGCCGGCGGATCGGCCTCGAGCAGAAGGACGGGGTCAGCCGCACCGTGCCGATCCTCGGGGGCGGGCGGCTGACCGGCCGCGTCGGGCCGTTCAGCATCGGCGCCCTCGGCATCGGGACCGGCAGCGAACAGACCGTCGGCGCCGACCCGACCACCTTCACCGTCCTCCGGATCAGCCGCGACATCCTGCGGCGCAGCCGCATCGGCGCCATCTACACCGGGCGCTCCGTCTCCCTCACCAGCCCGGGGTCGAACGAGGTCTTCGGCGCCGACGGCCAGTTCGCCTTCTACGACAACGTCTATTTCAACGGGTACTACGCCCGCTCCCGCACCACCGACCGCGTGGGAGACGACGCCAGCTACCAGGGCGTGTTCACCTACAACGGCGACCTCGTCGCGGTGCAGCTCGACCACCTCCGCGTCGGCTCCAACTTCAACCCCGAGATGGGCTTCCTGCGCCGACGGGACTTCCGCCGCAACTTCGCGACCGCCAACTACGCCCCGCGGCCCCGCTCCATCGAGTCCGTGCGGCAGTTCACGTTCGGAGGCACCGTCGACTACGTGGAGACCGGCGCCGGGGCCGTCGAGACCCGCATCGCCCAGGCGCGCTTCCAGACGGAGTTCGAGAGCAGCGACACCGTCGGCTTCGACGTGCAGAACAACTACGAGATGATCGTGCGGCCCTTCTACCTCGCACCCGAGGTGGCGATCGATCCCGGCCATTACGAGTTCAACGACTTCTACGCGTCGTACTCGATGGGCGCGCAGCGCCGCGTGTCCGGCACCCTGACCTTCCAGCGGGGCGGGTTCTACGACGGCACGATCACGGCCGTCGGGTTCCAGCGCGGTCGGGTCGAGCTGACGCCGCAGTTCTCGTTCGAGCCGGGCATCTCGATCAACCGCATCGAGCTGCCGATCGGCGCAGCGACGATCCCGCTCGTCACGAGCCGGGTCACCTATACGCTGACCCCGCGCATGTTCTTCGGCGGGTTGATTCAGTACAACTCCAGCAACTCGTCGCTCGGCACGAACCTGCGCCTGCGCTGGGAGTACCAGCCGGGGAGCGAGCTGTTCGTCGTCTACAACGACACGCGCAACACCGCGTTCCTCGATCGGGCTCCCGTGCTCGAGAACCGGGCCTTCATCGTCAAGCTGACGCGGTTGTTCCGCTTCTAGGAGTCTGCGCCAGCGCAGACTCCGACGCGCCCGTGAGAGCGCGCCGGATCTCCTTCAGAATCGGGCGCACCGTCAGGCAGAAGGGAGCACGGGATGGCACGACTCGCGGGCATCGGCACGGCGGCGCTGCTGCTGATTGCCACCTGCTCCGCACCACGCCCCGCGGCGGCGCAGGGCGCCGCTGCAGCCGGCAACGGCACCGTCGCCATCCTCCCGTTCGCCAACATCAGCGGCGCCGCGACCGACGACTGGTTCGGCGCCGGGATCGCCGAGTCGCTGGCAGCGTCGTTGCAGGGCGCCGGGGTGGTCACCGCGCCCCGCCAAGGGCTGGCCGGCCCGACCGACGCCGAGGCGGGCCGCACCCTCGGCGCGGCGTGGGTCGTCGGTGGCAGCTACCAGCGGCAGGGCGAACGCCTGCGGATCACGGCCCGCGTCAGCGAGGTGGCGACGGGCGCGGTCGTACGGACGTCGATCGTCGACGGCGCGGTGGCGGATCTGTTCGACCTGCAGGACCGCCTCGCCGCCGATCTGCAGCCGTCCCTCGCCGCGCCGGCTGCGGGGGTCGATCGCCTGGCGGAAGGCGCCGAGCCGAGTGCCGCGGAGCCGCGAGCCCCGGCGGGAGTGGCTGCCGCCGAAGCACCCGTCGCGGTGCCGCCCCCGCCGGCAAGGTCCCAACCGCCCTCCGCCCCTCCCGCGGCGGCCGCGGCGCGAGCACGGGCGGCGACCGGCGACCGGCGGCCCGGGACCGGCTTCGCCGCCGGAGCGCGCGCCATCGTCGGTGCTCCCCCGCCGCCCGTTCCACCCGCGACCATCAATCGCGATGCCAGCGGCCGGGCCACCCTGCGCGCGGTGCGGCTCGAGGAGCCGCTGCGCCTCGACGGCGTGCTCGATGAGGGCGTGTACGAGATCACTCCGCCGTTCGGCGGTTTCGTGCAGCAGGTGCCGCTCGAGGGCGCACCGGCGACCGAGCGGAGCGAGGCGTGGATCCTGTACGACGACGACGCCGTGTACGTCGCGGCGCGCCTGTGGGCCTCGGTACCCGGCTCGCGCTGGGTCGCCAACGAGATGCGGCGCGACTCGTTCCAGACGGTCCAGAACGAGCACCTCATCGCGACGTTCGACACGTTCTACGACCGGAGGAACGCGTTTGCGTTCATGGTCAACGCCCTGGGCGGCTTCATCGACTTCCAGCTCACCGACGAGGGGAATCCGAACATCGACTGGAACCCGGTCTGGGATTCCAGCGTGGGCCGCTTCGACGGGGGCTGGACGGTGGAGATGGAGATCCCCTTCAAATCGATCCGCTTCCGCCCCGGCGACGCGGAGCAGCTCTGGGGGCTGCAGCTCGGCCGGCACATCAGTTGGAAGAACGAGCGGACCTACCTGAATCCGGTCCCGATCTCCGGCGGACCCGGCGAGTTCCGGGTGTCGGCCGGAGCCACCCTGACGGGCCTGGAGGTGCCGGCGGGCAACCGGACGTTCGAGATCAAGCCCTACGCGATCGGCGGGCTGGCCAGCGACGTCGCCAGCGGCATCCGCAACGACGGCACGGGCGACGCCGGCATCGACGTCAAGTACGGCGTCACCGAGAACCTGACCGCGGACTTCACCTACAACACCGACTTCGCGCAGGTCGAGGTCGACGAGCAGCAGGTCAACCTCACGCGCTTCAGCCTCTTCTTCCCCGAGAAGCGCGACTTCTTCCTCGAAGGGCGCGGCATCTTCGACTTCGGGCGCGGCGCGTTCTTCGGGGGCGGGGGCGGGGGCGGAGCAGGCCGGCGGACCGGCGGCGGAGGCGGCTTCTTCGGGGGCGGCGACGTCCCGATCATCTTCTTCAGCCGGCGGATCGGGCTCCAGCAGCGGGACGGGGTCAGCCGCACCGTACCGATCCTCGGCGGCGGGCGGCTCACGGGCCGGGTCGGTCCGTTCAGCATCGGTGCGCTGGGCATCGGCACCGGGAGCGAGGGCACCGTCGGGGCCGAGCCGACCGCTTTCACCGTGCTCCGCGTGAGCCGCGACATCCTGCGCCGCAGTCGGATCGGCGCCATCTACACCGGCCGCTCGGTCTCGCTCAGCGGCCCCGGATCGAACGAGGTCTACGGGGCGGACGGGCAGTTCGCGTTCTTCGACAACGTGTACGTGAACGGCTACTACGCCGAATCGCGAACGGCCGGACGCGAGGGCGACGACGCCAGCTACCAGGGGGTGTTCACGTACAACGGCGACCTCTTCGCGCTGCAGCTCGACCACGTGCGCGTCGGATCCAACTTCAACCCCGAGATGGGCTTCCTGCGGCGCGCGGATTTCCGCCGCACTTTCGCCACCGCCAACTACGGCCCCCGGCCCCGCTCCATCGAATCCGTCCGCCAGTTCACCTTCGGCGGCAGCCTCGACTACATCGAGACCGGCGCGGGCATGGTCGAGACCCGCATCGCGCAGCTCCGCTTCCAGACCGAATTCGAGAACGGCGACCGGTTGGGCGTCGACGCGCAGCGCAACTACGAGCTGATCCCGTACGCCTTCCCCCTGGGCGGCGGCGTCTCCATCAACCCCGGCCACTACGACTTCCAGGACTACTACGCGTCGTACTCCCTGAGCGCGCAGCGGCGCGTCTCGGGGACCGTGACCTTCCAGCGGGGAGGCTTCTACGACGGGACGATCACCGCAATCGGCTACCGGCGCGGCCGGGTCGAGCTGACGCCGCAGTTCTCGCTCGAGCCGGGCATCTCGATCAACCGCATCGAGCTGCCGATCGGCGCGGCGACCATCCCGCTCCTCACGAGCCGGGTAACCTACACGCTGACCCCCCGCATGTTCTTCGGCGGGCTGATCCAGTACAACTCCAGCAACACGTCGCTCGGCACGAACCTGCGCCTGCGCTGGGAGTACCAGCCGGGGAGCGAGCTCTTCGTGGTCTACAACGACACCCGCGACACCTCGTTGCGCGGCGCGCCGCTCCTCCAGAACCGCGCCTTCATCGTCAAGCTGACGCGACTGTTCCGCTTCTAGGTCGGACGGCGCCGCTGGGGCGGCAGGGAGCACGGGATGGCACGACTCGAGAGGATCGGCAGAGCGGCGCTGATTCTGCTCCTTGCGGGGTCGGTGCCGTCGGCGGCCGCGGCGCAGGAGGCTTCGGGGGCGGCCAACGGCACCGTCGCAATCCTCCCGTTCGCCAACATCAGCGGCATCGCGACCGACGACTGGTTCGGCGCCGGGATCGCCGAGTCGCTGGCGGCCTCGTTGCAGGGCGCCGGAGTGACGATCGTCCACGGCGAGGTGCGGGCGGGAGCCGACGACGCGGCGGCGGGCCGCGCCCTCGGAGCGACGTGGATCATCGGCGGGAGCTATCAGCGGCAAGGCGAGCGCCTGCGGATCACGGCCCGGATCGTCGAGACGGACGGCGGCGCGGTCCTGCGGACCTCGATTCTGGACGGCGCAACGGCCGAGTTGTTCGCGCTGCAGGACCGCCTCGCTGCCGATCTGCGCCCCGCGTTGCCGGGCATGCGTAGCGGCGATGCACCCCTCGTCGCGGCGCGGGAGCGAGGCACGGCCGAACCGCCGCCCCCGCTACGGCCGGCCGCGCCGGAGGGCGCGACCGAGCCGGCTCCGCGGCTCCCGCCCTCCGCCCCGGAGGCACCCCCGGCGGCGGCCGCGGCGACCGCGCGCAGAAGCGGCGCCGGCTCGGCGATCGCGCCCCGCATCCTGATCGACGGCCCGCCGCCTCCGGTGGCGCCGGCCACGGTGTCCCGCGACGCCGCGGGCCGCGTCACGATGCGCGCCACCCGGCTCCCGCAGCCGCTCAATCTCGACGGATCGCTCAGCGAGGGGTTCTACGAGGTCGTGCCGCCGATCGAGGGCTTCCTGCAGCAGATGCCCATCGAGGGTGCGCCGGCAACCGAACGGACCGAGGCCTGGGTCTTCTTCGACGACGAGAGCCTCTACATCTCCGCCCGCCTGTGGGACTCGGCCCCCGAGGAACGGTGGGTCGCCAACGAGATGCAGCGCGACTCGTTCCAGCTCATCCAGAACGAGTACCTCGGGATCTCGCTCGACACGTTCTACGACCGGCGGAACGGCTTCGGCTTCCTGGTCAGCCCGATCGGCGGCTTCGCCGACTACCAGATCACCGACGAGGGCAATCCGAACATCGACTGGAACCCGATCTGGGACTCCCGTGTGGGCCGCTTCGACGGCGGATGGACGGTCGAGGCGCAGCTCCCGTTCAAGTCCCTCCGCTTCCGGCCCGGGCTGGCCGAGCAGGTCTGGGGCATCCAGATCTCGCGGAACATCCGCTGGAAGAACGAGATCGTCCATGCGACGCCGGTGCCCATCTCGGGCGGACCGGGCGAGTTCCGGCTGTCGGCGGCCGCGACCCTGACCGGCGTCGAGGTGCCGCGGGGCAACCGGACCTTCGAGCTCAAGCCGTACGCCATCGGGGGACTCGCCACCGACGTCAACGCCGTGCCCGCGATCGTGAACGACGGGACCGGCGACTACGGCATCGACGTCAAGTTCGGCGTGACCGAGAACCTGACCGCCGACCTGACCTACAACACCGACTTCGCGCAGGTCGAGGTGGACGAGCAGCAGGTCAACCTGACCCGCTTCAGCCTCTTCTTCCCCGAGAAGCGCGACTTCTTCCTCGAGAGCCGCGGCATCTTCGACTTCGGCGTCGGCCCCATGTTCGGCGGCGGCGGAGGGTTCTCGGCCTCCCGCCCCACCGGCGGAGGCGGCCCCGGGTTCTTCGGCGGAGGCGACGCCCCGACCATTTTCTTCAGCCGGCGCATCGGCCTCCAGGCCAACGAGGAGGGCCTGACCCGTACCGTGCCGATTCTCGGCGGGGGACGCCTCACCGGCCGCGTCGGGCCGTTCAGCATCGGCGCGCTGACGATCCAGACCGACAGCCAGCAGGACGTCGGCGCGCTCGCGACCAACTTCTCGGTGTTCCGCGTCAGCCGCGACGTCCTGCGCCGCAGCCGCATCGGCGCCATCCTGACGCGCCGTTCGGTGTCGACCCGGGGACCTGGCTCGAACGAGGTCTACGGCGTCGACGGGCAGTTCGCCTTCTACGACAACCTCTACATGAACGGCTACTACTCCCGGTCCCGGACCGTGGGGCTCGAGGGCGACGACGACAGCTACCAGGGAGTCGTGACCTACAACGGAGACCTCTACGCCTTCCAGGTCGACCACCTGCACGTGGGCGACAACTTCAACCCCGAGATCGGCTTCATGCGCCGCTGGAACTTCCGCCGCACGTTCGCCACCGGGCAGTACGGCCCGCGGCCCGCCATCGAGGCGGTGCGCCAGTTCATCTTCGGCGCGAGCCTCGACTACGTCGAGACCGGCAGCGGCGCCGTGGAGACCCGCATCGCCCAGGCCCGCTTCGAGACCGAGCTCGAGAACAGCGACCGGATTGCGTTCGACGTCCAGCGCAGCTACGAGCTGCTCGCGCGGTCGTTCCCGCTCGCTCCCGAGGTCACCATCCCGGTCGGCGGCTACGACTTCCAGGACTTCTACGCCGCGTACCAGATGGGGACGCAACGGCGCCTGGCCGGCACCCTCTCGTTTCAGCACGGCGGGTTCTTCAACGGCACCATCACCGCGGTCGGCTTCCAGCGCGGACGCGTCGAGCTGACGCCGCAGTTCTCGTTCGAGCCGGGCATCTCGATCAACCGCATCGAGCTGCCGACGATCGGCGAGGCGACGATCCCGCTCGTCACCAGCCGCGTCACCTACACGCTGACGCCGCGGATGTTCTTCGGCGGCCTCATCCAGTACAACTCCAGCAACTCGTCGCTCGGCACCAACCTGCGGCTGCGCTGGGAGTACCAGCCCGGCAGCGAGCTCTTCGTCGTCTACAACGACACCCGCGACACGTCGATCCGCGGCCGGGCGCCGTTCCTCGAGAACCGGGCCTTCATCGTCAAGCTGACGCGCCTGTTCCGCTTCTAGAATCTGCGGGGGAGCACGGGATGGTGAGACTCACGAGCATCGGCGCGGCGGTCCTGCTGCTCTCCGCCAGCTCGGCAACGCTTGGAGCGGCGCAGGAGGCCGGCGCAGCCGACAACAGCGCCGTCGCCATCCTACCGTTCGCCAACATCAGCGGCATCGCGACCGACGACTGGTTCGGCGCCGGGATCGCCGAGTCGCTCGCGGCGTCGTTGCAGGGCGCCGGGGTGACGATCGTCCACGGCGAATCGCCCGCCGCCGCGACCGACGCCGAGGCAGGCCGCGCTCTGGGTGTGGCGTGGGTCATCGGCGGGAGCTACCAGCGGCAGGGCGAGCGCCTGCGGATCACGGCCCGGATCGTCGAGACGGCCAGCAGCACGGTCGTGCGGACGTCGATTCTGGACGGCGCCACGGCTGAGCTGTTCGCGCTCCAGGATCGCCTTGCGGCCGACCTGCGGCCCGCCCTCCCGGATGTCCGCAGCGGCGCGCCGCTCGTCGCGGCGCGGGAACCCGCCGCCGAACCGCCGCCCCCGGCACGGCCGGCCGCGCCGGGAGTCGCGATCGAGCCGGCGGCGCCTCGCCCCGCCCCCGCCCCGGAGGCACCCCCGGCCGCGACCGCCGCCGTGCGCACCGGCGGCGCCTCGGCGATGGCGCCCCGCGTCCTCATCGACGGCCCGCCCGCCCCCGTGGCGCCGGCTACCGTGACCCGCGACGGCTCAGGCCGCGTCACGATGCGGGCGACGCGGCTGCCGCAGCCGCTGCGGCTCGACGGGGTGCTCGACGAAGGGTTCTACGAGGTCGTGCCGCCGGTGGACGGTTTCCTGCAGCAGATGCCCCTCGAGGGCGCCCCCGCGACCGAGCGGACGGAGGCATGGGTGTTCTTCGACGAGGAGAACGTCTACATCTCCGCGCGGCTGTGGGATTCGGCACCGGAGTCGCGCTGGGTGGCCAACGAGATGCTGCGCGACTCGTTCCAGCTCGTCATGAACGAGTACTTCGGCATCGCGCTCGATACGTTCTACGACCGGCGCAACGGTCTCAACTTCATGATCAACCCGCTCGGCGGCTTCGGGGACTATCAGATCACCGACGAGTCCAACCCGAACATCGACTGGAACCCGATCTGGGACTCCGCCACGGGCCGCTTCGACGGGGGCTGGACGCTGGAGACGCAGATCCCGTTCAAGTCGCTCCGCTTCCGCCCGGGTCTCGCCGAGCAGGTCTGGGGGATGCAGCTCACGCGCAACATCCGCTGGAAGAACGAGGTCGCGCACATGACGCCGGTCCCGATCTCGGGCGGACCGGGCGACTTCCGGCTGTCGGCCGCGGGCACCCTGACCGGCGTGGAGGTGCCGCGGGGCAACCGGACGTTCGAGATCAAGCCGTACGCCATCGGCGGGCTCGCCACCGACGTCAACGCCGTGCCCGCGATCGTGAACGACGGGACGGGCGACGCCGGCATCGACGTCAAGTTCGGCCTGACCGAGAACCTGACGGCCGACTTCACCTACAACACCGACTTCGCGCAGGTCGAGGTGGACCAGCAGCAGGTCAACCTGACCCGCTTCAGCCTCTTCTTCCCCGAGAAGCGCGACTTCTTCCTCGAGAGCCGCGGCATCTTCGACTTCGGCGTCGGCGCCAACTTCGGCGGCGGGGGCGGCGGGTTCTCGGCCGCCCGGCCCACCGGCGGCGCCACCACCGGCGGAGCGTTCTTCGGCGGGGGCGACGCCCCGACCATCTTCTTCAGCCGGCGCATCGGCCTCGAGGCCAGCGACGAGGGCGTAACGCGCACCGTGCCGATTCTCGGCGGGGGACGCCTCACCGGCCGCATCGGGCCGTTCAGCATCGGCGCGCTGACGATCCAGACCGACAGCCAGCAGGAGGTCGGCGCGCTCGCGACCAACTTCTCGGTGTTTCGCGTCAGCCGCGACGTCCTGCGGCGCAGCCGCATCGGCGCCATCCTCACGCGCCGCTCGGTGTCGACCCGCGGACCGGGCTCGAACGAGGTGTACGGCGTCGACGGGCAGTTCGCCTTCTACGACAACCTGTACGTGAACGGCTACTACTCCCGGTCGCGCACCCTCGGGCTCGAGGGCGACGACGACAGCTACCAGGGAGTCGTGACCTACAACGGAGACCTCTACGCCTTCCAGGTCGACCACCTGCACGTGGGCGACAACTTCAATCCCGAGATCGGCTTCATGCGCCGCTGGAACTTCCGGCGCACGTTCACCACCGCGCAGTACGCCCCGCGGCCCCGCGGCATCGAGGCGGTGCGCCAGTTCACCTTCGGCGCGAGCCTCGACTACGTCGAGACCGGCAGCGGCGCCGTGGAGACCCGCATCGCCCAGGCCCGCTTCGAGACCGAATTCGAGAACGCTGACCGGCTGGCGTTCGACGTCCAGCGCAGCTACGAGCTGCTGGAGCGGTCGTTCCCGCTCGCTCCCGACGTCACCATCCCGATCGGCGGCTACGATTTCCAGGACTTCTACGCGGCGTTCCAGATGGGACCCCAGCGGCGACTGGCCGGCACCTTCTCGGTGCAGCACGGCGGGTTCTTCAACGGCACCATCACCGCGGTCGGCTTCCAGCGGGGGCGGGTGGAGCTGACTCCGCAGTTCTCGTTGGAGCCAGGCATCTCCATCAACCGCATCGAGCTGCCGATGATCGGCGAGGCGACCATTCCGCTCGTCACCAGCCGCGTCACCTACACGCTGACGCCGCGGATGTTCTTCGGCGGCCTCATCCAGTACAACTCGAGCAACTCGTCGCTCGGCACCAACCTGCGGCTGCGCTGGGAGTACCAGCCCGGCAGCGAGCTCTTCGTCGTCTACAACGACACCCGCGACACGTCGATCCGCGGCCGGGCGCCGTTCCTCGAGAACCGGGCCTTCATCGTCAAGCTGACGCGACTGTTCCGCTTCTGACGCGCAGTCTCGTCCGCTGCCCCCCTCCGGTGGGGGCGGCTTCGGAGGGCCGGCGCCGCGACCGGCCGGCCCCGGCGGGCAATTCACTTGGGCGGGGCCGGCGTCACCGTCGAGCGGCCGGCCCGGTGGCAGCTCCCGCCGGGCCGGCGTCACCGAGTTCGAGAACGACCACGAGCCGGTCGGCCGCCGGCGCGCGCGCTCAGTCGACGACCGCGATGCCCTCGACCTCGAGCAGGACGCCTCGCGCGTAGAGCGACTGGATGCCGAGCAGCGTCGCCGCCGGGACCGTGGCATCCGGGAACCCGTGCGCCTTGCGCGCCGCATCGACCGCCTCGAAGTCGCCCAGGCTGTATTCGGGCAGGTAGATCACGACCTTCAGCAGGTCCTCCGGCGAGCCGCCGGCCGCCTCGAGGCGCTGCCGCAGCCCCGCGTAGACCTGGTCGGCCTGGCTCTCGAGGGAGTCGCCCGGGTTGCCCACCTGCCCCGAGATCCGGACCGTCGCGGGTCCGGAGCCGCGCGCCGCCACCGCCTGCGAGAATCCCGTGGCGGGGTCGATGAAGTCCCGCTCGATCGCCTGCCCGTCGACACCCATGACGGCGACCGCATCGATCTCGATCAGGAACTGGTCCGCGGCCAGCGCGGGGACGCCGAGCAGCGTGCTGGCCGGCATGTCGTCGAGCGAGAGCGCCGCGACGCGGCCGTCGCGATACGCCACGAGGTCGGTGTCCGGGTCGAAGTCGACGATGTAGGTCGTCGCCTTCACCACGTCCGCGAACGACGCACCCGCCTCGGCCAGCCGCTCTCCGACGCGCCCCCAGACGGAGGCGGTCTGGGCCGCGAGGCCGTCGCCGGTTCCCACCTGCCCCGCCACGTACACCGTCCGGACGCCGTGGGCGGTCACCGCCACGGCGCCGCTGAAGCCGTTCGCCGGGGCGAAGCGCTCGATCTCGAGGTCGACGCCGGGCTCCGCGACGACCGCGGTCGCCTCGATCTCGACGCGCAGGGTGTCGATGAACAGCTCGTCGACGCCGACCATCGTGCTCGCCGGCCAGTGGCCCTCGGGGAAGACGGCCGAGCGGGCAGCCGCGACGATCGGGTACTGGTCCGGGGTGAAGTCCTTTACGAAGACGCGGATCTTGACGACGTCCTCCGGCGTCGCGCCGGCCTGGGCGAGCCGCTGCACGACGCCCGCGAGCGCCGACTCGGCCTGCTCCTGGAGCGTCTCGCCCTGCCCGACCTGGCCGGACACGTGAATGGTCTTCACGCCCCGGTCGGTCGTGGTGACGACCTGCGTGAAGCCGCCCATCGGGTCGATGTACTCCACCTGGGCGAGGGCGCCGCCCGGGGCCAGCGCCAGGATCCAGGCAACCAGGCCGGCGGCAACGGCAAGCGATCTGCTGTACTTCATGAACGGTCTCCTTCGTGCGGTACCTCTATCATGTATCATGCCTGCGCGGCCGGCGCCCCGCGTCGACTTCGCGCCGTTGACAACGGGGCGCCGCACAACGTACATTTTCAGGATCCTAGACCTCGGACTCCAGAGCGGGAGGCTCAGAATGAAGCGAACGATCGCAGTGGCGGCGGGGCTCGTCGCAGCCGCGGCGTTAGGAATCGCGCCGGCGCAGGCGGAGGAGACCCCGACGTTCAACGGTGAGGTCGGGCAGATCCTGCTCGACAACTGCGCAAGCTGCCATCGGCCGAACCAGGTGGCGCCGATGTCGCTGCTTTCGTACCGGGACGCGCGGCCGTGGGCGCGGGCCATCAAGGCGAAGGTCGTCTCGCGCGAGATGCCGCCCTGGTTCGCCGACCCGCAGTTCGGCAAGTTCTCCAACGACCCCAGCCTGAGCGACGACGAGATCGCCGCTATCGCGGCCTGGGCCGACGGCGGGGCGCCGGAAGGCGACGGCCTCGCGCCGGAGCCGCCGCGGTTCGCAGAGGCGGGCTGGAGCCACCCCGAGGGGCTCGAGCCGGACTACGTCATCGAGTTCCCGATCGAGTGGCATGTGGATCCGGACGGCGAGACCCCGAACTTCAACCTCTTCCAGCCGCTGCCGTTCGACGACGTCATGCGCGTCTCCGCGACGCAGGTGCGCCCCGGCAACTACGCCGCGACCCACCACATCACGACGGGTCTGGTCAACCTGCCGGCGGGGACGAAGCTCGGCCGCGGCCCGGCCTGGCCGGGCGGACCGCTGGTGGACTACGTGCCGATTCCGGACCCCGACGCCGATCCGGAAGCGGTTGCCGAGGCGAGGCGCGCCCGCCAGCAGGCAGAGGACCTGACGGAAGAGGATCGCGCGGCGGCCGAGGAGCGCGCGCGCGCGCGGGTCGGCTTCGGTCCCTACATTCCGGGGGTCGGGGCTGACGTCGCCAGGCCGGGGCAGGCACGCGAGATTCGCGGCGACCTGTTCGACTACATCGTCTGGAACATGCACTACCAGGCGACCGGCCAGCCCGAGGTCGCCCGCCCGGCGATCGGCGCCTGGTTCGCCACCGACGAGGTGACGCACTACCAGCGCACCCTGTCGCTCGACGAGATCACGTCGGAGAACGAGCAGCTCATCGCCCCGCCTCCGCTCACCCCCGAGGAGCGCCGTGCTGCGGCGGCCCTCCGGCGGGTGGCCCAGGGGCTCAACCCGTTGCTGGCCCCGATCCCGCCGCACGACGGCAACTGGACGGTCACCGGCATCGGCGCGTTCCAGAACGACTCGATCATCCAGAGCCTGTTCGTCCACGCGCACCTGCGGGGCAAGGACTTCACCTACGTCCTCACCTACCCCGACGGCCGGGAAGAGATCCTGATGCGCGTGCCGAACTACGACTTCGACTGGCAGTACGAGTACTACCTGGCCGAGCCGTTGCGGGTGCCCGCGGGCAGCACGTTGAAGACGGTGGCGCGCTACGACAACTCGCGCTCGAACCGCCACAACCCGGCGCCGAACAAGGAAGTGTACTGGTCCGAGCAGAGCTGGGACGACATGTTCCTGACGAGCGCGAATTACGTCATCGACACCGGCGAGGCCAACGACAACTAGCGTCTGCGGTCGACTGTGACTCCGGAAGGGGGCCGCGCGCGGCGTACACGCGCAGGCCCCCTTCGTTTTAGCCGCTTCAGGGAGAGAACGAGGGATGACGACCCGGACCTTGCTCGTGGCGGCGGTGGCGGCCGCCACTCTCGCTCCGCAGATCGCGACGGCGGCCGGGCAGCGTCCGTCGGCCGGGCGGCCGGAGCCGCAGGTGGAGGTGGTCCAGACCGTCGGCTGCGTCGAGCAGCGGATCAGCCAGGAGACGACCTGGTGGCTGACGCGCGCCGTCGAGCCGACGTCGACCCGCCCGCGCGTCTTCAACGAGGTCGAGGTGGAGGAAGCGCGCGAGAACACGTCCGGGGACCACGAGTTCCAGCTCGTCGGCGTGGCCGACTTCCTCACGGCGGAGGGACTGCTCCGCTTCGGCCAGCGCGCGATCTTCACCAACCCGGAGCAGATCAACGCCACCGGGGAGCTGCGCGCCGGCCGGACCGTGCTCGTCAAGGGCCTGCTGATCGAGACGGACGGCCTGTCGCGAATCAACCTGCTGTCCGTGGTCGGCCTCGCCGACACGTGCGGTGAGGGTTAGTCAGGAGCCTGTCATGACCAAGCTCGTCCTCGCTGCTGCCCTCTGCATGCTGGTCGCCGCGCCCCTGGCCGCGCAGACGCCCGCGGAGGTCGAGCGGGAGCCGCTCGTCAAGCTCCTGCCGGGAGAAACGCCGGTGGACGGCGAATGCCTCACCGAGCAGGAGCTCGACCTGCTCGCCCGCCTGGAAGCGCTCACCCGGCCGACGGTCGGCGTCGAGGGCGTGCCGGGCATCGACGACGGCATCGGCGACGACCCGATGCCGTTCGATCCGCACTACCTGATCGGCACGTGGACGATCGACGGCGTGGTCCCGGAGTCGGCGCTCGGCGAGGGGGGAGAATTCACCGGAACGGAGACCGTCCGCCACGTGAGCGGCTGCACCTACGAGAGCACGATCGAGGCAACACTGCCGGCCGGACCGCTCACCATCACGTCGCGCATGTTCTACGACCGCCGCATGGGCTATCTCGTGCGCCTCGAGGACGACAGCCGGGGCTTCGAGTTCCTCAAGGCCGGGCGCGTCGGCGGGGACCCGGGCGGATTCTTCTCGCATCACTGGCAGACGCCTCCGGTCGAGAGCCAGGGGGTACAGGTCCAGCTGCGCGGCCGCACCTTCATGACCTCCCCCTACGCATACCGCGTCCAGCGACGCATCTCGGAGGAGGGCGGGCCATTCATCAACTTCGGGACCGTCTGGTGGGAGCGCGAGGGCGAGCCGCTGCAGCGGTAGCCGCCCCGCCCCCTCCGATTTGCGCGGCTTCGCGAGCGGGGCCGCACGTCAGTCCTGCGGGTGGACCCCGCCCTTCCGTGCAGGCCGTGGCAACCGTGGTCAGGCTCCCGAAAGGACCGACCGGCGGCCAAGCCGGGAAGGAGCGCGCATGAACCGCCAGCGACACCGCGATCCGCTCTGCACCGCAGTCTTCATATTCCTCGTACTCCTTCCGGGCATGGCGGCGCAGGCGCAGGAACGCGAGATGGCGCCGGTCACCGACGCCATGCTGCTCGATCCGGACCCGGCGGATTGGATCAACTGGCGGCGCACGCTCGACGGCTGGGGCTACAGCCCGCTCGACCAGATCGACACCGGGAACGCGGACCGGCTGCGCCTCGTCTGGTCGTGGGCCCTCAGCTCCGAGGGCCGGCCCGAGCCGAACCCGCTCGTGTACGACGGCGTGATGTACGTCGCCAGCCCGTTCGGCATCGTCGAGGCGCTCGACGCGGCCACCGGCGAGTTCCTGTGGCGCTACCGGCACGAGCACACCACCGACGAGCTCGGCGGCATCGTCACCACCCGCAACCTCGCCATCTACGACGACAAGGTCTACCTGACGACCATCGACGCCCACATCGTCGCGCTCGACGCCCGCACGGGCGAGGTGGTCTGGAACGTCGAGGGCGCCGACCACACGCTCGGCTTCCGCTACTCGGCCGGTCCCATCGTCGTCCGCGGCAAGGTGATAGCGAGCACCAACGGCTGCGAGCGCTATCACGAGGCGAAGGAGATGCCCTGCTTCCTCTCCGCCCGCGACGCGCAGACCGGCGAGGAGCTGTGGCGCACGTCGACCGTCGCCCGGCCGGGCGAGCCGGGGGGCGACACGTGGGGCGACACGCCGCTGATGTTCCGCATCGGCGGCGACAGTTGGACCGCCGGCAGCTACGACCCCCGCACGAACCTGATTTACTGGGCCACGGCCCAGGCGAAGCCGTGGGCCCGCTTCCAGCGCGGCCATTCCGGCGACGCGCTCTACACGAACAGCGTCCTCGCGCTCGACCCCGACACCGGGAGCATCGTCTGGTACAACCAGCTCCTGCCGGGCGAGACGCACGACATGGACGAGACGTTCGAGAACGTGCTCGTCGATTACGACGGGCGGCGGTCATTGTTCAAGATGGGCAAGCTGGCCATCCTCTGGGAGCTCGACCGCGCCACGGGACGGCTGCTCGCCGCCCACGACCTCGGCTACCAGACGATTCTCGACGTCGATCCGCGCACCGGCGCCATCACGTACCGCCCCGGCATGATCCCGCAGGAGGGCGTGGAGCTCACGTTCTGCCCCAGCGTGGCCGGCTTCAAGAGCTGGCGGGCCATGGCCTACCACCCCGACACGCGGGCCTTCTACATCCCGCTGATCGCGAGCTGCGAACGGACCACCTTCGGTCCCGGACCGGAGCGGGTGGAGGGCGGAGGCGGCGTCGGGCTGTCGCGCCGGCAGCACCTCCCGCATCCCCTGCGGCCGGACGGCGTCGGGGAGCTCGTCGCCATCGACGTCGACGGGAACGTGCTGTGGCGCCACCGGACGCGCACCGCCATCGACAGTGCCGCACTCACGACCGGCGGCGGCCTGGTCGTGGCCGGCGACTGGGACCGCAACCTGTATGTCTACGACGCCCGCTCGGGCGACATCCTGTTCCGGACGCGGATGCCGAGCTCGGTTTCGGGCTTCCCGATCAGCTACGCCGTCGACGGCCGGCAGTACCTGGCCATCCCGGTGGGAACGGATCCCTCGCTCTGGAGCAGCATCTCGGGCCAGCTCACGCCGGAGAAGAACCGCCCCACCGTGGGCGGCCATGCGATCTTCGTTTTCGCGGTGCCCGATGCGTGGCCCGCGGCCCGGTGATGAAGCGGCGCGCGGAGCCGACGACGCGATGACGCGATGACGCGATGACGCGATGACGCGATGACGCGATCGCACGCCGAGAGACGAACCGACGCCGATGACGCGATTTCGCGATGACGCAAGGAGGAGACCGATGAGCCATCGACTGCCCGCGACCTGCTTCGCCCTTGCGGCCGCGCTCGCGATCGCGTCGCTGACCGCCCCGCCGGCGGCCGCCCAGGCCGAGCTCCAGACCCCGGCGGACTGGACGACGCCCCGGACGCCGTGGGGCGACCCGGATCTGCAGGCGATCTGGAACAACGCCACCATCACACCGCTGGAGCGGCCCGCGGAGTTGGCCGACCAGGCGTTCTTCACCGCCGACGAGGTCGCGGAACGCGAACGCCAGGCCCAGGACCGCGTCGACCAGCAGAACGCGCCGAGCGAGGTCCGCACGGAGCCGCTCCCGGTGGGCGGCAACGTCGGCGCCTACAACAGCTACTGGACGGAGCAGAGCACGTCGATCGTCAGGACCATGCGCACGTCACTGATCTCGGACCCGGCCGACGGGCGGCTGCCGGAGCTGACGCCGCAGGCGCTGGCCCGCATCACCTCGCCCGCATCGGTGCGGCTGGCCGACGTGCAGGAGGGACGCATACCCGCCGACGGACCGGAGGAGATGGGCCTCAGCGAGCGCTGCCTCTGGTACCGCGGGATCCCGACGTTCCCGACCGGCTACAACAACAACTACCACTTCTTCCAGACGCCCGACTTCGTCCTGATCCTCCAGGAGCACATCCACGACCTGCGGGTCGTCTACCTCGACGGCCGCCCGCACCTGCCGCCCGCCATCCGCCAGTTCGCCGGCAGCTCCCGCGGCTACTGGGACGGCGACACCCTGGTCATCGAGACCACCAACCTGCGCGAGCCGTTCATCCGCCGCTGGAGCCGGCCGGAGCACTCGCTCTCGCGCGGCCGGCTGAGCGAGTCGGCGGTCGTCACGGAGCGCTTCACGCGCGTCGGCCCCGACCTGCTCGACTACCGCTTCACGGTCGACGACCCCGAGACCTGGACGCGCCCCTGGTCCGGCGCGCTGCCCTACACGCGCAACGACCAGCCGATGTTCGAGTTCGCCTGCCACGAGGGCAACTACGGAATGATGAACATCATGACCGGGTCCCGCGCCGAGGAGGCGGAGGCGGCGGGCCGGTAGTCGGGGCGACGACGAAGCCCGCGCCGCCCCGCCTCGCCGCGTCCTGGGTCGACCGGCAGGGCTTGGCGTCCGCCTTGACTAGACGCCTTGAACCCGCATGATCTTCACAGTTGAGTCAAGTTTCGGATCCGGCTACCGCCGGTGGTCTTGGTCTCCCCGATCCAGTGTTCAGGCAGCCAGGGCCCGTCCGCGCCAAGCGTGGTCGACCTCTTGGTCGTAGAGGGCGACGGCTTCCCGAATCCGTGTGGTCGAGTCCCCGTCGAGGGTCGCCGACAGCACCGGCCCGAGAACCCGCGCCTGGGTCCGGTGATAGGCCAGCGCGACGCAGAGTCCCTCGGCGGTGAGCTGGTACCGGAGGGTGCCGGGGATGCGCTCGATGAGCCCCCGGAGACGTAGCCGGCGCAGGTCGTACGTCATGCGTCCCGTGCCGTAATCGTCGAGCGACAGACCACACAGTGACGCCACCGCCTCCCGCAACTCCCGGTTGCGGAAGCCGTGCGGCAGCAGGTCGAAGCGCAGCAGGGCGGCGAACAGCGCTTGCACCCGCCGGTCGCCGAAGCGCAGCGCCGAGGCGCGTTGGCCGTCGATGCACACCGGGCGGTGCAACTCGTCGAGCACGTCGGCTCCGATGCTTCGGTCGTGACTGAGGCGTTGGACGCCGAGCAGGCGTCGGTTGGCGGTGAAGCCGATCGTCTTCAGATCCTCAAGGTTCCTCAGCCGGCGGCCGACATCGAAGTCGTACGTGTCGTTGATCACCGTCTCGGTGCGTAGCGCGCGTCCCTCCTTGTGGTACTGCTTGATGCGCGAGTGCTTGTAGTCGACGTGCAGCGACGGGGTGACCCTGTCGGTGATGACGCGGGTGCGATACCGCGAGGGGTGCGTCGGGTGACGCGCCGGTCGAAGATCAACTGCACGTGGTCGGGACGGCCCATGTCGAGGTGCTCGCGCAGCACCTCCTCGAAGAAGACCCGCCCCTGCGCCGGTCGGTCGAACACCTGGGTCCGGACGAACTCCGCCTGCAGTATCGAGATGTCGTACCGGATGCCCTGTTTCCGGTCGCTGGGCTCGAAGGGGTGCGGCAGCCGCGCCAGCCACTTCCGCAGCAGCCCGTCGGCCTGCTCCGCCGTCAGCCCGTCGGCCAGCCGCTGCATCGCCTCGGGGTCGTCGCAGCGCAGGATGCCGTTGTCGAGCGCCTCGAACGCGATGCCCCGCTTCGTCAACTGCCGCTTCAGGTACTCGTGCCCGTTGATGCACAGCTTGGCGTTGTACGGGAAGTACGAGCAGAACTTCAGGAAGAACGGCCCGAAGTCGTCGTCCACCGCGTAGACGTAGTAGTGGTTGACCATCGCCGTCGAGTCCGTCAGCCACGGATAGCTCGCGCCGGTCCTCGGGTCGTGGCGGCGTTCCGTACGCAGCACCCGTGCCTTCTCTTGCGCCCGCCCGATGTAGAGCACGCCTTCGCCTCCCGTCCACCGGCGGAGGTACTCCCGCGTCCGGTCGTCCTTGCGCTCCCGGCGACCGAACGCCACGATGTCGATGCCGTTGCGCTCGGCATAGCGCTTGATCGCCGCGACGAAGCGCTCGGTCAGCGGTCCCATCAGGGCCGACGACGGCACCGGCCGGCCCCGGACCTTGCGGAAGAAGTGCGCCGCGCCCGCCCCCGTCTGCAGCAGCGGTACGTAGACGTTCAGGTACATGCGGTCGATGCACTCCAGCGTCAGCATCGTGTGCCGCGACAGTACTTCGGCGACGGATCGTGCTACGTTCATGGCTCGGGCTCCGGTCGATGGGCTCCCCACCGGCCAGTCTACGGCCACCATCGCCCTCGGGCGACTATAACGGCGGCTCACGCCGCAGCGGGAGCAGCGGCCGGAGTCCGACTCCCCCTAAAGCACGCGCTGAGGTCTACATGTCTCGTCGGTCTGAGGCGGAGCCTCGTTAGATTTAGCTTCAGGACTAAATTTTAGTCAACCGCCTCTGCGCTAGTGAATTCCCGCATGGCCGAATTGTCCAATCCATTCCGCCCCGGCGCGGGCCACGCGCCGCCCTACCTCGCCGGAAGGCGGGCAGAACGCGACGAGTTCCTGCGCCGGCTCCGGCAACGCACGATTCTCGAGAACATGGTGCTGACCGGCCTGCGGGGTGTCGGCAAGACCGTGCTTCTCGACTCCCTGAAGCCGCTGGCCACGGAACTCGGCTGGGCATGGGTGGGAGCCGACCTCTCGGAATCGACAAGTGTCACCGAGGACAACATGGCCATTCGGATCTGCACGGACCTGGCGCCGGTGACGGCCGGCACCGTCATCGGGACCGAGCGGGTTCGGGCCGCCGGCTTCACGGCGGTCACGGAGACGATCCGCCACCGGCTCACCTACGATGTCCTGCTCGACCAGTATCGCCGCACCCCCGGCCTGGCGCTCGACAAGCTGAAGGGCGTGCTGGCGGCGGCGTGGGCCGCGCTGTCGCACAACCCCGGCATCCGAGGCGTCATCTTCGCCTACGACGAGGCCCAGACGCTGGCCGACCAGTCGGCCAAGGAGCAGTACCCGCTGTCGCTTCTCCTCGATTCCTTCCAGTCCCTGCAGAGGCAGGGGCTCCCTCTGATGCTGGTCCTGACCGGTCTCCCCACGCTGTTCCCCAAGCTGGTGGAGACGCGCACGTTCTCCGAACGGATGTTCCGGGTCGTGTTCCTGCATCGCCTGAACGAGCGAGAGAGCGAGGAAGCCATTCGCAAGCCCATGGAGTTCGTCGATTTCCCGGTGCGGCTCAGCGACAAGTCCGTGCGGGCCATCGTCACCATGTCCGCCGGCTACCCGTACTTCATCCAGTTCATCTGCAAGGAGGTGTACGACTCGTTCATTCAGAGAATCGACCGAGGAGAACGCGCGTCCGTTCCCGCCGCCGAGATCGAGCGGAAGCTCGATGCGGACTTTTTCGCCGGGCGCTGGGCGCGGGCCACCGACCGTCAGAGGGCGCTGCTCTCCGTGATCTCCCGGCTCGAGAACTGCGACGAGGAGTTCACCGTCCAGGAGGTCGTCGAGAAATCCCGCCGTACGTTGGACAAGCCGTTCAGCAGCAGCCACACCAACCAGATGCTCGCGGCGCTCGCCGCCCAGGGTCTGGTATTCAAGAACCGGCACGGACGGTACTCCTTCGCCGTGCCGCTGCTGGGGCGGTTCATCCGACGCCAGTCGACCGCCCAGGAATCTGCACCGTAGACGTGCGATGCGGGAATCTCGCGGCGTACGCCGACTCTGGCGGCGTTCCCGTCAGGGCCGGTCTTCGTCCGCGAACCGATCGTCGCCCGCCGCCGGGCGTACGCTCGCGTCGGGAAGGTAGCGGACGAGCCACTGCTCGCTGCGGCGCACGACGCCAGTGAGCTTCCCGAGGATCTCCTGCGCCCCGCTCGCGCCGAGGGCGCGGGCCATCGGCGATCCCCGGTCCAGCTCGGCGAAGCTCCCGACGTGGAAGAAATGGACGTACCCGCTCTCGCCCCCGAAGGTCAGGGCGCCCGAAGTGTGGTGCATCTCGGCTTCCTCGAAGTGCGGCAGCACGTCCTCGGCCATCACCCGCAGATAGTCCTGCTCCCGACCGGGAACGACCGAGACGACCTGGACGAGAATCAGTGACGGCTCCGCGTCCGCCGGGAGCGGGTTGTCGATCCCCGGCGTCGTGCGGAGCGCGTAGGTGGTGCGGCTGGTGACGACGCGCCGGATGCGGCCGATTGCGGCGGCGCGGGCCGGTTCGGCGGCGGGGTCGCGATCGTAGCGCGCGAAGTCGGCAAGCGGGGCGAGGACGAGGAAGCGGTAGGTGTCGCCGAAGACCGCCGTCCGGCTGACACTGCGCCAGGGCACGCCGGCCTCGCGGTCGAGGGCCGAGAGCTCGCGCTGTGCGGCCATGAACTCGTCGACCCGGCCGGGATCGACGCCGGTGACCGTCATCTCGATCCAGGGAGTCACCTCCTGTGCCGGGGTCATCGCCGGGGCCAGACCGACCAGGATCGGGATCGCCACGAGAATCGCCCGACCTCGCGCGCTCCCGGTGCGACACCCCGGTGACGAAGACCGCCGGCCCCTCGACGAACGTTGCTGAGCGGATGGCATTCTTGACAGCATACACGGTGAGCATCATGATGTGTCCGTGCGGACCACCGTGACCCTCGACCCCGATACGGAGCACCTGTTGCGCATCGCGATGCGAGAGCGCAACCTCACCTTCAAGGCCGCGCTCAACGACGCGATTCGACAGGGGCTCAGAGGCTACGCCGCCGACGCCGAGCCGCCGTTCGCCACAAGGGCCAAACCGATGCGCCTGCGGGCGGGAATCGACCCGGGCCGCCTGCACGATCTCGACGCGGCGCTGGAAGTGCAGCGCTTCCGGGAGCTGAACGCGCGCCTCGAGCGGGAGGGCGAGTCGGGGTGATCATTCCGGACTCCAACCTGCTCCTGTACGCCTGCGACACGTCCAGTCCGTTTCACCGCGCGGCGGCGGAATGGTGGGCGGGCTGCCTGAACGGCCCGGAAACGGTCGGCCTCGTGCCGGTCGTAGTCTTGGCCTTCGTACGCGTCGGCACGAGCGGGGCGGCCTTCGACGATCCGCTCACGCTGCCTGAGGCCTCCGCCGAAGTCCGGCGCTGGCTGGATCGCACGGTTACCGCCGTTGTCGGAGCGGACAGCGCGGACCTCGCCGCGGCGCTGACCCTCATCGAGCGCGCCGGGGCCGGCGGGGGGCTGGCCACCGATGCGCTGACTGCGGCAACGGCGATGCGGCACCGGGCCGTCGTTCACACCGCCGACACCGACTTCGCGCGGTTTCCCGACGTGAGGTGGTTCAACCCGCTCACGGGCCGCCGCGGCTGAATCCCCAACTCCAGCCGTCGAGCCGCGACGCCGCTGCCTCAGCACGACACGCAGTTGTGGTTGTTCTTCGAGCCCAGCCGCTCGAGCAGGGCCACCGTCGCGGGAATCGGCGAGACGCGCTGCACGGGGCCGTTGGCCATGTCGGCCGTCGTCTGGCCGCGCCGGCTGATTGCGGTGACGTCGGCGCCCTGCTCGACCAGGTAGAGGATGAGCTCGTTGTCGCCGCGCGCAGCGGCATGGTGCACGGCGTTGTAGCCGTTGTGGTCCCGCTGGTTGACGTCGGCCCCGAGCTCGACCAGGTACTCGACCGCCGCCAGCCACGCGTCCGGCGCGTGCCGGTGGGCGTTGCCGGCAAACCCCTCTCCGTAGCCGACGCCCGAGGCGGCGTGGATCGGGTACACGCCCGGATCACCCGCCTTGTACGGCGGCAGCCCGGAGGGATCCGGACCCATCGCCCTAAGGTCGGTCGCCACCCACAGGCCGGGCGCGGCGGGCAGCGCCGCGAACGGATCCGGACCGTCGTCGTTCTGCGCCGTCGTCCCGCCCCGCGCCCGGCGCGGCGGCGGGGCCTTGGTGGGGACGTGCGGATCCGCGCCGTGCTCGACCAGCAGGCGCATCGCCGGGAGATCCGTGGCGTAGGCGGCGCGCCAGAACGCGGTCGCCCCCTCGGTGTCGACGAGGCCGCAGTTCCGGTTGCCGCACCCGCTGTAGACCATGTACCAGGGGTGACGCGTCAGCCGCGCGTCGGGGTCGGCGCCCGCCTCGAGCAGCGCCTGCATGACGTCCAGGTAGGTCGCCTGCTGGAAGCCGTGCTGTTGCGGCTGCGGGAACCGGGTGCGCGGCTGCCATTCGGCGTTGACGGCCGCCCAGAGCGGGGTCACGCCGTTGAGGCGCGACGCGGCGTTCGGATCCGCGCCCCGCTCGAGGAGCATCAGGGCCAGGTCGAACTGCGCGTTGATCGTCGCCATCAGCAGCGGGGTCGTGCCGTCGCCGGCCGAGACGCGGTCGATGTCCGCCCCGCCGTCGAGGAGCGCGGCCGCCGCGGCGACGTGCCCTTGCCGCGCCGCGTGCAGCAGCGCCGTCAGCCCGCCCTGGATCTCGATGGACGGCGGCCGGGCGTCGGCATCCTCTTCGGCTTCGGGGATCTCGCCGGACAGGTAGCGCTCACGCCCCGCCAGCACGGCGGCCTGGACCTGGCTCGGCGTCGCCGTGACGTCTCCTGCCTCGAACGCCTCCAGGACGCTCCGTTGTCGCCGACGGGCCTCCGCTGCCAGTCGGCCGTCGGCGACGAGGTCGACGGTCTTCGAGGTGCTGTCGGGATCCGCCCCGCGCGCCAGCAGGAGCCGAATCGCAGCGACGCGGTTCCTCGCCGCGGCGAAGATCAGCGGGGTCTGTCCCCACGCCTGCTCCCTCGCGTTCACGTCGGCCCGGTGGTCCAGCAACGCGGTCAGGGCGGGGACGTTGCCGGACGCGGCGGCCAGGTGCAGCGGGGTGGCTCCGCCGGTGCTCGTCACGGCCGTCGCGTCGGCCCCGGACGCGAGGAGCACGGCGACCGCCTCCCCGTGGCCGGCGTCCGAGGCAACATGGAGCGGCGTGTAGCGACCTATGCGGGTCGCCGCGTCCACGGCGGCGCCCGCGTGGATCAGCGTCCGGGCCATCTCCGCGTCGCCGCGCTCCGCGGCCCAGTGCAGGGCCGACATGCCGTCCCCGTGCGCCGCGTTGGCATCCTCGCCCGCTGCGAGCAGGGATCGCACCGCTGCGAGGTCGCCCGCGCGCGCGGAGTCGGCCACCGGCGTTGCTGCGCGGGCGGCCGACAGCCCCATGCCGAGGACGCCCGGTAGGAGCAGGGCGGAGACCACCGTGGCCAGCCGGCCCGAGATTGGCGTCCTGTGCACCCGGTTCGCCCCCCTCTCGCTAGACCGCATCCGAAGCAAGCGGTTCGGTCAGCGACAGCGTCCCAGTGCTGTCGCCGAACGTGTCCAGCTCCAGCCCCAGCGCCTGCACGAGGGCCAGCATGGCATTCGCCATGGGCGTCCCGTCGGTCGCCTTGAGGTGCAGGTTGCCGGCGAGGTGGCCGTTGGCCCGGCCGAGCAGCAGCAGCGGGCAGCGCCGGTGGTTGTGGATGTTGGCGTCGGCCATCGGCGAGCCCCAGATGATCGCCGTCTTGTCGAGCAGCGACGCGTCGCCCTCCATCGTGCCCCGGAGCCGCTCCAGGAAGTACGGCAGTTGGCCGACGCGGTACCGGCAGATCGTGTTGAAGTCCAGGATCCGCTCCTCGTCGTTCCCGTGGTGCGAGGCGGGATGGAACGGCCGGTTCGTGCCGCTCTCCGGGAAGACGCGGTTCTGCGCGTCGCGGCCGGTCTTGAACGAGATCACCCGCGTCATGTCGGTCTCGAGCGCCAGCACCTGAAGATCGAACAGGAGCTGCATGTGCTCGGAGAACGAGTCGGGCACGCCGCGCGGGGCGTCGGGCAGCTCGCGCGTCTCCTCGCCGTCGTTGCGCCCCTCGACCATCCGGATGCGGCGCTCGACCTCGCGGACGTCGTCCAGGTAACGGTCCATCCGCCGGCGGTCGACGGCGCCCAGCTCCCTGCGGACCTCGGCCACGTCCTTCAGGATCCAGTCCAGGATGCTGCGCCGCGTCGCCCGCCTCTCGGCCCGCTCCTCGGGCGTCCCGCCCGCCCCGAACAGCATCTCGAACGCGACCCGCGGATCGCGGATCATCGGCAGGGGCTCGCTCGGCGACGACCAGCTTATGGAGTCGGTATAAGCGCACGAGTAGTTGTAGGTGCAGCCGCCCGCCTGGTCCAGGTTCTCGATGCAGAGCTGCAGCGACGGCATCGGGGTCGACTGGCCGAAGCGCCGCGCGCAGAGCTGGTCGAGCGAAGTGCCGACGAACAGGTCGGAGCCCTGCGTCTGCTTCGGGTGGGCCTGGGTCAGGAAGACCGCGGACGAGCGGAAGTGGTCGCCGCCGATCTCCGGAGGGCTGAACGCCTCCGCCATCCGCACGTCGGTGTTGCTGACGATGGTCAGGTAGTCGCGGAACGGCTCCAGCGACTTGAGCGCGCTGTCGTCCGGCAACTCGAAGTCGGAGCCTGTCGCGGCCGGCGCGAACAGGTTGCGGCTCGCCCCCCATTCGTTGCAGCCGGGCAGCCCGTGGACCTCCTCGATGCAGACGAGGCGCGTCACATCCGCCGCCGCCGCGACGGTGCGGCCGAGGCGGCCCGCCGGAGTCATCGCGTCGAGCAGCGGCAGCGCCACGGTCGCCCCCACCCCGCGCAGGAACGTCCGGCGCGGCAGGTGCTTGCCGGTGATGAACGACATGACTTCTCCTTGCCGGGTGCGCGCGCTCAGTCGCCCCGCTTGCGCTGGAACGCGTCGCTCCGGACCACCCCCATGATGAACGTCGCCAGCCGGTAGTCGTCCGCCTCGGCGGCCCGCACGATGGCGCGCACGGCCGGCTGGTCGAAGTGCTCCACCCGCCGCCCGGTGGCGAACGCCAGCAGGTTCTCCGTGAAGGTGCGCACGAGCGGGACGGGCCTCGCCAGCAGGGCGTCCACCAGCTCGCTCGGCGACGCCACCGGCGTTCCGTCGTAGTACTCGCCGCGCGTGTCGAGCGGAGTCCCCCGCTCCCGCCGCCGCCACTTCCCGGTGACGTCGAAGTTGTCGAGGGCCAGCCCGATGGGGTCGATCAGGCGGTGGCACGAGGCGCAACCCGGGTTCGACCGGTGCGCCTCCATCCGCTCCCGGTCGTGAGAAGCCGGCCGTCCCGGACACCCTCCGTACCCTCCAGCGCAGGGATGTCGGGCGGCGGAGGCGGTGGCGGGGTGCCGAGCAGCACCTCCATCACCCACTTGCCGCGCAACACCGGCGAGGTGCGGTTGGCGAGCGAGGTGAGGACCAGCACGCTCCCGTGGCCCAGGATCCCCCGGCGCGTGTCGTCCGGGTACGGCACGCGCCGGAAGCGCCGCCCGGCCACGCCCGGAATCCCGTAGTGGCGCGCGAGCCGCTCGTCGGCGAAGGTGTAGTCGGCCCTGTAGAGATCGAGCAGGCTGCCGTTCTCGCTCACGAGGTCGGCGAAGAACAGCTCCGTCTCGCGGCGCATCGCCCGCGCGAGGTTCTCGTCGTAGTTCGGGAAGAAGTTCGGGTCCGGCCGCACCTTGTCCATGTCCTGCAGCCGGAGCCACTGCGCAGCGAAGCGGTGGCCGAGGGCGGCCGAGCGCGGGTCGGCGAGCATGCGGAGCGCCTGCCGGTCGAGCTCGTCCGGCGTCAGGCGCCCCGCGTCCGCGAGCGCCCGCAGCTCGTCGTCCGGCGGGGCCCCCCACAGGAAGAACGACAGGCGCGAGGCGAGGTCGACATCGCTCAGCCGGTAGCCTCGGTCCGGGGCGTCGACGGGCGCGCGCTCCAGACGCAACACGAAGTGCGGGCTCGCCAGCAGCGCCTCGAGCGCCGTCCGGACGCCCGCCTCGAAGCCGCCGCGCGCCGAGCCCGCGTCGAAGAAGTCCAGCAGGTCCTCCACTTCGCGGTCGGTCGGGGTGCGACGGTAGGCTTCGCGCGCCAGCCGGACGAGGATGCGCCGCGCACACGGGCGCGCCTCCCCGGGCGCCGTCGGCCTGCAGGTGAAGATGCGCCGCCGGCTCGGCGTCTCCGAGAGGCCGGTCGCGTTGTAGGGGCCGCTGACGACCAGGTCGCGGACGTGCGGCAGAGTGGTGATGCCCGGCCCGCCCGAGCCGCCCCCGGCAAAGGACCAGTCGTGCGGGCGGATGAGGTCCTCGTAGGGGCCGTCGTGCCGGCGGATGAACGCCGCCGCCACGCGGTGCGTCCCGGCGCGGACGAAGATCGGCGGGGTCGCGGTGGACACCCCGCCCCGGCCGTCCGCGTCGACCCGCCGGTCGGTGTTGTAGTGCAGCAGCGCCACCCGCTCGCCGTCGATCGAGACGTCGATGTCCTCCAGGCGCGTGTTCGCGCCGGAGGTGAACGTCAGGCCGAAGACGTACTCGGCGTCGGCCGGGAACACGTGGTCGACCACGAGGCCGCCGCGCGTCCCGTAGGGTGCCCCGGGGACGTGGTCCCACGGGTGCTGCGACACGTACTCCGAGCTGGTGTAGGTGTGATCGACGGCCCGGCCCCGGCGCTCGCCGACCGTGAGCCGGCTGATGGCGCCGGCCGCGTTCAGGTACGCCTCGAGCAGCGTCGCCGACAGGGTCTGTGCGTCGGCGATGTTGTCGAAGTTGGCGCTCACGGGATCGAGCGGCAACCAGTCGCCCGCGTCGACGTCCAGGGCCAGCAGGTCGCGGATGGCCTGCTCGTACTCTGCACGGTTGAGACGCTGGAAGGGGCGGCTGCCCGGGTCGGGTGCGAGCGCGGCCGCCGCGTCTAGGCGGCGCTCGAGGGTTTCGACCAGGTTCAGCAGAGCGGCGGGCGCCGGCCGGCGCGGTCCGGGCGGCGGCATCATGCCCGCCCGCAGCTTGCGGACCATCCGTTCGGCGACCTCGGCGTGCTCGGCCGCGCGCGTCACGTCGAAGCGCTCCAGCGAGAGGTTGCCGCGCAGCGCGCGGTCGTTGTGGCAGGCCACGCAGGTGCCCTGCACGACACGGTTCGCCTCGGCGTCGGCCTCGGTGCTCCGCGCCGCACGCGCCGCGCCCGCACCCGGCTCCGCGGATTCGACGCCCGCGCCCGCTCCGGCCGCGCCGAGCACCGCGTACAGAACGCCGGCGACGGCCCATCGCCCGATCCTGCGGACGCGGCGCAGGCCAGGATCACCGGCGGAGGTTCGCGTCATCGGCATGGCCCGAGGGCGACGCACGCCCAACATTTCAGTGTGACCCGACCAGGGTGCGGGATTCAAGGCCCCGCCCGACCCGAACGAGCCAGAAGAGCTATCATGGACACATGAGGGAAATGGCTGCTCGAGAAGCAAAGAACAGCTTCGGTCGCTTGCTGGACGCCGCGCAACGAGGTCCTGTCCGGGTCACCAGGAACGGGCGTCCGGTCGGAATCGTCATGTCGATGGAGCAGTACGCGCGACTGCGAGGTGCGGCATGGGACGCGCTGACGAAGACGATGGACCGCCTGTCGACGGAAGCGTCCGGTCGCGGATTGACCGAGGACAAGCTCGAGGCCCTGCTCTCGGATGAGAGTTGAGCGAGTCGTGATCGACACGAACGTGCTGATCAGCGGAGCGCTGAGAGCGGCGAGCGTGCCGCGGGCAGTAGTTGACAAGGTGCGACGAACGGACGGCAAGCTGCTCTTCTCGGACGAGACCTTCGGCGAGCTGAGAGCGAGACTGCGGCACTCGAAGTTCGACGCCTACGTCGCGCGCACCACGCGGGACACGTACCTGGCGCAACTGCTGCCGATCGCGGAATGGGTCGCCATCACCAACAGCAGGCTCGGTTGCCGGGATCCGGAAGACGACAAGTTCCTGGAGACCGCGCTCCTGGGGGAAGCGGACTGCCTGATCACCGGCGACGAGGATCTGCTCACGATGTCACCCTTCGGAGGAATCCCGATTGTCAGGCCCGCGGACGCGCTGCGTGCATGACCCGAACCGCGCAGCCCCGCGACGGCCTCCCCGCTTCTCCTGCGGCGCGCCACGGGCTATGATGTGCGCAACTGCGGGGAGGTTCTCTGCCATGCACCGTGCACTGCGACGGCGCGTCCCGGCGTCGGCCTGCGTGCTGGTTCTGTGCGCCGCGTGGGTCGCCGAGAGCGCCGCCTCGGACCGCCGCCTCGTGGAGGCCGCGAAGCAGGGGGACGCGGAAGCCGTCTCCCGGCTCCTCGAGCAGGGGGCGGACGTGGACGCCCCGCAGGGCGACGGCGCGACGGCCCTGCACTGGGCGGCGCACTGGAGCGACGCCCGGATGCTCGATCGCCTGATCGAGTCCAACGCCACCATTGACGCTGCCAACGACCTCGGCGCAACGCCGCTGTGGGTCGCCTGCGCCGGCCGCAACACCGCGGCCGTGCTGCGGCTGCTGGAGGCCGGAGCCAGCCCCGACGCGCGCCTGCACGCCGGCGAGACCGTGCTGATGCGTTGCGCATACACCGGAGACGCGGCGGCCGTGGAAGCACTCCTGGACCGCGGGGCCGAGATCGACGCGACCGAGCCGTCGCGGGGCCAGACGGCGCTGATGTGGGCTGCCGCGAGCCGCCAGCCGGCGGTGACCCGCGTGCTGCTCGAGCGCGGCGCGGCCGCCGGCGCCCGCACGCGGACGGTCCGGCAACTGCGGGGGACGGGGCTGCGCAGCACGACGAGCCCGGCCGGCGCCACCGAGTTCGACGCCGGGGGCTTCACGCCGCTCCTGTTCGCGGCGCGGCACGGCGACGGCGGCTCCGTGCGGCTGCTCCTCGACGCCGGAGCCGACGCCAATGACGCAGCCGCCGACGGCAACGGCGCGCTCGTCGTCGCGGCCATGAGCGGCCACGCGCGGCTGGCCGAGATGCTTCTCGCCCGCGGGGCCGACCCCAACGCCGCCGGCGCCGGCTACACCGCGCTGCACGCGGCCGTGCTGCGCGCCGACACCGGGTTGGTGAGGGCGCTGCTCGCGTACGGCGCGGATCCGAATGCGCCCCTGACCCGCGGCACCCCGGTGCCCCGGTGGACCTACCAGTACGTGCTCACGCTCCGGGAGAAGGGCGCCACGCCCTTCCTGCTCGCCGTGAAATACCTCGAGCCGGAGATCGCGCGGCGGCTGGCCGCGGCCGGCGCGGACCCGCTGGCGACATTCGAAGATGGGACCACGGCGCTCATGGCCGCGGTGGGCCTCGGCATGAGCCGCGCCATCACCCGCCGCAGCCGCCTGATCGCACCCGAGCTGGTCGCCGCCGAGTGGGCCGACGAGGCGCGGGTGCTCGAGAGCGTTCGCGCTGCCCTCGAGGCCGGCGCCGCTGCCGCCATCCACGCCGCCACCGAGACCGGCAACACGGCGCTCCACGGGGCGGCCCGGAACGGGTTCGCGGCCGTCGCGGATCTCCTCCGAGACCACGGCGGCGACCTCGACAGAGAGAACGAGGACGGAACCACGCCGCGCGACCTGCTCGAGGCCCGGCGCGCGGCCGCTCCGGACGAAGGGCGGCGGCCGCACCAGGCGGGTGTCCGTGTCGGTGTCTTGACGGAGGCAGAATGATGTCGCGTTGGGCAATCGTCGCCGCGACGTTGGCCGGGCTGGCCGTAGCCGGCTCGCTCCCGCTCCAGGCCGAGGCGCTATCGGCCGCGGTGCCGCAGACCGCCGCGCCGCAGGCCGCGGCCCCCCACTCGGCCCTCTCTGGCACCGCCGGCCCGGTCGCCGCCGGCCCGGCCGCCGTCCCCGGCGTGGCCGGCGCGTCGACTGATGCGGCCGCCGAGGTGCGCGCCCTGCTCGACCGCTACTGCGTGGCCTGCCACAACGAGCGCCTCCGCACCGCGGACCTCGCCCTCGACGCGCTGGACGTCGAGCGCGTGGCCGATGCTGCCGCCACCTGGGAGCACGTTGCCCGGCGCCTGCGCGCGGGCGAGATGCCTCCCGCCGGCCGCCGGCGGCCGGACGCGGCCGAAGCGCACGGGGTGGTCGCCTGGCTGGAGGCGGAGCTCGACCGCGTTGCCGCGGCCGCCCCCGATCCGGGGCGACCTGCCCTGCACCGGCTCAACCGGGCCGAGTACGCCAACGCCATCCGCGATCTCCTCGGGCTGGAGATCGACGTCAACGCCCTGCTTCCGGCCGACGACGAGCACCACGGCTTCGACAACATCGCCGACGTCCTCTCTGTCTCGCCGACGCTCATCGAGCGCTACCTGGCCGCCGCACAGCGCATCAGCCGGCTCGCAGTCGGCGACGCGGGCCGTCCGCCCCTGGGCACGAGCTATCCCGTCCACGGCGCCATGGACCAGAACGGGGCGGTGAGCGACGACCTGCCGTTCGGGTCGCGCGGCGGGGTGGCCGTCCACCACCACTTCCCCGTGGACGGCGAGTACATCATTCGCGTCGGGCTCCGCAAGCAGGAGTACGGCTACGTGCGCGGCCTCGGCCAGCCGCACCGGATGGACGTCCGCATCGACGGCGCCCGGGTCGGGAGCTTCACCATCGGCCGCGAGTGGGAGCCGGGGCAACTGCCGCCGATGGGCTATGCCGGAAAGTTCGACCAGGTCTACGGGTCTCACTCCTTCCCGGAATGGGAGGCCTACGCGCTCCAGGCCGACAAGGGGCTCGAGGTGCGGACGGCGGTAAGCGGCGGGCGCCACCTGGTCGGCATCTCGTTCGACCGGCGTTCCGCGCTTCCGGAGGGGCTCCTGCCGCTGCCCGTCGACCGCTCGACCTACTCGCACGCGCAGGACGAGATGCAGGACGGCAACCCCGCCGTCACGGGCGTCGAGATCATCGGGCCCTACAACCCCGGCGGCTTCGACACGCTGCCGAGCCGCGAGCGGCTCTTCGTCTGCCAGCCCGCGGTCGACCCGGCCGGTGAGGAGGCCTGCGTCCGGAGCCTCCTCTCGACGCTGGCGCGCCGCGCCTACCGCCGGCCGGCGAACGAGTCCGACGTGGAGACGCTGCTGGCGTTCTACCGCGACGCGCGGGCCGAGGAGGGCAGCGTCGACGCGGGGATGCGCGCCGCGGTCGAGCGCCTGCTCGTCGATCCCGAGTTCCTGTTCCGCATCGAGACCGACCCGCCGGACGCTGCGCCGGGCACGCCGTACCGCATCAGCGACCTGGAGCTGGCGTCGCGCCTGTCGTTCTTCCTCTGGAGCAGCATCCCCGACGACGAGCTGCTCGACCTGGCGGCCGCCGGCCGGCTGGGCGAGCCCGACGTCCTGGACGGGCAGATCCGGCGCATGCTCGCCGACGAGCGCTCGCACGCGCTCGTCGAGAACTTCGCGGGCCAGTGGCTGCAGCTCCGCAAGCTCCGCAACGCCGTCCCGGACTCGGCCACCTACACCGCCTTCGACGAGAACCTGCGCGACGCGATGTGGCGGGAGACGGAGCTCTTCCTGGCCCACGAGTTGCGCGAGGACCGTCCCGTCGTCAACGCGCTCCGCGCCGACTACACGTTCGTCAACGAGCGGCTCGCCCGGCACTACGGCATCCCGGACGTCTACGGCGTCCACTTCCGCCGCGTGGACTATCCCGACGAGCGTCGCGGCGGTCTGCTGGGCCACGCGAGCCTGCTGACGATCACCTCGTACGCCAATCGGACCTCGCCGGTCGTGCGCGGGGTCTGGCTGCTGGAGAACTTCCTCGGCACGCCGCCGGCGCCACCGCCCCCCGACGTCCCCAGCCTGCCGGACGCCGGCGGCGGCGAGGTTCCGCTGTCGGTGCGCGCGCGGCTGGAGCAGCACCGCTCCAACGCCGTCTGCGCAAGCTGCCACAACAAGATCGACCCGCTCGGCTTCGCCCTGGAGGAGTTCGACGCGATCGGCCGCTGGCGGGCCACGAGCGGCGCCGGCACGCCCTTCGACACCGGCGTCCCGATAGACGCCTCGGGGACGCTGGTCGACGGCACCGAGGTGCACGGGCTGGCCGGCCTGCGGGACGTGATCCTGAGCCGGGAGGACCAGTTCCTCGAGACGGTCACCGAGAAGCTGTTGACCTATGCCCTCGGCCGCACGCTCGAGCCCCACGACATGCCGGTGGTGCGGCGCATCAGCCGGCACGCCGCGACCGAAGAGCTCACCTGGTCGGACCTCGTCGCCGCCGTCGCCAAGAGCACGCCCTTCCTGATGCGGAGGTCAGAGTCATGATGATTGCCCGAAAAGCCCTCCCCCGCCGGACCGTCCTCCGCGGCATGGGCGCCGCGCTGGCGCTGCCGTTGCTCGACGGCATGGTGCCGGCGCTCACCGCGCTCGCCAAGACCCCGGCTCGGGCCCCCGCCCGCTTCTGCACGGTCTACGTGCCGAACGGGATCATCATGGAGCAGTGGACGCCGGCGGACGAGGGGGGCGCCCTCGATCTCACGCCGACGCTCCAGCCGCTGGCCACGCACCGCGACCGCCTGCTGCTGCTGAGCGGCCTCGACAACACCGGGGCCAGCGCGCGAACCGGCGCCTCCGGGGCGCACGCCAAGCCGGCCGGCGCGTTCCTCACCGGAGTCGAGCCGCTGCGGACCACGAGCAGCAGCAGCCTGCAGCTCGGGACGTCGATGGATCAGATCGCGGCGAAGGCGATCGGCCAGGAGACGACGCTCCCGTCGCTGGAGCTCGGTCTCGAGGGGACCGACACCGTCAACGGCGTCGGCACCTGCGACGTCGGCTTCAGTTGCGCCTACCAGAACCGGCTGGCCTGGAGCAGCCCGACGACGCCGCTCCCCGTGGAGGCGAACCCGCGCGTCGTCTTCGAGCGCCTGTTCGGCGCCGTCGACAGCACCGACCCGGGCGCGCGCGCCGCACGCCTGCGCCGCCAGCGGAGCATCATCGACTCGGTCCTCGACAAGGTGCGCGACCTCCACGGCGATCTCGGCCGGAGCGACCAGCGGAAGCTGGGCGAGTACGTCGACTCGGTGCGGGAGATCGAGCGCCGCATCCAGAACGCCGAGGCGCGGGGCCGGGAAGTCCCGGTCGTCGAGTCGCCGGCCGGTATCCCGGTCAGCTACGACGAGCACGCGCGCCTGATGTTCGACATGCAGGCGCTGGCGTTCCAGACGGACACGACGCGCATCATCACGTTCCAGATCGGCCGCGAGCAGAGCGGGGCGACCTACCCGCAGATCGGCGTCTCGGACTCGCACCACCCGATCTCGCACCACGGCGGCGACAAGAACAAGATGGCCGCCCTGCAGCGCATCAACACGTACCACATCTCGCTGTTCGGCTACTTCCTCGACCGGCTGGCGGAGACGAGCGACGGCGACGGCTCCGTCCTCGACCACATCGCGATCCTCTACGGGAGCGCGATCAGCGACGGGAACCGCCACGACATCCACAACCTGCCGATCCTGCTCGCGGGCGGCGCCGGCGGACGGATCCACGGCGGCCGCCACGTCAAGTACGCCGAAGGCGCCCAGCGCCTCACGAACCTGCAGCTCACGCTGCTGAACGCGCTGGGCGTGCCGGCGGAGGAGTTCGGCGACAGCACCGGCGAGCGCCTCCACGAGCTCGCCGGCGTCGCCGGCCCGCCGACGGTCTGAGGACGGTCGGCGTCCGGCGGCGGCAGAGGGCGCCGCGCGATTGGCCCCGTCGACGTCCCCATGGGGTTGTCGGGCGGACCGTTGCAGGGGGGGATGATCGGCGCATGGCCAACCGCTCGCCTGGCAACGGTTTGGCCTGAGCCCGCGACAGCGGCGCGGCGTCGTACTACCCGGCGCCGGAATCGAAATCCCGAAGCGCCGCCGGAACGGACTCGACGAAGAGCATGGCGCGGCGATAGAGCGCGTGAATCTCCTCGGTCGTCTTTTCCAGCGGAACAGCACCGAAGTCCTGGTGCACCAGGCGATTCCGTTCTCTCCCGAGTTCGAGGAACGCGCGGACGGAGTCATCCAGATCGCCGTCGCCCCGGATCCTGGCCTTCATGAAGTCACGGAAATCGTTCCCGAACAGCCCGAAGAAGCTGTTGGCGTTGCTCCCCTCCCACTGGAACCACGTGTGGTACTGACGGCTCACTGCCTTGATGCGTACCAGCGCCGCGATCAGCATGTTGCGATTCGTCGCGTCCTCGACGAACGTCAGCACGCTCTCCGTCATCCGGCGCTCGAAGTAGCTGGCGGCAGCGAGAACGAGTGACTTCCGGAAGTTCGCATCCGCTACCGAACGCAACGACACCTCGCCGGCCTCGTCGAGAACCGCGAGCAGGCCGGCGAAGTCCCCGTGCAGGCGGTCGACAACGGTAGGAGGTGCGCCGTTCACATCCTCGTCCTTGGTCAGAGCGCGCCGACGAGTGCACGGGACCTGGACAGGCGCTTCTTCACGTTGGCCGTGCTCGTCGTATTGGACGCCGCGGCCGCGTTGAACTCTCTGTCCTTCCTGAGCGCACGGACTCGGTCCGGAGACAGTGCACCCGCCACGCGGCGGCGTTCCTTGAAGGCCCGACCGCAGGCTGCCGTGAAGACGGCCTCGTACAGCATGATGTTGAAGCGGCTGTCATGCGGATTCCGGAAGGCGTCCCCCGGCAGGTCGTGACACGCCCCGAGAAAGGACTCGAAGAGCCCCTTCAAGTAGTCGTTCTGCTCACTGTCGTGTGTCTTGCACTTCTTCGAAAACCGGTTGAGGAACCGGAGCATCGAAGGCGCGTACGTGGATTCGTCCAGGAGCATCGCGAAGCCACGAAGGAGAACTTCAATGTCCTTGAGGTGGAGATCCGGTTCCATGGAACCGAGTAGCGAACGCCACGCTCCATCCGTATTCATGTCGTACAGCATCGTATAGAAGGGGGAGTGATACATGCTGGTACGGATCTCTTGCGGGCGGAGGTTCATTCCTCCGGTGTTCAGCCGGTTGAAGATCTCGAATACGGAAGAGTCGTCGTCCGAGGGCGACACCTGCTTGACGACGATGTTGCGGAGCGGGCGCAGATCGAACTGCGATTGGTACTCGCCCAGCGAGTCGTAGTCCAGACCGTCGAACCTGCTCGGCCTGTCGGAGAACCGCCCCGCCAGACCCAGCTTGAATGGCCGAAAGCACTCGTCGTCGCTCAGCACCTCGTCCGGGATGCGTCCCTCGTCGTCGAAGATGGCGCGGAGCCTCTGACGGTGCTCCTGACGGGGGAAGCGCCCCTTGATGAAGTAGTAGATGGACATCAATCGCTGCTGCCCATCTATGACGAGAAATCGATTGCGGGCTTCCTCGTAGAGGAACAACTGTGGCACGGGGAGGCCGAGGAGCAGGGACTCGATGAGCCGGGACGCACGAGGAAGGTCCCAGACGAAGTGCCTTTGGAATCCGGGGATCCTGATGGCGCCGCGGTCGACGAAGCTCCCCAGCGTGACCAGGTTGAAATCGTTGGGGGCGGCGGTGATGTCGTAGTTGTCGATGTGGACGCCGCCATCGTCCTCCGCATCGTCTGCGAACCACTTGTCTTGCTGAGCATCCATCTCCGACTCCAGACCGTCATGCTGCGGGGGAGATGGCGCGCTTCCGCCACCTCGGGTTCCGGGGTTGCGCGGACAAGAGCAGCAGCCACCGCCCCGGATCAGTGAACCGCCCTGGCTGTCGACAAACACTCCACCCTACCACGTCACGCGTGACCGCAAGTGCCCCGCCAGGGGCACACGAGCCAAGCGCGACCAAGGCTTCCGCGTCCGTTTGGAAGGCAAGGCGCCTGCCGTGCCCGACCGTCCGCGGCCCGGTCACCGGTCGCGGGACAATCGACCCTGCTCCTGTGCCATTCTTCAGCATGGGGCGTCGCGTCGAACCGCAACCCGTTCGATAGTGAGGTGCACGGTGAGAGACGTCAGGCTCGCGCTGCGCTTTCTCGCGAGGAAGCCGGGCTGGACCGCCGCGGCGGTGCTGACCGTCGGCATCGGCATCGCCGGAGGCACGCTCGCGTTCGGTCTCGTGGACCGCGTCCTGTGGCGGTCGCTCGCCTTCGACGACGGCGGGGAGCTCATCACCCTCTACGCACGGAGCGGCGGCGAGTACTCCACGATCTCCTGGTCCGACTACGTTGCGCTCCGCGACGCGCTCGACGTCGGCGGTGACGGTCCCGCGGACCTGGCGGCCTTCGTCCGCACCCAGATGACCGTCGGTGGCGGTGAGTTTCCCGAGTTGCACGAGGGGGAGCTCGTCGCGGGCAACTTCTTCTCCCTGCTTCGCGTCCAGCCGCTCCTGGGGCGAACCATCTCGCCGTCCGACAATCGGGCGCCCGGCGAGCGGCGGGTGGTGGTCCTTTCGCACGTGCTGTGGCGGACGCAGTTCGGGTCGGATTCCGATGTTCTGGGACGCGACGTGCTGCTCGACGGCCGCCCGTACGAGGTGGTCGGCGTGACTCCGCCCGGGTTCCGCGGGCCGGTGTGGCCGTCGTTCGAGAGCGCGTTCTGGATTCCCGCGATGATGGCCGCCGACTTCTTCGGCGATGCGCCGGTCTTCTCGGAAGTGGCGGTTCCCGTCTTCCAGACGGTCGGCCGGGTCCGCGGCTGTCAACGAAGGGAGGCTCTGCAGGCACGCATCGACCCGCTCGACGCGGCGCTCGCGCGCCAGCGGGCCGACAGCCCGTACTTCCCCGATGCAGACCAGCCCTGGCGCGTCGCGGTCCTGCCGGGCAACTACCTGCGCCTGTGGCCCGAGTACCGCCAGCCGGTCGTGCGCATGTTGTTGGCGCTCGGGTCGATGGCGGCGGCCGGCCTTCTGATCGCGTGCGCCAACCTGACGACGTTGCTGCTCGCGCGCGGCACGGAACGGCGGCGCGAGCTGGCCATCCGCCGCGCCCTCGGCGCGAGCGCGCTCGATCTGGCGCGGCGGATCGGCGCGGAGGTCGTCCTGCTGCTGGCGGCCGGCGGGATGCTGGCGGTGGGGCTCGTATACGCGCTGAGCCCTCTGGTACCTCTGTTGCCGCTGGGCGTGCCGTACGAGCTGGACCTCGTTCCCGACCGGCGCGTGCTCGGCCTCGGGGCCGCCATCGCCCTCCTGGCTGCGACCCTGTTCTCCGTCATCCCGGTAGCGCAGGCGTACCGCGATCGCACGACGCTCGCGACGGCCGAACGGGCCGGCGCAACCGACCGCCGGGGCACGCGCACCATGAACGGACTGGTCGTGGCGCAGGTAGCGCTGTCGCTCGTGCTGTTCGCGGCGTGCGGCCTGCTCGTCCGCAGCGCGCTGCGGACGGTCGCGGTCGATCTCGGCTTCCACGCCGAGCAGGGGATGTCGGCCCGCGTCGCGATGCCCGCGGACGTGCCGGCCGAGGCCCGGTCGGCGCTGTTCGGCGCGCTGGTCGAGCGGTTGCGGGACGAACCGTTCGTGGAGGCGGCGAGCGTGTCGACCGGGGCACCCGTGGAGTTCGTGTCGCCGCGGCAGACCCACATCCACGATTCGCCGGCCGTGGCGGCGGAGGCCGCGGTGCCCGCGCGGTACCGCTACGTCAGCCGCGACTACTTCGATTCGCTGAGAATCCCCATCCTGGTCGGACGTGACTTCGACGCGGGCGAGGAGCCCCAGGCAGCGGTGGCGATCATCAACCGGACCCTGGCGGAGCGGTACTGGCCGGGCATCAGTCCGGTCGGGCGCAGCCTCCGGGTCAGCGGGGAGAACGAGCCCCGCCGCATCATCGGGGTCGCGGGCGACGTGCGTCCTACCGTGCACTCCGCACCGTACGCGATGGCGTACGTGCCCCACGCCCAGGGTCCGCTTCCCTGGACGACCGTCAATCTGCGGACGCGGTCGGACCCCCGCGCCGCCCTGCCCGCGCTCCGGGAGCACCTGCGCGCTCGACCCGACCCTGGCCGTGTCCGCCCCGCGCACCTTCGACGAGTTACGGGCGGACGTGTCCCGGGACGCGCGCGTGCAGGCGGGTCTGGCGGCGGCCCTTGCGGCCCTCGCCACGGGCCTCGCGCTCGTCGGCCTGTACGGCCTGATGAGCTACTTCGTCGCCCAGCGCAGGCACGAGCTCGGCGTCCGCTCCGCCCTCGGCGCCACGCCCGCGACGATCGTCCGACACGTCCTGCGCCGTGCCGAGCGGCTCACCGGCGCCGGCCTTATCCTGGGGCTTGCGGCGAGTCTCCCGGCCACCCGCGGCCTGGCCGGGCTGCTCTACGAGACCGATCCCTGGGACCCGGTGACGCTCGCCGCCGCTGCCGTGGTCCTGGGTCTGGCGGCGATGTTCGCGGCCTTCGCGCCCGCCCGCCGCGCCGGGCGCGTCGACCCCGCGACGGTGTTGCGGGCCGAATGACCGGCCGTGGGCGACCCGTAGTCCCCCGCGCGGCGGGTGCGTGATGCGGTTGCGGGGATGGATGTCGCCACCCTCGTCGACGCAGTCGGGAATCTCGCGGCCGTCGTTGCCGCCGTCGGTGTGCTGGTCGTCAACGCCAAGCTCGACAAGGTGATAGGGCGTGTAGACGAGCAGGGCAAGACCCTGACGACGCACGTCAACGCACTTGGCCTGCACCGCTAGCGCGCCCTGACGGGCGCGTTGGGAGTCTGCGCGGGCACGCAGTCGTCCATGGCACGTTTCTGCGGCGCAGACTCCTAGCCAACTTGCCGCCTGGGCGCCGCCGGGCTCGACGGCCGCTCAGGGCTGTTCCGCTGCCTCCTCGGCCCGGTGCCCGGCAAGGATCCCCTCCATGCCGTAGTTCCCCTCGTGGCAGGCGTACTCGTAGATCGGCCCGCCGGTCAGGGTCATCGGGAGGACGACGGTCCAGGGGCGGCTGTAGGTCGCCGGGTCGTCGAGCGTCATCTCGTAGTCGATGCGGTCCGGCGCAGTGCGAGTGAAGCGCTCGACCAGGCGCAGGCCGCCGACGGGGTGGCCGCGGAACTGCTGCTGCGAGCTGAAGTTCGTCGTCTCGACGACCAGCGTGTCGCCCTCCCACCGGCCGCGCGAGTCGCCGTTCCAGAGCCGGACGCCGTCCGGGACGTGCGGGCGGCCGTCGAGCGGCACGACGCGGGTCTCGTTGATCATCTCGTTGAGCAGCACGACCGAGTCCGGCGTCTGCAAGATGAGAATGTTGCTGTTGTAGTTGTTCGGGACGCGCGGCGTGCCGCGGGTGATGCAGCGCTCCCAAAGGTTGCGGTCCGCCCAGGAGTCGGCGGGATGGTCCTGCCGGCGCGCCCGGTTGGCGGCGACGCGCCGCTCCCCCGCCGGCGTGAGGGCCGGGATCCGCCCGTCCGCGGGATCCGTGATGAGCGACGTCCGGTTCAGCGCGTTCCGCGAGCCGTCCCGCCACTGCGATCCGTAGTTGCCCGGGCTGCCGGCGCGCGGCGCCGCATCGAAGGCCGCGAACCGCCGGCGCTCGCGCTCGGCCGCCTCCTCGTCCGACAGGAACTCCCGGTCGCCGGCGCCCGCCGAGCGCTCGAGCGGGGTGCCGGTGGTCTGGTCCCAGATGCCCTGCAGGTCCGGATGGCCCCACGCGGTCCGCTCGACGGCCCAGCCGGAATCGGGCTCCTGGGCTGCGACCGGCGCCGCCAAGGCTACGGCGCACGCCGCAATCACCGCCGGGAAAGGTGCCTGGCACATGTCTACCTCCTTTCGATGCGAGTCCCGCTGCCCCGGGACCCTGCAAGCGTAGCGCACTGCCGCCGCGTTTCATGGGAGAATGACGACGAACCGCGAACTACGAAACGGAGGGACCGATGCGACGGATTCTGTTCACAATGCTCACGCTGGCCATCGCCCTGACCGGCGCCACCGCAGCCGGCGCGGCCGAGAAGCTGACCGCCGACGACTACGCCGAGATCCAGCAGCTCTACGTCCAGTACGCGCGCGCCATCGACAGCGGCGACGCGATGGCATGGGCCAAGACGTTCACCGACGACGGCGTCTTCGGCGACTCCGTCGGGCACGACGCGCTGGTCGCGTTCGCCCAGGGCTTCCACGAGAACTTCCAGGGCCGCGCGCGCCACTGGAACGACGCGATCCAGATCACCGCGACGGACGAGGGCGCCGACGGGAGCTGCTACCTGACCCTTTACAACACCGGCACGAATCCCCCGACCGTGGTCGTCACCGGCATCTACAACGACAAGCTCGTTCGGACGCCGGACGGCTGGCGGTTCAAGATGAGGGCGGTAACTCCCGACCCGCCGGCCGAACAGTAGGGTCCGCGCTGCGGACGGCCTCCCGCGCCGGGATAGTCCGGCAGGCACCGGGTCTGTCGTCCGGCGCGGGGATTCCGTCCGCGGGTCCGGCTTGGGAGCCGGGAGCGATCGCCGCAGAGACCGGATCGAGGCGCAGAGACCGGATCGAGGAAGGGACGGCGAGGAGGCCATGACGCACAGGTGCAGACTCGGAGCCGGCGCTCTCCTGATCGGTCTCGCGGCCACTGCGGCCGCCTGCGGCCCGGGGTTGGAGGCGGCGCCCGGAGCCCTGCGGGGCGGGGAACCCATCGCGGCCGGCGCGCAGGGCGCGGGCGACGCGGCGGCGTTCCAGTTCGACCCGACGTGGCCGAAGCCGCTCCCCGACAACTGGACGCTCGGGAACGTCGTGGGCGTGGCGGTCGACGCGCGCGACCACGTCTGGATCGTCCACCGCCCCGGCAGCCTCACGCCGCAGGAGGCCGGCGCCGACGCCGACCCGCCGCTGGCGGAGTGCTGCCGGCCCGCGCCGCCGGTGATCGAGTTCAACCAGGAGGGCGACGTCGTCCAGGCCTGGGGCGGTCCCGGCGAGGGCTACCGGTGGCCGGACTCGGAGCACGGGATCTTCATCGACCACCTCGACAACGTCTGGCTGGGCGGGAGCGGCGGCGAGGACGCGCACGTCCTGAAGTTCACCCGCAGCGGCGATTTCCTGCTGCAGATCGGCGCCCACGGGGAGGGCCGCGGGAGCAACGACACCGCCAACTTCGGCCAGCCGGCCGAGATAGACGTCGACCCCGAGACGAACGAGGTCTACGTCGCGGACGGCTACGGCAACCGGCGCGTCGCCGTCTTCGACGCGGACAGCGGCGAGTACCGGCGGCACTGGGGCGGCTACGGCAACACGCCCACCGACGACGCGTACTCCTACGACCCGGACGCACCGCTGTCGCAGCAGTTCGGGCGGCCGGTACACTGCGCGACGCTCGCCACCGACGGGCTGCTCTACGTCTGCGACCGCGTCAACGACCGCATCCAGGTGTTCGAGCGGGACGGGACATACGTCGACGAGGTGATCATCGCCCCGCGGACGCGCGGCTTCGGCTCGGCCTTCGACATCGACTTCTCGCCGGACGCCGGCCAGGAGTTCCTCTACAACGTCGACGGCATGAACCAGAAGGTGTGGATCGTGCGCCGGTCCGACCTGTCGATCGCCGGCTCGTTCGGCTTCGGCGGGCACATGGCGGGCGGTTTCACGGCCGCGCACAGCCTCGCCGTCGACTCGCAGGGGAACATCTACGTCGGCGAGACGCTGGAGGGGAAGCGAGTCCAGCGATTCGTGAGAGGAATGTAGCCGGCGGCGGGTCCGTTCGCGAGACGGGCGGCGGTCCCTTCCGCTTGCCGGCGGGTCCATCCGCGCCGCAGGGCGCGTACGACCCGCTCGCGCGCCTCCGCGCACTGGGTACAATGTTCCGACGCGCCCCCGAGGCGCATCCCGGGCCGGGCGCAGAGCGCCGGCCGCTTGACACCTGGGAGATCTCGAGCATGAAGTTTCTGGTCGTCGCGGCAGCCCTGCTGGTTTCGCTGGCCGGGGTCGCCGCCCCTCTCAACGCACAGTCCGCCGATTTCGAGCCTTCCCGGCTGTCGAACGGCAATCCCGATCTGAACGGTATCTGGCAGGCCATCGGCTCGGCGCACTACGACATCGAGCCGCACATCGCCCGCCACGCGATGGCGTTGCGCGAGGGGCCGCAGGGGCCGCTCCCGGCCGCCGAGGTGCTGCATCTCGGAGCCGTCGGCGCCGTTCCCGGCAACATGGGCATCATCGTCGGCGGCGGCCGGATCCCCTACACCCCGGAGGCGCGTGCGCTCAAGGAAGAGAACCACGCCAACTGGCTGGACCGCGACCCCGAGATCAAGTGCTACATGCCGGGCGTGCCGCGCGCGACCTATATGCCGTTCCCGTTCCAGATCTTCCAGAACGAGGACAACGTCTTCATCGCCTACGAGTTCGCGGGCGCGGTCCGCGACATCTACCTCCAGGACGTCGGCCCCGCGGAGACCGACTCGTGGATGGGCCAGTCCGTGGGCCGCTGGGAGGGAGATACGCTCGTGGTCGAGGTCACCGGGCAGAACGACCAGACCTGGTTCGACCGGGCCGGCAGCCACCACTCGAACCAGCTCGTGGTGACGGAGCGCTACACGCTCATCTCGCCCAACCACATCCAGTACGAAGCCACGATGGAAGACCCGATGGTCTTCACCGAGCCGTGGACGATCCGCCTGCCCCTGTACCGGCGCCTCGACGAGGGGGCGCGGGTGATGGACTTCAAGTGCGTCGAGTTCGTGGAAGAGCTCATCTTCGGGCACCTGCGGCGGAATCCGCTGGAGCGGTAACCGTCGCCGGGCTCGATCCGTTGCGAACGATGAGCCGGAGGGATTCCATAATGGCCAGTCGAAACCGATCGTCCGTCGCCCGCGTTCTGGGCGCGGCCCTCGTCACCGCGGCCCTCGCCGCCAGCAGCACCGCGCAGGAGATCACGCGGACCGCCAGCGGCCGTCCGGACCTGTCGGGCACCTACGACACCGCCACCCTCACGCCGCTGCAGCGACCGGCGGAGCTCGGCGACCGCCTGTCGTTCACGGAGGAGGAGGCGGCCGCGATCGCCGAGACCGAGCCGGTGGCCCTGGCGGCCGTCTTCGGCATTCCGCCCGACCGCAACATCGAGAGCGCGCCGCCTTCGGAGGCGCCGCCGGTGGGCGGCGACGGCTCCACCGGCGCCGCCGGCGCCGTCGGCGGCTACAACACCTTCTGGATGGACCGCGGGTCGTCGGCGTTCCAGATCGACGGCGAGTGGCGGACGTCCATCATCGTCGATCCTGCGAACGGCCGGCAGCCGCCGCTGACGGCCGAGGCCCAGGCGCGGCGCGCGGAGGCGGCCGGGTTCTTCCGGCCGAACACCGGCACGGCGTGGTGGCTGATCGAGGGCGGCCTCGATGCCCCCGGTCCCTACGACGATCCGGAGATCCGGCCGCTGGCGGAGCGCTGCCTCCTCGGCTTCGGCTCGACCTCCGGGCCGCCGATGCTGCCGGTGCTCTACAACAACCTGAAGCGGATCGTGCAGACCGACGACTACGTGATGATCCTGGTCGAGATGGTCCACGACGCCCGCATCGTGCGCATGAACCAGGAACACGCGCCGCCCGAGATCCGGAGCTGGCTCGGCGATTCGGTCGGCCACTGGGAGGGTGACACCCTGGTGGTCGACACCACCAACTTCACCCACCAGCCCGCCCTCGGCGGCGCATCGCGCAACCTGCACGTCGTCGAGCGCTTCACGCGAATCGACGCCGATACGCTGCTCTACCAGTTCACCGTCGACGATCCGACGGTCTGGACGGAACCGTGGAGCGGCGAGTACGTCTGGCCGGCGAGCGAGAACCGCGTCTACGAGTACGCCTGTCACGAGGCGAACTACTCGTTCCAGGGAATCCTGGGCGGCGCCCGCATCCTGGAGCAGGACGTGCGGGAGGGACGCATCCCATGAACGGACGCACGACGATCGGACCCTCGGTCGCCGGTCGCGCCGTTGCGGCAGCGATCGCGCTGGCCCTGGCGTGGGCATCGGCGCCGGCCGCCGCCGGCCAGGAGATCCCGCGCACCGCGAGCGGGCGGCCGGACCTGTCGGGCACGTACGACACCGCGACGCTGACGCCGCTCGAGCGGCCGGAGCGGTTCGGCGACAAGCTGCGGCTGACCGAGGAGGAAGCCGCGGCCATCGCTCGGCAGGAGCTCGAGCGCAACATCAGCCGCAACGCGGCCAGCGATCCAAACCGCGAGGCGCCGCCCGCGGGCGGCGACGGCTCCCCGGGCGCGGCGGGCAACGTCGGCGGCTACAACACGTTCTGGATCGACCGCGGCGCGTCCGCGTTCCAGATCGACGGGGAGTGGCGGACGTCGATCATCACCGACCCGCCCAACGGCCGGCGGCCGCCGCTGACCGCAGCCGCCCGCGAGCGGGCCGCGGCCCAGCGGGCGCGCTTCCGCGAGAACACGGGCACCGCGTGGTGGCTCATCGAGGGCGGGCTCGACGCCCCGGGCCCCTACGACGACCCGGAGATCCGGCCGCTGGCGGAGCGCTGCCTGCTGGGATTCGGGTCGGTCGGCGGCCCGCCGATGCTGCCGGTCCTCTACAACAACCTGAAGCGGATCGTGCAGACCGACGAACACGTGATGATCCTGGCCGAGATGGTGCACGACGCCCGCGTCGTGCGCCTGAACCAGGAGCACGCCCCGCCCGAGATCCGGAGCTGGCTCGGCGACTCCGTCGGCCATTGGGAGGGCGACACCCTCGTCGTCGACACGACCAACTTCAACGACACGCCGGCGCTGCGGCTCGCGACGCGCGACCTGCACGTCGTCGAGCGCTTCACCCGGATCGACGGCGACACGCTGCGCTACGAGTTCACGGTAGACGACCCGAACGTCTGGACCGCGCCGTGGAGCGGCGAGTACGTCTGGCCGGCCAGCGACACCCGCGTCTACGAGTACGCCTGCCACGAGGCGAACTACTCGTTCCAGGGGATCCTGGGCGGAGCGCGGATCCTGGAGCAGGACGTGCGCGAAGGCAGGGTCCCGGAAGTCCGGTAGATTGATCACTCATCCCGAGGTACATCCGATGCACATGACACGACGTCGTCTTCCCAGCGTTGCGATTCCGGCGCTGCTCGCCGCCGCCGGCCTGGTCCTGCTCGCGAGCGCCGCCGCGCCCGTCCTCGCGCACCACGCGTTCGGCGCCGAGTTCGACCCGAACCGGCCGGTGCTGCTGCGGGGGCCCGTGGTCAAGGTCGAGTGGGTGAACCCCCACGCCTGGATCCACATGGAGGTGACCAACGAGGACGGCTCCAAGGAAGTGTGGATGGTGGAGGGCGGCACCCCGAATACGCTGCTGCGGCGCGGCCTGCGGCGCGACTCGATCCTGCCCGGCACGCTGATCGTCGTCGACGGCTACCAGAGCAAGGACCGCACGGCGCGCGCCAACGGCCGCGACGTGACGTTCGAGGACGGGAGCAAGTTCTTCATGGGTTCGTCCGGCACCGGCGCGCCGCGCGACGGCCGCGATCCGACCGAGCCGCCGCGCTAGCGCGGCCTCACGGGCGCGTCGGGAGTCGGCGCCGGCACGGAGTCCTCCAGGGCAGGTTCGGCAGCGCAGACTCCTAGCGCGCCCTCACCGGCACGTCGGGAGTCTGCGCCGGCACGGAGTCCTCCAGGGCAGATTCTGCGGTGCAGACTCCCAGGTCGCGCGCCCTGGCGGGCGCGTTGGGAGTTTCGCTTCGCGAGACTCCTCGCGAATCACGTCTACTCAACGGTGGTCCGGGCGGGGCGCTCACGCCTGCTCCGCACGGACTGCCGGTCCGCCGCGACTCGCGCTGGTCCAATCCCCTTGAGCAACCCGAGACCCTCGGTCTGGAAGCGCTGGCTGCGGCAGCCGCAGGCGTTCTGGCTGCGCCGGGCGCTCTTCCAGGTCCATCTCTGGTCGGGCATCGCGGTCGGGCTGTACGTCATCGCCATCTGCGTCAGCGGCAGCGTCCTCGTCTACCGGAGCGAGCTCCGCCAGACGTTCGAGCCACAGCCGCGGTTCGTCACCGTCTCGGGCTCGCGTCTCGGCCAGGACGAGCTGACCGCGGCGGCGGAGCGCGCGCATCCCGGATGGGCCGTGTCGCGCATCATCGAGCGCGACGACCCGGCCCGCGCCGTCACCGTCACCCTCAACCGCGACGGTTCGGCGCAGCAGATGCTGTTCGACCCCTACACCGGCGAGGACCTCGGTCACCGGCTCCCGCTCCCCTACCGGTTGACGACCTGGCTCCTCGCGCTGCACGACAACCTGCTGTTCGGAGAAACGGGCCGTGACGCGAACGGCGTAGGCTCCATCCTCCTGTCGGTCCTCGCGATCACCGGCGCCGTCATCTGGTGGCCGGGCGTCGCCGGCTGGCGACGAGCGCTGGGGGTGGATCTGCGCGCCAACTGGCGGCGCCTCATCTGGACCCTGCACGGCGCGATCGGCGTCTGGACCGTCGCCTTCATCCTCATGTGGGGCCTGACCGGGATCTACCTGGCGATCCCGGAACCGTTCAATGCTCTGGCCGACGCCATCGAGCCGTTCGACGAGGAGACCTTCGAGCCCCGCACCGTCGACAACGTGCTCTACTGGGTCGCCCGCGTGCACTTCGGCCGCTTCGGCGGAGGGTCGACGAAGGCGCTCTGGGCGGCGATCGGCCTGTTGCCGCCGGTGCTCTTCGTCACCGGATTCGTGATGTGGTGGACGCGAGTCGTGCGTCCGCTCCGGAGCGGGCGCCCGCTCGGGCGGGCGACGCCGTCCGGCTCGACCGGCGGAGCGGCGTCTCAGAGACCGTAACCCGGGCCGTGCTGCTGCGGCGCGCGTTGCGGCAGGCCAGCGCCGCGCTCGCAGGACGGCAACGGCAGGGGCATGGCAGCGGGCGCCCGCCCGGACGGGCATGACGCCCCGCTGCGATCGATGGCGGCGAACGGCGGCGACGGCTACTGCTGGTTCTCGGCCTCCGCCTCGGCCTCCTGCCTGCGGGCACCGCCGAGGATGCCCGGCATCGCGTAGTTCCCCTCGTGGCACGCGTACTCGAAGATCGGGTCCCTGGTGGCGGTGTGCAGCAGCTCCACCGTCCACGGCTGGGTCCAGGTCTGCGGGTCGTTCAGCGTGATCTCGTGCCGCAGCACGTCAGGGCTGACGCGGGTGAAGCGCTCGACGAGGTGCAGGTTCTCGCTGGCGCCGCTGAAGCGGGCCTGCGGCGAGTAGTCGAGCGTCTCGACGACCAGCGTATCGCCTTCCCACCGCCCGCGCGCGTCGCCGTTCCACTGCGGGATGCCCGGGTGCGGGCCGGCGTCGAGCGGAATGGTGCGGATGTCGTACCCCATCTCCTGGAGGATGGCCACGTGGCCCGGCGTCTGCAGGATCTGCATGTAGCTGTTGTAGCCGGAGCCCATGTTGGGCGCGGCGAAGTGCAGGCAGCGGTCGCCCAGGGTCCGGTCCTCGGGGCCGTCCGACGGATGGTCGCGCAGGTAGGCGCCACGCGCCTCCGCCCGCTCCTGCGCCTCCGGCGTCATCGGCGGACGCCGCCCGTTCGGCGGATCGATGATGAGCGACGTGCGGTTGTCGAGCTGGCGCTCGACGAGCCAGAACGCGTTGTAGTTGCCCGTGATGACGTCGAAGTCCTGGAACTCGGGGTTGCCGAGCGCCTGCTGGATCAGTCGGTCGCCCAGGAGATCGCCGGCCTGCTCTGCGTCCCGGAACTCGGCGATGCGGGCCGTCAGGTCGGCGAGCTCCTCGTCGGTCAGAGTTGCCTTGTCGCCGAGCTGCTCGGGCCGCTCCATCGGCGTCGCGCTGTTGTTGGTCCAGATTCCCTGCAGATCCGGCTGGCCGTCCGCCGTCCGCGGCACGGTCCATTCGTCCTGGGCGACCGCGGGTGCGGCCGCCAGCGGAAGGAGCGCGAAGAGCGCCACCACGACTGCGAAGCGTCGACTGTTCATCTCCCCAAGACCTCCTGTGGCGAAAACTGGAACCGGATCGGACTGCGCCGCCCCGTGGGTACGACGTGACTGTCGTCCCGGCCACCATAGACCCCGGCGGCGCTTCGTGCAAGCCGACCCGGAAACGGCGCCCCGAGCACCCGGCCTCCGCCGGATGGCCCTGTGGTAGAGTGAGCCCGTTCGTGCCTGCCACGGGGGACGCCGGAGTGCTCCTCGAGCGCCGGCAGACGTCTGGCGGGCATGGACATTCCCGCTGACAGCCGATCGCAGGATGAGCACGCGCTACGACGAGTTGGTCGCCAGGCTGGGCGACGCCGACTTCTACGCGCACGTCATGGCGCTGGCGGGCGCCGGCACGGACGCGATCCCGGCGGTCCGGGCGAGCCTGAGCCACTCCGACTGGCGCATTCGCCGGGGGTGCGCGGCGGTCCTCGGCTACGCCGACGATGCCGAGTCGGTGCGCCGGCTGGTGCTGCTGACGCGCGATCCCAAGAAGTAAGGTGCGCAAGATGGCCGTCCTCTCGCTCGGCCTCGGTCACCTGCTGCGCAAGAACGGCGCGACTCCCATCGACGCGGTGCCCCATCTGGCGCACAGCGCCCTCAACGACCCGTCCGTACGGGTGCGCCGTGTCGCCGTCAGCACGCTTCTGCTGCAGCCGCCCGCGCGCCGGATCGTGCGCCTCCTGCGGAAGATCCTGGCGACCGAGAACGATGTGAAGGCGCTGCGTGTGGCCGAATGGGGTCTCAGGCACCAGGGAACGCAAGCGTAGGAGCCTGGGACGCAGGAGTTTCGCGGCGGCGAGGCTCCCGACGTGCCCATGAAGGCGCGCTGGCGGCGCACGCTCGCGGAGGCCGGCGGCGAGCCGCAAGGTGCGCCACCGCCACGGCCGCCCTCGCGGTCTGGGTCGGGCTGGCCGTCTGGCCGACGACCGCTCCGGCCTGGCAGGACACCGCGACCGCCGTGCGGTGCCCGTCCCTGGACCAGCGGGGGCCTGCGGCCGACCCCGACCTCTACTGCATCGACCTGATCCACGCTCCCGGCCTGGCTGGAGTCTCCGGGTACGTCCGGCTGACGCCTGTCCCCTCTCCGTTCGGCGCCTCGGTGACCGCGGACGGCCACCACCGCTTCGACCTGACGCTCTACGCCGCGGGCCTCCCGGACCCGGCAGTGCTCGGCGCCTACACGGGCTACGTTGCGTGGGCGACGACGCCGCTGCTGCGCCCGGTGGTGAACCTGGGTCCGGTGGCGAACGGCCGCACGGCGCTCGGCCCCGTCGACCTCGACAAGTTCCTCGTGCTCGTCACTGCCGAGGCAGCATCGGACGCGCCGGCAGCGAGGGACGGGCGGGCGTGGGAGGGACGCATCGTGCTGCGCGGCACGTCGGCGGGGATGCGGATGGAGCCGGAGGACCTGCTGGCGGTGACCGGGATGGTGGCCGGGGCCGACCCGCCGCCGCCCGCCCGCGGCTGGACGCGACCGCCGATGCACGCGTCGGTGGCGATGATGCCGGGCATCGGGCGCCTCGGCCCGCCGGTCGACCCCTTCCTGCCGTCCGCGGAGGAGGCACCCGCCGCCGCGAGGCCGCACGAGATCGTCCGCCTCGGCGACGGGGGCACGCTCGACCTCGTGGCCGGACTCGTACGGCGCACCATCCATGGCCGCACGTTCACCATGTACGGCTACAACGGGCAGTACCCCGGGCCTCTCATCCACGTCCCCCAGGGGGCGACGATCACCGTCAACGTCACGAACCGGCTCGAGCTGCCGACCGCCGTGCACTGGCACGGCATCCGGCTCGACAACCGCTTCGACGGCGTCCCCGGCCTCACGCAGGACCCCATCGCGCCGGGTGAGACCTTCCGGTACCGCATTCACTTCCCCGACGCGGGCCTCTACTGGTACCACCCGCACCACCGCGAGGACGTGCAGCAGGACCTCGGGCTGTACGGCTCGTTGCGGGTCGACCCGCCCGACCCGGCCTGGTTCGGCCCCGCGAACCGCGAGCAGGTGCTGATGCTCGACGATCTGCTGGTGGGCGGGGCAGGCGTCACCGGCGGCGCCGGGGGCGGCGACAGGCACCTGATCCCCTTCGGTCGCGAGCGGGCGACCCACGCGCTGATGGGCCGCTTCGGGAACCTGCTGCTCGTCAACGGCGAGCCGGACTACCGCCTCACGGTCGACCGCGGCGAGGTGGTCCGCTTCTTCCTGACCAATGTCTCGAACACGCGGACGTTCAACGTGTCGTTCGGCGGAGCGCCGATCAAGGTCGTGGCGTCGGACATCGGGAGGTTCGAGCGGCAGACGTGGGTGGAGAGCGTGGTCATCGCGCCGGCCGAGCGCTACGTCGTCGAGGTCCGCTTCGAAGAGCCGGGCGAGGCGCCGCTGGTCAACCGCGTGCAGGCCATCGACCACGTCTACGGCAACTTCTTCCCCGACGACACCGTGCTGGGCGTGGTCGCGGTGACCGACACGCCGGCCGCGCCGGACCACGGGACGAGCTTCCGCGAGCTCCGGAGCCACCCGGACGTCGCGTCGGACATCGACCGCTACCGCGACGCGTTCGACCGCCCCGTCGACCACCGGCTGCTCCTGACGCTGGAGGTCGACGGCCTGCCGGATCCGCTCGAGCCGCTGCTGAACGTGGACCGGTCGTTCTTCAATCCGGTCGAGTGGAGCGGCACGATGCCGCGCATGAACTGGGTCTCGACCGCCGACCGCGTCCGCTGGATCCTGCGCGACCTCGACACCGGCCTGGAGAACGGCGCCATCGACTGGCGCTTCCGGCGCGGCGACGTGGTGAAGATACGGCTGCGCAACGACCGCAGCGCCGTGCACGCCATGCAGCACCCGGTGCACATCCACGGCCAGCGCTTCCTGGTGCTGAGCCGCGACGGCGTCCCCAACGACAACCTGGTCTGGAAGGACACGACGCTGCTGCCGGCCGGATCCACCGCCGACCTGCTGCTGGAGTTGTCCAACCCGGGGCGCTGGATGCTACATTGCCACATCGCCGAGCACCTCGAGTCGGGGATGAGGATGGTCTTCGACGTCGCGGCCGGCCCGCCGCCGGGAAGGCGCTGATCCCGGGCTCGGGGGCGACAGCGGCGCGAACGACCGCCGCCGGCACGTTGGTGCCGGCAGGGCACCGCCCTTGAAGGGTGGGTGGTGGCGCGAGGCGCGGGCCGGACGGCGCACCTCCGTCGCGGCGAACCCGTCGATGCCGGGAGAGATCACCATGCGCAAGCTGATCACCGCACTCCTCCTTCTCGCCGCTCCGCCGGTGGTCGCGGCACAGCCGGCGGCGACACTGTCCGACGGTGTGCGCGAGTTCGTCGACATCGACGACCCGGTCGTCGCGCTGACCGGCGTGCAGGTGGTCGACGGGACCGGGGGTCCCGCCGCCGCCGGGCGGACGATCCTCATCCGGGACGGGCGGATCGCGGCCGTCGGCGCCGACGGCGAGGTCGACATCCCGTCCGGCGCGCGGACGCTCGCGCTCGACGGGCACACGGTCATCCCCGGCATCGTCGGCCTGCACGACCACACCTTCTACATGACGCGCGGCCGCCGCGTGCAGCTCAACTACAGCGCGCCGCGCCTCTATCTCGCGGCCGGGGTGACCACCATCCGGACCACCGGCGCCTTCTCCCCCTACAGCGAGCTGAACCTCAAGCACGCCATCGCGGAGGGGCAGGAGATCGGCCCGCGGATGTACATCACGGGGCCGTATCTCTCGGGTGCCGGGGCGATGTCGCAGATGTTCCAGGTGGGGACGCCCGAGGACGCGCGGCGCGTCGTAGGCTACTGGGCGGACGAGGGCGTCGACTGGTTCAAGGCCTACACGCGCATCGGCGACGAGGAGCTGGCCGCCGCCATCGACGAGGCGCACCGGCGCGGCCTGCGGGTCACCGGGCACCTCTGCTCCGTCTCGTTCCGGGAGGCGGTGGCGATGGGCATCGACAACATCGAGCACGGCTTCTTCACCAGCAGCGACTACGTCGAGGGCAAGGAGCCGGGGGTCTGCCCGCCCGGCGTGCAGCGGAGCCTGCTGGAGGTCGACATCGACGGGGCGGCGGTCGACGCCACCATCCGGGAGATGGTCGATGCGGGCGTTGCGCTGACGTCGACCCTGCCCGTCTACGAGCTCGGCGTGCCGAACCGTCCGCCGCTCGAGGAGCGGGTGCTGGAAGCGCTCGCCCCCGGCGCCCGCGACGAGTACCTGCAGTCGCGCGCCGACGTCGCCGCCCGCGACGACTCCCCCATGGCGACGCTGTTCTCCAAGGCGCAGGCGTTCGAGAAGCGCTTCGTCGAGGCGGGGGGCCTCCTCGCCGCCGGCGTCGATCCGACCGGCATGGGCGGGGCGCTCCCCGGCTTCGGCGACCAGCGCAACTACGAGCTGCTGATCGAGGCCGGCTTCACGCCGGAGGAGGTCATCGGGATCATGACCCTCAACGGCGCCCGCGTCCTCCGCGAGGACGAGCGCTACGGCTCCGTCGAGCCCGGCAAGCTGGCCGACCTCGTCGTCATCGCCGGCGACCCGGTCCGCCGCCCGGCCGAGCTCCGCAACGTGACCCTCGTCTTCAAGGAGGGCGTCGGCTACGACTCGGCCGCCCTCATCGAATCGGTGAAGGGCCTCGTCGGACTGCGGTGATACCGCCCGACGACCGGGGCGGCCCGCCGTCCCGGGACCAGGAGCGCGGCGGAGCGCGGCCCATATGCTCTGATTTCGGATAAAATTGAGCATATTGTACGCCAGATTGTTGCCGACTCCCTCGCGCTCGGTCTTCCTGTTCGGACCCCGGGGCACCGGCAAGACCACCTGGATACACGACCGCTTTCCGAACGCGGCGACCTACGACCTGCTCGATTCCGGGGAGTCGCTGCGACTGAGCAAGCGGCCGGATACCCTGTACCGGGAGGTCTCGGCACTGCCCGCCGAGTCCTGGGTGGTCATCGACGAAGTTCAGAAGGTCCCCGAGCTGCTGAACGAGGTGCACCGCCTCATCGAATCCCGGGGACTGCGCTTCGTGCTGTCCGGTTCGAGCGCCCGCAAGCTGCGGCGCCGCGGCGTCAATCTCCTGGCGGGACGCGCCGTCACCACGACGCTGTTCCCGTTGGTGTCGGCCGAGCTGAGCTTCGGAATCGAGACGGAGCAGGCGCTGTCCCATGGGATGCTGCCGATGGCCGTCGTCGGCGAGAACCCGAAGGACTACCTGCGCACCTACGCGGAGACGTACCTGGTGCAGGAGGTGCAGGCCGAAGCGCTGACCCGCAACCTCGGCGCCTTCGCCCGCTTCCTGGAGATCGCGGCCCGCCAGAACGCCCAGGTGACCAACGCCACGTCGATCGGCCGCGACGCCGGCATCGACCGCCGCACCGTGCAGAACCACTTCAGCATCCTGACCGACACGCTCATCGGGTACTGGCTGCCGGCCTGGAAGCTGCGGGCCGCGACCAGGCAGGTGCAGCAGAGCAAGTTCTACTTCTTCGACTGCGGCGTCGTCCGCGCCCTGTCGGGCCGCCTGCCCTACCCGCCGACCCCCGAGGAGCGCGGGCCGCTGCTGGAGACGATCGTCCTGAACGAGATTCGCGCCTTTCTGAGCTATACGGGCCGGCACTACGCGCCCTGCTACTGGCGGAGCTACGACGGGGCGGAGGTCGACGTGCTCTGCGAAACCGCGGCGGGATTCGTGGCCATCGAGATCAAGGCGTCGTCCCGCTGGGACACGCGGTTCAACCGCGGCTTCCGGCGGATCCGGGAGCACCTCCCGGCGCAAGCCGCCACCTGCTACGGCGTCTACCTGGGAGAACGCGCCGCCTCGTGGGGGGACGTGCGCGTGCTGCCCGTGCTCGACTTCCTGGAGCGGTTGTGGAACGGCGAGGTGCTGCGGTGACGATCCGGGCGCGTCCAACCGCCGGCCCCGGGGACGTGCGGTCCGGCTGGACGGCCGTTCGACCGGATCGTTCCGTGCTCATCGGCTGCCCCGCCATCTCAACGTCTTCGTGCGCACCGTCAGACCGTCGACGCGATCGACGTCGACCTCGACGCCGAGGCCCGGCCGGTCGGCGGGGACGGCCACCATCCCGCTCGCGTCCATCGTCCATTCCGGCGTCACGATGTCCTCGGTCCAGTAGCGGGCGCTCGGGCTGACGTCGCCCGGGATCGTGAAGTTGGGGAGCGATGCAAGGGCGACGTTGTGGGCGCGCCCCACGCCGCTCTCCAGCATCCCGCCGCACCACACGGGCACCCGGTGGTTGCGGCAGAGGTCGTGGATCGCCCTGGCCTGCGTGAAGCCGCCCACCCGCCCCGGCTTGACATTCACGATGCGGCCCGCCCCGAGGGCGAGCATGTCCTCGGCGGCGGCGACGTGCGGGATCGACTCGTCGAGGCAGATCGGGGTATCGAGGCGATCCTGCAACTGCGCGTGCCGGCGCAGGTCGTCCTGGGCCAGCGGCTGCTCGATCATCAGCAGCCGGCAGGCGTCGAGCTCCGCGAGGTGATCTGCGTGCGCCGGCGTGTAGGCGCTGTTGGCGTCGGCCATGAGCGGCGCCCGCGGGCCGAGCGCCTCGCGCACGGCGGCGACGAACTCGATGTCGGCGCCGGGGCGGATCTTCATCTTGATCTTGCGGTACCCGCACGCCAGAGCCGCGGCCGCCCGGTCGGCGAGCGCCTGCGGGCTCGCCTGGATGCCGATGGAGATGCCGGTCGCAATCCTCGGGCGGGTCCCGCCGAGCAGCCGGGAGAGGCTCACCCCTTCCCGCTCCGCCGCGAGGGCCCAGGCGCCCATCTCGACCGCCGCCTTGGCCATCGAATGGCCGCGGATGCCGCGCCGCAGCATGTCGTCGATCACGTGCGGGCCGTCGAGGCGCATCCCGAGCAGGCGCGGCGCGATCCACTCCGTGATCGCCAGCCATGCCGTGTCGATGGTCTCCGCCGAGTAGTTCGGCCGCTCGCCGGCGACGCACTCGCTCCAGGCCGTGGCGCCTCCCGCGTCCTGGAGCTCGAGCAGCAGGATTCGCCGGTCCGTGGTTCGGCCGGACGAGATCTCGAACGGCTCCCGGAGCGCCATCCGGATTTCCCGCAGCGTGATGCGCGCGAGCTGCAGGCTCATCGATCGGGACCGGACGGTGATGGCAGCAGCGCGCTACCGGGCTCCGGTCGCACGGGCTCCCCGGTCTTCGCCACGACATAGCACGAGTCGGCCGGCGGCGCATGGTGCTCGAATCCGGACACGCGATATCCGTGGCTGAGGTAATGCGTGAAGGCAAGGCGCTGCATCCGCTGCCACGCTCGCGCGCGGGACGGGTCCGCCGCCTTGAGCGCCTCGACATCCGCCGGGGCCGCCACGCGCACGCACGCCTCGGCGGGCAGCGGCCGCTCCCCGGCGGCGAACGTCAGGTCGACGAGGGCACAAGGACCGGCGCCGGCCGGGACCGGCGAAACACCGGTCGACGACGCGGCCGACGCCCGCTCCGACGCGGCACCACCCGACGCGCGACTCTCCGGCGGCGCAACCTCGTCAAGCCGCCATTCGACGATGAACCGGTCCGTGTCGAGTCCGGCGTGCAGCAAGCTGCCGGTCTCGCCGTACAGGTTGACGACGTACTCGACCGGCACGGCTCCGAGGCTGTTCAGGTTCAGGTTGGCGTTGCGCGCGACCAGCGGATCGTACGTCCAGTGCATGCGGCGGACGCCCCGCGCGAGAAGCTGCTCGCGCTGGAAGAGCTTCAGTCGCCTGCCGAGGCCGGTCCCCCGAGCTTCCGGCCGCACGGCGAGCATGTCCGACCAGTGCACCGGCTCGCCATCCCGGATGCCGGTAACGCCGAAGACGAAGCCGAGCAGTCGGCCGCCGGCGTCGAACGCTCCCGCCGCCACGCCGCCCAGGCGCTGCGAGACCATGAGAATCGTGGGCGGCACGACGTCGGCGAAACGATCTCCCCAGACGTCGCGCTGGAGCTCGACGCAGGCGCCGTAGTCGTCGCGGGAGGCGAACGAGCGGATGGTCGTGTCGTCGTGCGGCATGGGTTCCGCATCCGCGGTGATTGCTACCGCGGCAGAGCCGGTGTCGGCTCGATGTTCGACCTGCCGACGGACCGTAATGTACCACCACGGACGGGCGTCCATCCTGCGCCGCATCCGTTCGGCGCTCAGCCTGGTTGTACCCCGTCCTGCGATGACGCACCGGCCGGCATGGTGGACCGCTACGACCCGCCGTTCGGCGCTCAGGCTGGTTGCGCCCCGTCCTGCGATACGATGCGAGTTCGATGGTCGGACGATCCGCCGGGGGCGTCCGGATCACGGGCGTCGCGGAGATCGTGCTCGAGCGACCGGGAGACACCATGCACCCTGCGAACGGCATCCGCGCTTCCGTCTGGCTGGTCCTCGTTACGGCGCTGCTGGCTCACTCCGCCACCGCCCAGACCGTCCGCATCGAGCGCCTGCTCGACGGGCCGATCATCACGCCGGACATGGACGGGCGGATGGGGAGCAACATCGCGGGGCCGTCGCTCATCCGGGCGCCGGACTGGGTCGACGAGCCGCTGGGCCGCTACTACCTGTACTTCGCCGACCACCGGGGTACCTACATCCGGCTCGCCTTCGCGGACGAGCTGGCCGGGCCGTGGACCATGCACGAGCCGGGGACGCTCCGCATCGAGCAGTCGCACTTCCCGGCGAGCTGCCCGCCCTGCGGCGCCGACTCCCCGAACCCCGCGGGCGCCTACGCGCACATCGCGTCGCCGGACGTGCACGTCGTCGACGAGCGGCGCGAGATCGTGATGTACGTCCACGGGCGCGAGGCCGGCCCGCAGGTGACGCGCGCAGCGGTCTCTTCCGACGGGCTGCACTTCGACGGCCGCCCCGAGATTCTCGGCCGGCCCTACTTCCGCGCCTTCCGGCACGACGGCTACGTCTACGCCCTGGCCATGCCGGGGGTGATGTATCGCTCGCGGGACGGCCTCACCGGCTTCGAGGAAGGGCCGAGCCTGTTCCACCCGGACATGCGCCACTCGGCCCTGCTGAAGCGCGGCGACCGGCTGTTCGTCTTCTGGACCGAGCGGCGGGACGCGCCGGAGCGCATCTGGCTCGCCCACATCGACCTGGCCGGCGACTGGCGCGACTGGCGGGCGACGGAGCCGGTCGAGGTGCTGCGCCCGGAACTCCCCTGGGAAGGCGCCGGTCTGCCGGTGGAGCCGTCCCGCGGCGGCGCCATCGACGTCCCGGTCAACCAGTTGCGGGATCCGGCGATCTTCGAGGAGGACGGGCGCGTCTACCTGCTCTACACCGTCGCCGGCGAGCGCGGGATCGCCCTCGCCGAGGTGCACCTCGACCCGTAGTTGCCGTCGCCGGAGAGTACGAGGCGTGCCGGCCACCGGAGGTCGGACACCGGCGGCCGGGACACGCGTCGTCAGGAATCGGCGAGCCGGACGCGTTCGCCTACTGATTGGCCGCCTCGGCCGCGCGAGCGCCGGCCAGGATGTTCTCCAGCCCGTAGTTCCCCTCGTGGCACGCGTACTCGAAGACCTCGCCCCCGAGCGGCACCATCGGGATCTCGGCCGTCCACGGCCGCGCGTAGGTCGCGGGGTCGGTGACCGTGAAGCTGTAGTCGATGCGGTCGGCCGCGACCCGCGTGAACCGCTCGACGACGTGCGCCCGCTCGCTGCCCGCGCGCACCAGGTTGCGCACCCGCTCATCGCCCTTGGGGGTCAGGTTGGACGTCTCGACCACGAGCGTGTCCCCCTCCCAGCGGGCGCGCGAGTCGCCCATCCACTGGCCGATCTGCACCGGCAGGTGGGGGCGTCCGTCCAGCGGGATGATCCGCGCGTCGTGGATCATCTCCACGAAGATCACGACGTGGTCGGGCGTCTGCAGGATCTGGTAGTTGTGGTTGTAGAAGCCGGGGATCATGGAGCCTGGCATCCCGCGGGTGATGCACCGGTCGTAGAAGTTCAGGTCCTCGTACGTATCGAATTCCGTGCCGTTCCGCGACGCCGCGAACGCCGCGTCGGACTCCCGCACGCGCTCCGTCCGCGTCGGGTACCGCCCGTCAGGCGGATCGACGATGAGCGACGTCTGGTTGGTGCGCAGGCCGCGGTCGAGCCAGAAGGCGTTGTAGGCCCCGGTCTGGCCGGGGGGCGGCGGGCGGTCCCGGTTGGCCTCGGCCTGCGCGTCGAGGTCCGCGCGCTCCTCGTCGGAGAGCTCCGTCCGCCCCTCGAACTCGCTCGGACGTTCGAGCGGCGTCGTGGTCCGGTTCGTCCAGATCCCCTGGAGGTCGGGGTCCCCCCACGCGGTGCGCTCCGGTGTCTGGGCGGTCGCCAGCGCCGGAATCAGAACGACGGCGGCCAGAATCGCGACGACGTGCCTCATGCTGCACCTCCTCACCGTGACCCCATCTTAGCGGACGAACGGCCGGACGTCCCGCAGGACGTCCGGTTCGCGCGCGCCGCCGTCCATCCGGGCGAGGCCGGAGGGCAAGCGCTCCTCGCAGGCGACTCATCTTCCCGTCCCGCCGCGTCGCCGATAGCGGCTCGCCACGTACTCGTCCACCCACCGGCGGGAGCTGCGCCATTGGCCGTCCGGGCCTCGCGCGGCACGGAGGCGGCCCCGCTCGGCGGCCGCCCGCAGCGCGGAGGCTTTCATGCCCGGCCGCTCCAGCGCGGCAAGCGGCACGAGCCTCGCCGGCCCCGCCACGGCCGGAATGACGAACCGGTGCAGGCTGTAGAGCATCGCGCGAGCGAGCGCTTCCCCCAGGGCGCTCGAATCGCCCGCATCCGCCCGACGCAGCGCCTGGAGGTACCGGGACCGATCGCGCTTGAAGATGATGGCGGGCGGGTAGCCCAGTCGAACCAGGATGAGGTTCAGCAGCAGCCGCCCGGTCCTGCCGTTCCCGTCGAGAAAGGGGTGGATCTGCTCGAAGCGGCAGTGCACCGCGGCGAGCGCTTCCGGGAGCATCAGGTCCGTCGCGTCGAGGGCGTTGGCGCGAGCGACCCAGGCGGTCATCTCCGGCGGCACGAGCGGCCACGAGATCGGGGTCATTCCGCCCGGGAACGGATGGATTTCGTGCTCGCGGAAGCTGCCGGGACCCTCACGCGGGGTCGCGTTCGGATGCGGCGACACCTGCCAGGCGGGCGCCAGGGCGGTGTGGTGAACCTGGCGCACCTCGGCCAGCGTGAGGACCGCCTCGGGATGGGCAAGACCGTTGGGGTTGATCGCCTGACGGTAGACCCAGTCGGCGGCGTCGGCGTAGCTGCGCACCTCCATGTACTCGCGCAGCTCCTTGTTGCCGACCGCCCGGCCCTCGTCGAGGAGCCGCTCGACCTGCTTGAGGACCAGCGTGTTGCCTTCGAGGGCCGTGGAGTGGTGTGCTTCCTCGTACCAGATGCCGCGCCAGATGTCGGCCGCTTCGACCGGGCTGGGCATGCCGCCCATGCGCTCGCGGAGTTCGGTAATCTGGATGTCGAGCTGCCGGTACACCTCGGCGCGACGAGGTCGTCCGCGGTGGCGCGGATTGTGTTCGTTCACAGGGAACTAAACGTTACCGAACACTTTTGGATTTGTCGAGTCTGCCGCGATCGTAAGTCACCAAACACTTTCGGGTTGTCGCGCGCCCGGGCGCCAGCCGGTGGGGCTGCACGGACGGGGACTGTGATGCTGTCAGGGTGCGACGGGACGATACGACCGATGACACGGCAGACGATCCGCTCGCGCCTTGCGCGCTTCCTGGCCGCCCGGGCAGCCGGTGACGACCTCGTCGCCGCCTACCTCTTCGGCAGCGTCGCGCGCGGCGACGACGCCGCGGGGAGCGACATCGACGTGGGGTTGCTCTACGGGCACGACCCGCCTCCGACGTTCGCCGCTCTGCCCCTGCGCATCGAGGGCGACATCGAACGGCTCCTGGGACGGCCCGCCGACGTGGTCGCCCTGAACACGGCGCCCGTCGACCTGTGCGCGCGGGTGCTTCGCGACGGCGTGCTGCTCCTCGACCGGGATCCTCGCCGGCGGATCGCGTTCGAGGTGCGGACTCGCAACGCGTGGTTCGACCTGCAGCCCGTGCTGCGGGAGTACCGGCGCATGGCGTCTCCGCCCCGATGACCGATCCGGCCCTGATCGCGAAGCGGCTCGCCGCCATCGAGACGTACGTGCGCGACCTCAGGGATCTGGCTCACCCGCCCGCGATCGCAACCGACGTCCGCGAGGCGCGGTTCGTGGAGCACACGCTCCAGATCGCGATCCAGGCCGCCCTCGACACCGCCTCGCACATCGTCTCCGACGATCGTCTCGGCGAGCCGAGCACGAACCGCGAACTGTTCGACCTGCTCGCGCGCGCCGGATGGATTCCGCCGGGGCTGGCCGACGCGCTGCGCGACATGGCCGGCTTCCGGAACGTCCTCGTGCACGGCTACGACACCGTCGACCTCGCCATCGTTCGCGATGTCGTCGAGCGCCGTCTGGACGACCTGCTGGCGTTCGCTGAGGCTGTCCGCCTGCGCCTCGACACGTAGAGCATTGGCGATGCCAAGCGACCTGCGCCGCGCTCTGCGCTCCCTCGCCCGACGCCCCACGGTCGCGGCGGCGGTCGTGCTGACGCTGTCGCTCGCCTTCAGCCTGCCGGCGGCCGTGCTGTCGGCACTGGATCGGCACTTCTGGCGGCCGCTCGGCCTCAACGACCCGGATCGGCTCCTCACGCTGCAGCTCCTGGCCGAGGACGGCGGCTTCCCTCCACTGAGCCATCCGGAGTACGCGCGGTTGCGGGACATCGGTCAAGCAGCGTTCTCACTCGCAGCGTTCGGCCAGCTCGACTTCACGCTGGTTGCCGGCGGCGCCCCGAGACGGGCGACCCTGGCCCTCGTCTCCCCGAACTTCTTCACGGTCCTGCGGACGCGGCCGGTGCTCGGCCGGCTGCCGGTGCAATCGGAGAACCTCCCGGACGGCACTGCGCCGCTCGTCCTCTCGCACGGCATCTGGACCACCCACTTCGGCCGGGAAACCGCAGTGGTCGGGCGATCCGTGCACCTGGGCGGACAGCCGTTCACGGTGATAGGGGTCGCCAGGAATCCGCTGCCCGGACCGGCGCACGACCCGGACTTCTGGGCCCCGCTGTCGGCGCTCTCGCGGCTCGTGCCCGATGTCGCCGACGCCCTGCTCGGCCCCACGGGGCGCTGGTTCGCCACCGTGGGGAGGCTCCGCGACTCGACGTCGCGCGACGATGCCGCCGCGTTGGTGGCGCTGGCGCGAGATCGTCTGCCGGAGGCCGTGGTTGCGGCCCGGACCGGCGACTGGCGCTTCGTCGTCCGGCCGGTCAATCACGCCCGCCTCGGAGCCGACTACCATCGGGAGTCGACGGGCCTCCTCGACCTCCTGCTGCTGCTCTCCGCGCTCTTTCTCGCGGCAGCGTGCTGCAACGCAGGTGTGCTGCTGCTGGCGCGCGGCGGGGAGCTGGCGCACGAGCTCGCCGTGCGGCGTGCGCTCGGGGCATCACCGTTGCGCCTGGCCCGGCCTTTCGCCGTCGAGCTGCTACTGCTCGTGACCGCCGGCGGCATGCTGGCTCTCATGCTGCTACGGTCATTCGGTTCCGTCGTGACGGCGCTCCCGCAACTGGCGCCCCTCGGTGCACCGGATGCGCCCGTTGGCAGCGCTGCACTCTGGACATGCGGCGTGGCCGGGTCGGCGTGGGTGACGGTCTACCTGGGGCTGGTGCTGAGGCTGGCGCTCCGGCCGCCGTCTTTCGCAAGGGCGCCCGGACCCGCGACGACCGGTCGCGGCGGACGCCAACGCGTGCTCGTGACCGCACAGGTCGCTGTGTCCTGCGCTCTCGCGATCGCAGCGGGGCTCCTGGCCCGCAGCGCCTGGAACGTTGCGTCCGTTCCGCGCGGATTCGGCCCGCAGGACGTCCTGATCGCTCGAGTCCACCCCGCGAGCGACTCCCCGAACGAAGGGCGGACGTTCCATCGGCGCCTGCTCGACGAACTCTGTGCCGACGCGTCCGTAGCATCGGCCGCGCTCGGCTGGCATGCGCCGCTCAGCGACGGCTCGCTACGTGTCGCGGTCGAGGTCCCCGGCGCGTCACTGGAGGTCTCCGGGAACGTCGTCTCCTCCGACTACTTCCGTACGCTGGGCATCGCGGTGCGGGAGGGCCGCGAGTTCAGCGACGTCGACGACGCCGACGCACCGCCGGTCGCCATCGTCAATCGCGCTCTGGCGGAGCGGCTGTGGCCGGGCCGGCCGGGGATCGGACAGGTCCTGGGATTCCCGAGGAGCGGCGGCGACCGAACCGTGGTAGGCGTGGTCGACGACACGCGCTACGGCAGCCTGACGGGACCCGCGCTTCCACTGGCCTACCTGCCGCTGGCGCAGCGCTTCCTGGCGACGACCTTCCTCCACGTGCGATCGGCGACCGGCATCCCGATCACGATCCCGCACCTTCGCCAGGTGGTGGCCAATCTGGACCCGCGGGCGCCGTTGAGCGACGTGCGCTCGCTGCACGAGCGGGTCGACGCGGCGCTCGAACGCTGGCGGGGGCCGGCGCTGCTTGCCGGCCTGCTCGCGGCCGCCACGCTCGCGCTGACGATGTGCGGGCTGTACGGGGTACTGTCGCTCTCGGTCCGGCAACGGACGCGGGAGTTGGCCGTGCGAGCGGCCCTGGGCGCAGACGCCGGCTCGGTCCGTCGCCTGGTGCTGGCGCACGGGCTGCGACCGGTAGTCGTGGGAGCGGTCTTCGGTCTCGCCGGCAGCGTTCCGCTGACGGACCTCATCGAGAGCGAGCTGTACGGGCTGGCGCCGTACGACTCCGCGACCCTGACCGCAGGATTGGCCGCGGTGTTCGGCGCCGGTGCTCTCGCCTGCTACCTGCCGGCCCGCCGGGCCGCACACGTCGACGCCGCGGCCGCGCTCCGCTCCGAGTGACCTGGGGCCATACGGCAAGGATCGCGGCCCGGCTCGACGCTCACAGGCCGGCCTGCTCCTTCACGTAGCGGGCCACCTGCTCGTGGGTGGCGAACCAGACGTCGCCCTTCGCCTTGATGTGCTCGATCAGCTCCTCGAGGATCACCATCCGGGAACGCTTCCCGATGATGTGCGGGTGGGTCGTCAGCAGGAACATCGTGCCTTCCTCGTAGGCCCGATCGAACTCGTCGATGTAGACCTGGAGGAGCTCCCGCGGCGGGGTGTAGCTGTTGCCGAGGGGGTTCATCAGCGGCGCGTCGTCGAGGATCCAGTCCACGGGCAGCTCGACCATGCCGGTCGGCTCGCCGTCCTGCAGGATCTCGTAGGGCCGGTCGTCGGCCATGAGCGAGCTGTCGTAGAGGAAGCCGAGCCCGCGGATGATGTCCAGCGTGTTGGGGCTGAAGTTCCACGACGGGGCGCGGTAGCCGACGGGACGGGTGCCGGTCGCCTGCTCCAGGTAGTTGGTGGCCCGGATGACGAGCTCGCGCTCGGTCTCGGCGTCGAGCTCGCTGTTCAGCTCGTGGACCCAGCCGTGCACGCCGAACTCGTGCCGGCCCGAGGCCTGGATGACGCCGACCATGTCGGGCCGCAGCACCAGGCTGACGGCGGGGATGAAGAACGAGGCCGGGATGCCGTGGCGGTCCATCAGCTCGACGCACCGCTCGAGGCCCACCCGCGCGCCGTACTCGCCCTGCGAGAGCCCCCCGATCGACGGCGCCGGGTTGCGCCCGATCAGGATCGTGTCGTTGTCGACGTCGAAGGAGATCATCACCGCGACACGGGCGCCGTTCGGCCACGACGCGGGCTGCAGGCTGCGGCCGGCGCGCACCTGGCCCGCGAGGGCGCGGATCTCGTCGACGCTCAGGTGGATGCCCGGGTTGCTGTCCTGGGCCTGCGCGCGGGCCGCCGGCGGACCGGCGACCAGGAGCACCATCGCGCCGGCCGCGGCGCTCGCGATTCGCACTGGGGTCGGGATCCTTCTCATTGCTCCTCACCTTCCCCGGCCGGCTCCGCCTCGTGCGGCTGCCGCTCGCTCACCGGCGGGTTGTCGACGTGCGTGCCGAAGAACTCCGCGTAGCGCCGCAGCCGGTCCGCCTGGTGCAGCGGTTCCCGGATGCCATGCCCCTCGCGCGGGAAGCGGACGAACGTCACGTCCTTGCCGAGGTCGCGGAGCGCCCGGTAGAACTCCACCGACTGCTCCGGCGGGACCCGCGTGTCGGCCCCGCCGTGCATCAGGAGGACGGGGCTCGTGACGTCGGCCGCATAGGTCATGGGCGAGTGCCTCCGGTACTTCTCGGTCTCCTCCCACGGCCGCCCGCCGAAGAACGACGCCAGGTAGTCCTGGATGTCGTTCGTGCTGTACATGCTGTAGAGGTTCGTGAGCGCGGCGCCCGGAGACACCGCCCGGAACCGATCCGTCTGGGTCACGATCCAGGCCGAGAGGTATCCGCCGTAGCTCCACCCGTAGCAGATGAGCCGGTCCGCGTCGGCCCAGCCCATCGCCACCGCGTGCTCGACGCCGGTCATCACGTCGTCGTAGTCGGTGATGCCCCAGTTGTCGATGTTGGCGCTGATGAACGCCTGACCGTAGTTCGTGCTGCCGCGGAAGTTCGGCTGCAGGACGGCGTAGCCGTTGCCGGCGAAGAACTGGCTCTCGGCGCTGAAGGCCGCGAGCGACGCGCCGGTCGGCCCGCCGTGGGGGTTGACGATGAAGGGGTAGGCGTCGCCCTCCTCGTAGCCGACCGGCTTCGTCAGGACGCCCTCCACCGTCTCGCCGTCGCTGTTCGTCCAGCGGACGGTCTCCACCGCGCCGAGCGCCACGCCCTCGTCACGCAGCCAGGCGTTGGCGTCGGTCAGCCGGACCGGCTCGCCGCCCGCCGCGGCGGTGTAGATCTCGGCCGGCCAGCCGGGGCTGGTATGCACCCAGACCCAGCGCGCGCCGTCCTCCGACAGCTCCCATTGGCTGTTGCGGCCGCCGGGGGCCGACTCGGAGGTCACCGCCCCCGACTCCACGCTGACCCGGAACAGTCCCGTCGAGGTGCCGTCGCCGGTCGGCCAGAACACCTGCCGGCCGTTCGCCGACCAGATCGGGACGGTGAAGTTGCGATCGAAGTCCTCGAGCAGCACCCGGGTCGGACGGTCGCCCTCGGGCGCGGCCAGGTACAGCTTGCTGTGCAACGTGTTGCTGGTCGGCGTGGCGTTCGAGGCGAAGGCGATCGTACGCCCGTCGGGCGACCAGCGCGGCGCGCTGTCGCTGCCGCCGTTCTCGTGGAGGAGCCGCACCTCCCCCGTACCGACGTCGACCACCTGGACATCGCTGCGCCAGCCGTCGTTGGCGGTCGGATTGGGCCGGGTCTCGAACGCCACCTGCCGCGAGTCCGGCGACCAGTCGGGGTTGGCGACCGTGAAGTCGCCCTCGGTCAACCGCCGCGTCTCGTCGGTCGCGAGGTCGTGCAGCCAGAGGTGCGTCATCTGGAAGGAGCCGTCGACTACCTCGGCATCGCCCTGCTCCTTGCGCCGCTCCTCCTCCGCCTCCGACAGGCCGTCCTCCGCGAGCAGCAGAAGCGCCGACCCGTCCGGCGCGAACGAGAACGCGCGCACCGCCTCGTCGTGCTCGGTGACCTGCCACGCCTCGCCGCCGTCCGCATACAGGAGGTGGACCTGGGCCTTCGCCTCCGGTGTCTCGCCCCGCGCGGCGAGGAAGGCGATGATGCTCCCGTCGGGGGACCAGGCCGGCGCGGTCGCGCTCCTGGGACCGCGCGTGAGTTGCCGCGCGTCGGTTCCGTCGACGCGCACGCGCCACAGGTGGGTGACCGCCTCGAGGTCGGGGTCGTCCATGTCTCGCGAGCGCACGGTGTAGACGACCCACTCCCCGTCCGGCGACAGCGCCGGGGTGCCGACCTGGTTGATACGCAGGGTGTCGCGCGCCGACAGCACCCGTGCGGGCCTCGCCTCGGCCCCGGGCGACGCCTCCTGCGGAGGCGCCGCCTCCAGCGCGGGGACCGCGCCGGCAGCGACGACGAGCGCTGCCCCGGCCCCGGCGATCACATCACGCGTTCGGCGACCTCGCATGTCGGTTCTCCTCCGCACCGCCTGTGGTCCGAACCGGCGCCGGGCCGCAGAACGCGGGTCGGGCCGAACCCGCCTCCCCGTGCTGCAGCAGGTCCGCCCCCGAGCCACAGCCGGCGTTCGCGCTGTGGGCCGAGGCCGACGCCACACTACATCGGGTGCAGAATCTGCAGAATCTCGTACATCCGCAGCACCGCCCGCGGGTCGGCGCTCCCGGCCTGCGCACCGTAGGCATCCGCGTGCGCGCTCAGGTCGACGCGGCCCGCCGCTTCCTCCGGCGACAGCCCCTCCTTGCGCAGGGCGGACACCTGCGCCCAGAGGTCGCGCAGATAGGCCTGCAGATCGTCGATCTGGCTGCGGTCGCGGAACGGGGCCCCGTGGCCGGGCACCATGACCTCGAAGTCGAGCGCCTTCAGCCCGTCGAGGCTGGCCGGCCACTCGTTGACGAAGCCGTCACCCATGTAGGGCAGGGCGTTCGCGCCCGGGCTCCCCAGGAAGAAGTCCCCGGTGAAGACGATGCGCTCCTCGGGGAGGAAGACCAGCGTGTCGCCGCCCGTATGCCCCCGGCCGGGGAAGTGCAGTTGCACCTCGCGGCCGCCTTTCACGAGCGTAAGCGTGTCGCTGTAGGTGACGTTCGGCGCCTTGACGACCGTCTCCTGGATGGCGTTCCGGTGGGCGCGCAACTGGCGCAGGGCGGTCTCGAGCCGCGTCCGCTCCGCGGCATCGGACGCCGCGGCGACCTGCGCTTCGAGGCCCTCGATCTGGGCCGGGATGGCGGCCGCGAACGCCCGGTTGGTCCGCTGATCGAGCCCGGTCGACACATGCTGCAGCCGGACGAAGTCGTGGCCGACGATCTCGACGTCCTCGCCGAAGATCTGGTTGCCGTGGGAGTGGTCGAAGTGGAAGTGCGTGTTGAAGACGTAACGGATCGGCTTGTCGGTTATCTCCGTCCCGATCTCCGCCACGAGCTTGCGCGCGGCGGCCGGGGAGACGCTCGTGTCGACCAGCATCGCGTGGTCGTCGTTGACGATGACCAGCGAGTTGCTGAACGTCGTCATCGCGCCCGTGCCGGTCGCGAACCAGACGCCGTTGCCGAGATCCTCGAAGCGCCACGCCGCCGCCCCGTCGGTCGGGTCCGTCTCCTGCGCCGCCGCCATCAGCCCGAGGCCGATCACCAGCACCGCGAACGCGGCCGCCACGCGCGGGTTCGCGCGCTCCAACATCCTCTTCAACTTCAACATGACGCTGGCTCCCCTCGCTTCCATGTCCGTTCGCTTCCGTATCAGTCCGCCACCGCGCCGCCGCGACCCTCGGCGTGTCGATGCCGAATCGTCAGCAACCCGTGATAGACCCCCGTGCGCCGGGAGTGCCTCTCGTGATCGCGCACGTGAATGGTGAGCGTGCGCAACGCCTTCGCCTCGTAGCAGTTGCCGCGCCGGGCGGTGGCCAGGTGCCGGAACACCATGCGCTGCTCCGGCGCGTTCCGGAACCGGGCCCGCTCGTCCGACCCGACGTCGGTGTACGCGCCGCCATACCAATGGTCGATCGGCGACGGACGGTGGTCCGCGCGCCGCCGGCGCCGCTGGTTGCCGGCCCCAATCTCCCGCTCGATCGCTTCCTCCAGCCGCGCCAGGTCGACGCAGCCGGCGTCGGTGCATTCGCCGTGGTCGTCGAGCGTCTCGACCCGATGCGCGCCGGCCGGCGGCAGCCGGCCCTGGAGGGCTTCGAGCGCAGCCGTCCGCTCCCCGAAGTAGACCGTTCCCTCCGCCTGATGCACCACGTAGCAATCGGTGGGATGGAGAGTGGCCACCTCGACCCCGTCGCGGTCCGCCGGCAGGATCCAGTGGAACGTCTCCGAGGCCGGATCCGGACGCTCCTGCGCCCGCGGCGCCGCGGCGCCCCAGGCTCCGGCCGCCGCCACGACCGCGGCCACGACCAGCCGCCGGCCGCCACGTCCGACGATCCAGGCGGGAGAGACGCAGCGTCTCGAAGACCGTCTCCCGGCTACGTCGTCACGACGCCCCATTGGTAGATCTCACTGGGCACCGGGCGGCGGTACCGACCGGCTGAAAGCAAGACCCCCGGTCTTTGTTTACCGGGTTGCCGCGTGAGATCCAATCTTTTGGATTGTACTTTTGGCGGCAATATGGCATAAGTCTTGTGTGGGCAAAGCGCACCGGGGCGATACGAGCGAACGGCCACTCGGCCGGCTCAACGATGTCGAGCAGCTTCGCACGGAATTGACCCGGCGCGAGCGCGAGTTGCGACGCGAAAACCGCCGCCAGAAGCGCCAGATCGACGGCTTGCAACGAGACAAGGGCGACCTGCAACGGCAGGTCGAACACCTGCGGCGGGAGAACGAACGCTTGAGACGGGAGTTGGCCGCGGCGCAGCGAGCGGGTCGCCGTCAGGCAGCCCCCTTTGCCAAGGACCGGCCGCAGGGTCGCGGGCGCCGTCCCCGCCGGCGGGCCGGTGCAGACTACGGCCGGCAAGGCCGCCGCCGGCGCCCGGCGCACGTTGACGAGACCCACGCGGCGCCGGTGCCGGCGGCGTGTCCGGACTGCGGCGGCGCGGTCACGGTGACCCGCGTGGCGTCGCAGTATCAGGAAGAGTTGCCCGTGGTGCGCGCCGTCGTGCGTCGCTTCGACATCGAGGTCGGCCACTGCTCGCAGTGTCAGCGGCGCGTGCAGGGCCGCCACGTGCTGCAGACCTCCGACGCGTTGGGCGCGGCCGGCGTGCAGCTCGGTCCCGGCGTCGTCGCGCTGGTCGTTGAGCTGCACACGGAACTGGGGGTGCCGCTGGCCAAGGTGGCCCACCTGCTGCGAACGACCTTTGGCTTGCACGTCACCCCGGGCGGTCTCGCGCACCTGCTGCACCGGGCCGGCCGCGCCGCCGCGCCGGCCTACGCCGAGCTGTGCGCGCAGGTGCGCAATGCGCCGGTGGTCACGCCGGACGAAACCGGCTGGCGCGTCGGCGCCGTCCGCCACTGGCTGTGGGCGTTCGTCACCCCGCAGACGACGGTCTACGCCATCTGCTCCGGCCGTGGGTTCAATGACGCTGCCACCGTGCTGGGGACCGACTACGCCAACGTGCTCGTACGCGACGGATGGGCAGCCTATCGGCGCTTCGGCGGACTGCACCAAACGTGTCTGAATCACCTGTTGCAACGCTGCAAGCAGCTCCGGCTGGCGTATCCCGACAGTCGCTGGGCCGGCGACGTGCAGGCGACTCTGCGGGCCGGCCTTGACCTGCGCGACCGCTGCCACGCGGGCGAGCTGAGCGAACACGGGATGGCAACTGCCCGCGGCCGACTCATCGCCCGCCTCGGCCGGCTGGTCGACGCACCGCCGCCGCTCGACGACGCCGAGCGCTTCGCGAAGCACTTGGCCACCGAATTTCCGGCCGTGTTCCTCTTCCTGTCGGACCCCTCGCTTGACGCCACCAACTGGCGCGCCGAGCAGGCCATCCGGCCCGCCGTGGTCATCCGCAAGGTGTGCGGCGGCAACCGCACCCGCAAGGGCGCCGACACGCAGCAGATCCTCGCCAGCGTGGTGCGCACGGCCCGGCAACGCATCCTCGACCTGCCCGCGCTGATCGCCGCAATGTGGCGCGCCCCCAAACCGGTTGTCCCCGAGCTGCTCGGGCTGCCGCCGCCGCCCGCGTAGGTGGGCACCGTCCGAACGACCACGTGGCACGACCGGTCCCTGCGGCCGCACCCGCCGTGACGGGCAGCGTGCCGGCACCACTGCGCCCGGTTGCCGCCAGTCCTCGCCGACGAGCCGACACCGGTGCGCGGCATCCAACATCCCACCAGGGCGCCGCAAGGGGGTGACGCACCGAGTGGGAACCCCACTGCCGTTCCAAACAACCTCGTCGCAGCACTGGAATCTTTCTACGCTCAAGGCCATTTTCAGCCCGTATTCATTGGCCGATCACCCGGTAAACGAATACGACCCCCGTTCAAACCGTGCGTGCGGATTTCCCGCACACGGCTTACCAGGTGGACTTCAGGTCGCAGCATGCACCACCCCCGGATACCGAATCGTGCCGCGCAGGCGGACGAGCCCCAGGGCCTCGAAGAACGGACGACGCCAAGCCCGCGCCCGACCAGCCACCAGACGAGCCCCCGCACGCTTGAGAAGCAAGCCGCGCAGACGCCCAGCCACGTAGTCGTCGAGCTGTACGAAGTGGGTCGCCGCATTGCCGGTCCGGAAATACTGCCCCCACCCGCGAAGGACCCGGTTCACGTCCGCGATGACCAGACGCAGGTCCGTGTGGCAGCGGCCCCGAGGGGTCAGCGCCCGCACGCGGGCGCGCACCTGCTTCATCGCACGTCGAGACGGCCAGCGGTGCAGGAAATACACCCGTCGCCGCTTGCGGGCCCAGATGGGACCGCTCATGCGCTTGTGCAGATGACACCCCAGGAAATCGAAGCCTTCACGGCCGTCTGTCAGGTCGACCACCCGCGTCTTCTCCGGATGCAGCTCCAGCCCGAGGCGGGCCAGCACCAGGCCCACCCGCTCCCGAGCCGTCTCGACCGCCGCCTTCGTATCGCACATCACCACGAAGTCGTCGGCGTAACGCACCAGCGTACCCAGGTGCGCCCACCGGTCCTCCCAGACCCGGTCGAGCACATGCAGGAAGATGTTCGACAAGAGCGGCGAGATGACGCCCCCCTGCGGAGTCCCCGCCAGGGTCCGATGCACCCGCCCCTCGTCCATCACTCCCGCCGCCAGCCACAGCCGTAGCAGACGAAGGACTCGCCGGTCCGACACCCGCTGGCGCACCAGCGTCAGCAACTTCGCGTGGTCGATGCTGCTGAAGTAGTCGCAGATGTCGGCGTCCAGCACGTGGCAGCCCCCGCGCGCCCCGCGGACGCGAAGGACCTCCAGCGCCTGCGTCGCGCTCCGCTTCGGTCGAAACCCATACGACGAATCGCGGAAATCCGCCTCGAAGATGGGGCTCAACACCAGCGTCGCGGCCATCTGCGCCACCCGGTCACGGACCGTCGGTATCCCCAGCGGTCGTCGTCGGCCATCGGCCTTGGGAATGTACCGCCGAAGGACCAGCTGCGGCCGGTACGTCCCCGCGCGCAACGCCGCGCCGAGTTCCCGCAGGAACTCATCGACACCGCGCTGCTCAATCTCGGCCAGCGTCTCGGAATCGACACCCGCCGAGCCACGATTCCGCTTGACACGCCGCCACGCCTCCCGGAGGACGTCATCCCTCCAGATCCGGTCCATCAGGGCGTGGAAGCGCCGCTTCGGGGACCGCTTGGCCGCGGCCCACAGGCGTCGTTGCAATTGGCGCACTTGGTCGAGAGGCGGACGCCTCCCGGGGGAGTTGGGTCCGGTCTCGCCGGCCATGCCCTCGCGCGTCCTTGCGCCCACGCCGTGTCCACCGCAGGGGCCCTTCCCTCCGGCCGCGTTCTGCTGCACGGCCCTCCGCAGTACTATGGCCCCCTCGGACTCCCGCTGCGCCGCGCCCGCTTTCACCTTCGGCTTATGCGGGCCGCGCTGCCCCGACCCGGGCCGCGCAGACGGGCCTCTCGTGTTCCGTCCCTCTCCGTGTCCGCGTGCTGCGCCCCATACCCCGCCGAGACCTCCCGCGCGTACACCGCCGGACCGGGGCGCGGGAGACATGGCCTTCGCCGTGAGATGAGCGGCTCGGCTCTCGGATTGTGAATGTGTCGAGGCTGCAGGCTTCACTTCATGTTGCGGCCCGCGGACTTGCTCCCTCCGAAGAGGCTTCTGACACCCCGCTCGGGCCACGGCCGTCTCCGGTCGTGCCTGGGGTCTGCTACTCGGCGCTCCGGCGCTTACCGAGGCGGGACTTGCACCCGCTGGAGAAGAACAGCGTGACGCAGCCGGTCTCCCGCCCGCGTCGGCACGACGCACCATCGCCCGCATTCTACAGCGTCCGCCTTCCCCCCGGGGTGAGCGACGGCCCGCGGGCGCGCCGCTGTCGGAGGCGGTCCGGCGCGCCCCGGACGCAGCGGTCCCGCGAGGGCAGCGGGGCCGGCGGGGCCGGCGGGGCCGGCGGGGCCGGCGTGCTAGACTGCCTGCGCCGGCCCACCGGCCATTTTGCGACCGCGAGCCGCTTCGCGACCGCCGCTCGCAGACGCGGAGGGATCGAATGCAGAGCGACCGCGGGCACTGGGGCTCCAGCGCCGGCTTCATCCTGGCCGCCACCGGCAGCGCGATCGGCCTGGGCAACCTCTGGCGCTTCCCCTACATCACCTGGGACAACAACGGGGGCGCGTTCGTCCTCGTCTACCTGGTCTGCATCCTCGTGGTCGGGATGCCGATCATGATGGCGGAGCTGCTGATCGGCCGGCGGACCCAGAAGAGCACCGTCGGCGCGCTCCGCGAATGCGCCGGTCGGTGGTGGGGCGTCTTCGGCGTGTGGGGCGTGCTGTGCGCCTTCCTGCTGCTCAGCTACTACACGGTCATCGCGGGCTGGTCGCTCTACTACTTCGCGAGGACCGCCGGCTGGTCGATCGGCGGGTATCCGGCGGGGCTGGCGACGGGCGACCTCTTCAACGCCCAGGTGGGCAACGCCGGCCTGCAGCTCGTCCTGTCGCTCGGGTTCAGCGTGGCCACGATCGCGGTCGTCTGGTTCGGGGTGCGCGACGGCATCGAGCGGCTCGCCCGCGTGTCGCTCCCCATCCTCTTCGGCATCCTCCTGCTGCTGCTCGTGAGCGCCCTCGGGATGAGCGGCTCCGGCCAGGCGCTCGGCTTCCTCTTCCAGGCGAGCTTCTCCGAGCTCGAGGCCGGATCGGCGCTCAGCGCCCTCGGGCACTCCTTCTTCTCGCTCTCCGTCGGCATGGGGGCGATGATCACCTACGGCTCGTACCTGTCGCGGAAGCAGTCGATCGTCAAGGCCACGGCGGCAATCGTCGCCCTCGACACCGGGATTGCCGTCGTCGCCTCGATCATCATGTTCTCCGTCATCTTCTCGGTAGCCGGAATGACGGAGCAGGTCGGCGCCTCGCCGGTCGGGATGCTCTTCATCTCGCTGCCCGAGCTGTTCTACACCGAGGTGCCGTTCGGCGTGCTGCTCGCACCCCTGTTCTACGTCCTGGTGGCGGTCGCCGCGCTCACGTCCACCATCTCGCTGCTGGAGGTCGTGACCAGCTACCTGATCGACGAGCACGCCCTGCAGCGCCACCGCGCGACGCTCCTCTCCGGGGCGGCCGTCTTCGTCTTCACGGTCTTCGCGGCACTGTCGTTCTCCGGCACGCCGTTCCTCTCCAGCCTGGCCGTCTTCGCCAACAAGACCGGCTGGTTCGAGACCGTCGACCACTTCGTGTCCAACGTGATGCTGCCGACGGGCGGCCTGGCGGTGACGCTGGCCGCGGGCTGGTTCATCAGCCGCCGCGTGAGCCGGGGGGAGCTGGTGGACGGCAACCAGCCCGGGTGGTTCCGCTACGAGGTCTGGCTCGGCTTCATCCGCTTCGTGGCGCCGGCTGCGGTGCTGGCGATCATCATCGCAGTGCTCCTCGGCACGGACTTCAGCTAGCGCGCCCTCACGGGCGCGTTGGGAGTCTGCGCGGGCACGAGCCGCTCCATGGCACGTTCCTGCGGCGCAGACTCCTAGGAGCCTCCGCCGCAGGGCGCGCGCGATCGGCTCAGGCGGCGATATAGGGTGTGGCCGCCGTGATAGTGTCGTACGAGGCATGACTCAAGCAGCCTCGTCGCCCGCGCCTCCCGCCGCGCCGGGCCTGCCTCTGGTCGGGGACGCGTTGGCCATGGCCGGCGACGTCGGGGCCTTCTTCACCCAGCAGTACCTGCGGCTCGGTCCGGTCTTCCGCGTGCACGCGCTGAACCGCCGCTTCACGGTGCTCGCGGGCCCCGAAGCCAACCTGTTCGTGACGCGCGAAGGGCGGCTGCATCTCCGCTCGCGCGAGTTCTGGATGGACTTCGACCGGGAGCTCGGGGCCGCGCGCTCGATGCTGAGCATGGACGGCGCCGAGCACGCCCGCATGCGCAAGGCGCAGAAGACCGGCTACTCCCGCTCGTTCATCCACGAGCACCTCGACGAGGTCATCGCCATCACGCGCCGCGAGGTCTCGGCGTGGCCCCTCGACGAGCCCGTCGCGGGACTCTATGCGCTGCAGCGCATCATCACGGATCAGCTCGGCACCATCGCGGCGGGCATGTCGCCGCGCGACTACCTCGACGACATGATCGTCTTCGTGCGCACGCTTCTCGCGGCGCGGGTCACGCATCAGCGGCCGGCCCTGCTGATGCGGACGCCGCGCTTCCGGCGCGCCCGCCAGCGCGTGGAGGAGCTTTACGCGACGGTGCGGGCGGCCCACGAGAACGAACCGGCGCACCGGCCGGACGCCGACACCGACCTCGTGGACGATCTGCTCGCCCTGCACCACGCCGATCCGCAGTTCCTGCCCGAGACCGATCTGATGCCGGCCGTGCTCGGGCCGTTCATCGCCGGGCTCGACACCGTGGGCAGCACGTGCGCGTTCATGCTCTACGCGCTGCTGAAGCACCCCGACCTGCTGGAGCGGATGACCGCCGAGGCGGACGCGAGCTTCGATGGCGGGACGTTGACCGCCGATGCGCTGCGCAGACTCGACGTGACGCATCGCGTGGGACTCGAGACGCTGCGGATGTACCCGATCGCGCCGGCCATCACGCGCACCGTCTCCAACACCTTCGAGTTTGCCGGGTACACCATACCCGCGGGCGAGCAGGTCATCGTCGCGACCACCGTGCCGCACCACCTGGAGCAGTACTTCCCCGAACCGGAGCGCTTCGATATCGACCGCTACACGCCCGAGCGGCAGGAACACCGCCGGCCCGGCGTCTTCGCCCCCTTCGGCGCCGGCCCGCACGTCTGCCTCGGGGCCGGGTTCGCGGAGGTGTCCATCGCCGCGACCATGGCCACCATCGTCCACGAGATCGAGCCGGCGCTCGACCCGCCCGACTACGTCCTGAAGGTCAGCCCGGCCCCGACGCCCAGCCCCGACGACCGCTTCAAGTTCCGTGTGCTGCGCCGGCGGCAAGCGACGGACTGAGCACGACGGGTCCGACCGCGTCGCCGGCGCGAAACGGAACGACGGTGCGCTCCGTACCGCGGCCGCCCGTCAGAACGCGTAGCGCATCGCGAGGGTCACGCCAAGGAACGAGTGGACGCCGGCCGTGCGGATGCGGAAGGTGACCGGCTCGCTCCCGTCGAGGCGAAGTTGCGACGGGTGGCTTCGGAGGCGCTCCCACTCGATGCCCTCGGCCAGGAAACGCCCGGAGCGGACCCAGCGCACCTTGACGCCGAGGGACACCGCGTCCGACATCGCGTAGTCGACCCCGCCCAGGACCTGGTAGTGGGTCAGCCGATCGTCGAGCTCGACCTGCGTGCTGCTGGTGGTAGCGGCGAGGTTCTGCCGGATCTCCGCCTCGTTCGGCAGGCCGGCCGCCGTCGCGATGGCAGCGGGGTCGGGGTTGCGCGCCCAGAGGTCGCCGTAGTCCAGCTCGGCCAGACCCACGCCGCCCCCGAAGCCGACGTACGGCGTCAAGCGGCTCCGGCTGGGGAAGTCGACGTAGACGTTGGCGAAGACGTTGTGCGAGGAGAGGCTCCCGAGCCGGTTGTCCGCGCGCTGGATCTCGCCGCCCAGCTTCCCGAGCGTGTCGCCGGTGGCGCTGGTCACCGGCGCGGTCTGGTCGTACCCCGACTCCCGGTGGAACCACTCCGCCTCGACGCGCAGCCGCCCCCCGAAGCGGTATCCCGCCGCGAGCCCGGCCAGGACGCCGGCTGCGCGGTCGAAGGCGGTCCTCCAGCCGGCCCCGGAGCCGCGGTTCGGATCCGTGCAGCCCGGTACTTCCGCGTAGCGCGGGTTGATGAACTCGTCGCAGCGGCTGGCGCGGTCGTTGCTGTTGCCCAGCAGCTCGACCCCGGGGGCCAGGTTGAGCCCGATCTCCTGGCTCAGGTAGAAGCCGGACGCCGATTGCGCCGCGGCCGGGCCCGGAACGACCGCGCCACCGCTCACCACGAGCGCGCTCATTCCGGCGAGCCATCTCCCGCCGCTGCTTGTGGTCATGCCGTCCCCACGCTCCGTCGAGACCCGACCCGGGAGGGGGCCGCTCCGGAGCGACCGCCCCGTTTCCACCCGCCGGCGCCGAGACCTCGCCGCGGCAACTGGCCGCGTGCGCCCGGGCCGCGCTCGCGCTTCGGTCGGCGCGACCTTTAGACTAGCGCCATTCGAGCGACATACGGGCACATTCTGCGCCGCCCGTCGACGGGCACGGCGCACCTCACGCGGAGCACCTACGCACCATGACCCGGACGCGCCAACCCGTCAGGCCGCTGCCAGGCCTCGTTCTCGCCCTCCTGCTCTGGATCACGCCGGCAGGCGTCGCCCGCGCCCAGGAAGCGGTCCTCGAAGGCACCGTTACCGACGCGACCGGGCTGGTGCTGCCGGGCGTGACCGTGGAGGCCCGCGCCGTCGAGGCCGACGGCCCGACGGCGGTCGCCGTCACCGGCGGCGCCGGGACGTTCGCCATCCCCGCCCTGCCGGCCGGCCGCTACGACGTGACTTTCACGCTGCCCGGCTTCCACACCGAGGTGCGCCGCGATGTCGCGCTCGACGCCGGCGCCGCCGTGACCGTCGACGCCGTGCTGTCGGTGCAGCTCGAGGAGCAGGTGGTGGTCGTCGGCAGCCGCGCGCAGCCGCGATCGGTCACCGAGTCCCCCGTGCCCATCGACGCCCTTCCGTTCCGGGACGTCGTCAGCCAGGGCGCCGCCTCGCTCGACTACCGGTTGCGGACCCTCGTCCCGTCGTTCAATGTCGCCACGCATCCCATCAGCGGCGCGGCGTCGCTGGTGCGGCCGGCGAGCCTGCGCAACCTCGCCCACGACCACACGCTGGTGCTGGTGAACGGGAAGCGCCGCCACCGGTCAGCCATTCTCGTCTGGTTCGGCGGCGTGACGGACGGCACGCAGGGGCCTGACATCTCGACCATTCCCTCCATCGCCCTGCGGCAGGTGGAGGTGTTGCGCGACGGCGCGTCGGCGCAGTACGGCTCGGACGCCATCGCCGGCGTGATGAACTTCCTGCTCAAGGACGACCGCGCGGGCGGCAGCCTGGAGCTCAACACCGGCACCTACCGCGCGGGGGACGGCGACGCGTACAACGTCGCCGGCAACGTCGGGCTGCCGCTCGGCGAGACCGGCTTCGCCAACCTCAGCTTCGAGTACGGCAACTCCGACCCGACCGACCGCAGCGTGCAGCGCGCCGACGCGGCTGCGCTCATCGCGGCCGGCAACGGCGCAGTGGCCGATCCGGCGCAACCCTGGGGCGACCCGACGGCCGAGGACGACCTGAAGCTGTTCGGCAACCTCGGCCACGCGTTCGCCAACGGCGTCGAGCTCTACGGCCACGCCAATTACGCCAACAAGACATCGACGCAGGGCTTCTACTTCCGGAATCCCAACACGCGGGCCAACATCTTCAGCCTCGACAGCGGCCGGACGCTGCTGATCGGCGACGCGCTCGACGCGCAGGACGGCGTTCGGGACGGCTCGGCCAACTGCCCCACCGTCGCCATCACCGACGACCGGCCGGACCAGGCGGCCCTGGCGCAGGTGCGGGCGGACCCCGACTGCTTCTCCTTCCAGGAGGTCGCTCCGGGCGGCTTCACACCGCGGTTCAGCGGGGTGATCACCGATGTCTCGGCGGTGGCCGGCCTGCGGCGGACCACGGACGCCGGGCTGACCTGGGACGCCAGTGCCGGGTACGGCTCCCACGAGGCCGACTTCTTCCTCTTCAACACCGTCAACGCCTCGCTCGGCCCGGCGACCCCGCGCGACTTCGATCCCGGCCTCTACCGGCAGGCGGAAGTCAACCTGAACTCCGACGTCTCCTACGCCGCCACCGAGCTGGTCCACCTGGCGGCCGGAACGGAATGGCGCGACGAGCGCTTCACGATCCGGGAGGGAGAGCTGCCCTCCTGGCAGGTCGGGCCGTTCGCCGCACAGGGCTTCGTCTCCGGCTCCAACGGCTTCCCGGGCTTCCCCGACTACACGGCCGGTACGTGGACCCGCGCCAACGTCGCCGCCTACGGCGACGTCGAGCTCCGCGACCCCGCCGACCGATGGACGGTGGGCGGCGCCGTGCGCGTCGAGCACTTCGACGTGTTCGGCGCCACCACGAACGGCAAGCTGTCGGCCCGCTACGGGCTGGGCGACGCGGTCTCGGTGCGCGGCGGCGTCAGCACGGGGTTCCGGGCGCCGACGCCCGGGCAGCAGAACACGTTCAACGTGCAGTCGACCATCAACCCCGAGACGCTGGACCTGGTCGACAGCGCGACCGTGCCGTCCACCTTCCGGGCCGCGCAGCTCCGGGGCGGCCGGCCGCTCGATCCGGAGACCTCGACCAACGCGACGGCGGGGCTGGTAGTGGACACCGGTCCGTTCACGCTGACCGCCGACTACTTCCACGTCGACGTCGCCAATCGCCTCGCTCTGTCCCAGAACTTCACGCTCGGCGCGGCGGAGCGCGCGCAGCTCCTGTCGGAGGGCATCGCGTCGGCGCGCACCCTGGCCTTCTTCCGCTTCTTCATCAACGACTTCTCGACCCGGACGCGCGGCGTCGACGTGGTGTCGACCCTTACGCCCCCGCGCCTCCGCGGCGATACCGTCTTCAGCTTCGCGCTGAACCACACCGACACCGAGGTGACGAAGGAATCGGCCCTGCTCAGCCCCGGCGACGTCCTGGCCCTGGAGCGGGGCGTGCCGGAGACGCGCTGGAACGTCGCCGTCAACCAGCGCGCGGGGCGCGTCGGCCTCCTCGGCCGCCTGAACTACTACGGGTCGTGGGTCGACCACATCGACGCGCGCTCCGCCCGGGGCGCCGACGCCCAGGTGCTCGACGGCCGCTTCATCGTCGACCTCGAGGCCACCGTCCCCCTTGCCGCGGGCATCGTGCTGGCGGTCGGCGGCCAGAACGTCTTCGACACCTTCTCGGACCGCATGGATCTGTTCGCGACGCGCTTCGGCCTGCCCTACAGCCAGTTCACGCCCTGGGGCCTGAGCGGCGGCTACTACTACGCGCGTCTCAACTACCGCTGGGGCGCATAGGCGCGCGCACGCCCGGCGCGTTGGGAGTTCGCCGGGGCGAGATTCCTCCGTGGCGGCGGTCAGGGGCACGTTGGCAGGGCGTCAGGGCGCACTGGCGCGGAAGTCAGGGACCTGCCGGGCGGGCGGACGGTTGGCGGGGCATGCCGGGGGGCGGGCGGTCGGCTGCGCTATGATGGCGCCACGTCCGGCGTCGCCAGTGGCCCCCTCGGGCGGCGACTCCGCAAGGCGACTGAGGGAAGAGGTCTTCATGCGCGACAGCACACCACGCCGCAAGCTCGGGGCGGCCGGGATCGTCACCTGGGCCATCTTCGCCACCGCCCTCGTCGCCGTGGCGGGAGGGACTGCGTTCGCCCAGCGCGGAGCCCCGGCCAACGGCGAATGGCCGACGTACGGGGGCGACCTCGGCAGCACGAAGTACTCGCCGCTCGACCAGATCGACCGGCACAACTTCGGCGACCTCGAGATCGCCTGGCGCTGGCTGTCCGCCGACGCCTTCCTGAGCATCGACACGCCCGACGGCGGCGAGTGGTGGGCCGACTCGCGGGTCATCTTCGAGGAACTGCTGCGCCGCGACCCGGAGCGCTGGCGCGACGCGCAGCCGCCCTACGTCACGAACCTGAAGGCCACGCCGCTGATGGTCGGCGGGCGGCTCTTCATCAACATGCCGACGTCGCAGGCGGCGTCGATCGACGCCGGGACCGGCGAGACGCTCTGGGTCTACAACCCCAAGACCTACGAGGAGGGGACGACCACGATGACCGCGCGCTGGAACCAGCGCGGCGTCGCCTACTGGTCGGACGGCCCGGAGCGCGAGGACGAGCGGATCCTGTTCGGCACCGGGAACGGCTATCTCATCTGCGTCGACGCCAAGACCGGCCGGCCGTGCCCCGACTTCGGCGTCGACGGCTGGGTCGACCTGACCGAGGGCATCCCGCGCGCCGAGCGCGGCGACCGCGACTGGCTGAACGCGCTGCTCTACTCGGTGCAGTCGCCGCCGCTCGTCGTCGGCGACACGGTCATCACGCCGCAGTCCATCTCGTCCTACAACATCACCAGGGAGGCGCCGCCCGGCTGGATGCGCGGCTTCGACGCCCGGACCGGGCGCATGAAGTGGATCTTCCACACCATCCCGCAGGGCGACGAGTACGGCAACGACACCTGGGGCGGCGACTCGTGGCGCGTCACCGGCAAGGTCGGCGTCTGGTCGTTCATGAGCGCCGACCCCGAGCTGGGCCTGCTCTACCTGCCGACCAACACCCCGGCCCCCGACTACTACGGCGGACACCGCCCGGGCGACAACCTGTTCGCGGAGAGCGTGGTGGCGCTCGACATCGAGACCGGCGAGCGGGAGTGGCATTTCCAGGCCGTGCACCACGGCCTCTGGGACTGGGACTTCCCGGCCGCGCCCAACCTGGCCGACGTGGTGGTCGACGGGCGGCCGGTGAAGGCACTGGCCCAGATCAGCAAGCAGGGCTTCACGTACGTCTTCGACCGCGAGACCGGCGAGCCCATCTGGCCGATCGAGGAACGCCCCGTGGCGACCGACACCGACGTCCCGGGCGAGGTGCCGTCGCCGACGCAGCCGTTCCCGACGAAGCCGGCTCCCTTCGAGTACCAGGGGGCGGTGGTCGACGACCTCGCCGACTTCACCCCGGAAATCCGCCGGATGGCGATCGACGCGGTCTCCGACTACCGCCTGGGCCCGATCTTCACGCCGCCGACGTGGGACGGAACCCTGCAGCGGCCGAGCGCGGGCGGGGGCGCCAACTGGTCCGGCGCCGCGTTCGACCCCGAGACCGGCATCCTGTACGTCCCGTCGAACAACGCCTACTCCGTCATGCAGTACCGCGAGCCCGAGCCGGGCGAAGGGGCGACGCTGGACGTCATCGAGCGCCGCGGCCCGACCCGGACGCGTCCGCAGATGCCGCAGGGGTTGCCGCTCTTCAAGCCGCCCTACTCGCGCATGACCGCCATCGATCTCAACACCGGCGAGCACCTCTGGATGCAGCCGATGGGCAACGGCGACCGCTACCGCAACCACCGCCTGCTGCGCGACCTCGACCTGCCGCCCCTCGGCGGCGACAGCAGCCGCGCGGGACCGCTCCTGACCCCGGGCATCCTGATCTACGCCCTCACCGCGGGCGGCACGAACGACGGCCCGCGCCTGGTGGCCCTCGACAAGGCGACCGGCGAGGAGCTGGCCCAGGTCGATCTGCCGGGCGGCGCCATCGGCACCCCGATGACCTACCTGTGGGAGGGCCGGCAGTACATCGCGCTGACGGTGGGCGGCGGCCGGGTGCCGGAGTTGATTGCGCTCGCGCTACCCGAGTAGCGCGCGCGCCAGGTAGCCGGACCTGCCCACGGCTACCCAGGCCTCAGCCGGACGCCGACCGACTCCTTCGGGCCCACCGCACCCCACGTGTGGTGTCTGATACAGTGCGTTTCCGAGGACCCGGCGGAAGAGGACGGCCGGTCAGCGTGGGACTGTCGTGCACTCCGCCGGAGCAGGGCGCGACCGCAGGAGGGAGCTCGTGCCCGAACCGGGCAGCGCCGGGAGGATCGGTCATGGGAGAGTCCGAGTCGGAGGGTGTCGGCCGGCGGAAGTTCCTCAGGGAGGCTGCGGCCGGGGCCGCCGGCGCCGGGATGGCGGGCGGTGCGGCCGGCGCCGCGGGGCGATCCATGCACCAGCACGAACACGATCACGATCACCAGGTGGTGCCCGACGACATCGCCCTGCGCGTGCGGGCGCTCGAGTCGATCCTCATCGAGAAGGAGATGATCGACCCGGCGCAGCTCGACGCCGTGGTCGACACCTACGAGAACCGGATCGGTCCGCGCAACGGGGCGGAGGTCGTCGCGCGCGCGTGGAGCGACCCCGACTACAAGGCGCGGCTCCTCGAGGACGGGACGGCGGCTATCGCGGAGCTCGGCTTCGACGGCGCGCAGGGCGAGCACATGGTGGTGGTGGAGAACACGCCCGACGTCCACAACCTCGTCGTCTGCACGCTCTGCTCCTGCTATCCCTGGCCCACGCTCGGCCTGCCGCCGGTCTGGTACAAGTCGGCCGCCTACCGCTCGCGTGCGGTCATCGAGCCGCGCGCGGTGCTGCGCGAGTTCGGCGTCGAGCTCGACGACGAGGTCGAGGTGCGGGTCTGGGACAGCACCGCGGAAGTGCGTTACCTGGTCCTGCCGGAGCGGCCGGCCGGCACCGACGGGCTCGGCGAGACCGCGCTGGCGGAGCTCGTGACGCGCGACTCGATGATCGGCGTCGCCAGGGTCGCGCCGCCCGCCACCGAGGCGCCCGGCGACGGAGGTGCCGCATGAACGGCATCCACGACATGGGCGGGATGGACGGCATGGGCCCCGTCACGCCCGAGGAGAACGAGCCGGTCTTTCACGAGCCGTGGGAGGGACGCGTCTACGGCCTCACCCGCGCCCTCGCCCGCTGGGGCCGGGGCCGCAACTGGGGCAGCTTCCGCTTCGCGCTCGAGAGCCTGCCGCCGGCCGACTACCTGCGGATGTCGTACTACGAGCGCTGGTTCACCGTCTTGGTCAACCGGCTGCTCGGGAGCGATCTGGTCACGGAGGACGAGCTCGCCACCGGCTACGCCGACCGGAGCCGTCCGCGGCCGGAGTTGCTTCCAGGGCCAGCGACCGAATCGCTCGGGGCCGGCCTGCTCGAGATCGAGGTCCCAGCGGGCTTCTCGCCGGGCGACGAGGTCCGGGTTCGCAATCTCCATCCCCGCGGCCACACCCGCCTGCCGCGCTACACGCGGGGCCGGCGGGGCACGGTGACCCGCGACAACGGGGTGTACGCACTGCAGGACACCGACGAGCAGGGGCAGCGCCTCGGCGAAACACCCCAGCACGTCTACACCGTCCGCTTCACCGCCCGGGAGCTCTGGGGCGACCGCGCCTCCGCGCGCGACTCGGTCTTCGTGGAGATGTGGGAGGAATACGTTGAGGCCGCCTGATTCCGGTTCCGAGCCGGCCGGGGCCGTGGAAGCCGCCCGCCTCGCGGCCCTCCCGCCCCTGCCGCGGGACCAGGAAGGCCCGGTCTTCGCGGCACCGTGGCAGGCGCAGGCGTTCGCGCTCGCGGTCAAGCTCTCCGAGGAAGGCCACTTCACCTGGAAGGAGTGGGCCCGAGCGCTGGCCGACGAGTTGCGGTCCGCCGAGGAGCGGGGAGAGCCCGACGACGGCACGCGCTACTACCACCACTGGGTGGCCGCCCTCGAGCGCCTGGTCACCGCGAGAGGCCTCACGGATTCGCCCGCTCTCCGCGACCGCAAGGAGGCATGGGCGGACGCCTACCGCCGCACGCCCCACGGCCAGCCCGTCGTGCTCCGGAAGACGGACTGACCGCCTGCATCACACGGCCGGAAGCTCAGCGAAGACCACACCGCGACCGGCTCGGGGAGCGCGTACAGGTTCACGAGCGAGTCCGCTCGCGCTTGCCGTCGTAGCTGCCGGCACGCGGGGGAGCACGGAGCACTTGGACGCCGTCATTCGACTGCTGCGCGACCTGATCGCGATCGATTCCGTCAACCCGTCGCTCGTGCCCGGGGGCGCCGGCGAGGCCGCTGTCGCGGATCGCATTGCGTCGGCGCTTGCGGGGGACGGACTCGACGTCGAGGTGACCGAGGTCGCTCCCGGGCGGCCGAACGTCGTCGCCGCCGTCGAGGGTCGGACTCCCGGACGGACGCTGATGCTCTGCGGCCACATGGACACGGTGGGCGTGGAAGGGATGACGGCGCCGTTCGACCCCGTCGTGCGCGACGGCCGCGTCTACGGGCGCGGCAGCCAGGACATGAAGAGCGGCGTCGCGGCCATGGTCGGCGCGGCGACGGAGATCGCGCGCCGCGGTGGCCTGGCGCGCGGCCGGCTGCTGGTGGCCGCGGTCGCCGACGAGGAGCACGCGAGCGCCGGCGCCGAGGCGTTGGTCACGGCCCACAGCGCCGACGGGGCCGTGGTGACGGAGCCGACCGATCTGCGGCTGGCCACCGCGCACAAGGGATTCGAGTGGGTCGAGGTCGTGACGCGCGGGCGCGCCGCGCATGGCAGCCGGCCGGCGGAGGGACGGGACGCCATCCTGCACATGGGCCGGGTGCTGGCGCGCCTGGAGGCCATGGACGCGGCCCTCGCCGCCGGACCGGTCCACCCGCGCCTGGGCCGGGCGTCGCTCCATGCGTCGACGATCGGGGGCGGGCAGGCCCTCAGCGTCTATCCCGACCGGTGCACGCTCCGCTTCGAGCGGCGCACGGTGAGCGGTGAGCCACCCGACGTCGGATTGACGGAGGCGCGGGAGGCCCTCGCCATCCTCGGCCGTAACGATCCCACCTTCGACGCGTCGGCGCACCAACTGCTGACCCGCCCGCCGCACGAGATTCCCGACGACCAGCCGATCTGCCACGATCTCGCGACGGCCATGCGCCGCCGAAGCCTCGACACCACGCCACACGCCGTGTCGTTCTGGACCGACGCCGCCATCCTCGGCCGCGCCGGCATTCCGGCCGTCCTCTGCGGGCCGACCGGCGCGGGCCTGCACGGCGCGGAGGAGTACGTGGAGATCGAATCGGTCGGCATCTGCCGTGATCTGCTGGTCGAGACGGCTCGCGCCTTCTGCTGACCCCGGCCGGTCGAGGTGCTAGCATCGAGCGTGGTGGACACGGGCATGGAACGTGCGTACGCGGGGGACGAACCGCGCGGCCCGCTGACGGGCGACGAGTTGCAGCGGATGCCGTGGCTCAATCCGTGCGAGCTCGTCGGCGGCCGCGTCGTCCGCATGACGCCGACCAACCCGACCCACGGGCGCATCGAGGTCAACGTGGCCGCCGCGCTCCGGAGCTTCGCACGGTCGCGAAGTCTCGGCATCGTGATGGCAGGCGAGGTGGGAGTGTTCACGAGCCGGGATCCGGACACCGTACGGGCCCCCGACGTGCTCTTCCTCTCCCACGAGCGCGACTCCGCCCGGACGCGCCGGGACGGGTTCCTGGACGTCGCGCCCGGCCTCGTGGTCGAGATTCTCTCCCCGACCGACCGGCCCGCCGAGGTGCAGCGCAAGCTCGACGAGTACTTCGCCTCCGGCGTGCGGTTGGCATGGGTGGTCGATCCGGCCGAGCGCATCGTTCTCGTCCACGACGGGCGGCTCGAGCCCCGGCGGTTCGTTCCCGGCGACGTGTTGATGGGCGGGGGCGTCCTTCCGGGTCTCGAGCTTGCGGTGGACGAGGTCTTCGAATAGGTCCTCCGGAGGTGGCGATGCGCAAGATCGCATACGGCTGCGCGATGAGTCTGGACGGGTACATCGCCGGGCCCGGGGACGAGGCGGACTGGATCGTCATGGATCCCGACATCGACTTCCAGGCCGCTGCCGACCGGTTCGATACCTACCTCCTGGGCCGCCGCACCTTCGAGGCCACCGGCGGAGGGGACAGCGCGTCACCCGGCATCCGGACCTTCGTGTTCTCGCGGACCCTGCGGCAGAGCGATTACCGGAACATCACCATCGTCGGCGACGGCTGGAAGGAGACGGTGCAAGCGCTCCGCGAGGAAGCGGGCAAGGACATCTGGCTGTTCGGCGGCGGCTCGCTGTTTCGCAGCCTCGCCGCGGAGGGTTTCGTCGACACGGTGGAGGTCGCGTTGATGCCGGTCATCCTCGGGGGCGGAGTCCGGCTCATCGCCGAGCCGGCGTCCCGAATCGCGCTGACGCTCACGGAGCGGCGGACCTACGAGAAGACCGGCATCGTCAGCCTGGTGTACGCGGTCAAGGGCGCACCCGGAAAGTAGGCCTGCCCCCTCGACGAAGCGGCGGCGAGAAGCGCGGCGAACCCCGCCACCACGTCGCGCTTGCCGTCGCGCGAGACCGGGTCCTCCCCCACGTAGGCATCGAACAACACCCGGCAGAGGGCCCGGGACGTGAAGGACGGTGGCCGCGCGTCCGCCACCCGGACCGTCAGCCGACCCGCCGGATCGCACGAGAAGACGACCTCCGTGCCGCGCCGCACCCTGTCGGCGCCGAGATAGTCCCGCAGGCGAGACAGCGCCGTCGAGGCGTGGGCGGCGGCATGTGGTGAGCCTGCGTCGGTGCCGTCCGCGGACCGCCCCGCGCGCAGCATTCGCGGCCGCAGCACGTCGTCGAAGGCTTCAGCGACATCATCGCCCTCCACGCTGCGGGTCATGACCAATCGCAGCGCCATTCCGAAACCGAGGTCGAGCAAGCGGCGGCCGAAGCGCGCGTCCTGCCGGAGTGCCGAAGGCGCTTGCCCCTTGAACTCCGCCAGCGCGGCCGTCGCGCCGTCGGCGTCGACGTACAGCCCGAAGGCGTAGACGTTCAGGCGCAACCACGTCGCTTCCCGTATTCCCGTGCCCACCAGGCGGTGCGACGCCGTCGCCCCCGGAGGTGTCATGACGACCGGGAACGGCACGCCGCTCTCGGACTCCCGGACCGTCCCCAGGGTGGAAGGTTGGCCGTGGACCAGGGGAAGCGCGGCAAGCAGGGTGACGATCGTTGCCGAACCGACGAATCGCCTGCACCTCATCTCGCTCGCTCCGCGGCACGCCTGGCCGTCAGCAGGCCTCCCGCTTCCCCGCCATCGTGTCGCGGGGCACCTGTCTCGGGCCGCCGCGCGGGTGGCGGGGCGGTGTCGATCCGCGGATACAGCCACGAGTGCTCCAGGCCCGCGTGCCGCGCGCCATAACGCCGCGGCACGTCCTGCGTCCAGTTGCTCGGTATCGTCAGGCAGAGGGCGAGGAGGCCGGCGAAGGCGAGGCGCTGCGCGACGAGCGGCGGCGCGTCCGCCGGCCGCCGGCCGGCGCCTGGTCGGGCGTCGACGCCCCATCCGGCCGTGCGCGTCAGCCGGCCCCGCCGCCGCAGACGGGAGCGGTACAGGATCGCCGCCCCGAGCGCGGCCATCGCGATGTTCAGCGTCTGACCCGTTCCGAGGGCGAGCCGATGGGTGGGATAGTCGCGGAACAGGTCGATGAAGAAACGCGGGAACGCGTACCAGAAGACGAAGCGCGCCGCGACCGCGCCGGGCGTCCGGGACACCTGCCGCACCCGGAGCAGGTACGCCGCCAACAGCAGGTTCTTGGCGCCGTCGTAGAGCACGACGGGATGCCGGAAGCCCTCCGCGTCCGGGAACTTCACCGCCCACCAGACGTCGCTGACGGCGCCGACGATCTGGCCGTCGATGAAGTTGCCGATCCTCCCCATGCCCAACAGGAACGCGGCCGGCACGGCGAGCGCGTCCGCCACGAGCAGGACCGGCTTCCCGTGGCGCCGCGCGAACAGCACGGCGCCGAAGGCGCCGCCGAGCAGCAGGCCGTGCGTGGCCATGCCGCCGAGCCACCAGGCCGGAACCAGGTGGAGGTGCTCCCGATAGAACGGCCATTCGTCGAAGGCGATCTCCAGCGCGCGCCCGCCGATCAGCACGCCGACCGCGACGAACAGGCTCAGGCTCCACACCTCGCGCGGCGACAGCCGAAGCTGCCCGTGGCTCCGCCTCAGGTAGAGATGCAGCTCGAGGAAACCGAGCGCGAAGCCCAGGCCGTACCACCAGAGGTGGACGCCGCCGACGTCGAGCAGGATGGGGTCGATGCGGTGCGTGTAGGGTCCGAGCATGTCTGTCTCCGGCCCCGAGGAAGGTGGGCCGGAGAAATGCCCAGCACGACCCGTGCCAAGTGCCCGGCGGTGCGCGCAACACTCCTGCGTCCATTGAGTTGGAGTACGTCGAGCGGGTCGAGCGTCGCGGGCTTCGCGGCTCGGATGGCACACTGAATGGACAGGCTGTGTGCACCAAATGGCCTATCTCGCAGAGTGAGCCGAGTCGATGCTCTCGATCGAGCCGCACCTGCGGTACGCGAGCGTCGGGGCCCGACGCCGGCAGCGACGAGACCGGCGGGCGGCCTCTACTGGGACGTTGTCGACCTCTTCGCGTCAGAAGGCGCGGGTGAAGCCGCCGCTCGAGCCCGCGAAGCGCGAGTTGACCACGTTGTTGAAGATCGATCCGAACGAGTAGGTGAAGCCGATCCGGAACTGCCACTCGTAGTTGGTGGCGAGCTGCCGTTGGCGGACCAGGATCTCGGCGTCGGTGGCGTCGCGGCGGGGAAGGTAGATCTGGTCGCCGATGAACGAGCTGTCGGCGTCGAGGCGCAGGAAGAACCCGCGGAACAGGCGGACGTCGATCTCGCCGTAGAGCACCAGCCGCCGCTGCCCGGGCCGGTCGAGGAACTGCGAGAACTCCATCGTCAGCTCGCTCTCGCCCCACGGCTCGTTGGCTACGAACGACGTCTGGACCGCGTGGTTGGCGCGCCGCTCCTCGAGCTCGTCGAAGATGGTCGGCTCGATGTAGCGGAACGCGTTGTAGCCGGCGGTGTAGGTGACGGTGAACTGCCGCCGCGTCGACTCCGAGTAGGGGAAGAAGTTGTACTCGACGGCGGGCGCGCCGCGCAGGGTCAGGGCCTGGTTCCGAAAGTTGGAGCTGATGGCCGAGCCCCCGAAGCCGACGCCGACGTGCTCGCCGACGCTCTTGACGAAGCGGGCGTCGAGCGACGAGCTGCGTCGCGCGTTCGAGAAGGTCGAGTCGGTGAGCTCGAAGGTGTCCTCCCGGTAGTTGGTGAAGAAGCCGACCCGCATCCTCCACAGGTCGGTGTCGCGGTTGGCCGAGACGGACCCGCTGAGCGAGCGCGTCGACTCCCGTTCCTCCGCGTCGAAGAACATGTTGAGCCGGGTGCGGAAGACCCAGAAGTTCCAGGGGTCGTCCTGCGGCTGCGCGTTCGCCACGCGGCGCACCCCGAGCGCATCGGTGCGGCGGGGCGCTACCGCGAGCTCCTGTCCGAGCGGCGTCCGGGCGGCGTAGCGCACCAGACCAAGGCGCAGGGTCTGGGCCAGCGCACGCCGTTCGCTGTCGTCCGTGTCGTCCTGCGACGTGTAGAAGACCAGCTCGTCGTCCATTCCGTCGAATTCGTCACTGCCGTAGAAGTGAAGGGTCCAGGCGTCCCCCCCGCCGCCCGTTCCCTCTCGGGTGACCAGCACGTGGACCTGAGCGTCCCGGCGGTCGCGCACGTAGTTCACGAAGCGGATCTCGCGGCGCAGGTATTCGTCGTCGCACCGGCCGCAGTCGAGGAACACGCGCAGGAGATCGGCGCCGTTCGGCTCGCGCGGTGCCTGGGCCGCGCCTGCGACCCCTGCGCCGAGCACGAGCGCCAGCAAGCCGGCGAGCGCGGACCTCATGGCCTCCCTCGTCGCCCTCGTCGTTGCGGGCGCACCGGGCGCCCGTTCGCAACGCTCGAGTTGCTGCACGGAGATTCACCACGGAATGCCGGTGCCTCGGGGCGGGGACCGGGCCCCGGGTCGAGCCGACTATCTCTATCCTATACTCAGCGCCGTATGTCCACGCTTCCCACGCCCGACACGAAGGCGGCCTCGTTCACGCTGCGCGACGCGACCGGCGCCCCCTGCGGGTTCGGCCCCCAACCCGAAGGCCCCGCCGCGCCGGCCACGCTGCTCTTCTTCTTCAAGCACGACTGCGCGACGTGCGAGCTGACCGCGCCGCTCGTCGAGCGAGTCCATCGAGCGCTGTCCGCGTCGGGGCTGCGCGTGCTCGGGGTATCGCAGGACGACGCAGCGCTCACGGCCGGGTTCAGCGAGCGCCACGGGCTGACGTTCACGCGGGCCCTCGACGCCGAGCTGCTCGTCTCCGAGGAATACGGCTTCGACGCCGTGCCGGCGCTGGTACTGGCCGACGCGGACGCCAACGTGCTGGCCAGCTTCGAGGGCTTCGCCAAGGCAGACCTGCAGGCGCTCGTCGACCTCGCCGCCGGCCGTTGCGGCGCCTCCGCGCCCGCCGTCGAACGCGAAGGCGAGTCGCTGCCCGACATGCGTCCCGGCTGCGGGTCGAAGGTCCACGATCCGGACGTCGCGCGGCGGCTGGCGGCGCGCCGCGACGCCGGAGCGCTCGCCTCGCGGCGGGTCCGCATGCCGGCGGACCTCGATCCGTTCGAGTTCCTCGACCAGCAGGGCCTGACCGACGGCCTGCCGGTAGTGCCGCCGACCGAGGCGCGGGTCGCCCGGATGCTCGGCGGGACGTCGCGACCGGCCGGAGACGTCGTCGCCCGGATACCCCCCAACCTCGCGCCCGCCACCGTGGAGAAGGTCGCCGTCAACGCCGTCATGGCGGGCTGCAAGCCGGAGTACCTCCCGGTGGTCATCGCGGCGGTGGAGGCGGCCTGCACCGACGCCTTCAACCTGCACGGCGTGCTGGCCACGACCTACTTCGTCGGGCCGCTGCTGATCGTCAACGGGCCGATCCGTCACGCGATCGGCCTCAACACCGGGCGCAACGTCTTCGGCCAGGGCACGCGCGCGAACCTGACCATCGGCCGCGCCCTGCAGCTCGTGGTACGCAACGTCGGCGGCGGACGCCCGGGCGAGGTCGACATGTCGACCCTCGGCCAGCCGGGCAAGCTCGGGGCCTGCATCGCCGAGAACGAGGAGCTGAGCTGCTGGGAGCCGCTGCACGTCGAGCGCGGCTTCGACCGCGATCAGAGCGCGGTGACGGTCTTCGCCGCCGAGGCGCCGCGCGCCATCCGCGACCAGCTCTCCCGCCGCGCGCCCTCGCTCGGGGCCAGCATGGGCTACTCGCTCGAGGCGATCGCCCACGTGAAGCTCCACGGCATGGACGAGGCGCTGCTCGTGGTCTCCCCGGAGCACGTCCGTACCTTCGAGCGCGACGGCTACACCAAGGACGACCTCCGCGCCCGCATCCAGGAAGTGACGGCCCGCAAGCTGCGCGACGTCCTCCCGGACGACGAGTGCCAGAAGGGCACCGGCGTGCGCGCGCTGCCGAAGGACTGGCTCGGCCCCGACGGCCGTCCGACGGCCGAGGCGCTCGACCGCCCGTTCCCGAAGTTCGCGAGCGCCGACCACATCCTGATCGCGGTGGCCGGCGGCACGGCCGGCAAGTTCTCCGCCGCGGTCGGCGGCTGGGCCAGCGGCGGCCTGGGCTCCAAGGCGGTTACGCGCCTGATCGACGCCCCGGTGGCGACGTAGCGAGTTCGCCGGCGCCGCACGTCGCAGGCGCAATCTCAATCGTCCAGGCCCAGATCACGTCTCGCGTGGTCTGTGGCATGGACCTCTTCCTCGCCCTTGCGGATCCTCCGCAGCACCTGCGGCCGCGAGGTAGTCGTCCTCGGCGTCGCCCGGACTGCGTTCGAACGCGCAAATCGTCGACGACGAGGGTGCGACCGACTGCCCGCAAGGCGCGTTCTACCTGATCGATGTGGGAACGGTGCTCCGGATCCACGATGCGGTGAACGGTCGTGTCGCTGACCCCCAGGCGGCGGGCCAGTTCGACCTTGGTGATCCGTTGCCGCTGCATCACGGCGTACAAGGCCAGCTTCGCGGCCACCAGCGGCGGCACGGCGACCATGACCTGGCCGGGCCCCGGCGCCCCCGGCGGCGGTAGCGTCCAGCGCGCTTCGACGTAGCCCGCAAGTGCACCGACCAGCGCTTCTTCCGCGAGGTCGAGGGCCTCGGCACGACTGGGCGCCGACATGACAGCTTCCGGGACGTCCGGAAAGCTCGCGGACCACCCCTTGCCATCGCGCGCGATGCGGCACGGGTAGCTGTAGCGCATCAGAAGTCTTCCTTGCGGATCTGCAGTTGCGTCAGCATCGTTCGCAGAAGGCCGGGACCCAGCTCGCTCCTGGGTACCCACGTGAAACGCTCACCGACCCACAGCCGCCCGTGGCTGCCCTTGCCGTGGCGCGGCACGAAGCGGACGGACCGACCGCTACGCCTGCCATAGCGCCTGGCGCGCCGGATGAACTCACGACCGTTCCTGGATAATGACACACAAATGCTTGACTAGGGAGCGATCTCTCACACTTGAGTAAGTCGAGCAGGCCTGGCGCTCGACCGACACCAACGTCGGCCTTCGCTTCCGAATCCGGCGCCCTGACACGGCCGTCGTATGCTGATCCCGTGCCACTCTTCCGTTGCCAGGTGTGCGAGGCGGAGTTCGAGATCGCCCAGGCGTCGCTCGATCGCTATCCCGGTTGGCGGCCCCGGTACTGCCGGCTCCACTCGCCGAAGAAGCGCGCCTCCGCCGCGGGGCGGAGCTCGGCGCGGAAGCGGGGACCGGTCTCCTCTCCCGCCGCCTCCCGCGAGGAGCGCCTGACGCTCGACGAGGTGCTCGCGAAGTACCCCGGCGACCCCGTCACCGGCGTCTTCACCGACGGCAGCGCGGTCCCCAATCCCGGCCCCGGCGGCTGGGGCGTGGTCTGGGTGGAGGGGGGCGAGGTCGTCTCGAAGGCGCACGGCCACGATCCGGACACGACCAACAACCGGATGGAGCTCCGGGCGCTCATCGAGGCGTTCAAGATGCTTCCCGCCGACGCCGCGCTCGACGTCCACAGCGACAGCGAGCTCTGCGTGAACACGATCACGAAGTGGGCGCCGGCGTGGGAGCGGCGGGGCTGGAAGCGCAAGACGGGCCCGATACGCAACCTGGACCTGGTGCGGGAGCTGCTGGAACGCTACCGGGCCCATTCGGGCTGCCGGCTGCGCTGGATCGCCGGCCACGCCGGGCACCGCTGGAACGAGTACGCCGACAGCCTGGCCACGGCCTGGATGCGGGAGAAGCTGTAGGCCGGCGAGCGACCGAGCGCCAAGCCCCGCATCCCCGGCATGTCTCGCCCCGACTCCTCCGGGGGCTGTGCTACAGTGAGCCGACTCGATTCGGGAGACAGCATGGACGATTCCGCCGTCATCCTCGATCCGACCGACGAGCGCGAGCCCATCGGCCGCCAACTCGCATCCCGACCGCCGGCCCTGGCGGGGGCGATCGGCCTCGTCGACATCTCGAAGCCGCGCGGAGACGTCTTCTGCGACGAGCTCGAGACGCTGCTTCGCTCCCGGCAGCCGGGCGTCGACGTCATCCGCCTCCGCAAACCGACCTTCACACGCCCCGCGCCGGCCGATCTGCGAGCCGAGGTCGCGGAGCGCTGCAAGGCGGTAATCCAGGCCCTCGCCGATTGAGGGTCGTGCACGTCGTGCAGTGTGCACGACCTGGTCGACTACGAGGCGCGGGGCATCCCCACCGTGATGGTGGCCTCGTCGGAGTTCGTCGACGCGGCGGAGCGGCAGTCGGGCGCGCTCGGCATGCCCGACGTGGCGAGCCGCGCAGTCTACGTGCCGCATCCCATCCAGGACGCCACGGACGACGAGATGCGGGCCAAGGCGCGCGCCGCCTACGACGCCATCGTCGGCGCCATCACGGCGTAGCTTCTGCGCCCCGACGGCGCTCCCCGCTCTCCCATGGACGCGATTGCCGTCGGCGTCATCGTCATCTACCTGATCGCCGCCACCGCCATCGGGAGCGTCATGACCCGGCGCGCGGCGACGTCCACGGGGTGGGCGGTCGCCGGCGGCGGCATGTCGGCGACGCTGGTGGCGGTGGGCATCGCCGGCACGCGCATCGGCGGCGCCGGCACCTACGGCGTCGCCGGCGACGTCGTCAGCGGCGGCGTCTGGAACCTCTGGTGGTACGGCATCAGCACGTTCCTGGCCCTCGCGCTGGTCGGCCTCTTCTTCGCGGTCTACTACCGCCGGCTGCGCCTCCAGACGGTCGGCGAGATCTTCACCATCCGCTGGCGGACGCGCCGCTGCCAGTGGATGACCAGCCTCTGCGTGCAGACCGAGTACGTCATCGTCAACCTCATCGAGGCCTACGTCATCGGCGTGATCGTCAGCACGTTGACGCCGCTTCCGATGCTGGCCGGCGTCCTGATCGCGGCCGCCATCTTCGCCACCTACGTCTCGCTGGGCGGGCTCTGGGGCACCGCCATCACGAACCTGATCCACTGCGCCGTGGTGCTGGTCGGGTTGCTCTCCGTAGGGCTGATGGGCATCGCGCAGCTCGGGGGCTGGGACGCGGTGACGGCGGCGGTCGGCGGGCACCTGGCGGCGGCCGCGCGCAGCGATGCGGTCTGGTGGGGCTTCGTCGGCGCAGGCTGGCTCCCCGTCTTCGCGATGATCTTCTCGGCCGCCATCCACACGCCCGCGGCCTCGGTCTACACCAACTACGCGGCGGCGGCGCAGAACGAGCGGCACATCGCGCCCGCGTTCCTCGCCGCCGGCGGCATCGCAGCGCTGATGCCGATGCTGGCGGGTCTGATCGCCATCCTGACCACTGCACGCTACGGGATCGACACGGGGCTCAGCGGCTACCGCAACCTGACGACGCTCGCGTCCGAGATCAGCCCCGTCGTGGGCGGCGTCGCGCTGGCCGCGGTCCTGGCCGCCGTCATCTCCTCGGGGGGGCCGATACTGCTCTCGAGCGCGACGATGTTCGTGCGCGACTGGCTGCCGTTCACGCGTAAGTACGACTCGGCGCAACGGCTCCGGGCCTACCGGATCACGACTGTGATTTACGCCGTGCTGGCCGCGCTGGCCGCCTGGGTGGTCGCCACGCAGACCGACATCTCGATCCTCGATCTGCTGCTGTTCGGCTTCGCGATGGTGGTGCCGCCAGCCATCGCCGTCGGCTACCTCATCTACTGGCGCCGCACCACGGAGCAGGGCGCCTACTGGGGCATGGCCATCGGCTACGGGGCCGGCCTGGTCTGGTTCGCCGTCATCAAGCTGGCCGTCGCGGCCGGCCTCACGGCGCCGGAGGGAGCCTCCGCCCTCTACCGTCTGGCCGTCAACAGCTTGACGGTCAACGGGGAAGGCCTCGACCCGTCCTACGTCACGACGCTGGTGCCGCTCGTCGCCATCCCTGCGATCTCGCTCCTGACGCACGACGCGACCGGCGACGGCGACGGCGGAGACCCCTTCTATGCCACGCTGGCGGGCGAGCGGCCCGTCGACCGCGAGGGCGTGTAGCGCGGGCTCGGGCCGCGACCCTGTTGTGGTCCGGCCGTTCCTACGGAGCATGCTCGCCAGCCCGCGGGCCGCGTCTGGCGAAGAGTGACCCAATCTGTCACACTCCGATGGCATGATGGACTGCAGACATTGACCGTCGGACACGAGCTCAGCCACCCGACCAGTGACGATGGACTGGGAACGACTCCTCAGCGTCGAACGCCGACGGCCTTCGACCGCCCAGAAGGACCACCGCCTCGAGTTCGAACGCGACTTCGATCGCGCGGTGTTCTCGACGCCCGTCAAGCGCTTGCAGGGTAAGGCCCAGGTCTTCCCGTTGGATCCCAACGACACCATCCGCACGCGCCTGACCCACTCGCTCGAAGTCTCCTGTGTTGCCCGCGGGCTCGCAGGTAGCGTTGCGGCTTGGCTCGAACGCAACGGCCACATCGAAGATGGCATGGCGCGGTCCATTGAAGCCATCGCGGCCACCTGCGGCCTCGTCCACGACCTCGGCAACCCGCCTTTCGGCCACGCCGGCGAGCGCGCGATTCGTTCCTGGTTCGAACGAGGCACCGGCCACGGACTCCTCTCGCCCCTCCTTTCTCAGCGACCGCAGCTCGGCCAGGATTTCCTGCGGTTCGAAGGAAACGCGCAGTCACTGAGGCTCGTTGCTACCCTCCAGGTTCTTGCCGATTACAAAGGACTGAACTTCACTTTCGGCACACTGTCCGCCCTGATGAAGTACGTCGCACCATCCGACGTCGCGGATCCCGACCATTCTGATCCCGCATTCAGAAAGCCCGGTTACTTCGCGTCCGAGAGCGACGTCGTCGCAGAGATCCGCGAAGCGACCGGAACGGGTGAGGCGCGGCACCCGATTACCGTCCTGGTTGAAGCGGCAGACGACATCGTATACCTCGCCGCCGACGTAGAGGACGGTGTACGGAAGCCGGTGCTGTCCTGGTCCGAGGTGCTCAAGGAGCTTCGAACAGGTGATGACGCTGCCATCAACGCCTCCCTGACACAGATGGACCACATCCTGAAGGCTGGCCGCGAGACCGAACTGCCGGGTCTTGAGGACGACATCCGTGCCTCCGCGTTTCGAACGGCGGCCATCGGTGTGATGGTCGAGCACTGTTCCGAGGCGTTCAAGGAGAAGTACGAGGACATCATCGGCGGGCGTTACCGCGGCACTCTTCTTACGGACAGCGCCGCCGCCGGTCTGGCCTCGACTCTGCGCCGGATCGGAACGGACCATGTGTACAATACCTCCGGAACGCTCAAACTGGAAGTCATGGGACGTCACGTTCTCTGTGACCTGATGGAAGCGTTCTGGGAAGGGGCGAGAGTCATGCCAAAGCACGACCCGCCGCGTACAAAGAGCTTCGAGGGAAAGATCGCGGCACTCTATTCCGAGAACTATCGCCGAGTGTTTCAGTACTTCATCACGTCCAACCCTCAGATACCGGAAACGTATCACCGTGTGCAGTTGCTCACGGATTACGTGTGCGGAATGACGGATGCATTCGCCACACGACTGCACGGGGAGCTTTTCGGTGGTCGCTGACACGACTGTCGCTGCTCTCAAGAGGCTGCTACGCGCGGAGGTCGGGAGTCTCTTCGGGCAGGACGACCGACCCTGGAAGCGACCGATCGTGGAGATGTTGCGCGACTTCAGGGACTCCGGCTTGCGGGTGGCCGTGTTCGGCGGGACTCTCCGGTCACTCTTGTACTCGCGCCTCTATCGGCATAGGCCTGGCCGCCCAAGGGACGTGGACCTGGTCATTCACGGCGGCCCGCTGCAGGACGTCGAGCGCCGATTCGGGATGTACCTGTTCAGACGTACTCGCTATGGCGGCTTGCAGTTGAGACGAGACGGCTGGCGATTCGATGTCTGGACCGTCGGCGACACCTGGGCGTTCAGGGGCGAGAATCGTCACCGGGCAAGCTTCCGGAATCTACCGTCGACGACCCCATTCAACCTCGAGGCCATCGCCGTCGAAGCATGGCCGATTGCCGGCCGCCCTCGCGAAGTGTTCTCAGGGAACGATCAGTTCTTCGAGGGCATTCTGTCGAGGACGGTGGAGCTCAACTCGACCGACGATCCATGTCCAGCCTTGACCCTCGCGCGTGGCTTGGTGCTGGCGACGGAACACAGCTTTCGGCTGGGGCCGCGACTCGCCGAATACGTGGCCACGACCGGCGCATCCGTGACGAGATCGGAGTTCGAAGAACAGCAAGTCAAACACTACGGCCACGTGAAGCTCAGGGCGGTTACGTTGAAGCGCTTGATCGCATCCGTGTCGGAGCAGCGCGACCACAGCGCGGACCGGCAACCGCTACAGCTCGGGCAGTTGACACTGTGGCCCCATCGGCTCTTGCAGGACGCCGTCGCGTCCAGCAAACGCAAGGAAGGAACGCATGGCCGGCTCCATCCCCATCGAACGCCGCGGTGACGTGGCCCTGCTCCGTCTGACGAACCCGCCGGTCAACGGCTTGAGCTTCGCGATGCGCGCCGCCCTGGACGCGAGCCTGGCCGAGGCGCTGGCCGACGAGTCGATCGCGGCTCTCGTCATCGCCGGCGCCGGCCGGATGTTCTGCGGCGGCGCCGACATCCGGGAGTTCAGCGCTCCCCCGCCGCCGGGCGCCACGCTGCTGCCGGCGGTGCTGGACAAGATCGAGGCGTCGTCCAAACCGGTGGTGGCAGCGATTCACGGCGTCGCGGCGGGAGGCGGCATGGAAGTCGCCCTGGCCTGCCACGTGCGCCTGGCCGCGCCCGGCACGAAGCTCGGGCTGCCCGAGGTGACGCTGGGCATCCTCCCCGGCGCCGGCGGCACGCAGCGGATGCCGCGCCTGATCGGCTTCGAGGCGGCGCTCGACGTCATCGTCGGCGGGAAGCTCCACCCGGTCGACAAGGCGGTGGAGCTCGGCTTCGTCGACGAGCGCGTCGACGGCGACCTCGAGGCGACGGCCATCGCGCGCGCCCGGCAGCTCGCCGCCGACGGCGCTCCGCTGCGCCGGGCTTCCCAACTGGAGGAGCACCTCGACGCGGCGCGCGCCCGGCCGGAGCTCTTCGAGCGCTTCCGGAAGGGGATGGCCAAGCGGGCCCGCGGATTCGACGCGCCGTACGCCTGCGTGGAATGCGTGGAGAAGGCGCTGACGCTCCCCTACCCCGAGGCGCTCAAGCACGAGCGCGTGGTCTTCAACCGGCTGCGGGAGTCGGACCAGTCGGCGGCGCAGCGCCACGCGTTCTTCTCCGAACGCGAGGTGGCGAAGATCCCGGATGTACCGAAGGGCACGCCCACGGTGCCGATAGCCGCCGCGGCGGTCGTCGGCTGCGGCACGATGGGCGGCGGCATCGCGATGAGCATCGCCAACGCCGGCATCCCCGTGACGGTGCTGGAGTCGTCGCAGGAAGCCCTCGACCGCGGCATGGCCATCGTCCGCAAGAACTACGCCGCCACCGTCTCCAAGGGGCGGCTGTCGCAGGCGGAGATGGCCGCCCGGCTGGCCCGCATCACGCCGACCCTCGACGACGACGCGCTCCGCGAGGCGGACGTCGTCATCGAAGCCGTCTTCGAGGAGATGCCGCTCAAGAAGGAGGTCTTCGCCAGGCTGGACAGCGTGTGCAAGCCGGACGCGATCCTGGCCACCAACACGTCGACGCTCGACGTCAACGAGATCGCGGCCTCGACCTCGCGGCCCGAGCAGGTCATCGGCACGCACTTCTTCAGCCCCGCGAACGTCATGAAGCTGGTGGAGAACGTGCGCGGCGAGCGGACCTCGGCGCAGACCATCGCGACCGTCATGAAGCTCTCGAAGACGCTAGGGAAGATCGGCGCGCTGGTCGGCGTCTGCGACGGGTTCGTCGGCAACCGGATGCTCTACGCCTACCGCCGGCAAGCCGACTTCCTGCTGGAGGAAGGCGCGCTCCCGGCCCAGGTCGACAAGGCAATCTACGACTTCGGCCTGCCGATGGGGCCCTACCAGATGGCCGACCTCACGGGGCTCGACGTGAGCTGGCGCGTCCGCAAGGCGCAGGCGCCGACCCGGCCGGCCCACCTGCGCTACTCCCCCATCGCCGATCGGATCTGCGAGATGGGCCGCTACGGGCAGAAGACCGGCGCCGGCTGGTACCGCTACGAGGAGGGCAGCCGCGTCCCGATCGCCGACCCGACGATCCACGATCTCATCGCCCGCGTGTCGGAGGAGCTCGGCATCGCGCGCCGCACCATCGCCGACGACGAGATCGTCCCGCGCTGCCTCTATCCGCTGGTCAACGAGGGGGCGAAGATCCTCGACGAAGGGCTCGCCCTGCGCGCCAGCGACATCGACGTCATCTGGATGCACGGCTACGGCTTCCCGCGCTACCGGGGCGGGCCGATGTTCTGGGCGGATCTCGTAGGCGTGGGGACCATCTACGACACCATGAGCCGCCTGTACGACGAGCACGGCGAGTGGCTGAAGCCGGCGCCGCTCCTCGAGCGCCTGGCCAGGGAAGGCAAGGGCTTCCGCGACTTCGGGAAGTGAGAATGGATCGTGGGCTTGATCCATACGCGGGTGATCCTGACGAATCCGAGGCGGAGCGATCTCTCGCCGCTCGCGGTGGCCGCGCTCGTCGACACGGGAGCGATCACGCTCTGCATCCCAGAGCACGTGGCCGTGCAATTGGACCTGTCGGAGCTGGAGAAGCGAGAGGTGACGACGGCGGAAGGGAGGCACGTCTCCGTTCCCTACGTCGGACCGGTGCAGGTCACGTTCGGCAACCGGTCGTGCTTCGTCGGAGCGCTCGTCCTGGGCGACGGCGTTCTGCTGGGGTCGATTCCCCTGGAGGACATGGACCTCGTCATCAACGCGCGGCGACAAGAGGTCACCGTCAACCCGGAGAGCCCCAACATACCGTCCGCCGTGGTCAAGCCGGTGTTCGACACCGTTTGGCGACGGATTCGAGCTTGCGAGGGTAAGAGGTTCTACACGAAGAAGGGCCTGCCCTTCCGTTACGAGATCCGGAGTGAGCAGGTACTCCGGGTAGTCCGAGAGCACGTCAACGAGGACATCGAGAGAAACCTCACGAGGGCCAATTTCGAGCAGGCACTTGAACAAATGGAGCGGGCACGGATTGACGGGCCCGGCTCACTTTATGGAATCCAGGGGCCGTCGTACGTCTGGGCGATACTGAATGATGAACGTGTCCACCGCCAGCACCGATAGCTACGCGCAACCCGACCGGGCCGACCTGGTCGAGTACTACTTCGAGCAGGGATGGGGCGACGGCCTGCCGGTAGTGCCGCCGACTCCGGAGCGCATCGATGCGATGGTCGCCGCGCTGGGCGGCGACGCGAACCGCCTCGAAGCCCGCGTTCCGCCGCGCTGGGGCAACCTCACGCGCGAGGTGCTGGCCGTCAACCTGGTGCTGGCCGGCTGCCGGCCCGAGTACGCGCCGGTCGTGCGCGCGGCGCTCCTGGCGCTCACGAGCGGTCCGTTCAACCTGCACGGCGTGCAGGCGACGACCCACATGGCGGCGCCGCTAGTGGTGGTGAACGGGCCCGTCCGGAAGGCGATCCGGCTCAACGCGCGCGCCAACGTCTTCGGCTCCGGCTGCCGGGCGAATGCGACCATCGGCCGCGCCATCCGCCTGGTGCTGCTCAACGTCGGCGGCGGCTGGCCGGGAGACCTCGACAAGAGCACGCTGGGCCACCCCGGCAAGTACACGTTCTGTATCGCGGAAAACGAGGAAGCGAGCCCCTGGGCTCCGTACCACGTCGAGCACGGGTACCGGGCGGAGGACAGCACGGTCTTCTGCATCGCGGCCGAGGGGCCGCACAGCGTCACCAACCACGTGGCGAACGATCCGCAGGGGATCCTCGACAGCATCGCGTCGGCGATGAGCACCATCGCCCACAACAACGCCGTCAGCAGCGGCTCGTGCGCCGTCGTCATCGGGCCGGAGCACGCGGCGACGATCGCCGCGAAGCAGTGGACGCGCCAGGATGTCCGCCGCTATCTCTGGTCGGCCACGACCAACACCTTCGACGACATCAGCTTCCGCGGGCGCTACGGGAAGATCTACAACCGCAACCTCCCGCGCTGGTACAGGCGGGAGCCCGGCGCGAGGATCCCCATCGTCCCGTCGCCCGACGACATCCACCTCTTCGTCGCGGGAGGGGAAGCGGGCCGCTTCTCGGCCTTCCTGCCCGGCTGGGGCCACATGACCTCGCCCGTGCTGCGGGCGGTCGACGGGCGCCCGCCGGCGACCGGGGTCTGCGACGATGGGACCTGCGCGCTGTGATCGCGGCGGAGCGGTCGCCCCGGGGTTGGCGAGCCGAGGACGGCGGCGCAGCACGGACGGGGAAGGCGTAGACTGGAGCGATGGGACTGTTCCGCGTGGCCTGTCAGCTTGAGAATCAGCGGGATCGGACCCGCTCGATCCGCGTGCCCGGCGTCGTGGTCGATACCGGCAGCGAGTTGACCTGGATCCACCGGGGGCGCCTCGCGGAGATCGGCATCGAGGCCGAGAAGCGGAACCGGCGGTTCGTGCTCGCGAACGGGCAGCAGATCACGCGGTCGATCGGATTCGCCGTCATCCGCGTCGGCGAGGAAGTGACGACGGACGAGGTCGTGTTCGCCGAAACCGGGGACCTCGAGTTGCTCGGCGCGCGCACGTTGGAGGGCCTGAACGTACGGGTGGACGCGGTCGCCAAGCGCCTCGTGGCGGCCGGTCCCGTCCTGGCGGCGGGCAGCCGGCAAGGAACCGGAGACCGATGAGAACCGAGCGACGTCTCCCTGACGGCAGCATCGTCTACGACCCGCGCGGCACGGTCAGCGCGGAACCGCGCGCGCTGGCGGCCCGCCTGTCCACGCTCGACGGGGTCCGCCTCGGCGTGCTCGACAACACGAAGTGGAACGCGTCGAAGCTGCTCCGCCGCGCGGTAGGCGAGCTCGAGACCGGCAAGGCGTTCGCCGCGGTGCGCTTCTACGCCAAGGAGAGCTTCTCGCGCCCGGCGGAGGCCGAGCTGCTCGACCGTATCGCAGCCGAGAACGACGCGGTCCTCACCGCCATAGGCGATTGAGGGTCGTGCACGTCGTGCAGTTTGCACGACGCAGTCGGGCTGGAGGAGCGGGGGGTGCCGACGGCGGTCATCGTTACGGACGCCTTCCTGCACGAGGCGGACGTCCAGCGCGCGGCTCTCGGGGCGGAGCGACTCGAGCCGGTGGTCATCACCCACCCCCTCAGCACGCTGGCCGAGGAGGAGATCGCGCGTCGCGGCGTGGAGGCGGCCGCGGGCACCCGGCGCGTGCTCGTGGGCTGAACCCGCGTTCCTTCAGCCGCCGGCCATTGCCCCGATGATGAGGAACGGCTCCGTGCCGGCTGCCACGGCCTCGGGCAGGGCCGCGTCCGGCCCCTCGTGCGACAGGTCCGTCCCGCACGCGAAGAACCGCAGGTAGGGGCGCCGGCGCTGCGTCACGGGGTCGCGGATGGTGCCGCGCAGCGCCGGATGGCCGGCCTCCAGCGCGTCGAGCACGGTTCGCTGCGAAATCCGCCCCGCGACCTCCAGCCGCAGCTCGCGTTCCACGCCGGCCAGGATGCACAGCGGCGCCGGCAGCACGACGCGGATCATGGCAGCGTCTGCACCTCGACCGACAGGACGGGCGGCAGATCGCGCACCGCGGCCGCCCAGGTGTCGCCCGCATCGGCGGACACGTAGACCTGCCCCGCGGTCGTGCCGAAGTAGATGCCGCACGAATCGAGAGTGTCGACGGCCATCGCGTCGCGCAGCACGTTGACGTAGCAGTGCTCCTGCGGGAGGCCGTTCGTCAGCGCTTCCCATTCGTTGCCGCCCGTACGGCTGCGATAGACGCGCAACCGGCCCTCGGGCGGGTAGTGCTCCGAGTCGCTCTTGATCGGGACGACGTAGATCGTCTCCGGCTCTGCCGGGTGCACGGCGATGGGGAAACCGAAGTCGCTCGGCAGGTTGCCGCTGACCTCCCGCCACGACTCGCCCGCGTCGTCGCTGCGCATCACGTCCCAGTGCTTCTGCATGAACAGCACCTCCGGACGGGACGGGTGCATGGCGAGCCGGTGCACGCAGTGGCCCACCTCGGCCTCGGGCTCCGGAATGTTGTCGGACCGCAGCCCGCGGTTCACCGGGCGCCACGTGCGGCCGCCGTCGTCGCTGCGGAAGGCGCCGGCCGCCGAGATTGCGGTGAAGATGCGCCCGGAATCGTGCGGATCCAGCAGGATTGTGTGGAGGCACAGGCCGCCGGCCCCCGGCTCCCACGACGGGCCGCTCGGGTGCTGCCGCAAGCCGGCCAGCTCGTGCCAGGACCGGCCGCCGTCCGTGGAGCGGAACAGGGCGGCGTCCTCGACCCCGGCGTACACGGTGTCGGGATCGGTGCGGTCAGGCTCCAGGTGCCAGACCCGCGCGAACTCCCACGGGTGCGGCGTGCCGTCGTACCACTTGTGGGTGCCCGCTTCCCCCTCGTAGCGGAACTCGTTGCCTACCGCGTTCCACGTGCGCCCGCCGTCGTCGGAACGCTGGATCACCTGCCCGAACCAGTGAGCGTGCGCCGACGCGTAGAGCCGGTGGACGTCGGCGGGGGATCCCGTCACATGAAACACCTCCCACCCCGCAAAGTGCGGACCGTCCACGCTCCACCGCCGGCGCGCGCCGTCCGAGGTCAACAGGAACGCGCCCTTGCGCGTCCCCACCAGGACTCTCACCGTACTCATCGAGTTGCACCTCCGTCGTCGGATTGCGCTGAGCGTGCGCGCGGCCTCACGGTCGACTCGACGAGGCTCGCGGCCCTGGGACTTGCCCTCCACTCTTCCTGACGTTGCGGCGCCTCCTCGTGTTCCTCGCGGGCCGTGATGCTGTTGACACGCTGGGAGTCTGCGCCGCAGAACGTGCGATGCTGCGTGTTGCGCCCGCGGAGACTCGCGACGCGTAGGTGAGGGCGCGCCGGCCCCGGCCGAGGCCGCGTGCCCCGACGACGGCGCGGTATGATTCGGCCATGAAGGTCGACCTGGCCTACGGTCGCGGACGCCTGCCCGTCGAGTTCCCGGACGGCCGGACGACGGTGCTGGAGCCGTCCTTCATCGCCGGCCTGCCCGACGAGGCGGCCGCCATCCATCACGCCCTGCGGACGCCGACGGGGACGGCGCCGCTCGCGTCGCTCGTCCGCGCCGACCAGACCGTCGCCGTCTCGGTCTGCGACATCACGCGGCCGATGCCCAGCCACACGCTGCTGCCGGTGCTTCTCGGCGAGCTGGCCCACGTGCCGGACGACCGGATCGTCATCCTGATCGCGGCGGGGACGCACCGCCCGAACGACCGCGCCGAGTTGGTCGAGATGCTCGGCGAGCCGATCGTCGACCGCTACCGCATCGTCAACCACAGCGCGTTCGACGACGAGGGACTCGTCCACCTGGGCGAGGTCGAGCCGCGGGTGCCGGTGTGGCTGAACCGGCATTGGGTGGACGCGGACTTCCGCATTACGACGGGTTTCGTGGAGCCGCACTTCTTCGCCGGCTTCAGCGGCGGCCCGAAGCTGGTGGCGCCCGGGCTGGCCGGATTCAGGACGACGATGCGGCTGCACGACGCGGAAATGATCGGCAGCCCCGAGGCGCGCTGGGGAGTCACGGAAGGGAACCCGATCCACGATGCGATACGCCGCATCGCAGCCCTCGTCGGCGTGCACTTCAGCGTGGACGTGGCGATCAACCGCGACCGCCAGATCACGAGCGTGGCGGCGGGCGAGATCTTCGCAGTTCACCGGACGATGGCGGCGCGCGTGAAGCAGAGCGCCATGCAGGCGTTCGACGCACCCTTCGACGTGGTGGTGACCACCAACAGCGGCTATCCGCTCGACCAGAACCTCTACCAGAGCGTGAAGGGGATGTCGGCCGCCGCCCAGGTGGTCAGGCCGGGGGGCGCCATCGTTTGCGCGGCGGAGTGCGCCGACGGCCTCCCGTCGCACGGCGAGTACGGGGACATCCTGCGCGCCCGCGAGACCCCGGAGGCGCTGCTCGAGATGATCTGCGCGCCGGGACACAACCGGCACGACCAATGGGAAGTGCAGATCCAGGCCCAGATTCAGCAACGCGCCGAAGTCTTCCTGCGGACCGACGGCCTCGCTCCCGACGAGGTGCGCGCGGCGCATCTGACCCCGATAGTAGACGTCGCCGAGACGACCCGCGAACAGCTCGACCGCGCCGGTCCGAACGCCCGCGTCTGCGTCCTGCCCGAGGGGCCGCAGACCATACCGTACGTGGCGGATTGAGACGCGGCGCGCGCGCGGTCCGAACTGCGGTCGCGCACCAGAGGAACGGGCTGGCGCACCCTCACGGGCGCGTTGGGAGTCTGCGCGGGCACGAACCGCTCCATGGCACGTTTGCTGCGGCGCAGACTCCTGGGTCCGGACGAGCCCGGTGCTGCGATGCACTCCGCGCACTCGCATCGGATGCCGACCACCTACGCCGGCGATGCGACTTCGAGACCGGCCTCCGCGGCCGCGGCCGCGAGGCGCCGATCGTAGGTCACCACGGCGTCGAGCTCGCCCAGGGACAGAGCGGTCGCCAGGTGAATCGCGTCGAGGCTCCGCAACAATCGCGGTTCGAGCCCGGCGGCGTCACGCAGGACCGGCTCGTCGACGGCCACCAGGGCGATGCCCTCCAGAACTGCGTCCGCGTGGTGCAGCAGGATCGGTGTGCCCCCGTGTGCTCGCCGCAGGGCCCGGAACACCTCGACGCGCGCGAGGCCGCTCGCAACGCGCTCCTTCCGGCCGGTCAGGTACGCGCGGAGAGCTTCCGATTCCGGCTCGGCGACGACGAGCTTGATGATGGCCGAGGAGTCGAGATAGACCACGGAAGCTCAGAGCCGATCGTCGCGGTCGGCGATCAGCACTTCGCTCGCCACCGTCGACGGCTCACCGCCGAGCGGCGGAAGGGCCAGGAGATCGCGCGTCGGCATGCTCGCGCGGCCCTGAGCTACGAGCCTCGCCAGGGGCGTGTCGCGGCCGGCGAGAGGAATGAGCAGCGCAACCGCTCTACCCCTATCCGTGACCTCGAAGCGCTCACCGCGGTCGATGCGGCGGAGATACACGCTCAGGTTCTGCCGCAACTCGCGAACCCCGACCCGGGACGTCCTTGCCGTCGTCGCCATTCGTGTGGCCTGACGCACATCGTAGCACATCCGCTCGGCGTTGCCGGAACCGTTCGCGCCGCGGCTGTCAGGACCCGTCCGCAGGGTTCGCGCTGGCCACGTTGTTGTCCGGATTGCGGTCGATCAGCTTCGTGAACGGATCGATGCCGGCCCGCCGCGGCTCCTCGTCGACCACCAGCTCGAAGACCGTGTCGCCGCCGTCTATCTTGCGCTTCTCCAGCGCGAGCAGCTTGCCCTCCGGTGACGCGCCCGGCTCGCGGTCGCCGAAGACCGCCACGTCGATCCAGTCGTCGACCGGGATCTCCGTCTCCACACCCTGGCCGTCGGCCCGGTACTTCTTCGCCTCCACTTCAAGCCGCACGACGTAGCCGCCACCGGGTGCCGGCTCGTACGTCGCGTCCACGAGACGGTTGTCGTACAGGGTGATCGTCTCGAAGAGATCCTCGATCACGTACTCCAACTCGGGCGGCACGGCCTCCCGCACGAACGACGGGAACTCGCGCGAGTAGGTGTAGGGCGGCTCCTGGAAGCGCACCGCCTCGACGTAGCGCCTCAGCGCCGCGTTCAGCGCGTCCTCGCCGACGTAGTCGCGCAGGGCGTACATCACGAGGCTCCCCTTGCGGTAGTGGATGTAGCCCTGGTTCTCGACCCGCAGCAGCGGAAGCTCCTCGATCAGCTCGCCGCCGCGCTGGCTCAGATAGCTGTCGAGCTCGTACTTGAGAAAGCGGCGCATCTGCTCGCGGCCGTACTCGCGCTCCATGATCATCAGGGCGGCGTACTGCGACATCGTCTCCGACAGCACCGTCGCACCCTGCACGCGCCCGCCGACGACCTGGTGCGCCCACCACTGGTGCGCCACCTCGTGGGCGATGACATAGAACGGGTAGTCGATCGCCTCTTCGTCGTCCTCGTCGAGCCGGGCGATGAAGCCGATCGACTCGGAGAACGGGATCGTGTTGGGCAGCGACTGGGCGAAGCGCGCGTAGCGCGGGAACTCGACGATGCGAATCTGGCGGTGCTGGTACGGACTGAACTGGCTCGTCAGGTAGTCGAGCGACTTCTTCACCGCGTCGATCATGCGCTCCACGTTGTAGGTATGCGCATGGTGGTGATAGACCTCGATGGCCACGTCGTTCCAGCGGTCGCGCGCCACTTCCCAGTCGGCCGACAGCCACGCGACGAGGCCCAGAATGGGGGCATCCATCCTGTAGTGGAAGTAGCGCCGGCCATCCTCCGTCCATTCCCGCTGCAGATAGCCGGGAGCCAGCGCAATCTGGTCCGCGCTGGTGGAAACCACCGTCTCGAAGTCGATCCAGTCGGACTCCGCCGTGATGTAGTGGTCGCGGCGCGCCGCCGCGTCGTCGATCGACGGCATCCGCTGAATGGGGGCCAGCCCCAGACGTCGCCGATCGTTGGGATCGACCAGCTCCGCCCCTCGCGCGTATCCGATCCGGGGCAGGTACGTGAAACTGTTGAAGAAGGTGCCGTTCGCCACGACGCTGGTGTTCGACCCGCTGTTGACGAACCCCGGGTTCTCGATGGCGACCTCGAAGGCAAGCTCCATCGTTGCGCCGGGGGCGAGGGGCGCGGCGAGGCCGTAGATGCGGTAACCGAGTGTGTCGTCGTCGAGCTCGAGCCGGAGGCCCTGTGCGTCCATCGACCGCACCGTGACATCCGGATTGATGCTCATGTGGAGTGCGTCCACCGGTGACTCTTCGGTGTTGCGGAGCGTATACCGCCCGCGGATGTCGACGGCGCGGCGCTCCGGGTAGATGTCCACCTCCGCGTAGAGGGCCGCGATCTTCGGCTGCGGCAGGGCCTCGTACTGCTTGTAGTCCCGCTCGTACCGCGCAAGGCGTTCCTCCCGCACGTCGCCGGGCACGTACTCGTTGAGCACGTTGGTGTTGTAGAAGATGTAGGCGCCACAGGCCGCGAAGCAGAGCGCCAGCGCCCCCGCCGTCGCCCGCACCGCCGGCGTGAAGCGCTGCCGGGCAAGGCGCAGCCGATCCCGCAGGCCGCCGGCGGTGCCGCGGACCCACAGCAGGTGGATGGCGACGGCCAGCAGGCCGGCCCCGAGCGTCCAGTAGAGACGGAACCAGACGAGCGGCTGGACGAAGTGGCCGAAGCCGTTCATGTCGGAGTACGGCACCCCGGGTGAGCCGCCGAGCTGGTACAGGCCGTGATCGAAGTCCCACGCCGCCAGCACGGGGCCGCTGATGAAGTACAGGATCATCAGCAGGTAACCGAGATAGCGGTTGTTGGCGACCACTTGCAGAAACAGGGCGACGACCGCCGCGAACAGGAAGGGGAAGCCGCCCACCAGCAACACGCCCCGCAGATAGAGTCCGACCTCGAAGTCGTAGTAGCCCCGCCACGCCTGGATGCCCATCCCGGTGAGGATGCTCACCAGCATCAGCGCCGCGACGACCAGCGCAAGGGCGATGAGCTTCGCACCCCACAGGGCCCAGTTGGGCATCGGGAGCGCGTCGAAGAGCTCGTGGACACGCGCCGTCCGTTCCCGCCAGGCCAGCTCCCCGCCGTAGAAGGTGACGATGATGAGGACGAACAGCACGCCCCCCTGCAGGATGCTGATCATCAAGTGCGTCACCGGGTAGACAGGGGTGCCGAACAACCGGTCGACCATCGACGAGTTGCCGAGCATGTTCAGAATGCCGAACGCCAGGATCACCAGGAACGCCATGCTCCGGGCGACGCTGGCGACCTCCAGGCGCGTCTGCCGCGCGAGCTGGCGGAGGCCCGAGAAGTGCAGCGTCACCGGCGGCGGAGCCGCGGGCAGCGCCGGAACGGCCGCGGGCGCCGGAACGGCCGCGCGCGACGGCACGGCCGCCCGCGCTGCCGCATCGCCCGCATCGACGTCCTTGCCGCCCGGCTCGCGGGTGCCGGCGGTGCGCCGAGCGCGCCACCACCGCCAACGATGGCCGGGTCGCCCCTCGACGACGGTGAACGAGAAGCGGCGGTAGGCGGCCGCGAACACCAGCGCGGCAAGGCCCAGGACGACCAGCCGATTGGCGAGCAACGCCCCGTCCACGGGGAGCAGCATCGTGTTGCGCTCGGCAACGGTCCAGTAGCGCGTGGCGATGCCGAACGCGCCGCCCCCGAACGGATCGAGCATGGCGGCCAGGTTCTCGTTCTCGATGTCGGCCAGCAGGCTGCCGGCGATGCCGTAGGCGACGAACATGCCGACCACGCTGGCGTAGGTCGCCACCAGGCTGCGCGTGGCGGTGGCCAGCGCGAACTGCAGGCTCCCCGTGAACAGCACGTTCGGCACGACGAAGACCAGCAGCCCCTGCAGGTAGGGACCGAGCCGGAACGGTCCGACGCGCTCCGGCTCGAGCCACGGCATCAGGCTTCCGAGCAGCACCCCGAGCACGACGGGCACGAAGACGGCGAGGGCGACGACCAGCGCCCCGACGAAGCGGCCGACGAGGTAGTCGCGCTTGCGGATCGGCGTCGAGAAGAAGAGCTCGTGCGTCCCCGTCTCGCGGTCGCGAAGCACGGGACTGGCCAGGAACGCCGTGGTGACGAAGACGCCCATCAGGCTCATCACGAGCAGCAACTGCAGGATGACGAAGGGCGCGTTGCGGTTGACGTTCCCGATCGACCCGCCGATCACGACGGCGTCGGTGGTCACGGCCAGGAACGCCGACAGGAAGAAGAACGCCGCGGCAAGCACGAAGACCGGTTGCCGCAACTGGTAGCGCAGCTCGAAGCGGAGGATCTCGGCGAGCATGGTCGTCCCTTCGGTTCCGGGCGGCCCCTCAGGCCGCGGCGCCGGCGCGCTGCAACGTGGAGAAGTAGACGTCCGTGAGCTCCGTCCGGACCCGCTCGAACCCGCGCTCGGGGCGTTCGTCCGCGTAGACGTGAATCACGGTCCGCCCGCCGGAGAGCCGCGTCGAGATCACGTGGTGCTCGCGCTCGCAGGCGGCCAGCTCGTCGCGGCTCACCACGCGGCTCCAGATGCGGCCGTCGAGCGCAGCCACCGCCTCCCCCGGCTCGCCCGTCAGCAGCACCTCGCCCTTCGAGATGATTGCCATCCGGCTGCACAGGTCGCTCACGTCCTCGACGATGTGCGTCGAGAGGATCACCACGATGTTCTCGCCGATCTGCGACAGCAGGTTGTGGAAGCGCAGCCGCTCGGTCGGGTCGAGCCCGGCCGTCGGCTCGTCGACGATGATCAGCCGCGGGTCGCCGATGAGCGCCTGCGCGATGCCGAAGCGCTGTTTCATGCCGCCCGAGAAGGTGTCCAGCCGCTTGCGGCGGTCGTCCCAGAGGTTGGTCTGCCGCAGCAGCGCCTCGACGGTGTCCCGGACCTGCCCGGGCGGGACGCCCTTGAGCGCGGCCAGGTGACTGAGCATCGCTTGCGCGGACAGCCGGGGATAGACGCCGAACTCCTGCGGCAGATAGCCGAGGATCCGGCGGACCTCGTCCTTGTCGCGAAGCACGTCGATGTCGCCGAGCGTGATGCGGCCGCTGTCCGGCTCCTGCAGCGTGGCAATCGTCCGCATCAGCGTGCTCTTGCCGGCGCCGTTCGGTCCGAGCAGTCCGAACATGCCGGTCGGGATCCGCAGCGACACGTCGTGCAGCGCCCGCACGCCGTTCGGATAGGTCTTCGACAAGCCATCGATGATCAGTACTGGGCTCAAGGCGCGCTCCTCCCGTGGGGCTCCGGCACGTTGGACGCACCCCGAGCCCCGTTGGTTCACGCCGCGCCGCGATGCTACCCGGCGGACTGGAACACGGCCGCGAGCGCGGCGCCGGACGCTGCCGCGATCACCAGCCCGACCAGCGCGATCCGGTTGCCGTGCCGGCGCTCGAACCACTCGGCGAACGGCCAGCAGGTCCAGCGCACAGCCCGCGCCCAGCGGGCGAGCGCCAGTCCGAGCGCCAGCCACCACGCCCCGGCGACCAGCGCGGTCAGGAGCGCCGCCGCGAGCCAGAACGGGGCCGGGAGCCAGGCCAGGAGAACGTCGCGTGCGGCGGACCCGGCGTTCGGATCGATAACGAGCACCGGGACGATCAGGGGCGGGAGGAGGAACGCGACGATCGCGAGGTCCGCGTAGAGGAACACGAGCGGCGGATAGAGCAGCCACGCGCGGGCGCCGACCGGCTCGGCGCGTTCGTCCATCAGCGCCAGCGCGGCGCGGGCGAGGAGGAAGCTCGCGATGAGCAGCGGAGGCGCGAGCGGAAACAGCAGCAGGCACGCCAGGGCCAGGTACGCGAGCCGAAAGTCCTCCGGCCCCGCGCTCAGCCGCATCAGCAGCTTGCGCCACGCCGGGAGGTCATCGGCCGGCACCCAGGCGCTCGGGCTGCCCAGCCGCTCGAGCACGCTGCCCAGTTGCTCCGCGGTGACGGGTGCGGGGGCCTCCGCCAGCTCCGCCTCGATGTGCCCCCGGATGTCGCGCTCCACCTCGTCGGCGTCGACCGACGGATGGGGCCGCAGCGCACTCTTCACCCGGCCGAGGTACCGGTCGAGGTGGCCCTGTGCTTCGTCGGTGAAAGTCGGAACAGCGGTCATCATCGTATCTCTCCTGTCTTGAGAGCGTCGATTCCCTGCTTCAGGACGTCCCAGTACGCGTTCATCTCCGCGCACGCCTGCTGCCCGCGGGGGGTCAGCTCGTAGTACTTCCGGGCGGGGCCTTCCGGAGACTCCTGGAGGGAGGTGCTCACCAGGCCGTCGCGCCGGAGGCGGCTGAGGATGGGATAGACCGTGCCCTCACGGATCACGAGGGCGTCGACGCCGCGGAGCTGCTTGACGATGTCGTAGCCGTAGATCCGAGCCTGGCCCACCACGTTCAGGATGCACAGCTCCAGCACCCCCTTGCGCAGTTGCGTAGTCCAGTTGTCGGTGAGGTTCATGCCGCCACTATACTTCATAAACGGGTAGCTGTCCACAGCAGGTAACTGTCGTGACAAGCACAGGCATGAACGGGCGATAGACAAGAGCCGTCGCGCGGGCAGAGCCGTCGCGCGGGCAGAGCCGTCGCGCGGGCAGAGCCGTCGCGCGGGCAGAGCCGTCGCGCGGGCAGAGCCGTCGCGCGGGCAGAGCCGTCGCGCGATCGGCTATGGAGTCGGTGCAGGATCGGCCGTGCGGGACGGGGCCGCCTAGGCGGAAGGGCGGCCGGTGGTCACGCGAAGAGCAGCAGCACGGTTTCGGCGACGCAGGCGGGCTTGGTCTCGCCCTCGATCTCGATGACGAAGCCGCTGACCACCCGCACCGTTCCGGGGGCGGTGCGCTCGACGGACTTGATCGTCTGCACGCCGCGCACGCGCGCGCCGACCCGGACCGCGTTGGGGAAGCGGACCCGGTTGACGCCGTAGTTGATGACCCGTGAGATGCCGGTGACGGTCAGGATCTGCGCGCGGAAGCCGGGAATCAGCGACAGGGTCAGGAACCCGTGGGCCACCGGAGCGCCGTAGGGCGATTCCCGCGTCGCCCGCTCGACGTCGCAGTGGATCCACTGGTGGTCGAACGTCGCGTCGGCGAAGCGGTCGATCATCTCCTGCGTGATCGACAACCACGCGCTGGCACCCACCTCCTGGCCAGCCAGCCGCTCGACCTCGTCCAGCCCGTGGACTTCGCGCATTCGTCGCTCGTGGCGCCTCGGCGTCCGTGCACGAGGCCGGGGCCTCCCGGTCCGTCGCAAAGCCTCCGCGTTCGGCGCAAGCCCTAGAACGGCCGGTAGATGACCATCGCCACGGCGAGCACGAAGGCGCCGATCGTGATCGCCAGGAGCGCCGGCTGGCCGGCGGCACGCCGGTACGTGAGCGGCACCATCACCGCCAGGGCAAGCCAGGCGGCGAGCTTGACCCAGACCCATCCCGGGTAGCCGATGCGCCGGATGCCGAGCAGGCCGAAGCCGGTGACGAACGCCACCACGGACAGAATGCCGGACCACATCAGGAAGAACCGGCGACGCTCCGGGTCGGGCGCGGCCAGGGCGGCAAAGCTCACCCCGGCCAGCAGGAAGAGCGATATCAGGTGAACGACCAGGAACGTCTCGTACATGGCGGCCATGCGGTTCGGCTACTCCTGCTGCTGAGTGGTCGGCGCCGGGGCCGAGAAGCTGAGCTCCGCGTCGTAGCGCAGCACGGTGCGCTCGACCGAGGTCACGATCCCGCTCAAGCGGGCCGCGACTTCCTCCGCCTGATCGCCGAACGCCCGCTCCAGGATGTTCGGCTGGTCGAGCGCGGCGTAGGACGAGTGGTTCTCCACGATCTGCCAGCTCGCCGGGCCGGGGCCGAATCTCCTCTCGTAGACGCCGAACACGACGTCGGCGTCGCGGAACCTGGGAAGGTTCTCACGGAGGAACGCCTCCCACTCCCCCTGACGGCCCGGCGCGATCTGGATCGTGGCCACCTGGGCCAGGAAGAGACCGCTCGGGTTGTCGACCTCGACGCTCATCTCCGGGTGATAGCGGATGGCATAGCTCTGCCGCGACTGCGTGCAGCGCCGCACCCGGTCGCGGATCCGGTCCAGACGGTCCGGCTCGAGAGCGCGCGCGAGCGGTCCGCCGGTGTCGAAGTCGGCGAGGTTGGAGATCGGGGTCACGAACAGGCGCTCGTAGGTGTTGCCGAACTCCGCCGTTCGCCACGACGAGCGATAGGGCACCCCGGCGCGCTGCAGGGCCGGATTCACCTGCTCGATCTGCAGCTCGATGTACTCCTCGAGCTTGTCCGGAAGCACCTGGACTATGTCGACCCGCATCCACTGCCCTTCCTGGGCGTGCGCAGCGGGGACGAGACCGACGGAGACGAACAACGCAACGGCAACAGCGAGCCCGATCGCGGATCTCATGAGAACCTCCCCGGCCGGCGGGCCGGTTCCTACTATCCGTACTCTATCACCGCGGCGCCGCGTCCGCACCCCCTTCGGCTGGCCCTCCCGCGGGCCGCCGGGGCCGGCGTCCGGCCGTCTCCGGCGCGCACGCCGAGCCTGGCCCGGGTACCGTCGCCTGCGGCTGCGATGCCCACCCGGCCTGCCGGAACCCGCGCCGTGCTACGGCGCCGACTCCTGGCCGGCCGCCGCCTCGATGCCCTGACGCTCGTCGACGCGCCACAGCAGCAACCCGCCGACGGCGAAGAAGAACAACAGGCTGGCGACGCCGACCCGCTGGCTGTAGGCCTCGCTCAACACGCCGAGCAGAGCCGGCCCCAGGAAGGAGGTGACCTTGCCCGAGAACGCGAAGAAGCCGAAGAACTCCGACTCGTGGCGGGCGGGCACGAAGCGCGCCATCAGCGATCGGCTGGCGGACTGGTTGGGGCCGGCGAAGACGCCGACCAGGATTGCCGACGCCCAGAACCAGGCCGGGGTCGGGGCCAGCGCGCCGAGGAGCGTCGCCGCGGCCAGGGCCGCCACGCTCAGCGCGACGGTGACCTTGCCCCCGAGGCGGTCGTCGACGAACCCGAAGGCGAGGGCGCCGAGCCCGGCTCCGACGTTGATCACGATGCCGAACGTCAGCAGCTCCTGGAACGTGAAGCCGAACGTGCCGACGGCGTAGATCCCGCCGAAGGCGAAGATCGTCACCAGTCCGTCGTTGTAGAACAGCCGCGCCAGCAGGAAGAGGAGCACCTGCCGGTACTGCCGCAGGCGGCGCGCCGTGGCCACGATGTCGCGGAACGCGTCGGCGACGCCCCCGCCCGCCCGCGAGCCGGCCGGATCGCGAAGGCGCACGAACGCCGGCACGGCGAACAACAGGAACCAGCCGGCGACCAGCAGGTTGGTCGCCCGCAGGTTGAACCCCTCGGCGGTCGGGATGCCGAACATCGGCGGGTCGGAGACGCAGACGACGAGGGCCGCCACCAGCGCCGCGAGCCCGCCCGCGTAGCCCAGGCTCCATCCGTAGCCCGAGATGCGCCCGATGCGCGCCGGCTCGGCGATGCTCGGGAGGAAGGCGTTGTAGAACACGAGGCCGATCTCGAACGCGACGTTGGCGACGACGAACAGCGTGAGGGCCAGCACGACCGCGTTCGGCGGACCCGGCCGGACGAACGTCAGCGCCGCCGTCGCCGCGACGCAGACGAGCGAGCAGGCGATCAGGTACCGGCGGCGGCCGCCCCGGTCGGCGCGCGCCCCCGCCAGCGGAGCGAGCGCCGCGATGGCGAGCGCGCTCACGACGACGCCGCGCGACCAGAGCGCGGTGCCGCGCCCCGGGTCATCGGCGAAGGCGGAAGTGAAGTACGCCGAGTAGATGAAGGTGACGACGAGCGTGGTGAACGCCGAATTGGCCCAGTCGTACAGGCACCACGCAGCTATCGTCGTCCTCGGGGCAGGGGCGGGCGTGGTCATGGGTGGTCGCTCCTGACGTACAATACTGCCCGCGCGAAATCGCGCGCACGCGATTCCGGTCACGCACCGCGGCCGTCACGAACGCCGAAATCCCGCACACGGAGCGACACATCATGCCCTTGTACGCGCTGGTCGCGCACGACCGCCCCGGTCCGGAGGCCCGTCTGCAGCACCGTCCGGCCCACCTCGAGCACATGGCCCGCCTCGACGCGGCCGGAAGGCTGGTGTACGGCGGGCCGCTCATGAACGAGCACAACCAGATGGTCGGCAGCCTCATCATCCTGGAGGCCGACAGCCTCGAGGCGGCGCAGGCAACCTACGCCGAGGACCCCTACATGGTGCACGGGGTCTTCGCGCGCTACGACGTCATCGAGACCAAGCAGGTCTTTCCGCGCGGCAACTAGGCGCGCGCGCCCCGACGGGCTTGTTGCAAGCCCGCTGCCGCGAGTCTCCTCCGCGCAAGGCTGTCGAGGCGCGAGCGAGAGGTCAGCGCGGGGGGAAGCGTTCGAGGCCCGGCTCGAGCTGCGTGCCGAGCGAGTTGAGCGCGATCGAGACCATGCGGTAGCCGGCCACCGTAATGACGACGTCGATGAGTTCGGGCGTGCCGTAGCGCTCGGCGAGCGCACGCCACGTCGGCTCCGAGACCGTGTCGGTCCGGTGCAGCTCGTCGGCCGCCCGGAGCAGCGTCGCCTCGAAGGAATCCCAACCGGGCGCGTCGGGCCCGTCGGCGACGCGCCGGATCTCCTCGTCGCTCAGCCCCTCCCGCCGCGCGACGCGGACGTGTTGCGCCCACTCGTACTCGGACCCGCAGAGCCACCCGATGCGCAGGATCAGAAGCTCGCGGGCTCGTCCCGTGAGCGTGGCGCCGGTCCGGATGTAGGCCGACTGCACGGCGCGGGGACGATAGAGAGCGGGATGGCGGGCGAGCGTCGCGTAGAGGTTCAGCACCGGGCGCCCCGCCCCGTCCGGGTCGAGGAGGGCCCGCGCCTCGTCGGACCAGGCATCGCGGAGGAGCGGGGCGAGCCGGGCCTCGGCGAGCCGCACCGGCGCCGCACGGGCCGGTGCGACGTTCCGCGCGACGCCGGCCGGCAGGCGGTCCGGAAGCCGATCGTCCGCCTCCACGCCGAGGCTGTTGGCGACCATCGAGAGCAGTACGTACTCGGCGCCGGTGAAGACCACGTCGAGCAACTGCTGCGCGTCGTAGCGCTCGGCGAAGGCCGACCACGAGGCGTCGCTCAGGAACGAGTCGCGGTAGATCTCGTCCATGGCGCGGAGCACGGTCGCGTCCCACGGCCCCCACCCGGCGTCCGGCCCCTCGGCCACGCGCCGCAGGTCGTCGTCGACGAGGCCGAAGGAGCGCGCCTCGGCGGCGAGCTCTGCCCAGAGCGCCTCGGAGCGGCAGAGCCAGGCGGCGCGCAGCCCCATCAGGATCTGGTCGACGGCGGCGACCATGGAGCGGCTCCGCAGGTAGGCGGCCAGCGGGCCCAACCCGTGCAGCGCGGGCGGGTGCCGCGCGAGCGTCCGAAGCAGCGGCGTCGCCTCGGCCGGATCGACCCCGAAGCCCGCGATGCCCGCCCGGACGTCGGCGGTCCACGCCGCCTCGTCGCGCGGATCGACCGCCACGACGCGCGGTTCCGCCGGGGGTCCCTGCCCGGCCGCAGGGGCGGCCTCCGCCCCCCGGGCCGGCGACACCGCGGCCGCAGGGGCCGGCGACGCGGCGGCGGCGAGCGCGACCAGCGAGAGCACGGCGGGCGCCTGCAGCATCGTCTCGACCTCCAGAGGCCCGCGCCGGGCCGGTTGGCGCGAGCGGGCGGCCCATCGTACCAGTACGGCCCGGTACGGCCGACCGGCGCGGCCTCTCGAGGTCGGGCGCGCCGCCCCCGCTGCTAGAATCAGCGCCATGTCGGATATGGACCCGTCCGCCCTCTTCTCGCTGACCGGCAAGGTAGTGCTCGTCACCGGCGGCTCCAGCGGCATCGGGCGGATGATGGCGGAGGGGTTGCTGCGGGCCGGGGCGTCCGTCTACATCTCGTCGCGCAAGCGGGACGTCTGCGACCAGGTGGCGCGCGACCTGTCGGCGATCGGCCCGTGCCGCGCGATACCGGCCGATCTTTCCCGCACGGAAGGGCGGGCCGAGCTCGTCGAGTCGATGGGCGCGCTCGAGGATCGCCTGCACGTGCTCGTCAACAACGCCGGCGCGGCATGGGGCGCGCCGTACGCGGACTATCCGGAATCGGCCTTCGACAAGGTGCTGGGGCTCAACGTGAAGGCGCCGTTCGTCCTCACCCGCGACCTGACCCCGAACCTCGAACGGGCCGCGCGCGAGGGCGACCCCGCCCGCGTCATCAACGTCGGATCGATGGACGGCGTGCACGTGCAGCAGCTCGTCGGCACCGGCACGTTCGCCTACTCCGCCAGCAAGGCGGCGCTGCACCACCTGACGCGGACGCTGGCCGTGGAGCTCGGCCCCCGCAACATCACCGTGAACGCCGTGGCCCCCGGGTTCTTCCCCAGCCGCATGACGGCCGCCGTGCTCGATCGCCACGGCCGGGCCGTCGAGGCGGCCTGCCCGCTCGGAAGGCTCGGGCGCCCGGAGGACATGGCGGGGATCGCCATCTACCTCGCCTCCCGGGCCGGGGCCTACACGAACGGCGCCGTGATTCCCGTCGACGGGGGGACGCTGCTGTCGCGCCGCACCGAGGCGTCCGCTTCGCGCGGCGACTGACCACGCCGGAGGCGACGATGACGATCTACAGGAGCCCGTTCCCCGATGTCGAGATCCCGGTGCGGCCGCTGCACGAGCACGTGTTCGAGCATGCCGACCGGTGGCCGGACAAGGCGGCGCTGATCGACGGACCGACCGGTCGGACCCTGACCTACGCGGAGCTTCGCGCCGCCGTCCGATCCGTCGCTGCCGGACTCGCCGCGCACGGCTTCCGCAAGGGCGACACCTTCGCCATCTACAGCCCCAACTTCCCCGAGTACGCGGTCGCGTTCTTCGGCGTCTCGAGCGCGGGCGGCATCGTCACGACGATGAACCCGCTCTACACCGCCGAGGAGGTGCACCGGCAACTCGCCGACTCCGGCGCCCGGTTTCTCCTGACGTTCCCGCCGGCGCTCGACGCGGCGCGGCGCGCGGCGGAGGGGACCGCGGTGGAGGAGGTGTTCGTGTTCGGCGAGGCGGACGGAGCGACACCGTTCGCAGCCCTGGCCGCCGGGGGCGAGCCGCCGGCGCCGGCCCTCGACCCGCGCCGCGACCTCGTCGCGCTCCCCTACTCGAGCGGCACGACCGGCATGCCCAAGGGGGTCATGCTGTCGCACTACAACGTGGTCTCGAACCTGGTGCAGATCGACGCGGCGGAGGGGATCGACAGCAGCGACACCCTGATCGGCATCCTGCCCTTCTACCACATCTACGGGATGGTGGTGATCATGGGCGCGTCGCTCCACGCGGGAGCGACGGTGGTGACGATGCCGCGCTTCGACCTCGAGCAGTTCCTCGGCCTTCTCCAGAAGCACCGCGTGACGACCGGCTACCTCGTGCCGCCCATCGTTCTCGCCCTCGCCAAGCACCCCCTGGTCGACCGCTACGACATCTCCTCGCTCCGCAACGTCATGTCCGGTGCGGCCCCGCTCGCCGAATCGGTCGCGCGCGACGCCGCGGCGCGCTGCGACATGCTGGTCCGCCAGGGCTACGGCCTGACCGAGACGAGCCCCGTCACCCACACCAACACGCCGAAGAAGGAGACCCGGATCACGTCGGTCGGCACGTCGCTGCCCAACACGGAGTGGCGCATCGTCGATGCCGAGACCGGCGCCGACGCCCCCACCGGCGAGCTCGGCGAGGTCTGCATCCGGGGCCCGCAGGTGATGCGGGGCTACCTGAACAACCCCGAGGCGACCCGCGCGATGATCGACGACGACGGCTGGCTGCACACCGGCGACATCGGGCGAGCCGACGCCGACGCCTATCTCTACGTGGTCGATCGGCTCAAGGAGCTGATCAAGTACAAGGGCTTCCAGGTCGCCCCGGCGGAGCTCGAGGCCGCCGTCCAGTCTCACCCCGCCGTCGCCGACGCCGCCGTCATCCCGAGCCCGGACGAGGAAGCCGGCGAGGTGCCGAAGGCGTTCGTCGTCCTGCGCGAGGGGGCCGCCGCCACCGCCGACGAGATCATGGCCCACGTGGCCGAGCGCGTCGCGCCGCACAAGAAGGTGCGGCGGGTCGAGTTCATCGACGCCATCCCGAAGGTGCCGTCCGGGAAGATCCTGCGCCGGCAGCTCGTCGAGCGCGAGCGCGCGGGCCGCTCGGCCTGAGCGCCGGTCGGCGGGCGTGCGCCGGAGCACCTTCGAGGGCCTGATGTCCGGCTCGGGCCTGGCGGCCGGGCTGACCCGCAGTCCGCGCTGACGGGCGCCCCGTCAGCGAAGCATCACCGAACTCTCACTTCCCCCTCATGTCTCCGGAGCCGTCATTGGTAGATCTCACTGGGCACCGGGCGGCGGTACCGACCGGCTGAAAGCAAGACCCCCGTTCAAACCGTGCGTGCGGATTTCCCGCACACGGCTTACCAGGTGGACTTCAGGTCGCAGCATGCACCACCCCCGGATACCGAATCGTGCCGCGCAGGCGGACGAGCCCCAGGGCCTCGAAGAACGGACGACGCCAAGCCCGCGCCCGACCAGCCACCAGACGAGCCCCCGCACGCTTGAGAAGCAAGCCGCGCAGACGCCCAGCCACGTAGTCGTCGAGCTGTACGAAGTGGGTCGCCGCATTGCCGGTCCGGAAATACTGCCCCCACCCGCGAAGGACCCGGTTCACGTCCGCGATGACCAGACGCAGGTCCGTGTGGCAGCGGCCCCGAGGGGTCAGCGCCCGCACGCGGGCGCGCACCTGCTTCATCGCACGTCGAGACGGCCAGCGGTGCAGGAAATACACCCGTCGCCGCTTGCGGGCCCAGATGGGACCGCTCATGCGCTTGTGCAGATGACACCCCAGGAAATCGAAGCCTTCACGGCCGTCTGTCAGGTCGACCACCCGCGTCTTCTCCGGATGCAGCTCCAGCCCGAGGCGGGCCAGCACCAGGCCCACCCGCTCCCGAGCCGTCTCGACCGCCGCCTTCGTATCGCACATCACCACGAAGTCGTCGGCGTAACGCACCAGCGTACCCAGGTGCGCCCACCGGTCCTCCCAGACCCGGTCGAGCACATGCAGGAAGATGTTCGACAAGAGCGGCGAGATGACGCCCCCCTGCGGAGTCCCCGCCAGGGTCCGATGCACCCGCCCCTCGTCCATCACTCCCGCCGCCAGCCACAGCCGTAGCAGACGAAGGACTCGCCGGTCCGACACCCGCTGGCGCACCAGCGTCAGCAACTTCGCGTGGTCGATGCTGCTGAAGTAGTCGCAGATGTCGGCGTCCAGCACGTGGCAGCCCCCGCGCGCCCCGCGGACGCGAAGGACCTCCAGCGCCTGCGTCGCGCTCCGCTTCGGTCGAAACCCATACGACGAATCGCGGAAATCCGCCTCGAAGATGGGGCTCAACACCAGCGTCGCGGCCATCTGCGCCACCCGGTCACGGACCGTCGGTATCCCCAGCGGTCGTCGTCGGCCATCGGCCTTGGGAATGTACCGCCGAAGGACCAGCTGCGGCCGGTACGTCCCCGCGCGCAACGCCGCGCCGAGTTCCCGCAGGAACTCATCGACACCGCGCTGCTCAATCTCGGCCAGCGTCTCGGAATCGACACCCGCCGAGCCACGATTCCGCTTGACACGCCGCCACGCCTCCCGGAGGACGTCATCCCTCCAGATCCGGTCCATCAGGGCGTGGAAGCGCCGCTTCGGGGACCGCTTGGCCGCGGCCCACAGGCGTCGTTGCAATTGGCGCACTTGGTCGAGAGGCGGACGCCTCCCGGGGGAGTTGGGTCCGGTCTCGCCGGCCATGCCCTCGCGCGTCCTTGCGCCCACGCCGTGTCCACCGCAGGGGCCCTTCCCTCCGGCCGCGTTCTGCTGCACGGCCCTCCGCAGTACTATGGCCCCCTCGGACTCCCGCTGCGCCGCGCCCGCTTTCACCTTCGGCTTATGCGGGCCGCGCTGCCCCGACCCGGGCCGCGCAGACGGGCCTCTCGTGTTCCGTCCCTCTCCGTGTCCGCGTGCTGCGCCCCATACCCCGCCGAGACCTCCCGCGCGTACACCGCCGGACCGGGGCGCGGGAGACATGGCCTTCGCCGTGAGATGAGCGGCTCGGCTCTCGGATTGTGAATGTGTCGAGGCTGCAGGCTTCACTTCATGTTGCGGCCCGCGGACTTGCTCCCTCCGAAGAGGCTTCTGACACCCCGCTCGGGCCACGGCCGTCTCCGGTCGTGCCTGGGGTCTGCTACTCGGCGCTCCGGCGCTTACCGAGGCGGGACTTGCACCCGCTGGAGAAGAACAGCGTGACGCAGCCGGTCTCCCGCCCGCGTCGGCACGACGCACCATCCGACCATACTGCCGCCATGATGCAGCACACGCTCCGTTCCCTGCACGACCGGCTGGTACCTGCGGAGGAGATCTTCTTCACCTGGCTGACGCGGGTATTCGCCGCCGCGACCCTCGTCGGATCCGCATGGATCGACGACGCACCCCCTCTCGAGCTCGGGGCCATGGTCACCACGCTGTACGTCGCGGTCCGCGTGGCCATGCAGTTCGGCCCCCTGGCTGCCGCCGCTCCCTTCGACCGCCGCCCTCTGCGGGTGATGTTCGCCGCCGGCGCCCTCGTCCTGCTCGGGTTGGCGTTCCTCGTCGTCGTCACCCTCGTCGAGCGACTGTCGCTCTCGGTCGCCGGCTGAGGAGACGGATCGACCGTTGAACGGTGGTCTGCACGTGGGCCTGATCATGGACGGCAACGGCCGCTGGACCCGCGCGCGCGGGCTCCCGCGGACGGCGGGTCACCGCCGTGGTGCGAACGCCGTGCGGCGCGCGGTGGAAGCGGCCCCCGGGCTCTTGCCATATCAGACCCGCGGGAGCCGGTAGACCCGCAGCGCGGTGTCGTGGACCATCGCCGTCCGCGTGCCTTCCTGGCGGCGCGGAATCGGACGAAGGCGGCCGAGAGTGCCTTGTCGGGGCGGCGGCCGCGGCGCTTGGTTCTCCTACGGCAGCGCGAATGACAGAATTCCCATAAGTCGCTGTAAATACGTGGCTTACGTGATATACGCTGATCCTGATTCCCCCGTCGCTTCCCACTTCATGGATGGGAATCCACTGGACCGTCCGAGCAGTTCTCGGACCCGTTGGACCACCGTCCGAGTCTCGGACGGCGACCGCCAATTCCGATAACCGGCGAGGCCGAACCGGCCGCCCGACGACACTGCCGAGCAGTTCACGAACCGGCCGCCGTGTCGTTCGGCTCAAGGGCATGGTCCGTGAGCCGGCTGAGCATCAGCTTCGATGGTCTGTCGCTGTTGTACTCGCCGCCGTCGATCCATGATCGCGAGCGAAGCCACCGGGTTGTCTCCTCCGCGATCTTGACCAGTTTGTCGTGCTCGACCAGGTACCAGCAGCCGGCCACTGGAAAAGCGAGATACAGATTCTTGCCGAGGTACTTCTTGCAGATGGTCGCACGGCTCTTGAGTTGTACCTTGAGCGTCGTGGAACCGTCCTTGTGGTACGCCAGGAAGTCTGCCCCCTGCCAGTCATCGTCCAGCTTGATGCAGTTGAATCCGTAGTCTGCAAGTAGCGACGCCAGCTTCTGGAAGTTGTACACCTCTTGCTGCTTCGCCGTCAGGTCGCGGTACCGGATACGCACCAGCCTCATTGGTAGATCTCACTGGGCACCGGGCGGCGGTACCGACCGGCTGAAAGCAAGACCCCCGTTCAAACCGTGCGTGCGGATTTCCCGCACACGGCTTACCAGGTGGACTTCAGGTCGCAGCATGCACCACCCCCGGATACCGAATCGTGCCGCGCAGGCGGACGAGCCCCAGGGCCTCGAAGAACGGACGACGCCAAGCCCGCGCCCGACCAGCCACCAGACGAGCCCCCGCACGCTTGAGAAGCAAGCCGCGCAGACGCCCAGCCACGTAGTCGTCGAGCTGTACGAAGTGGGTCGCCGCATTGCCGGTCCGGAAATACTGCCCCCACCCGCGAAGGACCCGGTTCACGTCCGCGATGACCAGACGCAGGTCCGTGTGGCAGCGGCCCCGAGGGGTCAGCGCCCGCACGCGGGCGCGCACCTGCTTCATCGCACGTCGAGACGGCCAGCGGTGCAGGAAATACACCCGTCGCCGCTTGCGGGCCCAGATGGGACCGCTCATGCGCTTGTGCAGATGACACCCCAGGAAATCGAAGCCTTCACGGCCGTCTGTCAGGTCGACCACCCGCGTCTTCTCCGGATGCAGCTCCAGCCCGAGGCGGGCCAGCACCAGGCCCACCCGCTCCCGAGCCGTCTCGACCGCCGCCTTCGTATCGCACATCACCACGAAGTCGTCGGCGTAACGCACCAGCGTACCCAGGTGCGCCCACCGGTCCTCCCAGACCCGGTCGAGCACATGCAGGAAGATGTTCGACAAGAGCGGCGAGATGACGCCCCCCTGCGGAGTCCCCGCCAGGGTCCGATGCACCCGCCCCTCGTCCATCACTCCCGCCGCCAGCCACAGCCGTAGCAGACGAAGGACTCGCCGGTCCGACACCCGCTGGCGCACCAGCGTCAGCAACTTCGCGTGGTCGATGCTGCTGAAGTAGTCGCAGATGTCGGCGTCCAGCACGTGGCAGCCCCCGCGCGCCCCGCGGACGCGAAGGACCTCCAGCGCCTGCGTCGCGCTCCGCTTCGGTCGAAACCCATACGACGAATCGCGGAAATCCGCCTCGAAGATGGGGCTCAACACCAGCGTCGCGGCCATCTGCGCCACCCGGTCACGGACCGTCGGTATCCCCAGCGGTCGTCGTCGGCCATCGGCCTTGGGAATGTACCGCCGAAGGACCAGCTGCGGCCGGTACGTCCCCGCGCGCAACGCCGCGCCGAGTTCCCGCAGGAACTCATCGACACCGCGCTGCTCAATCTCGGCCAGCGTCTCGGAATCGACACCCGCCGAGCCACGATTCCGCTTGACACGCCGCCACGCCTCCCGGAGGACGTCATCCCTCCAGATCCGGTCCATCAGGGCGTGGAAGCGCCGCTTCGGGGACCGCTTGGCCGCGGCCCACAGGCGTCGTTGCAATTGGCGCACTTGGTCGAGAGGCGGACGCCTCCCGGGGGAGTTGGGTCCGGTCTCGCCGGCCATGCCCTCGCGCGTCCTTGCGCCCACGCCGTGTCCACCGCAGGGGCCCTTCCCTCCGGCCGCGTTCTGCTGCACGGCCCTCCGCAGTACTATGGCCCCCTCGGACTCCCGCTGCGCCGCGCCCGCTTTCACCTTCGGCTTATGCGGGCCGCGCTGCCCCGACCCGGGCCGCGCAGACGGGCCTCTCGTGTTCCGTCCCTCTCCGTGTCCGCGTGCTGCGCCCCATACCCCGCCGAGACCTCCCGCGCGTACACCGCCGGACCGGGGCGCGGGAGACATGGCCTTCGCCGTGAGATGAGCGGCTCGGCTCTCGGATTGTGAATGTGTCGAGGCTGCAGGCTTCACTTCATGTTGCGGCCCGCGGACTTGCTCCCTCCGAAGAGGCTTCTGACACCCCGCTCGGGCCACGGCCGTCTCCGGTCGTGCCTGGGGTCTGCTACTCGGCGCTCCGGCGCTTACCGAGGCGGGACTTGCACCCGCTGGAGAAGAACAGCGTGACGCAGCCGGTCTCCCGCCCGCGTCGGCACGACGCACCATCCGCGCCCATTCTATCCCCGTCGGAGCAACGGAAGTCAGATCGTGGAGGGCCACGGCCCCGACATTCCGGCGCCCGCCGGCATCGTCGGGCCAGCAGCGTGAGCGTGGTGCTCACCGGCGTCAAGGGGCTCCGCTACGCTCCGCCCCCGCTGCGCGGGGCTGACGCCCTTGACGCCGCCTCCGCCCACGCTCGTCCAGATTTGGCCCTTGACGACGATGCCGCTCGAACGCTCCCTCCCGAAAGCTGCCGCGCGGGCTCGTCGACGAAAAGATGTCGTGCGGAATGCCTGCGCGGTCCTGTTTATGCTCGTACGGTCCGGCGAGGTCTATTACCGTAAAGCATTACCAGTCAGTAGTTTACATGAACCCCGTGCTACACTCGACCAGTACGGTGCGGAGCGGGACAACGTCGATCTCCAGCACCAGGACCGCGGCGTGAACGAGACAAGGGCAACCCCGAACACATGAGATCCGAACGAGCCCGCGAACCCAGCAGATCCCAACAACCCCGTCCATCCGAGCAGGGCAACCAAGGCAGATGACGACGGGGCAACCTGACGACGAAACGGATCCGGACTTGAGGATCCAGACCCGCTCACCAGATCCGAAATGATCAGCTCACGAACGACGGAAACGGCGCACGGGAACAGCTGGCTCCTGCCCTGTAGGTGGCAGGAGCCAGCTTACTCAATGTTGAACATTGAGGCTGGCGAGGGGCTGCTGCGCGCCCCTTCGAACCCCCTGCCGTTCGGGGACTGCGCCCCCGGACTCCCCTTGGCGGTGCGCCGTGGCTGACCGCCGCACCGTGATGGTCGCCGCCCGCGTCACGCCCGAGGAGCACGCCGCCTGGCAGGCCAAGGCCGAGGCGGCCGGCGTGTCGCCCTCCCGCCTGCTGCGGCAGGCGATGGCGCGGACCCGCACCTGGACCGCGGCGGCGGCCGAGGTCGAGCGCGAGCGCACCCGGCAGATCGCCCGCGTCGGCAACAACCTGAACCAGATCGCCCGCTGGGCCAACACCCACGCCTCGCCGATGGACGCCGTCGAGATGATCGCCTACCTCCTGCACATCGCGCGGACGCTCGACAAGCTCGCCGGTGTCGGCCGGGAGCCTGACGGTGCACGTTAAGTTCATCGCGCGCGGGACCGGCTCGGCCGGGGCGGCGGCCGACTACCTGCTCGGCGAGCGGGACGCGGCCGGGAAGCTGCGCGACGGCGTCGAAGTTCGCCGCGGCGACCCCGACCAGGTGGCCGCCGTCGCCGACGCGCTCGAGTTCGAGCACAAGTACACCTCCGGCGTCATCGCGTGGGCGCCCGAGGACCGGCCGACCGACGCGCAGATCGAGGCCGTGCTCGACAAGTTCGAGCAGACAGCATGGGCCGGGCTGGAATCGGACCGCTACGCATGGGCAGCCGTCGAGCACCGCGAGCGCGGCGGCGGCGTCCACGTGCACATCCTCGCCGCCCGGTGCGACCTGGAGACGGGCAAGAGCCTCAACATAGCGCCGCCGGGCTGGCAGAAGACCTTCGGCCCATTGCGCGACGCCTTCAACCACGAGCACGGCTGGAGCCGGCCCGACGACCCCGCGCGGGCCAGGACGCAGCAACCCGGACACCGCGCCTACATCGACGCCAGGAACCTGCGGGCCGGTCTGGCGGTCGAGGCCGACCCGCGCGAGTTGATCCGGGACTACCTGGTGCAGCGCGTCGAGCACGGCGTCGTCCGTGACCGCGCCGACGTCGTGGCCGCGCTGAAGGAGGCGGGACTCGACGTGCCGCGCCAAGGCAAGAGCTACGTGACCGTCCACGACCCGGAGAGCGGGAAGCGGTGGCGGCTGAAGGGAGCGTTGTACGAGCAGGACTTCGACCCGGAGCGACTTGTCGGCCCGGCTGCGGCAGAAGTGGGAGACCGACCGGCGGGAGATCGAGCAGACCGGAACGGCGCCGCGGCGGCGGCTTGGCGAGAGCTGGAGCAGCGCCGCGAGCAGCGCGCAGCGTTCCATCGAAGCCGATTCGGCGGCGTGGGCCGGACGGACCAGGGCCGTGCCGAACCGCGTGTGGCGCCTGACCACGGCGGCGGGCCTGAGCGTCTTGGTGGCTATCTGCGGCGGCGGCTGGGGGACGATGCGATGGTTGTCGAGGAGCATCGAGAACCGGCTCGACGCCCTGACGATTCTCAACCTGGACATCGGGCAGACCCGCCGGACCTTGGCGCCGTGGGAGGAGACGGCCTGGCGCGTCGAGTTGCGCGAAATCGACGGCGAGCGGTTCGCCGCGTTGCCGGTTGGCTCGACGGAGCCTCCGTCCTGGACCGTGGGCGGGCGGCCTGCCGTGAAGCTGTCGAGCGAGTGAGGGAGTTGCATGAGCGAGCTGGAGCTGGAACGGCGGTTGTTGACGGCCTTTCGCGCGTTGTCCAGGCAGTACGAGACGGAACAGCAGCGGCACTGCGAGCAGGTCGAAGCCTTGCAGCAGCGTGTCGAGCAGCAGACCGCGGAGAACAGGACCTTGCGGCGGCTGGTCGAACACTTCGGCGGGCAGGTGACGCGCTTGACCGCGGACTTGAGGACGCTCGCCGAGTCGTTGCGCGGACCGTGGAGCTGATCCGGCAGCAGGACCGGCATCGTGGACCCGACCGAGACTATGGCCCGAGCCGCTAGCGCCGCAGCGGGACCGAGCGCATCAACGACCGTCGCGGGCGAGGTACCTCGCCCAATCGTCCATGAGCAGCCGCCGACGCTCGAACAGGTCCGACCGCGCGTAGGCCGCCTCGACCTTGTTCTGGACGACATGCGCCAGCGCCGCCTCGATGACCTCCCGCGGATGGTCGGTCATTTCCGCCGCCCAGTCCCGGAACGAGGAGCGGAAGCCATGGGCGACAGCGGGGACCTTGTGGTACTGGAGCATCTTCGGCAGCGTGGACGGCGAGATCGGCCGGCCGCTCCGCATCGGGAACACGAGGCCGCTGCCGTCGCCGAGCGCCCGCGCCGCGTCGAGGATCTCCAGCGAACGCCCGCAGAGCGGGACCCGGTGCTCGCGCTTCGCCTTCATCCGCAGGGCGGGAACGGTCCACACGCGGCCGGCCACGTCCATCTCGTCCCACGTCGCCAGCCGGACCTCGCCGGACCGCGCCGCGGTCAACACCAGCAGCTCGAACGCCAGCTTGACGGCGGGCTGCGGCGACTTCGACTCCCGCACCGTCTCGATGGCCGCGGCCACGTCCTGGTGGGGCAGCGCCTGCCGGTGCGTCACGATGTCGTTCTGCGGACCGAGCACCGGTACCACTCGATCACAGGGGTTGTCGTTCCGCATGTCCAGCGCGATGCTCCACTCCAGCACAGCGCGGATGCGCTGGCGGACCTCCCTGGCCGTCGCCGCCTTGACGTGCCAGATCGGCGTGAGGATCTCCAGCACGTCGGCCGTGTTGACCTCGGAGACGGGCCGGCCGCCGATGCGCGGGAACACGTACCGCTCCATGCTCCGCCACCAGTTGTGCACATGCCACCGACCGCGCCAGCCGCCGCGCTTCTGTTCGAGCACGCGTTGGGCGGCTTCGGCGAAGGTGGGAACGCCCTGGACGCGGCGTTTCTCCGTGAGAGGATCGCCGCCCGACCGGGCCAGCATCCGGTTGGCGAGCGCCTGCTCGCGAGCCTTGGCGAGCGGGACGAGCGTGGCGGCGCCGAGCCCGAGTTCGCGGCGCCGGCCGCGGATGACGAGCCGCTGGACCCAGCTTCGCGTCCCGGAGGGCTGGACGAACAGGTACAAGCCGTTGCCGTCAGCGTGTCTTCCTGGCGGGGCGGAACGGACGAAGGCGGCCGAGAGGGCCTTGTCGGGGTGGCGTCCTCGGCGCTTGGTTCGACGGCGTGTGGGGGCGGGTTTGGCTACAACATCCATTCCCCCATTATATACGGGATTCGGCTGGATTCCGCTACACGTCCTGAGCCGCGTAGCCCGTGACGACGAATCATAAACGACTACTTATCAGTGGTTTATGGCCTGTATCGCACGGCCCCGGACGCTGGCGGACTACCATTGGTTGTCAAGGCAGCGCGAAGACGAACAGATTGTTGCCGCGGCTGGGCCGCAAGTCGGGAGTGAGCCCGGCAAGACCAAGCGTGTTCAGCGAGTAGCCGGTGCTGACCGCCACGTACTGCCGCCCGTCGACGGCGTAGGTGATGGGGAAGCCGGTGACCGGCGAGCCGAGGTTGATCTCCCACAACACCTCGCCGGTCTCGTGGTCGAGCGCCTTGAAGCGGCCGTTGGCGTCGCCGCCGAAGACGAGGCCGCCGCCGGTCGCGACGAGCGACATCGTGAACGCCGGCTGGTCGTGGGTCCACACCGTCCGCCCGGTCTCCACCGAGATGGCCTGGATGGTGCCGAGGTGCTCCTCCCCCGGCGTCACCTCCGTGCGAACGGTCAGGTCGTACCAGCCTACGCCGGCCGACGCCATCATCCGGCCGCAGGTGTGGCGGAGCGGCATGTACATCAGGTTGGTCAGGGGGCTGTAGGCGCCCGCTTCCCAGTCCTTGCCTCCCTGCCACGTGGGGCACGCCATCACCTGCTGCCCCGGCGCGGTGAACACGACCTCGGCGTTCTCGGTCACCGTCCCGGTAGCGCCGTCGATGCCGCTGATGACGTTCTGCGAGACGGTCGGCCGGGCCCACAGGAACTCGCCGGTCTCGCGGTCGAGGGTGTAGACGACGCCGGTCTTGCCGGGGATGCCGGTCACCACCCGCCGCTCCTCGCCGGGCCGCAGGCGCGGGTTGATCCAGGCGACCGCGGCCGGGTCGGGCGCGACCGCCGTGTCGACGAGAATGCGCTCGAACGGATGGTCGAGATCCCAGTGATCGTTGAGGTGCTGGTAGTACCAGGCGATCTCGCCGGTGTCGGCGTCCAGCGCCAGCGTGGAGTTGTGGTAGAGGTGCGTGTTCTCGATCCCGCCGAGAAAGAACTTCGGCGCGGGCGAGGTGACCGACGTGCCGAAGTAGACCAGGTTCAGCTCGGCATCGTAGCTCGGCACCATCCACGCCCCGACGTGGCGCCGCTCCTCGAACGGCAGGCCGCCCCAGGTCTCGTCCCCCGGCTCGCCGGGCGCGGGGATCAGGCGCCGCCGCCACAGCTCCTCCCCCGTCGCCGCGTCGTGGGCGGTGACGACGCACGCGTTGGGTCCCGACTCCGGCATGCAGCCCCGTCCGGAGAAGACCTTCCCGTCCCCGACGATCGGGCCGGACGACTGGTGCGCGGCAAGCTCCCGGTAGTCGAGGATCTCCGTCTCCCAGGCGAGGCGGCCGGTCGCCGCGTCGAGGGCGAACACGAAGTCGTCGGCGCTGGTGTCGATGATGAACTGGTCGTGGATGGCGATGTTGCGGTTGATCTGGGAGAGCACCGAGACGACGTGCTCGGCGAGGTCGTCGGGGTGGTCCCGCCGGTACTCCCAGCGCAGGTCCCCCGTCGCGGCATCGATGGCCTGGATGACGTCGCCCGGGTTCGGCACGTAGAGGACGCCGCCGTAGGCGAGCGGCGTGGCCTGGTTGCTCCCCTCCGTCATGGCTCGGGACCAGACCATGCGCAGGTCGCCGACGTTGCCGCGGTCGATCTGGTCGAGGGGGCTGTAGCCCCAACCGTCGTGCGTCCGGCGCCACATCGGCCAATCCTCGGGCGCCGGGTCCCGGAGCATGGCGTCGGTGACGGGAACGACTTCCGCGGCGGCCTGCGCCCCGGCAGCGGAGGGCGCGAGGGCAATGGCGGCGGCGACGAAGAGCGCGAACCGAGCGACGGACGCTGCGGGCCGGGATCGATGCATGACGGTGCTCCTGTGTGTGGCGCCGTTCCTCCGCCGCGGCCGGTGCGGCACGCCGGCGAGCGGTACGGGACCGAACGGCCGATTCTACCCGCCCGTGGTCACGGCCGGGGAACGGCTATGATGGGGCGTGGCCTGGGCCGAGCGGGACCCATCATGGCAGCAGCGGTCGAGCATGAACGGGCCGCCGAGGGGCAACGGTACCGCTTCACCGTCGACGAGTTCGCGCGCATGGGCGAGGCGGGGATCTTCACCGAGGACGACCGCGCGGCACACCGAGCCGCAGCCCGACCTGGCGGTGGCGCGAGCGAGCGGCTCGTACGCCGCCATCCCGAGTCCGGCGACGTCCGTCTGGTCATCCTGGTCATCGAGGTGGCTGATTCCTCGCTGCGCTACGGTTCGTGACACAGGTGCGCCCGGTGTGCCCCGGTCTGTGGCCGGCCTTCCGGCTGCCAACGCGTGACGCGGAGAAGTGCGAACGATGAACCGACGAATCGAGGCGGCACGCGCGGCCACGACGATCGCGGTGGCCACGGTGCTGGCGACGCTGACTTCCTTCGCGATCTCAGCCGCCCCGGCCGGCGCGCAGCCGGCCCGGATCACACGCGTCACCGACGCCGTGCTCCAGGATCCGCCCCCCGAGGACTGGCTGATGTGGCGGCGGACCCTCGACTCGTGGGGCTACAGCCCCCTCGACCAGATCGACCGCGGCAACGTCGCCACGATCCGCATGGTCTGGTCGCGCGGCCTGAGCGCGGGCCTGCAGCAGGGGACGCCCCTCGTCCGCGACGGCGTGCTGTACATGCCGAACCCGCGCGACGTCATCCAGGCGATCGACGCCGTTACCGGCGACCTCCTCTGGGAGTACCGCCGCGACCGGCCGGACGACCTGGCCGACTACATGATCGGCAGCCTCGTCGACACGAACCGCAACCTCGCCATCTACGACAACCTGATCATCGACACCAGCGGCGACGACTACGTCTTCGCCCTCGACGCCGCAACGGGCGAACTGGTCTGGGAGACCGAGATCCTCGACTACCGGGTCCATCCCGCCAACCAGACCTCCGGCCCGATCATCGCCAACGGCAAGGTGATCTCCGGCCGGAGCTGCGACCCCCGCGGCGGCCCGCACGCCTGCGTCATCGTCGCCCACGACGCGGCGACGGGCGCGGAGCTGTGGCGCCGGCGGCTGATTCCGGGGCCGGGCGAGCCGGGCAACGAGACCTGGGGCAGCGTGCCCTTCGAGGAGCGCGGACACGTCGGAGCATGGATGGTGCCGGCGTTCGACCCGGCGCTGAACCTCGTCTACGTCGGGACGTCGGTCACCTCGCCGGCGCCGAAGTTCTTTCTCGGCGGCATCGAGAACACGCACCTCTACCACAACTCGACGCTCGCTCTCGACGCCGACACCGGCGACATCGTCTGGCACTACCAGCACCTGAACGACCACTGGGACCTCGACCACCCGTTCGAGCGGTTGCTGATCGACACCGCGGTGCGGCCGGATCCGTCGCTCGTCACCTGGATCAATCCGCGGCTCCGCCCCGGCGAGGAGCGGCGGGTGGTGACCGGCATCCCCGGCAAGACCGGTATCGTCTACACGCTCGATCGCGCCACCGGGGAGTTCCTGTGGGCGACGCCGACGGTAGCCCAGAACGTCGTGTCGGACATCGACGGCGCGACCGGCGCGGTGACCGAGAACGCGGAGCTCGTCTTCACCCGCGAGGGGCAGGAGAACCTCGTCTGCCCCGCCTACGTCACCGGCGGCAAGGATTGGGAAGCGGGAGCCTACAGCCCGCTCACCGGGCTCATGTACTACCCGCTGCGCAACACCTGCGCCCGCATGATGGCGAGCCGCGCTCGGGGCGGCCGGCTCTACGCCATCGCCAAGCGCGACCAGATAGCGCCCGGCACGGAGCAGGTCGGCACGGTGCAGGCGATCTCGGTCGAGACCGGGGAGATCGCCTGGGTCTACGAGCAGCGCGCGGGCACGACGTCGCTCGTCGCCACCGGCGGAGGCCTCGTCTTCGGCGGGGACGGGAACGGCCGCTTCCGCGCCCTCGACCAGGAAACCGGCGAGGTGCTCTGGGAGATCAACCTCGGCTCGATGGTCACGGGCTTCCCCATAACCTACTCGGTCGACGGGGTGCAGTACGTCGCCGCCAGCACGGGCTCGTCGCTCAGCTCCCAGGACAACATGCGCCTCACGCCCGAGCTCAGGCCGAGCCGAGGCAACAACCTGTTCGTCTTCGCGCTACCGTAGATGCCGGCCGCGCGGTACCGCGAGAGAGTGCGACTCTCGATCGGGGAGATCTTCGGCGGGTGACGGCCGCGGGCCGACCTGCGTCGTCGCACCGCGGCGCGTCCGTCCGCCGGCAAGGGAACCGGACTTGAATCCGACCGGATCGACAGAGGAGGACCACCGTGCGCTTCATGCCCTGGAGATCGGCGCCGGCACTCGCCGCGGCAGCGCTCGTCGCGGCCGCACCGGCCCTCATGACGGCGGCCGAGCCGCGACAGGATGCGGCGACGGCGGCGCCGCGACAGGATGCCGACGTACCCGCCGTGCCCGACCCGCGCCTCGAGCGCCTGAAGGAAGAGGCCATCGCCGGCGTCGACGACCGCGGCGTCCTGATCCAGCGCATGGTCGACAGCCTGTACAGCTTCTCCGAGCTCGGCTTCCAGGAGTTCGAGACCCAGCGCTACATCACGGAGCTCCTGCAGGCGGAGGGCTTCGCCATCGAGCTCGGCGTGGCCGGCATCCCGAGCGGTTGGATCGCCCGCTGGGGCTCCGGGCGCCCCGTGATCGCGCTCGGCAGCGACGTCGACGGCATCCCCCAGTCGTCCCAGATGCCGGGCGTCGCCTACCGGCAGCCGCTCGTCGAAGGCGCGCCGGGGCACGGAGAGGGCCACAACTCGGGCCAGGCGGTGAACATCGCCGGGGCGCTCGCCGTGAAGGCGATCATGGAGCGGGACGGCATCCCCGGCACGCTGATGATCTGGCCGGGGATCGCCGAGGAGCAGCTCGGCGGGAAGGCGCACTACGTTCGGGCCGGCGTCTTCGACGATGTAGACATCGTGCTGTACAGCCACATCAGCAGCGACATGACGACGACGTGGGGCGACGGCCGCGGCAACGGCATGGTGTCGGTCGAGTACCTCTTCGAGGGCGAGGCGGCCCACGGGGCCGTCGACCCGTGGAGCGGCCGGAGCGCGCTGGACGCCGTCGAGCTGATGAACATCGGGTGGAACTTCCGCCGCGAGCACCTGCGGATCCAGCAGCGCTCGCACTACGTCATCACCAACGGCGGCGACCAGCCCAACGTGGTGCCGCCGACGGCGAGCGTCTGGTACTTCTTCCGCGAGACCGACTACGACAACATCATGCGCATGTGGCGCATCGGGGACGCCATCGCCGAGGGCGCGGCCCTGATGACCGGCACGACGGTCAGCTCGCGCGTCCTCGGGGCGGCGTGGCCGCAGCACATGAACCGCGTGGTGGCGGAGACGATGCACGCCAACATCCGGCGCGTCGGCATGCCGGACTGGTCGGAGGACGACCAGCGTCTCGCCCGCGCCGTCCAGCGCATGCTGGGAGTGGAGGAGCGCGGCCTGTCGACGACCGTCGCCGCACGGCTCACCGGCGCCGAGCGCGTGCCGGACAGCCAGCGGCGCGGCGGGGGCTCGGACGACATCGGCGACGTCTCCTGGGTGGTGCCGACGGCGACCCTGCGCTTCGCCTCGAACATCGGCGGCGGCGCGTGGCACAACTGGAACAAGGGGATCGCGATGGCCACCCCGATCGCCTACAAGGGCGCGGCGGCGGGCGCCAAGGTGCAGGCCCTGACGCTCCTCGACTTCCTGCTGCGGCCGGAGCTGGTCGAGGCCGCGCACGACTACTACGAGAACGTCCAGACCCGCGACCGGCAGTACGAGACGTTCCTGCGCCCCGGCGACGAGCCGGCCATCTGGCTGAACCGCGCCATCATGGAGCGCTACCGGCCGCAGCTCCGCGAGCTCCATTACGACCCGTCGCGCTACGACACCTACATGGAGCAGCTCGGCGTCGAGTACCCGCAGTTCGAGCGCCCCCAGGATCCCGCGCCGTAGAGTCGGCGCTGCCACGGCGTGCAGCAGTTTCGTGGCGGCGGAGCTGTCAACGGCACCGTCAAGCCGCATGCGCCCCGTCAGGGCGCAGCGGCCTCGCACGATCGAACGGCCAACGCTCCCGTCAGGGCGCGCCGCCGCCGCGGCGCCCGGGCCCGTGGAGCACGCGACCGGGCCGTGCGCCCGTGTGCTCGCCGCCGTCGACCACCAGCACGCCGTTGACCAGGACGTACTCCACACCCTCGGCGTACTGGTGCGGCCGCTCGAAGGTGGCGCGGTCGACGACGCGCTCCGGGTCGAAGACGGCGACATCGGCGAAGAAACCCTCGCGGAGCAGGCCCCGGTCCTGCAGGCCGAGGCGCTGCGCGGTCGCGCCGCTCATCTTGCGCACCGCCTCCTCGAGCGTCAGCACGCCGCGCTCCCGCACGTAGCGGCCGAGGACGCGGGCGAACGTCCCGTACTCGCGCGGGTGGGGAACGCTCTCCCCGAACACCGACACGCCGCCGTCGGAGCCGATCGCCGTCGCCGGATGCCGCATGATGCGCTCGACGTCGGCCTCGTCCATGGCGTGGTAGATGGCGCGGGCGCCGCCCCGCTCGACGAGCTCCATGACGAGATCGGCGGCGTTGGCGGACGTCGCCTCCAGCTCTCGCCCGACGAGGATGTCGGCGAGGCTCTGCCCCTCGAGCGAGCGGTCCCAGGGGCAGAGGCCGATGACGATGTTGGCGGGGTCGCCGCCGCCCCGGTCGTGGTCGATGCGGTAGACGATCTCCTCCCGGACGCGGCGCCGCGTCTCCGGGTCGCGCAGGCGCGCGATGAGCTCCCCCCTCCCCCCGGCTTGCGCCCACTGCGGGACGACGGCCGTGATGGAGGTCTGGGATGCCGCGTACGGGTACTGATCGATGGTGATGTCGACGCCCCGCGCGCGGGCGGCGTCGACCAGCGCCAGGCTCTCGACGCTCGCGCCCCACATGTCGCGGCCGATCACCTTGTGGTGGGTCATCTGCACCGGAACGGCGGCCTCCTCGCCGATACGGATCGTCTCGCGCACGGAGTCGAGGAGCCGGAGCGCCTCGTCCCGCATGTGGGAGATGTAGATGCCGCCGTGGCGCGCCGCGACCCGCGAGAGCGCGATTACCTCTTCGGTTCCGGAGAAGCTCCCGGGGACATAGAAGAGGCCGGTAGACAGGCCGAAGGCCCCCTCCGCCATCGCCTGCGTGACGAGGGCGAGCATCCGTTCCAGCTCGTCCGGCGTCGGCTCCCGGTCGTCGCTCCCCAACACGAGGCGCCGGATGGTCCCCTGCCCCGCGAAGACCGCCCAGTTCGGGCTGATGCGCGCGTCGGCGACCCGCGCCAGGTGCCGGCCGATCGGCCACGGCGACGCCCCGTCGTTGCCCTCGGTGAGCGTCGTCACCCCCTGCAGCAGGTAGTTGTCCGCGGTCGGCACGTCGAAGATGCCGCGGACGGCGTGCGTGTGCGGATCGACGAACCCGGGCGCCACCACGAGCCCGGCGGCGTCAATGACGCGCTCGGCCGTCGCACTGGGGAGATGGCCGATGCGGACGATGCGGTCGCCCCGTACCGCGACGTCGGCGCGCACCCAGGGGTTGCCGGTGCCGTCGACGAGCCGCCCGCCGCGGATGAGCAGGTCGAAGGCGGAGTCGTCCTGCGCGGCCGCGGGCGGCACGAGCAGCAACGGCAGGACCAGCGCGGCCAACGCCATCGGTGCCGCTGCGGCGCGGAACCGGATCGGCGACGAGAGGCCGCGGAACCAGATCGGCGCCGAGCGGCGCGGGAACCGTCGCCTGCGAGTCGTCGACTGTCGCTGTCGGTCCATGGATGGCGCTCCCGTTGCGTCGCCGTGCGATGTGCACGGCACGAGCGGTGCGATTCTACCGGCACCACGGGCTGCCGGGCGTCGCAGTCGACCTGGGCCGCGTCCGGAGTCCGCCGTGGCGCCAGCCGCGGGGATCACCTCTCCGGGGCCGCCCGGGTCGCACGGTCAGCTAGAATGACGCCACGGTACCGGCTCCGTGGTCGCCGTGAACGACCGTCGGATCCGGCACCCAGAGGGAGGAACGACCGATGAGACGCTTTACGACCCTGGGGATCCTGGCGCTGGCCGGAGTCCTGCTGACCGTGGCGACCTTCGAGGCGCAGGACGAGCGGGTGCCGCTCGAGGTCCAGGACGTCGCCGACAACCTCTACATGCTGGCCAACGCCTCGTCCGTGCAGGGGATGGGCGGCGGCGGCAACACCGCAATCTTCGTCACCGACGGCGGCGTCGTGCTCGTCGACACCAAGATCAACGGCTACGGCCAGGACATCATCGCGGCGGTCGCCGGGATCACGGACAAGCCGATCACGACCGTCATCAACACCCACACCCACTTCGACCACAGCGGCGGCAACACGGAGTTCCCGGACACGGTGAACTTCGTCGTCCACGAGAACACGCGGGCCCAGATGGCGCGGGACAGTTGCGAACCGGTCACCAACTGCGACGCCTTCAAGGGCGAGAACGCGAAGTACCTGCCGCAGACCACCTACTCGGACCGGATGTCGCTCTTCGCCGGGCCGGACCAGGTGGACCTCTACCACTTCGGCCGCGGGCACACGGACGGCGACACGTTCATCGTCTTCAAGGAAGCGAAGACCCTCCACACCGGCGACATGTTCCAGCGCAAGGGCCTGCCCTTCATCGACGTGGCCAACGGCAACGGCAGCGCCACCGAGTTCGGGAGCACGCTCCGGAAGGCGGTTGCCGGCATTCCCGACGTCGAGATCGTGATGCCGGGCCACAACCCGACGCCGGTCGCCTGGGCCGAGTTCGTCGACTTCAGCGGCTTCTACAACGACGTCGTGAGCAAGGCGCAGAACGGCAAGGCCGCCGGACGCTCGGTGGATGAAGTCGTCGCCGCCTACAGCGTGCCGGACGAGTACAGCGACTTCGCGGCGCCGGAGCAGAGCCTGCGGACGACCGTGCAGTACGTCTTCGACGGTCGGTAGTTCGAGGATCCGGGCGGCGGGGAGAAACGCATGATGCGGTCACGAGAGACATACGTGCGCCTCACCGCCGCCATCCCGGTTCCGGCGGCGGCCGTCCTCGCCGCGGTCGCGCTGGGCGGCGCGGTGGGCGCAGCCCAGACCACCGACGACCCCTTCCCTGCCCCCATTCCCCGGACCGAAGGCGTCGTCACCGTGGGCATCGAGGAGTTCGCGACGCTCCCGGACGCCGACGGCGAAGCGGCGCGCATGATGCTGCTGGTCGACGAGCCGGGGACGGGCCGCCTGTTCGTGAACGACATGCGGGGCATCGTCTACGCCGTGAGCTACGACGGCGCGACGGTCACGCAGTACCTCGACCTGCGGGAGCCGCGCTGGGAGCTCGACGTGGAGGCGTCGCGCCGCGAACGCGGGTTCCAGAGCTTCGCCCTGCATCCGCAGTTCGGGGTGCCGGGCGCGCCTGGCTACGGCAAGCTCTACGCCTATACCGACACGAGCGACACCGCGCCTCCCGCGGACTTCCTGCCGGGGGGCGGGGGCGACGCGCAGGACACCATCCTGCTGGAATGGACGGCCGGGGACGCCGCCGCGGCGACCTACGACGGCGGTCCGCCGCGCGAGCTGCTGCGGGTGGAGCAGCCGTTCGGCAACCACAACGGCGGCCAGCTCGGCTTCAACCCCCTCGCGGCGCCCGGCGATCCGGACTTCGGCCTGCTCTACGTCGGCTCCGCCGACGGCGGGAGCGGTGGCGATCCGCTCGACGTGTCCCAGAACCTGGCGTCGATCCTCGGCAAGATGCTGCGCATCGACCCGCTGGGCTCCGACAGCGCCAACGGGCAGTACGGCATCCCGGCCGACAATCCCTTCGCCGGCGACGGCGACCCCGGCACGCTCGGGGAGATCTACGCCTACGGGGTCCGCAACCCGCAGCGCTTTGCGTGGGACGTCCGCAACGGCAACCTGTTCGTGGCGGACATCGGGCAGAACATCGTGGAAGAGGTGAGCCTCGTGACCGCCGGCGCCAACCTCGGCTGGAACGACTGGGAAGGGAGCTTCCGCTTCCTGAGCCGCCGGGCCGTCAGCCTCGTCGACCCGCGCGGCGAGCCCGGCCTCAACTACCCGGTGGTCGAGTACGGACAGCTCGACCCGCTGCTGCAACGCAGCTCGGCCGCCACCGGCGTGGTCGTCTACCGCGACGGTCCGATCCCGCAGCTTGCGGATCTGCTCCTGTTCGGCGACGGCCCCAGCGGCGAGGTCTTCCACGTTTCCGCTGACGAGCTGCCGGACGGCGGTCAGGGCGCCATGCGGCGCGTCCTGTTCCGCCACGACGGCGAGGCGAAGACCTTCCTGGAGGTCATACAGGAAAGGGTCATCGCGCAGGGGCGGCAGCCGGCCACCCGGGCCGATCTCCGCTTCGGCACCGGGCCCGAGGGGCAGGTGTTCCTCCTCAACAAACGCGACGGAGTCATCCGGCGGCTCGTGCCGTGAGCACCGGGCGCCCCGACGAACGATTCGGTCGCATCCGGCGACGCGGGAGGCGAAGGCTCCCGACTGCGCCTCGATGCCGTACTCCCGCGCCCCGGAACCACGGCCTGCGTAGGCAGTAACTTCACGAAGAGCAAGAGGTCCTCACATGCGCCGTTCCATTCTCGTCGCCACCCTCTGCCTGCTGCTTCCCCTCGGCTCCGCCTTCGGCCAGCCGGCCCCGGAGCTCGAGTACGACGCCTCGGCGCCGCTGCGCATGCCGCCCGATCTCTACCTGGGCGAGGCGGCCGGGGTCGCGGTGGACTCGCGGGGTCACATCTTCGTGTACACCCGAACCGGGACGGACGCCACCATCATCGCGCCCCGGGCGGCATCGCTCTACGAGTTCGCTCCCGACGGCACCTTCGTCCGGGAGATGGGCGGCAACCTCTACTCGAAGGCGTGGGCGCATGCGGTCCGGGTGGACGCCGAAGACAACATCTGGCTGGTCGACAACGGCTCGAGCATGGCCGTCAAGCTCAGCCCGGGCGGCGCGGTGCTGCAGGTCTTCGGGCGCCGCCCCGAATCGACCCACGCCCGCTATCCGCGCTGCACGGGACGGAACTGCCCGCCGCACTCGCTGCGCCCGCCCTACTACGCGACGCCGGACGCCCTGCCGCCGCCGGCGCGGGACGGCCTCTTCGACGAGGTGACCGACGTGGCCTTCGACCCCGAGGGCAACATCTACTTCAGCGACGGCTACAACAACTCCCGGGTCGCCAAGTACGACGCCGACGGCAACTGGGTCGGCTCCTGGGGCGAGCGGGGCAGCGAACCGGGCCAGTTCCGCCTCCCGCACGGCATCGCCGCCGACGATCAGGGGCGGGTCTACGTCGCGGACCGCTCCAACAACCGGGTCCAGGTGTTCGAGTCCGACGGCACGTTCGTGAGCGAGATCACGCTCGCGGACCTGCGGAGCCAGGCGCCGGTTCCCGACGACTACGCGCCGCAGATCGCCAGCTTCGGCCGGCTGCCGGACGGCAGCTACAACTCCTTGTGGCCGAACTCCATCTGCATCACGCCGGGCCCCGATCCGGTCATGTTCACGCAGGACATGTTTCCCGGCCGCATCTACAAGATGGCGCTCGACGGGACCGTGCTCGGCTACTTCGGCCGGGACGGCCAGGCGGTCGGCCAATTCGGCTGGATCCACGCCCTGGCGTGCCCGTCGGCGAACGAGGTCTGGGTCGCGGAGCTCCTGACCTGGCGCGTGCAGAAGGTCACGCTGCGCGACTAACTCCCCATGAGCCGCAGCCTCTACCTGGCAGCCGCCGTGGCGGTCGGCCTGTTGGAGCGCCGGCGGTTGGCCCATGCGCTCGCCCAACGAGAACGCACACGACGATGCGATGGCGCGGCGCCTGGCCGACGTCAGTCGCGAGCTGGTCGGGCTGCGTGCGTAGTCCGGCGGAACGAGAATGCCAGGGTGGAAACGCGCTGCACGCATGCGCCGGCCTGCACAACACGTCGCCCGTACGGCCGAACGAGGAGGGAACGAGATGCTCAATAGAATCACACCCGCGCCCGCTGCCGGCACGTCGAGCACGCTGCCCACAACGTCGCGCCGAGCCTTTGGACGACGACTTGGCCTGTCGGCCGCCGGACTGGCCGTGGCGGGATGCTCCGCGTCCGAGCCCGCGGCCGACCCGGCGCCCGCCGAGGCGGAAGCCGACCAGGGGTTCGTGCCGGCCCAGGATGCAGCGTCACAGGCTGCCCTCACTCCTGACGACGCCCTCACTCTCCTTGCCGACGGCAACGCGAGATTCGTCGCCGGGACTCCTGCCCGCCGCGACTACAGCGATCAGATTCGAGCGACCGCCGCCGCGCAATACCCGTTCGCGGTCGTGCTCGGGTGCATCGATTCTCGAGTCCCCATCGAGACGGTCTTCGATCAGGGGATCGGAGACATCTTCGCAGCCAGGGTGGCCGGCAACATCGTGAACACCGAACTGCTCGGCAGCATGGAATTCGCCTGTCGACTCGCAGGGTCGAAGCTCGTGGTCGTCCTCGGGCACACCTCGTGCGGCGCCGTGAAGGGTGCCATCAGCAGCGCCCGGCTCGGCAACCTGACGCAGCTCGTGCAGAAGATAGACCCAGCCGTGGAGGCGATCGAAGGCGAGCGCGATGTCGACAACGCTCCCTACGTCGACGGGGTCGCCGAAGAGAACGTCCGCATGGTGATCGCGGAGATTCGCCGAGACAGCCCCGTGCTGGCCACGATGGAGCAGGAAGGAGGGATCCGCATCGTGGGCGGGATGTACGACGTCTCCACCGGCGTCGTGCGCTTCCTCTGACCCCATGCCGCGCGCATCGATCGGCGTCCTCGTGCTGGCCGGCGCGATGCTGTTGCCCGGTGCGGCCCTGGCGCAGACACTGGTCGATCGGGACCAGCTCGGCGCCTGGTACATGCTGTACTGGTCGACTCGCTTCGACGACTCGGCGATGGGGCTGCAGGGTGACGTGCAGCACCGCAACTGGAACGCGGGAACGGACCTGGAACAGTTGCTGATCCGCGCCGGCCTGACCTACTCCGTGCCCGAATCCCCCGTACTGCTGACGGGTGGTTTGGCGCACATCACGAGCGGGGCCTTCGGCGACAGCGACGAGACCAGCGCGGAACGACGCGTCTATCAGGAGGCGCTGGTTCGCCAGCGCCTGGGACGGGTCGTTTCCCTGCGCCACCGCTACCGGTACGAGCAGCGGTGGGTGGACGGCCAGGACTTCCGGACTCGGTTTCGCTACGCCCTGTTCGGCGATGTCGGGCTGAACGGACGAGGGACCGGCAACGGGTCGATATACCTGGCGTTGTACAACGAAGTCTTCCTGAACGGGCAGCTCGAAGTCGGGCCGGGAAGGACCGTCGAGCGCTTCGACCGCAACCGGTTCTACACCGCACTTGGCTTCGGCGTCAGTGACCGCGCCCAACTGCAGGCCGGCTACATGATCCAGACGTTGCCCGGCGGCTCGAAGGGACAGCTCCAGGTCAGTCTCCACGCATCCTTCTGAATTGCGAACGAAGCGCACGGCCCTCATCGTCGGCGCCGGCATCGGCGGCCTGTCGGCCGGGATCGCCCTGCGGCAGGCCGGCTGGAACGTGCGGCTGTTCGAGCGCGCGTCGACGGCGCGGGAGCTCGGGTTCGGCCTCAGCCTGGCGCCGAACGCCATCGCGGCTCTCCGCCGGCTGGGTGTCGCCGACGTGGTTCTGAACCGCGGCTACACGCCGACGCGCGGCCAGCTCCGCCGCATGGACGGCACGGTCCTGAAGCGCGCCGAGTTGCCGTCGTCCGAGGCGCTCGGCGGACCGCTGGTCGTCGCCGTTCGCTCGGCGCTCTACGGCGCCCTGCTCGAAGCACTCGGTCCCGACACGATCACGTTCGGCAACCGGGTCACCGGATTCCAGTCGGACGGCGATCGGGTCGCAATCCACACCGAGTCCGGCGGGTCCGCCGAAGGCGACCTGCTGATCGGGGCGGACGGGATCGGGTCCGTCATCCGCCGTGCGCTCCATCCATCGGAGCCGCCGCCCCGGCCGTGCGGCATCATCGCGGTGCGGGGGGCCTCCGGCGCCGCGCTTCATCTTGGCGACCTGTCCGCCGTCATGTACCTCGGTCGGGGTCTCGAGTCGGTGCTCGTCCGCGCCAGCGACACCGGGATCTACTGGTTCCTGTCGCTCGCTCGCGAGATCGTCCCGTCCGATACGCGGGACCCCGCCGCCATCGTGGCGCACATTTCGCCGCGCATGGATCGGACCTTCCGCGCCGTCGCGTCCAATACCGACGAGCTGCGCTGTGACGAGCTGGTCGATCGCGACCCCTTGCCGAACTGGGGTGCGGGGGTCACGACGCTGCTCGGGGACGCCGCCCATCCCTTGCTGCCGCACACCGGCCAGGGCGCGGCCCAGGCGATCGTGGACGCCGTCGCCCTCGGCGAGGCCCTCCGTGACGGAGCGAACGTGGCGGACGCCCTGCAGGCGTACGAACGCGAGCGGCTCCCGAAGACGGCTGCCCTCGTGGCTCAGGGTCGCCGGACAGCGAGAGTCATGCGCACCACGAGCCCTCTAGCGTGCGGTCTCCGCGACGTGGCGATACGGCTGGCTCCGGTCGAGCTGTTCCTGAAGCTGTACGTGAGGATCAACCGGCGGGCCGGCACGGACGTTACCCGCGAGGCGTAACGGCGGGCAGCGTTCAATTCCCGCAGCCGGAGCCTGATGCGGACGGCAACGTAGCGGGACCTGCTGGTGCAAACTCCCGACGTCAGGCCAGGATGTCGTCGACGACGACGCCGGCCACGTCGGTGAGCCGGAAGTCGCGCCCCTGGCTGCGGTAGGTCAGGCGCTCGTGGTCGAGGCCGAGGAGGTGCAGGATGGTGGCGTGCAGGTCGTGGATGTGGACCTTGTCCTCGATGGCGTAGTAGCCGTAGTCGTCGGTGCGGCCGTGGCTGTGGCCGCCCTTCACGCCGCCCCCGGCCAGGAACATGGTGTAGCCGTGGGGGTTGTGGTCGCGGCCGTTGCGGGCGCCCGCCTCCGCCCCCGGGGTGCGGCCGAACTCGCCTCCCCACAGCACCAGGGTCTCGTCGAGGAGGCCCCGCTGCTTGAGATCGGTGATGAGGCCCGCCACCGGCCGGTCGATCTCGGCGCAGCTCCGGGGCAGCCCCGTGATGAGCCCGGAGTGGTGGTCCCACTTCCTGTCGGGCCCGTGGGTGGCCTGCACGAAGCGCACGCCCGACTCGGAGAAGCGCCGCGCGAGGAGGCAGCGCAACCCGAAGTCGCCCGCCACCGGGTCGTCGAGGCCGTAGAGCCGCCGCGTGGCCTCGGACTCGCCCTCGACGCTCATCACCTCGGGCGCCTCGGTCTGCATGCGGAACGCGAGCTCGTACGACTCGATGCGGCCCTCGAGGGCGAGGTCGGGGCCCGTCGAAGCGAGCTGGCGGCGCTGCCAGCGCTGCAGCAGGTCGACCTCGGCCCGCTGCACGGCGGGGCCGATGGACCGGTTCTCGAGGAAGTCGATGGTGGCCTCGGCGGTGTTCATCCGCGTGTTGCCGATGGCGGTGCCGTTGTAGGCGGCGGGGAGGAACGCGGCCGAGTAGTTCTGCACGCCGCCGTGCTGGTAGGACGGGCAGATGGTGATGAACGCGGGGAGGTTCTCGTTCTCGGTCCCCAGCCCGTAGGAGATCCACGAGCCCATCGAGGGCCGCACGAAGCGGTCGCTGCCCGTGTTCATGGCGAGAATGGCCCCACCGTGGGCGGCGTTGGTGCCGTACATCGAGCGCACGAAGCAGAGCTCGTCGGCGACGCCGGCCAGGTTGGGCAGCAGCTCGCTCATCCAGTGCCCCGACTGCCCGTGCCGCCGGAACTCCCAGGGGCTCTTGAAGAGGTTGCCGGTCTCGTTGAACTGCACGTCGGGCTTGGCGAACGGCAGCGGCTTGTTGTCGTCGCGGACGAGCAGCGGCTTGTACTCGAACAGATCGTGCTGCGACGGGCCGCCGTGCATGTGCAGGAAGATGATGCGCTTGGCGCGGGGCGCGAAGTGCGGCGCCCGGGGGGTCAGGGGATTGTCCTGCGCGGCCAGCAGATCCTCCCGCAGCAGCAACGAGAGGGCGAGCCCCCCGAAGCCGCAGCCGCAGGTCCTGAGCATGTCCCGGCGGGTCACCGGCGGTGCCTGGTAGTGGGGATGGCGCATCCTGCTTCTCCGGGTGCGGAGCCCGACTCCGTGTGGAGCCGAGCCCTGCCTGCTGCGTGACGGCCTCAGTCGACGTAGATGAACTCGCTCGCGCCGAGGATGACGTGGCACAGGCGCGTCCACGCGAAGCGCTCGGCGTCGCCGTCGGGCGCGGTCTCGCGCATGGCGGCGAGGAAGGCGAGGCTCTCCTCGATCTCGACCTCGGCGGCCGGCCGGCCATAGGCCTCGACGAACGCCCGCTCGACCCGCGCCGCGTCGCTCGCCTGGGGCATCGCCAGCAGCCGCCCGGCGAACTCGCCCGCCCGCTCCTCGACGAACGCGCTGTTCATCATGAGCAGGGCCTGGGACGGCACCACCGTGACGGGGCGGGCGCCGACCGAGTCGCTGGCGTTGCCGAAGTCGAAGCCGGCGAAGATCTCGTAGATGGCGTTGCGAACCACCGGCATGTACACCGAGCGGCGCGGGGCCCCGTAGAAGTCGAAGCGCCCGAACGTGTTGCCCTCGCTGAAGACGTAGCCGCGCTGGTTGTACTCCTCGACGCGCCCCCCCATCGTCAGGTCGAGGGTGCCCGAAAGGTGCAGCAGCGTGTCGCGGATCGGCTCGACCTCGAGCCGCCGGCGGCTCGTCCGCCAGTGCAACCGGTTGTCGGGGTCGACGGCTGCGTTCGCCTCGTCGTAGCCGGCGCCGAGCCGGTAGGTGGCGGACAGCAGTATCTCGCGGTGCAGCGCCTTGACCGACCAGCCGCCGTCGACGAAGCGCCGGGCCAGCCAGTCGAGCAGCTCGGGATGGGTGGGCGCCGAGCCGGTCGCGCCGAAGTTGCTCGGCGTGTCGACGAGGCCGCGCCCGAAGTGCCAGTGCCAGATGCGGTTGGCCATGACCCGCGCCGTCAGCGGGTGCTCGGGGTGCGTGATCCAGCGGGCCAGCTCGAGCCGCCCGCTCGCGTCGGCGGGGATCGGCGGCGGCGGCACGATGTGGTCCGTGACACGCAGGAACCCGCGCGGCTGCGGGGTGTCGGCCAGGTTCAGATGGCTGCCGCGGATGTGGACGGGGAGATCGACGATCTCGCCCTCCTCGACCGACATCGCGTAGGGCGGCTCGGGCGGCGACGCGTCCTCGTGCTCCTCGACGACGGCCCGCCGCCGCGCCAGCTCGGACACCGCGTCGGCCGGGTAGAGCGCCTCCTCCGCCTCCTGGTCGAGACAGAGGACGCAGAGCCGGCCATCGTAGACGAGCCGCCGCAGCTCCTCCTGCTCGCGCGGGAGCCGGAAGTCGGCGGGCGTGAGCTCTTCCTCGCCCTCGAGACCCAGCCGCTGGAGGTGCTGGTCCCAGGCGATCTCGATCACCGCGAACAGGCTCGCGTAGCGCCAGGCGACCTCTTCGAGGCTCCGGGGCGCCGGCCCGCGCACCAGGCTACGGGTCAGCGGCGCGATGAGCACCTTCTCGGAGGCGATGAGCGCCCGCAGCTCGTCGGTGACCTCCTCGTAGCGCTCGGCCGGCGCCGCCGCGTAGGCGTTCCAGATCTGGAAGACCACGCTCGGATTCGGCCCGTCGCCCTGCACCGGGGGGCCCTCGCGATACCGGAAGAAGGCCCGGACCCAGCGCTCGACGACCGCCGCCTCGAGGCCGTCGCGGCCGGCGACCCTGGCGATCTCGGCGCGCCCCCGCTCCTGGCCGGCCTCGTCGTCGCCCCACGCCGGGTAGGCTTCCTCGGCCGCGAGGAGATAGGCGGCCAGCGCCTGCCGCCGCGGCCGCCGCAGCCGCTCGTTCTGCTCGTCGACGAGCTCGTCGACCGCCTGCTGCGCCACTTCCACCAGCTCCTGCGCCGCCTCGTAGCGGGCGACGGTCTCGACGTCCGCCAGCGGCCGCTCGACCCACCGTCCGACGCGGCGATCGTCCTCCATCGTCTGCGTGGAGCGCAGGATACCGGCCAGCGCGTAGTAGTCGGCGGTGGGGATCGGGTCGAACTTGTGGTCGTGGCAGCGGGCGCAGCCGACGGGCTCGGCGAGGAACGCCCGGCCGATGACGTTCACCTGCTCGTCGACGATGTCGATGACCATCTTGTCGACGTCCTGCTCGGCCAGCACCTTCGCGCCGAGGGTCAGGAACCCGGTGGCGGTGAGGCGCGCGAACTGTTCGTCGTCGCCGGCCGCCGGCATCAGGTCGCCGGCAATCTGCTCCTGCACGAAGCGGTCGTAGGGCTTGTCGCGATTGAACGCGTCGATGACCCAGTCGCGGTAGCGGAACGCGTTGGGGTGCGCGATGTTCTCGTCGAGCCCGTTCGAGTCGGCGTAGCGGGCCACGTCGAGCCAGTGCCGGCCCCAGCGCTCGCCGTAGCGCGGCGAGGCCAGCAGCCGCTCGACCACCCGCTCCCAGGCGTCGGGCCGCTCGTCGCCGACGAACGCGTCGATCTCGGCCGGGGTCGGCGGCAGGCCGGTCAGGCCGAACGTGACCCGCCGCAGCAGCGCCCGCTTCCCGGCGGGAGCGACCGGGGTCAGCCCCTGCGCCTCGAGCCGGGCGAGGACGAACCGGTCGATCGGGTTGCGTCCCCAGGCCTCATCGCCGACGGCGGGCGGCTCGGGGCGGGCCATCGGCCGGTACGCCCAGTGCTCGCGGCCGGGGCCGAAGTCGTAGGCAGCGCCGCTGTCGGCCCGGGCGGCGACGACCGGGGCGTCGGTGGTCCGCGGGTCCACCGCGCCGCGGGCCACCCAGCGCTCGAAGTCGGCGACGACGGCGGCCGGCAGCCGGCCGTCGGGCGGCATCTTGATCGGCCCGTCGTAGCGGATGACGTCGATCAGCAGGCTCTCGTCGGGCGAGCCGGGCACGACCGCGGCGCCGCTGTCGCCGCCCGCGCGCAGCCCGGCCGCGTCCACCAGCGCCAGACCCGCCTGGATGCGCTCGGGGTTCGCGCCGTGGCACGGGTAGCAGCGCTCAGCGAGCACCGGGCGGATCCTCGCCTCGAAGTGCTCGAGATCCTCGGGCGGGAACTCCTGCGCGCGGGCCGGCGCGGCAACGCCCGCGGCCAGCGCCAGGAGGGCAATCAGAGCGCTCGGCAAGCCGAGCCGGACCGTGGCGTTTCGATGCGACCGGGCCCGAAACCGATGGTGCATGATCGACCGCAGCAGTGTACCGCAGGCGATTTGGCGGGCCAAGCTTCCCATGGCGATCAGCCGCCCCGGCATCGGTGCTCTGGATGCCGACACGTTCGCATGCTGACGGGCTCGTCGGGAGCCTGCACTCGCCTCGCACCAAGCCCTCCACGGCACGTTCTACGGCGCAGACCCCCCTGCCGTGCCGTAGATGACACAAGACCGATGGTGTCGTGTTAAGGTTGGGTCATGATGCCCGAGGCGTGGACCGTCATCGCGGTGGGGGTCGCCATCGCGGGCCTGTTCATCCGCATGGACGCCCGGCTCGCCCGTCTTGACGACCACGTTCGTGGACAGGGTGAGCGCCTCGCCCGGCTCGAAGGCAAGGTCGACACGCTGATCGCGGCGTTCGTGCAGCCCCAGGACGGCTGACAAGCCGGACGCGGCGACGCGACAGCCGGCCGTCGCCATGCGCCGAAGCTCGGTAACTCCACGGAAGATCGCATCACAACAGATTTCCTTGCGGCTCATCAGGTGCTCGAAGAGCCGTGGGTAGAGGGCCCGAGCACAGGCGTTCGGCGTTATGATCGCCGAATGGAAGCGCTGATGGCGGCCAGAGCCGTGTCGACGGTCCGCGTGCTGTTGGTCCTGGCCGGCGTGCTGGCCGCGCTCGGCGGCCCGCAGCTGGCCGTGGCGCAGGCGCCGGAGCCAGCGACGCCCGCGGCAGAGGCGTCGGTCCGCGAGACGCTCGGCCGGTTCTGCGTGCGCTGCCACAACGACCGGCTGCGCACGGCCGACCTGGCCCTCGACACCCACGACCTCGCGCACGTCGGCGCCGACGCCGAGGTCTGGGAGCGGGTCGTCGTCAAGCTTCGTTCGCGGACGATGCCGCCGGCGGGCAATCCGCGCCCCGCCGAGGCGACGTACCGCGCCGTCGCCTCCTGGCTCGAGACCGAGATCGATACCGCGGCCCTGTCCAGCCCGGACCCGGGCCGAGGCGAGACGTTCCATCGCCTGAACCGGGCCGAGTACCACGCCGCCGTCCGCGATCTGCTGGCGGTCGACGTCGACGTGGCCGAGCTGCTGCCGGCCGACAACACCTTCGAGCACGGCTTCGACAACAACGGCGACATGCTCTCGATCTCGCCCGACCTGGTGTCGCGCTACCTCTCGGCCGCGCGCCGCATCAGCCGCCTCGCCGTCGGCATTCCTCCCGCCGGCCCCACCGTCGCGACCTACCGGGTGCACCCCGGCCTGCTGCAGCACGACCGGCAGGACGACCTGCTGTCGTTCGGCTCTCGCGGCGGCGTCGCGATCCGGCACTACTTCCCCGTCGACGGCGTCTACGCGATTCGCGTCCGCCTGCACCGGAACTTCTCCGACTACATCCTCGGCTTCGCGGCGCCGCAGGAGCTCGACGTGCGCGTCGACGGCGCCCTCGTCGAGCGGTTCCCGGTCGGCGACGCCGACTCGGTAGGTCAGATGGCCCCGCTGAGCTTCGCCGGGAACATCGCCGGGGACGCCGAGTGGGAGTACTACATGAACACCGGCGACTCCCACCTCGAGGTCCGCTTCCCGGCGAAGGCGGGCCAGCGTACGGTGGGCGTCTCGTTCCCGAGGCGGCTTTCGGAAGACGAGGGGGTGCTGCAGCCGCGAAACCGGGGCTACGGCCGCTTCGTCGACGAACGCTACGACGACCATGCGGCGGTGGAGCAGGTGGCGATCGGCGGCCCCTACGCCGTCGAGGGCCCCGGCGACACGCCGAGCCGCCGCGAGATCTTCGTCTGCAGGCCCGAGGCGACCGCGACCACCGAGGAGGAGGACGACGAGGAAGCCTGCGCCGGCCGGATTCTCGGCAAGCTGGCCCGCCGGGCCTACCGCCGGCCCGTCGGCGGCGGCGACGTCGAGACACTGCTCGACTTCTTCCGCGCCGGGCGGCGCGACGGCGGCTTCGACGACGGCATCCAGTTCGCGCTGGAACGGATGCTGGTCGACCCCGAGTTCCTCTTCCGCGTCGAGCGCGACCCGGAGGACATCGCACCGGGGACGCCCTATCGGCTCGGCGATCTGGATCTGGCGTCCCGGCTGTCGTTCTTCCTGTGGAGCAGCATCCCGGACGACGAGCTGCTCGAAGCCGCCGCCGACGGGCGGCTCGGCGACCCGGCGGAGCTCGAGCGGCAGACGCGCCGGCTGCTCGCCGACGCCCGCTCGCGAGCCCTCGTCGACAACTTCGCGAGCCAGTGGCTGCGCCTGCGCAACCTCGACTCGCAGGAGCGCGAGTCGGCCGACTATCCGGAGTTCGACGAGAACCTGCGCGAGGCGTTCCAGCGCGAGACGGAGCTGTTCGTCGAGAGCACCATCCGCGAGGACCGCAGCCTCCTCGAGCTGCTGAGCGCCAACTACACGTTCGTCAACGAGCGGCTGGCCCGGCACTACGGCATCCGCGGCGTCTACGGCGACCGCTTCCGGCGGGTGACGCTCGACCCCGACCATCCGCGCGGCGGCCTCCTGGGCCACGGCGGCCTCCTGATGGTCACCTCCTACCCCAACCGGACGTCGCCGGTGGTGCGCGGGAAGTGGCTGCTCGAGACCATCCTGGGGGCGCCGCCGCCCGAGCCGCCGCCGAACGTGCCGGGACTGCCGGACCGCGGCGAGCAGGGCGAGCCGGCGTCGGTCCGCGAGCGGCTCGAGCGGCATCGCGCCAACCCCGCCTGCGCGGGCTGCCACGCGCCGATGGATCCCCTCGGCTTCGCCCTGGAGAACTTCGACGCCATCGGCTCCTGGCGCGCCGCCAGCGAGGCGGGCCGGACCATCGACGCGTCGGCGACGATGCCCGGCGGCGAGGCGTTCGAGGGGCCGGCGGGCCTGCGCCGCGTGCTGCTGAACCGCGGCGACGACTTCGCCGCCGCCGTCACCGAGAAGCTGCTGGCGTACGCGCTGGGGCGCGGGCTCGAGTACCCGGACCGGCCGGCGGTGCGCCGGATCCTGCGCGACGCCGCGGACGACGACTACCGCTGGTCGTCGATCGTGCTCGGCATCGTGAAGAGCACGCCGTTCCAGTGGCGGCGTTCGCGCGACCTTGCGGATACGCAATAACGAGCAGGTTCAGTCATGACCATCACCAAGATGTCGCTGCCCCGGCGGACCGTGCTGCGCGGTCTGGGCGCAGCGGTCGCCCTGCCCCTGCTCGACGCCATGGTCCCCGCCGCGTCGGCGCTGGCGCGCACCGCGGCCGCGCCCGCGCGCCGCTTCGGCGTGGTGTACGTCCCCAACGGCATCGCGATGGAGTACTGGACGCCGGCCGAGGAGGGCCGCGGGTTCGGGATCACGCCGATCCTCCACCCGCTCGAGCCGTTCCGGGACCAGCTCACGGTGGTCTCGGGCCTCCGGGGCTACTGGACCCCGGCCCACGCCGGAGCGTCGACGACGTTCCTGACCGGCGCGGCGGGTGTCGCCGGCGAGACGGCACCGGTGGCCGGCATCTCCATGGACCAGCTCCTGGCGCGCGAGTACGGCCGCCACACGGAGCTGGCGTCGCTCCAGCTCGCCATCGACAGCCGGGCCAACGCCGGCCAGTGCAGCGGCAACCACAGTTGCGTCTACACCAACACCATCTGCTGGCGCAGCCGCACGACGCCGCTGCCGATGGAGAACAACCCCCGCGTGGTCTTCGAGCAGATGTTCGGCGACAGCGGGAGCACGGACCCGGCCGTCCGCCGCGCCCGCATGGCGCGCGACCGGTCGATCCTGGATTCCGTGACCGGAAAGGTCGCCGACCTCAAGCGCGAGGTGGGGCCGGCCGACAGCCTCAAGGTCGACGAGTACCTCGAGGGCGTCCGCGACATCGAGCGGCGCATCCAGCGGGCCGAGCAGCGGCAGGACTTCGATGGGCCGGAGCTGGCCCAGCCCGAGGGCATTCCCGCCACCTTCGCCGAGCACGTCGAGTTGATGTTCGACCTGCAGGTGCTGGCCCACCAGACCGACCTGACCCGCGTGACTTCGTTCATGCTGGGCCGCGAGGTGAGCTCGAGGACGTACACCGAGATCGGCATCCCCGACGCGCACCACCCGCTCTCGCACCACGAGTACAACCCCGAGAAGATCGCTTCGATGTCGAAGATCAACGCGTACCACGCGTCGATGTTCGCCGACTACCTGGCGAAGCTCCGCGCGACGCCGGACGGCGACGGCTCGCTGCTCGACAACATGCTGCTCCTCTACGGCTGCGGCATGTCCGACAGCAACGCCCACAGCCCGCTCGACCTCCCGGTCCTCCTGCTCGGAGGTTGCGCGGGACAGCTCGACGGCGGACGCCACATCCGCTACGAGGGCGACCCGCTGATGCCGAACCTCCTGGTGACCCTGATGGACAAGCTCGGCGTCCCGGTGGAGCGGCTCGGGAAAAGCGACGGCCGGCTCAGCGTGGAGCGCCTGACCGGGGTGTAGGAATCTGCGCCGCAGCACCTGCCATGGAGTGCTCCGTCAGGGCGCGCCGGCCCCGACCGGTGACGGACCTCGCGGCATGCGACGTCCTGCGTGATGGTCACCATGTGGGTGCCGGAGGCACGTTGTCTCGCGTGCCGAGCCATTCGACACCGACGTCAGCGTGACAGCGGACCAGCAGCACGAGCTGGCCGGCGTGGTGCTGGGCGTGGCGCAGGTTGTGGAGCAGAAACTCGCCCACGCTCAGCTCGTACCACCAGAATCCGCACCGCTCGAGGGCTCGTTCGTCGGTCAGCCTGCCGAACGTCTCGTCGCACTTGGCAAGGCAGAAGTCCGCATACTCCAGTAGCTGGTCCTTGCGGTAGGCCGCCTCCGGCGTCGTGACGATGCCCGCGAAGTCCCCGTAGTCGCCGGGCAGGAACTGCGACTTGTCCAGGTGGTAGCCCCTGGCCTGGAATGCCGTGTCGTCGTCCGACAGGTACCAGTCGGTGAAGAAGAGCGCGTGATAGGCGCGGTGCCAGAAGGGTGTCCCTCCGGCAGGATCGTCCCAGAGGTCGTCGGGACAGGCCTCGATGGCCGACCGAATCATCTGGATCACCGCGGCGAACTGGCGCCCCATGACCGTCTGCCAGTAGTTCTGCATGTTGCCTCCCTCCCTCTGGTGACACACCGACCGCGTGCTACGCTGGAGGGAGCATGGAGCAATTGCCGCTCTGGATCACCCCGGCGCTCGTGCTGGGGCTCTTCGCTTGGTTCCGGTTCATGTTCCGGGACCTCAAGGAGAACATCAACGCCCGGATGACCGAGCTCAAGACGGACACCAGGAACCGGATCGACGAGCTGAAGACCGACATGAACGGCCGGTTCGCGGAGATGAACAGGCGTTTCGAGCACCTCGGCAGCGAAATGAACCAGCGCTTCGACCAAGTCAATCGTGAACTCGCCGACAACCGGGAGCGGATGGCGAAACTCGAGGGCGCGCTCGAAGGATTCCTGGCCGGCCGGCGCGACCGCGACGCAGCCTGACGGGCAGGCCCGCCCCGCCGACTACGCGTCGACCCACAGCGCCTCCACCGGGCGGATCCTGAGCCCCCTCCACGTCGGCGCGAGGCAGGCCGACAGGCCGGTCGCCACGACGATCTCGGCCGTAATCGCCAACACGTACTGCCACGACTGCACGGCGCCCCCGAGCTCGCCCCGGAACGCACCAATCATTGCCCAATCGGCCTTGAGTCCCAGACCCGGAAGTACGGTCGCATGTTGTGGATCGCGGCCGCTCGGGCCGGGGATATGCTCTGGGATTCGTCGGAGTCCATCCGTAGTCTGCGGACGAGACACCCGCGAAACGACTGTCCGCGGCCGGATGCCGCGTCATCGAAGGTGGTACCGCCGGGCGCGCGTTCTCCCGGCGGCCCGCGCCAGCCCGACCCGTACGAGATCGTTCAGCAGCCCGCGGGCGACCGCGCGGGGCGCGTCGAGCAGGGTCGCGGCCTCGTTCGTGGAGAGGCTCCCGCGACGGCGGATCTCGTCGAGCAGAGCCTGACGGCGCCGGTTGTGCGCCGCCATCCCCGGGTTGCCGGCGCGCCGCACCAGAGACTCCGACAGCACGTAGCGGGTCCCGCCGCGCCGGCCGACGCGCGACAACAGCCCCTTGGCCACCATCCGTGAGAGCAGCGCATCGACGTCGGCGTCCGGCAGCATGGCGCGCAGGTCGCGCGGCGCCACCGCGCCGGCCCGCCGGACGGCGACCACCGTCCGGCGCTCGTCGCCGCCAATGTCGTCCCGGGCGAGCTGACTCAGCCAACTCTGGTCTTCGACGTCGACCAGCATGCGATTGCGCAGGATGACCGTGACGGAGCTCGCGGTGGCCTCGAAGACAGGCGGTTCCATCAGCCGCGCCTCCATCTCGCGGTACATCCGATCGATGCCCTCTCCGTACTCCTCCACGAGCCCCAGGATCTTCATGACCCGCATGATGCGCGGGTTGCGGCTGTAGTGCTCCGTCCGCATGTTCTCGAGGGTGATGTGGCCGGGGAGCGGCCCCGGGCTGCGCACCTCGATGCGGTCGTCCCAGACGGTGATGTCCACCGTGGCGCCGGCAAGCCCGTAGTCGCGATGCGCCAGGGCATTCACGATGGCCTCCCGCAACACGGGCTCGGGATACTCGGGCAACGCCTCGCGCCGCGCTCCGGCGACGATCTCGAACCGCCGCGTGTGCGCCGCCACGAAGCGCAGACAGCAGTCGACGGTATCCGCCAGCGGACCGGCGCACTCCTCGCGCGCGGAGGAGGGCCCGGGGCCGGGCCCGACGCCTTCGCGATGCACGAGCTGCACCGCGGCGCCGCGCACGTGCCCCCGCGGTTCCGACGCGAAGAGCACCAGCGCAGCCCGCAACACGCGCGGTCCCAGCGGCGGCGCGGCCGGGACGGCGACGCCGAGATCGGTCAACGCCCGTTCGACGCCGTCCCGCGCGACGGCCGGCCGGCCGTCAGCCGCGAGCGCCTGATTCACGGCATCGAGATCGAACGCGGAGGGATCGACGACGGCAAGCGGCTCGTCTTCGCCGGATCGATGCTCGCGCTCGCGAACGAAGCGGGCCATCGCGTCCCCGCGCAGCGGCTGCGAGTCGCCGCCCACGCGCCGGAGCAGCCGACCGTCGGGCGTGGTGACGATGCGGCCGCGCACCTCCGGCACCGCGCAGATCGTCAGCTCCAGCTCGCCGACCGAGAGCGCCAGCAACTGAACGTCCACCCCGCATTCCCCCGCGATGCGGGTGATTCGATCCTGGGTGTTCTGGGAGAGCGGACAACCGACGAACGTCCGCCGATCGTCGACCCCGTGAACGATCAGTCCGCCGCGGGTCATGGCCATGGCCGCGACGGTGTCGCGAACGTCGGCGGGGACGCCGCGCTTGAAGTCGAGCTCCGCGTGCTCCAAGCGCCCGAACAGGTCCCAGAACGCGTCGGGGGAAAGCCGGCGTGGAATGTCGGCAAGCCTGGGAACGGCGGCCACGACGCAAGTTTATCAAAAGTTGAATAGTTCTCCGGAATCACCGGCTATTGTCAGGAAATATTGCGAAATGTTCCACCGGATCGGGAGGAGTGTTGGCGCGCCCTCACGGGCGCGTTGGGAGTCTGCGCGAGCACGAAGTTCTCCATGGCAAGTTCCTGCGGCGCAGACTCCTAGCCCCCTTCGAACGCCGGCACGGGACGGCCGGCCAGGTAGTCGAGCAGCACGTCGCACGCCGCCGCGGCGAAGCGCTGGTAGCCGTCGTCGGTCGGCCAGCCGATGTGGGGCGTGAGCACGACGTTCCCGAGCGTCGTGAGCGGATGCCCCAGCGGCAGAGGCTCCCAGTCGAAGACGTCGAGGCCGGCACCGGCGATGCGCCCCGCCGCGAGGGCGTCGACCAGAGCCGCCTCGTCGACGATCGGGCCCCGCGCCGTGTTGATCAGGAACGCGGTCGGCTTCATGAGGGCGATGCGCCGCGCGTCGAGCAGGCCGCGCGAGGACGGCGCCAGGGACACGTGAATCGTCACGACGTCCGCCTCGCCCAGCAGGTCGTCGAGCTCGCGGCGCTCGGCGCCGGCACGGGCCGCCGCCTCGTCGGTCAGCGCACGGCTCCAGCCTGCAACCCGCATCCCGAACGCCTTTCCGATCCGCGCGACATGGCGGCCGATCCTGCCGAGGCCCACGACTCCCAGGGTCTTGCCGTGCAGCACCGGCGTCGACGGCGCCGGCCACTCCCCCCGTCGGAGGGCGGCATCGCTGGCCGGGATCTGCCGCATCACCGCCATCGCCAGACCGAACGTGAGCTCGGCGGCGCCGATCGAATGCCCGCCCGACGCCCTGGCCACCAGGATGTTGCAGTCGCGCGCCGCGGCGAAGTCGACATGGCTGGCGTGGTTGCCGGTCTGCACGAGGATGCGCACGTCGGAGAGCCGCTCGAGCAGCTCGCGGTCGAAGCGCGTCCGCTCGCGGTTGGCGATCAGCGCGTCGAAGCCGCGGAGTGCCGCCGGATCGCCGCACGGCCCCGTGAACACCACAACCTCGGCGCGCTCGCGCAGCCGGCGCACGCCTTCCGTGCCTTCCCACGCCCGGTGAATGTCGTCCAGAATCGCGACGCGCATGGGTTGGCTCCTACCCGAACAGGAACCAGCAGAGCGCCGCGCCGACCACGGACATCGAGAGCCCCCACGCGAGGAGCGCGTTGAACAGCGCGCGCGTGTTGGTGCCGGGGGGCGCCGCGGCCAGGAAGAGGGCGCCCACGGTGGAGAGCGCCGAGAGATCGACGAGCCCGCCGCCCACGGTGATCGACCACGCGAGGTTGACGGGCTCGACGGCGCCGACCTGCTGCGCGACGTCCGGCACCATCGGCAGGAACGCCGGCATCACCACGCCGGACGTGCTGCTGTACACCGATATCAGGCCGGTCCCGAACGCCAGGGTCGGCACGACCGTTTCCGAGTTGGAGATGCCGGCCAGCCCGCTCGTGAACAGGTCCATGCCCTGCGTCTCCTGCATGAGCGAGATCAGCACCGTCACCCCGGTGACCATCAGGATGACGCCCCACGGCATGCGCCGGATGGCCTGCTGCTCGTCGACGCTCCCGAGGAGGGTGAGCGACGCGGCGATGAAGACCGCCGTCAGGCCCACGTGCGCATCGAAGCCGACGACGGCGACGATCAGCGCCGAGATGCCGGCGAGGGTCAGCCAATGCCGGCGCTCGAAAGGTTCGACATCCGTCTCCGCCGAGCCGGTGTCTCCCCTGCGTCTCCGAAAGAGCCTCGGGCCGCCGAACAGCACGAAGCCGCCGGCGCCCACGATCACGTGCGCCAGCACGTTGTACCCGTAGGTCTGCCACTCGAGGCCGCCGAGGCCGATGCGCGCCATCACGTCGTTGGCGATGACGCCGCCGGGCGCGAACGGCGACAGCGTGCCCGCCAGCGCGCCGTTGCCGGTCATGATCGCCATCAGCAGCGGCGATATGCCCACCCGCCCCGCGACGGCCATGGCGGGCGCGGCCAGCAGGGCGCTGGCCGGGGTGCCGCCGGGACCGATCGTCGCCACGACCACGCCCAAGGCGAAGAACGTGATGGGCAACAGCCCCGCGTTCCCGCGGCAGAGGCGGACGGCCTGCCCCGTCAGCCTGGACAGCGTCCCGTTGGTGTCGGCCATGCTGAACAGCAGCGTCACGCCGACCAGCGTGACGAGCAGCGGCACGGGAAAGCCCGACAGGACGGAATTGACCGACATCCCGCCCAGGTACACCCCCACCAGCCAGGCCAGGGCCAGCGACAGGATGCCGACGTTGATCTTCGTGAGGACGCTCAGCGCGACGGCCAGGACGAGCGCTGCGACCGAGGCCCACGCGAGCGTCATGGCGCCAGCGCCACGTCTGCCGCGACTGCGCTCAGGACGCGGGCAAGCCGGCTCACGTCGGACAGGTCCTCCAGCGTCTCGACCATGCCGAAGGTCTCCTCGATGGCCGGCGGCGGCAGCACGAGCGACGCGCAGTCGCTGAACTTCTCGTGGAGCTCCTCGCGGGTGAACGGCAGGTCCGGCCCGCCCCGGTAGCGCTCGTCCGCCGGCTCGACGAGGGTGCGGCCGCCGTCGAGATCCACCTCGACGGTGCTGCGGATCCGCTCCCAGCCCTGCGCCTCGATCTCCGGGTCGAGAACGCGCTCCACCTTCCGCATCATCGCCTGCACCGGCGCGCTCCGGACGAACTCGTCGTTGAACTCGTGGATGCCCGCCTTCCGCCGCAGGGCGATGGCGGACACCATGAACGCCGGACAGAACTTCGCCTCGAGCTCGTTCGTCGCGATGGCGTACCGCAGCGGATTGAGGATGTTGGATCCGGCGCGCACGCGAATCCCCGCGATGTTCCCCGGCTGCACGTCATGCGCGATCACCAGTCGCCGCATGGCGTCCATCGTCGGATGCCCGAGCACGCCGCACGGGTACGGCTTGATCGACACCCCGGGCCACACGATCGCGTGCGGGTCGCCGAGCTTGCCGACGATGCGGTCGGCATCGAAGCCCTCGCCGTGGCTGAAGGCCTGGAAGAAGCCCCACGGCGGATCGAGGGCGTCCCCGCCGCCCGTGAAGTCTCTCGCGGCCAGCTCGGCCGCGACCACCCCGTTCTGCGACGCCCGGCCCACGTGCAGCGGCTTGGTCATCGACCCGAAATTCACGCGTACGCCCGAGGCGGAGCTCGCGGCGATGGCGAGCGTGTGCGCGATCCGGTCGCCGTCGAGACCCAGCAGCTTCGCGGCGGCGACCGCCGCGCCGAACGTGCCGGCGGTGCCGGACGAGTGGAAGCCCTTCCGGTAGTGGGCGGGACTGATGGCCTCGGCGATCTTGCACTCGACCTCGAAGCCCGTGAGAAACGCCTCGAGGAACGCCTCGCCGGACGCCTGCTGCCGCTCGCCGACGGCCAGCGCCGCGACCATCGGCGGCACGGTCGGGTGCGTCAGCAGTCCGAAGATGCGGTCGGCGCTGGTCGCCAGTTGCGTGTCGTCCCAGTCCAGCGCATGGCCGCTCGTCCCATTGAGCAGCGCCGCCGAGGACGCGCCGCTCCGGAACGGCTCGGGTCCGAACGCGGTCGACTCCGGCTTCGCGTCGGCCGCCCGGACGTAGCCGCGCAGGATGCGGCCGGCGTCCTGCGTCGATCCCGCCAGCATGACTCCGAGTCCGTCGATGACGCAGCGCTTCGCGATCCGGACGGCCTCCGCCGGAAAGTCCTGCCAGCGGGCCCGGCCGACGAAATCCACGACCGCGCTCGTGGCGCGCTGCAGGTCGCTCACATCACTCTCCTCGACGAACCGGTCTCGTCACCGGGATGATTCACGGGCGTGGCGTCAACACCGCCAGCCGCGCCTGCAGATCGAGCGGTTCGAGCCCCGGATGCGCGGAGCCTCGGCGGTCAGGTCCGAATCGGTCCCTGCGCCACCGGAGACCGCAGGACGTCCTGGCGGAAGCACTCCCAGCGGTCCCCCCGGTCGGCGGGAACCGGCGATTGCGACGCCACCTCCACGGTTCCGCCGCGGGCCTCGAAGGCGGCGAGCACCGGCTCGAGGGCCGACCGGAAGTCGGCGCGCGCGAGCCAGACCGTCTCGCGCAGCCTCACCCGTCGGGCCCGCGCCGACTGCTCGGCGAGGCGGGCGAGCAGGGCGGCGGTCGATCCGCTCATGCGGGCCTCGACGAACGTCATGTACAGCCGCTCGCAGGAGACGTCAAGGGTCCGCGTGCGGCCCCGGCCGAGGAGGATGAAGTCGCGGCGATTCATCCGCGCTCACCGCTCACGCGCACCGACCGGCGCAACCACGCGTGGCCCGCTCCCATGATCACCCGCTGCCCCCCAGCGAGAGAAGCGTCCGGCGCACCAGGTTCTCGACCAGCGGGACCTTGTAGCGGTTCTTCGACATCGGCCGTGCGCCGTCGACGGCCAGTCGCCCCGCCTCGGCCGCGAGCGGCTCGGTCACCCGCCGCCCCGCCAGCAGGTCCTCGACCGCCTCGACCCGCCACGGGATGGGGGCGACGCCGCCCAGCACGACTCGCGCGCGGCGGACACGGTCGCCGTCCATCTCGAGCGTCAGCGCGAGGCTGACCACGGCGTGGGTCCACGCCTCCCGGTCGAGCACCTTGGCATAGGTGCTTCGCACATCCGGCGCGGCCGGAACGGTGACGGCAGCCAGTACCTCGTTCGGCTCGAGCACGTTCTCGCGCGCCACGTCGGTGCGCGGGAGGGTGAAGAACTCGCGGGCCGGAACGACCCGTTCTCCGCCGGGGCCGACAAGTCGGAACCGGGCGTCGAGGGCGACGAGGGCGGGGGCGGTATCGGACGGATGGACGATGTAGCTCGGACCGCCGCCGAAGATGGCATTGAACTGATTCTCGCCCGTCCGGGAGAAGCAGCGGTTGCCGCCGTGCTTGTAGCAGGGGAACTTCTGGCGGAAGTACCAGCACCAGGGCCGCTGGCAGAGGTTGCCGGCCAGGGTGCCGACGTTGCGAATCTGGGGCGTCCCGACCGACCCGGCCGCCTCCGCCAGCACCCGGTGGCGAGAGACCACCTCGGGATGCGCGCTCAGCCGGGTCAGCGTCACCAGCCCGCCGGCCCGCAGCTCCGACGGCTCCGAGTCGATGGCGGTCAGGTCGTCCGGCCCGGCGATCGTCCTGAGATTCACCAGCAGATCGGGCGAGACCAGGTCGTCCTTGAGCATCCCGAGCAGGTCGCTGCCGCCGCCGACCGCGGCCGCCCGCGCGCCACCCTGCGCCAGGCGCTCTACGGCGTCGGCCAGACTCTCCGGATTCACGTTGGCGAGCGGTCTCACGCCAGGGCCTCCAGCACGGGATCGCCAGTCATCGGCAGCTCCCGGATCCGGCGGCCGGTCGCGAAGGGTCTCACGCCAGTGCCTCCAGCACCCGATCGCGGGTCATCGGCAGCTCCCGGATCCGGCGGCCGGTCGCATTGAACACGGCGTTGCCGATGGCCGCCACCACCGGGATGATGGGCGGCTCGCCGACGTTCTTCGCCCCGTACGGCCCGTACGCGTCGTCGGGCTCGACGAACCCGACCTCTATCTCGGGAGCGTCGAGGTGGGTCATGACCCGCGCGCCGTAGTACCCCGGGTTGACCGGGATGCCGGTGAGACGGTCGTAGATCAGCTCCTCGTGCAGCGCCATGCCGATGCCCATCGTGACCCCGCCCTTCACCTGGCTCTCGGCGGTGAGGGGGTTGACGATGCGCCCGCTGTCGTGCATGGCCAGGTACCGCAGCACCCGGATGCCGCCCAGCTCGGTGTCGACCTCGACCTCCACGAAGTGCGCGGCCGAGGAGTACCGCGCCAGCCCGGCGAGGGCCGGACGCGGCGTCGCCTGCGCGATCAGCGTGCGGCCCTCGAGCGGGCCGTCGGCCGCGGCGATCTGCCGCTGGAGATCTTCCGCGGCTTCGACGATCGCCAGTCCGGTATGGGTCGTCGTCCGGCTCCCCGACTCCCCCACCGAGTACGGGCAGCGATCGGTGTCGCCCCAGACCACGGTGACGTCGGCCAGGTCCATCCCCATCGCCTCGGCCGCCAACTGGGCCATGGCGGTCTTGGTCGCCGTGCCGATGTCGGTGACCCCGACGTGGAGGAACAGGCGGCCGCGCTCGAGGCGCAACACCGCGCTGCTGGGTCCGAGGTGGGCGGTGAACATGCCGAGGGCCATTCCCACGCCCCGCCTGCGCGGGCCGCTCCCGGTTCCGGCCCGCCGCCACCGCGCCGGCCAACCGAAGCGGCGGGCCCCCTCGGTGATGCACTCCGGAAGCGCCCAGCTCGTATACGGCGTCTCGTCGTTGTAGGCGCGCGTCACGTTCCGGAGATGGAAGTCCAGCGGGTCGATCGCCAGCTCGTGGGCCACCTGGTCCATGACCGACTCGATGCCCCAGACCCCCTGGGGATAGGCCGGCCCCCGGAAGTTCGCGGCGACGGTCATGTTGGTGTAGACCGGCGAGACCTCGCGGCGCACGTTGGGGCACCGGAACTGCTCGATGCCGGCGATGCCGCCGCCGCTCTTGCGATGCGGGCCCATCCCGCTGAAGCCGCGGAGCTGGATCGCCTGCAGCGCCCCGTCGCGGCCGGCTGCCACCTTGTAGTGCTGCACCGTCGGCCAACGGCCGTGGACACCGAGGAAGTCGTCCTTTCGCGTCAGCTCCAGCTTGACGGGCCGCCCCGCCTCGCGCGCGAGGAGCGCCGCGATGAGGTCGGCGTCCTGGCACTGGTTCTTGTTGCCGAACCCGCCGCCCATGTACTCGCAGACGACGCGGACCCGCTCGGGCGGCAGATCGAGATCCCGCGCCACGTCCGCCCGGCAGTTGGCGATGCCCTGGGTCGGCGACCACAGCGTGAGCTCGTCGCCGTCCCAACGCGCCACCGCGCAGCGGGGCTCCATCTGCGCATTGCTGTGGTGCTTGGAGACGTAGGTCTCCTCGACCACCACCGCGGCGGCGGCGAAGCCGGCGTCCACGCTGCCGCGCTCGTAGACCTCGGGCAGCGCCTCGCCGTCGCGCCGGCGGGACAGGTTGCCGCCGGGCTGGATCTCGACCGCGCCCGGCTGGAGGGCCTCTTCCGGATCGAGGACGAAATCGAGCGGCTCGTAGTCGACATCGATCGCCTGGATCGCCGCCTCGGCCGCGTGGCGGTCGACGGCCGCGACCGCGGCCACCGGATCCCCGACGAACCGGACGGGATCGTTGAACAGGTAGCGCGGGTTCTGCAGGTCGCCGCTCCCCCAGACGGTGTCGCAGTTCTCGCGGGTCAACACGGCGTGGACGCCCGGCATCTCCCGGGCCCGCCGGGTGTCCATGCTCGCGATGCGGGCGTGGGGGTGGGGGCTGCGGAGCACCCGTGCGAACGCCATCCCCGGCAGCTTGACGTCGCCGGTGTAGCGCGCGGCGCCGGTGACCCGCTCGACCGCATCGATTCGAGCCCGGCTCCGGCCGACCTCGGTCAGCGGGTCCCGGTCCGAAGCCGGCGTGGGCGGCCGGCCGAGGACGGCGGCGACGTAGCGGTTGTAGTTCGAACAGCGGCAGAGATTGCCGGCCATGCCCTGCCGGACTTCATCCTCGGTCGGGCTCGGCGTGGCCGACACGACCGCCTTGGCCGCCATCAACTGGCCCGACGTGCAGAAGCCGCACTGCGGGCCGTCGCCGGCGACGAACGCTTCCTGCAGCGGATCCAGCCGGCCGTCGACGGCGAGGCCTTCCACCGTCGTCACGGCGCGGCCATCGGCCCAGACCGCGAGCTGGCTGCACGAGTAGACGGGGACGCCGTCGAGATGGACCGTGCACGCGCCGCACTCGCCGCGGTCGCAGCCGATCTTGGTCCCCGTCAGGTCGAGCTGGTCGCGGAGCAGCTCGGCAAGCGTCCAGCGATCCTCGACGTCGACGGTGCGCCGTACGCCGTTGACGGTCAGCGTGATGGCGGTGCGAGGCGGCGAATCGGTCTGGCGGGGTTGTGCCCCGAGCGGCGCCCGCGCCGCCGGGAGCGTCGTCGCTGCCGTGACCGCGGCGCCCGATTTCAGAAACGCCCGCCGCGAGACCCCGGCAGCCATCAGCGTGTGCGCGGCCCTTCCCATGCCGCCGCCCCCCGCGGCCCGTACGCGCGCGCGATGCCGAGAATGCTCAGCATGATGTCCCGGTTGCCCTCATGGCACGCGAACTCGTAGATGTTGGCGTCCTGCCGCTTGAGGCGGACGGCCGCCGTCCACGGCCTCGCCCACGTCGTCGGGTCGTCGACCGTCACCTCGTAGCGGATCGCGTCGGGCGCTACCCGGGTCAGGCGCTCCACGAGGTGCAGGTTCTCGGCGGCCCCGAGGAAGTCGCTTCGGGGTGAGAAGTTGGCGGTCTCGATGACCAGGGTGTCTCCGTCCCATCGCCCCCGCGAGTCTCCGTGCCACTGGCGGATGCGTGGGGAAAGGGGTGGAGACCCGTCCAGACGCACGATTCGCGCGTCGTGGTTCGTTTCCATCAGGAGGACGAAGTACCCCGGCGACTGGAAGATCTGGTAGTAGCCGTACAGGGGATCGCCACGGGGGCCAGGGCCGATGCGGGGCATCCCCGGCGTCACGCAGCGGGCGCGAGGATTGAGATCCTCCGGCCCTGCCGGATCCAGATCCCGGGCGGTCAGCGCCGCCAGCCTCTCGACCGCCGCCGGCAGGAGGGCCGGCAGCCTGCCATCGGGCGGATCCACGATCTGCGACGTTCGGTTGTCGAACTCGCGGTCCACCATGAAGTTGGAGCTGCGGTTCGCCCCCCGTCTCCGAAAGGCGTCGACATCCGCCAGGGCGGCCAGGTACAGCGCGTCTCCGATGGCGAGGTCCGCGTCGTTCTCCTTGAAGATCCGATTTGCCCGGCGCGTCAGCTCGGCCACCTCGTCGTCGGTGAGAAACTGCCTCCCCGCGAGGGCCGCCGGCCGCTCGAACGGTGTCGCACTCGTGTTCAACCAGACGCCCTGCAGGTCCGGCTGGCCATCCGGCGTGCGTGGGGCGGTCCATGAGCCGTCCGCGACCGTCGCCGACGTTCCCGCGCCGCCCGCACGGTCCTGGGCCGCCGCAGGCTGGCGGGCCAGGGTCGCAAGGTGACGCAGCAGCGCGGCCGTGCTGTTGTCGTCGCCCCCGCGCCGGGCGAGGTCCAGCGGCGTCTGCCCGCTGTCGTTCAGGACACGCGGGTCGGCGCCGCTGTCCACCAGGAACTGCACGACGGTGTCGAGACGCCTCCTGGCTGCCGTGTGCAGCGCCGTGTTCCCCGCCGCGCCCGCCGCGTTGACGTCGACCCCGGCGTCGATTGCTGCCCTGGCCGCTTCCAGCACGAGCCGTTCGTCCCCGGCCGGGTCCGCGGCCAGTCCCGGTTCCCGGCGGCGCCGGGCGGCCACTGCCGCCATCAGCGGCGTTCTGCCGTCGTCCAGCCCGATCGTCGGGTCGACGCCGCCCGCGGCCAGCGCCCGCATGATGCCGGGCTCGGCGAAGTGTCCGGCGAGCCAGAAGGCGGTGGCGCCCACCACGTCGTGCTCCAGCACGTAGTCGGGGCTGTTGCGCCGGCCCTGGCTGCCGCGCAGCACCGGCGCATTCGGGTCTGCGCCGCGCGCCAGCAGCGCCGCCGCCAGGGTCTCGTCGCCGCGCAGCGTCGCGGCGTGGAGAGCGGTGTAGCCGGCACCGGCCGCGTTCGGGTCCGCGCCGTGATCGAGCAGGAACAGGGCGAGCGCGGTATGGCCGCTGTGCGCGGCGACGACCAGGGCGCTGGTGCCCGTCGCCGCCGTGTCGTTCACGTCGGCGCCCGCGGCCACCAGATGCCTGGCGGCATCGAGATTTCCCTGTCGCGCCGCGAACAGGATGGGCGTGTTGCTGCCCAGCACGGTGTCGATGACCCCGGCGGGGTTGAACCCGGCCGTCCGCGTGTGGATGCGCCGCGGCTGCGGGGCCGAGCGGGCGTGGACATCCGCCCCGAGCGCGACCAGCGTCTCGACGACATCGGGATGCCGCTGGGCCACCGCCCACATCAGCGCGGTCTGTCCCCGGGTGTGCTCCCGGGCGTTCAGGTCCGCCCCGTGGGATGCGAGGAGGCCCACTGCCTCGGCCGAGCCGGTGCGGGATGCGGTCATGAGCACCGTCTCGCCCGAGGGCAGCGCGGCGTTGGCGTCGGCGCCGGCCGCGAGCAGGGCCCCGACCATCGCCGCGCTGCCGTTGCGGCACGCCAGCCAGAGCGGCGTCGCGCCGAAGTCGTTCGCCGCGTCGACGTCGGCGCCCGCCCGGACCAGCGCGTCCGCCATCGCGGCGTCGTCCCAGTGGGCGGCCCAGTGCAGGGCCGTCGCCCCGTCCGCCTGGCGGGTGTTCGCGGAGGCGCCCTGCTCGAGCAGGGCCGCCACGCCCGCTGCGTCCGCCGCCCGCGCCGCGTCGAGCAGCCGCGTGTCCTGGGCGGCGCCGAGACCGCCCACCGCCAGCATCGGCATCGCCAGGAACACCAACCCGGCCCACTTCTTCACTTGCACGCTTGGGTCCTCCCGCGGCGGGCGTTCGCCGCTCTCGAAGCGCCCTCGTGCCGAGAGTGCACGCACGGAAGGATGGACGTCAAGTCCGGTTGTCGTACCGCGGCGGCCACGCCTGGTCGGTGCCGCCCGCTCGGCCCCGAAGCGCCGCCGGGGCCTCGCGTTCGCGCGGCGGCGCGGCGCGCGGTGACGCAGCGGCTCACCTGTCGTGCGGTTCGGCGGCTCCGTCCGGGCGCGTCAGGCGCGCGCGGAGGTCGGCGGCGTCGCGGCAGCCCTGCACGGCCTCGAGCGCGACGCCGAGCGGCAGCGCGGTCGCGCCGCTCTCCACCAGGACCGGCTCCAGGTGCGCCATCCCGCGCCCCCTGAGGATGGTGCGCAGCACCGCCGCCCGCTCTTCCCGGCGGCTCGCGGCGCGTTGCTGGCGGAGCCACGGGGTGTCGTCGGGCCCCGTGCCGTCGCGCGTTCCCAGGGTGCGGGCGACGTGCTCGAGCGCACGCGCAGTCGCCGGCGACCGGACCGGCTCGTTGAGCGCGGCGTGAATCGCGTTCGCGGTCCAGCCGGGCAGGGCGCCGCTGGCCGCGGCGGCCCGGTAGCGGCCCGCGGCCGTCCGCCGGTAGACCGTCAGCCCCGGCGTCCGCCCCGCCGGACGCGACGGCGTCGGGACGTCGGGCACCTCCACCCAGACCTCCGGGAACCGCCACGCCGCGTAGAGGTCGAGCTTGCCGCGGCGGACGTCGGTGGTGTGATCCACCTCCAGCACCACATCCGGCAGGTCGTGCGTGTCGAGGATCAGCCCGCCCTCCGGTATCCGCGCCCGCGCCGGGTAGATCCAGACCACCTCGTCGGCCTGCAGGATGCGGCGCCGCGCGCGCTCCGCGGCGTTCCAGACGAGATCGACGGAGCCGCGGCACTCGATGGAGCCGCCCCGCAGGCTGGCGATCACCTCGCAGAGGGCGGCGAGGCGCCGGGACGGCCGCTCGTGGGCGCCGCCGGTCGGCTCGGCCACCGCCCAGGCGGTCTCGGTCTCGGCGTCCCAGAACTCGAAGCGGCCGTCGAAGGTGTCGACGGCGTCGCGCGACAACCGGAACGGCCGGCAGCCGGGGAAAGCGCCGGCGCCGGGCGGCTCGCTCGCCGGGCGCGTGACGGACCGTGGCCCCCGCAGGGCGGAATCGGTGGTGCGATACATGACATGCTCCCTGACTGCGGCGCGTCCGGGGCGAGATAGGCGGGGATCGCGCCATTGTGCCACGGATCGGAGGTTTGCGGCAACGAACCTGCCCCAAAGGGTGTCGTTCGCCGCACGGAAGGCGGGGATGGCGCGCTACCAAGTGCAGTGCCGACGGGGTGATGGTGCCGTCCAGATCCTGGAGCGGCGTCCGGCTACCCGCGGCCGGTTCGTAGCGCCCCGCGCACGCGGCGCAGCGCCGTCTCGAACTCCGAGACTACGGCAGCGCGAGCGCGATGAGCTCCGGCGGGGACGTCTCGCTGCTGCCGGTGCCGACGGCGACGACGATGTACTGCCTCCCATCGTGCAGGTAGGTGATGGGGTTCCCGTAGGGGATCGCGGGCAGCTCGACGGAGCCGAGGTACTCGCCGTTGTCCTTGTGGTAGGCGGTGATGGCCCGCGCGGAGGCAATCTCGTCCTCGACATAGCGGGCGCCGGAGTTGACGACGAGGAGCGTCTTCGTCACCAGCGGTCCGCCGCCGTGCATGCCGCGGTGGCCGCCGAGGGCGGGCAGGTTGAGGTGACGGAGGGCCGGGTGGTTTCGGGGGCCGTCGCCGTGCGGCGCCATCCAGAGCTGCTCGCCGGTGTTGAGGTCGATGGCGGTAATCCGCTTTTAGGGCGGCTTGACCAGCGGCAGGCCCTGCGGCCCGGGCACGGGCGTGGCCCACGGATCGGTGAAGTAGCCGACGGTGGCCGGCGGCGGGTACTCCACCAGCTCGACGGCGCGGAGTCGGGCCTGCGACGGGATGAAGAGCCGCCCCGTCTCCGGGTCGACGGCCGTGCCGGGCCAGTTGACGCCGCCGCCGGGGCCGGGCGACTGGATGATCGGCCTGCCGTCGCCGCGCACCGGCGGCGGCGTGAAGATCGGACCGAGCTGCGCCCGGCCGGCGATGCGGATCGCCTCCTCGCGCAGCTCCGGCGTGAAGTCGATCAGGTCGTCGACGGTGATCCCCTGCAGATCGAACGGCGGCGGCCGGGTCGGGAAGGGCTGCGTCGGCGAGTACCACTCCCCCGGCACGCTGCCCGCCGGCACCGGGCGCTCCTCGATCGGCCAGACCGGCTCGCCCGTCACGCGGTCGAAGACGTAGGTGAACGCCTGCTTGCTCGACTGCGCGAGGGCCTTGATCTCGCGGCCGTCGACGGTGATGTCCAGCAGGTTGCCGGCGGTCGGGAAGTCGTAGTCCCACAGGCCGTGGTGGACGGCCTGGAAGTGCCAGATCCGCTCGCCGGTCTCCGCGTCGACGCAGATGATGCTCTCGGCGAAGAGATTGTCGCCGGGGCGCATGCCGCCGTACCAGTCGTTGGTCGGGGTCCCGGTCGGCAGGTAGACGTAGCCCAGCTCCTCGTCCACCGCCATCGTGCCCCAGACGTTCGAGTGGCCGCTGTAGCGCCACGACTCGTCGTGCCAGGTGTCGGCCCCGAACTCCTCTCCCTGCGGGATGGTGTGGAAGATCCACTTCCGCTCGCCCGTGCGGACGTCGAAGCCGCGCACGTGCCCCGGGTCGGCCTCGCGGCGCGTCAGGCTCGTGTCCTGCACGATGCTCCCGACGATCACCGTGTCCCCGGCGACGGCGAGCGGCTGGGAGTGCGTGAAGCGGGAGCGGTCGATCGGGCGGCCCAGCGAAGCGCTCAGGTCGACGGCGCCGTCGGCGCCGAAGTCCGCATACTGCTCGCCCGTCCGCGCGTTGAGGGCGACGAGCAGCAGATCGTGCGTCGCGATGAAGATGCGCGCGTCGTCGCTCGCGTCGTCCTCCCAGTAGGAGACGCCGCGGTGCTGCCAGCCCATGTTGGCGGGCCGGTCGAGCCGGTCGTAGGTCTGCGGGTCGTAGGACCAGACCAGCTCGCCGGTCCCGGCGTCGAGGGCCGCCACCTGCCCGAGCGACGTGCTCAGGTAGACGAGTCCCCCGACCATCAGCGCCACCGACTTGAACGGGCCGGGCCGGATCTCGTCCCGCTCCCGCGTGACGTCGGTCTCGATCGACCGCCAGCGCCAGGCAATCTCCAGGTCGGTGAAGTTCTCCGGCCTGATCTGATCGAGCGGGGAGTACTTCGTGTTCGCCGCGTCGCGGCCGAAGTGGCGCCACTCGACGTCGGCGGTCGACCGGGCGGCGACACCCGCAGCCGACTGCGCCGCGGCCCGGGCGGGCCCCAGGAGCGCCAGCGCGGGCGCCAGGAACGCCAGCGCGATCGCCAGCGCCGGCACGGCCGGGATTCGGCCCGGGCAAGGCGCAGCGCGCTCAGCCGCGTCGGGAGCGCCGACTCGTCCGCCGCGCCGGGCCCTGCTCCCCCGCATCGAGCGACCGCACGGCCTGGCGTGCGTCACCGCGCGGCCTCGGCCTCCTGCCGCTCGAGGTTGCGATAGACCTCCTGGATGTGCCGGATGTCGTGATTGCCCTCGTGGCAGGCGTACTCGTACATCGGGCCCTCGGTGGCCATCATCGGCACCTCGGCGCTCCAGGGCCCGTCCCAGGTGGCCGGGTCCTCCACGGTGAACGTGTAGTGGATGCGATCGTCGGCCACGCGCGTGAACCGCTCCTCCACCGTGAGATTGCGGCTCGACCCCTGCCACGCCGCCTTGTCGTTGAAGTGGCTGCTCTCGATGATCAGAGTGTCGCCCTCCCAGCGCGCGCGGGAATCGCCGGGCCACTGGCGGATCTTCTCCGACATGGGCGGCCGTCCGTCGAGCGGGACGATCCGCGGGCCGTTGGTGCTCTGCTCGGTGAAGATCACCACGTGCGACGGCGTCTGCAGGATGTGGTGGATGTCGTTGTAGGAGGGCGGCTGCAGCGGCGGCGCATTGTAGCGGTAGTGCAGGCAGCGCTCGCTGTGCGGCCGCAGCTCGTAGCCGTCGAAGGGCCCGCGGTCGCCGCGCGCCGCCCGCCGCTCGTCCGCCCGCGCCTGCGCCCGCTCGTTGCGCGGCGGAATCCGGCCGTTCGGCGGGTCGGTGATGAGCGAGGTGCGGCGGGTCGACAGCCCCTTCGGCACGCGGGTGCGGAGCCAGATGGCGTTGTCGTAGTGAACGTAGGTCTCGTCGCGGTGGGTCTGGTCGAGCACGCGCGCGCGCTCCTCGGGGTCGGCGATCTCGATGACGAAGCGGGCCAGCGGGTCCGCCCCGTCGACCGTCAACTGCGACTGGAGCAGAGCGAACTCCTCCTCGGTGTAGAACTCCTGGTCGCCCAGATACTCGGGGCGCTCCATCGGCGTGAAGGTCTGGGTGGTCCAGTAGCCCTGCAGGTCCGGCTGGCCGCCGGGCAGGCGCGGCATCTCCCACACCGATCCGCTTCCGGAGCGCTCTCGGACTGGCTCTGCGCGAACGCCGGCGCCGCCAGCAGGGCGACGGCCAGCGCGATGGCGATCGTTCGGAGACGATGGTGCATCTCAACCCTCCCCGGGAGGCTGTCGTCAGTGACCGGAACAGGCCGATCATGGCCCAGGACCGCGCGCGCCGCAACTCCGGCCGCCGGGCGGCGCGCCCCCGGGGCCCGTGCTCAGAGCTTCTTGAAGTACCTCGCAACGGGGACCAGGCGGAAGCCCGCCGACTCGTATGTACGGCGAGCGGGAGCATGCCCGGGGTCTCCCCCGGTATCCACCACCACGGTGGTCATGCCGGCCTCCTTGAGCCAGGCAAGCGAGTGCCTGGTGAGGTCCGCCGCGATTCCACGACGCTGGAACTCCGGATCGACCGCGATCATGTAGATCTCGCCCATGCGCTCCTCCGGGTGGAGCTTCAGTGCGACGAAGCCGACGGTCCGGGAGCCCTCCAGTGCGACCCAGACGTGGGAATCCTCCTGCGAGCAGACGGATTCGACCGCGCTCCGTTGGGTCACGCGCCAGTCCGGATGCTGCTCGCGAAAGATGTCGCTGCCCATCGCCTTCTCGATGGATACGAAGACGGGTCCCCAGGCTCGCAACGACAGCCGAACCACCGCTTCGAGCTTCGAGTCGTCGTAGGGCTCGATGGTCATGACCGACTATGCGCCCCCCGCGACGAAGCTACTGCGGCAAGGCGAACACATGCAGGGCGTTGCCGGTCCGGGGGTGGTGAATGTCCGGCGCCAGCGCGCGCGGCGCCGCCCGCGGGCTGCCGCCCCCGAGGCCGGTCGACACCGCGACGTACTGCCTGCCGCCGACCGCGAACGAGATCGGGAAGCCCTGCACCGACGTGCCCAGCCGGGCCTGCCACAGTACCTCGCCCGTCCGCACGTCGAACGCCCGGAACCTCCGGTCGAGGTCACCGGCAAAGGCGAGACCCCCGGCCGTCGACAGGACGCCGGTCAGGAAGGGCGCCCGCTGCTCGACGCTCCACACCTCCTCGAGAGTCTCGGCGTCGAACGCCGCGAGCTTGCCGAGCCGGCCCTCGGTGTCGGGCGTCTCGAAGAACGGGCGCGCGCTCATCCCCACGCCGCCCGAGCCCGGCTCCAGGGCGACCTCGCGGGCCGACAGCTCCATGCAGGTCTGGGAGAGCGGGAGGATGAGCAGCCCCGACTCGGGGTGGTAGCTCATCGGGTGCCAGTTCTTGCCGCCGGCGGTGCTGGGGCACGCCGGGACCAGTTGCTCGAACTGCGCGTCGACGATGTCCTGGCGGTAGGTGACGGCGCCCGTCTCGGGGTCGATGCGGTCGAAGACGTTCTGGAAGACGGTCTCCTTGTGGCCCAGGAACTCGCCGGTCTCGCGGTCGAGCTTCCAGAGGATGCCGTGCTTGCCGGCGCTGAAGACCACCCGGCGGTCCTCGAGGTCGACCAGCACCCGCTCGAAGACCTCGTCGAGATCGAGGCTCTCGCCGGGGACGTGCTGGAAGTGCCAGGCGAGCTCGCCGTCCCCCGGCCGCAGGGCGACCGTCGAGCTGGTGTAGAGGGCCGGGTCGTGCACGGTCATGCCCCGGCTGACCGCGACCCACGGCTTCGCCTGGGCCACGCCGAAGTAGACGAGGTCGAGCACGGGGTCGTAACTGCCGGTGATCCACGTCTCGCCGCCCCCGCGCAGGTAGTCGGGCAGGTCGGCCCATGTGTTGCCCCCGGGCTCGTCCGCGCGGGCCACCGTGTTGAACCGCCAGAGCCGCGCGCCGGTCGCCGCGTCGTAGGCGCTGATGAAGCAGCCCTCGCGGGTGAACTGTCCGCAGCCGCCCAGCCCCTGCACCACCTTGCCGCCGGCGATCACCGGGCCGCTGGTGTTGCGGAAGCCCTGGGCGTCGTCGGCGATGCGGGTCGTCCAGACCTCGGCGCCGGTACGCGCGTCGAGCGCGATCAGCCGCGCGTCGGCGGTGGCGAGGAAGAGCTTGTCCTCGTAGATCGCGAGATTGCGGCTCGAGCTGGCGAGCTGGCCCGCCTCGACGCCCACCTCGTGCTCCCAGATCAGGTCGCCGGTGCGCGCGTCGAGCGCCTGCACCACCGGGCCGAAGCCGGCGAAGTACAGCACGCCGTCGTGCGCGATCGGCGAGGGCGCATTGCGTCCGCCCTCGTTCATCGCCCACATCCACTGCAACTCGAGCTGCCCGACGCTGTCGCGGGTGATCGCGTCCAGGGGGCTGTAGCTCCAGGCCTCGTAGTTCCGGCGCACCATCAGCCAGTCGCCCGGGCCGGGATCGCGCAGCAGCTCGTCGGTGACCGGCGTGTAGTTCCGCACCTCGCCCGCGACAGTGACTCCACCCGGCACGGCGGCCACCGCGGTACGCGTGTCGGGCCGCCGGGCCCGGCCCTGGGCCGCTGCGGTTATCGCCGGCGCGGGTGCCGTCTCTCCGGTCGCCACGGCGCCGATGGTGACTACCGTCGCCGTCGTCAGCGCCTGGTCTCCGGCCGGCGCGCCGTTCGCCTGCAGCAGATACGCGACGATGTCGAGATAGTCCTGGTCGCCGAGCCGTCCCGGCCGGTCGGGGGGCATCGTGGTCCGGATGCGCTCGACGAGCGCCTGCGGGGTGCGGTCGCCCCAGAAGCTCAGGAAGTTGGCGCCCGCCAAAGGCGGGGCCTCGAAGTTGCCCCGGAGGTCGGTGCGATGGCAGATGGCGCAGCTCCGGACGTAGACCGCGCGGCCGTTCTCGGCCTGACGAGCGGTATGAACACCGTCCTCGGCTGGCTGGCCGGCTGCGAAGGCGGCGGCGCAGAAGAAACCGCCGGCAACGCCCAGCATGGCCGTCACCGCCGGCAGGCGGTGGAGGTCTCTCGGTAGGATCATGCCGCCACCCCCTCTTTCATGGCCGGGTACGAGGGCTGTCCCAGCGGGTCGATCACATCCTACGGGCGCCCGTGCCGCGATACAACCCCGACCCCGGGGCGCCTCCTCGGCCGTCAGCACCCGCTTCCCGGCGAGTTCGGCCGGGCGCTCCGCCGCGGCACTGCTCGATTGCTCGGCGTGATTGTCGAGCCGTTCCAGGTCGCTCTGTCGGTGGCGGACGCCCTCGAACGATGCGGCGTGCCGTACGTTGTGGGAGGCTCGCTCGCCAGCTCCGTGAGCGGGGAGCCCCGCTCGACGCTGGACATCGATCTCGTCGTGGCCATGACGGAGGCGGACGTGGAGCCGTTCCTTGCCACGCTCGGGGGAGCTTCCACGCGGACGACCATGCTCTGCGACGGGCCGTCCGTCTCCCGGTCGCCCAATCGCAAGGTCGCGCTCCGCCCCGGACGGGCGTCAGTTTGGCATGCCCCTGGCGTCTCCGAGGAGGGCGTCAGCAGCCATTCACGGGTTCCCGGAGACGTCGTGGATCTTCGGTTTCGGCGGGCGAGAGATGTACCGCGTTTGCTCGCACGCCCTCGGGCACAGGTGCGGCGGTGGCGCTGCCGGCCCCCTACCGATGGAAGCTCCTGTCCATTCGGGTCCGCCTGGTCTGCAGGCGTACCCGACCTCGTACGCCAGGTGGAGGTTCAGCTCGTAGACCTTCTGCGCGCCCGGGCCGCCGGCAGCGCTGACGCCGCGCCCCCAGCCTGCCCGCCGCATCTCGCGGCATGTCTCGAACCGGGCCACGGGCGGGTGCTCGGCCGCCAGCCAGCCAGGGACGGCCGGGCCCTCTAGCCGCGAGGAGCAGCCGCCGGCAGCCAGTACCACCAGCGAGACGACGACCCCTACGACCTTCATCGTCCTTCTCCTCTCCTCAGTCGGGTAGCGCCACCGCGCAACAGCACCCCGCGTCCCCGCATCCTGCAACCACTCCTCCGCGGGGCCGCCCGGCGGCGGCGATGTCGCACACCAGCTTGGCGCGGGCGCCAGGGTCCGTGGGGCGCCACTGGCCGCCAGGTCCGTGGGGCATCGCTGGTCTCTCGTAGCGGTCTCTCGGAGTAGCGGTAGTCAACACCCCCTTGCGCCGGCGAGGTTCCGGCGGATCTCGCGATATCTCCGCGTTGCCAGTCCGGAGGGTCGGCCACGCGCACAGAACCCGAGTCCCTTCAGATCGCGGTGAGGCCGTTCCACGACAACCCGCCCCTGGCCGTCCAGGCTGGCTTCGAGCGTCGCCAGGGCGGATCCGAAGCGGGCATCCTCCCTCGCGCGTTCGAAGAACGACAACACGTAGACGTAGAAGAACAGGTTGTACCGCAGGAAGGGGTACTCCACTTTCAGGAACCGGCTCCCGATGCCCCAGTGACACGGTCCCGCCGGCAGCCGCGACTCCCAGTGGTCGAGCAAGGACTCCACGGCCCGCCCGATCACCTCGTTGCCGCGCCGGAGAGCGGGAACGCAGCGGATGACGTCGAGGACGTTGAGGGTTGCGCCGGGGTTGGCGCACTCGGTCTCCGGCCCGCGACCGAACCGGGTGAAGTTGCAGCGCCATCCTCCGGTATGGTGCGCGGCCCCCATGAGATAGGCCATCGTCCGCTGCACCGCAGCGTGTCCTGTCATCCCGAACCGGCACATCACGCGAGCAGCCTCGGCCGTGTAGCACGGGTAGAGCGGCGCCTTCGGGGCGAGGCGGATCCGGCCGTCCTCGCGGCAGGCGCCGAGGACGACCTCCAGCCCGCCAGCCACCGCCTCGTCGTCCGCCGGGACGCCCAATTCATGGAGCATGCCGAGACACGCCAGGGTGCTGAACGGGTTGCCGACGTAGCACCGGCCATCCGGCGTGGCCCAGTAATCCGCTCCGTTGTCGTGCCGTCGCGCGAGGATGGCCCGGATGTCCGATTCGTGTTCCGGCATCGAACGCTCCCGGTGGGATCAGCCTTGTGCGGCCACCAGCGCGGCGAACCCTGAGCCGGCCCTGTCGCAAACGTTGAACACGCCGACGCGCCGCCCGCTGGAGCGGCTCGATCTCATCGTGGGACCTCGGCCGTTGGCGGCGACCCGGCCCCTGAAAGAAGCGGCGACGCCGGCGGACTTCCCTTGGGTGTCAAGGCAGCGTTAGCACGGAGAACCCCAGAAGTCATTCATTGCAAATGACTTACTGCTAGGAATCCGACCCCGCTTCCCTTCTTGATCCCCACATCGGCAATGGGAATCGCCCGGACGCTCAAAGCCGTTTGTGGATTTGTGGACTCTTGTGGACTTGTGGACCGCACTGGCATCGGCTCAGTGGTCGAAGGCCGCATGGAACCCACCACCGATCTCAACCGCGTTGGGCGCTTGCGCCGACGCCGACGCCGCGCCCGAGGAGCAACTCCGTCGCCATCGTTGCGACTCGCCGCCACCCGCTCGTCAGCGGCATCTACCGGCTGCGTCGCCCGGTGGGCTAACACTCGGAACGGCAAAGCCCGACCACGACCACCACATGAACGCCGCGCCGAGGACGGCGAACGCTACGCCTGCCGTCGCGACCGGCCACCGAGCCCCCGCCCAGAAACCTCCGAGAACAACCGTGGCGTTGACGCAGCTCCATACCGCCCAACCGCCTAGCCGGAAGTTTCGAGGCTGATCGCGCATAAGTCCCTGTGGGCATGTGAGTTATCGATTTCGCGGGTGTTGGCTACTGGCTACATTCGTGGGGTCACTCCCAGCAGCTCGAAGCAGCGTTTCTGCACCGGCGTCGGCTCGGTGAGCATGGTGAAGGTGGCGTCGCCGTCGGCCACCTGCATGGTGTTGGCGGTCAGGGTGCCGAGGTCGGCGAGCAGGGTTCGGAAGCTGTGCACGGGGAGGTCGTAGTCGGTGCGTTTGCGGGCGGCTTTGGCGCGTGCCGCCGGCGAGCGCTTGGCCTTCTGGACCACCGAGGCGCGCTGTTGTTCGGCAGCGGCCGGGTCGTGGTCGTCGAACAGGAGCGGCTTGAGGGCTTGGCGCAGGTGCCACTCGACGTAGTAGGCGAGCATGCACAACAGGACGTGGGCCCGGACCCGGTCGGCGCGGCGGTGGTGGATCGGCCGCACCTTCAGGTCGACCGTCTTGAGGGACCGAAAGGCGCGCTCGACCGTCGCCAGGTCCTTGTAGGCGCGAACGGTCTGGGCGGCATCGAACTGTTCGGGCTCGACGTTGGAACGGACGATGTAGAGCCCGTCGAGTTGCTGCTCGTCGGCGATCTTGTCTTCGTCGCGGCGAAAGGTGAAAGACTCGTCGGTGATGGTGGTGACGAAGTGCTTGGCGACCTTGTAGTGATTGATGACCTTGCCGACGCGGATGCCGATGTCGGCTGCGCCGCGCAGGGGGTCGTTGCGGCGCCGGGTGGCGGCCACGATGGGTTCGAGTTCCTTCTCGGTGGCAGCCAGTAGTTCCTGTCGCTTGCGGTGCCGCTCAGCGGCGAGCAGCGGATTGCGGCAGACGATCAGCCGCTCGCCGGGAAACTCCTCGCTGGTGACCTCGGCCAGGTCGCGTTCGTCGAACAGCGAAGGCGTGACGGTGCCGGCGGCGACCAGCTTGCGGATGGTCGGCGCGCGCAGCGTCGTGATCCAGCGCAGCCCGTCGACGTCGGCGAGGTCCTCGCGGATGCGGGCCGCGGTCAGCATCCCGCGGTCACCGACGAGCACCACGCGGTGGAGGCCGAAGCGGGTGCGGATCTTGTCGACCTGCGCGGCAACGGTGTTGGGGTCGCTGGTCGAGCCCTCGAAGACCTCGACGGCGACCGGACACCCGGCGGCGGTGCAGAGCAGACCGAAGACGATCTGGAGCGTGCCCTTCTTGCGGTCGCGGCTGTGGCCGCGCCGGGCGAGTTCGCAGTGGGTTCCCTCGACGTAGCTGGAGGTCAGGTCGTAGAGCACCAGGGTGTGTTCCTGGAGATGGCGCTTGGCGAGGCGCTGCTCGATGGCCGCCTGACGCTCGACGAGCCAGTCCATCGCGGCGTACAGCTCCTTCGGGTCGACGGTGCCGAGGTCGAGCATTTCCCCGAGGGTGGAGACGGCGCTTTCGGGGTTCAGGGCGCGGGCGGTGGCGAGCTTCGACTGCGCGTCGATGACGCGGGCGACGAGCAGTGCGAGGACGAGGTCGCGGACGCGTCCGGGGCTTCGGGCGAGCAGGGCGGGGATTGCGAGCTTGCGGATGGTGGCGAGCACGGCGGCGACATGGCCGTGGGGGAGGCTGCGGAGGCAAGTGAAGGCGTCGTCGGGACTGACGAGTTGCTCTCCGCGGAGGATGCGGCGGAGGGCGTCGATGGCGGCGGCGGGGAGCTTGGAGAGGTTGGCGAGGGTTCGCTTCTGGACGCGGCCGCCGTCGCGGAAGGACTCTCGGAGGAGGATGGCGGGCGGCGAGGAGCGGTTGGGGACGCTCTCGATATACATGGATACCATTATCCCGCAATATTGCTGCAGATACAAGGCAATAACAGCCGATTGTGCCTGCTATTACATGGCTACATTTCGCTGGATGCGAGCCGCCAGAAACCCCGTAAAGCCTTTAGACTCTATGGGTTCAGGGCAAATGGCCGCTGAAACTTCCGCCTAGCGAGAAGCTCGGATCGCTGCGGCCACGCACCCGCAGCACGAATGACAACACCGCCGCGAGAGCCACCAGGAGGACGCCCACGGTGAACCAGAAGACCATCGTTCCCTACCGATCACCCTCACACATCCGGCTGAAGTGCTCGCGCAGCACGTCCCCCACGTACTGCTCGGCTGCGTCGGCGGGCTCCGCGTCGGGCAACGGCAGTTCGCACCGCAGGTAGTCGCGCAGTTCGTCGGACTGGTGTAGGAGCGCTGCGTAGTCGCCGATCCTGAACCTCGTCTCCGCCACGCGGTGCGTCCCGACGACCTGCATCCCCTCGGCGCTCCCGGCGCCGTCGACCAGAATCACGTTGTCGTCGCCCATGAACACGTCCACCCCTTGGACCTGCATCACGCGCCTCTCCGCGTTCCAGGTCAGCTCGAGCGTCTGGCCGCCGACAGGGCCAACACGAGCGACCGTCTCCCAACCCCCGCTGCTTCCTCCCCCCTGGAAGGCCTCGGCTCCGGCTTCCGACCGCAGGAACCACCCGGGCGCGCCCCGCCACAAGACGAGGGCGACGAGCGTCACTTCCTCCCGCTCGCGCGCGGCCGGGGGGAACACGTCGAAGTCTTGCGGGGCGATCGGGTCGAAGGCGTAGAAGGAGATGGCATACACGGAGGGCGACAGCCCGATGCCGCTGTCCATCCCCGAGGACGTGACGCCCCCCTCCGGGATCTCTTCCGGTGCCGCGACGGAGAGCTGCACCTGACGACCGCCAACCGCGGCCGGTGCCTCTGCCGTTCCCTCCTGCAGCCCGCGCAGAGCCTCCAATTCTCGATTCCGACGCTCCACCCGCGCCCGCGACTGTTCCTCGACGGACAGCGTGGACGACGACGAGAACGATCGCGGAGGCGTCACGATGTCCATGATGACCCGTGCGCCGATGGCCCCCAGCACGACTCCGAGGGCGATTCCGGCGCACCCGACGATGAGCGTGCGGTTCATGGGGTCGACCCAGCGGCTACAATAACGCGCCGGTTCTGCGGCGTCTAGGGCGGGGTCTTCGGTTCGAGGCCGAGGTCTCAACTCCGCTTCGCCGCGCCGGCGCCGGCGAGGTCCAGGCACCGGCTGGCGCTCGCCCTGCGCCGTCCTTCGCGAACTGCCCGCCAGAGGCCGGGCGGCCTACACTCTCGTTACTGCTGCACAGCCGCAGCTCCGACAGCGCAACAGCCGGCATCGTCGGGCCCAACAGCGTGAGCGTGTGCTCACCGGCGTCAAGGGGCTCCGCTACGCTCCGCCCCCGCTCCGCGGGGCTCACGCCCTTGACGCCGGCTCCGCGCACGCTCGGGGAGACCGGCCCTTAGACGACGATGCCCGCTCAGACGCTTCCTGCCAAGAGCTGACCGGCCGTCTTCAACGCAAAGGAGGGGTCGTGCCGGATACCGGTGCGGTCTCGTTTGCGTTCGTACCGTCCGGGAAGGTGCATTACCGTAAAGCACTACTGGTCAGTAGTTTACAAGAACGCCGTGCTACACTCGACCAGTACGGGGTGGAGCGGAACAACATCAGATCTCCGGCACCAGAACGGCGACCGGAGCAGATGACAGCGGGGAACCTCAAGTCGGAAACGGAGCCGAATTTGAGAATCCGGACCCTTCACCAGATCCGAAATGACCAGCTCACGAACGACGGAAACGGCGGACGGAAAGAGCTGGCTCCTGCCCTGTAGATGGCAGGAGCCAGCTTACCCAATGTCCGACATTGGGCTGGCGAGGGGGCGCTGCGCGCCCCCTTCGATCCCCCGGCTTCCCGCGACCGGGCTCGCGGCCGAGCGGCGGGCGTCGCCCCCGCTCCTCCCTGGAGATGCGCCGATGGCTGACCGTCGCATCGTGAGAGCGTCCGTCCGCGCGTCCGCGGCGGAGTTCGCCGCCTGGAGGGCCACGGCGGCGGCGGCCGGCGTGCCGCTGTCCGACCTGCCGCGGCAGGCCATGGCGCGGACGCGCAACTGGACCGCCGCGGCGACCGAGGTCGGGCGCGAGCGCACCCGGCAGGTCACCCCGCATCGGCAACAACCTGAACCAGATCGCCCGCTGGGCGAACACCCAGGCCACGCCAATCGACGCCGTCGAGATCATCGTCTACCTGATCGCCATCGAGCGGGAGGTCGCGCGCCTGGCCCGCTTCGGAGACGAGCGGCAGGATGCGCGTGGGCCGCGCCGTTAGCGCCGCTGCCCATCTGGTGCGTGATGTACTGCATCGTGTCGAGTACGACGCCCGCCGCCGGACGCCAGGGCGGTCTCTGCCGCAACCGTTCGCCGGCCTTCGTCTGGCTGATGCTGAGGACGCCGCAGTGCCAGCCGGGGCGCCGCTGCGGGGCCGGTTGCCGCGGGGCACGTCCCGCGGCCAGCGAGCGAGCGCGGGGATCCTGCCGCGGGGGGCGTGCCGGAACGCGCGCGGGCAGCCTTGCGCGGCTGGCGGTCGGCGTGCTGGTGGTCGGCGTTCGTGGAGTAGACCCGCCGGCGGGCCATCAGGACTCGCGGCCGGCAAGTCTTCCAACCGCAACCTCGACGGCCCGCAGCCGCTCGTCGAGCCCGTCCACCTTCGTGCCCAGCGCGCGCAGCATCTCGCCTTGGCTTCGGACGGTGAACACCAGCCAGACGGCGAGTGCCACCAAGGCCAAGCCGACCACCTGACCGTCGAGCGTCAGCATCCGCAACAGTCCGCTCATCGCAGCCCCCGGCTGAACCGATCCAGCTTCGCGTCCATGTGGTCCAGTCTCGTGTTCAGCCAAAGCACCAGTTGGTCGTGTCTATAGTTCAGCCAGAGCACCCCCACGGCCGAGATGAACGCCGCCGCTGCCGTCAGGTATTCGAGCATCGCGCTTCCCTTCCCCTCACCAGTCGACGCCGACGCGGAGCTCATAGATCTGGAGCCGAAGCGCCGTCTGTCGCGACTGCCGCCCTTCCTGCGGTCCCTCCGTCACGACCGCCCTCACGTCGAAGCACTGGCCATCCTCCGCCAGCATGAACACCCCCCACGACCACCGCCTGCCGTCGTTCTCGCCGATGAAGTTCCCGACCGTCGCCAAGGACGCGTCCTCCCGGGTCAGTAACCACCACGCGCCGTAGCCGGGCTCGACCCGGCCCGCCAGCACATAGGCGGATTCCTCCAGGCAGATCCGCTCCCGGACCTCCGAGAGCAACGACGACGCCTCCCACCGGCCGCCCTCGACCGGCTGCAGGTACGCCGTCGCCCGTGGTTGCGCCGAGACCGACGTTGCCATCACCAGCACGGCCGCGCCGAGCGCCACCGCCCTCACGATTTGCCTTCCCCCGGGTTGCTCACCCGAGGGCTTGGCGAACTGGCAGGCGTTCCAGAGTCCGGCCGCCGCTCCAACGAACGCCGCCGCGGCCGTGAAGACCTCCAGCATCGGTGAGCCTCGCCGCTCAATCGTAACGCTTTCGCGCCCTCGGCGGAGCCGCCACCACGTCGTGCCGGGGCGCGGCATACTGCGCCCAATCGTTCATCAGCCGTCGCCGACGCTCGAACAGGTCGGACCGCGCGCAGGCGGCCTCGACCTTGTTCTGGACGACGTGAGCGAGCGCCGCCTCGATGACCTCCCGCGGGTGGTCGGTCATTTCCGCCGCCCAGTCCCGAAACGACGAGCGGAAGCCGTGAGGCACGGCGGCGACCTCGTGGTACTGGAGCATCTTCGGGAACGTCGACGAGGCTATCGACCTCCCGCTCCGCATCGGGAACACGAGCCGGTTGCCGTCGCCAAGCGTCCGCGCCGTGTCGAGGACTTCCAGCGCCCGGCCGCACAGCGGGACCCGGTGCTCGCGCTTCGCCTTCATCCGCGCGGCTGGGACCGTCCACACCGCGCCGGACGCGTCGATCTCGTCCCACGTCGCCAGCCGGACCTCGCCGGACCGCGCCGCCGTGAGCACCAGAAACTCGAACGCCAGCCTGACGGCGGGCTGCGCCGAGCCGTCCCGCACCGTCTCGATGGCCGCGGCCACGTCCTTGTGCGGCAGCGCCTGCCGGTGCGTCACGATGTCGTTCTGCGGACCGAGCACCGGCACCACTCGGTCACAGGGGTTGTCGTTCCGCATGTCCAGCGCGATGCTCCACTCCAGCACAGCGCGGATGCGCTGTCGGACCTCCCTGGCCGTCGCCGCCTTGGCGTGCCAGATCGGCGTCAGGATCTCCAGCACGTCGGCAGTGTTGACCTCGGAGACGGGCCGCTGGCCGATGCGCGGGAAGACATACCGCTGCATGCTCCGCCACCAGTTCTTCGCGTGCCACCGCCCGCGCCAGCCGCCGCGCTTCTGTTCGAGCACGCGTTGGGCGGCTTCGGCGAAGGTGGGAACGCCCTGGACGCGGCGCTTTTCGGAGAGCGGATCGCCGCCCGAGCGGGCCAGCATGCGGTTGGCGAGGGCCTGCTCGCGGGCCTTGGCGAGCGGCACGAGCGTGGCGGCGCCGAGCCCGAGTTCGCGCCGCCGGCCGCGGATGACGAGCCGCTGGACCCAGCTTCGCGTGCCGGACGGCTGGACGAACAGGTACAACCCATTGCCGTCAGCGTGGCGTCCGGGCGGCGCGGAACGGACGAAGGCGGCCGAGAGGGCCTTGTCGGGGTGGCGTCCTCGGCGCTTGGTTCTGCGGGGCTTGGTGGCGGTCTTGGCTACAACATCCATTCCCCCATTATATGCGGGATTGGGCTGGATTCCGCCACACGTCCTGACCCGCCCGGTCCACGACGACGAACCGCAAACGACTTCTGCTCAGTAGTTTATGGCCTGTATCGCATGGCCCCGGACGCTAACGGACTCCCATTGGGTGTCAAGGCAGCGCGAAGACGAACAGGTTGTTGCCGGCGCTCGGCCTAATCTCCGGGGTCAGGCGGCCGAACAGCGACGCCGTGCTGGCGGTCCCGGTGCCGACGGCAACGTACTGGCGGCCGTCGACCGCATAGCTGATGGGGAAGCCGGTGATCGCCGATCCGAGGTTGATCTCCCAGAGCACCTCGCCCGTCACCTGGTCCCAGGCCTTGAAACGGCCGTTGTTGTCGCCTCCGAAGACGAGCCCGCCGCCGGTGGCGACCAGCGACATGGTGGCCGCGCGCTGCTCGTGCAGCCAGACGGTCTCCCCCGTCTCGGCGGAGATGGCATACACCGTGCCGACCTGGTCGGTGCCGGGCGCGATCTGGTTGCGCACGGCAAGCGCGTAGTGCGACGTCCCGGCCGCGGTCGTCGCCAGCATGCGCGCGCAGGCGTTGCGGAGCGGGAAGTACATGGTGTTGGTGAGCGGGCTGTAGGCGCCCGCCTCCCAGTCCTTGCCGCCGTTCCAGGTGGGGCAGGCCAGCACCTCCTGCCCGAGCGCGCTGAAGACGAGCTCGGCGTTCTCGGTGACCGCGCCCGTGGCGCCGTCGATGCTGCTGATGACGTTCTGGGTGGTGGTCGACGTCGCCCAGAGGAACTCGCCCGTCTCCCGGTCGAGCGTGTAGACGACGCCGGTCTTGCCCGGGATCCCGGTGACCACCTTGCGGACCGCGCCGGGCTCGATGTTCGGGTTGATCCAGGTGACGGCGTCCGGGTCGGGTGCGACGGCGGTATCGACCAGCAAGCGCTCGAACGGGTGGTCGAGGTCCCAACTGTCGTTCAGGTGCTGGTAGTACCAGACGATGTCGCCCGTGTCGGCGTCCAGGGCCAGCGTGGAGTTGTGGTAGAGGTGCTTGTTGTCGACCCCGCCCAGCATGAACTTCGGCGCCGGAGACGTAACCGACGTTCCGACGTAGATGAGGTTCAGCTCGGGGTCGAAGCTCGGAACCATCCACGACCCGACGTGGGCCCGCTCCTCGTACGGCACGCCGCCCCAGGTCTCGTCGCCCGGCTCCCCGGGGGCCGGGATCAGTCGGCGGCGCCACAGCTCCTCGCCGGTCGCCGCGTCGTGGGCCATGATCACGCAGGCCTCGGGGCCCCGCATCGGCCGGCAACTCCGGCCCGAGATCACCTTGCCGTCGGCCACGATCGGCCCCGCCGAGTGCCGCGCCGGGTCCTCGGTGTAGTCGAAGAGTTGCGTCTCCCAGACCAGCTCGCCGGTCGCGGCGTCGACGGCGAAGGCGTAGTCGTCGTTGGCGGTGTCGATGATCAGGTTGCCCCAGATGGCGACGTTGCGGTTCACGCTGATCAGCCCGCCGAGGTAGTCGTTCACGTCGTCCGGGATGTCGCGCCGGTACTCCCAGCGGAGGTCGCCCGTCACGGCGTCGATGGCCTGGATGACGTCGTTCGGGTTCGGCATGTAGAGCGTCCCGCCGTAGGCGAGCGGCGTCCCCTGCTGCGCGCCCGGCCCGAGGGCCCGCGACCAGACCATCCGCAGGTCGCCGACGTTCTCCCGGTCGATCTGGTCGAGCGGGCTGTAGCCCCAACCGTCCAGCGTCCGCCGCCACATCAGCCAGTCGCCGTCGGCCGGACTCTGGAGCATCGCGTCGGTCACCGGCATGAAGTCCGTCTCCGGTCCGCTCTGGGCGGCGAGGGAGCCGGCAGCGGCAGGGACGAGCGCGGCGGCGAGCAGCATCGTCGCCGGGACGGAAGGGGCAAGACGAGGTCGCAGGTTCATGGTCGGCACTCCCGCTGAATGTTGCGGCGGCGCCCGGCTCGTCGGGCTCCGCCGGATCTTACCCGCCCGCGTCGCCGAGGTCCCGGCGGCGCCGCCGGGACGTCGCCCGCGCCGCCGGGATGGCCGGCCGGCACGGCGTCCGGGCACGCGGAGCGCCGTGGTACGCTGCGGCCGCGGACGGTGGGGGCCCCGCGCGGGTCGGCGTTGTCGCAAGGTCGCGACCTCGGCAGGCTGGGACGCACGCACGGCCGCGTCCGACGGAGGAGACGACATGAAGGTCCGGACCGCGACGCTGAGGACGGCGGCCATCGCGTTCGCCACGGTGACGGCGACGACCGCCACCCGGCCGGCGGCTGCACAGCAGCCGGAGAGCGCGGCGCAGGAGGGCGGCGGGCTGCCGACCATCGAGGCGCACACGGACGGCTTCGAGCGCTTCGACGGCCTCTTCCCGCTCTACTGGGACGACGACAGCGGGACGCTGTGGCTCGAGATCGCCCGGCTGGGCGAGGAAGTGCTGCACGTCAACACGCTGGCCGCCGGCGTCGGCTCGAACGACATCGGACTCGACCGCGGCCAGATCGGCGGCGCCCGCATCGTGCGCTTCGACCGCGTCGGGCGGAAGATCCTGATGGTGCAGCCCAACTACCGCTACCGCGCGGCGACGTCGAACCCCGACGAGCGGCGGGCGGTCGACGATGCGTTCGCGACGTCCGTGCGGTTCGGGTTCACCGCCGCCGCGCGCACCGGCGACCGCTTCCTCGTCGACGCCACCGGGTTCCTGCTGCGCGACGTCCACGGTATCGCCCGGCGCCTCCCCGGCGCCTACCGCCTCGACCGGGCCCGGAGCGCCGTCCATCTGCCGTACACGAAGGCGTTTCCGCGCAACACGGAGCTGGAGGCCACGCTCACCTTCGCGCGCGAACGCGGCGGTGCGCGCGAGAGGGGCGGGCCGGGATTCGGCCGCGGCTCGATCGAGGCGGTGGCCCCGGACGCCGACGCGGTGACGGTGCGCCAGCGCCAGTCGCTCGTCGCGCTCCCCGACGATGGGTACGCGCCGCGCCGCTTCGACCCGCGCGCCGGCTACGGTGCCGTCTCCTACCTCGACTACGCGGCGCCGCTCGGCGAGCCGCTGGAGCGGCGCTACCTCCGCCGCCATCGTCTGGCGAAGCGCGACCCGTCCGCCGCCGTCAGCGAGCCGGTCGAGCCGATCGTCTATTACCTCGACCGCGGAACGCCGGAGCCCATCCGCTCCGCCCTGCTCGACGGAGCGCGCTGGTGGAACCAGGCGTTCGAGGCGGCCGGCTACCGGGACGCCTTCCGCGTCGAGATGCTGCCCGCGGGCGCCGACCTGCTCGACGCGCGCTACAACGTCATCGAGTGGGTGCACCGCTCGACGCGCGGCTACAGCTACGGAACGTCGCTGCTCGATCCGCGCACGGGCGAGATCATCAAGGGCCACGTCACGCTCGGCTCCTTGCGCGCCCGGCAGGACTACCTGATCGCGGAGGGCCTGCTCTCGCCGTACGCGACGGGCGACGAACGGCCGCCGGAACCGGCCGAGCTCGCACTGGCGCGGATCCGCCAGCTCGCGGCCCACGAGGTCGGCCACACGCTGGGCCTCGGGCACAACTACTACGCGAGCACGCAGGGGCGGATCTCGGTCATGGACTACCCGCATCCGCTCGTCACGCTCGGGCCGGACGGCAGGATCGATCTGTCGGACGCCTACGACGTCGGAATCGGAGCCTGGGACGAGGTGGCCATTGCGTACGGCTACCGGGACTTCCCGGACGGCGCCGACGCGGAGGCGGAGCTCGCGCGCCTGCTCGACGAGGCCTGGGAGGACGACCTGCGCTACCTGACGAACCAGGACGTCGCCGTGCACCCGCGGGTCCACCGGTGGGCCAATGGAACCGACCCCGCGCGCGAGCTGCGGCGCATGCTCGAGGTGCGGCGGGCCGCTCTCGACCGCTTCGGCGAAGCCGCCCTCCCCCGCGGCATGCCGCTCGCCACCCTGGAGGAGGCGCTCGTGCCCCTCTACCTCCACCACCGCTACCAGGTGGAAGCCGCGGCCTCCGCGCTCGGCGGGGTCGACTACGGGTATGCCATGCGCGGCGACGGGCCGGCGCCGGTGACGCCGGTGCGCGCCGAGCAGCAGCGCGCGGCGCTGGGCGCCCTCGTCGCCACCCTGGCGCCGCCGGAGCTGACGCTGCCGGCCGGGCTGCTGCGGCTGATCCCGCCCCGACCGCCCGGCCACGCCCGGCATCGCGAGCTGTTTCCGCGCCGGACGGGCGCGGCGTTCGACGTCCTGACGCCGGCGATCGTGGCGGCCGACCTCACGGTCTCCGAGATGCTGGCCCCCGAGCGTGCCGCTCGGCTGGTCGAGCAGGCGCTGGTCGACGAGGCGCTGCCCGACCTGGCCGAGGTGCTCGCCGCCCTCGTGGAGGCGGCGTTCACCGCTCCGGCCGGCACCGCGTACGAACGTGCCGTGCGCCGGGCCGTCCAGCGTGTGGTCGCCGAGCGCCTGATGGGGCTCGTAGACCGCGCCCCGATGGCGGAGGTCCGCGCGCATGCGCTGGCCGCGCTGCAGGGCATCGCGACGCGCGGCCACGAGCTGGCGGAGGGGCCGGTGCACCACGAACTGCTGGTGCGGGACATCGAGCGCTTCCTCGCGCGGCCCGGCGACCCCGTGCCGAGCCTGGCGTTCCCGGCGCCCGCCGCGCCGCCGGGAGCACCGATCGGCGATCCGGCGCTCGACTGGCTGAGGCGGAGCCCGGAGCTCTGCGCGTGGGAGCGCCGGGCGGGTCCCTGAGCGCGAAGCGCGGAGCGTGACCGCGGGTCCCGTCACCGGCACGGGTTCGTGATGGCCAGGGCGAGACCGCAAGCGCGAGACGGCAAGCAGCGGGCTGACCAGCGACGCGATGCCGGCAACCTGGAAGGCGCCCGCCCGAACGGAAGGAGACTCTCATGTCACGAAGAGCGACGATGACGTGCGCAACGGCCATCGCGGTCGCCTCCCTGGTGGCCGCACCGCCGGCTCAGGCGCAGGACCGGAACGGAGACCCGGGCGTCCGCGTCGAGCGGTTGCTCGACCGGCCGATCATCACGCCGGATCTGCACCCGAGCATCGGCGTGAACATCCAGGGGCCGTCGCTCATCCGCGTGCCGGACTGGGTGGAGAGCGCCCTCGGGGACTACTACCTGTACTTCGCGGACCACAAGGGCCGCTACATCCGGCTCGCCTACGCGGACGACCTGCTCGGACCGTGGACCATCCACGCGCCGGGCAGCCTGCAGATCGCGGACTCGCACTTCCTGACCGAGCCGCCCGAGGTGGCGCCGGACGTCGCCGCGCGGCTGCGGGCGTCGCAGGAGCGGCGCGGCGTGCCGATGTCGCACGACGGGCTGTTCGAGGCGACGACGCCGCACATCGCCTCGCCCGACGTCCACGTCGACGACGCCAACCGGCGCATCGTCATGTACTTCCACGGCCTGGACGACGTGAGCACCCAGGTGACGCGCGTGGCCACGTCGCCCGACGGCATCCACTTCGAGGCCCGGCCGGAGCGCCTGGGACGGAGCTACATGCGCGCGTTCCGGCATGACGGCTACACCTATGCGATGTCGATGCCGGGGCAGTTCTATCGCTCTCGCGACCCGCTGGGCGGCTTCGAGGAAGGGCCGCTGCTGTTCAACCCCGACATGCGCCACGCGGCGCTGCTGAAGCGGGACGACACCCTGCTGGTCTTCTGGACGGAGGTCGGCGAAGCGCCCGAGCGCATCAAGCTGAGCCGCATCGATCTCGCCGGCGACTGGCTGACCTGGGCGGAGACGCGGGGCGTCGAGGTGCTGCGGCCCGATCGCGACTGGGAGGGCGCCGGCGCACCGCTCGAGCCGTCCGTCCGCAGCACGGCCTACGGCCACGTCAACCAGCTTCGCGACCCCGCCATCTTCGAGGACGCGGCGAGCGGCCGCACCTACCTCCTCTACGCCGTCGCCGGCGAGAGCGGCATCGCCATTGCACAGGTTCACCTGGAGGAGTAGCCTTCAGGGAGAAGAGATGGTCGAGATCATCGGCATCGTTGGCATCATCACGATACTCGGGGTCGGCTTCGCGGGGTTCGGCACATCGACGCCCGCCTGAGCGCCCTTGACACCCGACTGCACGAGCTCGACACCCGACTGCATGGGCTCGCGACCGCGGTCGGTGACCTCCGGGAGCGCATCGCGCGCCTCGAAGGCGCAATGGAAGGCTTCATGGCGGGCTTCCGGCGCGGGTGGCAAGGAGCGGACAGCCGCGGGACGGACTGACGACGCGCGGAGTCGCGCTCAGGCCACGGAGACCGGGCGGCGGCGCCGGCGCGGCCGTTTGCGGGCGTGCGGTGCCGCTTGGCCTGCGTTGCGCCCCGGCCCGGCACTGCGCCCCGGGCCCGCGTTGCGCGCCTGCCCGTTGCGCCCCGAGCCCGCGTTGCGCCCCGAGCCCGCGTTGCGCCCCGAGCCCGCGTTGCGCCCCGAGCCCGCGTTGCGCCCCGAGCCCGCGTTGCGCCCCGAGCCCGCGTTGCGCGCCTCCCCGTTGCGCCCGGAGCCTGCGCTGCCCCGCCCGCGACCGGCTCGGTCCGTGGGCGGGGACGGCCGGCGCGGGGGCGTCTCGGGATCCCGCGGCACGGTGAATCCGTCGACCGTCTCGCGCGGGATGGACGCCCCGACGAGACGCTCGATGGCGGCCAGTTGCGGGCGCTCCTCCGGCGTCACCAGGGTGACGGCATGCCCGCTCGACCCGGCCCGCGCCGTGCGGCCGATGCGATGCACGTAGTCCTCGGGCACGTGCGGGACGTCGAAGTTGATCACGTGGCTGATGCCGTGCACGTCGATGCCCCGCGCGGCGACGTCGGTCGCGATCAGCGTATCGATCCGGCCGGCGCGGAAGCCGGCGAGCGCCCGCGTGCGGGCGCTCTGGCTCTTGCTGCCGTGAACGGCGGCGACCTCCCGGCAGGACTTCTCCAGGCGCCGGACCAGTCGATTCGCACGAGCCCGGGTGCGGGTGAAGATCAGGGTCTGCTTCACATCCGGGCGCTGCAGCAGCGCGGCGAGCAGATCCTTCTTGCTGCCCGCGGCGACCGGGTGCACGACCTGCCGGACGGCGGCGACCGGCGTCGCGCGGCGGGCGACCTCGACCACGGTCGGGGTCCCGGTCGTGCGGCGGATGAGCTCCTCGATCTCGTCCGGCATCGTGGCAGAGAAGAACAGGCTCTGCCGGGTCGCCGGGAGGGCGGCCAGGATGCGCCGCATGTCCGGCAGGAAGCCCATGTCGAGCATGCGTCCGCTTCGTCGAGGACGACGATCTCGACGCCGTCGAGCTGCAGGTGCCGCCGGCCGAGATGGTCGAGCAGCCGTCCGGGCGTGGCGACGAGCAGATCGGGACCGGCGTGCAGGCGGCGCCTCTGCGGCTCCATGCCGACCCCGCCGAAGATCACCGTGCTGCGCACGTGGAGGTGCCGGCCGTACTGCACGGCAGACTCGCCAATCTGCGCGGCAAGCTCGCGCGTCGGCGTGACGACCAGCGCCCGCGGGCGGCGCGACGACCCGCCGCCGGCGAGGTGCTGCAGGATGGGCAACAGGAAGGCGGCGGTCTTCCCGGTCCCGGTCTGCGCACACGCGATCAGGTCCTGCCCGTCGAGCGCGGCCGGAATGACGCGCGCCTGGATGGGCGTGGGAGCGACGTAGCCGGCGCCGTCGACGGCGCGCAGGAGCTCCGGGCGCAGGCCCAGCTCTTCGAACTTCATGGTGGTGCGTACTCCGACCTCCGCGCTCACCCGGGCGCGGAACGTTGCCTGTCGTGGCTCGCCCGGCGACCGGGCCCGCGTTCTCAGCGCAGAATCTGGAGAAGGGAACGGCCGGAGGTGGATACCGGCAACACCCGCCACTCTGAGCGGGCTTCCGGGGTGGAGGAGACCTGCTCGCGATTCAGGAAGCGAGCATCGATCGTAGCACGACTCACATCCACACCTGGTCGTCGTCCGCGTCGGAGGCCGGCGCCACGTCGATGCGGCAGGCGACGTCCCCGGTGACGACGACGCGGCCGGCGCGCGGCTCGTAGCCGGCCTTCCGCGCCCACACGTCGTACTCCCCCGCCGGCACGTCGAGCACGGCGAGTCCGCCCGCGTCGGTCGCGGCGCGATAGAGCCCGACCCGCACCTCTGCCCCCGCGACCGGCGCCCCCGCCTCCTGCTCGCGAACGGTAACCGCCACGCGGTGATCCGGAGGGCCGGCGGTGCGGAAGCTGAAGGTCGACGACGACCCGGCGTGGGCGGCCTCGGGACCGTCGTCGGCGGCTTCCGTCCGGGACGCAGCGCCGGTTTCATCCCGCACGGCTGCCGCCCCGGTGCCTGCGGCTTCCGCATCGCCGGGGGATGCGCTACCGGCGAAGGCGGCGGTCCGAGAGTGAACGCCTCCCGCCTCCGGCGCGACCAGCGACACCTCGGCGGCGAACAGCGCGCGAGTACCGGGCGCCGGCGCCTCCCCCAGACGGCCCTCGCCGACGGCGGCTCCGGCCGCGTCGCGCACGACGACCGGCATTCCGCTCAGCCGGCAGCCGGACGCGCACTTGACACCGACGGTCGCGGTGAACGGGCGGCCCGCGACGACGGGCGACGGCACCCCCCAGACCGCGACGCTAGTCGGATGCGGTGCGGGCGTCGCGGGGGGCTCGGCTTTCGCGGGCGGCTCCTTCTTCGCCGGCGGCTCCGCCGTCGGCTGCGGCCCCGAGTCTCGCGTCGGCGGTGCGGACGACGTCGGGGGGGCGGATGGCGTCGGTCGTGCGGACGGCGTCCGTGGCGCAGGCGCCTCCTGCGGCTGATCGGTCACGGCGGAACCCCGTCCCGAACCGCCCTCGATCAGGCCACGCCGCCGTTGACGGCCGCGTCGCGGCCGGCGATCCGGCCGAAGACCAGGCACCGGCCGAGCCCGTGCTGCGCGAAGCCGCCCTGCGACTCGCCGGCGCAGTAGAGGCCTGGTATCACCTGCCCGCGCGTGTCCATCACCTGCGCCTTCGTGTTCGTGCGGAGGCCGGTGAGCGAGTCGTGCAGGATCGGCGTCGACCAGGCCGCGTAGAACGGTGGGCGCTGAATCTTGTAGCGCGGCGTCGGCTTGCCGAAGTCCTCGTCGGTCCCGAGGTCGACGAAGGTGTTGTAGCGCGCGACCGTCTCCTCGAGCGCGGCCGGCGGAATCGCCTTCGTCTGGTAGGGATTCGTGATTGCCGCGGCGAGCTCGGCGAGCGTGTCCGCCTGGAAGAACCAGCCGTCGAAGTCGACGTTGGGCGGCCGCGGATCCCACTCCTCGCGTTCCACCGCGTCCTGGTCGAAGAAGGCCCAGATCGGGCCGCCGCCGTTCAGCTTGTTCTCGTCGCCGTTCCAGGCCATGGCGGCCGCGAAGAAGTCGTAGCGCGCGTCCACCTCGTTCCAGAAGCGCCGGCCGGTCTGGTTGACGAGGATGACGTCGTGCCAGTCGGCGACGGTCAGGCCGGAGGCGCGGGCGAGGTCGAAGATACGGGCATCCGGCTGCCAGATCAGGCTGTTGTAGCCCCACTGGCATCCGATGTGGCGCGTCTTCGAGATCGCGATGCCCTCCTCGACGGTCTGGTTCGCCGTGCCCCAGAGCGAGGCCCCGACGGCCATCGCGGCCAGCTCGCCGTCGCCGCTCTGGCGCGACCACGGCTCGCCCGCCACCTGGTATTCCTCGGTCAGCCGCGGATCGAAGGTGCGGCGCAGGGTGACGTGGCTCGTGCTGCCGCCGGTGGCGACCAGGACACCCTTGTTCGCCGCGATGTTCACGGTCCGGCCGTCGTGGGTCGCGGTGATGCCGAGCACGCGACCGGCGGACGGGCCCTCGCGGACGATGCTCGTCATCTTGTGGCGCAGGAGCACCTCGGCGCCCTTGGCCCGCGCGCTCTTCTCCAGCGCCCGGACGAGCCCGGACCCGACGCGGGTCGGATGGTGCGTCACCCGCTCGCTCGCCACCGGCCACTGGACGGTGCGCTGCTGGCGGCGCACGCGCGACGCCTGGGTCGGGCCGGTCAGGTGGTCCTGGAACTCGACGCCGTTCTCGATCAGGAACTCGAACGTCGCCACGTTCTCGTCCGCGAACGCGCGCACGAGGTCACGGTCGCTGTAGCGGCTCTGCATGTGGTCGTGGCGGATCCAGTCGATGAAGACCTGATCGGCGGAGTCCTCGACCCCGTGCTTGCGCTGGTTGCTCGTGCCGCCCCCGAGGTGGACCTGCCCGCCGGAGCACATGCCGTGCCCGCCGATGTCGACGTTCTCCTCGACCAGGATCACGGACGCGCCGTGGTCGAGGGCGGCGACGGCCGCCGCAAGGCCCGCGGTGCCGGCCCCGATGGTGACGAAGTCCACCCGGAGGTCCCAGAAGTCCTGGGCGAGCGCCTCGCCGGACGGCGCTGCGGCCCCAGCCAGAGCGCCGCCGGCCAGGCCGGCCGCGCCGACTCCGGCGGTGGCGCCCTTCTTGAGGAACGAACGCCGACTGATGCCCGCCTTCGTGCGTGTCGACCTGCCCATGTGGTGGCCCTCCTGGTGGTGCGCCCGCCCTTCCGGCGACTCTATCGACGCGGCCGGCCCCACGCAAGCGTGCTCGTCGTCCGCCCCGAAGTCTGCGGCGCAGAGGTACTCGCCGCGGGTGACCAGCACGCTACAGCACGGGTGCGTCGAGCCCGGCGATGAACCGGATGCCCGGCACGTCGAGGCGGGCGATCGCGGCGTCGTTGGTCAGGAACAGGTCGACGCCGGCGGACGCGGCGCACGCGAGATGGATGGCGTCGGGGGACTTCGTACGATGCCTCGCGCGGATGTCGGCGTAGTGCTCGGCGGCTGCAGCGTCGAAGGGCAACAGCTCGACGCGCGGGGGGCACATGGTGGTTCGGACAGTCTCCGCGAGGTGCCGGTCGTCGCGCTGCTTCGCACCGACGAGCACCTCTCCCAGGCCGAACGCGCTCGAACAGAGCCGGTCGCCCCGCGACGCCATGCGCGACAGGATGCGCTTCATCTCACCGGCGTAGTCGGGATGGTCCTCGAGCCAGTAGATGAACAGCATCGTGTCCCAGTAGACCCGCGACATCAGTCCGAACTCCCGGCCCGCTCGCGGACCGCGGCGCCGGGGCTGGACTCATGGAACGCCTCGCGTTCCCGCAACAACCATCGCTCACCGCCTCCGAGCGCCGCGAACGTCGCCTTGCCGGCCCCGCGCAGATCCCAGATGGCGCTCCACGCTGACTGGTTGCCGGCCGCCGAAGGTCGAGGAATCCGGAAGGTGAACGTCGTCGTCGTACTCTGCTTCGACGGCGGCCCCTTCACGTGGGGCGGCTCCAAACCGTTCTCTTTCAGGAACTTAGCGGTTTGCAGCGCGGCACAGACGCTCGCGGCGAGGCTACTGGACAGCCCCAACTCCTTGAGGATCGTTCCGGCGCGGACTGTAACGGTCTCGTCGCCACGTTGGCGCGCTGGGCCGAAGTAGTTCTCCACAACGTGTGAGCGGATGCGACCGGCGTTCGTCATGCGTCTGTCTCCTCATGAAGCCTGGCGGCCCGGTTTCTGAACTCGCCGCCCGCCTCACGACAAACAGTCTATGCTAGAACCTCTATTTATGCCACGCAAGCAGGGATCACGCCCTTGCTCTGCGCCCAGACAGCACCTTGCTCTCCTGACGCCCACCCGGTCGGGCTCATGACTTGACGCGTTCCGACCCCGCGCCTAGGCTACGGTAGGCGCCCGTAGGGGCGGAGGAGGGCAGGATGTCCAGGCTGTCACGCGCGACTTCAGAGGCGTGTCTCGCCGGCCTGCTTGTCGCCGGATACATGCCAGGTGCGCCGGCGAATGCCGCCGCGCAGCAACCGGCCGTGCCCGCCGCCGTGTCGGCTCCGGCCACGCCCGACGCGCACGCCTTCCTCGGCACCTACTGTCTGGCCTGCCACAACGAGCGCCTGCGGACGGCGGGCCTCGTGCTCGAGGACCGCGACGTCGCGCACGTCGGCGCGGACGCCGAGACGTGGGAGAAGGTGGCCCGGAAGCTGCGAAGCGGCGCCATGCCCCCTCCCGAGCGCCGGCGTCCCGATGCGGCGACGCGCGACGCGTTCGTCGGGTGGCTGGAGGGCGAGCTCGACCGGGACGCCGCGGCGCACCCGAAGCCCGGCCGGGTGGCCGACCACCGCCTGAACCGGTTCGAGTACGGCAACGCGGTGCGCGACCTGCTCGACCTCGAGATCGACGCCGCGGCGCTGCTCCCGGCCGACGAGTCCGACCACGGCTTCGACAACATCGCCGACGTGCTGTCGATGTCGCCGACGCTCCTTGGCCGCTACCTGTTCGCGGCGCGCCGCATCAGCCAGCTCGCGGTCGGCGACCCGGCCATCGGCCCGGCGGTGGAGACGTTCAACCTCTCGCGCGGGCTGCGGCAGGACGAGCGGATGCACGAGGACCTGCCCTACGGGACGCGGGGCGGGGCGCTCATCCGCCACTACTTCCCGCTCGACGGCGACTACGTGGTGAAGATCCGGCTCGGTCGCAACTTCACCAACTCGCGCATCCGGGCCATCGACACGCGCGAGGAGATAGACGTGCTCCTCGACGGGGCCATCGTCTCGCGGTTCACGATCGGCGGGGAGTGCGTCGACTCCGACGACGCGCATTGCGCCCGGTCCGGCATCTACCGCACGTCGTCGTACCACCTCACGGCCGACGACGCCCTCGAGGTGCGGTTCTCGGCATCGGCCGGGATGCACGACCTCGGAGTGGCGTTCGTCCGCAAGAGCGTGCTGACGGAAGGGCCGGCGCCGACGCTGCTGCCCCCGCGCCACACCAGCTCCACCTACGAGGCGCCGCGGATGGACGTCGACTACATCCGCCTGGAAGGGCCCTTCGACCCGACCGGCCCCGGCGACACCGCGAGCCGCCGGCGCATCTTCGTCTGCCGCCCGGACGGCGCGGCCCAAGAAGAGCCTTGCGCGAGGCGCGTTCTCGGCGCCCTCGCCCGCCGCGCCTACCGCCGGCCGGTGGCGGACTCCGACGTCGACACGCTGCTCGCCTTCTACCGGTCCGGGCGGCAGCAGGGCGGCTTCGAGCGGGGCGTTCAGGAAGCGCTGGCGCGGCTGCTCGTCTCGCCGCAGTTCCTGTTCCGCATCGAGCGCGATCCGGCGAGCATCCCGGCGGACGGCGTCTACGCCGTCAGCGACCTCGATCTCGCCTCGCGCCTGTCCTTCTTCCTCTGGAGCAGCATCCCGGACGACGAGCTGCTCGACGCCGCGGTTGCGGGGACACTGCGGGATCCGGGCGTGCTCGAGGCGCAGGTCGGGCGAATGCTGGCCGACCGGCGGGCGGCGGCCCTCACGCGGAACTTCGGCGGCCAGTGGCTCCACCTCCGGAACCTGCGGGCGGTCGACCCCGACGCCAGCGCCTACCCCGAGTTCGACGACAATCTGCGGGAGGCGTTCGCGCGTGAGACGGAGCTCTTCCTCGAGAGCCAGATGCGCGACGACCGACCGCTGGAAGAGCTGCTGACGGCGCGCTACACGTTCCTGAACGAACGCCTGGCGCGGTTCTACGGCGTCCGGAACGTCTACGGGGCGCACTTCCGCCGGACCCCGATGACCGATTCCAACCGGGCCGGCCTGCTGGGGCACGGGAGCATCCTGACCGTCACCTCGTACGCGACCCGGACCTCGCCGGTGGTGCGCGGCAAGTACCTGCTGGACAACATTCTCGGCGCGCCGCCCCCGCCCCCGCCCCCGAACGTGCCGCCGCTCGAGGAGGCCGCGGGCGGGGAGGAGCCGGCCTCCATGCGCGAGCTGATGGCGGCGCACCGGCGGAACGCGGCCTGCGCCACCTGCCATCGGCGGATGGACCCGCTCGGCTTCGCGCTAGAGAACTTCGACGGCATCGGGCGCTGGCGGACGATGGATGGAGCGACGCCGATCGACGCATCCGGCGAGCTGCCCGACGGGACGGCGTTCGACGGCCCGGCCGAGTTCCGCGCGGCGCTCGTGGAACGCCGGGAGGAGTTCGTCCGCACGTTCACGGAGAAGCTCCTCACCTACGCCCTCGGCCGTCCGGTCGGGCACCACGACATGCCGGCCGTCCGCGCCATCCTGCGCGCGGCGGCGCCCGGCGGCTATCGCTGGTCATCGCTCATCCTGGGCATAGTCGACAGCCCGCCGTTCCGGATGCGGACGGCGCGCGTCGAGACCGCCGGCTCAGAAGATGAGCGTCGCGCGCAGTGAGGCGGTTGCGCTCCTCCGGCCACGGCGATAGGATCGCCGAGGTCGCCGGAACATGCTGCACATTCGTCTGGTGATCGAGCGTCGAGCCGCGCGCGGGCGCCGACCCGCGGGCGGCTCGCTGTGCGTACGGGTCCCGATCGTCGCCCCTCGATGGAGGAGTCTCCGATGGTGATCACGAAGAAGCACCTCTCCCGGCGGACGATGCTGCGGGGTCTCGGGGCGAGCATCGCGCTCCCCCTGCTCGACGGCATGGTCCCGGCCTTCGCCGCGCTCCGCAACACCGCGGCCCGCCCCGTGAAGCGCCTCGGCGCCGTGTACATCCCGAACGGGATGAGCATGGCCCGCTGGCGGCCGGCGACGGAGGGGGCCTTCGAGCTCACCCCCGTCCTCTCGCCGCTGGCCCCTGTCCGGGACCGGGTGCTCGTCCTGAGCGGCATGGCCAACCGGGAGGCCAAGCAGCGGCTGGACGAAGGCGACGGGGACCACTCCCGCTGCCAGGCCGCCTACCTGACCGGGGCGCACGCGGTGAAGGCGTCCGGCACGAACTCCACCCTGGAGGTCGGGGTCTCGATGGACCAGCTCGCGGCGCGCGAGCTCCGGCAGGACACGCAGCTCGCGTCGCTGGAGCTCTCCCTGGAGGCCAACGAGCTGGTCGGGCAGTGCGAGGACGGCTACGGCTGCGCCTACAGCGCGACCATCGCCTGGCGCGACGCCAACACGCCGCTCCCGATGCAGACGAACCCGCGCGCGGTCTTCGAGCACCTGTTCGGGGCCGTCGGAAGCACCGGCCGCGAGGCGCGGCTCCGGGCTCTGAAGGCCGACAAGAGCATCCTCGACTCGGTCAACCAGGAGATCGTCGACCTCCGGCGGAAGCTCGGCCGCGGCGACCGCTCGAAGCTGGCCGGTTACCTCGACTCCGTGCGGGACATCGAGCGGCGCATCCAGATCGCCGAGTCGCAGAGCGATCGCGGGCTGCCGGAGGTGGCGCAGCCGGCCGGCATCCCGGCCGACTTCGAGGAGTACGCCGACCTCATGTTCGACCTGATGCTGGTCGCCTACCAGGCCGACCTGACACGGGTCTGCACGTTCCTCGTTGGACGCGAGAAGAGCGTGCGCACGTATCCGGAGATTGGCGTCGCCGAGCCGCACCACCCCGTCTCGCACCACCGGCAGCGCGAGGAGCAGCTCGTCAAGCTGGCCAAGATCAACACGTTCCACATGCAGATCTTCGGGCGCTTCGTCGAGAAGCTCGCCGCCACCGCGGACGGCGACGGCTCGCTGCTCGATCAGTCGATGGTCGTCTACGGGGCCGGGATGGGCAACAGCAACGCGCACGACCCGCTGGACCTGCCGATCGTGGTGGCCGGCGGGGGCGGCGGCACGCTCCGCGGCGGACGCCACGTGCGGCTGCCGGAGGGCACGCCGCTGGCGAACATGCACCTGACGCTGCTGGAGAAGATGGGCATCCCGGCCGAGCGCCTCGGCGACGCCACCGGCAAGCTGCCGTTCCTCACCGGGGTGTAGGAATCGGCGGCGCGGAACGGCGGCGCTTTCCCCGGGGAGGCGTCGCCCGGCCGACGGACGACGGACGACGGACGAGAGCCGGACCGGGAAGGACGAGACGATGCGCATGGACACTCGAATCGCCGCAGGCGCAGCGGTCGGGGCGCTGGCCGCCGCGAGCTTCGCCGTCGCCGCCGGCCCTGACCTCCGCGTTGCGCAGGCCGCCCGCAGCCAGGACACGGCGGCGGTACGGACACTCCTGGCCGCGGGTGCCCCGGTGAACACGAGCCCCGCCGGCGGGGTCACCGCGCTCCACTGGGCCGTTCAGCGGGACGACGCGGAGCTCGCCGAGCTGCTGATCGGCGCCGGGGCGGACGTCAACGCGGCGGATCAGTACTCCGTCACGCCGCTCGTCCTCGCCTGCACGAACGCCAACGCGCGGCTGCTGACGCGCCTTCTCGAGGCCGGTGCGGACCCGCGCGCCGCGCAGGCAACCGGCGAGACGCCGCTGATGACGTGCGCGCGGAGCGGGGTCGTCGCGGCGGTGATGGCGCTCCTCGCCACGGGCGCCGACGTGAACGGCGCAGAGGGCTTCCACGGCCAGACCGCGCTGATGTGGGCAGCGTGGGAGGGACACGACGCGGTGGTCCGGACGCTGCTCGCGCACGGCGCCGAGGTCGATGCGCGAACGACGACCGGTTACACCGCGCTGCTGCTGGCCGCCCGCGAGGCCTACGCCGACGTCACCAGGACGCTGCTCCGGGCAGGGGCCGACGTCAACGCCACCGCGCACGACGGCACCACCGCGTTGCTCGTGGCGGTCATCCGGCGACACCTCGACCACGCGGAGCTCCTCCTCGAGCACGGGGCCGACCCCGATCTCGGCCCCGGCTTCACCCCGCTCCACTGGGCGGCGGGCAAGTGGGACACCGAGCTCAACGACCTGTCCAACGGCGTCGCCGAAGGCAACCAGTGGAGCGTTTTCGGCGGCCTCCACGAGGCGGATCGGCTGCGCATGGTGCGGCTGCTCCTCGACCACGACGCCGACCCCGACAAGCAGACGGCCCGCACGCCCGGGTTCGGCATCCAGGTCAAGGGCCACCTGGGGAACATGCGGGGCGCGACCGCGTTCCTCATCGCGGCCAAGGCGAACGACGTCGCGGTCATGCGGGAGCTGCTCGACCACGGCGCCGATCCGTTCCTGCCGACCTTCAACGGCACGACGCCCCTGATGGTGGCGGCCGGAGTCGGTCACGCGCCCGGCATCACGCGCTCCGCGGAGGCGGAGGCGCTCCGCGCGGTGACGCTCCTCGTCGAGCTCGGGGCGGACGTGAATGCCGTCAACGAGGCCGGGGACACGGCCCTGCACGGCGCCGCCTGGCGCGAGCGGGCCGATTCGATCGTGCAGTTCCTCGTCGACCGCGGGGCGCACATCGACGCGAAGAACTACCGCGACTGGACGCCGCTCGTCATCGCCGAGGGGATCCATACCGGCGGCAACTACATCAAGTCGGACACGTCGGCGGCGCTGCTGCGCAGCCTGGGGGCCGCGCCCAGCCCGCCGGACATCGTGCGGGAGCCGGCCGCCGCCCCCTGACGGCGGGCCGCCTCCCGGCGGACCATCGGCGGAGAGAAGACTGGCCCACGGGCAGTGCCCCCCGAAAGGAAGCACGCGGTCGTCCCGAGCGGCTGACCGGCCGCGGGCCGGCGCCCGGCCCCTGCGCTGGGGGCGCGAGGGTCGAACATCCGCGGGCGGCCGCGGCGTCACGCAGGGGAGGAGACACCATGCTCACAGGACTACGGGTCAGGCCGGTGCTCGGCGTCGCGCTGCTGCTGGCTGCAGTGGCGGCGGTCGCGGTGGCCACGACCGGCGGCGGGGTCGGGGCGGCGGCGCCCGGGGCGCTCACGGCGGAGGACCGGGCCGAGATCCGGGATCTCGCCGGGCGCTACAGCCACGCGATCGATCTCGGCGACTCCGCCCTCTGGGCGGAGGTCTTCACCGAGGACGGCGTGATGGAGATGGCGGCGCAGGGTTACAACATCACCGGCGAGCAACTGCGCGGCCTGGGCGCGGACCGCGAGCCCGCCGCGGGGGGCGGACGCCACATCCCGACCACGTTCGTGATCGACGGCGCCGGCGACGAGGCCACGATGCGCTCGTACGTCACCGTCGTCAGCACCGCCGACCCCGCGCGGATCGTCTTCCAGGGCCGTTACGAGGATCGGCTGCGGCGCGTCGACGGCAGGTGGCGCATCGCGCACCGCAAGATCCTCACCGACTGGATCGACTCCGGGGTGGCGGAGGCGGTGGCCGACGCGCCCTGACGGAACCCGGCCGTTCCACCGCGGACGCGCACCCGAACCGGCGGAAGCCCCGGGACGGGCGCCCGGACGGGGCTCGAATTCCCTTTCGCGCGCGGACCGCGCCGCTTGCGCAGCGCGGGCGCCCGGGTCCATGATAGACAGTTGCCGGTGGCTCGACGGGGCGACCGGGACGCGAAACACGTGAGCGGTGCCGCAAGGACATGAGGAGGCTGACAATGAAGCATCGGAATCTCGCCGCGGTGTGCACGCTGGCCGTGATCGTCGCGCTGGCGGCCGCCCCCGCGTCGGCCCAGACGTTGCGGACGGCGTGGGGCGACCCGGACCTGCAGGGCATCTGGGACTTCCGCACGATCACGCCGCTCGAGCGGCCCGAGGACCTGGGCGACAAGGCGTTCCTGACGGTCGAGGAGGCCGCCGAGGCCGAGGCGGCGGCGATCCAGCGCGACATCGACCTCTGGGAGGCGGCGGCGCGCCGCACCGAGGCGGGCGGCAACGTCGGCGCCTACAACAACTTCTGGATGGATGGGGGGACCAAGCCGATCGAGACCCGGCGCACGTCGCTCATCATCTATCCGCCGAACGGCCGCTTCCCCGAGCTCTCCGAAGTCGGCGCGGAGCGGGCCGCCGCCCGCCGCGCTCACATGGAGATGCACCCGGCCGACACCTACACCGACCGCAATACGTCGGACCGCTGCATCGTGGGCTTCAACGCCGGCCCGCCCATCACGCCCCTGGCCTACAACCAGAACATGCAGCTCTTCCAGACCCCGGACCATGCCGTGATCTACACCGAGATGGTCCACACGCCGCGCATCGTGCCGCTCGACGGGCGGGCGCCGCTCGACCCGAGCATCCGCCTCTGGTCGGGCGACTCGCGCGGGCGCTGGGAAGGCAACACGCTGGTCATCGAGACCGCCAACTTCAACGCCGAGCGCGCCTGGATCCCCCTGACCTCGGGCGGGTCCGGCATGGCGTCGTCCGAGAACATGACGCTGGTCGAGCGCATCACGCGCGTCGACGAGGACACCCTGGAGTACACCTTCACGGTGACCGACCCCGACACGTGGGCGAGCGACTGGACGGCGTCGATGCCGATGGCGCGCACCGACATCCCGCTGTACGAGTACGCCTGCCACGAGGGCAACTACTCGATGGAGGGCATCCTGTCCGGCCATCGGGCGGACGAGCGCCGGGCGGCCGGAGAGCAGTAGCTCTCGCCGTCTCACCGGGCAGTTCCCTTCGAGCCGGGGTCCCGCCGCGCGGGGGGCCCCGGCTCTCGACTTTTCGCGAGGTGACCGCGAGGTGACAATGCAGCGTCCGTTCGTACTGGCCTTCGTGCTCTCGGCCTCGCTGGCGATGGCGCCGGAGCCGGCCCTCGCCCAGTCGGGCGACGATGCGGCCCCGCTGCGGACGCCGCATGGCGATCCCGACATCGAGGGCGTGTTCACGTTCCGCACCCTCACGCCGCTGCAGCGGCCGGTGATCGATGCCGGCGCGTCCGCCGCGCTCAAGGGGCGCGAAACTCTGACCGCGGAGGAGGCAGCCGCCTACGAGGCCGCGCGGCGCTCCGAGTTGAACCGCGACAACCAGAACCTGGAGGTCCGTGCGCCCGGCGTCCGCTACCAGTCCCGCGCGGAGGGCGGTGTCGGCGGCTACAACGAGTTCTGGTACGAGCGCGGCGTCGAGCTCACGCGCGACCGGCGCACGTCGCTCATCGTCGATCCGCCGTCGGGACGGGTGCCGTACCGGCAGTCGTACCTGGACGCGGCAGGCATCCGGCGCCTCAACATCCAGAACGGGTTCGCCGACTCCTACACCGACCGCAGCCTCTCGGACCGCTGCCTGCTGGGGTTCAACGCGGGCCCGCCGATGGTGTCGAGCGCGTACAACAACAACGTCCAGATCCTGCAGACGCCCGACCACGTCGTGATCTTCAACGAGATGGTCCACAACGCGCGCATCGTCCCGCTCGACGGGCGCCCCCACGGCGTGCTGCGGCAGTATTCGGGCGATTCGCGCGGACGGTGGGAGGGCGACACGCTGGTGATCGAGACGCGGAACTTCCTGCGCGAGACGAGCCTGGGCGGATCGAGCCGGGACACGCGGCTGGTCGAGCGCCTGCGCCGCCTCGATCCCGACACCGTGCTGTACGAGTTCACCGTCGAGGACCCGAACAACTTCACGCGCCCGTGGACAGCTCGGATGCCGCTGCGCCGCACCGACGACCTGCTGTTCGAGTACGCCTGCCACGAGGGCAACATCGGGCTGAGCGGGATCCTCGCCGGCGCGCGCCGCCTCGACACGCAGCGCGTCACGGAACCGTAGGCCGGCCCGGAACGGGTCGCGAGAGTCCGCGCCCGCAGAGCAAGCACGCGCAAGCACTTGGTTCAGGGAGGTACAGCTGATGCGTCAACGAACCGTCACGTCGATCGGCGTCATGGGACTCGCGTGCGCGGCGGTCGCCCTCGCCCCCGTGGTCGCCGCGGGCCAGGGGGAGATCCCGCGCACACCGGACGGCCAGCCCGACCTGCAGGGCGTCTGGAACTTCTCGACCGCCACCCCGATGGAACGGCCCGAGGAGCTCGCCGGCAAGGAAACGCTGACCCCGGAAGAAGCGGCGGAGTGGGAAGCGAACCTCGCCGTCCAACGGGAGGGACTCGAGTCCGAGCGTGACGACGCGCCACTCGAGTTTCGCGTCGGCTACAGCCTGGGCATCTGGTTCGAGTGGGGCGACTCGCTCGCCGAGCAGCGCACGTCGCTGGTCGTCGATCCGCCCGACGGGCGTATCCCTGCCGTGCGGCCGATGGTCGCGGCGCAGCGCGAGCTGACGCGCCTCCTCCGCGCGCGTCACGCGCACGGCCCCGAGGATCGCGGCATCTCCGAGCGCTGCCTCCTCGGCTTCAACTCGGGGCCCCCGATGACCCCGAGCGCCTACAACAACAACGTCCAGATCTTCCAGTCCGCGGACCACGTGGCCATCCTCAACGAGATGGTGCACAACGCGCGGATCGTCCCGCTCGACAACCGCCCGCACCTCCCCGCCGGGCTCCGCCAGTGGGTGGGCGACTCTCGCGCGAGCTGGGAGGGCGACACGCTGGTCATCACGACCCGCAACTTCCTCGCCGAGACCTCGCTCGGCGATTCGAGCGCCAGCACGCACCTGGTCGAGCGCTTCACGCGCCTGGACGCCGACACCCTGCTGTACGAGTTCACGGTGAGCGACCCGACGACCTGGTCCGGCCCGTGGACCGCGCAGGTGCTGATGACGCCGTCGGACCAGCCGCTCTACGAGTACGCCTGCCACGAGGGCAACTACTCGATGGCCAGCTCGCTGTCGGGCGCCCGTGCGATGGAAGCCAGAGAGGCGGCCGAGGGCGGCTCGCAGTAGGACGCACCTCTGCCCCGCACGGAGCGGGGATGCCGCAGGACATCAACGACGCCCGGTGAACCGAGCCGGGCAGCCGGCGGGCGGATGCAACGCGGCGGGGCATCCGCCCGCCGGCGCGTTGGCCCCCTGTGACGTCGTCTTCTCCGAACGCGCCCGCCCGCGTGACCGGCGCGGCAGGCACCGAACGACGCTCGACCAGCTCAACGGGAGATCACGACCTTGAAGCGCCGGACCAGGATGGCGACGAGCAGTCCCTGGTAGGCCAGGCCGGCGAGGAAGTAGAGCCAGGCTCCGGGCTCGCCGGCCTCCAGCATCCAGAACACCTTGAGCGGCCAGTAGAGCGGGTCGACGCCGATCGCCACCTGCCAGGGCGAGGTGACGAACCAGGCGAAGACGGGCGGCCAGGTGAGCACCCCCACGCCCTTCAACAACGCGAACCCCTGCACCTTGTTGCTCGCGAACGCGGCGACGAACAGGGCGTAGAGCGGCGCCGCGGGGGCCGCCTGGACGGACGCGGCGAAGGCCGCTCCGATCTCCATCGCGACCAGGTCCGCGACGGCGATGCTCGCCATCATCACGGGGATGCTCACCAGCATCGGAACGGCGATGCGGTAGGCCAGGTAGCCCTCGACGGTGAGCGGCGTCACCTGCAGCGCGGTGAGCGTGCGGTCGTCCCGCTGGTCGAGCAGCAGGAAGCCGACCACCGCACCCAGCAGCGTCGGCACCATCAGCACCAGAAAGCTCGTCAGCAGGGGGTAGTACGGCGCGAGGTCGAACCCGTAGCGCTCCGCAAGCGAGGCGTGCAGTACGGGGACGCCCCAGCGGAACACGAGGGCGAAGACGAGCGGCGTTCCGACGAGCCACCGCAGCATGCTGTCGCGGGCGACGCTCTTGGCGTCGATGGGCCCGAGCGCGCGGATCACGGCGGCTGCGGTCAGCATCAGCGCACTCCTTCCCGGGCGACGATGAAGCGATCGAAGGCGCGGCGGGAGGCGACCAGCAGCAGCCCGGCCCATGCCGCGGCGTAGAGCACGCCGTAGACCCACTGCCACGGCGCGAGCGGCCGGAACGCCCCGGCCAGCAGCACGAGCGGCGCGGTGAAGGGATGGAGATAGAGGAGCGCGGTATCCCAGACGCCGAAGTAGTGGAGCATCGGCAGCGAGAGCACGACGGTGAAGAGGGATGCGGGGAACAGGAACTCGTTGATCGATCGGTAGCGGGCGACGAGCACGAAACCCGTCAGCGTGTAGAGCGCCCCGGCCAGCACGGTGCCGGCGACGAGCGGTCCGACGGCGAAGCCGGCGCCGTGGGCCGACCAGACGATGACGAACTGCTCGACCAGCGAGAGCCCGACCAGCGTCCCCGTCTTCGAAACCAGGTACTCCCAGTCGGCGAGCGGCGTCACCACCTGCGCCTCCAGCGTCCCTTCGGCCTTCTCGAGCAGGATGAGCCCGCCCACGAAGAAGAAGTTCACCATCACCAGGTTCCCGAAGACGACGGCGGGCAGCACGTACCCCCAGTCGATGGGGGGCAGGCGGGTTAGGACGACGAACCAGCAGGCCAGCACGAACGCCACCGCGTAGTAGAAGCCGTTCCTCAGCTGCAGGCGGAGATCGAGGCGCAGGGTCGCGACCAGCCGGTGCATGCGCGCCCTTCCGGGCGCGTTGGGAGTCCGCGCGGGCACGGCGTGCCTCATCCGGCTCTCTACGGCGCCGACTCCTGGTCCAGTCGGTGGCCGGTGACGCGCAGGAACACGTCCTCGAGCGTCGCCTCCTGCGTGTGCATGGTGCGGACGGTGGCGCCGCGCAGCAGCGTGAGGAAGTCGGCGTTCTCGCCGAGGCCGTCCAGGGGGAACTCGCGACGACCGGGGCCGTCGTCGAGGTCGTACTCGACCGCCACCGTGCGGACGCCGTGGGCCATCTTCAAGGCCCGCGGCGATTCGACGACGCGTATCTGCCCGCCCACGATGAACGCCACTCGAGCGCACAGATCGTCGGCCACCGTCATGTCGTGCGTCGTCAGGAAGACACTGCGTCCGGCCTGCTTCATCTCCCGGATCAGGTCGCGGATGCCCCGCCCGCTCACCGGGTCGAGCCCTACCGTCGGCTCGTCGAGAAAGATCAGTTGCGGATCGTTGAGCAGGGCGCGGGCCACGCCGAGCCGCGTCTTCATGCCCTTGGAGTACTCGGAGACGAGGCGCTCTCCGTCGTCCGCGAGCCCGACCATCTCGAGCAGCGCTTCCGGCCGCCGGGTCTCGCCACGGTACAGGGCCTGGAAGTAAACCGAGGTTCTCGGCGCCGGTCAGGCGCAGGTAGTGGTTGGGAAGCTCGAACGAGACGCCGATTCGCTCGTAGTAGTCGGCTCCCCAGTCCGCGAGGTTGCGTCCCAGCACCGAGACCGCTCCCCGATAGCCCCGCAGGAGCCCGATGAGCACCTTCTGGGTCGTGGACTTGCCGGCCCCGTTCGGCCCGAGGAAGCCGAAGACCTCCCCGCGCTCGATGCGGAACGAGAGATCCCGCACCGCGGGGCTCTTCCCCGACGCATAGGTGAAGGTCAGACCCGCGACGTCGACCGCTGACACTGCCTGCGACCCCCGTTGTGCTCGCGAGCCCGCCGCTCGCACCGGAACCGCACGATCCTACTACCGCCGCCGGGCGGAGCCGCCAGGCGACGAACGGCAGGCTAGAATGGCGGCTCGGGAGCACGGCCCTGACGCCTGGCCGAGCGCGGCCGGGAGGCGGACGGTTCGAGCCACTCGCGCGGGAGGGAATTCATGCCACGCAGACTGCTCGTCGCTGTCGCGTTCACGTTGGCCGCCACGTTCGTCGTCGTCTTCACGCCCCGCGCCCAGCAGAACGTCGACTGGGACGCGGTGGAGATCTCCACGCACCACGTCGCGGGCACCGTGCACTACCTGGCCGGCCGCGGCGGCAACATCGGCCTGTCGATCGGCGACGACGGCGTCGTGATGATCGACGATCAGTTCGCGCCGCTCACGGACCGCATCGTCGAGGCGATCCGGGGCATCTCGAACGGGAACATCCGTTTCCTGATCAACACCCACGTCCACGGCGACCACGTGGGCGGCAACGAGAACCTGGGGAGGATGGGGATCGCAATCGTGGCCACCGAGCGGGTCCGGCTGCGTCTCGCGGAACGGCTGCCCGCGGTGGCGCTCCCCGTGCTGACCTACAACGAGCCCGTGACGATTCACCTCAACGGCGAGGACGTCCGGCTGATCCCGGTGCCGCCGGCGCACACCGACGGCGACACCTTCATCCACTTCCGGGATTCGGACGTGCTGCACCTCGGCGACGTGTTCCGGACGGTCGCCTTCCCGGTCATCGACCGCAACAACGGCGGCACGCTCGACGGCACGATCGAGGCCCTCGGCATCGCGGCCGGCATCGCCGGTCGGGGCACGAGGATCGTGCCGGGGCACGGAGTGGTGTCCAGCCGCGACGACGTGATCGAGTTCCGGGACATGGTCATCGACGTGGGGGTGAAGGTCCGGGCCCTCGTCGCCGAAGGCGCCACCTACGACGAGGTGGTGGCGGCCGGCCCGACGGCCGAGTACGAGGCCAGGTGGGGCGACCCGCAGCGCTTCCTGACCGCGGTCTACGGGGAGCTGGCGGAGGGCTGACGGCCTGTGAGAGCGGCGCGGAGGCGAGCATCAGGAGGCCGGGACGGAACGCGCGTGCCGTAGGCGGACGTCAATCGCAATGCCCGCACGGGAGTCACCGATGATCAGACCAGGACGAGCCAACCGCACGTCGATCGCCATCGCCATCGCGGCCTCACTGCTCGCAACCGGCAACGCGCGCGCGCAGATCACCGAGTTCGCCCTCGAGGTGGTCGAGTCGCCCGCGCTCGGCGGCCGCCATTTCGGCGCGGCGGGCCAGTACGAGTGGCTCCGCGGCGTCGTGGCCGGCGCCCTCGATCCGGCCGATCCGCGGCACGAGCACATCGTCAATCTCGACCGCGCGCCCCGCAACGCCGCGGGGCGGGTCGAGTACCGCGCCACCGTGGAGATCTACCGGCCGCTCGACATGAGGCGCTGGAACCGGGCCATCTTCCACACCGTCGCCAACCGCGGGCGGGGCGGCCGAGCCGGCGCTGCTCGAGCGGGGGTTCGCGTTCGTGCGGGTCGGATGGCAGGGCGACCTGACGCCGACCGCGTCGAACATCGTGGCCCACCTCCCGGTGGCGACCAACGCCGACGGGTCGCCGATTGCCGGCCCCGCCCTCGAGGAGTTCATCTTCAACGACGCCGAGCCTCGCTCGCGCGGGCGGCTGACCTATCCGGCCGCATCGCTCGACGCCCGCAGCGGGATGCTCTCGGTCCGCGCGACGCAGGACGCGCCGCGGGAACGGCCGGACGACCTGGCGTGGCGTTACGTGAGCGATCGGCAAATCGAGATCGACCGCCCCGCCGGCTTCGACGGCGGCGCCATCTACGAGTTCATCTACCAGGCCCGGGACCCGATCGTGCCCGGAATCGGCTTCGCCGCCATGCGCGACGCCGTCTCGTTCCTCCGCTACGAGACGGCCGACCCCGCCGGGAACGCCAACCCTCTTGCGACCGCGGGCGGTCTGGCGACCAGCGCTCTCTCGCTCGGCATCTCCCAGAGCGGGCGCATGCTGCGCGACTTCCTGTACCAGGGCTTCAACGAGGACGTCGGCGGGCGCATCGTCTTCGACGGCATCCACCCGAACATCGCCGGGTCGCGCAAGACGTTCACCAACTACGCGTTCGGCCAGCCGGGCCGCTGGCAGAAGCAGCACGAGGACCACGTCTACCCCGGCGACCAGTTCCCCTTCACCTACGCGACCCTGACCGACCCGCTCACCGGCAGGACGGACGGGCTGCAGGAGCGCTGCCGGGCGTCGGGCACCTGCCCGAAGATCGTGCACAGCGACGGGGAGGCGGAGCTGTGGCAGGCCCGCGCGTCGCTCGTGGTCACGGACCCCGCAGGCGAGCACATCGAGCTCCCGGACAACGTCCGCGTCTACCTCCTGTCCGGCACGCAGCACGGCGGCGGCCCCGGCGTCCACACGCAGCCGCCGGGCCGGGGAATGTGTCAGAACCTGACCAATCCGCTGGCGCTGGGCGACATGCGCACCGCCCTGAGCGTCGCCCTCCACGAGTGGGTGGTGCAGGACGTCGAGCCGCCGGGGAGCCGCTTCCCGACGGTCGCGGGCGGAGGCCTCGTCGCGTCGAACGCCCTGTCGTTCCCCGACGTCCCGGGCGTCACCTACTCCGGCTCCTACAACCCGCTGCACGTCGCCGACCACCGGTCGCTGCCCCCGATGCAGGGCGACGCCTACACGGTGCTGGTCGGGCGCATCGACGCCGACGGCAACATGGTGGACGGCGTCCGGCACCCGAACCTCGCGGCGCCGATCGGGACGCACACCGGCTGGAACCTGCGGCGGGCGGGCTTCGCGGAAGGGGCGCAATGCGCCGGGGCCGGCTCGTTCATTCCCTTCGCGGGCACGGAGGCGGCGCGGCGGGCGTCCGGGGACCCGCGTCCGTCGTTGGACGCGCGCTACCCCGACCGCGGCGCTTACGTGCAGGCGGTCTCCGACGCGGCGGACGCGCTCGTGCGCGAGCGCCTGCTGTTGCGGTCCGATGCCGACCGGATCGTCGCGCTCGCGCGCCGGAGCGGGGCGGCCACGCAGCAGTAGCGAGCCGTGGAGCGGCCGATTCGATGCACCCTGATACGGACGCTCCTTCTCGTGACGCTCGTTGCGGGACCGGCGCCCGGAGCCGCGGGCCAGCTGCCCTCGCCGTCCGACATCCACCGCTGGCTGGCGCCGGACGCAGCCTCGCAGGTGGCCGGGGACACCGCCGTGATCCCGCCCGGGGAGGGCGCCGTCTTCGTGCCCGCCATGGCCGACGGCGACAGCGAGCCCGAGGCGCTCGTGTTCCGCGGAGACGAGCAGGTGACCAGCGGTCCCACCGGAGCGCGCATCACGGTCGAGCCGGGTGACTATGTCGTGCGGGTGGGAAGCGGCCCGACCCCGCAGATGGTGGCGGTCCCGGTCACGGTCCGGGCGGGCGAGACGACCGTGGCCCCGGTTCGCTGGGGCGGACTGCGCGTCGAGGTGGTCGACGAGAGCAACCTCCCGCACCGCGGCGCGTACGAGCTGATCCGGGTCGCCGACCGGCAACCCTTCACGATCGGCTTCGGAGCCGACACGCTGCAGGGTGAGCGACTGCTCACCCTCCTGATGCCTCCCGGCCTCTATCGCATCGTGCAACCGGGTTCCACCTACCGCGTCCGCACGGACTTCGCGACCGTGCTGGTACCGGAGGGAGGCCTGGTGCACTACAAGCTGGTCATCGCCCCCGACAGCGGCCAGTTCCGCGGCGCCGGGGTGGTGTCCCCGAACGAGATCGGGGTCGTGACGGGCGTCTCCCCGTGGAGCCGCCGGTACACCATCGGCCTGGCGGCGCCCTTCTCGTCCACGCGCAACGTGGTGGGCGCGAGCAACGAGACCTCCGTCGGCGCGGATCTGTTCTTCGACACGTACATCACCTACCAGCGCGAGCGCCACCTGTTCAGCAGCGTCCTGGAGTTCGAGTCCGGCTTCGAGCAGCTCAATCGGCGGCGACTAGCCTTCCAGATACCCCCGTTTCGGGGGTATCTGAAAATCGAGTTACCCCCGAAACGGGGGTAACCAAGGTTTTTAGATCTGTTCTTGACGTACAGCAGCAGCAGCAGCGGCGCGCGGGGACGCGTGAACCAACCGAGAAGCAACTGAGCGGGATCGTCTCGATGGCGACCGAACTCGGCATCCCGGTGCCAGAACCGCTGGACCGTCTGGCGGCTGACGCCGTGTTCCGTGAACTGCGGGGGCGGATCGAGGCCCAGCGGGCCAAGCGGCAGGGCAAGCGGAGAGGTAGCGGTCCGGAACGGCCGCACGTGATCCAGTACAGCCAGGTTGACCGGCAGAGCCGATGCCGCGTCTGTGGGGCGTGGAACCCGGACCCGCGAAGCGAGTGCGGGGGAGGAGCATGACCTGGAGGAGGGCGTGGGGCTGTGCGCTGGCCGGATCGAGGGCGAGGTTGGCGGTCTGTTGTGGCGGTCAGCTTGCATCGCAAGGCACCAGAATCCGAGCGCGTTGAGAACACGCCTCGGCGTGGCAGGCTGACCGTCGACTGCAGGTCGCTCGGCTGAAAGGGCTAGGATTGACGGGTGGGGCAGATCCGTCGAGCGGAGGGGCAAATGGCATGGACCGAGAGTTGAAGCTGTGGCTCGGCGGGGCGGTTCTGACGATGGTGCTCGCAGTGGTCGGGACCGGGGTGGCGGTTTCTGGGAACATGAACGCGCAGATCAGCGACGTTCGAGCGGATATTCGTCAGATTCGGAACAGCGTGGACCGACTCGACGGTCGTCTAGACGACGTTGAGAAGGCGATCACGGGGATACAGGTCAAGATGGACCTGCTCCTGCCCGAACCAGCCGCGGATTAGCCGTTTCGGCATGCAATGACAGCGTTCGAGATCGCGACAGAACCGCTTGCGGATCGCGTGCTGCGCCAGGTGCGGTCCGGAGCGCTCGACGAATCCCGACTGCTGCCGGCGACCGACCGGGCGCGCGACGTGGCGAAAAAGCTCGACCGGCTAGCGTCGCGGCAGGGTTGGTACGTCTTCCTCGCCGGCCAAGCGCACGCGGTGGCCACCGGGAAGGCGTCCGCGAAACGCAACGCGGAGATCATGGCGATCGAGCAGGTCACTCGCTGGCGGTTGGAGGTGTCGCGGTTCGCGCCTGACCGCCTGGAAGAGTTCGACGAGCTGATCGCGGCCGCGCTAAACAATCCGGCTCCGGTGCAGCAGGCGGACCGATGAGCGTTGTCCCCTGGCGAGCACGGCCGAACGTCGGCATGAAGGCTCTGCCCGACTCCTGGACCCGCTTCTCGGCGCACAGTTGCTCGACCAAGCGTTCGAGCTTCGTCCACTGAACATCGGTGAAGTCGGTCGGTCAGATCCTCGGAAATCCGCTCCATCGAGTTTTCGCCGATGCGCCACCGGGGGGCAGCGGCGGGCGGCTTCTTCCTGCACACATGGTGCCATGTGGCATAATCACCATGTGGCTGATTACGTGGAAACGAGTGGAGTTGCCCGTAGCGTCGAGGACTGGTTCGGTCCCGTTCCGCAATCGTCGGGGGGCGACGGCGCAGATCTTGATGTCGTCGACTTCCACCGCTGGGCCGCTGGCGAGCCGGAACGTATCCGCCTTCCGTCGGTGGGGACACTCACGCGGCTGAACCGGGGTCGGGAGCGGCGCTGGTGATCACGATCGCGCTCGTCGCACAGAAGGGCGGAACAGGGAAGACGACGCTGGCATTGACGCTGGCAGTGGCCGCGGAACGAGCTGGCCGAACGGCGGTCATCCTGGATATTGACCCGCAGGCCACGGCGTGCAAGTGGGGAGACCGGCGGGAGGCCGCGACGCCGGTGGTACTGGATGCGCAGCCGGCGAGGCTGGGGCGCGCGCTGGAGACGGCCGCGGCGGGTGGGGTCGACTTGGTGGTGATCGACACGCCGGCGCGTCTGGAGTCCGCCGCTCTGGAAGCCGCGCGTTTCTCATCGCTTGTGGTCATGCCTTGCCGGCCGCTGATCTTCGACCTGGAAACGGTGCCGACAAGCCAACAGGTGGTGACGCTGGCGGGCGGTCCACCTGTCGTCGCAGTGTTGAACGCGACACCGCCCCGTGGTCGCCGCGCCGCCGAGACGCGGGCGGCACTCCAGGAGTTCGGGATTGTGGTCTGTCCGCACACCCTCGGGCAGCGGGCCGCGGTCGGGGATGCCGTCGCAATGGGCCTCGTCGCGGCGGAGTTCATGCCGTCGAGCCGCGCCGCGGCGGAGGCGCGAGACGTGGCGGACTGGATCATGCGGGAGGCGGGGGCTAGAGACTCCGCTCTCATGAGGGAGACAGGATGCCGAAGCGGCCAGACCTGAGCACATCACTTCGGAATGCTGCGGGCAGTCGACCGGTGCCCGCGGCTTCGGCGACGCCGCCCCGGACGCTGACCGGATCCCCGTCGGTGGTCCCGCCCAGTCGGGTCGGCACAGTGTCGCTCACGGTGCACGTGCCGGCGATCGTCCGCGACGAGCTGAAGCGGCTGGCGCTCGACCGAGGAACTACGCTCCACGCAATCTGCGGGGAGGCGTTCAACATGCTCTTCGCCCGGGAGGGCAAGCCGGAGATCGCGCCAGCGACGCCGAAGCGCGGGAATGTCGCAATGTAGCAGTGGCGACATGGCGACATGGGGACATGGAGGCATGTCGCAAAATGGAAGCCGGCCCCACCGGAAGAGGGGAAAGCGCGATGCGCTTCCGGACCCCTCGGCCTTGAGTCCGCTGGGGCACCTACCAGACGATCCCATAACCCCCTTTATGGGGTCTCGCCCGCGGCCGCCTCCGGACCTGGGTGCACGACAAGAAAGTTGAGGGTCTTGCCGTCGGGGGTATCGAGCGAGCGCGGATCGACCGACACCTCGGGTAGGGGGGACTCCGACCATGCCCGAAGCGCAGAGGACGGAACGGATTGCTGACGCGGCCGAAAAAGGGGGCCTCCCGAAGGAGATGTTCGCCGCCTTGAAGTCGGCGATCGAGGCCGACGTCGACGCATTCCTGAGCCGGAGGAGCGGGAATCCGCAGGACTTCGAGACGCTCGAGCGGACGGTTCGCCGCCGCGCGCTTGCCACGGCGGCCCGGATCGTGGAAGGGGCTCGGGCGCGGCGCTCGTAGCCGCCATCGAGGCCGAAGTCGATGCGCTCCTCGGTCCCGGGCCCGCCGATGCGGCGGACTTCGAGGCCCTCGAACAGGCCGTCCGTCACCGAGCCCTCGACATCGCCGCGCAGTGGATAGCGCAGCGCTGCAACGCGGACGATTCCGACCATTCGGGTTCGACCACCGCGTGCGGCTGTGGCCGGCGGGCGCGCTACGCCGGCCGTCGCCCGAAGACGTTCTCCACGCTGTTGGGGCCGGTTACCCTGCAACGCGCCTACTACTACTGTGACGCCTGCCGCAGGGGGGTGTGTCCGCGCGACCAGGCCCTGGGTCTGCAAGGTGCCTCGCTATCGCCCGCCGTCACCCGGCTGGTGGGATTGACCGCTGCCGAGGTGAGCTTCGCCAAGGCGAGCCAGTTGTTGACCGCCCTGGCCGGGGTGGAGGTCGAGACCCGGCACGTCGAGCGCTGTGCCGAGGCACTCGGCCGCGAGGTCGCCTGTGACGAGCGCTCGGTCACCGAGCAGACCACACCGGCGCCCGCGCCCACGATGTACCTCGGGCTCGACGGCACCGGGGTGCCGGTGCGCCCCGCCGAGGTCGCAGGCCGCCGCGGCAAGCAGCCCGACGGCTCCGCCAAGACCCGCGAGGTCAAGCTGGCCGCCGTGTGGACGGCCGAAGGGCGCGACCCCCAGGGCCGCCCCGTGCGCGACCGCGGGTCGGTCAGCTACAACGCCGCCGTCGAAAGCGCGGCCAGCCGCGACACCGACCCGCAGCCGGCCGCCTTCGCACAACGGGTCTATCGCGAGGCAATCCGCCGCGGTTTCGACGCCGCAGCCCAGCGCGTCGTCCTCGGCGACGGCGCCGCGTGGATCTGGAACCTGGCCGCCGAGCAGTTTCCCGACGCCATCGAGATCGTTGACATCTACCACGCCAAGCAGCACCTGTGCGACGTCGCCAAGGCCATCTACGGCCCCGGGACCGACCTGGCCGACCGGTGGGCCGGGGACCGCCGTGCCGAACTCGACGCCGGCCGGCTGTGCGCCGTCGTCGCCGCGCTGCGCATCCATGTCGAGACCACGCCCGAGGCGCGAACGTGCATTCAGTACGTGTTCGGGAACCGCCACCGGATGCGCTATCCGCAGTTCCGCGCCCGGGGCCTGTGCGTCTCGTCGGGCGTCGTCGAAGCCGGATGCAAGCAGATCGGCGCCCGGCTCAAGCGCGCCGGCATGCGCTGGACCGCTTGCCCGTTGGACGAACGTCTACTAACCTATAGCAGATGGGGAGCGCCGCGAATCCTCCCAACCGGTTGCCGCTCCAGAGCTTGGCACGGCACGGATCACCGGGATCCGGGTCGCGGTGCCGGTCGAATCGCTCGAGGCGCCGGCGCCGTCGGCCGGCCGGGCGGAGCCCGCGCGGCCCGGCGCGGCCGTCGTGCTGCCGGCGGTGATCGCCGACGCGGGCGCCGGCACCCGTCGAGCGGTTCCTGAGAGTACTTCGCGGCCGGGATCGCCAACGCGCGCACGCGCGCCGCCTACGGGCGGGCCGTGGGGCGGTTCCTGGCGTGGTGCGCCGCGCGCGGCCTCGGGCTGCGGGCGATCGCGCCGCTCCACGTGGCGGCCTACGTCCAGACGCACCCCGGGGCGGTGCCGACCGTCAAGCAGCACCTCGCGGCGGTCCGGGCGCTCTGCGACTGGCTCGTGGTCCACTAGACGCCTTGAACCCGCATGATCTTCACAGTTGAGTCAAGTTTCGGATCCGGCTACCGCCGGTGGTCTTGGTCTCCCCGATCCAGTGTTCAGGCAGCCAGGGCCCGTCCGCGCCAAGCGTGGTCGACCTCTTGGTCGTAGAGGGCGACGGCTTCCCGAATCCGTGTGGTCGAGTCCCCGTCGAGGGTCGCCGACAGCACCGGCCCGAGAACCCGCGCCTGGGTCCGGTGATAGGCCAGCGCGACGCAGAGTCCCTCGGCGGTGAGCTGGTACCGGAGGGTGCCGGGGATGCGCTCGATGAGCCCCCGGAGACGTAGCCGGCGCAGGTCGTACGTCATGCGTCCCGTGCCGTAATCGTCGAGCGACAGACCACACAGTGACGCCACCGCCTCCCGCAACTCCCGGTTGCGGAAGCCGTGCGGCAGCAGGTCGAAGCGCAGCAGGGCGGCGAACAGCGCTTGCACCCGCCGGTCGCCGAAGCGCAGCGCCGAGGCGCGTTGGCCGTCGATGCACACCGGGCGGTGCAACTCGTCGAGCACGTCGGCTCCGATGCTTCGGTCGTGACTGAGGCGTTGGACGCCGAGCAGGCGTCGGTTGGCGGTGAAGCCGATCGTCTTCAGATCCTCAAGGTTCCTCAGCCGGCGGCCGACATCGAAGTCGTACGTGTCGTTGATCACCGTCTCGGTGCGTAGCGCGCGTCCCTCCTTGTGGTACTGCTTGATGCGCGAGTGCTTGTAGTCGACGTGCAGCGACGGGGTGACCCTGTCGGTGATGACGCGGGTGCGATACCGCGAGGGGGTGCGTCGGGTGACGCGCCGGTCGAAGATCAACTGCACGTGGTCGGGACGGCCCATGTCGAGGTGCTCGCGCAGCACCTCCTCGAAGAAGACCCGCCCCTGCGCCGGTCGGTCGAACACCTGGGTCCGGGCGAACTCCGCCTGCAGTATCGAGATGTCGTACCGGATGCCCTGTTTCCGGTCGCTGGGCTCGAAGGGGTGCGGCAGCCGCGCCAGCCACTTCCGCAGCAGCCCGTCGACCTGCTCCGCCGTCAGCCCGTCGGCCAGCCGCTGCATCGCCTCGGGGTCGTCGCAGCGCAGGATGCCGTTGTCGAGCGCCTCGAACGCGATGCCCCGCTTCGTCAACTGCCGCTTCAGGTACTCGTGCCCGTTGATGCACAGCTTGGCGTTGTACGGGAAGTACGAGCAGAACTTCAGGAAGAACGGCCCGAAGTCGTCGTCCACCGCGTAGACGTAGTAGTGGTTGACCATCGCCGTCGAGTCCGTCAGCCACGGATAGCTCGCGCCGGTCCTCGGGTCGTGGCGGCGTTCCGTACGCAGCACCCGTGCCTTCTCTTGCGCCCGCCCGATGTAGAGCACGCCTTCGCCTCCCGTCCACCGGCGGAGGTACTCCCGCGTCCGGTCGTCCTTGCGCTCCCGGCGACCGAACGCCACGATGTCGATGCCGTTGCGCTCGGCATAGCGCTTGATCGCCGCGACGAAGCGCTCGGTCAGCGGTCCCATCAGGGCCGACGACGGCACCGGCCGGCCCCGGACCTTGCGGAAGAAGTGCGCCGCGCCCGCCCCCGTCTGCAGCAGCGGTACGTAGACGTTCAGGTACATGCGGTCGATGCACTCCAGCGTCAGCATCGTGTGCCGCGACAGTACTTCGGCGACGGATCGTGCTACGTTCATGGCTCGGGCTCCGGTCGATGGGCTCCCCACCGGCCAGTCTACGGCCACCATCGCCCTCGGGCGACTATAACGGCGGCTCACGCCGCAGCGGGAGCAGCGGCCGGAGTCCGACTCCCCCTAAAGCACGCGCTGAGGTCTACATGTCTCGTCGGTCTGAGGCGGAGCCTCGTTAGGTACTGCCGGTGAACCCGGCCGCGGCCGTCCGAGGCCCGAAGCACGTCGTGACGAAGGGGGCGACGCCGGTGCTGACGCCGGCGGAGACGCGGATGCTCCTCGACCGGATCGGCGTGGGGTCGCTGGTCGGGCTGCGGGACCGGGCGCTCGTGAGCGTGATGGTCTTCAGCTTCGCGGCGGGTGAGCGCGGCCGTGGGGATGCGGCGCGCGGACTACTTCCGGCAGGGGACCCGGGGGTGGCTGCGGCTGCGCGAGAAGGGCGGCCGGCGCCACGACGTGCCGGCCCACCACCGGGCCGGGGAGGCGCTCGAGGCGTACGTCTCGGCCGCCGGCGCCGGGGACCCGAAGGCGCCGCTGTTCCCAGAGCGTCGACCGCTGGGGCCGGCCGAGCGGGCGGCCGCTCGGCCGGCGGGCCGCGCTGGCGATGGTCAAGCGGCGGGCGTCGGCCGCCGGGCTGCCGGCGACGACCTGCTGCCACACGTTTCGGGCGACGGGGCATCACGGCGTACCCGGCGACGCCACCAACTGGCGTGCCGAACAGGCCATCCGGCCCGCCGTCGTCATCCGCAAGGTGTGCGGCGGCAACCGCTCCCGCAAGGGCGCCGACACGGACTCCCGCCGCCCCCCGCGTAGGCAGGCATCGTCCGAACGACGGCTTCGACGCAGGACCGGTATCCGCGGCACCCGCCGCCACGCGGAGCCCCGACGGACCTGCCGTTGCCATCGAACCCCGCCGTCCCAGCCCTCCACGGCGGCAGCGGCGGGCACAACGCGTGAACGGGTCATTCGGCCCAACCGCCTTCGTTCCGCGCGTTCGCGTCATCGAACGATCGTGCGACGAGCCGCATCGTCGAGGCCGGTGTGGAGATCGAATTCGTCCGCAGCCACAAGGCCTTCCGAAAAGAGCAACGGCTGGGGCGTCCTGACGACAACCACCGCAGCCCTCGACTCGGATGTTGCTCCTTGATCGCCACGAAGGCGACTCCGGCCTTGGCGAGGGGTGTCGAGGATGGCGACGATCTGCCCCAGCGACCGGCCGAGCCGCGAGAGCTCGCTGACGACGAGTCGGTCGCCGCGTTGCAGGACGCTCGTCGTTGGCCAGCCCCGCCTCTGCGGGCTTTCCAGCCGGCCTTCGTGCTACGCTGCCAGCCATGAGCACCGACACGAAGTGGGTCCTCGGGACCGTGATCGGGACGTGGATCGCCCTGCTCGCTGTGGTCGTCACGTTGACCGGCGGTGTCCGCGCCGACCTTCGGGACACGCGCGCCGTGCTCGACGGCCGGATGGACCGCATCGAGAGCCGGCTGGCCGGCTTCGATGACCGCCTGCGTGCCGTCGAGATCGCCTTCGGGAAGGTCGACCAGCGCCTTGCCACCCTGGAGCGCGCCATCATCCCCGCCGCTGGGGCCGACTGACCGGTGGCGTCGCTGCTCACGGGGTCTCGCCTTTCGGGGCAGGCGACCGCCCCACGCGCGGTACCGGGTTCGCCAGCCGTATCCGGCATCCGCCGCAGGGGCGCCGCGGACGCGTGGAGCTGCCTTGGCCGGAGCCGGACGGTCGACGTCATCCGCCGCGCGTTCCCACTCCGTCACCGTCCTTCTGTGGCATCTTCATCGCGCTCCTCGGGTCCACCCTGCCCGCTGCCCAACAACCGGTTCGGGCTCCGATCTCGATCCACGACTCACAGGACGGAGGCCTGCATCCCGTGTCACGAAGCCGCCGAGAAGGTGTGGTCGGCGCGGACGGGGCCGGTGCCCTCTTGGGGAGGCGACGCCGACGCGGTGCGAGGAGGGAACTGTCGTACGAAGCGGCCAGGGGGGTGCACGATGAACGCGACCGCGAGCGGCGTGCCGACCCCGAACCTAGCCATCGGGGGCGGCGGCGGGCTAGTGTCCAACGCCTGAAGTTCTTGACCAGTAGAATCGGCTCGTGGTACGGTCGGCCCGGAAGCGAGGAGGGCCGTGCCGAACCATTACACACGAGAGGTCCCGGAGGTCTCGGACGCACAGCGCGAGGAACTGGAGGGTTGGCTGCGCCGGCGCAATACCGCGCAGGCTCTGGCCCTGAGGGCACGCATCGTGCTGCAGAGCGCCGCGGGACGGAGCGACCAGGTCGTGGCGCAGGCTCTGGGTACGACGCGGGCCACGGTCGGCAAGTGGCGGCGGCGGTTCCTGCGCAACGGCTGCGACGGCTTGCTGGACGAACCACGGCCGGGCGCGCCGCGCCGGGTGTCGGACGAGGACGTCGAACGGGTCGTGGTCCGGACGCTGGAGACGACCCCACGGGGGGCGACGCATTGGAGCCGGGAGTCGATGGCCCGAGCCTGCGGGCTGAGCGCTTCGACCGTCGGCCGCGTGTGGCGCGCGTTCGCGCTCAAGCCCCATCGCAGCGAGACCTTCAAGCTGTCGCGAGACCCGTTGTTCATCGAGAAAGTGCGCGATATCGTGGGGCTGTACCTGCATCCGCCGGAGCGAGCGGTGGTGCTGTGTGTGGATGAGAAGTCGCAGATCCAGGCGTTGAACCGTACCCAGCCGGTGTTGCCGATGCGTCCGGGAGCACCGGAGCAGCGGACACACGACTATCGACGGCACGGCACGACCTCGTTGTTCGCGGCCCTGAACACCGCCACCGGCGAGGTGATCGGCAGGTGCTTTCGGAAGCACCGCTCGGTGGAGTTCAAGCGCTTCCTCGCCGTGATCGACAAGGCGGTGCCGCCCGACCTCGACATCCACCTGGTGCTGGACAACTACGGCACGCACAAGACGGCGATGATCTGAGGTGGTCCCGCTTTTTCGGACCACTGGCTAAGGTGTATTCCAGAGCCTGGAGGAGGCACTGGGATGACGACGAGACGACGGCGGCAGTTCACCGCGAACTTCAAGAAACGCGTGGCGCTCGAGGCGCTGCGCGGGGACCGCACGGTGCAGGCGATCGCGGCCAAGCACGAGGTTCATCCGAACCAGGTGGGCGCGTGGAAGCGCCAGGCGGTCGACGGGCTGGAGGATGTCTTCGCTGGCGGCAGAGCATCTCGCGACTCCGAGCACGAGGCGACGATCCGGGACTTGCACGCGAAGATCGGCGAGTTGACGGTGGAGCGGGATTTTTTTCTGCGCGGCTTGCAACGCTGAGCCGCGCCGCACGCCTGGAACTGGTCGAGCGGGGCGGCGAGTTGAGCATCCGGCGCCAGTGCGCGTTGCTCGGCATCAACCGCTCGTCGGTGTACTACACGCCGCGGGAAGAGCGCGCGGAGAACTTGGCCTTGATGCGGCGGATGGACGAATTGTCGCTGCAGTACCCGTTCTACGGTAGCCGGCAGATGGCGCGCCACCTGGGACGCGAGGGCGTGTCGGTGGGGCGGCGCCGGGTCCGCCGGCTGATGTGTCTGATGGGGCTGGAAGCGGTCTACCGCAAGCCGCGCACGAGCGCCGCGCAGCCGGGTCACCGCATCTATCCGTATCTGCTTCGAGAGCTGACGATAGAGCGCCCGGACCAGGTCTGGTGCGCCGACATCACCTACATCCCGGTGACGGCGGGCTTCCTGTACCTGGTCGCGGTCATGGACTGGGCCAGCCGTCACGTGCTGGCCTGGCGACTGTCGAACACGATGGACACCGGCTTCTGCATCGAGGCGCTGGAAGCGGCGCTTCGGACGGGCACGCCCGAGATCTTCAACACCGATCAGGGAGCGCAGTTTACCAGCGCGGCGTTCACCGAGCGGGTGCTGGCGGCGGGGGCGCGTTGCTCGATGGACGGCCGCGGGCGGTGCCTGGACAACGTCTTTATCGAGCGGCTGTGGCGGTCGCTGAAGTACGAAGCGGTGTACCTGCACGAGTTGGTCGACGGGTTCGAGGCCGAGCGGGTGGTCGGGGCCTGGATGACGTTCTACAGCGACGTACGTCCGCACTCGGCACTCGGGGGTCGCACGCCGGCCGAGGCCTACGGCGAGGAGCGTGCAGCGTGAACATGTCAGCGGCGTGCAGCGCTTTGGACGCGCTCGACCGGCGGATGGTCCAGGTGACGCCGCTCGGCATCCAGGGCGAAGGCTGCCGGCTCGGCGAGAAGACGCACAGGGTGCTCGACCGCCGGCCTGGAGCTGACAGCCCTCGCCGTCAGGCGGCGCTGCCAGCGTCCCGTCGCCGTTACGTTACGGTGCTGCAAGGAGAGGGAAGCCTCCGAAGGCGGCCCCCCTTCGTGCACCGCATGTTCGGCATCGAGCAGGGGATCAACGAGCTCGACCACGGCCGAGAACACGCTCGGCATCTTCGGTCCGAAACCGAGCACGACTCCGGCGGTGAGCGGTCGACGTGGCAGACGGGACAGGTCCGGCGTCGTCCAGGACGCCATACCCGACCGCAGAGCAGGCAGGCCCGCAGGTGCTTCGTGCGCCAGTCGCCGCGGCGCTTTCGTCCCCTCCCCCGGACCCCCTCCCGGGGCTCGCCGCCGCGCTTCGCGGACTCACTCATGAGGCCGCAAGATTCCCACAGCTCATCATCATCTATGATCAGATACCAGACAGACGACGAGGGCGCGGTTCGCAACCGGAATACACCTTAACGAAGCCCTCGAATGGTCCAAACGACCGGGACCACCTCAATCCACGACTGGCTGGCACGGCGTCCTCGGTATCACCTGCACTTCACGCCCACGAGCGCATCGTGGCTCAACCAGGTAGAGCGTTGGTTCGCCGAGATCACCCGGCAGCAGATCCGGCGTGGAACCCATCGCAGCACCCAAGCACTCGAGGCGGCGATCAAGGAGTACCTGGCGGTCTACAACGAAGACCCCAAGCCCTTCGTCTGGACGAAGACCGCCGAGCAGATCGGAATCCCTGAAGCGTTACTGCTCACGTATTTCTGACGGTGCACACTAGCGGCGAGCGTCCTTCACGTCCCGGGGGCATCTGCCGCGGGACCTGCCTGTCCGGCTCTTACAGCGAGCGGGGCGCGCACGCGGCGGTGCGGGCGGCCGGCGAAGACCTGGCGGCGCTCGGGTACGACGTGGGGCGGCCGTGGCTGCGACTTCGCGGACTACCGGGCCGAGCGGGCCGGGGGGAAGACGGCGTGACGAGGCAGGAGAAGCCGTTCGCCGGCGTCGCGCCGCCCCTGGAAGAAGCGGTCCGGTGCCCGTTGCTCGACCGGGACCCCGAAGCGTGGCTGCGGTGCTGCACGGCGCGCTTCCTGCCCGTCGCCCGGCGGGTCGCCGGCGACGACGCGACCGCGCGCGACGCGCTCCAGGAGAGCTGGGTCATCGTGCTGGAGAAGCTCTACCAGTACCGGGGCGGCCCGCCGCGTGCGGCTGGGTCGGCGCGATCGTGCGCCACGAGGCCGGGCACGCCGCCGCGAGAACGAACCGCGACGCGCCGCTCCGGCCCGACGGGCCCGCCGCGGGCGCGGCGGACCTCGACGACGCGCTCCACCGGCGGCAGCTGGTGCGCGCGGATGCGGGACCTCGACGAGCGCCCGGTCGCCGAGGTCGCGCAGGAGCTCCACATCTCCCGTTCCAACGTGGCGGTGCGCCTGCACCGCGCCCACAAGCTGCTGCGCCGCCACCTGATGCGGGCGCTCGGCCCTCATCGAAAGACCCTGGAACCGTAACGTCCTTCACGCCGGCACGCCCGGCGCCTGTCGAGCGCCATCGGCTTCCAGCGGCCCTCGAGAACAGCCCTTGTAATCGCTGGCCCCCTCCGCCCCTCTGTACAGGGGAGTGCGTCCGGAGCGCCCAGAGTCAGGGAACGGGCGTGTAGCGAGAGGGAGCTCAGGAACATGCGGTCGGTGGTGAGGACGCTCCTGGCGGAGAAGGTCGCCTACGGGCGTGGCGGTGTTGACGCTGGCGGTCGGCATCGGCGCGAGCACGGCGGTCTTCACGGTGATCAGCAGCATCGTCCTGCGGCCGCTGCCGGTGACGGAGCCGGAGCGCCTCGCGCGGCTCCATCTTGGCGACCCCCAGGAGGACGCCTGGGCCTATCGGGTCTGGCAGGAAATCGACGGCCGCTCCGAAGCCGTGTTCGCCGGGGCGTTCGCGTCGAGCCGCATCTCGTTCGAGACCGGCGCCGCGGGCGAGAGCCGGTTCGTCGAGGGGCTCTGGGCCAGCGGCGGGTTCTTCGAGACGCTGGGGGTACAGGCTTTGCTCGGCCGCGTCTTCACCCGCGCGGACGACCGGCTCGGGTGCGGCGCGGATGGTCCGGTGGCCGTAGTCAGCCACCGGTTCTGGCAGGACCACTTCGGTGGCGGCGGAGACGTCATCGGACGCCAGCTGCCGGTCAACGGCACACCCTTCACGGTGGTCGGCGTCACCCCGCCGGCGTTCTTCGGGCCGACGGTCGGCCGGTCGTTCGACGTGGCGGTTCCGCTCGGCTGCGAGTCGCGGGTGCGTGGCCGGCGGTCGCTGCTCGACAACCAGCCGTTGATTCCCTGGCTCCACGTCACGCTCCGCCGGCGTCCTGACCAGTCGCTCAGCGAGGCGACGGCGGTCGTGCAATCCTGGCAGCCCGCGATCCGGGAAGCGGCCATGCCGGAGCGGATGACGGCGGCGGGCCGGGAGCGCTACCTGCGGGAGCCGATGGTGCTGCTGCCGGCGGGCGACGGCGGCGCGTCCACGCTGTGGCAGCGCTACCGGACGTCGCTGCTGGCCCTGCTGGCGGTCGGCGGCCTGCTGTTCGTGGTGGCCTGCGCCAACATCGCCAACCTCATGCTGGCGCGCGGGGTGTCGCGCCGGCGCGAGGTCGGCGGCGGGGGGCGGACTGGGCCTCGTGCTTGGACACGGGATGACGCGGCTGCTGGTGGTGGGCCTGTCGCAGCGCGCGGGCGAGGTCTTCGTCGACGTGTCGCCGGACTGGCGGGTCGCCGCCTTCACGCTGGCGGCGGCGAGCTGCGCGACGTTGCTGTGCGGCGTGGCGCCGGCGTTCCGGGCCGGTCGCGTCGCCCCCCGGGCGGCGCTGGCGGAGCACGGGCGGCCGGGGAGTGCGAACACCCGCTTCGGGCTGGACCGGGCGATCCTCGTCGGACAGGTAGCGCTCACGCTGGTCCTCGTGGTGACGGCGGGTCTGTTCGCTCGGACCTTCACGAAGCTGGCGGTCCTCGATGCGGGGGTCGACCCGGACCGCGTGCTGCTGGTCACGCCGCACGCGTTCGGCGCCGCCGTCTCCGCCGAAGAGCGGCTGCGCCGCTACGACCGGATTCGCGCGGCCGTGGGGGAGATCCCGGGCGTGTCGCATGCCGCCGTGTCGTTCCCGACGCCGCTGAGCGCGAACACCTGGCGGGCCATGCTCGATCCCGCGGACGCGCCCGACATCGCCGAGGAGGAACGCTGGGTCGACGCCGCCACGGTCAGCCCCGACTGGTTCGCGACCTTCGGAGTGCCGCTGTTGCGGGGACGGGACTTCCGGGACGGCGACCAGGCGTCGCCGCGGCCCGTAGTCATCGTCAACGACGCCTTCGTCACCCGGTACTTCGGGGACGAGCGGGATCCCCCTGGGCCGCACGATAGGCGTGCTGCACGAGCCGGATCAACGGCATGTCATCGTCGGCGTGGTCGGGAACGTCTTCTCCGCGTCCCTGCGCGACCCGGCCCGTCCCGCGGTGTACTTCCCGCTGGGGCGTGACGGCCAGCTCAACCCGGTCCGGGGCGCCTTCGCCATCTACACCGCCCTGAGCGGGATCTTCACGGTCGGCGTGCGGGCCGAGCGGGGGTCACCGGCGGCGCTGGCCGGAAGCGTCGTGGGGGTGATCCGGACGGTCGATCCGTCGTTGACGAGCGAGGTGCGCACGCTCGCGACGCAGATCGACGGCACGTTGCGTCAGGAGCGGGTCGCGGCGCTGGTCGCCGGACTGTTCGGCGGGGTGGCGCTCGTGCTGGCGGCGGTCGGCCTGTACGGCGTGACGCTCCTGGCGATGCGGCGGCAGCGGGTGGCCGTCGGCATCCGGATGGCGCTCGGGGCGACGCGCGGGCGCGTGCTGGGCGATGCCGTGCGGCGCGTTCTGCGGGTCGTCGGCCTCGGCGTCGCCGTCGGGGCGCTCGGCAGCCTCGCGGTCGGGCGCGCCCTGGGAACGCTGTTGTACGGCTTGCAGCCGCACGACCCGGCGACGCTGGCGACGGCGATCGGCGTGCTCGTCCTGGCCGGTGTCGGGGCCGGCCTCGCGGCGGCGGGTCCCGCCGTGCGCGTCGAGCCTTCGCACGTGCTGCGGCAGGGGTAGAGGGAGTTGTTGTTGTCGGGGGCCAGTCGGTGGAATCGCGAACGGAGCGTTGCCACGATGGATGATCACTTCCCGCTGATTCAGCTGCAGAACCTCTCGAAGGTCTTCTACACGGACGAGGTCGAGACCCATGCCCTCGACGGGGTGAACCTCGCCATCCACCCTGGAGAGTACGTCGCCATCTCGGGGCCGTCCGGTTGCGGGAAGTCGACCCTGCTCTCGATCCTCGGCCTGCTCGATTCGCCCACGGCCGGCGAGTACACCCTGAACGGCTGTCCCGTGGCGCAGCTCCGCCCAGGCAGACCGGGCGCAGACCCGCAACCGGGAGATCGGCTTCATCTTCCAGAGCTTCAACTTGATCAAGGAGCAGATCCAGACCTGGCGCCCGGATTATCAGCGGGTGTGACCGCCGCCGGTCGGCCGGCGGCCAGTCCCCGGATCGGCTCGGACTATCGGTTGCCCAACGCGAGAATCGCCCAGGCTGTGCGCAGTCCGATCAGGAGATCGAATGGCAGGCTGCGATGCTTGATGTAGTAGAGGTCGTACTCGAGCTTGGTGACCGAGTCGTCCATCGAGCGCCCGTACGGGTGGTTGATCTGGGCCCAGCCGGTCAGTCCGGGGCGTGTGACGCACCGCTCCGCGTAGTGCGGGATCGCGCGTTCCAACGCGCCGGTGAACTCCGGGCGCTCCGGGCGCGGGCCGACCAGGCTCATCTCCCCCTTCAGCAGGTTCCAGGACTGCGGCAGCTCGTCAAGGTGGAATCGCCGCAGGAATTGGCCGAATCCGCTCACCCGGGGATCACGTTTCCCCGCCCACCGCGGCCCGAGGCGTTCGGCGTCGCTGCCCATCGTCCTGAACTTCACGAGCTGAAACGGACGCCCCGCGAGCCCGATACGCTGCTGCCAAAAGAAGATTGCCCCCCGCACGTCCAGCCAGATGGCGGGAGCGAGTACGGGCAGCAGCAGGAGGACCACGGCGCAGCCGACGACGCCGGCCAGGATATCGACCGCCCGCTTCGCGAGGGGGAACAGATTGTCGCCCGCATTGCCGGAGAACGCTTGCACGGCGTCGAGTTTCAAGTGACGGACCGGGATGCGATGCAACAGTTGTTCATAGACCGTCTGCATCTCCAGGACGTCGACGCGGCGAGTCCGGGCGTCCACGACGGCGCGGAACAGCGCGGGCGCGAACGGCCTGTCGTGAGCCAGGATCAGCTCTGACACGCCCTGCTCGGCGATGAGTCGTTCCACGCCGTCGGCGCCCACGACCGGCGACAGGGTCGGGTCGCGCGCCGGGCCGCTATCGCTGACGAAGGCCAGCACCTCGATATGCGGCGCCCGCGCCCGCAGGACGTCCGCAATGACACGCGCGGCCGGTCCGGCGCCCACGATCGCGACGTGAATCCGGGGCCATACGCGGGAGACGAACTGAATGAAGACGAACCGCCACGCCATCGTCATCAAGAACGCGAGCGCCGTGAAGTACACGACGGGGAGTCGCGGCAGCAGCCCTCTCGGCGCCAGGAAGAAGATCAGGGCGTAGAGCAGGCTGACGGCGACCACGGCGTGCGCCGTGACAACCGCGGTGTCCTGCAAGGACCACATGACGGCCGGCCGTCGCGCCGGCAGCAACAGAGGCATCCAGGCAGCGACCAGCAAGAACCACACCGCGTGCTCTGTTACGTACCCCCAAGCGAATGGACCACCCGCCACGAAATTCCAGATCAGAAGCGCGCCCGTCAACGCGCACGTCGCCGTCGCGCCATCTCCCAGGCGCAGCAGGTTCAAGAGAGCGCCGCCGCCGAACAGCGCCGCACGAGTGGGGTGCGCCGGCTGAACGCCGCCGAGGCCCGCACCCCGCACGGCTCCTGCCCGGCGCTCGTCGTCCATGTCGAGGGTCGGGGCGGCGGGCGTCGAGAACGGCTCGTTCGACATCTTCCTGTTGCCAGAGTATCCTGACATGGATGGGGGGGGGGGGACAATCCGACGGTGATTCGATGCCAGGCGGGAGCGCCGGCGGAAATGGAGAACGGGTAGTATCGTTGACGTACGGGCGAATTCGTTGAGCACGTACTGCGCCACCGCAACGAGCGAGTCGGCTGCTGGCCGCGACGAGCACGGCGGCAGGGCACGCGAGATGGGGGATCGAAGGCGCTTGCTGACAATGGGCATGGAACGATTCTTGGAATCGCCCATCATCGGGAATGGCAGTGGCCAGTTGCGTCATATGGCCGGGACATCGTCGGTTGCGCCTGGTGCGGAGGACGCCGGGTGAGCCCCAAGCCGACATCAGTCCGATACAACGACTGGCGGCAGGTGGCAGTAGAGCCGCTGGAGACGTTCACGCCTGTCATGCCGGTCAGCGTCATCATCCCCTGCTATCAGACGCCCGCCGAGACGCTGGCGAGGACGCTGGCGGCACTCGAAGGCCAAACCTACCCGAGCGACCTGTTCGAGGTGGTCCTTGCCGACGACGGGTCGGAGCCGCCGCTGTCTCGGCCCCGTTCAACACCATTGGACGTCAAGGTCGTGCGCCAGGAGTGCCTCGGGTTCGGGGCGGCCAGGGCGCGCAACACCGGCGCCCGGGCGGCCTCCGGCGAGATCCTGATCTTTCTCGACAGCGACATGCTCGCCGAGGCGGGCTGGCTGGCGGCGCACGCCCGCTGGCACCACGCCGTCTCCGACGCCCTGACCATCGGGTCCTACGCCCACGTATCGGTTGACGACGTCGACGAGGAGACAATTCGCCGCCGCATGGGAACATTGAGGGATCTGTTTTCGGACCGGCGTAGCGACCCGCACTGGACCGAGAGTCACATGGCCAGAACCGACGATCTCACGTCGAGAGCCGACGATCTGTTCAGGATAGTGGAGAGCGGCAACCTCGGGGTCGGAAGGGGCTTCTACGAGTCGACGGGCGGGTTCGAGGAATCGTTCACGCGCTGGGGAATGGAAGACACCGAGTTCGGCTACCGCGCTTATACCCGCGGCTGCCTCCTGGCACCGGTGCGGAACGCCTTCGCCTGGCACCAGGGCCGGTGGAAGGAAGATAGAGAGGCCAAGAACCGTAGTCATCGGCTCCAGCGCGCGAAGGCGGCGAATCTCATCGCCCACGACGGTTTCCGCGCCCGACGGCCCGGTCTCGTCTTCGATGTGCCCCAGTACGTGGTGACCATCAACGCGGGCCGCGGTCCGGCCGAAGCGGTCATCAAGACCATCGCCAATATCCTGGCCGACCGCGCGGGCGACCTGGTGGTGAGAATAGAAACGCCCGCGGGCGGCGGCCATGGGCGAGAGGCGCGATTCCGGGGCGAGTTCGGCGCCGACCCGCGCGTGCGCGTCGCTCCCAGCGGCGGCGCCCTCGACGAGTTTCCCGTGTCGCCGTTCCACGTCGCGCTTCCGCCAGGGGCTTGGAGCATCGGCTGCGCGCTGCGCTGGGAAGCGCGGTCACCGCCGCATCGATTCTCCCCGACGGGAGCGCGGTGTCCATCACCCGGACGTGGGCGCTGCATCGGGCGCGCCGCGCGGGGGGCGGCCCGGCCGACTTCGGCGAGGCGCGGACGATACCCGCCGCGGCGTTGAAGCTCCAGAGCGCCGAACCCGTCATTCCGAGCGGAGCGCAGAAACCCGGCTGTGGCGGGGAGACCCTTCGTTCCGCTCAGGGCGGCGAGGGAGCGGCCCTGCCCGCCAAGTGGGCTACCCTGCTCGGCTGGGCGCGGGACATCCGCAGCCCCGGAGACGCTTGGCGATTCCCTCAAGGGCTTGGCCATTGCGGTGCGGCGGCGGGCGGCCGTCAGGCGGTAGAGAGGCTGGATGACTCCCAAACCGACGTCCGTCCGATACAACGACTGGCGGCAGGTGGACACGCCGGCGCCCGAGGCGTTCACGCCCACTCTACCGGTCAGCGTCATCATCCCCTGCTACCAGACGCCCGCCGAGACGCTGGCGAGGACTCTGGCGGCGCTGGAAGGCCAGACCTATCCGCGCGGCCTCTTCGAGGTGGTGATCGTCGACGACGGGTCGCAGCCGCCGCTGTCCCGGCCCCGTTCGACGCCGCTGGACGTGAAGGTGGCGCGTCAGGAGCGCCGCGGATTCGGGATTTCCAGGGCGCGCAACACTGGCGCTCGGGCGGCCGCCGGCGACATCCTGCTCTTCCTCGATGGCGACACGTTGGCCGAGGCGGGCTGGATGGCGGCCCACGCCCGCTGGCTCCACGCCGTCTCCGACGCCCTGACCTTGGGGTTCAGGGCCTGCGTGTCGATGGACGGCATCGACGCGGAGACGATCCGGCGCCGGCCGGGGTCGTTGCGGGAGCTGTTCTCGGACTGGCCCGCGCGGACCCGTCCCAGATCGAGGGTCTGATGCTCCGAACCAACGATCTGACGACGCGGGCCGACGACGTGTTTCACGCGATGGTGGGGGGCAACTTCGGAATCGGCAAAGAGTTCTACAAGGAGGTGGGCGGCTGCGACGAATCGTTCACACGTTGGGGATCGGAGGACACCGAGTTCAGCTACCGGGCGTACACCCGCGGCGGGTTGCTGGTGCCGGTCAGGGACGCCTTCGCCTGGCACCAGAGGGGTTGGGCGGAGGACAGAGACGCCAAGGACCGGAGTCTTCGAATCGTGCATGGGAAAGCTTCCCATCTTATCGCCCACCCCGGGTTCCGCGGCAACATGCCCGGCCGCATGTATGCGGTGCCTCAGTACGTGGTGACCGTCGATGCCGGCCGCCTCCCGGCCGAGCGGGTCATCGAGACCACCGCGAAGATCCTGGCCGACCGCGTACATGATCTGGTGGTGCGCATTGAGACGCCCGCACGTGACGGTGACGAACGGCTGGCCTGGCTCCGTGACGTGTTCGGCCCCGACCCGCGCGTGCGCGTCGCTCCCGCCGGCGACGCCCTCGACGAGTTCCCCGCGGCGGCGTTCCACGTCGCGCTGCCGGCCTCGGCCGTGTTCGCCCCGAACCTGGTGCACCGCCTGCGCGCGCGGCTGAGAAGCGCCGTCGCCGCCACCGCGATCCTTTCCGGCGGAACGCGGGTGTCGATCACCCGCGCGTGGGCGCTCCATCGGGCGCGCCGCGCGGGAGGCGAGCCGGCCGACTTCGGCGATGCGCGGACGCTCTCGCCCGCGTCGCTGAAGCTCGAGGCCGGCGGCGCGGCCTGGGCGCCCGGCGCCGACCCGGCATCGCCGGCGCATCAACCAGGCCATCGAGATGACTCATGGCAGGGCGCCGAGGCGCGAAACGATTCCGGTCGGCTTCGGCTTCGGATAAAATTCCCGAATGCCGGAAGCGATTGCATTCGACACCCACCGGTTCGTGAAGAACCTCACGGCGCACGGCTTCACCGAAGAGCAGGCGGAGGCGCTCGCGACGGAACAGGTCGCCATGCTGAACAGCAACCTGGCGACCGAGACGGACATCGAGAGGTTCCGGCTGGAGATCAAGAAGGACATCGAGAACCTCCGGCTGGCGACCGAGGCGGACCTCAAGAGGTTCCAGTTGGAGACCAGGAAGGACATCGAGAACCTCCGGCTGGCGACCGAGGCCAAGCTCGAGGCCGTCAAGTCCGAGCTCCTGAAGTGGATGTTCGGCGCCATGATCGCCCAGACCGGCGTCATCGCCGCCATCATCAGACTGCTTTGAAGGCGAGCGCGCAGGACGCATGAAAATCCTGATCACCGGCGGCGCCGGCTTCATCGGCTCCCACGTCGCGGACGGCTACCTCGCCGCCGGCCACGACGTGGCGGTCGCAGACAACCTGCTGAGCGGGAACGCCGACAATGTTCCTGCTGATGCCCGGCTCCACTTGGTTGACATAGCCGCGCCCGAGTTCGATCTCGTGATGGAGAGAGAGCGGCCGGACCTCGTGAATCACCACGCCGCGCAGACGAGCGTCACCGTTTCGGCGCGCGACCCGGTGCTGGACGCCCGCGTCAACTGCGCCGGCCTTCTCAACGTGCTCCAGAGTTGTGTCAGGCACGGCGGCGGACGTTTCGTCATGATCTCCAGCGGCGGCGCCATCTACGGCGATGTCGACCAACGCCCGACTCCCGAAGAGGCGACGCCGCGGCCGCTGTCTCCGTACGCCATCCACAAGCTCGCCGGCGAGCGCTATCTGGAGTTCTACCGGCAGGAACATGGTCTCTCGTCGGTCACGCTGCGCTACGGCAACGTCTACGGACCGCGCCAGAATCCGCACGGAGAAGCCGGCGTGGTCGCCATCTTCGCCAGGAACCTGCTGCGCGGGGAAGAGCCGACGATCTTCGCCTACCCCGATCAGCCCGCGGGGATGAGCCGCGACTACGTGTACGTCGAGGACGCGGTGCGCGCCAACCTGCGGGCCATCGAAAGCGATGCGGCGGGGGCCTTCAACATCGCGGGCGGCGCGCCAGTACGCACCGCAGAGCTGTTCCACGCGGTGCAGGCCGCGTGCGGTACGAACCTGACGGCCGCCACGGGGCCGGCGAGGCCCGGCGACCTCAAGGAAAGCTGGCTGGACGTGTCGCGCGCGGAGCGCGTGCTCGGTTGGCGTCCCGAGGTCTCGCTGGCTGAAGGGCTCGCACGCACGGTGGCGTACTTCCGCGAGACGGCTTGAACAATCCAATTCATGGGTCTTCCGCAGAATCGGTGGGTCGAATGGGAGGAGTCGCAGGTCATCGTCAGACTCACAGCGTGCGCGTGTGCTCGCCCGCGTCAAGGCGCGTCGCTACGCGCCGCCCCCGCTGCGCGGGGCTCCGGCCTGGACGCCGGCTCCGCGCACGCTCCCCGGCTGCTCCTGCTCGATTCCCGGACGTCCGGCGCCCGGAGCCCGAATGCGGCTCGTCGGCGGTTCACCGCGTGCGATCTCCCGGCGCCCCTTGCGGATCGTCTCCCGCGCCAGACCGGTTGCCGACGACACCAGCGCGTCTCCGCCATAGCCAATCGCCGCCGACTCGGCTGCTGCCCACAGCCGGCGACTCCGCTCGTCCAGCACCGGCGCGACCGCGCTGTACTTTCCGACGATGGTGGCTTCCAGCTCCAAGTCTCGCCTCATGCTGCGAGTATGGCCGGGACCCCGTAAGATGGCAACCTAATTCAGCGCACCCTCCTAAGGGCTGTGCGCCTTGAGCTTTGGCGGGGTCGATCTTGATCATGTCGACTGGACTGTGGCACTTACGCCGAGCCGTACTTGATGCTTCCGGGATCGGTCAACCGGTGCGGCGGTCGCCGCTTCTCCGTACCGCTTTGTCGGCCTATCGCGTTCTCGATCTACTAGTTTGGCGGACTGCGAGCCGTGCCGACTACCGGTCCGAGAAAGTGCTGATTCCCAGCAGAAGGCTCCTCTATGTCGCAGTCCCGAAAGCGGCGAGCCGGTCCCTGCTATGTTGTCTGCTCGAACAAGAGGGAAAGAACGGGGTCGGGCCAGTGCGTATCTACGAGACAACCCTGGAGGCGTTGTTTCGAGTCTATCCACAGGCGCGTGACTATTTCACGTTCACCGTAGTCAGAAACCCATGGAGCCGCGTGGTTTCTGTCTACAACCAGAAGATCTGTAGCGATGATCCTGTCGTTGCGGCGCGCTTGATGAACGGCCGCAGCGGGCTGTTCCCCGGCATGCCGTTTGAAGGATAGGCCGGCGCGGCGGCGTGGGCTGCCCGGTGCAGCACGTGGGCGAGGCCGCCCGGCGTGACCTGTAGGCCGAACCGGGTCCGCAGCAGGTGCGCGACCTTCGCCAGCGGCACCCCCATCTCCGTGTGCAGCTCGACCACCAGCGCCACGACCCCGGGTCCGAGCTGCACGCCCGCCGCCCCCAGCGCGTCGGAGGTCTGCAGCTCGTGGTGGCCCTGCACTCGCCGCCGACACTGCGTGCAGTGGCCGACCTCGATGGCGAAGCGCCGCACGACCGGGCGCACCACCGGCAGGTCTTCCTGATACTGCGACGCCTCGCGGGTCACTGCCACCGCGCCGCCGCAGTCCGGACACTCCCTCGGAATCGGCGCCGCGTGGGTTTCGTCGACCTGCGCCGGACGCCGGCGGCAGCCGTGGCGGCCATACTCCGCACCGGCTCGCCGTCCGGGAGGATTGCCGCGACCTTGCGGCCGGTCCTTGGCGAACGGCGCCGCCTGGCGACGACCCGCCCGGCGTGCCTCGTCCAATTGCCGTTTCAGGCGCTCCACCTGTTGCTTCAGGCGATCATTCTCGCGTTGCAGGCGATTGCTCTTGCGCTGCAACTGGCCCTTCTCGCGCCGCAGGTTCTCGGTGTCGCGCTCCCGCCGCGCCAACTCTAGGGTACCGACCAGATCCGTGCGGAAATACACGCTAACGACCCTGCGGGCGCGGGGCCGCCCCTCCCCGCGGGATGAAATCCCCGCCCGGCATTTCGGAGGAAGGCGTCGGCCGGAGCCCTCTGGTGGTCATGAAGCTGTAGAGGGCGGTCCGGGACACACCGGTGATCTTGGCGATGGCCGTCTTGGAGACGCCGAGCTCGAGGAAGCGCCGGATTTCGTCCTCCTTGCCGTCGAGCCGTGAGACGCCCAGCGAGCCCTTCGGGCGCCCGAGCTTCCGGCCCGAGGCGCGGGCCCGGGCGAGGCCCTCACGGGTGCGTTCCGAGATCAGGTCGCGTTCGACCTCGGCGAACAGCGCGAAGAGCGTGGTCATGACCTTCGTCTGGATGTCGCGCTTGCCGTCGAGGTGGATGTTCTCCTTGAGCGCCACGAAGGCGACGCCGGCCTTGGCGAGGGCGTCGAGGATGGTCACGATCTGACCCAGCGACCGGCCGAGCCGCGAGAGCTCGCTGACGACGAGGCGGTCGCCGCGCTGCAGGACGCTCGTCAGCTCGTCGAGGCGCCGGCGCTTCTCGGAGGCCTGCCCGGAGGCGGTCGCCTCGATGAACTCGTCGATGCGGAAGTCGTGCGCTCGCGCGTACTCGAGGATGGCGAGGCGCTGGCTGCGCACGTCCTGCTGGGGGGTCGAGACCCGCAGGTAGGAGACGGTCTTCACGGCCTGTCTATGGAATGCAGCTTCGCGTATTGTATCTGACAGATGCGGGGCACGGAACGCGTCATGTTCCCTGCCGCTGAACTGTTCGGCCAGAACGGGCGTTTGTTCCTGACAGAGCCGTGCCGGTCTCCGACCCCGACGTCTCCCGCCCCCGCCTGATCCGCGACGCCACCTTCCTCGAGGCCGACCGACGAGAGATCGCCCTGCGGCGGGGCCCCCACAATCGGTTGGGCTTCGCGTACCAGGTCGCCTTCGTGCGTGTGCTCGGGAGGTTCCCCCAACAGGCGCCCCTGGAGATCGACGGAGAGATCCTGAGGTTCGCGGCCCTGCAGCTGGGGGCCGACGCCGAGACGATCCACGCGTACGCCCGCCGGCAGCAGACGGTCTCCGAGCATCAGCAGCGCATCGGTGAGTACCTGCGTCTGTGCACGTTCGATACCGCCGCCGGCGAACGTCTGGCGCGGTTCCTCGAAGACGAAGCGCTGCGGCTCGACCGCACGGCGTCGCTGCTGGCGCGGGCGCGGGGCTGGCTTCGCGACGAACACGTTCTCGCGCCGGCCGACTCGGTGCTGCGCCGTGCGGTGGGGGCGGCCCGGCACAAGGCCCGCGCCCTGCTGACGCAACGCATGGCGGAGCGGCTGTCGGCACCGATGCGCGACCGCCTCGACGAACTGGTCGCCGTCGGCGACGACCAGCCGCATTCGCCCCTGCACGACATCAAGACCGGCACGTCGAGCCCGTCGGTCGGTGGCATGAAACGGCTTCTGGCGCGGCTGGAATCGATCGAGGCGACCGGCGTGCTGGACATCGACGTGAGCTGGGTCAACGGCAACTACCAGCGGATCCTGTTCCACAGCGTCCGGACCGCGTCGGCCGACCGGGTGCGCGAGATGGCGGCCCCGCGTCGCCACCTCGCGCTGGTGTGCTTCCTGCACCAGGCGTGGCGCGACACGCTCGACCAGGCCGTCGACATGTACGGCAAGCTCCTCGACCGCAATCGGAAGCTGGTCGACGACCGCCTCGACGGCATGCTCAAGGCGCAACGCCACGCCGTCGACCGGATCGTTCAGCGCTACCGCCGGCTCGGCGCCGTGCTGCTCGATCCCGACGTCGGCGACGACGAGTTGCGGGCCCGACTGCTGTCGACCGTGCCGGAGGCGCAGTTGCACGAGGACCAGTCCGACCTGGCGAACTGGACGCGGGGCGACCGGAAGGCCCGCTTCGAGCAGACGGCCGAGCGGCACGCCGGGCTGAGCCAGTTCGCCGCGCCGTTCCTGAGCCGGATGAAGTTCGTCGACGAGCAGGGCGAGGGAGCGTCGCCGACGCTGTCGGCGCTACGGGCCTACCGCGAACACCGCGCGGCGGGGCGCCGCGGCCTGCCGCCCGATGTGTCGATCGACTTCGCCCCACCGGCGCTGCAGCCGCTCATCCGCCGCAACGGCGTGACGGACCGTCGCCGCTGGGAGAGCGCGTTGTTCCTCCAGGTGCGCGACGAGATCCAGACCGGCAACCTCGCCATCGAGGGCGCGAAGAACTTCGGCCGGTTCGAGGCCTTCTTCCTGCCCACCGACCAGTGGGAGCAGGTCCGCGACGCGTTCTGGGCGCGCACCGGGTTCCCCGTCGACCCCGCCGCGGCGATCGAGCAGCTGAAAGCCCGCCTGTCGGATGCGTTCGACCGCTTCCTGGAGGGGGTCGCTGACAACCGGCAGGTCACCTTCGACGACGCCGGGTGGCGGCTCAAGACGGACCCGGCCGAGCAGCCCGACCCGGCGCAATCGGACCGCCTCGCCGAGCTGCACCGCTGGCTGGACGCCCATAGCCGCACGATCCGGCTGGCCGACCTGCTCATCGAGGTCGAGAACGACCTCGGGTTCAGCGCCCACTTCCAGCAGCCGGGCGAGAAGCAGGGCGACCCCGGCGAGGTCTGCGCGCTGCTGGCCGCGATCCTCGCCCACGGCTGCAACCTCGGCCTCTACACCATGGAGAAGGTCGCGCCTGACATCGCCTACCGAAGGCTCAAGTACGTCAGCGACTGGCGTCTCGTCGAGGAGAACCAGCGCGCCGCGCTCGCCGCCATCGTCCACGGCATCTCCCGCTTCGACGCCGCCGGCCATTGGGGCGACGGCACGACGTCGGCCAGCGACGGGCAGCGCTTCGCCATGCCCCACAAGGTCCTGCAGCGGACCTACAGCACCCGCTTCAACGACTTCGCCCTCGAGTTCTACTCCTTCGTCGCCGACAACTACGCCCCGTTCTACAGCCGCCCGATCGAGTGCACCGACCGCGACGCGCCCTTCGTGCTCGACGGCGTGCTCTACCACGAGAGCGACCTCAACCTCGAAGAGCACTACACCGATACCCACGGCTACACCGAGATCAACTTCGCCGCCTTCGGCATGATCGGCATGCGATTCTGCCCCCGCATCCGCAGCCTCCACCGTCAGCGGATCTACTGCGCTGACCCGGACCGCGACCACGGCGTCCTCGAGCCGGTGCTCCAGCGCGGCCGCCGGGCGGTGAACTTCCGCCTCGTCGCCGAGCAGTGGGACCGCATCGGCCAGTTCTACGCGGCGTTCCCCGCCGGGCACGCCACCGCGTCCGCCGCCCTGCAGCGGCTCAACCGTTTCCAGGCCTCGAACCGCTTCTACGCCGCCAACCGAGAGCTCGGCCGCGCCCTGAAGACCGAGTTCGTGCTGCAGTACATGTCCGAGCCGAAGCTGCGGGCGAAGGTGCGGCGGGGCTTGCTCAAGGTCGAGCAGCTCCACGCCCTGGCGCGGGCCGTCTACTACGGGCAGCGGGGGCGCATCACCGCCCGCGAGGTCTACGACCAGATGAACGCGTGCTCGTGCCTGACCCTCATCCTTGCCTGCATCGTCTACTGGCAGGCCCGGGAGATCTCACGCCTGGCCGCCGCGCCGGACTTCCCGTTCGACCCCGACCTGCTGCGGCACGTCAGCCCGATCGAGTGGAAGAACGTCGTCCTCTACGGCGAGATCAAGATCGACCCCGCCAAGCTCAAGGCGCACAGCCCTTCCTCCGAAATGCCGGGCGGGGATTTCATCCCGCGGGGAGGGGCGGCCCCGCGCCCGCAGGGTCGTTAGCGTGTATTTCAACACGAATCTGGTCGGTACCCTACTCTCCGCGAAGCCGTTCGAGGTCGGTGGGCTCCGCAGTTCGAGGTGGGGGCGATTTCCGGTCGGCGGCCGTCACGCCACCGTTATGCCATAATTCGAAAAATTGTACAAGTCAAAATATTGACACCTCGGCCCGGACCCGCTAACCAAAGACGATTCTCGCCAGCGCCGAAGGCTTGAACAACTCTGCCGTCGCTCAGCGCCTCGGGGTCACACCGCAACCATCGGCAAGTGGCGACGGCGCTTCCGCGCCGCCGGCATCGAGGGTCTGCACGACGAACGCCGACCCGGTCGGCCCCGGACCTATGACGACGACAAGGTGGCGTCGCGGATCTGGTGCACAAGATCCAAGCCTTCATCGACGCGTCCCCGCCTCGAGACGCTCCTGGGCGTCGACCCTGCCGACTATCCCCGGCACTCCGGGAGCCAGCTCGGCGGCGCGGTCGACGTGCCGTCGGGCGATGTCCAGGTACTTCCGGTCCCGAATCGTGGCCATCTGGTAGAAGGTCGCCGCATGCGCCTCCAGCAGCCAGTTCTGCGGCTCGGCCGTCGAACCACGCCCGATCTCCCGCGTGACCAGCACGACCCTGCGCTGGAAGTCTTCTTCCGACAGGTCGTCGAGGTCGGCGGCCACCTCCATCATGAAGTACATCCGAGGTTGGTTCGCGAGGCAGGGGGACCCGCGGATGGACCGCAGGAAGTCCTCCTGTCGGTCCGACCACGGCCGGGACGCCACCAACGCCTCCGCCGCGGCCGCGGCGGAGGCGCACGCCTGGACGTTCAAGTACGCGAGCGACACCATCGCCAGCGTGACGACGAGGACCGACCCCACCCGCACGGGCGTCGCCGGCAGGCCGGCGATACGATCGAGGGTAGCGCGCGGGTCGACCCGCTGCCGCGGGGAGTCGGCGCCCCCGGCCTGTTCACGGGTCCGCCCCGACGCTTCGACCGACGCCGCAAGTGCGATGAGGAGCGAGAACTGCATCATCGACACCGGGTTGTCGACCTGGAAGAGACTCTGGACGAACCACGCCGCGAGCGAGGCGCCGACGAGGAGCACGTGGAGCCGATCGCGGCCTGACCGATGTCCGAGCGCCCGGAACGTCGCGGACGTCACGACGGCCCACAAGGCGAGATACGACAGCAACCCCAGGAGGCCCTTGGTCGTCACTTCCTCGACCAGCTTGTTGTGGGCGTGGTCAGCGACGTCAGTATCGGCGCTGATGTAGCGTCCCCATGCCACGATGAAGTTCTCGGGTCCCCAGCCGAGCACCGGTCGGTCGCGAAACGCCCGCAGTCCCGCCTCGGCGAACAGAAAGCGCCATCTGACACTGCTATCCGCTCCGATGTCCGACATCCTGCGCAACATGACGCTCTGTTCGACGATGGGATCGAGGATCGTCGTCGTTCTGGCGACCGCGCCGAGAACGGCGGCGGACAGGAGCACGGCCAGTACGGCGCCCGCCGCCGTCCGTCGCGCCACCCTTGGGCCGCCCCACACCGCGTACGCGGCGAACACCACGGACGCGGCTCCCAGACCGGCAATCGCGCTCCTCGTGCCCGACAACCACATCGTCCAGAGATGGACGAGAACCAGGAGCGCGCACAGCCCCCCGGCGGCGGCGCCTCCGATCCGGCGAACGACCGAGCCGGCGGGCGGGCCGAGAGTCCAAACGAAGAGCGCAGCGCTGATCAACGCGTTGACCATCACGTATGCGCCCAGGAACAGGGGGTTGCCGAGCGTGGAGCCGATTCTCTCGCCCGGGCCGCCCAGCGGGCCGACGTCGACCAGGCCGTAGTGATGCGCCAGACTCGTCACGCACACGGTGGCGCCGAACACGAGGCTGACGCCGAAGGGCAGGCGCCAGTCGGCGGCGCTCCGGAACACCGAGCCGGCCATGAGCGTGAACGCGAACCAGTGGGCCAGGTCGAACGCGCCCTGCATGCGCTCGTAGGTGGACCAGACGCTCCTCGTCGGGCTGACTCCGAACGCGGCGGCGATGCAGGAAACGAGCAGCCAGACCGCGAACGCGGCGATCACCCGCGACCGGGACGGACGGCGCCGGGGGTGGAAGAGCACGAGCGCGGCCCAGAAGGCGAAGGTGACCTCGATGATCGAGCGGGCGAACAGGGCCTTGCCGACGACGAAGGGGAAGATGACGTGAGGTATGACGATGAGGGGGGTCATCAGCACCAGGCAGAGGCCGATTCTGACAATCCACAGCAGGACGAAACCAGAGTCCGGCGACGGGTGCGGGGGCGCAGCGCCCGCGGCGCGGTCTCTCTTGGCGATCGCGCGGCTCGCGACGGAGCGCGCGTCAGCCGAGTCAGGCATCGCCGCTGGCGCGAGAATGTTGCTCGTCACCTGGGCGACCTCGGACACCATGGCCCCATGGTAGCAGCCTCGTCGTCAGCGAGCTCTCGCGGCTCGGCCCGGTCGCTGGGTCCGCACGGATCTGGTCGGTACCCTCCGTCGGGGCGCTCGGCAGCCTCGCGGATCGGGCGCGCCCTGGGAACGCTGCTGTACGGCTTGGGGGCCAGTCGGTGGAATCGCGAACGGAGCGAAACCGGCACGGCTCTGTCAGGAACAAACGGGCGTTCTGACCGAACACTTCAGCAGCAGGGAACACGACGCGTTCCCTGTTCGATAACCGTCCGATACAATACCCGACGCTGCGTTCCGTGGACAGGACGTGAGAACCGTCGCCTACCTGAGGGTCTCGACCGCGCAGCAGGACGTGCGCAGCCAGCGCCTCGCCATCCTCGAGTACGCGCGCCAGCACGACTTCCGCATCGACGACTTCATCGAGGCGACCGCCTCCGGCCAGGCTTCCGAGAAGCGACGCCGGCTCGACGAGCTGCTGAACGGCCTCCAGCGCGGCGACCGCCTGGTCGTCAGCGAACTCTCCCGGCTCGGCCGCTCGCTGGGTCAGATCGTCGCCATCCTCGACGCGCTCGCCAAGGCCGGCGTCGCCTTCGTGGCACTGAAGGAGAACATCCGCGTCGAGGGCAAGCGTGACATCCAGACCAAGGTCATGACCACGCTCTTCGCGCTGTTCGCCGAGGTCGAGCGGGACCTGATCTCCGAGCGCACCCGCGAGGGCCTCGCCAAGGCCAGGGCCTCGGGCCGCAAGCTCGGGCGCCCGAAGGGCTCGCTGGGCGTCTCACGGCTCGACGGCAAGGAGGACGAGATCCGGCGCTTCCTCGCGCTCGGCGTCTCCAAGACCGCCATCGCCAAGATCACCGGCGTCTCCCGGACCGCCCTCTACAGCTTCATGACCACCAGAGGGCTCCGGCCGACGCCTTCCTCCGAAATGCCGGGCGGGGATTTCATCCCGCGGGGAGGGGCGGCCCCGCGCCCGCAGGGTCGTTAGCGTGTATCAGCACACGAATGGTGTCGGTACCCTCCTCCCGCAAACAACCCGTTGGCGCTCACGCTGGCGGCGGCGAGTTGCGCGCCGGGCGACGGGACGATGGCGGGGTTCGGTCATGGCGTTTCAGCACCGGCTACGGGCCGAGCGTCCGAAGGATGGCGATCACGATGGCGGTCTGGATGCTGGCGACGGCGACCAGCGCGCCGATGACCCGCCACGCGATCCGGGACTCTACGGCGGCGATCTCGGTGCGGAGTTCGGCGAGGCCGGCGGCAAGGTCAGTCCGCACGGCGGCAACGTCGGCCTTGGTGGCCAGCGGCTCGGCCGCGTTGTCGTGTTCGGCGGCCTGACGGACCGCGTTCGTGATGGCGTCCGCCTGGGCCGGCTCGATGCCGGCGTCGGTTAGGGTGCGGGCGATGGCGTGAGTATCGAACACGGTCAGGCTCTCCTTTCGACGGGGCGGATGAGGCGGCGGGCCACGGGCCACGGCCGCGGTCCACCCTGGCCGGCGCGGCGCTCGAACGGGCGCTTGCGGCCGGCGGGGTTGCAGTGCGGGCAGTCAGTCATGCCCAGTCCGGCGACGTGGGCCTGTCCGGTCCCGTCGCATCGGCGGCAACGGTCGCGGGCCGGCGAGCCGGAAGCCGAGCGGGAACGGCGGGCGGTGTCGGTGGTGGTCATCGGCGGTGGTCCTTCCCTGTACAGAGCGGCGCGCCTGGGCCGGCTGGCCGGGCGCCCGGCCAGCCGGGCGATGGCGGCGGCGGTGTCGGTATTCTGTCCCGGAGCCGAACCGAACCGCTGGAGCGCTGTCAGAAATCCGTACGAGGGGCACGAAGGCGCCCCTATCGAGCCGGCTGCCGATGCCCGGTCGTGGGGCTCCCGGTCTCGAAGCCGAGGCCTGGGCCGTCGGGACCTACCCCGCGCGTGCTGGCTCGCGGTTACCGGCTCGGACCTCCCCGGTCGAGACCCCGCGCCTGCTCGCGGCTCTGCAGCTCCCGCTGCTCGGACCCGGGCAGATCCCGGACCTGTTGCTCCAGCGCGTCTTCGGCCGCCCTCGCCGCCCGCTCCACCTCGTCCCGGCCGTCGCGGAAGCTCATCGTCCGCGCCTGCTCGTAGAGCTGCTCGATGCGCGCCCGCTCCTCGAGGAGCTCCGTGACGCGCGACGGCGGAGCCTCCTGCTCCCGAGCACCGGACGGCCCCCCGGCCACGCCGAGGGTCTCGCGGGTCCGGACCGGCGGGTGGGCCTCTCCCTCCCGGCTGGGAACGGGGACGGCCGGCCCGGGCGCCCGGACCGCGGCGTCCGCCCGATCGTCCACGGCCCAACGCTCCCGGAACTCGGGGACCTGGACGCAGGCCCTCTTGAAGACCAGCCGCACCTCCGGCAGGGACCGCTCGATGACCTTCCGGGCGGTGTCCTCCCAGGCCGGCTTCGGCGACTCCGGCCGGCTCAGCTGCCACCACCGGCGGCGCGTGGCCTGCTCGTGCTCGGCGACCAGGCGCGCGTGCTCCCGATTGATGGCCGGCGCGTGGTGGTCCTCCTCGGCCCGGGCGCGGTAGTAGGCGTCGTAGGGCAACTGGCGGCTCCGGACGGCGACGATCGTGTCCCGCACGAACCGGTCCTCCGTCGTGGCGGCCAGCTGGTCCAGCGACCGGTCGGAGACGGCCAGCGGCTGGTGCGTGGGGTTCCCCGGGGCGGGCTTCGCCCGCGGCAGCCACGCCTCCGCCGTGTCGGCCGCGAGGCGGACCCGCTCCTCGTGGGGGATCGCCACCACCACCGGCGCCGGCGGCTCCGCCGGAGGTCGGGGGGCCGCTGCCGGGGCACGGGCGGCCTCCCCCCCGGTCCGCCCGCCACCGACGCCGGGCGGTGGAACGTCGTTGCCGCGGTTGCTGGTGCTCCGGGACGGCTCCGAGACCGGGGAACCGGACTCCGCGCCCAGCGGCGCGTCACGGGCCCCGGAACGTCGCAGTTGCTCCCGGACCCACGCGCAGGCCTCCTCGAAGACCCGCCGCAGCTCCGTCAGGTACCGCTCGACGACCGCCCGGACGGCGGCCTCCCACGTCGGCTCTGGCGACTCGGGCCGCCGCCGCTGCCCCGGGCGGCGCGTGGCCTCCTTGTGCTCGGCGACGAGCCGGGCGTGTTCCCGCGCGACCGCGGCCGCGTGGTGGTCCGCCTCGGCCCGGGCGCGATCCTGGGCTTCGTGGTCCGGCTGCCGCTCCCGCACGGCCACTATCGTGTCCCGCACGAACCGCTCCTCAACGCCGGCGGCCAGATGGTCGAGCGTCTCGTCGGAGACGGCCAGCGGCTGGACGTCGAGGTCGCCCGCCGCCGACGTCGTCCGCGGCAGCCGCCCCTCCGCCGCGTCGGCCGCCAAGCGGACCTGCTCCTCGTAGGGAACCGGCGGCGGAGTCGGAGCCGGGGTTGCCGCCGCCGCGGGACGCCCGCCGCCGACGTCGGGCCGCGGAACGTCCCCGGCGCGCTCTCTGGCGGCCTCTAACGGCGCAGGGACCTGCGGGCCAGCCTCGACGCCGGCAGGCGCGCTGCGGGCATCCTCGCGCGTCGCCGGCGCCGGGGGCCGGGCCTCCGCCCCCCGCGGCTGCTCCGACTCCTCCCGCAGACGCCGCAGCTGACGGTCCACCGCCGCAAGCTCCTCCCGCAACCGCGCCGTCTCCGCCGCCGTCGCTCGCGCCAGCTCCCCCCGCTCCGTCTCCTGGCCCGGCCGGCCCTCTCGGTCCCGCTCAATCGCCGCCGCCGCTGGCCCCAAGTGCCGCCCTGGCGGGTGTCGCCGCAGGTGCTCCGCCGTCGCACGGTCCCCCGCCGCCTCCGCACGCTCGATCCGCGTCGCGTGGCTCTCCGCCGTGATCCGCTCCGGACGGCCCGCCCGCTCCAGGTGCGTGTTCACCAGACGCTCCCAGCGGCCCCGCGTCGCCTCCACCCACGAACGGTCCTTCAGCCGCCGGTCCTTCGCCGCGCCCCCCGACGCCGGGTCCTTCCGGTTCGCGCGACGGAACCACCCCGCCGCGTCACGCGACACCCCGTCGTTCACCCGCTCGCTCAGCACCACGTGCACGTGCGGGTTCGCGGGCTCCCCCGGCACCTTCGGATGCCCCGCGTGCACCGCATACGTGTACGGCAGCTTCCCCGACGTCAGCTCCTCCACCCACGAGCGCACCAGCGCCCCGCGCTGCTTCGCGTCCAGCTCGTTCGGAAGCGCGCTCTCCACCTCCACGAACAGCCGCCCGTTCGCCCGCTCGTACACGTCCGCCGCCGCGAACAGCGCGCGCGCGTCCCCTTCCGCCCACGCCGGCAGGTTCCCCAACCCGGACGCCACCAGGTCGTCGCGGCCGCGCTCGTACTTCCCCTCCCGGAGCACGTAGGCCACCTTCGCCGCGCCCGACTGGCCGCCGCCCCGGCTCCCGCTCGAACAACGCACGTGGCAGATCGCCATGCCGCCTCGATCCGTTCTCCGCGCACGGCCATTTCCCGCCAGGGAAACGGGGTAGTGCGCCCTTCGTCGCCTTTCGGCTCCCTCGGGTTGGCCGGTCCCCCGGCGGTTCCCCGCCGTGGACCGTCCTATGATAGGCTGCTCCCCGATGCCCGCGCAGCGTTCCCTCAAGGAACAGATCGCCGCGCTCGAGGACAAGCGCCGGAAGCTCGACGCCCAGCTCGCCCGGCTCCACGCCGCGGGGCGCGCCGAGACCCGAAAGCGCGACACCCGCCGCAAGATCCTCGCCGGCGCCGCCGTCCTCAATCAGGCAGAGAAGAACGACGCCGCCAGGGCCAGCCTCTGGAAGCTCCTCGATCAGGCCCTCGTCAAGGACCGCGACCGCGAGCTGTTCAACCTGGAGCCGCGCGCAGATGGGTGACCCTCCCATGGACGCTACCGCCTGGACAGTCATCGGAGCCGCCATCGTGCTGCTGGCCGCGATCGGTGCGTCGTTCCGGAGTCTGCGCGACGAGATGCGCGCCCAAGGGAAGGACTTGCGAGAGCGCATCGACGCCCAAGGCGAACAGATGGGCCTGCTCCGGGAACGGATGGCGCACCTCGAAGGCTTGCTCGAAGGCCTCCGCGAAGCCATCACCGGCAAGCGCGTGGCGTAGCCGCTGCTGTTCGTCGAACCCACGCAACCGCGGTTCGGTCGCGCTCACGACGAATCGTCACGACGGGCTTCTTCGCGGCGGCGCAATGGTGGCCGTGGCAAGAACCAGCTGCCGTGGCGTTCTTGGTGCTCCGCCGTCGCTGGGGTGATCGGGTGGCGATCACTGGACCAGCCTCGTGGACGACTACGTGAAGCGGCACGGCCGCAGACCCTGACGGGCTTCGGACCGCCCCGTGGTATTCTTTGGGGCGAAAAGTGCGCCCGTACAGACGAACACCCGGTGTTGCAAGCACCGGGTGTCGAAGTTCGGCGGGCGCGTGGGCGGGTTGAGGCGCCCAACGCATGGATGAGTCTACCCCTACAGCCCCACCGAATTCAAGACTGCCTGTAGAAGGGCTAGGCGCCGCCGCCGCGCCGGCACTGGCGTACGCGAACCCGCAACCGCGGCTGCCGCACTCGGAGGCCTCGCCGCCGGAGCAGCCGGAGACGTTCATGCGCCGAGCGCGGCGCGTGAAGCTCGGGTCGCACCGGTTGAAGCTCTGGTACCTGTCGCTGTGCACGTTCGGGCGGGCGTGGACGCGCGGCGAGGACGTGCTGGAGATCGGCATCAAGCAGCGGTCACTTGCCGGCGAACTGGAGACGGGACTGAACCGGGTGTCGAAGGTGCTCGCGGAACTGCGGGACACGGGCTTGGTGGACGTCTCAAGGAGCAAGTACCACAGCGACATCCGGATCTTCCTGACGCCGCAATCGTGGCCAGATACCCCCGAAACAGGGGTATCTGAAAGGCCTCTCGCCCTTCGAGATACCCCCGAAACAGGGGTATCTCGAACAGATCGACCCGGAAGGCGCACCCGCCATCCCGTGGCGCAAGACGCGGGATCGACTGCGGATCGACCTCCTCTATTCGCGATTCCTCGGATCGCGCGTCGGACCCTACGGGCGCGTGGGCCTCCGGACCAGCGTATTCCCGTCGTACACGCTGGCGACCGAGGACACCCTGGTTGCGCGGCAGTTCACGGATGGACGCCGCGAGCTGGAGTCGGTGCCCGCCAATACGACGTTCCCGACCGGCGACCCGTTCAGCCCCCCGGTGTATCGCCAGGGCGTCGGTCTCAACACGCGCCTCCTGCGCCGGCGCGCGATTCGCGTCGACTGGCGCTTCGGCGCCGGCTTTCGGCAGAACCGATTCGCCGGGGCCTTCTTCCTGGACGACGACGAGTCGACGCCGGAGGTGGAGTACGTCCAGGCCGGCAACTTCAATCAGGAGGGCCTGGAGACCACTCTGGTGGCCACCGTCCGCTACCGGTTCCTGCTCTACAACACGAATCTGGACCTGTTCGGCGGCTTCGGCAGCGCCGCGCCGACGATCGACTGGCGCAGCACACTGAGCTGGCGCCTGACCTCGGACCTCTCCCTCGACTACAAGGTCGACCTGCTGCGACTGCCGGAGGTCAGCGACACGAACCAGGTGAGCCAGAGCGTCCTGTTCCGCTACTCCATCGGCTCGTGAAGGGGCGCCGAGGCACAGGTCGATGCGATCGTCCCCTGTCACCCGCCGCTATCGGTTCGCCGGCCACACCCTGTCCCCCGCCCGACGGACGCTGGTCCGCGACGGTCACGAGCTGGCGCTGATGCCGCGCTGCTTCGACCTGCTCGTCCTGCTCGTCGAGCGGCGGAACGAGGCGGTGTCGCGGCACGCGATCCTCGACGCCGTCTGGAGCGACGTGGTGGTCAGCGACGGTGCCCTGAGCCAGGCGGTCCGCATTCTCCGTCGCACGCTGGGCGACGACCCGCGCGAGCCGACGTTCATTCGCACCGTGCCGCGGCACGGCTACCGCTTCGTCTGCGACGACGTCGTCGAGGAACCGGACGAGGAGCCGGCGGGACCCGTGCGGGCCGCCGCCGCGGGCGAGCGGCGCTGGCTGGCCGCGGCAGCCGGCGGAGCGATCGCGGGCGCGATCGCCGGCCTTCTCGGCGGCCTCGTCCTCCGCTTCGGACCGGGGTCGACGGCGGACGACGGCGTGCTGCTGATATTGCCGCTGCTCGGAACGGCGATCGGCGGTGTCGCCGCCGCGGCGGTCGGGGCCGGTCTGGCCGCCGCGGACCTCGTCTTTCGCGCACGGCGGTGGCTGGCCCTGGCGGCAGCCGGGGCGGCGAGCGGGCTGGCCGTCGGCGCGGCCGCCCACCTCCTGGGACGGCTCGTACTCGAGGGGGCCTGTTCGGTCGCGATCTCTCGCCGCTGACCGGTGCCGTGGAGGGCCTCGTCCTCGGCGGAGCGGTGGGCCTGGGGTACGGGCTGGCCACTGCGACCGCGGGGGGCGGCACGGCGGCTCCGCAGGGACGCGCCCGCGTCCGCGTCGCTCTCCTGACCGGGCTCGCCTGCGCGCTGGCGGCCGGGACGCTCGGTTGGAGCGGCCGCTTCCTGGGGGCGATGAGCCTCGACTTCATGGCACAGAGCTTCCCCGGCTCGCAGGTCGGGCTCGCTCCCCTGGCCCGCCTGCTCGGCGAGCCGGAGCCGGGGCTCGTGACCCGGGTCGCGATCGGCGCCTTCGAGGGGATGATGTTCGGCTCCGGCCTCGCCGCCGGGCTGACGAGGCGCCCCGCCGAGCGCGCACCGTAGCGGCCTCGCCCCGCCGGAGTTCCCGGCGCGGCGCGGTTCCGGCGTGCGCGGCGTGCGCGGGGATACAGGGCGGGAGGCCGGAAATGTCGCGGGAGTCCAAATCCTGCGGGCGGCGCAGATCGCGGCGGGACGAGCCTCCGTAATACTCTGCAAGGGACGGTCGCGCAGGGCGCGTCGCGCCCTCGCCTCGGCCGTGCGCCGGATCAAGGGGCGGGACGGGCAGAACGCGGGAGGCGACCGTGAAGGGCATGATCGACTGGTTCGCACGCAACGGCGTCGCCGCCAACCTGATGATGACATTCATCATCGTCAGCGGCATCCTCGCCGCAACGAACACCAACGAAGAGGTGTTTCCGGAGATGGAGCTCGACCGCATCAACGTCGAGGTCCCGTACCTGGGCGCCGCCCCCGAGGAGGTCGAGCAGGCGGTGAACGTCCGCATCGAGGAGGCGATCCAGGGCATCGACGGCATCAAGCGGATCCAGTCGACCGCCTCCGAGGGAATGGGGACGGTGATGATCGAGCTCGACCTCGGGGCCGACGCCCGCCGCGTCGTCGACGAGGTCAAGAGCAACATCGACGCCATCACGACGTTCCCGATCGAGACCGAGAAGCCGATCATCCGCGAGCTCACGAACCGGCAGCAGGTGGTCGACATCGCGGTCTCCGGCGACATCGATCCGTTCACGCTGAAGCAGATCACCGAGCGCGTCCGGGACGAGCTGACCGCGATCGCGGGCATCACGCAGGTCGACATCGTGAGCGCGCCGCCCTACGAGATCTCGATCGAGGTCTCCGAGAGCGACTTGCGGCGGCACGGCATGACGTTCGACCAGGTGGCGGACGCGGTGCGCCGGTCTTCCCTGGACCTGCCGGGCGGGTCGGTGCGGACGGAGCGGGGCGAGATCCTGCTGCGGACGATCGGGCAGGCCTACCGGGGGGCCGAGTTCGAGAACCTGGTCCTGTGGACACGGGCCGACGGCAGCCGCCTGCACCTCGGCGACGTGGCGACCGTCGTCGACGGCTTCGAGGAGACCGACCAGGAAGCCCGCTTCGACGTCGAGCCGACAATGATGGTCTCCGTCTTCCGCACCGGCGACCAGAGCGCGATCGAGATCGCCGCCCTGACCACCGAGTACGTCGCCGACGCGCAGGCGCGCCTCCCGGAGGGCGTCTCGCTCACGGTCTGGCAGAACGAAGCGGAGTCGCTGAACAACCAGCTCGCGCTGATGCTGCAGAGCGGCTTCGCGGGGTTCGCGCTCGTCTTCCTGGTGCTGGCGCTGTTCCTGGAGCTGCGCCTGGCGTTCTGGGTCAGCCTGGGGATTCCCATCTCGTTCCTGGGCGCCATCGCCCTGATGCCGGGCCTCGACGTCACGGTCAACGTCATTTCCCTGTTCGCCTTCGTCCTGGTGCTGGGCATCGTCGTCGACGACGCCATCATCGTCGGCGAGAACATCTACCGGCACCAGGAGCAGCACGGCGACGGCATGCGGGGCTCCATCGAAGGCGCCTACGAGATAGCCAAGCCGGTGACGTTCGCGGTCCTGACGACGGTGGCCGCCTTCAGCCCGCTGCTGTTCGTGCCCGGCATGATGGGCAAGATCTTCCGGGTCATCCCGCTCGTCGTCATCCCGTGCCTGCTCTTCTCGCTGGTCGAGTCGCTGAACATCCTGCCCGCCCACCTGTCGCACATCCCGAGGCGGACCCGGCCGGGGCCGTGGCGCCGGTTCCAGTCGCTGTTCTCGGAGGGCCTGAAACGCTTCGTGCGGGGCGTCTACTGTCCGCTCCTCGAGGCGGCCCTCCGCTGGCGCTACCTGACCGCGTCGATCGGCGTCGGCATCATGATCGTCACCGTCGGCCTGGTGCTCTCGGGACGGCCGCCCTTCCGCTTCATCCCCAACATCGAGGCCGACGTCATCTCGGCGTCGGTGACGATGCCGCAGGGCACCCCGGTGGCCACCACCGGGGAGGCGGTGGCGAGGCTCGAGGCGGGCGCGGACCGGCTCCGCCAGCGGCTCCTCGAGGAGACGGGCCGCGACTACTTCGTGCACGTGCTGGCCGCGGTCGGCGACCAGCCGATGGCGGGGCGGGGCGGCGGACCGGACGGACCGCCAGTGGGCAGCGTGGCGTCGTCGCACATCGGGGAGGTCGCAATCGAGCTGCTCCCGACGGAGCAGCGCATCTACGGCAGCGAGGAGCTCGGCCTCATGTGGCGGGACGCCACCGGCCCGATCGCCGAGGCGGACGACGTCAACTTCACGTTGAGCAGCATGAACGCGGGGAGCGACGTCGACGTGCAGCTCGCCGGGCCCGACCTCGATCGCCTGCGGGCCGCCGCCGAGGACGTCAAGGAGCGGCTTCGGGGGTACGCCGGCGTCTACGAGGTGACCGACTCGTTCCGCGCCGGCAAGGAGGAGATGAAGCTCGGCATCAAGCCCGCCGCCGAGGCCCTCGGCCTCACGCTGCAGGACCTCGGCCGGCAGGTGCGCCAGGCCTTCTACGGCGAGGAGGCGCAGCGCATCCAGCGCGGCCGCGACGACATCCGCGTCATGGTCCGCTACCCCCGCGACGAGCGCCGCTCGCTCGGCGACCTCGAGAACATGCGCATCCGCACCCCCGACGGCGGCGAGGTGCCCTTCAGCTCCGTCGCGGTCGTCGAGCCGGGGCGCGGCTTCGCCTCCATCCGCCGCGTCGACCGCAACCGGGCCGTCAACGTCACCGCCTCCGTCGACCCGGGCGTGACCTCGGCGGGCGACGTCATCGCCGACCTCAACACCCGCATCCTCCCCGAAGTGCTCGCCCGCCACCCGGGCGTGTTCTACACGTTCGAGGGGATGATGGCCGAGCAGCGGGACGCGGTCGGGGGGCTGCAGCGGGGCTTCGTGCTCGCGCTGCTGATGATCTTCGCCCTGCTCGCGGTGCCGCTCCGGTCCTACGTGCAGCCGCTCATCATCATGACCGCGATCCCGTTCGGGCTCATCGGGGCGGTCTGGGGGCACATCTTCCTGGACCTGAACGTGTCGATGATGTCGATGTTCGGGCTCGTCGCGCTGACCGGCGTCGTGGTCAACGACAGCCTGATCATGGTCGACTTCATCAACCGCGCGCGGGCCACGCACACCGGCGTCGGACGGATGGCGCGGCAGGCGGGCGGGGGCCCGGCGGACCGGCGGGCGTTCGAGTCGGCGGGGCTCGCGCTGGCGGTGCGGGAGGCGGGCGTCCAGCGCTTCCGGCCCATCCTGCTGACCTCGCTGACGACCTTCTTCGGCCTCGCGCCGCTGACGTGGAACCGCAGCCTCGACGCCGCCTTCCTGAAACCGATGGCGGTGTCGCTCGGTTTCGGCGTGCTGTTCGCGACGTTCATCACGCTGATCCTGGTGCCGACGTCCTACATGATTCTCGACGACTTCGGCCGCACGATGCGCAGGGTGTTCGGGCGCCGGGGATCGGCGCCGGAGCCGCCGCCGGCGGCCCTGCCGGAAGGGAGCGCGGCCCGCGTTGCCGAGGTCGCGTCCTGAGAACCGAGGCGCCGCGGACCTGCCGCTTCGTCGACCGAACGACGTGATCGCCTCTCGAGGGCGCGTATAGTGTTGGGCGTGGAGGGCGTATGTCTGCGATCCGTTCGGCATTGGTGGTGTGTCTTGTGCTGCTCGCGAGCCACGCGCTCGCTCAGCCGAACAGCGGTTTCGTCCCGGTGACGGACACGGTACTGCAGGATCCCGATCCGGCCGACTGGCTCATGTGGCGGCGGACGCTCGACGGGTGGGGCTACAGCCCGCTCGAGCAGATCGACCGCGGCAACGTGGGCGACCTGCGGATGGTCTGGACGCGAGCCCTCGGGCCCGGTCTCCAGCAGGGAACGCCGCTCGTCCATGACGGCGTCCTCTACATGCCCAACCCGCGGGATGTCATCCAGGCCATCGACGGCGCCAGCGGCGATCTCCTGTGGGAATACCGGCGGTCGCTGCCCGAGGACGTGGACGAGTACTTCATCGGCGTCCTCGCCGACATCAACCGGAATCTCGCCATCTACGGCAACCTCATCATCGACACCAGCGTCGACGACTACGTCTTCGCGCTCGATGCCGAAACCGGCCGCCTGGCCTGGGAGACGCAGATCCTCGACTACCGGACCCATCCCGCCAACCAGACCTCCGGACCCATCATCGCCGGCGGCAAGGTCATCTCGGGCCGGAGCTGCGCCCCGAGCGGCGGTCCCGACGCGTGCGTCATCACCGCCCACGACGCCCGGACCGGCGCGGAGCTGTGGCGGACGCGCACCATTCCCGCGCCCGGGGAACCGGGCGACGAGAGCTGGGGCGACGTGCCGTTCGAGGAGCGCAAGCACGTGGGCGCCTGGATGGTGCCGAGCTACGACCCGGCGTTGAATCTCATCTACATCGGCACGTCGGTGACGTCGCCCGCCCCGAAGTTCATGCTCGGTGGAGTCGACCGGAAGCACCTGTACCACAACTCCACGCTGGCGCTCGACGCCGACACCGGCGAGATCGCCTGGTACTACCAGCACCTCAACGGACGCCCGGAGTCCGCGGCCGTCCGTCATCGTGCAGAGAATCCCATAAGCAACTGACTAGCAATCGTTTATGATTCGTTTTGCCGGCCCGCGCCGGTCAGGAAGTCTCGCGAGATCCGCTGGAATCCCGTGTATGATATGGGAATGGAAAGCGGATACACCCCGGCGGACAGACCCCGCAGAACCAAGCCCCGAGGCCGGCACCCCGACAAGGCGCTGTCGGCAGCCTTCATCCGTTCCGCCCCGCCCGGCAGGTACTGCGACGGGCAGGGGCTCTACCTCGTCGTCCAGCCCACCGGCACCCGAAGCTGGGTCCAGCGGCTTGTCATCCGCGGCCGGAAACGCGAACTCGGACTCGGCAGCACCGCCCTGGTATCGCTGGCCGAGGCGCGGGAGCGGGCACTGTCGAACCGGAAGCTCGCCCGCGAGGGCGGCGACCCGCTCGCCGAGAGGCGCCGCGCCGACGCCATGCCGACCTTCGCCGACGCCGCCGCCCGCGTCGTCGAGCGGAAGCGGGCCGGCTGGCGCAGCCCCGTCCACGCCCGGACCTGGCTGAACAGCCTCGAACTCCACGCCTTCCCGCGCATCGGCAGCCGGCCCGTCTCCGAAGTGACGAGCGCCGACGTGCTGGATGTCCTCACGCCGATCTGGCACGTGAAGGCGCAGACGGCCCGGAACGTCCGCCAGCGCATCAGCGCGGTGATGGAGTGGGCCATCGCCGTGAACCTGAGACCGGACAACCCGTGCGCCCGCGTGCTGCCGGTGCTCGGCAAGCAGAACGAGGTCGTGCGGCACATGCGGGCGCTGCCGCATCGGGACGTGTCGGCGGCGGTCGCGACGGTGCGGGCGTCGAACGCGGCCGAGGCGGTCAGGCTGGCGTTCGAGTTCCTCGTGCTCACGGCCGCTCGATGGGGTGAGGTCCGTTGGGCGCGATGGACCGAGATGGACACGTCGGCCCACGTGTGGACCATTCCGGCGACGCGGATGAAGGCGAGCCGCGAACACCGCGTCCCGCTGTGCCGCCGCGCCGTGGAGATCGTCGACGCGGCGCGGGCGCTCGGCGACCGTGGCGGTCCGCTGGTGTTCACCAACGGCGACGGCGAGCCGCTCGACGAGAAGGTGCTGCGCCGGCTGCTGGAGCGTCAGCGGATCCCGGCCGTTCCACATGGCTTCCGCTCGTCGTTTCGGGATTGGGCGGCCGAGGAGACGGAGCACCGGCGCGAGGTCATCGAAGCGGCGCTCGCCCACATCGTCGGCAACAAGGTCGAGGCGGCCTACGCGCGGTCGGACCTGTTCGAGCGGCGGCGGCGGCTCATGGACGACTGGGCTGGGTACATCGAGCGAACCAGCCCCGGAGCGACCTCCCACAGCCAACCAGCCCGACAGGGAGTCGCCGGCAACCGGGCGCACTGACCACGACCGGACCGAACCCTGCCTCCCCCGAATCGACCGCACCGGCTGCACAGACGGGTCAGGCGGAGATCACCGACGGACATCGGATGCAGGCGGATCGAGCGGGGAACGACATCGAGCGGGACGGCGAACACGAGCAGATCCAGGAGAGCGACGACGAGGATCCGGGCGGCGACGAGGAGACGGAAGGACACGAGATCGGAGCACCGGAACGCTGGCTCCTGAGACCTTTAGGTATCAGGAGCCAGCTTACCCCTTGTGCTACACAAGGGGCTGGCGGGGGCTCCGCCCCTCGACCCCGAACGGCATTGCGGCGCGTCGCGCCGGTTCGGACCCGCCGTCGATGCGGCCGTCGCCGGGCCGCTCGCTCGGCAGGAAGATGAGCGGCCGGGCGCCCCCGGCGTCCGCCAGCGCACGGTCACCCGCGGCCGTCAACCTGCTCCGCAGGCTCCGCAGGTCCTCCGCTCCGCTCCGGCCCTTTCAGGGTGACTGCCGCGACCGACCGTGCGGGTTCGCTCTTACGGGCCAGCCTGAAGGCTGACCCGCCTTCTCGACACGAACGAGCTGCGCCGCTGTCGCGGCGCACCGGACACCAGAGACCGCGGTCGTGTGCGTGGCAGGGTCGAGGTCTGGCTCATCGGTGAGCACGTGCGAAAGATGCGCTGTCCAACGATGCCGTCGATGATCGCCGCGCCGCGCGCTCGCGCGGCGTGAACGCGGGACGGGTTGGCGGAGCGGCGGAGCCGACAGGAGGCCGCCGACGGCGGGCTCGCCCCCTTCCGGGAGGGAAGAATCCAGCCGGGAGCGACCCGCGCAGTAGGTGTGACGGAGGAACACCCATTGCGCCGCGAAACCGAAGGTTTCGTGGGGGTCGCTCCCGGCACTAGACGCGGCGCAATACCGGTCTGGCTGCTCCTGCGGGTGGCATGACCCCTCCAACAACGACGGCACTCTCCGCTGCGCCGGCGGTGCGGCTAGTGTGCACCGTCAGAAATACGTGAGCAGTAACGCTTCAGGGATTCCAGGATCTGCTCGGCGGTCTTCGTCCAGACGAAGGGCTTGGGGTCTTCGTTGTAGACCGCCAGGTACTCCTTGATCGCCGCCTCGAGTGCTTGGGTGCTGCGATGGGTTCCACGCCGGATCTGCTGCCGGGTGATCTCGGCGAACCAACGCTCTACCTGGTTGAGCCACGATGCGCTCGTGGGCGTGAAGTGCAGGTGATACCGAGGACGCCGTGCCAGCCAGTCGTGGATCATCGCCGTCTTGTGCGTGCCGTAGTTGTCCAGCACCAGGTGGATGTCGAGGTCGGGCGGCACCGCCTTGTCGATCACGGCGAGGAAGCGCTTGAACTCCACCGAGCGGTGCTTCCGAAAGCACCTGCCGATCACCTCGCCGGTGGCGGTGTTCAGGGCCGCGAACAACGAGGTCGTGCCGTGCCGTCGATAGTCGTGTGTCCGCTGCTCCGGTGCTCCCGGACGCATCGGCAACACCGGCTGGGTACGGTTCAACGCCTGGATCTGCGACTTCTCATCCACACACAGCACCACCGCTCGCTCCGGCGGATGCAGGTACAGCCCCACGATATCGCGCACTTTCTCGATGAACAACGGGTCTCGCGACAGCTTGAAGGTCTCGCTGCGATGGGGCTTGAGCGCGAACGCGCGCCACACGCGGCCGACGGTCGAAGCGCTCAGCCCGCAGGCTCGGGCCATCGACTCCCGGCTCCAATGCGTCGCCCCCCGTGGGGTCGTCTCCAGCGTCCGGACCACGACCCGTTCGACGTCCTCGTCCGACACCCGGCGCGGCGCGCCCGGCCGTGGTTCGTCCAGCAAGCCGTCGCAGCCGTTGCGCAGGAACCGCCGCCGCCACTTGCCGACCGTGGCCCGCGTCGTACCCAGAGCCTGCGCCACGACCTGGTCGCTCCGTCCCGCGGCGCTCTGCAGCACGATGCGTGCCCTCAGGGCCAGAGCCTGCGCGGTATTGCGCCGGCGCAGCCAACCCTCCAGTTCCTCGCGCTGTGCGTCCGAGACCTCCGGGACCTCTCGTGTGTAATGGTTCGGCACGGCCCTCCTCGCTTCCGGGCCGACCGTACCACGAGCCGATTCTACTGGTCAAGAACTTCAGGCGTTGGACACTAGCGTGTGATTCCGGCAGTGATTCGAGTCCATCGTCCGAATCACGGTCTGGCGCGGCACGATAGGGCTGTGCAGCGCGCGGCCCGGTCTCGGTTCATGGTGTCGGCTGCCGGTGACATCGTGGGCGTCAGCGAGCGGCGGGGGCCGGACGGAGATACGGCGCGACGCCGCGCCGGTCCGGTACCGCTGTCGATGCGGCCATCGACGGACCGCTCGCCAGAAGGAGCATGAGCGACGGGCTGCCCCCGGCGTCCGGCAGCGCACGGTCGCCCGCGGCCGTCAGCTGCTTCGCAACTCCTCCGCTAACGCTCCGGCCCTTGCAGGGTAATGGCCGCAGCCGAAGTGGATCGCGGGTCGCCGCGGCGTGATTGCGCGGTCAAGCACCCACCTGTAGACTCTCCACGCCACGTAGCCGTTCGGATTGCACGCGGCCCGACATCGGGCCGCTCGCTGAATACGACACCCGCGCCAGCGGGGAATAGGCGGGAGCCCGCACGTACCGCGTGCAACGGCTGCGTGGCAACCGGCCCGGTGACCAATCCAGGTCAGGGCCAGGGAGCTACTTGTGACGCGATCCCTCGTATCGGCGACGGTGTTCGTGACCCTGGTGGCTGGCGGCGTGGCGGCGGCGCAGCCGGGGATTCGCGCTTCGGTCGAGCGGTTGGCAGCCGAGGCTGCCCTGCAACGTGCCGGCAGCGTTCAGAGGTCGATGGCCCGCACGTGGGCCGGTGTCGGCCTGATGGCTGGCGGGGTCGCCATGGCGGTCGCCGGCTCAGAGTGCCGCGTGACTGGCAGCTTCCAGACGTTCTCGCAGACGACCTTCCTCGGGTCCGTCAACCTGACCGGGAGATCGCCGGTCCTCTCGGACGATTGCCGCCTTACCGATTTCACCATCACCGGCAACGTCGGATTCGACACCCTGAACCGGAGGGCAAGCGACTACAACGTCAACGAGCTCCAGCGCAGCATCAAGACGCACATCGAGTCCGATGTCCGCGGGGAGAAGGCCCTGAAGGCCGGCACGCTCTACGGTGGGCTCGCCCTGGTCGGCGTTGGCGCTCTGATCGCGATCCTGTGGTCCGACGTTCCGGTGGCGGAGAGCCTCATCCTTACGCCCCGGCCGGGCGGCGGACAGGTGGGCGCCTCGTTCGGCTTCTGACGATCGCTCGGCTGGAGCCGTGGCCGCCCGCGCCCATCTGGCGTGGGTTCCTTCAGCGCGGATGCTGCGCTGGCCCGACGATGCCGTCTGACGTGTCCGGTGGCCGTTGACCAAGTGCGCGGCCGTGTGACAGGATTCGGACTGTGAGGCCGCTTGCATGATGGGTAGGCGTGCAAACATCGCTGGCGCGTTCCTGTTCGCGCTCAGCTTGCCGTCACTTGGTGAACCGCAGACGGTCGATCGGGTAGTGGACGGTGATACGATCGTCGTTCGCGGCATCGGTCGAGTGCGACTGATTGGTGTCGATACGCCGGAAGTCCAGCATCCCCGACGCGGATCGTCGGAGCCAGGCGGCCAAGCGGCGCGAACATTCCTCAAGAGTTGGCTTGAAGGGCGGCGTGTCCGTCTAGAATTCGGCCCGGTGAGGACCGACAAGTACGGTCGAACACTCGCCTACGTCTATCTGGATGGGACCTCCGTGACCGACGAACTCATACGCCTCGGGCACGGTCGCGCAATGCACATCGCATCGCCCGCGGAGCTTGCCGAGCGTCGACGCCGGTCGCAGCAAGCGTACCAGGAACGGCGGCAGCAGTCGCAGAAGGCGTACGAGGAGCGGCGCCGTCAGCCGAGATCTAGGTCGTATGAGGAGCGGCGACGCCAATCTCAGCGAGCGTATGAGGAGCGGCGCCGTCAGTCGCAGAAGGCGTACGAAGAGCGGCGCCGCCACCGCCGACGTCAATGACGGCGCCCTCGCTAACGCGAGAGAGGGGTTGAGCTTCTGGATGAGCTGTCTTGGTGTTTTTGGACGAAGAGCGCCCAGCGTCGCACGCCGAGCACCCAACTCATCGAGTCCGCCCTCGCTTGCCGCCGTTCGTTTTCCGCCGTGACAGTGTCCATTGGCCCCCCTTCGCTGCGGCTGATGCATACGGCTCAAGCCCTTCAAGCTTATCATGCTTGTCAAGCTCGGCCTTCGATCTCTCGGCGCGTGTCCTCTTGAGAGAAGTGCGGACACTTAGGATTCCATTCCAGTTTCGGAAACCTCTGTGTTTCATGGCTTGATGCGGTTCCCCCGTAGACGGCTACGCGCCATCCGAGCCCAACCAGCGTGAAAGGGGGGGCTCTGTGGAACGGGGTTTTGACCAAGACGCTGTCCAAGCGTCCAAGCGGTCCAAGCGTCCAAGCGTCCAAGCATCCAAGCATCCAAGCATCCAAGCACGGTTCGGATTGTCCGGTAGAGTCCCAATCAAAAGGAGGGGATGAACGAGGGAAGCAGGTCGGCAGAAGTTGCGCTAAGATGCTAATTTAGAATAACTTACAGGAGTTCGGCGACCGACAGCACCTGAACGACCACTGGGACCTCGATCACCCGTTCGAGCGCCTGCTGCTCGACACGGCCGTCGCGCCGGATCCGGCGGCGGTGCGCTGGATCAATCCGCGGCTGCGCCACGGCGAGGTCCGCAAGGTCGTGACCGGCATTCCCGGCAAGACCGGCGTCGTCTACACCCTCGATCGTGAGACCGGCGAGTTCCTCTGGGCGACGCCGACGGTCACGCAGAACGTGATCGGGGACATCGACGGCGCCACCGGTGCGGTGACGGAGAATCCGGAGGTCGTCTTCACGGGCGACGGACAGACCGTGCTGGCCTGCCCGACCCTGGTGGGCGGCAAGGACTGGGAGGCGGGTGCCTACAGCCCGGAGACCGGCCTGATGTACTTCCCGCTGCGCAACGCCTGCGCGCGGATGATGGCCACGGCCGGGAGCGACAGCGTTGCCACGTCGCTCTATGCGCTTGCCGTGCGGAGCGAGCTGGCGCCCGGCACCGACCAGCTCGGCACGGTCCAGGCGATCTCCCCCGAGACCGGGGAGCTCGTCTGGAAGTACGAGCAGCGCGCCGCCACGACGTCGCTGGTGGCGACGGCCGGCGGACTCGTTTTCGGCGGCGATCTGAACGGGCGGTTCCGCGCCCTGGACGCGGAGACCGGGGACGTGCTGTGGGACGTGAACCTCGGCTCACCCATCACCGGGTTCCCGATCACGTTCGCAGTCGACGGCCGGCAGTACGTCGCGGTCAGCACCGGCAGCTCGCGCACTCTCGTGTACTTCGCGCCCCTGACACCGGAGCTGCGCCCCAGCACGGGCAACAACCTGTTCGTCTTCGCCTTGCCCGACTAGGAGTCTGCGCCGCAGAACCTGCCATGGGGACTCCGTACCCGCGCAGACTCCCAACGCGCCCTTGAGGGCGCGCTAGCGCGGGAGCTGTCATCGAACGCGACGCCGCGACGCTGCCGCGAAGCCACTCCGGGTGCTAGCGCCGCCAAACCCGTCGCTGGCTCCGTGTTCGGCCCCAGCCCCCACCGCCCCAGGAGCTTGCGCCGCCGCACTCACGCCGTTGCGTTCTGCGGCGCAAGCTCCTAGACTACAAAAATGTGGGGCGCGGCCGATTGGCGCCCGCGCCCGAGGACGCCTACTCAGGAGGACCGTCGTTATGAGAAGACTCTCGGTTGCCCATGCGTTGGCTCTGGCCATCGTCGTCGTCGTCGTGGCGCCCGTGTTCGGGACCGGGGCCGAGGCGCAGACATGGACCGGAATGTGGCAGGTTCGAGTGACGAACCTGACCACCGGGCAGTATTTCACGCCAGTACTGGCCGCCACCCACACCGCCGACGCGATGATCTTTCAGCCGGGCATGGAAGCGTCGGCGGAACTCCAGGCCCTGGCGGAGGGCGGCGACGTCATGCCGCTCGAGATGGCGCTCGACGGGATGTCGTCGGTGATGTCGGTCGAGACCGGCATGGGGCTGACCATGCCCGGCCGGACGTCGGAGATCCTCATCTCGGGGAGCGGCATGCACCGCTACCTCAGCCTCGCGGCGATGCTCATTCCCACCAACGACGGGTTCGTCGGCATCTCGATGATGGAGCTTCCCACCGTCCCGGGAACGGAGACGGTCTACGCATACGCCTACGACGCCGGCACGGAGATGAACGCCGAGACGTGTGGCACGATTCCCGGCCCGGACTACCCGGAATGCGGCGGCCCCGGCGGCCACGGTCACGCCGGGATGGGGGGAGGGTTTCATCGCCATTCACAACGGCATCAACTCCGTCGGCGACTTCGGCGAGGACCGGGATTGGAAGAACCCGGTCGCGATGATCACCATCCGCCGCGTTTCCTGACGTATCCCTGACTTGCGCCGGGGGGCCGCCTGGCAGCCCTCCGGCGTCGGTTCCCTTCAGCGGCTCGCGCGCCCCCCGAATCGGCGCACCCCTGCAATCCGCCCTCCCAACAGGGCCCCCACCGCGGCCAGCGGCAGGTTCAGCCAGCCGAGCCACACGGGATTCCGCGCGGAGCCCATGCCCTCCATCATGCCTACGTCCGCGGGTCGCACTCCCTCCCCCGCCGGGACGTAGAAAGCCAGCGACAGCGCCCCGCCCGCCAACAGCAGGGCGACCAGCATCCAGACGCCGTGCCGGTTCGCGGCCACCTTTGCACAGACGAAGCCGCCCGCAGCCGCGCCCACCAGGGCCACGACGATCCACCCCGCGTTCCAGGCCGGCGATGTGTCCCAAACGTCGGGCCGGAACGCGCCGTCGGGCCCCAGCACCCACCACATGATCGCCGGCAGTACGAACGAAACGATCGCTACGGCGACGTAACCCAGCCCAGCCGCTCCCAGATTGCGCAGCAGCTCCTTCATCGCTTCCCTCCGCGCCCCATGGTCCGGCCCGTGGTCAGGGCAAACCGAACACGAACAGGTTGTTGCCGGCGCTCGGGCGGAGCTCCGGCGTCAGGCCGGTGAAGTGGGCCGACGTTCCGCCGGAGCCGGTGCTCACCGCCACGTACTGGCGCCCGTCGACCGCGTACGTGATCGGGAAGCCGGTGACCGCGGAGCCGAGGTTGATCTCCCAGAGGACCTCGCCCGTCTCGTGGTCGAAGGCCTTGAAGCGGCCGTTGACGTCGCCGCCGAAGACCAGGCCGCCGCCGGTTGCGACCAGCGACATCGTGGCCGCGCGCTGCTCGTGCAGCCACACCGTGGCGCCGGTCTCGGCCGAGATCGCACGTACGGTGCCGGCATTGTCCGTGCCGGGCGCCAACTGGTGGCGGTAGGCGATGGCGTAGACCTCGGAGCGGTTCTCGTTGGCTTCGAGGGGCGTGTCGTCCGGGAAGACCCGCGTCGCCATCATGCGCGCACAGGTATTGCGGAGCGGCATGTACATCGTGTTCGTCAGCGGACTGTAGGCGCCCGCCTCCCAGTCCTTGCCGCCGTTCCACGTCGGGCAGGCGAAGACCTGCTGCCCCACCGCGGTAAAGACCACTTCCGCGTTCTCCGACACCTCGCCGGTCTCGCCGTCGATGCTGCCGATGACGTTCTGGGTGACGGTGGGCGTCGCCCACAGGAACTCCCCGGTCGCCCGGTCGAGGGTGTAGACGACGCCGGTCTTGCCGGGAATGCCGGTGACGACCTGTCGCAACTCCCCTGCCTGCAGGCGCGGGTTGATCCAGCTCACCTGCGAAGGGTCGGGGGCCACCGCCGTGTCGACGAGGATGCGCTCGAAGGGATGGTCGAGGTCCCAGTGGTCGTTCAGGTGCTGACCACCGCTAATGTCCTGTAAGTTATTCATAGCAAACATCTTGCGGCCACCTGACCAACCGCGATTCCCTCGTCGAATCCCTCTTTCTGATCGGGAATCCACTGGACCACAGAAACCGTGTCTGGACTCCGCGGACACTGGCGGCGGATCCCGAGCGATCGTCCCACAGCGGCTGCGAGTCCGACGCCCGCGCACGTCCAGCCACTGAACCGCCGACTCACGCCGACGGCGTTCCGCCATGGCCGCCGCCGCAAGCAGCTGTCGCTGGCTCCCACCGGAAGCCAGCCCGGCCCTGTAGTAGAGTAGCGCACGTCGCCGGTGACGCCTGCATCCCGAGCTGGTGGCTCGAAACGGAGATGACCCGAAATGACGACACCATACACGAAGCCGTGCACGAAGAAAGGGTGCAACGGACAGATGTACCTCAAGCAGAACCCCGAAGGCAGAATCTGGACTTGCGATACGTGTGATCAGATGGACAGAGAATGAAGGTGGGTGCGCCCGGCCCACTGATCCGATGGTCGAATGGCACGCATGATCCCCCGGCGTCCAGCTCCGGAGACTCCGGACTCGGAACGGCGCGTCTACGAACAGTTCCAGGCAACGCTGCCGGCCACGTGGACGGTCATCCACAGTCAGCGCTTCCTGCTCCCCGCGAACCGCAGAATGCGGGAGGGTGAGCTGGACTTCCTGCTTCTGGACCCGTTGCGCGGGGCGATCGGCCTCGAGGTCAAGGGCGGGCGTGTACAGAGGACATCCGCCGGCTGGTTTTCCCTGGATCGCGACGGCAAGAAGCACACGATCAAGGATCCGGGGCGGCAGGCAAGCTGGGCCATCCACGCGATCGGCAAGTACTGGAAGGAGGCTCCCGGTTTCGGCGGGAGGGGATTCCGCTGTGGATTCTGTTGGGGCGTCGTGTTGCCCGACATCGAGTCCCCGTCCGACATGGGACCGGATCTTCCTCGCGCCGTCATCGTGGATCGCAGCGATTTCCGGAACCTGCGCCCCGCCATTGATCGGGTCTTCCGTCACTTCGGCGACCGGAGAACGTCTCTTTCGCCTGCTGGTGTGAAAGCGTTCGTTGACACGCTGTTCGAGCGCTGCCCGCCCGCCTCCAGGCTCGCTCTGCAATTCAAGGAGGAGAACCGGGAACTCTTGCGGCTCACCGAGGACCAGATGACCCTCCTCGACAGCCTCGCGGCCCACAACCGAGCAGCCATTGAAGGTGCGGCCGGAACCGGCAAGACCGTGTTGGCGATGGAGAAGGCGCGGCGCTTGGCGACCACGGGCAAGCGTGTGCTGTTGCTGTGTTTCAACGAACCCCTCGCCCAAGATCTCCGCCAGAAAGCCGTTGGTTTCGGCGTCGAGACGTTCCATGACTTCTGCCGTCGGCTGGCAGGCCGGGCCGGGCTCAGTGGGTTCGAGGCCCGGTACCCACACGTCAAGGACCGGCGCGTCTACGCCGAGGAAGCGCCGCTGATGCTCCTGGAGGCGCTCGCGCGACTTCCCGACGAGAGGTACGACGCCATCGTGGTGGACGAAGCGCAGGACTTCCTGGCCGACTGGTGGCCCTGCCTGGACGACGCGTTGCGCCGTGGACGGGAAGGCACGCTCTACGCCTTCTATGACGCGAATCAGGACATCTATGAGGGCGGTCCCCCCGAAGCGCTGGAGGTCATCGAACACAAGCTCGTACACAACTGCCGCAACACGACGCGCATCGCCGCGTACGCGGCCGGCCTGGTCGGGACCGAACCGCACGTCAAGGCGGGCGCACCCCAGGGTAGGCCGGTCGAGACAATCACCTGCTCCAGCGACGCAGAGGTGGTTCGGAAGGTTGCGGCTCGGCTCGATCAACTCGTGCTTCGCGAGGATGTCGCGCCCGACGAGATCGCCATCGTCTCCACCCGGACGCTCAAGAACTCTCCCTTCGCTCACGACCGTCGGGCCGGCCGCTTCGAGTTGGTGAACCTCGACGACCGAGAGCGGCGATCGAGTGCTTCGTCGCCGACGCGTCGGGTGGTGTTCGAAACGCTGTATCGATTCAAGGGTCTCGAACGCGATGTCGTGATTCTATTGGATCTCCCGGGCAGCCGCGTCACCGACAAGCATCGCTATGTTGCCGCGTCGCGCGCGAGGAATCTGCTGGCGGTGGTCCGTCTGGCCGGATCGCCACCGACATGACGCTCCCGTACGACATGGGGAACGCCGGCGACCTGCTGAAGCACGGCGTGCTCGCGGAGTTCGTCCGCTGGCAGTGCGACTTGGGAAGGTCGTTCCGCTTCTTCGATCTGTTCGGCGGCGAACCCGAGGCGCCCTGCCAAGAAGAAGTGGCGAGGCGCGTTCGGGCGCTGCAGGCCTGGGCGTTGCGCGCGGCGCAAACCGGCATCGATGAGCGCCGCTACTGCGGCAGTGGTCTGGTCGCTCGCAACGCGGCCGCCAATGCCGGTCGCGGCGGCATTCGCGTGTTCAGTGCCGATCGAGATCGCGGCCGTCGAGAGCGGCTCCAGAGGGCCGGGCTGTCGATGCTCGACGAGGAGATCCCGGCTTGCGGCGTCGTCGAGGGTCACTACGATGCCTACACCGCCTTCGGCGAGATCGTCGGCGCCATGCACGACGATGACTAGGTGTTGCTCGATCCGTTCGAGAGATTCCTGCCCGACAAGGCACCAACCGTGGTGCCGCAGATGGCGCAGGCGGCCAAACGCGGAGCGGTTCTGTTGTTCGCGTTGAATCGGACTCCCGGCAACTCAGTGGGAAGGCGATTCGATGCTCTCTTGGAGCGGCATCTGCCGGGGGCTTGGCGCATGACCTGTCCGCCCCTGCCTGCTGACACTGGGGTCGAGGGCGAGTCCGGTTTCCACGCCGAGGTCGTGCTCGCCGCGCGTCCACTTCTGGAGCACGGCAGCAGTCCGACCGTAGATGTCCTGCGAACGAGGATTGCAGAGTACACGAAGCACTTGGCCCGCGTCCTCAACCTGCTACGGCTTCGCGTCGTCGGTGGTTGAACGGCGGTCTCAGGCGCGTGACGCTTCTTCCCAAGGGGAAAGACAAGAACGGGAGCAACCGGCCTCCCGCAATCTGCGTCCGGTTCGCGGCGGCCGGTGCGCTGCTCGGACCCGCAGGCACTGGGCTGGTGGTGGCCGATGCGGTCGCGGGTCGGGTCCGGTTCGCCGCGACAGCGGAGCGGCGCCGCTTGTTCGTGTTGGAGTGCGGGCCAGCCTTCCGGCTGGTCCGCAACAGCGATTCCCGCACGGTCGGCCGCGGCAGTCATCCGAAGGACCGCAGCGTCAGCAGAGGAATCGCGAAGCGATTTGACGGCCGCGGCCGACCGTGCGCTCCCGGACGCCGGGTTCGCCCGGCGTTCATCATCGCGCGGAGCGACCGCCCGCGACACCGCATCGACGGCGGGTCCGAAGCGGCGCGGCGTCGCGCCGTATCTCCGTCCGGGGTCGAGGGGCGAAGCCCCCGCCAGCCCCTTGTGTAGCACAAGGGGTATGCTGGCTCCTGATACCTAAAGGTCTCAGGAGCCAGCGTTCCGGTGCTCCGATCTCGTGTCCTTCCGTCTCCTCGTCGCCGCCCGGATCCTCGTCGTCGATCTCCTGGATCTGCTCGTGTTCGCCGTCCCGCTCGATGTCGTTCCCCGCTCGATCCGCCTGCATCCGATGTCCGTCCGTGATCTCCGCCTGACCCGTCTGTGCAGCCGGTGCGGTCGATTCGGGGGAGGCAGGGTTCGGTCCGGTCGTGGTCAGTGCGCCCGGTTGCCGGCGACTCCCTGTCGGGCTGGTTGGCGGTGGGAGGTCGCTCCGGGGCTGGTTCGCTCGATGTACCCGGCCCAGTCGTCCATCAGCCGCCGCCGCCGCTCGAACAGGTCCGACCGCGCGTAGGCCGCCTCGACCTTGTTGCCGACGATGTGGGCGAGCGCCGCTTCGATGACCTCGCGCCGGTGCTCCGTCTCCTCAGCCGCCCAATCCCGAAACGACGAGCGGAAGCCATGTGGAACGGCCGGGACCCGCTGACGCTCCAGCAGCCGGCGCAGCACCTTCTCGTCGAGCGGCTCGCCGTCGCCGTTGGTGAACACCAGCGGACCGCCACGGTCGCCGAGCGCCCGCGCCGCGTCGACGATCTCCACGGCGCGGCGGCACAGCGGGACGCGGTGTTCGCGGCTCGTCTTCATCCGCGTCGCCGGAATGGTCCACACGTGGGCCGACGTGTCCATCTCGGTCCATCGCGCCCAACGGACCTCACCCCATCGAGCGGCCGTGAGCACGAGGAACTCGAACGCCAGCCTGACCGCCTCGGCCGCGTTCGACGCCCGCACCGTCGCGACCGCCGCCGCCACGTCCCGGTGCGGCATCGCACGCATGTGCCGCACGACCTCGTTCTGCTTGCCGAGCACCGGCAGCACGCGGGCGCACGGGTTGTCCGATCTCAGGTTCACGGCGATGGCCCACTCCATCACCGCGCTGATGCGCTGGCGCACGTTCCGGGCCGTCTGCGCCTTCACGTGCCAGATCGGCGTGAGGACATCCAGCACGTCGGCGCTCGTCACTTCGGAGACGGGCCGGCTGCCGATGCGCGGGAAGGCGTGGAGTTCGAGGCTGTTCAGCCAGGTCCGGGCGTGGACGGGGCTGCGCCAGCCGGCCCGCTTCTGCTCGACGACGCGGGCGGCGGCGTCGGCGAAGGTCGGCATGGCGTCGGCGCGGCGCCTCTCGGCGAGCGGGTCGCCGCCCTCGCGGGCGAGCTTCCGGTTCGACAGTGCCCGCTCCCGCGCCTCGGCCAGCGATACCAGGGCGGTGCTGCCGAGTCCGAGTTCGCGTTTCCGGCCGCGGATGACAAGCCGCTGGACCCAGCTTCGGGGGCCGGTGGGCTGGACGACGAGGTAGAGCCCCTGTCCGTCGCAGTGCCTGCCGGGCGGGGCGGAACGGATGAAGGCGGCCGACAGCGCCTTGTCGGGGTGCCGGCCTCGGGGCTTGGTCCGTCGCGGTCGGTTCGCCGTGTCGCATCCGCTTTCCATTCCCATATCATACACGGGATTCCAGCGGATCTCGCGAGACTTCCTGACCGGCGCGGGCCGGCAAAACGAATCATAAACGATTACTAGTCAGTTGCTTATGGGATTCTCTGCACGATGACGGACGGCCGCGGACTCCGGGCGTCCGTTGAGGTGCTGGTAGTACCAGGCGATCTCGCCGGTGTCGGCGTCGAGGGCCAGCGTGGAGTTGTGATAGAGGTGCTCGTTGTCGACGCCCCCGAGCATGAACTTCGGGGCGGGGGCGGTGACGGATGTCCCGACGTAGACGAGGTGCAGCGCCGGGTCGTAGCTCGGGACCATCCACGCACCGACGTGGAAGCGCTCCTCGAACGGCACGCCGCCCCAGGTCTCGTCCCCGGGCTCGCCGGGCGCCGGAATCAGGCGCCGGCGCCACACCTCCTCCCCCGTGAGCGCGTCGTGCGCGACGACCACGCACGCCTGCGGCCCGCCCCGCGGCGAGCAGCTCCGGCCCGAGACCGCCTTCCCGCCGGCGATGATCGGCCCCGCGCCCTGCGTGGCCGGGTTCACCCGGTAGTCGAGGACCTGCGTCTCCCACACCATCTCGCCGGTCGCCGCATCGAGCGCGAAGACGTGGTCGTCGACGCTCGTGTCGACGATGAGCCGGTCGTAGATCGCGATGTTGCGGTTGTTCGAGGCGAGCGCGCCGAACACGTACTCCCCGACATCGTCCGGCACGTCCCGGCGGTGTTCCCAGATGAGGTCGCCGGTCGCGGCGTCGAGCGCCTGGATGACGTCGTTCGGGTTCGGCATGTACAGCACGCCGTCGTAGGCGAGCGGCGTCCCCGACTGGAAGCCCTCGGTGAGGCCCCGCGACCAGACCATGCGCAGATCGCCCACGTTCGCGCGGTCGATCTGATCGAGCGGGCTGTAGCCCCAGCAGCCCCATGTCGGTTGCCCGGCATCGTCCGTTGCGGTCCATGGCGGTCCATAAACTACTGAATCATAATTGATTAGCACCACCCTGCCAGGTCTTGACGAGGCCCGCTCCGTCCAGTAGAATGCCACTGTTTCCGCCTTCTGATACGGGGAATAGTGGTAGACCATGACACTCGACGCCAGACCGCCGAAGACCAAGCCCCGCGGCCGGCACCCCCGGCACGCGCTCTCGACCGCCTTCGTCCGTAACGTAGCACAGGCCGGCAGGTACTGCGATGGCGACGGCTTGTACCTGGAGGTCCAGCCCACCGGCACCCGCAGCTGGGTCCAGCGGCTCTCGATCCGTGGCCGGCGCCGGGAACTCGGACTCGGCGGCTTCCCCCTCGTCTCCCTCAAGGAGGCCCGCGCCGCCGCGTTCGCCAACCGCCGCCTCGCCCGAGCCGGCGGCGACCCGCTCGCCGAGAAGCGCCGCCTCAAGAGCATGCCCACCTTCGCGGACGCCGCCGAACGGGTCTGGAACCAGATGCGGCAGGGCTGGCGCGACCAGCGGCACGCCCGCGACTGGCTGTCGAGCCTGACCCGCTTCGCCTTCCCGCACCTCGGCCACCTGCCGGTCGGCGAGGTCACCAGCGTCGACGTGGTCGAGACGCTGCTACCGGTCTGGCACGCCCGGCCGTCGACGGCGCGGCGGGTCCGCCAGCGCATCGGCTCGGTCATGGAGTGGGCCGTGGCGTTGGGGCATCGCGACGACAACCCCTGTGAGCGAATCGGGCCGGCGCTCGGCCCGCAGGGCGACCTGGTGCGGCACATGCGGGCGTTGCCGCACCGCGAGGTCGCGGGAGCCATCGAACGGGTCCGGGCGTCGCGGGCGTGGACCGGGACGAAGCTGGCGTTCGAGTTCCTGGTCTTGACGGCCGGACGGTCCGGCGAGGTGCGCGGGGCGCTGTGGGACGAGATGGACACGGTGGCCCACGTGTGGACCATCCCGGCCGCGCGGATGAAGATGAAGCGTGAGCACCGGGTCCCGCTGTCCCGGCGTGCGCTGGACATCCTCGACGCGGCCCGGACGCTCGACGGCGGCGACAGCATGGTCGTGTTCCCGAGCATCGGCGGCAAGCGCCTGCACGACATGGCGCTGTCGGGGCTGCTGAAGAACCAGAAGATCGCCGCTGTGCCACACGGCTTCAGGTCCTCGTTCCGGGACTGGGCGGCGGAGGAAACGGACCACCCGCGGGAGGTCATCGAGGCGGCGCTGGCTCACGTCGTCGGCAACAAGGTCGAGGCAGCGTACGCCCGCTCGGACCTGTTCGAGCGGCGGCGGCTGCTGATGGACGATTGGTCCGCCTATCTCGACGGCGGACCGGGACCGGCCGCCAGCCGCTGACCGGCGAGCACCGGGGCGGCTGCCCGCCACGGATGCCGCCGCCCGCCGCGGCGAACGCCTCGCGCCTCGGCGTCGCGGAGCTGACCCGCCGCAACGCGGCGGCTCCCGTGCAGGGTTCGAAGGGGCGGAGCCCCTCGCCAGCCCCGATGTACGTACATCGGGTCGGCTGGCTCATGACAACTATCGGTGTCATGAGCCAGCGTTGTTGTGCTCTGATCGTACTGTCCGTCTTTCTCGCCGCCGCCCGGTTCCTCGTCGCCGCTCTCCCAGCTCTCATAGTGCTCGCCGGCCCCGCTCGATGTCTTCCCGCTCGATCTCCCGTGCACCTGATCTCCGCCCGCGATCTCGTGTTCCTGCCTGACCCGTCTGTGCGGCCAGTGTGGTCGATCGGGGAGGCGGGGTCCGTTCGGGCCGTGGTCGAAGTACCGCGCCATTCCCCGCGACCGACCATCTGGCGGATCCCCAGCGCGATGGGCTTGGCCTCTGGGCGGGAGAGTGCGGGATCGGAATGAGGCATCGTCGGACAATTGCCCGTCCGCAGCGCGCGCGGACCCGGCGTCAAGGCCGACAGCCGCGAGGCGGCCGGCGCGTAGCCAGGCCTTGACGGCGGGGAGCACGCGCGGATGCTGTGCTGGCCGACGATGCCGTCTACAGCGCCGCGCTCGCGCGGCGTGAAGCGCGGGTCGAGGGCGGCGGTAACCCGTGGCCCGACATGACAATCGAAGCGCACGCCAGAAGACGCTGCCAGCCCCGGCCGGCAGCGTCGCCGGAGAGATGGACCACGCCGGCAACCGACGTGTCAAGCCTTGCGGCTCCTCCACTTCGTTCCGGCTCTTCGAGTGACACGCCGGCCACCGGCCCGGTGTTGGGCGCTTGCGGCCGAACGCGGGCGTCCGGCCCTCGACGGACCGGAGCCCACTACGTCCTCGAACCCGCCCCCGAACACGCCAGCCCCGAGCCGGGTACGGTCGATCCAGCGACGCCGGATCCGGGCAGCGGAACCGAGAGCAAGGCCGCATCAGGTGAAGTGCGTCCACAATGCAACAGGGCTTTCGGAGGAACCACATCCCACCACAACACACCACCCCCACGTACAGCGAAAAGGGACAGGAGGGAGGTAGGGGAGCGACCCCCGCAAACCTGACGGTTTGCTGGCCCAACCGGTGTTCCTCCGTCACACCTGCCGGGCCGGGTCGCTCCGGGCATCAGGCATCCCTTCGGGAAGGACGGCCGCCCCGCCGCACCGGCTCACGTGGCGGCGACCCGGACGCGCTGCGGGTCGAAGCAGGCGCCGTCGCGCAGCATCGCGCAGGCCACGTTGAGCAGCCGGTCGGCCACCGAACGCAGGGCGCGTGCATGCCCGTGGCCGCGGGCGCGGAGGGCCTGATACTTGCCGCGGCTGACCGCGTCGTACCGAGCCGCCGAACGAGCCCAGTGGAAGACGGCCTCGCGCAGCCGGCCGTGCGCCGCCAGACGACGCTCCACATACAGGCTCTTCCCCGAGCGCTTCGTCACCGGAGCCACCCCGCACAGACAGCGCAGCGCCGCGTAGTCCCGACGCCGCAACACATCGTGTCCTTCCGAAAGCAGCGTGGCGAGCACGCCGACGCCGATGCCGGGCATCGACAACAGGATCGCCGCGTCCGACGGGTCCGGATCGGTGTCGGCCGACGAGTCCGTCTCGCCCGCCGGTGCCGCCTCGACGAGCCGATGCACCACCTCTTCGAGCTGGCCGCGCACCTGGTCGAGTTGACGGTTGACCAGGGCGAGACGTTCGACCACCAGCCGCACATGCGTCGTGGCCGCTTCAGCCGCAGCCGGCGTCAGCTTGACAGCCGGTGCCCGCAGCCGCTCGCGCAGCCCCGCCGCGTCGAGCCGGCGGATGCGGTGCTGTTTCAGCACGCGGGTCAGCGTCACCGCCCGAGCGCGCTGGCCAGCCCGCGGCGTCGGCAGGCTCCGCCACAGGTCCAGCGCCCACGGCGCCGCAACGTCGTCGTCGACCGCCTTGAGGAACTGCGGGTAGTAGCGCCACAACTGCTCCCGCATCCGGTTCGCCAGACGAATCCGCTCCCGCGTCAGGTCCTCGCTCAACCGTGACCACTCCCGCAACGCAACGATCGTCGGATCGGTCGGTTCCAGACGCCGGAGACAGTGCGCATCTGTCCGCAGCGCCGAGGCCAGCACCCGAGCGTCCCGCCGGTCGTCCTTCGCCCCTGACGGCGAGATGCGGTCCCGGAAGCGGTCGAGCTGCTTCGGGTTGATCGAGTGGACCTCGAAACCCCGCTCCATCAGGCTCTCGACCACCGGACCGCGCGGCACCTCGATCGCCACGCCGACCGCGGCCACCTCGCTGTCGGTCACCGTCACACACCTGCCGGGCCGCGTCGCTCCCTTGAGGTTGTCCCTCTCCTATATGGGAAGGGATCAGTGCCTGCGGCGGCGTCGTTCGCCGACCCTCTCGCCTCTTCTACGGCCCGCCATTGGACATCGGCGCCGGAGCCGCAGCCGGTCGGGCCTGCGCCGCCTACCCGGTTGATCAACTCCTTCAGCTCCTTGCCCGGCGCGAAGTAGGCGACGCGCTTCGACGGCACGTCCTGATCGTCGACACCGTGTTCGGCAGCATTGCCGGTGCGCTCCGCGAGGGAGAGAAAGTCGAACTCCGCGGCTTCCGGCAGCTTCCGCCTCCGGCGCCGCGAGCCGCACCTGAGCGCCCCGTGGTATCCTGTCATGGTGAGGCGATTCGACCATGGTCGTAACCCCATCTGCACCGGCAACGAGGGATCCTCCTCGAGTAGCGGTCGACTTCTGGGGCAAGTCGCACCAGAGCAACCCCTGATCTTACTCCACACACACACAGCAAGATCAGGGCCGGGCGCCCGCAAGGCTCCCCGCCATTTCGTTGCCGTTGAACGCCGGGGCTTCGAAGGGCAAGAGATCGCGTCGGCCCGCCTGAAGCACTTCATCATCGATCACGTCGATCCCGCCGACACGCGGCTGCTGGCGGGCGAGTTCCGCGCACATCGGGTGCTCGCCAGCCGGGTGACGCTCGCCCCAGTCGGGACACGTCGCCGGAGCCGATGCCGAGTGGTGCTCGTCGACCCGCGCCGGACGCGGGCGGCAGGCCTGCCGCCGCGCCCTTGCGGTCGCTCCTTCGCGAAGGGGGCCGCTTGCCGGCGTCCGGCCCGGCGCACGGCTGCCAACTGCCATTGCAATGGTCATTTGCGGGTCAGGACACTACCAACTACCTAACTAAACCATGCAAATCGTCATTCCCATGTCCGGCTTCGGCGAGCGGTTCAGAAAGGCGGGACATGCCCTGCCCAAGCCGTTGATGGAGATCGACCGTAAACCGATCATCGCGCATGTACTCGATATGTTTCCCGGCGAACGCCGCGTCGTCTTCATCTGCAACCAGCGCCACCTGGATGAACACAGGTTCCGCATGGAGTCGATCCTGCGAGAACTCTGCCCCACGGGCCGGATCATCGGTATCCCGCCCCACTCCCTCGGTCCCGTGCACGCTGTACGCCAGGCCGAGCAGACGATCGATGCCGCCGATCCGGTCGTAGTGAACTACTGCGATTTTTGCTGCTACTGGGACTGGCGTCACTTCAAGCAGTTCGTCAGAGACACGAATTGCGCGGGGGCGATTGCGGCCTACAAGGGCTTTCATCCGCATTCTTTGGGGAGCACCAACTACGCCTATATGCGCGTAGCCGGTTGTCGGGTTGTCGACATTCAGGAAAAACAGCCCTACACAGACCATCCCATGCGGGAGTTCGCTTCCAGCGGCACTTATTACTTCAAATCCGGCGCCGCTATGCTAAACGCCTTCCGCATGGCGATGGAGCATAACCTGCAGGTCGGTGGAGAATACTACGTCAGCCTGTCATACAAACCCTTGTTGGCCGCTGGCCAATCCGTGGTCGTCTATCCGTTGCAGCATTTCATGCAGTGGGGAACGCCCGAAGACGTCGCAGAATACAGAGGCTGGTCTGAGGCGTTTCGAAGACTTTCGGCCGCGGAACCGAACCTACTAGTAGGCGCCGGACCGACGCGCGAACACGGAGGCTCGGTGATAGTGTCTATGGCGGGGCTCGGCCAGCGATTCGTCGATGCTGGTTATCGCGTGGCGAAGCCGTTGATCTCCGTGTCTGGAAGGCCCATGGCAGTCCAGGCCGTGCAGGCCCTTCCGGGCGCTGAGCACTACGTGTTCGTCCTGAGGGCGGCCATGCCGGGGGCAAGGGCAATCTCCGACGAACTTCGACGCCTGTATCCGACAGCGATCGTCAAGACGCTGCCCGCCATGACCGAGGGGCCGGCATGCACCGCCGTGGCTGGGCTCGACGCGCTCGAGCAGGCAGTGGGTGAGGTTCCGGGTCCGGTCACCCTTGGTGCGTGCGACCCCCGTGGCGATGGGATAGCCACGGCGCTTTGTACGACAGGGCGGAGTTGCGGCGGCTGGTTGGGAACCCGGGCGTGGACGTGATAGTCTGGGCAGTTCGCGGCCATGCCGGTGCGGCTCGCCACCCCCACATGTTCGGCTGGATCGAAGCCGACAATTATGGTCGTATTTCGACAATATCGGTCAAGGAGCCGCTCCAGTCGCCGGTTTCCGATCCCATCGTGGCAGGGACATTCACCTTCCGCCGCGGCGACGACTTTCGGCGCTGCGCCGAGCGGCTCGTCGAGCGCAACGGCAGAGTCGACGGCGAATTCTACGTCGACTCGTGCATAAACGACGCGGTGAAGCTCGGCCTGCATTGCCACCTGTTCGAACTCGACAGCTACATGAGTTGGGGAACCCCGAACGATCTTCGGACCTTCGAATACTGGCAGTCCTGTTTTCACAAATGGGCCGGTCATCCCTACCGGGTCGAGAGCGATCCCAAGATTCCCTTTGGAGCGGTGCCGGATCTGGTCGACAGGTATGGCGCCGTCACGCCCGGTCCAGAAGATCCGGGAGGGTACGGATCGGCTTCCGATGGTCGGGCCGTCTGACCGGGGAGGGGAGAGTGTCACATCGGATGAACTACACGCGCGCGTTCGGATCTCTGCTGAGCGTCGAGCTTCTGCAGGACTGGGCTTCGACCGTCGTTGCGGGTGTGAATCCCGCGGTCATGCACAATCTGGAGAAGTACGTGGCCTTACAGAAGGTGCACTACCTCTCCGCAATGGAGGACGTAGAGGGAGATTACCTCGAGTTCGGGGTCTTTACCGGCAGCTCGTTCTGTCACTCCATGCGCTGTTGCAGGAAACTTGTTCGACTCAATCCGAATGTGGCGACGACGAGGTTCTACGGATTCGATTCGTTCGCCGGCTTCGGCTCCCTGCCGGACGAAGACCGGCATCCGTTCTATACGGACGCGAACTTCCCAACCAGCCTGTCGAGGGTCGAGCGTCGGGTTCGCAAGGCAGCAGGGGGATTCACGTTCCAGTTGATTCCCGGTTTCTTCAGCGAATCGCTGAAGCACGGTGCCCGGGCGGCGGGCATCGACAGGGCTCGAATCATTTTCATCGACAGCGACACCTTCACCAGCGCAAGTCAGGCCCTGGCGTTCTGCGGCCCGGTGATGCACCAAGGTACGTTCATTATCCTCGACGACTACTTTTCCTACCGGGGCCGAGAGGACCGGGGCGTCCGGCGCGCCTATTCAGAGTTCGCGTCCGAGTGCGGGATCAAGGCGCGGCAGGTGTTCACCTACGGGATGGGCGGTGTCGTGTTCGTCGTTGCTGAGGTGCAGCGTTGAAGCCGCCGCGACTGTCGATCGTTATTCCCTGCTACAACGAGGCCGAAAACTTGCCGCTGCTGATCGAACGCTGCGCAGCTTGGCCGGACGCGGAGGTCATTCTGGTCGACAATGGTTCGGCGGACGACACCATGGAGGTTCTCCGGAGGCTGCTGCCGTCGGCCCCGGGGTGCCGGAGTGTACACGTCGGAACCAATCGGGGTTACGGCGCGGGTATTCTGGCGGGCCTCGCCGAAGCCCGGGGTGACGTCGTGGGTTGGACGCACGCGGACCTTCAGGCCGATCCCCGCGACGCCCTGTGCGGGATGGCGTTGTTTCACAGCCATGGCCCCGACATCTTCGTCAAGGGCCGCCGGCGGGGTCGGCCGCTCACGGATGTCTTCTTCACGGCCGGCATGAGCGCCTTCGAGACGCTGTTGCTCGGGGAACCGATGCGGGACATCAACGCACAGCCGACGATGTTCAGCCGCGGTTTCTTCGAAACTTGGCAGGCGCCGCCCCTCGATTTCTCGCTCGATTTGTACGCCTACTACCATGCCCGCGCGGCCGGCCTGCGCGTGCATCGCTTCCCGGTGACCTTCGGTCGTCGCGCCCACGGCGTGTCGTCCTGGAACGTCGACCGGACCGCCAAGTGGAAGTTCATACGGAGAACGGTGCTTTTCAGCGTGAGGAGAACCCAGGAGTCTCGATGATACTGGTCGCTCATCGTCGCAACACGCGGACGGCGCTGGCGGCTACGCCGCCGCGGTACGGCGTGGAGATCGACATACGCACTACAGGCGGGCCGAACGGCAGGCTTGTGCTTCATCACGACCCCTTCGTCGCCGGGGAGGATTTCGGAGACTGGCTCGACGCGTACCGGCACGGCACATTGATCCTCAACGTCAAGGAGGAGGGCCTGGAAGAATGGGTGACCGCGCTGCTGCGGTCGAGGGGCATCGAAAACTACTTCTTCCTGGATCAGTCGTTTCCATCGCTACTGCGATGCGCCAGAGCGGGCGAGCGACGCTGCGCGGTGCGGGTGTCGGAGTTCGAATCCATAGAGACCGCCGTGGCTGTGGCAGGATTGGTCGATTGGGTCTGGGTGGATTGTTTCACCCGGTTTCCGCTGACTCGGGAAGATGCGCGTCGACTGGGACATGCCGGCTTCAGGCTCTGCCTGGTGTCGCCCGAACTGCAGAGGCAATGCCCGGAAACGGGAATCCCGGCTCTTGCGCGCCAGCTCGCAGAACGCGGGATTCGGCCGGCCGCAGTGTGTACGAAACACCCCGAACTGTGGCGGCAGGTGGGGCAGGTGGGTCCGTGAGGACTTTCCATCTGCATGCGTTGTTCGCGGCCGGGTTGGCGGCTCGTCTGGGGCTCATCTTTGTGGCGGCGCCACCTCCCGTGATGGACTGGTACGCGCCCTTCATGGACGCCACCACCGGTCGGTTCACGACCGATCCGTGGGCCCTCTGGCTAGCTAGCGGCGGCGACGCCCTGGCGTTTCCGTACGGCTACGCCATGTGGCTCGCGTTCCTGCCGGCGACCGTCCTCGCCAAGCTCCTGGCGCTCCAAACAGCGGCAGGCTACGCCGCCACTTTGCTGGCGGCAGACGCCGCCCTTTTGGTCACGCTTCGCCATCTGTTTCCGGAACGACGAAATGACCTGCTGGTCGCCTACTGGCTGTCGCCGGTCGTCATTCTCGCCAACTACGGGCTCGGGCTCAACGACGTGATCCCTGTTCTCTTCCTGGTCTGGTCGATCCACCTCGTTCGCCGCCAGCGCTGGTGCAGTGCCGGTGCCGTGTGCATGACGGCAATCTCCGCCAAGCTCAGCATGATCATCGCGGTGCCGTTCGTGGCCATCTATCTGTACCGCGACACGGAGCTGAGGCGCCGCGGCTTGCGGCGGTTCACCGCAGGGTTTGCACTCGCAGCGATGCTCTTCGCCGTTCCGTTCGCCATGTCTGACGGCGTGGACATGCTAGTCCACAACCCAGAGATGGCGAAGATCTATGCTCTGGTGGTTCATCTGGGCGGCGGCGTGTCCATCTACGTGGTTCCCGTTGTCTATCTTGTGTCGTTGTACCTCGTGTGGCGAATCCGGCGCTTCAACTTCAACATCTTTCTGTCCGCGACGGGGCTCGCCTTTCTGACAGTTGTACTGTTCACTGCGGGTTCTCCCGGCTGGTTCCTTTGGACTGTTCCCTTTCTCGCCTATTACAGTATCACGCACGGGCGCGTGACCGCCGCGCTGGTCGCGTCGTTTTCGGCGGCGTACGTGCTGAGTACGTTGCTGTTCTCGCCTGTCCACACGTCTGGCGGGTACGTGTTCGATCTCCGAGAAGCCGTCCCGTCGGCGGTGCAGACCGGTGTTCACATGAGTTCTCTCGTGCATACGGGCATGGTGGGGATCGGTGTAGTGCTGGCCATTCGCATCTGGCGTGAGGCCATCAGGCGGAACGACTTCTTCCGGTTCACCCGCAAGCCATTCGTGATCGGTATCTCGGGCGATTCCGGTGTCGGCAAGGATCATCTGGCGGACGCGCTCACGGGTCTGTTGGGCCGCAGTTCGGTCACGAGGCTCTCTGGAGATGATTACCACCTGTGGGACAGGAACAGGCCGATGTGGAAAGCCATGACTCACTTGAACCCAGCGGCCAACGATCTCGAGCGCTTCGGCGACGATCTGGTGTCCCTGACCAATCGCAAGAGCATCTTTTCCCGGCACTATAATCATCAAACCGGAAAGAACGGTCCGGTGGCGGTCGTCAGGAGCAATGACTTCATCATTGCCAGCGGCCTCCACGCGCTCTACTTCCCGGTTGTCCGGGAGTGCTGCAACCTCGGGATCTATCTCGACATGGACGATAAATTACGGTCGTCGTTCAAGCTGCGCCGGGACGTCCGCGATCGGGGCCACGCCATCGATCAGGCCGCGGCGGCGATCGCGAAACGCAAAATCGATTCTGGACGGTTCATTCGCCCCCAACGCGCGCACGCCGACTTGATTCTGACGGTTCTGCCGGTCGGCGAGGTGTCGGCGCAGGAGTCGGACGAGCGGCCCCGGGCAGAGGAGGCGCGGTCGGAGCGAAGCGGGCGGGGACGGATAGTACGGCGGTGTGAGAAGCTGAAGCTGGCAGTCCGGACGCGACGCAGTTCTAATGAGCTGTTGCTGACCCGCATGCTAATCGGGGTCTGCGGCTTGCGGGTCGACATATCGATTGGCGACGAGCGGGCAGAGAGGGTGCTGACGGTCGAGGGTGAGGTCGCGGGCGATGATATGGAGCTAATCAGCAGGACGCTGTGTCCCAGCGTGCTGGAGTTTCTCGCCCTGTGTCCGGCATGGGAGGACGGCATCACCGGCCTGATGCAACTGATTGTTCTGTGTCACATCGACCAGGAGTTGCGCAGGAGCATCATAGAGAGATGATGATCAACCGTCCTGAGGCGTTTACGAGGCAGCCGCATGCCGTGCTGTTCGATCTGGACAACACGCTGTACGCTTATGACCCCGCCCATGAGGCAGCGGCGCGCGCGGTGCGGAGCAAAGTATTGGGCGCGTTGTCCGTCGAACGAAGGGAGTTCGACGCGGCGGCAGACGCCGCCAGACGCCGCATCAAAGAGCGGCTCGGTCGTACGGCTTCGTCCCACAGCCGTCTGCTCTATTTCCAACATACACTGGAGATTATGGGATTGGGATCCCGGATTCTGCTGGCGCTGGACCTCGAACAGACGTACTGGCGGGCGTTTCTGGGGAACGCGGTGCTTTTCAACTGTGTCAAGGAACTGATCGACGATTTCCGCTGTCTCGACGTTCCGACCGCGATCGTGACCGACCTGACGGCGCAGATCCAGTTCAGGAAGCTGGTGTATTTGGGGTTGGACAACGACTTCGATTACGTCATCACCAGTGAAGAGGCAGGCTTCGACAAGCCGCACGAGGCGCCGTTCCGGATCGCGTTGGAAAAGGTACGGCCCGTCGGCGGCGTGGTGTGGATGGTTGGCGACGATCCGGAAGCTGACGTATGGGGTGCGCGAAAAGGCATAGGTGCGGTGACGCTTCAAAAGGTGCACCGCGGGGTCTCGGAGGGACGCGGAGATATGACTCCAGATGCGCGGTTCACGAGCTTCGGCGAAGTGCGGGATCTCGTGCGGGACCTCTCTTCGGAACGGCGCGCGGCGCACGGAGGAACCTGCAATGAATGATAACATGGGGCAGTTCTGCGCGCGCCTCGGAGCGGACCCCTTGTTGGTTCAGGGGGCTGGCGGCAACGTGTCATGGAAGGAGGGGAACACGTTGTACGTCACGGCTTCGGGAACGCGTCTCGCGGACGGCGACAGAAGGGACATATTCGTACGCGTGGACCAGTGTGAACTGGAGCGCGCTTTTCGGGCTCCACACGGGCGTCGCCTGCCGGGGGGGCTGGGAACTCGCGGGCGAGCCTCGGTGCCGTCGATCGAAACGTGGCTCCACGGCGTCCTGCCGCACCGGGTTGTCGCCCATCTTCACGCAGTGGAAGCGCTCGCCATCATGGTCAGGAGGGACGCACGGGACGAGTTGAGGGCCAGATTGAGCGACCGCTTTTCGTGGGAGTTGGTCGAATATCACCGACCCGGCGCGAGGCTCGCGGAAGCGGTGGCTCACGCCCTGCGCCGCACGCCGGCCGCGAACGTGATCTTCCTGCGAAATCATGGACTCATCGTGGCCGGGGATACGATCGATGCAGTCGAGGACCGCTTGGCGAACGTCCTTTCGGTCGTGAAACAGGACCCGGTCGCCGGAGAGACACGGCCGAAGCGCGCGGGGCGCGTGGAACAGACGGAGCGGCACGGACGTCACGGACCGGCGGGTCTGCGCGGATACGCGGCAATCGATGATGCGGAGATCCAGAGCATCGCTCACCACCCGGATCTGTACCGGCGATTGTCGGACGCGTGGGCGCTGTATCCGGATCATGTCGTGTTTCTCGGTGCGGAAGCGCACGTGTTCGATTCACTGGATCACGCCGCGGGATTCTGTGGAGAACGCCGGCCGCTGTTGCTCTTTATTCGCTCCAACGGCGTCTTCGCCGGACGAGGATTCGACGCCGTGAGGCTAGCGCAGCTCAGATGCTACTACGAGGTTCTCGCCAGACAGAAGCCGTCGGAGATCCTGGTCGAGTTGACGAGGACGGAGGCTCTCGTTGAGTGGGATGCGGAGGTGTATCGTCGAACACGTTACGGGCATTCAGGGGAACGGTAATGTCGAAACGCGATGATTGCACGCTACTTCACAACTACATGTCCCTCGTGGGTGCTTGGCGGACGTGTGTACGTGTCGTGGACTCGCGAGGTGCGGGCGTCGTCCTGCTGCTGGCCTTCTTCGCCGTGTCCTCCGCATGGGTTTTCAATCTGAACAGCCGCGGCGTGAACCGTCCACATGTCGACGAATGGCATACGCTGGTTCTCGGAACACAACATGTCAGTCCGTTCGGGGATTCCGTGCCCACCGCGCGCGTCGGCGAAACGAACCGCTGGTTCGTCAGACTGCTCTATCCTATGGGAATCTACTACATGAACAGCCGTATGGGAGGGGAGCACTACCAGACAGGTTGGGATTACCCGGGCGGCTATTATCTTCGAGAGCACTTCACCGACACAGCCACCATCCGGCGCGATCCGAATGTCCAAGACTACGTGTTCTTCCTGCGATGGATGTTCGGAGTTCTCGCCATCATCTCCTTCTGTATGGTTATGGGCGCATTGCTGGGCCGGTTCGGTTCGGCGGCGGCCGCAACCTACGGAAGCCTGGTGCTGGCGAATCCGCTCGTCTTTTCACAGTTCGATTTTTTTTATTCCGAAACCACGCTCTTTGTGCTCTTCAATACCACAGCGGTCTTCTATCTCCGCGCGGGGCAGTCGACGACATCGACGAAGTACCGCATTCCTGTCTGGTCTGGAGTTCTGTCCGCCGCGGCTTTGTCCACCAAACTGACGGGAATCCTGATCGCCGGTCCGCTGCTCGTTCATGCCGTTGTCGACACCCTGGAGGGGCAGCGCGAGGCTGGCAAGGATGGAGGCGGCGTCCGCATGGAAATGTACCTGTTGTCTGCTGCTGTGTCCTTGGTGGTGATAAATCTGTACTCGGAGTCGATGTTCGGACTTATCAATGAAACTCTGGCCAACGTCTATCACTTCGAGACAGGGCACCTCACGACCCATGAAGGCGGCGTGGAATTCCTGGCGCGGCTGGTGGACGATCTGGGGTATCTGCCAGCCCTACTGTTCGGAGCGAGCCTGTTGTGGATTGGCACGAGACTCCCGATAGCACGCGTTGCGCCGGTCATTGCTTTAGGCACAATCATCATTTTCGTGCTCTGGTCGTTTTCTAACGCGGCGGTGTACTTGAGTCGAAACGTGGCGTCGGTGTTTGTCGCTATGAGCTTCATCATTTGCCTGGGCGTCGGCAATCTTATTGAGGGCCTGAAGGCAAAGCACGAGGGCGCGGCCGCGGTCGGCTCGGTGCTGGCGATGGTCGTGCTGGCGGGTCTGCTCGTTGGCCGTTACTATGAGATGCCTTCTCTGACCGACACGTTCTTCGAGAGGAACCGGGAGAGAATCGAAGCGTGCAGCAGCGTCGGCGCCGTCGGTCTCCCGCAAGCGGCGTGGCGGATCCTGTCTACGGCCCGCGAGGACAACGTCGTCTTCTTCGATCGTCTCCGGGGTCCTTTCAATATCTCAGAGGATCCGGGGATGTTCGACAGATACGGGCAGTACGGTTGCCTGGTGGTGTATCGGGAGGGACAGACCAAGCAGATATCGAACTACGCGGCGCCGCGTTTCTATCAGCTGGCAGATCGCGTGGGGAACCTGTTCTTCTTCGACCGGATGAACGAATATGGAGGGCATTGGACTGGGCAACGCCAGCACAGCCCGTCGGCGACCGGGGTGGCGGGTTCGCCGGCCGAGCCGCTGACGGCCGCGTTCGAGAACGTGCCGGCAGAAGTAGAGTCGACGACTGGCGCGGTGGCGGAAGGGGGTAGCTGTTCCCGGCGGCTTTCGCAATGCCGGTGTCTCACTTCCCGCCGTGGCTCCGTTTCCAGTCGTCGCTCATCGGTGGGGTCGGGAGCTGGCGCGCCGCCGGTAGGGGGGCCGGTGGATGCTCCGTCGCTTTCGCTCCGGGCCGCAGTCCGACTCCCGTGGACACGTTTCCAGCTCCCGCCTCGTCAACCCCAGCGTGCCGATTTCCGGCACTGGGCTTGACAGCCCGTGGTGAAAGTCACGGATCCGGCCGATCCGGCCTGGTCCCGGCGAGATCGAATCCCGTACACTGAAGGCCCATGGCGATGGGCAAGAAACCGGCAGCGCGACAGGGGTCTCCGTTGTGGGTGACGACGGCGGATTTGCCGACGAACGCCGGGCATCCTTTCTTCGAGCGTCTGAACCAGGTCCTTGAAGAGGCTGGCTTCGACGCCTTCGTCGAGGGGCTGTGGTGCGCCAGGCAAACTGGCGGAGGATAGCCGGTGAGAGTCCGGCGGAAGGAAGGCGTAACCGACCACCTTCACCCCGAGTCATGCGCCGGTCGCCGTGAGGCGGCGGGTGAAGCGTTGACAGGGGCGCGAACGGGCGGGGCTATTGAGCATCGAAAGAAGACAGGTCTGGAGCGCCGAGACTGTCACAGCGGTCGAAGGCCACACCGACATCACCGCGACGGGTGAGGGGATGGAGGGCTCCACGGTGTCGGAGAACCCACGCACGTTCGTACGTCCTTCGTCGGGACCTGGGAGGTCTTCATTCCGCCCCGGCAGTCGAACCGGGGCCGCAGCGGGAAAGGAGGATTCCGAATCCGATGGCGCACGGGATGAAGAAGTCGGATGAGGCAGTAGTACCGATGAAGGCGGCGAACAAGGGAGCGAAAGCGCCTGCGGAGTCGCTGGAGGGAAGGGCCTCAACCAAGGGGAATTCGCGAGACCAAAGCACGCACCGAACGCAGGGTCGGGACGGCGTGTCACAGGCGGTCGAACGGATACGGCAAGCTGCAACGAGGAAACCGCAGGAGAAACTGACTGCGCTCTTGCACCACATCACGACGGACGCGCTCCGCTGCGCCTTCTTCGACCTGGAGAAGACCGCATCGGCAGGCGTGGATGGCGTGTTGTGGAAGGCGTATGCGGACGGGCTGGAGGAGCGGCTGCTCGACCTGCACGAACGCGTACATTCGGGAGCGTATCGGGCGCTGCCGTCTCGGCGGGTTGAAATACCCAAACCGGACGGCGGGACGCGACCGCTCGGCATTGCTGCCTTGGAAGACAAGATCGTCCAGAAGGCGGTAGTGGATGTCATCCTGACGCCGATTTACGAGCCGGAATTTCTCGGGTTCAGCTACGGGTTCCGGCCGGGGCGTGGGGCACATGATGCGCTCGACGCGCTGGCTTTCGGGATAGAACGGCGCAAGGTCAACTGGATAATCGATGCGGACATCCGGGCGTTCTTCGACCGGCTCTCGCGAGACCATTTGTTACGGTTTCTCGAACACCGACTCGGGGACAAGCGGGTATTGCGGCTGATTGTCAAGTGGCTGAACGCCGGCGTCATGGAAGGCGCCGAGTGGAAGGACGACCTGCAGGGGACCCCGCAAGGTGCGGTGGTTTCACCTGTTCTCGCGAACATCTACCTGCACTATGTCCTCGACCTCTGGTTCCAGAAGAAGTGGCGCGTCCGAAAGGCTACGGGGGACACTATCATCGTGCGTTACGCCGACGACTTCATCGTTGGCTGCCAACGCAAGGCGGACGCGGACCAGTTTCTCGACGACCTCAGGGAGAGGCTGCACCAGTTTGCGCTTGAGCTGCACCCCGACAAGACGCGCCTCATCGAGTTCGGCCGGTTCGCGATGACGAACCGCCGGGCGCGGGGGGAACGTCGACCGGAGACTTTCGATTTCCTCGGATTCACGCACTACTGCAAGACGAAGAGGAACGGAAAATTCGGGCTGGGGCGCAAGCCGATAGCGAAACGGGTCACGCGAACCCTGAAACGGCTCAAGGAACGACTCCGCGCGCGAATGCACGCAGACGTCCACGAGACGGCGCAATGGCTGGGGAAGGTGGTCAACGGCTGGCTGAATTATTATGCCGTGCCGACCAGTTCCCGGACCCTTGACGGTTTCGTATGGCGTCTTGAGTGGATTTGGCTCATGACCTTGCGCCGGCGGTCACAGAAGACGGGGGCGACGATAGCCACTGTGCGGCGCCTCACGGCGCGGTATTGGCCCCCCGTGCGGATTCGGCACCCGTGGCCCGTCAAGCGGTTTGTCGTCAACCACCCAAGGTAGGAGCCGTATGCGTTCGCGCGCACGTACGGATCTGCGCGGGGGGACCGGGGCAACCCGGTTCCCTACCGCAACCGCGGTGTTCTACGCGGCGCGGATGGGGCGGCCGAGTCTGCGTCCTGGGCGGTATTTCCGGATGCTGTTCATCGGCTACTTCGAGGGTCTGTCTTTGGAGCGCGGGATTGCGTGGCGGGTGGTCGATTCTCTGAGCCTGCGGTCGTTCCTGGACCTGGACGTGACCGAGGCGTCGCCGGACCACTCGACGCTGTCACGGACGCGTCGGCTGATCGACGTGGAGACGCACGAGGCGGTATTCACGTGGGTTCTCGAGCGCGTGTCGGCGGCGGGTCTGGTGAAGGGGAAGACGGTCGGGATCGATGCGACGACGCTGGAAGCGAACGCAGCGATGCGGAGCATCGAGCGTCGGGACACGGGCGAATCCTACGCGGCGTTCATTCGGCGGTTGGCGGAAGCGTCTGGGTGGAGACGCCGACACAGGCGGATCTGGCTCGGTTCGACCGGTCTCGGAAGAACAAGAAGATCTCGAACAAGGATTGGAAATCGCCGCAGGATCCAGACGCGAAGGTCGCGAAGGACGCACTTGGCCCACAAGGTCGAGCACGGGGTCGACATGGACACGGGGGCGATCGTCTCGGTGACGGTGCGGGATGCCTCGGACGGCGATACGGCGACGCTGCCGGAGACGCTGATCATGGCGGCCGAGCAGGTGGAGTTGGTGGTGCCGGACGGTTCGGGGGTCGACGAGGTGGTAGCCGACAAGGGGTACCACAGCGACGCGACGCTGGTGGCGACGCTGGTGGCGCTCGGCGAGGTGGGGGTTCGGAGTCACGTATCGGAGCCTGAACGCGGCCGGCGCTGCTGGCAGGACAAGAAGACGGGAGAGACGCCGCCGGAGAAGCGAGCTGCGCAGAGGGCTTTGTACGCGAACCGCCGGCGTGTCCGCGGGCGGCGGGGTCGTCGCCTGCAACGCTGTCGGGGCGAGGTGGTGGAGCGGACTTTCGCGCACATGTATGAGACGGGGGGTATGCGTCGGGTGTGGGTGCGCGGTCACGCGAATGTCCGCAAGCGCGTTCTAATCCAGGCGGCCGCCTGTAACATCGGGCTGCTCCTGCGCCGCCAGACCGGCGTCGGTACGCCTCGGAGCCTGCAGGGGCGGGCTGTTTCGGCGATTTGCCGCCTGATCGGGCGCTTGACCGGCCACTGGGGGCGTCTGACGCGCGCCTCTGGGGGTTCAAATGGACACCGATGGCGCTCTTCGGCTCAATCGGTCATCGCAAAGCTGCCTGAAGAGCAGGGCTCAGCAAACAGACTTCCACGGGCTGTTCATCGCAAGGGTTACTGTTATGCGCACCTGCGGCGCGAGAAGGGCCGGTTGCAGCGCAATAGGAACCGATTGCAACGGGAGAATGACCGCCTGAAGCAAGAGAACGAGCACCTGAAACGGCAGTTGGACGAGGCCGGCCGGGCGGGTCGCCGACAGGCCGCGCCGTTCGCCAAGGACCGGCCGCAGGGGCGTGGCCGGCGTCCTGGGCGGAGGCCGGGTGCGGGGTATGGCCGCCACGGCTGCCGGCCGCGCCCGGCGCGGGTCCATGGACAGTGTTCTTGGTCCGCTGGAATCCGATTCAGAACGGGGGATACGACGAGGGGAACAAACGCCCAATTGAGACGTAAGACTCCTATTGTCAATACCTTACGGGATATTCACATCGGAAGCCCCAACTGTCCGTCGTGCGGCGCCACGTCAGCCAGTCCTCCGGCGCCGGGGCCTGCAGCATGGCGTCGGTGACGGGCACGAAGTCGGCCGCAGTCTGCGCGTAGGCGGCAGCGCCCGACGCGACGACGATGACCGCGATCCCGAGAACGGAGACGCTTCGCGACGCGGTGGACCTGTTGTTCATCATCAGGCTCCTCTTCGCTCACAAGGGCAGGAGCTCACCGTAGCCGTTCGGACAGAGTCCTCAGCGCATCCGCCAGCGCGCCGAGCCGCTGTGCCGTGCGCCCGCCCGCTTCCGCCCGATCGTCGCCGAGCGCCTGCGCGGCCGACGTCAGCTCCGCGGCGAGATTCGGCACCGCACCCGCCGTTCCGCCGCCCGCCTCGTCGACGCGGTCCAGCAGACCCGACAGTGCCGCGCGGCGGTCCGCGCCAAGGGTGTCGCTGCGCGCGAGCTGGTCGAGGTAGGCGCGCGCGACGACCGGCCGCACGGGCCACTCGAGGCGCCGCTGCTGCTGGGCGTTGAAGGCGGACGGGGCGACCGACGCGGCGGCGGCAATCTCGTTCTCCGTCAGGTGCTCGCTCGGCAGCAGCTCCAGCACGTCGAGGCCGCGCGCGATCTCCGTGCCGTAGATGTAGCCCCGGTACCAGTAGGCCGACCAGAAGCCGCCCATGACGAAGCGCTCCGGGTGGATGGGGCCGCGGTCGAAGAACGCGATCTCCACCGGATTGGACGAGTCGGTGAAGTCGAAGACCGAGATGCCGCCCTGGTACCACGCCTGCACCATGATGTCGCGCCCCGGGACGGGAACGATGGAGCCGTTGTGGGCGACGCAGTTCTCCCGCTCGGTCTGGGGGGCGGGCAGCTTGTAGTGGCTGCGGTACTCCAACCTGCCGTCGACGATGTCGTAGATGGCGTTGGCGCCCCAGTCGCGGGGGTCGGACGCACGGCAGCGCGGGCGTCCGCCGCCGCCCCACTCGTCGGTGAAGATGACCTTCGTGCCGTCGTTGTTGAACGTCGCCGAGTGCCAGTAGGCGAACGCCGGGTCGACGACGTCGTCGACGCGGACGGGATTCACCGGGTCGGAGATGTCGAGCAGGATGCCGTTCCCGGAGCACGCCCCGGCGGCGAGGCCGATCTCGGGGAAGGCCGTGATGTCGTGGCAGCGGCTCGACTCGGCCGTCTGCTGCGTGCCCGGCCCGTGGTCGCCGCCGCGCCACAGCCCGGCCAGGTTGCCCGTGTCGGGATCCTGGAAGACGGCGGGACGGCTGACGATGCGCGCGTCCTCCGGGTTGGCGAGCGGGATGCGGATGACGTCGATGCGGAAGAGTGCCGTGTCGGCGTCCTCGGCCGGCGACTCGTCCGAGCAACCGGCGAGCTCCTCGCCGGAACGAACGGGGGCGGCGCCCGAATTGTAGACGTAGATGTTGCCGTCGTCGTCGGGGTCCGTGACCACGGTATGGGTGTGCGAGCCGCGGCAGGTCTGCACGGCCGCGACCTGCCGCGGCATCCGCAGGTCGCCGATATCGAAGACGCGGACGCCGCGGAAGCGCGCCTCGCTCACCGGCTCGGCGACGCCCTGCAGGCCGCAGTCGAGCCGCCCGCGGGTCTGCTCGACCGACATGATCAGCAGGTTGCCGACCACCGACACGTCCCCCTGCCCGCCGGGGCAGACGACGGAGCTCACGAGCTGCGGCGAAGCCGGAACCTCGACACGATAGGTGTTGAAGCCGTGGTGGCTGCCGACGAAGAGCCGATCGCCGGCGAAGGCGAGGTCGGTGTTGCCGAAGTTGAGCAGCCCGCGCCGCCGCGCGGTGTCCTCCTCGGTCTCCTCATCGACCTCCGTCTCGACCGCATCCGCCGCTGCCTCCTGCTGCACTTCGTCGCCCGGCTCGGCGGCACCACCGTCGAGCTCGGCGCCGTCGCGATCGTGTCCGGCCTCGTGCTCCGGGCGGTCCTCGTCCCGCCCGTCCGCGTGCTCCGCCTCGTCGTTCGGGTCGCCGGCGTGGCCTGCTTCGCCTGCGGCCGGCGCGGGCTCGGCCGGCTCCGCCTCCGGCTCTTCGTCCCGCTCGACCGGCACCGGCCGCCCCGCCGGGTTCCGGGGGTCGTAGAAGCCGTCGGGCTTCGCCCGCGTGGCGACGAGGGCCATGTTCCACAGTGCCTGGCCCGCGTCGGCGAATCCGGCCGCGAGGCCCACGCGCGGATCGGGCGAGAGAGCGGCGAGCATCGCGTCCATGCGATCGATCTCCGCCGTCTGGTCGGAGGTGACGTCGCTCGTGAACGCGAAGAGCTGGGAGTCCTGCGCCGCGCCGCGCTGGTCGAGGAGGTTCTCGACCATGGTCACGGCGCCCTGGTGGTGCTTGATCATCAGCTCGAGGAAGAGCCTGTCGAACGCGACCCCCTCGGCCCCCGCAAGCCGGTCCATCTCCTCCGGCGTGAGCATCCCCGGCATCGGCTCCCAACCGGGGGCGTGGTGCGCGTCGACGCCCGGAACGTCCTGCCCGCGCGAGCCCAGCCACTCCTGCATCATCTCGATCTCGTCTTCCTGCGAGAGCTCGATGCGCTGCGCCAGGCGCGGCATCGTTTCGTCGGCCGTCCGCTCCGCGACGAGCGCCGTCATCTCGAGCGCCTGCGCGTGGTGCGGGATCATCCCCTGCATGAAGCGGACATCGGCTTCCGTGAAGCGGATGCCGGCCAGGTCGGAGGCTTCGGCGGCCGTGATCTCGCGGCTCGGCTCACCGGGCGCGCCGGGCTGCACGATGGGCGCCTGGGCGTGCGTCGCGACGGTTGCGAACGAGAGGCACGCCGCGCCGACGACGGCGGTCACAACGGGCGAGGACGGTCCGCGGTTCTCGTGGGGCATGGGAGTCTCCGCACAACGGATTGGTTGCAGTTCGTGTCCCGGCATTCTACCGGCCGGCAGCCGCGCCGTCACCGGTGGGTCGCTCGGGGCATCCTCGATTCGGAAGGCGCGCGGTCCTATACTCGGTGACGCATGAGGTCGAGGCTGGACGTCCCTCCGACCGGACCACGGGATGCGGCAGCGGCGCAGGCCGCGGCAGGTCCGCGCGGCGCTTCCGTTCGGTTCGCCGCGGCGCTGCGCAGGCGCTACGGGGAGGCGCTCGTCGACGTGCGGTTGTTCGGATCGTGCGCGCGTGGCGAGATGCGCGAGGACTCCGACGTCGACGTGGCGGTGGTACTGGAGCAGGTCGATTGGCGCACCCGGCGCGACGTCATCGATCTGTCGGCGGACGTCGGGCTCGCGCACGACGTCCTGCTCTCGGCAACCGTTCTCGACCGGGCGACGTTCGAGCGCTGGCGCAGGCAGGAGCGGGCGCTCGTCATGGACATCGAACGCGACGGCTTTCCGCTATGACGGAGGAGGCGCGCCGCGAGAGCGCTCGCGCCGAGCTCGATCTGGCCGACGAGGAGCTTCGCGCGGCAGAAGGGCTGCTTCGCGCCGGCCACCCGCGTATCGCGATCGCACGCGCCTACTTCGCCGTCTTCCACGCAATGCGTGGCCAGCTCTACGCCGAGGGCTTCGAGCCCCGTACGCACGGCGGCGCGCAGCACCTGTTCAATCTCCACTTCGTCAGGACCGGCCGCTACGACGCGTCGACCTCGCGGCTGATCGCGAGACTCCAGAAGTACCGGGAGGACGCCGACTACGCGCCGGCTTTCGTAGTCGACCCGCAGGGCGCCAGGGAGGACCTGGACGCCGCACGCGGCTTCGTGGCGCGCGTCCTCGAAGCGCTGGCGGGCTGACGGCTCAGCCCGAGCCTCCCCTGCCCGGCAGCGGATGCTGGTCCCGAAGACGGACGCCGACCCCGCGCTGCCGATCGAGGCGCCGCTCGTGGTGCGCTGACGCACGGACCCGTCGCGCAGGGCGTTGCGGGCCGCCGTAGCGCGGACCCGGCCGCATCAGAGGCGCCCCAGCACGATCAGCAGCGTGCGCCGCAGCGGCTCCGCCGCACCCCACAGCAACTGGTCCCCGACGGTGAAGCAGGTCAGGTAGTCGGGTCCGAACGTGGTCTTGCGGATGCGTCCCACGGGGACGTGCAGGTGGCCGGAGACGGCGGCCGGCGTGAGGCGCTGGCGGGTCGCCTCGTGGTCGTTCGGCAGCACCTCGACCCAGTCGTTGGCGCCGGCGATGGCGGACTCGATGTCGGCGAGGGGGACGTCCGCGGTCAGCTTCACCGTCACCGCCTGGCTGTGGCAGCGCATCGCGCCCACCCGCACGCACTGCCCGTCGATCGGGACGAACCGTTCTGTTCCCAGGATCTTGTTGGCTTCGTTCTCGGCCTTCCATTCCTCGCGCGTCTGGCCGTTGTCCATGGCGCCGCCGATCCAGGGGATGAGGCTGGCGGCCAGCGGGACGCCGAAGTGCTCCGTCGGGAGCCCGCCGTTGTTCATGCGCCCCGTGACGAGGCGCTCCAGCTCCAGCGCGGTCCGGCCGGGCGCGTAGCAGCCGCCGAGCTCCCCCATCTGCCGGACCAGCTCCGTCATGTGCCGCGCGCCGGCGCCGGACGCCGACTGGTAGGTCATGCAGGTCATCCACTCGACCCACCCGCGGTCGAAGAGGCCCTGCAGCCCCATCAGCATGAGGCTCACGGTGCAGTTCCCGCCGATGAAGTCCCGGGTGCCGCCGTCGAGCGCCTCGTCGATGACGCGGCGGTTCACGGGATCGAGGACGATGACGCTGGTCTCGTTCATGCGCAGGGCGGACGCGGCGTCGATCCAGTAGCCGTCCCAGCCGCTCTCGCGCAGCGTCCCGTGGACGGACCGCGTGTAGTCGCCCCCCTGGCACGTCACGACCACGGCGGCCTCGGCCAGCGCCCGGACGTCGTTCGCGTCCCGCAGCGGCGCCGACTCCCGGCCGCCCACGGCCGGCCCGGGCTGTCCGACCTGCGAGGTCGAGAAGAACACCGGCTCGCAGCCGATGAAGTCGCCCTCCGACGCCATTCTGTCCAGCAGCACCGACCCGACCATGCCGCGCCAACCGACGAACCCGACCGTCTTCATCGCCCCCCAGCTCCTGCTGCTCCGAATCCCACGGCTCAGACGCGTCGGCATCCGACCGCGTCTGCCCACGGCCACGTGCGGGCCCGATCCCCGTGTCGCACGCGCGGCGACCCTGCCCGGCCCCATCGGCCACGCGTCGCCGGATCATACGCCGACCGTCAGCCGTCGAGCGCGGAGCGCTGCCAGGGCAGCAGGGCGGCGAGGGCGGCGTCGCCGTCGACCGCGATCCGTTCCAGCGCCGCCCGCGGGGCGATCAGGTCCGCGTCGAGGGAGAGCTCCCGGGCGGCGCGGTCGCGGCGGCGCCGGAGCGCGGCCAGACGCCGGTCCTGGGCCTTCGTGAAGCGCGGGCGCGCCTTCGCCGGCGGGCGCCCCGGCCATTCCGCCTCGTCGAGCCGCAGGGCCTCTTCAGCGGCGCGGCGGAAGCGCGCGAGACGTCCGCCCCGCGGGCCGCGGGGCGCGACGCGCTCGCCGCGGTCGAGGCGCGCCGCCGCGTCGACGAGGTCCGCGTTCGAGAGGACGTGGAACGGGGGCCGGTCCGCAGCCTCCGCCTCCCGCTCGCGCCAGCGCCACAACGAGCGCAGCACGGCGCCGGCGCGCCGCCCGAGCGCGTGGCTGCCGCGCACCCGCCATTCCGTCTGCGGGTCGCGCTTGCGCACGACGCGCGCGGCGTCCACCGCGCGCCGGCACGACTGCTCCAGCCAGGACCGTCGCCCGAGCTCGTCGAGACGTCGCCCGAGGCGCTCCGCGAGGGGCAGGAGGTAGCGGGTGTCGTTGCGCGCGTACTCGGCGAGGCGCGCATCCAGCGGGCGGAGGGCCCAGTTCGCAGTCTGCGCGCCCTTCGCGAGGGTGACGCCGAAGTGCTCCGCCACGAGCGCCGCGTAGCCGTAGCGGGGGGCACCGAGCAGGCGGGCCGCGATCATCGTGTCGAAGACCGCGGACGGCGCTCCGAACCCCAGGCGATACAACATGCGCAGGTCGAAGTCGGCCCCGTGCATGACGATTTCGACGGCCGACAGGGCGTCGAGCAGCGGCGCGAGGTCGACGCGGGCCAACGGGTCGACCAGCTCGTCCGCATCCGGGAGCCCGACCTGCACCAGGCAGACCTTCTCCCGGTAGCAGTGCAGGCTGTCGGCCTCGGTGTCGACGCCCACACGGTCCGTCGCGGAGATGCGCGCAGCCAGCCCGGCGAGTGCGGTCGGCGTGTCGATCACGGCGCGCGATCGTCGGCTACCCGGCGAGACCCAACACCCGGGCCAACTGGACCATCGAGAGCCCGGTGATCACCAGCACCACGAGCGCGCCGAGCACGTTGGCGAGCCGCGAGTTGCGGTGCCGGCCCATGATCTCCGTGCGGTTCGCCACGATCAGCAGCAGGACCAGGGTGAGCGGCAGGACCACCGCGTTCCCGGCCTGGGCGAGCAGGATGATCTGGTACGGGGACGCGCCCAGGACGATCCCGCAGAACATGCCGGTCAGCAGCACGAATCCCCAGAGCAACCGGAAACGGCCGCTCCTCAGATCGGCGCCCCAGCCCAGCGCGCCGCCCGCGGCGTAGGCGGCGGCCAACGGCGCGGTGATCGCCGACGTCAGCCCGGCGGAGAAGAGGCCGATCCCGAAGAACACGGGCGCGGCGCGGCCGAGCAGCGGCTCGAGGCGCGCCGCGACCGTCGCCGCATCGGCCGCGTCGGCGCCCTGGCCCAGCAACGGCGATGCGGCGATCACCACCGCCGCGGTGGTCAGTCCGCCGAGCGACACCGAGAACAGCGTGTCCCGCCGGCTCTCGCGGATGTTGTCGTCGTTCCGGCCCGCGTCCGGCCAGCGTTCGAGGCTGCTGCTGGCGTGGAGGAACAGGTTGTAGGGGATGACCGTCGTGCCGATGAGGGCCAGCACGGTGAGCAGGGCCCCCGCCGGCACGCGCGGGACCAGCAGCCCGGACAGGAGCTGGCTCGGGCTCGGCGCGGTCAGCACCGCGATCAGGCAGAACACCACGCTCATGAGGGCCACGAGGCCGACCAGCGCGTTCTGGATCGTCCTGTAGGTCCCCGTCATCAGCACCGCGCCCGCCAGCCCGCCGACGATTGCCACCAGGAGCCCCTGCGGCAGGCCGGTGAGCAGGCTGACGCCGAGCGACGCGCCGAGGAGGTTGCCGGTCTGGAACGCGGCGTTCCCCAGCAGGATGGTCACCGCGATCGTGCCCAGGACCCCCGAGCGGACCAGCGGGTTCGCGACGCTGTCGCGTATCGCCTCCGCGAACCCGCGCCGCCCGGCGAGACCCACGCGCGCCGCCATGTTCTGCAGGATGACGGTGGCCACCACCGAGAAGAGGACCGCCCAGAGCAGGACCGTGCCGTGCCCGGCGCCCGCCCGGCTCGCGGTGACGATGGTGCCCGGTCCGATGAACGCGGCGGCGACCAGGAAGCCCGGCCCGATGCGGAAGCGGCTCATGTGCCTGGCTCGCCCGTCTTCGTGGCCGTGAAGGCGATGACGGGTGGGGCGCGGAGGAAGTCGTCCCAGAACGGATTGTCCCGCTCCCGGGGATCGAGGGAAACGCCGAGCCACCGGAAGTCGCGGAACCCCGCCTCCCGGAAGGCGTAGTCGTAGGTCGGCGGCTCCAGGAAGAAGTTGTGAAACTCGAACTGCCTGCCGTCGTCGTTCGTGAACCGGTAGCGGATCGGGGCCCCCTCGCTCGGCGTGAGGGGGCCGGTCTTCTCGATGCCGTACTTGCGGAACGACACGGTTCCGCGGGGGGGACGGAGGACGTTGTCGTTGAAGCCGACGATTCGGCCTCCCGGCCGCAGCGCGTCGTGGCAGACCCGGCAGAAGCGGACGAGCTTCTCCCGGGTGCCGGCGTAGTGCAGGAGATACATGGCCACGACCCGGTCCGCCGCCCCGACCCGCGGCTCGAAGTGAGCCGCGTCCCGACAGACGTACGCGCAGCCGAGCGGCTCCCGCTCCTCCTCCTGGCGGGCCAGCCGGATCATCTCCCGGGACTCGTCGACCCCGGTCACCTCACCCGCGCCCGCCCGCTTGAGGAGGCGGGTGTAATGGCCCCCGCCGCAGGCCAGGTCCAGCACCGTCATCCCCCGGATGTCTCCGAGCGCCTCGAAGAGCGTGTAGCGCTCGATCGGCTCGCGGAACTGCAGCCGCTTGGAGTCCTGGTACAGATCGGCGATCGCATCGTACTGGGCCATGGGCTCGAGCCCCGCCATTGTGCCACGGCTGGCTCTCGCAGCGGATCGGCGTCGCTCGTCCCGCGGAGCCTGCGGCCCGCGTCCCCGTCGTTGGGGGCAGGCTCGAGTGTGATAGTGTGGCGACATTACGCACACGAATTATGACGGCCTCGCGATGCTGGAGGATCCCGACGACCTGCGGCGGGAGATCGCGGCGCTGCGGGGCCGCAGCTCCCGGCTGTGTGCCGCCGTCCTGCGTGTCAACGCCAGCCGGGACGTCACCTCCGTCCTGCGCGAGGTCGTCGACAGCGCGCGCGGGTTGACCGGCGCTCGCTACGGCGTGATCGCGACCATCGGCGACGCGGGGCAGGCGCAGGAACCCCTGTTCTCCGGGTTCTCTCCGGAGGAGCACCGGCGCGAGGCCCGGTGGCCGGGAGCCATGCGGCTCCTCACCGAGCACTTCCGGGGCCTTCCGGGCGTGCTGAGGCTCTCTGACCTGTCGGCCTACGCCCGTTCGCTCGGCGTCACCTCGGGACCGATGTGGTCAGCGGCCTTCCAGGCCACGCCGATGCGCCACCGGGGCGTGTGCGTCGGGAGCTTCTTCCTCGCCGCGCGGGAAGCCGGGGGCGAGTTCACGAGTGAGGACGAGGAGGTCCTGGTGCTGCTCGCCTCGCAGGCGGCGACGGCCATCGCCAACGCGCGCACGCACCGCGACGAGCGGCGGGCGCTGGCCGACCTGGAGACCCTCATCGAGACCTCACCGGTGGGCGTCGTGGTCTTCGACGCGCGAACCGGCAGGCTCTCGTCCTTCAACCGGGAGGCGCGACGGATCGTGGAGGGGCTGCGCACGCCGGATCGTTCCGTCGAGCAACTGCTGGAGGTGGTCACCTACCGGCGGGCCGACGGAAGGGAGATCGCTCTCGCGGAGTTCCCGCTGGCCGAGCAGTTGAGCAGCGCCGAGACGGTGCGCGCCGAGGAGATGACGCTGACGGTCCCCGACGGCCGGAGCGTCAGCACGCTGGTCAACGTCACCCCGATTCGTTCGGCGGACGGCGCCGTCGAGTCGGTCGTGGTCACCCTGCAGGACCTGGCGCCGCTCGAGGAAATCGAGCGGCAGCGAGCCGAGTTCCTGAGCCTGGTGAGCCGCGAGTTGCGGGCGCCGCTGATCTCCATCAAGGGCTCGACGGCCACCGTGCTGGGAGCCTCGCCGGCTCCGGACCCGGCCGAGATGTTGCAGTTCTTCCGGGTCATCGACGATCAGGCCGACCAGATGCGCGGCCTGATCGGCGACCTGCTGGACCAGGGGCGCATCGAGACGGGCACGCTGTCGGTCTCGCCGGAGGCGGCCGACGTGGCCGGTCTGGTGGATCAGGCGCGGGACGCCTTCCTGAGCGGCGGGGGGCGGCACGCCATGCGCATCGACCTGCCGGAGGATCTGCCGCGGGTGACGGCCGACCGAGGGCGTATCGTCCAGGTCCTCAACAACCTCTTCTCGAACGCGGCGAGGCAGTCCCCCGAGTCGTCCCCCATCCGGGTGGCGGCGGAACGCAACGGAGTGCACGTGGCCATCTCGGTGGCTGACGAAGGCCGGGGCGTGCCGTCCGACCTGCTGCCGCATCTTTTCCGCAAGCACCGCGCCGCGGCGGGCGGCGATCGGGAGCGCGGACGCGCCGGATACGGCCTCGGGCTCGCCATCTGCCGGGGACTGGTGGAGGCGCACGGGGGCCGCATCTGGGCCGAGAGCGGCGGCGCGGGCCGCGGCACCCGGTTCACGTTCACGGTGCCGGTGGCGGAGGAGGCCGGCCACCGCGCCGCGGGCGGCCTCGCCCCGAGCCGCTCCCGCCCGCCTCGGGAGGCACCGGGCGAGAAGCGCGTCCTGGTGGTGGACGACGACCCGCAAACGCTGCACTACGTTCGCGAAGCGCTCACGGAGGCGGGCTACGTCCCGATCGTGACCGGCGACCCGGAGGAGCTGCCAGGCCTGATCCGGACGCACCAGCCCCGATTGATCCTCCTGGACCTGCTGCTGCCCGGAACGGACGGCATCGAGCTGCTGGAGCGCATCCCCGAGCTTGGCGACCTGCCGGTCATCTTCATCTCCGCCTACGGCCGGGATGAGACGGCGGTGAGGGCGCTGGACGCGGGAGCGGCAGACTACATCGTCAAGCCCTTCTCGTCGTCGGAGCTGACGGCGAGGGTGCGGGCGGCCCTGCGCCGGCGGGCGGAGCCCGAGCCCTTCGTGTTCCGGGAACTGGTCATCCACTACGAGCAACGCCGTGTGACCGTGGCCGGCCGTCCCGTGGAGCTGACGGCCACCGAGTTCGATCTGCTCCGCGTGCTCTCGGTCAACGCGGGACGGGTAGTGACGCACGAATCGCTGCTGCGCCAGGCGTGGGGCCGGCGGGATCGGGGCGCAGCCGACCCGAAGGTCGTGCGCGCGATGGTGAAGACGCTCCGCCGCAAGCTGGGCGACGACGCGGCCCGCCCGGCCTACGTCCTGACCGAGCGCGGGGTCGGCTACCGCATGCCGGTGACGGGTGACGGGTAGAGCGTTCCGCGGCGCAAGCTTGCGCCGCAGCACTCACTCCGTTGCGTCCTGCGGCGCAAGCTCCTAGAGTCCGCCGAAGAACCGCTCGGCCTCCGCGGCGGCCGCCTCCCGTGTCCGGTGCCGGCCGACCCCGCACGACGTGACCAGCTTCCCGGCGCGGTCGCGGAGCAGCCACACGAACCACGGCGTCCGATGCACCGGGCGAACCTCGTACCACGCCTCGTGCTGCAGGTCGCAGAAGAGCCGCAAGGCGACCTCACGGAGCACGCGGCGCAGTCGGATGTCGGGCAGCGGTCTCGGTCGCGGCGCTGCCGGCCGCGGCGGTGAGGTGTGCAGGTTCAGGCACATGGACTCGGTCGGGAACCGGGCATCGGGAGTCGACTCCGCCGCACGCTGCAATTCCCGGGCAGGGACCCGACCTGCCTCACCGACCATCCTCCGCCCTGGCGCCGGCGAGCATGTTGCCCATCGCGTAGTTCCCTTCGTGGCAGGCGTACTCGAACAGCGTGCCCTCCATGGCGGTCATGGGAATCGAGGCCGTCCAGGGCGCCGACCAGATGTCCGGGTCGGTGACGGTCACCTGGTAGTCGATCGTGTCGTCGTCGACGCGCGTGAAGCGCTCCACCACCGTGAGCCGCTCGCCCCCGCCGAACGCCGTGAGGCCCCGCGCGGTCACCTTGCCGGCGAAGTTGGTGGTCTCGACGACGAGCGTATCGCCCTCCCAGCGGCCGCGGGAATGCCCGAGCCACTGCCGGACGCCGGAGACGCCAGGGCTCTCGAGCGGGACGATGCGCGCCTCGTGCACCATCTCCACGAGGATCGCCACGTGGTCCGGCGTCTGCACGATGTGGTAGTTGTGGTTGTAGAAGCCTGGCATCATGGCGCCCGGCAGCCCGCGCGTGATGCACCGATCGTACGCGTTGAAGTCGTGCCACGAGGCGGGACCGCCGCCGCTGCCGGCCGCAGCGCGACGGGCGCTCACGCGTTCCTCTTCCGCGGGAATCAGCGCCGGGAGCTTCCCGTCCGGCGGATCGACGATGAGCGACGTGCGCATCGACAGCTCGCCCTTCTCCAGCCAGTAGTCGTTGTAGGCGCCGGCGTCGTAGGCCGAGATTCCCGAACCGGGATTCCGTTCGGCCCACTCCTCCTCGGTGAGGAACTCGCGTCCCTCGAGATCGGCGGGGCGCTCGAGCGGGGTCGTGGTGGTGTTGGTCCACGCCCCCTGCAGATCGGGATGCCCCCACGGTGTCCGCGGCGCGGCCGTCTCCTGGGCCGCGCCGGCCGTGGGCACGGCGAGCAGCAACGCGAACGCCAGCAGCGAGAACGCGAGGTGTCGACGGGTCATCGGTGCGCTCCTTCCGGCAACGGTACCGGGTCCGTGCCTGGTTCGCCGGCATCCCCGGGGGCGCGGCCGCCACGGGGAGGGCGTGGCTCCTCATCATACCGCCGCCCGCCACGCGGCGCGCAAGCGCGCGGAATCCGGCTCCGCTCGGCCCGGGCCGCAAGCCGCAGCTGCCGCCAGGTCAGAATCGGAACAGGCGGTTGAACTTGACCACGAAGCCGCGGTTGCGCAGGCCCCAGCCCCGGTCGGGCCGCAAGCCGCCGGTGACATCGCGGTCGTCGGTGTAGACCGCGAACAGCTCGCTGCCCGGGCTGTACTCCCAGCGGAAGCGCAGGTTGCTGCTGAACGAGTCGTCCGCCGAGTTGTACTGCACGAGGCCGCTGAAGAGCATCCGCGGATTGAACGCGTAGTTCACGCGCGTCACGGCCAGGTTCGTCTGGAAGGCCCCGTACGGGGTATCGATCCAGTTGAAGGAGACGATCGGTTCCACCGACATCTGCGGCAGCACGCCGATGCGTCCCTGGCTCAGCTCCACGCTCGTCAGCTCGCCCCCGAAGTAGGCGCCCCGCCGCACCGCCACCTGCCCGTTGACGCGCCGCTGCTGCCCGATGGCGTAGGCCACCTGGGCATCGGCGAAGCGGTAGCCTCCCACCGGAATGGCGAACGGCGCGCCCGGCGGTGTGAACGGCTCGACCAGCAGCTCGTAGTTGTCGGTGGCCGTGAAGGTGAGCACATCGCTGGTTTCGAACTCCGTCTCGAACACCACGGCGTTCTGGCGCGTCTCGAGGTGGTTGGCGTCGGCGGTCAGGATGTAGTCGATGCTGCCCTGGAGATGGAACTGCCGCACGCTCTCGATGGACCGGGGCCGGGGGCTGAACCGTCCCGACACGTAGGAGCGCCGGAAGTTGTCGCGCCGCAGGAAGCCCACCTCCGGCAGGAAATTGCTCTCCACCAGCAGGTGATCGAGCTGCAGGCCGTAGCGGTCCGCGGCATACTCGAACTTCGCCTGGTAGCTCAGGTCCCTGCCCCGATGGTCGGGGCCGGGAACGCGGGTCCGGGCGAGGTAGGTGACCAGGCTCACGCTCTCGAAGAAGGCGAAGGTGCCGTCGACGCCGTAGGCCTGGCTGGAGCCGGGGGCGACCCGGGACACCGAGCGGTTGGTGAACATCGCGCCCACCGAGCTGCGCCGCAGGATGTCGCGACGAAGGCGGACGACGCTGAAGTTCGTCGGGTCGGAGGCGGAGACCGCCTCGTTGCCGGCATGGATGTTCAAGGCCCCGATGTCGAAGGCGCCGACCTTCCCTGTCACGCGCGCGCCGCCGACGATCGGCACCACCCGCGACCTGCCGTCGGGAGCCCGCTCGAGGCCGATCCTGCGGCTGTAGAAGAGCTGCGGAGCGTTGACGTCCCCGAAGACCCCCCGCAGGGGTCCGCTCCCGACTCCCCCGGGGGCGGCCGGTGACGCCGCCGCGCGCGAAGCCGAAGATGCCCCGGCCCTCGAGAAAGAACTCCCGCTTCTCGGGGAAGAACAGCGGGAAGCGGGTCAGGTTGACCTGGCGCTCGTCCACCTCCACCTGCGCGAAGTCGGTGTTCCAGGTGAAGTCGGCGGTCAGGTTCTGGGTGATGCCGTACTTGACGTCGATGCCGACGTCCCCGCTCCGCTCGTTGTCGAGCACCGGGGATGCCGTGCGGTCGGTCGTCACCCCGCCGATGGCGTACGGCTTGACCTCGAGAGTGCGGCTCACCGGGGGCGGCTCGAGGCCGACCAGGGACCCGGCCGCCGACACCCGGAAGATGCCGGCCGCCCCGCTGCCGCCGCCGGCCGAGATCGGCAGGCGCGTCAGGTAGACCCATTCGTTCTTGCGCCGGATGGCGCGGCGGAGCTGGATGCCCCAGATGTGCGGCGGATCCGAACGGTAGCGGAGAGTCTTGAACGGAATCTCCATCTCGAGCGTCCAGCCGCCGTCGAAGCGGCCCGTCCGCACGTCCCAGACCGGGTTCCAGTCGCCGTTGGGATTGCCCTCGTTGGTGAACTGCTGGTCGGCGCGCGCGCCGAGCGGGTTGGTGTAGAAGTTGAAGCCGTTGCGGCGGTCGTAGAAAGTGTCGAAGAAGACGGTGAAGGTGTCGTTCTGGCGGAGCTGATTGGTGTCGCGGCGCATCTCGTTGGCGACCCACCGGCTCTCGGGCGCCGAGTCCCAGACCCGCGCGGATACGTACACGTTCGTCTCGTCGAACAGGATCCATGCCTCGGTCCGCTCGGTCGCGGGAGCGCCGATGTCGGGCACCTGCTGGATGAAGCCGGTGACGGCCGGGACCGCCGTGTAGACCGGCTCGTCGAGCACGCCGTCGAGGCGGATGGCCGCCTCGAGGCGGATGGCCCGCACCGTCGTCCGCCCCTGCTCGTCGCGCGTCATCACGGCCGGGGCGACGGGTGCGGGCGGGCCGTCGATGAGCGCCGCGTCGACACCGAGGCCCCCGACGGACTGCGGTTGCGCGGCGGGCCCCGGCCGGCGGGCCGCCCCGGCCTCTTCCGACTGCGTGCCCGCCGTTCGGGATTGCGGCTCGGCCGCCGCGAGCGACGAGGCAACGAGGGTTGTGAGGAGCAGTACCGCCGGCATGCGAATCACGGGGCGCATTCTCGCCCAAGTGTGCGGCACCCGCATAGTGGGGCGCCGCAAGTCGCCGGCCGGCAGCGCGCCGCGAGGCGTGGCGCGTGCGCGACTCGCCCGGCTCGGCGGGCGGGTATGATTCTCGAGACCGCTCAGGAGGAACCTCGTGAGAACACGAACCTCGATCGCCCTGTGTGCGTGGTTGCTGGCGTCCGGGGGCTGGGTCGTCGCCGGGCAGGAACCGACCGGGTGCGAGCCGGCCGGCGACATCCGCTTCATCTGCGACCTGATCGGACCCGAGGACCTCGCCATCGTTCCGGGGGGCGAGTGGGTGATCGCGTCCGGGAACCAGGAGGGCGGCCGCATCCACCTCGTCAACGTCGCCGAGAAGTCGACATCCGTCCTCTTCCCCACTCCGGACCGCACCGAGCGGCTCGACGCGGCGACGTATCCGGGTTGCCCCGGCCCGCTCGATCCGGCGGAGCTCGACGGGAACGAGGTCCGCGCCCACGGCCTGTACCTGAAACCGGGCGAGGGCGACGCGCACGACCTCTACGTCGTGCACCATGGCCGGCGCGAGTCGATCGAGGTGTTCGAGCTCGACGCCGCGGCGGCGCCGATGACGCTCGCGTGGGTCGGCTGCGCCGTGGCGCCGGAAGGACTCCGGCTCAACTCGGTGGTAGCGCTCCCGGAGGGCGGGTTCGCCGCCACGAGCACGTCGACCGGCGACGTCTGGGAGTGGAGCGCGGACGCCGGTTGGCTGGTCATCCCCGGCACGGGCGACACGACGCCCAACGGCCTGGAAATCTCACCCGACGGGGCCTGGCTCTACGTCGCCGGCTGGCGCGGCGAGAAGCTCACCCGCCTGTCGCACGGCCGCACGCCGCGGCAACGGGACGTCGTGCCGGTCGGCTTCCGGCCCGACAACCTCCGCTTCGTCGACGGCGGCGCACGGATTCTCGCCGCCGGCCACGGCAACTTCGGCACGCCGGAGGAGACGTCGAACGTCGCCGTCATCGACCCGCAGACGCTGGAGGTGCGCCGCATCTTCCAGCATCCGCGCATGGACGGATTCGCTGCCTCCACGGCGGCGATCCGCATCGGCGGCGAGATCTGGCTCGGGACGAACCGCGGGCGGATGATCGCCTACTTCCCGGCGCCCGAGTAGGCGCGGGTAGCGGCCGGCAGCGATCAACCGTCGTCGACCCCCGTGGGGCGCCGCCGCCGGAGGAGGACCCAGTCCGCCAGCCGCACGCCCCACAGCATCGAGGCGAGGACGACGAACGCGCGGAGCGCCACGCCGCCCACGAGCGCCACGAACAGCACCCAGCCCCACACCTCCGCGCCGTACACCAGGGCCCGCGTGGCCAGCACCGCGAAAGCCAGGACTGCCACGAACAACACCGCCCCCACCGAGCCGGTAGCGCGGGCAAGCCGGCGCCGTCCTTCCTCGCTCATCGGCGACCTCAATCCCCGTCCGGGAGGGCGCGGGCCTCGGGCAAGGCGAAGACGAACAGGTTGTTGCCGGCGCTCGGGGTGATCTCCGGGGTCAGGCGGATGAAGCTCGACGAGGTCCCCGCCGTGCCGGTGCTGACCGCCACGTACTGCCGGCCGTCGACGGCGTAGGTGATGGGGAACCCGGTGACCGACGAGCCGAGGTTGATCTCCCAGAGCACCTCGCCGGTCTCGTCGTCGAAGGCGCGGAAGCGGCCGTTCACGTCGCCGCCGAAGACCAGCCCGCCGCCGGTCGCGACGAGCGACATCGTGGCCGTCCGCTGCTCGTGCATCCAGCGCGTGGCGCCGGTCTCGGCCGAGATCGCCTGCACCGTGCCGAGCTGATCCTCGCCCGGCGCGAACTGCGTCCGCACCGCGAGGGCGTAGAGGGCCATCCCGCCGTCGCGTGTGGCCATCATCTGGGCGCAGGCGTTGCGGAGCGGCATGTACATCGTGTTGGTGCGGGGGCTGTAGGCGCCCGCCTCCCAGTCCTTGCCGCCGACCCAGGTCGGGCAGGCGAGGACGTCCTGCCCCTCGGCGCTGAAGACCACCTCGGCGTTCTCGGTCACGTCGCCGGTGGCGCCGTCGATGTCGCTGATCACGTTCTGCGTCACCGTCGGCCGCGCCCAGAGGAATTCGCCGGTGGCGCGGTCGAGGGTGTAGACGATGCCGGTCTTGCCCGGTATCCCGGTCAGCACCTGCCGCATCTCGCCCGGCTCGAGCCGCGGGTTGATCCAGCTCACGGCAGCCGGATCGGGCGCCACCGCGGTGTCGACGAGGAGACGTTCGAACGGGTGATCCAGATCCCAGTGGTCGTTCAGGTGCTGGTAGTACCAGCGGATCTCGCCGGTCTCGACGTCGAGGGCGAGCGTCGAGTTGTGGTAGAGGTGCTGGTTGTGGGCGCCGCCGAGCAGGAACTTGGGGGCGGGCGAGGTGACCGACGTCCCGATGTAGACGAGGCCGAGCGCGGGGTCGTAGCTCGGCGCCATCCACGAGCCGACGTGCACGCGCTCCTCGAACGGGATGCCGCCCCACGTCTCGTCACCCGGCTCCCCCGGCGCCGGCACCGTGCGCCGCCGCCAGACCTCCTCCCCCGTCGTCGCGTCGTGGGCCGTGATGACGCACGCGTCCGGCCCGCCCCGCGGCATGCAGCTCCGCCCCGAGACGACCCTGCCGCCGGCGATGATCGGACCCGACGAGTGCCGGGCGGGGTTCTTCCGGTAGTCGAGGATCGGCGTCTCCCAAGCCAGCTCGCCGGTCGTCGCGTCGAGAGCGAAGACGTGGTTGTCGACACTGGTGTCGATGATGTGGCGGCCGTAGATGGCGATGTTGCGGTTGGTCGTCAGGTTCCCGACGAACTCCTCGACGTCGTCGGGGGAGTCGCGGCGATACTCCCACCGGAGATCGCCCGTGACGGCGTCGATAGCCTGGATCACGTCGCCGGGGTTCGGCATGTAGAGCACGCCGTCGTAGGCAAGCGGCGTCCCCTCCTGGCTGCCCTCCGTGAGGGCGCGAGTCCAGACCAGGCGGAGATCGCCCACGTTGCCGCGGTGCACCTGGTCGAGGGGGCTGTAGCCCCAGCCGTTGGGGGTCCGGCGCCAGGTCAGCCAGTCGGCCGGCGCCGGATCCTCGAGCATCGCGTCGGTGACCGGCGGGAACGCGGGAGCCGCCTGCTCCTGCGCGCCGGCGGGCGCGAAGAGCGCCGTCCCCACGAGGACGGCCACGGCGAATGCGGCGCCGGCGACCGGTGCCGACGGTGCGGCGAACGGCGGGCGTGAACTCTGGGCCATGTGCGACTCCCCCTCCTGCGGACGCCGTCCGGCGAGTGGCGACCCGGCGCCCCGGCCACTCCACCCCGAACACCCGCCGCCCGGCGGTGGCGCCGGCACCGCCGGGCGGAAGAGGCGACCCGCGTTGCAGGTCAGTTGCTCTCGACGATGGCCTGGTAGGCCATGATCCGGAAGCGCTCCGCGATGTCGGACGTGCCGGGGAAGATCTGCGTCATCAGGATCCCGATGAGGTCTTCCGCCGGATCGATCCAGAAGTTCGTGCCGAAGAAGCCGCTCCAGTAGTAGGCGCCCTCGGACCCGAGCTCGCCGTCGCGGCCCGGGCGGCCGCGCACCGCGAAGCCGAGCCCGAAGCCGGCGCTCCCGGGCTGGACGACGGAACCGACCGGCGCGTCGCCGATGTGGTCGGTGGACATCAGCTCGACCGTCTTGGGGCTCAGGATCCGCACCCCGTCGAGCTCGCCCCCGTTCAGCATCATCTGCAGGAAGCGGGCGTAGTCATGGATGGTCGACGCCAGGCCCGCCCCGCCGGCGAAGTAGGTGCGGTGCTCGCCGGTGGTGTAGGTCGACGAGTAGATGAGGTGCTCGCCGGCCACCGTCCCCTCCACCTCCGCGAGCCCCCCGGAGCCGTCGGGCGTATAGACCGCGGCCAGCCGGTCGGCCTTCCCCGCAGGCAGGTAGAAGTGCGTGTCGGTCATCCCGAGCGGCTCGAAGAGGCGCGTGCGCAGGAACTCGTCGAACGACATCCCGGAGACGACCTCGACGAAGCGGCCCAGCACGTCGTCCGACAGGCCGTAGGTGAACGCCGCGCCCGGCTCGTGGAGCAGCGGGAGCTCCCCGAGCGCGGTGACCAGCTCGGCAATCGTGCCGTCGTGCTCGCTGAGCCCGTCCGCCACCCCGGCTTCGCGGTAGAGCTCCGACAGCCTGCTCTGGAGCGGGGTCGCCCCGAGGTCGCCGAGGAAGCGGTAGCCGATGCCGGAGGTGTGCGTCAGCAGGTGGCGGACCGTGATCTGCCGCTCGGCGGGCACACGCCGGAAGGCCTCGCCGTCCGCGACCAGCACGTCGAGCGAGGCGAGCTCCGGCAGGTACAGCCCGACCGGGTCGTTCAGCTTGAAGTGCCCCTCCTCGTAGAGCATCATCACGGCGACGCTCGTCACCGGCTTCGTCATCGAGGCGATGCGGAAGATCGCGTCCGGCGTCATCGCCTCGCCGTCGTTGCGGTCCGCCATGCCGTAGGCCCGCACGTGGGCCTCGCCGCCCCGCCGCGCGACCAGCGTGACCGCTCCCGCCACCGCCTCGTCGTCGATGTAGCGCTGCACGACCGCCTCGAGCCGGTCCAGCCGGTCGGCGGAGAGCCCCACGTCCGCCGGCGCCGCCCCCGGCAGCCCCTGCGCCAGCGCCGTCGCGGCGACCGCCGCGCTCGCGAGCAACCCCGGAATCACCGTCCGTATCCGCATCGTCATCCTCCTGCCGCCAGTCGCCCGGGTCTCAGTCGTTCGAGGGCGCGGCGCCGAGCCCGTGCTCGCCGAGGAACGCCCGGATCGCCGCGTAGATGCGCTGGTTCTCCTCGGGGCTGAAGCCGCCGTGGCCGCCGCCCTCGATCGTCACCAGCTCGTTCGCCACGCCCGCCGCGTCGAGCGCGTCGTGCAGGCGCGTCGCGTGGTCGTAGGGGACGATCGAGTCCTGGTCGCCGTGGATGGTGAGAATCGGCGGCAGGTCGGCGGTGATGTAGTTCGTCGGCGAGACCCGCCTGGCCACGTCGTCGCGGTCGCTGCGGCTGCCCAGCCAGGCCTCGGTGAAGTTCCCCGAGGTTCCCGGGGTGCGGTTGGCCAGGTCGTGGACGTCGGTGATGCCGTACCAGTTGATGATGGCGGCCACCTCGAGCGGTGCGGTCGACGTCGCGCCCGTCGTCCAGACCCTGCGCCGGTCACCCGGGCACTGGCGGTCGAGGCCCGCCGACGCGGGCAGCATGCCGGTCGTAAGGGCCAGGTGCCCGCCGGCCGAGTTGCCGGTGACGACGATGCGATCGAGGTCGAAGTTCATTCGCTCGGCGTTGCGATAGACCCAGCGCAGCGCGCAGCGGCAGTCCTCGACCGCGGCCGGCGCATGCGCCGCGTCCGCCAGCCGGTAGGCGACGTTGACCACGCTCCAGCCCATCTCCAGGTAGGGCAGGAACGTCAGCGCGGAGGCCTCCTTGCTGCCGTTCGTCCAGCCGCCGCCGTGGATGTAGATCAGCGTCGGGTTCGGCCCCGCCGCGCCGCGCGGCCGGTACACGTCGAGCGTCAGGTCGCGCCCGCCCGCCCGGTGGTAGGTGACGTTCGGCGTCAGGCTGTAGCCGGTAGCCACCTGCACGAAGGCCGCCGCCGCGTCGTCCCCCTGGGCGGCGGCCGCGCCCGGGGTGCCGAAACCGACGGCCAACGCCGTCACCGCAACCGCCGCCGCCCCGAACCCGCATCTTCCGTGCCTCATCGGAGTCGCCTCGCTTTCCTGGTCGTAGCCCGTCGATCGCCTGGAAGTGGGCCCCATCTTGCCATTCCTGCCGCCTCGCAGTCGAGGCGGGTCGCAACGAGCCGGTGGAGCCGTCATCCGGAGCCCGCCTCGCCCATCTGCCCGGCTTCCCTCCTCAAGCGCCGGGACACCTCGGTCCGTTCCCCGGCCAGCTCGTTCAACTGCTCGGCCAACTCGCCGAAGGCGGTCTCGGCCGTCTGGATCGCGCCGTCGTTCGTCGCGAACGCCAGGACGGCATTGCTGGCGGGCACCAGCACGAGCAAGGCGTACCAGTACGTGTTGCTGCCGTTGTGCCAGATCACGGGGCCACCGGCCCAGTCGCGCTCGTGTCGCACCCAGCCACTGGCGTAGTCTTCCAGGAACGGCGCGTGCAGCCGCTCCCAGCTCGACCGGGGCAACAGTACCGGCTCGGTCCCATGCTCCCCCTCCAGGTGAGCCGCACCGTAGCGCGCCAGGTCGCCTATCGTCATGTGCACGGTTCCCGCCGGTGCGATGAGCGGGGAATTGTCGGCGCGCGACTCGAAGGGGTCCATGGGTATCCGGCGGTCCCACAGGATCAGATGCCCCACGGGCTCCTGGTCCGGGCGCTCGCCCCGGGGCGGGCCGAAACCTGCGCTCGACAGGGCCAGCGGAGCGAACACGCGGTTCTGAATCAGGGTTTCGTACGGCTCGCCGGCAAGGGTCTCGGCGATGTGGCCGGCGATCGTGTAGCCGACGTTGGAGTACACGAAACGCTCGCCGCAGGGCGACAGCGGCTCGCCGGTGAACACCGCCGCCGTGAAGCGCCGCCGCTCTGCGACCAGCTCCTCCGCGGTGTCGGGCCATACGTCCTGGAAGTGGGACCCGAAGTTGGCCGGCGCCCCCGCGGTGTGGGTCAGCAGGTGGTGCAGCGTGCAAGCGCCCCAGCCGCCGGCGATCTCGATGCCGGGAAGCAGATCCGCCAGGGTCTCGTCGAGGGTCAGGCGGCCGTCGTCCTCGAGCACGGCCAGCAACGTGGCGGTCATCGACTTGGTGATCGACCCGAAGTGCCAGCGGTCGTCGACGGTCACCGATATGCCGCTGCCTCGCCGCCGTTCGCCGCTGACGGCGGCCCCCGCAAGCTGCCCGTCGATGATCACGGCCGCGGCCACGGCGGTGAGCCCGTTGTCGGCGCGCAACTGCGTCACCCGGGTCTCGAGTTCCTCCTGGAGGTAGCCCGCCGTCCCCCGGACCAGGACTCCTGCCGCGCCCGAGCCTGCCGTCACGCACGCCGCGATCACCGACGCTGCACGCAGCAGCGGGAAGACCTTTCCGCAGCCGCTATTCGCCATTTTCCATCTCCCGCGAGCCCAACGTGTCCGGGACAGGTCCCGACCCGGCGACCACCGGTCCCCGCGGACGGTGGATCGGGTCGGACGCGAGCCAGCGATCAGAATCGCACGCTGACCCCCAGCTGCCCGCGCCGAGTGTCGCCGAGGCCGCTCCGGAGCGTCCCATCGAAGTTGAACAGGAGCGAGCCGTGCGCCGTGTCGAGGAAGTTGTCGGCATTGGTGAGATTGAACACCTCGACGATGGGCTCGACGACGAGGCCGGTCCCCAGGTCGAAGCGCCGCGACAGGCGCAGGTCCCAGGTGAAGAACTCGTTGTCTCGCCGCAGCGTGTTGCGCGTGAGGATGGTCCCGTCGGCGCAGATGCGGTCCGACGGCTGGGCGGCCCGCACGCCCCGGTTGCCGCACTGCTCGGAGACCGGCGAGGCCGAGAGAAACCGCACCACGTGGTTGACCTGCACCCCGCCCGGCAGCGTCAGCAGCAGGTAGCCGCTCACCTGGTGCCGGCGGTCGCGGTCCGACCAGCCGTACTCCGGCGCCAGGTTCGCTGCGCTCGCGTAGCGCAACGTGAACGGGTCGCGCTCGTTGTCGTCGTCGGAACGGTCGAAGGCCAGCGTGTAGTGCGTCTCGAAGGTGAGCGGCCGGCTCCGGACCGAGCCCCGCCCGCGCAGCCCGAGCGTCAGGGCCTGGTAGCGGGAGCGGGCACTGCTCTCCGTCACGGTCAGGGTGTTGATGCCGCCCCCGGACGGGTGGGTGCCGATGCCGAACGGCGCGCCGAGCGCGGGATCGTTGCGGTTGACGAAGCGGAACAGGTGGTCGGTGCGGGCGTGGACGAACGTGGCGCTGGCCGCGATGCCGCGCCCGAGGTCGCGGTCGACGCCGGTGCTGAACGACCAGGTGCGCGGCAGCTCCAGGTTGCGGTCGGCCACCTGGATGTCCGGCAGGAACGGCGGGGTGGTGGTGGCGTCGATCAGCTCGTCCACGGCCGGCACGGGACCGAGGCCGGAGGCGGCGCTGCTGCGGAAGAGGATCTGCTGGAAGGCGCCGTTGGTCGACCGGTGCTGGGCGAAGACGAGCATCGGGATGCGCGCGACGTACGACCCCGCGTTGGCCCGGACCACCGTGCGCCCGTCGCCGGCCACGTCCCATGCGAGGCCGGCGCGCGGCTGCAGGTTGTCGAGGTCGTCCGGAATGCGGCCGTCGGACGGGAAGCGCGGGTCGTCGAGGTAGGGGGCGAAGAAGGTGTCGCGCGGCTCGACGAACATGCGCGGGTGCCACGCCCCTTCCCAGCGAAGCCCGAGGTCGAGGGTCAGCCGGTCGTGGGGATGCCACGTGTCCTGCACGAACGCGCCGAGCTCGTGGGTCCGGAGCTGCTGCACCCCGAGCCGATCGGGCGGGACGCCGGGCACGGTCGCCGACTGCAGGTAGAGCAGCACCGGGCCCGTCGCCGCGGCGCCCGCCGGGCAGGCTCCGAGCGCGCTCGCGGAGCCGTCCGAGCAGGTGACGAAGCGGCTGCCGTGGGTGACGAAGCCGATGAAGCCGTCGACCGAGTCGAAGATGTAGCGGCTGTTCGCCAGCCCGACGAACTGCTGCGCCGCGTGCGTCCGGTTGTATTCCAGGCCCGCCTTGAAGAGATGGTTGCCGGTGGCGAACGAGACGTTGTCGACCACCTGGATGCGCGTGTCGAACGCGGGGTCGATCGGCAGGAAGAACGGCAGCCCGATGCGGAAGCCGTCGGCGAAGTCCATCGTGATGTCGGGGAACGGACGCCCGCCGAGCGCGGCGAACTGCGGCGGCCCCGGCGGCCGCGCCCCGGGCACGATCGGCCCGTCGTACCAGCGCGGCCGGTCCTCGCGCGCCCACTGCACCCGGAGCTCGTTGGAGAGCGCGTTGGTCAGCAGCGAGCGCAGGCTCCCGTTGACGGCGTGCGAGTGGTTCCGCTCGATGCCGTTGGCCGACGCCCCCCAGGCGTCGACGTCGAACGTTCCGTTCACCTGCTCGGAGCGCGTGTAGTTGTACTTGAACGAGGCCTGGTGGCGTCCGTCGAGGTTGAGGTCCAGCTTGGCGAGCAGCGACTGCGCGTCGTCCGTGCGGCGGATGGGTCCGAACTCGTCGTCGAACAGGCCCGGCCAGCGCTGTCGCAGGAAGCTGTCGAGCCGCGCCAGGTTGGCGGGACTCGCGACGTGGCGCGTCGTCTGCTTGGTCTCCGCCGCCGCCTGCTGGTCGTAGGCGACGAAGAAGAACGCCCGGTCGCGCACCAGGGGGCCGCCGAGGGTGGCGCCGGCCTGGTTGCGGCCGAAGTCCGGCTTCCCGCCGCCCCGGGCCGCGGGGAAGGGCGCCGCGATCTCGTCCCACTGCCCGAAGTAGTGCGTGGAGCCGCCGAGCACGTTCGTCCCCGACTTGGTGACGACGTTGACGAACCCGCCCGCGGAACGCCCGTACTCCGCCGTGGCGCCCTGATTCACGACCACCAGATCCTCTATTGCGTCCTGGTTGAAGGTGAAGGCCGGCCGCTGCCCGCCTCGCTGCTCGCCGAAGAACGGGTTGTTGAAGTCGGCGCCGTCGACGATGAAGTTGTTGAAGATGCCGCGCTGCCCGCTGATGTTCAGCTCGTCGCCGTCCGGTCCCTGCGAGAGGGTGGCGCCCGGCGTCAGCAGCGTCAGGCTGAGGTAGTTGCGGCCGTTGCTCGGAAGCCCGTCGACGACGTCCTCGGCAATGCGCTGCGAGCGGGTCACGTCGGTCGTGTCGACCGGCGACGGCAGGTCGCTGACGACCGTCACCGTCTCCTCGGCCACGACGCGCAGGTCGACGGCGAGCTCGAGCACCTCCCCCACCCGGAGGCTGGCCCCCTCGATGCGTTCGGTCCCGAAACCGGCCGTCGCCGCGGCCACCGTCAGGTCGAAGGTGCCCGGCGGCAGCAGGGTGCGGACGAACGTGCCCGCGGACGAGGTCTCGACGGTGGTCAGCAGGTCGGTCTCGCGGTGCTGGATGACGATGAGGGCGTCCGGCAGCGGTTCGCCGAGCTGATCGCGGACCGTCCCGCGGATGACGCCGGTCGTCGTGCCCGCCTGGGCCGCCACGGGCGCGGCATCGAGGCAGGCGAGCGCCATCACCGCGGCGGCGGCGAGCAAGCGCGCGAGCGTGCCGTCCCTCGTCATCGCAGCCAGTCGCGGTCGTCGCCGTATGACACCGGCTACGACGCGCGTCAACCGCCCCGAACCGCAACAGGCGCCGACCGGGCGCGATGGAGGTCCGCCGGCAGCGGTTGGCCCACGATACCACCCGACACGGTCGCAGCGCTTCGCGCTACGGCGTCAGGAGGGCAGATGGGTCCGAGCCCGTCAGAGCCGCTCGACCCGCGAACGCGGCCTCGGGGCCGAGGGCGCCCTCGATGCGCAGTCCCTCGTTCCACTTGGCCATCCGCTCCGAGCGGGCGAACGAGCCGACCTTGAGCTGTCCCGCCCCCCAGCCGACGGCGAGGTGGACGATGGTCACGTCTTCCGTCTCCCCCGAGCGGGCGGAGACGATCGTGCCGAAGCCGGCGGCGCGGGCCGCGTCGAATGCGGCCCGCGCCTCGGTCACCGTCCCCGCCTGGTTCGGCTTGGCGAGCAGAGCGTTGCAGGCTCCGTCCCGCGCCGCCTGCTCGACCCGCCGGGCACTGGTCACGAGGAAGTCGTCGCCGACGATCTGCACGCGGTCGCCCACGGCGGCGGTGAAGCGCCGCATCCCGCGCGTGTCGTCCTCGGCCAGGGGGTCCTCGATGGAGACGATCGGGAAGCGGTCGAGCCAGCCGATCAGCAGCTCGGCGAGCCCGTCGCCGTCGAGATCGCGCCCCTCGAGCCCGAGACGGTAGCGGCCTGCCTCGTGCAGCTCGGAAGCGGCCACGTCGAGAGAGATGGCCATCTCGTCGCCCGGGATGCGCCCGGCGTCTTCGATGACAAGGACGAGGCACTCGAGCGCCTCCTCGTTGGTGTCGAACGCGGGCCAGTAGCCGCCCTCGTCGGCCACCCCGCACAGGCGCCCCGCCGCCGCCATCCGGTCGCCGGCTGCCCGGTAGACCTCGGCCGTCCAGTCGAGCGCCTCCGCGAAGCTCGACGCCCCGACCGGCACGACCATGAAGTCCTGGACGTCGACGCGGCGGCCGGCGTGGGCGCCGCCCCCGAAGATCTGGATTTCGGGCAAGGGGAGCCGCGCCGGCCCCTCCCCCAGGAGGTGCCGCCACAAGGGCCGGCCGGCCGCCCCGGCCGCGGCGTGCAGGGCGGCCATCGAGACCGCGATGAGCGCGTTGCCGCCAAGACGGCGCCTGTCCGCGGTACCGTCGAGCTCAAGGAGCGCCCGATCCAGCCCCGACTGGTCCGCGACGTCCCGGCCGCGCAGAGCCGGGGCCACCACGTCTTCGATGCCGCGCACGGCGCGCGACACGCCGTAGCCGCCGAACGCGGCGCCGCCGTCGCGCAGGTCGACGGCCTCCCCGCTGCCCGTCGACGCCCCGGCCGGGGCAATGGCGCGCCCGACGACGCCGCCTCCCAGCCGGACCTCGGCTTCCACCGTCGGCCGCCCGCGGGAGTCCCACACGCGCCGCGCGACGACCCGGTCGATGAGATGCGCCACAGCCAGGGCATTCTAGACTCACGGTCTGCGCCGAACGGACGGCGAGGGCTCTCCTTCGGGCGAGTCCGCACACGCCGCCAATCGCGGGACTCGAGCCGGAGACGGACAATCGGGGACCTTCGCATGGGATCGGTCGATCGCCCGGCCCGTTCGCTGTTCGCCTGTGTGCTGTTTCTGGCCGTGCTGTTCCTGTGGCATCGATCGTACGCAGGATCGTGCGGAGCCCTCGTGTTCCCGGGTCTGGTCTGGCTCGCGATCTTCAGCGGGCTGCTGCAGTCCCGCCTCGAACGCAGGCGGTTCGCCGTCGACTACTATCTCGATCCCCGCTCGTTCGTTCACCGCCGGCTGCGGGGCACGTGGCTGGCCGTGCCGATCAGCCTGTGCGCGGCCGGATTGCTCGCCGCGTTCGTGGTCGTCTTCGCGGCGCGGTCGCGCCCTGCCGACTGGTACTTCCTCTGCGCCGCGGCCGCGACAGCGCCCCTGTTCTTCAGCGCCCTGACGGCCTCGCTGGGGCGCCATGTCAGGCATCGCTCCCGTGACGACGAACGGCGCGCAACAGTAGCCGACATTCTCCTTGCCCGCATGACCGGCAGGCTGCTGCTGCCCGGCCTGGCCGTCGCCTACGTCTACGTGAACTACTACGTGGTTCCCGTGCCGACGGGTATCGACCCCGGCTCCCTCGAGCGGACCCTGGAGGCGTTCGCGGCCGGCGCGCGTTCGGCGTGCCCCCTCGTGGAGGACGTGCTGCTGATCGCGACGCAGACCGAGGGGTTGTCCTGGTACTTCGTCACTACCGCCGCGACTTCGGAATGGCTGCACGAAGGAGTAGGATTGCTGCTGTGGGTCGCCTTCTTCCTGAACACCGCCATGGTGTTCGGGGGAGTCGTCTGCGGGCTGGAGGGATCGATCCTGCTCGCGTGCCGGACGGTCCCACGGTATCGACAGGAGTAACGCGTGCCCACCGGCCGGTCGACGCCCCGGAGATGGACCCCGGCGCTCCTCCTGCTGCTGTCCGTCGCAATCCTGTCGGCCATCCTCGCCCTCGTTCCCGGTTCCACCGGACGGCCGGACACTCCGGCGCCCCCGCACCCCCCACCGCACGGGACTGGCTCCGCGGCGCCCGATCCGCTGGATGCCTGTGAGCTCGAGCGCAGGGCGGAACGGCAATGGCGAGCGTTTCGGGAGCGGCTGGTGCGGCGGGAACTGCCCGAGACCGAGGATGCCATCCGGCACGGCATCGATATGGCGTTCGCCCCGATCTACACGGGTCTTCCCGCGTTCCTGGACTGGCACTACTCGGTCATCGGCCAGTACACGCAGCTCGGACAGGCGGCCCTCGGAACGCTGCAGGAGGAGTTTTCCGCCCGGCTCTTCGCGGGTCTCCGGGAACGTGTCGCGAGCGCCTCGGCGGACGTTGACCAGGTGATGGGCGACGAGCTGCGGCGATCGATCCGGCTCTGGGCGCGCAACGAAGGCCAGACGCTCCCGACGGAGGCCCTCAGGACCACTTATCAGGGCATTCTGGACGCGGTGGTCACGGACACCATGGAGAGATTCACGGTTACCGCGGCCACGTCCGGGGTTGCGGCCGCCGGGGTTGGCGCCGCGGGCATGGTCGGCGCCGCAGCCCTGGGCCGAGGCTTGACGAGAAGGTTGGCGGCATCGGCGACCGGGAGGACGGCCGGCAGGGCAGGCGCCAGGGTCGGGAGCCGGTGGGGCACGGCCATGGTCGGCGCAGCCGTCGGTGCCTTCGTCGGACCGGTTGGTGCCGCGATCAGCGGCGTGCTCGCCGGCGCGGCAGCGTGGCTGGCTCTCGACAGCGCGTTCGTGAACATCGACGAGTACCTCAATCGAGACTCGTTCGAGCGGGACCTCATCGGACTGGTGGACGAATCGAAGAGGGAGATCGAAACCGCACTGTCAACCGCCGCGGACGAAACCAGGGCGGAGGCGCTCCGGATGCTCGGCCCGTTGCGGGTCGCCGCCTGTGCCCGGGAAGTCGACGGAGCCGCGCCGGGGACGCTCGATGGAAGACGACCGTCCGAACTGAGCGCTCCTTCGACACGGCGGCAAGGGCCGCCCTGACCGGACCGAGGGCCGGTACGACCGCCGGCGCCCCCGCCTACCGCGCGATCAGGGCCGCCGCCCAAGCGTCACGAATGTCGACCAGGGCATCGACGGGGGTCAGGATCAACGGCCGGGCCACGCCCCGCACGCAATCCCGGTCGGCCTCGGTGGTCAGGTACTCCACCGGCGACTTCCCGTCGACGCGCGCCAGCAGGAGTCCCGGCAGCAGGTGCGCGGCACGACGCTCGAGCGCCGTGCGCGGCTCCCACCGAACGCCGTCGAGGTACGCGGACGCCAGCGCGTCGAATCCGTCCAGGAACTTGTCGGCCGCCGAGGGTGTCCACAGGCACTTGAGGAGGAGGTGGTTCAGGCAGAAGGCGAGGTCGAAGGCCGGATCGCCGTACCAGGCGCACTCGGCGTCGAGGAAGATCGGGCCCCTGGGACCGAGCAGGATGTTCTTGGGGCTGACGTCGCCGTGGACCAGGGTGTGCTTCGTGGCCGCGGTGCGGGCGACGAGCGCGTCGAGGGCGGAAGCCAGGTCCGGATGGCGCCGGCCCGATGCGACCAGGTAGGGCTCGAGGCGGATGGCGTGGAAGATGCCGTCGGTCGCGAAGCGGGCCCGCACCTCGTCCCGCCCTGCCGCCGCGGCGTGCAACGCGGCGAGGCGCCGGCCGACGGCGCGCGCCGTCTCCGGCGGCGCGATGCCGCGCCGGAGCTGCTCCTTCCAGAGCGGATGCCGCGCCGGGTCGAGGAAGCCCATCACGAAGCATCCCGCCTCGGCGTCGTGGGCGACGAGCGGCGGCACGCTGTCGGGGGCGACGCGGCGCGCCTCCTGCATCCAGGCCCATTCGTAGCGGTTGCGCTCGACCGGCGCCTCCCAGAGCGCGGCCACCTTCAGGCGCGGCAACGCCCGCTTCACGCAGACCGGCCCGCCCGGCAGGTCGACGCGCCAGATGTCGGACGAGACGCCCCCCGCCAGCGGCGTCATCGCCGGTGCGGCGCCGGCATCGACGAGCCCCATCCGGCGCAGCGCCGCGGCGATGGGGGCGCGGCCGTCGGTCCCGGCGTCCCTGCCCGTCACCGTGCGCGTATCATAGCGGCCGCCGAAATGAAGGTCGTCCTGCACTACGCGGCCGGTCCGGGCCTGACGCGCCGGGTGGCCGGGGTCGAGCGGCAGCACGGGCTGCGCGTCGCCATCTGCCCGGTCGCGGACCGCGTGCGCTACCGCGCGGAGATGGCGGACGCCGAGGTGCTCTGGCACCTCCTCGACCCGGTGACCGACGCCGTGCTCGACACGGCGCCTGCGCTCCGGCTGGTCCAGAAGATCGGCGTCGGGGTCAACACGATCGACCTGGTCGCGGCCCGGCGCCGCGGCGTGGCGGTCTGCAACATGCCGGGCACCAACACGCAGGCCGTCGCCGAGATGACGCTGCTCCGGATCCTCGCCGCCCTGCGTCGCCTCGCCCCCCTCGACACCTCGACACCGCCACGCGCGCCGGGGAGGGGTGGCGGCAGCCGGTGGAGGTCCAGGACCGCTACGGCGAGGTGGCTGGACGGACGGTCGGCCTCGTCGGCTACGGCGCGGTCCCCCGCCGGCTGGCGCCGGTGCTCGCCGCGCTGGGCGCGCGGGTGCTCTTCGCCAGCCGCAGCCCCAAGCCCGATGCTGCAGCGGAGCGGCGTTCGCTGGACGGTCTGCTCCGGGAGAGCGACGTCGTCTCCCTGCACCTCCCGCTGGCGCCCGACACCGAACGGCTCATCGACGCGGCGGCGATCGCCCGCATGAAGCCCGGGGCCGTCCTCGTGAACACCGCTCGGGGAGCGCTCGTCGACGAGGCGGCACTCGTCGAGTCCCTCGTTCGCGGGCACCTCGGCGCGGCCGGCCTCGACGTCTTCGAGACCGAGCCCCTGCGGGCGGACAATCCGCTGCTGGCCCTCGACAACGTGGTCGTCACCCCGCACGTCGCGTGGCTCACGCAGGAGACCATGGAGCGGAGCCTGACCGTCGCGGCCGAGAACTGCCGCCGGCTCGCGGCCGGTCAGCCGCTGCTGCACCGCGTCGCGTAGCAGATCAGCCCCCGGCGGTGTGGGCAGATCCCGGATCTCAGGCGCCGCCGCGCCCCAGCAGCGCGTGACGACGGCGCCGCGCAAGCTCGCGCAGGTCGGTGTCGCGGTCCGACTCGTCGACGATCTCCTGCCCGAGCAGCTCCTCGATCAGGTCCTCGAGGGTGACGATGCCCGCGAACCCGCCGAACTCGTCGATGACGGCGGCCAGGTGCCGCCGGTGCTCCAGGAACGTCCGCAGGAGCCGGTCGAGCGGAGCCGACTCGACGACGAACTGCACCGGCCGCATCAGGCTGGCGATCGTGGCGTCGAACCGGTCGCGGGCCACCGCGGTCAGGATGTCGACCTTGTGCACGAGCCCGACGAGCTCCTCCGGATCGTCGTCGTCGTGGACCGGCACGCGGCTGAACCGCTCGAGCTCGGGGAACGCGGCCGCCTCCTGCGCGGTGACCGACGCGGCGAGCGTGAACACCACGGGCCGCGGCGTCATCACGTCCGCCGCGGTCCGCTTCTCGAGCGACAGGACGTTGCGGATCACGCGCGCCTCGTCGATGCGCAGGTCTCCCGACCCGAGACCGAGCCGCACCAGCGTCAGCAGCTCGTCGTCGGACATCCGCGGCTCGTGCTGTCCGCTCCAAACCAGCCGCGTGGCGAGCTGCGTCACCGCCACGAGCGGACGGAAGACGAGGACCAGCACCTGGAGCGGGCGCGCCACGAGCGGCGCGAGGCCGCGGGCGTAGACGACGCCGACCGTCTTCGGGATGACCTCGGAGAACAGCAGGATGGCCAGCGTGAACGCCACCGAGAACGCCGGGACGCCGGCTCCGGCCGCGCCGAAGAGGCTGCCGGCCAGCGCGCCCGCCACCGCCCCGCCCCCGGTATTGGCAATGGTGTTCAGCGACAGCACCGCCGCGATCGGCTGATCGACGTGGCGGCGCATGCGCTTGAGGATGCGGCCCGACGGACGTCCGGCGCGGTCGAGCGCCTCGATTCGGCTGGCGGGCACGGAATAGAGGACCGCCTCGAACAGCGAGCAGGCGGCCGACGTGACCAGGACCAGACCCACCACGGCAAGCAACTCAGCCATCTACGGTCTGCACCTCCGGGACCGGGGCCCCGTGAGAGAATACGGGAGGGGGTGCCGGGACACCACCACGGCGTCCGCAGCCACGATGCGAGAACGGCGCTTCTACACCGACGTCAGCCGCTACTTCGACCGCGCCGCCGCCTTCACCGACTATCCGGCCGGTTTGCTCGATCAGATCAAGCGCTGCAACAGCCTGTACCGGTTCGACTTCCCGGTGCGGCAACGCGGCGGCCGGGTGGAGGTGGTCAGAGCCTGGCGGGCCGAGCACAGCCAGCACTTCCTGCCGGTCAAGGGCGGCACGCGCTACAGCGCGCAGGTCGACGAGGACGAGGTGATGGCGCTGGCGGCGCTGATGACCTACAAGTGCGCCATCGTCGAGGTGCCGTTCGGCGGCGCCAAGGGCGCGATACAGGTCGACACGCGCCGCTGCGACGTCGAGCAGCTCGAGCGCATCACGCGCCGCTACACCTACGAGCTGTCCCGCAAGAACTTCATCGGCCCCGCCGTCGACGTGCCCGCGCCCGACTACGGGACGGGCGACCGGGAGATGGCGTGGATCGCCGACACCTACCAGTCGCTCCATCCCGACCAGATCGACGCCCTCGGCTGCGTGACCGGCAAGCCGGAATCGCAGGGGGGCGTCAACGGGCGGGTCGAGGCGACCGGCCGGGGGCTCTACTACGTCCTGCACGAAGCCTGCGCGCACGTCGACGACATGCGGAGGCTGGGGCTCGCCCCCGGCCTCGACGGCAAGCGGATCGTCGTCCAGGGGTTCGGCAAGGTCGGCTACTGGGCGGCCCAGTGCTGCCACGACGCGGGGGCCCGAATCGTCGCCATCGCCGAACACGACGGCGCCATCGCCGACCCCCAGGGTCTCGACCCGGCCCTCGTGCGCGAGCACCTCGGCGAGCAGGGAACGATCCTGCAGTTCCCCGGCGCGACGACCTCCGCCGACCGGTCGGCGGCTCTCGAGCTCGACTGCGACGTGCTGATCCCGGCTGCGCTCGAGAACCAGCTCACGGCGGAGAACGCACCGGACGTCAGGGCGCGCATCGTGCTCGAGGGCGCCAACGGGCCGACGACGCCCGAGGCCGACGCCATCCTCCGCCAGCGGGGCGCGCTGGTCGTTCCCGACGTCTACGCCAACGCGGGCGGCGTCATCGTGTCGTACTTCGAGTGGCTCAAGAACCTCTCGCACGTCCGCTTCGGGCGCCTGGAGGCCCGCTACCAGGCGCACGCCGAGGACCGGCTGCTGCGGGCGGTGGAGCGCGCCACCGGCGCGCGCCTCGCCGCCGCCGACCGCGAGGCCGTCGTGCGGCCCGTCGACGAGCTGACCATCGTCAACTCCGGCCTCGAGGAGACCATGGTCACCGCCTACCACCAGATCCGCAACCTGATGCAGGAGACCGACGGCATCGACGACCTCCGCACGGCGGCGTTCCTGCTCGCCATCCGCCGCGTCGCGCAGGCCTACCTGGAGCGGGGTGTGTTCCCGTAGCGGCGCAGAACCGGGACGCCCGCGCGCGGTCGCTACCCGCCGAGCATGCGGAAGGCAGCGGCCGTCGCGGCCACCTGAAGGCCGGCGACGGCGATGAGGGCGCCGACGAACCGCCAGGTCAGACGGGCCTCGAGCGCCGAGAGGTCCGCCTTGGTGGAGAGGCTGACGATGTCCTGCCGGGTGACCGCGCCCCCCTGAGCGTCGTGAATGGCGTGAGCGATGGCGTTCGCCTGACTCGGGTCGACGCCGGCCGCGGTCAAGCGGCCCGCAAGCGTGAGAGTGTCGAGCATGGTCGGCTGCCTCCGTGAGGCAGCATCGCTTGCACACATCATACCGGGGCGTGCACACATCATACCGGGCCGTCGCGCGACGTCGCGTGCCCGGCGCAGCCTCGTGAACCGTCGCGAGGCCATCCGTTCGCGCAAACGTCGCTACGGCCGGAGGTCGAGGGCGACGAGCGTGGTCCCGTTGCGAACGTAGAGCCGACCGCCGGCGAGCGCGGGGTAGGCGCGCACGATCGGCGGCAGCACCTGGGCGCGGGCGACGGGGCGGAAGGCATCGGGAGTCGCCTCGGCGAGCACGAGCTCGCCGGTCTCGCGCATCACCACCAGGAGATCGCCGGCCAGCGTGACGGTGCCCGCGCGGAACCGCTCCTCGCTCCAGGCCACGTCGCCCGTCGCGAGTTCCACGGCGCGGAAGCTGGGCCCGAACTCCTGCCGGCCGTGGTAGCCGTAGAGGTAGCCGTTGCGGTGCACGCTCGTGGCGTAGTGGTTCGACAGGGCGTCGTCGGAGGTCCAGAGCTCCCGCAGGCGGCCGCCGTCGACCTCGAACACGCCGGCTCCCGTGCCGTACTGCGCCGACGCGAAGATCCGGTCGCCGACGACGAGCGGCGTCGCGGCGTTGACCGAGGCGCGGATGCGCGCGCGCCAGCTCCGCTCGAAGCGCGTCCGCCCGGTCGCGGGGTCGAGGCCCAGGAGCTTGTTGCGGGTGAGGAATACGGCGTGGCGGACCCCGCCGAAGGTGGCTCCGACGGGCGACGAGTAGCTCGCCTCGTCGACCGGCACCGCCCAGAGCACGTCGCCCGTCGCGGCATCGAACGCGACGATGCCGGCATCCGGTCCGCCGATGTTCGCCAGCACGCGCCCGTCCTCGACGAGGGGTGAGCCGGCGGCCCCGAAGAAGCCCTTGCGGAAGCGGAAGCGCGTCCGCGTGTCGACGCTCCAGAGTCCCTCCCCGGTCTCGAGGTCGACGGCGTGCAGCTGCCCCTGCGCCCCGAACGTGTAGACCCGCCCGCCGTCGACAACCGGAGCGGAGCGCGGACCCTCGTCGAAGCCGAAGTCGTCGCGGTACGTCGTCGGGTAGTCGTAGCGCCAGATCGGCTCGCCGGTGCCGGCATCGAGCGCCTCCAGCACCTCGGAGCCGCGCTCGCGGTGGAAGAGCAGCAGGCGCTCGCCGGCGACGACCGGCCCCGCGAACCCCTGGCCCACCGGGCGCCGCCACAGCTCGCGCGGCGCCCCGCCGCTCCATTCGAGTGCCAGCGGCGGGCCGGCGTAGCGGCCGTCGCGATCCGGCCCGAGAAACTGCGGCCAGTCCTGGGCCGCGGCCGGGAGCGCCGGCACCGTGGCCGCGGCGAGCGCGGCCAGCACGAGCCCGACACGCGCCGCCGACGACGACAGGCGATGGAATCCGGTCACGGGTGGCCTCCTTCCTGACGCGCGCCGCCGATCCAGCCGCCGTCCACGCCCGGCGCCCGTACACGAGCGGTGCCGGTCATCGCTCCGCGGGCCGGGACTCGCCCGGTCGGCGCCCGGTCAGCGCGCACCGGCCGCCCCGCGGGATCCCCCGGCGCGCCGCCAGTCGCTGGCGAGCATCCCGTAGACGACGTGGTCGACGAAGTGATCGTAGAGCCACTCGGCCTCGCGCAGCATCCCCTCCTCGCGGAAGCCGAGGCGCCGCGGGATGGCGCAGCTCCGCCGGTTCCCGACCGCACAGCGGATCTCGACGCGATTGAGCCGCGCCGCGTCGAACGCGTGGGCGACGAGCGAGCGGCAGGCAGCCGTGACGAGCCCCCGGCCCTGGTATGCCTCGCCCAACCAGTAGCCGAGGGAAGTCTGGCGGTTGCGCCAGTCGATCCGGTGATGGCCGATGACGCCGGCGATGGCGCCGTCGACGCGGACCGCGAACTGGGCGCCGTCGTTGCGCGACGCCTGCCGCTCGGCGGTACGGATGAACGCCCGCGTGTCCGCGACGCCGCGGACGCCGTCCAGCCACGGCAGCCACGCCCGCAGGTGCGCGCGGTTGGCGTCGGTCAGGGCGAACAGGTCCGCGGCGTCGTCGACATCGAGGGGGGTCAGCCGGACGTCCGCCGAGATCGCGATCGTCTGCATGCGGCGGCCGCGATTATACTGAGCGGTCGGGCTCGGCCCGCCGTGCGAACCCCGGCGAAGGAGGAACGGTGAGACGCTTCCAGATCGCTGCAGCCGTCACTGCGGGCCTGCTCGCCGGCCTGCCGGCCCCGCCCGCGGAGGCGCAGAACGCGGGCGCGAGCTCCGTCCGCATGATCCCGGTCGAGGGAGAGGCCACCCGCTACTGGTCGCGCTGGCGCGGTCCTTCCGGGCAGGGGCTGGTGGAGGGTACGGGCTATCCCGATCGCTGGTCGGAGACCGACAACGTCGTCTGGCGCACGCCTGTGCCGGGCAGCGGGAACTCGTCGCCCATCGTCTGGGGCGACCGGATCTTCCTGACCACCGGCCGCACCGGGGGCCGCCGGTTGTCGGTGCTCGCCTTCCGGCGGTCCGACGGCGAGCTGCTGTGGGAGACCGACGTCGCCCCCGGCGGCCGCGAGTACGTCCACCCGAAGAACGGCCCCGCCGCGGCGACGCCCGTGACCGACGGCGAGCGGGTGTACGCCTCGTTCGGGAGCCGCGGCCTGGTGGCGGTCGACTTCGACGGCAACCGCCTGTGGCACACGGAGGTCGGGCAGATCGACAACTACCACGGGCCGGCGGGGTCGCCGCTCCTCTACGGCGACCGGATCATCCTCTACCAGGACCAGCGGCCCGGCGGCTTCGTGGCCGCCTACGACACCGAAACGGGGGCCGAGGTGTGGCGCACGGAGCGCGAGGCAACGGTGGGCTGGGGCACGCCGGTGGCCATCCGCGTCGGCGATCACGACGAGCTGGTGGTCAGCAGCCAGCGGACGGTCAACGCCTACGACCCGGACACCGGCGAGGAGCTGTGGCGCTGCCGGGGGAACAACTTCGAGGTCATTCCGACCCCGGTCGTCGAGGCGGGTCTCGTCTTCTGCACGTCGGGCCGCGCCGGGCCGACGCTGGCCATCCGTCCCGGCGGGAGCGGCGACGTCACCGGCACGCACGTGGCCTGGACGACGCCGCGGGGGTCACCCTTCGTGCCCTCGCCGCTCGCCCACGACGGCTACCTCTACACGATCAACGACATGGCGAGCATCGTCACCGGCTTCCGCGCCGCCACGGGCGAGGTGCTGTGGCAGGGGCGGCTCGGCCGCGCCGTCCGCGAGGGTTTCTCCGCGTCGCCGGTGCTCGTCGACGGGAAGATCTTCTTCACCAACGACGAGGGCATCACCTTCGTCCTGCGCGCGGGACCGGAGTTCGACCTGCTGCACACGAACGACATCGGCGCCCGCACGCTGGCGTCGCCGGCCCTCGTCGACGGCTACTGGTACATCCGCACGGAGGGCGAGCTCATCGCCATCGGCTCGTAGCGCCGCGCCCCGAACGAGCGCGCGGAAGTCCTCGCCCTAGCGCGCCCTCACGGGCGCGTTGGGAGTCTGCGCGGGCACGAACCGCTCCATGGCACGTTCTGCGGCGCAGACTCCTAGCGAGCCCTGACGGGCGCGTTGGGAGTCTGCGCGGGCACGGAGTCCTCAATGGGAGGTTCTGCGGCGCAGACTCCTAGGGCTCCAGGCTGGCCGTGTAGGCCACGATGTTCACGATGTCCTCGACGGTGAGGTTGGCCACGGCGGCGTCCATCAGGCCGGACCAGGCGCCGTTGCGGGCGCCGGTCTTGAGATCGTAGAGCTGCCGCGCCATGTAGGTCGGCGAGCGGCCGGCGAGGGCGGGCACCGGCCCGATGCCGCGCAGGTCCTCTCCGTGGCAGATGGTGCACGCCACGGAGCGCTCCCCGCCCGTCGTGACGAGCTCGCGGCCGCGCGCCACCGCTCCCGACGGAACGTAGGCGATGAAGCCGGTGGCGTCGTCGCGCAGCTTGTTGAGGACCAGATTCTCGGGCGTCTCGACGACGCGTACGCCGATGGGCTCCGTGCCGCCGTCCTCGACCACCTCGTGGATCCAGCCCGCGAAGCGCGTCACGGGCACGGTATCGGTCTCCACGACCCGGACCCACGGCTTGAAGTCGATCGCCGAGAAGTACGTCGCGGCGATCCGCGCCTGCTCGTCGGTGGCGGCCCGCCCGATCCGTTCCATGAAGGCGGGCGGCCCCATGCGCGGCTCGCCGGGCCTGCGCCGGCGGTTCCGCCAGTCCGTCATCTGCTGCACGAGGTACTCGTACGGCTGGCCGGCGAGGCCTGCGTTCTCCGGCTTGCCCTGTCCGTTCGGCAGGTGGCAATAGCCGCACGCGACGACGCCCTCGCCGCCCCCGCGCGCCACGACCTCCGGCATCGGCGGATGGTCTTCCGGGTGCCAGTCGGGCGGGCCGTTGTCGATGTTGATGGCCGAGCGCGGCATCGACACGCTGGAGCCCGGCACGGTGACCACCTCGTCCGGGTCGACGGGAGCCGCCGTCACGCCCGGGTCGTTGAGCACGTAGGCCCAGGGCAGGACCGCGTTGGCCCCTTCGGCCGCCTGCTGCGCGTGCAGCCCTGCGCCGGCCGCGAGTCCGACCGCCACAAGCCCTACCGTCCATGCACGGATCGACTGCTGCATCGGAACCTCCGCGTGTTGAGGCGCCCATCATACCCAGCCCGCCAATCGCCTGACGGCTCCGCTCGGCGCCCGGCCCGCCGCCGGCCGCTCCGGGGCGTAGTAGGCTGGCGCGGTGGCCGGCGACTCCGATCTCTGCTTCCGGTCCGCGGTCGACCTGGCGCGCGCCGTCGCGGCCCGCGAGGTGTCGGCGGTAGAGGTGATGGAGGCCCACCTGGCGCGGATCGCGCGGGTCAACCCGACGCTGAACGCCATCGTCACCCTCCTCCCCGACGACGCGCGGCGCGGCGCGGAGGCCGCCGACGCGGCGCTGGCGCGCGGCGAGCCGGTCGGCCCCCTGCACGGCCTCCCGGTGGCGCACAAGGACCTCACCCCCACGCGCGGCATCCGCACGACCTTCGGCTCGCCGATCTTCCGCGACTTCGTGCCCCCCGACGACGCATTGATCGTGGAGCGGTTGCGGGCCGCGGGCGCGATCACCGTGGGCAAGACCAACACCCCGGAGTTCGGCGCCGGCTCGCAAACCTTCAACGCCGTGTTCGGGGCGACGCGGAACCCCTACGACCTGTCGAAGACGTGCGGCGGAAGCAGCGGGGGGGCGGCCGTCGCGCTGGCCACGGGGATGGTACCGCTCGCCGACGGGAGCGATCTGGGCGGGTCGCTGCGCAATCCGGCCGGCTTCTGCAACGTCGTCGGCTTCCGCCCCTCGCCGGGGCGCGTGCCGATCTGGCCGAGCCAGGCCGCCTGGTTCCCGCTGGGCGTGCAGGGGCCGATGGCCCGCTCGGTGGCGGACGCGGCGCTGATGCTGAGCGTCATCGCGGGTCCGGATCCGCGAGCGGCGATCTCGCTCCCCGAGCCCGGATCGGCGTTCCGCCCCCCGCTCGACCGCGACCCGGCCGGGACGGTCGTCGCCTGGAGCCGCGACCTCGGCGGCCTGCCCGTCGACCCGCGCGTGACGGCGGTGGTCGAGACCGGGCGGGCGACGCTCGAGCGCCTCGGCTGCCGCGTCGAGGACGCCGAACCCGACATGACGGGCGCCGCGGAGGTGTTCCAGGCGTGGCGCGCCTGGTACTTCGAGCTCTGCTACGGGGCGCTGCTCGACGAGCATCGGGACGAGATGAAGGACACCGTCATCTGGAACATCGAGGAGGGGCGGCGTCTGGCCGGCCCGCGGCTCGGCGAGGCCATGCGCGCGTGGACCGCCCTCCTCGACCGCGTCCGCCGCTTCCTGGAACGCTACGAGTACCTCGTGCTGCCGGTCAGCCAGGTGCCGCCGTTCGCCGTCGAGCAGCCCTACCCGACCGAGATCGACGGCGCCCCGATGGCCACCTACCTCGACTGGATGCGCTCCTGCAGCGACATCTCGGTGCTGGGGCTCCCGGCCATCGCGGTCCCGTGCGGCTTCACCGGCGACGGCCTGCCGGTCGGCCTGCAGATCGTCGGGCGCCAGCACGACGACCTCGGCGTCCTGCAGTTGGCCCACGCCTTCGAGCAGGCAACGGGCGCCGGGCGGCGCCGGCCGCGCCTGGACGAGCTGGCCGACTGACGGCTCCCACGCCGGGCGGCGCCGGCCGCGCCTGGACGAGCTGGCCGACTGACGGCTCCCATCGGCCCGCGGTCCGGCCGCCGGGTCGAGAGCGCCGCCGAGGACAGCCCTGCCCACGATGCGAACGGTCAACGTCGGTCGCCGAGCAGCGCCTCCAGCTCGGCCACCCGCGCCTCCGCGGCGAGACGGCCCTCGGCTTCCTCGTCGTGGCTGCGCAGCTCGTTGCCGTTCGCCGGATCCCGGAAGCGCATCTCCCGCCCCGGCGCAGCCCGCAACTCCAGGCCCAGCGTCTCGCTGCGCATCGTCAGCGTGCCGTCCGGCGCCGTCAACGCCGGTTGACGAACGTAGCCCGAGCCCGCCAGCCGCTCGCCCTGGAGACGCGCCGCCAGATGCGCTCCTTGCGGGTCGTACTGCCAGTACTCGCGCACGCCGAGCCGCGCATACACCGACCGCTTCCACCCGAGGTCGTCCCGCCACGTGCTCGGCGACGCCACCTCCAGCACGAAAGCCGGGGCCCGCCCCTCCTCCCACAGCTTGTAGTTCTGCCGCGGGCGGTCCTCCACGCCGAACACGACGAAGACGTCCGGGGCGATCGACGTCCGTGGATTCCCCTCCTCGTAGTAGATCAGGAGATCGCCGGATACGTACACATCCGGGCGGTCCCTGAAGTGGCGGCCGAGGGCGCCGATGCCGTACATGATGGCGCTGCGCTGGGCGTCGTTCTCCGCCATTGGCCGGCCGTCCGAGCTCGGGTAGTGAATCGGAACGGCGGCAGGCGCGGGTCGGTTCATCGCAGGCCTCAGCCAGCGCGGCGGCGCGCGCGACTTCCCCAACCTACCACACGCGACGACACCGCCGGGGCCGAACGCGCTCGTCCTGGGTGGAAGCACGCATCGTGCCACGGGGGGCGAACCAGAGCGCAGTACCGTTGTCCTCGCCCGCCCGTCCGCGTGGCCGTTGCGCAACCGCCGTCGACCGCCAGTGCCTCGGGAACACACCGTCCTTCAACGCGAAGCCCCCTTCTTCGTTCGGCCTTGACCTTCGGCTTTGCTCGCTCAACGCGGCCGAAGACGTGGCACGCATCGAACCCCTCGACCCGCTGGCCAGGCCAGCCGGCTGACGAGAGCGTCCGCCGCAGGCCGCACCTACAGCCGCTCGACGCGGAGATCCGACACCCGGCGGAAGTGCCCTTCGCCCGAGGGTCCCACCAGCACTGCGAATTCCAGGTGCAGGGCCGTCGCCGCCACGGCAAGGTCGTTCGCCGGGATGATCTCGCCGGCGCGGCGCAGATCGGCGAACAACTGCGCCCACCAGCGCGCGATGGCGGCGTCGAAGTCCACTACCGGCACGCGGGCGGTGAGGGCGTCGATTCGCGCGCGCCGCGACGCGGCCCGTCTCGGAGAGTCGGCCAGGTGCACGCCGACCAGGAGTTCCGCGTACGCCGCCGCCGGCAGCACGGCGCTCTCGCCTGCCAGTCGGCCGAGGAGATCGCTCCACGTCGGTGGAGCGCCGGACGCGTCGGTTTCGCGGTGCCGCTCGGCCGCGACGAGCGCACTCGTGTCGACTACGACTCCCATCGGTTCGCAGGCGGCCGATCGGACGCGTCGACCGCCGCCAAGGCGTCCGCGAACGTGCGGTCGGCCTCCGTGCCGCCGGTCCATGCCGTGAGCGCTTCCGCAACGGTAGCGCCACCGGCCGCACCCGCAACGGGCACCACGCGCGCCACCGGCTTGCCGTTGCGCTTGACGACGAACGAATCGTGGCGATAGCGCACCCTGGACAGAACGTCGCCCAGATTGCGGGCGAGGTCGGTCGCTCGTATCGTATGTTCCATGGTTCGGTATTTTACAGAATCAATGTACCCTCGAGCATGCCATGGGTTGCGCTAGTCTGTGACGTGCCTGTGTCGGGAGACTCCGGGATGCTTCACGACTCCGCCCCGCGTCGCGGTGCCCGCTGCGCCGCGCTGGCCGCCCTCGGTTGGCTCTGCGTCGCGCCCGTTGCCGCCGCGCAGACCGCTCGCGTCGAGACAGTGGAGTTTCGCGCCCCCGCCGTCGACCGGCCGATGAAGTACGAGATCGTCCTGCCGCCGGGGTACGACGACGCGGCCAACGCCGAGCGACGCTATCCGACGCTCTACCTGCTGCACGGGGAGGACCGCAGCTTCCTCGCGTGGCGGGAGATTCTCGACGGTGCGACGGCGGCGGGCGAGCGCGAGATGATACTGGTGATGCCCGACGCCGGGGAGTCGTTCTACGTCAACTGGGCGCGGAGCGACGATGGGCGCCGCGACGCCTGGGAGGACTACCTCGTCGACGACGTGGTGGGGCACGTCGACGCGCATTACCGGACGGTGGCGGCGCGGGAGGGGCGCGCCGTCGCCGGCTTCGGGATGGGCGGCTACGGCGCGCTGACCGTCGGGCTGCGCAACGCCGACCGCTTCGTCTCGGTCGGGAGCCAGTCCGGGGCGATCGATTACGCCCGGCTGGCCGCCGAGCGGCTCCGGCTCGGCGGCGACGCCAACCCGCCGCGGGGCTACACGCCGGAAGCCGAGGCGCGGCGGCGCGCCGACGATGCGCGGATCGGCCTCACCGGCTTCAGCAGCATCGTCGACCGGACGCCGCGGGGCCAGCCGTTCGTCACCGCGGCGGAGGCCGAATCACACGACCCGTTCCTGCTCGTGATGCGGGTCCGCCGCAACGCGCTGCCCTTCCTCCAGATCGACTCCGGAACCGCCGGCCCCTGGCTCGTCGCCAACCAGGCGCTGGCGGGGATGCTGATCGACGCCGACATCCCGTTCCACTTCACGCAACGCCGGGGCGGGCACGACCCGGACTACTGGCGCGAAGCGTACCGCTACGCGCTCGACGTGCACTACGAGACGATGCGGCGGGCGCTCGAACGGCGCGAGCCGTAGTCGCCAGCGACCGGCGCGACCTGCGACGTGAGGTAGGATCACGGTCGAGACGCTGCCACCGACCAGCCGAGATTCGAGGGACTCCGCGAGGCCATCACCGGCAAGCGGGTGGCGTAACGGCTTGAGGGCAGGGGTCTGCGCCGTGGAACGGCGACGGCTTCTGGAGGCTACGGATCCGAAATCGCGGGAGGCGCTGATGTCAGCTCGATCCGGTCGATTCGTCACCGTTCTGGCCGCCGTCGCCCTGGCGGCGGTGGGCCTCTTCCTCGACGGGCCCTCGGCAACCGCGCACCAGGCGGTCATGCTCGACGCGGACGACGTCGGCGGCGCGGTGCGGAGCGCCAGCGGCCCCGAGGCAGGCGTCTGGGTCATCGCCGAGACCGACGACTTCGCGACGCGGTACCGAAAGATCGTCGTGACCGACGACGAGGGCCGCTACGTCCTGCCGGACCTTCCGGACGCGAGCTACGACGTCTGGGTGCGGGGCTACGGGCTGGTCGACTCCCCTCGGGTCGCAGCCCGGCCCGGACAGGCGCTGGACCTCACCGCGGTCGAGGCGCCGACGCCGCGCGACGCGGCTCAGGTCTACCCGGCCAACTACTGGTACTCGCTTATGGAGGTTCCGGAGAAGGCGGAGTTCCCGGGCACCGGCGGGGAGGGCAACGGCATCCCGGCGACCGTGCGGACGCAGGCCCACTGGATCGACCTGCTCAAGCAGGGCTGCCAGCTCTGCCACCAGCTCGGCAACCTGCCGACCCGCGAGATCCCCAACGCCGCGGACTTCGACTCGACCGAGGCGGCCTGGGCGCACCGCATCGTCACCGGCCAGCGGGCCTCCAACATGGCCCGCACCATCAGCCGTTTCGGCCGCCAGCGCGGCATCTCCGCTTACGCCGACTGGACGGATCGCATCACGGCAGGCGAGGTGCCCGAGCAGCCGCCGCGCCCGCAGGGCCGGGAGCGGGACGTCGTGCTGACGCTGTGGGAGTGGGGCGGCGAGACCGGCTACATCCACGACGAGATCGCGACCGACAAGCGTGACCCGAGCGTCAACGCCGGCGGGCCGGTCTACGGGGTCGAGTTCGCCAACGACAAGCTGGTCTGGGTGGACCCGAACACGAACGAGGCGCACGAGGTGGTGCTGCCCGTCCGCGACACCCCGGGCGAGGGCGACTTCCGGTCGTACATCGCGCAGGAGATGCCGAACCCGTCGTTCTACTTCGGCGACGAGCTGATCTGGAACAACCCCGGCAACCCCCACAACCCGATGATGGACGGGCAGGGCCGGGTCTGGATGACCCATCAGATCCGCGGTCCCGGCAACCCGGCGTGGTGCCGCGAAGGGTCGGACAACCCGTACGCGCAGTACTACCCGCTGGAGCGGGCGGCCCGCCACGTCGCCTACTACGATCCGGCGACCGAGGAGACCGAGCTGATCGACACCTGCTTCAACACGCACCACCTGCAGTTCGGGTTCGACGACGACGACACGCTGTACCTCAGCTCGGTCAGCGACGTGATCGGCTGGGTCAACACCAGGCTCTATGACGAGACCGGCGACGCGCAGGCCTCGCAGGGCTGGTGCCCGACCGTGGTCGACACCACCGGCGACGGGCGCATCGGCGAGTTCACGGGCCTTCGCGAGGAGCCCGATCTCGCCAAGGACCGGCAGATGGGTCGCGGCTGGTACGGCATCGTGCCCGATCCGACCGAGCCCAACGTGGTGTGGGCGGCGTCGGGCGGCGTCCCGGGGCAGATCGTGCGGCTCGACATCGGCGACAACCCGCCCGAGAGCTGCATCGCCGAGTACTACCAGCCGCCGTTCGAGAACGACCGCGCGTCCATCCACGGCTACTCCCCGCGCGGCGTCGACATCGACCGCAACGGCATCGTCTGGACGGCGCTCTCGGGCAGCGGCCACATCGCGAAGTTCGACCGCAGCCAGTGCGCGGTGCTGAACGGCCCAGAGGCGACCGGCCAGCACTGCCCCGAGGGGTGGACGCTCTACGCAACGCCGGGCCCCCAGATGAAGGGCGTCACCGACCACGGGAGCGCCGACTTCCATTACTACCACTGGGTGGACCAGTTCAACACCCTGGGCCTGGGCGACAACGTGCCGATCGCCACCGGCTCGACGTCGGACTCGCTGCTCGCGTTCCTCCCCGAAGAGGAGGAATACGTGATCCTGCGCGTCCCCTATCCGCTCGGCTTCTACTCGCGCGGGATGGACGGGCGCATCGACGATCCGGACGCGGGCTGGAAGGGCCGCGCCGTTTGGGCCGACTACGGCACCAACGCCGTCTGGCACAACGAGGGCGGCAAGGGCACGCAGGGCAACCTGGTGAAGTTCCAGGTCCGGCCGCACCCACTCGCGAAATAGCGTAACCGGCCTATTATCAGCAACTTATGAAGGCACTTGAGGCGGTCGTTGCTGGTTCCGTATGCAATTTGCACCGGCAGTCCCAGGCAGCGTCGCTCCCACGTCGGTCCGTCGGTCCGTCGGTCCGTCGGTCCGTCGGTCCCGTCGGTCCGTCGGTCGCGTCGGTCGGTCGGTCGGTCGTCCGTCGGTCTCGTCGGTCCGTCGGTCAGCCGGCACGAGCCACCGGGCGGAAGAATCCGCAGTCATCAGCAGCGTGGAACCGTCCCCTGGCTCCGCCGCGTGCACAGCGGTGTGGCCCGCAAGCGGCATCCCCGGACAACCCAGTATCCGCGTGTGCTCCCCAGCGTCAAGGCGCTCGCTGCGCTCGCCCCGCTACGCGGGCTGAAGGCCTTGACGCCGGCTCCGCGCACGCTCCCGGTTGGCATTTGTCCGATGATGCCGAATCACGATCCGCCTGACTCCGACCATCATGCCGAGCGCGGCAACGGACCACAAGCGCCGCCTCGGGACCGGAGGAGAATGGGCTCGCCTCGCAGCGTGGTATGGTGACCGCACCGTTGCGGGGAAGGAACGGATGAAGCGCCACCACAGCCTTGTGCCGCTGTCGCGGGATCACAACATCGGCCTGATGATGGCGCAGCAGTTGATTCTCGGCCGCGCGCCCAACCCGCGCGCCGATTGGCCCACGGATCGGGCGCAGCAGGTGCCGCGGCTGCTGGCGTTCTACGAGAGCGACCTGCGGCCGCACTTCGAGATCGAGGAGGCGCACGTCTTCCCGGCCGCCCGTCCGTCCCTCGTGGACGGCGAGCGTCAGGTCGATGCGCTGCTCGCGGACCACGAAGCCATGCGGGCGATGATCCGCGGTTTCGAGGCGGACCCTACGTCCAGCCTCGACGACCGGCTGCTGGCGTTCGGCCACCTGCTCAAGGCCCACATCCAGCGGGAAGAGCGACAACTCTTCGAGCAGATGCAGGACGCGTGCGAGCCGGTCACGCTGGAAACGCTTGGCGCTGAGGTTGCCGCAGCCCACGAGGCGGTCGGTCCTGCGAGCCGTTTCTGACGCAGCCCCTCTGCCGCCGCCAGACCGGGCCGGTCACCGTACCCTGACGCCAAAGTACACGGCGCGTCCGTCACCGGGCAGAAAGGCCGCCTGATCGCGGCGGGCGAGATCGACGATCAGCGTCGAGGAGGCGTACGTCTGGTCGAAGATGTTGCGCACGTCCACGAACAGGCTGAAGTGGTCATTGACGTCGTAGTTTCCGCGCAAGGCGACGAGCACGAACGACTCGTTGAACAGCGTGTTCATGTTGTCCACGGGCGTGCTGTCCGGGTGCCAATCGACCTGCATCTGGACGAAGGCGTTCGACACGAAGTCGTACTGCAACATCCCGTTGATGACATGCGGCGGAGCGCCGGCGAGGCGGTTGTCGTCGCGTAGCGGGTCACTGTCGAACCGGAAGTTCTGGTAGGTGTAGACGAGCCGGCCCGCGACCTGCTCGGTGAATTGCGTGCGCTGGCCGAACTCCATCCCGAAGTGCCGGGTCTTGTCGGCGTTCACGGCCCCGAGTGGCGCGCCGGTCACGTCACGCAGGCTCAGCAGCTCATTGTCCACCCGCGCGTAGTAGGTCACGATGTCCCAGGCGGTGGCGCCGATGTCGCCGCGCCAGCCGGCCTCGATCGTCGTCGCCGTCTGCGCTTCGAGGGCTGGAGTGACGAACGCGGGTGCGGGGAACATCGGTGCCGGGGGCATGGGGCGGCCGGCGCTGCTGAAGGGCGTGCCGCCGACGGTGGCGATCAGGTCGTCGTGGGTCGGCGGCTCGAAGCTGCGGCTGACGGCGGCGAACAGCGTGTGGTTCTCCGCCGGCTGCATGGTCAGGCCAAGGCTCGGGCTCCAGCCGTCATAGGTCCGAGAATAGCTGGTATCGCCGGCCGGTACCCCACCGTCCGGCAACGGTTGCAGCGGGTTTCTCGGATTGAACGCGATGGTCGGACGCAGGGGGCTGCCGAACGTGTCGGTATTGTCGCGTTGCGCCCGCGCGTAGGCGACGCCGGGCGAGACCGTGAGGACTTCGTTGATGGGCACATTGAGTCCGGCATGCAGTGACAACGTACTGGCTTCGAGGTCGCTGCGACCGAACAACGGCCCCGGCGTCCCGGCCCGGTTCGTGAAGTTGTTCCGGTCGGCCGATCCGACGACGTACTTGGCCGTGGACTCGAACAGCGGCAACGCTTGAGCCGGATCCGGGCTGTAGGCGTAGCGGAGCACGGACGAGAAGTCGCCGCCCTTGGTCTCGCGAATGCCGGCGGGGATCGGAAACCGGAAGGCGTCATCGGTGTACGAGTAGCCGAGCACCGCGTCGACGAGTTGGGAACCGGCTGTCGCCGTCGTTCGGCTGACGATGCGAAACTGATCGACCTCGCGTTGCGGCAGGTCCCGGCCGACGTTCGGACCGGGATTGGACACCAGCAAGCCCGGCGGAGGGGACGGGTTGGGACGCACCGTCGGCCCCGGGTGGAGCTGCCGCGGATCCCGCTGGTACTCTTCGGCGGTCAACGGACCAACGACATCGAAGCCGAGATCCGTATAGCCCACGAAGAGCCGGGTGGAGACCGTGTCGGTCAGCTCGCCGCCGATGTTGGCGTCGAAGCTCAGGCGGCTCGACTCGTTGCGTTCACGAAACCCGTCCCGCTGGTTGAAGCTCACCTGGACGAGCCCGTCAAGGTTGCCGGTGTCTCCGCCGGCCTGGACCGAGCCGGACCGCAGCCCGAAGCTGCCACCTTCGAAGCTGCCGGCGAAACCGGACGCTGACGAACCGGTTGGCGAGACGAAGTTGAGGGCGCCGCCGAGAACGGTCGCGCCGAGCCGATTCGCGGTATAGCCGCGGTAGACCTCGGCGAACTGCGCCTGCCTCGCGTCCGTGAGACCCACGATGTAGGAGCCGTCCGCTCGGTTCATCGGCAGTCCGTTCTGCAGAACCAGCACGCCGCGCTCCACCGGATTCTGTTGCAGGCCCGATCCACGGATCTGAACACGCGGCTGGTCGTTGCCGCCGAAGAAGTTCTGCACGATCACGCCGGGTGTCGACGCGAGAGCGTCGGAGATGTTCAGATTCGCCTTGCCGGCCAGATCGCCGGCGGCGATAAGGCTCGTCCCGCCGGGGATGGCGTCCAGCTTCTCTTCGGCGACCTCCTCCTCCGGTATCAGTCGTCCCTCGACGAAGACTTCCTCGGTCACCACGATCGCTCCGGGAGCCGTGGATTGAGCGAAGGCGGCGTCGAACGATGCCGTCATGAACAGGGCCGTCACGAGGCTGGCCGCGCAAGCGCGTCTCGGTGTCATTGTGGAACTCCAGTCTCTGCGGGCTGGCCGCATCCGAGTCGCCTCGCCGGTCGAGAGCCTCGACTCGCACCAACGGCGCGGTCGGCTCGGGATTCGACGCCGGTCGGCCACCCGTCAACCCTTGACGGCCACGATTGCCGTGGCGGCCAGATGATCGGCGTAGCGCCGGAATATCCCGTGCATCGCCCGGATGCGCTGCCGCGCAGCCGGCGTCCTGGCCACGTTCCAGATGAAGCGCAGCGCCCGCGGCAAGCCTTCGTCCCGAATGAGCCGCCTCGGTTCGAGTAGGTGCATCGGGGCAGCGACCTGCGTCTTGACGACGAAACCCTGTGCGGCGAGCAGTTCGCGCCATTCGCTGGCCGTGAGCGGTCGCGCTCCCACGTGAATGGCGTCCGACAGAGCCTGCTGAATCTCCGCCTTGGTGCTTTCGGCGAGATCGTCTGGTTTCAGCGACAGCTCATGGATTCCATAGCGCCCGCCGGCACGGAGCACACGGGCGGCCTCCTCGACGATTGAGGCCTTCTGCGCGGCCGTCTGCATGGTCAGCATGGCCTCGCCGTAGATGACGCTCGCCGATCCGTCCGGAAGGCCGGTCTCTTCGGCATGGCCGACGAGACACTGCCGGCTCTCGCCGTTGAGGTAGCCCCGCACATGCTTCGCGGCGGCTTCGTCGCGCTCGATCCCAATGTAGGAGCGCGGCTCGCGGCCGAGAGTGGCCCGCGCCGTGACGCCAAGGCCGGGAGCGAACTCGACCACCTCGTCGCTCGCTCCGATGTCCAGGGCGTCCAGCATCTGCCGCGTCAGCTCGATACCGCCGGGCCGCAGGACCCGCTTACCCATTCGGGCAAGGAGCCAGTGGCCGGGCATGCGGCTGTACTGGAGGTCGCCGCCGGGCGTGGCTGGAACGGTTGCTTGCTGCGTCATGGTGTCACCCCACGATGCCGAGAACGGCCTCTCTGCCGAGCGATGTTCTGATACTGAGTCTCAGTTGCAAATATGCGCCAAGGGTGTCCCGAGCCGGCACGGGCTGTCAAGTCCGTCCGCCTCATCGCACCCGAGCCGGCGGGAGATCGCCTCTGGAGTGGCACGTCTCTTGGTCCCATTGCGTCCTGTCCGTTCCGGCCCGGCTCTAACGTAATAAAGTTTGATTACACAAGGACTTACAGGATTTCCTGTGCTATGCTCGGCCCTTACCGGCGGCGAAGAAATCACGTAGGTATCGCCTGGACGGCGGGCCGCAAACCACAGGAGGAAGGACATGACGACGAGACTGCTCACGCTCCGCGACGTGACCGCCATGACCGCGCTGTCGCGCTCGGCCATCTACGCGCTGATGGCCGAGTCGCGGTTCCCGAAACCGATCCGGGTCGGCGCCCGCGCGGTCCGCTGGGTCGAACAGGAAGTGGCCGACTTCATCGCCAGCCGACCCCGCGCCGGCTCCGAGCGTCCGGCCGCGTAGCCGAGACCACCGGCCCGACCGTCTGCAACGCGTCAGACGGTCGGGCTTGAACCAGAGCAACGGCGGTCACAGGAATTCGGATCCGCCGCGACAGAGGGAACGAGAACAACGGCGGCTGACGAGAACGAGGCAACCTCAAGTCAGCAACCCGGCCGTACTTGAGGATCCGAAGTCCCACACCCGATCCGAAATGACCAGCTCACGAACGACGGAAACGGCGCACGGGAAAAGCTGGCTCCCACCATGTGGATGGCGGGAGCCAGCTTACCCCATGTGCTACATGGGGCTGGCGAGGGGGCGCGGCGCGCCCCCTTCGATCCCCCGGCATCCCGCGGCCCTGCCGGGCTCGCGGCCGAGCGGCGGGTGTTGCCCCCGCTCCTTCCTGAAGATGCACCGATGAGAGATCACCGCACCGCCGTCGTCCGCGCCCGCGTGTCGCCATCGGAGCATGCCGCCTGGCTGGCCAAGGCGGCGGCGGCCGGCGTCTCGCCGTCCGACCTGCTGCGGCGGGCCATGGCGCGAACCCGCACGTGGACCGCGGCGGCGGCCGAGGTCGAGCGCGAGCGCACCCGGCAGGTCGCCCGCATCGGCAACAACCTGAACCAGATCGCGCGCTGGGCGAACACCCACGCCGACAAGGCCGACGCCTTCGAGGTCATCGCTCACCTCGTCGCCATCGAGCGGGAGATCGCGCGGCTGGCCCGCATCGGAGACCAACGGCCCGATGCACGTTAAGTTCATCGCCCGCGGCACCGGCTCGGCGAAGGCTGCCGCCGACTACCTGCTCGGCGAGCGCGACGCGGCCGGCCAGCTCCGCGAGGGCGTCGAGGTCCGCCGCGGCGACCCCGAGGTGATCGCCGCCGTCGCCGACGCGCTGGAGTTCGAGCACAAGTACACCTCCGGCGTGATCGCGTGGGCGCCCGAGGACAACCCGACCGACGCGCAGATCGAGGCCGTGCTCGACCAGTTCGAGCAGACGGCGTGGGCCGGGCTCGAACCGGACCGCTACGCGTGGGCGGCGGTCGAGCACCGCGAGCGGGGCGGCGGCGTCCACGTGCACGTCTTCGCCGCCCGCTGCGACCTGGAGACCGGCAAGAGCCTCAACATCGCGCCGCCCGGTTGGCAGAAGACCTTCGGCCCGCTACGCGACGCCTTCAACCACGAGCACGGCTGGAGCCGGCCCGACGACCCGGCGCGGGCGCGGGCCGACCAGCCCGGACACCGAGCCTACATCGACGCGGCGAACCTGCGGGCCGGCCTGGAGGTCGAGGCCGACCCGCGCGAGGTCATCCGGGACTACCTCGTGCAGCGCGTCGAGCACGGCGTCGTCCGCGACCGCGCCGACATCGTCGACGCGCTGAAGGAAGCGGGACTCGACGTGCCGCGCCAGGGCAAGGACTACGTGACCGCCCTCGACCCGGAGAGCGGGAAGCGTTGGCGGCTGAAGGGAGCGTTGTACGAGCATGACTTCAAGCCAGAGCAACTTGACCTCGCGGTTCCAGCGCCGGCTGGAGAACGAGCGGGCGGAGATCGAGGCGACGGCCGCGCGTCAGCTGAAGGTGCTTGGCGAGAGCTTGAGAGGCGTCGCCGAGAGCGCGCTGAGTACCACCGAAGCCGATACGGCGGCGTGGATCGAGCGGGTGCGCGGGATGTTCCTGCGCGCGTGGCTGTGGCCCCTGCTGTTCGGCCTGATGCTCTCTGCCGGCATCTGCGGCGGGAGCTGGGCGGGGACGCGCTGGCTGTGGACGGCCATCGAGCAGCAGATCGAGGCGCTGACGGTGCTCCGCGTGGACATCAAGGAGGCCCGCGCGACGTTGGCGCGGATCGAGGACACGACGTGGGGGCTGGAGCTGAAGGAGATCGAGGGGCAGCGCTTCGTGGTGCTGCCGGCTGGCGCGTTGAGCAATCCGCCCTGGACCGTGGGCGGGCGGCCTGCCTTGAGGCTGCCCGGCGAGTGAGGGAGCTGTATGACCGCGTTAGAACGGCAGTTGACGAGAGCCTATCGGGAGTTGTCGGCGCAGTTCGCGAGGGAGCGGACGCAGCACGCCGAGCAGATCGCGGCCTTGCAGCGGCAGGTCGAGTACTTCGCCGGGCAGGTGACGCGCTTGATCGCGGACTACAGGACGCTCGCCGAGACGTTGCGCGGGCCGTGGAGATGATCCGGCAACACGGCCGGCACCGCGGACCGGAGCGGGACCATGGCCCGAGCCGCTGACTTGATCTACCATCGCGATGGAACGAGTTGCGCCGGCAAGGTCCGATTCGTTCCCGCGAGCCGTACGCCATGACTCACCGCCCCTGGTCCGAGTTGACGAAGCACTGGAGCCCCGAGCGGAAGGCCGCCAATGCGCGCGCCGGGGCGAAGCTCGACGCCGAGATCCGCAGGCTCCAGGCCCAGGCGCGGAAGGAGGGCCGCCACCCCGGCGACCCTCCGGGTACCAGGTCATCGTCGGGGCGCCCGCAGACGCCGATCTTCCCCGTTGAGTCCGGTCTCGGACCCGCGCGTGACGTCGACCGCGACTCCGGTCCCAGCCGGTAGGAGACCGGGCGATCCGGTGCGGAGGCTACCGGCTGAGCGTCACCACCTGCCCGCGCTCTTCGGCGAGGTACTCGGACCAATCGTCCATGAGGTGCCGCCGCCGCTCGAACAGGTCGGAGCGGGCGTAGGCCGCCTCGACCTTGTTCTGAACCACGTGCGCCAGCGCCGCCTCGATGACCTCCCGCGGATGATTCGTCCGTTCGGCGGCCCAGTCCCGAAAGCTCGACCGGAAGCCATGAGGTACAGCCGCGATCCCCAGTATCTTGACGAGCTTCGAGATCCCTCCCTCGGAGAGCGCCTTGCCGCGCCGGCTGGGGAACACCAGACCGGCAGGCGCGCCCGTGGCGGCGGTCCGGCTCAGGCCCCCGGCTTCGCGCAGGATCTCCAGCGCCCGGCCGCACAGCGGCACGCGGTGCTCGCGCTGCGCCTTCATACGCGTGTCCGGAACCGTCCACATCATCGCGCCGAGGTCGAACTCGTCCCACGTCGCGAGCCGGACTTCCGCCGAACGGGCCGCCGTGAGCACCTGGAACTCGAACGCCAGCTTCGCCCCGACCCATCCCCGCGACGCGTGGACGGCGGCGATCGCGGCCGGGACCTCGCGGTAGGGCAGCGCCGGCATGTGGCGGACCTTCACGGGACGTTTCGGCAGCGCCGCCGCGATGGCCTCGCCGGCCGGGTTGTCGTTCCGGTAGCCCTGCGCGATGGCCCACTTCATGATCGCGCTGATACGCCAGCGCACCCGCTGTGCGGTCTCATGCTTGCTCGTCCAGATGGGCAGCACCACCGCCATGACATCGGCCGTCGTCACCTGGTCGACACCCTTGCCGCCGATGCGCTGATAGGCGTACTCGCGGAGGCTCGCCCGCCACTGCTTCGCCGACTTGCCCCCGTCCTTCCACCCGCCGCTGTGGATCGCGACCACCTTCTCGGACGCTTCCTCGAACGACGGCATGCCCTCGGCGCGGCGCTTGGCGGCCAGCGGGTCGCCGCCGGCGCGGGCGAGCTTACGGTTGGCGAGCGCCAGCTCGCGGGCCTCGGCCAGCGAGACGAGGGCGTAGCTGCCGAGGCCGAGGCCGAGGGACCGGCCGCGGATGACGAGCCGTTGCACCCAGCGCCGCGCACCGGACGGGTCGACGTGGAGGTACAACCCATTGCCGTCTGCGTAGCGGCCGGACTCGGCGACGGTGCGGCAGAAGGCGGCGGAGAGGGCCTTGTCGGGGTGGCGGCCCTTGCGCTTGGTCGCTCGGGGCTTCTTCGGCAGGGTCTTCATGGCGCTTTCGCCGTCCGTTCTGGTATCATGCCATGGTCCATCCCATTCCCAATTTATTTGCCGAATGCAGCGAATGTGCCCGGACGAATCAACACGATGGAGCCAGTATATCCGACTTTTATTTGGTATTTTGCAAGGGATTTCGCGGGATGGACCGGGACGAGGCCGGAGGGCGAAAGTCAGCGGAGGCCGCACCCGCTGGCGCACTAGGACCAGCGGGATCGGACCCGACCGGCCTCGGAGCGGGATCGGAGGGGGAGGCGCTGGCGTCTCGGCAGCCCGCCCCCCCGATCCTCTGCCGTCCGCCCAGACCTTGGCGGCTGGAACCGGAACCGCGCGATCCGGTACGCTGGCGCATCGATGCCTCCCAGCCACGTCGACCGCACCAGGCGTCGCGCTCCCCCTCGTCTGGTCGCCAGTCTGGAAGAGGTAGTCCAGAACATCTCCCGCTACCAGGCCGAGGTCCGTAAGGAGCAGCTCCTGACCGCCCGGATGAAGCAGGTGCACGTGTGGTACTGCGACAGGTCGAGCGCCGGAGACTGGCTCTTTGCCCCATCCAAGTTCGTCGGTTACGCCGACACCACCGGTCGCGACTATCTCTCGCGAGACAGCGGCCGGGACGGTCGTCAAACCGAGGCCACGCTGAAGCGCTGGTTCGACGTCATCTCGGCTGACTCGCATCTTCGCGCCGAACTCGAGGTTGCCCTGCGTGACTTCCTCCGGGCCCACGGGCATTCAGGTCCGCGCCGCGACGTCCGGATCTGCGTGCCCCGACGCGTGGTCGCCGACCTGGTGGCCGGTAATCGGGAGGTTCCCGACCGGATACTCGTCGACTCTTCCATCTGTGGAGGACGACCGCACATTAGAGGCACGCGGGTCCGGGTGACCGACATCCTCGAACTGCTGGCCAACGGCGCGACGCACTCCCACATTCTGGCTGACTATCCCTATCTGACCGAAGCAGACTTGCGGGCGGCCCTGGCTTTTGGCGCCGCCGCCGCGGGACATCGCGTCATCCTCACCGCCTGACGTGCGGTTTCTGATCGACGCGCAACTACCTCCCGGCCTGGCCCGGTGGTTGTCCGCGCAGGGCTATCCCTCCGATCACGTCGATGACCTCGGGCTCCGTTCGGCAGGGGATGCGGAGGTCGCAGTTCGAGCCCGGGAGCTGGGGGCGGTGATATGGTCGAAGGACTCCGACTTCGCCGAGCGTGCTCGACGGGCAGTCCGCTTGCAGGTGGTCCGGGTGCGATTCGGCAACACGACGAATGCCGCGCTGCGAGCGCGACTGGCGCCGCACCTGCCCGCTATCGCCGCAGCCCTCGAGGCGGGCGAGGCCTTGATCGAGGTTCGCTGACCCGAGCCGATCCAGCATGCTTCGGCGGACCCGTGCTCCGGGCGACCCGGTAGAATCAACGGTCGCTGCGAGCTACTCGCCGACCCGATGGCGCCCGTGGAGGGGCCGGCCGGGGGTGACCCCGTCGACCAGGGCGCCGTTGCGGACGACGAACGTGCCGGCGACGAGGACGTGCTCGATGCCGGCCGAGTAGCGGTCGGGAGCCTCGTAGGTGGCGCGGTCGATGATGCGCTCGGGGTCGAAGATCGTCAGGTCGGCGTCGCTTCCCACCTGCACGCGGCCCTTGCGCGCCACGGCGGGGACGATGCCCTCGAGGCGCCGGGCCGGCAGCAGCGTCATCTTGCGCAGGGCCTCGGTGAGCGACAGGGCGCCCCGTTCGCGGACGTAGTAGCCGAGGATGCGGGCGAAGGTGCCCGCGCCGCGGGGGTGGCTGCGTCCATCGCTGAACGGAATGCCGTCGCTCGCGGCCATGACGTCGGGCTGGCTGACGAGCCACTCGTTGGTCGCCTCCGATCGGCCGTGCATGATGACCCAGCCGCCCTGGCGGCGGTAGCGCTCGAAGGTCTCCGGCGTCAGCCGCTCGCCGGTCTCGACCCACTGCAGGCGCTGGTAGGCCTCCGGCGGACGCCCGGACCAGCCGTCGAACAGGGGCGACTCGATGAGCGACGCGCTCGCGGTGTAGGGATAGGCCTCCGTCGTCACGTCGAGGCCCTGCTCCCGGGCACCGCGGATCATCGCCAGCGCCTCTTCCGCACGCTCCCCCGCGGTGCTGTTGAGGTGCACGATGTGGAGCGGCGCCCCGGTGACCGCCGCGTTGGCGATCACCTCCTGGAAGGGCGCGAGGGCGCCCCCGCGGGCGAATGCCGCGGCGGAGCGGAGGTGGACGAACGCCGGGGCGGTGTACTCGGCCGCGAGGCCGAAGAGCGCCAGCAGCTCGCGGTGGCTCGCGCCGGGCGTGTAGCTGACTCCGAACCCGAAACCGATGCCCCCGTCGCGCAGGCCCCGGGCCATCAGCCGCTGCAGCTCCGCGAGCTCCTCGTCCGTGGCGGCGCGGTACAGCGCGTCGTCGGTGCTGTTGCCGAGCGAGAAGGTGCCGTCGGCGTTGCTCAGGGCGAAGGGGCTGCGCATGGCGCGGATGCGGGCCCCCTGGTGGCTCACCGACGCGCCGTAGTGGATGCGGGCCGCGCCGTCCCGGCGGGCGTACCAGCGGCCGACCGGGAACGCGCCGATCTCGAGCTCGAGCGCCGTCGTCACCCCGTCCATCGCCTGGTAGCCGCTGCTGACCGCATCCTGACCGTGCGCGTGCAGGTCGATGAACCCGGGCGCGACGACGAAGCCGCCCGCCGCGACGACCTCCGCCCCGACGAGGTCGCCCTCGGCGACGGCGGCGATCCGGCCGTCCCGGATGCCGACGTTGCGGATGCCGTCGAGACCGCTCTCCGGATCGACGACCCGCCCGCCCGCGATGACGAGATCGAACGGACCTTCCGCCGCCGACGACGAAGCCGCGGGATCGGTGTCGCAGGCGGCCAGGCAGACGACGGCGAGCGCCGCCGCGGCGGCACGGACGACGACGGCCACGGCTCCGGGCGTCCTCGCCGCGGTCCCCGCGGCGGCCAGGGCATCGGACACCGCGGCCGACCGCATCCCGCCGCGCCGGCGCCCTCCCTCCCGGCGCCGGCCGACCCTCACCAGAGACCCAGGACCTTCCACCAGAGCACCCCCACCGGGATCCAGATGACCAGGTTCAGCACGGAGGCGATGAAGCCGGTGCGCCACCAGTCGCGGAAGCTCACGTAGCCCTCGACGAAGATGATCGGGGACGTCGTGGTCCCGTAGTGGGTCAGCCCGGCCGTCAGGTTGTTGATGAAGAGCAGGCTGTAGGCGACGACGGCGGCCGGTGCCCCGACCGCTACGAGGAGCGCCACGAACGGCCCGTAGAGCGCGATCGCGTGGGCCGTGGTGCTGGCGAAGAAGTAATGCGCGTAGTAGTAGATGACGAGGGCGACGGCGAAGACCACCAGCCATGGCACCCCCTCGAACGCGGACCCGACCCAGGTGGCGAAGGCGGAGGGCGACCCGCTCTCGTTGAGCAGCCCGCCCATCGTCAGCAGCCCGCCGTACCAGACGAATATGTCCCAGGCCGACCGCTCCCCCAGCGCGGCGTTCCAGGTGAGCGCCTGCGACACGAAGAGCACGCTCAGGCCGACGAAGGCGACGAGGCCGGGCGACAGCCAGTCGACGTAGGACGAGACCACCCAGAACGCGATGAGGAATACGAAGACCACGGCCACGACCGCCTCGGTGCCCCGGATCGGCCCGAGCTTGTCGAGCTCGCGCTGGGCGAAGTCGCGCGCCGCGGGCGTGCGGCGGATCTCGGGGGGGACGGCGCGGAGCACGACGAGCGGTACGGCGACGCTCGACACGAGACCCGGCACGAGACCCGCGATGAACCAGCTCGTCCAGGTCACCTCGATGCCGGCGAACTCGCGCGCGAGGTCGCCGAGCAGCAGGTTGGCGGCGCTGCTGTAGAAGAACATCGCCGACGCCACCACGCTGGTCTGGTACATGCACGTCATCAGGAACGTGCCGAGCCGGCGCGCGGTGGCTCCGGGCTCCGACTCGTAGAGGCTGCTGATGCTGCGGGCGATGGGGAAGACGATGCTGGCCGAGCGGGCGGTGATGGACGGCACCCCCGTCGCCAGCGTGAGGTCGGTCAGGTGGAGCGCGTAGCCGAGCCCGAGCGACGTGCTGCCGATGGCGCGGACGAACTGGAGGGCGATGCGGCGCGCGAGCCCGCAGTCGCGCAGCGCGCGCGACATCATCATCGCCGCCAGCACCATCCAGACCGATGCCGCGGAGTACCCTTCGAGAGCGCGCGCCATCGGCACCCGGCCGACCAGGACGAGAGCCGTGACCCCGATCAGCACCACCTGCGAGCCCGGGAGCGGCTGCAGCATGAGCCCCGCGATGGTGGCGAAGAAGATGCCGGTGATGCGCCAGCCCTGCGGGTCGACGCCCTCCGGGGGCGGGACGACGTGCGCAATCAGCAGGTAGACCGCGACCAGGGCGAGCAGCCGGGCGGAGCGGGAACCCACGCCAGGCTAGGAGTCTGCGCCGTGGAACGGCGCGGACTCCTGGAGGGTTGGTTGGGCACCAGGCGGAGCCGGCTGGCGACGCATGGTGGGCTAGGCTGCGCGCTCGAGCACCGCGGCGAGCCCCTGCCCTACGCCGATGCAGAGGGTGACGAGAGCGTAGCGGCCCTCTGCCCGCTGCAACTGGCGGGCCGCGGTGAGGGTCAGGCGCGCCCCCGACGCGCCGAGGGGGTGCCCTACGGCAATCGCGCCTCCGTTGGGATTGACCCGGCTGTCGTCCTGGTCGATCTCCAGCAGCTTCAGGCAGCCGAGCACCTGCGTCGCGAACGCCTCGTTGATCTCGATGACGTCGACGTCGGCCAGGGTGATCCCGGCCCGCGCAAGCGCCTTCCGCGTCGCCGGCACCGGCCCGAGGCCCATCACGCGCGGCTCGACACCCGCCGCCGCCGCAGTCACGACCCGCGCGATCGGCGTGGCGCCGGCGCGCTCCCCCGCCGCCCGCGAACCGACGATGAGGGCCGCCGCTCCGTCGTTGATGCCGGATGCGTTGCCGGGGGTGACGACGCCTCCGTCCGCCAGGGGGCGGAGCCCGGCGAGCTTGTCGACGCTCGTTCCGGGCCGCGGGTGCTCGTCCTCGCTCACTGCGACGGACTCGCCGCGGCGGCGCCCGGGCACGGAGACCGGCTGGATCTCCCCGGAGTAGAAGCACTCCGACTTGGCCCGGGCGTATCTCGCCTGGGACGCCGCCGCGAAGCGGTCGCTCTCCGTGCGGCCGAGCCCGAGGTCCTTCGCCACCTCCTCGGCCGTCTGGAACATCGCGTGGTCGCCGTACTCGGCCGCGACGGTCGGGTTGGGGAAGCGCGACCCGAGCGTGGTGTCGAACATCTGCACCTGCCGCCCGTAGGCGCGGTCGGCCTTCCCCATCACGAACGGGGCGCGGCTCATGCTCTCGACCCCGCCGGCGATGAAGAGGTCGCCCTGGCCGCAGGCCACGGCGCGCGACGCGTCGACGACGGCCGCGAGGCCGCTGGCGCAGAGCCGATTGACCGTCATCCCCGCGACCTCGACCGGCAGGCCCCCGAGGAGCCCCGCGCGGCGGGCGACGTTGCGGCAGTCCTCGCCGGCCTGGTTCGTGCACCCGGCGATCACGTCCTCGAACGCGCCGGCGTCGAACGGGCTCCGCTCGACCAGGGTGCGAACGAGGCCGCCGAGCAGGTCGTCCGGGCGCACCGGCGACAGCGCCCCGGCGTGACGACCGAACGGCGTCCGAATCCCGTCGTAGATGTAGGCGTCTTCCATCGGCCCTGCTCCCGGCCACCATTCGTCGCCCCGACCGAGGTCGCGCTGCGGCCTCCGCCTGGTGCCCAACAACCCTCCGGCAGCCGCCCGGGCCCGGCGCCCGGTGCGGTCGGCCGCGAATCGGACGATTATATGCGCCAGGACGCCGGCGGCCGCAGCTTCGGCTCGCCAATCGTCGCCGTTGGCTCCGCTGCCGCCTCAGCCGTGCTGCAAAGCCCGGGAGAACGACCGTGACGACGACCCCCGTTCCGCCGGCGTACGTGGTGGGCCAGCTCCGGGACCTCGGCGTGCGATCGGGCGGCGTGCTGCTGGTCCACACGTCGTTCTCGCGCGCCGGCCCCGTCGAGGGCGGCCCGGCGGGTCTGATCGCCGCCCTGCGGGAGGCGGTGGGGCCGGGCGGAACGCTCGTCATGCCGAGCATGTCGTCCGACGACGAGCATCCGTTCGACGCGGCGCGGACGCCGTGTCCCGACATGGGGGTCACGGCGGACACGTTCTGGCGCGGCGGAGGCGTGCTCCGGAGCGACAACCCGCACGCGTTCGCGGCCGCGGGCCCTCTCGCCGCCGCGATCACGGCGCCGCACCCGATCGACCCGCCCCACGGCGCCGACAGCCCCGTCGGGCGGGCGCGCGACCACGACGGCCAGGTGCTGCTGCTCGGCGCCGGGCACGATGCGAACACCACGATCCACCTCGCCGAGAACGAGGCCGGCGTGCGCTACCGGCGCGCGGTGCACGTCACGGTGCTCGCCGGCGGCCGGCCGGTGCGCTTCGACTACGCCGAGATCGATCACTGCTGCGCGCGGTTCGCGCTCCTCGACGACTGGCTGGAGGCGGACGGCCTGCAGCGACGAAGCCCCGTCCCACGGCGTCGGCCGTCTCGCCCGGGCACGCGACATCGTGCGGGTGGTGACGGCCCGCCTGCGGGAGAACGAGACGGCCTTCCTGCATCCGCGGGGCGTCGACGTCGAATGCGACGAGGCGTGGGACAGCCTCGCCGGGAGGTCCGCGCGGTGAGCGGCCGGGACGCGCGCGACCGGGACGCGCGTCGAATCGCGGCCTCGGCGCGGAGCCCAGCGGACAGCCCACACAAATGTCGTCCGGCGTGAGAATCATGACACTTTCGTAGACTGCCCGGCCGGGGCGATTTCGTGACCGTCGAGGCGCCGCTGCGTACGACCACTGTAGAGCACTGTGACCCTGTTCGTCCCTCCCGGCCGGCCGCGATCGGCCGAAGACCCCAGAAACATGAGTGTTTTCGCCGCGCAGCAACCTAAACAATTCTGTAGCCTCTAGCTCAGCATTCTACATATCTGTATCCTCGATGCCGGCCTGCCGCAGCGTCCACGCCCCCTGCCCCAGAGGCCCAGCAGCCCCGACCAGTCGACAATTCTGAATACACGGGCTGCGGATCCCAAGATCTCCGGGCGTGGCACGCCCCTTGCTTTCTTGGAGCCCGTACCGCGCAGCACCCGAAACGAAGCGCGGCCGCAAACCGAGTACGCACCGCGGCCACCACAGCAGAGAGGATCGCACAACGCCATGCACATGTGGACTCGTCACTGGCTCCATCTACCGATCGCGATGCTGGTAGCGCTCGGGATCACCGGCGGCGTCGCGGCCGAAGCGGCCGCCGCGGCCGAGGCCGAGGCGGAGGCGGCCGAAACGGCCGCGACGGAGGCCTCCGCGGCCGCCGTGCAGGACGACACAGCCCCCAACTCCGGCATGCTCGGATTCAGCGCCGGCGTCGACTTCGTGTCCGACTACTACTTCCGCGGCATCATCCAGGAAACCGGCGGATTCATCGCCCAGCCCTTCCTCGACGCGAGCATGAGCCTGGGGCCGGTCTCGATCACCGCCGGCACGTGGAACAGCCTGCACTCGGTCGGTGATGACGGGTTCGTGAACGAAGGCGCACCCCAGATCTACTACGAGTCGGACTTCTACGCCGGGCTCGGCATCGCCGCCGGCGACCTGGTGGGCATCGACCTCACCTACACCGCCTACATGAGCCCGCGCGGAAGCTGGGGCACGACCAAGGAGGTGGCGCTCGGGCTGAGCTTCGACACGTTCGCCGCCCCCTATGCGACGTTCGCGTTCGAGGCAGCGGGCGGGGCGGACGGCGGGCCGAACGAGGGCAGCTACGTGGAGATCGGCTTCGAGCCCGGGGTGCCGCTCGATGACGCCCCGGTCAGCCTCTCGTTCCCGGTGACGTTCGCCGCCAGCATGAGCAACTACTTCGAGTACCAGAACGACATGGGCGTCTGGTCGGACGGCGCGGGCGGCTTCGTGAGCATCGGGGCGTCGCTCGGGGTGCCGCTGCCCGTCCCCGAGGAGTACGGCACGTGGGACCTCGCCGTCGGCGTGAACGCGCTGATGTTCAGCGAGAGCGTGAAGATACTCAACGGCGAGGACAAGGGCGCGAAGGTCATCGGGCTGTTCGGCATCAGCCTGGGGTACTAGCCGCCCCGCCCTTGCGGGAGCGCGTCGTTCGTGACTCTGTCTCCCCCTCCTGAGCGCAGGGTCTCGTCGCGGGGGGAGCCGGCGAACCGGCTCTCCCCGCTCGCCGCCACACGGCTTCCCGCGGGAGCCGCGGAGGGTGCCATGCACGGGGATCTTGTAAGATCGGCCGGCGGTTCGCGTGCGGACACGCGTTTCGGGAGCGGCCCTCCGCGGAGGACATCGGATGACGAAATCGGCTCGCCGCCGCGCGGCGCGCGCAGCGGCGATCGCGCTCGTGACGGCCGTCGCGGCCGGCAGCGCACGGATGTCCCACGCGCAGAGCGACGAAGGCCGGCTCTCGTTCTCGATGGGAATCGACACGAGCAACGCCTACTTCTTCCGCGGCATCAAGCAGGAGCGCGCGGGCGTGGTGGTGCAGCCGTACGCCGATGTCTCGGCGGATCTGCTGAGCGCCGACAGCGAGTCGCTCAGCACGCTGACGCTGACGGTCGGGCAGTGGAACAGCCTGCACTCCGGGCCGAGCGGGGCCGGCACGCCGGACCGGATGACGGCGATGTGGTACGAGTCGGACTTCTTCACCGGGCTGACCGTCGGCAGCGACACGCTGACCGCCGGCATCACCTACACGTCGTACCTGAGCCCCAACGGCTCGTTCGGGACCGTGCAGGAGGTCAGCCTGGCGCTCAGCCTGGACGACAGCGACCGCCTGCGGATCCCTCTCCAGCCGCACGTGGGCCTCGCCGTCGAGCTGAGCGGCCAGGCCGACGGAGGCCAGAGCGAGGGCGCCTACTTCGAGCTGGGGATCGAGCCCGGCATCGATCTCATCGCCGACCGGGCGTCGATCGGGTTCCCGGCCACGGTCGGCCTGAGCCTCAACCACTACTACGAGGACGGCGCCGACCTCAACGACGTGTTCGGGTACTTCGACCTGGGTGCCGTTGCCTCGCTGCGCCTGGGCGTGCCCGAGTCGGCGGGCACCTGGACGATCAGCGGCGGGGTGCACCTGCTGGCGCTCGGCGACTATCTCAAGGTCCTGAATGACGGGGACGCGCTGCAGGCGGTCGGTTCCGTCGGAGTCAACATCGCGTACTAGTGTCCAACGCCTGAAGTTCTTGACCAGTAGAATCGGCTCGTGGTACGGTCGGCCCGGAAGCGAGGAGGGCCGTGCCGAACCATTACACACGAGAGGTCCCGGAGGTCTCGGACGCACAGCGCGAGGAACTGGAGGGTTGGCTGCGCCGGCGCAATACCGCGCAGGCTCTGGCCCTGAGGGCACGCATCGTGCTGCAGAGCGCCGCGGGACGGAGCGACCAGGTCGTGGCGCAGGCTCTGGGCACGACGCGGGCCACGGTCGGCAAGTGGCGGCGGCGGTTCCTGCGCAACGGCTGCGACGGCTTGCTGGACGAACCACGGCCGGGCGCGCCGCGCCGGGTGTCGGACGAGGACGTCGAACGGGTCGTGGTCCGGACGCTGGAGACGACCCCACGGGGGGCGACGCATTGGAGCCGGGAGTCGATGGCCCGAGCCTGCGGGCTGAGCGCTTCGACCGTCGGCCGCGTGTGGCGCGCGTTCGCGCTCAAGCCCCATCGCAGCGAGACCTTCAAGCTGTCGCGAGACCCGTTGTTCATCGAGAAAGTGCGCGATATCGTGGGGCTGTACCTGCATCCGCCGGAGCGAGCGGTGGTGCTGTTTGTGGATGAGAAGTCGCAGATCCAGGCGTTGAACCGTACCCAGCCGGTGTTGCCGATGCGTCCGGGAGCACCGGAGCAGCGGACACACGACTATCGACGGCACGGCACGACCTCGTTGTTCGCGGCCCTGAACACCGCCACCGGCGAGGTGATCGGCAGGTGCTTTCGGAAGCACCGCTCGGTGGAGTTCAAGCGCTTCCTCGCCGTGATCGACAAGGCGGTGCCGCCCGACCTCGACATCCACCTGGTGCTGGACAACTACGGCACGCACAAGACGGCGATGATCCACGACTGGCTGGCACGGCGTCCTCGGTATCACCTGCACTTCACGCCCACGAGCGCATCGTGGCTCAACCAGGTAGAGCGTTGGTTCGCCGAGATCACCCGGCAGCAGATCCGGCGTGGAACCCATCGCAGCACCCAAGCACTCGAGGCGGCGATCAAGGAGTACCTGGCGGTCTACAACGAAGACCCCAAGCCCTTCGTCTGGACGAAGACCGCCGAGCAGATCCTGGAATCCCTGAAGCGTTACTGCTCACGTATTTCTGACGGTGCACACTGGCCGCCGGAGGCCCGTGCAGGGCGCCGGCTCGGTGCCGGGCAGGCCGGCGAACGCCGCGGCAACCTCCGCGGGCGGCCGCCTCGCCCATCGAATCCCCAATGTCGCCTGAGGCCTGGAAGTCCCGGCTCGACGAAGCCCGCACGACGGTGATCGCCGAGACCGAGCGCGCGCGGGCCGGCCTGGCGGCGCTCGCGCGCTACTCCCGAGAGGTCGACGAGATCATCGGGAGGATCTACGAGTCCGCGCGGCCGGAGACCGACACCCCGGTAGCGCTCCTCGCCATCGGCGGCTACGGCCGGCGGCAGCTCTGCCTGCACTCCGACATCGACCTGATGGTCGTCTTCGACGGGCGGATCGGAGCGTCGGAGGAGCGGTTCCTGCGCTCGGTGCTGCATCCCCTGTGGGACCTGCGGCTCGAGGTGGGCCACCAGGTGCGGGAGCTGGCCGACCTCGAGAAGGTCGAGGCCGACAATCCGGAGTTCCTGCTGGCCGTGCTCGAGGCCCGGTTCGTCGCCGGGAGCCGGGAGGCGTTCGACGGCGTCGCCACGACGTGCCTCGGCCCCCGCTCCGTCTGGCGCGAGCCGATGCGGAAGGCCCTCCTCGACCTGACCGGCCAGCGCCACGCACAGTTCAACCGCACGGTGTTCCAGCTCGAGCCCGACGTGAAGGACTCGCCCGGTTCCCTGCGCGACGCGACCGCCATCCGCCTGCTGGCTCGTTTGGCGGACGACGCCGGCGGGCCGGTCGCCTACCACCCGGGCCGCGTGCGCGAGGCGGAGGACTTCCTGCTGCGGATTCGGTCGATCCTGCACCTGGAGCGCAGGCGCAACTACAACGGCCTGGGCCACGAGCTGCAGGAACGGGTGGCCGCTCTCTTCGGGTCTCCCGGCGACCAGCCGCAACGGCAGGTGGAGTCGTTGATGAGCACGTACTTCCACCACGCCCAGGTGGTCGCCCGGGCGCTCGGGGCGTCGTTGCGATCGCTCCAGGCGCCCGAGACGGACGAGGTCACCCCGATCGGCGACGAGCTCGAACGCGCGTGGGACGGCATCCGGTTCACGGACGGTACGCGCGCGTCGCTGCGGCCGCGCACCTGGCTGCGCCCGTTCGAGGCGGCGCTCGACGCGGACGTCCCGGTCGCGGACCAGGCGCTGACGTGCATCGAGCGTCACGGAAAGCGGTATGCGCCCGAGCGGTTCTTCGTCTCCACCGACGAGCGGGACCGCCTGCTGCGCATCCTGCGCCCGCGGCCGGGGCTCTACCAGCGCCTGTCCGAGATGCACGGCTGCGGCCTTCTGGGACGGATGTTCCCGGAGTTCCAGAAGGTCTACTGCCTCGTGATCCGCGACTTCTATCACAGGTACACGGTCGACGAGCACACGCTGCAGACGATTCGCAGCCTGGAGGGGCTCTGCACGCCGAAGACGCGGAGCCGCGAGCGCTTCGGCTCCCTCCTCGCCGAGCTGCCCAATCCCGAGCTCCTGGTGCTGGCGTTGATCTTCCACGACGTCGGCAAGTGGACCAACCGGAACCACTCGGAGGAGGGCGTGCGCATGGCGGCCGGCGCGCTGCGCCGGATCAAGCTCCCCGAGGCCGGCGTCGCCACCGTCGAGTTTCTGATTCGGCACCACCTGAGCATGTCGGTCGCCGCCTTTCGCCGCGACGTCGACGACCCGGACGTCGTGGCGCAGTTCGCGCGCCTCGTCGGCACCGAGCAGCGGCTGAAGCTGCTCTGCCTGATGACGCTCGTCGACGTCGACGCCGTCGCCCCCGAGGTGATGAACCCGTGGAAGGAAGAGCTCCTGTGGCGGCTGTACGTCGAAACCTACAACCGCCTGACGCTCGAGTACGGCGACGAGGTGATCGACGAGGCCACCCGCACCCTGGAGGACTTCAAGAACCAGCGCCCGGACGACGTCTCGGAGGGGGAGGTGACGGCCTTCCTCGAGGGCTACCCGCAGCGTTACCTGAGGCTGGTCGACCGCGCGACCGTCTACGACCACGTCCGACTGTCCCGCGACATCGCGCGGGGTGAGGTCCACTGCTCCCTCGAGGAGAAGGGCTCGGCGTGGGAGCTGAGCGCCGTGACGTTCGATCAGCCGCGGCTCTTCGCCGACATCTGCGGGGTGTTGTCCCACTACGGCATGGACATCCTGCGAGGCCAGGCGATGACGAACCAGGGGGGCGTCGTCCTCGACCTCTTCCAGTTCGCCGACGTGGAGGGCTACCTGCGCATGAACCCGACCGCGGCGGACGAGCTGACCGGCACGCTGCGCGACGTCGTCGCGGGGCGGATCGACATCGACGCCAAGCTGCGCGCCCGCGACCGCCCGGCGCGGGGCGCCGCCCCCATCAGGCCGGTCGTCCACTTCGAGAACCACCGCTCGCAGCGATTCACGGTGCTCGAGATCATCGCCCGCAATGCCTGGGGACTGCTGTACCGGGTGAGCCGGGCCATCTCGAACCAGGGGTGCGACATCGATCTGGTGCTCATCTCGACCGAGGGGTCGCGGGCGATCGACGTGTTTCACCTCACGCGGGCCGGCCACAAGCTGACCGCGGCGGAGCAGGACAGTCTGCGCGGCGAGCTCGAGGCCACGCTGGCAGCCGGACAGAAGCCATGAAGCTCATCAAGGCCATCGTGCGCCCTAGCAAGGTCGACGCCATCAAGGACGCCCTCTCCCGCAACGGCATCTCCGGCATGACGGTATCCGAGGTGCGCGGCCACGGGCGCCAACGGGGTCACTCGCCCGTCTACCGCGGCGGCGAGTACGAGATCAGCCTGCTGCCGAAGATGAAGGTCGAGGTCGTCGTCGAGGACGACGCCGTCGAGGACGCGATCGACGCCATCATGGCCGAGGCCCGCACCGGGGAGATCGGCGACGGGCGCATCTTCGTCGTGCCGGTCGAGCAGAGCCGCGTCATTCGCACGGGAGAACGCGACGTGGTGTAGGACACGTCACTACTCAACACGGGGAGGAAATCGGATGCAAGCATCAGAAGTCATGGCGCTCATCGGGAGCAAGCAGATCAAGGCGGTCGACCTGCGCTTCGTCGATCTCCCCGGGCTCTGGCAGCACTTCACGGTGTCGACGAAGGAGTTCGGGGCTGACGTCTTCGAGGATGGGATCGGCTTCGACGGGTCGAGCATCCGGGGCTTCCAGGAGATCCAGGAGAGCGACATGCTGCTCGTCCCGGACCCGGCCAGCGCGTTCGTCGACCCGTTCGCGGCGCAGCCCACGCTGGTCCTCATCTGCAACGTGAAGGACCCGGTGACCGGCGAGTCCTACAGCCGCGATCCGCGCTACATCGCCCAGAAGGCGGAGGCCTACCTGAAGTCGACGGGCATCGGCGACACCGCCTACTTCGGCCCCGAGCCGGAGTTCTTCATTCTCGACGACGTCCGCTACGGGCAGACCTACAACGAGGGCTTCTATCACCTCGACGCCGGCGAGGGCTTCTGGAACGCCGGCCGCGCGGAGAACCCCGACGCCGCCGGCGCCTCGCGCAACCTCGGCTACAAGATCCGCTACAAGCAGGGCTACTTCCCGGTGCCGCCCGCCGACACGCACCAGGATCTGCGCACGGAGATGATGCTGACCCTCGAGGAGATCGGGGTCGACATCGAGGTGCAGCACCACGAGGTGGGCACGGCGGGTCAGGCCGAGATCGACATGCGCTTCGACTCGCTCGTGAGCATGGGCGACAAGCTGCTGAAGTACAAGTACGCCGTCAAGAACGTCGCGCGGCGCCACGGCAAGACCGTCACCCTCATGCCGAAGCCGATCTTCCAGGACAACGGCTCCGGGATGCACGTGCACCAGAGCATCTGGAAGGACGGGCGCAACCAGTTCTTCGAGGCGGGCACCTACGCCGATCTCAGCCAGACCGCGCTGTACTACATCGGCGGCCTCCTCAAGCACGCGCCGGCGCTGCTCGCGCTGACGAACCCGACCACCAACTCCTACCGGCGGCTGGTGCCGGGCTACGAGGCGCCCATCAACCTGATCTACTCGATGCGCAACCGCAGCGCCGCGGTCCGCATTCCCGTGTACTCGAGCAGCGAGAAGGCGAAGCGGGTCGAGTGCCGCTTCCCCGACCCGACCTGCAACGGATACCTCGCGTTCAGCGCGATGCTGATGGCGGGCCTCGACGGGGTGCAGAACAAGATCACGCCGCCCGGACCGCTCGACAAGGACCTCTACGACCTGCCGCCGGAGGAGCTCGGCAAGATCGCCAGCACGCCGGCGGATCTGTCACAGGTCCTCGACGCGCTCGAGGCCGACCACGACTTCCTGCTCAAGGGCGACGTCTTCACGTCGGACGTCATCGAGACCTGGATCGCCTACAAGCGGGAGAACGAGGTGGACGCGATTCGCCTGCGGCCGCATCCGTGGGAGTTCGCGCTCTACTTCGACATCTAGGCGAGGTCGCGCGCCCTGGCGGGCGCGGTGGGAGTCTTCTGCGCAGACTTCTGGCGCGCCCCGGCGGGCGCGGTGGGAGTCTTCTGCGCAGACTTCTGGCGCGCCCCGGCGGGCGCGGTGGGAGTCTGCCGTGCGGACTCCTGGCACACTTCGGCGGGTCCCGGTGCCTGGACGCACCGGGACCCGCGCGCCGGCAGCCAGCAGGGACGAGATGGACTCCGTCACCCCGCGCGACATCTTCCTCGCCGCCGAGCTCGCGACCGACGACGCCGCGCGGTTCCTGGAGGCGCGCGGACTGCGTGACGGCGCGGCGGCCGACCGGCATCTGCAGGAGCTCGCCGACGACCTGTCGAGCCGGCTGGCGCTGGGGGACCTCGCGGAGCTGCTCCTCGACACCCTCTCGACGACCCCGGATCCGGATGCCGCCCTCGTCGGCTTCTGCCGCTACGTCACGGCGCGGACGCCGAAGGCCGCCTTCCTCAGCACCGTCCATGCGGACCCGCGGGCGCTCGACATCCTGGCCCAGATCCTCGGCACGTCCCCCTTCCTCAGCGAGATCCTGATCCGCAACCCGGGCTACCTGGACTGGCTGCGGCGCGAGCTCGACGCCCCGCCACCGGACCGGAGGGCCTTCGAGCACGAGATCGACCGGCTGCTCGGCGACGGCCGCGAGCCCGCACGCCAGGTCGACGGGCTGAAGCGGCTGCAGCGGCGGGAGATGCTGCGCGTGGCGGCGCGGGACCTGTTCGGCATGCTCGACCGGGAAACGCTGACGACGACGACCGCGCAGCTCTCGGACCTGGCCGACGCCATCGTCGACGGCGCCCTGCGGATCGCCACGGCGGAGCAGACGGAGCGCAAAGGACCGCTCGCCGGAACCTTCGCGGTCATCGGCATGGGGAAGCTGGGCGGCGGCGACCTCAACTACAGCTCGGACATCGACCTGATCTACGTCTACGACGCGCCGGACGACGCCGTGGCGGCCGCGCATCCGCGCTACCAGAAGCTCGGGCGGCGCCTCACCGGCCTCCTGAGCGAGCATACCGGGGAAGGCTACCTCTACCGCGTCGACATGCGCCTGCGGCCGATGGGCCAGCGGGGCGCCCTCGTCTACTCGCTCCGGCAGGCGGCGCAGTACTACGAGAGCCTGGGCGAGACGTTCGAGCGGTTTGCGCTGCTCAAGGCGCGGCCGATCGCGGGGGACCGGGAGCTCGGCGCGCGGTTCGTGGAGCTGGTGCGGCCGTTCGTCTATCGCAAGTACCTCGACCACGCCGCCATCGAGGAGCTGGTGCGCTACAAGGCGCGGGCCGACCGCGCGCACGCGAAGCACGGCGACCTGGATCGGAACATCAAGGAGGGCCGCGGCGGCATCCGCGAGATCGAGCTGTTCGCGCAGGTATTCCAGTTGATTCACGGCGGCGAGACGCCGACGCTCCGCACCGGGCACACGCTGACCGCGCTCGAGCAGCTCGGCGCCAACGGGTTCATCGACGCGGACGTGCAGCGCGACCTCGCGGCGGCCTACATCTTCCTGCGCAACATCGAGCACGGCCTGCAGGTTGCCGAGGGCCAGCAGACCCACAGCCTCTCGGGCACCGACCGGGGGCTGCTCGCCCTGGCTCGGCGCCTCGGCTTCGACAACGTCGACACGCTGACGACGGTCCTCGACCGCCACCGCGACCGCGTCCACGCCGTCTACTCCGACCTCTTCCACGATTCGCCCGGCGACGGGGGCCGGCAGGGCGGCCGCGACATGTTCCGCCTGCTCGCAGGCGAGATGAGCGACGACGAGGGGCGCTCGCGCCTTGGCGACGCGGGAGTCGAGAACCCGCAGGGAGCGCTCGACGCGATCCGCGCGCTCGATGCCGCGCCCACGCAGGGGCGGGCTTCGGCGCGCGGCCTGCTGGCCAACCTGCTCGGCACCGTCCTGTCCGGCGAGACGCGCCTCGACGCTCCGGGGCAGGTCCTCATCCGCCTCGAGCAGGTGGTGTCCCACGTGGGGGCCCCCGGCGCGCTGTTCCGCACCCTGCTCGAGGACGACGAGCTGCGGGAACGGCTGCTGATCGGCCTCGACGCCGGCGATCTGTTCGCGGCGCGCCTCTCCGCCTACCCGGAACTGCTCGACTTCCTCGCCAGCGTCACGCTGGAGCCGGAGTCGTTCCGCGCCGCGGTGGCCGAGGCGTTCGGCACGGTGGTCGCGGCCGGCGGGGACTTCGAGTCCCGCTTCGACCCGTTCCGGCGCGTGAAGGTCATCGAGGAGTTCAAGGTGCTCGCCGAGTGGCTGGCGGGCCGTCGCCTCGACCGGCTGAACGACAAGCTCTCCCTCGTCGCCGACTGCGCCGTCGAGGCGGCGGCGCGCACCGTCGCGCAGGAGCGTCCTCCGGATCCCGAAGCGACGGACCCGGAGACGGGCTGGACCGCCCTCGCCCTCGGCAAGCTCGGCAGCCGCGAGCTGACGGTGCACTCCGACCTCGACCTGGTGTTCGTCTACGCCGGAGAGACGACCGACGCCCCGCGCTTCGAGCGGCACCAGAAGTTCGTCCGCGCCATCCACGACCTGCTCTCGCGCAAGACGGGCGCCGGGTCCGCGTACGAGTTCGACACGCGGCTCCGGCCCGAGGGGAAGATGGGCGCGCTGGCGATCCCGCTGCCCGCGTTCGAGCGCTACCTGCGCGAGCGCGCGGAGACCTGGGAGCGCATGGCCTGGACCCGGCGCCGGCCGGCGGGCGGCGACCCGGAGCTGGCCGGCCGGGTGTGCGAGACGGTCGACCGCTTCATCTACGGTCCGTGGGCGTCCGACATCCCGTCCTACGCGCGGCACGTGCGCTCCCGCATCGAGCTTGAGCTGTCCGGCGAGGCGGCGGGCGACCACCTGGACCTGAAGCGGGGACGCGGCGGGCTGGCCGACATCGACTTCCTGCTGCAGGTGCTGCAGATCCGCGAAGGGGCCGAACGGGAGCAGTTCCGCGTTCCCGGCTCGCGGGCGCTTCTCGCGGCGCTGCCCGACACGGCCATCCTCACGCCCGGGGAGGCGGACACGCTGCGCGAAGGCTACGCGTTCCTGCGGGAGCTCGAGACCGTGCTGCGCATCTACACCGACACCGGCGGCGGGGCCATCCCGACCGACCCGGCCGCCCTGGACCCCATCGCCCACCGCCTGCGCGAGGCGAGCTCCGGCGCCGAGCTCCTCGTCCGCTACCGGGAGGTCACGGGCGAGGTGCGCGCCATCTACGAGCGGGGAATGGACCGGCTCGAAGGGCAGCCGGGGTAGCTGAACTCAGCGGTGGCCCAGCACCGGGTGGGGGACGTACGGTTCCTCGAGCGCGCGGCACTCGTCGTCGCCGAGCGTCAGGTCGAGCGCGGCGACGGCGTCGTCGAGGTGCTCGAGCTTCGTCGACCCGAAGATGGGAGCCGTCACGCCCGGCTGGCGGAGTATCCAGGCCAGGGCGACCTGGGCCGGCGTCACGCCGCGGGCCCGCGCGAGCTCCACCGCCCGGTCGACGACGCGGAAGTCCGACTCGGCATAGTAGAGCCCGTGCGCGTACTCGTCCGTCTGCGCGCGCAGCGTGTCCCCGCTCTTCGTGCCGTCGCTCGCGTCCGGGCGGGCGCGGTTGCCGGCCAGGAAACCGCGCGCCAGGGGGCTCCACGGAATGACCCCGACGCCCTCGGCGCGGCAGAGCGGCAACATCTCGCGCTCCTCCTCGCGATAGACCAGGTTGTAGTGGTTCTGCATCGCGACGAAGCGGGTCCAGCCGTGCCGCTCGGCCCCGTGGAGCATCGCGGCGAACTGCCACGCGAACATGCTCGACGCGCCGAGGTAGCGCGCCTTGCCGGCGCGGACGATGTCGTGGAGCGCCTCGAGCGTCTCCTCGATCGGGGTGTGCGGATCGAAGCGGTGGATCTGGTAGAGGTCGACGTAGTCCGTCCCGAGCCGGAGCAGCGAGGCGTCGATGGCGTCGAACAGGTGCTTGCGGGAGAGGCCCCGGTCGTTCGGTCCGTCCCCCATCGGGAAGAAGGCCTTGGTGGCGATGACCACCTGCTCGCGGGACGTGAAGTCGCGCAATGCGCGCCCCAGGATCTCCTCGCTGGCGCCGCGCGAGTACATGTCGGCGGTGTCGAAGAAGTTGATGCCGGCGTCGAGGGCGCGGCGGATGAACGGACGGCCGGCCTCCTCGGAGAGCACCCAGGGGCGCCACCCGGTCGATCCGAAGGTCATCGCGCCGAGGCAGAGACGGGAGACGCGGAGGCCGGTACGGCCCAGATTGACGTACTTCACGGCACGGTGTGGTAGTGGCCGTGCTCCGGGTCCCACACCTGCCGCGGCCCGGAGCCCTCGGAGGTGAAGGTGTACACGATGACCCCGGCGATCGCCACGAGCACCGCGAGGGCCGCGTACAGCCCGAACTGCGAGCGGCGCTCCGTCTTCCCGGCGCAGCATTGCTTGTACTTGCGTCCGCTGCCGCACGGGCACGCGTCGTTCCGACCGACCTTGCGTGCTGCCATGATGCCGACTCCGCGGCCAGTATACTGCCGCGTGACCGGCGGCGGAAGCGTTCGGGGCGGCACGTAGGACCGGGCGGGGCGCAGCGGCCGGGGCGCACGCGCCCCTTTCGACGATGGCGGACTCTCTCGGGGAGCGCGTCCACGACGCGCACTGCCACTTCTTCTCGGCCGGCTTCTTCGCCGCCCTGGGCCGCGATCCGGCGGCGCCGGCGGCCGGCGAGCCGGCCAGCGAGCTGCCGGCACGGCTCGGCTGGGATCCGCCCGGCGCGCCCGCCGCGCTCGCGGACCGCTGGGTGGCGGAGCTCGACCGTCACGGCGTGACGCGGGCCGCGGTCATGGCGAGCGTGCCGGGGGACGAGGCGTCCGTCGCCGAGGCCGCGGCGCGGCACCCCTCGCGGCTCGCGGGGCTGTTCATGCTCGACCCGACGGCGCCCGGAGCGGCCGAACGCGCCCGCCGGGGCTTCGAGACGCACGGCCTGCGCTGCGCGTGCCTCTTCCCCGCGATGCACCGCTTCGGGCTCGACGACGAACGGGTGGCCGCCGTCTTCGAGGCCGCCGCCGCCCGCGGGCGGGCGGTATTCGTGCACTGCGGGGCGCTGTCGGTGGGGGTCCGCCGCAAGCTGGGCCTGCCGTGCCGCTTCGACGTCCGCCGCGGCAATCCGCTCGACCTCGTGCCGACCGCGTCCGCGTTCCCGGCCGTGCCGGTCGTCATCCCGCACTTCGGGGCCGGACTGCTGCGCGAGACCCTGATGGCGGCCGACCTCTGCCCCACCATCCACGTCGACACGTCGAGCTCCAACGGCTGGATGCGCTACCTGTCGCCGCCGGTGCGCCTTGCCGACGTGTTCCGCCGCGCGCTCGATGTGCTGGGGCCGGAGCGCATGCTCTTCGGCACGGACTCGTCCTTCTTCCCGCGCGGCTGGCAGCGGCCGATCTACGACGCGCAGCGGGCCGCCCTCGACGAGATCGGCGTCGACGAGCCGGCGCGTGCGGCGATCCTCGCCGGCAACTTCGAGCGCGTGTTCGGCTCGCCGTAAACGCGGGGAGCCGGTCGGGCGCGACCTCGGCTCGCAGTGACGCCGGGAGCCGGTCGGGCGTGCGCCTTGCGGCGGCCCCGCCCGCGGCGACCGCCTGCGAAGGGGTCACGGCAGGAGCAGCAGCTTGCCGACGTGCACGCTCGATTCGAGGACCCGGTGGGCCTCGGCCGCCTCCGCGAGCGGCCACGTGGCGTGGATCACGGGCCGCAACTCGCCCGCCGCGAAGCGCGGCCAGACGTGCTCGCGCACGGCCCGGCCGACCTCGGCCTTCTGCTCGACGGAACGGGAACGCAGCGTGGAGGCGGTCAGCGTGAGCCGGCGGGACATGAAGTCGAGCAGGTTCACCTCCGCCTCCGCCCCCGCCATCACCGCGATCACGACCAGGCGCCCTTCCGTCGCCAGGGCGGCGAGGTTGCGGGAGAGGTACGGCGCGCCCACCATGTCGAGCACGACGTCGACGCCGCGCCCGCCCGTGGCGTCGCGGACCACGGCCGCGAAGTCCTCCTCGCGGTAGTTGACGGCGCGCTCGGCACCGAGCTCCACGCAGGCGGCGCACTTGGCGGCCGAGCCGGCGGTGGCGAATACCCGCGCGCCGAGCCGGCGCGCGAGCTGGATGGCCGCGGTGCCCACGCCGCTCGAGCCGCCATGGACGAGCAGGGTCTCGCCGGCCCGCAGCCGGCCGCGGTCGACGACGTTGGTCCAGACGGTGCAGTACGCCTCGGGCAGCGCCGCGGCGTCGACGAGGCTCACCGTTTCCGGGATCGGCAGGCACTGCGGCGCCGGCACGAGGCAGTACTCGGCGTAGGCGCCGCCGGAGACGATGGCGCACACCCGGTCGCCGGCGGCCACCGGATCGGCCCCGGGACCTGCCGCGGCCACCGTCCCCGACACCTCCAGTCCGGGAAGGTCCGACGCGCCGGCCGGGGGCGGGTAGCGGCCCTCGCGCTGCATCACGTCGGCCCGGTTGATGCCCGCCGCCGCCACCCGGACCAGCACCTCGCCGGGACCGGCGCGCGGCGTCGGCCGGGTGACGAGCCGGAGCGCCTCCGGTGGGCCCGGCTCGGCGATCTCGACCGCGCGCATCGTCTCGGGAATCGACATCGCGCGAGTATAATCGGGCGCCCGCGGGTACCCCGATCGATGCCGCCTGCAACCCCGCCCGACGCCCCCCGCATCGCCATCGTGGGCTATGGCCGGATGGGCCGCGCGGTCGATGCGCTCGCGGCCGAGCGCGGCTGCGAGGTGGTCGCGCGGCTCGACGTAGACGACAACCGCGACGGCGCAGGGATAGACTCCCCGGCCCTCGCCGGCGCGGAGGTCGCCATCGAGTTCTCGCTGGCCGGGGCGGTCGCGACGAACGTCACCCGCCTGGCCGCGCGCGGCATCGATGTCGTGGTCGGGACGACGGGCTGGGACGAGCAGGTCGCGGAGGTGCGGCGCGTGGCGGAAGCGGCCGGCATCGGCGTGGTGCACGCCGCGAACTTCTCGCCCGGCGTCAACCTGTTCGCGGCGCTCGTCGAGCGAGCAGCGGGCCTCTTCGCTTCGCGCGACGACTTCGGGGCGTGGATCCACGAGGCGCACCACGCGGCCAAGCGGGACGCGCCGTCCGGGACCGCGCTGGTGTTGGAGGCCGCGATGCGGGGCGCCGGCTATGCAGCCGCGATCGACGTCGCGTCGACGCGGGCGGGGAAGATGCCCGGCACCCACACGGTCGGCTTCGACGGGGTGTTCGACACGATCACGCTGACGCACACGGCGCGGGACCGCGCCACGTTCGCGCGCGGCGCGCTCGAAGCGGCGCGGTGGGTGCGTGGGCGGCGCGGCTGGTTCACGATGCGCGACGTGCTCGGGATCGGTTGAGGGACGACATGCGGACACGCTGGGCGGGCTGCGGTCCGGCCCTCGTCACGCCGTTCACCGCGAGCGGCGAGCTCGACGAGGCGGGCGTAACGCGGCTGGCGCAGCGCCAGGTCGACGGCGGCGTCCACTTCCTCGTGCCGTGCGGCACCACGGGCGAGAGCCCGACGCTCACGCACGCGGAGAAGGTCCGCGTCGTGGAGCTGGTCGTGCGGGCGGCGGACGGCCGCGTCCCGGTGCTAGCCGGCGCCGGCGGCTACGACACCCGAGCCGCGGCGGCGCTCGCCGGCGACATGGCCCGGGCGGGCGCCGACGGGGTGCTCTCGGTGACGCCGTACTACAACAAGCCGACGCCCGAGGGGCTCTACCGCCACTACGCGGCGCTTGCCGCCGCGACCGAGCTGCCGATCGTCGTCTACAACGTGCCGGGCCGTACCGGCTGCAACGTGACCCCGCCGACGCTGCGGCGCCTTGCCGAGATTCCCGGCGTCGTCGGCGTGAAGGAGGCGTCGGGCGACCTCGGCCAGATGTGCGAGATCTGCCGCACGATGCCCGACGACTTCTCGGTGCTCTCCGGCGACGACGCCTTCACCCTCGCCCTCATGGCGCTGGGCGGAACCGGCGTCATCTCGGTGGCGGCCAACGAGATTCCGGCGGAGATGGCGTCGCTGGTCGACCGCGCCGCGGCCGGCGACCTGGCGGCGGCCCGGAAGACGCACGAGCGGCTGCTGCCGCTGATGCAGGTGAACTTCATCGAGTCGAACCCGATTCCAGTGAAGGCGGCGATGGCCGCGTTGGGCCTGCTCCAAGAGAACTACCGCCTGCCGATGACGCCGCCTTCCGAGGCGTCGCGGCGACGGATCGTCGAGACTCTGCAGGCGCTCGACCTCGGGTGAACATGGACCTCCGCTGACCCGGTCGGCCGACTCCGCCTCTCGAGACCCATGGACCTCCCCGAACGAATTCGCGACCTCTACGAACGGGCCGGAGACGCCGACCGCGACGAAGCGCGCGAGGCCTTCGCGGCGCTGCGGACGGAGCTCGGCGCAGGCCGGGTGCGGGCCGCCGAGCCGGACCCGGAGGCGCCGACCGGCTGGCGGGTCAACGCGTGGGTAAAGCAGGGCATCCTGGTCGGCTTCCGCTGCGGCGACGTCGTGCCGTTCGCCTCGCCCGACGCCGCATCGCCCTACCTCGACAAGGACACGCTGCCGCTCCGGCCACTCTCGGCCGCCTCGCGGGTGCGCCTCGTGCCCGGCGGCTCGTCGGTCCGGGACGGGGCCTTCCTGGGGCGCGGCGTCATCTGCATGCCGCCGATGTACATCAACATCGGCGCCTGGGTCGGCGATGGGAGCCTGATCGACTCGCACGCGCTCGTCGGGTCGTGCGCGCAGGTCGGGAGCGGCGTGCACGTCAGCGCGGGGGCGCAGATCGGGGGCGTCCTGGAGCCGGTCGGCGCGCTGCCGGTGATCGTCGAGGACGACGCCCTCGTCGGCGGCAACACGGGCCTCTACGAGGGTGCGGTCGTGAAGCGGCGCGCGGTCATCGGGGCCGGCACCGTCCTCACCGGGTCGACGCCGATCTACGACCTTCCCAGGGGGCGGGTCATCAAGCCGGGGGCGGGCGACCCGACGGTCGTGCCGGAGGGCGCCGTGGTCGTGCCCGGAGCCCGCGCGGTGACGGCCGGCGCCGGCCCGGAGTGGGGCCTGTCGCTCGCCACGCCGGTCATCGTCAAGTACCGGGACGAGCGCACCGACACGCGCACGGAGCTCGAGGCGTGGATCCGCTAGCAGCGCCCGTCGTCGACCTCGCCCGCTCCCTCGTCGACATCGACTCGACCAGCGGCAGCGAGGCGGCGGCCACCGACTGGCTGGCGGCGCGGCTGCGCGCCGACGGCTACCGGGTGACCGAGCAGCCGGTGGCCGGCGCCCGGGTGAACGTCATCGCGACCGTCGGCCCCGCCGACCCCGAGGTGGTCTTCTCGACCCACATCGACTGCGTGCCGCCGTTCTTCCCGAGCCGCGTCGACGGCGACCGCCTCTACGGCCGGGGCGCCTGCGACGCCAAGGGGATTCTCGCCGCCCAGATCACGGCGCTCGGCCGCCTGCGCGCGGCCGGCGAGGAGCGCGCCGGGCTGCTGGTGGTGGTCGGCGAGGAGCACGGGAGCGCCGGTGCCCACGCCGCCAACCGGCTCGCGACGCGCTGCCGGCACCTGATCAACGGCGAGCCGACCGACAACCGGCTCGCCACCGCCACCAAGGGCGTCTACCGCGTGCGCCTGTCGGCGACCGGGCGCGCCGTCCACTCCGCCTACCCGGAGCTCGGCGCCTCCGCCATCGAGCCGCTCCTCGACGCCCTGGTCGCTCTCCGCGGCCTCGATCTGCCGGCGGACCCCGACCTCGGCCCCACTACCTACACCGTCGGCCTCATCGCCGGCGGCGTGGCCCCCAACGTCGTGCCGCCGGCCGCGGAGGCGGACGTCAACTTCCGCACCGTCGGCCCCTCCGCCGACGTCCGCGCGCGTCTCGACGCGCTGCCGGTCGAGGCCGCGGTCACCGTCGAGGAGGTGCTGGAAGTCCCGCCGGTGCGACTCACGACGCTGCCCGGCTTCCCCACCGCGGCGTTCAACTTCACGACCGACATCCCGTTCCTCACCGCGTGGGGCGAGCCGCTGCTGGTCGGCCCGGGATCGATCCACGTGGCCCACAGCGCGGACGAGCACGTCGCGATCGGGGACCTGGTCGAGGCGGTCGACCTGTACGAGCGCCTGGCCTCCGGGCTCCTTCGCCGGCCGCCGACCTCCCCTCCGGGCCCTGCGTAGACACCGGCACGCTCCCGCGTCCGTGCCCGCGGCCACCGCTTGCCGGGTCGGCCGGTTTCGTGGCCGCGCTCACCATCTCCACCGGCCCGCGGTCCGCCCTCATCACGGGTCTTGTGGCAGGCGGGCTGCCGCGGCCTCGGCGAGCCGCCGATAAGGGTGGCTATAGCTATACGGCCGCGGGAACTGAATCCGTACAGCGAGAGTCGACCGGGGGCCTTGGCCCCGGCGGCAGATCCGTACGGGCGACGCGAGCGCTGGCCGCCGGGAGGGCGACAGGCCGTGGCTCCCACGATGGGCGCGGGATCGCCGATGGTCTGACCAGGAGTGGCCATGAGTTGGCGGGACCTGGTGAGGGGCATCTTGTTCCGGTGCGTGGCGGAGGCCTGGGTCGAAACGGATCGCGCTGGCCGACGCCAGTGGGGCTGGCGTCTCCGGAATAGCGACGGCAGGGTCATCCGGAGGCTCAACGAGCGGCACGATGACCGAGGCCGGGCCTTTGATGCGGGCGTTCGCTACTTCCAGCGGTGGAGTCTCAACCGGGGCAGGGGCGGGGACCGGGACACGGAACGCCGGCCACGAGGATGACGCACCTCGCGACCCTGTTCGTGCCTCCAGCCGAGGTTGGTGGGCGTCCGACCGCAGATTCCTGGTCGGGACCTCCCCGCGCGCCGCAGGACCTGCCGTGGAGAACCCGCTCCATGGCGCGTTCCTGCGGCGCAGACTCCTAGGAGTCTGCGCCGCAGAACCTGCCATTGGGGACTCCGTGCCAGCGCAGACTCCCAACGCGCCCGTCAGGGCGCGCTAGTGTGCACCGTCAGAAATACGTGAGCAGTAACGCTTCAGGGATTCCAGGATCTGCTCGGCGGTCTTCGTCCAGACGAAGGGCTTGGGGTCTTCGTTGTAGACCGCCAGGTACTCCTTGATCGCCGCCTCGAGTGCTTGGGTGCTGCGATGGGTTCCACGCCGGATCTGCTGCCGGGTGATCTCGGCGAACCAACGCTCTACCTGGTTGAGCCACGATGCGCTCGTGGGCGTGAAGTGCAGGTGATACCGAGGACGCCGTGCCAGCCAGTCGTGGATCATCGCCGTCTTGTGCGTGCCGTAGTTGTCCAGCACCAGGTGGATGTCGAGGTCGGGCGGCACCGCCTTGTCGATCACGGCGAGGAAGCGCTTGAACTCCACCGAGCGGTGCTTCCGAAAGCACCTGCCGATCACCTCGCCGGTGGCGGTGTTCAGGGCCGCGAACAACGAGGTCGTGCCGTGCCGTCGATAGTCGTGTGTCCGCTGCTCCGGTGCTCCCGGACGCATCGGCAACACCGGCTGGGTACGGTTCAACGCCTGGATCTGCGACTTCTCATCCACACACAGCACCACCGCTCGCTCCGGCGGATGCAGGTACAGCCCCACGATATCGCGCACTTTCTCGATGAACAACGGGTCTCGCGACAGCTTGAAGGTCTCGCTGCGATGGGGCTTGAGCGCGAACGCGCGCCACACGCGGCCGACGGTCGAAGCGCTCAGCCCGCAGGCTCGGGCCATCGACTCCCGGCTCCAATGCGTCGCCCCCCGTGGGGTCGTCTCCAGCGTCCGGACCACGACCCGTTCGACGTCCTCGTCCGACACCCGGCGCGGCGCGCCCGGCCGTGGTTCGTCCAGCAAGCCGTCGCAGCCGTTGCGCAGGAACCGCCGCCGCCACTTGCCGACCGTGGCCCGCGTCGTGCCCAGAGCCTGCGCCACGACCTGGTCGCTCCGTCCCGCGGCGCTCTGCAGCACGATGCGTGCCCTCAGGGCCAGAGCCTGCGCGGTATTGCGCCGGCGCAGCCAACCCTCCAGTTCCTCGCGCTGTGCGTCCGAGACCTCCGGGACCTCTCGTGTGTAATGGTTCGGCACGGCCCTCCTCGCTTCCGGGCCGACCGTACCACGAGCCGATTCTACTGGTCAAGAACTTCAGGCGTTGGACACTAGCGCCGGACCACCTCCGCGTCGACGATCTCCACGCGATCGACGGGGGTCTCCCCCTCCGCCGGCACGGCCTCGATGGCGGCCACGACGTCGAGACCCTCGACGACGACGCCGAAGGCCGTGTAGACGCCGTCGAGCTCCGAGGCCGTGTCGGTGACGATGAAGAACGAGGTCGAGGCGCTGGCCGGGTCGTCGAGGCGCGCCATCGAGACGATGCCGCGGACGTGGGGTGTGGCGTTGAACTCCGGCTCCAGGTTCCCGACGAAGCGCTGCTGGCGGTCGGTGAGCGGGTCGCGGCGCGTCGGCAGGTGGCCGCTCTGGATGACGAAGCCGGGCACGACGCGGTGGAACGCGATGCCGTCGTAGACGCCGGAGTCCACGAGGCGCAGGAAGTTGCGGACGTGGTTCGGCGCGCGGTCGGGATAGAAATCGATGGCGACGCGGCCGTGCGTCGTCTCCAGGACCGCCCGGTAGGCGGCGAGCTGGGCGTCGGTTTCGGTCGTGAACGGCGGGACCTCGGGCGGCGGCTTGTCGCGAATGGTCACGGTCCTCACGACGACGCGTTCGGCGGCGCGGCCCCCGGCGTCGACCGGCGTCTCCGACATGCGGGTGACGACGTCCATGCCATCGGCCACCTGCCCCCAGATGGAATGCGCGCCGTCGAGGCCGGGCTGGTCGACGACGCAGATGAAGAACTGCGAGCCGCCGCTGTCGGGTTGCCCGGGAACAACCACGGCGGAAACCGCGCCGCGGACGTGGCGCGCGTCGCTGATCTCGTCCGCGACGAGGCCGAGCCCGCCGCGCCCGTAGTCGGCCGTCCGCTCCGGGTCGGCGGTGATCGGGTCGCCGCCCTGCACGATGCCATGCCGGACCATCCGGTGGAAGGTGGTGCCGTCGAGCGCTCCGTCCGCCGCGAGGCGCATCACGAGGCCGACGTGATTGGGGGCGAGGTCGGGTCGCAGATCGATGGCGATCTCGCCGAGATCGGTAGTCAGCACGGCCTGCTTGCCGGTCATCTCCTCGATCGTCAACGGTGTGACGAACGGCTCGCGCGCCTGCGCGGACGCGAACGGCGCCGCGGCGAGCCAGACGAGCAGGGCGGCAGCGACGGCGGACAACGGTGCGGCGGCCCCCGCGGGAACCCCGCGCGGAGCAACGGATCGCCGGGGCACGGACAGCAGGCCTTCTTGCGTCGCCCTCTGCAGCTCGCCACGCAGGCGGCGTACCGGAACGGACGGCGGGGGAACGGATCGCACGGGAACGGATCGCACGGGAGCACCTCGCAGTGGCCGGAGACACAGTGACCGTAGAATTGGGGCCATGTCCCTGTTGAGCGCGCACGAGCCGGAACCGCCGCGCCGCGCGCGGCGCGGCCTCCGGTACGGTCTCATCCTACTCGCAGTCGCCCTTGCCGCCGGCGCCGCAACGGTGTTGTGGCCGCTCCTCGAGGCGCCGGAGCCCGAGGTCGAGCGCACGGCCGCCGCCCCACCTCCCGCGGCCCCCGCGGCCCCGGCCGCGCCGCCACGCGAGCCGGAACCCGAGCCGGAACCCGAACCCGAGCCGGAGCCGGCCGCGGCGGAGCCCGAGCCGGAGCCGGAACCGGACCCGCCGGCGCCGCCTCCCCCGCCGCCCCCCGTGCTGCGGGTGACGAGCGACGTCGACGGGGCGCAGGTCTTCATCGACCGCCGCTTCGCCGGCACCACCCCATTCGAATCGCACGAGGTCGAGCCGGGGCGGCGCCGCGTCAACGTGTCCGCCCCGGGCTTTGACGGCTACGCGGAGGACGTCGAGATCACGAGCGAGCTGACCACGGTGGCGGCGCGCTTCCGGGAGGTCCGCCTGGACCGGGAGGTGGCTGTCGTCCACCGGCACCGGTTCGGTGCCTGCGAGGGACGGCTGGTGGCCGACACCGACGGCATCGCCTACCGCACCGACGACGACGACGCGTTCGAGGTCGCCTTCGACCGCATCGAGGAGTTCACGGTCGACTACCTGGAACACAACCTGCGCCTCAAGGTACGGGGCGGGCGCACCTACAATTTCACCGATCACGAAGCGAACGCGGACGCCCTGTTCGTTTTCCACCGCGAGGTGGAGCGGGCGCGCGAGCGGCTCGTGAGCGGCGACCGGGCCGCGGTGCCGTAGACGTCGCGCACGATGGAGCCGACACGCTGCGCCTGGGGCGCCTCGCACCCGCTCTACCTCCCGTACCACGACACCGAGTGGGGCGTGCCCCTGCACGACGACCGTCGGATCTTCGAGATGCTGGTGCTCGAAGGTGCGCAGGCCGGGCTGAGCTGGCTGACGATTCTCAAGAAGCGCGACGCCTACCGGCGCGCCTTCGACCGCTTCGACCCGCGGCGGGTGGCGGGGTACGGCGAGGCGAGGATCGCGCGCCTTCTCGCCGACGAAGGCATCATCCGCAATCGGCTGAAGGTCCGCGCGGCGGTGACGAACGCCCGCGCCTTCCTCGCCGTCCAGGAGGAGTTCGGGACGTTCGACCGCTACGTCTGGCAGTTCGTCGGCGGCAGCCCGAAGCAGAACGCCTGGCGGACCCTGGAGGAAGTGCCCGCGCGCACGGCGGAGTCGGACGCGATGAGCCGGGACCTGCGGTCGCGCGGCTTCAAGTTCGTCGGCTCGACCATCTGCTACGCCCACATGCAGGCGACCGGCATGGTCAACGACCACCTGGTCGAGTGCTTCCGGCACCGCGAGGTGCAACAGGCTTGACCGCCGGCACGCCTCGACTACACTGAGCCCGATGCTGGCGTCCCGCCGAACCTGGCCCGCCATTCCGCTGGCGGCCCCCGGCGCGCCGGGGGCGCCGCCCTCCTGGCCGCCGTCGCCATCGCTCCCCTTCCCCGGCCGCACGCGACGCCGGAGGCGTGCCGGGAGTCTGCGCCGCAGAAACGTGCCACGGAGCGGTTCGTGCCAGCGCAAACACCCAATGCGCCCGTCAGGGCGCGCCAGCGGCGCCTCCCAAGGAGCTCACCATGACCCTCAGATGTTGCCGACATGCGTTCGTCGCGCTCCTGCTCCTCCTCGGGGCCGGTGCGGCCGCCGCCCAGGACGACGGCTTCACGCCGGTCACGGATGCGATGCTGCAGGATCCGGACCCGGCGGACTGGCCGATGTGGCGGCGCACGCTCGACGGCTGGGGCTACAGCCCGCTGGACGAGATCGATCGCGCCAACGTCGGCGCGCTGCGCATGGTCTGGTCTCGCGGGATGACGGAGGGAGCCCAGCAGGGGACGCCGCTGGTCTATGACGGCGTCCTGTACATGCCCAACCCGCGCGACGTCATCCAGGCCATCGACGCCGTCACGGGCGACCTGATCTGGGAGTACCGCCGCGACCGCCCCGACGATCTCGAGCAGTTCGTCCCCATCTCGTCCGCCAACCGCAACATCGCCATCTACGGCGACACGATCATCGACACGAGTTCCGACGACCACGTCTTCGCCCTCGACGCCGCGACCGGCCGCCTGGTGTGGGAGACGCAGATCCTCGACTACCGGGTGAACCCCGCCCACCAGACCTCGGGCCCGATCATCGCGGACGGGACGGTCGTCTCCGGTCGGGGCTGCATGCCGCAAGGGGGACCGGAGGCCTGCGTCATCACTGCGCACGACGCGACGACCGGCGCGGAGCTCTGGCGGCGGCGCCTGATTCCGGCCCCGGGCGAGCCGGGCGACGAGACGTGGGGCGACGTGCCGTTCGAGCGGCGGGCCCACGTCGGCTCGTGGATGGTGCCCAGCTACGACCCGGACCTCGACCTCGTCTACGTCGGGACGTCCGTCACCTCGCCGGCCCCGAAGTTCATGCTCGGGGGCGTCGACCGGGCGCACCTCTACCACAACTCGACGCTCGCGCTCGCGGCCGACAGCGGCGAAATCGTCTGGTACTACCAGCACATGAACGACCACTGGGATCTCGACCACCCCTTCGAGCGGATCCTGGTCGACACCGCGGTCGCGCCCGACGCAGCGGCGGTGAGCTGGATCAATCCGCGGCTCCGGCCCGGAGAACAGCAGCAGGTGGTGACCGGGATTCCGGGCAAGACCGGCGTCGTCTACACGCTGGACAGAGCGACTGGCGAGTTCCTGTGGGCCACCCCGACCATCTCGCAGAACGTCATCAGCAGCATCGACGGCGCCACGGGGGACGTGGCGGAGAACACCGAGCTGGTCTTCACCGCCAGCGGGCAGGAGGTGCTGGCGTGCCCGCATGCCAGCGGCGGCAAGGACTGGGAGGCCGGCGCCTACAGCCCCCTGACCAACACGATGTACATGCCGCTCCGGAACGTCTGCGCGCGAATGCTCGCCTCCACCGCGGGCGCCGAAGACGACATCAGCAACGCGCTCTATGCCCTGCTGTGGCGCAGCCAGATCACGCCGGGGACGGACCAGGTCGGCGCCGTGCACGCCATCTCCGTCGAGACCGGCGAGATCACCTGGAAGCACGAGCAGCGGGCGGCCACCATGTCGCTCGTCGCCACGGGCGGCGGCCTCGTCTTCGGCGGCGACGTCAACGGCCGCTTCCGGGCGTTCGACCAGGAGACCGGCGAGGTGCTGTGGGAGATCAACCTCGGCTCGCCGGTCAGCGGGTTCCCGATCGCCTACGCCGTCGACGGCCGGCAGTACATCGCCGTGAGCACGGGGACGCCGCGCTTCCTCAATCTGACACCCGAGCTGCGGCCCAGCTTCGGGAACAACCTCTTCGTGTTCGCGCTACCTTGACACCCAATGGCAGTCCGTCAGCGTCCGGGGGCATGCGTTGCAGGCCATAAACCACTGAGTAGTAATCGTTTATGATTCGTCGTTACGCGCTGGGCGGGTCGGGGCGTGTTGCAGGATCCGGCCTAGGTCAACACGGCCGACGTGCTGGAGATCCTGACGCCGATCTGGCACGTCAAGGCGGCGACCGCCAGGGAGGTCCGGCAGCGCATCCGGTCGGTGCTGGAGTGGGCGATCGCGTTGGACATGCGGAACGACAATCCGTGCGATCGGGTGGTGCCGGTGCTCGGTCCGCAGAACGACATCGTGACGCACCGGCAGGCGCTGCCCCACAAGGACGTGGCCGCGGCCCTCGAGACGGCGCGGGCGGCGCGGCCGATGATCGCTCATCTTGAGCACCGGGCGGCGGCCCTGATGGCGCGCGGGTGGACTTGCGGAGCGAGAGAGGGGGTTACGGACAACCCCAATCGCCACGATCGGGGCCGCGGCGGACCTATCGCCCGCGTTCGACACTCCGCTCCGGGAACGCGGCCTCCGCCGCGCGACGCACCGACGCCTTCACCAGCTCGCCGGGGAACAACTCCCGATACACCCGGATCGCCTCGTCTGGACCCTGGAGCCCGAGGTGCTTGCACAGCACCCCGATATCCCCCTGGTCCTTCTCCCGGCCCGCCGCCAGCTTCATCGCCAGCAGATGCCGGGCCGACGCGCCGGTGACCGTCAGGTACGCCGACTCGTACACTGTCTGCGCACGGCCGTCCGGCGTGCGCGGGATCGCCGTCGTCGCCTGTTCCTTGAGCCACGAATCCGCTAGCCCGTGCCTTCGGCCGACCGCCTGCACCGCCTGCGTCAGCCGGTAGTGCCCCGCGTCGATCCGCGCGTCCACGTCCCGCGTCGCCCGCTCACGGTCGAACGCCAAGCTCATCGCCGCGCCGCCGATGATGTAGATCTGCGCCCGGGCGCCCTGGAACCTCAACTCCCTCGACAGCTCATCGAACAGCTCAACGATTCGCTTGCGGTCAAGCAACTCGTCCGTCATGCCCGTCAGAACAGGCTCGGCCAGGGGGTCCACTGATGGCGTTCCCCCCCGCAGCCGTCGAGATCCCGGGGGTCCGGGATCGCGCCGTGCCGCAGGAACGCGGCCGGAGAGTACATCAACGCATTCGCCCGTATCCACGGCGACGAGGACACAACCCACGTGCTGTCCAGGAACCGTTCCGGCTCGTCCACCCAGGCCGGCGCATCATGCCCATGCTGCCGGGCCACGTGTTCCACCGTCGCCGCAAGGAGCGCGTCCCACTTCGTCCCAGTCAGCCGGGGCCGGCCCGCGAGCGCCGCAGGTTGCTCCGCCGCGGGCAGAACGTGGAAGTTGCGCGGCAGGCCGCACACAATCAGCCGATAGATATCCGCTTCCGGCCAGTCCTCCTCGATTCCGACGAGGTAGCCGTCCAACCACGGAGTGGAGGGGGGAATCATCACCCTGTTGTCAGGTCAGCCACTTCCGGTGGCCGGGGGGAGCTGGCGCAATTCACGTGCCGTGCGCCGTGCCGCCGAGAGCCTCCGTGACCAGCCGCCGCGATGATGCCTCCCCAGGCTCGAGAATACCACCACCGACGCCATTCCAGGGCCGGCCGGGGAACCGTCAGGTGGACACGTTGAGGAACGTGGTGGAACGTCCCTACGTGGGTTTGGTGTTCTTCGTGCCGGGCCTGACCGAGACGTTGCGGGTCAACGGGCGGGCGGAGATCTCGACCGACCCGGAACACCTGAAGCCCCTTGCGATCCACGCCAAGCCGCCGATCTCCGTCCTCAAGGTGACGGTGGAAGAGGCGTTCCTGCACTGCGCCAAGCGTTGATTCGGGCGCGGCTCTGGGAAGCGGACGCGCAGGTCGACCGCATGAGCCACCCGACCTACGGACAGGTGCTGGCGGACCGGATCGCCGGGGCCGACGCTGCCGAGATCGACGCGGGCGAGGAGGAGAGCGCCCGGCCGGAGCTGTACTGACCGATGCCCGGACGGTCTCTGCCGGTGGTCCGCGACCGTCGCCTGACGGACGGCTGGTCGGTGTATCCGGTCTGCGAGGAGTGGTGAAGCGCTGCGGAGCGACCCGGCCCTGACGGCTCGGGCCGAGGTCCGGCCCGCGCTGCCGGCCGCGCCGCTGCATCCTCTTGCGGTAGCCCGCGCCGGGCCGGCGCGACCGGTGGCGTCCCAGAATCTGCGACGGCGACACCCTTCCTGGAAGGACAATTTGCCGGGAGCGACCCCGCGCGATGGGTGTGACGGAGGAACGCCCATTGCGCCGCCTATGCGGAGCTCTGAACTATGCGGACTCGGTTGACGGTTCGCTCCCAAGTACCTGGCAGACCGACGTTGCGCAACCAAGCCTGGTTCGCCCGGAAGCTCGTCCGGGCCGCTCTTGGCGCGGACCCGATCGACCCGAGCCACCTGACGCCGGCCGCCGTGGTGGCGTTCATCACGTCGTTGAGTCGCAGGTTCTGCCCCGCGTCGATGAGCATCGCGCGGTCATCGTTGCGGTCGTTCTTCCAGAGAGTCCGGACCGTGCTGGAGTGGTCCATTGCGATGAACCTGCGGGACGACAACCCGTGTGACCGCATCGGCCCGGTCCTCGGCCCGCAGAACGACATCGTGACGCACCGGCAGGCGCTGGCGCACGGGGAGGTGGCCGCGGCGGTCGAGACGGTGCGGTCGGGGTCGGCGGCGCCGGCCGTCAGGCTGGCGTTCGAGTTCCTGGTGTTGACCGCACCGCCAAGGAGCGGCAGTAAGTGACTTATAATCAGCGCGTTATGATATAACCGCTGACCATGTTCCCATCTTGTACCCCACAATACGAACGGGACGACACGGCACCTCGAACACCGGATGCGGACGTAACCGTTCGGCGAAGCCGGTATGCGGCAGCCCGGCCCCCGTCGTCGGACAGCGACGGGGCCCGGTTCTTCTGGTCGACCCCCGTGCTGATCGAGACCTTCGTGGAGACCGCGCCGCCTCGGCCGCGGGGTGCAACCGGGCTGCTGGACGAGATGTCCGGCTCTACGCGGCGATCTCGCGACCCGGGAGGTGCTGTCGGGCGTTGCGGGGCCGCGAGAGCGAGAAGCGGGAGAGGCCGTGCACCAAGGTTGTCGAGCGGGGAAGATCGCACTGGCCCCGCAGGCCCATACCGGCTTCGCCGAACGCTTACATGCGGACCAATCAGGATCAGGCGTGCTGGTCGGCGGCGTCGGTAGCCTTCGATTCCAACCTCACGGCGGAATCCGACATCGGCGTTCACCAGAGGGTCGAGTCTTCGAGGTCATCGTGAACGCCCTCATCGGGCGGAGCCGGGCCGACCCGACCTCCCGCGCCGCACTATACCGCTGACCGACCTCGCGTCGCCAAGCGGCGTAGCCACGCGACCGCTCGTGCTAGCATGAGTTCGTGTTCGACACGCACGCGATCGCTCGCGCGTTGGCCAACGCCGACCTCACGCCGGCACAGGTTGACGCTATCGTCGACGCCGTGCGGCAGGCGGCCGAACACGAGGCCCGGGATCTGGTCACCCGCGCCGACCTCTACCGTGCCCTGCTGCTCCAGACGGGCGTGCTGATCGGGGCCGGGATCGCCGTGTTGCGGTTGCTCGGGTGACTCGACGAGGACAGCTGCATGAGCGCGCGCCCGTCGACCTACGAACGTCGGGCGCGCGAGCAGATTCACACCTGGAAGTGTCCTGAACAGGGTTGGTTCGGCCAAACGATGCAGCAGATCGGCTGGCCGCTCGCCCGCCTGGGCACCCTGCTCAAGAACGGTGTCGACGCGGCCGGCCTGTCCGACGCTATCACCAAGGCCCTGGGTGGCTGCGTGGGTGTCCTGGCGGACGCAGCCGCTTGGGCCGTGCGACCGGAAGCCGTTTACGCGCAGTTTCGCAACGCCGGGCACGACGTCAGCCAACCCGCCGATCTTCTCGCTCTCGATCTCCAGCAGGTCGACAGGGTGGTCAGTTGGCTTGATGCCAAGTACAAGGGCTTGGCGTTCACCGAGGGGGCAACTGCCGGCACCCTTGGTGCTCCCGGACTGATAGCCGACATCCCGGCCCTGGTGGCCTTGAACCTCCGCGCCATCGCCGAGTACGCCACGTACTACGGATTCGACGTTGGGTCTCAACGAGAACGTCTGTTCGCGATGCACGTGTTGGGTCTGGCGTCAAGCCCCAGTGACGCGACGAAGATGCCCGTGATGGCTCAGTTGGCGAGAATCGCCGCTGACGCGGCCAAGAAGAAGACGTGGAACGCTCTCGAAGAACACGTGCTTGTAGGCGCTATCAAGCAGATCGCACAAGCACTGGGCGTGCGTCTCACGAAGGCCAAGCTGGCCCAGACTGTTCCGATCATGGGTGCCGCGGTGGGGGGCGGTTTCAATGCGTACTATACGGCGAGGGTTTGCGACGCAGCCTACCACCTCTACCGAGAGCGGTTCCTGGCCGAGAAGTACGGGCCGGATGTCATCGACCTAACTGCCGAGCCAGTGCAGGGGGCGGCGTTCGAGCCTCATTATCCGGAAGCTTGCGAGGAGATTCCGTCCGACCAGCGGTGATAGCCTTCGGGGGTGGATCTTGCGACGGTTGGCGACGTGGGGTGAGGCGTGCGCATCACATACCGGCATGGGGTGGAAGACTGGGACGGATCCGTCACCCAGGAAGGCTATCTACGAGTGACGGGTCGTGTGGGGCCCTTGCCGGTCGAGGTGCTCGTCCATCCGTGGGACGCGTTGCCCGGCGCAATCTGCGCCGTGCCGCTTAGGGTTGTCCATCCGGTGCGGTGCGAGGCCAGACTGGTGGTGACGGACGAAGAGATCCAAGTAGACCTCAGTGATTCCCGTTTGGCCTTCCTGAAGCCGATCTTGAAACCTGTCGTCAAGTGGTTTCTGGGGTCTCGAGGATGGCAAGTGACGCCGGCTCCCGGTCGGCCAGGCGAATGACCCAGCGCTGCCGACAATTCGCTGTCGGCGATCGGCCGGTGGCGCGCGGCTCTCACGAGCCGCTGTCCGGATCGGGACCGCCGAAGCCATCCCTTCCCGGAGGGACAAATTCCAAAGGGGGAGCGACCGCACCAGCGGCCCGGAGGGTGTGACTTGTCACACCTCTCCTGGGCCGCTGGACCCCCTGGAAGGGGGTGGTCGCTCCCCTACTCCCCCCTGTACCTTTTCGCTGTACGTGGGGGGTGATGTGTTGTGATGGGATCTGGTTGATATGGAGCGAGTTGGCCGTCTTGTGATTGTAAGCTCAAGTGTGACTGGGGGTGTAAGTTCGGCCGCTTGTCCTCCTTACACCCTTACTGCGGCATCATCGGTGTAAGTTGGCCTCGGTCTGTGTTGTGATCGGGCGGCGGGTTGGATCACACTCTCACCCTCGTCGCCTCGTTGCTCATCGTGCTTCCGTACTCCTCTCCTCCTGGTCCTGTGCGCCGTCCTCGTTCGCCGGTACTGGTTCCCTGTCGAGCCAGTTTGGTTCGCTGTCATCTTGCCGCGCCGTGTTCCGCCCGGTACCGCACCATGCCGTCTACTTTCCCGGCGAGTGGGGTTCCCCTGTGCGCCCGACCTGCTGCTGCTGGACCCGGTCGCCGTACGGGTGCGGTGGGGCGGCCGGGTCCGGATCGGGGTCCGGCGCTGGTCCCGTTGTCCAACGGGACGGACGCCAGCGTCCGTCATAACGAGCCTCGTCCGCGACGGCGGCCGGTGCGTCACCGGAACGGCCGTAGCGAAGCGGAGGAGCCGAAGGCTTGACGCGCCGGCCGCCGTCGTGGCATCCGACCCTCCGCTCCGCACGGTCAGCGCGGCGTCGAGTCCTCCGGCCGGCGCTCTCCGGCCAGGTACTCGGCCCAGTCGTCCATCAGCCGCCGCCGCCGCTCGAACAGGTCCGACCGCGCGTACGCGGCCTCGACCTTGTTGCCGACGACATGCGCCAGCGCCGCCTCGATGACCTCGCGCGGATGGTCCGTCTCCTCGGCCGCCCAGTCTCGGAACGAGGACCGAAAGCCGACTTTCGCCATCCAGCGCCGTTCCGCGCCGTGCTGCGAAATACGCACTGAATACCGTAGTAAAAGGCCACCACTTCCGCTCCGTCGTCTTGACCCGTCCCGACACTTTCGCTATATTCCGCGAGAGAATTGGGAATGGGATAGATGACGATGGACCTGCCCAGGAAACCCCGAGCCACCAAGCGCAGGGGCCGCCATCCCGACAAGGCGCTCTCCGCCGCCTTCTGCCGTTCGGTCGCCGAGGCGGGCCGCTACGCCGACGGGAACGGCCTCTATCTGCACGTCGACCCGTCCGGGGCGCGCCGCTGGGTGCAGCGGCTGGTCATCCGCGGCCGGTCCCGCGCGCTCGGTCTCGGCAGCTACGCGCTGGTGTCGTTGGCCGAGGCCCGCGAGAAGGCGCTCGCCAACCGCAAGGCCGCACGCGAGGGCGGAGACCCGCTCGCGGACCGGCGCCGCTCCGAGGGGATCCCGACGTTCGAGGAGGCGGTCGAGCAGGTGATCGCCATCCACGGGGAGGCGTGGCGGGCCGGCAAGACCCCGAAGCAGTGGCGGGCGAGCCTGCGCGACCATGTGCTTCCGCACCTCGGCGGCAAGAGCGTCGACCAGGTGACGACGGCCGACGTCATGACGGTCCTGCTGCCCATCTGGACGCGCAAGCACGCGATGGCGCGGTCGGTGCGCCAACGCATCGGGACGGTCATGCGGTGGGCCATCGCGCAGGGCTACCGCAGCGACAATCCAGCCGGCGACGCGGTCACGGCGGCGCTGCCGAAGCGTCCCGTGCTGGTGCAGCACCGGGCGGCGCTGCCGCACGGCGAGGTCGCCGCCGCGGTTGCGGCCGTTCAGCGCTCGGATGCGTGGCTCGGGACGAAGCTGGCCTTCGAGTTTCTCGTGTTGACGGCCGCGAGGTCCGGCGAGGCGCGCGGGGCGACGTGGGACGAGGTCGACCTGGTCGCACGGGTGTGGACGATTCCGGCGGCGCGGATGAAGGCGCAACGCGAGCACCGGGTGCCGCTGTGCGGCCGGGCGGCCGGGGTCCTGCGCGAGTCGGAGCAGCTCCGCGGCGTCGCGACCCGGCCCGAGTTCGCCGGGCTGGTCTTTCCGAGCGTCCGCGGGAAGGCGCTCGATGACGCCGCGGTCTCGAAGCTCATCCGGGACCTGGGCATCGCGGCGGTGCCGCATGGCTTCAGGTCCAGCTTCCGGGACTGGGCGGCCGAAGAGACCGACCACCCGCGTGAGGTCGTCGAGGCGGCGCTGGCCCACAAGGTGCGGAATCAGGTCGAGGCGGCCTACGCGCGGTCCGACCTGTTCGCGCGCCGCCGCCGCCTCATGGACGATTGGGGCGCCTATCTCGGTGAGGAGCGGGGGCAGGTCATCCCCCTGCGCCGGTGACGGATTCCGATTCCGTGACGTGGGGTCCGTGGCCCCCGACTCCGCCCAGAGATCGACCCTCAAGCAGTTCGATTTCCATTTCCATTTCCGCCCACCCCCTGGGGGGGAAATCGCGGAAATGGAAATCGAGTTGGATTTCCCGGCGTGTTCCCGAGCGTTTCCGCCCCGTTTCCCTTGGTGGAAATCGCGGAAATCGACTGGTCGCGGAGAGCCTCGGCCCGCTCGCGGCCTTTGGCGGTCAGTGCGTAGCCCCGGTCCCGCTGCTTCGTCGCGCCAGGGCGCTGGGCGTGGTCGACGAGCCCGTCGTCGAGCAGCGCATCGAGCGCCGCGCGCAGGTCCTGGTACCGCCGTCCGCTGCAATCGAGCGCGTCGGCCAGGGTGCTCGCATGAGGCCGGGCCAGCGGATCGCACCGGAGCAGGTGCAGCAGCGCGCGTTCCGGGAGCGGGCGGGCCGGCGGCTTGCCGTCCGCACGGGCCTGTTCGTCCTCCTCCAGGTCCGGCGCCAGCTCGTAGCCGACGCCCGGCTCGAGGACGACGGTCAGCGGCTCCTCGGGCCAGCGGCCGGACGGCGTGAGGCGCCGCGCCCGCGGCATCTTCGCCCGGCTCAACGACACGATCATGTCCACGGCCGCGCCGATCGCCGTCGAGTCCCGGTACTCGCCCTCCGCGTCGCCGGACTCGGCGCTGGCGCTGGGGTTCTTCCGGTTGTGGTGCGAGACGGCGAACGCCGACCCGGACTCGCGGGCCAGACTGACGACCTCGCCGATCAGCAGCCCCTGCTCGCCGGGGCCGGCCGTGTCCTTCACGCGATGGACCTGGAGGTAGTGCGACCAGGTGTCGATGACGACCCACACCGGCCGCAGCCGCTCGACCAGCCGTCGCAGCGACGCCTCGTGCTCCAGGTCCCGGCTCGGCCGGCCGACGAAGTACACCCGTTCCAGGTCCGCGTCCCACTGGAACAGCCGCGCCTTGACATCCGAGGCCGCCTCCTCGCCGACCCACAGCACGTCGCCCGCAACGGTGGGCATGCCCAGGAACGACCGCCCGCGGGTGACGGCGGCCACCGCGGCGCCGATCAGCGTGCTCTTGCCGGCCTTCTCCCGCGCGTGCAGCAACGTGACCCGCCCCGCGTGGGCGATCAGCCGCGCGACGGCCGGCGGTCCCTCGGCCGCCGTACCCTCGACATCGGCGTCACTCAACCGCACGACCCCGGCCGGCAGGTCGGCGGCCCCGTCGTACGACTCGGCAGCGGCGATCACCTCCGCCAGCTCGCGCTTGTCGTGACCGTCGTCAAGGTACGCGCAGATGTCCTTGGGTCCGTCGGGCAGCGCGGCGATCCGCGCCCGCAGTCCGGCCGCTGCGCACGCTCGCGCAACAGCCTGACCATGTCTCCGGCCCGCGTCGTCGGCATCGGGAACGACGACCACCGACCGCACGCCGGCAACCTTGAGCTGCTCGGCATGCGTGGACCTCCACTGGCCGGCTCCGCCCGCGTTGCAGGTCGCCGGCAGGTCGAGCGACCACAGCCGGTCCACGTCCTTCTCGCCCTCGACCACGACGGCCGCATCGCGGCCGGCCAGGTCGTTCAGGCGATAGAGCCGCGGCGTGATGCCGTCGAGGTTCCACAGGTAGCCGCCTCGCCCGTCCGGCCGCCGCTGCCGGAAGTCCTTCGGCTCGTAGCGGACCACCTCGAACACGCCGTCGTAGTCGTAGACGGCCGCCTCCCGCCGCGCGGGCGGGTGGCGGTGTCCGTTCGAGGGGAAGAGGTCGCGGGCGTCGATGCCGAGCGCGCCGACGACGGCGCCGAACGCGCAGCCGGCGTGGCACTTCAGGAGCCAGCGGCCGTCGTCGCCGCGGCCGACCGCGAGCGATGCCCGGCGGTCGGCATGCGCCGGGCATCGCGCGGTCCAGCCCGCACCCGACTCCCTGACGCCCTCCAGGCGGTCGAGCAGGTCGAGCATGGCCGTTACCGAGTGGGCCGCTCCGAGCCGGCGCGGGGGCGGGTGGCGATGAAGTCGAGCACCTCGTGCTCGACCCACCGGACGGCGCGGCTGCCGACGCGGAGCGGCTTCGGGAACCTGGACTCGCTCATCAGCGCGTAGACGGCCGAGCGGGACAGGGCCGTCAGCTCGGTCACGTCGCGCAGGGTGAGCAGCCTGGGCAGGGGGTTTCCGACGCTCGCACGCCGGCGGGTGAAGTCTCGGTTCGTGGTCATCTTCAGCCCTCCTTGAGATGGCGAGCTCGCCGCCCGCATTTTTCCGCATCGGGGGTCCATCCGCGGGCGAGCCGAGTGGGACGACGGGACGGTTCCCGTCCAGGCCGGGCCGCAAGGCCCACAACGGCTGTCTGAGCGGAGGGGCGGACGGTGTGTCACCCGACAGGGTCGAAGCGCAGCGGAGAACGTGCGAAGCGCGTTGACACGCCGGCCGTCCCGTAGCTACCCGCCTCTGGTGGAAGCCGCCGACCGGCTCCGCCCGACCTGCACGCGCTGCCGGAGAGCGCCGCAGGCGGGGCAGCGTTCATGGCCCGACGCAGGCGAGCGACGCGAGCCGGCCGGCCGGCGGAGACGGCAGGTTCTCACCCTTCCTGGAGGGACAATTTCAAGGGGAGCGACCGCGACCCCGCAGGTGTGACGGAGGAGCACCGGCGGGGGCCGGAAACCGCCAGGTTTCCGCGTGGTCGCTCCCCTACTCCCACCCGACCCTTTTGTCTGCACGTGGGGGTGGGTCTGTGATGTGGGAATCTGTTGATAGGAAACGACTTGGCTGGTTGCCGGGTGTAAGTTCAGGTGTGACTGGAAGTGTAAGTTCGGCCGCCTGTCCTCCTTACACCCTTACTGCGGCATCATCGGTGTAAGTTCGCCTCGGTCCTTGTTGTGATCAGACGACAGGTTGGATCACACTCTCACCGTCGCCGCCTTGCTGCGCATCGTGTCGTCCGTGCTCTCCGCCTCCGGCCTGTTCTCCGTCCGTGCCCCCATCTGATTGTCCGCGATCCCTCGATGTCCTCCCATGCTTCTGCCTCTTCCCCGTCCGCCTTCTGGTCGGTTTGCTTTCTCCGTCGAGCCTCCCGCACGCAACCCTTGTTCCGATTCAAGGCTCTCCGGCTGCTCCGTTCCCCGCCCCCTCGTGCCGACCTACGCTTGCGCCCGGACCCGCGTGCTCGACTCCGGTTCGTCCCGAGCTGATGCCGTCCGCTGTCCCCTCTTGACGGCGGCCGAGATCCTCGCCGCAGGCAGGCAGGCGGTCGGCCGGTCCGCCGGTCCCCCGGTCCACCGGTCGGCCGGTCCGCCCGGTCCGCCGGTCCGCCCGGTCCGAGGGTCCGGAGGGTCCGGTAAGCGTTCGGCGAAGCCGGTATGGGCCTGCGGGGCCAGTGCGATCTTCCCCGCTCGACAACCTTGGTGCACGGCCTCTCCCGCTTCTCGCTCTCGCGGCCCCGCAACGCCCGACAGCACCTCCCGGGTCGCGAGATCGCCGCGTAGAGCCGGACATCTCGTCCAGCAGCCCGGTTGCACCCCGCGGCCGAGGCGGCGCGGTCTCCACGAAGGTCTCGATCAGCACGGGGGTCGACCAGAAGAACCGGGCCCCGTCGCTGTCCGACGACGGGGGCCGGGCTGCCGCATACCGGCTTCGCCGAACGGTTACAGGGTCCGAGAGCAGCGGTAAGCGTTCGGCGAAGCCGGTATGGGCCTGCGGGGCCAGTGCGATCTTCCCCGCTCGACAACCTTGGTGCACGGCCTCTCCCGCTTCTCGCTCTCGCGGCCCCGCAACGCCCGACAGCACCTCCCGGGTCGCGAGATCGCCGCGTAGAGCCGGACATCTCGTCCAGCAGCCCGGTTGCACCCCGCGGCCGAGGCGGCGCGGTCTCCACGAAGGTCTCGATCAGCACGGGGGTCGACCAGAAGAACCGGGCCCCGTCGCTGTCCGACGACGGGGGCCGGGCTGCCGCATACCGGCTTCGCCGAACGGTTACGAGCAGCGTGGTTGCGACGATGGCGACTGGGAATTGCATACGGAACGGGCGACGCTCGCGCACGGAAGACACCTAAGCAGTTTGAAAACAATGACTTACAAGAACTTGCCGTAGACAGGACCGGAAGCCGTGAGGGACCCCGGTGATGTCGTGCTCTTGGAGCAGCCGGCGCAGGCTCTTGTCGTGAAGCGGCTGGCCGCTCCGGGCCGTGAACACCACCCGGCCGCCGCCACCGCGCAGCGTCCGCGCCTCGTCGAGGATCTCGATGGCCCGGCCGCACAGCGGCACCCTGTGCTCGCGCTTCATCTTCATGCGCCTCGCCGGGACGGTCCACACCCGGCCCGCCGTGTCGATCTCCGCCCAATCGGCGTCGCGGACCTCGCCCCAGCGCGCGGCGGTGAGAACCAGAAACTCGAACGCCAGACTGGCGCCCGGCAACCTCGGCGAGGACCGAACCGCCGCGATCGCCGCCGCCACCTCACGGTGGGGCAGCGCCCGCATGTGCTCGACGACGTGCTGCTGCTTGCCGAGCACCGCCGCGATCCGGTCGCAGGGATTATCGGCGCGGTAGTTCATGACGATCGCCCACTCCAGCACGGCGCCGATGCGCCCGCGCATCTTCTGGGCGGTCACCATCTTCGTGTGCCAGAGGGGGGACAGGATCTCCAGCACGTCGGCGCTGTTGACCTCGGAGACCGCCACGCCGCCGATGCGGGGGAACGCGTACCGCTCAAGACTGTTGAGCCACGCCCTGGGCTGATGATCGTCGCGCCAGCCGGGGCGCTTCTGCTCGACGACGCTCCGGGCCGCTTCGGCGAAGGTGGGCATGCTCCGGGCGCGTCGGCGCTCGGCGAGCGGGTCGCCCCCCGAGCGTGCGAGCTTGCGGTTGGCGCGGGCAGCCTCGCGGGCCTCGGCGAGCGTGACCAGGTGGATGGAGCCGAGCCCGAGTTCGCGCCGTCGGCCGCGGACGACGAGGCGCTGGATCCAGCTGCGGGTTCCGGTAGGCTGGACGTAGAGGAACAGGCCATTGCCATCGGCGTGGCGTCCGGGCGGCGCGGACGGGACGAAGGCGGCCGAGAGGGCCTTGTGCGGGTGGGGGCCACGCGGCTTGGTTCTGCGGGGTTGGGGCGCGGTTCGGCTTACAGCATCCATTCCAGTATTGTATACGGGAAACTAGCGGATTTCTCAAGACGGCCTGACCCGCTGAGGCGCGGCTTCAAGAATCATAAACGATTACTACACAGTCACTTATGGCCGTATCTGTACAGCCATGAACGCCGCCGGACTCCGTGTGTCCGTTCCTGACCGCGGCGAGGTCGGCCGAGGTTCGGCTGGCGACGTGGGACGAGAGGAACGTGGGCGGGCGTGTTGGACGATATCCGCGGAGCGGATGAAGGCGAAGCGGGAGCACCGGGTCCCGCTGTGCGGTCGTGCGGTCGAGATTCTCGAGGCCGCGCGGGCGCTGGACGGGGGTGGCGATCTGGTGTTCCCGATGCGGAGCGGGCGGTCGATCGCGTCGTCGACGCTGCCGAAGATGCTCAAGTACCACGGCATCCCGGCCGTTGCTCACGGGTTCAGGTCGTCGTTCCGGGACTGGGCGGCGGAGAAGACGGACCATCCGCGGGAGGTCATCGAGGCGGCGCTGGCGCACGTGGTACCGAACAAGGTGGAGGCGGCGTATGTGCGGTCGGACTTGTTCGAGCGGCGGCGGCGGCTGATGGACGACCGGGCCGGGTATCTGGATGAGGAGTGCCCGCCCGAGGATCCGTCGCGCCGCTAACGCGGCGTCCGACCGTCGCAGTCTGGATTCGCCCAGCTTGCGTGTTCCACAATTGGCACCGAGAGACGGGATGGCGAGTATCCGGTTCTTCCACGAGATCTGCGGCGATGTCCACGAGTTGCCGGATGGAGGCCCTCCAAGTCGCCGAGAAGTACCTGCGCGACATCCCGTTGGAGGATGGATTCAGTCGACCGTCGCCCTACAGCAAGAAACACCGAGAGATCACGATTCGTAACGATGCTGGCGGCTGCGTCGTCATGGCGGCAGCCCGGGAACGGGTTCGTCGACGTAGCCCGCGGCGGGCATGTCGGGCGCCAGACGGGTTTCGCTTATGATCCGTTGGAAGATGAGCGTCAGAGCCTACGCGCTCGCCACGACCCTGCTCACGCTGCTGGGCCTCGTGGGCCTGCTGTCTCTGCGTCTCGTCGGTCTGTATAGCCACCAGGCGTTGGCGGTGGTGCTGCTGCTCGGGTGCGGCTGGGCGGTCGTGAGCCGCGTCTGGCTGGCGTGGAAGGGACGTCTCCACCTGGGACCGTTGCGGGGATTCCGTGCGCGCGCCAGTCGGTCGCAGCTTCTCCAGGCGGTGGGACGTGCGAGCTTTTGGACGGCCGCCTCGGCCGCGTGCTTGGCGGTGTTTCCCCGGTCGGCGGAGATGACGCCCCTGATCCTCGCGCTGGCCGGGGTCTGCGTACTCCGAATAGCAGCCTCGTTCCTCTCCTCGCACCAGACCAACACCGGCCCCACCCTCGTCATGGTGGCAGGAGCGTTGGTGCTGGCACTCGATCTCGGTCGTGCGTTCATCGGAAGCTCCGCGGCCATCGTGCATATTGCCCCCCCGTTCAAGGGGGAGTGGCTCGTCCTGCAGGGAGGTCGCAGCCCCCTTCAAAACCACCATCTCGCCGCCTACAACCAGCGGTTTGCCCTCGATCTCGTCCGATTGGAGAACGGGCGCATCTTCGGCGACGAGATCGGCAACGCCGCTGTTAGTAGCTGGGAGCAGCCGCTGCAGTCGCCCGTGGACGGCAGGGTGGTCGTCGCGCGCGACGACATTGATGATGCGGAGGGCGCCAACTTCGTGACCGAAGTCGCGGATGCTGCGGGGAACGTCATCGTCATCGAGCTCGACACGGGCCTGTTCGTCGTCCTGGCGCACCTCCGGCACGGGACGCTCCGGGTCAGCGACGGCGACCGCGTCCGGAGGGGCGATCCGCTGGCTCTGGTCGGCAACTCAGGGAACACGACCATGCCGCACCTTCATCTCCAGGTGCAGACCCACCGCGACCTGTGGGATCCCGACAACCGCTCTGTGCCCTTCGCATTCGACGCCGCTGGCCACGTCCTGGCCCGCAACGATCGCGTCGGCGCATCGGTCCGCTGACGGTAGTTGTTCCCGAACGCCGTTGCTGTAGCCCTGGAAAGCCCGAAGGCTGGTCGAGTTGCGCGACCGGGTGGCTCAACCCGCCGGAATGGGTCGAGTGGGTCGACGAGCCGGTTCCCGGTTACCCGAAGCGCCCCGTTCCCGGCGACGGGGCCACGGCGAAGGCGCTCAAGAAGCGGACGCTGACGACCCTCTACAATGCCAGGCCGCAGTGGCTGGCCGATGCGCACGAGGCTCTTGACCCGGCCGTGGCCGCCGCTTACGGTTGGTCGGCGGACATCGCCGATGACGAGGTCTTGCAAACGCTCTTCCTCGTCGTGGAGCCCGGCGGCCGGAGCCGCCACTGGGTACAGCGGTTGACCGTCGACGGCAAGCGCCGCGACCTCGGGCTCGGCGGGTATCCGTACGTTGGGCTTGCCGATGCGCGTGCCGCAGCGTTCTCCAATCGTCAGGTGGAGCGCCGGGGTGGCGACCGGACGGCAGCGGTGCGGCCATCCCGGGTGCCGACCTTCCGCACAGCGTGCGAGCGGGTCGAGGCGGCGGCGGACTGGAAGGGCCTCGGGCCCGAAGACCGGCGTCGTGCCCTGGAGCGCTACTGCGGCTCCATCCTCGACCGGCGGTTCTATCCGGAATTGCGCGCTTGTAGCTTCGACCGCGGATTCCACAGCCCTGCCAATCGCAAGCGCCTGGACACCCTGCTCGACCTGAACGCCCGAAGTCGGGGCGACTCTCGGGGGCGGACCAGCAGCGGGAGGAAGAGGAGTCGTTCGTGGCGGCGCGAAGAGCGCATCCGGGGGTCGAGTCGGCCATCAACGGGTTGGAGCATCGAGGCCTGGATCGAGTCCGCAGTCATGGTGCTGACGGCTTCGCGCGCACGGTAGCGATGTCGGTGCTGGCGGCCAACCTGCATCGCCTTGGGCTGCTCCTGCAGCAGCGCGAGCGCAAACGCCGTCGACGAGTCGCCTGACCAGTATGGAACGGCCCTTGCTATCTGAGCTCGTCGTGAGACGACAAGGCTCAGCCGTCGCTGGACGCGGGGTATCGGGACGGCTCTCTCTGACTATTGCCCCTTGGGGCGGTTCGAAGCACCGTCGCGGCCCAGCTCATGGCGAAATCACGTCGAGATGCCGCGTGTCGGGTCGCAGTTCACAACTCTCGAGAGGGGTTCTCTGGCAGGCACTAACCAAGGCACGTTCTGCCGGAGGCAGTGTCCGTAGGTGATGGCGCCGCTGCCGCCCCCGGGGAGCCCCAGCAAGAGACTCCAACCCGGTCCCCTACTCGAAGCGGTGGGCCTCCATCGGATCGACCCGTGTCGCCCGCCGGGCCGGGATCCAGCAAGCCACGAGCGCCACCGCGACGAGCAGGAGCGGCACCGCGACGAAGGTCAGCCGGTCGTCGGTCGCGATGCCGAGGAGGAAGCTCTCGAGGAGGCGGCTCGACGCGGCCGCGGCGACGAGGCCAACGGCGGCCCCTGCGGCCACGAGCATCCCACCCTGCCGGACCACCAGCCCGAGGACATCGCCCCGGCGGGCGCCGAGGGCCATGCGGACGCCGATCTCGCCCCGCCGCTGCGCGACGGTGTAGCTGAGCAGGCCGTAGACGCCGGATGCGGCGAGGAATAGTGCGAGCGCCGCGAAGAACCCGACAAGGGTGGCATAGAAGCGAGGCTGGGCGACCGCGAGCGATAGGCGCCCGTCCATCGTCATCACGTCTTCGATCCTCGCGCGATGGTGCGCTTCGGCAGCCGCTTCCTGCAGGAAGGGGATCAGTGCGAGCGGGTCGCCGGAGGTCCGCACGGTGAGGAACATCGCCCCGATCGCGCGGGCGGGCGCGGTCTGACCAGCCGGGACGAACGCTTCTCCCCGCCGCTCGCCGACCGCGAGTCGCGTGTACCGGAGGTCGTCCACCACGCCGATCACCTCTCGCCATTCGCCGTCGCGGTCACCGACACGCTCGGAACTCAACCGCACGCGCTGCCCGACGGCTTCCCCCTCGGGGGCCAGATCGCGGGCGAACGTCTCGTTCACCACGGCCACTCCCGGACTACCGGCCCGATCGAGATGCGTGAAGAGGCGCCCCTTGAGGAGACGCAGGCCCATCGCCTCGAAGTAGCCCGAACTCACCCAGGCAACCTGTGCCGTCGCGCCAGCGAGGCGTTCGTGATGGTCGATTCGGGTCCCAGCCTGGTCGACTCGGAGATGCGCACGATCGCGTCCGCGTCAGGATACGGCAGGGGCCTGGTCAACATGCCGTGGACGACGCTGAACATCGCGACGTTGGTGCCGATGCCCAGGGTGAGCACGAGCACCACGGTGGCGGCGAAGCCCGGGCTCCGCGACAACTCCCGGGCGGCGTGGCGCAGGTCGCGCCCGAGGTCGTCCAGCCAGCGCCAGCCCCAGACGTCGCGGGTGCGTTCGCGGATCAGCCTCGCGTTGCCCAGCGTCCGCCGTGCCGCCCGCGCGGCTTCGGTCTTGGAAAGGCCCGCGTCAAGCTTCCGCTCGCGCTCGAGCTCCAGGTGGAGTCGAAGCTCCTCCTGGAGATCCTTGTCCGCCTGATGGCGGCCCACGTACGGCACGAGTCGGCACAGCCACGGCGGCCAGGTCACCAGGCTACCTCGGTCATTCCTCCGCACCCGCGGGCCGCATGACGCGCGCGACCGCCTCGACCATCCGTTCCCACCGGTCCGATTCCCGTACCAGTTGGCGGCGGCCCGCCGCCGTCAGCGAGTAGAACTTCGCCCGCCGGTTGTTCGTCGAGATGCCCCACACTCCGGTGATCCAGCCCCGCTTGATGAGCCGATGGAGCGCCGGGTAGAGCGAGCCGTGGTCCACCTGCAGGACCTCCTGGGAGGTCCGTTCGATGGTCGTGGCTATCTGGTGGCCGTGCGCCGGCCCCGGGCGGAGCGTCTGCAGAATCAGCATGTCCAGCGTCCCCTGCAACAGGCCGTGCCGGTCTCTGTCCAACCGTGGTCGTGCCACGGGCGCACCTCCAAAGGTAGAGCCTCTACTAGTGTGGAGCAGCAACAGGTAGAACGTCAAGGGAAGACGTGAATCGTCGAGGCGATGCAGCGGAGTTCGAGGGCCGCGCGACGGGCCGCTGGGAGACTCTGTTTTCCTCGACGCGCGCTGCGAGAGCCTGCGCCTTGTGGCAAGGGAAGCGCTACTCGGTCTGCAGCGCCCGACAGGGGTCCGCCCGGGTCGCGCGGCGCGCCGGGAGGAACGACGCGCCGGCGGCCGCCGCCATCAGCACCAGAGCAGCGGCCGTCAGAGCCACAGGATCGCGCGGACTGCGGCCGTCGAACAGCAGCGGCGCGACGAACCGACCTGCGGCGAGCGCGGCGAGCACACCAGCACCGACTCCGGCCAGCGTCACCGCCAAGCCCTTGGTCATCACGATGCGGAGGAGGTCCGACGCTTGGGCACCGAGAGCACGCCGGACGCCGAACTCCAGCTCCCGTTGCCGCACGCCGAAGGCGATGACGGCGTAGAGACCGAGGGCGGCGAGCGATAGCGCGAGCAAGCCGGCAGCCCCGAACAGGCCGGTCCCGATCGTCCACGACCGGATGCGCGGTGCGAAGACGGCGGGCAGGCTCTGTACGCGGTTGGCAGGCAACTCAGGGAAGAGCTCGGCGAGCGCGCGCAGGGCAGGGGGAACCAAGCCTCCAGGATTCTCGCGCGTCCGGACCACCAGGGTCCGATCCCAGCCTAGATGGCCCGAGAGCTCCGCGTCATGCAGAGCCTGCGCGAGCGGCAGGTAGAAGTGCGGGAAGCGATTGCCGTCCTGCAGGCCGAACTCGACCGCGGACTCCGCCACACCGACCACCGCCGTGCAACCTGACGCCTCCGGCCCCACGAACAGGCAGCGGCCGACGGCGGGCTGATTGGGCCACACGAGCCGGGCGAAGGTCGCGTTGACGACGGCGACTCTGGGCGCGCCCGCCCGATCCGACGCCGTGAAGCCGCGACCGTCGCGGATGGCCAAGCCTGCCGCGCGGAAGAAGTTCGACGTCACGAAGCTCTCGTAGGGCCCACCCGAGCGGGGAAGCTCGCCGGGCGCTTCCACGCGCAGCGGCAGCCCCGCCTTGATCATCATCATCGGGGCGGCGGTCGTCTGGGCCACGTCCAGCACGCCGGGCAGCGACCGCAGGCGCGCTTCCAGCGTGTCGATCGTGCTCTCCTCGAGCGGCGTGGCGCCCCAGCCTTCCCCCAGCCGCACCGTCAGCAGGTTGTCCTTGGCGTAGCCGACGTCCAGTTGGCGCGCAGCGTCGAACGAGCGGTAGAAGACCGCCGTCCCGTCGAGGAGCAGGAGCGACAGGGCGGCCTGGAAGACGATCAGGCCGGTTCGCACCGGCGCTCCGAGGGACCGGGCGCCTCGCAGGCCGTCGAGTCGGTCGATTCCCCGGGCGCGCGCCGCATAGACGGCCGGGAACACCGCGGTCAGGAGGCCAACCGCGAGCACGGCGAGGCCGATGAACGCGACGGCGGTGACGTCCAGCAAGCCGCCGGCCCACTGGTATCCTGGCAGCAGCGTAGACCGCAGCACGCGACTGGCGACCGCGGCCAGGCCCAATGCCGCCGCCCCGGCGAGTGTAGAGAGCACGAGGCTCTCGATTACCAGCAGGCGTCCGACCGCCCACCTGCCGGCGCCGAGGGCGTGCCGCACGGCCAACTCGCGCCGGCGCGCGGCGACCCGCAGCATCAGCAGATTCGACACGTTGGCGGCGGCGATGAACAGCACCGCCAGCGCGACGCCGCCCACGACGAGGGGCAGCCGCATGTTGCCTCCGAGGGCGGCCGGCCCGCGGGTCTTCAGGAGGGGGCCGAGCGCGACCGTGACCTCGGTACCCTGCCAAGAGGAGCCGGCGCGCACGCCCTGCAGGACGGCGGAGGCTACCGCTTCCGCGGCTTGGGCGGTGACTCCGGGCGCGAGGCGCACCAGAGTGGTTAGGAACAAGCCGCTGCCGGAGTCTCTCCAGTTGTCGCGGGCGTCCGTTGCCGCAATGTGCAGCGGGAGCCAGACGTCCGCCGCGTTCGGTTCGGGACCCGAGAAGCCTGGCGGCATCACGCCAACGATCGTGTAGGTGACCTCGCCGAAAGTGACTGTGGCGCCGAGGGCTGCCCGGGTTCCACGGAACCTCCGCTCCCAATACCCGTTGCCGATTACCGCAACCGGATCGGCTGCGATGTCGTCATCCTCGGGCGCGATGGGCCGCCCGAGAGCCGGGCGCGCGCCGAGCAGTGCGAAGAGTCCTCCGGTGACCCAGGACACCTGGAGCTCTTCGGCGCTCTGGCCGCGGCCGTTCTGCATCGGCCTCGGAGGGGTGTAGCCGGCGGCGGCGCCGAATCGGTCGGTATCTGCTCGGAGTGCGGCGAACTCGACCCAATCCGTCCTCTCGTGCGGGAAACTCGGGCCGGAGAAGTCCCCGTGAGCGTCAGAGTCCCGCTCCTGCGCCCACACCCGATGAATCTCCTCCGGGGCCTCGACGTGTGGCGGGGCCTGGAGGAACAGGCGGGACAGCAGCGCGTACATCGCCGCGTTGAGTCCGATGCCGAGCGCGAGGGTGAGGACCACCGCGCACGCATAGCCGGGATTCCGCCGCATGGCCCGGACAGCGGAGCGAGCGTCCTGAACCAGGCGCTCCGCCGGCCGCCAGCCCCAGGTCTCGCGCGTCAACTCGCGGATCAGCGGGACGTTCCCGAACTCGCGGTGCGCGGTCGCGCGCGCCTGGGCGGGGGACATCCCAGCGGCCACGAGCTCCTCGATCTCTTGCGCCAGATGAAAGCGGATCTCCTCGTCGAGCTCCGACTCCTGACGCCGCCAGCGCCGCAGGGAGCGGAGCCGGAACCGGACCTGCTGCCACATGGCTCGTCCTCGCTAGTGTCCAACGCCTGAAGTTATTGACCAGTAGAATCGGCTCGTGGTACGGTCGGCCCGGAAGCGAGGAGGGCCGTGCCGAACCATTACACACGAGAGGTCCCGGAGGTCTCGGACGCACAGCGCGAGGAACTGGAGGGTTGGCTGCGCCGGCGCAATACCGCGCAGGCTCTGGCCCTGAGGGCACGCATCGTGCTGCAGAGCGCCGCGGGACGGAGCGACCAGGTCGTGGCGCAGGCTCTGGGCACGACGCGGGCCACGGTCGGCAAGTGGCGGCGGCGGTTCCTGCGCAACGGCTGCGACGGCTTGCTGGACGAACCACGGCCGGGCGCGCCGCGCCGGGTGTCGGACGAGGACGTCGAACGGGTCGTGGTCCGGACGCTGGAGACGACCCCACGGGGGGCGACGCATTGGAGCCGGGAGTCGATGGCCCGAGCCTGCGGGCTGAGCGCTTCGACCGTCGGCCGCGTGTGGCGCGCGTTCGCGCTCAAGCCCCATCGCAGCGAGACCTTCAAGCTGTCGCGAGACCCGTTGTTCATCGAGAAAGTGCGCGATATCGTGGGGCTGTACCTGCATCCGCCGGAGCGAGCGGTGGTGCTGTTTGTGGATGAGAAGTCGCAGATCCAGGCGTTGAACCGTACCCAGCCGGTGTTGCCGATGCGTCCGGGAGCACCGGAGCAGCGGACACACGACTATCGACGGCACGGCACGACCTCGTTGTTCGCGGCCCTGAACACCGCCACCGGCGAGGTGATCGGCAGGTGCTTTCGGAAGCACCGCTCGGTGGAGTTCAAGCGCTTCCTCGCCGTGATCGACAAGGCGGTGCCGCCCGACCTCGACATCCACCTGGTGCTGGACAACTACGGCACGCACAAGACGGCGATGATCCACGACTGGCTGGCACGGCGTCCTCGGTATCACCTGCACTTCACGCCCACGAGCGCATCGTGGCTCAACCAGGTAGAGCGTTGGTTCGCCGAGATCACCCGGCAGCAGATCCGGCGTGGAACCCATCGCAGCACCCAAGCACTCGAGGCGGCGATCAAGGAGTACCTGGCGGTCTACAACGAAGACCCCAAGCCCTTCGTCTGGACGAAGACCGCCGAGCAGATCCTGGAATCCCTGAAGCGTTACTGCTCACGTATTTCTGACGGTGCACACTAGTCGGCGGGCCGCAGCACCCGCGCCATGGCGACCGAGAGTTGCTCCCATCGTGACTGCTGAAGCGCGAGCTGTTCTCGCCCGGACGGGGTCAGGCGGTAGTACCGGGCGCGCTTGCCCTTGTCCGACTTCTTCCACTCGGCCGCGATCCAGCCGCGCCCCTCCAGCTTGTGCAGGGCCGGATACAGCGACCCGGTCTCGATCTGAAGGGCGTCCTCGGACACGCGCTGGACGTGCTTGGCGATGGCGTGACCGTGCGACGGACCGTAGACGAGCGTGCGCAGGATGAGGAGGTCGAGCGTCCCGTACAGAAGGTCTACCCGGCGAGGCGCTGGAGTCACGATTCTGTAGCCACTCTACCCTACATTGAGTGGATTGTCTACATAATGTTGATCTCGAGCCAAGGCGCACTGGGAGGGCAGGATGGGAACGCCCAGCGTCGTCCGATGGAGTCCCGCTACGTCCGGTGCCCGGCATCGGTTGGTCTCGGGATAGGCTGCGGCGAGGTCGGCCATGAGGACGTCGAGGTTGGGCGGCCGCCCCGCGTCACCGGGACACCATCGCGAAGCCTTCCCTTGACGAACATCCAGCGGTAGCCGCGGTGGTCGCCCAGCGCGAAGGGTCCGGGACGGGTGGCGCGGCGCAGTGCGGCGCCGACGCGGGCGGCGAGCTCGGTCGGTGAACCAGGTCGGGCCTCTCGGCGGCGAGGATGCGGGCAGGTCCGCGGGGTCGTCCGTGACCGGCACGGCGTAGCCGGCGCCGGCGAGGGCGCCGCTGACATAGCGCAGCGTCGCCGGGTCGTCGTCCACCACCAGCACGCGGGCGGGTCCGGGCGGGGTCGCGGCCGCCCGGGCGGGTTGCGCCGCCGCGCCGGGCGCCCGTCTCCGCGGCCGGCAGCGTGAAGGTGAAGCGGCTGCCCCGGCCCGGCCCAGCGCTCTCGGCGCGGGTGCGGCCGCGATGCGCCTCCACCAGCCCCTTGCAGATGGCGAGCCCGAGGTCTGCGCCGCGGCGGTCGCCGGCGGCGCCGCCGCGGTATCCGCGGAACAGGCGCGCCAGCTCGCCGGCGGCTATGCCGCGCCCCTCGTCGGCGACGGAGGTGATGCCTTGTGACCGAACGCAAGAGCGAAGCCGCTTGTCACAGGACGTAGCCCTGCGGGTCAAGACCCCGCCCACGCCACCATTCCCTATCTTGGCCTACTGCCCCCGCCTATGTCGTGGGGTGAAGGTATCTTCAGGAGTAGGCGACTCGGACGATGCAATGACGGGTCGCTCCGGTCCTCAATCCTGCCCACCGATTCCGCGGAAGACCCCTCTGGTAACGACTGCCGTGGTGGGCACGCGTGCCCCGGTTCCCACGCCAAGTGCAGGTTCAACTCGTAGGTTTGCTGTGCTGCTGGGCTACCCCAATAGCTTGCCCCCCACGCCATCCGGCCTTCCGCATCTGGTGGCAGTTGTCGAATCTCTCAACTGGTGGATTGTCGGTCCGTGCCCATCGAGGGACGGTCGGGCCATCGAGTCGCGCACTGCAGCCGGTCAGCAACAGCACTGCGATGCTACTCCAAATGACTGGGTTGATTCCCTTCGACATCCTGCCCCTCGTCGCAGTCTGACAACCCCAACCCCCGTAGGGGGGGTTGGTTGGGGAACGTCACGCTTGCGGCCTCATGGTCGCGTCTCAGTGGCCGGACGAACGAGTGGTCTGGCACCTTGGAGAATCAAGCTCTAACGAGGCTCCGCCTCAGACCGACGAGACATGTAGACCTCAGCGCGTGCTTTAGGGGGAGTCGGACTCCGGCCGCTGCTCCCGCTGCGGCGTGAGCCGCCGTTATAGTCGCCCGAGGGCGATGGTGGCCGTAGACTGGCCGGTGGGGAGCCCATCGACCGGAGCCCGAGCCATGAACGTAGCACGATCCGTCGCCGAAGTACTGTCGCGGCACACGATGCTGACGCTGGAGTGCATCGACCGCATGTACCTGAACGTCTACGTACCGCTGCTGCAGACGGGGGCGGGCGCGGCGCACTTCTTCCGCAAGGTCCGGGGCCGGCCGGTGCCGTCGTCGGCCCTGATGGGACCGCTGACCGAGCGCTTCGTCGCGGCGATCAAGCGCTATGCCGAGCGCAACGGCATCGACATCGTGGCGTTCGGTCGCCGGGAGCGCAAGGACGACCGGACGCGGGAGTACCTCCGCCGGTGGACGGGAGGCGAAGGCGTGCTCTACATCGGGCGGGCGCAAGAGAAGGCACGGGTGCTGCGTACGGAACGCCGCCACGACCCGAGGACCGGCGCGAGCTATCCGTGGCTGACGGACTCGACGGCGATGGTCAACCACTACTACGTCTACGCGGTGGACGACGACTTCGGGCCGTTCTTCCTGAAGTTCTGCTCGTACTTCCCGTACAACGCCAAGCTGTGCATCAACGGGCACGAGTACCTGAAGCGGCAGTTGACGAAGCGGGGCATCGCGTTCGAGGCGCTCGACAACGGCATCCTGCGCTGCGACGACCCCGAGGCGATGCAGCGGCTGGCCGACGGGCTGACGGCGGAGCAGGTCGACGGGCTGCTGCGGAAGTGGCTGGCGCGGCTGCCGCACCCCTTCGAGCCCAGCGACCGGAAACAGGGCATCCGGTACGACATCTCGATACTGCAGGCGGAGTTCGCCCGGACCCAGGTGTTCGACCGACCGGCGCAGGGGCGGGTCTTCTTCGAGGAGGTGCTGCGCGAGCACCTCGACATGGGCCGTCCCGACCACGTGCAGTTGATCTTCGACCGGCGCGTCACCCGACGCACCCCCTCGCGGTATCGCACCCGCGTCATCACCGACAGGGTCACCCCGTCGCTGCACGTCGACTACAAGCACTCGCGCATCAAGCAGTACCACAAGGAGGGACGCGCGCTACGCACCGAGACGGTGATCAACGACACGTACGACTTCGATGTCGGCCGCCGGCTGAGGAACCTTGAGGATCTGAAGACGATCGGCTTCACCGCCAACCGACGCCTGCTCGGCGTCCAACGCCTCAGTCACGACCGAAGCATCGGAGCCGACGTGCTCGACGAGTTGCACCGCCCGGTGTGCATCGACGGCCAACGCGCCTCGGCGCTGCGCTTCGGCGACCGGCGGGTGCAAGCGCTGTTCGCCGCCCTGCTGCGCTTCGACCTGCTGCCGCACGGCTTCCGGCCTCGTCAGCAGAATCTGTGGGTGAGTTCTGGTTCGGGCAGGTCGCCAAGTGCATGATACAAAGCGACTTCCAGTGCCGCGGAGGTGCGGAAGCCATACGCCCGTTTGGTGATCACTCTGGCCTTCCCGTTGAAGCCTTCGACAATGCCACTGGAGAACTGCCCTCGGGCCCGGAACCAGTTCAGGATCAGGTCGCGGTGCGAGCGCAGCATGCGGGCCACCTCCTTCATCGGGTCGAGCCGCGAGCGCATCGTCCGAGTGCACCAGCGGTCGAGGAACCGGCCGGCCCAGTACGGCGACACGTAGCCCCACAGCGCTTGAAAGTCCTCCTTGAGCAGGTAGGCGCGAACCGTGCGCAGGTTGCGACGCACCAGCTCCGCAAGCCGGCCCCGCTGCTCGTCGCTGAGATTCTCCGGACGCTTGAGCAGGAGCCAGCGGCTGCGCTTGAGCACCGGCGCCCGGCCCGCGGCGGCGAGCTTCCGGGCCTCCGCCGCGCGCACCTCGTCGATCGCTTGCGAGAAATGGCTCATGATGTGGAAGCGGTCGAGCACCTGCACGGCCTGGCCGGCGCGCTCGGCAACCACCTTCAGGTAGGGCTTCCACATGTCCGAGCAGACGAAATACAGCGCCGCGCTGCGTGCGGGGCCGAACCAGTCGAAGAAGCCCTCCAACGTCGCGGCCTTGCGTTCGCGGCCGACCCACAGCAGGCGCTTGCAGTGACCGTCGATCTGATAGACCAGCGTCAGGTAGCGTTGCCCGCGGCGGCGGGAGAGCTCGTCGACGCCGATGGCCTCGATGTTCGTGAGGTCGCGGTGCGCGAGGCCCCAGTCGACCGCCATGCGCACGGCCCGATAGACGGTGTCCCAGGACGTGGGGAACGCCGCGGCGACCTCCTGCCACGACAGACGCCTGGCCCACCCGGCGAGGAACCAGGCGTAGGCGTCGGTCAGTCGGTGCTTGCCGGTGGCCCACGGCAGCGCCTCGACCCGTACGCCGCAGCGCGGGCAGTCGACGCGGCGCATCGCGTAGAGGAAGACCACGGGGATGTGCCACAGGGGCACGAAGTCGAAGCGCCGGACCGCCTGCGTGTCGTAGCCCGGGGCCCGGCGCCTGCACTGCGAGCACGTCGCGCGGGTCCCGGCGCGAGGCCGCACCCGAACCTCGAGGGTCAACTGCGGGTGCTCCACCAGCCGCACCGTCTCGTAGATGAACGACGGGTGCTTCTGGACCCGATTCAAGATACTCTTGAGTTGCATCCCGTTCCCCTTCCGCGTCGCTTGGCTGCTGCAACACCAATTGTCGCGGATTCCGGAACGGGATGCGTTTCCGATGTCGAGGCTGCGTTCTGTGCTTCGGGACGGGCCATCGCCCTCCCGATACGGGCGTCGGGCATTTGGTCCTCGTCAGACGAGAGCCGGGGCGCTCGTGCGCGGAGCCGGCGTCCAGGCCGTCAGCCCCGCGCAGCGGGGGCGGAGCGGAGCGAAGCGCCTTGACGGCGGCGAGCACACGGGCACGCTGCCTCTTGTCTGACGAGGACTACCAGCCTCCGTTCTTACCCACAGATTCTGCGGAAGACCCGGCTTCCGCAACCGGGAGTTGCGGGAGGCGGTGGCGTCACTGTGTGGTCTGTCGCTCGACGATTACGGCACGGGACGCATGACGTACGACCTGCGCCGGCTACGTCTCCGGGGGCTCATCGAGCGCATCCCCGGCACCCTCCGGTACCAGCTCACCGCCGAGGGACTCTGCGTCGCGCTGGCCTATCACCGGACCCAGGCGCGGGTTCTCGGGCCGGTGCTGTCGGCGACCCTCGACGGGGACTCGACCACACGGATTCGGGAAGCCGTCGCCCTCTACGACCAAGAGGTCGACCACGCTTGGCGCGGACGGGCCCTGGCTGCCTGAACACTGGATCGGGGAGACCAAGACCACCGGCGGTAGCCGGATCCGAAACTTGACTCAACTGTGAAGATCATGCGGGTTCAAGGCGTCTAGTGCTCGCCTCCGGCGTCCAGAACGGCCCGGGCGACGGCGACGGCCCGGATGGCGCTCGGCCGGTCCTCACGGCAAACCAAACACGAAGAGATTGTTCCCCAGGCTCGGGCGCAGCTCCGGCGTCAGGAGCAGCAGGCCTGCCGACGTGCCGGCGACGCCGGTGCTCACCGCAACGTACTGCCGGCCGTCGACGGCATAGGTGATCGGGAAGCCGGTGACCGGCGAGCCGAGATTCACCTCCCACAGCACCTCGCCCGTCTCGTGGTCGTGGGCCCGGAAGCGGCCGTTGGCGTCGCCGCCGAAGATCAGTCCGCCGCCCGTGGCGACGAGCGACATCGTCATCGCGCGCTGATCGTGCTGCCACACGGTCTCTCCGGTCTCGGCCGAGATCGCGCGCAGCGTGCCGAGCTGGTCGATGCCGGGCGCGAGCTGGTTGCGCACGGCCAGCGAGTACAGCCGCTCCCCCACACCATCCTGCTCCCGCCCGGGCGTCGCCATCATCCGCGCGCAGGCGTTGCGGAGCGGGAAGTACATCGTGTTGGTCAGCGGACTGTACGCGCCCGCCTCCCAGTCCTTGCCGCCGAGCCACGTCGGACAGGCGAGCACCTCCTGTCCAAGACCCGTGAAGACGAGCTCCGCGCTCTCCTGCACGTCGCCCGTGGCGCCGTCGATGTCGCTGATGACGTTCTGGGTAATGGTCGGCGTCGCCCACAGGAACTCGCCGGTCTCGCGGTCGAGGGTGTAGACCACGCCGGTCTTGCCGGGGATGCCGGTAAGGACCTTCCGCTCCTCGCCGGGCCGCAGCCGGGGGTTGATCCAGCTCACGGCGGCGGGATCCGGCGCCACGGCGGTGTCGACCAGTATCCGCTCGAACGGGTGATCGAGGTCCCAGTGGTCGTTCAGATGCTGGTAGTACCAGCGGATCTCGCCCGTCTCGCCGTCCAGCGCGAGCGTCGAGTTGTGATAGAGGTGCGTGTTGTCGGTGCCGCCGAGCAGGAACTTCGGGGCCGGCGAGGTGACCGACGTCCCGATGTAGACCAGGTCCAGCGCCGGATCATAGCTCGGCACCATCCATGCGCCGACGTGCGTGCGCCGCTCGAAGGGCACGCCGCCCCACGTCTCGTCGCCGGGCTCGCCGGGGGCGGGGATCGTCCGCCGGCGCCACAGCTCCGCCCCCGTCGTCGCGTCGTGGGCCGTGATGACGCAGGCGTCCGGACCGCCCTGCGGCATGCAACTGCGGCCCGAGACCACCCTGCCGTTGGCGATGATGGGGCCCGAGGTCTGGTTGGCCGGGTTCACCCGGTAGTCGAGGATCAGCGTCTCCCACACCTGCTCGCCCGTCGTCGCGTCGAGCGCGAAGACGTGGTCGTCGGCGCTGGTGTCGATGATCAGGTTGCCGTAGATGGCGATGTTGCGGTTCGTGGCGGTCGCGAACATGTAGTCCTCGGCGTCGTCCGGGATCTCGCGACGGTGCTCCCAGAGGAGATCACCGGTGACCGCATCGATGGCCTGGATCACGTCGGACGGGTTCGGCATGTAGAGCACGCCGTCGTAGGCGAGCGGCGTCCCCTCCTGCGTGCCGGTGTGCAGCCCGCGCGACCAGACCATGCGCAGGTCGCCGACGTTCTCTCGCGTGATCGAGTCCAGCGGGCTGTAGCCCCAGCCGTCCAGGGTCCGCCGCCACATCAGCCAGTCCGCCGGATCCGGATCCTGCAGCATCGCATCCGTGACAGGAACGAACTCCCCACCCTGGGCGCGGCCGGGTGCTTCGGCCGCGGTGACGAGCACCGCGCAGGCCAATGCCGCCCAGCAGGTCCTTGCTGTCGCCGATGGAGCTGAACCCATGATGCCTCCTCCGGGACCAACGCCCGGCTCTCCTATCGGGGTGTCCAGTAGAACACTTCCCACGTGTGCAGCGGCTCGTTGACGCCGGCGACGACCTCGCCCTCGAAGTCGTACCCTATCGGTATCCCGGCCTTCTCGCCGAAGCTCTCGAGACAGGGGATCCGCTCCGGGCCGAGGATCTCGGTCGCCGTCAGCGCATACGTCGCATCGCCGAGACGGATCCACCCGTTCGGACGCCCGCCCCGCACGCGCCCGGCCCGGTAGCCGCCGTCGGGCCGGGTGGCCGGGATGATGCCGCCCTCGTCGGTCGAATATACGATGTGGATGACGGACGGGGGGAACCCGGCGAGATTCATCAGCGCCACGTCGCGGTCGTTGACGGTGGTCCAGTCGGCGGGCGGCGGCGTCGGCTCGCCGGCGATCACCACGCCGGGGAACCGCTCGCAGGGCGCCGTGACGACGTAGAGCGACGCCGCCACGACGACCAGGGCGCCGGCAATGCCGTGCCGGGTGCTGTTCGAGAATCTCGACACCGCAGCCCCTCGATCAGTCCGTCCACCCGCGCGCGCAGGGCGGCGCGGTCCATCTCGACGCCACGAAGATACACCGCGACGATCTGCTGCTCGCCACGGCCGGCGTCATTCCCAGCGGCACGAAGAGCTCCAGCTCCAGGTGATCGGCGTAGCCGAAGCAGTCGCCGAGCGCGCCGGCGTCGGTGCCCAGGATGACGTGCTCGCGGAGCGGCCGGAAGTTGTCGCAAGGAGTCGCGCCCGCTCGTCGTCCGCGGCGGTCCGGGGGCAGGCCTCGGCGGCGGCGTCCGCCGCGGCATCCACAGCATCGCGACCACCTCCTCGGGGACCTGCTCCTGAAAGAACGGACTGTCGTACACAGGCCGCCGGTACGGCTCCCGGCGCGTGACGGGCGCGCCCGATCAGCGAGCCCGAGGAGGATCAGGTCCGGAGCGGCGGGTCCGTCCGCCGGAGACGCTGCCGTGGCCATGCAGTATGGTCTGGCGTGCGCGAGTTCAACACCGAGGGCCCCGTCGTCGCCGCGTGGCACTACTGCGTTCCACCATTGGAACGGGTCGACCTCGACCAGGTCCTCGGGCTGATCCGGGGCCGACGGTACTTCGTGCTGCACGCGCCGCGCCAGACCGGCAAGACGTCCACCCTGCTGGCGCTGCGCGACCTGCTCAACGCCGACGCCGGGACCGGCTTCCGCTGCGTCTACGCGAACGTCGAGGTCGCCCAGACCGCGCGCGAAGACGTGAGGGACGCCATGCAGGCCGTCCTGGGCGAACTGGCCAATCGTGCGCTGGAGGCCGGCGACGGGTTCCTCGACGGGCGCTGGCCCGATCTCCTGGCGTCGTTCGGGCCGCACAACGCCCTGGCGACCGCGCTGTCCCGGTGGAGCAGGGCCGACCCCCGGCCCCTGGTGCTCCTTATCGACGAGATCGACGCGCTGATCGGCGACACCCTGATCGCGGTCCTGCGACAGCTTCGCGCCGGCTACGACCGCCGCCCGGGGAGCTTTCCGCAGAGCGTCGTCCTGTGCGGCGTGCGCGACGTGCGCGACTACCGCATCCGCTCCCGGGCGGAGAACGCGGTCATCGCCGGCGGCAGCGCGTTCAACATCCGCGCGGAGTCCCTGCGCCTCGGCGACTTCACCGAGGCCGAGTTGCGGGCGCTGCTCGCCCAGCACACGACCGAGACCGGTCAGGCCTTCACGGCGGAGGCGGTCGATGCGGTATGGGCCGGGACCCGCGGCCAGCCGTGGCTGGTGAACGCGCTCTGCCGCCAGGCCTGCTTCGGCAGCAGGGACGGCCGCGACCGCTCGCGGGCCATCGGGATCGCGGACATCCTCGGCGCCCGGGAGCACCTGATCGAGAGCCGTCAGGTCCACCTGGACCAACTCGTCGACAAACTGCAGGAGGATCGCGTGCGCCGCGTGATCGAACCGCTGCTGAGCGGCGCCAGCGAGGACGACTCGTCCCTGCACGACCTGGAGTACGTGCGCGACCTCGGCCTCATCGCCCGCGACGACCCGCCGCGCATCGCCAATCCGATCTACGCCGAGGTCGTGCCTCGCGAGCTCACCTACGCCGTCCAGGCGAAGCTGCTCCAGGACGCCGCCTGGTACGTGGATGCGGGCGGCGGGCTCGACGTGCGCAAGCTGCTGGCCTCGTTCCAGGCCTTCTTCCGCGAGCACTCGGAGCATTGGGTGCAGCGCTTCGACTATCGGGAGGCAGGGCCGCAACTCCTGCTGCAGGCGTTCCTGCAGCGCATCGTCAACGGCGGCGGGCGCATCGAACGGGAGTACGGGCTGGGGCGGGGGCGTACCGACCTGCTGATCGTCTGGCCGCGAGGAGGTGGACGGAACCAACCGACGGGGGCGGACCGCATCGTGATCGAATGCAAGGTGCTGCGCGGGCGCCCGGAACGAACGGTCGCGGACGGCCTTGCCCAGACCGCGGCCTACATGGACCGGTGCGCGGCGCGCGAGGGGCATCTGGTGGTCTTCGACCGTTCCGAAGGCAGGGCCTGGGACGAGAAGATCTACTGTCGCGAGGAATCGGTCGGCGGCCGGACGATCACGGTGTGGGGGGTGTAGAGACGGCTGCCCCGGTCGACTGCTCCCGCCATCGTGAGGTCCAACGGGGTTGACCGTCGGCGTGCCTCGACTACACTGAGCCCGATGCCCGCGTTCCGCCGACCCTGGCTGGCGGGCGCACCGGCCGCCGCCGGCGCGCTGGCGGCCGCCGGCGGTCTGGCCGCTGCCACGCTTCTCATCGCCGCCGGCGTCGTTCCGCTCGCCGGTCCGCCTGCCGGCTCGCCCGCCGCGGCCGAGGCGCGCATCGACGCCATCTTCGCCCCCTGGGCGGCGCCCGACGCGCCGGGTTGCGCGGTGTCGGTGATGGAGGGCAGCGACATCGTCTTCGCGAGAGGTTACGGCTCCGCCAATCTCGAGTACGGTGTTCCGATCACGCCGGCCAGCGTCTTCCACGTCGCCTCGGTCTCGAAGCAGTTCACGGCGCTGGCGGTGGCGCTGCTCGCCGACGAAGGGCGCCTGTCCTGGGACGACGACGTCCGGCGCCACGTGCCGGAGCTTCCGGACTACGGCGCGCCGATCACGCTTCGCCACCTGGCGCAGCACACGAGCGGGATCCGCGACCAGTGGAGCCTGCTGCAGATGGCGGGTTGGCGCTGGGGGGGCGACGTCATCACCCAGGGCGACGTGCTCGACCTCCTCTCGCGACAGGCGGCGCTCCACTTCCGGCCGGGCACCGAGCACCTCTACAGCAACTCGGGCTACACGCTGCTCGCGGCCGCGGTCGAGCGGGTCGCGGGGCAGTCGCTGCGCGCATTCACGGACGAACGCATCTTCCGGCCGCTGGGGATGACGCGCACCACGTTCCGCGACGACCACACCCTGCTGATTCGGGACCGCGCCTACGCCTACGAGGCGGACGGCGCGGGCGGCTACCGCCTCAGCATCCCGGACTTCGCGGTGGTCGGCGCCAGCAGCCTCTTCACCACGGTCGAGGACCTCGCGCGCTGGAACGGCAACTTCCGGGCGGGCGGGGTCGGCGGCCAGGACGTCGTGCGGCAACTCCAGGAGATGACGACGCTGGCCGGCGGCGCGCAGGTGTCCTACGCCTTCGGACTGGTGCACGGCTCGCACCGCGGCCGCCGGACGGTGGGGCACGGCGGCACCGACGCCGGCTACCGCAGCGAGTTCCTGCGCTTCCCCGTCGAGGACCTGGCGGTCGCGGTGCTCTGCAACATCCGCTCGACCGATCCGGCGCGGCTGGCGCGCGACGTCGCCGACGCCGTGCTCCCGGCGCGACGCGCCGGCCGTCAGGACGCGGCGGATCGTCCCGACCGACCGGACCGGACGCCGCGGGGCCCGCGGGACCGCTCCGCCCCGCCCCGCGGCGTCGCCCCCGCCGCCGATGCGCGCCCGGCGGATGCGGGCCCCGCCACGGGCGCGGGCGCGACCGCCGGCCCCTCCGCCCCGCCGTCCCGCGAGGAGCTCGCCGCGCTGGCCGGCTACTACACCGACGCCGAGAGCGATATCCCGCTGCACCTGGTGCTGCGAGGCAACCACCTCGTCCTGCTCGCCGGCGGGCGCGGGCAGCGGCTGCTGCCGCTCGGCGGCCCGCGGTTTCGCCTCGCCGGCACGGCGACCGAGATCGAGCTCGCGCCCGGCCGCGCCGAGAGCGGGCCGACGCTTCGCCTTTCGGGATGGAGACCGCGGGCGTACAGTCACGCGGCACCGGCCCGCCCCTCTCCCGACCGGCTGGCGGAGTACGCCGGCACCTACCACAGTGCGGACCTCGGCGTGGCCTACCGCCTGCGCGCGGAGGGCCGTCGCCTCACCCTCCGGCACCGCAAGCTCGGCGAGATCCGCCTGACGCCCACCTTCGACGACGGATTCTACGGTGGAGGGTGGTACCTGACCTTCGGCCGCGGTCCCGCCGGAGCGGTCGCCGGTTTCACGATGAGCTCGCCGCGGGCGCGGAAGGTCCGCTTCCGGTTGCGGCGCGCGACGGCAGCGCCTCCGCGGACGATGGAGCCGTGGCCGGGCGCCTGCAGCGAGCCGGCGCCGCCCCTGCGCTGCACGTCCGACCGCCCGTAGCCCGAAGACCGTCGCGGCTCCGATTCCCGCCCCGCCGGCCTACGGTCATTCTCGTCGGCATGGCCAATCTGGTCGCGGACCGGCTGTCGATGGGAGTGGGCAACTACCTCGGCGTTCGCGCTCGATACAGCGCGCTTGAGCGAGAGGGGATGGTGAGCGAGTCGTCCGGGGCCGCGTGGTAGTATGGCTTTGCGCTCGCTCCATGGGCGCGCCGGAGCAAGCGTCGGGCGAGGACGGCGCAGGTTCGCGCCCGACCGCGTGGAACTGTGGTGACTCCTCCGATGGCTTTCTTCTCTTCCGGTGTTCGTCACCCGTCGTCGCCAGGCTGTCTTCTGCTCCTCGCGCTGGCCCTTGCGGGCTGCGGCAGCGGGGACGCTCCCCCCGAGGCAGCCGACGCTTCGTCCTGCATCGGATGTCATCGCGAAGCGACCCCCGGTGTCGTCACGGATTGGGAGCTGAGCCGGCACAGCCAGGCGGGCGTCGAGTGCAGCCTGTGTCACGGCGACGCGCACACCACGGCTGACGACGTCGCCCTCGTCCGGATGGCGACCGTGGAGGTGTGCGCGGACTGCCACCCCATCCAGGCCGAGCAGTTCACGGGCGGCAAGCACGCACTGGCGTGGGCGAGCATGAACGCGATGCCGACGACGCACTGGCTGCCGATGGCGCTCACCGAGGGCATGAAGGGCTGCGGCGGGTGTCACCGTGTGGGGATGAAGACCGAGGACGACATGCGCCAGTTGCGGGCGGAGGGCGCCACGTTCGGTCTGGCATCGTGCGACGCCTGCCATACGCGCCACCTGTTCTCGGTAGCCGAGGCGCGGGAACCGCAGGCGTGCCGGACGTGCCACATGGGCATCGACCACCCGCAGTGGGAAATGTACTCGTCATCCAAGCACGGCGTGCGACACCTCCTGAAGCAGAACGGAACGCTGCCGGACGAGGCCGCGGCGCCCACCTGCCAGACCTGCCACATGCCGCAGGGAGACCACGAGGTCCGGACGGCCTGGGGGTTCCTGGGCGTACGTCTGCCCCTGCCGGAGGATCCGGAGTGGGCCGCCGACCAGACGACCATCCTGCAAGCTCTCGGGGTGCTGGACCCCCAGGGCAACCCGACGCCGCGCCTGGAGGTGGTCGAGCAGGCCGACGTCGCCCGCCTGACCGAGGAGGACTGGCAGCGGGAACGGAACCGCATGGTCGCGGTCTGTGAGGAGTGCCACTCCGGCAACTTCGTGCGCGCGGAGCTCGAGAAGGGCGACGACATGATCCGGGAGGCGGACCGCCTGCTGGCCGAGGCGATCCGCATCGTCGCCGATCTCTACGCCGACGGCGTGCTGCGCAAGCCGGACCACTACTCGTACGACTATCCGGACCTGCTGGCGTTCCACGACGCCCCGACCGTAATCGAGCAGCGCCTGTTCAGGATGCACCTGGAGCACCGGATGAGGACCTTCCAGGGCGCCTTCCACAACAACCCCGACTACTCCCTCTGGTATGGCTGGAGCGAGATGGTGCAGGACCTGACCGAGATCAGGACGATGGCGCGGGAGTTGCGCGAGCGCCGCTAGCCGGCGGCCCGGAGCGTCGACGATGACCGGAGCCGACTTCGTCCTGGGCGTCCTGGCGGTGGCGGCCGTCGGGCTCATCGCGGTGGTGGTTCGTCGACCCGAGTCGGCGGCCACGCTCGGGGGCAGGATCGCCGCGTTCGCCGCCCTCTTCGCGCTGCCGGGTCTCGTGCTGCTGGGCGGTGCGGTCCGGCACTACGAGCAGGCCCAGACCACGACGTTCTGCCTTTCCTGTCACGGGATGGAGCCCTACCGGGAGAGCCTGCACATCGACGATCCGCGGTTCCTGCCGGCGGCGCACTACCAGAACCGCCGGGTTCCCGTGGACCGCGCCTGCTACACCTGTCATACGAACTACACGATGTTCGGCGACGTCGACGACAAGCTGCGGGGCGTCCGGCACGTGTGGCACGCCGTGTGGGGGACGGTCTCCGATCCGGTCGAGCTGTACGAGCCGTTCGAGAACCGCGCCTGCCTCGCCTGCCATCAGGGCGGCCGTTCCTACGAGGAGCAGGCCGCCCACGCCCCCTATCTGGCGGACCTGCGCGAGGGGACGAGGTCCTGCGTCATGTGCCACAACCTCGTGCATGAAGTGGCGCAGCTCGACCGGTTCCCGCGCTGGGACCCGGGGAGCCCGCGATGAGCCGGGTACGTCTGCCGGGGCTGCGGGGCGGACTGGCCGGTCGGCTGCGACTGGCGGGCCTGTTGATCGTGTCCGGGCTCGGCGTGGAGCTGGCCACTTTCTTCTGGAACCACCCGGTCTCCTTCTTCCTGTTCGCCTCTCTCGGAGCCGGGCTCGCGGGCGCGGGCATGCTGCTGTACCTCTGGTCGATCGTGACGTTGACCGAATGATCCGGCCGGCCGGGCGAGAGGAACGGCGCCGTGAGCCTGCCGCCGGAAGATTGGCAGCACAGCTTCTCGTGCCTGTGGTAAGTTCGACACTGCATGGAGGCTCGAAGGAACGCGCGGCGTGTCCTGGTTGCCGCCGCGGTCATCGGACGCGTGATGGTTTCGGCCGCCGGCCAGGAGGAGACCGAGCCGGCCACACGGGCCGAGGTCATCGCGGAGCGGCAGGCAGCCAAGGCCGCGGTAGCGACGCCCGAACAGCCGTCGACGGCGGAGGCCATCGTCCAGAAGGTTCAGACGGTCCTGCTGGATTCCCCGGGCGGGTGGTATCCGCTCGCGGGGAGCGTTCGGTCGGGCGGCGGGCTCGCGTTCGGCGGCGGCTACCGGAACTATGTCCGCGGCAATGCCTTTCTGGACATGCACGGGCTCTATTCGATCCGCGGCTACAAGCGGGTCGAGGTGCGATTTGCTTCGGTTGCGGATGCGCCGGCCCAGGAGCGCGTCCGGTTCACACTGCGGACCGGGTGGCGCGACCTGACCCGACTCGCCTACTACGGGACCGGTATGGAGACGGAGGTGGGGGACCGGACCAACGCGAGGGTCCGGCACGCGTACGCCGGCGGGGTGCTCCGGGCGCGGCCCCACCGCTGGGTCCGCCTGAGCGGGGAGGCCGACGTCGAGCAGTACGCCCTCGCGGCGGGCCTGGGCCGGCATCCGTCGGTCGAGACGGTCCATTCGGCGTCGGCCGTCCCCGGCCTGGGCGAGACGCTGTCGTTCGTCCGCGTGGGCGGGACCGCCGGCTTCGACTGGCGGTCGTCGCCGGGGTACACGAAGACGGGCGGCTACTACGGCGCGACGCTGCAGGCGTGGGTCAACCGCGCCACCGCCTACAGCTTCGAACGGCTCGACGTCGACCTCGTGCAGCACGTACCGATCCTGCGCGAGACGTGGGTGCTGGCGTTCCGGGGGCGCCTCGAGTCGATCCTGGACGACGAGGACATCGTACCGTTCCACCTGCTGCCGGCGCTCGGCAGCGGCCGCACGCTGCGAGCCTACGCCACGGACCGGTTCCGGGATCGTCACGCGCTGCTGCTCTCCGCGGAGTGGCGCTGGGCTCCGAACCGCCATTTCTTCGACATGGCGCTGTTCTTCGACGCCGGGAAGGTCGCCGCGCGCCGCGCCGACCTGGACCTGCGCGGGCTGCGCACCAACTGGGGGATCGGCGCCCGTTTCCACGGCCCCTCCAACACCCCGTTACGGGTGGAGGTGGCCAAGGGGCGCGAGGGGTGGGCCTACATCTTCACGGCGTCGCCCCCCTTCTGATCCGCAACGGACAAGCCCGGTCGGCTACCTCCATGAGAGCCCCGCGCGCGCTTGTCGTCGTTTTCCCGAGACGGCGTCGGAGAGCTGATCAATGACCCGACTTCCCCGTGCCGGACGCCGCCGGCTGACCGCGGCCGCGATCGCCTGCGCGACGTTGCTGCTTGCGACGGTGACGGGCGGCGGCCGGAAGTTCTACGACGACGACCCGCTCCGGCGCGAGCCGGAGACGCAGGATGCGAGGGGCGTCGCGGCGCGCGACATCGAGCTGCTGTACGACCTGCCCTACAACCTGTTCGCGCGGCCCGGCGGGTCGACCGGGAGCGTCCGTGCGCAGAACGTCAACACCATCGACGAGGTTCCGGACTCGAGCTGGTTCACGAACCGGATCCTGGCGCGGCCGCTGACGATCGCGGAACTGCTGCGCGGCCCCAACATCCTCGACGAGGACGCGCAGCAGCGCGCGCAGCAACGCGGAGTGGTCACCGGCCTGAAGAGCACGGGGGCGGCCCCGGGCTTCGTCGGGCGGACCGGCGACGACGACTACTGGTTCGTTACCTTCGACGCCGCCGGGCACCCGGAGGCGGCCACCGGCGCGCTGATGGTGGCCAGCAAGCTGTTCTGGGCGCTCGGCTACTGGCAGGTGGAGCAGTACCTGACCGCGCTGTCCGCCGCGGACATCGCGGACGGGATCCGCGTCTCGCCCGATGCGACGGTGCGGATGCCGTCCGGCCAGCGCCGTCCCCTGCGGCAGTCGGACTTCGAGGCGATCCTCGCGCGCGCGCACCGGAGCGAGGACGGGTCGTACCGGATGGTGGCGGCGCACGGCATTCCGGGGAGGGTCATCGGCGGGTTCCGCTACCACGGGACGCGGCCCGACGATCCGAACGACATCGTGCCGCACGAACACCGGCGCGAACTGCGGGCGCTGAAGGTCTTCGGCGCCTGGACGAACCTGGTCGACATCAAGGCGGGCAACACGCTCGACACCCTGATCACCGAGAACGGGGAGGCCCGCGTCCGGCACTACCTCCAGGACGTCGGGTCCACGTTCGGCAGCGGCGCCAACGGACCGCACGACTGGGACGAAGGACACGAGTACCTCTTCGAGGTCGAGCCGCTCTGGAAGCGGCTGGTCTCGTTCGGGTTCTACCTCCGCCCCTGGCAGACGGCGGCCTACGAGGACCATCCGTCCATCGGCCGCTTCGAAGCGGCCGCGTTCGACCCCGACGCGTGGCGTCCCCGAACCCCGAACGGCGCGTTCCTCAATGCCGGCGATGACGATACGTTCTGGGCGGCCCGCCGGGTAATGGCGTTCACCGACGAGATGCTGCGCGCAGCCGTCGCCGCGGGCGGATTCAGCGACCCCGCCGCGGAGCGTCATCTTGCCGACGTCCTCATTGCGCGCCGGGACAGGATCGGAGCGGCGTACCTCCCCCGCATCAACCCGCTGATCGACTTCGCGCTCGGCGAGAACGGAGGGCTGACGTTCGCGAACGCTGCCGTCGATGCGGGCGTCGCGACCCCGCCCGCCGGCTATCGGGGCGCGTGGGCCGAGTACGACAACGATTCCGGCGAATCCCGTTCCCTGGGGGCCGACACCCGCTCGTCCAACACGCGCATGGGGGCACCGGCCACGCTGCCGTCACGCCCGGGTGCATTCGTCCGCATCGACGTGAGCGCCGAGGACCCGCCCGTCGCGGCGTGGACCCGGCCCGTGCACGTCTACTTCAAGCGCACGGCTGGCGGCTGGATGCTCGTCGGCCTGGAGCGCCTGCCGGAGTGACCCCTCCATTGCGGGCCCACCGCGCCGCGGGCCGGCGCAACCGGGCATGCGGGTCGTCCGCCGGGTTCCACCCTGCTCGGGTCGGTCAGCGGATCGCGGGGCACGTCCCGGAGGGGAACATCGTGTCGGCGCCGTCGCCGGCCGCGAACCAGCCGCCGTCTCGAACGACCTGATCGTCGTCCACCACACAGTACTCGAAACGTTCCGCGGTCGCCCGCACGTAGACGAAGTGGTTGAACCGACCGCGGTCGTCGCGCGGGTAGGTTTCGTCGTCGGATTCGAACGCATCCGGCCGCCGGCTGCCGCCGCCGGTCACTACGTAGCGGACACCCCCTTGCGGCCGGAGGCGGGCGTACAGGTGCTGATGCCCCTGGAAGACGACATCGACGCCGTGTTCCAGGAAGAGCGGCTCGAGCTGCGCGCGCAGGTGCCGGTCGGGCCCGCGGCGGAAGAACCAGAAACGCTTGCGGGACGGAGAGTGGATGGGGTGATGCATGGCGACCACTCGCCAGCGGGCCGTCGATGCCGACAATGCCGCGTCGAGCCACTCGAGCTGGTCGTGGTCCTCGCCCTCGTCCAGCCGATTCTGGTCATCCCCCAGCGTGTTGGAATCGAGGACGAACACGTCGACAAGGGGCGAGTCGAGGGTGAGGGAGCTTCCCGATCCGCCCCCCGAAGCACCGTCCGGAATGGTGACCACGTAGTAGCGGGCGCCCTCCCGGTAGCCGAACTCGGGCGTTGCCAGGTGGTCGGCCGCCCAGCAGTCCCGGGCCGGCACGTAGGCGGACGCATCGCGGGGCACGGGGCGCCGCGTGGTTCCCTCGCACTTCCGGACGTCGTGATTGCCGAGCGCCGCGTGGATGGCGACGCCGAGCCCCAGAACGGGCCGGTAGAGGTCGACGAAACGCGGCGCGATGTGCTCCGCTTCGCCGTTGTCGTAGACGTTGTCGCCCAACAGGAACAGGTGCGACGCCCCGGCCGCCCCAACCGTGTCCAGGATGGCGTCCCGGACGGCGCCGGCGCGCCGGTCGCCGGAACCGGTATCCCCCACGAACACCAGGCGCGCCTCTTCCTGTCCGGCGGCGCGGTTGCCGCCGGACAGGAAGACCAGCGACAGGACGGCAGCCAGCGCCGCACCGGCCCGGAGCCGCGTCCTGCCGCATCGAAGGCGGTTCGTGTTCGCGGCCCGTGCTTCGTTCGACACGCTGTGTGATAGAGTACCGACGATTGCGCCGGGTGTCCACGAACGTCCGGCGCGAGCGTGCTTCCCCCCGGTTCGGAGTGTACGCCGCCCGCCTCCGAAGGCATGCCACCCACACTCGCCCAGCGGCTGCTGTCGCCCATCGTCGAGGTCAGGCGGGAGGAAGCAGGCTCGCTCCTGCTGATGTTCCTCTACTCCTTCCTGGTGATGACGGCGTACAGCATCGTCAAGCCGCTGACCCGGGCCCAGTTCATCGGTGATCTCGGGGCCGACAACCTGCCGTGGGTGCTGCTGGTCTCCGGCGTGCTCGTCGGCGTCATGATGCAGCTCTACACCCGAGGCGCATCACGCCTGCGGCCGCAGTCGGTCATCCCCACGACCCAGGTCGGGATCGCACTGCTGCTGATCGGGTTCTGGGCATTGTTCAGGACCGGCGTCGCCGGCACCTCGGTCGGCTTCTACCTCGTCGGGCAGATTCTGGGCCTGCTCCTCATCAGTCAATTCTGGGTGCTGGCGAACGACATCTACGACGCCCGGCAGGCGAAGCGCCTCTTCGGCTTCATCGGCGGCGGGGCCAGCCTGGGCGGCATGACCGCCTCGGCGGTGGTGATCTTCTCCGTCGATGCGGTGGGCGCGACCAACCTGCTGCTGGCGAGCAGCGCACTGCTCGCCGCCTGCGCCGGGGTCGTCACGGCGGTCATGCGTCGGGCCCGCAGCCTGTCGCTCGCCGGCGTCGCCGAGAGCGGCGAGAAGACGGGCGTCCGCGGCAGCAGCGCGTTTCGGATGTTGCGCGAGTCGCGCCACCTGCAACTCATCGCGCTGATCATCGGCTTTGCGGCCGTCGGCGCCGGTCTGCTCGACCAGCAACTGAACATGGCGGTGGAGGAGTCGGCGGGAGCGGGCGGCACCGACCGCATCGCCGCCTTCCTCGGCCAGGTGCAGTTCTACCTGTCGCTCGCCGGATTCGTCATCCAGGTCTGGCTGACGAGCCGCATACACCGCCATCTCGGCATCGGGTTCGCCCTGTTGATCCTGCCCATCGGCCTCGGATCCACCGGCGGCCTCATCCTCGCCACCGGAGCGTTCTGGGCGGCCGCCGCGGGGCGCGTCCTCGACTCGTCGCTGCGCTACTCGGTCGACAAGACGACGCGCGAGATCCTGTTCCTGCCGCTGCCGGCCGACATCAAGCACCAGGCGAAGTCCCTCATCGACGTCACGGTGGACCGCTTCGCCAAGGGCCTCGGCGCGGCGTTGACGCTCGTGCTGATCCAGCCCTGGGGGTTCGGGCTGTCGTGGCACCGGTTGAGCTGGGTCAGCCTGGCCGTCACCGCCGTCTGGGTGGGCGCGGCGCTGCAGGCGCGGCGCCAGTACCTGGCGTCGTTCCGGCAGTCGATCGCCCGGCAGGCCGTCCTCCCGGCCGAGGTGCGGCTGAGCGTCGCCGATCTCTCAACCATCGAGACGCTCGTCGAGGAGCTCGCGCATCCCGACGAGCGGCGGGTCATCTATGCGATCGACGTGCTCGAGTCGCTCGACAAGCGCAACCTGGTCACGCCGCTCCTGCTGCACCACGAGGACGCCGCGGTGCGCGCGCGCGCTCTCGGCGCCCTCGGCGCCGCCCGAGCCGACCTTGCCGAACGCTGGACGCCCGCCGTCGAGCGGCTCGTCAAGGACCCCAGTCCCGAGGTGCGCATGGCGGCGGTCAGGGCGCTCGCCGCGATCCGCAACGAGGACGCCGCGGCGGTCGGCCGCGCCTTGGTCGATGACGCCGATCCCCGCGTCGCCGCCACCGCCGCGGTGCTGCTCTCCGCCAGCGACGACGCCGGAGATCGGCGCGCGGCCGAACGTGCGCTTGCCACCCTCAGGTCCGACACCGGCGAGAGCGGCGGCGCGGTGCGTCGCGATCTGGCGGCGGCCATCCGCCAGGTCGGCGCCGCGCGGTCTCACGACATCCTGGCCGGGCTGCTGCACGATCCCGACCCGACAGTGGTCGACGAGGCGATGCGCAGCCTGCGGGACCTCGGGCTGACCGACGCCCGCTTCGCACCGACCCAGGTGTCGTTGCTCGGCGACCGGCGACTGAAGGCCGGCGCGCGGGAGACACTGATCCGCTACGGCGAGCCGGTGGTCGGCGCGCTGAGACACTTCCTCGACGATCCGGACGAGGACGTGTGGGTGCGGCGCCACATTCCGGCGACGCTGGCCCGCATCCCCTGCCAGGCTTCGCTGGACGTCGTCGTGGCCACGCTCGACAGTCCCGACAGCTTCCTGCGGTTCAAGGCGCTGGCCGCGTCCGAGAAGCTGCGGCGCGAGCACCCCGCGCTGGCCTTCGACGCGGAACCCTTCGAGCGGCTCGCGCTGGCCGAGGGCCGCATCTACTTCAGCCGGCTGGACCACCACCACTGCCTGTTCGGACGCGACGGGATGCCGCGGGACGCGGTGCTGGCCCGGGCGCTGCGTGAGAAGACCGATCGCGCGGTGGATCGGATCTACCGGCTGCTCGGCGTGATCCATGCCTGGAAGGACGTGGCCGCCGCCCGCTGGGCCATCGAGCACGGCGATCCGCGCGCCCGCGCCGGCGGCCTGGAGTACCTGGACAACCTGGTCGCGGGGCGGTTGCGCGGCCTGCTGCTGCCGGTGCTCGAGGCGGCGCCGGTGGAGGAGAAGATCGAGCGCGCCCGCGCGATTCTGAAGACCGGCCCGCGCAGCGCCGAGGAGACGCTGGCCCATCTGATCCGCGACGACGACCCCGTGGTGGCGGCCGCGGCCATCGACCTCGTCGGCGAGCAGCGGTTCTGGAACCTGCGCGACGGGGTCGAGCAGGTCCTCGCCGCGGGCGACCCCGTGGACGCGTACGTCGCCGAGGCCGCCTCGTGGACCCTCGCCGCCTGCGCCGCGGCCGAGCGCCCGCACCCCGGAACCTGGGCGGACGCGCTGCCGGCGACGGCGCTCGTCGATCGGATCCGCAAGCTGCCGCTCTTCGCGTCGGTCGGGGTGGACGAGCTGTTCCGCATGACCCGGGCCGGCCACCAGACGCGGCCGGAGGCCGGCGTGACCGTGCTGCGCGAGGGGGCGTCTCCCGAGGAGCTGCACCTGCTGGTGGACGGTGAAGCCGTTGCCGTCCGGCGCGGCACGGAGACCCGTCGCATCGCGGCGCCGGCGGCGCTCGGCTTCCAGGCGGCGCTCGCCGGACGCCGCGCGGAGGAGTCGATCAGGACGATCGGGCGGACCGTACTGGTCACGTTCAGCGACGGCGCGCTGCGCACGCTGCTGTCCGACAACATCGACCTCGTGCAGGGGATACTTCGAATGGCGGCCGACGCCAGGAGCGTTCCCAGGGGCGTCATCAAGGGTGCGCCCCCCGCCGAGCTCGAGTCGTTCAGCGGGTCGCTCACGGCGGCGCAGAAGGGACTTGCCCTGCGCCGCATTCCGCTGTTCGCCAAGGTGAGCGGCGTCGAGACGCTGCACCTGGCCGCCGTCGCGAAACAGGTCGAGATCGAGCCGGGCGCCGTGTTCACGGACCAGACCGCCCCGTTGGGGGTCGGCATCGTGCTCGCGGGCGAGCTGGATCTGCGCACCGCCGGCGACAACCGCCGGATGGTCGTGCAGGCGGCCCCCGGCGACGTGCTCGGCGAGTACGGGATGCTGGTCGGCGAGGAGGCCCGCACGCAGGAGTGGCAGGCAGTCGCCACTCGCACGTGCTCGCTCCTCTGGGTCGAGCGCGAGGAGTTCTTCGATCTGCTCGGCCAGAGGCCCGGACTGCTGCAGCAGATCTTCGCGGCGGCGGAGGAGCCGCCACCGTCGACGCGGTCCCCCGGCCCGGGGCGCGATGCGGCCGGCGGGAGCCGGGACGCTGCCGGGCTCGACGAAACCCGTTGACGACCCTTGCTCGCGGGGACGGATGCGTGAAGGACCTGTCGAGCTGCGGAGGCGCCATGCACACTGTCCACGATTGGCTCGACCGGCGGCAACTCGCGGCCCTGGCGGCGGTCGGGGCGCTGGCGGCGGCCGGCGCCGGGTGCGGAGGGGAAACGCCCGCGCCCCCGCAGCTTCCGCCGCCGCAGGTGACCGTGGCGCACCCGATCCAGCGCGACGTGGTCAGTTACGAGGAGTTCACCGGGCGCACCGAGGCGGTGGAGGTGGTCGACGTCCAGGCCCGCGTGAGCGGCGTGCTCGAAGGGGTGCGCTTCACGCCGAGCAGCCTCGTGCGGCGCGGAGAGCTGCTCTTCACCATCGAGCGGGCCCCGTACGCCGCCGCCCGCAACGCCGCGCGGGCCGCGGTCAGCAACGTGGAGGCGGCCCTGGAGAGGGCGCGATCGGACCTGGCGCGACTCGAGCAGGCCATCCGCACCAACGCGGTCAGCGCCCAGGAGGTCGATCGCGCGCGCGCCGAGGTGCGCCAGACCGAGGCGAACCTGCTGGGCGAGCAGGCGCGGCTCGAGCAGGCCGAGCTGGATCTGTCCTACACGGAGATACGGGCCCCCATCCACGGACTCATCGGCCGCAACCTCGTCAGCGCCGGGAACGTCGTGGGGGCGCAGACGGGGCCGCTCGCCACCATCATGCAGATCGACCCTATGCACGCCTACTTCGACGTCAGCGAGACCCTGGTGCTGGAGATCCTGAGCCAGGAGGGCCGCACGCTGGGGCGGCCGTCGCCCGACCTGCGGCGCCCCGTCCAGCTCGGGCTGGCGAACGAGGAAGGCTGGCCGCACGAAGGCGAGCTCGACTACATCGACAACTCGGTCGACCCCGACACCGGTACCATCCAGATTCGCGGCAGGTTCCCGAACCCCGGCGGCAAGCTGTTCCCGGGGCTGTTCGCCCGCCTGCGCGTGCCCGGCCCCGTCCGGGCGGACGCCCTGCTGGTCGCCGAGCGGGCGATCGGCACCGACCTCGGCGGCAAGTACGTGCTGGTGGTCGGCGAGGACGACGTCGTGGAGCTGCGCCACGTCGAGCTCGGGGCCTTGCAGGGGGACCTCCGCGTCGTCACCGCCGGCCTGCGCCCCGACGAGCGGTACGTCGCGAACGGCGTCCAGCGGGCCCGCCCGGGTCTCCCGGTAACGCCGGTCACGAGCGGAACGCCTGCCGCCCCGCGGACGGCGGGCGGGACATCCAGGTAGCCGGCGATGCTGTCGCACTTCTTCATTCACCGGCCCGTCTTCGCGCTGGTCATCTCGATAGTGATCGCGCTGCTGGGCGCCGTCGCCGTCCCCAGCCTGCCCATCGAGGAGACGCCCGACATCACGCCGCCCACCGTGTCGGTCACGGGGATTTGGCCGGGGGCCAGCGCCCCGGTCATCGCCGACAACGTGGCGGTGCCGATAGAGCAGCAGGTCAACGGCGTCGACGACATGCTGTACCTGTCGTCGACCAGCTCCGACGACGGCTCGATGGGAGTCACCGTCACGTTCGAGGTCGGCGTCGACGTCGACATGGCCACGGTGCTCGTGCAGAACCGCGTGGCCGCGGCGGAGCCGCTGCTGCCCGAGGACGTGAAGCGGCAGGGCCTGACCATCCGGAAGCAGTCGACGAACATGGTGCAGGTCGTCAACCTGCTGTCGCCCGACGGCCGCTACGACGACATCTACATCAGCAACTACATCAACCTGAACGTCAAGGACGTCCTCTCGCGCGTGCCGGGCGTCGCCAACGTCCAGGTGATGGGGGCGCGCGACTACGGCATGCGGGTCTGGCTCGACCCCGCGCGCCTGAAGGCCCGCGGGTTGACGACGAACGACGTGGTGCGCGCCATCCGCGATCAGAACATCCAGGTGGCGGCCGGGCAGATCGGCGCTCCACCCACGCCGTCGGGGCAGAGCTTCCAGTACACGGTCAACGCCACCGGCCGGCTGTCCGAGGTCTCGGAGTTCGAGAACCTGATCCTGCGGGTGGACGACGGCGCGCTCCTCCGGCTGCGCGACGTCGCGCGGGTGGAGCTCGGGGCGCAGAACTACGCGATGTTCATGCGGCTGAACGGGCAGCCGTCGGTCGCCCTCGGCATCTACCAGCTGCCCGGCGCCAACGCGCTGGACGTGGCCGCCGGGGTCGCGGCGGCGATGGAGGAGCTGGCGCAGCGCTTCCCGGACGGGCTTGCCTACCGCATCGCCTACGACTCGACCGACGCCATCACGGCGTCGATCAACGAGGTCGTCATCACGCTGCTGGTGGCGATGCTGCTGGTCGTCGGCACCGTCTACCTGTTCCTGCAGGACGCCCGCACCACCCTGGTGCCGGCCGTCACGATCCCGGTCTCGCTGCTCGGCACGTTCGCGGTGATGCTGGCGCTCGGCATGTCGATCAACACGCTGACGCTGTTCGGGCTCGTGCTCGCGATCGGCATCGTGGTCGACGACGCGATCGTCGTCGTCGAGAACACGATGCGGCTGATGGACGAAGAGGGCCTGCCGGCGAGAGCGGCCACCGCGAGGGCGATGGAGCAGGTCACCGGGCCCGTCGTGGCGACGACGCTCGTGCTGCTGGCGGTGTTCGTGCCGATCACCATGATGGGCGGCATCACGGGCCGGCTCTATTCGCAGTTCGCGGTCACGATCGCGACGGCGACGGTGTTCTCCTCGATCAACGCGCTGACCCTGAGCCCGGCGCTGTGCGGACTGGTGCTGCGCCCGACGCCGAAGACGCGCGGCCGGCTGTTCACGTGGTTCAACCTCGGGCTCGATCACGGAACGGGCCTCTATGCCCGCGTCGTCGCGCAACTCGTGCGGCGGGTCGCGGTCGTCATGGTGGTGTTCGCAGCCGTGCTGGCGGCCGGGTGGTACGGCTTCGTCCGCATCCCCGGCGGCTTCGTGCCGAACGAGGACAAGGGCGCGGTCTTCGTCCACATCCAGCTCCCGGACAGCGCGTCGCTGGAGCGGACCGAGGACGTGCTCGACCGCGTCACCGGCGTGCTGATGGCGGCGCCGAGCGTGCGCGACGTCATCTCGATCGGCGGGTTCTCGCTGCTGACCGGCATGAACGCCAGCAACATGGCCGCGGCGATCGTCGTCCTCGACGACTGGAGCGCGCGGGAGGCGCCCGAGCTCCACGCGGGCGCGATCGCCAACCTGGTGTCCGGCCAGCTCTTCCCGTTGCAGGAAGCGATCGCCTTCGGCTTCACGCCGCCGCCGATCACCGGCCTGGGCAACGCCGAGGGCTTCGAGTTCGTGCTCCAGGACCGCGGCGGTCTCGGCCCGCAGCAGCTCCAGACGTTCGCGGACGACCTGGCCGCGGCCGGCAACCGGCACCCCGCCCTCATGCGGGTGAACAGCAGCTTCCGCGCCAACGTGCCGCAGCTCCGCCTCGACGTCGACCGGACGAAGGCGCAGACGCTCGGCATTCCGATCAACGACATCTTCGGCACGCTGTCCGCATACCTGGGATCCGCCTACGTCAACGACTTCAGCCTCTTCGGGCGCACCTACCGGGTGATGATCCAGGCCGACGCCGCGTTCCGCAGCCGCGCCGACGACATCCGGGGGCTCGACGTGCGCGACGCCGACGGCAACATGATCCCGCTCGGCACGCTGCTGGCCGTGCGCGACACGGTCGGCCCGCAGGCGGTGACCCGCTACAACCTGTTCCCGTCCGCCACGATCACCGGCGCGCCGCGCCCCGGGTTCAGCACGGGAGAGGCGCGGCAGGCGATGGAAGCGCTGGCGGCGCAGATGCTGCCGCCGTCGATGGGCTACGAATGGACCGGCACGACGTATCAGCAGATCGCCGCCGGCAACCAGGCCCCGCTGCTCTTCGCGCTGGCCTTCGTCCTCGTGTTCCTGTTTCTCGCGGCGCAGTACGAGAGCTGGCTCATCCCGGTGGCGGTCGTTCTCGCCATCCCGTTCTCTCTCGTCGGGGCGCTGTACGGCACCCTGCTGCGGGCCTACGACAACAACGTCTACACGCAGATCGGTCTCGTGCTGCTCATCGGCCTCTCGGCCAAGACCGCGATTCTCATCGTCGAGTTCGCCCGGCAGCTCCGGGAGAGCGAAGGGCGGACCACCCGGGAAGCGGCGGTCGAGGCGGCCCGGCTGCGCTTCCGCGCAGTGCTCATGACGGCCGTGTCGTTCATCCTCGGCGTCCTGCCGCTGCTCATCGCGACCGGCGCCGGCGCCGCGAGCCGCCGCGCGCTCGGCACCGCGGTGTTCTTCGGGATGGTGGCGGCCACCGCGCTGGGCGTGCTCTTCATTCCGGTGTTCTACGTCCTCGTCCAGAACGTGCGCGACCGCCGGTTGCCGGCGGCGGGGACCCTGCTGCTGGCCGCCTGGTGCGGAACCGCCTGCGCGACCGCCGGCCCCGACTACGTCCGCCCCGAGTCGCCGCTGCCGGCCGTCGAGGCGATGCCCGACGCCTGGCGCGCGCAGGCGCTGAGCGGCTTCGGCACCGGCGAAGCACGGCTGCAGCGCTGGTGGGACCTGTTCGACGACCCGACCCTGGCGCGGCTGATCGAGCAGGCGCGGACGGCGAACCCGGACGTGCGGCTGGCGGTGGCGCGGGTCCTGGAGAGCCGGGCGGCGGTCGGCGTGGCCGCCGGCGACCGTCTCCCGTCGGTCGATGCGACCGGCGGCGTGTCCGTCGCGCGCGCCAGCGCCGCGACGCTGCCGGCCGAAGTCGGTCCCGAGATCGACACGATGGCGTCGGGGGGCGTGGATCTCGCCTGGGAGCTCGACCTGTTCGGCCGGATTGCGCGCAACATCGAGGCGGCGCTCGCCGACTACGACGCTTCCGTCGAGGACGTCCGGGACGTGCTCGTCTCGCTGTCCGCGGCCGTGGCCCTGAACTACATCGACGCGCGCACGCTGCAGGAGCGCCTCGCCGTCACGCGGGACAACGTCCGGGCCCAGGAGGAGAGCCTGCAGCTCACGCGCGACCGGTTCGCGGCCGGCCTGACCTCCGCGCTCGACGTGGCCCAGGCGGAGTCGAACCTGTACGACACCCAGTCCCGCATCCCGTCCCTCGAGCGCGCGCTGACGGCGGCGTTCAACCGGCTCGCCATCCTGCTGGCCGAGACGCCCGGCTCGCTCACCGCCGAGTTGCGGGCGGGCGGCGCCATGCCGGCGCCCCGCGAATCCGTCACCGTCGGGATTCCGGCCGACCTGGTGCGACAGCGTCCCGACATCCGGCGGGCGGAGCGGCGCCTCGCGGCCCGGACCGCGCGGATCGGCGTCGCGGCCGCCGATCTGTATCCGCGCTTCTCGCTCGGCGGCAGCTTCTCGTTCGACGCCGGGAACGTCGGCGCCGCGACCGGCTTCGGATGGAACCTCCTGCCGGGGCTGCGCTGGAACCTGTTCGACCGCAATCGGATTCGCAGCCGGATCGACGAGGAGGAGGCGCGGGCGGCGCAGGCCCTGGTGGACTACGAACGAACGATGCTCAACGCGCTCGAAGAGGTCGAGAACGCCATGGTGGCGTACGGCCGCGAGCGGGAGCGGCGCGCCCGGCTGCAGCAGGCGGTCGCCGCCTCCGAGCGGGCGGTCGCCCTGGTGCGCACGCAGTACCTCGCGGGCCTGACCGACTTCCAGAACGTCCTCGACAGCCAGCGCACGCGCTTCGCGCTGGGCGACCAGCTCGCGGACGCCAACGGGGCCGTGGTCCAGCACCTGGTGCGCCTGTACAGCGCCCTGGGCGGCGGCTGGGACGTGGCTTCCCCGCCCGGGCCGGCGCTCGCCGCCGCCGCGCGATGACAAGGCCGGACCGGACGCGCGCCGTCCGCCGGCGCGGTGCATCCGGCCCGGGCCACGGCCACCCGCGAGGCGAGACGTGATCGGGCTCCTGTCGATCGGCTCCGCCATCGTCGTCACCGAGGTCGTCTTCCACGTGCTGGGCCTGAGTCTCCTCTCGAGCCTGCTCCGGCGCCTCGCCAGCGGGCCGATGGGTCGGGGCCCCCACGCCCTGACGGGGTTCGTCGTGATCGCGGTCCTGGCCATCCTGGCCATACACACGCTCGAGGCATGGTGCTGGGCTGTCCTCTATCTGGCGCTCGGCGAGTTCGAGACGCTGGAGAGCGCGCTGTACTTCTCCGTCGTCACCGCCACCACGCTCGGCTACGGCGAGCTGGTGCTCAGCGAACGATGGCGGCTGCTGAGCACTTTCGAGGCGACGGGCGGGCTCGTGCTGTTCGCGGTCAGCGCTGCCTACCTGGTGGGACTGCTGAAGCGCTTCCTGGATCCGGACGGTGCCGGAGAATGACGCCGGGCGTGTCAGGAGGATCGGATTCCTCACTATGTGAGGCCTTGACGGCCGCTGCGGAGGCCACGTACGGTTGATCGACAGGCACCTCCGACGAGAATCTCCGCGAGGCATGATCAGCGACCGTTCCATGGCGAATGATGCCGGCGGGCGGGGGAGGTTGAGATGGCGGCAGGTTGGTTCTCCGCGGCGGCGGCGCTGAGCGGCCTTGGCGTGCTGATCGGCGCGTTCGGCGCGCACGGAATCGGCGACCGGTTGACGCCCGACATGCTGGCGGTGTACGAGACCGGGGTCCTCTACTACCTGATTCACGGCCTGGGCCTGTTCGCGGTGGCCTGGGCGGCGGAGCGCCGACCGTCCCATTGGATCGCCGCGGCGGGATGGCTGTTCATCGCCGGGGTGCTCGGCTTCTCCGGCAGCCTCTACCTGTTGGCGGTGAGCGGCGCGGGCTGGCTGGGCGCCATCGCGGCGATCGGTGGGGCGTGCTTGCTGGCCGGATGGGCCGCACTCTGCGTGGGAGCGGGCCGCGCGGCTCGGGTGGGCCCCGCTGCGACCGCCGACTGACGAGCGACGTCCTGCCCCGGCCCTGGCGTAGCGGTCCCGTCTCCGGGAGGCGTCGTGTGGCGCGCGGACTGTTGCCGGCGTTGATCGTCCTGTTGGGTCCGGCCGGCTGCGGCGATGGCCCCGCGGCGCCGTCCGCCCCGTCGACGACGGGACCGACCGCGAGCTGCCCCGGCTCCGCGACCTACGACGTGACGTTCTCGGCGACCTGGACCGCGACCTCTCACGGCAACTCGCCGCCGTTCCCCTCGGGCGCGCACTTCTCCCGGGTGGCCGGGACGACCCACATCGGCCCGTTATCCCTCTGGCGGCGGGGCGGCATCGCCACGCAGGGCATCGAGGACATGGCGGAGACCGGCAGCGTCACCGCGCTGTGCGCCGAGGTGCAGGCCGAGGCTGGCGCGGCCCGAGCAGGCGACTGCATCCGCGGGCAGGAGGCGTCCTTTCCGTCCCCCGGTCGGGTCACGCTCAGCTTCGACGTCGCAGAGGACCTTCCGTTCCTGACCCTCGTGTCGATGATTGCGCCGAGCCCGGACTGGTTCGTCGGCGTCGACGGCGTCGCCTTGAGGCAGGATGGCTGCTGGCGGCGAAGCATCGCGATGGATCTCGTGGGCTACGACGCGGGAACGGACAGCGGAACGACGTTCACGGCCCGGGACGCCGACGTGACGCCGCACGAGCCCATCGGCCCGATCGATGCGCTTCCCGCGGCCGCGCGCGAAGTGCCCTTCGCGACGCTGGTCGTCGCCCTGCGAGACGGCTAGCGCGCCCTCACGGGCGCGTTGGGAGTCTGCGCAGGTACGGAGTCCCCATGGCAGGTTCTGCGGCGCAGACTCCTAGCCCGTAGTGCAGCGCCGTGTATGTAGTCCCAGTCCACGGTGTTCGTGCGTTCCGCACCGGCCACTCGAGGTCGATGGCGTCGCGCTTCATCATGGCGCGCAGGAGGGCGAAACCGGCGGGGCTCTGATGTGAGGCGCCGGCGACTTCCCAGAACCGAAACGTATCGGTATCCGGCTGACGGGTCGCAAAGTTGTACCTGGCTTCGCATTCGGTGGCGAGAACCAGGATCGGGACGTGCAGATCATCCCGAATCCGCCCGTGGTAGGCGGAGAGGTTCCCTCCGTCGGGTCGAAGGGTGTCCATCAACGGGACTTCATGGAGCGGCGGACATATCCCCCAATGCACGGTCAGCAGAAAGCCGTCGAACACCCGCTCGTGCATGTGTACGGCGTTGATGCAGGTCGAGAGTCGCATGGCGGACTGCGAGGCCCCGGTGGCGAGAACGGTCTCGGGCGCGAAGCCTCCGAGGATCAGCCGACGGACTTCCGCATCGCCCTTCAGGGCACGTCCCAGTTGGGTGAAGATGTCATAGGACCACGCGTCTCCCGGGTGTTCCAGACCCCGGTATCGCTCCGGGTCCCACTCCGGCAGCCCGGGAACGACCGCCGGCGTACCGTCCACACCGACCTTCTGGGTGGTCAGACCGACCCAGGCATAGCCCCGTGCGAGTTCCGCGACTACGGGTGCGCCAACATCGAATCCGCCCGTGACATTCTGCCAGTTCAACACGACCGTTCCGTTGAAGTCTGCCTCGCTGACCGGTCGAACGACGTAGGCACGTGTCGTGTACGGGGCCGTCTCCCCCACCCTGGTCCGCCAAATGGCCGTTGAAGGGGGCGGCATCCTCCCCATCCGGGTCATAGCGGACGGCAACCCCGGAAACTGCAAATTCCTCGAGCACATGGTGGTCCGGTACGAGCTCCACCGGCGGGCACCCGAACGCCCATCCTTTCCCGGCCGCCGTGTGTGCTGCACTCGACCGCCTGGTTCTGACTCCGCCCATCGTCCCCAGTGGTCGCGCGCCGGGTATGAGCGCACTCGATCCGGCTCGACTTCGTGACACTGGCTCATTCCCACCGGATACGGAGGGCCGCAGTCTGCGCTGCCGCTTCGTTCTTCGTCACCCGACGCGCCGCGCGCCGCCGACCGGCGCCCTCGCGACCGCGCCCTGGTCGTCGCCACCCGGGGCGCCGGTCGCGCCGGCCCTTCGTCCCGCTCGGGATCGGGACGGGGCCCGCGCCGCAGGAGGCAAGCGCCGGGGCCGCTGCGTCAGCATCCGCGCCGGGGCCGGATGCGGAGGAAGTCGGCATAGAGTAGTAGCAGCCGAGCGCGCTCGCGGGGCGCGAAACCCGGCCGCGGGGGCCGCCGGCGATTCAGGAGCCGTCATGCCGTCACATCTTCGCATCCTCCTGCCCGTTCTGACGCTGGCCGCGGTCCCGCCGGCGCCGGCGGCGGCGCAGGACGAGGTCCAGGTCTTCCGGGGCGCCACCGTGCTCCCGATTGCGGGGCCGGCGATCGAGTCCGGCGTCCTGGTGGTCCGGGGCGGCGCCATCGCCGAGGTCGGCGGACCCGACGTGCTCACGCCGCCAGGGGCGGTGGAGCACGACCTGACGGGCCGCGTGCTGCTGCCCGGCCTGGTGGACAGCCACTCCCACGTGGGCGCCGCGTCGGGCGGCGACGGCTCCTCGCCGCTGCATCCCGACGTGCGGGCCCTGGATTCCATCGACATCCTCTCCGACGGCTTCTGGCGCGCGCGGGCCGGCGGCATCACCACCGTGAACGTGATGCCCGGATCGGGGCACCTGATGTCCGGCCAGACCGTGTACCTCAAGCTCCGGGACGGCGGCCGCACGGTCGAGGACTGGCTGTTCTGCGACGATCCGCTGGCCGGCGTGTGCGGCGGGATGAAGATGGCGAACGGCACCAACTCGATGCGGAACCCGCCGTTTCCCGGCACGCGGGCCCGGTCGGCGGCGCTGGTGCGCGGCCTCTACCACGAGGCCAGCGCCTGGGTCGAGAGGCGCCGGGCGGAGGACGAACCGCCGGCCGAGCGCGACCTGCGCATGGAAGCACTGGCGGAGGTGCTGGCCGGCGACCGCATCGTCCAGCACCACACCCACCGCCACAACGACATCGCCACCGTGTTGCGGCTGCGCGACGAGTTCGGCTTCCGCGTGGTCCTGCAGCACGGCACCGAGGCCTGGAAGCTGGCCGACGAGATCGCCGCCGCCGGGGTGCCGGTGTCGATCACCTTCATCGACGCGCCGGGCGGCAAGGAGGAGACGCTCGACTGGTCGTTGGAGATCGGCGCCATCCTGGAGCGCGCGGGGGTGGACGTCGCCTTCAACACGGACGACTTCATCACGGATTCCCGACTGCTGCTGCGGGGCGCGGCGCTGGCGGTGCGCAACGGCATGTCGCGCGCCGCGGCGCTCCGGGCGCTGACCCTGGTCCCGGCGCGCATGCTGGGCCTGGAAGATCGGGTCGGATCGCTCGAGGCGGGCAAGGACGCCGATTTCGTGGTGCTCTCGGGCGATCCGTTCAGCGTCTACACGACGGTCGAGCAGACGTGGGTCGAGGGGCGGCTGATCTACGACCGGTCCGACCCCGAGCACCGCCGCTACGCGGTCGGCGGCCACAACGTCTACCGCACGACGGCCGGGGAGGAGGAGGCCCTGCGCCGGCTCCTGGAAGGAGAAGGGCGATGAGTCGGCACCCGTTCCCGCCGCGCCGCGGAGTCCTGGCGCGACCTCGCGGTCGCGTTGGGAGTCTGCGCTGGCACGGACTCCCTCCATGGCGCGCTCTGCGGCGCAGACTCCTGCCGCCGGTGCTGGGCGCGGCCCTGGCCGGCGTGTCGCCGCCGGCCGCCGCGCAGGTCGTGGTGCGCGCCGACCTGCTCCACACCGTATCCGGGGAGCCGCTCGAGAACGCCGTCGTGATTGCCGGCGCCGGCGGCGCGATCGAATGGGTCGGCCCCGCGGACGAGGCGACGCTGCCCGACGGCGTCGAGGTCCTGGAAGCGGCCGTCGTCACGCCGGGCCTGGTCGATGCGCACTCCGTCGTCGGCCTCTCCGGCGCCTTGAACAGCAACGTGGGGGCGGTCCGGGATCAGGATCAGTTGGACACCTCGGCCCCGATCCAGCCCGAGCTGCGCGCCATCGACGCCTACGACGCGACCGAGAGGCTGGTCGAGTGGGTCCGCCTCTACGGCGTCACGACGCTCCACACGGGGCATGGCCCCGGCGCCCTGATCAGCGGCCAGACGATGATCGTCAAGACCCGCGGCCGCAACGGGGAGGAGGCGACTCTGGTTCCGGCCCGCATGCTGGCCGCGACCCTCGGCAACGCGGTGTCTGCGAACTTCGAGTCGCCGGGCACCTCCTCCAAGGGGGTCGCGATGCTGCGCGGCGCGCTGTTCGGCGCGCAGGCGCACAGCGAGCGGATGCGCAGCGCAGGGGCGGACGGCGCGGGCGGGGAGCCGCCGCCGGCCCGCGACCTGACGCAGGAGGTGCTGGGCCGGGTGCTCGAGGGCGAGCTGTCGCTGCTGGTCACCGCCGATCGCGCCACCGATATCGCCGCGGCCCTCCGGCTGCAGCGCGAGTTCGGCTTCGACCTCGTGCTCGACAGCGCGGCCGAGTCGTACCTGCTGCTGGAGGAGATCCGCGCCGCCGGCGTGCCGGTCATCGTTCACCCGCCGATGAGCCGCGTGCGCAACGGGTCGTTCGAGACCGCCGCCCGGCTGGCCGAGGCCGGCATCCCGTTCGCCATCCAGACCGGTTTCGAAGGCTACGTACCGAAGACGCGCGTGCTGTTGTGGGAGGCCGCCATCGCCGCCGCCAACGGGCTCGGCCGCGAGAGGGCGCTCGAAGCGGTGACCCTCGGCGCCGCGCGCATCCTCGGCGTCGACGACCGGGTCGGCTCGATCGAAGTCGGCAAGGATGCCGATCTCGTCCTCTTCGACGGCGACCCCTTCGAGTACACCAGTCATGTGTGCGGCGTGATCATCGAGGCCGAAGTGCAGTCCAGGGAGTGCCGCTAGGACCGGCGCGGAGGCGACGGCAAGATGCAAGGCGCGACACCCCCTCGGGCCCGGGCCGTTCGGTCCCCGCGGCCCCCGTACCGGTATGCGCAAGCGCTCGGGAGCGCGCGGTGTCACGAGACGGCGAGGGCGCCTTGCGCGGGACTTGCGGCGGGACCGCGGTTCCCGTACGCTGCGGAAAAACACCGGACCGGACGTGGAGGCACTGAAGCCATGAAGTCGCACCCGCCACGGCGCCTCGGCCATACCCAAGGGAAGAAGCGCGGCGCCCGGAGCGCGCCGCTCCGCGCCGCGGTGTCGACGGCCCTGGCCGGGCTGTTCGTCGCGACGTTCACGACGGCACGGCTCGACGCCCAACGCCCGCCGGTGTCCGGGCCGAGCGCCGCGGTGTCGACCGGGCATCCGCTGACGACGGCGGCCGCGTTCGAGACCCTGGTGAAGGGCGGCAACGCGTTCGACGCAGGGGTGACGGCGCTCCTCGTCGGCGGCGTCGTCGAGCAGGACCTGTACGGGCTCGGCGGCGAATCGCTGGTTCTCGTCTACCCGGCCGCGGAGGGCGAGGTGACCTCGGTCGTCGGCCAGGGCTGGGCGCCGAAGGGGGCCAGCATCGAGTGGTACCGCTCGCGCGAACGCGATCTGTTCGGCGAAGGGCTCGACCCGGCTGTCGTGCCGGGCGCGCTGCACGGCGCGCTGACGGTGCTGGAGCGGTGGGGCACCATGAGCTTCGAGGAAGTCTCGCGGCGCGCCATCGAGTACGCGGAGCGGGGCTTCCCGCTGCGGCCGCTCACGGCGCGCGCCATCGAGGCGAACCTCAAGTTCATGGAGTCGTGGCCGGAGAACCAGCGCTTCTGGCTGAAGCCGGACGGCTCGCTCTACGCGGCGGGCGAGACCATCCGCTTCCCCACCCTGGCCGCGACCCTCACGAAGATGGTGGAGGCGGAGCGCGAGCGCTCGTACCTGGGCCGCGACCACGGCATCGCCGCCGCCCGCGATCGCTTCTACAAGGGCGACATCGCCGAGGAGATGGTCGCGTTCCTGCAGGAGCACGGCGCCCCCTTCGAGCTCGGCGACTTCGCCGAGTTCTACTCGCGGGTCGAGGCGCCGACCACGACCGACTACCGCGGCTACACCATCTACAAGCACGGCTTCAACAGCCAGGGCCCGGTTCTGCTGCAGGCGTTGAACATCCTGGAGCAGTTCGACCTGCAGGCGATGGGTCACAACAGCCCCGACTACATCCACACCGTCGTCGAGGCGATGAAGCTGGCCTACGCGGACCGCGACACCTATTATGCCGACCCCGACTTCGTCGACGTGCCGGCCGAGGGGCTGCTCTCCTATGCCTACGCCGAGGCGCGGGCGGCGGAGATCGACCCCCGTCAGGCCTCGCTCGCGTTCCGGGCCGGCGACCCGCTCCCGCACGACCCCGACGTCGACGCGTGGCCGTTCTGGACGGCGGACATCGCCGACGGGGTGGCGGCGAGCGACGCCGACGGGTCGTTCGTGCCGTCCGCGGGCGGACTGAAGGACACGACGCACGTCGCGGTCATCGACGCGGAAGGCAACATCTTCGACGCCACGCCGAGCGGCGGCTGGACCGGCGGCGGAGTCATCCTGGGCCGGACCGGCATCGCGCTCAGCACCCGCGGCGAGCAGTTCTGGCTCGACCCGGACCGCGCCAATCAGATCCGGCCCCGGGCCCGCCCCCGCTACACCCTGACCCCGAGCATCGTGTTCAAGGACGGCGAGCCTCTGATGGCGATCGGGACGCCGGGCGGCGACAACCAGGACCAGACCATCCTGCAGGCGTTCCTGAACATCGTCGAGTTCTGGCCCGACTGGTACCCGAACCTGCACGACGCCATCGCGTGGCCGCGGGTGCGGACGCAGCACCTGCACGGATCGTTCTGGCCCCACGCGGCCGGCTTCAATCAACTGGACGTGGAGTCGAGGATCTCCCCCGAGGTCGTGCGCGAGCTGCGGCGGCGGGGGCACCAGGTCAACGACGTGCCGGCGTTCGGGATGTCCGGCTGCGCGACGGCGGTGCTGATCGATCCGGCGACCGGCAACCGCCTGGCCGCCGGCGATCCGCGCCGCGACTGCTATGCGCTGGCCTACTGACGCGGGCCCGGGCCGCCGCGGCGGCGACCGCGACGGCCGCACGCCACGCATCGAGTCCGACCGCCAGGGCCCCGGGCCGCGCGCGGCCAACGGCATCTCAGCCGCCATCTGCCTCGGCGCGGCGGCCGTCTGGGCGATCTCGGCCGTGTCGGGAGCCGCCCAGGACGACGCGCCTGACGACGGCCCCGCGTACACCGCGGAGCAGGCCGAGCGGGGCCAGGCCGTCTACCGGGAGCACTGCCTCTCGTGTCACGGCTCGTCCCTGCGGGGCGGTGCGAACGAGTTCGCCGCCCCCGCGCTGGCCGGCCCCTTCTTCTTCGACGCCTGGGGCGGCCGCCCGGTGGCGGAGCTCCTGGCGTATTCCGCGGAGAACATGCCGCCGGAAGGGTCGCTGCTCCCGGAGCCCGACTACGTGGACGTGACGGCCTACATCCTCCAGGTCCTCGGCTATCCCGAGGGCGACACCGAGCTGACCGCGGACTCACCGGCGCTGGCGGGCGGCATCGAGCGGCAACGCTAGGAGCTTGTGCCGCAGAACGCAACGGAGTGAGTTCCGCGCCGCAAGCTCCTGGGGCGGTGGGGGCTGGGGCCGAACACGGAGCCTGCGACGGGTTTGCCGTGAGATTTCCGAGGCTGCGGGACGCACGGTTCCTGGCGCGACGGGAGAGGCGTCACGAGGATGGCGGCGTTGGACACGTGCGCGGCGCGGTAGCGGGGTGAGGTTGGCGGGCGAGGCTGCCCCAAGTGGCCTCGACGGCCGAACCGTTCCTGCGGCGGCGACGCCCGTGCGGGCTGTGTCAGGGGGTCGGGGCGGTGCTCCTGTTGGGAACGGACGGCCAGTGCACGGAGCAGGTGCCGTCCGGGTTGTGGACGAGAATGTCGAATTGCTGCAGCTTGCGGAGCCAGCGGGGGGCGTTGCGATGGACGAGCAGCGCCTCGTAGTCTGTGGCCGGGTCGCGATAGGGGGTGCGGTCTCGGAGCACGGCGAAGATGCATCGCAACAGCTTGTGGGCGGTGGCGACGATGGCGCGCTTGTAGCCGCGGCGCTGGGTCAGGGCTCGGTGATACGCCTGGAATTGGCAGTGGTTGGTGCGGGCGGCGGCGTGGGCGCTCTCGATGAGGACGGTGCGCAGGGTCCGGTTGCCCCGGCGGGTGCTCGCGGCGCGGCGCTTGCCGGCGCTCTCGTTGTTGCCGGGGCACAGTCCGGCCCAGGCGGCGAGGCGGTGGGCGTTGCCGAACACCTTGTGGGGGTCGGTTCCGATCTCGCTCAGGATGGTGCAGGCGGCGGCGCGGTCGATGCCGGGGAGGGTCTCCAGCAGGCGGCGCTGCTCGGCGTAGGGCGCGAGGGTCTGGTCGATGTGGCGGTCGAAGTCGCCCACGCGGCGGCTGAGGGTGTCGTGCTCGGTCAGCAAGTCGGCGAGTAGCCGACGCTCGGTATCGCGGAGGGTGAGGCGCAACGCGTCGCCGAGAGCGTCGAGCTTGCGGCGGACGTGCCCGCTGAGCGAGGCCAGGATGTCCTTGGGGTCGAGTCGGTTGACGAGCCCGTCGAGGATCCGCCGGCCGTTGGTGCCGAAGATGTCGCTGAGCACGGCCCCGATGCGGACACCACCGCGGTCGATGACCTTCTGGGCCTGATTGCGGACCTGGCTGCGGCGGGCGACGAGCGTGCGGCGGTGGCGGCTCAACGAGCGGAGGTCGCGGAACGGCTGGGACGGCACGAAACTGGGCCGCCCCAACCCGAACTGGCAAACGCGAGCGAGCCAGCGGCTGTCCTCGACGTCGGTTTTCCGACCGCGGAGCTGCTTGACGTGCTGGGCGTGGAGCAACTGCGCCTCGATTCCCGCGTCGGTGAGCGCCTGCCAGGGGGTGTGCCAGTAGACGCCGGTGGCCTCCAGGGCGGCGGCGCCGACCCGATGGCTGGTCAACCAGTCGACGAGGGCGGCGAGGCCGCTCGCCAGCGCGTTGAACATGCGGGTCTCGAACCGCGGCTCGGCGGCGTTGGGGCCAGCCAGCCGCACGGTGGCGGTGATGTTCGCCTTGTGGATATCGAGTCCCGCCGCGCGGGGATGGACAACGCACAACTCATCGTTCATCATCGGGTCGCCTCCTGTGAGGGGGGGGTAGGCGGAGGCGGGGCAGGCCGGTCGGACAGAGAACTCGTGCCCTGCTCGGGCACGGTGCGTTTTGCCGCGCGTCCACGGCTCGATGGCCGGGCACAATTCGGGGCTCGATAGCCGAACCGGCCGGGTCAGTTTGGCGTCGGGGATCAACACCCGCCACTAGCCCAAGTTTACCAAGATCGCCGACATTTCTGTCGAAATCCGCAGGATCCGCGCCTGTCGGGGACGGTAACTTATTGATTCTAAAGGATCGGGGTCTGGAGACTCTGAATGTAGTGCCATAATCGTAACAGGAGGCTTGATTCGGACCGGGCCGCCCGCTATCCTGGCTCCATGTTCGTACGGCGCACCCAGACCCGACGAACCGCCGACGGCGTCCCTTACTTCTCCCACCGCCTCGTGCAGTCCGAACGCCTCGGCAACTCCGTGCGCCAGCGCACCCTCCTCAACCTCGGACGCCACTTCGACATCCCCGCGCCCCACTGGCCCCGCCTGTGCACCCGCGTCGCCGAGGTCCTGGCCGGACAGGCGCCGCTGGTGCCCGATTGCCCGCCCGCCGTGGACCAGGAAGCCCAGCGGATCGCCGCCCAGTTGGTCGCCCGCGGTGCCGACGCCGGCGGGCCGGACGCCGCAACGGCGGACATCCAGGCCGTCGACATCGACTCGTTGCGCGTGGTCCGGCCCCGCAGCATCGGGGTCGAGCAGGTCGGCCTGTGGGCCCTCGAGCAGGTGGGGCTGCCGGCCTTGCTGGCACAGTTGGGCGTCAACGGCGCGTTGCGCGCGGCGGCGGCCGGCGCCATCGTCGGGCGCCTGGCCCACCCGGCATCCGAGCGCGAGACCCACCGTTGGCTGCAGCAGCGCAGCGGCCTCGGCGAGTTGCTCGGCGTCGACTTCGAGACCGTCAGCGCCATGCAGCTCTACCGCGCCTCGGACGCGTTGGTAAAGCACCGCGAGGCCATCGAGGCGCACCTGTTCGACCGGGCGATGGGCCTGTTCGACCTGCAGCCGACCGTCACCCTCTACGACCTGACCAACACCTACTTCGAAGGCGAGGCGAGCGACCAACCGCAGGCCCGGCGCGGCCACTCGAAGGAGAAGCGCAGCGACTGCCCGCTGCTCACCCTCGGCCTGATGCTCGACGCCAGCGGCTTCGTCCGCCGCTCGCAGGTCTTCGACGGCAACGTTCGGGAACACCGCACCCTGGCCGGCATGCTCGAAGCACTCCAAGCGCCATCCGGCGCCCTCGTGGTCATGGACCGCGGCGTCGCCACCGAAGGCTGCATCGCCTGGCTGCGCGACAACGGCTACCGCTATCTCGTCGTCAGCCGCGAACGCCACCGCCAGTTCGACGCCACCGCCGCCGTGTCCCTGCGGACGCAGTCCAACCAGACCGTGCAGTTGCACAAGGTCGTCTCCGACGACCCCGACGAGGTCCGCCTCTACTGCTACTCCGAGCAGCGGGCCGCGAAGGAGCGCGGCATCGTCGAGCGCGCCGCCGCCCGCTTCGAGGACGCCCTCACGAAGCTCAACGACGGGCTCGCCCGCCCCCGCGCCCACAAGCGCATCGCCCAGGTCTGGCAGCGCATCGGCCGCTTGAAGACCAAGCACTCCCGCGCCGCCGGCCACTACCAGATCGACGTCACCGCCGACGAGACCGGCGAGCGGGCCGCCGCCGTCACCTGGACCCGGCGCCCCAAGGACGGCTCGATGGCCACCCATCCCGGCGTCTACTGCCTGCGCAGCAGCGAGACCGACTGGGACGAAGAGACCCTCTGGCGCACCTACACCACCCTCACCGACGTCGAAGCCGTCTTCCGCTCCCTCAAGTCCGAGCTCGGCCTGCGTCCCATCTATCACCGCAAGCCGCGGCGAGCCGACGGCCATCTGTTCCTCACCGTCATCGCCTACCAGCTCGTCCAGGTCATCCGCACCCGCCTGCGCGAGCATCGCGAGCAGGCCAGTTGGACGTCGCTACGCCACGTCCTCGACGGCCAGCAGCGCGTCACCACCACCTTCCGCCGGCCCGACGGACGCACCCTCCACGTGCGCACCGCCACACAGCCCGAACCCGAGCAGCGCGCCATCTACGACGTTCTCGGCGTCGACCCCAACCCCGCCGGCGTCCGCAAGACCCTCGTCTGAACGACCCGAACCTCCCGGTTCACGCACGTTTGTAGTGCCACTCGAACCGTTCTGCCCCCGTAAATCGTTGATTCCAAACGACCTCATTTCACCCCTGTTAAACTTGGGCTAGCCACGACGACCACGGTCCCGCCTCCGCCGCCATTCTGTACCACTGGCGCAAACCGTAGCGGCTTGCCCCCGGGACGCAATTTCATGCCCTTCGGGGCGGCTGCGCGAAGCGTGGCCATGAGCGTTTGGCGGCGCTAGTCCGTTCGAGGCGGGCACCCTGATCCCGAGGGCCGGCCGCGAGGGACGGTGCGGCCCCGGGCTCATCCGGCCGTGCGGGCGCGGCCCCCGGCAACCAGGACGGGACCACGGCACCATGACCCGGGCCGACCTCCAGTGGACGATGCGGGCGCTGGCCGCGGGGGCCGCCGCGCTGCCCGAGCGCTGGCGGAGCGGCGCGGCGTTCAATCCGATCGCGGCCCGGATGCGCCGGAATCCGTATCCCGCCTACGCCAGGCTGCGGGAGCGTTCTCCGGTGCACCGCAGCCGCGTCCTGAATGCCTGGGTGTTCACCCGTTACGCGGACGTCGAGGCGATCCTGCGTGACTTCCGGCGCTTCTCGAACCGCCCCGACAGCGTGTCGCCGGACCGGCGCCGCCGCCGGTCCGTGCCGCCGCGGGCGGACTGGACGATGCTGTTCCTCGACCCGCCGGACCACACGCGCCTGCGGTCCCTGGTCAACCAGGCGTTCACGCCGCGGGTCGTCGACGCCCTCGAGCCGCACATCCGGACGGTGATGCACGAGCTCCTCGACGCCGTCGACGACCCGGACGGCTTCGACCTGATGCGCGCGGTGGCCGGTCCGCTTCCGGTGATCGTGATCGCGGAGATGCTGGGGGTGCCGCCGGAGGACCGGGCCCGCTTCGCGGAGTGGTCGCACGCCCGCGCGCGTATCCTGGAGCCGCTCGTCGGCGCGCGGGAGCGGGCCCGCGCGGACGCCGCGGGCGCGGCCTTCGACGCCTACTTCCTGCCGATCATCCAGGCCCGCCGGCGAGAGCCGCGCGACGACATCGTCAGCGCCCTCGCGCAGGCGGAGGAGGCCGGCGACGCGCTGACGGAGCGCGAGATGCTGACCATGCTGCGCCTGCTGCTCATCGCCGGCAACGAGACGACGACCAACCTGATCGGCAACGGAGTGCTGGCGCTCCTGGAGCACCCGGAGCAGATGCGGCTGCTGCGCGAGGACGCGAGCCGGATCCCGGCCGCGGTGGAGGAGCTGCTGCGCTTCGATACCCCGGTGCAGCTCGATCTGCGGGGCGTCGTCGACGACTGCGAAATGCACGGCGTCCCGCTCCGGCGCGGCGCGCCCGCCGTCCTGGCCCTGGGCGCCGCCAACCGCGATCCGGAGGCCTTCGACGAGCCGGACCGCCTGGACGTGGCGCGGTCGCGGGGCAGCAACATCTCCTTCGGCCGCGGCATCCACCACTGCCTCGGCGCACCCCTGGCGCGCCTGGAAGCGCGCGTTGCCCTGGAGGTGTTGATCGAGCGCTACGCCTCGCTGCGCCTCCTCGGGAAGCGCCCCGCCTTCCGCCGCGCCATCGTGCTGCGCGGCCTCGACTCGCTGCCGGTCCGCGCGGTTCCGGCGTAGCGCACGTGTGCCCGGACGGGCCCGCCTCAGGCCAGGACGGCGTCGACGATGCGGCCGTGGACGTCGGTCAGGCGGAAGTCGCGGCCCTGGTACTGGTACGTCAGGCGCGTGTGGTCGATGCCCAGCAGGTGCAGCATCGTCGCGTGCAGGTCGTGGACGTGCACCGGATCGCGCGCGATGTTGTACGAGAAGTCGTCGCTCGCCCCGTGGGTGACGCCCGGCTTCACGCCGCCGCCCGCCATCCAGATGGTGAAGCAGCGCGGATGGTGGTCGCGGCCGTAGGTCTCCTCGGTGAACACCCCCTGGCAGTAGGCGCTGCGGCCGAACTCGCCGCCCCAGACGACGAGGGTCTCGTCGAGCAGGCCGCGGTTCCTGAGATCCTGGACGAGGGCCGCCTGGGCCTGGTCGACGTCCTTCGCCTGGCGCTGGATGCCGCGCGGCAGCCGCGTGTGCTGGTCCCAGCCTCGGTGGAAGCACTGGATGAAGCGCACGTCGCGCTCCGCCAGCCGGCGCGCCAGCAGGCAGTTGCGCGCGAAGGTCCCCGGCTTGCGCGAGTCGGGCCCGTAGAGCTCGAAGGTGCTGTCCGGCTCGTCCGAGAGATCCGTCAACTCGGGCACCGAGCTCTGCATGCGGTAGGCCATCTCGTACTGCGCGATGCGGGTGGCGGTCTCCGGGTCGCCGAACTCCTCCTCCTTCAGCCGGTTGAGGCTGCCGAGGTCGTCGAGGAAGCGCCGCCGGTCGTCCCGGTCGACGCCGGGGGGATTCGACAGGTACAGCACGGGGTCGCCGGTCGACAGGAACTTGACGCCCTGGTAGCGGGTCGGCAGGAAGCCGCTCCCCCAGAGCCGGTCGTAGAGCGGCTGGCCGGTCTGGGCCGACCCCTTCGAGACCATGGCCACGAACGTCGGAAGATCCGAGTTCAGCGTGCCGAGCCCGTACGAGAGCCACGCCCCGATGCTCGGCCTTCCGGCGAGCTGCGCGCCGGTCTGGAAGAAGGTGATGCCCGGGTCGTGGTTGATCGCCTCGGTGTGCATCGACTTGATGAAGCACAGATCGTCGACGATCTTCGCCGTGTGCGGCATCAGGTCGCTGACCCAGGCCCCGGAGGCGCCGTGCTGCCGGAACGGGAAGCGCGACGGCACGAGCGGGAACCGCTCCTGCGCCGCGGTCATCGTCGTGACGCGCTGGTCCCCGCGCACGGAGGGTGGCAGGTCCTCGCCGACCATCTCCGCGAGGCGCGGCTTGTAGTCCCACAGCTCGTGCTGCGACGGCGCGCCGGACTGGAAGAGGTAGATGACCCGCTTCGCCTTCGGCGCGTGGTGCGGAAGCCCCGGAAGGGCCCCGAGGCCGGCCGCGGGCGCCGCTCCCGGGGACACGCCCGGCGCCTGCGCCGCCGCGGTCCGCGCGGCGAGGTCCTGTCCGAAGAGCGTCGCCAGGGCCGCGGTGCCGATCCCGGTTCCGGCGAGTTCCAGAAAGCGCCGCCGGCTGAGCCACTGTTCGAGGGGCGCGTGCATCGTCTCTATTCCTTGGTGATGGTGCCGTCGAAGTTCAGGACCAGGTTGGCCACCATGGTGTAGGCGGCCAGCTCCGGCACGTCGAGCGTCTCGTCGCGCGCCGACTCGCCCTGGCTGACCAGCACGAGCGCCGCGCCGCGGTCGGCCCGGTAGCGGTCCAGATGCCGCTCGAAACCGTCGACGAGGATCGCCTCCGCCTGCGGCGGCGGCCGGTGCGCGGTCGCCAACAGCCAGGCGTAGCCGAGCCGCTCCTCCGGCGTCTCGCCGCCTTCGGTCATCACCCGCTCCGCGAGGCGGCGCGCCGCCTCCACGTAGGTGACGTCGTTCATCAGGTTGAGCGCCTGGAGCGGCGTGTTGGTGCGGCCCGTGCGCACGATGCAGGTCTCGCGGGTCGACGAGTCGAAAGTCATCATCGACGGCGGACCGAGCGTCCGCTTCCAGAACGTGTAGAGGCTGCGCCGGTAGAGGTCGTCCCCCTCCGACTCGACGTAGTCGCCGTAGCCGCCCTCGACCATGTCGGCCCAGAGGCCCGCGGGCTGGTACGGCTTCACGGACGGGCCGCCGAGCCGCTCGGCGAGCAGGCCGGAGACGGCCAGCGCCTGGTCGCGGATCATCGGGGCCGGCAGCCGCAGGCGCGGGCCGCGCGCCAGAAGCCGGTTCTCCGGGTCGCGCTCGCGGAGCGCCGGCGTCGCCCGCGACGCCTGCCGGTAGGTGGCGCTGGTGACGATCGCCCGCTGCAGCGCCTTCACGTCCCAGCCGGAGTCGACGAACGTGGTGGCCAGCCAGTCGAGAAGCTCCGGGTGGCTGGGGTACTCCCCCTGGGTGCCGAAGTTCTCGGCCGTCGCGACCAGCCCGGTCCCGAAGTACATCTGCCAGAAGCGGTTGACGGTGACGCGCGCCGTCAGCGGATGGTCCGGGTCGACCAGCCAGCGCGCGAACGACAGCCGGTTCGCCTCGACTCCCTCGGGGAGCGGCGGGAGCACGGCGGGGACGCCGGGGAAGACCTCCTCCGCCGGGTTGTCGTAGGCGCCGCGGTTCAGCCGGTAGGTCGGGCGGCGCTCGGCCAGCTCCTCCATCACCATCACGGTGGGGAAGCTCTCCCAGAGCGCCTCGCGCTCGCGCTCGAGGGCCGCCATCTCCTGCCACGCGGTGCGGATCGCGGGCGGCGCGTACTGGTCGAGGAACGCGAGGCGGAGCTTCTCGGCCTGCGGCGGGGTTCGCTGTCCGGGGGGCAGCGCCGCGATCGCGCTGACCGGTTCGGCCGTCGCCACCACCGCGGCCTGGGCCGGCGTCAGGACGGCACCGTAGATCCGGAGGTCGTCGATGTCGCCCTCGAAGCGCGGCTTGGTCGAGCCGCTGGCCCCGATGCGCAACGGGTAGCGTTGCGGCAGCCGGTTGCCGACGAGATCGAGCAGGGGCGTGAGCTCCTGCGGCTGGCCGTCGATGTAGATGCGGATGCCGCCCGGGGTCTTCGACCCGTCGTGGGTGGCGACCACTTGCTGCCAGACACCGAGCGTCACCGGATTGACGGTCTCCGCGCTCACGCCGTCGTCCAGGATGCGTGTCGAGAGGTTGAGGCGGAGCTTTCCGTCCTCGAGGTACAGTCCCCAGCCCACCTCGCCCTGGTCGCCGGCGCTCGCCCGCGACACGATGACGCCGTCCGCGGCGGCCGGCCGGATCCACGCGGCCAGCGTGAACGGGTCGTCGTAGGTGAGGTCGGGGCTGTTCCCCGCGTCGATGAAGCGCCGCCCGTCGAAGGCGGCCGCGGCCCCGACGCGGCCGTCGACGAAGCGCGGCTGCCCGTCGACGAGCGCCGCGGCGACGACCGCCCCGTTGTGCACGCCGCCGATGTCGCCGTCGAGGGCGTGGTGGGCCAGGAGGTCATCCCGGAGCGTCCAGTCGACGCGTCCCGCGCCGGCGAGCGAGGCCTCCCATTCCGTCTGGGCTGCGGCCGCGTCCGCGGCGAGCGCGTCGAACGCCTCGCGCGCCTTGCGGATCCGCTCGTCGAGCTCGGCCAGCTCAGCCTCCTGCTCGACCGTCGGGGCGGTGATGAGCGGCGGCGAATTGACGTACTTGAACGCCTTGCCCCGCTCGGGGATGTTGTTGAAGTTCGCCAGGACCTCGTAGAACTCCTGCTGCGAGACCGGGTCGAACTTGTGGTCGTGGCAGCGGGCGCAGCCGAGCGTCAGGCCCAGCCACACCGTCGACGTCGTCTCGACGCGGTCGACCGCGTACTCGACGAGGAATTCGTCGACGACGATGCCCCCCTCGCCGTTCTGGCTGTGGTTGCGGTTGAAGGCGGTGGCGATGCGCTGCTCGCGCGTCGCGCCGGGCAGCATGTCGCCCGCGAGCTGCTCGATCGTGAACCGGTCGAACGGCATGTTGGCGTTGTAGGCGTCGATCACCCAGTCGCGCCAGCGCCACATCGTCCGCTCGCCGTCGGTCTGGTAGCCGTTCGTGTCCGCGTAGCGGGCCGCGTCGAGCCACTCCACCGCCATCCGCTCGCCGAAGCGCGGCGAGCCGAGCAGCCGGTCGACGGCCTTCTCGTAGGCGTCCGGGGAGTCGTCGTTCAGGAACGCGGCGAGCTCGCCCGGCGTCGGCGGGAGACCGGTCAGGTCCAGCGTCACCCGCCGCAGCAGCGTCGCCCGGTCGGCCTCCGGCGACGGCGCCAGGCCCTCTCCCTCGAGGCGGGCGAGGACGAAGCGGTCGATGGGGTTGCGGGTCCAATCGGCGTCGGCAACCGGCGGCGGGGCCGCCCGTTCCGGCGGCACGAAGGCCCAGTGGGTCTGCCACTCCGCCCCCTGGTCGATCCAGAGGCGGATGGTCTCGATCTCGTCGTCCGACAGCGCGTCGGCGCCCCGCGGCATCCGCTCGGCCGCATCGGTGGCCGTGACGCGGTGGAAGAGCGGGCTCCCTTCCGCGTCGCCGGGGACGACGACCGGTCCGCCGAACGGCGCGCGCTCCGCGAGCGGCCCGCCCTCGACGTCGAGCCGCAGGCCGCGTTGCCGGCTTCCTTCGTCGGGGCCATGGCAACTGAAGCACTTGCCGGCCAGGATCGGCCGCACCTCGCGCGCGAAGTCGACCACGCGCTCGGGAACCGCGGGCGGCACCGTCGGCGTTGCCCCGGCCGCGTCGGCGAGCTCCGTCCCCCAATGCGCGCCGTCGTCGATCCACCGGCGCACTGCCTCAATCGTCTCGTCGCTCAGCGGCTGCCCCAACGACGCCGGCGGCATGCGCCGCACGCGATCGCCGGTGACCAGCCGCTGGAACAGCGGGCTCGCCTCCGCGTCGCCGGCCACCACGTGGGTGGCGAGGAACGCGTCCGTGTCGAGCCGCAGGTCGCCCTGCCGGGCGCCCTCCTGCGGCCCGTGGCAACTGAAGCAGGCATCGGCGAGGAGCGGCCGGATGTCGCGGACGTAGTCGGCCGGCTGCGGGGGCCCCTGCGCCGCTGCGCCGCCGGGCGTGGCGCCGAGCGCCGCGGCGGCGACCGCGGCGAGCGGGAACAACGTCTGGAAGCTGATCTTCATGAGCAGGCTCACGTTCTACGGGTTCGTCGACGTCCGGCGCTCCACCGAGCGGACGGCGATGCTCGTCGAGCCCGTCCCCGGCGGCTCTCCGGGCGCTGACCGGCGCGTCTCCCGGTCGATTCTACCGAACCTTGCGCCCCGGGTGGGCGTCCGCCGCACGTTGGCGCCGGGGCGAGACGAACAGGGGCGGGCTTGAGGTGGCGGATCGCCACTGGAGCGACCCGCGCGCCCTGAGGCTGCACCCCGCTGCGGTCTCGTCCATGTCGTGCACAGCCCGTATCATGTTGGTGGGTGGAACTCCGACACTTCAGTCTCGAGCGGTACAAGGGCTATGCTCGGCGCGCCGAGGTGGAGCTAGCTCCGCTGACCATCCTCGTCGGACCCAACAATTCGGCCAAGACGGCGCTCGCGCAGGCCGTCCCGTTGCTGGCCGGCGGTCTGTCTCCGTCGGACGCCAACCCGCTGGAACCGCTTCCGCTGGAATCGTATGGGATCCGCCACGGCGACACCTTCGAGGATCTGGTGACCGGGCGCGTTGTGCACGGTCAGCTCACGCTATCCATCACCTTGGGGCACGAGAACGGCGAATCGTCGCTCTCCGCCAGGGTCACGAACGTCGTGGCGCCCGGGCGAGCAGCCGAACGACAGATCTCCGACTGGCGGCTACGGAACAACAACCGGGAGATCGCTACAGAGAGACAGGGCTTCGGTGAGATCTCGGACTACCGGGTCTCTGGCCCCGGAAGATCGCCCGACCTTCGCCCGGTGAGCTGGCGAGGGTTGCTCCCAAAGCACCCACACGGACTGGCGGACTGGATCGGACCGCCGCTCGACGCCTTGGAGACTTGGGCCGCCGGCGTTCGCCACCTGCGCTGCCCACGACGCCTGCTGCCGTCTCCCTTTCGCGCAGCCGAACGCGCGCGCGCCGATATTGGTCCCGACGGACGCGATACGCCGCTGGCCCTGGCCGCTGACGATGCGCTGCGCGAATCGGTTCGCGACTGGTACCGCAAGACCTTCGGCGTGCGTATCGACCTCGTTGCGCAGGGGAGTTATCTCGATCTGGTCACCGGAACGCCGCTCCGGGATGACGACGTCCGGATCGGGCAGGCGGGCCGCGGACTCTCCCACGTGCTTCCGGTCGCGGTCACGGCGCTGTCGGCGCCCCGGGCGGGGCCCGGCGTCGACATCATCGAGCATCCCGAGGCCGAGCTCCATCCCGCAGCCCATGCGGACATCGCCGAGCTTCTGCTCGAACATCTCGCCGGACCCGCTCGCCCCCTGATCGTCGAGACCCATTCGGAGATGATCCTGCTCCGGGCGCGCCGATGGGTCGCGGAGGGCAAGCTGCCGTCCGGGCAGGTGCTGGTGTATTGGATCCACACGGAGCCGGGACGCGGATCCCTGCTGGAGAAGATCGGAATACGGGAGAACGGCGACATGGAGACCTGGCCGGACGGCGTCTTCATCGAGGACTACGAGGAAGTCCTGGCGATCCGGCGTGCTGCCAGACGCAGGGTCCAGGCGTAGGCAGGCCGTGCGCATCACGATTGACACCGGCGTGGCCAATGATCCGGACGCGCACCGTTGGCTTGACCGCATTCTGCACAGGATCGAAGACGGCTGGCACGTCTGGGACCTGACCGATGCACCTGATGTCGCCGCCATCGAGGCCACGACATGGGTCAGCGACCCCGGCAGGCAGGGCCATCGACTGCGCGAGCTACTCGTCAAGACGACCGGGCGGGGCGCCTGGACACTGGCTCCACACGGGCGACGCGTGCGCGTGACCGCGGATCCGACCGCGCCGGATGAACTCGCGCCCGAGCAGGCTTCTCGCCTGGCCGATGAGCCGCTCGTCATCCTCGTCGAGAATAGGAACAGTGACGGCGCGTTCGTCAGACGCGTCGTGAGGGAACTGGACAACTCCCTTCACGCGCTCTGGGAGAGCGACGGAGAACCTATCCGCTTCGACAGCATGGGCGGGCGCGGCGAGATGCCGCGTGCGGTCGAGGGACGGACGAACGGGCTGCCGTATCGCCCGCGGCTGGTCGCCATCATCGATAGCGACCGGAAGGGTCCGGGCGACGGGGAAAGCGCCAACGCCCGGCGGCTTCGACAGGTCTGCGATGAGCACGGTCTGCCCTGCTGGGTGCTCGCCAAACGCGAAGCCGAGAACTACCTGCCCGGAGTCCTCCTCGCCGCGAGACGAGACGCGGGCGCCGAGTATTTCAGGAGGGTCGAGGCCTGGGAGAGACTCAGCGAGGAACAGAAGGACTTCTTCGACATGAAGCGCGGCCTGCGGGCTACGCCCTCGGCAGTCGGGGAGAATCCGTTCGACGGCCTGCCGGAGGCCGACCGGGAGACTCTCGCCGCCGGTTTCGGAGCGAACGTGTATGAATGCTGGAACGTGTGGCATGCAGGAGAGGTCAGGAACGAATTGCGGACCCGCGGGGGGGGGGGGGGGGCGACCTTGAACACGGCATCGAGCTGATCCGCCGGGGACTGTAGATATGTCCGACAGGCGCGAGCACACCGAAGTCGTTCCGGAAGTCATTTTTCTGGGCAAGCTCGTCGAACGCGTCGCGGCCGGCAAGATCCGGGTCCCCCGGTTCCAGCGAGGGTTCGTGTGGCGCCAGCCGGACCTGAACGCACTGCTCGACAGCGTTCGGCGCGGCTTTCCGATCGGCTCTATCCTCGTCTGGGATACGGATAAGACCATCGAGTCTGCGTCGCACGTCGGCCCCGTCCGAATCGGCTCCCAAGAGGACGGATTGGTCGGTTACCTGCTGGACGGCCAGCAGCGCGTCTCGACCCTCGCAGGTACGTTGCTGCTGACTGACGAGATGGACCCTATCGTGGATCAGATCGACTGGCGCCTGTACTACGACCTCGACAAGCCGGCAGTCGACAAGCCGGCATTCGTTGACCAGCGCAAGCTGCCCGAGGGTCCCGGGCCACGGTACTTTCCGGTGCGCAGCCTGCTCAACACCGCCGGGTTCTTCGCGGCCTGCCGCCGCATACAACGCCAGGTGGACGACGAGCGTCGAGCCCAGCGCTGGCTCGACGAGGCGGACCGGCTCGCGAGCGCCTTCCGGAACTATCAGCTGCCGCTCATTCACATCCGCGAGGCGGACCTGGAGAGCGCCGTTGTGGTCTTTGCTCGCCTGAACCGCACCGGCCGCAAGATGGCTGCGGACGAGCTGGTGTCCACACTCACGTACCAGGAAGGAGAGTTCCATCTCGCCGACAGGCTGGACGAGTTCAAGGCCGAGCTGAAGAAGAAGGGCTTCGGAAGCCTCGATCGCGTCTTTCTCCTCAGGTCGGTGCTCGCGGCTCTGGCACAGGACATCTACGCCAGGGACTGGGCGGACCTGATGGTCAAGCCGGAGATCCGCGAGAGGCTACCGGAAGCGTTCGACGCCGCCACACAGGGCATCAATCGCGCGCTGGAAATGCTCCAAAGCCTCGGCGTCACTTCCGACCGCCTGCTACCGTACGGACTGCAGCTCGTGCTGCTCGGCGAGTTCCATCGCATCTGCCCGCAGCCCAAAGCAGAAGCGCTCGATTTGCTGAGGCGCTGGTTCTGGGTCACCTCGTTCACGGGCTGGTTCGGCGGCGTCAACACGGCACAGGCCAAACGCGCGCTAGAGGAGATCCGAGCCCTTGCGAGGGGGGGACGCGAGACGTTCGACGTGTTCGATTTGGAGATGCCGGCGCAGCCGTTTCCAGACCGCTTCGATCCAAGAAGCGCCCGTGTACGCGCATTCCTGCTGTACCTGGCATCCCTTCGTCCTCGACCCCTTCACGGGACAGCCGACCTCGATCCGGGCGCGCACCTCGATCTGGGCGCACTCCTCTCTCAGCTGGGTACCGACGCGGTCGGTTACGTAGTGTCGAATCCCGAGCCGCGCGACCTGTTTTCCAGCCCCGCGAACCGGATGTTCGTGGACACGGAACATGTGGGGCAGGCACTGGGGGCACTCAGGAAACTGGATGACGACGTGCTGAGACGTCTCTTGCCGACGCACGGCTTCCCGATCGACTGCATCGAGCGGCTCCGCAACGGTGATGGGGCCGGTCTGCTAAGGGAACGGCTGGAGAAGCTGATCGCCGGGGAGCGGGACTTCATGGCGGAGCGGCGCGTTAGGGCGCCCGCGGAGCGGACGGCGCCGGCAATTGCCGACAGCGAGACGTCAGAGGACGAGTAGCGTCGGCCCCCTCATGATTGGATTCAGCCCTGAGATTCAGCCCCCGGGGCGAGAGAATCGGCGTCGCGCAGGTCGACATAGTCGACTTCAAGACTCCGCGGGCCGCTCACCGGAACTCCACCTCGTACGCGGTCCGCTCGACGTCGAAGGGAATCGTCGTAATGCCTCGAGGAGCCTGCAACACGAAGTCCTGTCGCACGATGGTCGTGCGACCTCGTCCGCCGGTCACCCGCACGGTTGCACGATCCTGACGCCTCGAAGGCCGCGCGCGCCACGACACCACGACGGCGTACGCGCCCGGATCGAGACGGATCCAGGGCCCGCTCAGGGCCGAGCGGCCGACTACGTCCTGGCGACACCCGGCCGCGGTTACCACGGCGGCGCAGAAGTGCTCGGCTTCGTAGCGGCGCAGGACGTCCCGCGAACCGCGGTGCAGGGCGTCCTCGATCGGAAGCACGAGCGGAATCCAGGCCGCGACCATCGCCAGCGGAAGCCACCGCAGCGTCGGGGTTCGCAGGAAGCCGGCCGCGAGCAGCGAAAGCGCGGCGAACGCCCAGACGGCGTTCGGCGCATAGGAGATGTCGGCGTGCGGGCCGAGCTTCGGGAGCGACAGCATCGCTGCCGCGGGGAACAGCGACGGCTGCCACACATCGGGCGGGAACAATGCGTTGAACAGCCGTCGCGGTTCAGGCACCCACGAGACCGCGAGCATCGCCTGGTACCCGATCCCCGCGAGCACGGCCACGCGCATCGCCGGCGCGACCCTGCTCCCGAGCGAACCCGCCGCAACGCCCAGGGGGACGAGCCACAGCCACATCGCCGTCCAGCCGAAGCGTCCGGCCGGCGCCGCGTGTCCGCCGTACGGGACCTGCTGCAGCGCGTTCGGGACGGTCAGCGAGGCGTAGAGCACCAGAAAGGAGAGCGTCAGCGGATGCCGGCGACGGAGCATCCAACCCAGCGCGGCCAGACCGGGGAGGAAGAGAGGCTGCTGGATGAACATTCCGTGCACCTGGTCGAGATGCAGCCCCAGGAAGAGTTCCAGTGCTCTGGACGGATCGGTGTTGAGTTCCCCTCCACCGCGGCCCCCGAGCATGTCGCCGAACGCAGGAATGGAGAACGCTCCGAACAGAGCGGGACCGGTGACGAAGAGCCCGGCGAACAGCGCATAGGTGGCTACCGTGTAGCGGGGCGAGTCGCGCCACAGGTGCCACGCGCCCGCGGCGGCCAGCACCGCCGAGGGCGCGTAGAACTTGACGTGCAGCCAGCAGAGGAGGCCCGCGACGAGCCAGTAGGCACCCCAGGCCGCCCGCGACGAGCGGTCGCTGCCCCACAGCCAGCCGACCAGTGCGAAGACCGCGACTCCCCCCGCCAGGTCCGGGTAGAGCTGCGACGCGCCGAACAGCACGGGTGCGCAGGCCAGCACGCCGAGCGTGGCCAGCCGCGCATCGGCCGCGCGCAGGACGGTGCGGTTCCAGCGGTACACCGCGAAGGCGAGGAACGAGACCAGCAGCAGGGCGAGCCCCGCTCGCGCCCCGCTCACTCCGCCGAGCCCGAAGGGCACGGAGAGCAGGACACCCAGGCCGGGCATGTGCTGCGGCCCGCCGGTCCGCATCAGCGCGTGAGGCCTGGCCGGAGCGGGGAACTCGCCGCCGGCTGCGTTCTGTTCGTAGTTGTTGCGAACGTCGAAGTCGAGGTCGCGAAGCACGCTCGCCGCGATGATCAGGTAGTGCGGTTCGTCGCCGTCGAGCGGCAGACGGCCCGACGCCGTCCACCAGAACCCGGCCAGGGCGGCTGCCGCAGCCAGCAGGCACACGAGGAGGGCAGCGCCTGCGCGCCGCCTGCCCGTGCGGTGTCCCTGCATGGCTCACGAGGGCAGGTGCACGGGCGTCGGGTCAGGGCAGAGCGAAGACGAACACGGTGTTGCTCCCGGTCGTCGTCGTGAGCTCCGGCGTCAGCCGAAGCAGCATCGATGCCTGCCTGCGTCACGCCCCCCGCGGTGATGGCGAGGTACTGCCGCCCGCCGACGCTGTAGGTCATCGGGCGACCGCTGACCGGACCGTTCAGGATGGTCTCCCAGCGCACATCGCCGCTCGCGGCGTCGAAGGCCCGGAAGCGGCGCACGACGTCGCCGCTGAAGACGAGGTTGCCGGCCGTGGCGAGCAGCGACCCGTAGATCGGCGCCCGCTGCTCGTACCGCCAGAGCGTGCGGCCGGTGGAGGCCGACACCGCCTCGAGGCGGCCGACGGGCGCCGTGTCCGGATCGACGTCGGGGACGTGGCGCACCCGGATGCTCAACCCGTAGCCGTCGCTAACCTCGGCGCGCTCGACCGACATGGCGAGGTCGACGCAGGTGTTGTTCAGCGGCATGTAGAGGGCCCCGGTGTCGGGGCTGTAGACCCCGGACGGCTGGTCCTTGCCCCCGAGCAGGTGCGGGCAGGCGAACGACGGCTCGTCGAGCGAGGTCGGCGCCGAATCCTCGTTGATCGCCGGGCGGCCGGTGTCGAGGTCGATGTCGGTGATGATGTTCTGGTGGATCGTCGGCCGTGCCCAGAGGAACTCGCCGGTCGCGGCGTCGAGGGTCCAGACGATGCCGGTCTTGCCGGGGATGCCGGTGACCACCTTGCGCAGCTCGCCGGGCCGCACGCGGGGGCTGATCCACGGGACGGCGGCCGGATCGGGCGCGAGCTCCGTCTCCACCAGGATGCGCTCGAAGGGGTGGTCGAGGTCCCAGTTGTCGCGCGGGAGGTGCTGGAAGTACCAGGCCATCTCGCCGGTGTCGGGGTCGAGGGCGAGGGTGGAGTTGGTGTAGAGCAGGTCGGCCTTGCCGGCGCCGCGCAGCGCCTCCGGCGTCGGCGCGGTGACGCCGGTGCCCCAGTAGACGAGGTCCAGCTCGGGGTCGTAGCTCCCGACCATCCAGATCGACGCGTGGCGGCGGACCGAGAGCGGCAACCCGCCCCAGGTGTCGCCGCCCGGGTCGTCGGCCCGCGCGATCGTGTGCACGCGCCACTGCTCCTCGCCGCTCGCGACGTCGTGCGCGGTGATGCAGCAGCCGCCCGGCAGCGGGCTCGACGGGTCGCAGCGCGAGCCGGTGATCGCCTTGCCCTTGATCATCACCGGGCCGGCGGTCTGGGCCACCTTGTCGCGGTAGTCGGCGCGCTGCGTCTCCCAGACGACGTCGCCCGTGCGCGCGTCGAGGGCGACGAGGAAGGCGTCGTTGGTCGCCAGGAAGACCTTGTCGTCGTAGATGGCCAGGTTGCGGTAGCGGTAGCGCGTGCCGGTCAGGTTGCCGATGCCGGCCGGCAGCCGGCGCCGGTACTCCCACAGGAGGTCGCCGGTCGTGGCGTCGAGCGCCTGCACGATGTCCTCGGAGTTGACGAGGAACATGACGCCGTCGTACACGGTCGGCTCCACCTCCTGCGGCCCCGCGCGCATCGCCCGGGACCAGACGAGGCGCAACTCGCCCACCGTGTCGGCGTTGATCTGGTCCAGCGTGCTGTAGCCCCACTGGGCGTAGCCGTTGCGGAAGGTGATCCAGTCGGCGGGATCGGGATCCCGCAGCATCTCGTCCGTCACCGGGACGTAGTCCCGCAGCAGCTCGGGAACGTCGTCCTGGGCGAGGGCCGGCGTCCAGGCGCCCGGGGCGGCGACGCCGAGAAGGGCCGCGAAACAAGTGGCCGCCAGGGGTCGCAACTGCATGGTCGCACCTCGTTCGGGCTGCAGGCCGCGTGCTCCGCGCTTTGCGGAGGCGCGGCCGGGATTGCGGCCAGCCTACCACGCGACGGTCGGTTCTCGATTCCCGGCACGCCTCCCTGTCGCCCGCTCAGCGATCGCTGCGGCGACCGCCGTACATCCGGTGCAGCGCGACGGCCGCGGCGGTGGCCACGTTGAGCGAATCGACGGACGGGTCGATATCGATGTGCACCCGCGCGTCGACCTCGTCCAGGGCGGGGGCGGTCAGGCCATCCCCCTCCGAGCCGACCACCAGCGCCACCGGGCGTGGTCGCGGGCGTCGCGCCGCGAAGTCCCCCAGCTCCACTGTCGCATCCCCCGCCGCGCCTCGGGGCGGCGTGAGCGCGGCAACGACGTACCCGCGGGCGCGCAGTGCGCCGAGCGCGCCCGGCCAGTCGGACGCGGTCGCGAACGGGAGCCGCAGAGTCGCGCCGGCCGAGGTGCGGATCGCCTTGCGGTAGAAGGGATCCGCGCAGCCGGGGCTGAGGACCACGGCGCCGACACCGAAGGCGGCGGCGTTGCGGAAGAGGCTGCCGACATTGTCCGGGTTGCCGACGCGCTCGAGGACCAGCAGCGGTGCGTCGGGCGGGGCCGCGGCGAGAGCCTCGCCGGCCGGGGTCGCCGCCGGGCGGTCGGCCAGGGCCAGGTAGCCGCGGTGGAAGTCGTAGCCGCCGATCCGGAAGTGAGCCGCCAACGCCACGTAGACGTCGACGTCCGCCCACGCGGGCGTGCCGAGGTCGGCGGCGAGCGCGCGGTGCGTGCTCTCGGTCAGCAGGAGCGCCCGCACGGGGAAGCGTCCCTCCCGCAACAGCGTCTCGATGGCGAAGCGGCCCTCTACGACGAAACGCCCGCTCTCGCGCAGGCGTACCGGATCGGGAACGGCTTCGAAGTCGGCGAGGCGAGGATCGTCCGGCGCGGCGATCCGGATGATGGGCACCCCGGACGTCTCCTCGACCCTGTCGCACTGCGGAGCCGCCCGGAACCGGGTCGACTCGCGCTTCTGGCGCCGGCGGACGACAGGAGCGGCACGCGCCGGATCAGCCCGGGCTGCGGACCACGGACCGCTTGCTGCGGTGGCGGTTCAGCACCTCGAGGCCGAGCTTCTTGCTGAGATAGACCTTCGACTCGCGGTTGTCGTCGGCGTTCGGCTCGAACTTGACGACGTCGAACTGCAGCGTGTCGAGGGTGCCGCGCATGTCGTAGAACCGGTTCTTGGTCTTGACGATGATCTCGTCGAAGCCGTTGTCGTGGGCCCACGCCTCCTGCTCTTCCGTGAGGGCGCGAAAGAAGCCCTTGCCCCGCCAGTCGCGCCGCGTGCCTCCGATCCAACTGTAGAGCACCTTGCGGCCCTCGAACGCCACCGGCCCGCGCAGGCGCGCCACCAGGTCGGCCAGCTTCGAGTCGCTCTCGTCGAGGCGCAACTCGTGGGAGACCTTGTAGGAAACCGGCACGACGGCGGACGGGTCCTCCGGCAAGGGAGCCTCGGCCATCAGGATCTGGTGGTCGCGGCTGCCGAGGCGGCCCACCACCTCGGTCGCGGTCTTGCGGCGCGGGAACTCGCCGAAGTACTCCTCCATGTACTCGATCTCGAGCGCGCCCTGCTCGAGATCGTACTGGCGGATCTGGTACTCCATCGCGAGGGGCAGCGATCATACACTGGCGTCGTGCCGGAGCTTCCGGACGTGGAGGTCTACGTCGCGAGCCTGCGGGCGCGCGTCGCCGGGCACGAGCTGACCCGTGTGCGCGTGCTGCGGCCCTTCGTCCTGCGCTCCGTCGCGCCCCCTCTCGACGCCGCCCACGGGACGACCGTCGAGGGCGTGCGCCGCCTCGGCAAGCGGATCGTCATCTCCTTGACGGGCGAACTGTTCCTCGTCGTGCACCTCATGATCGCCGGGCGCCTGCGCTGGCGGGATCGCGGCACGGCGATCCCGAAGAAGCTCGGTCTCGCGGCATTCGACTTCCCGCCCGGCACGGTGCTGCTGACCGAGGCCGGCTCGATCAAGCGCGCCTCCCTGCACCTGGTCGCGGGCGAGGCCGCGCTCCGGGAGCACGACCGCGGCGGCATCGACGTCCTCGCCGCGGACCGCGAGGCGTTCGCCGCCGCGCTGACCCGCGAGAACCACACGGTGAAGCGCAGCCTGACCGATCCGCGGCTCTTCTCCGGGATCGGCAACGCCTACTCCGACGAGATCCTGCACGCGGCCCGGCTCTCGCCGTTGAAGCTGACGAATCGGCTGACGGACGACGAGATCGCGCGCCTCCACGACGCCACGCAGGCGACGCTCCGCGCCTGGGTCGAGCGGCTGCGGCGGGAGGCGGGAGCACGGTTCCCGGAGAAGGTCACGGCGTTCCATCCGGCGATGGCCGTCCACGGCCGCTACGGGAAGCCGTGCCCGGCCTGCGGCTCTCCCGTGCAACGCATCGTCTACGCGAGCAACGAGTCGAACTACTGCGCCACGTGCCAGACCGGCGGACGGCTGCTCGCCGACCGCTCGCTGTCGCGCCTGCTGGGGCGCGACTGGCCGCGCACCCTGGAAGAGCTGGAGGAGCGACGGGGCTAGGAGTCTGCGCCGCAGAAACGTGCCATGGAGCGGTTCGTGCCAGCGCAGACTCCCAACGCGCCCGTGAGGGCGCGCTAGCGCTTACACCGACGAGGCCTCGCGACCGCGGAAGAGTGCCGCGGCCGCATCCAGCGCCTCCCGGTCCCCGACCAGCACCGCGGTGTCGCCGACCTCGTAGCGGAACGCGTCGTCGCGGCGATAGAGCGGCGTGCCGCGGCGGACGACCGCCACCTGGATGGCGCCGGTCCGGCGGCGCAGGTCGAGCGTCCGCGCGCTCTCGCCGGTGGCAGCGGCCCCTTCCTCGACCTCGACGAGCTCGAGCGCCTCGTGGATGCCGAGGTGCCTCAACGTGTCGAGCTTGAGGTCGGGGGTGGCCGCGCCGCGCAGCAGGGCGTAGTGCTCGCTCCGCACCGTGTCGAGCTCGTGGGCGATGCGCGCGGCCGGAATCTCGTAGCTTCGGAGCGCCCGCGCGAAGAGCTCCAGCGAGGCCTCGAACTCCTCCACGACCACGTCGGTGGCGCCCTGCCGCATCAGGTCGTCGATCGAGCGCACGTAGCGCGTGCGCACGACGACGCGCGCCGCGGGCGCGACCTCGTGCGCCGCCGCGGCCCCCCGGCGCTCGTCGACCGGCGAGGAGACGGCGAAGACGATGATGCGCGCCCGCGCGCCGGCGACGCTCTCCAGCACCGCGTGCCGCGTCCCGTCGCCGAAGACGGCCCGCACCCCGTCGTCGCGGGCGAGGCGCACCAGCTCGGCGTTCTGATCGATCACGACCGCGGTGATCCCGGCCGCCTGCAGCATCCGGGTGAGGTAGCGCCCGGCGACGCCGTAGCCGACGATCACCGCGTGGCCGTGCGCCGCGTCGGCCGCCCGCGGCGGCGCCGCGCGATCGTCGGGGCGCAGCCGGGCCGGCAGCCGGCGGCCGACGGCGTCGGCGAACGGGCGCGCCGCCGCCACGAGGAACGGCGTGGCCATCATCGAGAGCGCTGCCACCGACAGGAAGCGCTGGTAGTCGTCTCCCGCGAAGAGCCCCAGCGGCAGGCCCGCCGCGGCCAGGACGAAGGAGAACTCCCCCACCTGGGCGAGGCTGAGGCCGGTCATGAGGCCGACGTCGAGCGACCGGCCCCGGAGCAGCACGGCTCCGGTCGTCACCACCGTCTTGGCGGCGATCAGGGCGAGCGTCGCCCCGACGGCCAGGAGCGGCTGCTCGAGGACCAGCGGGACGTCGAGCAGCATGCCGATCGACGTGAAGAAAACGCCGCTGAACAGCGCCCGGAACGGCAGCACGTCGGAGAGCGCCTGCAGCCCGTACTCCGACTCCGAGATGATCAGGCCGGCCAGGAAGGCGCCGACCGCGAGCGAGAAGCCGACCCCGGCCGTCACGAGCGCGGTGGCGATGGCGAGGAAGCCGACGCAGAGCGTGAACAGCTCGCGGTCGCGCAGGAGGACGACGCGGTCGAGCGTCCAGCGGACGACGGTCCGCCCCGCGACGACGAGCGCCGCGACCACCGCCAGCCCGCCGGCGACCCGGAGCCACAATCCGCCGCCCGCCGCCTCCCCCCGGCCGGCCAGGAGCGGCACCAGGAGCATGAAGGGGACGACGCAGAGGTCCTGGAACAGCAGGATCGCCACCGACTCGCGCCCGGCGGGCGTGTCGAGCTCCGCCCGGTCGGCGTAGGCCCGCGTCACCACCGCGGTCGACGACATCGCCGCGAGAAAGCCGTAGAAGAGGGTTCGGCCCGGCGGCGCCCCTAGGGCGGCGCCGATCAGCATCACGAGCGCGATCATGCCGGCCGCCTGCGCGCCGCCGGCCACCAGCACCGAACGGCCCCAGCGCAGCACCTCGGAGAGCGACAGCTCGAGGCCGATGGAGAACAGGAGCAGCACGACGCCGATCTCCGAGAGGGCGGAAACGGCGTCCGGGTCCGGAATGAGACCGGCGCCCGACGGCCCGATGACCACGCCGGTCAGCAGGAACGCAACGAGGGGCGGCACCCGGACCCGGTGCGCCAGGGCCACGATGGGAATGGCGAGCCCGACGATGATCGCCAGGTCGCGCAGCACGCTGAGGTCGTGCATGGCCGTGACCGCGCCCGGCGGCGCTAGCGTGCCCTTACGACGCAGACTCCTGGCGCGGGGCGTAGGCGAGGTTGGCGGCCAGCCACCGCTCGGCCTCGGCGACGGCGACCGACTTGCGGGCGGCGTAGCGCTCCACCTGGTCGGCGCCCAGGCGGCCGACGGTGAAGTAGCGCGCCTCGGGATGGGCGAAGTAGAGGCCGCCGACGCTCGCGGCCGGCGTCATCGCCGCGCTCTCGGTCAGCGTGATGCCGGCCGCGGGGGCGTCGAGCAGGTCGAACAGCGTGAAGATCTCGCTGTGGTCCGGACAGGCGGGGTACCCGAAGGCAGGGCGGATGCCGCGGTAGCGGCCCGCAAGGAGATCCTCGGGCGACGGCGGGCCCTCGCGCTCGTAGCCCCAGTCGCGCCGCACGCGCGCGTGCAGGTACTCGGCGAACGCCTCGGCCAGGCGGTCGGCCAGCGCCTTGACCATGATCGCCCGGTAGTCGTCGCCGTCGCGCTCGAAGCGGCCCACGAGATCGCCGGCGCCGATGCCCGCGGTGACCACGAACGCGCCGACGTGGTCGGCGACGCCGGAGCCGGCCGGGGCCACGTAATCGGCCAGCGACAGGTTCGGGCGGCCGCCGTCGAGCGCCTCCTGCTGCCGTAGCATGTGGAAGCGGACGAGCTCCGCCGCGGGCTCCGTGCCGCCCGCGTCCGCGCCACCGGCGCCCGCGCCGCCCGCGCCCGCGCCGCCCGCGTCCGCGCCACCGGCGCCCGGGGCGCGAACCACGACATCGTCGCCGTCGCTGGCGGCGGGCCAGAACCCGTAGACGCCGCGCGCGGTGAGGCCTTCGGCGTCAACGATCTGGCGCAGGAGCTCGGTCGCCTCCGCGTGGAGCTCGCGCGCCGCCGCCCCGTGCCGCGGGTCGTCGAGAATGGCCGGGAAGCGGCCCTTGAGCTCCCAGGCGGCGAAGAAGTACGTCCAGTCGATGTAGGGCGTCAACTCGTCGAGCTGCACCTCGACGGCGCGCCGCCCCGTGAACGCCGGCGCCGGCACGTCGGCGTCGCGCCACGCCGTGCGCAGGCCGTTGGCCGCCGCCTCCGCGTAGGCGCGCAGGGGGCGTCCGGCGCGGGCCGCGAACTGCTCCCGGAGCGTCTCCTGGTCCCGCCGGTTGGCGTCGTCGAACGCCTCCTTCCGCTCCGGATTCAGGAGCGAGGCGACGACGTCGATGACGCGCGACGCGTCGGCCACGTGGACGGTCGGCTCCGGGTACTCGGGGGCGATCCTGACCGCCGTGTGGCGCCGGCTCGTGGTCGCCCCGCCGATGAGGAGCGGCTGGGTCATGCCGCGCCCCGCCATCTCCTTCGCCACGAAGACCATCTCGTCGAGCGACGGCGTGATGAGGCCGCTGAGGCCGACCAGGTCGGCCTCCTCGTCCAGCGCGGTCCGCAGCACCTGGTCGCACGGCACCATCACGCCGAGGTCGATCACCTCGTAGTTGTTGCAGCGCAGCACGACGCCGACGATGTTCTTGCCGATGTCGTGCACGTCGCCCTTCACCGTGGCCATGACGATCGTCCCGCGCGCACGCCCCGCGGACGATTCCGCCTCCATGTACGGCTCGAGGACGCCGACCGCCTTCTTCATGGCGCGCGCGCTCTTGACGACTTGCGGCAGGAACATCTTCCCTTCCCCGAACAGGTCGCCGACGATCTTCATGCCGTTCATCAGCGGGCCCTCGATCACGTCGAGGGGCCGGGCGGAGGCGACGCGCGCCTCCTCGACGTCGGCCTCCATGAACTCCACGATGCCGTGCACGAGGGCGTGCGCGAGCCGCTCGCCGACCGTCCCCTCGCGCCAGCGCAGGTCGACGGTGCGCTTCGCCGCCGCGCCGCTCACGCCCTCGGCGAAGCGCACCAGCCGCTCGGTCGCGTCCTCCCGGCGGTTGAGGATGACGTCCTCGACGTGCGCGAGCAGATCGGGCGGGATGTCCTCGTAGACGGCGAGCTGCCCCGCGTTGACGATCCCCATGTCCATGCCGGCGCGCGTCGCGCGGTAGAGGAAGGCCGCGTGCATCGCCTCCCGCACGACGTCGTTGCCGCGGAGCGCGAACGACAGGTTGCTCACGCCGCCGCTCACCTTCGCGCCGGGGCAGGTCTCCTTGATGGTGCGCGTTGCCTCGATGTAGTCGAGGGCGTAGCGGTCGTGCTCCGCGAGCCCGGTGGCGACGGCGAGGACGTTGGGGTCGAAGATGATGTCGTGCGGGTCGATGCCGGCCCGCTCCGTGAGCAGCGCGTAGGCGCGCCGGCAGATCTCCACCTTGCGGGCCGCCGTGTCGGCCTGCCCCTGCTCGTCGAAGGCCATCACGACCATGGCGGCGCCGTAGCGGCGGATGCGGCGCGCCTTGTCGAGGAAGTCGGCCTCGCCCTCCTTGAGGCTGATCGAGTTGACGATCGCCTTCCCCTGCACGCACTTCAGCCCCGCCTCGATGACCGACCACTTCGAGCTGTCGATCATGACGGGGACGCGGGCGATCTCGGGCTCCGTCGCCAGGAGCCGCAGGAACGCCCCCATGACCGCCTCGGAGTCGAGCAGCGCCTCGTCGACGTTGACGTCGATCACGTTGGCGCCGCCGCGCACCTGCTCCAGCGCCACCTCGGCCGCGGCCGTGTAGTCGGCCGCCTTGATCAGCCGCGCGAACTTCCGCGAGCCGGTGACGTTGGTGCGCTCGCCGATCATCAGGAAGTTGCTGTCCGGCCGGACGGCGAGGCGCTCGAGCCCGCTCGCCTCCGTGTAGCGCTCGGCCGGCTCCGGCCGGGGGCGGGGCGTCACGCCGGCCACCGCCGCGTCGACCGCCGCGATGTGATCCGGGGTCGTCCCGCAGCAGCCGCCGACCAGGTTGACGAGGCCGCTTTCCGCGAACTCCCGGAGCAGCCGCGCCGTCTCCGCGGGGTGCTCGTCGTACTCGCCGAAGGCGTTCGGCAGGCCGGCGTTCGGGTAGCAGCTCACCCAGGTGTCGGCGAGGCGGGCCAGCTCCGTGACGTAGGGCCGCATCTCCCGGGCGCCGAGCGCGCAGTTGATGCCGACCGAGAAGGGGCGGGCGTGGGCGATCGAGACCCAGAAGGCGTCGATCGTCTGCCCGGAGAGCGTCCGCCCGCTGCGGTCGGTGATCGTCACCGAGATCAGCAGCGGCACCGCGGCGCCCCGCTCCTCGAAGACGTCGAGGATGGCGGCGATGGCCGCCTTCGCGTTCAGGGTGTCGAACACCGTCTCGACCAGCAGCATGTGGCAGCCGCCGTCGAGGAGCCCGCGCGCCTGCTCCGCGTAGGCGTCGCGGACGGCGTCGAAGGTCACGGCCCGGAACGTCGGATCGTTGACGTCCGGCGACATCGACAGCGAGCGGTTGGTCGGTCCGATCGACCCGGCGACGAAGCGCGGCCGCTCGGGGGTGCGCTCGGTCCAGCGGTCCGCCGCCCCGCGGGCGAGGCGCGCCGCGGCGACGTTCATCTCGTAGGCCGCCGACTCGAGGCCGTAGTCGGCCTGCGCGACGGCGGTGGAGGTGAACGTGTCGGTCTCGACGATGTCGGCCCCAGCGGCCAGGTAGGCGTCGTGGATGCGCGCGATCGCCTCGGGCTGCGTCAGCACCAGGACGTCGTTGTTCCCCTTCAGCTCGTGGGTGTGGTCTGCGAACCGCGCACCCCGGAAGTCCGCCTCCTCGAGCCCCAGGGGCTGCACCATGGTCGCCATGGCGCCGTCGAGCAGCACGATCCGCTCGGCGAGCGCCGCGTCGAGCGCTTGGCGAACTCCGTCAGGCATGTCCGCCGTGACGCAGAATCTCGTATCCGCGACGGTTGGCGATCTTCCCGGCGATTGTCTCGATCACGGCCGCTCGGCTCGCCTTGGACCGCACACGTATTCCCAGCTCACCGGCCACTTGACGAAGCAACGCGAGCGAGTACTTCTTGCCGAGCAAGCGGGCTTGCATCTCGTCCCGAGACAGCGATTCGATCTCTCTGGCGATCTTCCCGGCACGCTCCCGCTCGTCATCCGTCGGAGCAACCGGTCGGCCAGCGCGTCTTCCGTTTCCGGGCAGGCCGAGGACGCGGGACAGAACGGGATCCGCATCGACACGCTTCATCAGTCCCGTCAGCCGTTCTATCGCAGCGAGATCGACCTGGTCGCGGCTGGGGACCGACCGGATCTGCTGCCTTACCTGTTCCAGGTATCCGATCAACACGCGCAAGTCCTCGTCGATGCGGGCCTTCTCGTCCGCAGCGGGCAGCGCCCCAACAACGTCGGACAACTTGGCCAGGAAAGACCCCATCCTCTTGCCTGTGAAGCCGCTGGTGTCAGGCATTGCTGAACTTCTCCACCAATTCGTCCACGATTCTGGGGTACTCCTTCTTGCTGGCGGCGCGCCTCGCGTTGTCCGAGTCGTGCAGCCAGACTGGAAGGCTCCTCTCCGCTGCCTCTGTGTATCCGATCAACTCCGTCGTATGGGTTTCGAAGCAGTCGAACTCTCTCCTCACGGTAGCCATGATCTCCGCGTGCGCAGACGTGAGCACCAGCCCACCGATTCTCACTCTCACGAAGAGAACGGCGCCGAAGCCGGCCACTCCTCGATCGACTCCAGCGCGTCCGGCCAGACCTCCCGCGTGCCTCACGATATCCCTCAGGCGATCGACCTTTTTCGTCAGGATGTTCAACCCAATCGTGGAGAGATGATCCGGAATCGCTGTCACCACGTAGTGATCGCTCGCAGCGAGCGCGTTCTGCGTCATGAGGTAGAGGTTCGGAGGGCAATCGATCAGGATGTAGTCGTACTCGTCGCGGACCTCACGAATCACCGCAGACAGGAACTGTCTGTCGCGCAGGAACTGCTGCGCGTTCTTGCGCAACATGGCGATGCTCGGATACGACCCGGCAAGGTGACCGCCGCCCAGGTCTTCGCCGAGGAGGTCGATATCGCAGGGAATCAGGTCGACCCGGGGGTGCGGCGCTCCCTTGACGAGAATCGGGGTCTTCCATACGAATCTCTTGGCCAGTACCGCCTCGCCCTGCAGGTAGCGCTTGTACATCGTCGCGACGGTGCCGACCTTCGACTTGCGTCGTTCCCACTCCTCAATCGGAACGCAAAGGAACGTCAGGTTCGTTTGTGGATCGATGTCGATCAGCAGTACCCGCTTGCGCTTGAGGCCGCCCAACCAGCAGCCGACGTGGTACGTAGAGGTCGTCTTCGCGACACCGCCCTTGTAGTTGATGAAGGCGATGACGGTCGTGGCTGACATTCTCGTGCCATGTGGAGCCCCCCCGGGTCGGTGGAACACCGCCCGGGGGCAAGGGTAGCCCGGCCGCTACTTCGTGAACTCGCCGCAGGTGAGCATCATGGAGCCGTAGAACGGATTGCGGATGTCGCCGGCGGCCTGCACCCAGGACTTGTCGACCATCGGGCAATAGGCAACCCGCAGCTCCCCGAAGCCGACGTCCTCGCCGTAGGCAATGAGGGCGTCGCTGAGCGGCCCGAAGACGGCGCGCGCGGTGCGCAGATCCTGCGCCGCGGCGAGGGCCTCGGCGGACGCCGCGATGGCCGCGCCGGTTTCGCCCAGGGCGCCGGCGGCTGCGGCGATCGACGCTGCCGCGTCGGCAACGCCGTCGATGGAGTCGTTGGCCAGCGCGAGCTGGATGTGCAGGTACGGGGCCGCGACGTCGTCCGCGAGCTCCGCGGCGGCCGGGGCACCGACGGCGACGGCCAGGAGTCCGGCGAGCAGAAGCCTCTTCATCACTGATCCTCCCGGGGCGCGCTGCCCCGTCCATCCGTTCATTCTATCCAAGGGACGGGACGGCGCGGGGCGTCGCCGCCGGCCGCGCCCGGACCGCGACGGCCGGCGACGGTGGCCAACCGCGCCTGTCGGCCGTCTCCCGTCATCCGGCGTGTCGAGAAACACTCACGTCACAGCGAGGGGTGTCTGCGACATGGGCTCCGCGGACATGAGACCGCGGTTGTGCAGCTCCGGGCTGCCGTGTCATAGTTGGTACGCGGGCCGGCACGGGCGGGGCTCCGCCGCCCCCGGCTCCGCGCTTGATGCGGCTTGCGCCCTCCGCCGCGATTTCCGGGGAGCCGATCATGATCGCCACCGCGACCCCGATCCCGCTGGAGTTGTCGGCCGCCCTGTCCCCGGCGGTCTGGGCCGGCACCGCGTTGCTCGGCGCCATGGCCCTCCTGCTCGGCGTGATCGCGTGGTTCCCGCGCCGCGAGATCAGGAACAACGACGCGGCCCACTCGGAGCTGCGGGGCGACATCAGGGAGCTGCGGGGCGACATCAGGAAGCTGCTCGCGGCGGACGTGGCCTGGGTGCAGGCACTGCTCAAGCTCAAGTGAGGTGCGGCACGATCGCGGCCAGGTCATCGCCGACACCCATCGCGACGATACGCGGCGGCCGGACCGCGCGGGTCCACCGCACCGCGTACGACGGGCCGGATGCAGTCTGCGTCGCTCGCCCCGTTGCCAGCCCGCGTGCGGGGCGCTAAGCTGCACGGCATGGCTACCCGAATGACCTCGGCAATCGTCGTCGCGGCGCTGGCGGTCGGAGTCGCCGCGCTCGCGGCCCAGCAGCAGCCGCTCTTCCGGAGCGGAACGGAGCTGGTCGACCTCTACGTGACGGTGACGGACCGCGGCGGGCGGCTGGTGCCCGACCTGACGCGCGACGACTTCGTCGTCTTCGACAACGGGCAGCCCCAGGAGCTGATCCTGTTCGAGAACGAGGTGCGGCCGATCACCGTCGTCGTGATGCTCGACACCAGCGCGAGCGTCACGCCCAGCCTCGACCTGCTGAAGGCGGGTGCGGAGCAGTTCCTGATCCGGATGCTCCCCGACGACCGGGGGCGGGTCGGGGCGTTCAACGACAAGATCCAGGTGGAGCCGGCCGAGTTCACGGGCGACCGCGACGTGCTGATCGACTCGCTCCGCGTGCTCGACTTCGGGAACCCGACCCGTCTCTACGACGGCGTCGCGGCCGGACTCGACGCGCTGACCGGAGTGGACGGCCGGCGCGTGGTGCTCGTCTTCACCGACGGCGACGACACGAGCAGCGAGACGAAGTCGGGCGACGTCCTCGACCGCGCGGTGGCCGAGGAGGTCATGATCTACGCGATCGGCCTCGAGGCGGACTACTTCAACGGCATCCGGCGCGTCCGCACCCGGCCCGACCGCAACCTGAGGCGCTTCGCCGAGGAGACCGGCGGCGGCTACTTCGAGCTCGAGGAGACCTCCGACCTCGGTCCGACCTTCACGCGCGTGGCGCAGGAGCTGCACAGCCAGTACGTGCTCGGGTTCGCGCCGCAGGTCCGGGACGGGCGCGTCCACGAGCTCGAGGTGCGGCTCAAGCCGCGCGGCATGCGGGCCCGCGCGCGGCGCAGCTACGTCGCGCCGTCCGACTCGCCGGCGCCGCGGGCGCGGCGCTGACCGGCAGGTCTCCGAACGCTGACTCCCGGTCCGACCGTCGCCGGCGCGCCCTGGCGGGCGCGTTCGGGGTCTGCGCGGGCGCGACGGAGCGCATCGCACGTTCGGCGGCGGAGACTCCCAGGCGAGGTCCGGTGCGCGGCCGCCTCGTGTCATGAAGCCGTCTCCCGTACCGCTCCGCTCCCTGTACTCCGAGCGCGTCGAGCTCGCCGTCGTCACCGCCCTCGAGGCCCACGGCCTGCGACGCCGCAAGGCGGGGCGCGGCTTCGAGGTGGCGCACGCCGCGTCGGTGGCCCTGATCGTGGGCGACCACGGGTTCGACGAGGACACCGTGATCGCGGCCCTGCTGCACGACACGCTGGAGGACACGGACCTGGCCCCATCGGTCATTCGGGACCGTTTCGGCGACCACGTGCTGGCGATGGTCGAGGACGTCTCGGAGCCGCCGCGGCCTGCCCGCTGGCGCGCGCGCAAGACGGTCTACATCGACCAGTTGCGGCGGACGCCGCGGGACGGATCGCGGGCCGTCGCCTCCGCGGACAAGATCCACAACCTGACCAAGATGGTCGCCGGGATGCGCGAGCGGGGTGCGGCGTTCCTCGGCGCGTTCACCGCGGGCCTCGACGAGATGGTCTGGTACCAGCGGGAGGTGCACCGGACGCTGGGGGCACGCTGGTCGCACCCCATCCTGGACGCGCACGGCGAGCGGCTCGACCGCTTCGTCGCCGCCGCGGCCGACCTCACCCGGAACGCCTGACGCCCACCCGCGCTCGTCGCCCCCGACAGTCCGACAGCCGGCGAACGGAGCGGCCGCTGATGAACAGTGCGGGCGACTCTTGCTCGGCCCGTAACGACGGCCGTCGGTTCAACCGCGGCCAGAGCATCGGCTCGCCCAAGGGAGACATGAGGCGGAATCCGCCGGCTCAGGTCTCTGCGGGTACGAACACCCGGCGGAACCATTCGACGAAGGCAAGCGCGGCCGGACTATCGTGCCGGAAATAGCGTGCTGTGATGGCAAGGGTTCAGCGTCGCCGACAAAACCGTCCTCTGGAATCTCATCCGGCAGAGCCGGGACGTCGCCGAGCCGAGTCCGGACACCGCGCCAGCGCTCCTCGGGTGTCTCGTCCGCGTCCAGCACGCACGCAACCGCCTTGCCGGTGCTGGTGGTGACTGCGAGCCTCATCCCCTCCAGCAGGGGATCCTTGCCACCGGCATCGTCTCTCTCTCCCCGCTCCGACCACTTGATGTCAACGAGCGCGCGGTCGATGCCGTGTCGCGACAGCAGATTCTCGATGACGAACTTGTCGTCCTTGCCTTCGACGCGAAGTACGGGGCGATCCTGAGGCATCGATCACCGTACCTCGATGTCCTGTTCCACGGCGATCGGGATCTCGTCCCCGGCAATCCGCACTGCCTGCGCCAGTTTGCGATGCACCTTCTGAACGGCGACCGAGTCCGCAAGGTCGGGCCGGGATCGGACCAACTGCCCGAGACCCTTGATGCAGTCGTAACTGTGTGTGGTCGCGAAGACCTGCACGTTTGAGCGTCGCGCGCTCTCCACGACGAGCCGCCACATGTCCTCCATCACCGTCCAGTGGAAGCCGGTGTCGATTTCATCGATCAAGAGGCATCCGTGCTCGCTGGCCACCAGGGCCAAACTGACCGCCAGCAATCGCCGCGTCCCGTCCCCGTAGCTGCCGATGGGCAGACGTGGTCGGACGTTGCGCTGACCGACGAGGACGTTATGCCGCCGGCGGCCTGCCAGGAACTGGACCGAGTCGATCTTCGGCAGCAAGATGCGCAGGGCCTCGACGACCTCCGGCTCGCGCCTGTCGGTCACGACAGCGTTCCACGCTGTCGGCATGGATGCCGGTTCGAAGTCCAGGAACCGTACGTCCCGACGGGAAGGTCCACCCCGGGCGGATCGAGGCCGGAGGTGTTCCAGGAAGGCGCCGTTCTCGGCGATCGGTATCACGACCGGCGGCGGCCCGTTCGGGGCGAGGCTCAGACCATATGCAGCGACGGGCTCCTGCTCCGACTCGAACCGCCGATGTCGCGTCGCCATCCCTTCCCATCGATCAGCGGCCTCGCCTACCTCGTCGAGCGACAGGATCGTGCCGGCCAGACGCTGCCGACTGTCAGGACTCGACAGTTCGAAGCTGACCCCCGGCGCGCACTCGTGACCGTGGAACACGTGCGAGACGTCCGCTCCGTAGCTCACGTCGTCGTCGAGTTCCCCGCGGCGCACGGCTGATTCGCGCAAGGCAGAGACGCTTCCTCCGGAGACGAGGAGTTCAACCGCCTCGAGAATCGATGTCTTGCCACAGTTGTTCATCCCGACCAGCAGGTTGACGCGTGTCAAACCTGTCAAGCGGTACGACTCGAAACCGCGGTATCGGTGTAGCTCGAGCGTCTTCCGCATCGCCTTCAGCGCCGCCTGCACCCGATGCTCGTGGACCACTGACCAGCGTCACGGCAGACTGAACACAACAGGTTGTTGGCCACGCTCGGCCCATGGGTGCGGCAGGCAGGAGAACGGCGTGTCGATGTGGACCGTCCTTGCCGATCGGTCCACTTGACGGTCAGTGAACCGTGCCGGGGCCGGGGCCGGCCAGCGGTCGAGGTCCCGGCTGTGGCGGAGCCTCGGCCTCCTCGCCGCAATCGTCGCAGCCGTGGCACGACGTTCCCGCGCCGCTCCCCGGACGGGAAGGAACCACCAGGATGCTCCGCATGTGGCGGACGAGCCAGACGACCGAGAGGCCGACGATGAGGGCGACGGCCAGCTCCTGCCACAGCATGGTCACAGCCCCCATCCTAGCAGGGACCCCGCCTGGTAGACGACGAGCGACGCGCCGTATGCCAGCACCGACATGTAGCCGAACATGAAGATCGGCCAGCGCCACGAGCCGGACTCGCGGCGGACGACGCCGATCGTGCTCATGCACTGGCACGCGAGCACGAAGAAGACCATCAGCGACACGCCGGCGAGCGGGGTCATCAGCGGCGAGCCGTCCTCGTGCCGCGCCTCGGCGAGCGAGGCACGGAGGGACGGACTCTCCTCGTCCGCCTCGGCGATGCCGAAGACGATGCCGAGGGTCGAGACGAAGACCTCGCGGGCCGCGAACGCGCCGAGGATGCCGACCCCGATGCGCCAGTCGAAGCCGAGCGGCTCGATGGTCGGCTCGATGATGCGCCCGACCCGCCCGGCGACGCTGTACTCCAGCGCCTCGCCCGCCTCCCGGCCGTTCAGCTCCGCGATCTCCTCCGCCTGCAGATCCGGCGCGGCCCCCGACGCCGCGACCGCGGCTCGCTCCACCTCGTAGCGCGCCTCGATCTCGGCGCTGCGCGGATACGAGAGAAGCGCCCAGAGGATGATCGTCATCGTCAGGATGATCGTCCCGGCGTCGACGAGGAACTTGCGCAGGCCGCGCCACGTGACCAGCCCCACGTTGCGCCACACCGGCAGGCGGTACGGCGGCAACTCCAGCACCAGGGGCAGGCGGGGCCCGTGGAGCACGGTGCGGCGCAGCACCGCGGCGGCGCCGAGGGTCGCGGCGACCGAGAGCGCGTACATCGAGAACAGGACGACCGCTCCGGCGCTCAGGAGGCCGAGGACGCGCGCGTCGCCCGCGAAGACCACGGCGGTCACCAGCGCGTAGACCGGCAGCCGGGCGCTGCAGGAGATCATCGGCAGCGTCAGCATCGTGATCAGCCGGTCCCGGCGGCTCTCGATCGTCCGCGTCGCCATGACGGCGGGAATCGCGCAGGCGAAGCCCGACAGCATCGGGACGAACGCCTTCCCGTGCAGGCCGATGCGGCCCATCACCAGGTCGATGACGAAGGCGACGCGGGCCAGGTAGCCGAAGTCCTCCAGGATCGCGATGAAGAGGAACAGCATCGCGATCTGCGGCACGAAGACGACGACGTTCCCGACCCCGGCGATGACGCCGTTGACCATCAGGTCCGCCAGCGGCCCCTCCGGAAGGAGCGCGGTGACGCCCCCCTGGAGCGCCGCCGTCGCCGACTCGATGGCGCCGATGAACGGCTCCGACCAGGTGAACAGCGCCTCGAACAGCAGCGCCATCACGACCGCGAAAACCGCCATCCCATAGACCCGATGGGTCAGGACCGCGTCGATCCGGTCCGTCCAGGGGTGGGCGGGCGGCGCGGCGGCGGTGGTCCGGCGCACCTCGCCCACGACCGTCTCGATCCAGCGGTAGCGCGCCGCGATGAGGTTCTCGTCGAGGTTCACCCGCGCGCCCGACGCCTCCCGGCGCACGTCGTCGACCCGCTGCCGCACGGCCGCCGGCAGCCCCTCGACGTCGTCGTCTTCCGCGTCCGGGGTGTGCGACAGCAGCGACCAGATGGCCCACGAGCGGCGGCTGGCCGGCGTGCGGACGAACGGCGCCCCGGCGAGCGAGCGCTCGACCTCCGAGACGGCGCCCTCGACCGGAACCGGCAGCCCCGCCCCGGCCGCCTCATCGCGCACCGCGAGACCGATGGCGCGGCCGATCGCGCCGCGCAGGGAGTCGAACCCGGTGCCGGCGGAGGCGACCGTGGGGACCACCTCGACGCCGAGCCAGCCGCCGAGCGCGGCGGCATCCACGGTCACGCCGGCCGCCTGCGCCTCGTCGACCATGTTCAGGGCGACGACGACCGGGACCCCGGTCTCGACGATCTGGAGGACCAGGTAGAGGCCGCGCTCGAGGGCGCAGGCGTCGACGACCACCACGACCGCCTCGGGCAGATCGCCGCGCCGGCCGAGGACCTCGTCGACCGCCACCTGCTCGTCGAGCGAGTGGGTGCTGAGGCTGTAGGTGCCCGGCAGGTCGACGACCTCCGCGCGCGCCCCGCCCGGCAGCGCAATCTGCCGCGAGGCGCGGGTGACGGTCACCCCGGGGTAGTTGCCGACGCGCGCCCGCGCCCCGGTCAGCGCGTTGAAGATGGTCGTCTTGCCGGAGTTGGCGTTGCCGGCCACCAGGACGCGCGGAACCGGCGCCGCGGGCTCGGAGCGCCGAGGATGGGCGGCGAAGCGGGCCGGCGCCGGCGAGGGGGGGGTGGAGGCGTGGCCGTCCGGCGTCAGCGAGACGCCCGACGCGTCCGTGCGGCGCAGGCTCAGGAGGTAGCCGCGGAGCCGGATCTCCAGCGGATCGCCCAGCGGGGCGCGGCGGACCATCTCGATCCGCGTGCCGGGCAACAGCCCCATCTCCATGAGGCGGCGCCCGACGCGCTGCTGGCAGGCGACTCGGTGGACGACGGCGCTCTCGCCGATCGGCAACTCGTCGAGCGTACGAAGGGCTTGATGCACGCGGATGCTCCAATGCCGGCGACAGGCGCGTGCCGCCGGGCGTCGTCGTGCGACCGGATCTCAGTTTCGCGCCCAGTCTACAGCACGCTCGCCCGCCGGATCGTCGCCGGACGGCGCGCCCCTGAGGGCGCGCTACCGCGCAGATTCCCGGGTCGTGGAGTCGGCGAGCAGGAAACCGGTGCGCAGCGGGTCGTCGTCGTCGATCAGGAACGTGTGCTCGCCGGTGATCCACGCCGACCCTTCGATGCGCGCGCGGACGGCCGGGAACTCGCCGACCGCGGTCCGCGAGTCGAGCGTCCCGCGGAAGCAGGTGCCGATCAGGCTCTCGTGCACGAAGGGCCGGTCCGAGCCCAGCAGGCCCAGGGCATCGAGCACCGCCATCACCGCCGCGGTGCCGGTGCCGCACGGCGAGCGATCGACCTGCGCGTCGGCGAAGATGGTCACGTTGCGCAGGTCGGCCCCTTCGTCCTCGGGCGGCCCGGTGAAGATCGTCCCGTAGATGCCGCGGAGCCGCAGCTCCTCCGGGTGCGCGACGTCGACGGTCCGCTCCACCGCGTCCTTGATCTCCATGCCGAGCGCTCGGAGGTCCGCCAGCCGTTCCGCGCGCAACGGCACGCCGGCCGCCTCGGCGTCGACGATTGCGTAGAAGGCGCCGCCGAACGCGACGTCGACCGGGAAGCTCCGCGAGCGGAGGTCGACCCGCAGGCCGCCGTGGAGCACGAACGAGGGGACGTTGGCGAACGACACCCGCTCGACCCGCGCCGGCGGCCGCGCCTCCTCCGTGCGGCGCGCCGGCCGGGGAGCCCCGCCGGAGCTGGCCGGCCGCAGATGCGGGCGGGCGCGGACGGGGCCGGCCGGGGTGTCGAGGACGATGTCGGCCGCCGGATCGGCGCGCACCAGCAGTCCGCGCTCCAGGGCGATCGTCACGACGGCGATGACGCCGTGCCCGCACATCGAGCTGTAGCCCTCGTTGTGCATGAAGAGCACCCCGGCATCGGCCCCCGGGCTCACCGGCTCCGTCAGCAGCGCGCCGTACATGCCGGCGTGCCCGCGCGGCTCGTGCATCAGCGCGCGCCGGAGCCGGTCGCGGCGGCGGCGCAGCGCCGCCCGCTTGTCGAGCATCGTGGCCCCGGCGGGCGCCGGGATGCCGCCGACGACGAGGCGCAGGGGCTCGCCCGCGGCATGGGCGTCGATGGTGGTGATGCGGCGGATCATCGATCGGCGGTCGGCGGTCGGCGGTCAACGGTCGGCGGTCGGCGGTCGGCGGTCGGCGGCGCGGTGGCGCGCGCTGCGGCCGGCGGGCGTAGCCGCCGGGCGCGGTCAACGATTATCTTGCACGACGCGGCCGGCGGGTCCATGATGGACAATGCCTGACTTATGGTCCGCAGCAGGGCCGCAGAGCGAGACAGAGGCAGACCGAGACAGAGGAGGTAGCCCGATGATCCATCGACGTCGTGCCGCAATCGCGGCAGCCGTGTTCGCCGCGGCAGCGCTCGCCGCGCTGCCGGTCGCCGCCGCGGCCCAGTCGGCGGAGCCGCCCCGGACCGCGTGGGGCGCGCCCGACCTGGGCGGCGTGTGGGACTTCCGCACCACGACGCCGCTCGAGCGCCCGGACGAGGAAGCCCGGGCCGAGCTGACGGCGGAGGAAGCGGCAAGCCGGACCCAGCAGGCGAGCGAGCAGCTCGTCGACCGGGAGCCGCCGCCGGGCGACCCGGGCGGCTACAACGTCTTCTGGGTGGACACGCCGGCCGAGCTCCTCGACCAGCGGACTTCGTTGATTGTCGATCCGCCCGACGGCAAGCTGCCGGCCCTCGTCGACGGCGCCGTGAACCAGGTAGGCTCGCTGGCCGAGGACACCCCGGTCGACGGCCCGGTGCGGTTCCGCGCCGGCGGCGCCGGCACCGAGGGCCCCGAGGCGCGCGGCCTCGCGGAGCGCTGCCTGCTCGGCTTCGCGCACGGTCCGCCGCTGACGCCGGGCGGCTACAACCAGAACGTCCAGGTCTTCCAGACGCCCGACCACGTGGTCATCCTGAACGAGATGGTGCACGACCCGCGCATCGTCCCGCTCGACGGCCGCCCGCGCCTGCCGGACGACCTCAAGCAGTGGAACGGCGACGCCCGCGGCTACTGGGAGGGCGACACGCTGGTCATCGAGAGCACGAACTTCACGCACCTGACGGCCAGCTTCAACCCCAACGCCATGGTGGCCATCGGGAGCGCCGACACGCTCCGGCTGACCGAACGGCTCACCCGGGTCAACGACGAGGTGCTGCGCTACGAGTACACCGTCGACGACCCGAAGGCGTTCGCCCGGCCTTTCACGGCCGCGATCCCGATGCGGAAGTCCGAGGTGCCGATCTTCGAGTACGCGTGCCACGAGGGGAACTACGGGATGCTGAACATCCTGCGGGGAGCCCGCGAGGACGAGCGGTCGGCGGCCGCGCAGAACCCGTAGGACCTGCCGGCGACGCCCCGGGGCTGACCGGCGATGCCGGTTCGCCGGCGGGGAGGTTGCGCGCCGGCACGTGAACGGCCGGCTTCAGGGCCCACTTCGCATCCGCGAGGTGGGCCCTTCGTCAAGGTGGGCTCTTCGCCGAGGTGGGCCGCTCGCCGAAGTGGACCCTTCGCTGCGGTGTCAACGGGCGTCGGAGCCCTGGTCGAACGACGGAGTGAGGCGGGGACTTGGTAGCGGTACGGGGATTCGAACCCCGGTCCCGTGGCTGAGAACCACGTATCCTAACCCCTAGACGATACCGCCACGCGCACCGGCGAGGGCTTGGATCCTAGCAACAGACGCACCGCGCGTCAACGGCTCCCGCGCGCTATGATCCGCGCGGGAGGGGTGATGACGCGCGCCATTCTCGCCGCCGTCGGCGTGGCCGCGGCCGCCATCGGCAGCTACGCGTGGATCTCGGCCGGGCAGGCGCCCGGCCCGACGATCGAGATCCGGCAGCCGGAGCGCTTCGTCGGCCGCACGGCGGTCTTCGAGGCGACGGTCGACTCGCCGGACGGCCAGCTCGTCGCTCTCGACGCGTTCATCGAGCAGGACGGCGCGCACCCGCTGTTCGCGCTCGACGACGCGGGCGACACCGAGACGCGGCAGGAGACCGCCACGCGCCTGCGCCTGGTCCGCCGCTTCGACCGCGAGAGCCATCCCGAGCTGCGGGCGGGACCGGCGACCGTGGTGGTGCGCGCCACGCGGCCCGTCCTGTTCGGTCTCCGCGAGAGCTCGTCGGAAGCGACGGTGGAGGTCGAGGTCCGGCTCGACCCGCCCCGCCTGACCGCGCTCTCCCGCTTCCACTACATCAACCACGGGGGCGCCGAGTTCGTCGTCTACCGGGTGGTGCCCGGCGACGCGGAGTCCGGCGTGGAGGTGGGCGACCGCTTCTACCCGGGCTACGACGCCGCCGGTGTCCGGGGTGCCGCGGCCGGCCCGGGCGCCGCGGGCTCGTCGGAAGGCTCCGGCGCCGGGCTCGACGGCGGCGACGGTCTGCGGGTCGCGCTGTTCGCCCTCGCGCACGACCAGGACCTCGGGACGCCGATGCGGCTGTACGCCCGCGACCCTGCCGGCAACGAATCCCGGGCGCCCTTCGACCACCGCGTCTTCGACCGCGAGTTCCGGCGGTCGCGCATCCAGGTGGGCGAGCGCTTCCTGCGGCGCGTCGTACCGCGGATCGCAGCGAACGCCCCCGAGTTGGCCGACGAGGACGTGGACGAGGCGAGCGACCTGGCCGACCTCCTCGACCTCTATCTGTTCATAAACGGCGAGCTCCGCCGCCGCAACAGCGCCACCGTCGCCGCGCTCGCCGCCGAGACCGAGCCCCGCTGGCTCTGGGAGGGACCGTTCCGGCAGCTCGCCAACTCGCAGGTCGAGTCGGGCTTCGCCGACCACCGGACGTACTTCCACGCCGGCGACGAGATCGATCAGCAGGTCCACCTGGGGTTCGACCTGGCGTCGGTCGCCAACGCGCCGATCCGGGCCGCGAACGCCGGCCGCGTCGTCTTCGCGGACTATCTCGGCATCTTCGGCAACTGCATCGTCGTCGACCACGGCATGGGCCTGCAGTCGCTGTACGCCCACCTGTCGTCCATCGACGCGGCGATCGGCGACGAGGTCGCGCGGGGCGACACCCTCGGCCGCAGCGGACAGACGGGGCTCGCCGGCGGCGACCACCTGCACTTCACCATGCTCCTCCAGGGCCAGCCGGTGACGCCGGTCGAGTGGTGGGACGAGCACTGGATCGAGGACCGCATCCTGCGCAAGCTGCGCGAGGCTTCCGCGCCGTAGAACGCACGTTCGGCACCTCCGAACGGCGCGGACTCCTGGCAGCGATGCGGACGGGTCGCGTATAATGCGCGCAGTAGATCACGGACCTGAGAGGGGCCCTCGCGCCGTCCTGCGAGGTTCTCTCATCCCCACGCGTCGATTCAGGAGTAGCGCGATGCAACACCGAACCCTCTGGGCGTTTGCCTCAATCCTCGTGCTGGCCGCCGCGGCGGCCTGCGGCGGCGGGTCGGATGCTCCCGCCGAGGCCCCGGCGGCCCCGGCGTTCGACCCGGCCACGGCCGGCAACGTGAGCGGCTCGATCATGCTCGAAGGCGAGGCTCCTGCGGCCGAGACCATCCGCATGAACTCGGACCCGGTCTGCCTCAAGCAGGCGACCGACACGGAGACCGACTACTACGTCGTCGGCGACGGCGGCGGCCTCGGCAACGTCTTCGTGTACGTCAAGTCGGGGCTGCAGGGCTCGTTCCCGCCCGCGAGCGACACCGTGATCCTCGACCAGCAGGGGTGCCGCTACACGCCGCACGTCTTCGGCATCCAGGTGGGGCAGACGCTCCAGATCGTCAACAGCGATCCGACGCTGCACAACATCCACGCGACGCCGGCGAACAACCCGGAGTTCAACACCGGGCAGCCGATCCAGGGGATGACGTTCGACCGGACGTTCGACAACGTCGAGGTCATGGTCCCCTTCAAGTGCGACGTGCACGGCTGGATGAACGCTTATCTCGGCGTGCTCGATCACCCCTTCTTCGCGGTGTCGGGCAGCGACGGCGCCTTCGACATCAGCGGCCTCCCGCCGGGAACCTACGAGATCGAGGCGTGGCACGAGGAGCTCGGCACGCAGACGCAGAGCGTCACGGTGGCCGAGGGCGGCACCGCGGACGTGTCGTTCACCTTCTCCGTGGGCTAGGAGTCCGCACCGCAGGACGGAGCGGACTCCTGCAGGACTCGTCGGGCACCGGGCGGAGGCCGCAGCGCGACCTTGCGGTCGCGTCGGCGACGACCTGGTGGCCCGGGAGTCTGCGCCATGGACCGGCTGTCCGTTCTTCCGCGCCTGGCCATGGGACGACTCTGGCTCCACCGGTACCTCTGCTTCGTCGCGGTGGCGGCCGCCCTGCTGATCACGGCAGGGGGAGCAGTCACGAGCACGGGCTCCGGGCTCTCCGTGCCGGACTGGCCGAACACCTACGGCTACTCGATGATCACGTTCCCGCCGTCCATGATGGTCGGCGGGATCTTCTACGAGCACGGCCACCGCCTCATCGCCACCGCGGTCGGCCTGCTGACGATCGGACTGGCGGTCTGGCTGGCCCGCGTCGAGCCGCGCGCGTGGGTCCGCCGGCTCGGCTGGCTGGCGCTCGGAGCCGTCGTCGTCCAGGGCCTGCTCGGGGGGATCACGGTCCTCTACTTCCTGCCGGCGCCGGTCTCCATCGGCCACGCCGGTCTCGCCCATCTCTTCTTCGCGCTGATCGTGTGCCTGGGCGTCGTGACCTCGCCCGGATGGGGCGCGGCGTACGGGCGGTCCGAGCCCCTCGGCGATCCCTCGCTGCTGCGCCTCGCCCTGCTGGTGCCGGTCGCCGTCTACGCGCAGATCCTCATCGGCGCGGTCATGCGCCACACCGGGGCGGGATTGGCGATTCCCGACTTCCCCCTCGCCTTCGGCCACGCCGTGCCGCCGTCGTGGACCCCCGCCATCGCCGTCCACTTCGCGCACCGCGTCGGCGCGGCCGTGGTGACGGTGATCATCTTCGCCGCGGCGAGCCGCGCGCTGGCGCACCACTGGTCGCAGGCGGAGCTGACCCGCCCGGCGATGCTGCTGGTCGGGCTGCTCCTCCTGCAGATCGGCCTCGGCGCCTGGACCGTCCTCAGCGGCAAGCACGTCGCCGTGAACACCGCTCACGTGACGGCCGGCAGCCTGGTGCTCGCCACCGCCGCGGTCCTGGCGCTCCGGGCGCACCGCGCGCGCTTCCCGGACGCCGCGGAGGCATCGGGACGAGCGGGAGCGGGAACGGGCGCGGAGGCGCTGTCGTGAAGAGCGTCAGCGCATCGCTCGCGGCCGCCCCGCACCGCGCGGGCGACTTCCTCGCGCTCGCCAAGCCGCGCCTCAACTCCCTCGTGGTCGTCTCGGCGGGCGTCGGCTATGTCCTCGGGGCCGGGCCGGCCCCCGATCTGGGCGCCGCCGCGCACGCGCTCGTCGGATCCGGCCTCGTCGCGGGCGGCGCCGCGGCGTTCAACCAGGTCTCCGAGCGGGACGTCGACAAGGCGATGCGCCGCACCGGGCGGCGGCCGCTGCCGGCGGGCCGGGTGTCCCCGCGGGAAGGGGCGGTCTTCGCCGTGATGCTCAGCGTGGCCGGGCTGGCCCAGCTCGCCCTGGGGACGAACGTGCTGGCCGCGCTCGTCGCGCTCGTGACGCTGGTCTGCTACGCCGGCATCTACACGCCGCTCAAGCGGCGCACCGCGTGGGCGACGCTGGTCGGCGCCGTGCCCGGCGCCCTGCCGCCCGTCATCGGCTGGGCCGCGGCCCGCGGGGCGCTGACGGCCGAGGCGTGGGTGCTGTTCGGCATCGTGTTCCTGTGGCAGCTCCCCCACTTCCACGCCCTGTCGTGGCTCTATCGCGACGACTACGCACGGGCCGGCCTGCCGCTCGTCGCCACCGGCGACCCCGACGGCCGGCGCACCGCCACCCACGCCGCGGCCTACGCGGCGGCGTTGGTTCCGATGAGCCTCGCGCCGGCGTTCGTCGGCCTGGCCGGACCGGGCCACCTCGCGGTCGCGGGTCTGCTCGGGGCCCTGCTCGTCGTACCCGCCGTGCGGTTTCGGCGGCGGCGCGACGACCGCCGCGCGCGGACGCTGTTCGTCGCGTCGCTCGCGTATCTGCCCCTGCTCTGGATCTCGCTCGTCTTCGAGCGCGCGCTGCACTGATGCTCGAGGTGAGCGACCTTCCGGCGGTGAACGCGACGCTGAACGGCATCTCCGCCGTGTTGCTGGCGACCGGCTACGTGCTCATCCGCCAGCGGCGCATCGACGCCCACCGGCGGTGCATGCTCGCGGCGTTCGCCACGTCGACCCTCTTCCTGGTCTCGTACCTCGTCTACCACTACTACGTCGGGTCGGTCCCGTTCACCCGCCAGGGGCCGATTCGCGTCGTCTACTTCGCGACGCTCGTCAGCCACATCGTGCTCGCCGCCCTCATCCTGCCGCTCGCGCTCGTGACGCTCACCCGCGCCCTCCGCGGCCGCTTCACCCGCCACGCCGCCATCGCCCGCTGGACCCTCCCCATCTGGCTCTACGTCTCGGTAACCGGCATCGCGGTCTACTGGATGCTCTACCGCATGGGCTAGGAAGCTCGCGAGGAGCCTCGCTGCAAGCGAAACTCCCAACGCGCCCGTCAGGGCGCGCGTCTATCTGGATGCTGTATCGGATGGGACCGTAGCTCTGTATACTGCCAGACGCCCCGCCGCGCGCCCGCGTCGAACCCGGGGCCGTCAGGCCAGGGAGGATCGAGATGGCACTGCTTCGCCGCGCCGTTCCGGTCGTTGTCGCCGCGACTCTCGTCACGCCGCTCCTCGCAGGCGTCGCCGGCGCCCAGACCGGCTACGTCAACGGCATCGTCCGCGACCCGTCCGGCGAGGGGATCGCGGACGCGCTCGTGGTCGCGTTCAGCGCCCCGTGGCAACGCCGGGAGGAGACGACCACCAACGGCGCCGGGCGCTTCTCGTTCGTCGGCCTGCAGGCCGGCCAGTGGCTGTTCCTGGCCCAGCGCGCCGGCTACAGCCCCGTGCAGGCGTTCGCCCCGGTGCGGGCCTCCGGGCTCGGGCCGCGCGTCGTGCTGATGATGGAGATCGATCCGCTGAGCGCCCCGACGCCGACGACGGGTCAGCTCGCAAACGTGCACGCAGACGATCTGCACACGCTGCTCGACGCCGCCGACGCGCTGTTCGACCTCGGAAACTACGACCGGGCGATCGACGCCTACGAAGCGGTGCTCGAGCGCGCCCCGCCGCTGACGAGCCTCCACCTGCAGATCGGGCACGCGTACCGCGAGAAGCGGGAGACCGAGCGGGCGCTCGAGGCGTATCGCTCCGTGCCGTCGAACACGCCGGCCGGGACGGAGGCGACCGCCGCCATCGAGGAGATCCTGGCCGCCGCCGGCTCCCGGTAGGAGTCGGGCGGGAATCGCAGCCGGCAGCGGGGGCGCGGTCACGGGGCCGGGGCGGGCGGCGGGGTCCTCGGTTCGAGCCTGCCGGGGCCTTCGCTCGCGGGGATGGTCCGTTCGGACCCACGGTGGGATATACTGCGGATTGCTTCCAGCTCATTCCGAGGAGTCTGCCATGAGGTTTGGTCCGATCGGCGTCGTTCGGGTACTCGCCAGCGCGGCCCTGGTGGTCGGATTGGCCGCAGGAGTGGCCTTCGGCCAGCAGCAGGGGCGGATCGCCGGGTTCGTCGTCGACCAGGAGGGCAACGGCATGGAGGGCGTGTCGATTCACGCGGCCACGCCCGGCTGGCCGCGGACGTTCGAAGACGTGACCCGCGACGACGGCAGCTTCGCGTTCATCGGCCTGACCAGCGACGAGTGGACGTTCACCGCCGTCTGCGAGGACGCGTGCGCCGACAACCACACCGACAAGATCGGAGACACGGCCGTCGGGTACGAGCAGGCCGTCACGCCGTGGCGCATCACGCAGGGGCGCAATCCTCCCATCCGGATGACGATGATCAGCATCCGGCATCCGTTCGAGATCGCGCTCGGCGAAACCGCGCTCGAGGGGCTCGACCCCGAGGCGCTCGAGGCGGAGATGAACCGGGCGGACGAGGCGTTCGCCGACGGCCGCTACGACGAGGCGATCGCGGGCTACGAGTCGCTGCTGGGCCAGTTGCCGACGTTCCACATGCTGCACGTGCAGATCGGCGAGACCCTGGTGCGCAAGGCCGATTACGAGGCCGCGATCGAAGCCTTCGAGCGAGCCCTGGCGGCGGATTCCAGCCTCGAGGACGCCCGGGCGGGCATCGCGCGCGCCAGGCTGTCGATGGGCGACTTCGACGCCGCGTCGGAGGAGCTCCAGGCCGCGGCCGGGAGCCTCAACGCCACCAAGGAAGACCTCTACAACCTCGGCGAGCTCGAGTTCGCGAAGGGCGCCGTCGACACCGCGGCCGGCTGGTACGAGAAGGCCGCGATGGTCGACCCGAACTGGGAGAAGCCGCTCTTCAAGCTGGCTCTGGTTGCGCTCAACAAGGGCGACATCCCGACCGCCAAGGAGTACTTCCAGCGGGTGGTCGACGTCGGGCCCAACTCCCCGGAGGGCGCGCAGGCCCAGGCGACGCTGAACGCGCTGCCGTAGCTGCCCCGCAACTCGCACACCGTGCGGCGGCCGGCGCAGGATATGCCGGCCGCCGCGCTACCCGCCGGCCGCCGCACCCGCCGGCCGCCCGGAGATGCACCAGATCCGCTCCGTCGCCGTGCTCGGGGCCGGCCAGATGGGCGCCCAGATCGCGGCCCACGCGGCCAACGCCGGGCTCCCCGTCCTGCTCCTCGACCTCGACACGAAGGCTGCCAAGGCGGGGCTCGAGCGCGCCCGCAAGCTTTCCCCGGATCCGTTCTTCACCGCGGACGCCGCGGCCCGCATCGCGGTCGGCGGCTTCGACACCGACCTGTCGCGCATCGCCGGCTGCGACTGGATCGTCGAGGCGATCGTCGAGGAGCTCGACGCCAAGCGGCAGTTGCTGGCCCGCGTGGACGACGTGCGGAGCGCGGACGCCATCGTCAGCTCGAACACGTCGGGCATCCCGATCGCGAGCATCGCCGAGGACCGCTCGGCCGGCTTCCGGCGCCACTGCCTCGGCACCCACTTCTTCAACCCGCCGCGCTACCTGCCGCTCCTCGAGGTCATCCCGACCGCGGACACCGACCCCGCCGCGGTCGAGGCGATCGCCCGTTTCGCCGACCGCCGCCTGGGCAAGGGCGTCGTGATCGCGAGCGACAGCCCCGGATTCATCGCCAACCGCATCGCCACCTTCGGCGTGCTGCGCATCCTCCGGCTCCTGTCGGCGGGCGACTACTCGGTGGAGGAGGTGGACGCGCTGACCGGGCCCGCCATCGGCCGGCCGTCGTCGGCGACCTGCCGCACGCTCGACATCGCGGGGCTCGACATCCTGGGCCTCGTGGCGGCGACGTTGGCCGCGCAACTCGCCGGCGAGCGGGACGCGTTCGCGCTGCCCGCGCTGGTGACCCGCATGATCGAGCGCGGCCTGATCGGCGCCCGCGCCGGGCAGGGCTTCTACAAGAAGGCCGGTGAGCGCGGCCAGCGGACGATCCTGACGCTCGACACGGAATCGCTGGACTACCGGGAGCGGCGGGCCCCGGCGCTGCCCGCGCTGGAGGCGGCGCAGGCCATCGACGACCTCGCCGTGCGCGTCCGGACCCTGTTCGCGGACGGGGGGCGCGCCGGCGCGTTCCTGCGCGCGACGCTCGGCCCCACGCTGGTCTACGCGGCCGAGGTTGCGCCGCGGGTCGCCCGCTCCATCGACGACGTCGACCGGGCGATGCGCTGGGGCTTCGGCTGGGAGCTCGGACCGTTCGAGCTCTGGGACGCCATCGGCGCCGGCGCGGTGCTCGAGTCGTGCTCGGTGACGGAACCGCCGGCGCTGGTGCGCGAGCTCGGCGGCCCCGCCCCGCCCGCCGCGAGCGGCCCGGGGCGCTTCCGCGAGGGGCGCCTGCCGCCGGCCGGGGCGGGGCTCGAGGTACTGCGCAGCGCGCGCGAGAGCGGGGCGGTCGTCCGGCGCAACGCCGGAGCGAGCCTCGTGGACCTCGGGGACGGGGTCCTGGCGGTCGAGTTCCACTCGAAGATGAACACGCTCGGCGGCGACGCAGTCGACATGCTGGCCGCCGGCGCGGCGGAGGCGGGACGCAACTTCGAGGCGCTGGTCGTGGGGAACGACGCGGTGAACTTCTCCGCCGGCGCCAACCTGATGCTGGTGCTGCTCGAGGCGCAGGAGGAGAACTGGGACGAGATCGACCTGATGGTCCGCGCGTTCCAGTCGGCGGTCGTCGGCCTGCGCCGCGCCCCCGTGCCGGTCGTCGTCGCCCCCGCCGGCCTCGCCCTCGGGGGCGGTTGCGAGATCGCGCTCCACGCGGACCGGGTGCAGGCGGCGGCCGAGACGTACATGGGGCAGGTCGAGGTGGGCGTGGGCCTGATCCCGGCCGGCGGCGGGACGAAGGAGCTGCTGGCGCGCTTCGTCGGCTCCGCTCCGTCCGGTGCCGCGGACCTCCTGCCGTTCGTGCAGCGCGCGTTCGAGCTGATCGGCTTCGGGACGGTCTCGACGAGCGCCGCCGACGCCCGGCGCCTCGGCCTCCTGCGGGAGGCCGACGGGGTGACCATGAACCGGGAGCGGCTGCTCGGCGACGCGAAGTCCGCGGCGCTCGCCCTCGCGCCGGCCTACCAGCCGCCGGCGCCGGAGCGCCGCATCACGGCCGGCGGACCCGACACGCGCGCGGCCCTCCAGCTCGGCGTGCACCTCGCATGGCGGGGCGGGCGGATCAGCGATCACGACGCGCTCATCGGGCGCAGGCTGGCCCACGTGCTCGCCGGCGGCGACATCCCGCACGCCATGCCGGTCGGCGAACAGCACCTGCTCGACCTGGAGCGCGAGGCGTTCCTCAGCCTGTGCGGCGAGCCGAGGACGCAGGAACGGATGGCGCACACGCTGAAGACCGGCAAGACGCTCCGGAACTGAGCTCGCAGAGCCGAGAACCGGCTTCGCCATGATTGACGTCGGCTCCGGTCCGCCGCTCGTGCTCGTCCCCGGCATCCAGGGACGCTGGGAGTGGCTGCGGCCTGCGGTCGACGCGCTGGCAGAACGCTGCCGGGTCCTCACCGCGTCGCTCCCCGGTGACGCCGGCGGACTCCGCGAGCTCGATCCGGAGGCCGGCTTCGAGAGCTTCGTCGACTGGGTCGACGAGTTGCTGGGCCGCGCGGGTCTGGCCCGGGCCGCCGTCTGCGGGGTCTCCTACGGCGGCTGGATCGCGGTGCACTACGCGGCCCGGCGGCCCGAGCGCGTCACGTCGCTGACGCTCTCGTCGCCGCCCGCGCCGGGCTGGCGGCCGCCGTGCCGGGTCGAACGCTACCTCCGGGCCCCGCGGCTGATGGCGCCGGTCTTCGCCCTGTCCTCGCCGTTCCGGCTCTACCCGGAGATCGCGGTCGCCATCCCGGACCTCGGGGCGCGGCTCGCGTTCGGCTGGCAGCACCTGCGGCGCGTTACCCGGCACCGGTTCGTGGCGACCCGCATGGCGGAGCGCGTCCGCCTCGTGAGAAGCGTGGACTTCGCGGCCGACTGCAGCCGGGTTGCCGCGCCGACGCAGGTCGTCACCGGGGAGGCGCGCCTCGACCGCGTGGTGCCGGTCGCCAGCAGCCTCGAGTACCTGGGTGCGATCGCCGGGGCTCGCCACACGCTGCTTCCCGGCACCGGTCATATCGGCCTGGTCACCCAGCCGGCGCGCTACGCGGCGGTCGTCGGCGCGTTCGTGGCGGCCCACGCCGGCGCGCCGGCCGCCGCCCCGGAGGCCGCCCGCAAGGGACGCGGCCCCGGCGTTCGCCCCGCAAGGGCCGCGGCTTCGGCGTCGCCCGCAAGGGCCGCGGCTTCGGCGTCGCCTGCGGCACCTGCGCCGCCCGCGGCATCCGCCGCGCCCCCGGAGGCCGCGGCGGGGCAATCGGGAACCGCGGTGCCGGTTGCGGCGGGAGGCTGGTCCCGACTAACGTGAACGTGAGGTAGGAACCCATGACCGACGCCGTCATCGCTTCGGCCGTTCGCACTGCCGCGGGCAAGGCCCCCAAGGGCACGCTCCGCACCACCCGCCCCGACGAGATGGCCGCGGCAGCGATCCGCGAGAGCCTGCGGCGCGCTCCGGGCATCGACGCCGCCGAGGTCGACGACGTCATCCTCGGCTGCGCGATGCCCGAGGCCGAGCAGGGGATGAACGTGGCGCGGATCGCGAGCCTCAGGGCCGGCATTCCGGTCCAGGCGTCCGCCGTGACCATCAACCGCTTCTGCTCGTCGGGCCTCCAGTCGATCGCCTTCGCGGCCGAGCGCGTCATCTGCGGGTCGGCCCGCACGATCGTCGCCGGCGGCACGGAGTCGATGAGCCTCGTCCCGATGGGCGGTCACAAGGTGGCCCCGAACCCGGAGCTGGTCGCCCACTACCCGGACGTCTACCTGAGCACCGGTCTCGTCGCCGAGAACCACGCCCGCGCCTCGCGGATCTCGCGCGAGGAGCAGGACGCGTTCGCACTGCGCAGCCACGAGCGGGCGTTGGCGGCCATCGAGGCCGGCCGCTTCGACGACGAGATCGTCCCCCTGACCGTCGCCCTGGCCGAAGCGGACGACGCGAACGGCGGCGCGCCCCGCCGGCGCGAGGTGACGTTCACGACCGACGAGGGGCCGCGGCGCGATACGTCCCTGGAGCGGCTCGGTCAGCTTCGCCCCGTGTTCCATGCCCGGGGGTCGGTCACGGCCGGAAACTCGTCCCAGACGAGCGACGGGGCGGCGGCCGTCGTCGTCACCTCCGCCGAGCGTGCGCGGGAGGCCGGCCTGACCCCGCTCGCGCGGTTCGTGACGTACGCCACGGCCGGCGTCGAGCCGGAGCTGTTCGGGATCGGGCCCGTGCCGGCCATGCGCAAGGCCCTGAAGCTGGCCGGCCTGACACTGGACGATATCGACCTGGTGGAGCTGAACGAGGCCTTCGCGGCCCAGATCCTCGCCTGCCTGCGGGAACTGCCGATCGACCCCGACAAGCTGAACGTGAACGGCGGCGCGATCGCCCTGGGGCATCCCCTCGGGTGCACGGGGGCGAAGCTGACCACGACGTTGCTGTACGAGCTGCGGCGGCGGAACGGCCGTTACGGTATGGTGACGATGTGCGTGGGCGGCGGGATGGGCGCGGCCGGCATCTTCGAACGGATCTGACGAGGCCATCATGACGACTGCTGCACCCCCGACCTCCGCGCCGCCCGCGGGCGGCGCCTGGCTGCTCGAGCCCACGGCGCCGGAGACCGTCTTCACGCCGGAGCGGCTGAGCGAAGAGCAGCGCCTGATCCACGGCACCGCGGAGGAGTTCGTCACCCGCGAGGTGATCGACCAGAACGACCGCCTGGAGACGAAGGACTGGGACCTCGCGCGCCGCCTCCTGCGGCGCTGCGGCGAGCTCGGACTGCTCGGGACGGACGTGCCGGAAGCCTACGGCGGCGTCGGGCTCGACAAGGTCTCGTCGGCCCTGATCGCCGGGAGCCTGGGCCACGCGGGGTCGTTCAGCACCGCCTTCGGGGCGCAGACCGGGCTCGTCATCATGCCGATCCGCGCCTTCGGGACCGAGGCCCAGAAGCGGCGCTACCTGCCGGGGCTGGTGAGCGGCGAGACGGTGGGCGCGTACTGCCTGAGCGAGTCGGGCTCGGGGTCCGACGCCCTCGGCGCCAAGACGCGCGCCACGCGGCAGGCGGACGGCAGCTTCGTGCTGAACGGCGAGAAGATGTGGATCACGAACGGCGGCTTCGCCGACGTCTACATCGTCTTCGCGAAGGTGGACGGCGAGGCGTTCACCGCCTTCATCGTCGAGCGGGCGTTCGAGGGAGTGACGAGCGGCGCCGAGGAGCACAAGATGGGCCTGCTCGGCTCGTCGACCACGCCGGTCATCCTGCGGGACGCCGGCGTGCCCGCCGAGAACGTGCTCGGCGAGATCGGCCGCGGGCACATCGTCGCCTTCAGCGTCCTGAACTACGGGCGCTTCAAGCTCGCCGCGTCGACGGTGGGCGGCGCGCGGACGGCGATCGGCGAGGCGGCGCAGTACGCCGCGGACCGGCACCAGTTCGGAAAGCCCATCGCCAGTTTCGGGGCGATCCGCCACAAGATCGGCGAGATGACGCTCCGGACCTACGCTCTCGAGGCGATGACGTTCCGTACGGCAGGCCTGCTCGATGCCGCGCTCGGCGGGTCGGAAGAGGACCGGACGCTCGTCGAGGGACTCGAGGAGTACGCCGTGGAATCGTCCATCCTCAAGGTCGCGGGCAGCGAGACGCTGCACTACGTCCTCGACGAGAACGTGCAGATCCACGGCGGCAACGGCTACGTGAAGGACTACGCGGCGGAACGCCACTACCGCGACAGCCGGGTCAACCGCATCTTCGAGGGCACGAACGAGATCAACCGGCTGCTGATTCCGGGCCGCCTCGTGCGGCTGGCGACGAAGGGCCGCCTGCCGCTCATCGCCGCGGCGCGGGCGCTCCGGGACGAGCTCACGGCGGGAACGCGGCCCCCCGAGCCGGGCGACGGCCCGCTCGATGCGGCGCGGAGCGCGGTCGGCATGTTCAAGAAGACCGCCCTGGCCGTGATCGGCCTCGCGCTCGAGCGCTACGGCGAGAAGCTCAGCGACGAGCAGGAGGTGCTGTCGACGGCCGCCGACATCCTGATCGACACCTATGCCGCCGAGAGCGCGGTCCTGCGCGCCGGCGGGGCCGCCGCGGCGGGGGGAGCGGAAGCCGGCCTGCAGGTGGAGGCCGCCCGCGCCTACGTCAACGACGCCGCCCTGCGCATCGAGGTCGGCGCCCGGTCCGCGCTCGCCGCGATGGCGGAGGGCGACGCGCTGCGGACGCACCTCGCCGCCCTGCGGCGGCTGTTGAAGGTGCCGCCGATCAACACCGTCGCGATCCGGCGGGCGCTGGCCGACAAGGTGGTCGAGCGCGGGCGCTACGTGTTCTGAGAGGCGGAGCAAGGTGACGGAATCCGAGTTCGTGCACCGGTTCACGGAGATCGCCAAGAGTCCCGACCCCGACCTTGCGCCGGCGGCGCTCTTCGTCGCCCGCCTGGAATACCCGGGCCTCGAGGCGGAGCGCTACCTGGAGCAGCTCGACGCCATGGGACGCACGGTGTCGGAACGGCTCGCCTCGCTCGGGCCGCGCGCCGGGCCGATGGCGCACGGCCGGACCATCAGCGGCTACCTGTTCGAGGACGAGGGGTTCGCGGGCAACACGGAGGCCTACGACGACCCGCGCAACAGCTTTCTGAACCAGGTGCTCGAGCGCCGCACCGGCATCCCGATCACGCTGGCCCTCGTCTACATCGAAGTGGCGCGGCGGGCCGGCGTGCGGGCCAACGGCGTCAACTTCCCCGGCCATTTCCTGCTGCGCCTGCCGCAGGCCGCAAGCCGGCCGTCCGGCGGCGGCGACCCGGTCATTCTCGATCCGTTCCACGGCGGGGCGGTCCTCGACGAGGCGGACTGCCAGCGACTGCTCAGGAAGCACGTCGGCGACGACGCCGCGTTCGACCGGCGGCTGCTCGTGCGCGCCAGCAAGCAGCAGATCCTGCTGCGGATGCTGCTCAACCTGAAGCGCATTTACGTGCGCATGCGCTCGTTCCCGCAGGCGCGCACCCTGACGGAGCTCCTGCTCGCGCTCGACCCGTCGGCGCTCACCGAGCTCCGGGACCGAGGCCTGCTGGCCTACCATCTGAACGATTTCTCGACGGCGCTCCGGGACCTGGAGGCCTACCTGCGCTTCACGTCCCGAGGCGAAGCGGGCAGCCCCGGGACGCAGGAGGAGGAGGGCGGTTCGAGCGAGAAGGGAGAGCACGCCGAGATCTGGGAGCACGTCAAGGCGCTCCGGCGCCGCGTCGCGAGCCTGAACTGAGCCGGGCGGCCGCGGCTCAGTCCGCGGGACGCTCGACGGGCAGGTCCTCCCGGTCGCCCCACTCCTTCCACGACCCGAGGTAGTTCCGCACGCGCGGATAGCCGAGCAGGCGCAGCGCGACGTAGCTGTGCGCGGCCCGGTAGCCTCCCTGGCAGTAGGTGATCACCTCGCGGTCGGGGGTGACGCCGGCATCCTCGTACATCTTGCGGAGGGCGGCGGCCGGCTTGAACGCGCCGGAGGCGTCGAGGTTGCGGGTCCACTCGATGTGCACGGCGCCCGGAATCGCGCCGCCGCGCCGCGCGCGGCGGACCGTGCCCCGGTGCTCGCCGGTGCTGCGCGTGTCGACGAGCACGGCGCCCGCCGCGCCGATGGCGGCCCGCGCGTCCCGCCACGTCGCCAGGCGGGCCGCCACGCGCCCGACGGACCAGTCGGCGCGGGCGGGCGGGGCGGCCTCGGTCGTCACCGGGTGGCCGGCCGCGCGCCAGGCACCGAAGCCGCCGTCGAGCAGCCGCGGACGCGGATGGTCGAAGAGCTCCAGGAACCAGAACGCGCGCGCCGCCCGGATGCCCGACTGCTCGTCGTAGACGACCGCCGTCCGCTCGGCGGCCGCGCCGCGGGTGGCGAGCAGGTGCGCGATCATCCACAGGAAGGCGTCGAGCGGGGCCGGCGAGGTGTCGATGAGGCTCACCCCGAACAGGTCGAGGTGGGCAGCGCCCGGAATGTGCCCGGCCGCGAACGCCTCCGCCGGGCGGAGGTCGATGACGACGGGGCCGGCGTCCTCCGCGTCCGGGCGCGCCGCCGCCCCGGACGCGGGTGCGAGCCGGCCGGCCAGCTCGTCCGGCGCGATCAGCAGCCCCGGGTTGGCGTAGCCCTTCGAATCGGCCGCCATCGGATCAGCCTCCTTCCGCCGCCGTCCGCCCGCCGGCAGCAAGCCTGCACGGCAACGGTCCGCTCCCCGGTCCGCGCCTGCGGTCCGCCGCTCCCGGGGGGCGCCTCAGGACGCCGGCCCCACTTCCCCGGCACGCCGGCCCTCGCTCGGCGGAAAGACGTAATCGTGCCGCTCGGCGCGGGCCACCGCGGCGTCCACCAGCTCCGCGATCGGCAGCGCCGCCTCCGCCCGCTCGACCTCCTCGCGGCGCGCCCGCGTCGCCGGGCTCTTCGGCGTGAACAGCGTGCAGCAGTCCTGGTCCGGAATGATCGAGGTGGCGTAGGTGCCGAGTGCCCGGGCTTCCCGCGTGATTTCGTCCTTGTCGAAACCGACCAGCGGGCGCAGCACGGGGAGCGTCACCACGTCGCCGATGACGGCCAGGTTGTCCAGCGTCTGCGAGGCCACCTGCCCCACCGCGTCGCCGGTCACCAGCGCCCGCGCCCCGATGCGGCGCGCGAGACGCTCCGCGATGCGCATCATCAGCCGCCGGTAGAGCACGACGCGCAACGGCGGCGGGGCCGACACCACCACTCGCTGCTGCACCTCGCCGAAGGCCACGACGTACAGCCGCGACGCCAGCTGGTAGCGCGTCAGCAGGGCCGCGATCTCGCGCGCCTTCTCCTGCGACGCGCTCGAGAGGATCGGATAGGCGTGGAAGTGCACGAAACGGACCCGGCACCCCCGCCGCATCATGCGGTACGCGGCCACGGGCGAGTCGATCCCGCCCGACAGCAGGCACAGGGCATGACCGCTCACGCCCGACGGCAGCCCCCCGGGGCCGGGATGCCGCTCCAGCGAGTAGTAGGCCCGGTCCGCGAGCACCTCCACCCGCACGTCGACCTCGGGCTGCCGGAGGTCGACGTGCCAGCCGCACGCCGCCTTGATGCGCCCCCCGACTTCGCGCTCGATCTCCGGCGACGTGTACGGGAAGGACTTGTCGGCCCGGCTCGCGCGCACGCGGAAGCGCACGCGGTCGCCCGCGCCCGGGGCGGGTCCGGCGCCTCCGTTGCCGCCGACGGCGGCGAGGTCGCGGATGACGGCCGCCGCCAGCTCGTCGAGGCCCCGGTCGGTGCGGCGCGCCCGCGCGAAGTTCGCGATGCCGAACGTCCGCCCGACGCGCTCGCGCACCGCGTCCCAGTCGGCCGCCGGCCCGAGCGTCAGCTCGATGCGCCCCATCAGCGCGCGCACGCGCACGACGTCGAGGTCGGCGGTCGCCTCGCGCAGGTTGCGCACGAGGCGCTCGACGAACCACGGGCGGTTGCGGCCCTTGAGCGCAATCTCCTGATAGTGGACGATGACGGAATCCATGGCGCAGCCGGGCCGCCGATCGTACCCGCCAGGACGCGCGGATTCAATGCGCGCGCGGGGCGTCTGGTACGATGGGCGCCGAGCACCATGCGCGACGTCGTGTTCGCGGTTCTCGCCGTCTTCCTGCTGTTCGTGGCGCTCGGACTCGCGACCTCGCTGACCGGCGCCCGGCGCCGACGGCAGCGGCAGCAGCGGGAGATTGCCGCCCTCGGCCAGGTCGTCCTCGCCGAGCTGCCGACCGGCGACGGCATCACCTTCTTCACCGCGGACGACGAGGCGTTCCACTACGGAGGGCGGCGCATCCCCAAGGACGCCATCCAGGCCGCCCGCGTGCTGATCAACGGAGCCCCGATCGCGGCCAGCCTGGCGCCGGGCTACACCGACACGCGCACGACGCCGGCCGACGTCGTGGACGACCGTCCGGAGGGGTTGTCGCGCGACCGGTGGGACGTCGCGATTGAGGCCGGCGGCGCGACCGTCCTCGTCGAGTGCGGCGCCATCCGGGAGCGCATCTCCCAGGACCTCGCCCGCCAGGTGTTCGCCGCCGTGAAGGGCGCGATCGAGGGCCGCCGCTGACCGGGCGGCCGGCGCCCTTCAGACGATGCCGCGCGGCTCGACGAAGGGCAGGCGGGTGACCCGCGCGATCCGGCGGGCGCCGCCCGCGTCCGCGCCCACCACGACCTCGACGCCCGGCTCGCTGAGCGCCCGCGCGACGTAGCCGAGCCCAATGACCCGGCCCAGGGCCGGCGACCGGACCGCGCTCGTCACCCGGCCCACCGCGGCGCCGCCGTGGTGGATCCCGGTGCCGGGCCGGGGGACGGTCGCGCCGGGCTCCGACCCGAGGGTCAGCCCCACCAGCCGCCGCGCGACCCGGCCCTGACCGCGGTGCAGGACGCGGACGATGACCTCCTGCCCGACGTAGCAGCCCTTGTCCATGCTGATCGCGCGGTCCTCGATGCCGGCCTCGAGCGGGATCGTCTCCGTGCCCATGTCCACCCCGAAGCGCGGCCGCCCCGACTCGATGCGCACCGCCTCGGTCGCCTCGTCCCCCACCGCGACAGCCCCGGCGGCGGCGAGCGCCGCGCCGAGCGGCCCGGAAGCCTCGCGCTCGCAGTAGAGGTGGAAGCCCGGAATCCCCAGGGCGTCGGCCCGCGCGACGCGCCCCGGCGCCCCGCCCAGGGTGACCGCACACCCCCGGTTCGGGGGGAGCGCGCGGAGCGAGGCGCCCGTCACCTGCTCGAGCGCCTGCGCCGCGCCGGGTCCGTGCACGCCGTGGCTGGCCCAGGCGCGGCTCAGGTCCGCGAGGCGGACGTCCTCCGTGAAGACCAGCGCGTCGAGGCGCGCGAGCAGCGGCTCGGCCGCCGCGGCGTCGACGTCGAGCAGCAGCGCATCGCCGGCGTGCAGCACGTCGAGGTCGGCGATCATCCGGCCCTGCGCGGTCAGCCAGGCCGCGTAGCAGCCGTCGCCGTCGGCGAGAGCCTCCACGTCGTTGGTCAGGAGCCCCTGCAGGAACACGGCCCGGTCGTCTCCGCGCACCGCGATCAGGCCGCGGTCCGACCGGTCCGTGACGGCGGCCCCGTCCCGCAGCGCTCGGTAGTGGCTCTGATCCATCGGTGACAGGCTCGCGCGCTCCGGCCGCGCTCGCGGACGCGCGGCGGGACCGCACGCGCAGATGATATTCTGACGCGATGCGGCTTCGACTGCGGATCGCGCTCGCGGCGGGCCTCGCGCTGGCGGCAGCGGGCCGCGCCGCGGCCCAGCCCCCGGCCGTGGAGCCGGCGACCGGCGCGGCGACGTTCAACATCTTCCTCCGCTCGACGCCGATCGGCCTCGAGCAGACCTCGGTCTCCCGCTCCGCCGACGGCTGGGTGATCCGCTCCACGGGGCAGCTCGCGGCGCCGATCGACCATCGGATCCACGTCTTCGAGGCCGTGTACGACGACGCCTGGCGGCCGCGGCGGCTCACCCTCGAGAGCACGCGGGGCGGGACCGCGCTGGCGGCGCGCACGACGTTCGCCGCCGGCCGTGCCGACAGCGAGCTGGTCGAGGGGACGCGGCGCATCGACCGCGCCGATCCGGTCGCCGCGGACGCGGTGGTGCTTCCCGACTTCGTCTTCGCCGCCTACGAGGCGCTGGCCGTCCGCCTGGGCGGCGCCGCGGCCGGCGACGAGCTCCCGATCTACCTTGCGCCGCGCGGGCAGGTCACCGCCCGCGTCGACGCGGTGACGACGCAGGAAGTGCGAACGGCGGAGCAGACGCTGACGGCCGCGATCTACCGCCTGACGTTCAGCGGCGCGGAGCCGCGGACGGCGGAGATCTGGAGCGACGAGCGCCGCCGGCTGCTGCGCGTCAGCCTGCCCGCGCTGGCCCTCGACATCGCCCGCCAGGACGTGGTCCGCGTGTCGAGCCGCGTCGGCGGCACGCATCTGCCCGGCGACGAGGTGGTGCGCGTCGGAGCGTCCGGCTTCAGCCTCGCAGCCACGGTGACGACGCCGGTGGGCCGCGCCGCTCCGGCCGACGGCTGGCCCGCCGTCGTCCTCGTGCCCGGCGCGACGTCCGCCGACCGCGACGGAACGCTCTTCGGGGTGCCGATCTTCGCACAGCTCGCCGCGGCGCTCTCGGAGGCCGGCTATCTCGTCGTCCGCTACGACCCCCGCGGCATCGGCCAGAGCGGCGGGCGCCCGGAGTCGGCCCGGTTGCGCGACTACGCCGAGGACGTGCGGGACCTGGTGCGCTACCTGCGGGACCGCCGCGACGACGCCGACCGCGACCGCATCGTCGCCGTAGGCCACGGCGAAGGAGGCTGGATCACGCTCGCCGCCGCGGCCCGCGAGCGGCGCATCGGCGCCGTGGCGCTCCTCGCCGCGCCCGGGGTCAGCGGCGAGGAGCTGGTCCTCGAGCGGCAGCGGGCCGAGCTGACGCGCATCGCGGCCACGCCGGCCGAACGCAGGGAGCGGGTCGCGCTGCAGCGGCGGCTGCACGCCGCCCTCGTCCGGGACGGGTCGTGGGACGGCATCCCCGACGCTCTGCGCCGCCAGGCCGACACGCCCTGGTTCCGGTCGTTGCTGCGCTACGACCCGCGCGACTCGATCCGCCGCATGCGGCAGCCGATCCTCGTGCTCCACGGCGAGCTCGACCGGCAGGTACCGACCCACCATGCGGAGCGGCTCGCGGAGCTGGTGCGCGACCGCGGGCGATCCGCGGTCGACGTGGTAGCGGTCGCGGGGGTCAACCACCTCCTCGTCCCGGCCGTCACGGGAAGCGTCGCGGAGTACGACACCCTGCCCGACAAGCAGGTGCCGCCGCGCGTCGCCGAGGCGCTGATCGCGTGGATCGGCAACGCGCTGCGGTAGGGTCGCGCGCGCTGCCGCAGTGAGCGTCGGGTCGCCAGCACCTCCTGCTCGTCGCTGAGCTTCTCGCCGTAGCCCCTCAGCGGGCCGTGGCGACGGAGTGCCGGGAGACCGCGAACTCCAGCCGACCGACCGTCAGCCGATCCCCGTCCCCCAGCGCGGCGCGCTCGACCCGGCGCCCGTTGACGAACGTCCCGTTCGTGCTCCGCAGGTCCTCGACCAGCAGCACGTCGGCGCGGGCCGTGAGGCGGCAGTGGACGCGGGAAAGGAAGGGCGCGTCGACGACGAGGTCGGCATTGGCGGCCCGCCCCATCGTCCGTACCGTGTCCGGCCGGAGCCGGAGCACGGCCGCGCGACCTCCGGCGGGGTCGGCGCGGAGCTGCCACTCGGGGCCGGGCGGGATCGGGTCTGGCTCCGGCGGGCTGGTCATCGCCCCCGTCCTCACCGGCGCGGCTGCGACGGCCGGAGCTCGACCCGGCTCGGGAGGCTGCGCGGCGCATGCTGCAGCAGGTCCACGACCACGCGGGCAACGTCCGCCGGCGTCAGCTTCCAGGCGGCCGCGGCGTGCCGGCCGCCCCCGAAATCGGTGCCGACGGAGCCGGGCGCCACGGTCGCGACCCGGATGCCGTCGTGCCGCAGCTCCTGCATGAGGGCCGTCGTGAACGCATCGAGGCCGGCCTTGGAAGCGCAGTAGGCGGCGGCCCCGGCGAAGGGGTGGCTGCCGGCGAGGCTGCTGACGTTGATGATCCACCCGCCGCCGCGACGGCGCAGGTGCGGGATCGCGGCCCGGCAGCAGAGAAACACGGCGTGCAGGTTGGTCTCGAGCACCTCGCGCCAGTCGCTGACCGGCTGCTCGGCGAAGTCCTCGAAACGGCCCACGCCGGCGTTGTTGACGAGGATGTCGAGACCGCCGAGGCGCTCGGTCGCGACGGCGATGGCGCCCGCGGCGTGCGCCTCCTCGCGCAGGTCGCCGAGGAAGGTCTCCACGCGCCCCCCCGCGCCGCCCGCCGCGCGCTCCGCAAGCTGCTTCCGGGCCGCCGCCAACGCCTCCGCGGAGCGCCCGCAGGCCACGACCCCGGCGCCGCGGGCGACCAGACCCTCCGCGACCGCGAGTCCGATGCCGCGCGACGCGCCGGTCACGACCGCGGCCTTCCCCGACAGATTGGCGGCGTCGTGCATCGGCAGCGGCCCGGCCGGCCCTCCGGCAGCGCCCGAGGCTCAGGGCAGCGGCCCCCTGCCCCGGGGGCGGCGCCCGACCACTAGAATACCCGCGACCGCAATGTCTGTCGTGGCCATCGTCGGAGCGGGCACGCTGGGCGGAGCGCTCGCGCAGACGATCGCGGCCCGCGACCACGTGCGCTCGGTCCGGCTCGTCGACGAGGCCGCCGACGTCGCGGCCGGCAAGGCCCTCGACATCCGGCAGTCGGCGCCGCTCGACCGCTTCGGCACCCGCGTCACGGCCCACGGCGACCTCGCCGCCGCGGCCGGCGCCGACGTCGTGGTCCTGGCGGGCCCGGCGGCGGGCCCGGAGCGCGAGTGGGCCGACGACGCGGGGCTGGCGTTGCTCGATCGGCTGGGCCCGGCGCGCTCGGACACGGTAGTCCTCTGCGCCGGCGCCTCGCACCGCCGGCTCGTCGAGCGCGCGGTCACCGAGCGCGGCCTCCCGGCCCGGCGCCTGTTCGGCACGGCGCCGGAGGCGCTGCGCGCCGCCGTCACCGCCGTCGTCGCCCTGGACATCGGCTGCCCCGCGTCCGACGTCGCGCTGACCGTGGCCGGCATCCCGCCCCGCCACGCCGTCGTGCCGTGGGGACAGGCGACCGTCGCCGGCCAGCGGCTGGTGGAGCGCCTGCCCGCCACCCGGCTCGCGCACGCCGGAGCGCGGACGCCGCTCCTCTGGCCCCCGGGACCGTACGCGCTGGCCGCCGCGGCGGCGCGCGTCGTGGCCGCGCTCGTCGAGCGGATGGCGCGCATGCCCTGCTGCTTCGTCGTGCACGACGGGGAGCTCGGCGCGCGGGGCCGCGCCGTGGCGGTTCCCGTGCAACTCGACGCCGGGGGCATCGCGCGGATCGTGGAGCCGCCGCTCACGGCCGGCGAGCGCGTGCGCCTGGGGAACGGACTCGCCGCCGCCGAACCGACCGGCGAGAGCGGGCGGCAGTCTGCGCCGTAGAACGGCGCGGACTCCCGCAGGCCGGCCGGGCGCCAGCCGCAGGCCGCAGCGCGACCTTGCGGTCGCGCCCGCGACGAATGGCGGACCGGACGCGGCTCGATCGGGACGGCCATCTCCCCGGCCGCGGCAGCTCAGGGCCGCACTGGCAACACCGGGCGCGAGGCAGACACTCATCGGGACGGCCATCTTCCCGGCCGCGGCAGCTCAACGGACGCCGGCCGCGCCGGCGCCTGGCCGACCGTCGCGAATCGTGCGGTCGAACACGCCGGCGAAGCAGTCCGCGGTCACGGCGGCCGCCTCGTCGGCCGAGGGCGCGCGACCGGTCAGGGCGGCCAGCGAGGTCACTCCGCGGCCGTCGATCCCGCAGGGGCGGATGAGCCGGAAGTGGTCGAGGTCGGTCGCGACGTTCAGCGCGAAGCCGTGGCTGGTCACCCAGCGGGAGAAGCGGACGCCGATGGCGGCGAGCTTGTCGCGGCCCACCCAGACGCCGGTCAGGCCCGGCTCGCGAGATGCGGTCACCCCGAAGCGGGCGGCGGTTCGGATCAGGACCTCCTCGAGGTCGCGCACGTAGCGGTGGACGTCGCGACGGTCCGGCGCCAGGCGCAGGACGGGGTACCCGACGAGTTGCCCGGGACCGTGGTAGGTGACGTCGCCGCCCCGGCGAGCGGCGCGAACCTCCACGCCGCGACGGCGGAGCTCGGCCGGCGGGGCGAGGATGTTCTCGCGGCTCCCGCGCGCCGCGACGCCCAGCGTGATCACGGGCGGGTGCTCGAGCAGCAGCAGCCGGTCGGCGATGCGCCCTTCCTGGCGCCGGGCGACGAGCTCCTGCTGGAGCGCAGTCGCCTCGTCGTAGCCGACGACGCCCAATCGCTCGACGACGAGGGGCGGCCGGGGCTCGCTCGGCGACCCGTCCGGAGGGCTAGTCGGCCCGGGCGGCATCCGCGGCCCGCGCGGCGCCGGCGGCTGCGCCGTGGAAGGGTGCGGATCCCCGGGGGGTGGGTTGGGCACCGAGCGGAGCCTTCGGGCGACGATGGGCGCTCACGCCAGCGCGACGAGATCGGCGTCGAACGACTCGAGCCCCGCCTTGACGCGGGCCATGAAGCGGTCGGCCACCGCCCCGTCGATCAGGCGGTGGTCGAATCCGAGCGTCAGGTAGCATCGCGTCCGGGCCGCGACCGTGCCGGCGTCGTCGACGACGGCCGGGCGCCGCTCGACGGCGCCGACGCACAGGATCGCCACCTGGGGCTGGTTGATGATGGGAAGACCGAGGATCGACCCGAACGAGCCGGGGTTCGTGATCGTGAACGTGCCCCCGCTGACGTCGTCGGGCGTGAGAGCGCCGGCGCGGGCGCGGGCCGCCGCGTCGGCGATCGCGCGGCTGAGCCCGGCGAGGCTCTGCCGCTCCGCCCGCCGGATGACCGGCACGACGAGCCCCTCGTCGAGCGCGACGGCGATGCCGAGGTTCACGTCGCGCCGGTAGACGACGCGCCGGCCGTCGCCGGTGATCGAGGCGTTCAGGAGCGGCTCCTCCGCGAGAGCGGCGGCGGCCGCCCGGGCGACGAACGCCAGGTAGGTCAGGCGGACCCCCGCGGCGGCCCACGCCTCGCGGTGTTCCGCCCGCAGGACCGCCACGCGGGAGAAGTCGACGTCGAACAGGGTGTGCACGTGCGCCGACGTCCGGCGGCTGCGCACCATGTGGTCGGCGATCTGCCGCCGCAGGACCGACATCGGCTCGACGCGCGCGCCGTCCTCGTTCTCGACGCCGGTCGCCGCGGTGTCCGCGGCCGCGGCGCTGACGTGCCGCAGGATGTCGTCCCGGGTGACGCGCCCGTCCGAGCCGGTGCCCGTCACCTCCCGGACGTCGACGCGGTGCTCGCGCGCCAGACGGCGGACGAGCGGCGAGACGCGGAACGGGCGCTCGCGGTCCTCCGGCGCCTCGTCGGACGCGGCCGCCGGCGTGGCCGGGGGCTCCGGAGGCGCCGGCGCCTCCGCGGCGGCCGCCGGGGGGAGCGCGACCGCGTCACGGGCGGCGCCGTCCTGCGCGGCGGCGATGGTGGCCACGACGCTGTCGACGGGCACCGTCTCGCCGGCCCGGACGCGGATGTCGGTGAGCACGCCGGACGCCGGCGACGGAACCTCCGCGTCGACCTTGTCGGTCGAGATCTCGAACAGGGGCTCGTCGCGACCGACCGCTTCGCCCGCCTGCTTCATCCAGCGGACGATGGTGCCCTCGGCGATCGACTCGCCGAGCTGCGGCATCAGCACCTGGGTGAGGGACGGGGGCATGGTGGTTCGGCCTCCACGGCAGGGGACCTGCCTGGCGGGGCTCCGAGAGCGGCGACCCGGCCGACGGCGCGCGTCGGCCTCGACGGGAGCGCGGTGAGGAACAGCCCGCGAAGGGCGCCGCCTTCGCGGATGGTGCCGGCGGGCGGGTGAACCTCACTTCCGGGAGGACGTCGCGGAGGGCGGGCGCTCCGCCGAGCCCCGCCGCGCCCGACCGGCAGGGGCCGGGACCTACTTCGTCGCGCGGGTGCTGCGCGCGCGCGCACGGCTCTTGGGCAACACGGAGTCCTTGAGCTGCTTCGCGATACGGGCCTTCACCACGGTCTTGGCCGGGATCTTGATGGCCTCGCCGGTGGCCGGGTTGCGGCCCATCCGCGCCTTTCGCTTCTGGACGACCAGCTTGGTCATGCCGGGAAGCGTGAACTCGCCGCACTTCTTCAACTGCGCCTCCGACAGTCGCTGCAGCTCGTCGAAGATCTCCCGCACCTCCGTCCGCTTGAGCTCGAACTTGTCCGCGAAGTGCAAGAAGAGTTCGGTCTTGCCCATCCGTCGAGCTGCTTCAGCCATCGGTGTCCCTCCAACCTGCGCTGGACGTGGTCGCCGGCCCGGCAGCCTCCGCGCGACGGACGCCCCCCGAGCGTGCACCCCCCGCGGGCGCACCGTACAGTAGCCCGCCGTGTTTGCGGTGTCAATCCTGTGTCGGGCCCGGCAAGCCCCCGATCCGGACCTTGCTAGAATCCCCCTGGCAGGCCCGAGAGACATGGCGGAAGCGACGATCGAGACCTTTCCGAACCCGCGCCCGGAGCGCGACTACGAGATCCTCGTCCGCTGCCCCGAGTTCACGGCGCTCTGCCCCAAGACGGGCCTTCCGGACTTCGGCGAGATCCGCATCACGTACACGCCGGACGAGCGGTGCATCGAGCTCAAGGCCCTCAAGTACTACCTGATCGAGTTCCGGAACCGCGGCATGTTCTACGAGAACGTCACCAACCGCATCCTCGACGACCTCGTCGCGGCGTGCGCGCCGCGGCGGATGACGGTGGTGGGCGACTTCTCCGTCCGCGGCGGCATCACGACCCGCGTAACGGCGACGCATGAGCGACCATGACCCGCCGCACGCGGTGCCGATCGAGCCGGAGCTCGACCTCCACACCTTCGCACCGCGCGACGTCCGTTCCGTCGTCGCGGAGTACGTCCGGGCCGCGGCCGAGGCCGGTCTCCGCGAGGTCCGCCTGGTGCACGGGCGGGGGATCGGGGTGCAGCGCGCCGCCGTGCACGCCACGCTCGCCCGCCATCCGCTCGTCGCCGCCTTCCGCGACGCGCCGGAGTCGCACCTCGGCGCGACGGTCGCCACGCTGCGGAGCGGCGCGGGCGACGGCGACCCGGCGGACTGAACGGCCGGGCGGCGGCCGGGCGGCAGGGCGCGGCTCGCGGCCACGGGCGGCGGCCATCGTCGTCAGCGTCGTCGGGGTCGCAGCCGCCGCGTGCGCCGTACCCTGCGGCGCGGCCGCCCAGCCGCGCCTGCCGGCCCTTACGGTGGAGGCCCCGGAGCGCCTGCGGGCGGTGGCCGGTCAGTTGGGCCGCCTCGACGCGGGACGGCTGGCGGCGGTGATGCGGCTGGTCGGACTCGCCGACCCGGGCAACCCGATCCGGGTGGCGCTGGTGCCCGAGGACACCCGCCTCGCCCGGGACGCCCCGCCGTGGGTCGCGGCGTTCGCCGACCCGGATCACGACCTGATCGTCCTCTTCCCCGACCGCATCGGCAGCTACCCGCACGACACGCTCGAGCTGGTCCTGCATCACGAGGTGGCGCACATCCTCGCCGCGCGCGCGGCCGGCGGGGGCCGCCTGCCGCGCTGGTTCAACGAAGGTCTGGCGAGCGTCGCGGAGCGGAGCTGGGGGATCGGCAACCGCTCGCGCTTCCTCTGGGCGACGCTCGTGGCGGGCCAGCCGACCGTGACCGACCTCGAGGGACTCTTCTACGGAGGCCGGCGCGACGCCGCGCGCGCCTACGTCATCTCGCACGCGCTCGTGCGCGACCTGCTGCGGCGCCACGGCGCCCGAGTCGTGTCCCGCATCCTCGCGGGCGTGGCGGCCGGAGCGCCGTTCGACTACGCCTTCGCCGAGGCGACGGGAACGAGCGTCCGCGGCGCCACGCGCATCTTCTGGCGCACGAGCGGGGGCTGGGAGGAATGGATCACGTTCGTCGCCAGCCCCTTCACCCTCTGGACGATGATCGCCAGCCTCTCGCTGGCCGCCATCTGGCGGCACCGCCGGCGGCGGGCGGAGCGGCGCCGCCTGTGGGAAGCCGAAGAGCGCTTCGAGGCTGACCGCCCGGACGATCCGCCGGGCGGCTACCGCCTGCACTGACGCCAACGGGGCCAACGGCTCGCGGGCGGCCCGGGCGTGCGGCTCCCGGCCCGCCCGGGGGGCGCGGGGGGAGTCGACGCCGTGGCCCGCCCGCAGCCTACCGGGGGTCGAGGCCGAGCAGCCGGGCCGGGTTGCGGCGCGCCATCACGTCGATCTCGTCCTCGGTGATGCCCGCCTCGCGCAGGGCGCGGATGTAGGCCCGCATCCCGTCGGCGTGCAGCGGATTGCCCGCCTGGCCGAGGTCCGACGACAGGAAGAACGCCTCCGCGCCGAGGTCGCGGATGGCGGAGACGTACTCGTCGATGGTGCGTCCGCCGGAGTGGACGGCGAGCCAGTCGATCTCCATGATCGCGCCCGCGGACGCCATCTGGCGCATCTGCTCGCGCGTGGCGCCCTGGCCGAAGACGTGGGTCACCAGAATCCGGGGCACCCCCAGCCGTCTGGCTTCCGGAATCAGCCGCAGCACCTCGCCCGGCCCCGAGTGCCCCATGGCCAGCGTCAGGTCGTGCTCGGCGAGGAGCGCGAAGACCTCGAGCACGGCCGGGAGCGGCTCGCCGTCCTCGAGGATCGACACGTAGGGGGCGCCGCCGCCGGCCGCGGCGACGTAGTGCTCGGCGTCGAAGGTCGGCAGCCAGACCACCTTCCCCCGGCCGCCGGAGAAGGTCGCCATCTGCCGCACCGCCTCCGGGTTGATCCCGCCGACGGCGCGGTTCAGGACGACGCCGCCGAAGATCTCGATGCCGTCGACCTGCCCCATGGCCAGGGCGGCCCGGTCGGCGGTCATCGTGAAGTGGTTCTTCAGCAGGATCGCCCGGAGCCCGGCGTCGCGCGCCGCGCGGGCGGCCTCGATGTCGTCGACGGAACGGGGCCGCGAATCGGGACCGGCGTGCACGTGGAGATCGACGACGCCGTCGAGGGAGATGCCGGCGCTCTCGGCCCCGGCGGCGTCCTGCGCGCCGGCGGCGTCCTGCGCGCCGGCGACCGGCGGCGGCGCGGCGCCGGCCACGATCGCCGGAATCACGACCGCCCGCGCCAACCGACGTGCTGCATCCCGCATCGGCCACTCCCTTCCGTGCCCGCCGCCGCCCTGTTCGGAGCGAGCGGCGCGCGACAGCTCCTGCGCCCTGCACAAGCGGCGGGTCCGGCGGCGTGCCGCACCCGGACCCGGGACGCCGCAGCCTCCTGCGACCCGACCGCTGGCACTATCATAGGGCGTGCCGGATCGGGAGTCCGCCCCGAGGGCGGCCGCGACAGTCCGGCCGCCACGACCGGTTCCGGACGCCCGCGGCCTGCCGGACCGATCCACCCCGCCGGAACCGCGTTCGCGCCCCTGGATCTGGGCCGTCTACGGAGTCCTCTTCGCGGCGTCCGTCCCCTGGTACCTGCCCGCGGGCAGCCCGCCGCGACTCTGGCTCGGGCTGCCCCACTGGGTGGTCGTCTCTCTCGGAGCCTACCTCGCCGTGGCGGTGTTCACCGCGTGGGTCGTCGCCCGCTACTGGCCCGCGCCGACCCGGAGGGACGACGCGGGGGACGATGGAGGGGACACCGCGTGAGCGGGTCGCTCGCCCTCGGCGCGGGCCTCGCGGTCGGCCTCTACCTGGTCGTGCTGGTCTCGGTCGGCTACGCCACGCGCCGGCGCGGCGCCCAGACCGGCCTGGGCGACTTCTACCTCGCCGGACGCAACCTGGGCGGCTTCGTGCTGCTGCTGACGCTCTACGCCACGCAGTACAGCGGGAACACGCTCCTCGGCTACCCCGGCGAGGCGTTCCGGATCGGCTACGCGTGGGTGATGAGCGTCGGCTTCATGATGGCGATCATCGTCGTCTACCTCCTCTTCGCTCCGGGCCTGCAGCACGTCGCGCGGCGGCACGGCTTCGTCACGCCCGGCGACTGGATCACGCATCGCTTCCGCTCGCCGTCGCTGACGCTCCTGGCCAACGTGCTGCTGGTGGCGGCGATCGCCAACTACCTGCTGGCGCAGCTCATGGCGATGGGCCACGTCACGGAGGGGCTCTCGGGAGGCGTCGTGCCGTACTGGGCCGGCGTGGTGCTGCTTACGCTGGTGGTCATCGTCTACGAGACGGTGGGCGGCATGCGCGCGGTCGCCTGGACGGACTGCGTGCAGGGCATCATGCTGCTGGTGGGCCTGGCCGGGCTGCTCCTGGCCGTCGTCCCCACGCCGGGGCACCTCGCCGACCTGACGGCGGCGGTCGCCGCGGCGGCCCCGGAGAAGGCCGCCGTCCCGTCGCCGGAGGTGTCGCGCAACTGGCTCAGCACCCTCCTCCTCATCGGCTTCTCCGGCGCCGTCTACCCGCACGCCATCCAGCGCATCTACGCCGCCCGCGATGCCGCCACCCTCAAGCGCGCCTTCAGCGTGATGGTCTTCCTGCCGCTGGTGACGACCGGCGTGATGTTCCTGGTGGGCATCCTCGCCATCCGCGAGCTCCCCGCGGCCGGCGACGCCGATCAGGTCATGCCGGCGCTGCTGACCGCCTGGAGCACGCGCTCGACGCTCCTCTACGTCCTCTGCGTGGTCGTCATCACCGCGGTCGTCGCCGCCGTGATGTCGACCGCGGACTCGGTGCTCCTGAGCCTGTCGTCCATCCTGGCAAAGGACGTGCTGGGCACGACGCTGCTGCGCGGCGCCCCCGAGGAGGCGCTGACGCGGACGGGGAAGCTCCTGTCGTGGGCCGTGGTCGGCGTGCTGGTCGTCATCGCGCTCGCGCCGCGGGTGACGCTCTGGGGGCTGACGGAGATCAAGATGGAGATCCTGGCCCAGGTGGCGCCCCTGTTCGTGCTGGGCGTGACATGGCGGCGCCTGACGACGACGGCCGCCTTCGCGGGCATGCTGGCCGGGTGCGCGACCTACGGGGGCCTGCTCCTCGCGAGCCGGCCCGAGGTGTGGAACGTGCACGCGGGCATCGTCGGGCTCGGCGTCAACGTGGCGGTCTGCGTGGTGGTGACACGCCTGTCCGGAGCGGCGGGAGCCCGGTCGGGCGCTGCCGACGGGCCGGCGAGCGGCGCGCGGCCGGCCGGGGTATGATGCGATATGCAACACAGCAAGCGCGGCGCTGCGCCCGCCCCGAGCACGGCTGCCACCGCCAGCCGGCCCGCGGCTGCAACGCGCGTCCGCCGCGGACCGCCCGACGAGGCCCTCGAGTTCCCCGGGTGCCGACCGGTGTCCCTTCCGCGCGATCGACTCGCCGACTTCGAAGGCCGGCTCGAGCACTGGACCGCACGGACGGAGACCGCGTGGGTCGCCGCCGAGCCTACCGGCGGCATTCACGAGTCGACTTCGCGCCGGCTGCCGGAGCTGGCGCGCCTGATCGCGTCCGTGCGCGGCGCGCCGATCCGGTCGTTCGGTTCGGTAGACCTCCTCGTGAAGGACGACGCCGGGCGGGCCGAGCGCATGATGCAGGCGGACGAGACGCTCTACCTCGACCCGCGCCGGGCCACCCTGCCGGACGGCTCGCTCGTCGTCGGCGAGCACGACCTGCCGGACGTGGTGCTGGAGGTGGACCAGACCACCGACATCCGGCGCGGCAAGCTGCCGCTCTACGAGGCGTGGGGTTTCCCGGAGCTCTGGCTGATCGTGCCGCCGGCCGGTGCGACCCGCCTGCGCCCCGCCGCGGTGACGATCCACCGCCTGGAAGGCGACCGCTACCGGGTCGTCCCGGCCAGTGCGGCGTTCCCGGGCTGGACGGCGCCCGAGATCCACGCGGCGCTGACCGAACCGCTGACGACGCCGCGCACGTGCGCGGTCCTGGAGCGGGTCGGCCGCGCGCTCGGGGCGCGTGAGGGGACCGGCCCGACGGACGACCCGCTGCTCGGCGCGTTGCTCGGCCGGGAGCGAGCCGAGGGTCGCGCCGCGGGTGAGGCCGACCTCGTCCGCTCCGTCCTCCGGGAACGCGGCATCCCGGTTTCGGAGTCGTTCGCGGCCCGCGCGGCGGAGAGCCTCCTCGATGCTGCCCGGGGCGCGCGCATGGTGTCCGCTGCGGTCGCCTGCCGCGACGAGGCCGACTTCTGGCGGCGCCTGGAGGAGGACACGCCGGGACCCTGACCACGGGGCTGGAGGATCACCCCGGCCCCCGAGCGTCCAGGGTCGCCGTTCTGCCTAGGGTCTGCGCCGCAGAACGTGCGCTGGGGGACGTTGGCAGCCCGTGCAGACTCCCAACGCGCCCGCAAGGGCGAGCGAGCGGACGGCCGTCCGCCGGTGAATGACAGACGCGCCGCGGGTTGCGACAATGCAGCCGATGCGCTTCTTCAACACCGAGGGGCCGGTGCGGCCGGACGACCACTACTGCATCCCGCCGCTCGAGCGCATCGATCTCGGCGCCGTTCTCCGTCTCATCCGCGACAAGAAGTGCTTCGTGCTGCACGCGCCGCGCCAGACCGGCAAGACGTCGGCCCTGCTGGCGCTCCGTGACCTCCTGAACGGCGGCGGAGACTACCGCTGCGTGTACGCGGACTTCGAGGTCGGCCAGGCGGCGCGCGAGGACACGGCGCGGGCGATGCGCGCCCTCCTCGGGGAGCTGGCCCGCCGGGCGCGCGTCACGCTGGGCGACGAGACACCGGACGCGCTGCGCGGATCCGCGCTGGAGACCGAAGGCGCCGACGGCGCGCTGGTCGACGTGCTGTCGCGCTGGGCCGCCGCCGACCCGCGACCGCTGGTGCTTCTGATCGACGAGATCGACACGCTGATCGGCGACACGCTGGTGTCCGTGCTCCGCCAACTGCGGGCCGGCTACGACCAGCGGCCGGCCGGCTTCCCGCACAGCGTCATCCTGTGCGGCGTGGTGGACGTACGGGACTACCGCATCCGGTCGAGCGCTACGAACGCGCTCGTACTCGGTGGCAGCGCGTTCAACGTCAAGTCGAAGTCGCTCCGGCTCGGCGACTTCACGGCGGCGGAGGTGCGCTCGCTGCTCGCCCAGCACACCGCGGAGACCGGGCAAGCGTTCACCCCGGACGCATTGGACGTGGTCCGGACGCGTACTGCCGGCCAGCCGTGGCTGGTGAACGCGCTGTGCTACGACGCCTGCTTCGACGACGAGGCGGGCCGGGACCGCTCCCGCCCCATCACCGCGGACGACATCCTGGCCGCCCAGGAGCGCTTGATCCTGCGGCGCGACACGCACATCGACCAGTTGGCGCACAAGCTGCGCGAGGAACGGGTGCGGCGGGTGATCGAGCCGATCCTGGCCGGCGCGGACGAGCAGGCGCGGTCGGAGGAGGATCTCCTCTACCTGCGCGACCTGGGGCTGATCGCGCAGGACGCCGGCGGCGCCCCGCGCTGGGCCGGGGCCGCACGGACCTGCTGATCCGCTGGCCGCAGGGTGGGCGCACGCGGAGGTTCGTGGTGGAGTGCAAGCTGCGCCGGGGGGACCTGGAGCGTACCATCGCGGACGGACTGGCGCAGACACGCGGCTACATGGACCGCTGCGGAGCGGAGGCGGGCCACCTCATCGTGTTCGACCGCGCGCCGGAACGGACCTGGGCGCAGAAGATCTTCCGCCGCGAAGCGGCGGCCGACGGCGCGCCGGTCACCGTGTGGGGCATGTGACGGAATGAGGAGCGACGAGCGGGCCGCCGCGATGGCCCGCAAGTACGTCTGGTGGCAGCCGGCGGAGCGCACGCTCCGGGATCGCCGGCTCCTGGTGGCGCAGATGATGACGCTCGGCACGGCCGACGACGCCCGCTGGCTGGTGTCGCGGGTCACGGCGGCCGAGCTCCGCGACGTGCTGCGCGATCCCCCGGTGGGCGTGTTCAACCGCCGCTCGTGGGTCTTCTGGCGCCGGCGCCTCGGCCTCGACCCGGCGGCGCCGCTCCCCGCCCGCCGCCTGCCGTCCCGGCTCCCGCGATGACGTTCGCACCCCGTCTGGACGCGCTCCCGGACGGCCAGCGGGTGCTCTGGCCGGCGCTGGCCGGCGTCCCCGATTCGTTCGTCCTCTACGGCGGCACCGCGCTCGCGCTGCGACTCGGCCACCGGGCGTCTGTCGACTTCGACTTCTTCGCATCGGCAGCGGTCGAGCTCGACACGCTCTTCGAGCTTCCCCTGCTGGGCGGCGCCGAGGTGCTCCAACGCGCACCGGACACACTGACCGTCTCGACGACGCCCGCCACCGGGCACCCCGTGCGCGTCTCGTTCTACGCCGGCATCGACATCGGCCGCGTCGGCACTCCTCAGCGGACGGCCGACGGGGTAACGCTGGTGGCCTCGCTGCTCGACCTGTTCGGAACCAAGCTCAAGGTGCTGCTCGAGCGCGTCGCCGCGAAGGACTATCTCGACCTCGCCGCCATCCTGCGCTCCGGTGTGCCGCTCGAAGAAGGTCTTGGCGCCGCCGCGGCGCTCTACGGTAACCGGTTCTCGCCCATGGACGCGGTGAAGGCGCTTGCGTACTTCGGCGAGGGGGATGCCGCCAACGTCGACGCGGCGACGCAACGCTACCTGTCGGACCAGGCCGAGGCGTGGGACCTCACGGTGACGCGGATCGGCAGGCTCGCAGCGACGCTCACCTGACACGCGGGCTCTGTCCGGCGACCCCGACCCGGCCAGAGTCACCCCGGGCCCGTCGGCTATGATGCCTGGTAGCCGCTCCGGGCCACAGGTTCCGGCCATGCGCATCGCCAACCCCATGTACGACGCCGTGTTCAAGCACCTGCTGGAGGATCCGGCGTCTGCGAAGCTGACGTCGGCGCGATCCTCGGCGAGGAGATCGAGAGCCTCGAGATGGCCCCGCAGGAGGCCGCCGTGCAGGTCGGCTCACCGCAGTCGGCAACGGAGGGGACAGGGTTCACCGTGCTGCGGGTGGACTTCGCGGCGACGGTGAGGACGGCTGCCGGAGAGCATCTGCGGGTGCTGATCGAAGTGCAGAAGGCACGCTTCTCGGACGACGTGATGCGTTTCCGGCGCTACCTGGGAACGCACTACGCGGACGATCGGAACACCGTGACGTACATGGAGAACGGTCGTGAGCGGTCCAGGCCGCGACGACTGACGACGATCTACTTCCTGGGAGAGCCGCTCCCTCGCACGACGGCAACGGTGCTGAAGGTCGCGCGGGAGTACGTGGACGCGGTGACGGGGGACCGGCTGGCGGCGCGCGAGGAGTTCGTCGAGGCGCTGACGCACGACTGCTACGTGGTGCAGGTGTCGCGGCTGCCGGCGCGGCGGCGCAACGACCTGGAGAAGCTGCTCAGCGTGTTCGACCAGGATCTGCGCGCGGCGGACAGCCGGCACGCGCTGGAAGTGGACGCCGCGGCGATGCCGGAGCGCTACGCGCCGGTGCTGCGCCGCCTGCAGGTCGCGGCGGCGAGTCCGGATCTGCGGCACCTGATGCTCACGGAGGACGAGATCATCGGCGCCTGGGAGGGCCTGTACCGGGAGAACCAGGAGAACCGGGAGACACTCGCGGAACAGCAGAAGACCCTCGCGGAACAGCAGAAGACCCTCGCGGGCAACCGGCAGTCCATCGCCGATCGGCAGGAGGCCCTCGCCGCGCGGGATCGGACCATCGACGCGCAGAGGGCGGAGATTGAGGCTTTGCGACGCCGCCTGGGCGACGGAGGGTAGCCGGCGCCCGGTGGAGCGAGCGCGCCCCGTGGCGCTACGAGCGGAAGACGCGGAGCAGGCGGCTCAGGGGGTCGTAGAGCTTGTCGACGACGCGTTCCTTGAGGGGGATGATCGCGTTGTCGGTGATGGTGATCTCCTCGGGGCAGACCTTCGTGCAGCACTTCGTGATGTTGCAGTAGCCGACGCCGAAGTCGTTGGCCAGCTCGCTGGTGCGGTCGGCGGTGTCGAGGGGGTTCATCTCGAGGGCGGCGCTGTAGACGAAGAAGCGCGGGCCGATGAACTCGTGGTGCAGCCGGTGGTCGCGCAGGACGTGGCAGACGTCCTGGCAGAGGAAGCACTCGATGCACTTCCGGAACTCCTGCACGCGCTCGGCGTCGGACTGCTGCATGCGCCAGGTGCCGTCGTCGGCGTCCGGCGGGCGCGGCGTGAAGGGCTGGATGCGCTTCTTGACCTCGTAGTTCCAGGAGACGTCCGTCACCAGGTCGCGGACGGTCGGGAACGCCTTCATCGGCTCGATGGTGACCGGCTCGTCGAGGTTCAGGCTGTTCAGGCGCGTCATGCACATCAGCTTCGGGTTGCCGTTCACCTCGGCCGAGCACGACCCGCACTTGCCCGCCTTGCAGTTCCAGCGGACGGCGAGGTCGTTGGCCGACTCGGCCTGCACCTGGTGCACGGCGTCGAGCACCACCATCCCCTCGCTCACCTCGGTGGTGTAGTCCCGGTACTCGCCGCCTTCGGCGTCGCCGCGCCAGATTCGGAACGTCGCGCTGGCCATCGCTCTCCCCCGGTCGTCAGCTCTGCTGTCTCTTCTCAGCTCTTCTGGCTCTCGTCGATGATGCGCTGCAGGTCATCCCGCGGCGGCGGGATCGCCTCCCGACGGAGCTCCATCGCGCCGTCGCCGCCCTGCCGGATGACGAGCGTGGTCCTGCCCCACTCCTCGTCCTTGCCGAGGTGGTCCTCGCGGAAGTGGGCGCCGCGGCTCTCCTTGCGCTCGATCGCGCAGCGGGTCACCGCCTCGGCCACCGTCATCAGGTTGCGCAGGTCGAGCGCCGTGTGCCAGCCGGCGTTGTACTCGCGATTGCCCTGCGCCTCGACGCGCTTGACCCGCTCCTGCAGCCGCTGCAGCGCCTCGAGCGCGCCGCGGAGCTCACCGTCGTTGCGGACGATGCCCACCTGGTTCTGCATCAGGTCCTGCAGCTCGTACTGCAACTGGTAGGGGGCCTCGCCGCTCCCCTGCCGGTCGAGCGGCTCGAGCGCGGCGCGCGCCGCCGCCTCGACCTGCCCGGCATCGATCATGCCGGCCGGCTGCTCGCGGGCGAACGCCGCGGCGTACTCCCCGGCGCGCTTGCCGAAGACGAGCAGGTCCGAGAGCGAGTTGCCGCCGAGCCGGTTCGCGCCGTTCAGGCCGCCCGCCACCTCGCCCGCCGCAAAGAGCCCCGGCACGGTCGACATCTGGGAGTCGGCGTCGACGCGCACGCCGCCCATGACGTAGTGGGTGGTCGGGCCCACCTCCATCGGCGTCTCGGTGATGTCGATGCCGGCGAGCTGCTTGAACTGGTGGTACATGCTCGGCAGCTTGCGGCGGATGTGCTCGGCCCCGTTCGGGAGCTTCGACTTGATCCACGCGATGTCGAGGAAGACCCCGCCGTGGGGGCTGCCGCGCCCCTCCTTGATCTCGCGCACGATGCAGCGGGCGACGTGGTCGCGCGTCAGGAGCTCCGGCGGCCGGCGGGCGCTCTTGTCGCCCTGGGTGTAGATCCAGCCCTCTTCCTCGCTGTCGGCGGTCTGGTGCTTGTAGAGCTCGGGGATGTCGTCGAACAGGAAGCGGCGGCCCTCGCTGTTGCGCAGCACGCCCCCCTCGCCCCGCACCCCCTCGGTGACCAGGATGCCGCGCACCGACGGCGGCCAGACCATGCCGGTCGGGTGGAACTGGACGAACTCCATGTCGATCAGCTCGGCGCCCGCCCGGTAGGCCAGCGATTGCCCGTCGCCGGTGTACTCCCAACTGTTGCTGGTGACCTTGAACGCGCGGCCGATGCCGCCCGAAGCCAGCACCACCGCGTTGGCCCGGAAGACGCGGAAGCGGCCGCGCTCGCGGTCGTAGCCGAAGGCACCGACGACGCGCTCGCCGTCCTTCAGGAGCTCGACGACGGTGCACTCCATGTGCACGTCGATCCCCTGGTGGACGCCGTGGTCCTGGAGCGTGCGGATCATCTCGAGGCCGGTCCGGTCGCCGACGTGGGCGAGGCGCGGGTACTTGTGGCCTCCGAAGTTGCGCTGCAGGATGCGCCCGTCGCCGGTGCGGTCGAAGACGGCGCCCCACGCCTCGAGCTCGCGGACGCGGTCCGGCGCCTCCCTGGCGTGCAGCTCCGCCATGCGCCAGTTGTTCAGGTACTGGCCGCCGCGCATGGTGTCGGCGAAGTGCGTCTCCCAACTGTCGCGGTCGTCGACGTTGCCGAGCGCCGCCGCCATCCCGCCCTCGGCCATGACGGTGTGCGCCTTGCCGAGCAGCGACTTGCAGACGAGGCCGACCGAAACCCCGGCCGCCGAGGCCTCGACCGCCGCCCGCAGCCCCGCCCCGCCGGCCCCGATCACCAGGACGTCGTGTTCGAAGGTCTGGTAGTCCATCGGATGCTAGAGAATGCGGAAGTCGGTCCAGACCCCCATCGAGCAGAGCCGCACGTACACGTCCGCGAACACGACCCAGGCGAGGCTCAGCCAGGCGATGAGCATGTGGCGGCGGTTCAGGCAGCTCACGCAGTCGTAGGCCCGCTTCTGGAGCGGACGGTCCGAGATGCAGTCGCGCCGCCCCCCGACGAGGTGCCGCAGCGAATGGCAACTGAAGGTGTAGCCGCCGAGCAGCACGGCGTTGAGGGCGAGGACCAGCGACCCGACGCCGATGCCGAAGGAGACGCCGCCCGCGGCGTCCTCGAACCAGAGCGCGGCCCACGCGTCGTAGCTCAGGATGACGACGAAGATGAGCGCCAGATAGAGGAAGTAGCGGTGGACGTTCTGCAGGATCAGCGGGAACGAGTTCTCGCCGCGGAACGTGTTGCGCGGCTCGCCGACCGCGCACGAGGGCGGGTCGGCCCAGAACGCCTTGTAGTAGGCGCCCCGGTAGTAGTAGCAGGTGACGCGGAAGCCCGCCGGCGCCCAGAGGATCAGAAAGGCGGGCGAGAACGGGAGCCACGCCGGCCACCATCCGGGCTGCGGCCCGAACACGGCGTGCGACGAGTCGCCGAACAGCTCCGGCGAGTACAGGGGCGACAGGTAGCTGCCGAAGGCGTAGTGCTCGCCCTGGATGGCGGCCCAGGTCATGTAGACGATGGCCGCGGTCAGACCGGCGAAGACGGCGGCCGGCTGCACCCACCACGCGTCGCGCCGCGACGTCTCCCCGAACCCCCGCACCGGTATCGCAATCTGCACCCGCTCCATCTCGCTGCTCCGTTGCACGACGGGAAAACGGGCCCGAACGCGGCCCACGACCGCCGAATCCGCCCATAGAATACCACCCGCGGCCGTGCGGGAGGCGGACCCGGGGAGGGCCGGCAGTGGTACACTGCCAAGTGTGAGCGGCGACACGAAGGCGATCATCGGCACGATCGTCGGGACCGGCCTGCTGGTGGCCGGCCTGCTGTCGGCGCAGATCTCGAGCGGCCTCGCGAGCCTGAGCACGCGCATCGACGACCTGAGCGAGGACCTGAACGGCCGCATCGACGACCTGAGCGCCCGCGTCGACCGCATCGAGGTGCGACTGGACCGATTCGATGAGCGCCTGCGCGCGGTCGAGATCGGCTTCGCCAAGGTCGATCAGCGCCTCGAGACGCTCGAACGCACTCTCCTGCCGCCGGCGCCACCCCTCGACTGAGGCGCGCGCCGACGGCGCACGCGCGGCCGCCGGCGCGCCCTATACTATTCGCCAGCACGGTCCCCACGACCTGCGAAGGACACGCGGGGAGGCGGCGCCGCCCGCGAGGGAGAACGACCATGTCACTCAGAATCAACGACGTCGCGCCGGACTTCACGGCCGACACGACCGAGGGGACGATCAGCTTCCACCAGTGGATCGGCGACGGGTGGGCGATCCTCTTCTCGCACCCCAAGGACTTCACGCCGGTCTGCACGACCGAGCTCGGCACGGTGGCCGGGCTCAAGGCGGAGTTCGAGCGGCGGAACTGCAAGGTGCTCGGGATCAGCGTCGACGGCGTCAGCGACCACGAGCGGTGGTCGCGGGACATCGAGGCGTCGCAGGGCCACGCGTTGAACTACCCGCTCGTGGGCGACCCGGAGCTGAAGGTCGTGAAGGCCTACGACATGCTGCCGGCCGACGCCGGCGACACGTCGGTGGGGCGCACGCCGGCCGACAACGCGACGGCGCGCTCGGTGTTCGTCATCGGCCCCGACAAGCGCATCAAGGCGACCCTGACCTACCCGATGAGCACGGGGCGCAACTTCGACGAGATCCTGCGGCTGCTCGACTCGTGCCAGCTCACGGCGACGAAGAAGGTGGCGACGCCCGCCAACTGGAGCCAGGGCGAGGAGGTCATCATCCTGCCCGCGGTATCCGACGACGAGGCCCGCGCGAAGTACCCCGACGGCTGGCAGGCGCCCCTGCCCTACATGCGCATCGTCCCGCAGCCGAAGTAGACCCGGAGGAGGGGGCCCGCCGCCCCCTTCCCAATGCCCGCGCCCGTAGGCGCGCGCCCGCAGCGCCAGGAGTCTGCGCCGCACCGCGAAAGGACCTCGGAGAGCCGCACCCGCGCAGACTCCCAACGCGCCCGCAGCGCCAGGAGTCTGCGCCGCACCGCGAAAGGACTTCGAAGAGTCGCACCCGCGCAGACTCCCAACGCGCCCGCAGCGCCAGGAGTCTGCGCCGCACCGCGAAAGGACTTCGAAGAGTCGCACCCGCGCAGACTCCCAACGCGCCCGAAGGGCGCGCAGCTACTGCGCGTCCATGTGCGGATAGCGGTAGTCGCGCGGCGGCGTGAAGTTCTCCTTCGTGGTCCGGGTGCTCACCCAGCGGAGGAGATTGAGCGAGCTGCCCGCCTTGTCGTTCGTCCCCGACGCCCGCGAGCCCCCGAACGGCTGCTGGCCCACCACCGCCCCCGTCGGCTTGTCGTTGATGTAGAAGTTGCCGGCCGCGTTCCGCAGCCGCTCGTGCGCCAGGTTGATGGCGCGCCGATCCGTGGCGAAGATGCCGCCCGTGAGCCCGTAGGGCGACGTCGTGTCGCACAGCTCCAGCGTCCGCTCGTACTCCGCGTCGTCGTACACGTAGAACGTCAGCACGGGGCCGAACAGCTCGACCGCCATGGTCGTGTAGCGCGGGTCGTGCGCCCGGATGAGCGTCGGCGCGATGAAGTAGCCGTGGCTGTCGTCGCAGGCGCCGCCGGCGACGATCTCGGCGTCGGCATCGGCGCGCGCCGCGTCGATGGCCGCCTTGTTGGTGGCGTAGGACGCCGCATCGATGACCGCGCCCATGAAGTTCGAGAAGTCGGCCACGTCGCCGTAGCGGATCGCCGCCACCCGGTCGACCAGCTCCTGCCCGTGGGCGTCCCAGAAGCTCCGGGGCAGGTAGGCGCGGCTCGCCGCGCTGCACTTCTGCCCCTGGTACTCGTAGGCGCCGCGGATCAGCCCCGCCATGAGCGCCTCGGGGTCGGCCGAGGCGTGCGCGAAGACGAAGTCCTTGCCGCCGGTCTCCCCGACGATGCGCGGGTAGCTGCGGTAGCGGGCGATGTTGGCGCCGACGGTGCTCCACATGCCCTGGAAGACCTCCGTGCTCCCGGTGAAGTGGACCCCGCCGAGCTCGGGGTGGCTCATCGCCGGTTCGCCGATCTCGCCGCCGCTCCCCGGTACGAGGTTGATGACGCCGTCCGGGAGCCCCGCCTCCTTGAGCACCTGCATCAGCCAGTGGGCGGAGAAGACGGCGGTCGAGGCCGGCTTCCAGACGACCGTGTTCCCCAGCATGGCGGGGCTGGTCGGCAGGTTGCCGGCGATCGCCGTGAAATTGAACGGTGTCACGGCGAAGACGAACCCCTCCAGCGGCCGGTACTCGACGTAGTTCCAGGTTCCCCGCCCGCTCTCCGGCTGCTGCCCGAAGATCTGCGGCAGGTAGCCGACGTTGAAGCGCAGGAAGTCGATGAGCTCGCACGCGGCGTCGATCTCCGCCTGCATGCACGTCTTGCCCTGGTTCAGCATCGTGGCCGCGTTCAGCACCTGCCGGTACTTCCCGGCCAGCAGGTCGGCGGCGCGCAGGAAGACGGCGGCGCGCGCCTCCCAGGGCATCGCCGCCCAGGCCGGGCGGGCGGCGGCGGCGGCGGCGATCGCGCGGTTCACCGTCTCGGCGTTCCCCTTGTGGAACGTCGCCACGACGTGGCGGTGGTCGTGCGGCAGGACGCATTGCCCGAGATTGCCCGTCGTGACCTCCTCGCCGCCGATGACGAGCGGGATCTCGATGGTCCGGCCGGCGAACTCGTCGAGCCTGGCCTTCAGCTCCTGCCGCTCGGGCGAGCCCGGCGCGTAGCTCAGGACCGGCTCGTTGACAGGCGTGGGGACGGCGACGCGCGCGTTGATCATCTGGGCACAGCTCCTTCTGTCTCCGAGTATCCGGGCGGCGCGCTCGCGCGCCCTCACGGGCGCGTTGGGAGTCTGCGCGGCCGCAATGTCCAGCATCGCAGGTTCTGGGGCGCAGACTCCTAGCACGCGCCGAAGCGGGACGGGGCCGTCGCTCGGAGCGCGGCGCCCAGGGCGCCGGCGGCGTCCGATGCGCCCGCGGCCCGCGGCGAGTCGGCGGCCTCCGGCGGCCCGGCGGCCCGCGACGAGCCGGCGGCCTCCGGCGGCCCGGCAGCGGCCGGCACGTTGCCGCCGTCGACGATGTCGGCGACCAGGGCCGCGGTCAACGGCGCCAGCAGCACGCCGTACCGGAAGTGGCCCGACGCGTAGACCAGGCCGGGGATCGCGGCCGAGCGCCCGATGACCGGCAGCCGGTCGGGCGTCGCGGGACGCAGCCCGACGCGGGCCGACACGAACGACGCCTCGCTCACGGCCGGCATCACCCTGCCCGTTGCGTCGATGAGGGCCCGGACCCCCGCCACCGTGGCCCGCTCGTCGAAGCCGACCTCCTCCACCGTCGCCCCGACCAGGACCGAGCCGTCGCTCCACGGCACGACGTAGCAGCCCGGGGCCCAGACCACGCGGCCGAGGGCCGGGGCCGGCCACCCGAGGTGCAGCAACTGGCCCCGGACCGGCCGCACGGGCAGGGGCTCGGCGCCGTCGACCTCGATGCGGCCGGACCAACTGCCGGCCGCGAGCACGGCCGTGTCGCAGACGAAGCTCTCGCCCGCGGTCTCGACGCGCACCCCCTCGCCGTCGGCGGCCACGCGCGTTGCCGCGGTGGCGGTGTGGAACGACGCCTCGTGCGCGATCGCGGCGCTCCGCAGGGCCCCGGTCAGGTCGCGGGCGCCGACGAAGCCGTGCGGTCCGATCCGCAGCCCGCCGCGGACGTCCGCCGTCAGATGCGGCTCCGCCTCGCGCACGGCCGCGGCGTCGAACAGCTCCGCCTCCACGCCGCGCCCGGCGCACATCCGCTCCACGTCCGCGAGGTGCCCGAGGCCCGCCTCGTCGAGCGCCACCTCGAGCGTCCCGGAACGGACGTACTGCACGGTCGCCCCGGAGTCCTCGACCACGCTCGAGACGAACTCGTCGTACAGGTCGAGGCTGCGGGCGGCGAGCTCGAGCAGAGCCTGACCGTCGTGCGCCTCGATGTAGGGCGCCAGCACCCCGGCGGAGGCCTGGGTGGCGCCGGCGCCGATGTCGCGCCGGTCGACCACCTGCACCCGGGCGCCGCGACGCGCCAGCTCGTAGGCGATGGCGCAGCCGACGATGCCGGCGCCGACGACGACAACGTGCGGTCTCCGGTCCACGGACACAATCCCAACCGGAGAGTGTAGCAGCGAGGGCGGTTCTAGGAGAACAGGCGGCCGACCAGGATGCAGAGGGCGGGCAGGCCGTAGAACGCCAGGACGACGCCGAGCACGGTCAGCTTGCGCGACCGGAGCGCGTAGACGGTCACGCCGCGCGCCAGTCCCAGCGGCACCCGCCGCACCCGCTCGAGCGGGTAGATCAGCAACAGCGCGCTCACGTTGAACAGCAGGTGCACGAGCGCGATCTCCAACCCGGCCGACGCGTTCGGCCCCGAGACGGCCAGCGCGGCGAGGAGCGCGGTGACGGTGGTGCCGATGTTGGCCCCGATGGTCACCGGGAACGCCTGCTCGAGGCGCAGCAGCCCGGCCCCGCCCAGGGGCACGAGCAGCGACGTCGTGATGGAGCTCGACTGCACCATGGCCGTCACGACGACGCCCAGCAGCATGGCGAAGACGGCGCTTGCCCGGAGCACGTCGTTGATCATCCCCTCGACGCGCGAGTGGACGGCAGCGCGCAGCACGCGGACAAGGAGGAAGAGCGAGAAGAAGATGAAGGCGCCGCTCGCCACGACGAGGAAGAGGCCCTGCGCTCCCTCCGCGCGGAAGACCGCCGCCGCGGCGGCCGTGACGGGGGCGATTCCGGCGTCGAGGGCGCGGCTGAGCGGACTCTCGTAGTCGACGCCGCCCACCTGACCCAGCGCGCCGGCGAGGAAGCTCGCCGTCCGCCCCAGGAAGCCGGTCAGGATCTCGATCGGCAGCAGAATCAGCACGGCCAGGTAGTTGAAGAGGTCGTGGCAGATGGCGATCGGAAACGCCCGCTCGAACTCGTCGCTCCGTCCCGCGTGGGCCAGCGAGACGATCGTCGCGGTGACGGTGGTCCCGATGTTGGCGCCCATGATCATCGGGATCGCGTTGGCGAGCGGGAGCGGGTTCTCCGGCGCCGCCACGAGGCCGACGACCATCGCCGTGGTGACGGACGAGCTCTGGACCACCGTCGTGGCCAGCAGGCCGACGATGAGGCCTATGAACGGGTTCGAAGTGGCCGCGAAGAAGCTCTCGATGAAGTCCTGGCCGAGCAGCCGGAACCCATCGCCCAGCCCGTTGACGCCGATGAGGAACACGAAGAGCAGCGCGCCGGCGGCGAGAACGCGAGGGGCGAGGGCGGACGGCAGGCGGGCAGGGGGCTGCACGGTCGGGCGCACCTCGGGCTCTCTCCTGACGCGCCCATCGAACCGGCCCCCTACCGGCTGGGCGGCGTCATTGTACACGAACCCCGCGTGCACGAGCCTGCCCGTCCCCTGGGGGGGACAGGTCTGTCCCGTCCGCGCGACACCCCGGGCCGCGGATTGCCTTTGAAACCCGTACGATTCACGGGATAATTCCCGATACGTCCTGGTGTGCGGGGGCGGCAAGGCTCTTGCTCCGCATCGTCCACAGGCTGAGAGGTGCTCCGATGGTCATGAGGCCCGCTCTCTTCGCGGTCGTGCTCGCCGCGGCCCTGGCGGCGGTCGGCGTCGGGTCCTACCTGGCCGTTCGGCAGAACCAGGTGCCGGCGGTGGCCGCGGTCACCGTGGGGGAGGTCGAGCCGTGGGACGCCGCCGGCGGGCCGGCGCCGGGCACGCCGGCCGGATCGCCGGCGGTGGTCGAGGCGACCGAGCAGATCGTGGAGGTGCGCACCCCGGCCGAGCGAACGGCGGCGGATCGCGCGACGGCGGCCCGCTCCAACCCGCCCGCGCCGGCCGCCCGCGCCGCCCGGCCCGCGCCGGCCGCCCCGCGGGCAGCGCGGGCGCGCACGGACGCGACGGATCGCCCGCTCGCCCCCACGCGAGACGCGGAACCCGGCCGTGCCCCGGGCCGCGAGCCGGCGGAAGCCGCGCAGGCTCCCGCCCAGAGCGCTCCGCCCGCGGCCGCCGCCCCGCCGCCGTCGCCCCGGCGCACGAGCGGGACGACGCTGCCTCGCGTTCCCGGCTGGGAGCGCGTCGCGACGGATGCGCGGCCGGAGGGCACGACGCGGCCGGAGGACACGACGCGGCCGGAGGACTCGACGTGGCGGGGGGACGTCACACGGCCGGGCGACACGACGTGGCGTGCGGACGGCGCGTCCCCCGCGGACGCGACGCGTGCCGCGAACCCGGGCCGTCCGGGCGGCAGCGAACCGGCGGCCCCGGCCGCGTGGGAGCTCGTCCTCGAGGCCGACTCGGTCATCGGACTGCAGGTGGACAGCTTCGTGACGACGCAGACGGCCGAGGTCGAGGACGAGGTCGACGCCCGCGTCACGCGCGACGTCCTCGCCGGCGGCGAGGTGGCCATTCCTGCCGGCACGGTGGTCCGCGGCTCGGTCACGCTGGTCGAGCGGGCGGGCCGCGTCAAGGGCAGGGCGCGCCTCGGGGTCCGGTTCCACACCGTGGTGCTCGACGACGGCGTCGAGGTCCCGCTGGTCACCGAGACGGTCTACCGCGAGGCGGGTTCGGGAGGCACCGAGAACGCCGCCCGCATCGGGAGCGCCGCCATCGGCGGCGCCATCCTCGGCGCCATCTTCGGCGGGCGGCGCGGAGCCGCCATCGGCGGCGCGGCGGGCGCCGGGACCGGTGCGGTCGCGGCCCTGGCGAGCGAGGGCGAGCCGGCGACCCTGCCCTACGGGTCGACGCTGACCATCCGGCTGGCGCGGCCCGCCGTACTCGCCGCGCCTCGGCAGGTGTTATAGTGCAAGTCGTGGAGCAGGACGACATTACGCAGGCCGTTCTGTCTCGCGACGAGGTCGTCCGTTACCTGCAGGGCAACGGCGGACAGTCGCCCGACGAGGCCCAGGCCGCCATCGCGGGCTACCTGGAGGAGCTCCGCACGACGCAGCGGTACCGGATGTACCGGGCCCTGCAGCACCCCGTCTATCCGATCCTCCGCAAGATCGAGCGCATCACCGAGAGCGTCCGTCACGTCGCCGCGGCCGCGCGCACCGGCCGCGTCATCTACGCGTCGAACCACAAGAGCCACCTCGACTACGTGATCGAGCCGATCGTGCTCGACGACAACGACATCCGGCCGCCGGTGATCGCGGCCGGGATCAACCTGTTCGGAGGCGCCCTCGGCCTGATCCACAAGTACGTCACCGGCGCGATCCCGATCCGCCGCGACACGAAGGACCCCGCCTACCTGGTCACCCTCAAGGCCTACGTGGCGGAGCTGCTGCAGCGCCACGACCTGTTCCTGTATCCGGAGGGCGGACGCACCTACAGCGGCGAGATCAAGCCCTTCAAGACGGGGCTGCTGCACGCCGCCCTGCAGTCCCGGCGCAGCGACCTCGTCATCGTGCCGACGGCGATCGCCTACGACCTCGTGCTGGAGGACTTCATCCTCGCCCGGCAGCGCGTGAAGCGCGGCCAGCGCCCGTTCGGCCGGGAGCTCGCCGAGATGGTGCGCTACGCCGTCGGCTACCAGTCGCGCTGTTTCGTCAGCTTCGGCCGTCCCATCGAGGCCGGCGACTTCGACCCGACCGCGCGGCGCGACATGGTGCGGCTGACCAGGCGCGTCCGCGAGGCGATCGGACGGCTCTACAAGGTGGTGCCGACCGCCCTGGTGGCGGCGGCGATCCGGCCCTCGGTGACGCGGCCGGAACTCGAGGACCGCATCGACCAGCTGATCGAGATCCTGCGGTCCTCGGGCGCCAACCTCGACGTCACGACCGGCCGGGCCGCGGTCGAGGCCGCGACCGGCCCGCTCGCGACGCGCGGCATCATCGTGGTCGAGGGAGACCGCTACCGCGTGCGCCAGCGCGCCGTGCTGCGCTACTACTCGCGCACCATCGACCACCTGATCCGGCACCGGGGCGGGTCGCTGCTGACGCACTGACGGCGCCGCGCCCGTGCTCGACGCGCTCTCCCGCTCCTTCTTCCTCGCCCTCGCCGGCAGCGGCGCCCTGCAGCGGGCGATGGCCCGCCAGGGGATGCGCGGCCCGGCCCGCTTCGCCCGGCGGTTCGTCGCCGGCCAGAACGTCGACGAGGCGATCGACGCGGCGCGCGGGCTCGAGGCGCGCGGCCTGCTGCACACGTTCAACTACCTCGGCGAGCACGTGCGCACCCGGGAGGCGGCGGAGGGGGCGACGCGCGCCTACGTGCAGGCGCTCGAAGCGGTCCGCCTGGCCGGCCTGACGTGCAGCCTCTCGGTGAAGCTCACGCAGCTCGGCCTGGAGATCGACCCGCGCCTGTGCCGCGACAACCTGGCGGGGATCCTCGCCGCCGCCGACGCCCGTCGCTCCTTCATCCGCGTCGACATGGAGCACGCGGCGGTCGTCGATGCGACGCTCGACATCGCGCTGTCGATGCGGGCGGCCGGGCACGCCCACGTCGGCGTGGTCCTGCAGTCGGCGCTGCGCCGCACGCCGCACGACCTCGACCGTGTCCTCGAAGCGGGCGCGCCGGTCCGGCTCGTGAAGGGGGCCTACAAGGAGGCGCCGGACATCGCCTTCCCGGACAAGGCGGACGTAGACCGGGCGTTCGCGGCGCTGGCCGAGAGGCTCCTCGACGCGGGGACGCGCACGGCCTTCGCGACCCACGATCCGCGCATGATCGACGCGGTGCGAAAGGCGGCGGAGGCGCGGCGCATCGAACGCGACCGGTTCGAGTTCCAGATGCTCTACGGCGTCCGGCGCGACCTGCAGGCCGGGCTCCACGCCCTGGGCTACCCGGTCCGCGTCTACCTGCCGTTCGGCGCCGACTGGTTCCCCTACTTCATGCGCCGCCTCGCCGAGCGCCCCGCCAACGTCCTCTTCGTCCTCCGCAGCCTGCTCTACGAACAGCTCGGCCCGTAGCGAGCAACGCGGCCGTACCGCAACAAGCTCCACCATGGCAGAGCAGGTCGCGATCTAGGAGTTTCGTGAAGCGAAACTCCCAACGCGCCCGAAGGGCGCGCACGCTCGCGGTCAGTCCACCCAGTCGGCGATGAAGACGTTCGTGTCGCCCTCCTTCGCCGCGTCCCGGTTGGAGGCGAAGATCAGCCGCGACCCGTCGGGCGAGAACATCGGGAAGCCGTCGAAGACGTCCGTGAACGTGACCTGCTCCAGCCCGGTCCCGTCGAGGTTGATCAGGAACAGGTCGAAGTTCCGGCCGTCCGGGTTGTGCATGTTCGACGAGAAGATGATGCGCTCGCCGTCGGGGTGCCAGTACGGCGCGAAGCTCGCCCCGCCGAAGTCGGTCACCTGCCGCACGTTGCCGCCGTCGGCGTCCATGACGAACACCTCAACCGCGGTCGGCCGCCACAGCCCCGCGTCGATCAGCCGCTTGTAGTCGTCGTACTCGGGGCCGTCGGGGATCTCCCGGCCGCGGAAGATGATCTGCGACCCGTCGGGCGAGTAGAACGCCCCCCCGTCCGGCCCCTGCCGGTGGGTCAGGCGGCGGACGTCGGTGCCGTCGCCGTTCATCGAGTAGATCTCCATGTCGCCGTCGCGGACGCTCGTGAAGACGATGCGGCCGTCGGGGCCGATCGTGGGCTCGGCGTCGTAGCCCGGCTCGTCGGTCAGGCGGGTCAGGCCGCTCCCGTCGGGCGCGGCCCGGAAGATGTCGTACGTGTCGTAGATGGCCCAGACGTAGCCCATCCGGAAGCTGGGCGGCGGCGGGCACTCGTCCCCCCCGAGGTGCGTCGACGCGTAGACGATGGCATCGCCGCCCGGGTAGAAGTAGCCGCACGTGGTGCGGCCCTTGCCGGTGCTGACCATCCGCTGGTTCGAGCCGTCGAGGTCCATGCGGAAGATCTGGTCGCACGGCACGCCTTCGCGCGTCGACTGGAAGATGATCTCGGTCCCTTCGTGCGAGAAGTACGCCTCGGCGTTCTCCCCGCCGAAGGTGAGCTGGCGGATGTTGGCCAGGTGTCTCTCGGTGCCGTCACCGGCCGGGGTGACCTGGCCGGCGCTTCCGGGAGCCGGCTCCCGGGCGAGCACGACGCCCGCCGCCACGGCGGCCGCCACGAGGCACGCGAGCAACGTCGAACCGAAGCGGAAGCGTCTGTGCACGGCCTTGTCCCCCTCGCCCGGGAACCGTCGCCTGCGGCTCCGATTCCCGCCCAGCCGGCCTACAGGAGTCCGCGCCGCTTCCGCGGCGCCGACTCCTCGCCCGGGAACCGTCGCCTGCGGCTCCGATTCCCGCCCAGCCGGCCTACAGTCCGCGCCGCTTCCGCGGCGCCGACCTACTGTCGGCCGACGATCTCCAGCAACCCGAGCGTCAGCCATGGTACATAAGTGATGAGCAGCACGCCAATCGCCAGGATCACCAGCAGCGGCACCGACGCCCGGTAGACGGCCAGCAACGGCCGGTCGAAGCGGTACGAGGCGAGGAAGAGGTTCAGGCCGACCGGCGGCGTGAGATACCCCAGCTCCAGGTTGGCGATGAAGATGATGCCCAGGTGCACGGGGTCGATGCCGTAGGCGGCACCGATCTCGGCGATGAGGGGCACGACGATGACGATGGCCGAGAAGATGTCCATCACGCAGCCGACGAGGAGCAGGAAGACGTTCAGGGCGAGCAGGAAGAGCAGCGGCGAGTCGATGCGCGCCTGGGTCCACTCCAGCAGCCGGAACGGGATGTCGACGTCGACCGTGTAGGCGGTGAAGCCCTTGGCCACGGCGAGGATGATGAGCACCCCGCCGATCAGCACCACGCACTCGCGGAACGCCTCCCGCAGGCCGGACGCGAGCCGGTAGTCGCGGTGGACCACGCCGGTGACGAGCGCCGCGTAGAGCGCGGTGACGGCCGCGGTCCCGACCAGCGTGGCCCAGCCGCTCAGCAGCGTCCCGACCACCACGAGGGGCAGCGCCAGCTCCCACTTCGCCTCCCAGAGGGCGGCGCGCGCCTCGGCCCCCGCGAACGCGTGGCGGCCGGCGCCGGTGATGATCCCCTCGCGCATCCCCCACGCCGCCACCAGCCCGATCAGCAGCAGCCCGGGCAGGATGCCGCCGATGAACAGGTTCTCCGGCGCCGTCTGGGCGACGATGGCATAGAGGATGAGGGGCATCGCCGGCGGCAGCAGCAGCCCCAGCGAGCCGGAGGCGGTCAGCAGGCCGATCGAGAAGCGTTCGCGGTAACCGTCGGCCAGGAGCGCAGGCAGCAGCAGCCCGCCCAGGGCCAGGATGGTCACCCCCGAGCCGCCGGTGAAGATGGTGAAGAAGGCGCAGACGACGGCGCAGACGACGGCCGTCCCGCCCGGCACCCAGCCGACCAGGGCGCGGAAGACGCGCAGCAGGCGCTCCGATGAGCGGCCCTGGGCGAGGAGGAAGCCGGTCAGCGTGAAGAGGGGTATGGCCGGCAGGTGCGGCTCCGTGGCGAGGTCGTAGGCGTAGAGCGGCACCGCCCCGGGGTCGAACGCGTCGACCATGTAGAGGAAGACCGCCGCCCCGGCGAGCACCGTGAAGATCGGAGCCCCGGCGAGCGCCGCGGCCACCACGAGGACCACCCACGGCCAGCCGGGACCGCCCGCGAACACGCACGCGGCCTCCTCGCCGGCCGCGCACGCGGCCCCGGTGTCGCCCATCCAGACCCCGGCCGCGAGCCCCGCCGCCGCCGCGGCCCGTGCGCCCCAGCCGCCGGAGCGCCACGCCAGCCGCACCGCGATGACGGCGAAGGCGATCGGCAGCACGAGCTGAAAGCCCCACGACGGCACCCCGAGCGCGATCGGCCGGCCGACCTCCATCTCGATGGCCACCACGTCGACGGCCGAGCGGGCGAGCAGGGCGGCGACCCCCGCGCCGACCGCGGCGGCAAAGCCCTGCGCCACCTGCCGGAAGATGCCCTCGGGAATGAACGTGGCGGTGGCGAGCGCGATGAGCCGGTTGCGCCGCGCGGCGATCGCGGCGCCGAGGAAGCCGACGACCAGCGTGAGGTGCTCGACGAACGGGATCGACCCGGGAATGCCGCCCGCGAAGAGGGGCCGCACGACGATCTCGGCCAGCGGCAGCAGCGCCATCACCGCCAGCGCGCCGGCGGCCAGCCACTCCTCCCCCGCGTGGAGGGCGGCGACGATCGGCGCGCCGCGTCGCCTAAGGGCAGGTATCGCCTTCGTCATTACTTCGTCTCGCAGCAACGACGCCTGCCGGCTCCGGTGAAAGGGGGCCAAGCCGGTGAATCGACGGCAAGCCGCTCGTCGGCGTTCAGTTCACCGGGTCAGGCGCGGGAGGCGCAGGCAGGTGCAGCCGCTCGAGGGTGGCGAGGCGCTGGTCAACCTTGCCGAAGGAGATTTCGACGGCGCGCAGCCGGTCATCCATGCGGCGCACATCGGCGCGCACGTCACCAACCAGGGCAACGAGCACGGTCAGCAGGACAGCGGTCATCGCGCTCATCCCGGCGAGCATCGTGCCGATGATCCACTTCGTGTCGCTGCTCATTGGTAGATCTCACTGGGCACCGGGCGGCGGTACCGACCGGCTGAAAGCAAGACCCCCGTTCAAACCGTGCGTGCGGATTTCCCGCACACGGCTTACCAGGTGGACTTCAGGTCGCAGCATGCACCACCCCCGGATACCGAATCGTGCCGCGCAGGCGGACGAGCCCCAGGGCCTCGAAGAACGGACGACGCCAAGCCCGCGCCCGACCAGCCACCAGACGAGCCCCCGCACGCTTGAGAAGCAAGCCGCGCAGACGCCCAGCCACGTAGTCGTCGAGCTGTACGAAGTGGGTCGCCGCATTGCCGGTCCGGAAATACTGCCCCCACCCGCGAAGGACCCGGTTCACGTCCGCGATGACCAGACGCAGGTCCGTGTGGCAGCGGCCCCGAGGGGTCAGCGCCCGCACGCGGGCGCGCACCTGCTTCATCGCACGTCGAGACGGCCAGCGGTGCAGGAAATACACCCGTCGCCGCTTGCGGGCCCAGATGGGACCGCTCATGCGCTTGTGCAGATGACACCCCAGGAAATCGAAGCCTTCACGGCCGTCTGTCAGGTCGACCACCCGCGTCTTCTCCGGATGCAGCTCCAGCCCGAGGCGGGCCAGCACCAGGCCCACCCGCTCCCGAGCCGTCTCGACCGCCGCCTTCGTATCGCACATCACCACGAAGTCGTCGGCGTAACGCACCAGCGTACCCAGGTGCGCCCACCGGTCCTCCCAGACCCGGTCGAGCACATGCAGGAAGATGTTCGACAAGAGCGGCGAGATGACGCCCCCCTGCGGAGTCCCCGCCAGGGTCCGATGCACCCGCCCCTCGTCCATCACTCCCGCCGCCAGCCACAGCCGTAGCAGACGAAGGACTCGCCGGTCCGACACCCGCTGGCGCACCAGCGTCAGCAACTTCGCGTGGTCGATGCTGCTGAAGTAGTCGCAGATGTCGGCGTCCAGCACGTGGCAGCCCCCGCGCGCCCCGCGGACGCGAAGGACCTCCAGCGCCTGCGTCGCGCTCCGCTTCGGTCGAAACCCATACGACGAATCGCGGAAATCCGCCTCGAAGATGGGGCTCAACACCAGCGTCGCGGCCATCTGCGCCACCCGGTCACGGACCGTCGGTATCCCCAGCGGTCGTCGTCGGCCATCGGCCTTGGGAATGTACCGCCGAAGGACCAGCTGCGGCCGGTACGTCCCCGCGCGCAACGCCGCGCCGAGTTCCCGCAGGAACTCATCGACACCGCGCTGCTCAATCTCGGCCAGCGTCTCGGAATCGACACCCGCCGAGCCACGATTCCGCTTGACACGCCGCCACGCCTCCCGGAGGACGTCATCCCTCCAGATCCGGTCCATCAGGGCGTGGAAGCGCCGCTTCGGGGACCGCTTGGCCGCGGCCCACAGGCGTCGTTGCAATTGGCGCACTTGGTCGAGAGGCGGACGCCTCCCGGGGGAGTTGGGTCCGGTCTCGCCGGCCATGCCCTCGCGCGTCCTTGCGCCCACGCCGTGTCCACCGCAGGGGCCCTTCCCTCCGGCCGCGTTCTGCTGCACGGCCCTCCGCAGTACTATGGCCCCCTCGGACTCCCGCTGCGCCGCGCCCGCTTTCACCTTCGGCTTATGCGGGCCGCGCTGCCCCGACCCGGGCCGCGCAGACGGGCCTCTCGTGTTCCGTCCCTCTCCGTGTCCGCGTGCTGCGCCCCATACCCCGCCGAGACCTCCCGCGCGTACACCGCCGGACCGGGGCGCGGGAGACATGGCCTTCGCCGTGAGATGAGCGGCTCGGCTCTCGGATTGTGAATGTGTCGAGGCTGCAGGCTTCACTTCATGTTGCGGCCCGCGGACTTGCTCCCTCCGAAGAGGCTTCTGACACCCCGCTCGGGCCACGGCCGTCTCCGGTCGTGCCTGGGGTCTGCTACTCGGCGCTCCGGCGCTTACCGAGGCGGGACTTGCACCCGCTGGAGAAGAACAGCGTGACGCAGCCGGTCTCCCGCCCGCGTCGGCACGACGCACCATCTCCCCAGTCTACCACGGGCTCCCGGCGGTACGCGGCGAACGCCGCCCGCGGCCGGCCTCACTGGGACCGGAAGGCGCTGCGGGCCTCGAGGGCGGCGTCGTAGATGTCGGCCGGGACGCGGCTGCCGCGCCAGGTGGACGTCAGGCGGTCGATCTCCGCGCGCAGGAAGTCGGCGAGCATCGGGGGGACCGCGGTGACGGTCAGGCCGCGCTTCTGCATCTCGGCCACCGCCTCGCGGTCCTGCTGCGGGGCGGCCTCGAACAGGTAGTCCTGGGTCTCCCTCGCGGCCTCGAGCAGGACGGCCCGGTCCGCCTCGCCGATCCGGTTCCAGGCGGATTGGGTCATGACCGTCGCTCCGAACACCGGGTTCAGCGGGATGTCGAGCATGTGCGAGGTCTGCCGGTACCACTGGAACACGAGCGCCCCGTAGGGCGGGCTCGGGTAGGCGTCGATGAGCCCGGTGTTGAGGCCCATCAGCACGTCGGTCAGCGCCAGCGGGACCGGGTTGAAGCCGTTCTCCTTGAACCACTGCACCATGCCGTCGTCGCCCGAGGAGGTGAAGAGCCTGGCGCTCCGCAGGTCGTCGAGACTCGTGATCGCCCGCGCCGAGAAAATGTGCGCCCAGCCGCCGTGTCCCCAGTTGAGCAGCACGAGGCCGCGTTCCGCGAGCACCTCGCGCAGCCGCGGCGTGAGCGCCTCGACCACGTGCTCCGCCTCCGCGTCCGAGGCGAAGAAGAACGGGATGCCGAAGACGCCGAACGCCTCGTCGACGGCCGCCAGGCCGGGCAGCGTCAGCGCGGCCACCTGCGGCTGGTTCATGCGCATCCGGCGGATGAGGGTCGCCTCGTCGCCGGTCGTCCCCCGCACCTGCATGCGGACGCGCCCGTCGGTCCCCTCCTGCCAGGCAGCGGCCATGTCCTTCAGCGAGCGGTCCCAGATGGAGTTCGCCGGCAGGATGGTGCCGAGCCGCAGGTTCGAGCGCTGGGCCGACACCGCGGCGGCGCTCAGCACCAGCGCCACGACGACGGCGAAACGGAACGCTTTCATGGTTGGGTCTCCTGATGGGAATCGATCTCGTCGAGCGGCTCGAAGAAGAGGTCGTCGATGTGGTCGAGCAGCGATCGCGCCCGGCGCTGCGCCACGAGGTTCAGCAGGCGGTTGGCCGGCTCCTCGTCCGGGTCGATGGCGACGGCCGTCTCGAGCAGCTCGCGGAACTCCTCGCGGTTCTCCTCGGCGACGGCGACGCCGGTCGCCAGCGAAACGTAGGGGCCGGCGTCGAGGCCCCCGGACAGCTCGACGGCGCGGGCGAAGTGCTCGCGCGCCCGCTCGTAGGAGCCGCCCATCGTCTCCCCGACCGACTCGAGCGTGATGAAGGCCGAATGCAGCGCGCCGCGCGAATAGCTCTCGTCGAGCGCCAGGGCCCGGTCGAGCAGGGCGCGGGCCGCCGGCAGGTCGGCCACGAGGGCGGGCCGGTCGAGGCCGAGCGAGATGCCGAGCATCCACGCCCCGCCCAGGTAGTAGAGCTGCTCCACATCGGCGGCGCCGAACGCCGAGACGGCGCCTTCGGGGTCGGTCCGCAGCCGCGCCCCGATGCCGGGGTGGTCTAACTCCACGTTCCGCAGCCCGTAGTCGCGCGCCCGCAGGTACATGCGCCGGGCCCGCTCGTTGAGCTCCCGGGCGCGGCTGTAGTCGTCCCACTCGGCGAGGGCCGCGTCCGCCTGGAGAAACGCGTTGGCGTAGAGCAGGAAGCCGGTGTTGGCGAAGAGCAGGGCGTCCTGGTTCACCGGGTCGGCGTCGAGGATCGACTCGATGGTCTTGAGCAGGAAGGGCAGGGCCGCGCGCACGACCTCGGGATCTTCCTCGGAGAGGTAGACCGCGGGGTTCACCAGCGTCGGCAGCACCGCGTTGACCGCCATTGCGCGGAGCGAGCAGCCGGACAGGGCCGCCGCCGCGACGGCCGCCGCCACCGCCCCCGCCGCCCGCCGGCCCGTCCTGCTCCGGATCGACGCCTGCACGGGGCAGATCATACCAGCCGGTCGGAGGCAGCCCGGCCGGGCGGTTGTCGCCGCTCGAGACCTGCTGCAGCGTGTCGCAGCGGCAGGTTCCGCTCTTCATCTGCTCCGACTGGAACCGGCCGCCAAGCGGTGGCCGCGGCGCCTCCTCCGGCGGCCGTGGCATGATCTCCCGATGGGCGGGTTCGCGCGCATCCCCGCCGGCTGGTTCCGGATGGGAAGCGACGACGGGCAGCCGGACGAGGCCCCCGCGCACCGCGTCTGGGTCGACGCCTTCGATCTGGCCGTCAATCCGGTGACGCGCGGGGAGTACGAGCCGTTCTTGGCGGCGACGGGACGCGCGGCGCCGCGCGAGTGGGGCTCGCCGGCCCTGGCCGGGCCGGACCGGCCGGTGGTCGGCGTGAGCTGGGACGACGCCGTCGTCTACTGCCTGTGGCGGTCGTCGGCTGGCGGCGATCCGGTGCGGCTGCCGACCGAGGCGGAGTGGGAGCGGGCGGCGCGCGGCGGGCGCGAGGGCGACGCCTACCCGGGGGGCGACGGCCTCCCGCCGTGGCTGCCGAACGGGGGGCGGGGACCGCTCGACGGGCCGTGGCCGGTCACGCTCGGGCCGCCCAACCCGTACGGCGTCCGGGGCATCGCCGCCAACATCCACGAGTGGTGCGCCGACTGGCACGGGCGCGACTTCTACCGCCGCTCGCCGGCGCGGAACCCGGCGGGGCCGCCGAGCGGCCGCCGGCGCGTGTCGAAGGGCGGCTCGTGGCGCCACGCGGTGACGATGAGCCGCGTCGCCGCCCGCAGCAAGCTCGATCCGACGTTCCGCTATACCGACTACGGCTTCCGGGTGGCGCGGGACGCCTGACGCGCCGCGCGCCGGACGGCAGGCGAAGGGCCCGGCAGGGGTGGCGGCCACACACTGCGGAGGGCCGGAGAGGCAATGTCCCAGGAGCTGGCCCTCGCCCGGGGCGTGGCGCGCGCGGTGCGCGGCGCGGGCGGCCGCGCGCTGGTCGTCGGGGGCTGGGTGCGCGACCGCCTGCGGGGCGCTCCCACCCACGACATCGACCTCGAGGTCCACGGCCTCGACGCCGAGCGGCTGCGCGGCGTGCTCGCGGGCCTCGGCACGGTGAACGCGGTCGGGGCGAGCTTCGCGGTCTTCAAGCTCGGTCCGCTCGACATCGCGCTCCCCCGCACCGACTCCAAGATGGGGCGCGGACACCGGGGCTTCCGGGTGACCGGCGACCCGCACCTCCCGCTGGCGGAGGCCGCCCGGCGCCGCGACTTCACGGTCAACGCCGTCGCCTGGGACCCGCTCGACGATGAATACCTCGACCCCCACGGGGGACGCGCCGACCTCGACCGCCGGCGCCTGCGGATGGTCGATCCGGCCACGTTCGGCGACGACAGCCTGCGTGTGCTGCGGGCCGTGCAGCTCGCGGCGCGCCTGGGCTTCGAGATCGAGGGCGAGACGCGGGCGCTCTGCCGCACCATTGCGCTCGACGACCTGCCGGCCGAGCGCATCTGGGGCGAAGTGGAGAAGCTGCTGCTCGAGGCCGCCCGGCCGTCGGTGGGTCTCCGCGTCGCACGCGATCTCGGCGTGGTCGACCGCCTGTTCCCGGAGCTCCGGGCGCTGGTCGGCTGCCCGCAGGAGCCGGAGTGGCACCCGGAAGGGGACGTCTGGACGCACACGCTGCTCGTCGTCGACGAGGCCCGCGGGCGGATCGACGACCTGCCCTACCCGCAGCGGGTCGCCGTCATGCTGGGCGCGGTCTGCCACGACTTCGGCAAGCCCGCCACCACCGCGCACCTCGACGGGCGCATCCGCTCCCTGAACCACGAGGCGATGGGGGTCGAGCCGGCGACGGCGTTCCTCGACCGCCTGAACGTCCACACCCTCGACGGCTACGACGTGCGCGGGCAGGTCCTGGGCCTCGTCGGCCACCACCTGAAGCCGGGGATGTGGCGGGCGGCGCGCGACGGCGTGGGCGACGGCGCGTTCCGGCGCCTGGCACGGAAGGTCGACCTGGAGCTCCTGGCGCGGGTGGCCATGGCGGACTGCCGGGGCCGCACCGGGCGCTTCGACTGTTCCGCGATGGACTGGTTCCTCGAGCGCGCGCGGTCCCTCGGCGTCGAGCACGCCCCGCCGCCGCCCCTTCTGCTCGGCCGCCACGTGCTCGCCCTCGGCGTGCGACCCGGCCCGCGGGTGGGCGCCGTCCTGCGGCAGGTCTACGAGCGGCAGCTCGACGGCGAGGTGACGACGCTGGGAGAGGCGACGGCAGCGGCGCGGACCGTCCTGGGCATCGAAGACGCCGGCGCGTAGCCGGCCGCCGGCGCGGAGCAGATGCCCGGGCCTCGGGGTAGCGGCCAACGCAACTGGACTAACGCTGCAGCTTCCTGCGTGTCTCCGCGATCAGCACAGGCACCCGTCCGCGAACGTGGTCCAGCAGGTCCTCGCCGATCGGAGCGATCGCGTTCCAGGTCGCTACCGGCTCGATGTCCGGCGCGGGGTACTGCCATTCCCCGGCGTACTTCGTCAGCTTGTCCAGCTCGGCGGCGTCCGGCCGGACCGGGATGGACTCGCCGTGCCCTTCGGCCTCCGCCCAGAGCTCCCGCAGATCGTGGCGGTGCTTCACGCGCTGACCGCGGGCGACTATGAGAGCCTTGAGCATGCGCTCCGTCGCCGCCTGCAGGTTCTCGCACTTGTCGACGGGGTGTTCTTCCCGGTTCGCGGTTCGCCACTTCCGCTCGGCCTGGTCGAGCCACTCGCGCGCGTAGTCCGGTTCGTAGGTCGTGCTCCTGACCATCTCGCTTCCGTTCCAGACGAAGTGCGGCCCCGTACGCAAGAGGGGGGCGCCTTCGCGAGCGTAGATCGTGCGGCCTTCCTCCAGTGCGGCGCCGTACACGTATCCGGCGCTCCGTCGGAACCGTTCCGCGGTCTGGCGGTCGGTCAGCAGCACGTCGAGGTCGTCCCCGGTGGCGGCGCAGCGCCATCGGTGGCGGTCGTTCGCGGTTTCCCCGGGGTCCGGTGTCCTGATGACCAGCAGATCGAGATCGCTCGACCCGGTCATCCGGCTTCGCGCAGCGGATCCGAACAGGATGATCTGGTCCGGCTCGAGTCTTGCCAGTATGGTCGCGACGGCCGCCCTCAGCCGGGTCTCTCCCGGAGACGCTGCCGGCGCCGCCACGGGTCGCGGCGTCATTCGTGGGCTCCGGTTCTCGCGTGGAGCAGGTCGGCGAGGGCGGCGGGGGCGATGTTGCCGCCGCTGACGACCGCGACCGTCGGGCCGACCGTAGCCGGCTCCGAGGCCTCGGCGGCGCGAGCGCCGCGCAGGGCCGCCGCGACGCTGGCCGCGCCGCTCGGTTCGGCGACGAGCTTCGCGCGCTCCGCGAGCCAGCGGACGGCGGCGGCGATCTCCTCGTCGCCCACCGTCACGATCTCGTCGACGAGCGCCGCGGCATGGGCGAACGTCAGGTCGCCGGGGCGGACCGGGAGCAGGCCGTCGGCGATGCTCTCCGCCCGGTCCAGGGTGACCGGCGCGCCGGCCGCCATCGACCGGGCCATCGCCGCGGCGCCGACGGGCTCGACCCCGACGACGCGGGTCGCGGGCCGCAGCGCCTTGACCGCGGCGGCGACGCCCGCGGCCAGGCCGCCCCCGCCGATCGGCACGTAGACGACGGCGGGGGCCGGGCAGTCCTCCAGGATCTCCAGGCCGACCGTCCCCTGGCCGGCGATGATCCGCGGGTGGTCGAAGGGCGGGACCATCGTGAGCCCGCGCCGGTCCGCCTCCGCCTCGGCGCGGACGCGGCGCTCGACGGACGTCGTCCCCTCGAAGAGCACCTCGGCGCCGAGGTCGCGGGCCCCGGCCACCTTGACCGCGGGCGCGGTCTCGGGCATCACGACCACTGCCGGCGCGCCGACGATGCGGGCGGCGAGGGCGATCGCCTGCGCATGGTTGCCCGACGAGTACGTGATCAGGCCCCGCGCGCGCCGCTCCGCGGGCACCTGCGCGATGAAGTTGCAGGCGCCGCGCAGCTTGAACGCCCCGGCCCGCTGCAGGTTCTCGCACTTGAGCAGCAGGCGGCCCGCCCCGCCCGCAGGGTCGCCGCCGGCCGGTTGCGGCGTGCCGGTCACCGGCGGCGTGCCGGTCACCGGCGGCGCGACGGCCACCGGTGCGGCGACGAGCGGAGTGCGCACGGCCACGCCCGCGATGCGGGCGGCGGCCCCCCGGATGTCGGCGAGCGGGACGAGAGGCGGCATGAGCGCTCGGGCGGCCCGCCGGTCGGGCGGCCCGCCCATCGTATACTTGGTTTCTCCGTGCCCGCACCGATCGCCGCCCGCTGGGCGCCCGTCCTGGGACTCGTGGCATTCCTCGCGTGCGCGTTGCCCACCCCGGCCGCCGCCCAGACGGAAGAGCCGATCGGGCTCTTCGCGTTCGACCTCCGCGGCTCGTTCGTGCCGTTCACCCGCAACGCGGACCTCGCCGGCCGCTTCGGATTCGCGGCGCCGGAGACCCCCGGACCAGGCTGGGGCCTCGATGCCGGCGCCCACCTCTATCCCCTGCGCTGGCGGGGAATCACGTTCGGGATCGGCGCCGGATACCATTCGTCGTTCGCCAACCAGAGCCGCTTCGAGCCCGCCCCCGACCCGGAAGACGAGCCGCTCGCGCTGCCCAGCGTCCGCAAGCGCTTCACCTCGGTCTCCTCACAGGTCTCGCTCAACTTCGGCAGCCGCAACGGCTGGAGCTACCTGAGCGTCGGCCTCGGGAGGTCGCAGATCGGGCTCCGGGCCCTCGATGCCGAGGCGGCCCCGACGAGCGGGGTGCACACGCTGAGCTACGGCGGCGGCGCCCGCTGGTTCGACCGGCCCCATCTCGCGTTCTCGCTCGATGCCCGGTTCTACGCCCTCCGTGCTCCGCGCATGACGGTCGTGGTCATCAGCATCGGCGCGTCGTTCAAGTGACGACCCGCGAGTCGCTGCTCGACTTCTTCGACGACCGCATCCGCTCCGCGGCGCCGTTCCTCGTCTACGACGACGGCTACCGGGCCGAGACCCGCAGCTACGCGGACATCCGCGCCGGCGCGGAGCGCTTCGCGGCGCGCCTCGCCGCCGCCGGCTGCCGCCCGGACGACAAGGTGGTCCTCTGGGGCGAGAACCGGCCGGAGTGGATCGCGGCGTTCTGGGGCTGCCTCCTCGCGCGAGCCGTCGTGGTGCCGCTCGACGTGCGGACGTCGGCCGACCTGCTCGCGCGCGTCGTCGCCCGCGTGCGCGCCCGCATCGTGATCGCCGGCGACGAGGCGCCGAACGCGCCGCCCACCCCCGGCACGGTCCGCTGGCGGCTCTCGGACGTGCTCGCGCCAGGGACGGGTGGGGACGAGGGGTCGGGCGCAGTCGCAGGGTCGGACGAGGTCGCGGGGTCGGGCGAGGTCGCGGGGACGGGCGGGGTCGCGGAGACAGGCCAGGTCGCAGGGTCGGGCGGGGTCGCGGGAACGGGCGAGGTCGCGGGGACGGGAGCCGGAGCGGGCGGGACGGGTTCCGCCCCGCCTCCGCGGGCGGAGGCGCCGCGGGCGGAGGCGCCGCGGGCGGAGGCGCCGCGGGCGGGGGCGCCGCGGGCCGCGCCGGCCGGCGACGACCTGGCGGAGATCATCTTCACCTCGGGCGCCACCGCCGACCCGAAGGGGGTCGAGATCACGCACGCCAACCTGCTGGCGAACATCGTGCCGGTGGAGCGGGAGGTCGCCAAGTACGTGCAGTACGGCCGGCCCTTCTTCCCGCTGCGATTCCTGAACCTGCTGCCGCTGAGCCACCTGTTCGGCCAGGCGATGGCCACCTTCGTCCCGCCGATGCTCGCCGGCGTCACCGTCTTCATGCGCGGCTACAACCCGGCCGAGATCATGCGCCAGATCCGGACGCGCCGCGTGTCCGTGCTGGTCTGCGTCCCGCGCATCCTGGAGGTGCTGCGCGACGAGCTGCTGCGCGTCGCCCCGGAGACGGCGGAGGCCGCCGCGGGCGGTCGCAAGTCGCACGTCGCCGTCCGCTGGTGGCGGCACCGCCGGACGCACCGCCTCTTCGGCATGAAGTTCTGGGCGTTCGTCGTGGGCGGCGCGCCGCTCGACCCGGAGCTGCAGGACTTCTGGTCGCGCCTCGGCTTCCTCGTCGTCCAGGGCTACGGGCTGACCGAGACCGCCCCGATGGTCACCGTCAACCACCCGTTCCGCACGCGGCGGGGCTCGGTCGGAACGCCGATCGGCGGCGTCGAGGTGGCGATCGCCGACGACGGCGAGATCCTGGTCCGGGGCGGGAACGTCACCCGCGGCTACTACGACGCGCCCGACGCGACGGCCGAGGCGTTCCGCGACGGCTGGCTCCACACCGGCGACATCGGCTCGCTCGATGCGGGCGGACACCTCACCGTGCGGGGGCGCAAGAAGGAGATGATCGTCACCCCCGACGGCCTCAACGTCTTTCCGGAGGACGTCGAGCGCGCCCTCGCGGAGGTGCCGGGGGTGCGCGAGGCGGCGGTGGTCGGTGCGTCCCGCGACGGCCGGGAGCACGTGCACGCCGTGCTGGTCCTGGAGGCGGGCGCCGACGCCGACCGCGTCGTGGGCGACGCCAATCTCCGCCTGGAGGAGCACCAGCGCATCCGCGGCTGCTCGGTCTGGCCGGAGGCGGCGCTGCCGCGCACCGAGGGGACCCGGAAGCTGCGGCGGCGCGATCTGGCCCGCTGGGTCGCCGGCGCCCAGCCGGCGGCGGAGGGAGGCAGAGCCGCGGGCGACCCGCTGGCGGCGGTGGTCGCGGAGTTCGCGCACGGCCGCCGGGTGGCGGACGAGACGACGCTGGCCGAGCTGGGGCTCGGGTCGCTGGAGCGTATCGAGCTGATGGTGGCGCTCGAGCGGGCGTTCGATCGCACGCTGGACGAGGCGACCTTCGCCGAGGCGCGGACCGTGGCCGACCTGCGGGCCCTGATCGCGGACGGGAGCCGTCCGGGGGCGGCGACCGACGCGGGAGCGGCTACCGACGTGGGGGCGGCAACCGGCGCGGGAGCGGCAACCGGCGCGGGAGCCGCGGCCGGCACCGGGGCCGCGGCCGGCGGGCGGGGGGCGGCAATCGACGCGGGGGCGGCAACCGGCGCGGGAGCGGCAACCGGCGCGGAGGCGGCAACCGGCGCGGGAGCGGCAACCGGCGCGGAGGCGGCAACCGGCGCGGAGGCGGCAACCGGCGCGGAGGCGGCAACCGGCGCGGGGGCCGCGGCCGGCGCCGGGGCCGGCGGCGGCGGAACGGGAACCGCCGCGACGGTGGGGGCGGCGCGAGCCCGGCCGGCGCCGATCCGCTTTCCGGCCTGGAACCAGGGGTGGGCGCCGGCCCTGTTCCGTCGGGCGGCGCTCTCCCTCTTTCTCCTCCCCCTCACGCGCGTGTTCGCCTGGATCCGGGTCGAGGGGCTCGACCGGCTCGCCGCCGTCGAGGGGCCGGTGGTCTTCGCCGCCAACCACCAGAGCCATCTCGACGGGCCGGTGATCCTGGCCGCCCTGCCGGGGGCGCGCCGCCGCCGCGTCGCCATCGCCGCCGCGCGGGAGTGGTTCGGGGCCCACTTCCACCCCGAGCGGCACTCGCGGGGTGCGCGGCTGTCGAAGGGGCTGAGCTACGGGCTGGCCGTGCTCTGCTTCAACGTCGTGCCGCTGCCCCAGCGCGAGGCGGGCGCCCGCGACACGCTGCGCTACCTCGGGGAGCTGGTCGAGGGCGGGTCGTCCGTGCTGATCTTCCCCGAGGGGCGCCGCACCCGCGCCGGGGAGATCGCCCCGTTCCAGCCCGGGGTGGGCATGATCGCGGCGCGCCTGCGGCTGCCGGTGGTGCCGGTCCGCATCGAGGGGGTCGACCGCATCCTCCACCAGTCGTGGCGCATGGCGCGCCCCGGCCGCGCCCGGGTGGCGTTCGGCGCCCCGATCGACTGCCGCGGCGACGACTTCCGCGCCGCCGCGCGCCGCGTCGAGGAAGCCGTCCGGCGGCTGTAGCCCGGCGACGGGATCTACGACGACTCGCCGGATGGCTTCCGGCCGAGGATCGCCGTGACGATCAGGTGTAGCGTCCCCTCGAGCGCGTCAACCCGACCCGCCAGCCGGTCGACTTTGCTGTTGACGACCAGGACGCCGATCGCGCTGACCAGGGAGAGCAGGGCGGTGAGCACGTCGAGCGCCGTGGCGTTCATACCCACCAGCGTAGCATCATGCGGGAGCGATGCGGATCGCGCCCACTCAATCGTCCGCATGCAGGTCGTCGAGCAGCGCCTGCATGCCGGCGAATCGAGGGAGCCCCCCCTTGCGGGCTTCCTTCACCGCTTCGATGGTGACCGCGTTCGGAATCAGCGGCGCGAACGGCAGGCCTTCTCGCGCGTGCTGTCCACCGGCCCGAGCCTGCTATAATCCAGCGCCTTGGCGAAAGACGACCTCATCGACGTCCAGGGAACCGTCGTGGCGGTGCACAGCGGCGGCCTGTACCGCGTGCAGTGCGATTCCGGACACGAGGTGCTCGCCCAGTTGAGCGGGCGGATGCGCCGCTTCCGCATCAAGGTCGTGCCCGGCGACCGGGTGACCGTCGGCGTCTCGCCCTACGATCCCGCCCGCGGCATCATCACCTTCCGCGCCCGCTAGGAGTCTGCGCCGCAGAACCTTCCATGGGGACTCCGCTCCGTGTTCGGCCCCAGCCCTCACCGCCCTAGGAGCTTGCACCCCAGCACTCACGCCGTTGCGTTCTGCGGCGCAAGTTCCTAGAAGCCTGCGCGGCAGGGCCGCGCCATGGCGCAATTGGTGCCAGGCTCCGAGCTGCGCCGGACCCCGGCGCCTGTCCGCGTGCGGCTGATAGACTGATTGTGACGATGTTCGACGACGCCGTCGCCCCCGCCGCGCCGACCGCCCCGCACGAGGCGACGCCTCCGGAAGAGGACTCGACGCCGGCGGAGGCGCCGCCGGCGGTGACCCGTTTCCGGTCCTGCCGCTGGCACGAGCAGAAGGACGGGGCGGCGGAGTACTGCTCCCACCAGGACGTGCTGCCCTACGCCGGGCGGAACGGCTTCCGCGCCGAGGCGTGGTGCCCCGATTGCGCCTTCTACAAGGCGCGCCGGGCCGCCCGCAAGCGGGACCCCCACCTCGACGACTGACGGACCGCAGGCGACGGTTCCGGGCCGGGGAGGCGCCGATTGGCGGCCTATTCGCTGTACTCGCGCGCGAGGTCGATCCACTCGCCCTCGGGGGCGAGTTGCCCGTAGGCGCGCCAGTGCGCCTTGGCATCGCCGGCATGGCCCATCTTCTCGAGCGTCACGGCCAGGTAGAAATGGGCGTCGGCGTAGGAGGGCTGCAGGCGCAGCGCCTCGCGGTAGCAGGCGAGCGCCGCGGTGTAGCGCTCGAGGTCGTGGTGGATGTTGCCGAGGTTGAAGCACGCCTCGAAACAGCCGGGCTCGAGCCCCAGCGCCCGCTCGTAGAGCGCCTGCGCCTCGACGAAGCGGTCCCGCGCGTAGTGCACGTTGGCGAGGTTGACGAGCGCCGGCACCAGGTTGGGGTCGAGCGTCAGGGCCTTGCGGTAGGCCTCCGCGGCCCGCTCCGGGTCGGCCGTGGGACCCTCGTCCAGCGCCGAGCCCTCGAGGAAGTGGCGGGCCGCCCGGGCCGCCTGGGCCCGGCTCGGCTCCCAGCGCTGCCGGTGCGGCGGCACGGCGCCGCCCCCGCCGGACGGGGCGCGCCGGGCGAGGGCGAGGACCTTGGCCGGCCGGGCCTCTCCGCGCACGGCGCTGAAGTCGAGCGCCAACTGCCCTTCGCGCACCGCCAGCGCGCTCCGCACCGCGGCGCGGAACGAGCGGCCGCGCTCCAGGTCGCCGTGAATCCGCTTCACGACGGCGACGTCGGCGAAGCCGTAGTAGACGTCGGCGTTCGTGCGGACGATCGGCCGGATCAACCCCCAGGCCCGGAGATGGCGGATGCGGTCGTCGCGCAGCAGCGGGTAGCGCTCGCGTATCCGGCGCAGGCTGTGGTAGCGGCGGCGGAGGGTCTCGGACGACTGCAGCCCCCCCAGCCGGCAGAACTCGCCCTCGCTGACGATGGCCACCCGGCCCGGCGTGCGCTCGTTGAGCGCCTCCGCCTTCTGGAGCCGGCGGGTCTTTGCGGAAGCCGGACCGCGCGCCCCCGGCTCCCGCGGGGCGCGGAGGCCTTCGGCCCCGACCACCAGCATGGTCGTGCGGCCGGTGACGTCGGCCGTCACGACGCCGCCGAGACGCTCGACCAGTGCCTGCGCCTCCCGTTGTCCCAGCGAGGCGAGCTTTCCGGTGAAGGCGACCGTCTGGTTGGCGAAGGGAGCGCGATCACGGGGGCGATCGTTCTCGGGCGTGGGCACCGTTGGCTTTCGTCCGCTGGAACATGGCGAAGTTTCGTCGTAATGTCAAGGCTCGGCGAAGGAGAGGCATGCTGCTGGCCGGCGACGTCGGCGGAACGAAGACGCTGCTCGGGATCTACGAGGCTGCGCCCCGGAGCCCGCGGCAGGGGGCGCCGCGCGAGCGCCACGTGCGGCGTTTCGCGACGGCCGACTACGCAAGCCTCGACGACATCGTCTCCGCGTTCCTGGCGGCGCTGCCGGCGCCGGTCGCGCTCGACGCGGCGGTCCTCGGTGTCGCCGGCCCGGTTCGCGACAACGCGTCGGCGCTGACCAACGTCCCCTGGCGGATCGAGGGCGCGGCCATCGCGGAGCGCTTCCAGGTTCCGGCCGTCCGCCTGGTGAACGACCTGGTGGCGACCGGCTACGCCGTTCCGGTGCTGGCGCCCGGCGAGCGGGCCGTGCTGCAGGCGGGCCGGCCCGACGCCGAGGGCAACGCGGCCCTGATCGCGCCCGGCACCGGTTGCGGCGAAGCACTGCTGCACCGGACGGGCGGCCGCCTCGTGCCGGTCGCGTCGGAGGGCGGCCACGCCGACTTCGCGGCCCGCACGCCGGCTGAGGTCCGGCTGCTGGAGGCGCTGACCGCCCGCTTCGGCCGCGCGTCGTACGAGCACGTCCTCTCGGGCCCCGGCCTCGGCCACTTGTACGCCGCGGTCCACGACGGCGGGCCGTGCGCCGCCGCCGATGCGGCCCGGAACGAGCCGCCGGAGCCGGCCGAGATCACCGGTGCGGCCCTCGCCGAGCGGTGTCCGGCCTGTGTCGAGACGGTCGACCGCTTCGCCGCCGCGCTCGGCGCCGAGGCCGGCAACCTCGGCCTGCGGTCGTTCGCGACGGCCGGCGTCTACATCGGCGGAGGCATCGCGCCGCGCATCCTGCCCCGGCTGCGGTCGGCGGCTTTCCTGGACGCGTTCCGCGCCAAGGGCCCGATGCGGGCGCTGGTCGCCGACATGCCGGTCCTCGTGATCGACGCGCCGCACCCGGCGCTCACCGGAGCGGCGGTGGCCGCGGCGGAGCTGGCCGCGGCGGCACGGGTTCCGGCGTGACCGGCGCTTGCGCCGCGGGCGCCTGCGCCGCGGGCGCTCGCGTTGCGGGTATTCGCGCCGCGGGTCCTCGCGCCGCTGGTGACCCGGCCGGCGGCTTCGCAGCGACGGCGGGGAGCCGATGGCGATGCACCGCAACCGGCCGGCGGAACTCAGCAGATGGTGCCGAAGCCGAGGCCGCGCGCGCGCACCTTGGGGATCAGCAGATCGACCGCCTCGACGGTGTGCCGGCGATCCGAGGCCGGATCCTCGTGGTGCCCGTCGTGCAGGACGATGATGCTGCCGTCCGAGACGCGCCCGGCCAGGCGCTCGGCGAGGCCAGCCGGATCGGGCCGGCGGTACCAGTTGAAGTCCCAGAGGCTCCAGCCCCAGCCGACGAGCACGTGGTCGATGGCCGCGAGGCCCGCGAACATCCGGCGGCTGCGGGCGCCGGCGTGGGGCCGGAACGCCCTGCAGGGCCGGCCTCCGGCGAGTCGCTCGATGCGCGCCGCGGCGGCCGTGAGCGTGCCCGCGAGCCGCTCCGGCGCCATCAGCATCAGCGCCCGCGTGTGGGAATGCAGGCCCACGGCGTGGCCCTCGGCGAACATCCGCCGGACGATGGGCGCCGTCTCGTCGTTCAGGTGCCGGTCGATGAGGAAGAACGTGGCCGCGGCGCCGTGCCGCGCGAGAACGTCGAGGAGCTCGGGCGTCGCGGTCGGGTTCGGCCCGTCGTCGAAGGTCAGGTAGATCGCCGGCGACGCCTCGTCGGCCGGCATCTGCCAGAGCGCCGGGCCGGGCGCCACGGCGTCGAGCACGAAAGGGAACGGTGCCAGATGGGCGAGCGACAGGAATCCGAGACCCGCCGCAATCAGCAGCCAGAGCATCGCGCCGCCCCGAGCTTAGCAGGCCGGGGCCCGGGCCCGCTCGCGCTTGGGGTCCGGCGCGCACCCGCCCGCGCGCGTTCGTCCGGGGCGCGGCTCGCAGCCGCCCGCCGGCGTTCCACCGCAGCGCCAATCGCAGCGGCCCTGCGGTCGGCAGCCGCCCTGCTGCTCTGCGCCGCGGCCGGTGCGTGCCTGCAGCAGGGGCCGCAGCCGACGCCCGAGCCCGGCCCGGAGAGCCGCAACGAGCGGGCCGGCGAGCGCCGGACGATGGTCGAGCGGCAGCTCGTCCCGCGGGGCGTCACGGACCCGCGGGTGCTCGACGCGATGCGCGCCGTCCCCCGCCACGTCTTCGTGCCGACCGTCCTCGCGGCGAGCGCCTACGCCGACACGCCGCTCCCGATCGGGATGCGGCAGACCATCTCCCAGCCCTACATCGTCGCCTACATGACGGAGGCGGCGGCGCTCCGACCGGGCTCGAAGGTGCTGGAGAGATCGGCACCGGATCGGGCTACCAGGCGGCGGTGGCGGCGGAGATCGCCGGCCGCGTCTACACGATCGAGATCGTGGAAGAGCTCGCGGCGACGGCTTGCACGCGGCTCGCGGCGCTCGGCTACGACAACGTCGAGGTCCGCGCGGGCGACGGCTACCGCGGCTGGCCGGAGGAGGCGCCCTTCGACGCCATCCTGGTCACCGCGGCGCCCGACCACGTGCCGCCGGCGCTCGTCGAGCAGCTCGCCGAAGGCGCCCGGCTGGTCATCCCGGTCGGCCCGGACGGCGCGCTCCAGGCGATGACGATCGTGACCCGGGCGGCGAACGGCGCCGTCACCGAGCAGACGTTCCCGGTGCGCTTCGTGCCGATGACGGGCGAGGCGCAGGCGCCGCGACGGTGACGGGGACCTCCAAGCCCCATCGCTCTCCGACGCCCCAGAGCGCCCTTGACGCGCGACAATCTGTTTGACAGCCAAGACGACAAATAGAACAATGTATTTGTCGTGCGAGAGGTTCCCCCAGTTCTCCGGGAGCGGTACCCCCACCTGCAGTTTCGTGAGCACTGGAAGCTTGGCCCTGACGTGCGCTATCAGCTTGGCCAGTGCGACGCCATCATTCGGGCGATCAGAGAGACGCCGCTGAGCCCGGACCGCCACAGGGAACTCGGGAGGGTGGCACTGATCAAGGGGGCCCAGGCAACCACGGCGATCGAGGGCAACACCCTGACCGACGAAGAGGTGCGCCAGGTGGCTGAGGGCGAATCGCTGCCGCCTAGCAAGGGGTACCAGGAACGGGAGGTCCGTAACGTCATCAACGCCATGAACGGCATTCTGACCGACGTGGTCGAAGGCGAGTTGATTCCCGCGATCTCGCCGGGTCTCATGCTCGCCTTTCATAAGCGGATCGGCTCCGAACTCGGCGAGCACTTCGACGCGATCCCTGGCCGGTTCCGCACCGATGAGCGGTTCGTCGGTCCCTACAAGTGCCCCCGAGCGTCAGACGTTCGCCCTCTCGTCGACCTGTTCTGCGAATGGCTTGGGGAGGAATTCTCGCCGAGAGAGGGGTCGCTGCCCTTCGCAGACGCCGTGATTCAGGCGATCGTGACCCACGTCTACGTCGAGTGGGTTCATCCTTTCGGGGACGGCAATGGACGGACCGGGCGGCTGCTCGAATTCTACCTGCTGCTCCGGGCCGGAAATCCGGACATCTGCTCGCACATCCTGTCGAACTTCTACAACGAGACGCGGGCTGCGTACTACCGGCAGCTTCACCTGGCCAACCAGAACCGTGACCTTGGGGAGTTCATCGCCTACGCGGTCGAGGGCTATCGCGACGGCCTGCTGGAGACCTTGAAGACGATTCAGAGGATTCAATTCAGGGTCGCCTGGCGGTCGCTCGTCCACGATCGGTTCGCCAGGCAGCGGTACCGGAAGAAGCGCGTCTTCAAGCGGCGCCGAGAGCTGATGCTTCACTTCCCGCTGGACAGGACCGTCCCGCTCGAGCGTTTGCCGATGCGGTCCATCGGCTTGGCACGGCAGTACTCGGCGTTGACGAGCACAACGCTGCTGCGAGACGTGAAGATCCTCATCGACATGGGCCTGGTCGTGCCGGACGAGGCGGCGGCAGGCTACCGGGCCAACACCGACCTGCTGCGCCGCCAGATGCCGGCGCGCCGGGCCTGAGCGCGTACCACCGCCAGGCGCGGCAGGCGTGCCCGGCCGGGCTCCCGACCTGAGTCAGGCGACGGGGACGGCCGGGGCGGCGGGCTGGTAGGTGGCGATCGAGACCTGGGCGGCGGCGCGGGCCGCGACGTCGAGGAAGGCGCGGGCGACGGGCGATTCGGGCTCGGCCACGACGATCGGCACCCCCGTGTCGCTCCCGATGCGCACGGGCGGGTAGACCGGGAGCCGGCCGAGGAAGGGCACGCCGAGCTCCTCGGCGATCCGCTCCCCGCCCCCCTTGCCGAAGAGGTCGCTCTCCTGCCCGCAGGCGGGGCATTCGTAGTAGCTCATGTTCTCGACGATGCCGAGCGGCGGCACGTTGAGCTTCTGGTACATCGCCACGGCGCGGCGGCTGTCGGACAGCGACACCGTCTGGGGCGTGGTGACGACGACGGCGCCGGCCACGGGCACGGTCTGGCTCAGGCTGAGCGCGACGTCGCCGGTGCCGGGCGGCATGTCGACCACCAGGTAGTCGAGCTCGCCCCAGCGGACGTCCTGGAAGAACTGGCGCACGACGCCGTGCAGCATCGGGCCGCGCCAGATGATCGGCGCCGACGCGTTCGTCAGGAAGCCCATCGACACCACCCGGATGCCGTGCTTCTCGGCGGGGACGATCTTCTTGCCGTCGGACTCGAGCTGCGCGTCGATGCCGAGCATGATCGGCACGTTGGGGCCGTAGACGTCGCCGTCGATGATGCCGACCCGGCCGCCGTAGCGGGCGAGGGCCACGGCCAGGTTGACGGCCACGGTGGTCTTCCCGACGCCGCCCTTCCCGGCGCCGACCGCGATGATGTTCTTGATGCCGGGGATCGGGGCGCGGCCCCCTTCCGCGGTGGCGGCGCTCCGCACCGCGGCGGTCATCTCGATGTCGACGCCGGTGACCCCCTCGAGGGCGGAGACCGCGCTCAGGGCCTGCTCGCGCATCTGCTCCTTGACGGGGCATGCGGGGGTGGTCAGCTCGATGCTGAACGCCACGTGCCCGTCGCGGATCGCCAAGTTCTTGACGAAGCCGAGGCCCACGATGTCGCGGCCGAGATCGGGGTCGGTGACGGCCCGCAGGGCGTCCAGGACGGCCCCGTCCGTAAGCGCTGCCATAGGCGCCTAGCTTAGCGGCATTCGATTTGGAGTGGCAAGAAGCGGGCGCCGTATGCCACACTTCGGCCCATGCCGGAAGGGCCGCCAGCGGGCGCGCCGCGCGGAGGCCCGGCGTCTCCGAACCGCGGCCTCCAGATCGTGCTCTGCTACCTCTGGCTGCTGGCCCTCATCCCGCTCGCGGCGGAGAAGTCCGACCCCGAGGTCCGCTGGCACGCGCGGCACGGACTCGTCCTGTTCGGGGCCGAGATGGCCGTCTTCTTCGTGATGAGCGTCCTCGGCGCGGGACTGCTCGAGCGCCTCGTCGTCCCCGTCGCGCAGGTCGGCATCGTGATCCTGCACACGCTCTGCATCGCGCGCGGGCTCAAGGGCGAGCGGTTCCAGATCCCGGGCCTCAGCGAGTACGCGGACCGCCTCTGACCCGCAGTCAGCGGAGCCGTCAGGCGACGAATCGGGGGCCAGGCGTCTGCGCCGCAGAACGCGCCAGCGGGCCTTTCGTGCCGGCGCCTAGCCCAAGTTTAGCCGGAAGTTTCGAGGCTGATCGCGCATAAGTCCCTGTGGGCATGTGAGTTATCGATTTCGCGGGTGTTGGCTACTGGCTACATTCGTGGGGTCACTCCCAGCAGCTCGAAGCAGCGTTTCTGCACCGGCGTCGGCTCGGTGAGCATGGTGAAGGTGGCGTCGCCGTCGGCCACCTGCATGGTGTTGGCGGTCAGGGTGCCGAGGTCGGCGAGCAGGGTTCGGAAGCTGTGCACGGGGAGGTCGTAGTCGGTGCGTTTGCGGGCGGCTTTGGCGCGTGCCGCCGGCGAGCGCTTGGCCTTCTGGACCACCGAGGCGCGCTGTTGTTCGGCAGCGGCCGGGTCGTGGTCGTCGAACAGGAGCGGCTTGAGGGCTTGGCGCAGGTGCCACTCGACGTAGTAGGCGAGCATGCACAACAGGACGTGGGCCCGGACCCGGTCGGCGCGGCGGTGGTGGATCGGCCGCACCTTCAGGTCGACCGTCTTGAGGGACCGAAAGGCGCGCTCGACCGTCGCCAGGTCCTTGTAGGCGCGAACGGTCTGGGCGGCATCGAACTGTTCGGGCTCGACGTTGGAACGGACGATGTAGAGCCCGTCGAGTTGCTGCTCGTCGGCGATCTTGTCTTCGTCGCGGCGAAAGGTGAAAGACTCGTCGGTGATGGTGGTGACGAAGTGCTTGGCGACCTTGTAGTGATTGATGACCTTGCCGACGCGGATGCCGATGTCGGCTGCGCCGCGCAGGGGGTCGTTGCGGCGCCGGGTGGCGGCCACGATGGGTTCGAGTTCCTTCTCGGTGGCAGCCAGTAGTTCCTGTCGCTTGCGGTGCCGCTCAGCGGCGAGCAGCGGATTGCGGCAGACGATCAGCCGCTCGCCGGGAAACTCCTCGCTGGTGACCTCGGCCAGGTCGCGTTCGTCGAACAGCGAAGGCGTGACGGTGCCGGCGGCGACCAGCTTGCGGATGGTCGGCGCGCGCAGCGTCGTGATCCAGCGCAGCCCGTCGACGTCGGCGAGGTCCTCGCGGATGCGGGCCGCGGTCAGCATCCCGCGGTCACCGACGAGCACCACGCGGTGGAGGCCGAAGCGGGTGCGGATCTTGTCGACCTGCGCGGCAACGGTGTTGGGGTCGCTGGTCGAGCCCTCGAAGACCTCGACGGCGACCGGACACCCGGCGGCGGTGCAGAGCAGACCGAAGACGATCTGGAGCGTGCCCTTCTTGCGGTCGCGGCTGTGGCCGCGCCGGGCGAGTTCGCAGTGGGTTCCCTCGACGTAGCTGGAGGTCAGGTCGTAGAGCACCAGGGTGTGTTCCTGGAGATGGCGCTTGGCGAGGCGCTGCTCGATGGCCGCCTGACGCTCGACGAGCCAGTCCATCGCGGCGTACAGCTCCTTCGGGTCGACGGTGCCGAGGTCGAGCATTTCCCCGAGGGTGGAGACGGCGCTTTCGGGGTTCAGGGCGCGGGCGGTGGCGAGCTTCGACTGCGCGTCGATGACGCGGGCGACGAGCAGTGCGAGGACGAGGTCGCGGACGCGTCCGGGGCTTCGGGCGAGCAGGGCGGGGATTGCGAGCTTGCGGATGGTGGCGAGCACGGCGGCGACATGGCCGTGGGGGAGGCTGCGGAGGCAAGTGAAGGCGTCGTCGGGACTGACGAGTTGCTCTCCGCGGAGGATGCGGCGGAGGGCGTCGATGGCGGCGGCGGGGAGCTTGGAGAGGTTGGCGAGGGTTCGCTTCTGGACGCGGCCGCCGTCGCGGAAGGACTCTCGGAGGAGGATGGCGGGCGGCGAGGAGCGGTTGGGGACGCTCTCGATATACATGGATACCATTATCCCGCAATATTGCTGCAGATACAAGGCAATAACAGCCGATTGTGCCTGCTATTACATGGCTACATTTCGCTGGATGCGAGCCGCCAGAAACCCCGTAAAGCCTTTAGACTCTATGGGTTCAGGGCAAATGGCCGCTGAAACTTCCGTTTAACAGGGGTGAAATGAGGTCGTTTGGAATCAACGATTTACGGGGGCAGAACGGTTCGAGTGGCACTACAAACGTGCGTGAACCGGGAGGTTCGGGTCGTTCAGACGAGGGTCTTGCGGACGCCGGCGGGGTTGGGGTCGACGCCGAGAACGTCGTAGATGGCGCGCTGCTCGGGTTCGGGCTGTGTGGCGGTGCGCACGTGGAGGGTGCGTCCGTCGGGCCGGCGGAAGGTGGTGGTGACGCGCTGCTGGCCGTCGAGGACGTGGCGTAGCGACGTCCAACTGGCCTGCTCGCGATGCTCGCGCAGGCGGGTGCGGATGACCTGGACGAGCTGGTAGGCGATGACGGTGAGGAACAGATGGCCGTCGGCTCGCCGCGGCTTGCGGTGATAGATGGGACGCAGGCCGAGCTCGGACTTGAGGGAGCGGAAGACGGCTTCGACGTCGGTGAGGGTGGTGTAGGTGCGCCAGAGGGTCTCTTCGTCCCAGTCGGTCTCGCTGCTGCGCAGGCAGTAGACGCCGGGATGGGTGGCCATCGAGCCGTCCTTGGGGCGCCGGGTCCAGGTGACGGCGGCGGCCCGCTCGCCGGTCTCGTCGGCGGTGACGTCGATCTGGTAGTGGCCGGCGGCGCGGGAGTGCTTGGTCTTCAAGCGGCCGATGCGCTGCCAGACCTGGGCGATGCGCTTGTGGGCGCGGGGGCGGGCGAGCCCGTCGTTGAGCTTCGTGAGGGCGTCCTCGAAGCGGGCGGCGGCGCGCTCGACGATGCCGCGCTCCTTCGCGGCCCGCTGCTCGGAGTAGCAGTAGAGGCGGACCTCGTCGGGGTCGTCGGAGACGACCTTGTGCAACTGCACGGTCTGGTTGGACTGCGTCCGCAGGGACACGGCGGCGGTGGCGTCGAACTGGCGGTGGCGTTCGCGGCTGACGACGAGATAGCGGTAGCCGTTGTCGCGCAGCCAGGCGATGCAGCCTTCGGTGGCGACGCCGCGGTCCATGACCACGAGGGCGCCGGATGGCGCTTGGAGTGCTTCGAGCATGCCGGCCAGGGTGCGGTGTTCCCGAACGTTGCCGTCGAAGACCTGCGAGCGGCGGACGAAGCCGCTGGCGTCGAGCATCAGGCCGAGGGTGAGCAGCGGGCAGTCGCTGCGCTTCTCCTTCGAGTGGCCGCGCCGGGCCTGCGGTTGGTCGCTCGCCTCGCCTTCGAAGTAGGTGTTGGTCAGGTCGTAGAGGGTGACGGTCGGCTGCAGGTCGAACAGGCCCATCGCCCGGTCGAACAGGTGCGCCTCGATGGCCTCGCGGTGCTTTACCAACGCGTCCGAGGCGCGGTAGAGCTGCATGGCGCTGACGGTCTCGAAGTCGACGCCGAGCAACTCGCCGAGGCCGCTGCGCTGCTGCAGCCAACGGTGGGTCTCGCGCTCGGATGCCGGGTGGGCCAGGCGCCCGACGATGGCGCCGGCCGCCGCCGCGCGCAACGCGCCGTTGACGCCCAACTGTGCCAGCAAGGCCGGCAGCCCCACCTGCTCGAGGGCCCACAGGCCGACCTGCTCGACCCCGATGCTGCGGGGCCGGACCACGCGCAACGAGTCGATGTCGACGGCCTGGATGTCCGCCGTTGCGGCGTCCGGCCCGCCGGCGTCGGCACCGCGGGCGACCAACTGGGCGGCGATCCGCTGGGCTTCCTGGTCCACGGCGGGCGGGCAATCGGGCACCAGCGGCGCCTGTCCGGCCAGGACCTCGGCGACGCGGGTGCACAGGCGGGGCCAGTGGGGCGCGGGGATGTCGAAGTGGCGTCCGAGGTTGAGGAGGGTGCGCTGGCGCACGGAGTTGCCGAGGCGTTCGGACTGCACGAGGCGGTGGGAGAAGTAAGGGACGCCGTCGGCGGTTCGTCGGGTCTGGGTGCGCCGTACGAACATGGAGCCAGGATAGCGGGCGGCCCGGTCCGAATCAAGCCTCCTGTTACGATTATGGCACTACATTCAGAGTCTCCAGACCCCGATCCTTTAGAATCAATAAGTTACCGTCCCCGACAGGCGCGGATCCTGCGGATTTCGACAGAAATGTCGGCGATCTTGGTAAACTTGGGCTAGTGTGCACCGTCAGAAATACGTGAGTAGTAACGCTTCAGGGATTCCGATCTGCTCGGCGGTCTTCGTCCAGACGAAGGGCTTGGGGTCTTCGTTGTAGACCGCCAGGTACTCCTTGATCGCCGCCTCGAGTGCTTGGGTGCTGCGATGGGTTCCACGCCGGATCTGCTGCCGGGTGATCTCGGCGAACCAACGCTCTACCTGGTTGAGCCACGATGCGCTCGTGGGCGTGAAGTGCAGGTGATACCGAGGACGCCGTGCCAGCCAGTCGTGGATCATCGCCGTCTTGTGCGTGCCGTAGTTGTCCAGCACCAGGTGGATGTCGAGGTCGGGCGGCACCGCCTTGTCGATCACGGCGAGGAAGCGCTTGAACTCCACCGAGCGGTGCTTCCGAAAGCACCTGCCGATCACCTCGCCGGTGGCGGTGTTCAGGGCCGCGAACAACGAGGTCGTGCCGTGCCGTCGATAGTCGTGTGTCCGCTGCTCCGGTGCTCCCGGACGCATCGGCAACACCGGCTGGGTACGGTTCAACGCCTGGATCTGCGACTTCTCATCCACACACAGCACCACCGCTCGCTCCGGCGGATGCAGGTACAGCCCCACGATATCGCGCACTTTCTCGATGAACAACGGGTCTCGCGACAGCTTGAAGGTCTCGCTGCGATGGGGCTTGAGCGCGAACGCGCGCCACACGCGGCCGACGGTCGAAGCGCTCAGCCCGCAGGCTCGGGCCATCGACTCCCGGCTCCAATGCGTCGCCCCCCGTGGGGTCGTCTCCAGCGTCCGGACCACGACCCGTTCGACGTCCTCGTCCGACACCCGGCGCGGCGCGCCCGGCCGTGGTTCGTCCAGCAAGCCGTCGCAGCCGTTGCGCAGGAACCGCCGCCGCCACTTGCCGACCGTGGCCCGCGTCGTGCCCAGAGCCTGCGCCACGACCTGGTCGCTCCGTCCCGCGGCGCTCTGCAGCACGATGCGTGCCCTCAGGGCCAGAGCCTGCGCGGTATTGCGCCGGCGCAGCCAACCCTCCAGTTCCTCGCGCTGTGCGTCCGAGACCTCCGGGACCTCTCGTGTGTAATGGTTCGGCACGGCCCTCCTCGCTTCCGGGCCGACCGTACCACGAGCCGATTCTACTGGTCAAGAACTTCAGGCGTTGTACACTAGCGCCGCCCTCACGGGCCCGCTGGGAGTCTGCGCGGGCAGGAACCGCTCCATGGCACGCTTCCGCGGCGCAAGCTCCTAGCCTGCCCCCGTGGCGGCGGGGCCGCCTTCGGCGCCGTTCGCCGAGCGGCGCGCCACGCGCTCCACGTCGGCGTCCACCATCATGCGGATCAGCCCCTCGAAGTCGACCGTCGGCCGCCAGCCGAGCTCCGCCGCCGCCCGCGAGGGGTCGCCGACCAGGTGCTCCACCTCGGCGGGGCGCATCAGGGCCGGGTCCGTGCGGACGTGATCGCGCCAGTCGAGGCCGGCGTGCGAGAAGGCCGTCTCCACGAGGTCGCGCACGGAGTGGCTGGTCCCGGTGGCGATGACGTAGTCGTCGGCCCGTTCCTGCTGCAGCATGCTCCAGATCGCGCGCACGTAGTCGCCGGCGAAACCCCAGTCGCGCCGGGCGTCGAGGTTGCCCAGCGGAAGCGTCTCCGCGAGCCCCGCCCGGATCCGGGCCACGCCGTCGCTCACCTTGCGCGTCACGAACTCGAGGCCCCGGCGCGGCGACTCGTGGTTGAAGAGGATGCCCGACACCGCGAACATGTCGTAGCTCTCGCGGTAGTTCACCGTGAGGTAGTGGGCGAAGACCTTCGACACGCCGTAGGGGCTGCGCGGGTAGAACGGGGTCCGCTCGCTCTGCGGCGTCTCGCGAACCTTGCCGAACATCTCGCTCGACGAGGCCTGGTAGACCCTGATCGAAGTGTCCACATGGCGCACCGCCTCCAGCATCCGGGTCACGCCGAGCGAGTTGTACTCGCCGGTGAGGATCGGCTGCTCCCAGGACGCGGGCACGAACGACATGGCGGCGAGGTTGTAGATCTCGTGCGGCCGGACGTCGTCCACCAGCCGGATGAGCGAGAGCTGGTCGAGGAGATCGGCCGGGCGCAACTCGACGCGGTCGAGGAGATGCGCGATCCGCCAGTGGTTCGGGGCGCTCAGCCGGCGCGCCACCCCCACCACCTCGTAGCCGTGCTCCAGCAGCAGCTCGGCGAGGTAGGATCCGTCCTGTCCGGTGATGCCGGTGACGATGGCGCGTTTCGACATGCGGGCAACGGCCCGGACACGGCGAGCCGGCCCGGATCGGCTCGAATTATACGAGACCTCCTGACGCGCACCCGCGAGCGCACCCCCGCAGCCCGCCCGGAACCACCATGGAGTGGATCGACGTCGCGATCGTGGGGGGCGGCGTGGCGGGGCTCGCCACGGCCTGCGAGACGGCGTCGCGGGGGCTCTCGACGTGCCTGCTCGAACGGCGGCCGCGCCCCGGCCAGGAGGCCAGCACCCACAACAGCGGCGTCCTGCACGCCGGCATCTACTACCCGTCCGGCTCGCTGAAGGCGCGGCTCTGCGTCGAGGGACGCGAGCTCCTCTACGCGTACTGCCGCCGGCACGACATCCCGCACTCGCGCTGCGGGAAGCTGATCGTGGCCACCGAGACCTCGGAGGTGTCGCGGCTGGAGATGCTGGCCGCCCGTGGGCGCGCCAACGGGGTGGACGACCTGGAGGTCGTCGACCGGGCGTTCGTTCGGCGCCGCGAGCCGCATGTCCGCGCCGTCGCAGCGCTCTGGTCCCCCTCGACGGGCATCGTCGAAGCGGAGGGGATCGTCCGGACGCTGGCGCGGCGCGCGACCGCGGCCGGCGCCGCACTGCTGCCCGGGACCGCCGTGGAGGACGGCGCCCCGATCCCCGGCGGCATCGAGTTGCGCACGCCGCGGGAGACGATCCGCGCGCGGGCCGTCGTCAACGCGGCCGGCCTGTACGCCGATGCGATCTCGGCGCGCCTCGGCGGAGAGCGCTACACGATCTACGCGGTCCGGGGCGAGTACGCGGAGCTCGCGCCGCGCGCGCGACCGCTCGTGAACGGGCCGGTCTATCCGCTGCCGTTCGCCAGCGGGCACGGTCTCGGCGTGCACTTCACGCCGACCACCTGGGGCACCGTCACGCTCGGGCCCACGGCGCGCTACCAGGCGTCGAAGGACGACCACGAGTCGAACCGCCTGCCCGTCGACACCTTCCTCGATGCGGCCCGGTCCCTCGTGCCGGCGCTCCGGCGCGAGGACCTCTACCCGGGCGGCACGGGCATCCGGGCTCGGGGCGCGCCGGCCGATCAGACCGTCTGCGATTTCCGGATCGCCCGCGACGCGCAGGTCCGCCGCCTCATCCAGGTTGCGGGGATCGACTCGCCGGGGCTCACGGCGTGCCTCGCCATCGGCCGCGAGGCCGCCGACCTCGTCGACGCCGCGCTCGAGGGCTGAGCGTGCGTCGCAGAACGGCGCCGACTCGTTGCGGCCGGTTGTTGGGTGGTGGCGGCGCCGCAAGGCGGCGATGTTTGTCAGGGTCCGAGGTCGTCCCCGCGGCCGGCGTCTCGCGACGACGGCACGGTTCCCAGACGGCGCGCCGCATAGCGCGCGACGGCATCCTCCCAGGCGGGCATCGGCACACCGGCCGCGGCCAGCCTGGCGTTGGACAGGGCGCAGTACGCGGGCCGGGCCGCGCGGAGGCGGAGGTCGGCCCGGGTGGCCCGCTCGACGAGCCCCTCCGGCGCACCGAGTCGCCGCGCCAGCGTGCGGGCCACGGTGAGCCACGTCGCATGGCCGGACCCGACGCAGTGATAGACGCCGGGGGGCGGCGCAGCGCGCAGCAGGGCGCGCGTGGCGCGGGCGACGTCCTCGACGTAGGTCGGGGAGACGGTGCGGTCGGCGAACGCCCGCACCGCATGTCCGGAGAGGAGGGCGTCCGCCATCCGGTCGAGGGTGCCGCGGCGGGACGGACCGGTTCCGCCGGGATCGGAGACCGCGCCGAAGAGACTCTCGACCCGCAGGACGTAGTGCGGCCCGCCCCGCGCGAACCACTCCCCGAGCAACTTGGAGGTCGCGTAGACGCTCCGCGGGTTCGGGGAGTCGTCCTCGGTGTAGGGCCGCTCGGCCGCCCCGTCGAAGACGAAGTCCGTGCTGTAGTGGACCAGCGTCGCGCGGGCGTCGCGCGCCGCCCGCGCGAGCGTGCGGACGCCGAGGCCGTTGACGGCCAGTGCCTGCCGGGGCTCGTCCTCGGCTCCGTCCACGTCGTTGCAGGCGGCGCAGTTGACGATCGCGTCGGGGCGCGCGGCCATGACCCCGGCGCGCACCTGGCGGGGATCGGTCAGATCGATGTCGGCCCGTGCGGCCGGCGCGACGTCGTCGCCCGCCGACGCGAGCAGGCGGACCACGACCGTCCCGAGCTGGCCGCCCGCCCCGATGACGAGCACCCTCATCGAAGTCCCGCCACGCGCGCCGGCCTCGGGACGAGCCGGCCCGCGCCCGGCGGAGCGCCCCTCATCGGGACCGCTCCTTCACCATCGCCCGGGTCTCCCGATCGACCTCGCGCCGGCGGATCGTCTCGCGCTTGTCGTGCGTCTTCTTCCCCTTCGCCAGACTGACCGCGACCTTGACGCGCCCTCCCTTGAAGTAGAGGCGGACCGGCACCAGGGTGAAGCCCCGTTCCTGGGTCTTGCCGACCAGCTTGCGGATCTCGTAGCGGTGCAGCAGCAGCCGCCGGCGGCGCAGGGGCGCGTGCTCCGCGTAGCCCCGGTGGCTGTAGGGGCTGATGTGCAGGTTGCAGAGGAAGACCTCGCCCTTCTCGATCCGGCCGTAGCTGTCCTTGAGGTTGACCCGGCCCTCGCGGATGGCCTTCACCTCGGTCCCGAGCAGCTCGACCCCGGCCTCGAACGTCTCGAACAGGTGGTAGTCGTGACGCGCCTCGCGATTGTCGGCGATGAGGCGCTGGCCCGCCCGCTCGTCTGGCATCGGTCGGTCGTCAGGGGTCGGATGCCGGCCGGCCGGCGGGAGAGGCCAGCGTGGCCGCGAGGCGCACCGCCGCGATCATACTGGAGGGGTCGGCGACGCCCCGCCCGGCGATGTCGTAGGCGGTGCCGTGGTCGACCGAGGTCCGCACGATCGGCAGCCCGAGCGTCACGTTCACGGCCTCTCCGAACGCAACGAGCTTGACCGGGATGAGCCCCTGGTCGTGGTAGCAGGCAATCACCGCGTCGAACGCGCCGCGGAGCGCCCGCACGAAGAGCGTGTCGGCCGGGTCCGGCCCCGTCACGGTGATGCCGCGGGCGCGGCAGGCCTCCACGGCCGGACGCACGAAGCGCTCCTCCTCCTCGCCCAGCAGGCCGTTCTCGCCGGCGTGCGGGTTGAGCCCCGCGACCGCCAGGCGGGGATGGGGACAGCCGAAGCGGGGCAGCTCGGCGTGGGCGAGGGCCACGACCTCCTCGATCCGCTCCCGCGTCAGGCGGCGAGGCACCTCCGCGAGCGGCACGTGCGTGGTCGCCAGCACCACGCGGAGACGTTCGGCATGGAACATCATCGCCACGGCGCGGGCGCCGGTCAGCTCGGCGAGCAGCTCCGTGTGCCCGCGCCACGGAAGTCCGGCCATCGCCCACGCGGCCTTGTTGATCGGGGCCGTCGCGACGGCGTCGATGCGCCCGGCCACCGCGTCGGCGGTCGCGGCGACGACCGCGTCGTAGGCGCTGCGCCCCGAGGCGGCGGACGCGGCTCCCGGCGGCACGGTTCCGCAGGCGTCCGGCGCTCCGTAGAGAACCGGCGTGCAGACGGCGCGAACGCCCTCGTCGTCCGCGGCCCGTTCCGCGATTTCGGGTCCGATTCCCGCGGGGTCACCGACCGTTATGCCGATGCGCGGGAGGGACATGGGCGGTGATCCGCGAGCCCCGCGACGGCCTGCCGCCGGGACGGGAGTGCGGCGGCGACGGCGGAAGTGCCGCGAGGCGCAGTGCCGCGAGGCGAGCCTCGCGCGCGGAGGGGGGCCGGGAATCAGCCGCGGGAGCCACAGCTCTGGCACCCGCCGCCGGAGCCGCCGCCACTGCTGCAGCCGCCCCCGCTCCCGCAGCCGCCCCCGCTGCGGCTGCACGACCCCTCGTGGGCGCAGCCCGCGAACTGCTCGCCGGCCGCGTTCGGGAGCTCGTACCGCAGGCAGCACTTCAGGCGCCCGCACAGGCCCGACAGCCGCGACGGGTTCAGGCTCAGGTTCTGGCGCTTGGCCATCTTGATCGAGACCGGCGCGAAGCCCGGCAGCCACGTCGTGCAGCAGAGCGGTCGCCCGCAGGTCCCGTAGCCGCCGAAGAGCTTCGCCTCGTCGCGCGCGCCGACCTGCCGCATCTCGATGCGGCAGCGGAAGGCGAGGGCCAGCTCGCGCACCAGCTCCCGGAAATCGACGCGGCCCTCGGCCGTGAAGTAGAACACCAGCCGCGGACTGTCGAAGAGCTGCTCGACCCGCACCAGCTTCATCGGCAGGCTGCGCTCCCGGATCTTCATCACCGCGACGCGCTGCGCCTCGCGTTCCCGGTGCTGATGCCGGAGGCGGGTCGTGATGTCCTGCTGGCTCGCGCGGCGCACGACCTTGTCCGCCGACGCCGCGGGCGGCGCCTTGCGCGCGGCCGTCTGGGGCACGGTGCGGGTCACCGTGGCGTAGGACCGCTGCTCCCCCCGCTGCACGATGACTGCCTCGCCCGGGGCGAGCGGCGGCTCGAACTCCACTCCGCTCAGCAGGAAGGGCCGCGCCCGACCGACCTGGTCGAACTTGACGCTGACGAACGGGGGAGTTTCGTCGCGGTCCATCACTACAGGCGGCAGGCCAGCCAGTCCGCCACGACCTTGGGGCTCGCGTTGCGGGCCACGGCGGCGACGGCCTCGTCGACCGCTGCGAACGCGCGCAGCCCGCGTCCATCCCGGTACGCTCCCGCCAGCCGGCGCAGGCCCTCGCCGAGGTCGGCGTTCGCCAGGGGCGCGGCCGCGCGAGACGCGACCACCTCCACGTCCCGCAGCAGCGACGCCAGCGCCTCCAGGCGCAACCGCAACGCGTCGCGGTCGGCGGCCGGTGCGCGGCGGCCGGCCGAGCGGGAGGCGAGGGTCTTCGCGGCCTCCAGGCGAGCCCGCGGGTTGCGTGCGGCCATCGCGGAGTCCAGCAGGCCGAGGGCGGCCTCGCGCGCCGCCGCGTGCTCTCCCGAGGCCGCAGCCAGGGCGCGGCCGACGCTCCCGCCGGCCGTCGCGGCCGCCGCGCGAGCCGCCGCTTCGTCCCAGCCGTGGGACGCGGTGAGGATGCGGAGGATGTCCTCGGCTGCGAGCTGCCCGAATCGGATCCGCGGGCAGCGCGACCGCACCGTGTCGAGGAGCATGTCCGGCCGCGCCGTCACGAGCAGGAACTGGCACGCCGCCGGCGGCTCTTCGAGGATCTTGAGGAGGGCGTTCTGCGCCGGCGGCAGCAACCGGTCCGCCTGATCGACGATTACCACCCGGCGCCGGCCCTCGAACGGCCGATAGCCGGCCTGCTCGATCGCGGCGCGGACCACGTCGATCGCGATCGTGCCCGTCTCGCCGGGTCCGATCGTGCGGACGTCCGGGAACGCATCGCGCCCGATCCGGCCGCACGGGCCGCACTGCCCGCAGGCGTCCGCCGCGAGGTTCGCCCCGCCGCCGCCCCGCGCCCCGGACCGCGGCGACGCGCAGTTGATCGCCTGCGCCACCGCCAGCGCGACCGTCCGCTTGCCGACTCCGTCGTCGCCGGTCAACAAGAGGCTCGGCGGAAGCGAACCGCGCGCGACGGCGCGGGCCAGCAGGGCCACCGACCGCCGGTGTCCGACGATGTCGCCAAAGGGCATCGGTCCTTGCCTCGCATCGTAGCACAGGGGTCCGGCACGCCTCGGCGAGCGACGCGTCCGCGCCGGAGTGACAGCCGCTCCGCGGGTTGCGACAATGGAATCGATGATCCTGCGCCGCGACACCCACATCGACGCTCTCGCGCACCACCTGCGGGAGGAACGGGTGCGGCGCGTGATCGAGCCCATCCTGGCGGGCGGCGAGAAGCAGGCGTGGACGGAGGAGGACCTCCTCTACCTGCGCGACCTCGGCTTGATCGCGCAGGAGGACGGCGGCGCGCCGCGTATCGCCAACCCCATCTACTCGGAGGTGGTGCCGCGTCACCTGAACGCGGCCGTGCAGGCGGGTCTACCGCACGAGCGGGCCTGGTACGTGGGCCCGGACGGGGCGCTCGACGTGGAGGGACTGATCGCCGACTTCCAGGCCTTCTTCCGGGAGCACTCGGAGCACTGGGTGCAGCGCTTCGAGCGCTACCAGGAGGCGGGCCCGCAACTGCTGCTGCAGGCGCACCTGCAACGGGTGGTGAACGGCGGCGGCGTCATCGAGCGGGAATATGCCCTGGGCCGGGGTCGTACGGATCTGCTCATTCGCTGGCTCCACCGCGGCCGCACGCGCAAGTTCGTGGTGGAGTGCAAGGTGCGCCGGCGGGGTTTGCAGCGGACCATCGAGGAGGGCATCTCCCAGACGCGGGGCTACATGGACCGTTGCGGCGCCGAGTCGGGCCACCTGATCGTGTTCGATCGCTCGTCGGAACGGAGCCGGTCCGACAAGGTCTTCCGCCGCGAGCCGGCGTCGAACGGCGCGCCGGTCACCGTCCGGGGCATGTGAAGGGCCTGTCAGGCGGCGTCGGGGCGCGGCATCTCGCGCAGGATCCAGGTGACCGCGGCCATGAGATCCGGCACCACGGCGTCCGCCGCGAGTCCCTCCCGCGGCGCCGCCTCCTGCGAGGCGCCGTAGCCGGTGCGGACGAGCAGCCCGCGCATCCCCGTGTTGCGCGCGAGGGCGACGTCGCTCCACTTGTCGCCGACGGCAACGGAGCGGCCGAGATCGAGGCCGAGGTCGCGGGCCGCCCGCAGGACCATGCCCGGCCGGGGCTTGCGGCAGTCGCACGCGCGCCGATAGGGCTCGAGCGGCGCGTGCGGGTCGTGGGGGCAGCAGTAGTGGCCGTCGAGGCGCTGGCCGACCGCCGCCAGGCGCGCCTGGAGGAAGTCCACCGTCTCGCCGACGAACTCCTCCCGCAGCATGCCGCGTCCGACGCCGGTCTGGTTGGTCACGATGACGACGGCGTAGCCGGCCTGCCGGAGAAGGCGAATCGCCTCGATGCTCCAGGGGAAGAGGCGCAGCCGCTCGATACGCTCGAGGTAGCCGACGTCCTCGTTCAGCGTTCCGTCACGATCGAGGAAGACGGCCGGCGTCGGCATGCGAGGCCAGTTTCGCGGGCAGGCGAGGGAGATGGCGGGGCCGACGAGACTCGAACTCGCGACCTCTGGCGTGACAGGCCAGCGTTCTGACCAACTGAACTACGACCCCGCCCAGGGCGACCGGTGCCCGATGCCCCCATGCACGGAGGGAGTCCTTGAGCATACACCATCGGCCGCCACCGGGGCCAACCCGCGCCGAGCGCCGGGCCCCGGCCCGGGCGCGGTGCCGCGATCGGCGCCTCGCGGCACCGGGCGAGCGCGCCCTCACGGGCGCGTTGGGAGTCCGCGCGGGTGCGAAGTCCCGCATCCCGGGTTTCTGCGGCGCAGACTCCTGGGACCAGGCGGGTCTGGTGGGCGGTACAGGATTCGAACCTGTGGCAGCCGGTGTGTAAAACCGGTGCTCTACCCCTGAGCTAACCGCCCCGCCCGACCGGGCACCGACTATACAACGCGCATCGGGCGCGGCGCGCGAGCGCGCCCTCACGGGCGCGTTGGGAGTCTGCGCGGGCACGAACCGCTCCATGGCACGTTTCTGCGGCGCAGACTCCCAGCCCCTGGCCTCAGGACGTGGCCTCGGCGACGCGGGCCGCACTCCCCTCGGGCAGGGCCCCCGCGGGTTCCGCCGCCACAGGGTCGGCGCTCCACGGCTCGCGGCGTCCGAAGATCCCGCGCATCGTGCGGCCGATGTCGTCGAGGATCATGTAGGACGTCGGCACCAGGATCAGCGTGATGAGCGTCGCGAAGAGCACCCCGAAGCCCAGCGACACCGCCATCGGCACCATGAAGGCGGTGTCGAAGCTCCGGTCCGACATCATCGGCGCCAGCCCGAAGAAGGTCGTGAGCGAGGTCAGCAGGATGGGCCGGAAGCGGTGGACGCCGGCCTCCCGCACCGCCAGCGCGAGGCCCGCCGTCTCGAACCTTCGCCGGTCCGCCGCCCCCCCGCCGGCCTGCCGCGCCATCCGTCCGACGCCGGCATGGACGGCCCGGGCGCGGTTGATGAAGTCGACCATGATCAGGCTGTCGTTGACGACGACGCCGGTCACGGCGACGAGCCCGAACATCGACATCATCGACAGGTTCAGGTCCAGGAGGACGTGCCCCCATACCGCCCCGATGAGCCCGAACGGGATCGCGCTCATGATGACCAGCGGCTGCACGTAGGACTTGAGGGGCACCGCGAGCAGCGCGAAGATCATCAGCAGCGCCAGCACGAATCCCCGCTGCAGCCCGCCGACCGCGTCCCGCTGCTCGGCCATCACCCCCTCGAACGTGTAGAACACGCCCGGGTGGCGGGCGAGCACCTCGGGAAGGATGCGGGCGTTGAGGTCGGCGATGACGTCGCCCGCCGACGTAACGGTGGGGTCCACGGAGGCGGTGACATTGACGGCGCGGTTGCGGTCGACGCGGCGGATGGACGCGAAGCCGCGTCCCGGCTCGACGACGGCGACCGAGCTGAAGGGCACCTCGCCGCCGTCGGGGGTGCGGATGCGCATGTTCTCGAGGTCGCCGATCGAGCGCCGCTCGTCGCGGGGATAGCGGACCATGACGCGGATGTCGTCGCGGCCGCGCTGGATGCGCTGGGCCTCCTCGCCGTAGAAGGCCTGGCGCACCTGCCGGCCGAGGTCCTGGAGCGTCAGGCCGAGGGCCTCGGCGGCCGGCTTGATGCCGAGCTTCATCTCCTCCTTGCCGGCGCGGAAGGTGTCGGTCACCTCGTAGACGCCGGCATACTCCCGCAGGCGCTGCTTGATCTCCTCGGCCGCCGCCCGCAGGCGGCCGAGGTCGGGCCCCGCGAGCTGCACGTCGACGTCGCTCCCCGGAGTCATGACGCTCATCTGGAAGTCGACGTCGACCGCCTCGGGGATCGGGCCGGTGGCGTCGCGCCACAGGAGGCCGAGCTGCTCGCTGCTGTAGATGCGCTGCTCCGTCGGCAGCAGCTCGATCGCCACCTCGCCGACGTTCGGCTGCGCAGCGCCCCCCGCGGGGCCCAGGGGACCGTTCGCGCGGCCGGCCATCGGCTGGTCGCCGACGGCCGCCGACACGTGCAGGAAGTAGTCGTGGCCGGTCTCCTCGAGCAGACGCTCGCGCAGGCGCGCCGCGCCCGCCTCGAGCTTCGCCACCGCCTCGCCGGTGACGTCGACCGGCGTGCCCTGCGGCATCGTCACCGAGGCCGCCATGACGTCCGCCTCGATCGACGGGAAGAACTGCAGCGCGGGCCGTCCCGACAGCACCATGCCCACCGTCACGATCATCGCGCCGACCCCCACCGACGCCGTCAGGTAGCGCCAGCGGAGAGCCGTCTCGAGAAGCGGGCAGTAGACGCGCTGCACGAAGCGTTTCAGACCGTTCGCGAACCGCGACTGGAAGCGGCGCCACGGCCCCTGTCGCACCCGCTTCGGAATGTGCGCCAGGTGAGCCGGCAGGATGTTCAGCGACTCGACCAGCGAGAACAGCAGGCACGGGATGACCACCAGCGGGATGATGCGAAAGATCTTGCCCAGCATGCCCGGCACGAACAGCAGCGGGCTGAACGCCGCCACCGTGGTCAGGACGGCGAACGTGACCGGCCTGGCGATCTCGCTCGCGCCCTGCACGGCGCCGCGGATGCCGTCGCCGTGTTGCTCCTGGTGCCGGTAGATGTTCTCGCCCACGATGATGGCGTCGTCGACGACGATGCCGAGCACGAGGACGAAGGCGAAGAGCGAGACCTCGTTGACGGAGACGTCGAGGCCCGGCATCAGCGCGATCGCGCCCAGGAACGAGATGGGGATGCCGAGGCTGACCCAGAACGCCAGGCGCAGCTCCAGGAACAGGGCCAGCACCAGGAACACCAGCGTGAACCCGGCGAAGCCGTTCCGCAGCATGTGCGAGCGCTGGCTGCTCAGGATCTTCGCCGAGTCCTGCCAGACCGTGAGCGACATGCCCGCGGGCAGGCGGGCGCGCGCCTCCTCGACGTACTCGTTGACGAGCCCGGCGAGCTCGATCGCGCTCTGGTCGCCGGTACGGAAGACGGAGACCATCATCGCCGGCTCGACGTCGAAACGGGCCTGCTGGTCGGTCTCCTCGAAGCCGTCGACGACCGTCGCCACGTCCCCGAGGCGCAGGCGGCTGCCGTCGGGCCGCGTCCAGAGGACGAGGTCCTCGAACTCCGCCCCCCGGTAGGCCTGCCCGATCGTCCGCAGCAGGATCTCGCCCCGCTCCGTGCGCACCGAGCCCCCCGGCAGATCCAGCGAAGACCGCCGCACGGCGTCCGCCACCTGGTCGAACGTCATGCCGTGCCGCCGCAGGTCGTCCTCCGAGACCTCGATGGAGATCTCGTAGGGCGGCGCGCTCACGATGTCGACCTGCGTGATCCCCGGCATCGCGGTCAGCTCGTCCCGCACGCGCTCGGCGATCTGCTTCAGCGTGAACGGGTCGACGTCGCCCGAGACCGCCACGTCGACGACCTGCTGCCGGACCGTCATCTCCCGGATGATCGGCTTCTCGGTCTCGAGCGGGAACGTCGTGATGGCGTCGACGTTGCTCTTGACCTCGTCGACGACGCGGCGCGCGTCCGCGTCGAGCTCGAGCTCGATCAGCACCGAGCCCATCCCTTCCGAGGCCGTCGACTGGATCTGCTTGATGCCGTCGATGCCCTGGATCGCCTCCTCGATGCGGACGTTCACCCCCTCCTCGACCTCCTCGGGGGCGGCGCCGAGATAGGGGACCTCCACGTGGATCCGATCGAGCTCGATCTCCGGGAACGCCTCCTCCCGCACGTTCGACATGGCGAGGACGCCGCTCACCAGGATGAACGCCATCATCAGGTTGGCGGCAACGCTGTTGCGCGCGAACCAATCGATCATGCCCGTCACGACCGCCTCCCGTCGCACACCCGTGTCACTGCGCGTACCTCCATCTCGCTGCCCGGCGCGTCGATCGTCTCTTCGGGATCGCGGGGGCGGGAAAGCCGGTGTCGGATCACCGCCGGCGAGAACGCCCGCAAGGGCGGCGCACGACCGGTGGTGGCGGCGACGTACTCGCGCGTCTCGTCCAAGAGACGGAGAAACGCCGGCCGACGTTCCGTCCAGAGTGTACCCGCTGCCGAGCCGGCTCTCCCGCATCAGGCGACGGTCTCGCGGCTACAGCGCAGACTCCCAGGGCCACCCGTGGAGCCACCAGACGCGGAGCCCGCCGAGGGCGACCCCCGCGAGGAGCCCGGCGACCGCCAGGTGCTCGCGGTTCCGCCGTGCGCGCCCGACGCTGAACCGCCGGCCGGAGCGGGGCACCGCGCCGCGCCGGTAGCGCGTGTAGGCCTCGCCGAAAGCGGCGGCGAGGGTCGCCTCCTCGAGACGTATCGCGACCGGCAGCATGACGCCCAGGTACGCCAGCACCACCGCGGCGACGATCGGGGACGCGGCGGCTACGACGCAGCCCACGCCGATGACGAGCGACCCGAGGTACAAGGGGTGCCCCGTGAAGCGGTAGGGGCCCGAGGTCGTCACTTCGCGCCCCTTGACGAGGTGTCCGGCGGCCCAGAGCCGGACGGCTTCGCCCCCCGCCGCCAACAGGACCCCAGCCGCCAGCGAACCCCAGGTGGGACGTGCGAACGCCATCGTGACCGCCGCCGCCGCGAAGCCCAGCGCCACGCGCAGGCGCGCGATCCGGAACAGCAGGCGCAGCCGCGGCTGCGCGGCGAGATCAAGCATCGCCCGGCACGCTCCCCAACCGCCGGTCGACGGCCGCCGTCACGTCGTCGACCGTGATGTCGTCGAGACAGCGCGTCGCGCTCCGGCAGACGCGCACCATCCGGCCGGCGTCCCCGGGGCGCCCGCGCGCCGGGCGGCAGCGGCAGGCCGCGAAACGCGACACGACGACGTCGCCGGGCGACCACGGCCCGTTGCGCGACGGGTCGCTCGGGCCGTAGAGCCCGACCACCGGCGTCCCGACCGCGGCCGCGACGTGCAGCGGCCCGGTATCGCCGGAGACCATCACCGCGGCGGCCCGCGACAGCGCCACGAGGTCGGGCAGCCCGGTAGGGGGCGCGACCGCCGCGGCGCCGTCCGACGCGGCGGCCGCCGCCTCCGCGCGCGCCTCGTCCCCCGGCCCCCAGAGCACGGCCGACGGCAGGCCGTAGGTGCGGCGCAGCCAGGCGGCGACGGCTCCGAACCGCTCCGCCGGCCAGCACTTGCTCGCCCAGGCCGCGTTCGGATTGAGCAGCGCGAAGCGGCCGCTGCCGACGCTTTCGCCAAGGCCGAGCCGGGCCCGGGCCCGAGCCGGCGCCGCCGAGGACGGCGTCCGCAGCGGGAACGACCACGGGGCAGGGTCCACGCCCAGCGCGGCCAGGAGCCCCAGATTGCGCTCGACCACGTGCCTCGGGCGGCCGGGATCGGCCCGCTCGGTGTAGAGCCACTGCGCCCACCGCTCGCGGAGGAAGGGCGGCGAGAAGCCGACGACGCGGGCCGCGCCGCTGAAGCGCGCGACGACGGCGGACTTCCCCAGCCCCTGCGCGTCGAGCGCGACGTCGTAACCCCGCCTCCGCAACGTGCGGCGGCACTCCGCGAGCGCGCGCAGGGCGGGCCGGCTGCGGGTCCGGAGCACGACGACCCGGTCGAGCACCGGCACCAGCGTCAGCAGGTCCGCGCTCCGCTCGTCGACGACCCAGTCGATCGCGCCGTCGGGGAACGCGCGGCGCAGCGCCGCCGCCAGCGGCAGGGTGTGGACCACGTCGCCGAGCGCGCTGAGCCGGACGATGAGCAGGCGCATCGCGGAGGCTTCGGCTACTCCCGGCGGCCGATGCGGTCGACCAGCTCCCGGGTGGAGTGCGCCTTCGGGTCGCCGACGATGGCGACCCGCCCGCCGTAGGATTCCACGACGGAGCGCTCCGGCACCGTCTTCGGCGTGTAGTCGGTCCCCTTGCAGTGCACGTCCGGGCGGAGCGCCCGCAGCAGACCGGCCACGGTGGGCGTCGTGAACACCACCACGTAGTCCACGACGCCGAGCGCCGCGACGATCTCCGCCCGCTCGGGCGCCGCCTGCACCGGCCGGCCGGCTCCCTTCAGCGCCGCCACCGTCGCATCGTCGTTCACGGCGACGATCAGACGGTCGGCCTCCGCCGCCGCGCCCCGCAGGTAGCGGACGTGTCCGACGTGCAGGAGATCGAAGCAGCCGTTCGCCAGCGCCACGGTGCGCCCGGCGGCCCGGTCGGCGGCGACGAGCGCGCGCAGCCGATCCTCCGAGACGACCACGCCGCCCCCGTCAGTCATACTCTTCGAGGTCCGCCTCCAACGCCTCTTCGAAGTCCGCCTCCGCCGCCCGGGCCACCTCGCGCGCGGTGACCGCCGCGGTGCCCCGTTTGGTCACCACGACCCCGCCGGCGTAGTTGGCCAGCCGGGCCGCGCTGGCGAGCGGAGCCCCGGCGGCCACGGCGAGCGTCATCGCGGCGATGACGGTGTCCCCGGCGCCGGTCACGTCGGCAACCTCGTCGCCGCCGAAGATCGGGATGTGCTCGGTCGGGCGCCGGGGCTCGAAGACCGCCATCCCGCGGCTCCCCCGCGTGACGACGACCCCCTTCGCGCGCGTCCGCCGCAGCACCTCCCGCCCGGCGCGTTCCAGGCGCTCCGCGTCGTCCCCGATCGTGGTGCCGAGCGCCTGCTCGACTTCGGACTCGTTGGGGGTGTACGCGGTGCACCCCCGATAGGCCAGCAGGTCGTAGCGCGAATCGACGAGGATGGGGGGCCGCGGCCGCCGGCGCGACAGCGACGCCTGCAGGGCGGAGACCAGGACGGGAGTCACGATGCCGCGCCCGTAGTCGGAGATCAGCACGGCGTCGCAGTCCGTGACGGCCGCAACGGCGGCCCGCTCGAACGCCTCGCGGACCGCCGGATCCGCCACCGCCGGCTCCTCCCGGTCGACCCGGACGACCTGCCGGTACACGCCGTGCAGACCGCCGGCCAGCACGCGGGTCTTGACCGGCGCCCGGTAGGCGCGGGGTCGCACGAGGTGCGACACGTCGACCCGCGGCCCGAGCCCGCGCTCCAGTCGCCGGTCCGCGTCGCCGCGCCCCACGAGCCCGACGAGGCGCGCCGTGCCGCCGAGCGAGCCGACGTTGCGCGCCGCGTTGCCGGCGCCCCCCGGCAGCACCGCGGTCCGGTCGTGGGCCAGGATCAGGACCGGCGCCTCGCGGGAGACCCGCGACACCCGGCCGTAGACGAACTCGTCGGCGATGACGTCGCCGACCACCGCCACTCGCAGGGCCCGGAACAGGCCGACCAGGTCGCTGAGCCGCGCGGGCCGGCCGAGGGCATCCCCGCCGGCGGCCGGAATCACGGCCCCTCCCACCATCGAATCGCGGAATCGGGCATGGGTGGCCGCAGTCTACCGCACCCCCTCCGCGGCCGATCCCGCCCCCGGCTCCGCCGGCAGCCGCCAGCGGCGGTGCATCCAGAGCCAGAGGTGCGGGTAGCGGCGCACGTAGGCCTCGAGCACGTCGGTGCACCGTTGCGTGTAGGTGCGGACGGGGTCGGGATCGTCGGGGCCCGGCGGCTCGACGGGGGCCTCGTAGACGAGGCGGTAGCGGCCGCGGGGAACCGGCAGCGCGAACACCGGGATGATCGGCGCCCCGGTGCGCAGCGCCAGGGCCGCGATGGCCGACGTCGTCGACGCCGGACGGCGGAAGAAGGTGACCTCCACGGCGCTCCTATCCTGCATGTGCTGGTCGATCATCATGCCGACCGACTCGCGCCGCTTGAGCGCCCCGAGCAGCCCGCGCACCGCGCCCCGGCGGGGAACGACGCGCGTGCCGGCGCTGCCCCGCAGGCGGTCGATCATCCGCTCGAGCAGGGGGTTGTCGAGCGTGCGCGCGACCATGACGATGGGACCGAAGCGGTACGCGTGCACGAGCACCTGCAGCTCCCAGGAGCCGAAGTGACCCGTGAAGTACATCACTCCGCGCCCCTGCGCCTCGGCCCGCTCCACGTGCCGAGCGCCCTCGACCTCCACCAGCGCCAGCATCCGCTCCGGCCACATCCCGGTGAAGTTGAGGAAGTCGACGACGTGCCGGCCGAACTGCTCGAACGTGGCCCGCAGGATGGCGCGGCACTCCGCGTCGCCGCGCCCGGGGAACGCCGCCCGCAGGTTGGCGACCGCGAGCTCCCGCCGCGGCCGGTGGAGCACATGGAAGAGACGGCCGAGCGCGGTGCCGAGACCGAGGCTGAGCGGGCGCGGCAGACAGCGGGCGACGAGGCGCACCGCCACCACGGCGAGGTGCTCGAGGCGGTGGCGGGCGCGAATCACTTGTCCCCCGCTCGCGAGAGCCGCGCGGCGCGCAGGCGGTCCACCAGCCAGCTCTCGAAGCGCGCGGCCGGCTCCACCCCCGCGTGGAGCGGGACCCGCGCCAGCGGGACGCCGAACGGCGCCAGGGGACGCAACCGCACCATGTCCTTCTCCGTCGTCAGCACCGCACCGGCGGCGAGCTCCCGCGCCCGCCGCGCCACGCGCGCGACGTCGCGGGCCGAGAACCGGTGATGATCGGCGAACGCCAGCAACCCGGCCACGTCGTACCCGGCCGCGCGCACGTCGCCGGCGAACGCGGCGGGGCGCGCGATCCCGGCCACCAGCACCACCCGCGCGCCGCGTGGTACGCCGGCCGCCGCCTCGGGCGCAGCCCCCGCCTCGGGCGCAGCCCGCGCCTCGGGCGCAGTCCGCAGCTCGGGAGCAGTCCGCGCCTGGCGCGCGGTCGCCGCCTCGGGCACCGGCGCCCCGGTCGCAGTCGGCGCCTCGGGGATCGGCGCCTCGGGGATCGGCGCCCCGAGCCGCCGAGCCACCCGGAAGACCGGCGCGGCGCCGAAGCGACGGGCCACCGACGCGGCCTGCTCCAGCGACGGCGCCTCGACGAGCAGGGCGTCGGCCACGGCTGCCGCATCCGGGGGCTCCCGCAGCCTCCCGGCCGGCAGCGTCCGCCGCTCGTCGGCATCGCCGGCCCCGATCACCACGAGATCCACGTCGCGGTGGAGCGACAGATGCTGGAAGCCGTCGTCGAGCACGTGGACCGTGACGTCGAAGCGCTCCTCGGCCAACCGGCCGGCGCGGTGCCGGTCCGCGCAGACCAGCACGCAGGCTCCCGGAAGCCGCTCCGCCAGCATCAGCGGCTCGTCCCCGGCCTCCGCGACGCCGGCGCGGATCCCGCCCGGATCCCGCACCACGACCACGCCCGCCGGGCGGGCGGCGCGGCCGTAGCCGCGGCTCAGGACGGCGGGCCGCTCCCCCATCCGCGCGAGGATCGCGGCGACGTGCGCAGCGACCGGCGTCTTGCCGCTGCCGCCGACCGAGAGGGCGCCGACGCTGACCACGGGCCGGCGCAGGCGCCGGCGGGCAGCGGGACGGTGCGCGTACCAGCGCCGGCGCCGCCGGGCGACCGCCGCGTACAACGTGCTGAGCGGACTCATGACCCGGCGACGGGCGCCCCCGCCCGAGCGCCCGGCGGCAGCAACTCGGCGACGGCGGCAAGCGTTCGCGCGGTGGCGCCGCGGTACATGTCGATCACCGCTCGCGCCGCGGCGCCCAGACGCCGGCGGCGTTCCCCGTCGTCGAGCAGGGCGGTCACCTCCGACTCGAGCTCGTCCCCGCTCCGCACCTGCACCGCCGCGTCCCGCGCGAGGAAGCGGCTGGCGATCTCCGCGAAGCTCTCCATGTGGGGCCCGAACAGGATCGCCTTGCCGACCGCGGCCGGCTCGAGGATGTTGTGCCCGCCGGCGGGCACCAGGCTGCCCCCCACGAAGACGCACGACGCCGCCTCGTACAGGTACGGCAGCTCCCCGATCGTGTCGAGGACGACGACGTCGGCCTCCCGGCCGCCGCCTTCCGCCAGCGCCGTGCGGCGGGCCACGCGGTAGCCGGCCGCGGCCGCGATCCGCGCCGCCTCCTCGAAACGCTCGGGATGCCGCGGCGCCAGGACGAGGAGGGCGCCGGGGTGCCGCTCGCGCGCCCGCGCGAAGGCGCGGAGCACCGGTTCCTCCTCGCCGCGCAGGGTGCTGGCGGCGACCACGACCGGCCCGGCGGCGGGCGGCGGCAGGCAAGCCAGCACGGGATGGCGCGCGCCGCCGTTCGCGGCCGCGGCCGGCGGCGCGTCGAACTTGAGGCTCCCGGTGACCGAGACGCGCGCAGGGTCGGCGCCGAGCATCTCGAACCAGCGCGCCCACTGCTCCGTCTGCGCGCAGATGCGGTCGAAGTTCCTCACCACGCGCCGCATGAACCGGCCGGCCCGGCGGTAGCCGCGGAACGAGCGGGCCGTCAGCCGGCCGTTGGCGAGCGCGGTGCGGACGCCGCGGCGGCGGCACGCCCGGAGAAGGTTCGGCCAGATCTCGGTGTCGACCACGATCAGGAGATCGGGCGCCGCGCGGTCGAGGGTGCGCGCGATGAACGGCGGCAGGTCGAACGGCGCATAGAACGTGGCGTCCACCAGGTCCCCGAGGCCGCGCGCGACCTGCTGCCCGGTCGCCGTCGTCGTCGAGAGCAGCCGCCGGTGCCCCGGATAGGCCTCCCGCAACGCCGCCAGGAGCGGCCGGGCGGCGAGCGTCTCGCCGACCGAGACCGCGTGCACCCAGATGGAGGGCCGCCGCTCCGGATTGACCGCGTGCGGCAGCCGGCCGCACCGCTGGCTGAGGTCGCCGAGCGCCTTGCCGTGGCGCCAGGCCGCCCACGCGACGGACGGCAGGCGGAACAGGACGTAGAGGAGCAGCAGCGCGTCGTACAGCAGGTACATCGGCGGCGGGCGTGGCGGGAGGCCGGCCGCGGGAGCCTGGCCGCGGCACTCGCTCCGCTGGCGTTCCGCGGCGCAAGGCCCTAGAATAGCCTGTTTGGATGGTGGCGGCGGGCTCCGCCATGCGGAACACGGCTTCGACCGAGCGGGCTTCGAGAGGACGGACATGGGGATCACGGTCGGCATCAACGGCTTCGGGCGCATCGGCCGCAACGTGATGCGCGCCGCGCTTCGGGACACGCAGGCGGACGACGGGCTCTCGTTCGCGGCCGTCAACGACATCACCAGCGCCGAGATGCTGGCGCACCTGCTCAAGTACGACTCCGTCCTCGGCAATCTCGAGGAGGACGTCGCGGTCGACGGGGACGGCCTGCGGGTCGGCGACCGCCGGTTCCGCGTGCTGTCGGAGCGCGACCCGGCGAACCTGCCGTGGGGCGACCTCGGCGTCGACATCGTGGTCGAGTCGACCGGCTTCTTCACCAGGCGCGACGACGCCGCGCGCCACCTGGCGGCGGGGGCGAAGAAGGTCATCATCTCCGCGCCGGCCAAGGGACCGGACCTGACCGTCGTGCTCGGCGTCAACGACGACCGCTACGACCCGGGCCGGCACCACATCCTCTCGAACGCCTCGTGCACGACCAACTGCCTCGCCCCGGTCGCGAAGGTGCTCCACGAGGAGTTCGGCCTGCGGCGCGGCTGGATGACCACCGTGCACTCCTACACCAACGACCAGAAGCTGCTCGACCTGCCCCACAAGGATCTCCGCCGGGCGCGCGCCGCCGGGGTGTCGATGATCCCGACGACGACCGGCGCCGCGGTGGCGGTGGGCGAGGTGCTGCCGGAGCTCAAGGGCAAGCTCGACGGCATCGCGATGCGGGTGCCGACGCCGAACGTGTCGGTGGTGGACCTCGTGGCGCAGGTCGATCGGAACGCGACGCCGGAGGCGGTCAACGGCGCCTTCCGGTCCGCGGCCGACGGCCCGCTGGCCGGCATCCTCCAACTGTCGACCGAGCCGCTGGTCTCCATCGACTTCAAGGGCAACCCGCACTCGTCGATCGTGGACGCGTCCTACACCCGGGTGCTGGAGAACGACTTCATCAAGGTGCTGGCGTGGTACGACAACGAGTGGGGCTACTCGTCCCGCTGCATCGACCTCATCCGGGCCATGGCCGCCAAGGGGCTCTGAACCGGCTCACCGGCCGTGCGCAAGCGCTCCATCCGTGATCTCGACCTCGCCGGCCGGCGCGTCTTCGTGCGCGTCGACTTCAACGTGCCGCTCGCCGGCGGCGGGGTGGCCGACGACACGCGCATCCGCGCCGCGCTCCCGACGCTGCGGCTCGCGCTCGACCGCGGCGCCACGCTCGTCCTGGCCTCGCATCTCGGCCGGCCGAAGGGGCTCGTGAAGCCCGCCCTCAGCCTCGCCCCGGTCGCGGCGCGGCTGACGGAACTGCTGGGCCGGCCCGTGACCCTGGCCGCGGATGCCATCGGTCCCGCGGCCCGGCAGGCGATCGCGGACGGCGGCGCGGGTGGCGTCACCCTGCTGGAGAACCTCCGCTTCCACGCCGGGGAGGAGCGGAACGACCCGGACTTCGCGCGCGAGCTCGCGGCGCCGGTCGACGTCTACGTCAACGACGCGTTCGGAGCGGCGCATCGGGCGCACGCCTCCACCGCCGGGATCGTGCCGCTCGTGGCCGACGCCGGCGCCGGCCTGTTGCTGGCGGGCGAGCTCGAGCACCTGGGCGCGCTGCTCGCGTCGCCGGCCAGGCCGTTCACGGCGGTGCTGGGGGGCGCGAAGGTCTCGGGCAAGCTGGAGGTGATCGAGAACCTCCTCGGACGCGTCGACGCGCTCCTCGTCGGCGGGGCGATGGCCTACACCTTCTTCCAGGCGCGCGGGCTGCCGGTCGGCGGCTCGCTGGTCGAGCCCGACCTGCTCGACGCGACCCGCCGGGTCGAGCAGGCGGCGGCCGAGCGCGGCGTGCGGCTCGCCCTGCCCACAGACCACGTCGTCGCCGAGCGCCTCGAAGCGGGCGCCGCGCACGACGAGCTGCCCGTCGACGACCCGGCCATCGGCGGGCGCATCGGGGTCGACATCGGAGCCCGCACCCGGGAGGCGTTCGCCGCGGCCATCGCCGGCTCGCGGACCGTCGTCTGGAACGGCCCGATGGGCGTGTTCGAGGTCGACGCGTTCAGCGCCGGCACGGTCGCCGTTGCCCGCGCCGTGGCCGACTGCGCGGGCACGACCGTCATCGGCGGCGGCGATTCGGTGGCCGCCGTCGCCCAGGCCGGCGTGAGCGACCGGATCACGCACATCTCGACCGGCGGCGGCGCAGCGCTCGAGTTCCTCGGCGGCCGGACGCTGCCCGGGGTGGCCGCGCTGCCCGACGACGCGCGCCCCTGACGGGGCGCGTTGGGAGTTTCGCTGGCGCGAAACTCCTGCGCGCTGATTCTGCCACCCGGCCGGGGCGAGTTGGGAGTTTCGCTGGCGCGAAACTCCCGCGCGTCTGATTCTGCCGCCCGGCCGCGGCGCGTTGGGAGTTTCGCTGGCGCGAGACTCTTGCGTGCCTGATTCTGCCGCCCGGCCAGGGCGCGTTGGGAGTTTCGTTGGCGCGAAGCTCCCGCGCCTGATTCTGCTGCCCGGCCACGGCAAAAGGAAGGACGGCCCGAACCATGAGAACGCCCCTGCTCGCCGCGAACTGGAAGATGCACAAGACGGTACCGGACGCCGTCGCCTTCGTCGCGGCGTTCGCGACGCGCGTGGCCGGCGTCACCGATGCCGACGTCGTCCTCGCGCCGCCGTTCACCGCGCTGGCCGCCGTCGCCGACGCCTGCGGCAACACCCGTGTGGGCGTTGCCGGACAGAACCTGCACTGGGCCGCCGAGGGAGCGTTCACGGGCGAGATCAGCGCGGGGATGCTGACCGGCGCCGGGGCCAGCCACGTCATCCTCGGGCACTCCGAGCGGCGGCAGCTCTTCGGAGAGGATGACGCGCTGGTCGCCCGCAAGACGCGCGCCGCCATCGACGCCGGGCTCACGCCGATCGTCTGCGTCGGGGAGACGCTCGACCAGCGGGAGGCGGGCGAGACGCTGGCCGTGCTCGGCCGCCAGATCGAGGGGAGCCTGGCCGGCGTGACGCCGGCCGAGCTCGCCGCCCTGGTCGTCGCCTACGAGCCGGTGTGGGCGATAGGCACCGGTCGCACGGCGACGCCGGATCAGGCCCAGGACGCCCACGCGCACATTCGGCACCGCCTCGCCGAACTCGGCGGGGACCAGGCAGCGGATCGCTGCCGGCTCCTCTACGGCGGGAGCGTCAAGCCGGCGAACGCGGAGGCCATCGCCGGCCGGACCGACGTCGACGGCGCCCTCGTCGGCGGCGCGAGCCTCGATCCGGCGAGCTTCGCGGAGATCGTCGACGCCGCGCGGCGGGCGGCGGTATAATCGTTCGCTATGCTTGGGATGGTAGTCACCGGCGTGTATGTCGTCGTCTGCCTGTTGCTCGTGCTGATCGTGCTTCTGCAGCAGGGCAAGGGCGGCGACGTGGCGGCGGCGTTCGGCGGCGGGGGCGGCACGCAGGCCGCGTTCGGCGCGCGCTCCGGCGCCACCGTCCTGACGCGCGCCACCACCGTCCTCGGCGCGATGTTCATGATCGGCGCGCTCGTGCTCGCCATCATGGGCCAGCAGGAGCCGGGGTCGGTCCTGAGCGGGGTCGAGACCTCGGATGCCCCGGCGGCCGAGACGGTGCCGGCGCCGCCGGCGAGCGCTCCGGGCGAGGAACCGCAGTAGCGGCACACGGGGCGACGCCGTCGCTCCCGATCCACTTGCGGAAGTGGCGGAACTGGCAGACGCACCAGCTTGAGGGGCTGGCGAGCCGAAGGCTCATGGGGGTTCAAATCCCCCCTTCCGCACCATCGCTCCTTCGCGATCTCCGAGGGCCCTGGGCGCAGAAAGGAACGGCTGGAGGCCATGTCCTCACGAGTTGGCTCGTTCGGCGTGTTGGCGGCGCTGGCCGTCGCTGTCGGTCCGTCTCCGTCGCTCCAGGCCCAGACCGTGCCCGAAGCGGAGGTGAGGATTGAGGTGCGCGCGGCCTGGGACGCCTACATCAAGGCGTTCTCCGCCCGACGCACCGAGGAAATCGCCCGCGAGATCTACTCGGCGCCGTCGTTCCGGACCGGGACGGAGGGCGCGGCCGTGCTGGGGACGGCCGCCGAGACGCAGGCCTCCTTCGACGCGATCCACCGGCAACTCGCGCCGGAGGGGTACGACCACTCGGAGACCGACCGCACCGAGATCTGCGTGATCAACGCGGGCACGGCCTTGCTGAGCGCGTACTTCACGCGCTACCGGACGGACGGGACGGTGCTGCTGCGGGGCGCGTCCAGCTACCTGTTCGCGAAGGTCGACGGCGACTGGCGCATCCTGGCGAACATGGCCAACCCGGCCCGCAAGCTGATCGCCTGCGACTGACTGGCTGGGCGTCTGGCGCCGCCAATCCGTCGCAGGCTCCGTGTTCGGCCCCAGCCCCCAACCGCCGCAGGAGCTTGCACCGCGGCACTCACGCCGTTGCGTTCCGCGACGCAAGCTCCTAGAACGCGATGGCTCCCAGCCGGAGCACGTTCGTCAGATGGGCGAGGGCGTTCGACTTGCGCCGCTTGAAGTAGAACACCGTGCCGTCTTCCTCCTCGCTCACGTGATAGCAGTCCCACCGCTCCTGGCCGAGGGCGTTCAGCCGCTCGTCCAGCGTCGCCATGTCGGCGTCGGCCACGACGACGGTGCGGTACTCGATGGCCCAGATCTCGCGGAGCTCCTCCGTCGACAGCTCGCCGATCGCCTCGACCCGGTTCCGCGCGTCGTCGAGCACCTCCTGCGCACCCCCCCGCAGATCGTCCAGCGGGGCCTGCTGACAGCCGGCGGCGAACCCCAGCGCGACGAACAACGCGATCAACCCGGTTCGCATCCTCCACCCTCCCCCCAACAGTCTACCGGCGGGGCGGACGGATTACATCGGCTGGACGGGTCGATCAACGAGGTCGACCTGCTCGTGCCGGCACGGAAGGAGATGGCGTGCGGAGACTGATTGCAAAACGCCAGCAACGGCGTTCATAATCACGACATGGCCGTTCAAATCACGGTGCGCAACGTCCCGGAAGCGGTGCGCGACGAACTCGCCGCCCGCGCCGCCTTGGCCCACAAGTCGATGCAAGAGTACTTGCGGGGCGAGCTCGAACGCCTGGCGTCGAAGCCATCAGTAGATCAATGGATCGCACGGGTGCGCGCGCGCCTGGACGCCGAGCCCACGCACATGCCCGCCGCCGACATTCTCCGCCACCTCGATGCCGGCCGGCGCTGAGCCGCGATGCCTCCCGTCGTGGTCGACGCCTCGGTTCTCGTGGCGGCGGTGATGGATGCCGGAGCCCCCGGCGACTGGGCTCGCAGGGTCACCGCCGAAAGGCACCTGCTCGCGCCCCAGCTGGCGCCGATCGAGGCGGGCAACGTGTTGCGACGGGCCGAGTTGGCGCGCGAGATTTCCAGCCTGAAGGCGACGGCGGGCTACCGGGACATCGTCGACCTTCCGATCGAGCTGCTGGACTTCGAGCCGTTCGCTCCGCGCATCTGGGATCTGCGCCTCAACCTCACCACCTACGACGCCTGGTACGTCGCTTGCGCCGAGGCGTTGGCCGTGCCCTTGGCGACACTCGACGCCCGCCTCGGCCGGGCGCCCGGCCCCTCGTGCCGATTCCTGATGCCCGACCACGGCCCGGCCTCCTCGGAGGAACCGCGATGACCGAGCCTTCGGTCGAACATCGCCTGGAGTTCGACCTGCCTGACGCTGGCCGCTGAATCGGCAGCCAGCGCGTCACAGCATGGAACCAACCTCGCCCCGCTGGCAGGCGGTCACCGACTTCCTGTCGCACGAGGACGCCGACTGCCGGCTCACCGAGGACCTGCGCGGCCACGTGCATCGCCGCGACGCCGGGACCGGGCGGGACGAGCGACCGGGCACGTCGCGGCAATCACCCGGCACAGCGCGGGTACGCCGCCGCGCGCGCGGATCGACCGGCCGATGGCCAAGGCGGTCAGCCGGGCCATGCAGGAGGCGGGCATCCGCCCGTCGCAGCGCGCGCACCGGGTGGGCGACTGCCGGCTCGAAGCGCCCCTCTTCGAAGGGCCGAGCTACCAGGACTGGACGGCGCGGCACGCGGCCATCGAGGGCGAGCGCGCGCGGGTCCGCATCTACGCGGCTCCCCTGGCCGCGCCGGACGACGAGCGGGCGGCGCGGCAGGGGCGGCTCGGCGCGAGTACCAGATCCTGCGCGACGTGCCGCCCAGCGGCTCGCGGTGGACTTCTCCGGCGCCCACCGCTTCGACAACCCGCGAGCCCCGCAGGTGCGGTTCCTGAAGAAGCGAGCCACCATCCGCGTTCGACGCGCTGCCCCGCCGCCGGCACCTCAGCCGCCCCGATGCGTGAGTATCTGATCGTGCGCGTCAACGCGCCCCTACAAGGCGATCGCGACATGGTATAACATGTTCGGGTAGGAGCCATGCCGAACACGAGCGTTCATCTGCCACAAGCGCTGTTGGCCAGTCTGGATCGGATCGCGGCGGAGCGGGGTACGAGTCGAAACCGGTTGATCGTGGAATCGTGCCAGCGTGCGGTCGAAGAACATTCTCGCTGGCCCCCGGAGCTGTTCTCCAACGATCACCTGAGCGACGCCGATCTGCGGGATCTTCAGCAGGGCGAACAGGCCTTCCGGACGGCCGTCGAGAACGCTCGGCGGAGTCGCACGGGCCCGCCGTTCTGATGCTCCTCCTCGACACGAGTGCCGCTTCGGCGTTCATGCACCGGCGCACACACGCCCTGCTGCTGTTGCGCGAGCAGGATCCCTCGACCGTCCATCTCTGTGCGCCCGTAGCAGCGGAAGTCCACTTCGGCCTGTCGCGCCTGCCGCCGGAATCGCGTCGCCGACGACTTCTCGCGAACGAGTTCGAGCGCCTGCGCGCCGCGGTGCGCTGGACCGATTGGAACGAGGCAGCCGCGCTGGCGTTCGGACACTGGAAGGCCACCCTGCAACATCGGGGAACGCCGATCGAGGACATGGACCTCGCCATCGCATCGATCGCCCTCAGCCTGCCGGCGCAGCTCGCCACCGCGAACCTCCGACATTTCGCGAGAATCGACGACCTCGACATCGTCGACTGGTCCGAACCGGGAACGCAGCCAGGTCTGCGGCCGGCGTCGAAGCCGTGAACCGCGAGTCGTGAACCAGGAATCCGCGTTCGACCGGCTGCCCCCGCCCTTCAGCATCACATCGAGCCGATCCGAGCCGGGGGTGCTCTTCCGTGATCTCCGGGCCGTCGTCGACGACGAGCTGCACGCCTTCGCGGGCGACGATCGCGGCTGGCATCTCCTCGCGGTCCTGGAGCGCGTGCGCCGCCTGGCGGGACGCGAGATCCAGCGCCTCGGCCTCTCGGCGACCATCGGGAATCCCCAGGCGCTCCTCGACTGGCCGGCCCCCGTTTCGTCGCGGCCACGCCGGGTCGTCGCACCGGACGGTGACGCGGCCGGCCCGGCGGACGCACAACTCGACTACGTCGGGGACATCCGCAACGCGGCCAAGGTGATCTCCGCGATGCACCGCGGCGAGAGGCGGCTCGTGTTCTGCGACAGCCGCGCCGGCGTCGAGGCGCTGTCCGCCGAGCTCCGTCGATGCGGCGCCGACACCTTCGGCTCCCACAGCTCGCTCGCCCTCGACGAGCGCCGGCGGTCCGAGGAGGCGTTCGCCCGGAGCCGCGACTGCGTCATCGTCGCCACGAGCACGTTGGAGCTGGGAATCGACGTCGGCGATCTCGATCGCATCATCCAGATCGACGCACCCGCGACCGTCGCCTCCTTCCTGCAACGACTCGGCCGCACCGGCCGCCGGCCCGGCACCGTTCGGAACTGCCTGTTCCTCGCCACGTCCGACGACGGTTTCCTGAGAGCGTGCGGTCTGCTGCGGCTCTGGCTCGAGGGCTACGTCGAGTCCCTCGTGCCGCCCAAGGAGCCGTTCCACATCTTCGCGCAGCAGCTCCTGGCCCTCGTCCTGCAGGAAGGGCGCCTGGGTCCCGCTGTCGTTGCGGCCGCTCAGCAGGCCGTTCCCTCCGCCCAGTCGAGATAGGCGTCAAGCTGGTGGACCAGAAAGAAGGGCAGGTTGAGCAGGCGGAACCGGCGTCCCTCGGGCGTCTTCGCCTCGTGCAGGTCGATGTCGCCGTCCCAGAGCCGCACGGCGAGGTCATGGTCGGCGCGCTGCATGAACTGATGCAGGGACCGCAGGGCGCCGCTCCGGCCCGATTTCACCTCGACCGGCACCAGTCGATCCCGGTACTGATGCAGGTAGTCGACCTCGGCGGTGGCGCCGGGCTTCTGCCGCACCCAGTAGCGCGGCTTGGCGTTGGTCCGCCGATCGGCGGCGATCAGCTCCTGGCCGACGACATGCTCGGCCAGACGGCCACGGTACAACGCGCCGAGGTCGGTCACCGAGAGGAATCCGGACTGCAGGCCGGCGCGGTAGTTCACCAGGCCGGTGTCGAGATACAGCAGGCGCGGTGACTTGCGCAGATCGGGCAGCGCCGGGGGCTGGATGGCGGTGGTGGGGTAGAGCAGGAACAGGAGCATGGCGCGTTCGAGGGTCCGGAGCGCATCGGCCATCTCACGGGAACGGAAGTTGGAACCGCCGAATCCCTGAAACGAAATCCGCTCGCCCGCCTGCAAGGGAGCCGTCTCGATGACGTGGCGGAGAATGACCGAGTTGCGTGACGCTGCGGGCGTACTTCGCTGCATCGTCCGCGTAGGAGACCAGCAACCCCTCGTACAGCCGCCCCAGACGGCCGAGATCCCGATGGCGCAGATACGAAGCGGCGATCTCGGGCATGCCGCCAATCAGGACGTAGTCGCGAAACAGGCGCCGTAGCGGCGCCACGACGTAGTCCGGGCAAGGGACGGTCGCCATTGCGTCCTGCAAGCCGTCGGGCGCGGCGGCGGAGTACTCCGCGAAGGTCAGCGGATAGACGTACAGAAACTCGACGCGGCCCACCGGGAACGTCGCCCGGTACCGGTCGAGGGTCGCCTCGAGCAGCGACCCCGCGGCGACCACCGCCAGGTCCTCACGTTCCTCCGCGAAGTAGCGCAGCAACTGCACAGCGTGCGGGGAGTTCTGTATCTCGTCGAGGAACAGGAGGGTCGACGCCTCGGCCGGGTCGGCGTTCTTCAGAAAGAAGATCGCCTCGAGCGTTCGCGCGAGGGGCAGCTTCCGGTCGAATACCTCGCGGTCGCCGGGATGGTCGAGATTCAGCGAGACGTACTGGCGAAACTCCGCGCCGAAGAGGTCGACGGCCGTCGTCTTGCCGACCTGGCGGGCGCCGCGGAGCACCAGGGGCTTGCGGTCGTCTCGTCGCCGCCACGCTCGGAGATCATCGATTATCCGCCGGAAAATCACAAGAAATGATGGTCATCTGCGACACATGCTGTCAAGAAATGGGGGCAATTTGTACTGCGCGCTGTACTGGATGCGCGGCTGGCCGGGGGAGGCAGGCGCTCCGACCGGCGAAGCTGCGACGGCCGCCCTCGGTCGGGCGGCGGATCGCGTCGCAGAGCTGGACGGCGGGGAACGATAGGCAGTCAGGAGACGGCCACGGCTGAAGCTCAGAATCCGACCATCGTCTGGACGTAGAGGAAGTCGGCCGTCCGCTGCGCGAAGTCCGCGTCCCGCAGGTAGGCGCCGCCGAAGAAGCGGCTGTAGCCCGCCTCCAGCCCCACCTGCCCCAGCGGAATCCGGAGCGTGACGTCGACCTCGTTGCCCACGTGCGCGGAGAGCGCCTCTCCCGGCGCCCGGTGCACGACCGCGCCCGCCACGTTGTACCAGGCGTCGGACCCCGGCGCGGAGAGCACGAAGTCCTGGACGCCGACGCGCAGTCTGGCGTTGCCGGGGAGCGCGGTCTCGATCGTCACCTCCGTGTTGCGGAGGTTCTGGAGCGCGAACAGGTCCAAGTAGCCGTAGTAGGCGTGGCCCAGCGGATAGAGCTGGTCGAAGGTCCCGTGGACGCCGTCGGCCGGATGGTCGTCGCCGCTCCCGTAGTTGAACGCCGCGCCGAGCTTCGGACGGCCCGGCAGCTCCGCGGTGAACGAGCCGCCCACGTGCACGAGAGCGGCCCGGTGCGGCAGGCCGCCGTGACGACCGGTCTGCCGGGCGAGCTCGCCGTCGAAGCCCCAGGCGCCGTGGGTGGCGTCGATGCGGACGCCGACGGTGTGGACGGCATCGTCGAGGCGAGCCTCGCGGCGCAGCAGCCAGTAGCCCTCGACGTGGCCGCCCGGGAGGAGCGACGCGTCCGTGTAGTAGACGCCGTGCAACTGGCTGTTGAACATCCGGCTCGCGGTCGGCCGGTGATCGTTGAGGCCGGTCGGGCTCACGGGAACGAGGCGCGTGGCGAAGGCGTCGAGCCCGCGGCCGGGACCCGCCTCGATCGCGATCCGGGCGCCGTCGAACACGCGGGCGGTATTGACCCACTCGAGCGGCGAGACCATCCGCTGGGAGCCGTAGACGAGCTTCTGGCGGCCGATTCGGAGGGAAACCGGAACGACCGCGGAGCCGGGCAGGCCGACCTCGAGGTACGCCTGATGAATGTCGAGCCGGTCGGCGAAGATGTTCGGCGTGCGGGTGTCGCTGATCGCCTCCTCGCCCAGCATGCGGGCGTCCTGCAGCTCGACGAGCCCGGCCACCCGCTCGCTCGGCTCCCACGTCAGGCCGACGCGGAAGCGGGAGAGAAGGTAGTCCTCGTCGTTGCCCGGGCGCGTGCGGTCGAACCGGGCGTTGCGCCGGCTTTCGCTGCGCAGGCGCAACTGCGAGCCCACGGTGAGCCCCGGCAGGATCTCGCGCCAGTCGGTCGGGGCGTCCGTGGCGGCCGGAGCCGGGCTCGCGTCCCGAGCGGGCGGCGCCTCCGAGTCCGGCGCGGAGACTTGGGCTGGCTGCGTCGTGCTGGGACCGGCATCGCCTGACCGCGCCGCGACGGGCGCGGCGCCGGCCAGCGCCAGACCGAGGGCAACGACCGGGACGACGTTCCCCCTGGTGATCGGACGACGCCCGGCGGGAACGACGGAATGCGCGCCGCGGTTCGGCATGCGCAGTTGACCATCAAGCCGCGTGCCAAGTCCTGCGAAGGCACACCCACCCACTCCGCCGAGGCGGTGTCGCCCTCGGAACACGCGCCGCGAGCGGTGGGCCGGCGGCGGTGCGGCGCCCCGATCCGAGCCCGGCCGGAAGCGATTGGCGCCGTCGCTCTCTATCCCGGTTTTGTCGAACAGTTCGCTTGGCACCCTACATTCATGTCCGAACTACGACGCGGAGTCGGGCGATGCGAGGGGTAGAGAGACCAGCCCGCGCCCGCGGGCCGACAAATGTGTGATGCAGCAAGGACACCGCAACACACATGTGGAGCCTGGCGTTGCCCAGGCCGCGCGGCTTCACATCCCGCGCCGTGCGGGCGGGCCTATGTTCATTGCCGCAGAGGCGATTCCAGACCACCCGGGCCCGTTCTGGCCCGACTCTTGCTTGGCCCTCAGCGAGACCACACGCCGATGCGCCGGAGCTCGTGAAATGCCCGGCGCCGGCAGCCAGACCATTTCACGGTTTCGCGTCGGAGGCGCCGTCATGGAAGTCAGCAGCAAGGCAACCCGGATTCGGCTCTTCAACATCCATGCACCGCAGATGCGCGCGTTCCACATGGCGTGGTTCGCGTTCTTCCTCTGCTTCTTCGCCTGGTTCGGCATCGCGCCGCTCATGAAGATCGTCCGCGACGAGATGGCGCTGACGCAGTCGCAGATCGGCTGGCTCGTCATCGGTTCGGTCTCCATCACGGTCGTCGCGCGACTGCTCATCGGCTGGCTCTGCGACCGCGTCGGGCCGCGATTGGCCTATACCTGGCTCCTCCTCCTCGGTTCCCTGCCGGTGATGGGCATCGGCCTCGCGCAGGACTTCCAGACGTTCCTGATCTTCCGGTTGCTCGTCGGCGTCATAGGCGCGTCGTTCGTGATCACGCAGTACCACACCTCGGTGATGTTCGCCCCCAACGTCGTCGGCACCGCGAACGCCACCACCGCGGGGTGGGGCAACCTGGGCGGCGGCGTAACGCAGCTCGTCATGCCGATCGTCCTCGGCATCCTCACCGTCGGCGCCTACATTCCGTTCACGAACATCCAGTTCCTGCCCGGACTCGGGCTGAGCGATGCGGCCGGCTGGCGGGTGGCGATGGTCATCGCCGGCGCCATGTGCGCGCTGGTCGGCATCGCCTACTACTTCCTGACGCAGGACGCCCCGGAGGGCAACTACCGCGAGCTGCGGGCGGCCGGCAAGCTCCCGCCCAAGCAGAGCGTGAAGGGATCGTTCGCCGCGGCATCGAAGGACCCGCGGGTCTGGGCCCTCTTCGTCATCTACGGCGCGTGCTTCGGAATCGAGCTCACCGTCAACAACGTCCTCGCGCTCTACTTCCTCGACTACTTCGACTTCTTCGCGTCGATGAGCACCGTCCAGGCCGTGCAATGGGCCGGCGCGGCGGCGATGCTCTTCGGCCTCATGAACGTCTTTGCGCGCACGCTCGGCGGCGCGCTCGGGGATCTCTTCGGCCAGCGGTGGGGGCTGTCCGGACGCGTGCGCTGGCTCTTCATTGCGCTGTTCGCCGAAGGGCTGGCCCTGATGCTCTTCTCCCAGATGCCGGTGCTGGCGATGGCGATCCCGGCCCTCGTCGTGTTCAGCCTGTTCGTGCAGATGTCGGAGGGGGCGACGTACTCCGTTGTTCCGTTCATCAACAAGAAGGCGCTCGGTTCGGTGGCCGGGATCGTAGGCGCGGGCGGCAACGCGGGGGCGGTCCTGGCCGGGTTCCTCTTCCGGGGCGCCATTCCCTGGCCGACGGCGTTCCTGATTATCGGGGCGTTCGTGACCGTCACCGCCTTTCTGGCCTTCGCGGTGCGCTTCGACAGCGCGACGGAGACGGAGGCACGAACGGCCCTGGACGCGGCGCTGGCGCATCGGCGGGGCGGACTCGCGGCCGGAGCGGGCGTGGCGCGAACCGCCGAGGCCGCAGGTTAGGGACACACGCCGCGTACCGGACTCCGCGAGCGGCTGGACGACGCGCCCGCGCGCGCCGGCAACGAAGGAGAACGAGGAAGAACGGGGAACGGCAAATGGTCAATCCGGCCGAGGTCTGGAAAGCGAAGAAGCACAGCTTCGACGTCTGGCCCGACGTGCTGCGGCACGCCGGCGCGGGGACGCCGATGGCGGGGATCGAGACGCCCGATCTCGAGCGGATGAAGTGGTACGGCTTCTTCTATCGCAAGCGCGACACGCCGGGCCGCTACATGAACCGCATCCGCATCACGGCCAACGAGCTGACGGCGGACCAGGCGCGGGAGATTGCGGCGATCGCCTACGAGCACGGCCACGGCATCGTCGACGTCACCACGCGCGCGAATCTCCAGGTGCAGGGGCTCGGGATCGAGCACGTGCCGGAAGTCGCGGAGCGGCTCTCGGCGGTCGGGTTGACCTCGAAGCAGACCGGCCACGACAACATCCGCAACGTCTTCGCGCACCCGTTCAGCGGCGTGCTCCCGGGAGAGCTGATCGATACGCGCCAGCTCTGCCGCGACGTCACCGCACTCTTCGTCGACAGCCGGGAGTATTCCGATCTGCCACGCAAGTTCAACATCTGTCTCAACGGGGCGGCGGAGCACTCGGTCCACTTCTGGACGCAGGACCTGAGCTTCCTCGCGCGCCGCGTCGGCCGGGAGGTGCTGTTCCAGGTGCTCGTCGCCGGCACGCAGGGGCAGAACCCGCACCTGGCGTGGCACCTGCCCGTGCTGGTCCGCCCCGACCAGGTGGTTGCGGTCACCGCCGCCGTGCTCGACCTGTTCCGCGCCCAGGGCTCGCGCGAGAAGCGCCACCAGGCGCGGCTGCGCTACCTCGTCGAGCGGATCGGCATCGAGGGCGTGCAGGCGTACGTCGAGGAGCGGGTGGCGCTGCGTTCCTGGCGGGACCTGCCGCGGCCGGCGCCGGCCACGCGGAACGACGACCTCATCGGCTGGTTTCCGCAGCGCCGGCCGGACCGCTGGACGATGGGGCTCGCGGTCCCGCTCGGCCGCCTGAGCTGGCGGCAGCTCGAGTCGCTCGCGGTGCTCGCGAAGCGCTGGGGCAGCGGGGAGCTCCGGACGACGCACGAGCAGGGAATCGCGATCGTCGACATACCGCACGGATTCCGGGACGCGGCGGCCACCGACGCCGCCGCGGTCGGCCTGAGCATGCACGCCGACACGCTGGCACGGAACACGGTGGCGTGCACCGGGACGCAGTTCTGCAACATCGCGGTCACCGAGACCAAGGGCACGATGTTCCGCCTCATCGAGACGCTCCGGCAGCGGGCGCTCGCCCTTCACGGCATCCGCATCCACATGAGCGGCTGCCCGTCGAGCTGCGCCCAGCACTTCACGGCCGACATCGGACTGAAGGGCGTCCGCGTCCGCCGGCTGCTCGGCACGCGGGAGGGCTTCGACGTGTACCTCGGCGGGGGCGTCGCGGGCCACGTCCATCTGGGCCTGCGCTACAAGCTGGGCGTCGACGCCGACCAGCTTCCGCTCGTCATCGAGGAGGTCGTCAACGAGTACTACCTGCGGCACGGGGCGGGAGAGACGTTCAGCGCCTACTGGCGGGGGAGGCTCCGGGAGGACGCGGCGGCGAAGGTGGGCGAGGACGACTATCGCCCCTCGACCTGGATCTGCGAGCGTTGCGACTACCGACACCGCGGCGAGGACCCGCCGGTCTTCTGCCCCGGCTGCGCCGGCGTGCGCCGGCTCTTCGCACGCGTCGACGACGCGTCGACACGCGCGGTAGCTCCGTCGCCGGGGGGCGCCGTCGCAGGCGCAAGGGTCGACGACGCGTCGACACGCGCGGTAGCTCCGTCGCCGGGGGGCGCCGTCGCGGGCGCGCGAGTCGAAGAGGGCGAGGAGACCGGTGCGGAAGGACCGACCGGCGCCGGTGAGACGCCGGACGGCCGCGACGACGGTTTCGTGTTCGCGGCTCGGGAGGACGCGCTCCGGGACGGCGCCGCGGTGTCGGTCGACATCGGCGGCCGCACCTACGCGCTGCTCCGCATCGACGGGAAGGTCACGGCAATCGACGGGCTCTGCCCCCACGAAGGAGGACCGCTGGCGGAAGGGACGGTTCAGAACGGCGCCGTCACCTGCCCCTGGCACGGCTGGACGTTCGACGCCTGCACCGGCTGCAGCCTCGACCCGCCCGGCAACGACGTGGCCCACTACCCGACCCGGGTCGAAGGGGGCAATGTCTACCTCAAGCCGGCAGCGGCGGAGCCCCGTGTTGCAGCGGCACCGGGTGGTGCAGCGGCGGAGCCTGGTGGTGCGGCGGAGCCCGGTGGTGCGGCGGCGCCCGGCGCGGCCCCCGCGGGCGGCGGCGCCCGGCCCCTCCCCATCCGTCGCCTGCCTGCGCCGCGTCCCGCGACGGCCGAGCTCACGGTGGCCGAGACCCGCGACGAGACGCCCGGCGTGCGCACCTTCCGTCTGGACAACACGGACGGCCGGATACCGCACCGCCGCCCGGGGACGTTCGTCCAGGTGTCGGTCCCGGTGCGGGGCGCGGACGTCTGGCGGAGCTTCACGGTGAGCTCGTCACCTACCGATCCGGCCCATCTCGAGCTCACCATCAAGCGCAACCCGGAAGGGCAGGCAACGAACCATCTCTTCGAGGCAGTCCGCGCCGGGAGCGTGCTGACGGTGCGGGGCGCGCAGGGCGGGTTCTACTTCGACCCGGCGCAGCACCCGGAGCCGCTCGTGCTCGTCTCGGCGGGAAGCGGGATCACCCCCGTGATGAGCATCGTCCGCTTCCTCGCCGCCACCGACCGCAGTCGCGCGTGCACGTTCGTGCACGGCGCGCGCACCGCCCGCGACATCATCTTCCGCGCGGAGTGTGAACGGCTCGGCGACACGCTGCCTTCGTTCCACTACCACGTCTCGCTGTCGCGCCCGGGACCGCGCTGGAAGGGCGGCCGGGGCCGCCTGGACGGATCCGGGGTCGCCGCGCTCGTGCCGGACCTCGCCGGGAGCCGCTACTTCCTCTGCGGCCCGCCCGCCTTCATGGACGCGATCACAGCCTGGCTGCGGCAGGCCGGGGTGCCGCCGGACCGCTTGCACACCGAGCAGTTCCACGCCGCGCCGCGACTCGCGCAGGCCGGATAGGGGGCGATGTCGATGCCTGCGCCCCCCGTCGCGCCCTCGTCCGGCACCGCCCGCCCGGCCGCGTCCCCGCCCGGACCGGCCCCGGCACTCGTGGACCGCTACCTGGCGGAGCAGCAGGTGACCGCCGCGGCGCGCTTCGCGCAGGCGCACGACGCAGCGCAGGAGGGCGGTCCGGCGCTCGCCGCGCGCTACTCGGCCCTCATGCCGGCCACGGCGCCGGCACCCGGCCAGCAGTACGCGTTCGACGTGGACCTCGACGCCTGCTCCGGCTGCAAGTCGTGCGTCGCGGCGTGCCACGCGCTGAACGGCCTGGAGGAGGACGAGTCGTGGCGCGACGTGGGGCTGCTGCACGGCGGGAGCCAGCGCCTGCCGGTCGTGCAGCACGTCACGACCGCCTGCCACCACTGCCTCGACCCGGCCTGCATGCACGCCTGCCCCGTGGAGGCCTACGAGAAGGACCCGGTCACCGGCATCGTCAAGCACCTCGACGACCAGTGCTTCGGCTGCCAGTACTGCACGCTGGCCTGCCCCTACGAGGCGCCGAAGTACAGCCGCGCCAAGGGAATCGTGCGCAAGTGCGACATGTGCAGCGACCGGCTGGCGGACGGCGAGGCCCCGGCGTGCGTCCAGTCGTGCCCCAACGGCGCCATCGCGATCCGCGTGGTGGACGTCGAGCAGGTCGTGGAGGAGTCGGAGACGAACCTCTTCGTGCCCGGCGCACCCGAGCCGTCGCTGACCCTGCCCACGACCGCCTACCGCACCGCGCGCGTCCTGCCGCGCAACATGGTGCCGGCCGACTACCACACCGTGCGTCCGGAGCGGGCGCACTGGCCCCTCATCCTGATGCTCGCGCTCACGCAGCTCTCGGTCGGCGCGTTCCTGGTCGAGCGCCTGCTGGAGCTGGCCGTTCCGGGTGCTCTGGCGGCCAGCATCCGGCCCGTCCACAGCGCGAGCGCGCTGGTCTTCGGCCTGCTGGCGCTCGCCGTCAGCGTGCTGCACCTCGGCCGCCCGCGCTACGCCTATCGGGCCGTCCTCGGACTCCGGCATTCGTGGCTCAGCCGGGAGATCCTGGCGTTCGGGGTCTTCGCGGGGCTCGCCGTCGCCTACGCCGTCTGGTCGTGGCCGGGGTCGGCCGCCTGGCTCGGGCGGCTCGGCGAACGGGGCACCCCCGCGGGAGCGGCGATGGCGGGGGGCGCCGCGGAGTGGCTCGGCTGGGCCGTGGCGCTCTCCGGCACCGTCGGGGTTCTCTGCTCCGTAATGGTCTACGAGTACACGAAACGCGACTTCTGGAACGGTCCGGCGACCGCCTGCCGCTTCCTGCTGACGGCCGCGGTGCTGGGGCTCGCCGCCGCGTGGCTGCCGCTGCTGCTGATCGCCACCTTCGGCCGCGACGCGGAACTGGCCACCGCCGCGGTCGACCGCTACGGCACGCTGCTCTGCCGCGGCCTCATCGCGGCGTCGGCGGCCAAGCTGCTGTTCGAGGCGGCGCTCTTCCGCCACCTGGCGGCGCGGTCGACCACCTCCCTCAAGCGGACGGCGCGCCTGATGGCCGGCGCGCTCCTCAATGTCACGCTGGCGCGCTTCGCGGCCGGACTGCTGGGCGGCCTCGCGATGCCCGCGCTGCTCCTGGTGAGCCGCGTGCCGACGCACCCCGAGCACGGGCAGGACCTGGTGTTCGCCGTGCTCGTCGGCATGCTGTTCGCGGCCTGTCTGGCCGGCGAGCTGCTGGAGCGCTATCTGTTCTTTGCCGCGGTCGCCTCGCCGCGGATGCCCGGGACCCTGTAGCGATGCTCTACCAGCGCGACGGACACCTCACCCGCGACCTGCTCCGGACGCCCGGCGGCTTCGGGCTCGGACAGGTGCCCGCGCGGCGCAAGCCCGACGCCACCACGGACGTGGTGTGCGGCTACTGCTCCACCGGCTGCAGCCTGACCGTGCACCTCCGGGACGGCGAGGCGGTCGGACTCACCCCGGCCGCCGACTATCCGGTGAACCACGGCGTCGCCTGCCCCAAGGGCTGGGAGGCGCTGACGGTGCTGGAGGCCGACGACCGCGCCACCGCCCCGCTCCGACGCGATGCGGCCGGCGTCCAGCGTCCCGTGAGCTGGGACGACGCCCTGCGGACGATGGTGGAGCGCTTCCGGGCGATCCAGGCGGCGCACGGGCCGGAATCGGTGGCGTTCCTCAGCACGGGACAGATGCCGACCGAGGAGATGGCCCTGCTCGGCGCGCTGGCGAAGTTCGCCATGGGCATGGCCCACGGCGACGGCAACACGCGCCAGTGCATGGCCACGTCCGTCGTGGCCTACAAGCAGGCGTTCGGCTTCGACGCGCCGCCCTACACCTACCGCGACTTCGAGGAGTCGGACGTCATCGTGTTCGTCGGCGCCAATCCGTGCCTCGCGCATCCCATCCTCTGGGAGCGCGTGCTGCGGAATCCGCACGACCCGGCCATCGTCGTCATCGACCCGCGCGTCACCGAGACGGCCATGCAGGCGACGGACCACCTCCCCGTCCGGCCCAAGTCGGACCAGGCGCTGTTCTACGGGCTGGCGCGGCTGTTGATCGAGCGCGGCTGGATCGACCGGGCCTATGTCGACACCCACACGCGCGGCTTCGACGCGTATGCGTCGGCGGTCGAGCCCTACACGCTCGAGCGGGTGTCCGAAGCGACCGGCCTCGGCCCCGACGCCATCGAGCGGCTCGCCGAGACGATCCACGGCGGGCAACGCGTGTCGTTCTGGTGGACGATGGGCGTCAACCAGAGCTACCAGGGGGTGCGCACCGCGCAGGCCGTCATCAACCTGGCCCTGATGACCGGCAACATCGGGCGCCCCGGAACCGGCGCCAACTCCATCACCGGCCAGTGCAACGCGATGGGCTCGCGCCTGTTCAGCAACACCACCAATCTCCTCGGCGGCCATGACTTCGCCAATCCCGACCACCGGACGAAGGTGGCGCGCATCCTCGGCATCGACCCGGGCGTCATTCCGACCCGCGCGAGCTGGGCGTACAGCGAGATCCTCGAAGGCGTCCTCCAGGAGCGGATCAAGGGGCTCTGGATCGTCTGCACGAACACCGCGCATTCCTGGATCAACCAGGACCAGGCCCGCGACATCCTGGGCCGCCTCGACTGCCTCGTCGTGCAGGACATGTACGCCACGACCGAGACGGCCCGCATGGCCGACCTGGTGCTCCCGGCGGCAGGGTGGGGCGAGAAGGACGGCACCTTCATCAACTCGGAGCGGCGCATCGGGCGGACCAAGAAGGTGGTGCGGGCGCCGGGGCGGGCGCTCGCGGACTTCTCGATCTTCAAGCTCGTGGCCGAGTACTGGGGCTGCGGCGAGATGTTCCGCGCCTGGGAATCGCCGGCCGCGACGTTCGAGATCCTGAAACGGCTCTCGGCGGGTCAGCCGTGCGACATCACCGGAATCGACGGCTACGACATGCTGGACGAGTGCGGCGGCATCCAGTGGCCGTGCCCGGCCGGGGACTCCGCCGCGGCCGAACGCACCGAGCGCCGCCTCTTCGAGGACGGCCGTTACTACCACCCCGACGGGCGTGCCCGCTTTATGTACGAAGCTCCGCGCCCGCTGCCGGAGCCGCCGACCGATCGCTTCCCGCTGCTGCTCCTTACCGGGCGCGGCAGCGCTGCGCAGTGGCACACCCAGACGCGCACCGCGAAGTCCGCCGTGCTCCGCAAGCTCTACCCTGCACAGGTCTACGTGGAGATCAACCCGGTCGACGCCAAGGCCCGCGGCGTTGCCACCAACGACACCGTGCACGTCGAGTCGCGCCGCGGCCGGATCTCCGCCGCCGCGTTCGTCACCCGCTCGGTGCAACCCGGCCAGGTCTTCGTCCCGATGCACTACAGGGAGACCAACCGGCTGACCGACGCGGTCTTCGACCCCTACTCGAAGCAGCCGTCGTACAAGGCCTGCGCCGTCGAGCTGCGGCGGGTCGCGGCCGTCGGGTGACGCGCGCGCCTTGGCCGCGAGGCGCCTCCGTAGCCACGTGGTCCTCATCCCGACGGGGATGTGAGGCTTCCGCCGCTCTGCCCGGTCGCTCGACACACCGATCCGGCGCCCATACACTCAGGTGAGCGACCCCCGCCAGGCGGCTCGGCACGTCCCTGCGCCGGACCCCGGCTCCGTGGTGCCCGACGGGAGGCGGCAACGGAATGGACGACATCTCGCTGGCCGACGTGGCGCGCGCCCTCGACGCGATGCTCGACGACCAGATGACGGGGCAGGCGCGCATCGCCGCGCACGTGGTGGCGGCGGCGGAGGCAGCCGGGCACGACGCGGCGCAGGTGATCGACGCGCTCTCCACCGTCGCCGCCGCGACCGTGCTCGACGAGTTCTGGGTGACGGACGAGGAGGGCGTGGCCTACCTGACGAACGTCAGAGGCACGAGCGGCGAGATGGTCTCGTTCCGCTTCGACCCGGACCCCGCGGTGCAGCCGCAGGCCTCGGCCTTCTTCCCGCTGCTCTCCTCCCCGCCCGGTAGCGACGACGTCGTCGCGCAGGCTGCGCAGGTGCGCGAGATCGACAACGAGGTCTTCAAGTACGTCGGCGTCGCAGGCGTCGACCGGCGCCGGATCGTGCAGGTCGGCAACGCCCTCGCCTTCGAGGAGCAGGCGCTCCAGGGCGGCGTCTACACCTCGCCGGTCATGACCGCCGTGCTGGCCGCGTTCAGCGAGCCGGACCTGCTGGCCAGCGCGCGCACCGGCGAGTTCGACGAGATCCGGAGCGTGTTCGAAGGCCTTCTGGGCCAGCAGATGATCGTGCAGGCCAGGCTCGCGGAGTACCTCGTGGCCCGCGCCGAGGAGGCCGGCTGGGATGCGGGCGAGATCGATGCCCGGTTGGGGCGCATCGTGGACTCCACGCCCATCGGCGAAATCCACGTCGCGGAGGCGGCCGGCGATGTGGCGTACAGCAGCCTTGCGGCGGGGCGGCCCGCGGCCGTCGCCGATCTGCCCGATGCCGACGCCCTGCTCCCGTTCGTGGCTGGCGTCCGGCGTCGTCCAGCACACGACCGGCGCTCGAGCCCCGGACGGCGCCATCTGGAAGTACGTCTCGGTCGCCGGCGCCGCCATTCCGCGGATCGTGCTGGTGGGGCTGCCGGTGCCCGACAGCTCGCCGGTTTCCCCCCGGTTCGCGGAGACGCTCCCGGGGTAACGGAAAGCACCTCTCCCCGCTGGCTCGGCCCGCTACCGCGCGTCGAAGGTCGCCGTCACGTCGATGGCCAGACCGTCGAGCAACGGGGAGGCCGCCGTCTCTCCGCGCGAGTAGACGCCTCGTTCGGCGTAGGCGCCCGCGGCGAGCACCAGCACGGTGATGGTGTCGTGCCGCGGGTCGACGATCCAGTACTCGGGGATGCCCGCCTCGGCATAGTCGGCCCGCTTGTCGACCAGGTCCCGTTCCGGGCGGTCCGGACTGACGACTTCCGCCACCAGGTCCGCGCCCAGCCAGAAGCGGTCCTGATAGCGGGGGTCGTCCCGGTCCCGGAGCACCAGGACGTCGGGCTCGCGGAACTTGCCTTCCCGGATCCGCAGCCGCAACGCCGAGAACATGACGGCGCCGCCGCGGGGCGCCAGGTAGGCGTAGAGCGCGCGATAGAGGAACGCCAGAATGGCCTGGTGGGTCGAGGTGGGCGCCGGCAGCTCCTCGATGCAGCCATCGGTGAACTCGATCAGGCGGCAGGTGTGGTCCGTGAGCCAGAGGTAGTCCTCGTCGCTCCAGCAACCCTGGCGCGGCAGGGTGTCTCTCAGGATCGCGTCGAGCGCTTCCTGCGACGTCATCGTGGTCACGGGCGACGCCATGCACCGACTATACGCGGCCGCCGGCAGGACCGAGGCGGCGGTGTACGATCACCGACCCCGCTCTCGCCCCGGCTCCGCGATATCGAGCCTGCGCATCGGGAATCGCCGGGTCAGGCGCGCCGCTGGCACCGCGGACAGAAGTGCGTGCTCCGCTGCGCCACGACCACGCGCCGCACCGCCGTGCCGCACGTGACGCAGGGTTCGCCCGCGCGACCGTAGATCCCGATCTGCCGCTGGAAGGAGCCCGGCTCGCCGCGGCTGTCGCGGTAGTCGCGGATGCTCGTCCCCCCTGCGTCGATCGCATCACGCAGCACCACCTGGATCGCCCCGTGGAGGCCGCGCGCCTTGCGCGGGCCGACCCCGGCCGCGCTCCGCAGCGGATGGAGCCCCGCGCGAAACAGCGCTTCGTCGGCGTAGATGTTGCCGAGGCCGCGCAGGAACGCCTGGTCGAGGAGCAGGGCCTTGAGGCGCGCCCGGCGGGAACGGAGCCGCGCCGCGAACTCGTCGGGCCCGATCGCCAGCGGGTCGGGGCCGAGGGCGGCGAGACGGGCCGGGAGGCCCTCCGCCCACTCCCAGCGCCCGAACTTGCGGATGTCGTGGAACACCACCGCGGTCCCGTCGTCGAGAGACATTCGGGCGCGGGTGTGCGCACCCGGCGCCCCGTTCACGACGAGGTTGCCGGTCATCCGCAGGTGGACGATCAGGAGCGAGCCCCGCCCGTCGCGGCGCAAGCGAAACAGCAAGTACTTCCCGTAGCGCTCCAGCCGCTCGATGCGCTGGCCGGCGAGCCGCGCCGCCGTCGCCCGCGCAGAGCCGACCGCAGTCCGCGACCAGGCGAACGCGACCTTCGTGATGGTCCGCCCCTCGACGACGGGCGCCAGCGTGCGACGGACCGTCTCGACCTCGGGCAGCTCGGGCATCGACCGGCGGCGGATGAGCTTGCGGTCCGTGAATCCTCGCCGAAATCTCGGGCCCGCGGACTGGCGGTCAGCCGTCGCGGCGGACCAGCTCGGGCAGCACGGCGCCGATCTCGCCCCGCGCCACCGCGTCGGCGATGCCGTCGAGCGGCGTCGGCTCGCGGTTGACGATGACGAGGCATGCGCCTGCCTGCTTCGCGATGCGGGGGATCGACGCGGCCGGCTCGACCACCAGCGAGGACCCGACCGCGAGCAGCAGATCGCACGTCTCGGCCGCGTTCTGCGCCTGCAGCATCACGTCGTGGGGCATCGCCTGGCCGAACGAGATGGTCGCCGGCTTGAGATACCCGCCGCAGAGCTTGCAGCGCGGCGCCTTCTCGCCCCCCTCGACGCGCCGGCACGCCTCGTCGGACGTGATCCGATCGCCGCACGCGAGGCAGACCGCCTCCGTCGTGGTGCCGTGCAGCTCCAGGACCTTCTCGGCCGGCAGCCCGGACCGCTGGTGGAGCCGCTCGATGTTCTGCGTGACGAGCGCGTCGAGGCGGCCCTGCCGGTGGAGCTCGACGAAAGCGTGGTGCCCGGCGTTCGGCTTCGCCTCGCGCATCGCGGGCCACCCGGCGACCTTCTGGCGCCAGTACTCGACCCGTCCCTCCTCGCTGGAGACGAACTCCCGGAAGTCGACGATGCGGTTCTGCGCCCACACGCCGTGCGGGCTGCGGAAGTCGGGGACGCCCGACTCGGTGGAGATGCCGGCCCCGGTGAAGCCGACGATGCGGGAAGCGCCGGCGACCAGGCGTCGCGCTGCGTCTCCTGTCTCGCGTCGGTTGGCCGTCACGTGCTTCCCCCGAGCGGTTCGACGACGGAGAGGAACGGGAAGCGGCGTCCTCCAGGGCACGTTTTGCGGCGCAGACTCCTAATCCTCTTCCACCACGCGGTAGAGATCGTCGCGGCTGGCGATGTCGACCCGCTCGCCTCCACCGTTCCAGGATGGGAGGGGCGACAGGGTCGACGTCGGCGCATCGGCACCCGCAGGCTCCACCAGCACGCGTCGGAGCCCCGCCTCCACCAGGGCGGACATGGTGGTGCCGCGACGCGCAGCCTCCTGCCGCAGCCGGTCCATCACCGTGTCGTCGATGTTGAGGGTCGTCTTCCTATGGAAAACCATACCGCCGCCTGCCGGCCGGGTCAAAACCAGCGGCCGGAGCGAGAGCCCCGCCGGCGGCGGAGGCGGGACGGCAGGGGTGACCCGACGCTCCGGACCTGCTCGCCCGACTGACGCCCGGAGGGCAACCACAGTACGATGTTGCGCGGCTACACGATCAGGAGCGGTCCATTGCAGCGAACAGCACCAGCCTCGGTCTCCACCAACTGCACCTTGCCCGGCAGGCGTCCGACCGCGCGCTGGGCATCCCTTCTGGCCCCGATGCTCGCCCTGGCGGCGCAGGCGGTCGCTCCCCCCGCGCTCCGCGCGCAACCCGCGTCCCCCGACGAAGACGCGTTCGTCCCCGTCACCGACGCCATGCTCGAGGACCCGGCGCCCGGCGACTGGCTGATGTGGCGCCGCACGCTCGACGGCTGGGGCTACAGTCCCCTCGACCAGATCGATCGCGACAACGTGGGCGACCTGCGCATGGTGTGGACCCGCGCCCTCGCCACCGGCGCCCAGGAGGGGACGCCGCTCGCGTACGGCGGCCGGCTCTACATGCCGAACCCGAAGGACCACCTGCAGGCGATGGACGCGGTCACCGGCGACCTCCTGTGGGAGTACCGCCGCGACATCCCCGAGGACGTCCCTCGCATCATGGGCGGGCTCACCGACAACAACCGCAACGTCGCCATCCACGGCCGGCTGATCATCGACACGGCGAACGACGACTACGTCTACGCGCTCGACGCGGTGACCGGCGAGCTGGTCTGGGAGACCGAGATCTTCGACTACCGCGTCCACCCGGCGCGCCACTCCGCCGGCCCCATCGTCGCCGGCGGCAAGGTGATCTCCGGCCGGAGCTGCCGCCCGCGCGCGGGGCCGGTCTCGTGCGTCATCGTCGCCCACGACGCGGCGACGGGGGCCGAGTTGTGGCGCGCGCCGCTCGTGCCGGCGCCGGGCGAGCCGGGCGACGAGACCTGGGGCGGCGTCCCGTACGAGGAGCGCATGCACGTCGGCTCGTGGATGGTCCCGAGCTACGACCCCGACCTGAACCTCATCTACGTCGGGACGTCGGTCACGTCGCCGGCGCCGAAGTTCATGCTCGGCGGCATCGACAACAAGCACCTCTACCACAACTCGACGCTGGCCCTCGACGCCGACACCGGCGAGCTCCGCTGGTACTACCAGCATCTGAACGACCACTGGGACCTCGACCATTCCTACGAGCGCCTGCTGGTCGACACCGCCGTGGCGCCCGACCCGAGCGTCGTCTCCTGGATCAACCCCCGGCTGCGCGCGGGCGACGTGCGCCGGGTAGTGACGGGCATCCCCGGCAAGACCGGCGTCGTCTACACGCTCGACCGCGAGACGGGCGAGTTCCTCTGGGCCACCCCGACCATCGCGCAGAACGTCATCAGCGGCATCGACGGCGCGACCGGCGAGGTGACCGAGAACGCGGAGGTCGTCTTCACCGGCCTCGGCCAGGAGGTGCTCTCCTGCCCGTCCTGGAGCGGAGGCAAGAACTGGCCGGCCGGCGCCTACAGCCCGCTGACCAACACGATGTACTTCCCGCTGCAGAACACCTGCGCGCGGGTCCTGTCGACCATGGAGGGCGGGCTCGCCATCTACCGCCTCGCCGCCCGCCACCAGCTCACGCCGGGCACCGACGACCTCGGCAGCGTGCGGGCGATCTCCGCCGAGACCGGGGAGACGACCTGGCTGCACGAGCAGCGCGCGGCCACCTACGCGCTCGTCGCCACCGGCGGCGGCCTGCTCTTCGGCGGCGACGAGAACGGCCGCTTCCGCGCCTTCGACCAGGAGACCGGCGAGGTGCTGTGGGAAATCAACCTCGGCTCTTCGGTCACCGGCTTCCCGATCACCTACGCCGTCGACGGCGTGCAGTACGTGGCGGCCAGCACCAGCGGCCGGCGCTCGGGGCTGACGCCGGAGGTGCAGCCGAGCTCCGGCAACAACCTGTTCGTCTTCGCGCTGCCGTAGCCGAGGGTCGAGACACCTTCCCGACAAGGCGCTCTCGGGCGCCTTCGTCCGTTCCGCGCCGCCGGGGTCGGCGCGGACGGCAACGCCTTGTACGCACGGAGTCATGGTGCTATTTGGCCTCGACGGCATCTCGCGCCCGAGTTATGTCAAAAATAGTTGACATCCTGTCCAATATATTGGATGCTTGTGCCCATGTCCTTTCGCGAAAAGAGCGCCTGGATCTCTCTGGTCTCGATCGCCTTCGTCGGCTTCGTCTTCTTCCTGCACGTACCGCGCACGCTGACGCCAAGGTCGGGTGCCGAGATGTTCCACGCGTTGCTGATCTGCCTGGCGGCTCTCATTGTCATCGAGGTCGTCGCCCACACCGTGGTCGCGATCCGCGCACCGCTCGACGCCCGGGCCCCCAAGGACGAGCGTGAGCGCCTGATCGAGTTGCGGGCGATTCGTGTGGCGGCGTACGTCTACGCATCCCTGAGCATGGGAGCGGTGTCGCTGCTTCACGTCGGAGCGAACGGCGGCGCCGTCGGGTACGCCGTGCTGCTGGCGCTCGTGGTCGCCGAACTCGTCAACTACGGCTCGCGCATCCTCTACTACCGGCGCGGGCTCTGAGCGGATATGGCCAAGACGCGGATCACCAATTCCATCCGACGGCTCCGCTTCGAGCACGACGAGATGACGCAGCAGGCGTTGGCTGAGCGGGTCGGCCTCACGCGGCAAACCGTCAACGCCATCGAGCTCGGCAAGTACTCGCCGTCGCTCGAAGCGGCTTTCCGAATCGCCGAGGTCTTCGGCGTTCCACTGACCGAGGTGTTCGCCTACGACGGGGAGGCCAGATAGCCATGGACCATATCCTCCGATTCGACTTCGGATACGGCTGGCCCTGGAACTACGGCCATCTTGTCGCGTGCGGTTTCTTCGTTGCCCTCGCCGTGGTGATCCGGCGGCTTGGATGGCCGCGGTCCCTGCTGGCGCTGGCGGTCGCGCTCGCCGCCTGGGCGATGGCGGGCTTCGCCGTCACGCAACTGGTCATGCGCCTGAACCTTCCGGTCGAGATGCCGACGACGGCGTTCCTTCGCGGCGCCGCCGGCCCGGTCGAGATCCTCGATGTCGGCGCCGGCTCCGGACGCGCTTCAATCGCGCTTCTGCGGGCGTGGCCCGAGAGCCGCGTCACCGCGCTCGATCTCTACGACGGCTACTTCGGCATCGTCGACAACACTCCTGACCGGTTGTTCGCCAACGCCGCCACCGCGGGAGCCCGGGATCGGATCGACGCCGTTGTCGGCGACATGCGCGAGATGCCGCTCGGCGATCAAACCTTCGACGCCGCCATCAGCGTCGCCGCCATCGACCACCTGCGGCGCGCCGACGTCGAGCGAGCGCTCGCCGAAGTGGCGCGCGTGCTTCGACCCGAGGGCGAGTTCCTGCTCATGGTGATCAACCCGGACGGGTGGACGCGGCTCGCGTATCCGCACCTCCTGCACCACGGGTACTTCGGCGCGGCGACGAATCACGACTTCTGGCGGTCGAGCGTCGCCACCGCGGGCTTCGATATCGTCGAGCTCGGCACGCAGCCCGCGACGCTCTACTTGCTGGGCGAGAAGAGTCAGCGTCCTCGCGAGTCGCCCGCTTCCAGATAGGCGATGAGGTCGAGAAGCTGCCGGACCGTCATTGCACGGCTGTAGTCGCCCATCGGCGAGAGGATACCCTCCAGGCGGGCCGTGACTTCGCCACTCGCGTTCACGCTCAGCGCATGGGACGGCGCGATGATCGAGGTGGCTATCAGGCCGGCGGGTTGGGCTGCGACTGCACCCAGATCGGGGCCAGGATTGGACGAGATCGGATCAGGGAATCCGGTCTCGCCGGCGACCTGATGGCACGCGGCGCATCGCAAGTCGAGGAAGGCCTGCCTCCCGGCGTCCGCGTCGCGGCGCCCGCGGCCTCCTCCCGCACGCAGTGGCGACCGGCCCGCATCGCGCGGCGGTGGGGGATCCTGCGAGCCGGGGTGTGGAATCGCCCGCACCGGCACGCTGCGCCGCCAGACGCCGGCTGGAGTTTGTGCTCCGGTGAACGTGGCGAAGGCCCGCGGCATCATCGGCGATGCATCCGGGGTCGGTCTCCGCGATTCGGCCGGGAGCCGTCATTCGCCGCCGCCGAGGGTCTCGTCCAGCTTTTCGAGGATGCGGAGTCCTTCGTCCATGGATCCCCGCGCGGTGAGTGCTCGGAACCGCGTCTCCGCGTCCTGCTGGGTGACGGCGACGGCGCACAGCTCTTCCATGAGTTTGTTGACGCTCACGGCACGTTGTCGCGCCAGAGCCTTCATCCGTGCGTGCGTGTCGTCGGGAAGTCGGATGGTCAGTGTAGACATGGCTCAGTGCTCGGCAATCAGTCCGCCGGGCGTCACGATGCGCAACGCCGGGGAGCGCAGCTCGGTTCGTTCGAAATCCCGCGCGTTGTGGGTGACGACGGCGTCCGCGTTCCCGGCAACCGCCAGTTCGACGAGATGATTGTCGGCCTCATCGGGCAGGTTCGGTCGCCACAGGTAGTACACGCGCACCCACGTGCAACGGCTGACGAACGCCGCCAGGAGCGCATCGCGTTCCCGGTCGGAGATCGGTGACCGGAGGAACAGGTCTGACCGCGCCAGCACCGACTCGTACTCCGTGAACAGGGCGTGACCCATCAGCGGCTCGTAGCGATCCAACAGGCAGCGACGCCCCTCTCGGCTGGCGCCGCTCGCGCTCGAAGTGGCCGCGACGAAGACGTTCGTGTCCACCACGACCCGCAAGTGAAAATGATAGCGTGTGTGCTGTCATGCAGGGCGGGGCGTGCCGCATGATGAACTCGACTCTGCCGCGCGGTCCATCCGATCGGATCGCGACGGTCGCACTGGTCGCCGCCTTCGCCGCCCGCGCGCTCGCCGGCGCTCCGGTGTTCGCGCGGGAAGTCCCGCAGAGCCGCCGGTGGTCTGGGTGCTCGCTCGGGCGCGCGCCTCCTATGCTCCGCTCCGGCCCAAGGCGACATGCTGCTCGCGCCGGCTGTCGGCTGGTATGACCGTCCGGCGGCCTCCGTGCTCACCCTGCCTGGAGCGAGCGCATGAGGTTCGTGCGCGTGGCGCGCCACGCCGGATAGGCGCCGGCCGCCGCCGTCGTGGTCAACAGCGTGATGGCGGCCGCCGCCAGCGTCGCGGGGTCGTGGGGTGAGACGCCGTAGAGCAACGCGGTCAAGAAGCGGGTCGCCCCCAGCGCGACGCCCAGGCCCAACACCACACCGACCACAACCGGCACCAGGGCCTGTCGCACCACCAGCCGCACGATGGCCGTCCGGGAGCTGCCGAGCGCCATTCGCACGCTCAGCTCGCGCAGCCGAAGTCTGACGGACAGCGATACCGTTCCATACAAGCCGAGCACGATCAGGCCCAGCGCGAGAACACCGGTCCCACCAAGAACCGTCGCGGCATACCGGGGCAACAGGAGGACGCCGCCGATGCGCGCGGTCAGCGGCTGCACGTCGAACACGGGCACCGCCGGATCGATCGCGCGCATCGCGTCGACGAGATGCGCCATCTGCGGCGGACCCACGGGTGACCGGCGCATGACGAGCGCCGCGGCCTGCCAACCCGTCGGATCCTGCAGGATCGACGTGAACACCATGGGCCGCGGAATGTCCCCGAGCGTGCGGTTCTTGAAGTCGCCCACGACGCCTACGACCTCCGCGGTCCGAGTCTCCGGAAAGCCCACCCCGATGTGCCGGCCGACGGCCTGTCGCCGGTCGGGCCAGGAGCGGCGGACGAACGCCTCGTTCACGAGTGCGACCTCGATCGCGCCCGAGCGGTCCGACGCGTCGAATTCGCGCCCTTCGATCACCGGCACTCGCAGCGCTCCGAAGGCGCCGGGACCGGCTATCCCGTGGTCGACGAGCGGAAGCTCGTGCGACGCCGCGCCGTCGTGTCCGGACAGGCGGAGTCGGGTGAGCCGAACGCTCAACGAGAGTGGGACCGGCTGAATCCACCCTGCGGCCTCGACGTTGGGAAGCTCCCGGACGGCGGCGGCCGCGCGCGACAGGTAGCGATACGCCTCGTCCCGGTCGTGGCCGACCAGCGCCGGGGCGACGCTCGCGACCGCGACGCCTCGCGTCTCGAAGCCGGGGTCCGCTCGAGTCACGGCAAGCAGGCTGCGCAACGCGAGGCCGCCGATCACCAGCAGCAACACCGCCGTCGTGGCCTGGCCGGCAATCAGCAGCCTCCGCCACGTCGTGGCTCCGCCGGCCGCGGACGCGCGGGAGTCGGTCTTGAGCGTGTCGACGATGGAGAGGCCCGACGAGATCCGCCATGCCGGTCCGAGCGAGGACACCACGGTCGACCCGAGGACGACGACGACCGTGAGGCCGAATACGCGCCAATCGGGCACCAGGTGAAGATCGATGGCGGCCGGCACCCCCGGCAGACGGATCTCGCTGAGCATCGGCCCGACCCACGCGGTCAGGAGCAACGCCATGGCGGCGGCGACGCCCGTGAGCAGGATGCCCTCGGCGAGCAACGGGCGAACGATCCGCCATCGATTGGCTCCTACCGCCAGTCGGATGGCCATCTCGCGCCGGCCGTCGACCGCGCGCGCGAGCACCAGATGGGCGACGTTGACCGAGCAGACCAACAGCAGGAGCAGCGCGACCGCGAGGACTCCGGCGGCTCCGAATCGGGCCAGGGCCCTGGACACGACGGGGTGAACGGACGCCTCCGACAGCGGCGTGAGTGCAAAGGAGCGACCGGCGTTCGCGTGCGGATACCGCCGGGAGAGCGTATCCGCCAGGACGGCAACCTGCGTGCGAGCCTGCTCGAGCGTCGCGTCGTCCCGCAACCGGGCGTGCACCCACCACTCCAGACTCCCGCGGGCGTCGGCCGACTCCCCGCCGGCGTCGTCGAGCGGCTGCCAGAACTCCGGCGCGACCCCTCGAAACAACCCGGTGAACCCCTCCGGAGCAATCCCGACGACCGTTCGTCGCCGGTCGCCGATCGCCAGCTCCCGGCCGACGATCCGGGGATCGTTCCCGAAGTGCCGGCGCCACGCGGCGTGACCGAGAACGACCACCGCGCCCGGCGGGTCGGCTTCATCGAATGGCCGCCCGAGTGGGAACGACACGCCGAGCGTGGTGAAGTAGTTGGGAGAGACCTGTTCGCCGATTGCGATCCTGCGGTCGAGCCCGGTGCCGACCACCGATCCCATGCGGCGGTGTGCCACCACGGATTCGAAGGCGGCGACATCACGGGCGAGGTCCGCGTAGTCGCCGAATCCCAGCGGTTCCTTGCGCAGGACGGCCAGCTCTCCCACGGTCGTGATGCCGACGACCCGATCGGGGGCTCGGACCGGGAGCGGCTTGAGCAGCACGGCGTTGACGGCCGTCAACGCGAGGGTGGTCGCGCTCATGCCGACCACGAGGGTCAGAAGGGCGGTGAGCGAGAACCCGGGGGACCGCAGCAGCGTTCGAGCGGCGACATGCGAATCGGAACGGAGCTCCTGCCAGCTCGTCAGGAGGGCCGCCGCGAACCGGGTGTCGCGAACCTGGTTCCTGGTCGACTCGAGACCCCCGAGGCTCGCCAACGCCTGCCTACGCGCCTCGGCCAGCGGGACGCCCTGCGCCCGGCGAGCCTCCGTCGCGAGCGCGACGTGATGCCGCAACTCCTCCTCCAGCTCGCGGTCGGCACGACGCGGGTCGAAGAGCATCCGCAGCCGGACCCTCCACGCGCACAGCCATCGCTCGAGCATGACCGCCTCCTTCCCAATCCATACGGGCTGCCACCCCGGACTATTCGCCGCCGCTCTCGGTCGGACCCATCCCGTGCGAGCTCCGAGGGCGAGTGCGATGCGGCGCCGCGCGTCGAGGTCGGGCGTGGCGCGAGGCAGATGCAGGACGACGCGGCGGACGGAGCAGACGTGGACGCCCAGCTTCAGGAGCCGGTCAGGGAGCAAGGTCACCCGGGTCCGCGCCCAGGCGTGCCCGGGGAGAGAAGTGCCGAGCCGCTCTCAGGGTCGCTCGACGGTGAGACGGCACAGCAGCGTGTTGTGCGTCTCGAGGTCGGCGGTCCAGATCAACCGTGCCCCGTCGCGCCAATCGATCGCGTCGTAGCCGCCTCGGGGTCTGACGTCGGCCTCGCTGTGCTCGACCGCCGCCGGCCACGCCGAGTCGTCGAATCCGGGCCGGCGCCAGCCGTCCGGCTCCGGTGTCGCCGTGAACCGGCACGGGCCGATGCCGGGCGCCGGCTCGGACTCGTCCTCGCAAGCGCGGTCGAGCGGCGCGTCGTGGATCACGAGACAGCGCCAGGCGGCGTCCGTGACGGCGATCGTCGCCCCCGTGGCGACGTCCGTGAACTGTGCGACGAGTCCGCCGTCGCCCATCTGCTGGTTGCCGCGGCCGATGTACTCCAGGCCCGTGTCGTCCTGCTTGAAGTCCTTGGCAACGAAGTTCAACTGCAAGGGGTAGTCGGCGCTGAAGACGAACGCCTCGGCGTTGAACGACCGCTCCGTCGTGATCGGCGTCGAGTCCTCGACGATCAGGCGATCGCCGAGGTGGAAGGCGAACCAGTTGTCGGCCCAGACCTCGGCCTTGATCGACACGGCCCCCGGGGTGTCGACGACGATGACGTCGGGCGGTTCCTCCGAGCCGCCGCAACCGGCCAGGACGAGGGCCGGTATCCACACGGCACGCGTCGTGCGCAGTGCGCGTCTCATCACACAAGCACCTCGATTCGTCGTCTCTGGCAGGAGCGCGGCTCACCGCGTGTCGGCGGGCCGCGGTGAAGAGCCGGGGCGGTCGCCGGCGGCGGTCGACTCCGCCTGCCGGTCGGCGCGCACCCCGGCGAGCAGCAGGCGGGCGTAGAAGTCCGCCACCGCGTCGTCGTCCGACGCGTCGCCGCCGACGCCGTAGAGCTTCGTGTGCACGGCGTGCTGGGTCGGCACGGCGAGCAGCGCCCCGCAGAGGAGCTGGGGAGGCCCGGAGCGGAACACCCCCGCCGCCTGGCGCCGGGCGACGTAGCGCTCCAGGAACTCGATGAGCGGGTAGCGGCGCATCCGCTCCCACATGCGGGTGTTGGCGGCCCGCCCCTGCTCCAGCCAGCCGTACAGCAGCATGCGGTGGAGGTTGCGGTCGCGCTCGTAGCCGATCAGGATGGACCGGATGAGCGTCCGCAGCAGACCCTCGTCGTCCTCCCGCTCCGCATAGCCCTCGAGGACCGACACGAGCCGCGCGGTGCCGACGCCGGTCCGCTGCTCGAGCGCCGCGACGTACAACGCGTCCTTGGACGCGAAGTGGCGGAAGATCGTGGCCTCGCTGACGCCCGCCGCCGCGGCGATTGCCTTGGTCGTCGACCCGCCGAAGCCCCGCTGCCCGAACACGGAGACGGCGACGTCGAGCAACTGCGCACGACGCCCGGCCGCGGTCAGCCGCTTGCGGGTGCGCGCCTCCGACGACGGCGCCGGCGACGGTGCAAGCGTCATGGTCGCGACCTCGCGCGCCCCCACGGAGAGCGCCCGGCAGCCGGCCGCGGCCCGCCGTGGGCGCGGGATGTTGCCGGTTGTGCCCCCCCGACCGCTGTGGTACGCTCAGACGTTTGTGTAGTGATCACTCACTTTGCCGGGGGCGCTGCGGCGATCCGTAAACCACGCGCAGGCCGCGCGATTCGGATGCCGCCGCAACCATACCGACGAACCGCCCGCCCCGGCAAGACGAGTGGCTTCGACGTCGGCGGCGGGAGGCCGGCGGCGTCCCCGGAGGGAATCGACGCATGAGCATGCACGTATCGACGCGCTGGGCGGCATTACTCTGTCTCGCCGCCCTCGTGCTCAACCCCGCCTTCGCGCGGGGGCAGGACCAGGCCGGCATCACGGGGACCGTCATCGACGAGACAGGGGCAGCGCTGCCCGGGACGACGGTCGAGGCGCGGAGCCCGGCCCTGATCGAAGGCGTGCGCACCGTGTTCACCAACGGCGCCGGCAACTACCGCTTCATCAGCCTGCCGCCCGGCACCTACTCCGTCACCTTCACCCTGCCCGGCTTCCGCCCCTTCATCCGCGAGGACGTCGTGCTGACGGGAGCGTTCGTGGCCCCGGTCGACGCCACGCTGGGAGTCGGCGGCGTCGAGGAGACCGTGACCGTGACCGGCGTCTCTCCGCTGGTCGACGTCGTCAGCGTCCGGCAGCAGACCGTCCTGACGCCGGAGCGGATTCAGGCGCTCCCGGGGTCGAGCAACGTCATGACCGCGATGCAGTACGTGCCCGGGGTGACGGGCAATGCCTACAACCGGGGCGCCACGCTGCACGGATCGGACGGGTCGGACGCGCAACCCCACGTCGACGGCATCAAGAGCGGGATGCAGCTCGGCGGCCGCAACCAGTACGTCGGCGGCATCGGGATGCTCACGGACGAGATGTCCGTCCAGGAGCTGGTCTTCGACGTCTCGTCGCAGTCGGCGGAGTACGCCTCGAGCGGCGTCCGGTCGAACCTGATCCCGAAGTCGGGCGGCAACACCTTCTCGGGCGGCGTCTTCGCGGCGGGCGGGCACGAGAACTTCGTCTGGGACAACCAGAGCCAGGAGCACAAGGACCTCGGCCTCCGCTTCGCCCCGAACGCCTTCAACTGGAACGTCAACCCGTCGCTTGGAGGGCCGATCGCCGCCGACCGGCTCTGGTTCTTCACCTCGTTCACCGAGAGCCGCAGCAAGAGCTACCTCCTGGACATCTTCTGGGACCCGGAGGAGCCGTCGACACCCGACGGAATCGGGGACGACCTGCGGGCCTTCAACCAGGTCGACAACGGTCAGCAGCAGTACCGCCTCACGTGGCAGATCACCCCGCGCAACCAGTTGAGCGGCTCGTACCACGGGCACCGCAACAACTTCGACCACGTGGTCGGCACCGGCTTCGGCCGCGTGAGCGCCGAGGCGCTCTTCAACGGCGTCTCGAGCCCGACGCACCTGACCAACATGCGCTGGACGTCTCCGATCACGAGCCGGCTCCTGGCCGAGGTGACGTTCGGGTACATCCGCCAGGATCTCTACATGGGGGCGTTCGAGGAAAACGCGGGGCGGGCGCCGTTCCGCGACATCGCGACCGGCCTCGACTACAACACCAGCTTCATCAACATCGCCGACGAGACGCACCGGCGCCACGTGCAGGCGTCGCTCTCCTACGTCACGGGCTCGCACAACTTCAAGGCCGGCCTCACCTACATGAACAACGTGCAGTACTACTCGTGGCCGGCCGCGGGGGACATCTTCCTCGCCAACACGTTCCTCAACTTCCCCGTCGGGGTGCTCGTGATGGCCAACGGCGCGTTCCAGAACGCCCGCCAGCAGAACTGCGACTGCGGGCTCTACGCGCAGGACGCCTGGACGATCGACCGCCTCACGCTCAACCTCGGCCTGCGGTACGACTGGTTCAACAACTCCATCCCGGGCGGCTCTCGGCCGGCAGGCTTCTTCACGCCGGAGCTCCAGATCGACGGCTATCCCGACATCCCCGACTGGCAGGACTGGAACGTCCGGCTCGGCGCGGCCTACGACCTGTTCGGGGACGCCGGGACGGCGGTGAAGTTCTCCGTGGGGCGCTATGTGGCGAACGAGGCGCTCGGGGTCACGGACCCGTTCAATCCCCTCTCGCCGACCGGCAACCTCGACTGGCGGCCGTGGACCGACATCAACGGGGACGGGACGATGCTCGACCCGGACGGCACCCCGCAGTTCGACGAGATCGGCGCGTCGTTCAACCCCAACTTCGGGCCCCCTACCAGCGCCAATTCCCTCGATCCGGACGCGCCGCGCGGCCACAACTGGGAGTACTCCGCCGGCATCGAGCACCAACTGGCGGACGGGTGGTCCGTGAGCGGGATGTGGCATCGCCGGCACTACAGCGACTTCCGCTGGGTGGACAACCTGAACATCGGCCCGAGCGACTGGCGGCCGGTCACCTTCACGGCCCCGAGCGACGCGCGGTTGCCGAACGGCGGCGGCGAAGAGGTCACCATCTACGAGTGGAACCCCGGTTTCGCCTTCTCTACCGGCAGCCTCTACACCACGCTGGCCCCGGACGACTGGCGGAGCTGGAACGGCTTCGAGCTCATCGTCGACGGGACGCTCCCGCGGGGCGGGTTCATGAACGCGAGCTGGACGGCCGGGGCCTCCGAGAACCACTTCTGCACGGGCGCCCGGGACAACCCCAACGCCCTCCGCTTCTGCCACAACTCGACGCCCTACCGGCACATGGGCAAGCTCTCGGGAGCCGTGCCGCTGCCGTTCGAGACGATGATCTCCGGCCTCTTCCAGGTGTTCGCGGGCGGGGCGCAGGGCGCCCTCTATCGCGCCAGCGCCTTCGATACCGGGGGCCCCACGCTGAACCTTGCGGATGAGACCGTCGACGTCCAGCTCATCGAGCCGGGCACGATGTTCTACGACGCCACCACGCGGCTGCAACTCCGCTTCATGAAGGACGTGCAGGTCGCCGATTGGGACGTTCGTGTCTACATGACGGCGGACAACATCTTCAACAAGGCCGCCGTGACGTCCCGCAATCAGTACTACGGCGGCGCCGGTTGAACGTCGACTTCCACCGGCCGATCGCCATCCAGCCCGGCCGGCGGCTGTCGTTCGGCATCCAGACGAGCTTCTAGCAATCGCGCCCGCCAGGGCGCGCCACCGCTCACGGCGGATCACGAACGCGTCCGCCGCGCGGTCGCCGGCCTCGCCGGCCGCGGTCGGCCCCCGCAGGCGACGCTCAACATCGGACTCTTCGAGGCCTACCAGATTGCCGTCTACGGAAACCTCGGGGCGGAAGCCGCCGTCGTCGACCGCGTCTGCGCAGCCGACATCGGGGTCGTGGCCTGCCGCCAACTGGTGCGGGCGGAGAGCCGCCAGATCGTCAACGAGACGCGCAGCCGCACGGACGGCGTGCGCCGCGAGCTCGAATCGACCCTCGAAGGCCTGCGCGAGGTGGAGGGCCCCAAGGCGCTGGTGTGGGTCTCCGGCGGCTTCGTGATCGACGGCGCGGGGCTCACGCTCCGCGAGGTCGAGCGCCGGGCCGCGGCGTCGCGCACCACGCTGTACGTCGTCCTGCTCGACGAGCCGCTCATCGACGTGGCGCAACGGGCGCTGGCGCCGACCCCGCGGCAGGATCGCCGGATGCAGGAGGAAGGCCTCCTCGCGGCCGCGTCGCTGACGGGAGGGCGCCTGCTCCGGGCCGGCAACAACCCCGGCCCCCTCTTCGACCGGATCCGCAGCGAGCTCACCGGCTACTACCTGCTCGGCGTCGAGTCGCGCCCCGCGGACGCCGAGCGCGAGAGCCTGGCGATCGACGTGGCGGTGCGGCGCGCCGGGGCGCGCGTCCGCGCGGGGCGGACGGTGCGCCTCCCGCCGGAGACCCCGGCCCCCGGAGAAGCCGAGGGCCTGGCGCGCATGCTGCGCTCCCCGACCGCCGTCCGCGAGTTGTCGGTCCGCGCTGCGACGTACGCGTACCGCGTTGCGGGCGGCTCTGGCATGCAGATCCTGGCCGCAGTGGAGGTCGGCGCCCCCGGCGGCCTCTCCCCCCTGACGGTGTCGTATCTCCTGCGCGATCCGGCCAGCGCGAAGGGGTGGGCGGAGACCCTGCCAGTCACGCCGCGGCTGGCGGCCGGCCCCGACGGGCCGGTGCTGGAGGTCTCGCTGCCGATCCCGGTGGAGGCGCCGGGCGCGTACAGCCTGCGTTTCGCGGTGGTCGACGCGGAAGGCCGTCGCGGCAGCGTCGAGCATCCCGTCCGACTCGAACCGGCCACCCCGGCGCCGGTCGCAGCGGGCGACCTGCTGGTGGCGGATCAGGCTCTGTCGCCGGCCGGGAACATCCGTCCCCCGATCGAGGCGCAGGTCGCGAGCGGACGGCTGCTGGCGTACACCGAGCTGTACGCGGCATCGCCCGAGGCATGGGAACGGACCGCCGTCCACCTCGAGGTCGTCGCCGAGGCCGCCGGCGCGGTGCTCGCGCGGGGAGCGGTAACCCTGGACGCTGCCGACGCCGGCGCCGAGGCCGACGCCGGTGCGGCGCGCCGCCGCGTGACCGGCATCGTGAGCGTCGCGCACCTCCCCCCCGGGCGCTACGTCGCCCGAGTCCGCGCCGTGCACGACGCCACGGAGGTGGCGCGGACGCTGCGTCCGTTCCGGGTGACGGCGCCGGCGCCGCCTGGAGGCCGACTCCGTCCGCCTCCCTGACCGCCGCCGGGGCACCTTGCCAACGCACGCCCGCGCTCCCGGGATCGCATCCTCCGACAGGTAGCTCCTTGACCACCGCCGGGGGGCGTTGGTACAGTGCCGGAGCGTTCACTTACTTTCGGTAGCGCCAGTGCGCCCGGCTCCCATGGCAACGCTTGGGGCCACAGCCCGCGGGAGCATGGTGAGCGGAACACCGGCGCGGGCGGCGCGCGAATCACCCGCAGCCGGTCGACCTCGAACTCCCCGACGCAGGCGACAGCCGTCAGGAGCCTACAGGCATGATTGCAACCCGACCCCTCGATCGCCGTACGTTCCTCCGGGCCTCCGGCGTCGCGATGGCGTTGCCGCTGCTCGAGTCGATGTCTCCGGCGCTCGCCCGCGCCGCCGGCGCCGCCGCGCCGCGGCGGATGGTGACCATCTGCAGCACGCTCGGGCTCTACTCGACGTCGTGGTTCCCCAAGACGGCGGGCGCCGGCTACGAGGCCACCGAGTACCTGTCGCTCCTCGATGGGCACCGCTCGCGCTACACCCTCTTCTCGGGCTTCTCGCACGAGGAGCAGAGCGGACGCCAGCCCCACAACTCGGAGATCACCTGGCTGACCGCGGCGCGACGGCCGGGGCTCGACGGGTTCCGCAACACGATCTCGCTGGACCAGGTGGCGGCCGACCACTTCGGCTACGTGACGCGCTTCCCGTCCGTGGTCCTCGGGACGGCGATCGCGCAGAGCCAGTCCTACACCCGCAGCGGCGCCATGGTGCCGGCGGAGACGAGCCCGTCCGCCCTGTTCCGGAAGCTCTTCCTGCAGGGCACGCCCGACGAGGTCGAGCGGGAGGCGCAGCGCCTGAACGACGGCGGCAGCATCCTCGACCGCCTGCGGTCGCAGACGGCGGCGCTACGGCGGCGCGCCAGCACGGCCGATCAGCGGAAGCTGGACGCCTACTTCGACGCCGTGCGCGGCGCGGAGCAGGAGCTCACCGAGGTCCAGGGCTGGCTCGACCGGCCGAAGCCGATCGTCGAGGAAGCTCCGCCCACCGACATCCGGACCGGGCCGATCTCGTCGGGCGCATCCGCCTGATGTTCCGCATGATCCCGCTGATCCTGGAGACCGACTCGTCGCGCGTCGTCAGCATGATGATCCACGACCACGGGGTGGTGCCGCAGGTGCAGGGCGTGACGGGCGACCAGCACAGCCTGTCGCACCACGGACAAGACGAAACCAAAATCGCGCAACTCAAGCGCATCGAGGCGCAGGTCGTCCGCGCCTTCGGGGATCTCCTGACCGCGCTCCGGGAGCGGAGCGACGGGGGCGGACCGCTGCTCGACAGCACGACCGTGCTGTTCGGCAGCAACCTGGGGAATGCCAACGCCCACACGCCGGTCGACCTGCCGATCCTGCTGGCCGGCGGTGGCTTCGCGCACGGGTCGCACATCGTGCACGAGGGCGAGCACAACGCCCCGCTCTGCAACCTCTTCGTGACGATGCTCCAGAACCTGGGCGTCGAGACCGATGCGTTCGGGCAGAGCACCGGCACGCTCACCTGGGCGTAGGGGAGCAGGACCGTTGACGAGCGAAACCACTACGCCAGGGAGAACGCCGATGCAGGCCCGAACCGGCAGCACACGCCGCGCCTGCTCGAGGGTGTCGGGCCGGGGCGCCGCCGCGGTCGTGACGGTGCGGCGCATGAGGATGCAGCCGAAGTTCGCCGCGGCCCTCGCCGCGTGCCTGTGGCTCGGGTCCGGGGCGGCGTCCGCGCAGTCGTTCGAGGCGGACGTGGCGCCGCTCGTCGAGAGGTCCTGCCTCGCGTGTCACGGCGACCGCACGGTGACCCCGCTCAACCTCGCCCGCCTCGGGTTCGACCTCGGCGATCGCGAGACCTACCGCGCCTGGGAGCGGGTCTACGAACGGCTGGAGAGCGGCGGGATGCCGCCCGCCGTCGCCCGCCAGCCCGAGGGGCCGGTGCTCGACGCCGCGCTCGGGTCGCTGAAGCGGGCGCTCGTCGACGCCAATCTCGCTGCCCGCGGCGCCCAGCGGACGCCGCTCCGGCGCCTGACGCGCCTCGAGTACTCCTACACCATCGAGGATCTGCTGGGGATCGACGGCGCAGTGGCCCAGGGGCTGAGCCAGACGCTCCCCGCCGAGGCCGACTCCGGCGGCTTCGACACCGTGGCCGCCAACCAGAGCATGTCGTCGCTGCACGTGCGGGCCTACCTCGACGCGGCGGACCGGGCGCTCGACGCCGCGCTCAGGACCGGCCCGGCCCCCGGCGCCCGCCGGCACGTCATCGACTACACGAAGTCGCGCTACCTGTGGGGCATCGAGCACGCGAGGGCCCTCGGCCTCGGCATCGTCAAGCGGGTGCCGGACGCCTACGTGATGTTCTTCGACTTCGGGTCGACGTACACCTTCCACAGCGCCTCCGAGGGCTTCGCGGTGACCGAGCCCGGCCGCTACCGGGTCACGGTGGAGGCCTACCCCTACCAGGCCGACACCCCGGTGACGCTGACCGTCTACCAGGGGAAGATGGCGGGCGTGGCCGCGTCCCTGGACGAACTCATCGGCACCTTCGACCTCGAGGCCCCGCGCGCCGTGGAGATGCGGCCCTACCTCCGCCCCGGCGACCTCATCGGGCTCTCGGTGGCCGACCTCGACGTGCCGCCGGAGGCGGCCGGCTACGGACCGTCCGACCCCTCCCAGGGCTACGGCGGCATGAAGGACTACCCCGGCGAGGGCATCGCCGTCCGGTCGATGACCATCGAGGGTCCGCTCCCCGAGGGTGACGACTGGCCGCCCGCGAGCACGCGGCAATTGCTCCCGGGGATCGCCTTCGACGCCGCGGGCGAGATCGTGCTGACGAAGGCACCCCACGAGCACGTCGCCGACGCCGTCGCGGCCTTCGCGCCACGAGCGTTCCGCCGCCCGCTCGCCGACGGTGAGCTGGAGGCGTACGCCGGCCTTGCCGAGCCGCTGCTGGCGGATGGCCGTCCGTTCCTCGAAGCGGTCCGCGTCCCGCTGCGCGCCATCCTGAGTTCCCCGGCGTTCCTCTTCCAGGGGGGCACCTCCGAGGCGGACGGCGACGATGCGGGCGCGCCGGCGGGCGACGACACGCGAACGCTCGACGACTTCGCGCTCGCCTCGCGGCTGTCGTACTTTCTCTGGCGCAGCCTCCCGGACGCTCCGCTGCTCCGCGCAGCCCGCGACGGGCGACTGTCGGATCCGGAAGTCCTGGCGGCGCACGTCGACCGCCTGCTCGACGACGAGCGGTCGGCGCGCTTCGTGCGCGACTTCGCGGGCCAGGCGTTCCGGCTCTACGAGCTGCGGGCGACGACCCCCGACGCGGGCCTCTATCCGGAGTACGACGACCGGCTCGGGCAGGCGATGGCGCGCGAGACGGAGCTGTTCCTCGCGGCCCTGATCGACGAGAACCGCGGCGTGGGCCACCTGATCGACGCCGACTTCACCTTCGCGAACCGCCGGCTCGCCGAGCACTACGGCCTGCCGGGCGTGGCGGGACAGCGGATGCGGCGGGTCGCGCTGCCGGCGGACAGTCCGCGGGGCGGGCTGCTGACGCACGCCAGCGTCCTCAAGGTAACGGCGAACGGAACCACGACCTCGCCGGTGCCGCGGGGCAACTTCGTGCTCGCCAACCTGCTCGGGCAGCCCCCGGCCCCGCCTCCGCCGGGCATCGAGGGCCTGGAGCCCGACACGCGCGGCACGACGACGATCCGCGAGCAGCTCACGGCGCACCGCGCGAACCCGGTCTGCGCGAGCTGCCACCGCGTCATCGATCCGCCCGGGTTCGCCCTGGAGTCGTTCGACCCGATCGGCGGCTTCCGGACGAGCTATCGGGCCACCGGCGGCGAGCTGACGTTCGGCGACTTCACGGTGCCCGCACCGTTCGTCGACGGCCTGCCGGTCGATCCGAGCGGCGTCACTCCCGCGGGCGAGGCGTTCGCGGGGATCGCGGACTACAAGCGCCTCATGCTCCGCAACGACCTCGAGCAAGTGGCCCGCCACGTGGCCTCGCAGCTTCTCGTCTTCTCCACCGGAGCCGAGATCGAGTTCGCTGACCGGGATTCGGTGGAGGGAATCGTGGCGCGCCTCGGCGACGACGCGTATCCTGTGCGGACGATGATCCACGAGGTCGTCCGGAGCGACCTCTTCCGGCAACGGTGACCGGTCGCCGAGCGCCGGAACGTTTGAACGTACTCAGGAACGGATGACCCGAGGAGGCAGTCGCATGTCCAGGAGCTGCACGCCGGCGCTCGTCGTGATCGCGATCCTGCTGCTGGCGCCGGCCGGCGCCGGGGCTCAGGCGGCCGCCGCCGAACGGCCGGCGACTACCGAACAGGCGGCGGAGGCCACTCCCCGGACCCCCTGGGGAGACCCCGACCTCGGCGGCATCTGGGACTTTCGGACGATCACGCCGCTGGAGCGCCCGGAGGAGTACGGCGACCGCGCCTTCCTGACCGCGGAAGAGGCGGCGAACCTCGAGCAGGGGGCGGCACAGACGGACCGCGACGCCAACGAAGCCCCGGCCGAGCGAACGGAAGCCGGGGGCGACGTCGGCGCCTACAACCGCTTCTGGTTCGACTTCGGCACTTCGGTGGTTGCCGACCGGCGCACGTCGCTCATCGTCGATCCTCCGAACGGGCGGCGTCCGCCCCTGACGCCCGCCGGCGAGCAGCGTCCGGCCTTCGGCGGCTCGTTCGGGGGTGGGCCGTTCGAGAATGTCGAGGACCTCAACTACTTCGATCGCTGCCTCGGCACCGCGGCCCTCCCGATCTACCCGACCGCCTACAACAACAACGTGCAGGTGTTCCAGACTCCCGACCACGTGGCGCTCCTGGTGGAGATGATGGGCTCCACCCGCATCATCCCGATCGACGACCGCCCCCACGGCAGCCTCCGGCAGTGGCTGGGCGACTCGCGCGGGCGCTGGGAGGGCGACACCCTCGTCGTCGAGTCCACCCGCTTCGACCACGACCTGCTGATCATCGGCGGCAGCCGCGACGCGGAGCGGCTCGTCGAGCGCTTCACGCGTGTGGGCCCCGGCATCCTCCAGTACGAGTACACGGTGGAGGACTCCACCGTCTGGACGCAGCCCTGGACGGCGGTGCAGACGTTCCGCAAGAGCGACGCGCCGCTCTTCGAGTACGCCTGCCACGAAGGCAACTACGCCGCCACGAACATCCTGGCCGGCGCGCGGGCGGCAGAGGCGGAAGCCGCCGGGGCTGCGGCCCAGGATGGCCGCTGACGGACGCTGACCGCCGCTGACCGCCTGCGTCGAGGCGCTCCGCGGGGCTCCACGCGTTCCGGCACGCTCCGCCCGGATCGAGCCCGGCGCAACGCGCGCGTCGGGGCCCGGCCGAAGTACCGTTGCGCACGGCGCATCAAAGACAGGAGAATGCGGGTCGTACGCCACGAACCGTTCAGGGTTCGGTGCGTCGGCGGGCCGGATCCGCCACACGGGGAGGCTCAAGATGCGCTGCCGATTCCTCGTCGTCGGATTCCTGGTTGCCACGCTCGCTACATTCGCTGTGGACCCGGCCGCGGGTCAAGCGCAGGAGTCCGCCCCGGACGGATGGACGGCGCCCCGGACTTCGTGGGGCGATCCCGATCTGCAGGGGCAGTGGAACAGCCAGACGTCGACGCCGCTGGAGCGGCCCCTCGACGGACGGCTGTCCGAGACCGACCGGTTGCCGGCCGAGGAAGCGGCGGAGATCGAGGCCGCCAACCGCGCGGCCTTCGACCTGCCGCCGCCGGAAGGGAGCGTCGGCAACTACAACGCCTTCTGGCGCGACGTCGGCCGGGCGCTGACGCGCACGTCGCTCATCGTCGATCCGCCGGACGGGCGGATTCCGCCGCTCTCGGCCGAGGGCGAAGCGCGCATCGCGCGGGAGCGGGCCGAGCGCAGCCGGCGCGGCCCCTCCACCTCGCCGGACACCTACAGCGACCTGAGTCCGTGGACGCGCTGCATCTCGCGCGGGTGGAACGGCATCGGGAGCTGGTACAGCAGCAACTACCAGATCTTCCAGAGCCCGGGCTACGTCGTCGTCTACCAGGAGTTGATCCACGAGCCGCGCATCATCCCCCTCGACGGGCGGCCGCACCTGCCCGCGTCCGTGCGGCAGTGGATGGGCGATTCGCGCGGCCGTTGGGAGGGCGACACGCTGGTCGTCGAGACGACGAACTTCGACCCGAAGGCGAACTTCCGGGGATCCCGCGACACGCTGCACCTGACCGAGCGCTACACGCGCGTCGACGACGACACGATCGACTACCGCTTCACGATCGATGATCCCCGCACGTTCCAGCGCCCGTGGACCGTCGTCCGGCCGATGACGCGCATCACCGACCGGGTGTCGATCTTCGAGTACGCCTGCCACGAGGGAAACTACTCGATGGAGGGCATCCTGGCCGGCGCGCGCGCCCAGGAGCGCTGACGGCGCGGACCTTCACGCGCTCCGGACAGGGCGGTGCGGGTTCGAGGCGCGACCGCGGAGGTCACTCGGAGACGTTCTCGTACCACTTGAGGTTGCCGGTCCGGCCGCCGATGCAGACGAGGTCGGGGCGGCCGTCGCCGCTGAGGTCGGCGATGGCGCAGCCGGACGGCGACATGCCGTCGTCGAGCACCTGCCGCGACCAGGCGGCGCCGTCCGCGTCGCTCGCGGCGTACAGGTAAAGCATCTCGCTCTCGCCCCGGTCGCCGGTCACGATCTCGTGGCGCCCGTCGCCGTCGAAGTCGGCCGTTACGATGGTGTGGCCGCTGCCGATGTCGTCGATGACCTGCCGGCGCCACCCGTCGCCGTCCTCGACGTAGACGACCACCTGCGGGCCGTGCCAGGGCTCGATCGTCGTCACGAAGGTCCGCTCGCCGAGTCGTCCGGTCTCCACCTCGCTCGCTCCGCTCGCCGGCCAGGGCGCGGGGTCGCCGGCCGCGACCTGCTCGCGGATCCAGTCGCCGTCCACGAAGCGATGCACGTGCACGCCGGTGAAGCTGGCCGTGAACGCAGCGTCGCGCCCCGGTTCGTCCCACGGCTTCACCAGCAAGCCGTGCACCACACCCTGCCCGGCGTCGGTCACCGTGCGGCGAATCCAGTCGTCCGGACGATACCAGTAGACCGGCACCGCGTCGCGGTACTCCGGCGGCTCGGCCGCGGGGCCGGAGAGCGGCGCCGTGACCAGCACCGGACGGCCGCTGCCGTCGACGTCCGCCCAGCGTACCCGGTGCACCGTCGGGGTGCGGTCGACGTCGCGGGCCTCCCAGGGCTGGGTCGGGTCGCCGGTGTGCGTCAGCAGGGTCAGGATGCCGAGGCTGCGGGCGTGCGTCGTCCCGAAGTCGTGCGCGAGCACCACCTCGGGAATCCCGTCGCCGTCGAGGTCGCGCGCCGCGGCGTTGATGGCCCGTGTGATGCCGGTCGTCAGGACGTGGCGCTCCCAGCCCGGGTTCTCGTACCAGGCCAGCTCGTCGAGCCGCGTCGACAGGCCGATGACGTCCAGCCTCCCGTCGCGGTTCAGATCGACGACGACCGGCTGGTAGCCGCCCGCGAGCTCCGCGTCGATCGTGTGCGCCACGAGCGCCGGCCCGCCCGAGCCCTCCTGTGCCGCGGCGACAGGAGCGCCCGAGCCGAACGGGAGGAACGGGGAGGCGAAGAGAGTCACGACCGCAACTGCCACCGCGACGCCGCTGGGCAGGCCGACGGCCGGGCGCGCAGGCAGCACATGGAGTCTCGACGCGGCAGATGCCGCGGCGGCGGCATCGCGCAGGTGTTGGGTCATCCTGGCCCTCCTTCGAACACGTCTACCGCCGGCCGCCGTCCAACGCAGCCCCGCGGCCGGGCTCGATCAGGCCCGCGGGATCCACTCGCCCCCGAGCACCGTGCCCCGCGGGAAGAGGCGCTGCCCGCCCTCGCGGACGTTCTCGTAGTTGTCGATGAAGTCGAAGCGACCCACGCGCAGCTCCAGCAGGGCCAGGTCCGCCCGCGCGCCGACGTGCAGCGTGCCGCGGTCGTTCAGATGCGGGAAGACGCGCGAGGCGTTGACGGTGACGCACGCCACCACCTGCGCCAGCGTCATCCCGGCGTCGAGGAACTTCGACATCACCTGCGGGAGATCGACCACGCCCGGCACGCTCCGGCTCGTCAGGTTGCCGTCGGTGGAAATGGTGTCGGGCAGGAAGCCGCTCGCCATGATGTGGTCGAACGTGTCCCACCGGAGGTGGCCGACCCGGCCGTTCGCCACGTCGAAGTGGATGCCGCGGCGGCGGGCCTCGAGCACCTCCGGCCGGATGCGGCCCTCGTCGTCGACGATGGCGTTCGGCGGCGGCGCGTACATGTGGGTCACGATGTCGCCCGGCTTCAGCAGCGCCAGGATCGTCGAGAGCGGCGAGACCGTCTGCCCCATGTGGATCATCACGGGCAGCTCGAACGGCGACGCCGCCTGCTGCGCGCGGCGCAGAACCTCGACGTCGTCCGCCGCCACGTTGCGCGACAGCCGGGCCTTGACCCCGACCACGTAGTCGCGGTGGCGGGCGATGGCATCCCGCGCCGCCCCCACGTCCGCGAGCTCGAGGTCCATCGTGTCGCCGCCCGGCAGGATGCCGGCGCGCCCGATGTTGACCAGCAGGCGTCCCTGCTGCGGCGCGGCGCGCGCCACCGCGACCTGCCCGGCGATCGCGTCGGCCCCCGCGGAGCCGGCGTCGACCCACGCCGTCACCCCGTCCTCGAGGCAGATCCGCGGCCCCTCCGCCTCGCGGGCGTAGTGGGTGTGGACGTCGATCAGGCCGGGGACCACGAAGCGGCCGCGCGCGTCGATGACCCGCGCGCCGCCCGCATCGATGCCCGGCTCGACCGCCGCGATTCGGCCGCCGGCGATGGCCACGTCCCGGACTGCATCGAGCCCCAGCGAGGGATCGATCACCCGTCCGCCCCGCACGACGAGGTCGTAGGGTGCCGCGTGAACGTGCGCCGAGCGGGCGCCGATCGCCGCCGCGGCGGCAGAGGTGACGAACTGGCGGCGGGTCATCAGCATGTGCCCTCCGGGTAGGGTGTGAAGGGGAGTGTCTGCGCCTTCGCGGAGCGTGTCAATGCGACGGATCTCCCGCCATCGGCCGTCGATCAGCAACTGAGCGGGCTGGTACTCGATCTTGTAGCGCATCTTCGGTGCGTCCGCGATCCAGAAGCCGAGGTAGAGGTAGGGCAGGCCGCGGCGCAGACACTCCTCGATCTGCTGGAGGATGGCGAACACGCCTAGGCTGCGGGACGCCAGGTCCGGATCGAAGAACGTGTAGACGGCAGCCAGCCCGTCGTCGAGCGTGTCGGTCACGGCGGTCGCCACCAGCCGCCCGTCCAGCCGGGCGTTCAGAAAGAACGTTCCGGCCCACTGCGACTGGACCATCGAGAGCAGTTGCCCCGGTGACGGGGGGTACATCTCGCCGTCGGTGTGACGGCCACAGATGTAGCGGGCGTAGAGATCCAGGCCGGACCGGTCGGGAGTCGCCGGCTCCGCGCGCACGATGAGATCGGCGTTCCTCTTCAGCACGCGCCGGAAGCGCCGGCCCCACCGGAACCGCTCCACCGCGACGCGGGTGGGCACGCACGCCTCGCAGGTCGCGCAGCGCGGGCGATACAGGTCGTCGCCGGTCCGCCGGAACCCGGCGCGCGCGAGATCGGCGTAGGCCGCCGGTGAGCGCCGCTCCACCGGATGCAGCACCTGCGACCGCGCGTTGCGGTCCCCGAAGTAGACGCACCGATGCGGAATCACCAGGAAGTGCCGCGGCCGCCCCGGCGAGACCGGAGGCTTCACGTCAACCGTCCAGCAGGTTCCGGCACCGCAGGCCGGGGTACATCGAGAACCCGTGATCGAGCGTGACCCACTCGCAGCCGTGCTCCATCGCGAGCGCAGCGTGGTAGGCGTCAGGCACCCGGTTTCCGGTCGGGTGGCGCGCAGCGAACAGGCCGCGGAAGATTCGCCAGTGGCCATCCCCGGGACGCAGCGGAGTCGCGTCGGGCTGTGCGAGCACTGCGTCGACGAAGGCCATTGCCGCCTCGGCGGGAGTCGGCGGATGGAAGATGCGCGGATGGGTCAGAACGCGCAGCACCCCGCTCAGCACCAGTTCCGACAGACCGAGGGGCTCCCGTCCGGAGACTGCGCCGTCCAGCCATGCCCGGCAGAGATCGTGATGGGTTGCGTCCGACCGAAACGCGCCCACCAGGACGTTGACGTCAGGGCTCTGCATTCATCAGGTCCTCGAGGGCCGCGCTGTCCGTCAGTTCCACACCAGGCTGCACCCCCTGCCCGTGAAAGACGGGAATCAGTGGGCCGGTCGCACCGCCACGCCCCCCTTGCGACAGGAACTCGCGCAACGCCTGCTCGATCACCGCCTTCAGGGATCTCCTGTCACGCGCGGCTCGCGACTTGGCCGCTTGCAGGAGGGCGTCGTTGATGTCAACCGTCGTTCGCATACACAAAAGCATACGGCTGTGTATGTGTTGGTGCAACGCCGCGGCCCTCAACGGCGCGCGGTGGAGGCGAGGTGCGCGATCGCAGAGAGCGCCCTGTCGATCCCCGCGCGCGAGACGTCGAGGTGGGTGACGGCGCGGATGGCGCCGCCGGCCCCGCTCACGCGCACGCCGGACGCGGCCAGGCGGTCGACGAACTCCCGGTTGCTCAGGCCGAGCCCGCTCACGTCGAAGAAGATCATGTTCGTCTCCGGCTCGGCGGCCCGCGCCGCGATGCCGTCTATCCCTGCCAGGCCGCGCGCCAGCAGGCGGGCGTGCTCGTGGTCCTCGGCCAGCCGCTCCACGTGGTGGTCGAGCGCGTACAGGCACGCCGCGGCGGCGATTCCCGCCTGGCGCATGGCGCCGCCGAAGAGTTGCTTGTAACGGCGCGCGGCCGCGACGAAGTCCCTCGACCCGGCGAGCACGGCGCCGATCGGCGCGCCGAGCCCCTTGGTGAAGTCGATCCAGACGCTGTCGACCTCGGCTGCGAACGCCGCCGCGGCCACGCCGCTCGCCACGCTGGCGTTCAGCAGCCGGGCGCCGTCCATGTGGACGGGCACGCCGCGCCCGCGCGCGCAAGCCGAGACCGCTGCCAGCTCTTCCCGTGTCCAGACCGCGCCGCCCCCGAAGTTGTGCGTCTGCTCGACACAGACCAGCCCGACCGGCTGCCCGTAGGGCAACGGCACCGCCCCCACGCGGTCGAACGCCGCCTCGAGCTCGGCGGCCGTGAAGACGCCGCGCGCGGTCGGGATCGGCTGCACCATGACGCCGGAAGCGAGCGCGGCCCCGCCCGACTCCGCGCGGATCACGTGCGCCATCGCCTCGGCCACCAGTGCGTCGCCCGGCCGGGTGTGCGTCTTGACCGCCACCAGGTTGCACATCGTGCCGGTGGGAAGCCAGAGCGCCGATTCCTTCCCCAGGAGATCCGCCACCCGCTCCTGCAGCCGGGTGACGTTCGGGTCCTCGCCCTTCTGCTCGTCGCCCACCTCGGCCGCCGCCATCACCGCCCGCATGCCGGGCGTCGGCCGGGTCTCCGTGTCGCTGAAGAGGGAGACGGCGTTTTCGGTCGCTTGCGTCATCGTCGGTAACCGACGGGCGGGTGCGTGAGACGCTGCCTCAGGGCATGTGTTCCCTGGCCCGCGCGGACAGCTCCTCGTCGGTCAGCTTCTCCTGGCGGGTGGCGAACATCCAGGTGTTGCCGGCCGGGTCGCTCACTGCGGCGGTGCGGTCGCCGTAGAACGCGTCGGCCGGTTCCTGCACCGACGTTCCCCCGGCCGCCAGCGCCTGCTTGTAGGTGGCGTCGGTGTCCGGCACATACACGTAGACATAGCAGGGGAGCGCCGGGAAACCCTCCTGCGCCCTGCCCATCATCACGTACGAATCGCCGATGGCGACCCGCGCGTGCCCGGTCCTGCCGTCCTGGCCGGGGACGCGCTCCTTCTCGGTGGCGCCGAACGCCGCCGCAAGGAACTCGATGAGCTGGTCCACGTCGTTCGCGACGAGGTACGGCGTCACGCTGCGGTGGCCCTCCGGGGCGGCGCTCACGCTCATCGAGACCTCCTCCTCTTCCCTGAACGCCGCGCAGCCCCGGCACCCCGTGCGCGTCGTCGGGGCTACGGCAACGCGAACGCCACCAGCCGCGCATCGGGCCCCGCCCCGGTGGCGATCACGATGAACTGCCGGCCCGCGCGGGAGCGGTAGGTCATCGGGTTGCTGCTGGTGCGGAACTCGGTGGCCACGCGCGTCACCTCGCGGCCCGTGGCGGCGTCGAAGGCGTAGAGATACGGGTCCCCGCCGCCGAGGAAGACGAGCCCGCCGCCGGTCACCAGGGGGCCGGGGGCGCCCGGCGTGCCGAGGCGCTCGGGCAGGTCGACGCCGCGCAGCAACGGGTGCGCGCGCATGACCCGGCTCCCCTCGCCGAACGGCACGCTCCAGGCGATGTCGCCCGCGTTCAGGTCGATGGCCACCAGGCGGGCGTAGGGCGGCTTGATGAGCGGGATGGGCCCCAGGCGGCTCCGCTCCGCGGGGACGTAGCCGCCGAGGCCCCGGAAGATGCCGGCGGAGCCGCCGCGCGGGCAGTTGTTCGTGTAGGCGACGTCGACCTCCGGCAGGTCCGGATCGGTCTCGCAGACCTGGTTCGGCGAGACGCCCTCCGACGTCCGGACGTAGAGCCGGTTGGTGTCCGGATCGAGCGCCGCCCCGCCCCAGTTGGCGCCGCCGTCGACGCGCGGCCGCTGCAGCGTCCCGCGCAGGCTGGGCGGCGTGAACAGCGGCCCCAGGCGGTAGGTCTGCAGCTCCTCGACGGCGAGGCGATGGATCTCCGGCGTCAGGTCGTTGGCGTCGTCGAGCGACACGCCCTGCGCCGCGAACGGCGGCGGCCTCGTCGGGAACGGCTGGGTGGGGTACGGCACCTCGCCCGGCACGTCGGTCTCGGTGTCGACGGGGCGCTCCTCGATCGGCCAGACCGGCTCCCCCGTCACCCGGTCGAAGACATAGGTGAAGCCCTGCTTCGAGACCTCGGCCACGGCGTCGATGGTCCGCCCGTCGACCTCCAGCGTCATCAGGTTCGGCGCCGAGGTGAAGTCGTAGTCCCACAGCCCGTGGTGCACGGCCTGGAAGTGCCACTCGCGCTGGCCGGTCCGCGCGTCGAGGCAGACGAGCGACTCGGCGAAGAGGTTGGCGCCGAGCCGCCGGCCGCCCCAGTAGTCGCTGCTCGGCGTGCTGGTCGGGACGTAGAGCAGCCCGCGCTCGGCGTCGAGCGACATCAGGCCCCAGACGTTGGCGTGCCCCGTGAAGCGCCACGAGCCGTCCTCCCAGGTGTCGGCCCCGAAGGCGTCGTTCGACTGCGGCACTGTGTAGAAGACCCAGCGGCGCTCGCCGGTGTGGACGTCGAACGCCTGCACCGACCCCGGCGTGTCGAAGCGCTGCTGGATGCGGTCGGGCACGCGGCTCCCGACGATCACGAGGTCCTCGAAGACGACCGGCGGCGACGTCTGGTCGAACATCTCGTGCGTCACCGGGTTCGGGAAGTTCTCCGTCAGCAGCACGCGCCCGTCGTCGCCGAACGAACGGATGAGCGTCCCGTCCGCGGCGTCGAGCGCGTACAGGCTGTCGCGGCTGTTGATGAACACCCGCATCCCCTCGTCCGCGCCCGCCGTCCGGTTGGCGGTGGCCGGCCAGACCGCGACGCCCCGGTGCTTGAAGCCCCCCGGCGGCCCGCCCCGCGGGCCGGTGCGCCACGCCTCGGGGTCGAACGCCCAGAGCTCATCTCCGGTCTCGGCGTCGAGCGCCACGACGCGCGTGTACATCGTCGACACGTAGACGACGTTGTCGATCATCAGCGGCATCACCTCGAAGCTCCCCGGCCGCGTCCGGAACTCCTGGTTCGGAAGCTCGTTCGGCTCCCACGTCCAGGCGACTTCGAGCCGCTCCGCGTTCGACGCGTCGACGTCGGCCAGCGGCGAGTACTTCGACGCCGCCTGGTCGCTGCCGACGTAGGGCCACTCGACCATCTCGCCCGTCTGTTGCGCGGCTACGGACGCCCCCGCAAACAGCACCATGGCAGCCGTGAGTGCCTGTGTCGCTCTGCGCATCCGCCGAGTCTACCGCGGTAAGCTCCTACGAAGCACCCTCGTCGCGAACCGGCCGGAGATGGGTCCGGTCGGGGCGGGTGCAGGAAGGGGTCCATGAAGCTGAAGGTCGTGGTCCATCGAGCGGATGAGGGCGGGTATTGGGCGGAAGTGCCGTCCATCCCGGGATGTGCGACCCAGGGAGAGTCCTTCGAGGAGCTACTGAGCAACCTCTACGACGCCGTCGAAGGGTGCCTTTCCGTCGACATCCAGAAAGTTCCGGTGTCCGGCAAGGACAGGATCATCGAGATTGCCGTGTGAGGCTCTCAGCGGCAAGCAGGGACAGCCACCACCAGGGCGCGGCCGATCATGTCGATCCTCGGGCGGAGGCGGCCATGTTGCGGGCGAGCTCGCTCTGGAGGATCTCGCCGACGGTCCGGACGATCGCGCGCCATCCCCGGAAACCGCCGCCGCGCCTCGCCCGTAGCGCCCCGTCCCGCACACCTCCGTAGGGCGGGCGCGCCCGGGAACCTACGGCGCGACGGCCCGCTCCGGAAGCGCGAACGCCACCAGGCGCGCGTCGGGCCCGGCGCCGGTGGCGATGACGATGAACTGCAGGCCCGCGCAGGAGCGGTAGGTCATCGGGTTACTGCTGGTCCGGAACTCGGTGGCCGCGCGCGTCACCCTCGCGGCCCGTCGCGGGGTCGAAGGTCTAGCTAGAGCCACGGGCCGCCGCCGAGGAATACGAGCCCGCCGCCGGTGACCAGGGGGCTGGGGCGCCGGGCGTGCCGAGGCGCTCGGGCAGGTCCACGCCGCGCAGCAGCGGGTGCGCGCGCATGACGCGGCTCCCCTCGCCGAATCGTACACTCCAGGCGATCTCCCCCTCGTTGAGGTCGATGGCCAGGCACGTATACGGCGGCTTGATGAGCGGGATCGGGCCCAGCCGGCTGCGCTCCGCGGGTACGTAGCCGCCAAGACCCCGGAAGATCCCGGCGGAGCCGCCGCGCGAGTAGTTGTTCGTGTGGGCAACACCGACCTGCGGCAGGTCGGGCTCGGTCTCGCAGACCAGTTCCGCGAGACGCCCTCCGACGTCCGGACGTAGGGCCGGTTGGTCGCCGGGTCGAGCGCCGCCCCGCCTCAGTTGGCGCCGCCGTCGACGTGCGGGCGCCGCAGCGTTCCGCGCAGGCTCTCGCAGCACCGGGGCGGCCAGTGAGTACTCAGCGCTGCCAGCCTCGTACGGCCGCCGACAGGTCATCGAAGCGCCCGAACGACCTGTCGGCCTGCGCGGCTCGGACGATGTCCATCTCGCGAACGATGTCCTCGGCGTACTCCAATCCCCCCAGGTTCGGCGTCACGCCTGCGTCGCGGACGGCGTCGATCAACCGCTTCTTGTAGCGGCTGCGGTCGCACTTGCGGTCGGGCGCGGAACAGCCCTGGCCGACCGCGGCCTTGAATGCGGCTCCGTCGAGGAGCAGCCAGCGTTCCACGTGGGGATCCGGAACGGCGAATACCATGGGCGCACGTACCCGGCGAGCGTGTTGGGCGATTTCGCGCGTGCGGCCGTTGAGTCCCGCGCAGTTCGCGTCCGACGCCACGACGATCAGATCCGGCCACGAGCCGCCGCGCCGTGACAGATCCCGTAAGTAGGTGTCGAGCTCACGCGCGACCCGGCCATGGCCCCCGATGGCGTTCCTCCAGTGAAGCCGTACGACAACGCCGTTGTCGTCGGCGATTCGTCGCACCAACGGCCGGAGGATCAGCCGATGCGCGGCGTCCTCTACGAACAAGGCGATCTCACGCATCGAAGTCGCCGCGTAGTATGCGCTCGGAGACCGGCGAGCGCCCGTCGTCGTCCGACAACGCCTCCCCGATGCTCCCCCCACGGTCGAGGGGTCCCCATGTCGAAAACGGATCGACCCGCGTCTGCCCTTCCGATCGACGGACCACGAAAAGTGACTTGTCGGAGAGCATGTCGGGCAGGATCGGCGAGTGCGTAGTGACGATATACTGACTCTGCTGCAAGCTCTCGCGCGTCTTCAGTAGTTCCGCAACTAACTGGATGCGCCCAGGGTGTACGCCGTTCTCCGGTTCTTCGAAACCGACGAGCGCCGGGTGCTCGTCCGTACCGGCCAGCGCAAGGAGACCGAGCATTCGCAGCGTACCCTCCGAGAGCACGCGCGCCGGTATCGCCACACCCCCTTCCTTGAGGCGCAGCTCCACCTCACCGAGATCGTTCACGTCGATCTCAATGCCGTCCGCGCTCGGCATCAGGGTGTGCAGCGCCCGCTCGATGCCACGGAACTGCCCTGGATTGTTCGCCTTCACCGAGTTCAAGAACGCGGCGAGCTCCTCGCCCATGAGGCCTATATGCCGCACTTCCTTCACGGGATTGGCCGCACGCATCCGCTCCCGCGGCTCGAAGTAGAAGAACAGCCAGCTCTCCAGCTCCCGGCGCGCGGCCACCAGGTGAGGATAATGTGGCGGATAGTGCGGCATGGACAGGATGCTGTGATCGAGGAAACGCTCGTAATGCGTGGGATGCCCCTGCCCTTCCAGGCGCAGGTGGATCTCCTCACCCCGCCTCTCGAAGAACGGCTTCCGCTTCCCCGTGGGCTCGCCCTCTCGGTTGAGAGCGGCCAGGTACTCGTCGGCCACCCGCAGCACCCCGGACTTCGGGAGCATTTCGATCTCGATGCGGTACCGAAGATCTCGCTCGCGCACGCGGGCGCGCTGCTTCCCCGGCTCCGGCGTCGAAGCGTCGCGACTTGGACGGCGCATGTCTCGGATCTGCCGCTCTACCGCTTCGACGACCGCATCCGAGAGCTGCAGGTCGGCCTCCATCGAGAACACGAGACGCTCCTGCTCGATCAGGCCCTTTATGCCGGTCGGCCCGATACGAAACGACTCGAGCGGCTTGCCGCGATAGGGAGAATCGAACGCGTCCTTCAGCGTCCTGCTCGTGCCGAGCTTGGACAGCAGTTGGAGGGCGTCAAGAAAGTTGCTCTTCCCCGCCGCGTTCGGTCCGAACAACACGGTGAGAGGCTCGAGCCTCACCTCGACGTCGGCCAGGGACTTGTAGCCCTTGATATGCACTCGCTTCAACATGCGTCGTCGTCCGCAACCCCACACATATCAGAGTCCTCGGGGTATATCGCCAGTTCCTCGCTCTCTTTCTTACGGCTTGGATCTCGCCGGGCCTCCACACGCCTGATCTCGTCGACGTACCACCCCGGCAACGCCGCCTCCTCGGCTCCCACGAGCACATGCTTCAGGTACCAGGTGTATGGCTTCAGCGTGGTGTCGACGTACTCGCCGTCGGCGTAGTAGGTGAACGCCTGGACGTCGTGGCCTCCGCGATCGGATACCCGCACGTCCCGCTTTCGGTATCCCTTCCCCAACCCTTCAAATCGATCCAGTTCCTCCTCTTCACCAGCGTCGATCTCGAAAAGCACGCCGAGAACTCTCCGTCCGTCAGAACGCGGGATGTCGCCTTTCGCAGATCCATCCGTGCTCTTCTTTTGGAACCTCAACTCGTGGTCACCGAGCCTCCCGACGCCGATCGGGGTCGCGCTCCGAACTCTCTTTCGCAGGCGGCGGACGGACATGTTAGAGCCGTACGCGAAGTAGACCTTGCGCTCCTGGCCCATCTGCCGACCCATTCGGACCCGCGGCCTACCCCGTCACCCCCTACCGCGAGTCGAAGCGGACCAGGGCGCGGTCGATCATGTCGATCTTCGGGCGGCCGGAGGCGGCCATGTTGCGGGCGAGCTCGGTCTGGAGGATCTCGACGACGGTCCGGACGCCGTCGGCGCCGTAGGCGGCCAGGCCCCACATGGGCGGGCGCGCGACGAGGACGGCGGTGGCGCCGAGGGCGAGGCCCTTGAGGACGTCGGTGCCGCGCCGGAAGCTCCCGTCGACGAGGACCGGCGCCCGGGCAGCCACGGCGTCGGCGATCGCGGGCAGCACGTCTACGGCGAGCGTCTCGCCGCCGCCGGCCAAGCCGCCGTGATTCGAGACCACCAGTCCCCGGGCCCCCGCCGCAAGAGCGGTCCCGGCATCGCCCGAGCCCATGATCCCCTTGACCACGACCGGGACGTCGACCGCCGCCGCGAGTGCAGCGACAGCCTCCCAGTCGGTCGGCGCGGGGCGATGGTCGGCGGACACTCCGACGGTGACGCAGACAACGCGACAGCCAGCCTCGACGGACTGCGCTGCGTCTTCCACCAAGTCCCCGGCGTCGGCGTAGAGCTGGTACCAGACCGGCTCGTCGCTCGCCGCGACCACCTCGCCGAGAGGGCGGCTGGACTGCCGCGTGGCCACCATCACGGCCTTCGCGGCCGAGGCGCCGCGGGCCGTCGCCAGCTCGCCGTCGGGATGGAGCTCCCCCTGCCGCGCGACCGGCCCGACGATGATCGGGGCGAACATGTCGTAGCCGAACAGGCGCGTCGTCAGGTCGAGGTCCATCGCGTAGACCATCAACCGCTGGCGGAAGGTCATCCGGTCGAACGACGTGCGCTGGCCGCCGCGAACGGCCTCGAAACGGTCGCGCGGCAGCACGAGCGCGGCCATCGCCTCGAACTCCGGGACGTTGACCAGCTCGAGCACCGGCGCCAGCCGGTCCGACGGCGGGGCGCCGCCCCCGGGCTCCCCCTGTGCCTGCGCCAAGGGCGAGCCGCCCACGAACGCGGCGAACCGCCGCAGGGAGTCTCGTCTGTCGACCTTCATCGCGCTGTGCCTGCCCCGTCCAGCCCGCCGATCATCGCCTGACGCCGCCTGGTGCCCACTCGACCTCAGGAGTCCGCACCCCTCCCGGGCGCAGAAGCCCAGCCCACCAATCGTCGCCTGGTGGCCCCGCTCTTACGGAAAGTCCGTCCTCACGATGCTCCGGTCGATCTCGGCGATCGAGGCCACCCCGGCTGCCGCCATCGCCTGCCGGAGCTCCGCGTCGAGGATCTCGAGCACCCTCTGCGCGCCCTCCTCCCCGAACGCGCCGAGCCCCCAGCGGGACGCCCGGCCGAAGCAGACCGCGTCGGCGCCAAGGGCGAGCGCCTTCAGCGCATCGCTGCCGCGGCGGAAGCCACTGTCGATCAGTACCGGGACGCGCCCGCCAACCGCCTCGACCACCTCCTCGAGCACCTCGAGGCTGGAGGGGCCGTAGTCGATGGCGCGCCCCCCGTGGTTGGAGACGATGATGCCGTCGACACCGTGCTCCAGACACTTCTTCACACCCTCGCCGGTGAGGATGCCCTTGGCCAGCATCGGGACCTCGCACATGGGTCGCAGGTCGTCGAAGAGCTTCCACTCGTACCACAGCCGGCCGTGGTTGACACGGTAGGGGTTGGCCGGGCTCTCCGCGACCCGCCGCGTCACGCGGCGCGGCGTCCCGCCGAGATGGCGGTCGTGGAGGTCGCGCTCGTAGTAGGACGCCTGCTGGTCGATGGTGACGACGATGGTCTGCGCCCCGACCTCCTGCGCCTCGCCGAGCGACACGCGGTTGGGCTCCGCCTCGCGCGTCGCGTAGCGCTGGAACCAGAGCGGACCGTCCGCGCCCCGGGCGATGCGCGCAAACGGGAAGCTGGATGCGTTGCTGACGATCATCGTGGTGCCGGTCGTGGTCGCGGCGCGATGCATGCCGAGCTCGCCGTCCGGATGGAGGTCGCGCTGGCGGGCCGTCGGCGCGAGCATGATCGGGCTCGGCATCGCGTGTCCGAAGAGCACCGTCGACGTGTCCACGTCCGCCGGGTCGACGCCCCCGCGGCCGATGAGCTGCACCCAGTCGAACGCGTCGCGGTTGCGGTAGAGCGTGAACTCCGACTCCGTGCCGTGGGCCGTGTAGTCGTAGACGGCGAGCGGCACGTTGGCGCGGAAGATCGGCTCGAAGTCGAAGGCGTCGCGCATCTCGTCGAAGCCGAGGAAGCGCCGGTGCGGACCGAGCGGCCACGGGTCGCGCTGCGCGTGCAGCAGGGCGGGGGACCCCGCCAGGAACGACGCGAGCCCGCCGAGCGCCTGCCGGCGCGTGATGCCTCCCCGCCACCGCCGTTCGATCCTCCCCACGCTGCCTCCCGCGAATGACCGCGTCTCGTCTCCGTGCGCGCCGCCCCCCGGATCGGGCTCGCGGGGATCCGCCGCCTCGCACCCCGGTTGCCAACCCGACCCGGGGAACCCGGCTCGGTTTGCCCACTCCCGCCGAGGCGGCCCCTACACGCCCAGGTGCCGCCGCCAGAAGCCCACGGTGCGGTTCCACGCCAGCGCCGCGGCCGCCTCGTTGTAGCGCGGCGTCGAGTTGTTGTGGAAGCCGTGCAGCGTCCCCTCGTACATCTCCATCTCGTAGTCGACGCCGTGCTCCTTGAGCGCTGCCTCGTACTCGGGCCACATGGCGTTGATGCGCGGGTCGTGGCTGGCGTAGATGATGAGGATGGCGGCCTCGATCCGACCGACGTCCTCGCTCGCGGCCGAGGCGCCGTAGAACGGAACGCCGGCCTGCAGGTCGGAGCCCAGCTCGACCGCAAGGCGGTTGGTCATGCCGCCGCCCCAGCAGAAGCCGGTGGCGCCGAGCTGCCCGTTCGAGAGCTCGTGGCCCTTGAGGAAGCGCGCGCTGTTGACCATGTCCTGATCGAGGCGGGCGGGCTCGAGGCTCCGCTGCAGCGTCCGGCCGTCGTCGTCGTTGCCGGGGTAGCCGCCCACCGGCGACAGCCCGTCCGGCGCCAGGGCGAGGAAGCCAGCCACCGCGGCTCGCCGCGCGACGTCCTCGATGTGCGGGTTGAGCCCGCGGTTCTCGTGGATGACCACCACGGCCGGGAACGGCCCGTCGCCGCTCGGCTGCACGAGGTAGCCGCGCATGGTCCCCGACGTGCCGCCGGGGGAGTCGTACTCGACGTAGTTCGCCTTGATGCGCGAGTCGGTGAACGAGATCGTCTGCGCCTCGGCGTAGCGCGGCAGGAGCGCCTGCGCCATCCAGAGGGCGGAGACGCCGCCGATGGTGAGTGCCGCGGCGCGGCTCAGGAACTCGCGCCGATCGATGTAGCCGTGGCAGTACTCGTCGTAGAGGTCGAAGACGCGCCGATCGATCTCCTGGTCCCGTGCCGGCTGGGCCTGCGTCTGCTCTTCTGCCATTGGGTCACTCCCTGGTTCCCGAGGTCGTCCGTCCGGAACCGACTATAGCGCAGCCATCCGGTCCGCGCGATCCGCTGCGCGCATGCTCCGCGCCGCGGCGCAGCCATCCGCGGGGCGTCCCCCGCCCGTGGCGGCGCCGACGGCCGGCCAGCGCTTGCGGCCGGTCGGCCCGTACCCGCGCCAGCGACCGCGCCGCGGGCGCTCACTCCCCTGCCGACTGCACGAACTTCTGCACGCGCCCGCCGAGCTGCGCCACATACACCGCCCCGTCGAGCCCGACGGTCATGCCGTGTCCGCCGCCGCCGCCCGGCAACTCGGCCCGGATCGTGCCGTCGAGGTCGCGCAGGGCGGCGCCGGCCCAGATCTGCTGCCCCTGCACGAAGAGCGCCTGCACGCCGGTCAGGTCCGTCCACTCGTCGAGGAACGCGCCATCGGCGTTGAACACCTGCACGCGGCGGTTGTCCCGGTCGACGGCGTAGACCCGGCCGTCCCCGGCCACCGCGATGCCGTGCGGCAGGCCGAACTCGCCGGGCCCCGTTCCCCGGGAGCCCCACGCCATGACGTACTCGCCGTCGGGGGAGAAGCGCACGATGCGGGGGTTCCCGTAACCGTCGCTGACATAGACGTCGCCGCCGGGAGCGAAGGCGACGTCGGTCGGCAGGTTGAAGGTGTCGCGACCAGCGCCGGCGACGCCCCTCGTGCCGAGCTGCATCAGGGTCTCACCGGCCGGGCTCAGCTTGTAGACGACGTGCCCGGGGGCGTCGACCACCCAGACGTTGCCGTCGGGATCGACCCGGATGGCGTGCGCCCCGCACGCGTAGCAGCCCGCCGGCCCGTAGGTCGCGGTATACCCCGACGCCCCGGGCGCGCGGGCGTCCGCCGGCACGCCCCCGACCCGCGCGTTGCTGAAGAGCCCTTCGCCCCACGCGCGCACGAACGCGCCGTCCGGGGCGAACACCATGATCGGCAGCACCCCGCGATGCAGCACGTAGATCGAGCCGTCGGCGCCGGTGGCCACGGCTACGATCTGGCCGAGGTTCCAGGGGGCCGGAGTCCCGGCCGCCGAGGTCGCCGGCTGCGGCCATTCCGCTACCTCCTCGTAGGTCTGGGCGGCCGCGGGAACCGCCGTCAGGACCAGTGCAGCCAGGATCGACACGCTCACCGCGCGACACCTCCTTCTCACGGCTCACCTCCCCTGCCGAGCTCCCAACCGAGGCCCGCCGCCGACCCGGCGACGAGCCCGGTCTCATCCTATCCCGACGCCGCCCGGCCGACACGCGGGCCGCGCGGGGCCGTTCGCCGGCGCCGGTACCGACGCCACGCCCCCGCCGCCCGCGCCCGCGCGCGAGGCTGTATCGGCAGGCCGCAGCCCATTAGTTTCAGAAATTCTTGACACTACAGGACGCTTGTGCAGACAATTGGCGGTGGCGAACCGTTCCCTCGTGACGGGACGCGAGTTGGAATGACCCAGCTCGACACACGATCCACCACGCATCCTGCGGACGTGGACGCTGCGACCGCGGAGGTCCGCGCCGAGCTCGTCCAGCTCTGGTCCCGGCTGGGGCAGTTCTGGGGCATCCCGGCCGGTGCGGCGAGGGTCTACGCCTGGCTGCTCGGGTGCCCGCACGGCGCCGGCAGCGACGAGATCATGGCCGGGCTGACCATGAGCCGCGGCGCGGTCAGCATGGCGTGCAAGGAGCTGCGCGACTGGGGCCTGGTGGTCGCGGTCCAGGACCCGGGCCAGCGGCGCGTCCGTCATGCCGTGCAGGACGATCTCGCCGCCGTCGTCCGGAGCATCGTCCAGACGCGGAAGCGCCGCGAATGGGACCCGATCCTGGCCGGGGTCCGGGGCTGGCTCCCGCGCCTGGAGTCGGCCTCCTCCCAGGAAGCCGCCGTGCTTCGGGAACGCCTCGAATCGATCGAGGCGTGCGTCGGAATGGCCGACGCCATGGCGCAGCGCTTTCTGGAGGGCGGCATGTTGAGCGGGCTCGGGTTGCGGACGCTCACCGCAGCGGCCCGGGCCCGCTCGCGCAAGGGAAGAGCGGCAGCAGGCAGGGAGACACCATGAAGATACTGCTCACCGGCGGCACGGGCTTCATCGGCTCCCGGCTCAAGGCCCGCCTCGAGGACGCGGGCCACACCGTCCGCGTGGTCACCCGTCGTGCCGGCGGCGACGTCACGTGGGAGCCCGACGCATTGCGCGCGGGGGTCGGGGAGAGCGAGGCGGTCATCCATCTCGCGGGCGAGCCGCTGCTGGGGCGTCGGTGGACGGCGCGCCAGAAGGAGCGCCTGCGGACGAGCCGGGTGGACACGACGCGGCAGATCGCCGAGGCCGTCGCCGAGGCGAAGCCGCGGGCCTTTCTCACGGCATCCGCGATCGGCTACTACGCGCCCGACGCGGACCGGCGCTACACCGTGGACGACGAGCCCGCGGACGACTTCCTCGGGCGCCTCTGCGTCGAGTGGGAGGCGGCCCGGCAACCGGCGATCGACGCGGGCGTCCGCACCGCCACCGTGCGCATCGGAGTCGTGCAGGGACGCGGCGGAGGTGCGCTCCAGAAGATGCTGCTGCCGTTCCGCCTCGGCATCGGAGGCCCCGTGGGCAGCGGCCGGCAATGGGTGTCGTGGATCCACATGGAGGACCTGCTGCGCATGTTCGAGTGGCTGCTGGACAACGAGGACGCGCGGGGGTTCTACAACGGCACCGCGCCGACGCCGGTGACCAACCGCGAGCTGACGAAGGCCCTCGGGCGGGTGCTCCGGCGGCCGGCGATCTTCCCCGTGCCGGGCTTCGTGCTGCGGATCGCCCTCGGCGAGGTGGCGGTGCTGCTGACCGAGGGGCAGCACGTGACGCCGACGCGGGCGCTGGCGGGCGGCTTCTCGTTCCACTTCCCGGAGATCGAGCCCGCGCTGCGCGATCTGCTCGGGTGACGCGCGGCCCGGTCCGTCTCGCGGGGTCGGCCTGATGGAGACAGAGTCGGTTTCGAACGTCTCGAACGCCCGGATACTCATGGTCGGGGTGGATTCGAACGCGGTTCCCGGCCTCTCCGCTCGCCTGCGGAAATGGGGGCACGGCGTGTGCGCCGCCGTAGCGTCGGTGCCGGTGGCCGTCGAGCGGGCCGCGGAACTGCATCCGGACCTCGCGTTGATCGACATCGAACACGCTGCGGGCAGCGTCGTCGCCGGCCGGATCGCGAGCGTCCTGGCCGTTCCGTCGGTGTACCTGGTGGGCCACGGGGAACAGGAAGTGCTGCCGCCGGGGCCGACGAGCTTCCCGTACGCCTGCGTCCTGAAGCCGCCGAATGACGGTCAGCTGCGCCTCAACATCGACGCGGTGCTCGCGAGCCGGGCCCGAGAACGGCAGAGCCGGACGGAGAGCGCGCGGGCGATTTCCACGCTCGAACGGAAGCTCGCCGAGCTGCAGGACAGGCATGCGTTCGCCCACACCGCGCTCGACACCATGACCGAGGGCGTGGTGCTGACGGGCAGCGACGGGACGTTCCGGTTGATCAATCGAGCCGCGCTCACCACGTTCGACTACGACCCGGACGAAGACCCCCACCAGTGGTTCGAGAGGCTGGAGCTCCTGGAGTCTGACGAGACCACGCCCGTCCCCGTGGCCGACTTCCCGATACGCCGCACTCTGGAAGGGCAGCCCGCGGACGAACGCTGCCTGTTCGTGCGAGATCGCCGGACGGGCGAGGGTACCCACCTGTCCATCTCCACCCGGCCCGTTCACGACGCCAGGGGCCGCCTGGAGGGCAGCGTCCTCGTGTTCCGCGACGTCACTGCGCAGAAGCGAACGGAGGCGCGACTGGAAGAGACCGATGCCCGGCTCCGAGACCAGGCCGACCTCGTGGAGACCGTGTTGGACAGCATGGCAGAGGGCGTCGTGGCGGTCACCGGGGACAGGGGTGTCGTCGTCTTCAACCACAGCGCCAGGCGCATCCTCGGACTGCCGGACGCCGTTCCGGACTTTCAGGACTGGAACCGGAATGATTACCTGTACCACCCCGACAAGGTGACTCCCCTGGCGCGCGACGAGTATCCGCTCGCGACCGCATTGCGCGGCGAATCGACGAGCGAGATGGACCTGTACCTGCCCGGTCGGGACATCCACATCAGTGCTCACGCCAGACCCTTGCGCGACAAGCTCGGCCGCCTGCGGGGCGCCGTCTCCGTGTTCCGCGATTCCACCCCGCTCAAGCAGGCCGAGCAAAGCCTGCAGCGGGCGGTGAGCGACCTCCAACAGCAGAACCGGTTCCGGGAGACGGTCTTCCAGAGCATCAGCGACGGCGTGGTGGCCTCCGACCGCGATGGCACGCTGACCCTGGTCAACAGGAGCGTCGAGGGACTCCTCGGAAGACCGCTCGCCCGCGGCGACGACGCAGCGTCCGTCTTCGACGGAGCGTTCTTCCGGGACAAGGTGACGTCCGTTCCGCGGGACGAAACGCCCCTGTGCCGCGCCCTGCAAGGGGAGTCGACGACCAACGTGGAGTTGTTCGTGCGCGCGGCGCCCGATTCGGAGGGCATCCACATCAGCGCCAGCGCCGGACCGATGCGCGACGCGTCCGGCGACCTTACCGGAGCCGTCGTGACGTTCCGCGACGTAACGCAGCGGGTCCACGCGCGCGAGGCGCTGCTGCAGGCTTTCGCGCACGGGCGCACCGAGATCATCGATACCGTGCTGCACAACATCGGAAACGCCATCAACAGCGTCGCCGTCGGCGCGGACACGCTCGCCCGGCGGCTCGGGGACGACGAGGTGCTGTGCCGGTTCTGCGCCCTGGCCGATTCGGTTGCCGAGCATGAGGGAGACTGGATCGAATGGCTGAGGGGCGATCCACAGGGGCGGCAGGTGAGACCGTTCTTCCTGGCGCTCGTCTCGGATTACCAGAAACGCAACGAGTCGTTGAACCGGACGGCGCGACGCGTGTCCGATCGGGTGCGGCACATCGTGGACATCATTCGCAACCAGGAGTCCTTCACGACGACCCGCGTCTGGCACAAGACGATCGATGTGCGCGAGGCGATCGCGGATGCCGTCAAGACGTTGCGGGATTCGCTGGACAAGAGAGCCATCGCGGTCGAGGTGGACTGCTCGCGGGCGCCGGGCCAGATCCTGGTGCAGGAGAGCCAGTTCCACCAGATGCTGGTCAACCTGGTCAAGAACGCGATGGAGGCCATCGAGGATCTCGTGAGCACGGGTCGCGAACCCGTGCCCGGACCTCGCATTCGCATCGTGGCCTGGTCGGAAGCCGACCACGTCGCGCTCGACGTAACCGACAATGGCATCGGCGTCGCGCCGGAGTCCATGCGGGAGATCTTCACCGCGGGCTACACGACGAAGGAGTCGGGCACGGGGCTCGGGCTCCATTCGGCCGCCAACTTCGTGCTCGCGTCCGGCGGTACGATAGAGCCGCTGAGCGAGGGCATCGGTCGGGGCACCACGATGCGTGTCAGGCTCCGGCTGTCGCAGGACGCAGGCCCCCGTGGGCGGCCGGCGCGCGGGTGACCGGCTCGCGTGTTACAGTCCCTTCGGTGCGAAGCGCCGCCGTGGCGCCGGCCGCGCAGGAGGTGTGACGTGGGCGAGACGACGACGCTCGTGATGGCGGTCGTTTTCTTTGCGTTCCTGGGTGTCTCGATCCTCGGAGTGGGTGGGGCTCTGGTGGCGGGGGTGGCGCAGAGCCTGACCCCGAGGGCGGCCGACCTCACCATCAAGACGATCATCGCCGCGCTTGCGGTGGCGTTCGTGGTCAGCCTCATCGCGATCGGGTTGCAGCTCGTCGTGCCCGGCCAGTAGCCCGCCCCGCGGTCCGCGGCGTCAGCGTTCCGGACCGAGCGGGCGTGTGATGAGGTCGGCGTACAGTGCGTAGAAGCGCTCGAGATCCAGATCCAGCATCACCTCGACGGCCGATCCCGCTGCATCCGCGGACACGCCCCCGTACGTCGGGCCGAACGTCGTCTCCACCCGAATCGGCAGCCGCTCCGAGCGCGTCACGACCGACGGGTCGATGAGCCACGCCGCCGTGATGCAGTCCCAGACGTACTGCGTGGCCCCCGGCCGGGTCGCGAACGCCGGCCCCATGTCGTGCCGCATCAGCCGGGTGAGAGGCGTGTCGGCCGCGACGATGCGATCGAACAGCGCGCGGTGCAGCGGCGCGTGGTTGGTGATGTCGAGGCCGAACATCACGGTACGCGGGATACCCGCGCCGAGAACCTCGCCCGCGGCCTCGGGGTCGAACCAGAAGTTGAACTCGGCGGCCGGGGTGACGTTGCCCGGCACCCGGGCGTTGCCCCCCATGAAGACGAGGCTCCGCAGGCGCCCGGCGAGCCCCGGATCGCGCCGCAGCGCGAGCGCCACGTTCGTCATCGGCCCCACGGCCACCAGTGTGATCTCACCGGGGAGGCGCCCAACGGTGTCGACGATATGGGACACGGCGTCGGTCGGACGGGGACGAGCGGTCGCGAAACGCCCCCCGTGCGGCGGCTCGACCTCAGCGCCGGCGTCGAAGGCGCCCTTGAACGAGACGGGCCCCCAACGGGCCTCCTGACGGGCCGCCCGCTCCGGCGAGTTGACGAGAGGGGCCGGGGTGCCCAGGTGGAGCGGGACGTCGGAGGCTCCCGCCAGCTCCAGCAGGTGAAGCATGTGCTCCGCGCCCTGCGGCACCGTATGGTTGCCGGCGACCAGGGTGACCCCGAGGATCTCCACCCGGTCCGGGCGCCCGAGCAGCATCGCCAGCGCCGCCGCGTCGTCGTTGAAGACCGCCGAATCGGTGTCGAAGATGATGCGGTGCAACACGTTAAGCCGGCGGCCGGCGGCCAGGGCGCGGCCGGCTTCCCCCCCGCGGGGCTCTTCTCAGTAGATGATGAACTCCAGCAGATTGCCGTCCGGATCCCGGATGTAGCGGCTCGTGCCGGTGTCGACGCCGCCGCTGCGGCCGCCCTGCCGGGGCGAGGGGCCCTCGATGACCTCCGCTCCGACGCGCGCAAGCGTCTCCTCCAGCTCGGCCGCGCTTCGGCCCCAGACGAAGCAGAAGTCGCCGCACGGCGGGACCGCGGCAGGCGCCCGGAGCGTAAACTGCCCGCTCTCCCAGGTCCGCGGCCGGTGGAAGTTGATCTTGTTGTCGCCGAAGTGGACGGAGCAGATCCGCTCCCCCTCCATCACGTCGAAACCGAGATCGCGGTAGAAGCCCACCATTGCGGCGGTGTTCCGCATCGGGACCGCGACGTGGTCGAAGCGCACGATGGCCGGCGACGCCTGCGCGCGGCCGACGCCGTGCCCCAGCCCGGCCGCGGCGAGCGCCGCCCCGGCGCGGGCGGCGTGCTTCAGGAAGCGCCGCCGCTCCGCCTCTCGGGGACGTCCTGCCCGGGAACTCGCTGCATCCATGCTCGCCCTCCTTCCGAATCCGCCGGGGAGTCCGCGGCGCCGACTCCTAGGAGTCTGCGCCGCAGAACCTGCCATGGGGACTCCGTACCTGCGCACACTCCCAACGCGCCCGTGAGGGCGCGCTAGCGCCGCCAAACCCGTCGCAGGCTCCGTGTTCGGCCCCAGCCCCCACCGCCCCGGGAGCTTGCGCCGCGGAACTCCACTGCGTTGCTTTCTGCGGCGCCAGCTCGTAGAACTCGTCGAGCCCCTCCGTCAGCTCGACGTAGGTGCCCCACGGGTCGGTAAAGAAGGCGATGCCCAGGCCGAGCGCCTCGATCACCTCGTAGGGACGGTCGAAGGTGACGCCCTTGGCGGCCAGCTCCTCGCAGAACGCCTCCAGGTTGTCGACCTCGAAGCCGATGTGGTCGAGGCTGCGGCCCTGCGTGCCGACGAGATCGGCCGAGCTCGGCGACCATGTCAGGTTGACGCCGGGGAGATCCGCGGCCTGGAACGAGCCGCGCATGCCGGGCGCGGCTCCGAGCATCTCGACGTACCACGCCTTCATCGCGTCGACGTCGTTGGCGTCGAAGTGGACGTGGTGCATCGCCATCGGCGAGGCCTGGCCGCGGTTCTCGACCAGCTCCACCTTCACCTCGTCGGGACCCATGACGTAGGCGATGTAGGTGTCCTGATCGGCGATGTACGCCATGTCGTCCACCACCTCGAGCGACGGCGGCAGCTCCTCGCGCGTCACGATCGGATAGCCCGCGTCGCGCACCGTCGCGAGCGCGGCGCGGACGTCGGGCACCCAGAAGCCGATGTGGTTCACCGTCGTGCCCTTGGTGCCGCCCTCCGGAGCCCGCGGGGTCACGAACACGAGGACGTTCGTGAACTTGAACATCTCGCCCGCCCCGATCGGCGTCGGCGCGCCGCCGAGCGCGTCGACCCAGAAGTGCCGGTGCTGGGCGACGTCGGTCACGTTCAGGTGGTGGTGCCCGTAGACGACGCGCCCCTCGCTGGCCGCGTCGAGTTGGGCGGAAGCGCCGGAGGCGCCCGCGGCGACGAGCAGCGCGGACACGATTGCGATGGCTGGCGTCCTCATCCTGTCGGTCCTTTCGAGTACGGATGACGGTTGGCGGCGGCTCAGTATCGAAACAGGTACGAGATCTTGCCGAAGACGGCGCGGTTGCGGCGCAGCAGTTGCGCGGTCGGGAAGAGCAGGCCGTCGATCTGCCGGCCTTGCTGGTAGCGGGCGTCATAGCCGAGGTGCGCTACCGTTCCCGCGTTGATGCGGTAGGTCAGCAGCACGTTGTTGCCCAGCGTCACCGCCAGCGTGTTGTGCTCCATGATGTGGCGCAGCAGCAACCGGTCGGTGAACTGGTAGGTGGTCCGGGCGCGGAAGATCTTGACGTTGAAGATCTCGGTCCCCTCGATCGGGTTGTCGAAGGCGCTGTAGACGCCGGTCAGCTCGGTGCGGAGCCGCGAGGTCGCGTTCCAGCGAACGAGGAAATTCCCGGTGGTCGACCGGCCGAGGAACGGGCTGGTGCTGTAGTAGACGCCGTCGCCCCAGTTGATGCCGCCGACGATCGACAGCACCCGTCCGCTGATGACCCCGAAGAAGCCGTAGCCGTTCTTCTGGAAGTCGATCTCCTCGTAGCGCTCCAGCGTGCGGCTGACGGTCCCGAAGAAGTTGACGTTGTTCCGGAGCTGTATGCTCGCCGTCCCCTGGACCTGCTCGTCCTGCAGAACGCCGGCGAAGTCGTAGAGCCGCAGGTAGGAGACGCTCGGCCCCCAGCTCAGGATGGTCGTCTCGGGCCACCAGCGGTACGAGAGGTGGGCGCTGGTCTGCTGCACATCGACGCGCGGGACGAAGCCGGTCGCGGTCCGGAAGCCGGGAGCGATGCGGCTGTGCGCCATGCCGTAGCCGAGGTTGCGGCCCTGGCTCGTGAAGTCCGCCTCGAAGACCTCGCCGGCCAGCGCGCCGTTCACGTCGTCGCGGGTCTCGGAGCCGATCGCGAGGAAGTTCACCCGCTTCGTCCGGCTGAGCCGGAAGCGGCCGTCGACGCCCGCAATCCGGTTGTAGGCGTCGCCGAACTCCCGCGCCGTGGCGATGCCGCCGAGGTAGGACTCGGCGTAGAGGTCGTAGCGCGCGCGTCCGATGAACGACTGGGCGGAGGCGCCGTACATCGGATCCGACCGGTCGTCGAGACGGCCCGCCGCCTCGTCGTCGGCGACGACGACCCCGAGCGTCGCGTTCCCGACCTTCCCGGTCAGCTTGGCCCCCAGCCGGGGATCGACGATGGTGCGGGTGTGCACCAGCGTGACCGGCGTCGCGGTCTCGAAGATGTCCTGGCCCTCGAGGAAGAACGGGCGCTGCTCCGGGTAGAAGAGGGCGAAGCGCTGGTTGGTCTCCACCTGCGGCCGGTCCGACTCGATCTGCGAGAAGTCGGGATTGTAGGTGAAGTCGGCCGTGAGGTTCGGGGTGATGCCGTACTTCACGCCTACGCCCAGCTCGCCGTCCGGGTCGCGCTCGTCGTAGGCGCCGCTGCCGGTGTCGAGCGATCCGAACTGCACGCCGGTCAGCTCCGGCAGGATCTCGATGTTCCGGCTCTGCGACAGGTCCGCGAGGCCCTCGAGCACCCCGAACTGGGTCAACTGGCCGGCCACGGATCGCGAGATCGGCGCCCACGACTGGGCCTCGGACTTGCCGCGGATGATGCGCGTGATCTGGAAGCCCCAGCGGTGCGGGGCGCCGCCGGGTCGCGCCGGGTAGCGCAGGCTCTTGAACGGGATCGCCATCTCCGCCGTCCACCCGTCGCTCACGACGACGCCGCCCGTCTCGAACAGGGCGTTCCAGGAGTCGTCGCCGAAGATGCCGAAGGCGCCGGACGAGCTCATGCTGCTCATGCCGCCCCCGCCGCTGCGGGACCCGGTGCCGCTCGACGAGCCGGAGGACATGGACATGCTCCGGCTCGAGCTGCTCATTCTGCCGGTCGCGTTGACGATCGAGTCGCCCTGCACGCCGTAGCCGTTCACCGAGAACTGGTAGGCCCGCTGCTGGTCGAGGAAGGTGTCGAACAGCACCGATATCCGGTCGTCGCCCCGGATCTCGTCGCGATCGGCGCGGAAGACGCGAATCATGCCGGGGTCGGAGTAGTGGGCATAGAACGCGAAGTAGAGGTTGTCGTCGTCGTAGGCCATCCAGACCTCGGTCCGCTCCGAGCCGGGCGCTCCCTCGACCGGCGCGATCTGGACGAACTCGGTCAGGTGGGTGGCGTTCCGCCACACGGCGTCGTCGAGGCGGCCGTCGATGCGCGGCGCCTCCCGCGTGCGGACGATCACCGTCGTCGGCCGGGCGGCGATCGGCGGAGCCGCGAACCCGCCGGCGCGACCGCGGCCGCGCGCCGCGCGCCGCGGGCCGGCCACGGCGGCCCCCGGCGCCGGTGAATCGGGCGTCGCGGCCGGTGGGCCGCCGGCGGGCGGCGCGTCCGCCATCGCCAGCGTCCCCGTCACGCCCCCGGCCAGCCCGAGCAGGGGCGGCGGGGCCGCCCCGGGGGCGGACGACGGCGCCCCGAGCCGCTCGGCCGCACGCGGAAGGGCCGCAGGCGCGAAGCGCGGCGCCTCCGGCTCCGCCCGCCCAGGGGACGTCGCTTCTGCCGTGCGGCCGCCGACCGCGGCTGCCCCCGGCACGGGCGGCACGAGGCGTTCGACCAGGGCCTCCGCAATCGCGTCCTGCGCTTCGAAGATGTCGTGCCGCGTGCCGTCGACGTGGGCGCTGTAGGTGATGCCGCCGGTCTCCACGGCAACGATCCGCGCCGTCAGCCGGAGCCGGTCTCCGCTTCGCTGGTGGCCGCCCTCCACGATCCACTCGGCCCCCAGCGCGCGATAGCGGTCGAGGCCCAACCGTCCGCCGCCCCATCCATCGGTGTCCGATCCGCCGTTGCCCGCCCCCCCGTCATCCGAGCCGCCGTTGCCCGGCCCGTCGCCGCTGGCCCCCGACCGGCCGGCGCCCGACACGACCACGGTCGCTCCGGCCGTGCGCAGGTCGGTCGCGACGGTCTCGGCGATGCCCGCACCGATCCAATCGTCCTCGGGCTGGCCGCTCAGGTTGGCGAACGGCAGCACGACCACGGTTGGGGACGGCGCCGCCCGCGCGGCCGGGGGCGGCAACGCCTGCCCTGCCGCGGCGGGCAGCGGCCAGCATGCCAGCGCGGCCGCCCCGAGGACAGCCGCCAGCCGTATCGATGGCCGGCCGGGTAGGGCTCGCAGCCCCGGGTTGCTCATGCGGATCCACCGCGCGGGTCGCGCGAAGTGGCAAGTCTAGTGGGAGTAACGAGATAACGGCAACCGGCCGCGTTGACCGGCCCCCGGGGTTCGTGCTATTTTCGCTACTTGGCCCCGTGAGGATCCCCAGATGAAGGAAGCGCTGCTCGCCCAGTTGGATCTCGCCCAGGACTTCTTCGACCGCAGCACCGGGAGCCTCACGGAGGAGGACTCCGGGTTCGCGCCGGCGGACGGGCTCTTCACGGTGGCGCAGCACGTGGCGCACGCCGCCCACACCGTCGACTGGTTCTTCGAGGGGGCCTTCAGCCCGGAAGGCTTCGACATGGGCTTCGAGGACCACGACCGGCAGATTCGCGCCGCGACATCGCTGGCCGAGGCCCGGGCGTGGCTCCACCGCGCCCTCGACAACGGCCGCGCGCTCGTGCGGGACAAGACCGAAGCCGAGTGGTCGGCGCTCATCGTCGAGGGCGAGGTCATGGGCGGCATGCCGCGGACGACGATCTTCGGCGGCATCACCGACCACACGGCGCACCACCGCGGCGCGCTGACGATCTATGCGCGTCTGCTCGGCAAGACGCCGCCGAACCCCTACATGTAGGCGGCGGGCCGGTCCGTGGCCGCGACCGACGCTCGGGACGGAGGAGTCTCGCGCCGGCGCAACTCCCAACGCGCCCGCCAGGGCGCGCGCATCTACGGCTCGACCCCCTCCGCGTCGAGCACCTCGCGGGCCAGCCGGAACGCCTCCACGCCGGCCGGCACGCCGCAGTAGATCGCCACCTGCAGCAGCGTGTCGCGGATCTCGGCCGCCGTACAGCCGTTCCTGAGGGCCCCCCGCACGTGCGCCTTGAACTCCGTCCCCCGGTTGAGGGCGCTGATCATGGCCAGGTTGATCAGGCTGCGCTCGCGGTCGGTCAGCGTCGACCGGCCCCACACCTTGCCCCAGCAGTACTCGGTAAGGATCTGCTGGAACTCCTCGTTGAACGCATCGGCGCCCGCCAGGGCCCGGTCGACGTAGTCGTCGCCGAGCACGCGCCGCCGGTTGCGCAGTCCTTCCTCGTACAGCTCCGAGCTCATCGTCGCTCCCTCCAGCAGTTGCCGCTCCAGGGTGATGCAGAATCGTCAATGTTCATCAATCGCCTCGGAATTGATGAACCGACAGGACCAGTCGCGGCATGGCCTGCACCACCGCCCGCGCGGGCCTCGTCTCGTCCGGCGGAAGCCTGCTACTCCGGCGGCGCCGCACCGTCGGCCCCGCCGAAGAACCTGCCGTCGACGCACTGGTCCGAGCGGCAGTAGTCCTGGAACGGCGAGCCGAGGGCGATGAGGAGGTCGACCGTGTCGGGTTTCGGAATGAAGAAGCGGGAGGGGCCGAAAGCCATGTCGGCCGGGGAGTTGCCGTCCCGGTTGATCGCGTCGACCCGCGCGCCGCGTTCGACGAGGTAGCGCACCATCTCGTTGTCGCCTCGCCCAGCGGCGCCGTGCAGGGCGGTGAAGCCTCGGGCATCGAACGCGTTGACGTCGCCGCCGAGCTCCAGACAGTAGCGCACCGCCGCAAGGAACGAGTCTGGCGCGTTCTGCGTGAAGTTGCCGGCCCAGCCGATGCCCGCCGCGACCATCAACGGGGTGGTGCCGCGGTATGTCGCGAGGTTCGGATCCGCGCCCGCCTCGACGAGGATGCGCATCGCGTCGACGTCGCTCGACTGCGCGGCCCGCCAGAACGGGGTCGAGCCGCTCGGATCGACCCAGCTCCGGTCGTGCGACGTCGGGCTGAACCAGAGCTTGCGCGCGATGCGGGCATCGGGATCGGCGCCGCGCTCGAGCAGCGCCCGCAGCAGGTCGAGCGAGTCGACGGCCTCCTGGTCGGTGCGCGGGTTCGGGGCCCACGACACCGGGGCGAAGCGCATGTTGACGGTGGCATAGACCGGCCCCAGCCCGTCGATGTTCGCCAGCCTGGGGTTCGCCCCCTGGTCGAGGAGGTACTGGGCGACGGTGTAGTGGCCGTTGGCGATGGCGATCACCATCGGGCTCGTCCCGTCGCCGCCGCTCACCTGGTCGACGTCGGCCCCCGATTCGACCAGCGCGCGGACCGCGTCCAGATGGCCGTCGCGCGCCGCGAAGAGCAGGGCCGTCATGCCGCCCATCACCGAGTTGCCACCCGGCGCGCGCCGGCGCCGGGGCGGGATCGGGTTGCCGTTGCCGTCCAGGCGCGGCTCGATCATCGAGACGATGAGCGACATGAGCCCGACGTGGGCGCCGTGCCCGGCGAGGGCGCGAATCGCGTCCGCTCGGTTCTCCCAGGCCGCGAACATCAGCGCCGTCTGACCGTTGGCCGTATCGCGCGCGTCGAGGAAGGCACCGCGCTCGACGAGCAGGTCGATGGCCTCGACGCTTCCGGACAGGGCCGCCGCCATCAGCAACGTGGCGCCGGTCGCCGTGGTGACGTTGACATCCGCCTCGGTGGTGAGCAGGCGGTCGAGCATCGCCGCGCTGCCGTTCTCGGCCGCGAACCAGAGGGGAGTCAGTCCGCCCACCCGGGTGGTCGCCATCACTTCGGCGTCCGCCGCCAGCAGCAGGTCGGCGACCGCGAGGTCGTCGCGGAACGCCGCCCAGTGGAGCGCCGTCATGCCGTCGCCCTGGGCCGCGGCGAGGTGGGCTCCGCGCTCGATCAGCACCCGAACGCGGTTGGCGTCGCCCTCCATGGCCGCGTCGGCGAGCGGCGCATTCGACGCAGCGGCGGAGGCCGGCACCGGCCCTGCCGCGGCGAGCCACGGCAGCAGCAGCCAGACCGCGGCCAGCCGCGCCAAGGCGGGCCGTCCGGGGGTGCGCCGCCCGCGCTCGATCCTCTCGTCCATCATCGGTCCCCCACGGCTCCGCGGCGCACGGGTCGGAAATCCTGCTCGCCCGGTCAGAGGTCCAACTCGCCCGTGCTGTCCCCCACGGCGTCGATGTCGACCCCGAGCCGGTGCAGGACCGTCAGGAGGGCGTTGGCCATCGGCGTCCCGTCGGGACAGAGCAGGTGCCGATTGCCGCGGAGCTGCCCGTTGGCCCGGCCGGCCAGGAACAGCGGAACGCGCAGGTGGTTGTGGACGCTGCCGTCGCCCATCGGGCTGCCGTATAGCACCAGGGAGTGGTCGAGGAGGTTCCCGTCGCCGTCCGGCGTCTCGCGCAGCCGCTCGATGAAGCGCGCGACCTGCCTGACGTGGAAGGCGTTGAGGCGCGCGAACTCGGCCAGCCGGTCGGGCCGGTTGCCGTGGTGCGACAGCGAATGGAACGGCGTCTCGATGCCCGCCTCGGTGAAGACCCGCGAGCTGACGTCGCGTCCCATCTTGAACGCGGAGACCCGCGTCGTGTCCGTCGTGAAGGCGAGCACCTGCAGGTCGAACATCAGCCGGACGTGCTCCGTCCAGCGGTCCGGCACCCCGATCGGCGCCGCCGGGAGGTCGCGGGCGATCGCGGCGGCGTTCGTCGCCTCCACGCGCTCGATGCGCCGTTCGATCTCCCGCACGTCCTCGAGGTAGTCGTCGAGGCGCGCCCGGTCGGCCGCCCCGAGGCCGAGCTGCAGGTCGTCGATCTTGTCGAGGATGGCGTCGAGGATCGACGCCTTGGCCCGGCGCCGCGCCTGCCGCTGCTCGGGTGTCGCCCCGTCCCCGAAGAGCCGCTCGAACGCCACCCGCGGGTCGCGCTCCATCGGCAGCGGAGTCGTCGGAGACGACCACGAGATGGTGTTCGCGTAGACGCAACTGTAGCCGTACCCGCACGCCCCGGTGAGCGATCCGACGTCCTCGATGCAGAGCTGGATGGACGGGAGCGCCGTGTCCTGCCCCGCCGCCCGCGCGTAGATCTGGTCGATCGAGGTGGCGTTGTAGATGTCCGCCCCCTCGGTCATCCTGGCGTGGGCGCACGTCAGGAACGCGGCCGACGACCGCGTGTGATCGGCCCCCGCCTCCGCTTCCGTGCGCGCCGTCGCCGGTGCGATGTCGGTGTGGCTGACGACCGTCAGGTAGTCGCGGTGCGGCGCCAGCGAGCGCAGGATGGGCGTCATCCGGAAGTCGCGGCCGGCGGTCGCCGGCGACCAGTAGTGGCGGCGCGTCCCCTCGCCCGTGCTCCCGGCGCTCCCGTGCACCATCTCGATGGCGGCGAACCGGGTGCGCGGCGCCGCGGCGGTCTTGCGCGTCGCGGCCATCGCCGGCGCCATGGCGTCGAGGAACGGCAGCGCCAGCGACACTCCCATGCCGCGCAGGACGGTCCGCCGCGAGACGTGGGTCCGGGTGATGTACATGACGCCTCTCCTCGATTACTCCGCGGTCCGACGCGCCGGCGCCGGGGACGCGCCTGGACCGTCGGCCCGGCGCATCGTGAACGGGGTGCTCGTGACGACGCCGAGGACGAACGCCGAGAAGCGGTTGCCGTCTGCGGCGGCCCGGCGCGCGATCCGCCGCACGGCCGGCATGTCCGACGGCTGCAGGATGCGGCCGAGCGCGAACATCAGGAGGTTGCGCGCGAGGTTGCGGGTGAACAGCGCCTCGGACCGCTCCACGTAGGCGCGCACCCCGGCCGGACCGCGGAGCGTAGTGCCGTCGAACAGGACGTCGGTCGGCTCGATGGCCTCGCCGCTGTCGTAGGCGCGCCAGGCCCCGACCGCATCGAAGTTCTCGAGCGCGAAGCCGATCGGGTCCATCAGCCGGTGGCACGCCGCGCACTGCGGCTGCGCCCGGTGCGCGGCCAGCCGCTCGCGCATCGTCGCCGGCGCCTCGCCGTGCTCGTTCTCGTCGAGCGGCGGGATGTCGGCGGGCGGCCGGGGCGGCGGGGCGCCGAGCAGAACGTCCAGCACCCAGGCCCCGCGGATCACGGGGGAGGTGCGGTTCGCGAGCGACGTGAGGGTCAGGATGCTCCCGTGCCCCAGCAGGCCGCGGCGGGCGTCGTCGGGGACGGCCACGCGCCGGAAGCGGTTGCCGGCCACGTTCGGGATTCCGTAGTGGCCGGCCAGGCGCTGATCGACGAACGTGTAGTCCGCCTTGACGAGGTCCGTCACGCTGCGGTCCTCGCGCACGATGCTGTCGAAGAAGAGCTCGGTCTCGCGCCGCATCGACTCCGTCAGGTTCAGATCCCAGTCGGGATAGAGGTAGACGTCGGGCTGGATGTCCTTGAGGTTCTGGAGGCGCAGCCAGTGCGACGCGAAGCTGGTCGCGAGCGCGGCGGCCCGAGGGTCTTCGAGCATGCGCCGCACCTGGCGCTCGAGCTGTCCCGGATCCGACAGCCGCCCGGCCGCCGCGACCTGCAGCAACTCGTTGTCGGGCAGGCTGCTCCAGAGAAAGAAGGACAGGCGGGAGGCGAGCTCGAGGTCGCTCAGCCGGTAGATGTCGCCCGGCGCCACGCCGTCCGGCGCGCGCTCGAAGCGGAAGAGGAACTCGGGATCGGCCAGGATCGCCTGCAGCCCCATCCGGATGCCGGCCTCGAAGTCGCCCGCCGCCCGGCCGGTCTCGAAGAACCCCATCAGCCGGGCCCGGTCGGTCTCGGCCAGCGGCCGGCGAAACGCGCGCCGGGCGACCCGGGCCAGGATCTCGACGGCGCACCGCGGCTCGTCGTCCGGGTCGGCCGGGCGGCACGTGAAGAGGCGGGCGCGGCTCGGCGTCTCGCTCACGCCGGCGGCGTCGTAGGGCCCGTCGATGCCGAGGTTGCGGAGGTGCGGCAGCCCCGTCAGTCCGGGGAAGTGGCCGGTCGACAGATCCGCCAGCGCCTGCTCGAACGGCATCACGAAGTCCTGCACCGGACCGGCCGCCCGCTGGATGAAGGCGGCCGAGACCTGGTGCGGCCCGGCCGCGATCGGAACCGGCGGCGTCCTGAGCACATCGGTCGTCCGCAGCTTGCGGTCGAGGTCGAGGAGCGCCACCCGCTCGCCGTCGATGGCGATCTCGATCTGCTCCCCCTCGGCCGGGAGGTTGTCGCCGAAGAACGCTCCGATGCTCGCGAAGTAGAACGACAGGCGGAAGACGTAGTCGCCGTCGGCCGGGAACTGATGCCGCACGGCGATCCCGCCGCGCGTTCCGAACGGCGTCCCCGGCACATGGCGCATCTGGGAGAACGCCTGCGGGACCACGTAGGTCGCCACGGCGGGGGTGGCCTCGGGGTCGCCGACCGCGAGCCGCGCAATCCGGCCCGCCGCGGTCAGGTAGCTGTCGATCAGCGTCGGCGACACGGTGAGGACGTCCGACATGTTGTCGTAGCCCTGGCTCATGTCGTCCGGCGGCAGGAGCGATGCGACGTCGACCGTCACCCCGGTCAGCTCGCGCACCGCGTTGGCGTACTCCGTGCGGTTGAGGCGGTGGAGGATCGGCCGGCCCGGGCGCGGCGCCGCCTCGGCCGCGCGATCGATGTGTGCCTCGACGTCGGCCACGAACGCGGCGAGCTCGGCGGCGTCCGGGCGAGGGCGGCCCTCGGGCGGCATCATCCCCGCCCGCAGCTTCAGGATGACCTTCTCGAAGGTCGCCGTGTCGGAGGCCGCAGCGGCGGGGTCGAGCGCTTCCAGCGACAGCCCCGCCGCGCTCGTCCGGTCATTGTGGCAGCCGACGCAGTAGCGCTGCAGCAGAGCATGGCCGTCGACGTCTTCCGCCGGCGCGGCGGCCTGCGCCGGAGCCGCGCTCCCCGGCACGACGACGGCCAGCACAGCTGCGAGCAGCGCGCGGCGGACCGACAGAACCGAGGCCGTGACCGACATCGTCGGGACCCTCTGATTCGCGGAAGCGCGGGAGTCGGGCCGGCGCTCGTTCGCCGACCCTGGGCCGGGCTCGGCCCAGCGGGGATTGTAGTGCAAACCGGAGCCGGCGGCGCGGCAGCTTCGCGTCCGACCGCCGGTGACCCGTCGTGGGCCTTCGGCGTGCCGGTTCAGTCCGGCGGCTCGGACAGAATCACACGTTCCAGCGTCAGCAGTCGCTGGTCCACCTTCCCGAACTCGATCTCCACGCCCCGCAGACGGTCGTCGAGCCGCCGCGTGCCATCCATCGCCTGCTTCAGACGCCTACTTCAGGCCGTGCTCGGCCTTGAACGCCGGCCAGTTGCGCTTGAGGGCACGGAAGGCCTCCAGGCTCTCGCAGCGCAAGAAGGGGTTGGTCCGCTTCTCGAGCGCGAGGGTCGAGCTCGGGCGCACGCCGTAGTCGTGGCCGGGCCAGATGGTGGCGTCGTCGGGGAACGCCCCCAGGACGCGCTGCAGGCTGCCCCACTCGGTGGCGGCGTCCTCGTCGGTCCGCGTCCCGCCCACCTTGCCGACGAACACCAGGTCGCCGGTGAAGAGAACGCGGCAGGTCGGCTCGTAGAGGACGAGGTGATCGGCGGCGTGACCAGGGACGTGCAGGCACTCGAGCGCGAGAGTGCCGACCGGCAGCCGGTCGCCGTCGTCGAGCGCGACGGCGGGTTCGACCGGGCAGGCGGGGTGCGCGGCTACGGCGGCGCCGGTCGAGCGTACCGCCTCGTCGTTTCCCTCCGTGTGGTCGGGGTGCCCGTGGGTGTTGATGACGTGGGTGACCGTCAGTCCCTGCGCGCGGGCGCGGTCGACCAGCACGCCGGGGGAATAGGACGGATCGATCAGAACGCCCTGCCGCGCCTCCCGGTCGCCCAGCAGATAGCCGAAGTTCCGGTCGCCGCCGACGCGCACCTGCTCGAAGATCAATTGCATGCGCGTATTATGGTGCGCCTGTCGGAGGCCCTGACGGCCGACAATCGACGAATGAAGCTCCCCTGGGTGCTCTTCGGGCTCCTGCTGGCGATGTGCGCCGCGGTCGGTGCTGCGTTCGCCCTCGCCGGCGACCCTCCGGCCGCCGCGCCCGACGGCACGACCTACCCGCGCGCGGGGTTCCCGCATCCCGACTTCCCGTCGATGGACGCCGGCGGGCCCGGCGGACTCCGGCACGGACCCGTGCTCGCGATCGCCTGGGCGTTCGCGATGCTCCAGACCGCCTTCCTCGTCGGCTGCCTGGCGTTCGGCGTCCGGCGGAGCGAGCGGGTGGGCCCGATCGGCTGGCGGCTCGCCGCCTGCGGCGCGGGACTGGCCGGCATCCTCACGGTGATGGTCCTGACCTACTCCATCTACATGGCCTCGCCGGCACCCGGGCTCGTGCTCGGCATGCCGGTGCCGACGGCCTGGTTCCTGTACGTCCTCTGCCCCTTCCAGCTCGCGTTCGTGCTCGTCTTCGTGCTGGCGTTCCGCGGCGCCGTGATCGACGACGAGACGCTTGCACGCTTCCGCGCCATCGTCGACGCCCGCCGCGCGGGACGCGAGCCGCCCGACCATGGATGACGCGCGCGCCCTGACGGTGCTCGCCTGCGTGGTCGGCTACCTCGCCGTCTGCATCGGCGTCGGCATCTGGGCGCTGCGACGGACGACGTCGACGCGGGACTTCTTCATGGCCGGCCGCGACCTCGGCATCTTCGTGACCGGCCTGGCGGTCTTCTCGAGCACGATGAGCGGCTTCGGCTTCGTCGGGGGGCCGGGGCTCGTCTACCGGATGGGGATGAGCTCGTCGTGGATGACGCTGACCAGCACCCTCGGGTTCTGCGTCACCTTCTATCTGCTCGGCAAGCGCCTCCGGATGGTGGCCGAGCTGCGCGACACGATCTCGCTGCCCGACGCGGTGGCGGCGCGCTACGGGAGCGAGCTCACGCGGCTCCTCACCGCGGTCGCCATCCTCCTCGGCGTGCTCGGCTACCTCGGCACGCAGATCCTGGCCATGGCCACCGTGCTCCGCGACGTCCTCGCCAGCGTGTCGTTCATCCCCGAGATCTCGATCGCGGCCTGCGTGGCCATCGCCTGCGCCGTGCTCGTCTTCTACTGCGTGACCGGCGGCATCCTGGCCTCGGTCTACACCGACCTGGTGCAGGGCGCCATCATGATCGTCGCCGCGCTCTTCGTCTTCGCGGCCACGCTGAGCGCCGTCGACGGGGGCCTGGCGGGCATCGCGGGGACGCTGATGGCCGACGACCCGGAGGCCATCTCCCCCTGGGGCACGCTCGGCATGATGGGCGCCCTGTCGTGGTTCTTCCTCTTCGCGATCGGCGGCTCCGGCCAGCCCCACGTCATCACCAAGCTGATGATGAACCGGCGCATCGAGGACGCGCGCCGCATCCTTCCGGTGAGCGCCGGCGGCTACCTGCTCTGCTCCCTGCTCTGGGTGAGCATCGGCCTCGCGGTCCGGGCCCTCGTCCTGCAGGGCGCCCAGCCCGAGCTGGCGAGCCCCGACGAGGCGGCCCCGCGCTTCCTGCAGCTCTACGCGAACCCGCTCCTCGCGGGCGTGGTCTTCGCGGCGCTCTTCGCGGCCATCATGTCGACCGCGGACAGCTTCCTGAACCTCAGCGCGGCCGCCGTAGTCCACGACATCCCGCGCGCCCTGCGCGGGCGCTCCCTGCACCGCGAGCTGCTGTCGGCCCGCGGCGCCACCGTCGTCATCGCGGTCGGCTCGGCGCTCTTCGCCCTGTATTCGCGCCAGGACCTCGTGGCGCTCCTCGGCGCCTTCGGCTGGGGGACCTTCGCGGCGGCGCTCGTCCCGACCGTCACCATCGGCTTCAACTGGAAGCGTGCCACCGCCACCGCCGCCAACGTCGCGATCGTGACGAGCCTGGCCGTCAATTTCGGCATCGAGATCTTCGACGTCGCAGTGCCGTGGGGCATGGACGGCGGGGCGATCGCCCTGCTCCTGTCGCTGACCCTCTTCTTCGGCATCTCGCTCGCGTCGCGTCCACCGGTCATCGACCCGGACATCGACGCGGTGATGGACCTCTGACGCTGCCGCGGGTCCGCGATCGCAGCACCAAGGCGGCGACTGATCGCAACTCCGAGAGTGCGAAGCCCCCTGAGGCCGCCTACAGGGCGAAGACTTCAGCGACCGGGATCCGGAGGCCGGGAAGCAGCGGCGCGCCGTCGAGCACGTCGGATGCGCCGAGGCGCCGCGCCGGGCGATCCGGCTCGTGGACCGTGACGAAGGCATCGCGCGGTTCCGCCACCCAGACGACTCGCGCACCGGCCGAGAGCCAGGCCGACACCTTGGCGGCCGTTTCCCTGCGACCGTCGCCGGGCGACAGCACCTCTACCGCCAGATCGGGCGCCCCGTCCCAGAACGTCGCGGGGACGCCGGACGCCGGGATTCGCTCCCGGCGCACGAATGCGAGATCCGGCGCGAGCACCGTGTCGGGATTCCTCTCCAGGACGAATCCGGTCTCCGCGCCACAGACGATACCGAGCCGACGCTTGCGGACGTGCTGCCCGACCGGCACCGTCAGGTTGACGACGACGGCGCCGCGACGGAAGCCGGCGGGAGTCATGCGCTGCAGTTCCCCCCGGACGAGGGCGAACCGGCAGTTGTCGTCGGGGAGGCGGAACAGTTCGTCCGCCGTCATGGCCTGACCGGCAACGGTCACGAGCGCTGCTCCTGGCTGAGTGCAAGCCGTCTGCCACCCGCGCGGTGGTGACTCCGCCCTCCTTCGAGTGTGGGGTGAGGCGATAGGCGCGGTCAAGCCGGGCGGTGGAAGGCCGCGGGCGACGCAGGACCCGGGTGGTCGTCGTTCGCCAGAGGGTCCGGTCGTCACCGTGTGATCGGCACGCCTCCGGAACGGTCGTCGCCGTGTGGGAGCCAGACCGGCGGCAAATCGGTCTTCGTCTCGGCAACGATCTGCAGGATCGCCCCGCGGACTGCCCGGTCGAGGTGCCGGAATCTCGGGCTATCGTCCGCACCGGTGAGAACGTCGTGGAGTCGCTCGTAGACCCGCACCCGCACGCCGTCGGGCAACGCCTCGAAGGCGAGGCTGTAGATCATGTAGCTGAGTGGATGGCGGAAGAGTCGCGTTCGCAGGTCGAAGTCTCGCAGCGAGCGTCCCCGTGCGTCGCGAGGGCCGCGCCGCGGGAACGTCGCGGTGAACGTGGAGACGCCGGCGATTGGCTCCGCGAGCGGCGCCTCGTCGGCGAACAGCATGTAGGCGACCGTCTGCTCGATCCAGTCGTCGAGACGGGCGCCGGGCGCGGTTCCGGCTTCTGCCCCAACCACCGCGTTGCCCCTGCTATCGCCGGCAGCGCCGGCGCCCGCGGCAGCCGTCACCCCGGGCGCGGCGCCGTCGCTGCCGCTGCCGCTGCCGGAGCGGGTGGCGCTGTTCGCGGCGTTCGCACCGGCCGCTGCGAAGAGGCGAGCCAGCCAGGCGAGCCGGGTCAGGTGGTTCGTCATCTGCGTCTGGTGCTCCAGCACCATCAGCGCGACGATGTCGCTCCCCGGCTCCAGGTAGCCCGACGTGTCGGTCTTGCGGGCGAGGTCGGTCAGGTTGCGGGCGCCGGCCGAATGGAGCCGATCCGGCCGTGACGGATCGCGCGCGACGGCGTTGCCCCGGTGCGGCTGGCCACCGTGCGTACCCGTGACGTACCAGCCGCCCCACCGTTCGGCGAGGGGCGTGCGGTGGTCGGTCACGACGCTGCCGAGCCCGAAGTTCGGCTCCCCCGACGGACTCGGGAAGACCGACCCGACGTAGAGACCGGGAACGCCGAGGGTGGCCGGCCCGTGATGGCACCGGAGGCAGCGCGTGCTCCGCATCAGCCGGGGACGGTCACCGCCTGCGGCCTCCAACTCGTAGAAGGCGACGCCGAACCCCGGATCGACGGCCGCCAGCTCGATGCGGTCGGCGCCGCGGACGAAGGCGACCGCCACCTCGTCGTTGAAATAGATGGCGCGCGGCCGGCGGGGCGAGATGGCCTGCCGCTGCAGGCCGGTCTTGGAGAACACCAGGACCTGCGAGTCGGCGTTGACGTCCAGCCGGTCGAGCAGGCTGCGGAGGTAACCGGTACCGTCGCCCGCGAGTCGCAGCGTGACGCGCCCGTCAGCGAGGCGGAGCCCTAACTCGTGGACGGCGTTCGAGGGCGTCCGGCCTCGAAGCTCCAGCGCCGGACGGTCGGCCGGGACGTTCTCCTCGTATGGCTGGAGCGCGGGAGAGGGCACGGCAGCCAGACCGAGCAACATGCCCGAGCAGGCTGCCCACGCGAAGCAGTACTGCCACGACGGAAGAACCCGCCAGGATCCGTGGATGGAGATGACGCCGCGCCCGAGTCTCTCGTTCGGGCGTCGGCGCCAAACAGGGATCGTCAACTGCGGCGGGCACCGTCGGGCGCCGTTGGGACCCAGCCCCGTTCCGTCAGCAAGGTGAACGCAAGTCCGACTTGCCGACGCGAGAACCTTCGCTTTCGAGCGTTCCAGGCGTAGGTCTGCGTGACTGCCTCGTCAGGAGTGCGCGCTCCAAGTGCGGTTGCAGCCCAATGCACGGTGGACAGCAACTCCAGCCCGAACGGTGACTCGAATCCATCGACGAGCTCGGCTACGCGTTCGAAGCGACCGCGCGTTTCCGCCTCCTCGGCAAGGAACGCGCGAGCCGCCTCGACGGCGCTGGGCACCAACTCCAATTCCTTGTCCGGAGCGTCGCCGCCGTCTGCGTAGCCCGTCACGAAGTACCCCTCGATGGCGTGCAGTACATGGCGGAGGTTCTCCGCATAAGGGCCGTAGTGCCCCTTGGTGAACTTGAGCCGCAGAGGCTCACCGGCCTCCTGCATGAAGTACATGAGCTTGTGCGCTTCCAGCAACGTCACGCACGGATCCAGCAGGCCCAGCAGGTAGTTGTCCAACAGGCCTATCAGTGCCGCTCTTCCCGGGGTCATTCGAGGCAGATCACCCGTGGATTGCACGTTGCCGTGGGATGGGCCCCCACCCGGCTCGAAGATCACGACCTCGACATCGTCGAGCGCCTCCAGGGCCGCTTCGATTCGAGCACGCACGTCGGGCCAGCTCAAGCCACCTAGACCACTTCCGAGCGGCGGCACGGCGATGGACCTAATGCCCCGCGAGCGGATCTCCTGGACGAGAGACGTCAACCCGGACTCGATGTCCTCGATGCGGCTCCTGCCGCGCCAATGGCGCTTCGTCGGGAAATTGATGATGTAGCGTGGGTTGACCGTCGCGTGGGTGTCGAAGACGAAGACTCGACCCGGGCGCATCTCCTTGCGCTTGCACCGAGCGGCGTACGCCTTGAAGTTGTCGGGATATGCGCGCTTGAACTGCAGCGCGATGCCGCGTCCCATGATGCCGACACAGTTGACGGTGTTGACCAGGGCCTCCGCGCCTTCGGACAGGATGTCCCCGGTCTTGAATCGGATCACGGAAGCTCCCTCCTGGCTCAGTAGTACCAATCGGGCCGCACGTCGACGGGCGGCCTGTGCATAGCGTCATCCAGAGCAACCCCGACCGCAAGAGCGCCCTCGTCCGATCGCACCCCGATGCGCGATACCAGCGCCCAGGGGAATCGGCCCTCGAGGATTCTGGCCGCCTCGATAGGTCAGATGCGGGTGATTCGCTCGCTCGATCACGTAGAGCATGACCGACCGCGGGCAGAAGTAGAACGGGACACACGCACCGACGCGGAGGTTGGGATGACTGGTCAGGCACAGCGCTCTGCGCCGCTCCTTGATGTCGGTCATCCCGATCGTCGTCGTTCCGTCCGGCTCCCGTTGCGCGATGTCGGCATCGCACAGGAGGCCACCGTCGACGATGATGGACGGCAACCGGTCCCTGTGAACGATGTGGTAGATCTTCGGAGCGACAGGCGCCGGCATCGTTCGGTACCAGGACTCTCCGGCCCGGAGCCTTCCCCGGTCACTTGGCGCCTCGGGTCAGCAGACAACGGGTGGCTCCGCGGCATGCAGGGCACACGGGCTAGACCGGCGATCGGCCGGGGGAGCGCATCGCGCCGCCATGAGCCCAACGCTGGCCGGAGCTTCGACTCGCGCGAGGGTACCCGCTCGCGTGGTTCGGGTGAGACGACGGTAGCCCGGCGTTCTCGGGCATCGTGCGCCGCTCCTTAGTCGTCGGCCGCCCCTCGCCTCAAGGCAGCAGACCGCCCCTCCTAGTCGACCGAGCCGGGCTTCAGGCGGTACTCCCCGGTGGCGGGGTCCTGATCCCGGTAGACGGCGTGGCAGGTTTCGCAGGCAGCCCCGATCTCCGTCGCCGTAGCGGCGACGACGGCCGAATCGACCGTCTCCTCCGAAAGGACGTCGTCGAGGGCGTCGACCCTGCCGATGGCGGCCCGGAGGAAGGCGATGGCGTCGTCGCGCTCGCGGTCGCGCCAGAAGGTGATGGTGGTCGCGAGCTGCTGCCGGACCAGGACGAGGCGCGCCTTGGCGGTGTCGAAGTCGTCGTCCGCGAGCGACGCGTTCACCCCCGCGAGGTTCGGGCCGAGGGTCTTCATCATGCCCTCGAAGTGGTCGTGCGTGAAGATCGGGTACTGGGTCTGCGCACGCGCAGACGAGACGGCGACGATCGCCACGGTCGTGGCGATCGCCGCCGCCGAAAGAAACGCCAACGCCCTGCGCATCGCTAGACCCCCGTGAGGCCCTTGAGCTTGCCGGTGCTGTCGCCGAGCGACTCGACCGGCACGCCGAGCTTCTCCAGGATGGTGACGTGCAGGTTGGAGAGCGGCGTGTCCTGCGGGTAGCGGATGTAGCGGCCGCCCTTGATGCCCGCCGCCTTGCCGCCGACCAGCGCGATCGGCAGGTCGTCGTGGAAGTGGGTATTGCTGTCGCTGATCCCGGTCCCGTAGAGGAACAGGGTCGAGTCGAGCATCGATCCGTCGCCCTCGGGCAGGTTCGCCAGCTTGTCGACGAGATAGGCGAACTGGCGGAACTGGTACTCGTTGATCTTGTGCAGGCGCTCCAGCTTGGCCGGCTCGTCCTGGTGGTGCGACAGCGGGTGGTGCGAGTCGGGGACGCCGACCTCGGGGTAGGCGCGCCCGCTCACCTCGCGCGCCAGCATGAACGTGCTGATGCGCGTCAGGTCGGTCTGGTAGGCCAGCGCCAGCAGGTCCATCATCAGCCTTGCGTGCTCGGCGTAATCGTTCGGCACGCCCACCGGCTGATCGACGACTGGGAGCTCCCGCGCGCTCTGCTCCTCGGCCATGGCGATCCGGCGCTCGATGTCGCGCAGCGAGTCGAGATACTCGTCAAGCTTCACCTTGTCGCCGGGCCCGATCAGGCTCACCAGCCCCTTCAACTCGTCGCCGACCGCATCGAGGATGCTCCGGTCGCGCCGCATCCGGGCGCGGCGCGCCTCGGGATCCGTGCTGCCGGTCGTGCCGAAGAGCTGCTCGAAGACGGCGCGCGGGTCGTTCTCGATCGGGAGCGGCGTCGTGGGCGTCCGCCAGGCGATCGTGTTCGTGTAGGCGCAGCTCGCGCCGCCGTCGCAGTTGCCCACCATCGCGTTCGACTCGATGCCGAGCTCGAGCGAGGCGATCTGGGTCTCCTTCGAAAGCTCGCGGGCCGCCACCTGGTCCACCGACACCGCGTTGAACACGTCGGCCCCGTTCGTGATCTTGAACGGCACGCCGGTGAGGAACGTCCCCGCGGAGCGGGCGTGGTCGCCGCCGCCCTTGACGAGGTTGGCCGGCTCGTCGTCGAGGCCGCCGATCAGCAGCAGCCGGTCCGTGTGCTTGTCGAGCGACTGCAGGGTCGGCGGGAGCTGCCCGGCCTTGAGCGGCTGCTCCTCCTTCGGGAACCAGTACGGCATCGACATCCCGTTCGGGACGTAGAACACCCCGAACCGCCGGATGGGCGCCGCGGCCGTGCGGCTGATGGCGGTCAGCGCCGGCACCATGCCGTCCAGCAGGGGCAGCGCGATCGTGGCGCCGAGTCCGCGCAGTACGGTCCGGCGCGGCAGAGACATCTTGGTGATGAACATCCCTGAACTCCTCTTCAGCATTCGTTCCGCATTCGTTCCGCGTGAGATGACACCCGCCTACTGTTGGTTCGCGACCAGCTCGTCGGTCAGCGGCGCCCGCCGCATCCGGAACGGCTGGCTCTCCACCACCGCCTGCACGAGCGCCGACCACCGATAGTCGTCATCGGCGATGTCGTGCACAATCCGGCGAATCGTCGGTGCGTCGTAGTAGTCGACGCCCCTCCCGAGCGCGTAGGTCAGCAGCTTCTCGGTGACGGTCCGGATGAACTCGTTGTGCCCCTCGACGAGCAGCGCCTCGCGCAGCGCCCGCGGGCTGTCGATGGTCTTGCCGGAGAGCGTGATGGTCGAGTTGATCTCGGCCCCCCCGTCGGTCTCGCGCCAGCGGCCGATGGCGTCGAAGTTCTCCATGGCGAAGCCGAGCGGGTCCATCCTGCGGTGGCAGCTTGCGCAGACCGGGCTGGCCCGGTGCTGCTCCATCCGCTCGCGCAGCGATGTCGGATTCGCCCGATCGTTCTCCGCGAGCGGCGGCACGTTGGGCGGCGGCGGGGGCGGGGGGGCGCCCAGCAGGTTCTCGAGCACCCACAGGCCGCGCAGCACCACCGACGTCCGGTTGGCGTACGAGGTCACGGTCAGCAGACTCGCGTGCCCGAGCAGGCCGTGGCGCCGGTCGTCCTCCCACGTCACGCGCCGGAATCGGCTCCCGTAGATGTCGTCGATCCCGTAGTGCCGGGCCAGGTCCTCGTTGAGGAACGTGTAGTCGGCCAGGAGGAGCTCCGGGATCGGACGGTCCGCCCGCACCTGGCTCTGGAAGAACAGCTCCGTCTCCTGCACCATCGCGTTGCGGAGCGAGTCGTTGAACCCCGCGAAGAGCGCGCCGTCCGGGTCCTGCGAGTGGATGTTGCGGACCTGGAGCCACTGCCCGACGAAGTCGTCCATGAAGCGGGCGGCGCGCGGATCCGCGAGCATGCGCCGCACCTGGGCCCTGAGCGTCTCCGGATCGCTCAGATCGCCGGCCGCGGCGACGTCGATCAGCTCGTCGTCGGGAATGCTCTTCCACAGGAAGAACGACAGCCGCGAGGCGAGCTCCAGGTCCGTCAGCTCGTAGATGTCGCCGGGGCTCGTGTCGACCGGCTGCCGCTCGAGGCGGAAGAGGAAGTTCGGCATGGCGAGCAGCGCCTCGAGGGCGCGCTCGACCCCCGACTCGAAGTCGCGGTCCGCCCGGCCTTCCCGGTAGACCACCATCAGCGGGTCGACATCGGTCGCGCCAACCGGACGGCGGTACGCGCGGCGGGCCAGCGTGCCGATGATCTCGCGCGCGCAGGCCTCCTCGCCGGCCGCGGTCCCGTCGGCCGGCCGGCAGACGAAGATGCGATCGCGCATCGGGGTGGACGCCGGCACGCGCCCGTCGAACGGCCCCGAGATGAAGACCGTGTCGATTCCCGGCAGGTCGGTCGACACGCTCGGGGACGGGGCCGAGTCGGTGAACGCAACCGACACGAGGCGCGTTCCGGCGTCGATCGGGACCGTGATCTCCAGCGCGTGGTCGGCCGTCATGCGGTACTCGTGGAGCCGCTGGCCCTCGACATCGTCCTCGGGGACCGCGATCAACTGCCCGGGATCCGGGCCGGGGTACTTCCCGCCGATGTCGAAGCGCTTGACGAGGGCGTGGTCCACGCGCACCTCGATCTGGTGCTCGTCCTCGCCGATCCCGTCGATCGTCTCGATGGTCTCGTTGCGCTTCAGGCGGATGGCGAAGGTGTAGTCGCCGTCGAGGGGGAAGTTGTGCCGGACGGCCAGGCCGCCGTGGGTGGCGAACGGCACGTCCTCACCGGCCCGGGCGTCCCGCCGGTCGTAGCCGACCTTGTACACCTGCATGACCGGCCGGTTGTCGGGGCTGCCGATCGCGGCGCGGCTGATCTTGGTGGCGGCCGCGATGTAGCGGGACATCAGCGCCGGCGTGATAGACAGCACGTCGGCGTTGTTGTCGAAGCCGAAGCCGGCCATGTCGCTGGGCAGCAGCGTCGCGCCGTCGACCTCGAGCGCCAGCAGGTCGTAGATGGCGTTGACGTACTCGACGCGGTTCAGCCTGCGCGACGCCACGCGGCCGGGGTTGGGATCCTCGGCCGCCGCGCGGTCCAGCCCCGTCTCGAGGGCGCCGGCGAAGGCGTCGATGGTCTCCGCGTCCGGTCGCGGCCGCCCCTCGGGCGGCATCTGGCCGCTCCGCAGCTTGTGGACGACCTTCTCGAGGACCTCCGCGTTGCCGTGGATGTCGCCGAGGTCGAGGTCGACGAGGGAGAGGCCGCCGGTCAGCAGCCGCTCGTTGTGGCAGGTGACGCAGTAGCGATCGAAGATCGCCCGCGACGGAGCGCCGGCGTCCGCGGCCTGCGGCGCCTCCGCGGCCTGCGCCGCCTCCGCACCGGCGGTTCCGGCCCCGAGCGACGGCAGGGCGACGCCCACCGCGGCAAGCGCGACCGGCGCGACGAGATGCGCGATCAGCTTTCTCGACATTGGTCCCAGCTCCTGAAGCACGCGGCGGCCGGAACGATGGCAGCCTGCGTTCTGAGCCCCACAGTATACCCCTGCACGCGCGCCCCGAATCCGAAAATGTCGCGCGGTCAGGACTCGGGCCGCGCGCGCCGGGGACGGCCGCGCGCGCGGAGCCGGGCCGCCGGTAGACGGCGGCGGCGCCTCTTGCATATAGTGGGGGCCATGCTGGTCAACATGAGACGCTACCACTTGGCGGCCTTCCTGGCGGTCTGGGCTGCCGGCGCGGCCGCGGCCCAGGCGCAGGATCTCCGGCTCGTGACCGCGGCGGCCGGACAGGATGCCGTCGAGGTGCACCGCCTGGTCGCGGAAGGGGTCGACGTCAACGCGGCGCGCGCAGACGGCGCCACGGCCCTGCTGTGGGCGGCCCACCGGGACGACCTCACTACGGTCGACCTCCTGCTCGGGGCCGGCGCCGACGTCAACGCCGCCGACGATCACGGCGTCACGCCCCTCGAGCGGGCGGCCGAGAACGCCAGCCTGCCGGTGGTGCGGCGCTTGCTGGAGGCCGGCGCCGACGTCAACGCCGCCCAGGCCAGCGGCCTCACTCCCCTGATGATCGCCGCCCGCACCGGGAGCGCCGACGTCGTCCGCGCGCTCCTCGGCCACGGCGCCGGTGTGAACGCCGTCACCGCCGAGACCCGGAGCAGCGCTCTCATGTGGGCGGTCTCCGAGCCTCATCCGGAAATCGTGCGGCTCCTGCTCGACGCCGGTGCCGACCCGCACCTCTCGACCGTGAAGGGCTTCACCCCGCTCATGTTCGCGGCCCGGAACGGCGACATCGCCACCGCCGAGGCGCTCATCGCGGCCGGCGTGGACGTCAACGAGCCGAGCGCCGACGGCACGCACGTGCTGCCGTTCGCCGTCGTGAGCGCTCAGGACGCGTTCGCGCGCTTCCTGCTGGAGCGCGGGGCCGACCCGAACTCCACCATCAACGGCATCCCCGCCCTGCACGCCGCCGCCGGCAACGTCAGCATGTGGCTGGACGACTGGTACCGGCGCCATGGGCGCGGCGGGCTCTACGCCGGACTCGGCGCGCGGCGGCTGAGCTCGGCGCAGCGGCCCGCCCTGGTCCAGGCGCTCCTCGACGCGGGTGCGGACCCCAACGGGCGCATCACCGCGTCGGCGATGGTCATGAGCTACATCGGCTACCCCAAGAAGGGCGCCTTCGAGCCGTTCGCCTGCGGCACCGGCGACCTGCGCGGGGCGACGCCCCTGTGGGTGGCAGCCTACGACCTGAACGGCACCGGCGGGCAGTCGCACGTCTTCGCCGTGATGCCGAGCTTCACGTCGAGCAGCGTGGAGGTGCTCCGGATCCTCGTCGAGGCGGGCGCCGACCAGCACCTGACGACCGTCGACGGCACGACGCCGTTCATGGCGGCGGCGGGGCTCGGGCCGGCCACCTATACGCCGCGGCAGCCGCGCGGCGTCCGCGCCGTGAGCTCCGAGGAGGCCGTCCGCTTCCTCCACGAATCGGGGGCCGACATCAACGCCACCAACGAGGCGAACTTCACCGCGCTCCACGGCGCGGCGTTCCGCGGGATGAACGAGGTCATCGAGTATCTCGTGGCGCACGGGGCCGACATCGACGCGCGCGACTTCCGCGGCCGGACCGCGTACCGCATGGCCGAGGGATCGAAGCAGTCGTTCCAGTTCCAGAGCTGGCCGGAGACGGCCGAATTGCTCGCGGAACTCGGGGCAAACACCCGGCTCGGGATCCCCGGCACGGTGCAGGAGCGCCTCCGCGACGTGCCGGCGACGTCGAACGACTGAGGTCGAACAACTGACAACCTGGCGGCGGCGGTCGCCGCAGTGACTGCCGCCGCCACCCGGCTTCCCCGCCCCCCGGACCGGCGTCCCGGGGCGCCCCGCTCACCCCACCGGACGGAACATCCGGCTCCAGCGCGTGCGCGTGAAGAAATGGGTGACCACGGACGCCATGCGGCGGACCGTGGCGCCGACTCCGGTCTGGGTCATCAGCTCGGGCCTCTCCGCGTCGTAGGACCAGTAGACGAGCGTCGCCTTGCCCTTCAGGTGGTCGTGCGGCAGCGGGCCCCAGTAGCGGCTGTCCTCGGAGTTGTCGCGGTTGTCGCCCATTACGAAGTAGTGCCCCTCGGGAATCGCGACGGGTCCGTGGTTGTCGCGCCCGTCGACCGCGTAGGCTCCCTCCGTCAAGCGAGTCATCCACTCGGGCAGGTAGGGCTCGTCGAGGGGGGCGCCGTCGATCAGGACGGTCTTGTCGCGGACCTCGAGCGTCTCGCCCGGCAGGCCGATCACGCGCTTGATGAAGTCGCGGTCCGGAGTCACCGGGTACTTGAAGACGACGATGTCGCCCCGCTCGACCTCCCGGTTCGGCAGGAGCAGGCGCTCGACGCCGGACTCCGCCGGGCTGAAGACGAACTTGTTGACCAGGAGGTGATCGCCGATCAACAGGTTGTGCTCCATGGAGCCGGTCGGGATCTTGAAGGCCTGAACGACCCACGTGCGGATGAAGAAGGCCAGAATGACCGCGATCAGCAGCGACTCGACGTACTCGCGCGTCGTCGACTTGCGGAGAGGCGCGGCTGCCGCCGGGCGGGGTTCCGGGGACGGCGCGGGCGCCCGGCCGCGCGCCGCGGCCCGCTCCGCCTTCCTGCGTCGCTTCATGGCTGACCTGTGCGCCGGGCCTCGTCAGTCGCCGCCCACCTTCAGGACGGCGAGGAACGCCTCCTGCGGAATGTCGACGCTGCCGACCCGCTTCATCCGGCGCTTGCCTTCCCTCTGCTTCTCGAGCAGCTTGCGCTTGCGCGTGATGTCGCCGCCGTAGCACTTCGCCAGCACGTTCTTGCGCAGTGCCTTGACGCTCTCGCGGGCGATGATGCGGTTGCCGATGGCGGCCTGGATCGCGACCTCGAACATCTGCCGCGGGATCAACTGGCGCATCTTGACGGCCAGTGCTCGGCCGCGCGCCGCGGCCGAATCGCGGTGCGCGATGATCGAGAGGGCATCGACCGGCTCGCCGTTCACCAGCAGGTCGAGCTTGACCAGCGGCGACTCCCAGTAACCGGTCACATCATAGTCGAGCGACGCGTAGCCGCGCGAAATCGTCTTCAGGCGGTCGTAGAAGTCGAGCACCACCTCGTTGAAGGGCAGCTCGTAGGAGATCAGCACGCGGTTCGAGGCGTGGTACTCGAGGTTCTTCTGGACCCCCCGTTTCTCCTGGCAGAGCTGCAGGATGGCCCCCACCTGATCGGCCGGGGTCAGGATCGTGGCGCTGATGACCGGCTCCTCGAGCACGGCGATGCGGCCGGCATCGGGGAGCTTGGCCGGGCTGTCGATCTCGCACACCTCGCCGTCGGTCGTCGTCACCCGGTAGAGGACGCCCGGCGCGGTCGTCACGAGGTCGATGTCGAACTCGCGCTCGAGCCGCTCCTGCACGATCTCCATGTGCAGCAGGCCGAGGAAGCCGCAGCGGAACCCGAAGCCGAGCGCCGCCGACGTCTCCGGCTCGAAGAAGAACGCTGCATCGTTCAGCCGCAGCCGCTCGAGCGCCTCGCGGAGCTCGGTGTAGCGATGGCCCTCGACCGGGTAGAGCCCCGCGAACACCATCGGCTTCATCTCCTTGAAGCCGGGGAACGGAGCGGCGGTCGCCCGGGATGCCTCGGTCACCGTATCGCCGATCCGTGCGTCGGCGACGTTCTTGATGTTCGCGATGACGAAGCCGACCTCGCCGACCGCGAGCTGCCCGACCGTCTCGGGCTTCGGCGAGAAGACGCCGACCTGCTCCACCTCGTAGTCCTCGCGGGCCGCCATCAGCCGAATCTTCGTCCGCGGCCGCAGGGCGCCGTCGACGACGCGTACCAGCATGACGACGCCGCGGTACGCGTCGTACCACGAGTCGAATATGAGCGCCTTCAGCGGGGCGGCGGGGTCGCCGGCCGGCGGCGGGAGCCGGCTCACGATCGCCTCGAGGATCTCGTCCGTGCCGACGCCCTCCTTGGCGCTCGCGAGCAGGGCCTGCGACGGGTCGAGGCCGACCAGGTCGTCGATCTGCAGGGCGGTATCGTCCGGCCGCGAGCCCGGGAGATCGATCTTGTTGATGACCGGAATGATCTCCAGGCCGTGGTCGACGGCTAGGTAGGCGTTCGCGACCGTCTGGGCCTCCACGCCCTGCGATGCGTCGACGAGCAGCAACGCACCCTCGCAGGCGGCGAGCGAGCGCGTCACCTCGTAGGAGAAGTCGACGTGGCCGGGCGTGTCGATGAGGTTCAGGACGTACCACTGGCCGTCCCCCGCCCGGTAGGAGAGGCGGACGGCATGGGCCTTGATCGTGATGCCGCGCTCCCGCTCCAGGTCCATGCTGTCGAGGACCTGATCCTCCATCTCCCGCGGGCGCAACGCGCCCGTGCACTCGAGAAATCGATCCGCCAGCGTCGATTTCCCGTGATCGATGTGCGCAATGATGGAGAAGTTGCGGATGTGGTGATGATCCATCGACCGGCGAGTGGAAGCGCCCCCGGCAGGCCGGGGCGCGGCCCGGGCCGGCGGACGGAAACCGCCGTGCCCCGGCGCGCCGGCGGCCGGCGCCGGGGCACGCGGATCCGGGTCGGGACGCCGCCCCGCCCGGCTGCGGCTCACGGACCGTGCGACGAAAAGACCTCGATGTTGCCCGCGTCGTCGAACGCGTAGACGTTGTAGGGGACGGGGGGCGGGCCTTCCATGCCCGGCGAGCCCGGCGGCATCCCGGGCACGGACAGCCCCGCGATGTCGGGGCGCTCCGCGAGCATGCGCTTCACGTCCGCCGCCGGAACGTGCCCCTCGACGACGTAGCCGTCGACGATTGCGGTGTGGCACGACGAGAGCCGCCGCGGCAGGCCGACACGCCGCTTGAGGCCGGCCAGGCTCGGGACGTCCGTCGCGGTCACTTCGAGGCCGTGCTGTTGCAGGTGAACCACCCACTTGGTGCAGCAGCCTCAGGTGGGCGTCTTGAAGACCTCGACGACCGGCTCCTGCGCGCCGGCGCCGGCGACGAGGAGGCCGGCCCCGGTCAACCCGAGAACGGCGGCGAGAATCGCGGTACGCATGCAGTCACTCCTTCCGCAGCTCGCGGCACGATCATTATAGGAGAGAACCCGCCGCAGGGGCGCGCTCTCGCCCCCGGCGAGACCGGCACGCAGGAGTCTCGCCTGCGCGAGACTCCCAGGGCGCCCGTCAGGGCGCCCGCTCGGCGAGCGGAACGTAGGACCGCGGGTACTCCGGCCCGACGTACTCCGCCCGGGGACGGATGAGCCGGTTGTTGGCGTATTGCTCGAGGACGTGGGCGGTCCACCCCGCCACGCGGCTGACGGCGAAGATGGGCGTGAACAGCTCGATCGGGATCCCCAGCAGGTGGTACGTGGACGCCGAGTAGAAGTCGACGTTGGCGTCGATCCCCTTCTCGGACCGCATGATCTCCTCGATCCGCCGCGAGATGGCGAACCAGCGCGTTCGGCCGGTCCGTTCGCCGAGCTGCTGCGACATCTGTCGGAGGTGCGTGGCGCGCGGATCCTCGGTACGATAGACCCGGTGCCCGAAGCCGGGGACCTTCCGGTCGTCGGCCAGCATCCCCCGCACGACGCCGTCGACGCGCCCGTCGTCGGCATCTTCCCCGAGCGCCAGCAGCAGCCTCATGACCTCGGCGTTGGCGCCGCCGTGCAACGGACCCTTGAGCGTCCCGATGCCGGACACCACGGCCGAGTGGAGGTCGCTGAGCGTCGCCGCGGTGACGCGCGCCGCGAACGTCGACGCATTCAGCTCGTGGTCGGCGTGCAGGATGAGCGCCACGTCGAACGCCCGGGCCGCCTCCGCCGACGGGCGGTCGCCGGTCAGCATCAACAGGAAGTTGGCGGCATGCGACAGGGCCGGATCGGGATCGATCACGCCTCCCCCGCCCGCCAGGCGGCCGCACGCGGCGACGACGCTCGCCACCTGCGCGGTGAGGCGCACCGCGGTGCGATAGGCCGCCTCCGGCGACCGCTCGCCGGCGTCGGGGTCGTAGTGCGCCAGCAGGGAGACCAGAGTGCGCAGCGTGTCCATCGTGTCCGCGGGCGGGAACGAGCGGAGATGCCGCAGGAACGGCTCCGGAAGCCGGCGCGCCGCGGCCAGGGCCGACTGCAGGTCGCCGAGCTCCGCCCGGGACGGCAGGCGCCGGTGCCAGAGGAGGTAGGCCACCTCCTCGAACGTGGCCTGCCGGGCCAGGTCGTGGATGTCGTGGCCGCAGTAGGCCAGCACCCCCTGCTGCCCGTCGATATGGCAGATGGCCGACGACGTTGCGACCACGCCCTCGAGTCCCGCGCCGCCCGTCTTGCCGCTCGCCATGGGGAACGCTCCGTGCCTCTACGGAATCGACCGCCGCGCCCCGGGCAGGGTCAAGGCGCGCTCCCGCCGGCCGCCGCCTGCCATGCCGCGTCCGCCCCGGCGCGCTGCTGCGCGAGCGACAGGCAACCGACGTAGAAGAACCCGAGCTGGCAGAGCACGAGCACCGGCACGGGCCCGAGCACGCCGAGGGCGAGGGCGCAGCCGGCGGCGACCGTGAAGTAGACGCCGCAGGCGAGCTCGACGAGCGGCTGGACGACCGCTACGCGCCGGTAGCGGGCGCCGGTCCAGGCCCCGCTCGCGGCCAGCGGGCCGTACTTGGCGGTACGCGCGAATTCGCCCGGACGTCCGGCCAGCGCTCCCAGCACCGCGAGCGCGTTGTTCACCGACATGCCGAGGCCGATGGCCGCCAGGGCCGGGACGTCCCGGACGCGCGCCAGCCAGTCGCCGCCGACCTCGCGCTGGCTCAGGGCATAGAAGACGACGGCGGCGAGCCCCGCCGCCCCGAAGATCGGAGCATCGATCCACAGCCACCAGCCGCCGGCGGACGCGCGTGCGAACAGGGCCGGGACGGTCAGCCCCGACCAGGCCAGCACGAGCAGGTAGTTGAGGTTGGCGGTGAGATGGAAGGCCGACTCGACCCGCACGCGGAGCGGCAGCGGCGCGCGGAGCACGCGCGGCAGCACCTTCCGGCAGGTCTGGATCGACCCCTTCGCCCAGCGATGCTGCTGCGACTTGAACGCGTTCATCTCGACCGGCAGCTCGGCCGGGGCCACGACGTCCGGCGCGAAGACGAAGCGCCAGCCCGCGAGCTGCGCCCGGTAGCTGAGGTCGAGGTCCTCGGTGAGCGTGTCGTGCTGCCACCCGCCGGCCGAGACGATCGCCGCCCGGCGCCAGACGCCGGCCGTGCCGTTGAAGTTGAAGAAGCACCCGCCGCGGTGGCGGGCGCCGTGCTCCAGCAGGAAGTGGGCGTCGAGCAGGAGCGCCTGCACCCGCGTCAGCAGCGAGTCGCGCCGGTTGCGGTGGCCCCAGCGCGCCTGGACCATGCCGACCGTCTCGGCCCGGAACAACGGCACCGCCTGCTCGAGGAACCCGGGCGGCGGGACGAAGTCGGCGTCGAAGATTGCCACGAGCTCCCCCCGCGCCGCGCGCAGGCCCGCGGCCAGCGCGCCCGCCTTGAACCCCGCGCGGTTCGGCCGCCGCAGGCACGAGATGGCGAGCCCGCGGGCGCGCCAGCGGCGGACGGCGTCGTCCACGATCCGCCTCGTCTCGTCCGTCGAATCGTCCAGCACCTGCACGTCGAGCCGATCCCGCGGGTAGCGCAGGCCACCCACGGCGTCGATCAGGCGCTCGACGACGTACATCTCGTTGTAGACGGGAAGCTGGACGGTCACGCGCGGGAGGTTGGCACGTGCGGGGCCGGTCGCTGCGGACGGGGAGACCGGCCGCCGCCGGCCGGTTGTGTAAAGATACACGAGGTACGCCCGGTGCGCGCCGTAGCCGGCGAGGCACGCGAGCACACCGAAGTACAGCGCGACAACCAGCACGTCGACCGCGGGCGGCATCCGGCGGCGACGTTACATCCCGCGCCGCCGGACGCGCAAGTCGCGCCGCGGTCCCGGCCCTTGCCCTTGCCTTTCGAGCAGCTCCCCGCCGTCCTGTCCGACGTCGCGCGCGGCGTTCTGAGCCCCGCCGAGGCCGAGCGGCGCATCCTCGACATCGTCCGCCGGCGGCCGTTCGAGGACCTCGGGTTCGCACGCGTGGACCTTCATCGCCCGGTCCGGCAGGGGTTCCCCGAAGTGGTCTTCGGCGCCGGGAAGACCCCCGCGCAGGTGGCGGCAATCGCCGAGCGCCTGGTAGCGGCCGGTCAAGTGCTGTTGGTGACCCGCGCCGACTCCACCGCGTTCGCCGCGGTGCGGGAGGCCGTGCCGGACGCCACGTTCCACGCTACTGCGCGCTGCATCACCCGCGGGCCGACTGCCCCGACCGGGCGCGGCACCATCCTCGTCGCGACCGGCGGAACGTCCGACCTTCCGGTGGCGGAGGAAGCCCGCGTCACGGCCGAGGCGCTCGGCAATCGGGTCGAGACGCTCTACGACGTCGGGGTCGCGGGCCTGCACCGCGTCCTCGCCGCCGAAGAACGGCTGCAGGCGGCGCGCGTAATAGTCGCCGCGGCCGGGCTGGAAGGGGCGCTGCCCAGCGTGATCGGCGGACTGGTGCGGGCCCCGGTGATCGCCGTCCCGACGAGCGTCGGCTACGGCGCCGCGTTCGGCGGGCTGGCCGCGCTGCTCGGGATGCTCAACAGCTGCGCCTCGGGCGTCGCGGTCGTCAACATCGACAACGGCTTCGGCGCCGCCGTCCTGGCGAGCGTCATCAACCACCTCGATTAGGCGCTTGGTTACTATGTAGGGATGCACGACGGCTCGCTGCGGGCGCTGGAGTTCGACCGAATCGTCGACGCGGTCCGCAGCCTGGCCCTGACGCCGCTCGGGGCGGCCGCGCTGAGCGGCCTCGCACCGCAGACCGATGCCCGCGCGGTCCGGACCGCGCTCTCGGCCACCTCGGAGGGGGTGCAGTTCCTCGCCTCCTACGACCTGCCCCTCCGAGGCCCGGAGGATCTCGAGGAGGCCCTCGGGGCCCTCGCCATCGAGGGCAGGCTGCTCGAGCCCCGGCAACTGCGGGGACTCGCCACCTTTCTCGCGTCGATCGACGCCGTGCGGGGAGCCGTCCGGCAGGCCGACGCCGCGTCGTTCCCGGGCCTGCGGGCGCTCGTCGAGGGCTGTCGCTCGTTCGAGCGCGAGGCCTCCGACATCCAGTCGACCATCGACGAGCAGGGCGAGGTCGTCGACCGCGCGTCTCCGGAGCTGCGCGCGATCCGGGATCGGCTGCGGAGGCAGCGGCAGCGGCTCCGCAACACCCTCGCATCGTTCCTCCGCGGCCGCGACACGGCGAGGTACCTGCAGGAGCAGGTCGTCACCGAGCGCGACGGCCGCTTCGTGCTTCTCGTGCGCTCGGAGCATCGGGGATCGATTCCGGGCATCGTGCACGGCAGCTCCGGAAGCGGCGCCAGTCTCTTTCTGGAACCGCTGAGCACGGTAGAGATCAACAACGACATCGTGGCCCTCGAGCAGGACGAGGCGAACGAGATCCGGCGCATCCTGCTGGCCCTGGCGAACGCGCTGCGCAAGCGAGGGCTCGACCTGCGGCGCACGGTGTCGGCAGCCACCGAGCTCGACGTCATCCAGGCTCGCGCCCGATTCTCCCGACTCGTGGACGGCGTGGAACCCGCGCTCGCGGCCGACTCGCGGATCGAGTTGCCGGCGGCGCGCCATCCCCTGCTCATCCCCGCGGTCCGCGCGCGGGCCGGAGCCGAGAGCGACACGGCGCCGGGAGACTCCGAGGCGGCGGGTCCCGTGCCCGTCGACATCGAGATCGCGCCTCCGACCGGTGCCCTCGTCGTGACCGGCCCCAACACCGGCGGCAAGACGGTGGCGCTGAAGACGACCGGGCTGCTGATCCTGATGGCCCAGGCCGGCCTCCACGTCCCGGCCGCCGCAAGCGCGCGGGTGGGCGTCTTCCAGTCGGTGTTCGCGGATATCGGCGACGACCAGTCCATCGCCGACAGCCTGTCCACGTTCTCGGGTCACATCGCGCACATCGTCGAGATGGAGGAGCGCCTCGCGCTGCCGGCGCTCGTCCTGCTGGACGAAGTGGGCGCGGGCACCGACCCCACGGAGGGAGGCGCGCTCGGCGCCGCCATCGTCGAACGCTTCCGCCGCCGCGGCGCCCTGGTGGCGGCGACGACGCACGACGACCTGCTGAAGACGTACGCGTCGACCACGGGGGGTGTCACCTGCGCCGGCTTCGGCTTCGACCCGGAGACGTACGCGCCCACCTACCGCCTCGCCTACGGGGTGCCGGGGCGGAGCCTCGCCTTCGAGATCGCCAGCCGGCTCGGACTGCCGGCGGCGGTCATCGAGGACGCCCGCGGCCGGCGCAGCGCGCGGGAGGCCCAGCTCGCCGAGCACCTGGCGCGGACGGAGAAGACGCTGCGGGAGCTCGAGGCGGCACGCGCCGAGGTGAGGGCGGAGCGCCAGCGGCTCACCGCCGAGGATTCCCGCGTCGCCGCCGCGCGGCGCGAGGTGGAGGAGGGCCACGCGGAGTTGCGCGAGCGACTCAAGCGCGGCGTCACGGCGGAGGTCAGGGCAGCGCGCCAGGAGGTCGACACGATCGTCGCCGGCCTGCGGGCGCGCGCCGCGGATCTCGCGCGGCGAGGCGGGCGCCGCACGGTGGGCAGGCGGACACTCTCGACCGGAGACACCGGCGGGCTGAAGCGCGAGGCGACCGAAGCGCTTGCCGCGGTCGCCGACCGCCGCGCGCGGGGCCCCGCGGCTGGCTCCGGGGCGCCGGCTGCCAGGCCTCCGGCGGCGCCGGCGCCGGCCCCGGCCCCGGCCGCGCCGCCGGGCGTCGGCAACCGGGTCACGGTGGAGAGCCTCGGGATGGAGGGACAGGTGGTGGCCGTCCACGGGCGGAACGCCGAGGTCGAGGTGCGAGGCAAGCGGTTGCGCGTCGGCTTCCGAGACGTCCGCGTCCTCGCCGAAGCTCCGGCCCCGAGCGGAGGCGGCGTCACCGTCGACGTGCAGCGAGCGGACGACCCGGCGTCCGAGCTCAACGTGATCGGCTGCCGCGTCGACGAGGCGCTTTCCCGGGTCGACAAGTACCTCGATCAGGCCATCGTCAGCGAGCAACGGCAGGTGCGCGTCATCCACGGACACGGCACGGGACAGTTGCGGAGGGCCATCGCCGGACTCCTGGACGGCCACCCCCTGGTGTCGGCCTTCGCCGCCGCCGTCCCCGAGCGCGGCGGCGGCGGCGTCACCGTCGTGGAGCTCAAGGACGCGGACGAGGGCGGCGACTCGCCGGCCTAGGAGCGGCCGTGCCGCGCTTTCCGCCGGGCTTCATCGACGATCTGAAGGCGCAGGCCGACATCGTACAGGTCGTGCAGGAGGTGGTCTCCCTCCGCCGGGCGGGCGCCGGCCACAAGGGGCTCTGCCCGTTCCACACCGAGAAGACGCCGTCGTTCACCGTGAACGGGGACCGCGGCTTCTTCCACTGCTTCGGCTGCGGGACCGGCGGCGACGTCATCAGGTTCGTCCAGCTGCACGAGAGCCTCACCTTCCCGGATGCCGTGCTGGCGCTGGCGCAACGCTTCGGCCTGCAGGCGCCCGCAGCGGACGATCCCGCTCGCGACGCGGCGGCCGAATCCGAACGCGAGACGCTGCTGCGGGTGCACGAGCTGGCCCGCGACTACTTCCGGGAGCAACTCGCCGCGCCCGCCGGGGCGGAGGCGCGCGCGCACCTCGAGGCGCGGGCGGTTCGGCCGGCGACGGCGGAGCGGCTCGGGCTCGGGTTCGCTCCGGGACGCGAGGGCCTGAAGCGGCACCTCCTCGACGCGGGATACTCGCTCGACGTCCTGCTCAAGAGCGGGCTCGTCGTCGAGCGCGAGGGAGCCCGGATCGGGGACCGCTTCCGCAACCGGCTGACGATACCGATCTGCCGGGACGCGGGCTCGGTGGTCGCCTTCGGCGGGCGCGCGCTCGGGGCGGGCCAGCAGCCGAAGTACCTCAACTCCCCCGAGACTCCGCTCTACGCCAAGGGCCGGACGCTCTACGGCCTGCACCTGACGAAGCAGGCGGTTCGCCGGCTCGGGTACGCCGTCCTGGTCGAGGGGTACTTCGACCTCGCCCAGGTCGTGCAGGGAGGCATCGAGCCCGTCGTCGCCACCTGCGGGACTGCGCTGACGGCATCGCAGGCGCGGCTGCTGCGACGCTTCGCGTCGAAGGTCATCGTCAGCTTCGACCCGGACGCCGCAGGACAGAAGGCCGCCGTCCGATCGGGCGAGTTGCTGGTCGCGGAAGGACTGGAGGTCAACGTCGCCCTGCTGCCGCCGGGCGAGGACCCCGACGCCTGTGTTCGCACACGGGGAGCGGCGGCCTTCGCCGACACCCTGACGCAGTCGCGGCCGTACCTCGAGTTCGCCCTCGAGCGGGCGGCGGCCGGACGGGACTTCAGGCGCGATCAGCCGCGCCGCGCGTTCCTGTCGGAGATGCTGACCCTGGCCGCGCGCATCCCGGAGGCCGCGGCCCGCGACCGGTTCGCCGACCGGCTCGCGCATCGGGCCGGGGTGGTGGAGGACGTTGTCCGCGCCGAGATCCGCAAGGCCGCGGTCGCCCGGCGTACGGACGCGCCGGCGCCCGCGCCCGCCGCGGAAGACGCCTCGCCGATGCTGCAGGCGGAGAAGGCTCTGCTCTGGGCTCTCGTCCACGAACCCGCCGCGGCGCTGGCCGCACTCGGCGAGATCGAGCCGCCGGACATCCAGGGCCTGACCACGGCCCCCATTCTCCAGGTGGCCCTCTCGCTGGCGGACTTGTCGCCCGACGTGGTGCCGGGCACACTGGTCGAACGGCTGGATGCGGACGAGGCCGCGCTCGTGCAGGCCATCGCCGCCGAGTCCGTCGCCCCGGCGACGAACGCCCGGGACTGCTGGATCACGCTCCGGCAGCGGCGCTACCGGCAGGAGCTGGCGTTCCTGCGCGACGAGATCGAACGCAAGCCCGCCGAGAGCGACGAGCTGTTGCGGCGGAAACTCGAGCTGCATCGGCTCGTGAAGGATCTCGACGACCGCGGCGCCGGCGGCGTCCGACCCGACCGGAGGGCCTGAGGCGCGCAAACTGCTCCGGCGCTGGGGCGCTGGACGCGTGAGCCGTGCCCGGCGGCCCCGCCGCCGACCGGAGCCCGGCCTGGGCGGCTGCGCATGATCGACCGGCGCCATATACAATCTCGTCCGTGGCGCACGCAGAGAGTCGCGTGGGGACCCGAGACGCAAAGCTGCCGCCCATCGAGGAACGCTCGGACGAGATCCGCCAGTTGATTCTCGTCGGCAAGGAAAAGGGCTTCCTGCTCTTCGAGGAGATCAACGAGTGCCTGCCGGCGGACGTGACCTCGTCGGAGGAGCTCGACGACCTGTTCAGCACGTTCCAGGCCGCGGGTATCGAGGTCGTCGAGTCCGAGGAGAAGTACAACGAACGCAAGCTGCTCGAACGCCCCGGCGAGGCGAGCGACGATGCCGAGCCGGACGTCACCGGTCCGAGCGCGGCCGACAAGACCAACGACCCCGTCCGGATGTACCTGCGCGAGATGGGCACGGTGCCGCTCCTCACGCGCGAGGGAGAGGTCGCGATCGCCAAGCGCATCGAGCACGGCAAGCGGTCGGTCGTCCGGGCCATGTCCCGCGCACCCGCCGTCGCGGACCTCATCGTGCAGCTCGGCGAGCAGCTCCGCTCCGGTGACCACAGCGTGCGCGACCTGGTGATCCTGCAGGAGGACGACCTCAGCGAGGACCGCGTCGCCAGCCGCGCTCGCGATCTGCTGCAGCAGATGGATGCGGTGGCGGAGGCGCAACGGGGCTCGCGCAAGGCGCAGGAGGCGCTCGACGCGGTCCGCAAGCGCGACAGGCGCCGGTATCGCCGGTGCCGCTGGCAGGCGCTGCGGGCGCGCGTCGAGCTGTCGAGGTGCATTCGACGGATCGAGTTCACCGATCCGGTGCGGCGCCGTCTCGTCGAGTGCATCAAGGCCGGGGTCGAGACCGTGCAGCACCGGCAGCGGGAGATCGACCTGGTGGACCGGAAGCTGAAGAGCCGGGCGACACGCCCGCGCCTGAACGACGGCCGAGGTCTCCGGAAGCGCCTGCGCGATCTCCGCGCCGCGCAGCGCGAGCGGCTCGCCAACCTCGAGCAGTCCGCGTCGGCCGCGGCCCACGTGCTCGCCGTGATTCAGCGCGGCGAGATGCAGACCGAGCAGGCGAAGAAGGAGCTCGTCGAGGCCAACCTCCGTCTCGTCGTCTCGATCGCGAAGAAGTACACGAACCGCGGCCTGCAGTTTCTGGACCTCATCCAGGAGGGGAACATCGGCCTCATGAAGGCCGTCGACAAGTTCGAGTACCGTCGCGGCTACAAGTTCTCGACCTACGCGACGTGGTGGATCCGGCAGGCGATCACGCGGGCGATCGCCGATCAGGCCCGGACCATCCGCATCCCGGTCCACATGATCGAGACCATCAACAAGCTCATCCGCACGTCGCGCGCGCTCGTGCAGGAGCTCGGCCGCGAGCCGACGTCGGAGGAGATCGCGGCGCGCATGGACATCCCGGTTACCAAGGTACGCCGGGTAATGAAGATCGCACAGGAGCCCATCTCGCTCGAGACGCCGATCGGCGAGGAGGAGGACAGCCACCTGGGGGACTTCATCGAGGACCGGCAGGTCGTGTCCCCCGCCGAGGCAGTGATCAACCTGAACCTCAAGGAGCAGACGGAATCGGTGCTCAAGACCCTGACGCCGCGCGAGGAGCGGGTGATCAAGATGCGGTTCGGCGTGGGCGACGGCAGCGAACACACCCTGGAAGAGGTCGGCCAGGACTTCGCCGTCACGCGGGAGCGCATCCGCCAGATCGAGGCGAAGGCGTTGCGCAAGCTGCGGCATCCTTCGCGCAGCCGCAAGCTGCGAGCCTTCCTCGAGGGAGGCACGTAGCCTTGGTGGCGCCACCGGGGCCCATAGCTCAGCGGTCAGAGCCGCCGGCTCATAACCGGTCTGTCCCAGGTTCGAATCCTGGTGGGCCCACCATTCCCTCCATCCTGGAGGCCGCGCCCCTCTGCGGAGCGGTCGCCGGGCCCACCCGCACCCGCCCGGGAGGCGGCTCGGCCCCGGGACCGGCCGGGGAAGACCCTCTCCGCTGACGATGCTGCCCGAGCTCGATCGGCTGATTCGCCTCCAACGACTCGACACAGCGACCGCGGAGGCGCAGGAAGCCATCGAGGCCATCCCCGCGGAGCGGGACGCGCTCGACGCCCGCGTCGAGGTGTGCGCCGCAGACCTGGACGGCGCGAGGCGCCAGGTCGCCGACCACCGGGCCGCCCGCCAGGACGCGGAGAACGCCCTCGCGCAGGTACAGGCGCGGCTGGGCCGCTACAAGGACCAGCTCATGGCGGTCAAGACCAACAAGGAGTACCACGCCATGCAGGCCGAGATCGCGGCCGCCGAGGGCGAGGTGGCGCGGCTCGAGGACCAGGTGCTGGAGCAGATGCTCCGGGCGGACGAGCTGACGACCGCGGTCGCCGACGCCGAACGGGCCCGGAACGACGAGCGGACAGCAGTCGCGGCGGAGCGGGTCGCCCTCGAGGAACGCCAGCGCGATCTTGCGGCGCAGATCGAGCGGCACGCGGGGGAACGCGCGGCGCTCGTGGGGGCGCTCCCCGCTCCCGTGGCGGCTCTGTTCGACACCCTCACCCGCGGGCGCAAGGGGCTCGCGGTCGCCGAGGCCCGCGACGGCCGGTGCCTGTCGTGCCAGGTGCGACTGCGCCCGCAACTGTACAACGACGTCCGTCTGAACCGGGCGTTGATCCAGTGCGAGAGCTGCCAGCGGATTCTGTACTACCGCGCGGAACCGGGCGTGACGGCCGAGCAGCCGCCATGAACTCCCAAACGCCGGCCGCACCCGGAAACGAGCGCCTGATCGGCATCGGGATCGACGTGGAGGTCGTCGACCGGGTCGACGCGCTGCTGCGGCGGTACGGAGACCGGTTCGTGAAGCGTGTGTTCACGGAGCAGGAGGCCGCGTACTGCCGACGGCGCCGCTTCCCGGCCCAGCACCTTGCGGGGCGCTTCTCGGTCAAGGAAGCCGCGATGAAGGCGCTCGGCACGGGCCACTCGCGCGGCGTCCTGTGGCGGGACGTGGAGGTCGTCCGCCGGAACGGCCCTCCGCGACTGGAGTTCCACGGGGGGGCGCGGCGTCAGTTCGACCGGCTCGGGGCGAGCCGCGCGCTGGTCTCCATCACGCACACATCGCACCTGGCCATGGCGCAGGTGGTGCTGCTCGGCTAGGGCAGCCGAATCCGCTCGGCCCCTCAGCGCAGGAAGGCGGGCATCCGCACCGCATCGTCGGGCTCTTCCTCGGTCGTCTCGACCGCCGCCTCCTCGGCAACGGGCTCGGAGCCGCCGGGCGAGGGGAGATCGAGCGGCAGCCGCCGGGAGATGCCGACCTTCCCGGAGCCGGCGCCCTCGCCGGCTGCCGCCGCGGCCGGCGCCTCCTCCTGCCAGCGCACGTAGTGCTCCAGATCGACGGGGGTCTCGGCCGCCGGTCTCGGCTCCGCGTCGAACCCGGTGGCGATGACCGTGATCTTGATCTGCCCCTCCATCGCCGGATCGACGACCGCGCCGAAGATGATGTTGGCCTCCTCGTGCGCCGCCGTGCGGATGATCGACGTGGCCTCGCTGACCTCGTGCAGCGACAGGTCGGGGCCGCCCGTGACGTTGACGATTGCGCCGCGGGCGCCTTCGACCGACGCGTCCTCGAGCAGCGGACTCGAGGTGGCGCGATGCGCGGCCTCGACGCCGCGGTTCTCGCCGTCGCCGTAGCCGGTCCCCATGATCGCTATCCCCATGCGGGACATGATGGCGGTCACGTCGGCGAAGTCGAGGTTGATGAGCCCCGGCACGGTGATGAGGTCGGAGATGCCCTGCACGGCCTGATGCAGCACGTCGTCGGCGAGCGCGAAGGCGTCGGTCAGGCTCGTGGTCGCGTCGATGGTGGTGAGGATTCGCTCGTTCGGAATCACGATGACGGTGTCGACGCTCTCGCGCAGCGCGTCGAGCCCGGCCTCCGCCTGGGCGATCCGGCGCTTGCCCTCGAACGCGAACGGCTTCGTGACGACCGCGATGGTCAGCGCGTTCAGCTCGCTGGCGAGGCTGGCGACGACGGGCGCCGCGCCGGTGCCGGTTCCGCCGCCCAGGCCGGCCGCCACGAAGACCATGTCGGCGCCGTCGAGGGCCTGAATGAGCTGTTCCGTGTCGTCGAGCGCGGCGTTGCGGCCGATGGCGGGGTCCGCGCCCGCTCCGAGCCCCTTCGTAAGGCGCTCGCCGATCTGCAGCCGGACCGGCGCCTCGTTGAGGGTGAGTGCCTGCGCGTCGGTGTTCACGACGACGAAGTCGACGCCGCCCAGCGACGAGGCCACCATGCGGTTGACGGCGTTGCCTCCTCCCCCGCCGACCCCGACGACCTTGATGCGCGCCCCTGGGCGCCGATCCTCGTCCAGCGTGAGGCGCAGGGCCCGCCCCTCGATCGCCTCGGTCCCCCCCTTGAGCTCCCCGGATCCGCTCATGCTCCTGACCTCCCAGAATGGCGCCGCTAGAAGTACCGCTTGACGACCGCCTGCAGCCGGTTCAGCCAGCCGTTCGGGCTCGGCTCGTCGCTCGACTTCACCTGCCGGTGGGCGTACATCACCAGCCCCACCGCCGTCGCGTAGGCGGGGTTCCTCACGTGGTCCGCCAGCCCCCCCACCCCCGTCGGACAGCCGCGGCGGATGGGGAGATCGAAGATCTGCTCCGCGATCTCGGGCACGCCCTCCAGGATCGCTCCGCCACCGGTCAGCACGATGCCGGCGTGAATCGCACTCTCGTAGCCGGCGCCGCACACCTCGTCCCACAGCCGGTGGAAGATCTCCTCGGCGCGCGGCTGCAGGATGTCGGCGAGCCTCCGGCGCGCCATCGTCCGCGGCCGGCGGCCGCCGACGCTCGCGACCTCGATGGTCTGGTCCTCGTCGACGAGCGCCGCGAGCGCGCATCCATCCCGCCGCTTGGTCACCTCGGCGTCCGGGGTCGGAGTCCGCAGGCCGACGGCGATGTCGTTGGTGAAGTGGTCCCCGCCGAGCGCGACGAAGCCGGTGTGCCAGAGGCTCCCCCGCTCGTAGACCACGAAGTCCGTGGTCCCGCCGCCGATGTTCACGAGCAGCACGCCGAGGTCCTTCTCGTCCGGGGTGAGCACCGACTCCGCTGCCGCGAGCTGCTCGAGCGTGGTGTCGACGACGCCCACGCCGGCGCGGTTCACGCAGGCTACGATGTTGTGCGACGCGCTGACGCTCCCGGTCACGATGTGCGCGTTGACCTCGATGCTCGCTCCGGTCATCCCGATGGGCGCCCCGATGCCGTCCTGGTCGTCGACCACGAACTCCTGGGGCAGCACGTGGAGGATCTCGCGCCCGGGATCCAGGGGGACGGCCTGCGCCGCCGCGATGGCCCGGTCCACGTCTGCTCGCGTGATCACCCGGCTCTTGCCGGCGACGGCAACCACGCCCCGGCTGTTGAAGGCGTCCGCCTGCCCGCCGGAAAGCCCGAGATGCACGGAGTCGATGTCGACCCCCGCCATGAGCTCGGCTTCCTTGATGGCGCCCTTGATCGAGTCGACCGCGGCCTCGAGGTCGACCACGACGCCGCGACGGATCCCCCTGGCGTCCGTCTTGCCGACCCCGACGACGTCGAGGCTGCCATCCTCCATGGCCTCCCCGACGATCGCGGCGATCTGCGAGGTCCCGACGTCGAGCCCAACCACGTAACGCTCACTGCGCGCCACACGTCCCTCCGTTGGGCGGCGCGGGCCGCCGGGCCGCCCGGTCACGATGCACGGCGTCCTCGCTGCCCCCGGCCGTCAGCGGACGGGCGCACGTAGATGCGACGGCCGAACCGGAGATCGACGGCATCGATATCGGACACGTGGGCCCGCAGGGTCGGAGCCACATCCACATAGGTGCTGAGACGCTCGACGAATCGCTCCGCACCGAGATGGATGCGCGCCGGGTCCCCGCTCAGGAGAACGACCGCGTCCTGCGGGTCTCGCACGTCGATCTGCGAGAGGCGCCCGGCGAGCTCCTCGTGCCGCGACACCTGACCGATCAGTCGCGCCGCCAGGGCGGCGCGACGCCGATCGATGTCCGTGGCCGCGCCGTCCCGTCCGGCCAGACCATCGATGATCGGCAGGCCGAGGGCGGAGAACCGGGGGCCGTAGTCGTCCAGCAGCACGCCGTCGCCGTCGACCAGGTACAGGCGGCGGCCGACGCGAGCGATCCCCACCGGCGCCCGCTCCGTGACCGTAATCTCGATCGTCGACGGCAGGACCCGGCGAAGCTGCACGTCCTCGATCCAGGGCAGGGCCCGCAGGCCTGTGCGCGCGGCGGCGAGGTCGAGCCCCACGATGTGCTGGCCCCGGAACGGCTCGGCCGCGGCCCGCACCTCGCCCTCGGATACCCAGCGGGCGCCGTCCACGATGATCGTGGACACCCGCAACAGGGGCGCTCTCTGCAGCGCGCCCGCCACCCAGTGCGCCGCGGGCACTCCGACCAGCACCGCGACCAGCGCCCGGAGCGCGAAGCGCCGCCAGCCGACGTGGCGCCGCTTGCGCGCCATCTTGCGGGGCGTCGGGGGCGTCCGCCGATCGGTCGATCGCGAGGCCGTCACGACGCCCGCCCCTCGAGGGATCGCACGATGCGGGGTGCCAGCGTCCCCACCGTGCCCGCACCCAGGGTCAGGACGACATCGCCCGGACGCGCCGTCGCAACCGCGGCGTCGACCGCGGCGTCGAGCGTCTCGACACAGAGCACGGGGACCGGCGATGCCGCCTCCACCGCGGCCGCGATCGACCGGCTGCTCGCACCGGGGATCGGGTGTTCCCCGGCCGCGTAGACCGCGGTCAGGATCACGGCGTCCGCGAGCGCCAGTGCGGGCCCGAAGCGGTCGCGCAGCCGCACCGTCCGCGTGTAGCGGTGCGGCTGGAAGACGACGATCACGCGGCCCGGCGCGCCGAGCCGCGCGGTCTCGATGGCGGCCGCGACCTCCGTCGGGTGGTGGCCGTAGTCGTCGACGACCCGCACGCCGCCGGCCTCGCCGTGGCGCTCGAAACGGCGTTCGGCCCCCTCGAACCGGGCCAGGGCCGCGGCAACGGGGGCCAGCGGGAGCCCGAGCCGCACCGCGACGGTCATCGCGGCCAGCGCGTTCTGCAGGTTGTGCCGCCCCGGGACGCCGAGCGTGAGCTCGACCTCGTCGCGCGCGGGGATGCCGTGCACGGTGACACGGCAGCGGGAACCCCCCGCCGCGAGCTCGACGCCGCGCGCGCGGACCGCCGCCGGGTGGTCGATGCCGTAGGCGAGCAGCGGCACGGGCGCCGCGCGCAGCAGGCGGCGCAGGCGCGCATCGTCCGCGCAGGCGACAACGCAGCCGCCGGGCGGCACGCGCTCCGCGAACGCCGTGAACGCCGCCTCGAGCTCCGGCATGCCGCCGTACGCATCCAGGTGCTCGTCGTCGACGCTCGTAATCACCGCGATCTCGGGCGACAGGTGCAGGAACGACCGGTCGCTCTCGTCCGCCTCGACCACCATGAACGGGCCATGCCCCACGCGCGCGTTGCCTCCGAACGGCCGCACGCGGCCGCCGACCACCGCCGTCGGGTCGAGGCCGGCGGCCTCGACCGCGAGCGCGATCATCGCCGTCGTGGTGGTCTTGCCGTGGGATCCGGCAACGGCGACGGTGCGCCGCGAGGCCGCGAGCTCGGCGAGCATGGCCCCCCGGCCGACGACCGGGATGGCACGCCGCGCCGCCTCCGCGAGCTCCGGGTTGTCGGCGGGCACCGCGGACGAGACGACCAGGAGGTCGGCGGGGCCGACCTGCCGGGCGGCATGGCCCACGAACACCGTCGCGCCCGCCGCGCGCAGCCGTTCGACCGCCGCCGACCCCGCAGCGTCGGAGCCGCTCACGTCGCAGCCGCGCTCGAGCAGGATCTCCGCGATGGCGCTCATACCCACCCCGCCGATGCCGACCATGTGAACACGCCGGATCCCTTCACGCACCAGGCTTCCCGGCGCTCAGCCGCCGTTCCCGGCCGCGCACGAGAGCCCGGCCAGCCGCTCGATGCGATCGACGACGCGCCGCGCCGCATCCGGCCGGGCCAGGCGGCGAGCCGCCCCCGCCATCGCGGCGCGCCGGCCTGCGTCGCCGAGCAGGGCCAGGAGCCGAGGGGCGAGGTCGGTCTCCAGCGCCGCCTCCTCGACCACGTCCGCGGCCCCGGCGTCGGCAAACACCGCCGCGTTGCGCCGCTGGTGATCGTTCGCCGCCCGCGGCAGCGGCACGATCAGCGCCGGCCGGCCCGACGCCGCCACCTCCGCGAGCGTGGTCGCCCCCGCCCGGCAGACCACCGCGTCGGCCCGGCGCATGTCCTCCGCCACCGTGTCGAGGAACGGCTCCACGCGTGCCGTCATGCCGGCCGCCCGATAGCCGGCTCGCACCGCTTCGATGTCCCGCTCCCCGGTCTGATGCGTGAGGGCGATGCGCGGCTCGGCGGCCGCGAGGGCAGGCGCCGCGCTCACCATCGCTTCGTTGAGCGTGTGCGCTCCCTGCGAGCCGCCAAGCACCAGCACGCGCCGCCCCTCGCCCGCCGGTGGACTCGTCGGGTCGAAGAAGGCGTCGCGCACCGGGTTGCCGGCGACGAACGCCTTCCCCCCGAAGTGGGCGGCGGCGGCATCGTAGGAAACGGCCGCCGCGCGTACGACCGGCGCCAGCAGCCGGTTGGTGATGCCGGGGACGGCGTTCTGCTCCATGAGCATCGTCGGCCGGCCCCCGAGAGCCGCCAGGAGCACGACCGGGCCCGCGCTGTAACCGCCGAGGCCGACGACGACATCCGGACGCGTCCGGCGCAGCACCGCCAGCGCATCCAAGATCGTGACCGGGGCCAGCGCTGCGGCCCTCCCGATCCCCCCGAGCGACTTGCCCATCAGCCCGAGGCTGCGGACGCGCTCGAGGCGGAACCCCTCCCGGGCCAGCACCCGGCCCTCGATCCCGCGCCCCGCACCCACGAAGACGACCCGCGCCTCGGGGCAGCGCCGCAGCACCTCCCGCGCGACGGCCACACCGGGAAACAGGTGCCCCCCGGTCCCGCCCCCCGCGAAGACCACGCTGAGCGCCGGGCGCGGTTCGGCGGTCACGTCGCGGCCGTTGCGTGTTGCGAGATGTTGAGCAACATCGCCATGCCGATCAGGCTCGTAATCAGCGACGATCCGCCGAAGCTGACGAACGGCAGCGGCAGGCCCGTCGTCGGCATCAGGCTGAGCACGACGCTCATGTTCATGAACGCCTGCAGGGCCAGCATCGCCGTGATGCCGAACGCCAGCAGCGCCCCGAACTGATCCGGCGCGTTCCGCGTCACCCGCAGGCCGCGCCAGATGATCACGGCGAAGCACAGCAGAATGGCCGTCGCGCCGATCAGGCCGGTCTCCTCCGCGATCACCGCGTAGATGAAATCGGTGTGGGGCTCGGGCAGAAAGAACAGCTTCTGCACCCCGCCCATGACCCCGCGCCCGAACAGCCCCCCCGTGCCAACCGCAATCTGCGACTGCGCGAGCTGGAAGCCGGAGTCGAGCGGATCGGCCCAGGGGTCGAGGAAGACGAACAACCGGCGGCGGCGGTACTCGGCGCTGGCCAGCACCGCCACCAGCGCCGGGAGGGCCACCAGCCCGATGCCGATGAAGTAGCGATAGCTCAGCCCTGCCGTGAACACCATCGCGGTCACGATCAGGAGCAGGGTGAACGCGGTCCCGAAATCGGGGCCGAGCAGGATCAGGCCGGCCACGCCGGCCGTGACGGCGAACAGCGGCAGCAGGGAGCGGGCGAAGTCGTCGACCTGCGCCATCCGCCGGTCGAGGAACGCCGCCACGAACAGGATGACGGCCAGCTTGGCGATCTCGGACGGCTGAACGCCGAAGCCGGCGATGCCGAACCAGCGGCGGGTCCCGTTGATCGACGGACCGAACAGCACCGCAATCAGCGCGGCCGTGGTGACGCCGAGCACCGTCCAGACGACGACGGGTCGTTTCAGCCATCGGTAGTCGACGTGCATGACCGCAGCCAGGAGACACACGCCTATCGCCAGCCAGGCGATCTGCCGAAACAGGAAGAAGTACGGCTGGCCGAGTCGTTCGCCCGCGACTACCGCCGACGCGCTGTAGACCATGACGAGACTCGAGAAGAGCAGCGCCAGGGTGGCGAGGTACAGCGGCTTGTCGGATTTGAGTGTTCGCGCCATACTCGCGGCTCCAAGCGCAGCAAGGACTCACGCTGGAGTCCGGCCGGTTGCGCAGAGCGCTTCCGGCGACGCCGGCGGATGAGCCGCCAGCAGTCATCAGTCGAGCCCGGATGTGGACACCAGCCTCGCAGGCCGGGTCAGCCTGCGCTCCCAGCGGCCAGCTCCACACCGCTCAGCCCGACTGATGACTGCTCACGGCTCATCGGCGCCGGACAGACGGCCGACCGCCTCCTTGAAGGCGCGGCCGCGTTCCGCGTAGTCCGAGAACATGTCGAGGCTGGCGCACGCGGGCGCCAGCAGCACGGTCCCTCCAGCCCTAGCAAGCCGCCGCGCGGCGGCCACTGCTTCGCTCATCGAGTCGGCCTCGGTCACCGTCACGACGTCGCCGAGCGCCTCGCGGACCCGGGGCCGCGCCTCCCCGATCGCCACCACCGCCGCAGCGCGGGCGCCCAGCGGAGCTCGCAGGTCAACCATCCGTCCACCCTTGAACCGGCCGCCGAGGATCACGACGAGATCCCGGTCGAAGCACTCGATCGCCGCTCGGGCCGCGGCCGGATTCGTTGCCTTCGAGTCGTTGACGTAGCGGACACCGTCGTGCTCGGCAACGAACTCGAGCGTGTGCTCGAGGCCGGCGAACGACTGCACGGCGCGCGTCATCGCGGCGGGGTCGACCCCGGCAAGGGTGCCCACGGCCGCCGCCGCCGCCACGTCGCTCAACAGGTGCCGGCCGGGCAGCCGGACCGCTGACAGCGGCACCAGCCGCCGATCCTCGCCTCCGCTGCGGTGCGCAATGGCGCCCGCGGTGACGTGCACGCCTTCGGACAAGGTCCGGGACACGGCGAACCGCAGAGGCCGCGCGCGGCCGCCGCGCGCCATCTCGAGCACGCGGGGGTCGTCGGCGTTGATCACCATCGCGTCCTCGCTCGTCTGGTTGGCGAAGATGCGCGCCTTGGCCCGGACGTACTCCTCCAGGCTCCCGTGGCGGTCGAGATGATCGGGCGAGAGGTTGAGGCAGACCGCGATCCAGGGCCGGAAAGTCGCCGTGAGCTCGAGCTGGAAGCTGCTCACCTCGACGACGTGGATCACGTCCGGAGTCGAGGCGTCCACCTGGCTGCTCAGCGCCCGGCCGATGTTGCCGCCGACGACGGTCCGGAGTCCGCCCGTGTCGAGCATCCGGCCGCTCAAAACGGTCGTTGTCGACTTGCCCTTCGTACCGGTGACGGCGACCACGCGCCCGCGCAGCCATCGCGCGGCCAGCTCGATCTCGCTGATGACCGGGACGCCGGCGGCCCGCGCGCGGGCGACCACGGGGATCCGCGGCGACACCCCCGGACTCAGCACGATCAGATCGGCGGCATCGAACGTCGCGGGCCGATGGCCGCCGAGCTCCAGGGCGACGCCGAGGCGCCGGAGCGCCGCCCCGGCGCCTTCCGCCGCGGCGGGGCGCGCCTCGCTCACGGTCACCCGGGCTCCGCGCCGCGCGGCCAGCGCCGCGGCCGCCAGGCCGCTGCGAGCGGCGCCGGCCACGACGACGTGCGATCCGGTCACCGAGAACTGGGTCATCGGAGCTTCAGGGTCGTCAGGCTGAACAGCGCGAAGACGACCGCGAGTATCAGGAAGCGGGTGATGATCTTCGGCTCGCTCCAGCCGACCAGCTCGTAGTGGTGGTGGAGCGGCGCCATGCGGAACACGCGCTGCCCGGTCAGACGGTACGAGACGACCTGGATGGCGACCGAGAGGAGCTCGATGACGAACACGGCGCCCACGATGGGCAGCAGCAGCTCCTGCTTGATCAGGAGGGCCACCGTGCCGAGCGCGCCGCCGAGCGCGAGCGCGCCGACGTCCCCCATGAAGACGTCGGCGGGATAGGAGTTGTACCAGAGGAAGCCCAGGCCGGCGCCGACGAGAGAGCCGCAGAAGATCGTCAGCTCGCCCGCCGGGGGGAACCCCGCAATCAGCAGGAAGTCGGCGATCTCCCGATGTCCGGCGACGTAGACGAGCGCGGTGAACGCGCCGGCGGCGACCGTGAAGACGCTGATGGCCAGCCCGTCGAGGCCGTCCGTGAGATTGACGGCGTTCGACGCGGCCACGAGGACGAGCACGGCGAACGGCAGGTAGAGCCACCCGACGTCGGGCGTGAACTGCTTGAAGAACGGGAAGATGATCTCCGTGCTGTAGAGGCCTCCCTCGGACAGCCGCAGCAGCACGACGCCGACGACGGTGGCGACCGCCGCCTGGGCGATCAGCTTGCGGCTCGCGGAGAGACCGCGGTGGGACGCGCGGCCCACCTTGAGGGCGTCGTCGACGAAGCCGATGACTCCGAACGCCGCCGTCGACAGGACGGCCACCTGCACGTAGACGTTGGCCAGGTCCGCCCAGAGCAGGGTGGGAACGAGGGCCGCCAGCAGCAGGAGCAACCCGCCCATGGTCGGCGTGCCGGCCTTGGCGCGGTGGGTCGCCGGACCGTCGTCGCGCACGACCTGGCCGATCTGCATCGCCCGCAGGCGACGGATCACCCACGGCCCGAGCACGAGCGTGATCGCGAACGCCGTCAGGCTGGCGGCCGCCGTCCGGAACGTGATGTACTGCGTCACGTTCAGGACGCTCAGCTCCGTGCGCAGCGGATACAGCAGGTAGTACAGCATCAGGTCCAGTCCGCCCTGAGACGGTCCACGATCCGGTCGGTGCCCACGCCGCGGGAGCCCTTCACGAGGACGAGGTCGCCGGCCCGCACCAGGGCGGACACGGCCGGTGCGGCCTCCGCGCTCGTCGCCCAGGTCGTCACCGCGGAGCGCGGCAGGCCCGCCGCCAGCGCACCCTCCGCCAGCGAACCCGCCGGAGGGCCGCCGATCGCCACGATCCGCGTGAATCCCGCCGCCGCCGCCGCCGCCCCGCAGTCGCGGTGGAGTGCTTCCGCCCGTTCCCCGAGCTCCAGCATCTCCCCCAGCACCGCCACGCGGCGGTCGTGGGCGCGGTCGGCCCCGACGGATCGCAACGCGCTCAGCAGAGCGGCAGGGCTGGAGTTGTACGAGTCGTCGACGACGGTCACACCGGCGGAGAGACGCGCCACCTGCCCCCGCCGGGGCTGGGCGCCGAACGCGGCGACGGTGGCGAGGATCGTCTCGAGCGGCACCTGGAAGCGCAGCGCCACCGCGATTGCGGCGAGCGCGTTGGCCACGTGGCCAGTGCCGATCAGCCGCGTACGCAGCGTGCCGCCTCCCGCCGCGGTCTCGAGCCGCGACCGCGTGCCGTCGAGCCCCAGATCGGTGACGTCGGTTGCCCGCACGTCGGCCGCGTCGGTCACGCCGAACGTCGTCATCCGGCCGGGGAATCCGGCCACCCGCGCCATCGCGCGCTCGTCGGCGGCGTTCACGACGAGCTCCGTCGCCGGAGTCGCCCCGTCGAGGATCTCCGCCTTCGCGTCGGCGATGGCCTCGACCGAATCGAAGAACGCCGCGTGCACCTCGGCCACGTTGGTCCACACCCGGAAGTCCGGCTCGGCAATCCGCACCAGGGTGCGGATCTCGCCTGCGTGATTCATGCCAAGCTCGACCACGGCCGCCTCCGGACGGCTCCGCAGCTCGAGCAGGGAGAGCGGCAACCCGATGTGGTTGTTGAGGTTGCCCTCGTTCCGCAGCACGCGATGGCAGGTCCCGAGCAAGGCGGCTGTCAACTCCTTCGTCGTGGTCTTGCCGACGCTGCCGGTGATCGCCACCACCCGCGCCGCGGACGCCCGGCGTACCGCGCGCGCGATGCGCTGGAGCGCCGCGACCGTATCGTCGACGACGATCGACACTCGTGCCTCGGCCGCCGGCGGCAGCGCCGAGGCGTCGGCGACGATGGCGCCGGCCGCCCCCTTGTCGAGAGCCTCGGCAACGAATCGGTGACCGTCGAAGCGCTCGCCGCGAATCGCCACGAACACGTCGCCGGGCCGCACGCGCCGGCTGTCGATAACGAACCGGCCCAGTTCGACGTCCGGCCTTCCGGCGTCGAGCCGGCCGCCTGCGTGGACCGCGAGCTCGCCGGCGCGAAACACGACCTCGGCGGGATGCGACACCGTTCGTTCACCCCGCCCCCGCCCCGGCCCGCCTGCGCGCAAGGGCGGTCCGCGCAACCGACACGTCCCGGAACGGCACCCGGCGGCTGCCGATCGCCTGATGCTCCTCGTGCCCCTTGCCGGCCACCACGACCACCTCGCCGGGGCGCGCGTCGCATACCGCGCGCGAGATCGCCTCCTCGCGATCGACGATCGCCAGCCAGGGGGGCGTGCCGTCGCGCGGCAACCCCCGCTCGATGTCCTCGATGATGGCGCGCGGGTCCTCGGACCGCGGGTTGTCCGACGTGAGCACGACCCGGTCGCTGAGACGCGCCGCGACCGCGCCCATCAGGGAGCGCTTCGGCACGTCGCGGCCGCCGCCGCAACCGAAGACCGTGACGAGCCGGCCCTCCGCGAGAGAACGAATCGCCTCGAGCGTTCCGCGCAGCGCCGCATCGGTATGCGCGAAGTCGACGATGACGGTGACGTCGTCGGCATCCCCGGTGACGACCTCCATGCGCCCGGGCACTGTCTCGAGGGCGCGGACGCCCGCCTCGATGCCGCGCGCGGGCACGTCGAGCGAGGCTGCCGCGGCCGCCGCAGCCAGCACGTTGTAGGCATTGAAGCGGCCGAGCAGCGGGGAGCGGAGGCGCAACGTGCCCGCCGGCGAGCACGCGTCCATCGAGATGCCGCTCCAGGACACGTCGAGTTGCTGCGCGGACACGTCGGCCGCGGCCTCGAGGCCGTAGGTGACGGGTCGGCCGACGTCGCCGAGCAGCCGGCGGCCGTACTCGTCGTCGGCGTTGATGACGGCCGGCGCGTCGCTCGGGAGCGACTCGAACAGGCGGCGCTTCGCCGCGAAGTACGCCTCCATGTCGCCGTGGAAGTCCAAGTGGTCGCGCGTCAGGTTGGTGAAGACCGCGGCCGCGAAACGCACGTGATCCACTCGGCGCAGCGCGAGCGCGTGCGACGAGACCTCCATGACGCATGCGCTCGCACCGTTGTCCCGCATGCCGGCAAGGAGTGCCTGCACGTCGGCGGCCTCTGGCGTCGTTCGTTCGGCCGGGCGCTCCTCGCCGGCCGCGGTCCGGTGCGCCACCGTGCTGATGCGGCCGGTCGGGATGTCGCTGTGCTCGAGGATCGATTCGAGCAGGTAGGTCGTGGTCGTCTTGCCGTTCGTCCCGGTCGTGCCGACGACGCGGAGCGTGCGGCTCGGATCGCGGTGGAACGCGGCGGCCACGGCGGCCAGCGCCGCGCGCGCGTCCGGGACCCGAATCCAGGGGACACCGCTCCCGACCGGCGGGTCGGACTCGGCGATCACCGCGCAGGCGCCGCGGTCGCAGGCGTCGCCGGCGAACGTCGCACCATCATGCCGCGCACCACGGATCGCGACGAAGATCGCGCCCGCCGTAACGGCCCGCGAGTCGTACGCCAAGCCGGTGACCGGCCTGGCCAGGAGCGCCGCCCCCGCGCCGGCGGGCCGGTCGATCCGGGCGCGCGCGAGCAGGTCCCCCAGGCTGGCGACCGGCTGCGGGCTCGACGGCACGGGCGATCCCTGCATGTTACGGAACCGCCTCCTCACCTGCGTCCGGGAGTCGGTCCAGCCACGCGGTCGCCAACGTGCCCGGCGCCAGGGCCGTGCCGGGCCCGGGATCGTGTCTGACGACGGTGCCGTCCCCCTCGATGCGCACCTCGAGGCCCAGGCGGGTCAGCGCCTCGACCGCTTCCCGTCCGCTCAGCCCGCGGAGGTCGGGCATCATGCCCGCCTCGGTGGCGGCGAGGCGGGCCTGCCGCGCCCCCGCCGCGGCGGTCGACACGCTCATCGCCCGGGGCGCCGCCCGCTCCGCGGAGAGTGCGGCGGGGATCGGGTCGATGTTGCGCGGCACGGCAAGATGGCGCAGCGAGGCTTCCGCGATGCGGCGGAAGATTGGGGCGGCGACGGCGCCGCCGGTGTACGCGCGCTGCCGCGTTCCGTTGATGACGGTCGACCGCGGGGTGTCGATCATCACGAGGATCACGAGCTGCGGCCGCCGGGACGGCACGAACCCGACGAACGAGGCGTTGTGGTCCGTGTCCGAGTACCGGCCTCCGATCAGCTTCTCGGCGGTGCCGGTCTTGCCGGCCACGGTGTAGCCGGGGATGCGGGCCCGGCGCGCCGTCCCGCGCTCGGCGACGGCCTCCATGATCGCGGTCATCTCGGCCGCCGTATCGCGGGACACGACACGCTGGAGACGCCGGCTCCGGAACTCCTCGCGCTCCTCCTTGCGCTGCACGGCGCGCACGACCCGCGACTCGACCAGGTCGCCGCCGTTGGCGATGGCCGCTACCGCGGTGGCCATCTGCAGCGGCGTGACCGCGATCTGGTAGCCCATCGAGAGCGAGGCCAGGGCGCGCTCGTTCAGGTCGGCCGGATCCCACACGATGCCGGGGCTCTCGCTCGGGAAGTCGCGCGAGAGCGCCTGGCCGAACCCGAACCGCCGCACGCGCTCGCTGAAGCGTTCCGGCCCGATCCGCAATCCCACGCGGATGGCGCCGACGTTGCTCGACTTGACCATGACGTCGGTGAACGACAGCGGGGGGTTGGTCCGGAAGTCTCGAATGATGTCGCCGGCGATCCGGATGAACCCGTCGCTGACGTCGAAGATCTCGTCCCGGTGGACGAGCCGCTCCTCGATCGCCGTCGACGCCGTCACCACCTTGAAGGTGGAGCCGGGCTCGTAGACGTCCTGGACGGCACGGTTTCGGCGCGCGTCCGGCACAGCGACGGCGAACACGTTCGGGTTGAACGTCGGCTCGCTCGCCATCGCCAGCACCTCGCCGGTGGCCGGGTCGAGTACGACGACCGCCCCCGCCTCCGCCCCGAACTCGGCGACCCCCGCCCGCAACTCGCGCTCGGCGATGTGCTGGAGGTACTTGTCGATGGTCAGCTCGAGCGACGCGCCGCTCTCGGGCGGGATCTCGACCCGGTTGAAGGCGCTGCCTCGCGCGTCGGTCCTGACCAGGATGCGTCCCGGCTTGCCCCGGATGACGTTGTCGTAGGTCGACTCGATGCCGGCCAGGCCCTGGTGGTCGATGCCAACGTAGCCGACGAGGTGGGCGGCGAGCTCCTTGTTGGGGTAGTAGCGGCCGTGCTCCGTGGTGAACCCGACCCCGCGGAGCCCGAGGTCGGCGACGCGGCGCGCCTTCGCGGGCGTGACCTGCCGCTCCACGTAGACGAACTCGGCGTTCCGCGACAGGCGTGCACCGACGGTGGCGCGCAGCTCCTCGGAGCACTCCAGCGCGCGGCACAGAGCGTTCGCCGTCGCTTCCGGGTCGTCGATCTTCGTCGGCACGGCATAGATGGTCGACGCCTCGACGCTGTACGCCAGTACCCTGCCCGCCCTGTCCAGGATGTCTCCCCGGCGCGGGTGGGCGGTGATCGTGCGCTGCTGCTGGCTCTGGGCGCGCTCGACGAGCCAGTCGCGCTGGATGAACTGCAGGTAGACGAGCTTCGCCTCGATTCCGGCCGCCCACAGGGCGAACGCGGTCGCCACCACCGCCACCCGGCCGCGCACCGTGGCGCGCCAGTCGTGGCGAGACCCGGCGGCGGGCCGCGCGCTCGCGGGCCGCGCGTGCCCCCTTCCACGACGTCGGCTATCGAGCTCGAACACCCTGCGGGCCTCCCTGCTCCTGCCGAGCGGCCAGGACGGATCGCGCCGGCAGCGGGGCGGGTCGGACGTGCTCGATCACGAGCGCCTCTTCGTCGGAGGGAGCCACGAGACCGATCTGCTCGATCGCGATCCGCTCTATCCGCGCCGGCGACCGGAGGGCCTCGATCTCGAGACGAAACTGGCGATTGATCTCGATCTCGCGTGCCCGCTCCTGCTGCAGTTGCCCGACGCGGTAGCCGTGCTGCAGCAGCTCGAACTGCTGCCAGGCCGACACGAGCACGACCGAGGCCAGGAACACCCCAACCCCCAGCGACCGCCACTGCTCGCGCTGGCGCTCCCGATCCACCTCGCGCACGATCGGGCTGTTGCGGATCTCCCGCCGGACGGCATACTCGAACTGCTGCTGCTTCATGCCAGCCTCTCCGCCCCTCGCAGCTTCGCGCTGCGCGCCCGCGGGTTCCGTGCGATCTCGCCGGCCGAGGGACGCAACGGACGCCTGGTCAGCACGCGGAGCGCCACCGCGCCGCTCCGTTCCAGGTCGCGGAGGGTGTGCTTCACGATGCGATCCTCGAGCGAATGGAAGGTGATCACCGCGAGGCGCGCCCCCGCCCGCAGCCGGCGGCACACCGCGCGGAGAAAGTCGTCGAGTCCGTCGAGCTCCCGGTTGACCCAGATCCGCAGCGCCTGAAACGTGCGCGTCGCCGGGTCGATCCGCCAGTGCCGCGGTCGCGGCAGCGTGCGGCGCACCAGCGCCGCAAGCTGGCCGGTCGTGGTCATCGGCTCCCGTTCGCGGGCCGCCACCAGGACCCGCGCGAGCCGCCGCGCGTGCCGCTCCTCGCCGAAGCGGAGCAGGACATCGGCGAGCTCGCGCTCGGAGGCTGTCTCGAGGACATCCGCCGCGGTCGGACCCTCCGACCGGTCCATCCGCATGTCGAGCGGCTCGTCGCGGCGGAAGCTGAACCCCCGCCCCTCGCCGTCGAGCTGCAGCGTCGAGAGGCCGAGATCGGCCAGCGCGCCGCCGTCGATGTCGTCGATGCCGCGCGCCGACAGCGCCGCCTCCAGCTTCCGGCAGTCGGTGTGGGCCAGCTCGACCCGGTCACCCCAGTCCCGGAGGCGCGCCGCCGCGATCGACAGTGCATCCGCGTCCCGATCGAACCCGAGCACGCGGCCCGCCCCCGCCGCGAGCAACGCCCGGGCGTGGCCGCCGCCACCGACGGTGCAATCGACGAACAGGCCGCCCCGGCCGGGATCAAGCAATGTCACCACCTCGGCCGCCATCACCGGCTCGTGCCCGGTCTGCGGCTCTGAACGGCCGTCCACGTCAGATCCCGTACTCCGAGAGTGCGAGAAGGTCGTCCTTCGTGAGCGGCTCCTTGTCGAGGCGCGACTGGAGACGCTCGTGGTTCCACACCTCGAGGTAGTCGTTCCGGCCGAGGACGTCCACCTCCCCGGTCATGTCCGCCGAATCGCGCAGGCGCCCATGGATCGACACGCGCCCCTGCTTGTCGAGATTGGCCGGTTGCCCGTAGTAGCTGACGCGGTCGACGAACCGGATCAGGGCCGGGAGCATCGAGGGAACCTTGCGCAGCTTCTCCTCGACGCCGACCCAGACCGGCATCGGGTAGAGCCGCACGGACTCGCCGCTGAGGCTCGTCACGAACAGCAGGTCGCCGTACCGCCCCTCGATGACCGACCGGAAGGCCGTGGGAACCTTCAGCCTCCCCTTTTCATCGATTTTGGCGGAGAAGCTCCCCCAGAACACCCTATGTCTCTACCTGACTCCAATTTTGTCCACCGCCATCGTAGGTAACCGGGACCGCGCTTGTCAACGTCCGCTCTCCGCGCGGCCCGCGCGCGAGGGAGCGCCCGGCCCCCGAGGCGCCGTGGCCGGAGGGAGGGCGATGTGCGACACTCGTGCGGCATGCTGCGCGCCGGACTCATCGGAGCCGCTTCCGGGGGCAAGTCCACCCTGTTCCGGCTCCTGACCTCGCCGCGGGGGACGGGGGGGTCCGCGGCCCGGCAGGACGCCGCCGTCGGTCTGGCGCAGGTCCCGGACCCCCGCCTCGATCGGCTGGCGGAGCTGTACTCGCCGCGCAAGCGGACGCCGGCCACGGTGACCTTCGTCGACATGGCGGCCCGCCCCACCACCGGCGCCGCGCTCGTCGACGTGGCGCCATACCGCACCGCGAATGCGCTCCTGCACGTGGTACGGGCCTTTCGGGACGACGCGGTGCCGCATCCGGCAGAGTCGATCGACCCCGCGCGGGACGTGCGGGTCATGGAGGACGAGCTGATCCTGGCGGACCTGGCGGTCGCGGAGCGGCGCATCGAGCGCATCGAGAGGGACCGGCGGAAGGGGCTCGCCAAGGACCAGGGTGCCGAGCTCGAGCTCCTCCGGCGCTCGGTCGAGGCCCTCGAAGCGGCGACCCCGCTCCGCTCGCTCTCGTTCGACGGCGCCGCCGCCAAGCTGCTCCGGGGCTTCCAGTTTCTCTCGGCCAAGCCCCTGCTGCTCGTGCTGAACGGCGACGAAGCCGATGCCGCCACCTCCACCGAGGCCGCGGTAGGCGCGGCGGGTCTCGACGATTTCCTCGAACGACCCGGCGTCCGCGCGCTCGCGGTCTGCGCGAAGATCGAGCTGGAGATCGCCGAGCTCGATCCAGCGGACGCCGCGGTCTTCCTGGCCGACCTCGGGCTGCGAGGCACGGGGCTCGACCGGGTGATTCGCGCCACCTACGAGCTGCTCGGCTACATCTCCTTCTTTACCGTGGGTGAGGACGAATGCCGCGCGTGGTCCATCGCGGCGGGCACACGCGCTCAGGACGGGGCAGGCGAGGTCCACACCGATCTGGCCAGGGGCTTCATTCGGGCCGAGGTGGTCCCCTGCGATGCGCTGCTCGCCCGCGGCTCCATCGCCGCGTGCCGCAAGCACGCCGAGGTGCGGCTCGAGGGGAAGGACTACGTCATCCGCGACGGCGACGTGATCAACGTCCGCTTCGCGATCTGAAGCGTGACGTCCAGCCCCAGCCCCGCGGCGCCCGGGGCGCAACCGCCCGACGCCTCCGGCGGCGCGCGCGCCGCCCGCCTCGCAGCCTCCGCCGGCGTCGTCGGCGCCGCGACCCTCGCCAGCCGCGTGCTCGGTCTGGTACGCGACCAGGTCCTCGCCTACCGCTTCGGCGCCGAAGACGCGATGGACGCCTTCAACGTGGCGTCCCGCATCCCCAACCTGATGCGCGACCTGTTCGCCGAGGGCGCGATGAGTGCCGCGTTCGTGCCGACGTTCATGCGGCGGCTGACGAAGGACGGCAGGCCGACGGCCCTGCTCCTGGGCAATCAGGTGGTCAACGCCCTGATCGCGGCGACCGGCGTCGTCGTCGTCGCCGGCATCCTCTTCGCCGAGCCGCTCGTGCGCACCCTCGCGGCCGACTACGCGGCCGTGCCCGGCAAGCTCGAGCTCGCGGCGGCGCTCACGCGCATCCTGCTCCCCGTCCTGACCCTCGTCGCCGTCGCCGCCGCGATGATGGGGATGCTCAACTCGCTCGGTCGCTTCTTCGTTCCCGCCCTGTCGCCGGCCATGTACAACGTCGGCATCATCGCGGGCGGCCTTCTGCTCGTACCCCTGATGCCGGGGCTCGGCCTCGACCCGATCGTGGCGGTGGCGGTCGGCGCGCTGTTGGGGGCCGTCGGCCAGGTCGCGCTGCAGGTGCCGGCGCTGTACGGGGAGGGTTTCCGTTACCGTCCCACGCTCGACCCGGCCGACCCCGGGCTCCGGAGCATCCTGCGCCTCATGGGACCCGGCACCCTCGCCGGCGCCGCGGTCCAGATCAACCTGCTCGTCAACATGGTGCTGGCGGCGGCCGAGGGCACCGGGGCCGTCTCGTGGCTCAGCTACGCGTTCCGCGTGATGTACCTGCCGATCGGCCTGTTCGGGGTCTCGGTCGCGGCCGCCGCAGTCCCGCTGCTCTCCCGTCAGGGGGCGCAGAACGACACCGCCGGAATGCGCGACACCGTGTCACGCGCGCTCCGGCTCACGCTGGCCATCAACGTGCCCGCCACGGTCGGCCTCATGGTGCTCGGGGTGCCGATCGTCGAGGTGATCTTCGAGCGGGGCGCATTCACTGCGGCCGACACCTCGGCCACGGCCGCCGCGCTCCTCCTGTACGCACCCGGGCTCGCCGGCTACGCCGCGGTGCGCATCGCCGTGCCGTGCTTCTACGCCCTCGGGACCAGCCGCACGCCGGCGACGATCAGCGTGGCCGCCGTCGCTCTCAACATCGGGCTCAACCTCGTCCTCGTCAGGGTTCTCGGCTACCGCGGTCTGGCCCTCGGCACCTCCGTCGCCGCGCTGACGAACGCGCTGGCGCTGCTGATCCTGCTGCACGGGCGACTGGAGGGCCTGGACGTGCGGCGGGTGCTGACGCTCGCCGGCAAGGTCACGGTCGCGTCGGCAGCGATGGGCGCCGCCGCGTGGCTGGCCCACGACCGGCTGCTCGACCTGTGGGGCGGCGCCGGGCTGGTGGTGCGCCTCGGGCGGCTCGCGGCCAGCATCGCGGCCGCTCTGGTCGTGCTGCTCGCCTCCGCGCGCTTCCTGCGCCTCCGCGAGCTGGACGAGGCGGCGGGACTGATCGCCGCGCGGCTGCGCCGTCGATGAGCGGCTCCGCCGCACCGGGCGGCCGCCGGGGCGCGCCCGGGCCGGTGGTGGTACGATGGGAGCCGATGCGAGCCGTATACGGCGGCGGCGGCCACTACGCGTTCGGCCCGGGACTGATGACGCCGGCGGTCCGGATGCTCCTGTGGACCAACGTCGGCATCTTCCTCTTCACGACGCTCGTGTCGCCGGCCTTCTACTGGGCCACGAGCCTCTTCGGCCTGACGCCCCAACTGGTCCTGACGCGGCTGTGGCTGTGGCAGCCGTTCACCTACATGTTCCTGCACGGGGGCATCGGCCACATCCTGCTGAACATGCTCGTGCTCTGGATGTTCGGCACGCAGCTCGAGCGCATCTGGGGCTCGCGCTTCTTCCTGCGCTACTACTTCATCACCGGGGTGGGGGCGGGCGTCGCGACGATCGGCGCCGGACTGCTCCCGGCCGCGTTCGCCGAGCCGACCTACGCGGGGGTGACGATCGGCGCGTCCGGCGCGATCTACGGCCTGCTGGTGGCGTTCGCCCTCTATTACCCGAACGCTCCCGTGCTGATGTTCTTCCTGTTCCCGGTCCCGGCCCGCTACTTCGTGATGATCATCGGGACGATCGCGTTCCTCTCCGTGCCCCGCGGCGGGGGGGTCGCCCACATTGCGCACCTCGGCGGGCTCGTCGTCGGGTACCTCTATCTCCGGCAGCGGCGCGGCGCAACGGCGTCCCGGTTCGGATTCGGCCGTCTCGGGGTGATGGCCGACATCAAGTACCGCTACCTGCGCTGGAAGATGGAGCGGCTGCGCAAGCGCTTTCCGACCGTGGGCGGGAACCGCCATCGGCGTTCCGGTGGGCGGCCCTTCGACGTCTATCCGGGCGGCGGCGGCGGACCGGACCACGAGGATCGGATCCACTGAACCGGCCGGCGGGCCGAGTCCCCTCCCCGCTCATGCGCCGCGGGGCGCCGGCGGGTCCGCCGCGGGCACATCGAGCCAGTCGTCCCGGACGGGGCTGAAGATGTCGATCTCGAACGTGTCCTCGAGCGCCTCGGCCTGATGCCGCCGGCCGGCCGGGACGTGCAGCACCTCGCCCGCGCGCACGACGATCTCGTCGGAGCCGACGCGGCACCGGAGCGCCCCCTGCAACACGTAGGTCATCTGCTCGCTCGCGTGGCTGTGCAGCGGGATGTGGGCGCCGCGCTTCAGGTAGACCTGCGCCAGCATCTGCCGGCCGCCGGTCACGACCTTGCGCGAGATCATCTCCGTGACCTTCTCGACAGCGATCCCGTCCCAGCGATGGACGGCGGGGCTCGGTGGCATCGGCGGCTCGGGCGTCAGTTCGGCAGGGCGGCCCGTATCTGTTGATAGTGAAGCACTTACGCGCCAGCACCGGGGGTCGGGCAGCGCGTCGCGTCATGATATAGTGGTTCTGCTGTGCGTGGCGTGGTCAGGCGCAGGCTGGCGTTCGGTCCCGCTCATCGCAAGGATCCTGCACCATGAAGGCGTCGACGGTCACGAACGGGTTGCCGGCCCGTGCGCCATCGCCGTTCACTTCTCGAACGGCCGGCCTGTCTCGGGAGCAGCTCCACGCCTTCTACCGCACGATGCTGCTGTCGCGGCGTCTCGACGACAAGGAGATCCAGCTCAAGAACCAGAGCCAGAGCTACTTCCAGATCAGCGGGGCGGGGCACGAGGCGATTCAGGTCGCGGCCGGCATGGCGCTCCGACCGGGACACGACTGGGTGTTTCCGTACTACCGCGACCGCGCTCTCGCGCTGGCCCTGGGCGTGACGGCGACCGACATGCTTCTGAACGCGGTGGCCGCCCGTGACGATCCGCATTCGGGGGGCCGCCAGATGCCCACCCACTGGAGTTCCGCCCGTCTCCGCATCGTCTCCCCGTCGAGCGCCTGCACCACGCAATGCCTCCATGCCGTGGGGGCCGCCGAGGCCGGCGGCCTGCGCCAGCGCATTCCGGAGCTCGCCCCGGACGTGCCCGCCCAGGCGGATGAGGTCGTGCTCGTCACCCTCGGTGACGGCCAGACGAGCGGCGGCGAGTTCTGGGAATCGCTCAACACGGCATGCACGGGACGCGTCCCCCTCATCTACCTGGTCGAGGACAACGGCTACGCGATCTCCGTGCCGGTCGAGGTCCAGACGCCGGGCGGCGACATCGCCCGGCTGGTCGAGTCGTTCCCGGGGCTGAAGGTGATCCGCGTCGACGGCACAGACGGCATGGCGAGCTTCCGGGCGATGACGGAGGCGGTGGCGCACGCCCGCGCGCGCTCCGGCCCCGTGCTGGTCCGGGCTCACGTCACCCGGCCGTACTCGCACTCGATGTCGGACGACGAGCGCCACTACAAGAGCGCCGCCGAGCGCACCATGGAGGCGGCGCGGGACCCCTTGCGGCGGTTCGCGCGCTTCCTGACCCTGGGCGGGCTCGCGACGGAGACCGAGCTCGCGGCGACCGCGGCCCACGTCGACCACGAGATTCAGGAAGCGACCGACCTCGCCATCGGGGCGCCGAAGCCGGACGCGTCGAGCGCCTCCCTCTACGTCTATTCGCCCACCGTCGATCCCGCCTCGGCGGAGTTCGAGGCGGCGCCGGCCCCCGAGGGCCGGCCGGACACGATGGTGGCGGCCATCAACCGCGCGCTGAAGGACGAGATGGCGCGCGACCCGCGCGTCGTCGTGTTCGGCGAGGACGTGGCCGATGCGAGCCGCGCCGAGCTGCTGGACGAGGTCACCGGCAAGGGCGGCGTGTTCAAGGCGACGCTGGGCCTGCAGCGCGCCTACGGGCGCGAGCGCTGCTTCAACTCCCCGCTCGCCGAGGCCAACATCGTCGGGCGGGCGATCGGGATGGCGGTGCGCGGACTGAAGCCGGTGGTCGAGATTCAGTTCTTCGACTACATCTGGCCGGCGATGATGCAGATCCGGGACGAGCTGACGATGCTGCGGTACCGGTCGAACAACGCGTTCTCGTGCCCGGTCGTGATCCGGGCCCCGATCGGCGGCTACCTGCGCGGAGGGTCGCTCTACCACAGCCAGTCGGGCGAGAGCATCTTCGCCCACTGCCCCGGTCTCCGCATCGCGTTCCCGTCCGACGCCGCCGACGCCGCGGGCCTGCTGCGGACGGCAATCCGCTGCGACGACCCGGTCCTGTTCCTAGAGCACAAGCACCTCTACCGGCAGACCTACAACAAGGCCCCGTACCCGGGCGCCGACTTCACGCTGCCGTTCGCGCGCGCGGCCGTCCGGCGGCCCGGCAAGGACGTCGTCCTCCTCACCTGGGGAGCGCTGGTGCAGCGCGCGCTGCTCGCAGCCGAAAGGGCGGCCGAAGACGGCATGGACGCCATGGTCGTCGACCTGCGTACCATCGCGCCCTACGACTGGGACGGCATCGCGCAGGCCGTCAAGGCCACCAACCGCGTGGTGGTCGCCCACGAGGATCAGTTGACCTGCGGTTTCGGCGCCGAGATCGCGGCCCGGATCGCGGACGAGCTGTTCGAGCACCTCGACGCGCCGGTGAAGCGCGTGGCGGCGCTCGACTGCCCCGTCGCTTACAGCCCCGTGCTCGAGGAGGCGATCCTTCCCCAGGCCGGGGACATTCTCGGCGTCCTCCGCGAGGTCGCACGCTACTAGGAGTCTGCGCCGCAGGAACGGGTCCACCCGTGAGGAGCGCCACGAGTTCCCGAACGTCCCGCATCCTCCTCGCCGCCCTGGTGGTGCTGGCCGCCGCGACCCCCGGGGCGGGCCAGCGGGTGGAGACCCTGCGGTCGACGGGAAGCCTGCCCCCGCACATCGTCGGGGAGTTTCGGCTTCCGGCGGTCTACCAGGAGACGCCCGACGGGCGCCGCTTCGTCTTCGACCGGCGCGGGCACCGGGTCCACCGCCTCGACCCCGGCAGCGACCGGCCGACGGTCGTGGTGGAGATCGGTCCGGAGCCGGGGCGCATCGTCGGTGCGAGCGCGTTCGACCTCGGCCGGACGGCGGGGCAGCGCTTCGTCGTCGCCGACGCGCCCAACGGCCGCGAGCGGGTGCAGATCTTCGACCTCGACGGAAGGCGCCTCGGCGGATTCTCGCTGCCGGGTCGCGCGCTGCCCCGCGTGATGCTGGACGAGACGGTGCTCAGCGGCATCGGCACCCTCGAGTTCACGGGACGCGAGATCCTGATGAGCCAGCCGGAGCTCGGCGGCCTCGTCACCCGTTTCAGCCTCCGCGGTCAGCCCTTCCACACGTTCGGGGTCTTCCGGCGCACCGGGCAGGAAGCGAACCGCGACGTGCACCTGGCGCTGAACGCCGGCATCCCGCGCCTCGCGCACGACGGCGGCTACTACTTCGTGTTCCAGACCGGCATCCCGCAGTTCCGGAAGTACGACGCGCGCGGCACGCTGCTGTTCGAGCGACACGTGGAAGGCCCGGCCCTGGATGCCACCATCAACGCGATGCCGACGACCTGGCCGCGCCGCACGCACGACCGGGACGTCACCCTGCCGTTCATCCCCCCGACCGTCCGCACCGCGGCCGTCGACCGCGCCGGCAACCTCTGGATAGCGCTGTCCGTGCCGGTGATCTTCGTCTACGACCCGAACGGCGAGAAGATCCGAACGGTGCGGCTCCGCACGACGGGCATCGTGCAGCCGTCGAGCCTCTACTTCCCCGACCGCACGCGGATGCTCGTCGCCCCCGGCGGCTTCGAGTTCACGGTGTGGTGAGCGTCGTCCGGAAGACCGTCACCGCCTGCCCGCCGAGCCGTACGCGATCCCCCGCGACACGGACCCGGACGACGCCGCCCCGCGCGGAGGCCTGGTAGCCGGTCAGCGCATCGCGCCCCAACCGATCGCGCCAGTAGGGTCCCAGGCAGCAGTGCGCAGACCCGGTCACCGGATCCTCGTCGATGCCGGCCGCCGGCGCGAAGAACCGCGAGACGAAGTCGAACGTCTCCCCGGCGGTCCGGCTCGTGACGACGACCCCGCGGCCGCCGACGCGGCCGAGCGCCGCCAGGTCGGGTGTGACGGCGCGCACGACCGCCTCCGATTCGACCTCCACCAGGTAGTCGAACCGGTTGCGGCCCACGTGGCGCGGCTCCACGCCCAGGGCTGCGATCAGGCCGCGCGGAGGTTCGGCCGGCTCCGCCGGCTCCGCCGGGAAGTCCAGCTCGATCCAGTCGGCGTCGCGCGCGGCCCGCAGGACGCCCGAACGGGTCTCGAAACACAGGCCCGCATCGTCGGGCTCGGTCCCTTCTTCCCACAGCACGTGGGCGCTGGCGAGGGTGGCGTGGCCGCAGAGATCGACTTCGACCAGCGGCGTGAACCACCGGAGGCCGTACACGCCCGGCGACCGCCGGAGAAGGAACGCGGTCTCCGAGAGGTTCATCTCCCGCGCGACGCTCTGCATCCACGCGTCGTCGACGGGTTGGGAGAGCAGGCAGACCGCGGCCGGATTGCCTTCGAAGAGGCGGCGCGCGAAGGCGTCCACCTGCACGAGCCTCACCGCCACCGGCGCCCCCTTGCAGGGAGGCCGACGGGGGCGGACGCGGGGCGCCGCGGCAAGCGCCGACGGGGGCGGATCGATTGCTTCACCGCCGAGCCGTTTGGTATCATTGGCCGTTTGTTCGGTGCAGGGAGCGGGGGACCGTGCAGGTCGACCGCGTTGCGGGCATGCCCGACGAACGGGACACGTCTCTGGCGCGTTCTCTACAGTCCCTGCACGAGAATATCCGCAGAGCAGGACCGGCCGCAACGGCGAGCTACTCGCTGATCGGCGCCATCCTACTGCTGGGCGGCGCGGGAGTGCTCGTGGACCGCTGGCAGGGAACGGCGCCGTGGGGAGTGCTGGCCGGCCTGGCCCTCGGGCTCGTCGTCGGGTTCTATCAGCTTGCGATGGTGATGTGGAGACGGTGAGCCGATGACGGTCCTGACGCTGGCGGGAGCTGCGCTCGCATCCGCCGGGCTCGTCGCCGTCGCCGCTCCCGGCGCAGCCTTGGAGATCTGGCTCGGCCTCGCGGCGCCCCTCGTCGCCGCCATCTGCACCCACGTGGCGATAGCGCGGACCCATCGGCGGGACCCCGCTCGGCTCACCGGCGTCATGGTGCGTCTCTTTGCCGGGAAGTTCATCCTCTTCGGCGCCTACATCGTGCTGGCGATGACGGGTCTGTCGCTGGACGCCGCTCCGTTCCTGCTGAGCTTCGTCGCCTACTTCGCAGTGCTGCACGTCGTGGAGGCCGCGCACCTGCGCCGGCTGTCCGCGTCGTGAATCGTCCGTCAGGAGCGACCCAGGAGATGACACAACCCCACGGCGAACCCGCGGCCGGCCACGGCGCCGACGCCGGCCACGGCGGCCATGGCGATGAACCGTTCAATGCCGGCGAGATGATCGTCGAGCACATCGCGAACAGTCCCATCGACCACCCGCTGATTCATCTCCCCCCGCTCTTCGGGATCGATTTCTCGATTACCAAGCACGTGCTCATGCTGTGGCTCGTGGCGGCCACGGTCTTCACCCTGGTGACGGTCACCGTACGGCGCTACCTGCGCCAGGAGCGGCTCGTGCCGGGCGGCTTCATGACCGTCCTGGAGTTCATGGTCGAGTTCATCCGGGATTCGATCGTGGTCCCCAATGTCGGCGAGCGGTACGCCAGGAGATGGGCGCCGCTCATCCTGACCTTCTTCATCTTCATTCTGCTGGCCAACCTCGTCGGCCTGATACCGATGTTCGAGGTGCTCGGACTGATCGACCACTACGTGCTGCACACGGGGGAGGACTCGTTCCTGAAGCAGCTTCTGCACGGCGGCGCGACGGCGACCGCCAACTTCAACGTCACGGCCGGCCTCGCGGTCATCACGTTCATCGCGATCATCGTCGCCGGAACGACCGCCCACGGGTTCATCCAGCACTGGAAGAACCTGGTGCCGCACGGCCTGGCGTGGCCGATCTACTTCCTGCTGATCCCGATCGAGGTCATCGGCATGATCGTCAGGCCGTTCGCGTTGACGCTGCGTCTCGCGGCCAACATGACGGCCGGACACATTGCCATTCTCGCGCTCCTCTCGTTCGTGCTGATCTTCGCCGAACAGTTCCAGAGCGCCGCGGCCGGCATCGGAGTCGGGCTCGTCGTATCGGTGCCGATGGCGGTCGGCATTTCCGCGCTCGAGATCATCGTCATCCTGGTGCAGGCGTACGTCTTCACGCTGCTGACCACCACCTTCATCGGGATGGCCATCAACGTGCATCACTAGACACCCGGGACGAACGGAAACGGAGGCTACGGAATGGAAGGTACGCTGAACATCTTCGGCGCGGCGCTCGGACTCGGACTGATCGTCATCGGCGCGGGGCTCGGCATCAGCAAGCTGGCCGCGGCCGCCGCGGAGGGGATCGCGCGGCAACCGAACGCCACGAGCCAGATCACCGGGGCCGTGAACCTGCCGCTGTTCCTGCTCGAAGGGGTGGCGATCGTCGCCGAGGCGTTCGTGCTGGTCAGCCTCTTCATCGCGTAGGCCGCTCGCGCCAAGGACACGGCCGATGGACAACCCTCTGGTCCAACTCGATCCGGGGCTCTTCTTCTGGACCATCTTCACGTTCCTGATCCTGCTGGGCCTCCTGGCGCGGTTCGCCTGGCGCCCGCTGCTCGCCGCGCTCGAGAGCCGGCAGGCGACGATCCGGAAGTCGCTCGACGACGCAGAGGCGGCCCGCAAGCAGCTCGAGGAGGCGCAGCAGAACGCGGAGTCGACGATCCGCCAGGCGCGCGTCGAGGCCGGCACCATCCTCTCCGACACCCGCGCGGCCGCGGCCACGCAGCGCGAGCAGATACTGCAGGACGCGCAGGCCGAGGTGCAGGCTCGGATCGCCAACGCGGAGCGGCAGATTCAACTGGAACGCGACCGCGCCCTGGCGGAGGTCCGCCGGGAAGCGGTCGATGTATCGCTGGCGATCGCCACCAAGCTCATCCAGCGGAACATCACCCGGGAAGACAACGAGGCGTTGATCGACGACGCCCTCAAGCAGGTCGAGGCGCGGGCGGCGCAGTAGCCGCCGCCCGTCGCCCCCGCCGTCTGTCGCAACCTCGAGCCGGTCGGCGATTCACCGAGCCGGCTGCCCTGCGAGGAGCTTCTCCGCCAATCTGCGCCGGCACCGGGGCGGGTGACCGAGCCGTCGGCTACAAGTCAGCCGCGCCCGGCCGAGCGTGGCGAGCCCGGATCCTGCTCCTCGTCCGCTGCCCCGCTCGGCAGGTTCATGCCGGCGGTCGCCGTCCGCCACGCCCTTACTCCCTTGGCATCGGCTTCGAACACCAGGCGGTTGCGGTTCGCCGCGCACGCCGTCCGCGCATAGTCGACCAGGGCATTCCCTCCCGGTCCTCTGGTGTGCAGGTAGGCGTTCAGCCCCGCGGCCTCGAAGTCGTGTTCCGCGTTCGCCGTCTCGATACGGCTCATCCTCTCGCCCCGCGCCCCGGTTCGTGTCGTGATTTCGATCGCCCCGCCACGCGTCTCGATCCGACACATCGTGTACAGCGCCTCGCTCACCGCGTGCGCCGCGCGGACCCCGAGGTGCGTCCCCTCGATTCGCTCTGCCGGCGGCACGCCCCCCAGAGCGTCCTCCGCCTCGGCGGCGATCGTTGGACCTGCCCAATGGAAGCTCTGCGCGATTCTCTCCGCGAGTTCTCGGCTGATCGCGTTGATGGCTGCCTCGAGCGCCGCGGGCTCCTTGTCGCTGGCCTTCGCGATGTCGTAGACGTCGCGCGTCAGGTGCTCCTCGCTTCGCTCCAGCTTCCCCCGCAGGATCTGCGCACTCGAAAGCACTGTTTCCAATCTTCCGTCGATCGTCGAAACTCGCTCTCCTGCGCCGAGCAGCGGCGCGGTTGCCCACAGGTCGAGCTTCCGCTCGTCCCGGTCGAACGAGACCCTCCACATCCCCAGCTCGCTGCTGAAGGTCGGCGTTCCTCCGAGCGCCCGCAATCGCGGCTCGAACTGCGACGCTGCGTTGTTCGCTGTGGCGAGCATCCCCAACGGGGTATCCGGCGGCACCACGAGGTCGACGTCGTAGCTGTGCCGGTGCTTCCACCGCGCGGCCAGGATCGAGCCCCCGCCCATGGCGTACTGCGCCTCTCCTCCGGTGACCCGCCCGATCTCTTCGCGTACCGCCGGGGCGATCCTGTTCCACAGCTCGGCGGCCGGCGCCGGCAGTGTCAGCACCGTCGCGCTCATTCGGCCTTGTTCGGCGGCTCGGTCGCCCACTTGTTGAGCGGCCGTGCCGCACGGCACTCGGCGAGCCCTGCCCGGTGGAGCGCCGCGACCAGCCGACGCAGGGTGTAGGCGCGCTCCGCCCACGCCGCGATGAGCTCGTGCCACTCGGCTTCCTGGGCGAAGACGCGCAGGACGGCTCTCTGCCGCCGGTCAGGCTTCTCGGTCCGTATCGCCTCGTAGAACTCGCCGCTCTTGGGCCTATCGGCCCAACCCGCGCAACTCCCCGCGAGCCGCATCCTGACCGTGATGCTGTTGGGACCGGTTTCTTCGGGGCCGCTCCCGCGACCCAGGCGCCGGGTCTCGTTCTCGGTGGGTTCCGTGTCCGGAAACACCTCGGGTTCCCGCAGTTTCTCCTTCTGCGGAACCCGGTGCAGTGCGGTTTCAGCCGGAGGGAGCACCGGCTGCTCGGCCGGCTCGCCACCCTGCCCATGGTCGATGCCAAGCCGGCTCATTGGTAGATCTCACTGGGCACCGGGCGGCGGTACCGACCGGCTGAAAGCAAGACCCCCGTTCAAACCGTGCGTGCGGATTTCCCGCACACGGCTTACCAGGTGGACTTCAGGTCGCAGCATGCACCACCCCCGGATACCGAATCGTGCCGCGCAGGCGGACGAGCCCCAGGGCCTCGAAGAACGGACGACGCCAAGCCCGCGCCCGACCAGCCACCAGACGAGCCCCCGCACGCTTGAGAAGCAAGCCGCGCAGACGCCCAGCCACGTAGTCGTCGAGCTGTACGAAGTGGGTCGCCGCATTGCCGGTCCGGAAATACTGCCCCCACCCGCGAAGGACCCGGTTCACGTCCGCGATGACCAGACGCAGGTCCGTGTGGCAGCGGCCCCGAGGGGTCAGCGCCCGCACGCGGGCGCGCACCTGCTTCATCGCACGTCGAGACGGCCAGCGGTGCAGGAAATACACCCGTCGCCGCTTGCGGGCCCAGATGGGACCGCTCATGCGCTTGTGCAGATGACACCCCAGGAAATCGAAGCCTTCACGGCCGTCTGTCAGGTCGACCACCCGCGTCTTCTCCGGATGCAGCTCCAGCCCGAGGCGGGCCAGCACCAGGCCCACCCGCTCCCGAGCCGTCTCGACCGCCGCCTTCGTATCGCACATCACCACGAAGTCGTCGGCGTAACGCACCAGCGTACCCAGGTGCGCCCACCGGTCCTCCCAGACCCGGTCGAGCACATGCAGGAAGATGTTCGACAAGAGCGGCGAGATGACGCCCCCCTGCGGAGTCCCCGCCAGGGTCCGATGCACCCGCCCCTCGTCCATCACTCCCGCCGCCAGCCACAGCCGTAGCAGACGAAGGACTCGCCGGTCCGACACCCGCTGGCGCACCAGCGTCAGCAACTTCGCGTGGTCGATGCTGCTGAAGTAGTCGCAGATGTCGGCGTCCAGCACGTGGCTGCCCCCGCGCGCCCCGCGGACGCGAAGGACCTCCAGCGCCTGCGTCGCGCTCCGCTTCGGTCGAAACCCATACGACGAATCGCGGAAATCCGCCTCGAAGATGGGGCTCAACACCAGCGTCGCGGCCATCTGCGCCACCCGGTCACGGACCGTCGGTATCCCCAGCGGTCGTCGTCGGCCATCGGCCTTGGGAATGTACCGCCGAAGGACCAGCTGCGGCCGATACGTCCCCGCGCGCAACGCCGCGCCGAGTTCCCGCAGGAACTCATCGACACCGCGCTGCTCAATCTCGGCCAGCGTCTCGGAATCGACACCCGCCGAGCCACGATTCCGCTTGACACGCCGCCACGCCTCCCGGAGGACGTCATCCCTCCAGATCCGGTCCATCAGGGCGTGGAAGCGCCGCTTCGGGGACCGCTTGGCCGCGGCCCACAGGCGTCGTTGCAATTGGCGCACTTGTCGAGAGGCGGACGCCTCCCGGGGGAGTTGGGTCCGGTCTCGCCGGCCATGCCCTCGCGCGTCCTTGCGCCCACGCCGTGTCCACCGCAGGGGCCCTTCCCTCCGGCCGCGTTCTGCTGCACGGCCCTCCGCAGTACTATGGCCCCCTCGGACTCCCGCTGCGCCGCGCCCGCTTTCACCTTCGGCTTATGCGGGCCGCGCTGCCCCGACCCGGGCCGCGCAGACGGGCCTCTCGTGTTCCGTCCCTCTCCGTGTCCGCGTGCTGCGCCCCATACCCCGCCGAGACCTCCCGCGCGTACACCGCCGGACCGGGGCGCGGGAGACATGGCCTTCGCCGTGAGATGAGCGGCTCGGCTCTCGGATTGTGAATGTGTCGAGGCTGCAGGCTTCACTTCATGTTGCGGCCCGCGGACTTGCTCCCTCCGAAGAGGCTTCTGACACCCCGCTCGGGCCACGGCCGTCTCCGGTCGTGCCTGGGGTCTGCTACTCGGCGCTCCGGCGCTTACCGAGGCGGGACTTGCACCCGCTGGAGAAGAACAGCGTGACGCAGCCGGTCTCCCGCCCGCGTCGGCACGACGCACCATCCGACCACTCTACCCTGCCCTTGAGCGGATGGTGAGGATGGAGCTGGTGTTGAAGAGCTCGGTCGCCGTCATCCTGCCGGTTCGAGCTCCGCGGGTACTGGCCGGGGCGGCGCGGAATTCCCCCGGAGGCGGCCGGACCGCCCGGTTGAGGGGCCCCGCCCGGTGGTAGGCTGAGCCATGCCCGGCCGGTCCCGCGGGAACCGATGAAGCGCAGGCTGCCCATCGGCGTCCAGACGTTCCGCAAGCTCCGCGAGGGCGGCTGCTACTACGTCGACAAGACCGCCCACATCCAGCGGCTGGTGGACGGAGGGACGCACTACTTCCTCTCCCGCCCGCGGCGCTTCGGCAAGAGTCTGCTGCTGGACACGATCAAGGAGCTCTTCGAGGGCCGCGAGGAGCTCTTCCGGGGTCTCGCCGTGCACGACCGGTGGGACTGGTCCGTGCGCCGTCCGGTGGTGCGCCTGAGCTTCGGCAGCGGCCACTTCGCCGAACCGGGCTATCTGCACGAGGACGCGACGGCGCAGCTCGACGCCGCGGAGCGCCGGTCCGGCCTCCGTTCCGACTACGACGCCGCTGCGACGCGCTTCCGCCGACTGCTCGAAGCGCTGCACGAGCGCTCCGGCCGCCGCGTGGCCGTACTCGTCGACGAGTACGACAAGCCGATCCTCGACGCCCTGGACCAGCCGGCGGTCGCCCGCGCCAACCGCGACTACCTGCGCGGGCTGTACGCGGTCATCAAGGAGAGCGACCCGCACGTCGAGTTCACCCTGCTCACCGGCGTCAGCAAGTTCTCGAAGGTAAGCCTGTTCTCCGGGCTCAACAACCTGCAGGACCTGACGCTGGACCCGCGCTGGTCCACGCTCTGCGGGTACACGGAGGCCGACATCGACACCGTGTTCGCCCCCGAGCTCGCGGGCCTCGACCGGGCCGCCATCCGCGACTGGTACAACGGCTACAGTTGGTCGGGAGACGAACGGGTCTACAACCCCTTCGACGTGCTCCTGCTGTTCGATTCCCGCGAGTTCCGCGCCCACTGGTTCGAGACAGGGTCGCCGGCGTTCCTCGTCGACACGCTGGTGGGCCGCGAAGTGCCCGCGCCGGCCCTCGACCGCATGGTGGCCAGCGACGCCTTGCTGTCGGCGTTCGACGTCGGCGCGGTCGGCACCGAGGCGCTGCTCTTCCAGACCGGGTACCTGACGATCCGCGGTGTCGACCGCCGCCGCGGGCGGACCGTCTACCGGCTCGGCTACCCGAACCGGGAGGTGCGCCAGAGCCTGAACGAGAGCCTGTTGGCGCGCCTCGCCGGCCGCGCGCCGGAGCGGATCGAGCAGTCCGACCGGCTGGCGGATCTGCTGGAGGCCAACGACTGGGACGGCCTGAAGACGCTGCTGGGATCGATCTTCGCCGGCATCCCCTACCAGTGGCATGCGCGCAACGACATCGCCGACTACGAGGGCTACTACGCGAGCATCGTCTATTCGCTCCTCGCGATGTCGGGGCTCGACGTCTCCGCGGAGGAGAGCAGCAGCCGGGACCGGGCCGACATGGCCGTCCGCACCGCCGGCGCCGTCTACCTCATCGAGCTCAAGGTGGCGGAGCGGACGGCCCCCGGCGCCGCGATGCGCCAGCTTCGAGAGCGCGGGTGCGCCGACCGCTACCGCCACCTGGGCCGGCCCATCCACTTGCTCGCCGTCGAGTTCAGCCGCGAGACGCGCGGCGTGGTCTCCCTCGAGGTGCAACGCGCCTGACGAAGGGCGTGCGCCAGGTCGGCAGCCGGTCGACCGGCCCGGGAGACCAAGACGGCGCTGGACGAGGGCGAACGTCTCCACCAGCACGCAGTTGGAGGTGACCAGCCTGTCGCGGTCGTCAATCGCCCTGCGCCACGCATCGACGGCCTCTGAGCGCCGCGCCTAGTCAGCGTCGAGGTAGGCCAGCGGCACGGAGGTGTCTTGCAGCCCCGTGGGAGGAACGTGGCCGCCGGCCGCCACGCCCGTCCCCGATTCCCCCCTGGTCCATCGCTGCGGCCGCAGGCGGCCCGTTTTCGCCGCGAGGGTCCAGAACCTCGAAATGCCCGCCGATCGTCCCGCTACGGTGCCGCGCTACCTGTACGTGTCAAGCCACGCACGAAACCGCTCAGGGAGGCCCGCCAACTCCGCGGACCAGCCGAGGCCGCGTGCATAGACCAGCGACATCATCTGCCCGTCTACCCGGACGGCCGCGGCCAAGCACAAGCCGCCGCTCGCGAGAATCGTGTTGGCCGAAGAGATAACGGCCCCTTGCGCGTTGCCGTCATTGGCAGCATACGTGGATAGCTGAACGAGGACGCCGCCCCGTACGGCGCACAGGGCTCGGACGGTTCGTTCGAGGTCGGAAGGGTAGAGGTTGCGCGAATCTCGTTCGCGCGGGTGCCGATTGTACATGTTCGGGTCGAAAGAGAGCAGCGTCAGGGGGGCGTCCGGTAGACCGTCTTCGAACCTGTCCCGCCAATCGCCGGCGACGACTCTGACCTCCTTGCGGTCTTGAGCCCAGCCCTTGAGCGCGACTACTGTAGCCGGGTCGGTCTCGCACAGGAGCATGGAGACCTGGTCTGTCCATACGTCTTGGACGAACGCCGCGCTGTTGGGGTAGCACGTCCCGCCGGGTGCGAGACGATGCCATGACTGCTCGTAAGCGGGGGTCTTCCGCAGAATCTGTGGGTAAAGAACGGAGGCTGGTAGTCCTCGTCAGACAAGAGGCAGCGTGCCCGTGTGCTCGCCGCCGTCAAGGCGCTTCGCTCCGCTCCGCCCCCGCTGCGCGGGGCTGACGGCCTGGACGCCGGCTCCGCGCACGAGCGCCCCGGCTCTCGTCTGACGAGGACCAAATGCCCGACGCCCGTATCGGGAGGGCGATGGCCCGTCCCGAAGCACAGAACGCAGCCTCGACATCGGAAACGCATCCCGTTCCGGAATCCGCGACAATTGGTGTTGCAGCAGCCAAGCGACGCGGAAGGGGAACGGGATGCAACTCAAGAGTATCTTGAATCGGGTCCAGAAGCACCCGTCGTTCATCTACGAGACGGTGCGGCTGGTGGAGCACCCGCAGTTGACCCTCGAGGTTCGGGTGCGGCCTCGCGCCGGGACCCGCGCGACGTGCTCGCAGTGCAGGCGCCGGGCCCCGGGCTACGACACGCAGGCGGTCCGGCGCTTCGACTTCGTGCCCCTGTGGCACATCCCCGTGGTCTTCCTCTACGCGATGCGCCGCGTCGACTGCCCGCGCTGCGGCGTACGGGTCGAGGCGCTGCCGTGGGCCACCGGCAAGCACCGACTGACCGACGCCTACGCCTGGTTCCTCGCCGGGTGGGCCAGGCGTCTGTCGTGGCAGGAGGTCGCCGCGGCGTTCCCCACGTCCTGGGACACCGTCTATCGGGCCGTGCGCATGGCGGTCGACTGGGGCCTCGCGCACCGCGACCTCACGAACATCGAGGCCATCGGCGTCGACGAGCTCTCCCGCCGCCGCGGGCAACGCTACCTGACGCTGGTCTATCAGATCGACGGTCACTGCAAGCGCCTGCTGTGGGTCGGCCGCGAACGCAAGGCCGCGACGTTGGAGGGCTTCTTCGACTGGTTCGGCCCCGCACGCAGCGCGGCGCTGTATTTCGTCTGCTCGGACATGTGGAAGCCCTACCTGAAGGTGGTTGCCGAGCGCGCCGGCCAGGCCGTGCAGGTGCTCGACCGCTTCCACATCATGAGCCATTTCTCGCAAGCGATCGACGAGGTGCGCGCGGCGGAGGCCCGGAAGCTCGCCGCCGCGGGCCGGGCGCCGGTGCTCAAGCGCAGCCGCTGGCTCCTGCTCAAGCGTCCGGAGAATCTCAGCGACGAGCAGCGGGGCCGGCTTGCGGAGCTGGTGCGTCGCAACCTGCGCACGGTTCGCGCCTACCTGCTCAAGGAGGACTTTCAAGCGCTGTGGGGCTACGTGTCGCCGTACTGGGCCGGCCGGTTCCTCGACCGCTGGTGCACTCGGACGATGCGCTCGCGGCTCGACCCGATGAAGGAGGTGGCCCGCATGCTGCGCTCGCACCGCGACCTGATCCTGAACTGGTTCCGGGCCCGAGGGCAGTTCTCCAGTGGCATTGTCGAAGGCTTCAACGGGAAGGCCAGAGTGATCACCAAACGGGCGTATGGCTTCCGCACCTCCGCGGCACTGGAAGTCGCTTTGTATCATGCACTTGGCGACCTGCCCGAACCAGAACTCACCCACAGATTCTGCTGACGAGGCGTAAGCGGATTCTCTCCCAGACCGACCGGCTCGGACGCGGTTGAATGCCTCGCGCCTCTTGTCGTTCCGCTCGGTCCGCAGATTCGCCATCGGGGCCATCGCGTGGGCGTCCACGTAGCTCAGGCAAGAAGCGTGGCGTCGAGCGGCGGCAAGGACCTCGCAGAGCGTCCAGTGCTGCATCAAGTTGCCGACGTTGCCCTTGTACGGCAGCCGCCGGTGCGCCGCCGACTTGTCTGCCGGCCTCATCGCACTTCGCTTCGATGGCGAGGCCGCGGGGTGTCCGGGTTCAACCACGGCGGCAGACACTTGGCATCGACCGCGTCTCCTACGCGCGCGAAGGGCGGTGCACCCCAGTCCTCGTCGAGGTGGCGCTCAATGGCGCCGCGGAAGCGCGGCATGAATTCCTTCAGAAGCTCTGCCCCCAGCCGTACCTGCGTTCTTCCCCGACTGCGAGTGCCCGCGCTCCCGCCGTGCACGATCTGGTTGCGAACCACGTTGAGATTCCTGAACAACTCGTCCACCGTCCTGGCGACATCCTGGGAAAGGCCTCTCCGTATGGCGGCGTCCAGCCGATCTACGGCCGACTTGGCTCGGACCCTGAATCGCGCTTCCCAGTCTTCTCTGGTCCTCACATCCGCATCCTGATCCCCTGTTTCCAGAACGACGCGTGTGCTTGGCGCAGTTCGAGGAGCGTGGCTATCCGTTGCCTGTGCTTGATCAGGAGATTCTGTAGACCTCTTGCATCATGGCGAGCCACGCGGCGGTGAAGGTTCGGCCGCAGATTATCTGAATCTTCATGGTTCACTTGGTAGGCTTCTTCGTAGGCGATCCCGTAGAACACGAATCGAACATGGTCTTCGGCCGGCGAGGCCTCGGCCAAGTTCGATCCACACGCACATCCTGGCGATACGGCGTTCGTTGGCACCGCGAGCGTCGTGGATGGGATTCATCGGAACCGGTCACCCTACCGCGGAGAAGCGACCGACGCGGCCGCAACGGAGCGTGGGAGCCGCCCGTGGGCGGCTTGACGCGCCGGGCGACGGAGGCGGTTGCGTCTCCGGATATATCTCGGTCTCGCGCCACTACACCACAAACTCCCGCTGACACGCCGGGCACTAGCTAGTGTGCACCGTCATAAATACGTGAGCAGTAACGCTTCAGGGATTCCAGGATCTGCTCGGCGGTCTTCGTCCAGACGAAGGGCTTGGGGTCTTCGTTGTAGACCGCCAGGTACTCCTTGATCGCCGCCTCGAGTGCTTGGGTGCTGCGATGGGTTCCACGCCGGATCTGCTGCCGGGTGATCTCGGCGAACCAACGCTCTACCTGGTTGAGCCACGATGCGCTCGTGGGCGTGAAGTGCAGGTGATACCGAGGACGCCGTGCCAGCCAGTCGTGGATCATCGCCGTCTTGTGCGTGCCGTAGTTGTCCAGCACCAGGTGGATGTCGAGGTCGGGCGGCACCGCCTTGTCGATCACGGCGAGGAAGCGCTTGAACTCCACCGAGCGGTGCTTCCGAAAGCACCTGCCGATCACCTCGCCGGTGGCGGTGTTCAGGGCCGCGAACAACGAGGTCGTGCCGTGCCGTCGATAGTCGTGTGTCCGCTGCTCCGGTGCTCCCGGACGCATCGGCAACACCGGCTGGGTACGGTTCAACGCCTGGATCTGCGACTTCTCATCCACAAACAGCACCACCGCTCGCTCCGGCGGATGCAGGTACAGCCCCACGATATCGCGCACTTTCTCGATGAACAACGGGTCTCGCGACAGCTTGAAGGTCTCGCTGCGATGGGGCTTGAGCGCGAACGCGCGCCACACGCGGCCGACGGTCGAAGCGCTCAGCCCGCAGGCTCGGGCCATCGACTCCCGGCTCCAATGCGTCGCCCCCCGTGGGGTCGTCTCCAGCGTCCGGACCACGACCCGTTCGACGTCCTCGTCCGACACCCGGCGCGGCGCGCCCGGCCGTGGTTCGTCCAGCAAGCCGTCGCAGCCGTTGCGCAGGAACCGCCGCCGCCACTTGCCGACCGTGGCCCGCGTCGTGCCCAGAGCCTGCGCCACGACCTGGTCGCTCCGTCCCGCGGCGCTCTGCAGCACGATGCGTGCCCTCAGGGCCAGAGCCTGCGCGGTATTGCGCCGGCGCAGCCAACCCTCCAGTTCCTCGCGCTGTGCGTCCGAGACCTCCGGGACCTCTCGTGTGTAATGGTTCGGCACGGCCCTCCTCGCTTCCGGGCCGACCGTACCACGAGCCGATTCTACTGGTCAAGAACTTCAGGCGTTGGACACTAGCGCCCAGTCACGTCGGATGCTAAACCCATCGGAGAAACGCGCGGAACACCCCGCCGCCCGACGTCCCCAGGTCACCCGCGCACGCGAGCGACGGGTTCGCGATCCCGCGGTCGCCGGCTCGACACTCGCGAGGCGCGCAGCCTCCACGCCGGCCCGCGCCAACGGCTTCGACGTCCTCCGCTGCACTCCGGCCCTGCGGGTGACACGGGCTGGCGCTCCGGCATCCTGAGCTTGGTACAGCCGGCCGGAATCCCGACCGGCCTCGGGACCAGCCAGACCTGAGGACGGACGTTCAAGGGCGTCCCGACCGCCGACGCCGCCTCCAGCCCGCACGAACTGGCACTGCAATCCAAGCCGTGACGTCGACGCGCAGTCAACACTGGCTTCGCTTGGTGTCCACCTCGATCATCACGCGGCAATGATCACTCGGCCCCCACTCCGCTGCGTCGTTCATCGCTCGCACCGACACCCCCTTGTGGAAGCCGCGCGACGCGAACGCGTAGTCCAATTGATTCACAGCGGCCCTCGGCCCGCCCGAGCGGTAGAACGTTGGCACGTTCTTCGTGTCTTGCGGCACATCGTCCGGCGAACTCTCCGCGGATCGGCCGTCTGGGGCCTGCGGCCCCAAGAACACGAGTCCGAGCGCCTCCATCCGACCCCACACCGTGCGCTCGCGTTCCGGCATCGATAACCTCGAACCCGTCGCTCCGTAGAACATGTTCAGGTCGCCCGCCGCCAGGATCCGATGCTTCGTGCGGTTGGTGGGACTGATGAACGCCGACAGGTCCGATAGAATCCGGTGTGCTGAAGCATCCGCGTAGGTGTCGTTCCAGCTCGTCTTCACAGACGGATGCGGGTCCAGCCATGCAGCGTACATCGAGACCGCAAGGAAGGCCTCCGCCTCGCTGTCGCGCGGGATCACCCGCGCCACGGCAATGGTGCCGATTCCACTGACGCCAATCGAATCGCCCCCCGGGTCGCTGATAGGCGGAACCTGCCGGTACGGCTCGATGATGACGCGATCGGACAGCTTCACGATCACCGGCCAGCGGTCGTACAACATCCGGTTCCACAACACTTGGTCCTCGTACTCGATCCGGCCCACCACGTCTCCGGGCGGCCTTCCCGCCTCCTGCAGCAGCGCCAAGTCCACCTCGCCGGCGCGGGCCATCCGATCCAGTTCGCGCCACGGCTCCGACCGTTTGCCGACGTTCCAGCTCACCACCCGGATTCGCAAGCCAACTACCTCCGCATCCCCGTTCTCGGTGCTCCCAACCGTGCATCGTAGTCCGGGTCCGTCCAGTCGCCAATTTCCCGGTACGAATGCCAACGCCGCTCGACTCCTCCGGCCGGCGTCCTCCCTCCAGATAGCATTGCCTCGGCGTTGCGTCCGACGGGGCGGAGCGGACGACGCCCGCGCCCACCTGGGCCCGACCGGCGCTCGGCCCGACGAACGACCGACCCGTTGCGGCTCCGGCGGCAGCCGAGTAGAGTCGGGCAAGGACGACCACCGGGGATGCCAAGCAGAACGATGCGCGCGGAGCGGAAGCTGCAAAGCACGCTGGAGGCGGCGGCGCGCGACCGGCTCGGGCCGAAGGCTACTCAGGCGGCAGTGCGCGAAACGGCTGCCAGGCTGTACGAGGGATGCTCGCGGCCCGACGCCGGCTACGAGACGCCGGTGCAGCGGTGGCAGCGCGAGCGACACGCGCGCGGCACTGCCGAAGACCTCCGGAACCGCCACCCATGACCGTCGTCGACACGAGCGAGTTGATGCGGCCGACGCAGCGCAAGCTGCACGCCGCGTGGTGCGAAATCGCGGGGCGGCCGGTGCTGGCGCCGCCGAGCGTCGCGCGGGAGCTCGCGCCGCTCGGCGCGGACCCGACAGCGCTCGACGGGCGGAGCGCCGCCGAAGCGCTGCTCGGCAGCCTCGGGCCGAACGCCGGCACCCGGCGGATCGCCGAGCTGCGGATCCAGGCCTGGTGGGCCGAGATGTGGCGCGCGCCGGAGTCGCCGTACCAAATCGTCAGCCTCGACGAGGAACAGGAAGAGCTGACGGACCGGCTGCTGCAGGCGATCGACCGGCGGTGCTTCCCGACCACCGAGCCCGGGGACATCGAGCAGCATCCCGACGCGCGCATCGTCTGCGAGAGCGTCGCGCTCGGCGCCAAGATGCTGCTGACGAGCAACATGCGCAGCATCGACCGCGTGGAGGTCAACCGCTGGGCGGTGGACAACGGCGCGCGCTACGGGTTCAAGCCCGAGCCGGTGCTCTACCAGGCGGACGCGACGTTCGTCGGCTGGACGGAGGACCGAGCCGGCCTCGAACGCTGGATCCAGGCCGGGCTCTTGGCCTGCTGGCCGGAAGACGATCGCGCCCCCGCACGAGCGGTCATCGAACGCACCCTGGCCGGCATCGCGGCCATGACGCACGGGAGCGGAGGCAAGCTCCCGGAGGCCGGCGCCCGGCTCATCAACGGTCTCGAGCAGCACCCCGACCCGGTCGAACTCGTCGAGCGCACGCGACGTCTGTTCCCGAGTGCAACGATCCGGACCGATCGCGGGCACCCCACCTACCCGCACGCGGGACGGCCGGCCGAGGCGCCGAAGAAGGTGGAGGCCGCCGCTGCGGCCGCCACAGGACAACCCGTCGGCTGACCCCGCCCCCGGCTCAGGGCTGGAGCAGAACGGCGGCCGGGGCGGAGGCGCCGAGCATCTCGGTGGCGCTCTGGGCCTGGTCGAAGAGCACCTGCGGGTAGACGCCGAACAGCAGGGAGCCGACGACGGCGATCACCAACGCGGTGGCAATCGCGGGGCGGATCGTGATGGGCGAGCCGAGCGTCTCCTCCTTCAGCCACATGAAGACGACGACCCGGATGTAGTAGTAGAGAGAGATGGCGCTGTTGACGACGCCGATCACGGCCAGCCAGATGAACCCGGACTCGATCGCCGCGCTGAAGAGCCAGAACTTGCCCATGAATCCGGCCGTCGGGGGAATGCCGCCCAGCGACAGCATGAAGACGAGCATCGCGATCGCGGCCGCCGGCTGGCGGAAGTAGAGCCCGCTGAGGTCCTTGAGCTCGTCGCCGACCACGTCCTTCCGGCGCAGCATCGCGAGGATGGCGAAGGCGCCGAGCTGCATGAAGAGATAGACCCAGAGATAGACCATCGTCGCCGTCACGCCGCGGTCGGAGGCGGCGACGACGCCGATCAGCACGTAGCCGGCGTGGGCGATGGACGAGTACGCCAGCATCCGCTTGATGTTGCTCTGCGTGATGGCGGCGATGTTGCCGACGGTCATCGAGACCGCGGCCAGCGCCCAGAAGAAGACCTGCCAGTCCGCCACCATGCTCGGGATGCCGTCGAGCAGTATCCGAAGCAGCATGGCGAACGAAGCGGCCTTGGAGCCGACCGAGAGGAACGCGGTCACGGGCGTCGGCGCGCCTTCGTACACGTCCGGCGCCCACATGTGGAACGGCACCGCCGCGATCTTGAAGCCCATGCCGGCGCCGAGCAGGATGAGGGCCAGCGACAGCAGCAACGACCCCTCGGTTCCGGCCAGCGCATCCGCGATGCCGGCCAGGCTCGTCGTCCCCGTCACGCCGTAGAAGAGGGACATCCCGTACAGGAGGAGCCCCAACGAGAACGCGCCGAGCAGGAAGTACTTGACGGCGGCCTCGTTGGATCGCCGACTCGGCTTGAGGAAGCCCGTCAGGATGTAGAACGAGATGGCCATCGTCTCGAGACCGATGAAGAGCGTGATCAGGTCGATCCCGCTCGCCATGAACATCATCCCGAGCGTGGCGCACAGGATCAGGAAGCAGTACTCCCCGGCCCGCACCCCCTCCACCTGCAGGTACGGCACCGACATCAATACCGTGATGCCCGCCGACAGCAGGAAGAGCACCTTGAAGAAGGCGGCGAACCCGTCGACGGCCAGCAGACCCGCCGAGATGGTGGTGTCGAGCCCGGCGAACGCCAGAACCGCCACCCCGGAGACGACGAGCGTACCGAGGGTGGCCCCCAGGACGGCGGACTCGCGCCGCGGCGCCAGCACGTCGATCACCAGGACGAGCAGCGCCCCCGCGGTCAGCAGGATCTCGGGCAGCAGATAGTAGAAGTCGGCGGCGGTGAACCCGGCAGGCATCGTTGTGTCCCCGGCGCCGGGCTCAGCGGGCGCCGCCCCGGACCGGTACGTCGATCATGGCGGTGGCGAGGGCTTCCGCTCCCGGCGGCGCGTCGGATTCGACCGGCCGCGGCAACGGCACCGCGGCGGCGGCCCCTTGCGGCCCCGCGGCGGTGGCCGGGCGCGGCGCGGCGACCTCGGCGACGGTGCCGATATCGGCGCCCGGGCCGCCTTCAGCGCCGGCGGCGATCGCGAAGCGCGGCGTGTAGTCGGCGTTGACCCGCATCATGACCCTGTCCACCGAGGTCTCCAGCCGATCGAGGAACGGTTTCGGATAGAGCCCGATCCAGACCGCCAGCAGCAGCAGCGGCGCGAAGGTGGCGAACTCGCGCAGGCTGACGTCGGGCAGGTTCTCGTTCTTCGGGTTGTCGACGGTTCCGAACATCGTTCGCTGGTAGAGCCAGAGCATGTAGGCCGCCCCGAGCACGATGCCGCTCGCCGCGAAGAAGGCCCACGTCTTGCTGACGACGAAGATCCCCTGCAGGATGAGCACCTCGCCGATGAAGCCGTTCAGCGTCGGCAAGCCGATCGACGACATCGTCATGACGAGGAAGATCGCGGCATAGACCGGCATGATCTTCGACAGGCCGCCGTACTCGGCGATCAGGCGCGTGTGGCGCCGCTCGTAGACGACGCCGACCAGCAGGAAGAGAGCGCCGGTCGAGATGCCGTGGTTGAGCTGCTGCACGATGCTGCCGGTGATGCCGACCGGCGTCAGCGCGAACATGCCGAGCATCACCATGCCCATGTGGCTGACGCTCGAGTAGGCGACCAGCCGCTTCCAGTCGCGCTGGGCCATCGCCACGAGCGCCCCGTAGACGATCCCCACTATCGAGAGCAGGACCACCGCCGGCACGAACGCCTCCGTCGCCTCCGGCAGGATCGGCAGGCTGAAGCGGATGAACCCGTAGGTCCCCATCTTCAGCAGCACGGCGGCCAGGATGACCGAGCCCGCGGTGGGCGCGTCGGTGTGAGCGTCGGGCAGCCAGGTGTGGAAGGGGAACATCGGCACCTTGACCGCGAACCCCAGGAAGAAGGCGAGGAAGATCCACCACTGCAGGTCGTAGGGGATGTTCAGCTCGTGGAACTGCGTGATGTCGAACGTGTACACCCCGGTCACATCCTGGTGGTAGAAGTAGACGGCCAGGATGCCGAGCAGCATGATGACGCTGCCGACCAGCGTGAACAGGAAGAACTTGATGGCCGAGTAGAGCCGGTTGTCGCTGCCCCAGATGCCGATCAGGAAGTACATCGGGACCAGCATCACTTCCCAGAAGAGGAAGAAGAGCAGGAAGTCGAGCGCCACGAAGGCGCCGATCATCCCCGTCTGGAGCATCAGCAGGAAGATGTAGTATTCCTTCACCCGCGTCTGGATGGCGTTCCAGGACGACAGCACGGCGATGACGCCCATCATCGTCGTGAGCAGGATCAGGAGCACGCTGAAGCCGTCGACCCCGAGGAAGTATTGCGCCCCGATGGAGGGAATCCACTCCATCTGCTCGACGAACTGCCAGTCAGGGTCCGCCGAGTCATAGACGAACCAGAGCGGCAGCGAGACGAGGAACCCGAGGACCGCCGTAGCGTTGGCGATCCAGCGGATCAGGTCGACCTGCCGCTTGCCGACGAACAGGATCACAAGCGCGCCGACGAGCGGCGTGAAGAGGATCAGCGACAGCAGCGAGGGGGTATCGGCGGCGTTGCTCATGGCATGGTCCGGCTAGCGGGCGAGGAGGTACCAGGTGACGAACGCGAACACGCCGAGCAGCGTGGCGAACGCATAGTTCTGAATCAGGCCGGTCTGGGCCCGGCGGAACAGGTAGCTGGCCTCCCCGCACACCCAGGCCACGAAGTTGACCAGCCCGTCGACGACGTACTTGTCGAGGACGTGGGACACCCAGGACGAGAAGATCGTCGTCCAGCCGGTCCCGTTGACGGCCCCGTCCACGACCCGCTGATCCACCGCCCACAGGCCGCCCGCGCTCTCCATCGTGCCGCGCACCACGGTGGCCCCGTACAGCTCGTCGACGTAGTACTTGTTGGTCAGCACGCGGTGCGGGCCGGCGAACGTCCGCGCCATCTCGTCGGCGGCGGCCGGCCGCTGCACGTAGTTCCGGTAGGCGAACAGGATCGCTCCGGCGGCGAGCAGCACGGACAGCGCCATCAGGCCGAGCTCCGCAGTGTGCGACAGGTGGTGCGCCTCCTCGGCCGCGTGGAAGGCGCCCTGCGCGGTGAAGCTCGGCTCGAGGAAGTGCTCTATCACGTTGCTCCCGCCGAGCGCCGCCGGAACGCCGATGAACCCGGCGAAGACCGCGCCGACCGCCAGCACCATCAGGGGCACGGTCATCGTGCGCGGAGACTCGTGCGGTCCGTGCCACGCGTGCCCGTGTCCGCCGTCGTCGTGGGCCTCCCCGCCGGCGGGCTGCCCCCACTCCGGGCCGCGGTAGCGGCCGAGGAAGGTCATGTTGATGAGGCGGAACATGTAGAAGGCGGTCATCACCGCGGTCAGCGCGCCGATCCCCCACAGCACCTGACTGTGGAGGAACGTGCGGTAGAGGATCTCGTCCTTGCTGAAGAACCCGGCCAGCGGCGGGATGCCGGCGATGGCCACCGCGCCGATCGCCATCGTCCAGAAGGTGGTCGGCATGTAGGGCTTGAGGCCCCCCATGCGGCGCATGTCCTGTTCTTCATTCATGCCGTGGATGACGGAGCCGCTCCCCAGGAAGAGCAGCGCCTTGAAGAAGGCGTGCGTCATCAGGTGGAACGCACCGGCCGCGAACGCGCCGACGCCGGTGGCCAGGAACATGTAGCCGAGCTGCGAGACGGTCGAGTAGGCCAGCACGCGCTTGATGTCGGTCTGGACCAGGCCGATCGTCGCGGCCATGAACGCCGTCAGCACGCCGATCCAGGCGACCCCCTCCATCACCATCGGAGCGTGCGAGAAGAGCACGGCGTTCCGGCAGACCATGTAGACGCCTGCCGTGACCATCGTCGCCGCGTGGATCAGCGCCGAGACCGGCGTCGGGCCTTCCATCGCGTCCGGAAGCCAGACGTAGAGCGGAATCTGCGCGCTCTTGCCGGTGGCGCCGATGAACAGGAAGAGGCAGATCAGCGAGAGCACGCCGAACCCGACCTCCACCGGCATCCCGGCCGCCGCCTCGGCCACCTCGCGGAAGTCGAGGGTCCCGAACGTGAAGAACACGAGGAAGATGCCGAGGATGAAGCCCCAGTCGCCGATGCGATTGACGATGAAGGCCTTCTTGCCGGCGTCCGACGCGCTCTGCTTGCGGTACCAGTAGCCGATCAGCAGGTAGGAGCAGAGCCCGACCCCTTCCCAGCCGACGAACATCACCAGGAAGCTGCTCCCCAGCACGAGGATCAGCATGAAGAAGCAGAAGAGGTTGAGATAGCAGAAGAACCGGGCCACCCCGCCCCGCGGCTCGTGGTCGATGTAGCCGACCGAGTAGACGTGAATGAGCAGGCCGATGCCGGTCACGACGAGCAGCATCATGCCGGACAGGGGGTCGAGCGCGAACGCCCACGGGACCTCGAACGAGCCGATGCCGTTCGCGGTCTCGAGCGGGATCGGCGGAATCCAGCTCGCCACCGTCACCTCGTGGTAGCGCTCGTCCTCCGGCAGCCCGAGCAGGCCGGCGAAGGCGATGACGCTCAGGACGAAGGCGACGGCCATCGTGGAGACGGCGACCAGCCCGGCTGCCTGCTTGCTGAAGAAGCGAATGCCGAGCAACCCGTTGAGGGCGGCGCCCAGACCGGGCAGGAGCGGGATCAGCCAGATGAGGTCCATGGAAACAGCGTCACCACCGCATGATCTGAATCTCGTCGATGTTCACCGTCTCCTTGTTGCGGTAGAAGGCGATGATGATGCCGAGGCCGACCGCGGCCTCCGCCGCCGCCACCGCAATGACGAAGACGACGAACACCTGTCCGGCCAGATCCTGGAGCTGGTCCGACAGGGCGACCAGGTTGATGTTGACCGCGTTCAGGATGAGCTCGATCGACATGAAGATGATGATGACGTTGCGGCGCACCAGCACGCCGATGACGCCGATCATGAACAGCGCTGCCGAGAGCAGGCTGTAGTGCAGCGGGGTAATCTCGAGCACGCGTCAGTCCCCCAGGTGCCGCTTCGCCAGCACGATGGCGCCGATCATCGCGACGAGCAGCAACATCGACGCCAGCTCGAACGGGATGAGGTAGCTGGTGTAGAGCACCCACCCGAGCTGCTCCGTGTTGCCGCTCGTGAACGGCGTTCCGAAGCCGGAGAGGGTCCCCTCCTCCGCCATGCCGGCGCGCAGCGACGACGAGACGACGACGACGATGAGCGCCAGCACCACGCCGCCGAGCACGAGGCCCGAGCGGGCCAGGCGGCGCGGATCCGAGAAGCGCTCCGGCGCCTTCTTCAGGTTCACGAGCATGACGACGAACAGGTACAGGACGACGATGCCGCCCGCGTAGACCAGCACCTGGATGACGGCCACGAACTCCGCGTTCAGCGTGACGTAGAGCACCGCCACGAGCAGGAAGTTCACCACCAGGAACAGGACGCTGTGCACGGCGCTGCGCGCCGACACCACCATCACCCCGAGCCCGAGAATCAGCACCGCCAGCGTGTAGAAAAGGAGAGCTTCGGCCATCGGCTGCCTGTCTAGAACACGACCTTGAGGACGCCGGTCAGCACGAGGTTGCCGATTGCCACCGGGATGAGCACCTTCCAGCCGAGGCCCATCAGCTGGTCGTAGCGGTAGCGCGGCAACGTGGCCCGAATCCAGATGAACACGTAGAGGAACAGGAAGACCTTGCCGACGAACCAGATCCAGGCCGGCACGAGGTCGAGGAAGCCGAGCCACGCGATGTTGGGGAACGGCCGCAGCCAGCCGCCGAAGAACATCAGCACCACGACCGCCGAGATGACGATCATGTTGGCGTACTCGGCCAGGAAGAACAGCGCGAAGCGCATCCCGCTGTACTCGGTGTGGAACCCGCCCGTGAGCTCGGTCTCGGCTTCCGGCAGGTCGAACGGCGCGCGGTTCGTCTCGGCGAGCCCGCCGATGAAGATCAGCACCAGCGCGACCGGTTGGATGAACGCGAACCAGATGCCGCTCTCCTGCTGCGCCTCCACGATGCCGACGAGGCTCAGCGTGCCGGTGGTCAGGATGACGCTCACCAGCGTCATCGTCACCGCGATCTCGTAGCTGATGAGCTGCGCGGAGGCGCGCAGGCTCGCGAGCAGCGGGTACTTGCTGTTCGACGCCCAGCCGCCGAGGATGATGCCGTAGACGCCGATCGACGTCACGGAGATGATGAACAGCAGGCCGACGTTGATGTCGCCGATGTAGTAGAGCGGATCCGGACCGAACGGCACGACCGCGAAGACGACCAGCGCCGGCACCAAGCTCATGATCGGCGCCAGCGTGAAGACGTACCGGTCCGCCTTCACCGGGGTGATGTCTTCCTTGAGGATCAGCTTGATGGGATCCGCGATGGCCTGCAGGATGCCGTAGGGTCCGACCCGCATCGGGCCGAGCCGGGACTGGGCCCAGGCGATCACCTTCCGTTCCATCAGCACGAGGAAGGTCACCGCGACCAGGACGGCGTTGACCAGGACGGCGATCTTCAGCAGCGCGATGACGACGGTGTCGAGCATGGTCCCGTGATCACATCCTGCGCGCTCAGCGATCGACCTCGCCGAGCACGATGTCGATGGTTCCGATCAACGCCACGACGTCCGCCACCAGGTGCCCGCGGACGAGCCGCTTGAGCCCCTGCAGGTTGCAGAACGACGGTGGCCGGACGCGGAACCGGTAGGGATTGGTCGACTTCCCGTCGCTCACGAGGAAGTACCCGAGCTCGCCCTTCGGCGACTCGATGGCGTGATAGGTCTCCCCGGCCGGCGGCTTCAGCAGGCGCGGCACCTTGCCCATCACGGGCCCTTCCGGCAGCCCGTCGAGCGCCTGCCGGACGATGCGGATCGCCTGCCGGAACTCTTCCATCCGGATCAGGTAGCGGTCGTAGGTGTCGCCGCGCGTCCCGAGCGGGATGTCGAAGTCGAACTCCTCGTAGGCGGCGTTCGGCTCGTCCTTGCGGAGGTCGCGCGAGACGCCGGAGCCGCGCAGCGGCGGGCCGCAGAGCCCCAGCCCGATGGCCTCCTCGCCCGAGATGACGCCGACGTCGCGCGTCCGCTTCAGCCAGATGCGGTTGTTCGTGAGGAGCGTCTCGTAGTCGTCCAGCTTGCCTTCCATCAGGTCGCAGAACGACCGCACCTTCCGGTCCCACCCCGGCGGAATGTCGAGCGGCAGCCCGCCGACGCGCATCGAGTTGTAGGTGAGACGCGCCCCGCAGAACTCCTCGAACAGATCGAGCACGAGCTCGCGCTCGCGGAACGCGTACAGCAGCACGGTCATGGCGCCGATGTCCATGGCGTGCGTGCCGAGCCAGAGGCAGTGGCTGGCCACGCGCTGCAGCTCCGCGAGGATCGTGCGGATGTACCGCGCCCGGCGCGGCACCTCGATCTGCATCAGTTTCTCGACCGCCTCGACGTAGCCGAGGTTGTTGGTGGCGGCCGCCACGTAGTCCATGCGGTCGGTCAGCAGCACGATGTGCGTCCAGTCGCGGTTCTCGCACAGCTTCTCGACGCCGCGATGGATGTAGCCGATGACGCAGTCCGCGTCGATGACGCGCTCGCCGTCGAGCCGCAGCACGACCCGCAGCACGCCGTGCGTGCTCGGATGCTGCGGCCCCATGTTGATCACCAACTCGTTGGTGTCGAACTGGGTCGTGCTGACGCGCGGAGCGGGAACCGTCATGGTGCGTCCGTCTCGTCGGGGCCGCAGCGCCACGTCGGGCGCGGTGCGGCTATTCGATCTCCGTGTCCGAGCCGGGCCCCGCGTCGGCGCCGGCCTCGTCAGGCAGGTTGCGCACCCGCAGCCAGTCCTGCGGGTTCTCCATCAGCAGCTCGCCGGGACCCTCGAGGGGATAGTCCTTGCGCTGCGGATGCCCCTGCCACTCGTCGGGCATCAGGATGCGTCGCAGATCCGGATGATTCACGATGTTGATCCCGAACTGGTCGAAGACCTCGCGCTCGAGCCAGTTGGCGGCAGACCACAGCCCGGTCACCGATTCCACTGCATCGTCCTCGCCGACGCGCACCTTGACGCGAATCCGGTGGCGCAGCCGCGTCGAGTAGAGGCAGTAGATCAGGTCGAATCGCCGCTCGCGCGGCGGCCAGTCCGTCGCGGTCACGTCGGAGCAGTAGTCGAACGCGGCCGCCTCGTGGGTCTTGAGCAGCTCGAGCACCTCGAGCAGTCTTTCCCGTTGCACGATGAGGGTCCAGTCGCCCACCCAGTACGACACGGCCTCGATCGCATCCGGGAGCGCTTCCCGAACCGCCGCGACGGCCCGCGGCAGCTCCATCCCCTCCGGCGGCGGCGGATCGGGAGGACCCTTCGGGGGCTCGGGTGGCGGCTTCGGCTTCGGCTTCGGCCTCGGCTTGGCCGCTGCGGCAGGCTTGGCCGCTGCGGCAGGCTTGGCCGCTGCGGCAGGCTTGGCCTCTACAGCCGGCTTGGCCTTGGAAGGCGCGGCAGGCTTGGCCGCCGGCGGCTTCGGAGCGTCCGGCCTGGAAGCCTCCGCGGCAGGCGCAGCCTTCGGGGCCGCAGCCTTGGCAGAGGGTGCGGATTCAGGCTTCCGCGCCGCGGCCGCCGCCGGAGGCGCGGTGTCCGATGCCGCAGGAGGGTCGGGCGCGGGGCCGGCGGCGGGCTCGGGCGCGGCCCCGCCCGCCTCCCCGGGCGCGTCCGCACCGGGCTTCGTGTCGTCAGTCATCGGTCAGCGGGCATCGCACATCGGCACGGCGCCTATCGGCACGGCGTTCGGTCTTCCACCCGGCGTTCCGCACAGTCAGGCCCAGTCCAGCGCACCCTTGCGCCACGCGTACACGTACCCGATGACCAGGATGAACAGAAAGACGAGCATCTCGATGAGGCCGAACAGCGCCAGCTCGTCCATGATGACGGCCCACGGGAACATGAACACCGTCTCGACGTCGAAGATCACGAACAGCATCGCCACCAGGTAGTAGCGCACGCTGTAGCGGTCCCGGGCATCCGTCAGGGGCTCGATGCCGCACTCGTACGGCTCGAGCTTCACCTTGTTCACGCGGCTCGCGTGCAGCAGCTTCGAAACCATCAGCGTGAAGATGGCGAAGCCGATCGCAACGAGGATGAAGAGGAAGATCGGGATGTAGGCTTCAGGCATCGTCGCTGCGGGAACGTGGTTTACCCGGTGCGACCCGGCTCCCGCGATACGCCGCGACGTGCGGGCCGAAAGACCGGGCGGATTATTGCACGCGGCAAGGGGCCTGTCAAGGAACCGGGTCCGCAGTCGGCCGGGCTGATATACTCGGGTGCGAAAGGCAGGGCCTGCGCATGCGACGCATCCCGGCGGCGTCGTTCGGGGCCGGCTTGGCGGCGGTCACGACCGTCGCGGTCGCGCTGGCGGCCGCCGGTGGTGGCATGCGGGCGCAGTCGGTCGAACGCCACATCATCGTCACCGTCCTCGACGGCGACGACAACCCCGTCGGCGACCTCGTCCCCCGCGACCTCGTCGTCCGCGAGGACGGCGCCGCCCGCGAGGTGTTGCGCGTCGAGCCCGCCGGCGCGGGCCGGCAAATCGCGGTGCTCGTCGACACCTCCGAGGCCGCGGCGCGCGCGACGCGCGACTTTCGCGCCGGCCTCGCGGCGTTCTTCGAGGCGATGCACGAAGGGAACGAGATCTCGCTGATCAGCTTCGGAGGCCCACCACGCATCCTGGTCGGTTCCACCCGCCGCCTGGGCCAGCTTCGGGACGGCCTGGGCGACGTCTTCGGGTTCGCCGGATCCGCCGCGTACCTGCTCGACGCGATGGCGCAGGCCGCCGAGGGCTTCACGCGCCGGGAGTCGGCCCGCCCGGTCCTGATGGCGCTGACCACCGAGGGCGTCGACTACAGCAACGTCCGAGCCCGCGAGGTCTTCGAGCGCATCCACGAGAGCGGCGCCGCCGTCTACACCCTGCTCGTGGCGGGGCGCGGCCGGGCTCGCGCCGATCCCGGCCTCCTCGGCGTGAGGCGCCAGCAGGACGAGATGGAGCGCAACCTGGTGCTCGAGCGGGGCCCGCGGGACAGCGGCGGGCGCAGCAAGATCGTGCTCACCAGCATCGCGGTCGAGAACGCGCTGATGGAGTTCGCGGCGGAACTCCGCAACCAGCTCCTGGTCACCTACGCCCGGCCTGACGCGCTCATCCCGCCGGAGCGTGTCGAGGTCGCGGTAAACCGGGCGGGGCTCACCGCGCGCGGTACTCCGCTGAAGGGCGACTGACACCGAATCATGACACGCCGAGCATCCGTGGCCCTGGCCGCCGCGCTCGCCGCCGCCGGGTGGGCGGCGACGATCCTGCCGGGCGGCGCGCAGCAGCAGACGCCTGCGTTCCGCGCCGGCGTGGACGTCGTCTCGCTCAACGTCACGGTGACGGACCTGGAGACGCGCTTCGTGACCGATCTCGCGCCGGAGGACTTCGCGGTCTACGAGGACGGCGTGCGGCAGGAGATCAACTTCTTCACGCGCACGCAGCTTCCGATCGCGCTCGCCTTGCTCATCGACACCAGCGCCAGCATGGACGAGGAGATGGCGACCGCTCAGGAAGCGGCGATCGGGTTTTCCCAACGCCTTGGCCCCGACGACCTCGCCGAGATCATCGACTTCGACAGCCGCGTCGACGTGCTGCAGGGCTTCACGAACGACGTCGACCAGCTGGAGTCGGCCATCCGCAGAACGTCGGCCGGCGGGTCGACCTCGCTGTACAACGCGCTCTACATCTCCCTCAAGGACCTCACCAGGGCGCCGCTCCGCGAGGCCGATGTCCGGCGCGAGGCCATCATCGTCCTGTCCGACGGCGAGGACACGTCGAGCCTCGTCAGCTTCGAAGAGGTGCTCGAGCTCGCCAAGCGGTCCGAGACGGCGATCTACTCGATCGGCCTGCAGGCCGAGAACCGCCGGGCGCGCACGGGGTTCCGCGAAGCCGACTTCGTGCTCCGGCAACTGGCCCAGGAAACCGGCGGGCGGGCGTTCTTCCCGGACGACGTCAACGAGCTCCCGGACATCTACCGCCAGATCTCGGACGAGCTCTCCAGCCAGTACTCCGTCGGATACATCTCGGCCAACCCGCTGCGCAACGGGCAGTGGCGGCGAATCGTCGTGCAGGTCGACCGCGAGGGCGCGACCGCGCGGACGAAGCAGGGGTACTACGCACCGCGAGGGTGAGGCGCCCCCTCGCCCCGAATCGTCATGAACGCGATCCCCCTTGCGCTCTACGTCACGGCCAGCGGCGCGTACGCCGTGCATTTCGCCCGTCCCCGCGGCGCGTGGGGCCCCACGGCGACCCTGACCCTCGTCGCGGGCGCGCTCGCGCACACGTTCGTCATCGGGATGCAGACGATGCAGGTGGGCCACATCCCGTTCGTCGGCACGACGGGCGCCATCTCCGCGTTCGTCTGGCTCCTCGCGCTGGCCTACCTCTACACCGAGATGACGGCCGACGAGCGCTCGATGGGCATCTTCCTGGTGCCCCTGATGGTCGTCCTGCAGACGATCCCCGCCCTCGGCGACAGCGTGGCCGCGCGGCCCCCGGTGCTCGAGAGCCGCTGGTTCGAGATTCACGTCTTCTCGCTGCTCGTCGCCTACGCCAGCCTGGCCCTGGCCTGCGTCGTGAGCGTGACCTACGTGCTGCTTTTCAAGGAGCTGAAGGCCAAGCACCCGGGCGTCTTCTACGCCCGCCTGCCGTCGCTGCAGGCGCTCGACGCGATGAACCGCCGCACCGTGGGCATCGGCTGGATGTTCCTGACCGTCGGCATCGGCGTCGGGATCATCTGGGCGGCCCAGCTCCAGCCGGGCGCGGTCGACCCCCGGGTGCAGGCGATGTCGCCGCTCGATCCCAAGATCTTCCTCGATCCGAAGATCTCCATAGTGGTCCTCTGCTGGCTCGTGTACGGGTTCGGGATCATCGCGCGCTCCCGGCTCGGGTGGGGCGGCCGCAGGGCGGCGTGGCTGTCGACCGTCGGCTTCGCGATCCTGCTGCTCAACTTCGTGCCCATCGGCTACTTCGGGACCGAGACGCACAACTTCTACCAGGAGTCTGCGCCGTAGAACGGCGCAGACTCCTGTAGGCTTGGCTGGGCGGCAAGCGGAGCCGTCAGCCGACGACCGGCAGGCCAGGGGAAAGGCCCCCCGACAGGTCCAAGGGCGCACGCATCCGCACGGCCCGCCTCGAACCGGCGATCTCGCGACATGCACCTGTTTCTGCTCGGCGTGAGCCACCACAGCGCGCCGGTCGATCTCCGCGAGCGGGTCGACTTCTCGCGGCGCGGCGTGCCGGTCGCGCTGGCGGCCCTGGCCGACACGCCGGGCACGGCCGAGGTGGTCGTCCTCTCGACGTGCAACCGGGCGGAGATCTACACGATGTGCGAGGATGCCGGCCGAGCCCGCGACGTCCTCGCCCGCTTCATGAGCGAGTTCCACAACGTGCCGGAGCCGGAGCTGGCGCCGCACCTCTACACGATGAACGGCGCCGCGGTCACCCGGCACCTCTTCCGGGTGGCGGCCGGCCTCGACTCGCTCGTCGTGGGGGAACCGCAGATTCTGGGTCAGGTCAAGGAGGCCTATGCCATCGCCAACGGGCGCGGGCATACGGGGGCGTCGCTCAATCGGCTGTTCCACTGGGCGTTCAGCGTCGGCAAGCGCGTGCGGGCGGAGACCGGGCTCGGCGAGGGGGCGGTTTCGGTCAGCTACGCGGCCATCTCGCTCGCCCGCAAGATCTTCGGCCGCCTCGACCGCCTGCGCGCGCTGGTCGTCGGGGCCGGGGAGATGGCGGAGCTCACTGCAACCCACCTCCGCGCGCAGGACGTCAGTCACGTCGGCGTGACGAACCGGACCGCCTCCCGCGCGGCCGCTCTCGCGGCCCGGGTGCAGGGAATCGCCGTTCCCTGGGAGGCGATGATCGACGAGCTGGCGTCGACCGACATCGTCGTCACGGCGACCGGCTCGGCAAGCTGGATGGTGACCCGGACGCACGTGGCGGAAGCCATGAAGCCGCGGCGGGACCGCCCCTTGTTCGTCATCGACATCGGCGTGCCGCGCGACGTGGAGCCCTCCGCCGGCGACATCGAGCAGGTGTTTCTGTACAACATCGACGACCTGCAGGCGATCGTTCGCGAGAACCAGGCGCGGCGGCAGGCACAGGTCGATCGGGCCGAGCTGCTCGTCGAGGAAGAGGTCGACGGGTTCATGCGCTGGCTCCGCTCCCGGGGCTCGGTGCCGACGGTCGTGGCGCTGCGCCGCCGCTTCGAGGAGATCCGCCGGGCGGAGCTGGCGCGGCTGGCGCCGAAGCTGGCGTCGATGTCGCCGGAGGCCCGCGCCCGGGTCGAGGAGGTGACGAGACTCCTCGTCGAGCGGCTGCTGTCGAAGCCGACCGAGCGCCTGAAGGCCGCGCCCGACGAGGATGCCGCCGCCACGGACGCCGACACGCTCAGTCGTCTCTTCGAGCTGGGTCTGGCGGAAGACTCGGAAGACGACGACACGCCCGCGCTCCGCGAAACCCGCCCGCGCAGCCTGGCGAGCCCCTCGGCGGCGAGGAATCGTTGAACGCCCTGCGCCTCGGTACGCGCGGCAGCCCCCTGGCGCTGTGGCAGACCGGGGAGGTGGCCGCCGCCCTCCGGCGCGCCGGCGCGCCGGCGCCGGAGGTCGTGACCATCACGACCTCCGGAGACCGGCTCTCCGCGGCGCGAGGCTCCCGGGCGGCGCCGCTCGCGATGGGGGGCGGCAAGCGGCTCTTCGTCAAGGCCATCGAGGACGCGCTGCTGGCGGGCGAGATCGACCTCGCGGTGCACAGTGCGAAGGATCTGCCCGCCAATCTCCCGAAGGGTCTCCGAATCGACGCCGTCCTGCCCCGGGAGGATCCCCGCGACGCGCTGGCCGCTCCCGCGAACGCAGCCGTCCCCGCCGGCGGCGCCGCAGCCCTCGTGGCGGGGACCGGCCCCGGCACGCGCGTCGGCACGAGCAGCGTGCGCCGCGCCGCCCAGTTGCGGCGCGCGTTCCCCGGCATCGACGTCGTGCCGGTGCGGGGCAACGTCGGCACCCGCCTGCGCCGTCTCGACGAGGGCCGCTGCGACCTCCTGGTGCTCGCCGTCGCGGGGCTCGTTCGGCTCGGCCTTCCGCAGCGGATCAGCAGCCGGCTCGAGGCCGACGTCTGCGTCCCGGCCCCCGGGCAGGGGATCGTGGCCGCGCAGTGCCGGTCGGACGACGCAGCGACGCGCCGGCTGGTGCATGCGATCCGCAACCTGGAGGCCGCGCGCGCGCTCGATGCCGAGCGGGCGCTGGTGACCGCGCTCGGCGCCGACTGCAATGTGCCGCTCGGCGCCGTGGCGACCCACGACCGCCCTGCGGAGCGGCTGTCTCTCGCCTGCGTCGTCGCCTCTCCGGACGGCCGTCACCTGCTGCGCCACACCGTGCGCGGCAGCTCCGACGATCCGGTCGGGCTCGGCCGCCGCGCGGCCGATCTGCTGCTGGCCGACGGCGCCGATGCGCTGCTGGCCGCCGCACGCGCGACATGACCACCGCGGGGTGCGTCCATCTCATCGGCGCGGGCCCCGGCGACCCGTCGCTGATCACCGTCCGCGGCCGGCAGCGGCTGGCGGCCGCCGACGTCGTGGTCTTCGCCGGCCGACGTGTTCCGGAGCGGCTGCTTCGCTGGGCGCGCTCCGACGCGGAGCGGATCGACCTCGACGCCGGTCCGTCCGGAACCCTCGACGCGGATGCGACCCATCGGCTGCTGGCGGATCGGGCCGCCAAGGGTCTGACCGTCGCCCACCTGACGAGCGGAGATCCCTTCGCCTCCGGGGCGGCCGCCGACGCGGCCCGTTATCTCCACGACCGCGGCGTCCGCATCGAGGTCGTCCCCGGCGTGCCCCCGCACTTCGCCGCCCCCGGCCTCGCCGGCGTGGCGATCGCCGGCGGGGACGCTGCGGACGCGGTGCTGCTGCTCCCGTGCGGGCCGGCCGCCACGGGCGAGACTCTCACCGTCGACCGGACCCGGATGGCGCCCGACGCAACGCTCGTCAGCGAAGGCCGCGGCTCGAGGCTCGCGCGCATCGGCGACGAGCTGCTCCGCCACGGGTGGTCGCCGGCGGAACGCGCCACCCTCGTCCTGCACGGGACGCTGCCCGGGCAGCGCGCCGTCGAAGGCACGCTCCGCGACGTGCAGGCCGCGGCGCGCGAGGTTGCAGAAAGTGCCACGGCGGTCCTGGTCGTCGGTCGCAATTCCCGCCGCCGCGCTCCGCTGCGCTGGTTCGACGCGCGGCCGCTCTCCGGCAAGCGCGTGCTGATCACGAGGCCGCGGGCGCAGGCTGCCGCGCTCGTCGATCGACTCGCCGAATTCGGCGCCGATCCGATCGAGGCCCCGATGATCCGTATCGCGCCTCCGCGAGACGAAGGGCCCCTCGAAGCGGCGTGCGCGGCAGTGGGCTCGTTCGACTGGATCGTGTTCACGTCGGTGAACGGTGTCGATGCGTTCATGAAGCGCCTGCTGGCGGGCCCGCGCGACGTCCGGGCGCTCGGAACGAGCCGCCTGTGCGCGGTGGGACCGGCGACGTCGGCGCGCCTGCGGCGCCACGGCCTCGAGGTCGACCTGATGCCGGCCGAGCATCGGGGCGAGGCGGTCGCCGCCGCGCTTCGGCGCAACCACGTCGCCGGGGCTCGCATCCTCCTGCCGCGCGCGGACATCGCGCGGGCCGTGCTGCCGGACGAGCTCCGCCGCGCGGGCGCCGAGGTCGTCGATGTCGCGGCCTATCGGACCGTGCTCGTCACCGACGCCGAGGGCATCGACGTCTCTCGCATGTTGCGCGAACGCCGGATCGACGTCGTCACGTTCACGAGCGCGTCTACCGTGCGCAATCTCGCCACGCGGGTCGGGCCCGAGCGCGCGGCGGACCTCCTCGCGGACGTGGTTGTGGCCTGCATCGGTCCGGTCACCGCCGACGCCGCACGACGGCTCGGGATCGACACGACCGTCATGCCGTCGACCTACACGGTGCCGGCGCTGGCGGAGGCGATCGCCGCGCACTTCGACTCCGGGAGGCCCTGATTCGAGTCACTGCGCCCCGGCGCCGGCACGGTCCGTGCATGGCGACCGAATCGCAACGCACCGCCGCTGCCCGAGCAGCGGGTCGGCACGAGGACAAAGGATAGACAGTGCATTGGTATCCACGGTACCTCTCGATCGGCGCCCGCCGCGCCAGAGCCCTGCCGGAGATGCTCCGGCTTCGCGAGCGCGGCGTTCGCGTGCAGCCCATCGAGACCACGGGACAGACCATCGCCCGGCACTTCTGGGGCCGGCGCTGGTGCGAACGCCTCGATTCGTTCTCCGACCAAGAGGATCGCCTCCCGCTGGGCCGCACCCTGGTGCGGAACGGCTCCGTCTGCCACCTCGAGATTCGAACCGGCGTCGTCGAGGCGATGGTCGCCGGCTCCGGGCTGTTCCGCGTCGTCGTTCGCATCCCGACGGCGGAGCCGGCGGCCTGGCAAGCCCTCGCAAGGGCTTGCACGGGTCGGATCGGCTCGATTCCCGACCTGCTGCGGGGTACGCTGCCGGACGGCGTCATCGAGGCAGTTGCCGATGCCGACTGCGGCCTCCTGCCGAGGCGAAGAGAGATCGACCCGCAGTGCGGCTGCACGGACGGAGCGGCCCTGTGCCGGCATGCGGCCGCGGCGCTCTACGGTGTCGGCCTCCGGCTGGACGCCGCGCCGGAGCTCCTGTTCCGGCTGCGCGGCGTGGACGAGGCCGATCTGATCGCGGCCGGCGCCGCGCCGGCAGGCGCACCTCCGGCCGGCACGGAGGCGCAGCGCCTCCCCGCGGATCCTGTCTCCGCGATTGCGGCCCCGCCGGGCTTGGCGGCCACGCCCGCCGAGTCCGCCCCCGCGGCGGACCGGGACGCATCGGGATTCCGCCCCACCGGAGACCTGATCCGCCGGCTTCGGCGCACCAGCGGCTTCTCGGTGGCCGAGTTTGCCGAGCTCCTGCAGGTCTCCGCGGCGACCGTGCGTCGCTGGGAGGCGGTACCCGGATCGCTCACCCTGCGATCCGGCCCCCGGGACGCCCTGCTGACGCTGCTCGACGCCATCGAGGGCGTCGGAACGTAGGAGTCTGTGCCGTGGAACGGTGCGGATTCCCGGAGGGTTGGTTGGGCACCGGGCGGAGCCGGCAGGCGAAGCATGGCGGGCCAGGCGCCGCGGCAGGCAGTGGGCCGGGCTCCGCGCGGGGGGCGCTCACGGCTCGCTCACGGTCACGGTGACGTCGGCGGACGTGACCCGCATTCCGTCGCTGCCGTGCGCGCGCAGCACGTAGGTGCCGGGCCGGCGGAACGTGACCGTGGTCCGGAACGTCGCCGACGTCCAACCGTCTCCGGCGGTCGCGGTCGAGCGGGAGCTATGCGGGCCGGCCGCGGGATAGCGCCGGGCCTGGGTGCCGGTCGGTTCCGCCTCTTCTTCCGACACCGAACGCTGGTAGTCCGGGGGCGAGATCGCGGCCCCGCCGGGGCCCCGGTAGACGACCCAGTGCACGGAGAGGCCGTTCCGCGGCGGCCTCGGTCGGACGTACCACGGGATGTTGTCCGGCACCTGCGGCGCGTCGTCGGGCGCCGTCAGCGCCGGCACGCCGGGGCGCGAGGAGCCCCGGGACGGAGGCCGGGGCGCGAGCGGGCTCGGCAGCGGATCGTCCTCGAGGACCGCGGTCAGCGTGAGCGGCTCGCCGACGGGCAGCGACGCGCGCGACGCGGCGACCGCGACCCGCGGCGGGCGGTTGGCGTACCACTCCTCCTTGGGCCGGCCGAACCCGAGCCCGCTGTTCCGGATGATGGTGTCCTCGTCGATTTCCCATTCCGGCTGCAGCCAGCCGATCGCCTGCTGCTCGCTCCCGTTGTGGCGCACCGTCCAGACGAGCCCGTCCTCGAACGACGTCCCCATGTCGCCGGGAACGTCCACCGCGAACTCGAAGCGGTGGGTGCGGGGATGGAAGTACGCCGGCTGCCCCCGGTCCGGGTCGCCCGGCGCGAAGAAGTTGTCCGGTCCCACCGGCACGCTCGGCCGCTCGCGGTAGTTCCGGTTGAGGTAGCCGAAATGCAGCGTGATGCCGCCGTCCGGGCGCCGCTGTCACCCCTCGTATATGGGCTGGACGTCCTGTCCGCTGTCGAAGCGCTGCTGCGGCTGCGCCGCCACCGGCACGTCGCGCCGATCCACCTGTGCGCGGGCGGGCCGAGCGCACACGGTGGCCACGGCCACGGCCACCGCCGCCGCGACCGCCGCCGGAGCCACGTCCGTTCGCCCCGCCACCCGCGTCACCCCCGCGCCCTCAGTCGGCGCCGCCCCGCGCCTCTCGGCGGGCGGCGAGCTCCGCGGCGTACTCTTCGTCGGTCAGGTCGTACCAGCTGATCCACCCGAACGCCATCTCGTCGATGGTCCGGTTGCCGCTCCCCGTCCAGTTCCGGGGGTCGTGGTTGCCGCGATTGGCGGCCGTGTTGTCGTGGTAGCTGATCACGTGCAGCGTGGTTCCGGCCGGGTATATCGGCTGCGCGTCGTCCGCGTAGTTGTAGACGATGTGCCAGTTGAAGTCGAAGTTGGCGCAACTCACCATCTCGGTGCTGGCGTCGGGATAGATGAGCTCGAGGCACTGCCGGGTCCCCAGGAAGTGCATGTGCGGCTGGAACGCCGTCAGCTTCCCCGGCAAATACATCTTCTGGTAGCCGTCGTGGCGCGTGACCTGGCCCGCCGGGATGTCGAGCTCGCCGGCCAGGCCGAGCTGCCGCGACCAGAGGACGTGCTCCGGCTCCTCTTCCCGCGGGTAGAACTTGAGGCCCAGATCGGTCCGATCGACCACCTCCTCGCCCACCGAGTGGTAGTGGAAGCTGAAGCGCACCTGCGCGTTGGCCGGGAAGAGCTTCCCCGTCCCCTCCGGATACGAGTCGGCGTTCTTGCCGACCGCGTACTCGTTCAGGAAGAAATCGTTGGAGGCGTCGTCCGGCGGCGGATCGGGGTCCGTGACCGCGTAGGTCAGGGCGTGGTGCACCACCCGGAGGTCGCCGGCGCGGGTCTGGATCGCCTGGATGTAGCGGTCGTCCGTCACCCCCGAGGGCACGATGTAGTCGCCCCACCAGTCCCCCGCCTCCGCCGGCACGGCATGCGGCGGCGACGTGACGATGACGTCCGGCTCGATCGTCCAGGCGCCGAAGTCCTGGAACGCCACCGGCGGCGGCAGGTCGGCCGGGTTCCCGCGCGGCGCGCCGGCGTCCACCCAGCGGACGATGGTGTCGACCTCGGCGTCGGTCAGCGAGCGGTCGTCCTTGAAGCGCTGCACGCCGACCTTGCGGTCGATGTGCCACGGCGGCATCTCGCGGGCGACCACCTTGTTGCGGATCGAGCGGGCCCACGGGCGGGCCTCCTCGTAGGTCATCAGGGACATCGGCGCCATGTTGTTCGGCCGGTGGCACACCTGGCACGACCGCTGCAGTATGGGTGCCACGTCTCTCGTGAAGACGACCTCCGCCGCCTGCGCCGCGCCGGCGCCGAGCGCCGCGCCGGCGGACCCCAGGACCAGCAGCACGGCCGTCCCCGCACCCGTCTTTGCACGCATACTCGAGTTCCTCCCGCAAGAGCGCAGGCCGTTTCGACGACTCTATCAGGAGTCGCCACCCTCGCGGATGGCGTGGCGGGCGGCCAGCACGTCGTCGACGAGGTGGCGGACGTTCTGCTCGTCGATGAACGGCGACAGGATGAAGCTCTTGAGGCCGACCATCGGCTCGCCGTAGTCGGTCTCCCGGTAGCAGTCGGTCATCGAGACGTGCACGCCCTGGCCCTGCATCGCCCGATCGTACAGGTACCGGAAGAGCCGGCGGTTGTAGTCGTTGTGCCGCAGGAGCTCCTCGCGGGCGGCGGGCTCGGTGCGCTCGCGCTCCTTGATGCTCCAGGTGTCGACGCCGTCCGGGTAGACCCGGAAGACGGTCACCGTGCCGACGCCGTCGTCGTTGAGCACGACCGTCGACTGGTGTCCCTCGAGGTGCTCGCGCAGCGATTCGGCCTTCTCCACGAGGTGCCCGAGCACGACCTGCAGCCCGACCCGCCCGAGGAGCAGGAGGCTGCCGTAGGCGGCGAGCACCCCGCCGCCGCTCCGCGAGGTCTCCAGCGTGTAGACCCCCGGGTGGCGCTCCCCGCTCTGGAACAGGTACGGCATCTCGTCCCGGCCGCGGACGAGCAGCTCGAGATCGGCGCGCTCGCGGACGAGGAAGAGGCTCGACACGTAGGGCGCGAAGCCGGTCTTGTGGAAGTCGATCCCGATCGAGTCGGCCCGGTGCAGGCCGGCGATGCGCCGGCATGCCGCGGCCAGGGCGCGCACGGTGCGGGGGCGGAAGCCGAGCGGGTTCTCCTCGAAATCGTAGTCGTTGAACACGGACCACGCCCATCCGATGACCGCGTCGGCGTGGACGTGCGGGCGGTAGTCGAGCTGGTGCTCCTCGACCAGCCGGTCGCGGAGGTCCACCACCGCATCGAGGTCGTCGACGCCGAACGCGTCGGTCGTTCCCATCGTCGCCACGAGTCCCACGATGCGCCGGCCCTCCTCGACCGCGGCGCGCGCCGCGGCCTCGAGCCGATCGATGCGGATGTCGTTCTGCAGGTGCGTCGGCACCTGCACGACGTTCTGCTCGCCGAGACCCAGCCAGCCGGCCACGTTCAGGCGGCAGTAGTGGCTCTGCGCCGAGGCCAGGATGACCCCGCCTCCCCGCAGGCCGGTGTCCATCGCGTCCGGGAACGCCTTCTCGATGCCCAGCTTGGCGCCGTAGAGCGTCGTGCCCGTGCCGCCGAACGTGAACACGCCGGCCGACCGCGCGGGGTCGTAGCCGACGAGGCGGGCCGTCATTGCCGAGACCGCGGCCTCCTTCAGCGCCACCCCGAACGACGTGTCGTCGGAGACGAGGTTCGGGTTGTAGATGGCCGGCAGCAGGGAGCCGATGATGCTGGGGATGGACGACGGCGGGACGACGTTGATCTGGGTCCGCGGATGCCCCCAGATCGGCATCCCCTCGAGCGCGCCGACCAGCAGGCGCGCGACCTCCTCCACGGTCCGCCCCTCCTCGGGCAGCGTCGTCCGTTCCGCGGCCGCGTAGTCGATCGCCTGCGGCTGCCCCAGCAGCGGGACCTCCGACTTCATGTCGTCGACCTCATCGAGGGCCCGCAGAATGGAGAAGACGAAGTACGCGTCGTGCATCCGGTCCGAGACCGGGGCCGGGAAGGCCTCCCGAATCCGGGCGAGGCGGGCGTAGTACGGGGGCTCGTTCACGCGGGCGTCCGGGCCGGCGGCGGCGTTCGGACGTCGCCAGGCGGCATTGGTAGATCCTACTGGGCACCGGTCGGCGGAAGCGACCGGCTGGAAGCAAGACCCCCGTTCAAACCGTGCGTGCGGATTTCCCGCACACGGCTTACCAGGTGAGCTTCAGGTCGCGGCATGCACCACCCCCGGATACCGAATCGTGCCGCGCAGGCGAGCAAGCCCCAAGGCTTCGAAGAACGGACGATGCCAGGCCAGCGCCCGACCAGCCGCGAGTCGCGACCCCGCGCGCTTGAGGAGCAAGCCGCGCAGGCGCCGTTCCACGTACTGGTCGAGCTGCACGAAGTGGTGCGCCGCATTCCCGGTTCGGAAATACTGCCCCCACCCGCGAAGGACCCGGTTCACGTCCGCGATGACCAGACGCAGGTCCGTGTGGCAGCGGCCTCGAGGGGTGAGCGCCCGCACGCGGGCTCGCACCTGCTTCATCGCACGCCGAGACGGCCAGCGGTGCAGGTAGTACACCCGTTGCCGCTTGCGAGCCCAGATGGGTCCGCTCATGCGCTTGTGCAGATGACACCCCAGGAAATCGAAGCCCTCACGACCGTCCGTCAGGTCGACCACCCGCGTCTTCTCCGGATGCAGTTCCAGCCCGAGCCGGGCCAGCACCAGACCCACGCGCTCTCGCGCCGCCTCGACCGACGACTTCGTGTCGCACATCACCACGAAGTCGTCCGCGTAGCGCACCAGCGTACCGAGGTGCGCCCACCGGTCCTCCCAGACCCGGTCGAGCACGTGCAGGAAGATGTTCGACAACAGCGGCGAGATGACGCCCCCCTGCGGAGTGCCCGCCAGGGTTCGATGCACCTGCCCGTCCTCCATCACCCCCGCCGCGAGCCACAGTCGCAGCAGCCGAAGGACACGCCGGTCCGAGACGCGCTGGCGCACCAGCGTCAGCAGCTTCTCGTGCTCGATGCTGCTGAAGTAGTCGCAGATGTCGGCATCCAGCACGTGGCTGCCCCCGCGCGCCCCGCGGACGCGAAGGACCTCCAGCGCCTGCGTCGCGCTCCGCTTCGGTCGAAACCCATACGACGAATCGCGGAAATCCGCCTCGAAGATGGGGCCCAACACCAGAGTCGCGGCCATCTGCGCCACCCGGTCGCGAACCGTCGGTATCCCGAGCGGTCGCCGTCGGCCATCAGCCTTGGGAATGTAGCGCCGCAGGACCAGCCGCGGCCGATACGTCCCCACCCGCAACGCCGTGCCGAGTTCCGCGAGGAACTCATCGACACCACGCTGCTCAATCTCAGCCAGCGTCTCCCTGTCGACGCCGGCCGAGCCACGATTCCGCTTGACGCGCCGCCACGCCTCCCGGAGGACGTCATCCCTCCAGATCCGGTCCATCAGGGCGTGGAAGCGCCGTTTCGGGGACCGCTTGGCCGCGGCCCACAGGCGTCGCTGCAATTGGCGCACTTTGTCGAGAGACATACGCCCCCCGGGGGAGTTGGGTCCGGTCTCGCCGGCCATGCCCTCGCGCGTCCTTGCACCCGCGCCGTGCCCACCGCAGGGGCCCTTCCCTCCGGCCGCGTTCTGCTGCACGGCCCTCCGCAGTACTATGGCCCCCTCGGAATCCCGCTGCGCCGCGCCCGCTTTCACCTTCGGCTTATGCGAGCCGCGTTGCCCCGACCCGGGCCGCGCAGACGGGCCTCTCGTGTTCCGTCCCTCTCCGTGTCCGCGTGCTGCGCCCCCTACCCCGCCGAGACCTCCCGCACGTACGCCGCCGGACCGGGGCGCGGGAGACGTGGCCTTCACCGTGACATGAGCGGCTCGGCTCTCGGGTTGTGAATCTGTCGAGGCTGCAGGCTTCACTTCATGTTGCGGCCCGCGGACTTGCTCCCTCCGAAGAGGCTCTTGACACCCCGCTCGGGCCACGGCCGTCTCCGGTCGTGCCTGGGGTCCGCTACTCGGCGCTCCGGCGCTTACCGAGGCGGGACTTGCACCCGCTGGAGAAGAACAGCGTGACGCAGCCGGTCTCCCGTCCGCGTCGTCACGACACACCCTGTTTCGATTCTACTCCCCGCGTCCGGCCGGATCGCACCGCCGCCGCTTTGCACCGCGTCCGGACCGGGACGGTGAACCGGGACGCGGAGGCGTGCACCGGTGCCGCGGAGACCGTAGACTGGAGGCGTTCCGGCCGGGTCGGGCTGCAAGGCTGGCGCCGCGCCGGTGCGTGAGGGAGACCCGAATCGTGACGACGACAGCCACCGAGGATCGCGATCTGCGCACCGCGCGGGGGCGTGACCGTTCGGCGCCCGACCTGAACCTCACCCGGCGTCTCCGCCGCCTGCGCCGGTCACCGGCCATCCGCGGCCTCGTCCGCGAGACGCGCGTCTCCGCCGACTCGCTCGTCCTGCCCCTGTTCGTGCAGGCCGGCGAAGGGGTGCGGCGCGAGGTGCCGTCGATGCCCGGCGTCTGCCAGCTCTCGGTCGACGAAGCGGTCGACGAGACGGCCGCGGCGCGCGACGACGGAGTACGCGCCGTCCTGCTCTTCGGGCTGCCGGAGGCGAAGGACGCCGAGGGCAGCGCAGCGGCGGATCCGGAGGCGCCGGTGCAACGGGCGATCCGGGCGCTCAAGCGGTCGGCGCCCGACGTCCTGGTAATCACCGACGTCTGCCTCTGCGAGTACACATCTCACGGCCACTGCGGCATCGTCGCGGGCGACGAGATCGTGAACGACGCAACGGTGGAGCACCTGGCGCGGGCCGCGGTGTCTCATGCGGAGGCAGGGGCTGACGTCGTCGCGCCGTCGGACATGATGGACGGTCGCGTCGGCGCCATCCGCGACGCGCTCGACGACGACGGCTTCGAGGACGTCGCCATCATGGCCTACGCGGCGAAGTACTGCTCCGCCTACTACGGGCCGTTCCGGGACGCGGCGGATTCGACCCCGGCGTTCGGCGACCGCCGGACCCACCAGATGGACCCGGCCAACGTGGAGGAGGCGCTGCGCGAGGTGGCGCTCGACATCGAGGAGGGGGCCGACGTCGTGATGGTCAAGCCGGCCCTGCACTACCTCGACGTGATCTCGCGGGTGAAGCAGGAGTTCGGCTACCCGACCGCCGCCTACCACGTCAGCGGGGAGTACGCGATGCTCAAGGCGGCCGCCCGCAACGGCTGGATCGACGAGGAGCGGGCGATGCTGGAGGCGCTGACGGCGATCGCGCGCGCCGGTGCCGACATCCTCATCACCTACTACGCCCGGGACGCGGCGCGCGTCCTCGCGCGCTGACGGCACCGCCGCCCGCGGCGGCAACCCGCCCCACCCGCGCCGCCCGCGGCGTGGCACGGGTGCGTGCAAGCCGCGAGCACCGGGAGTGTGGGGCACGCCGGCCGGGGTCCTGGCGGCCCCGGCAGACGCGCCAGGGGCCGGCGCCCTTCGATCAGTCGATGGTGATCGGCTCGCCCTCGACGGCCGGGTCGAGCGCGAGCTCCTCTTCGCCGGCGTCGAAGCCGTTCTCGCGGAGGACGTAGGCCAGGATGGCGTTCATCGCCGCCGGGCTGGTGCTGCCCGGATTGTCCTGCGGCATCGTCGCCATGCTGAAGTCGAACAGCGACCACAGGGTCGCGCCGGACCAGCCCCCGAGGAACGTGTCGCCGACGAGCCCCGGGGCCATCTCCCCGCCCCGGAGGTCGGTCGAGTGGCAGGTCGCGCACTGCTGCCTGTACTCCCGGCGCCCGCGGCCCGCCTGCTGCGCGGTGTAGACCCCATCGGAGACGGAGCGGCCCGCCTGGCGTTCCTCGGACCGCGCGAGGGCCGCCGGCAGGAGCAGCGCCCCGGCGGCGACCAACGCGACATGCCCCCCCACCGACCGCCTGCCGCCCGCCTCTCGCTTCGACCTGACCATGGGGATTCGCGCCTCCTCCGCACCCGGCTCTCGCGTCGCTCGTCCGCGTCCGAAACTGCCGGCGCCGGGCCGTGCCGGCTCGGCACCACGCGCTCCTCTCGCCCGCCTGCGAGGCCGTGCCGGCTCGGGACCGGGCCATCATACCTTCTCGAGCACGAGGTCGAAGTCGCGTCCCGCCGTCGACGAGGCCGCGAGCGCATCGATGGCCTTCATCCAGCGCCGGTAGCGGAAGTACGAGGACCAGCCGCGCACGCGGCGGTGCCGCCGCGCCGTCTCCAGGTCGAGGACCTCCGCCAGCGCGCGGTAGGCGACGTCGGCCGACACGCCGCCGGTGACCCCGCGATCTCGAACCGTCGCCGCGAGCTCGCGCCGCGTCATCACCGGCGCCCGCGCACCCCTGCCCGGCAGGAAGCCGAGCGCGCGCAGGCCGCGGCGGGCGCCGATGGATCGCAGCCGCACGCACCGGAACCCGGTTGCGGCCGCGAGGCGCAGGACCTGCGTCCGCGTGAAGAACGACAGGTGGCCCTGATCGAGGACGGGCAGGGCATCCGCATCCAGCCCCGCCGCGGCGGCGGCGAGCCGGCGGACGTCCGCCTCGCCGTTCGGCGTGATGAGCCACAGCCGCCCGCCTGGGCGCATCACGCGCCGCGTCTCCTCGAGATGCTGCCGCGGATGGCGGACGTGCTCGAGCAGGTCCTTCTGGATCACGAAATCGAAGCGGTCCGCCGGATGGCGCAGCGCCTCGAGGGTCCCGCGATGCACGGTCAGACCGAAGCGCTCCCGCGCGTAGCGCGCGCCGAACGCCGACAGCTCGACTCCTTCCACGTCCCAGTCGGTGGCGCGGGCCAGAGCGTCGAGCAGGAAACCGAGACCGCATCCCACCTCGAGCAACCTGCCGCGCCGCCCCATGCGCCCGAGGTCGCGGCCGAGAAAGAACGCCTCGCGGTCGTAGCGCTGCCGCTGCGCGGCGTACTCCCGGAACCCCGCGCTCGCGGCCGGATCGAAATAGTCGCCGCCGTACAGCGACGCCAGCGCGTCCGGGCTCGGCCGGGGCCGGATCTGGCGGAACCCGCAGGCGCCGCAGCGGTGGATCCACGCCGGACCGAGGCCGACCACCCCGACCTCGAGGCACGGGAACATCCGGCCCGCCGCGCCGCAGACGTCGCACGGTTCCCGCACTGCCGTCGGCTCCCGTGCGCATTATCGCAACCGCCGCGCCGCACGCGGTCCGGACACGCGCCGCCGGCGCGCCCGTGGTAAGGTGCAGCGGCCAATCCATGGCACCACCCGCGAACTCCAGCCGACTCTTCACCCGCGCCCGGCAGGTTCTTCCCGGCGGCGTCGACAGCCCGGTCCGCGCGTTCGGGGCGGTCGGCGGCCGGCCGCCGTTCATCGACCGGGCACGGGGCGCGCGGCTGTACGACGTCGACGGCCGGAGCTACATCGACTACGTCATGTCGTGGGGCCCGCTGATTCACGGGCACGCGCCGCGGGAGCTCGGCGTCGCGCTCGCGCGGGCCGCCCGGCGCGGCGCGAGCTTCGGCGCCCCTACCGCCCTGGAGGTGGAGCTCGGGGCGCTGGTCCGCCGCCTGGTGCCGTCGATCGAGCGGGTCCGGTTCGTGAACTCGGGCACCGAGGCAACGATGAGCGCGGTCCGACTGGCGCGGGCCGCCACGGCACGGGATCGGATCATCAAGTTCGCCGGCTGCTACCACGGACATGCGGACGGTTTCCTGGTGCAGGCCGGCTCGGGCGCGACCACCCTCGGAGTGCCGACCAGCCCCGGCGTGCCCAAGGGAACGGCGGCGGACACCCTCATCGCGCGCTACAACGACCCCGCGTCCGTCACGAAGCTGCTCCGCGCCCACCGCGGGCGTGTCGCGGCGGTCATCGTCGAGCCGATCGCCGGCAACATGGGGGTCGTCCCGCCCGCCGAGGGCTTCCTGCCGGGGCTGCGGGCGGCGTGCGACGAGCACGGGGTGCTGTTGATCTTCGACGAGGTCATCTCCGGCTTCCGGACGGCGAGGGGGGGAGCGCAGGCCGTCTACGGGGTGCGGCCCGATCTGACCTGCCTCGGCAAGATCATCGGCGGTGGGCTTCCCGTCGGGGCGTACGGCGGGCGGGCCGACCTGATGGACCGGATGGCGCCGGCCGGTCCCGTCTACCAGGCGGGGACGCTGTCCGGCAACCCGTTGGCGATGACGGCGGGCATCTGGGCGCTGTCGAACCTGTCGGCGCAGCTCTACCGCCGGCTCGCGGCGCTCGGCGCCCGCCTCGCGGACGGCCTGAGCGCGGCGGCCGTCGCGGCCGGCGTGCCGTTCACCGTCAACGTCGCCGGCTCGGTCCTCACGCCGTTCTTCCATGCGGGTCCGGTGACCGACTACGCGTCGGCGACGGCCGCGGACACGGCCGCGTACGCCGCGTTCTTCCACGGCCTCCTCGACCGCGGCATCTATCCGCCCCCATCGCAGTTCGAGGGGTGGTTCCTGTCGGCCGCGCACACCGAGCGCGACGTCGACCGCACGGTCCGGGCCGCCGCGCGGCGCTCCGCGAGCTCTCGTGATGCAGGTGACGCGCAGGCACCGCACGACGGGCGTGCCGGTGGGGGGCCTCGAGGTCGGTGGCGCCGCCCCCGTGGCGGTGCAGTCGATGACGCTCACCGACACCGCCGACGCGGAGCGGACCGCCGCGCAGTGCGTCGAGCTCGCGGAGGCCGGATCGGAGCTGGTCCGCGTCACCGTCAACCAGGACGCCGCGGCGCGCGCGGTGCCCGAGATCAAGCGCCGCATGCTCGACGCCGGCTGCGCGGCGCCGCTCATCGGGGACTTCCACTACAACGGCCATCTGCTGCTGACCCGCCACCCCGACTGCGCCGCGGCGCTCGACAAGTACCGCATCAACCCCGGCAACGTCGGAACGGGCCGGCGGCGGGACGAGCAGTTCCAGACGATCTGCCGCGTCGCCGCCGACCACGGCAAGCCGGTCCGCATCGGCGTCAACGGCGGCTCCCTGAACCAGGAGCTCGTCATGGACCGGATGCAGGCCAACACGGACCGGGACCTCGGGCTGACGTCGGCGGAGATCATCAACGAGTGCATGGTGATCTCGGCCGTCGAGTCGACCGCGCTCGCGCTCGAGAGCGGCCTCGGGGAGCACCAGATCATCATCTCCGCGAAGGTGTCCCGACCGGGGGATCTCGTCGCGGTTTACCGCGCACTCGCCCGCCGGACCCGGCAGCCGCTGCACCTGGGGCTCACCGAGGCGGGTATGGGCGTCAAGGGGCTCGTCTGGTCGGCGTCGGCGATGGGCATCCTGCTGCACGACGGGATCGGAGACACCGTCCGCGTCTCGCTGACCCCGCGGCCGAACGGCGACCGCCGCGAGGAGGTCTACGCTGCGTGCGAGCTGCTGCAGGCGCTCGGGCTGCGATCGTTCGCGCCGAGCGTGACCGCCTGTCCCGGCTGCGGGCGGACGACGAGCAGCACGTTCCAGGAGCTCGCCGAGCGCATCCAGGGCTACGTGCGCGGCATGATGCCGCAGTGGAGGGCGGCCTACGACGGCGTCGAGGAGATGACCGTCGCCGTCATGGGGTGCGTCGTGAACGGCCCGGGGGAGTCGAAGGCGGCGAACATCGGCATCAGCCTGCCCGGGACCGGCGAGGAGCCGACCTGCCCAGTCTACGTCGACGGGCGGCACGCGACCACCCTGCGGGGCTCGTACGACGAGCTCTCCGAGGCGTTCCGGCGGCTGATCGACGACTACGTCGAGGCGAGGTACGCCCGCAGGACGGCCCCGCGGTGAAGGCCGCGGCCGTCACGCCGACCCCACGCCATGACCGTGACGCTCCGCGCGCCGGGGACCGCCCGCCCCGATGCCCCCATCCGGCTGATCGGCATCGACATCGACGGGACGCTCCTCGACAGCCGCGGCCGGCTGCCCGAGCGCAACCGGCGCGCGGTCCGTGCCGCCGTCGACCGCGGCGTGCACATCGTGCTCGTCACCGGACGGGCCTACCACCACGCCATGCCCATCGCCCGCGAGCTGCACGGCATCCCGGCCTCCGGCGCGGCGCGCGACCGCGTCGACGGCGCCGACTCGCTCGGGGCCGGCACGGGGGACAACGCCCCCGTCCGCTGCGACGGAACGCTGATCGTCAGCAACGGAGCGCTGACCAAGGGGACCGACGGCGCCACCCTCGCGCGCCGGCTCCTGCCGCGCGCCGCCGCCCGGGCCGTCGTGGGGGCGCTCCGCCCGCGGCACGCCGGCGTCGCGGTCATCTTCGACCGGCCGGGCGCGCAGCAGTACGTCTACGAGGGGATCGACTGGAGCCACCCCAACCGCGCCTGGTACTACGAGCGCAACCGCGCCTACATGACGCGCGCGGAGCGGATCGAGACGGCGTTGACCGCCGACCCGGTCCAGGTCGGGTTCACCGGCAGCGTCGCCCAGATGCGCGCCCTGCACGCGGCGGTGGTCGGCCTGCCGGAGGCCGGACGGATCACGCCCATGCTGACCGAGTACGCCGCGCGCGACTTCTCGCTGCTGGACATCATCGCCAGCGGCTGCTCGAAGGGCGCGGCGCTCGCGGACTGGGCCCGGCGCCTGGCCCTCGACCCGGTGGAGGTGATGGCGGTCGGCGACAATCTCAACGACCTGGAGATGCTGGAATTCGCGGGCCGGCCGATGGTCATGGGGAACGCCGTGGCCGAGCTCAAGGCGCGCGGCTGGCCGGTGACGGCCACCCACGACGCCTGCGGGCTCGCGGACGCCATCGAGGCGGCGGCCGGGCAGCGGTAGGGGCTCGGGCAGGGCGGGAACAGGGCGGTTCGCCCGGGGCGGGAGTGCAGCGGACACCATGGCCAGGGAACGCAAGGGGCTCGTCGTCGTCAACACCGGGAACGGCAAGGGGAAGACGACGGCAGCCCTCGGAGTGCTGTTCCGCGCCTGGGGCCGCGGCATGCGGGTCCGGGTCTTCCAGTTCCTCAAGCACACGGGGTCGCGGTTCGGAGAGAGCCGCGCGGCCGAGAAGCTCGACATTCCCTGGTCGGCGCTGGGAGACGGCTTCACATGGCTGTCGAAGGACATGGACCGGACCCGGGCCCTGGCGCGCGAGCAATGGGACCGCTGCCGGGAGGCGATCCTGGCGGACGAGCACGACGTGATCGTCCTTGACGAGTTCACCTACCCGCTGCACTACGGCTGGATCCCGGTGGAGGAGGTGCTCGAGACCCTGCGTGCGAAACCGCACATGCTGCACGTGATCATCACGGGGCGGAACGCGCCGGACGCGCTGGTGGAGTTCGCCGACCTCGTGACCGAGATGCGCGAGGTGAAGCACCCGTTCCAGCAGGGCATCAAGGCGCAGCCCGGCCTGGAGTACTGACCCGCGGCGACGCCCGGCCCCGGACCCCCGCGTCCGCGAGCAGCGCGTCGACGTCGAGCGCGGCCTCGAGGCCGTCGGCCAGGTCGTCGATGGCGCGGTCGAGCGCCGCCTCCCGGGCGAGGCTCGATGACGACCCGGCGCGCACGCGCTCGAGCCAGCGCGCGCGGAACCCGTCCTCGTTGAACAACCCGTGCACGTACGTCCCCTCTACCCGCTCGTCGACACCCACGGCGCCGTCCGGGCCGCGCTCCAGATGCGCCAGCGGGCGCGCCTCCGCGTCGGGGCCGGACGTGCGGCCGGTGTGGATCTCGTATCCGCGAATCGGCACCCCGGTCCGGGCGCACGTGCCCGCAACCGGACGCACCGCCTTCTCCGACTCCATCTCGGTCTCCACGTCCAGCAGCCCGAGGCCGGGCGCGTCGCCGATGGAGCCGTCGGCGCCCGCGACGTCGCGCACGCGGCGGCCGAGCATCTGGTAGCCCCCGCACAGGCCCAGGACCCGGCCGCCCGCGCGTGCGTGCGTGCGCCAGGATGTCGTGGTCCCAACCGTGGGCTCGGATGCAGGCGAGGTCGTCGAGCGTCGATTTCGTCCCCGGCAGCACCACCACGTCCGCGTCCCGCGGCAGGGGACGGGCGAGGGAAGCCATCACGAGGTCGACGCCCGGCTCCAGCCGCAAGGGATCGAAGTCGTCGGCGTTCGCGATGCGCGGCAGCAGCGGCACCACGACCTTGACGCGGCCGCGGCGGGAGCGGTCAGGCCCGCCGTGCCCGGCTTGCTCCGCCTGCTCGGCTCGCTCGGCAAGGCCCACCGAGTCCTCGGCCGGCAGCCGTTGCGCCGCGTGGAGCCACGGCACGACGCCGCGGCACGGCCAGCTCGTGCGCCGCTCGATCTCGCGCACGCCGTCGGCGAAGCGGGTGCGGTCGCCCCGGAAGCGGTTGATCACGAAGCTCGTGACCAGGGCCGCGTCGGCCGGGTCGAGCACGACGCGCGTGCCGACGAGCGCCGCGATGGCGCCGCCCCGGTCGATGTCCGCGAGCAGGCAGACCGGTGCATCGACCCGACGCGCGAAGCCCATGTTGGCGATGTCGTTCCGGCGCAGATTGGTCTCGGCCGGGCTGCCGGCGCCCTCGACCACGACCAGATCGGATCGGGCGGCGAGCCGCTCGAAGCTGTCGAGCACGGGACGGAGGAGGGCACCCCGGCGGTCGAGGAAGTCCCCCGCCGGCCAGGTCGCGGCCACCCTTCCCCGCACCACCACCTGCGCTGCGCCGTCCGATTCGGGCTTCAGCAGCACCGGGTTCATGTCGGCCGACGGAGGGAGCCCGGCGGCCCGGGCCTGGAGGGCCTGTGCGCGGCCTATCTCCCCGCCGCCGGGGCATGCAGCGGCGTTGTTCGACATGTTCTGCGGCTTGAACGGCGTGACCGCAAGGCCCCGGCGCCGGGCCACCCGGCAGAGCCCCGTCACAACGGTCGACTTGCCCGCGTGCGAGCCGGTGGCCTGGACCATCAGCACGCCCTGCCTCACGCGACCCCCTCGACCGTGACCAGCCAGTCCCGCGCGATCCGTCGGACCGACGCCCGGACGCCGTAGACCTCGGCGAGCCGCGCGGCGGTCAGCGTCGACTCCGGCGGGCCGTCCGCTACGAGCCGGCCCCCGGTCATCCAGATGAGCCGGTCGGCGGTCCGCGCGGCCAGCGCCGCGTCGTGCATCACCACGAGCACGCCGCGGCCCGCGTCCGCGTAGGCGCGGATGAGGCGCATGACCTGGTGCTGGTGCAGGGGGTCGAGTGCCGCCGTCGGCTCGTCGGCCAGCAGGAACGAGGCCTCCGCCGCCATCGCCCGCGCCACGTGCGTGCGGGCGAGCTCGCCCCCGGAGATGGTGGTGCAGGGGCGGTCCGCGAGCGCGTCGAGACGACAGGCCGCCAGCGCCCGCGAGACGGCCGCCGCATCCGCCTCTCCCAGCCGACCGAGCGTGGCGCCGTGGGCGTACCGACCGAGCGCGACGACGTCGCGCACCCGCAACGGCCACGCCATGGGACGCGCCTGCGGCAGGTAGGCGATGCGTCGCGCCCGCTCGGCGGGGGCGAGCCGCGCCGGGTCCCGACCGCCGGCGGTCACCGCGCCCCCCGCTCGCGGCGCGAGGCCGAGGACACCGCGCAGCAACGTCGTCTTGCCGGCCCCGTTCGCCCCGAGCAGCCCCACCAGCTCGCCCCGCGCGAGGCGCAGCGACGCCTCGCGCACCACGACCCGGCCGTCGAGCGTCACGCGCAGCCGGTCCAGGGCGAGATCAGACATGCGCCCTCCGCCGGCGGGCTGCGATCCAGGCGAAGACGGGCGCCCCGATCAGTGCGGCAACCACGCCCAGCCGGAGCTCCGTGTCGGTGGGGGCCAGCCGCACCCCGAGGTCGGCCAGGACCAGGATGACGCCGGCCAGCAGGGCGGACGGAACGAGAGTCCGCGCCGGATCGTGGGCCACGAGGGGGCGCACCAGGTGCGGAGCGACGATGCCGACGAACCCGATGGCGCCCGCAATGGACACCGAGGCGCCGGTGGCGAGCCCCGCGCCGACGACGACGAGCCGCCGCGCGCGGCCGATGTCGACGCCCACGCCGGCCGCCGCCTCCTCGCCGAGCGTCAGCGCGGAGAGACTGCGCCGCGCCGCCGCCAGCAGGGCGCCTCCCGCACCGAGGAACGGAGCCGCCAGCAGCAGGTCGTCCAGGCTCCGGTTGGCTACCGTCCCGAGCGTCCAGTTCAGCATGTCGGCGAGCGAGAACGGATTGGGGGCCAGATTCATCAGCAGCGCCATCATCGCGCCGGCGAAGCTCGACAGACCGACGCCGACCAGGATGAGCGTCACGACCGAGCCGACCCGGACCGCCGCTGCCGCCAGCAGCGCGGTGGCGGCCAGCGCGCCTGCGATTGCCGCCACGGGCATCAGGAACGCGCTCGCGCCCACGAGGCCGTAGTAGATGACGCCGGTGGCGGCGAGCGAGGCGGTGGCGGAGACCCCGAGCACCCCGGGCTCGGCGAGCGGATTCCGCAGCAGGCCCTGAAGCGCCGCCCCGGACGCGCCGAGGGCGGCGCCGGCGGTGAACGCGGCCAGGCCGCGCGGCAGGCGGATCTCCCAGACGACGATCCGATCCCCCGGCGATGCGCCGCCGGCGAGGGCCGCCAGCACCCGTTCCACGCCGAGCGGCGTGGAACCGAGGAGGCAGGCGGCGGCAATCGCAGCCAGACCTGCCGCGGCCAGCGCCGCCAGGAGCACGCGGTCGCTCATTGCCCGCCAGCCGCGTCAGAGCGAGGATGCGTTCCCGATCAGGGGGGCAGGGAAGGGCCGGTCGTCCACGATACCTCCTCGCCTCCCCATCGGAGGCTGCGTGAGGCGTGGCGGGACCGGTCTCCTGGCTCGCAGGAATCGCCTACTCTCCGCGCCTTCCCACCCTCAACGGGCAGTGGCCGTCGTGCGGATTTCGTACCTGCTCACAGTTGCGAGGGCAGCGTCGGTTTCGCACCGAACTTCCCGTGCATCCAGCCACGACTGTGTGGCCGGCAGCCTATGCGACGCCGGCCGGTTCGTCAAGGACGGGGCGCGGGGCCGGCTCCCGCGATGCTCCCGGCGTCCGCAGCGCCCGCCGCGAGCGCCTCGACCGCATCGGCCAGGAACCAGCCGCCGCAGGCGGTCGTCGCTCCGTCGATGCCCAGCGACGGTCCGGCCGCGACGCGCTCGGTGGCCACAGGGTGCCGAAACGGCGTCCAGGCGTGCTCGTGGTTCGTGGCGCCGAACGAGGGGACCGCGTAGACGTCGGGCGCCTCGTAGGCCAGCCGCTCGAGCGGGATCGAGCGCCAGCCGCGGCGGTCGTCGAAGTTGCCGAGTCCGGCCGCCTCGATGAGGTCGTGCACGAGGGTGCCAGTGCCGGCCGACACCCCGGCCGGGGTCAGGTAGAGCGCGTGGGTGCGGGATCCCAGCGCTCTCGCCCGCACGATCCGCGCGTCCATGTCGGCGATGAGATCCTCGCCGCGCGCGGGGACGCCGAAGCCGGCAGCGGCGTCGCGAATGCCCGCCCGGACCGCCGCGATGTCCGCTGCGTAGTCGATCTGCAGGACCCGCACGCCGGACCGCTCGAAGAACGCCTGCGCGCGGGGCCCGCCACCGTACGACCGGACCACCAGGTCGGGCCGCAGAGCCAGGACGTCCTCGGCCCGGGGCGGGACCACCGGCACCCCGGCCGCCGCCGCCCGCAGGTAGGAGAACGCCTCGCCGGCATCCGGGGACAGGGCCAGGATGCGGCTGCGCTCGGCGAGCCCCAGCACGTACTGGTCGGCGCAGTAGTCCAGGCTCACGATCCGCCGGGCCGGTCCGCCCGATGCGTCGGGTGGCTCGGAGGGACCGCAGGCGGCGCCGAGCATGGTCGCGAGGCCGGCTACTGCAGCCAGCACGAGCCCCGTAGCGAACGGCCGGTCGTCACGCACGTGGCGAAGGGACACGGGGTCGCTCCTCATTCACCCTCGACGAGAGTCAAGAGCCTCATCGGCATCCGTACTGTACTACGGCGACCCTCCCCCGCCGGCGCTCGGTCGCCTCGTGCTGCCGCCTCTCGTCCAGCCCGGCGTACTCAAGCACCGTTGTGCGAAGTGGAGCCCCCTCCCCCGCGACACGCACCGTCGTGCAACACAGCGGCGCTTCCTCCCTCACGGCCATCGGACTCCCGCACCAAGGACTCCGACCGCAAGCCCGGCCGCAAGTCCCGCGGCCAGCAACACCGTCTGTCGCGCCCGCCGGTAGTCGTCGGCCGAGCCGCCGGGCGTGGCGCCCGCGTCGCCGATCCAGACGTCGGTCACGAGGCGGCCACCCAGCCGGATCGGACCGGCGAGCCGGCGACGGATGGCGCCCGCGAGCGCGGCCTCGCTCCAGCCGGCGTTGGGTCCCGGCACCACGGCGTGCTGGCGCCACCCGACCCGCAGGGCCCCGCGGCCGGAGGCCCCGGGAACCAGCACCGCCGCCGCGGCGATCAGCAGCCACGACAGCCGCGCCGGAAGCAGGTTCAGCAGGTCGTCAAGGCGCGCCCCGCACCAGCCGAAGTCGCGATACCGCGCGGTCTTGTAGCCGACCATCGAGTCCATCGTGCTGACCACCTTGAAGACCACGATCCCCGGCAGCCCCGCCACGCAGTACCAGAAGACGGGTGAGACCACTCCGTCGACGAGGCTCTCGCCCAGGCTCTCCGTCGCGCTGCGCCGACAGGCGGCAAGGTCCATGCGGTCGGTGTCGCGCCCCACGAGCCGGGCCGCCGCGGTGCGGGCCGCGTCCAGATCCCCGGCCGTGGCGGCGGCGTCGACCGCCCCGGCGTGCCGGAGCAGGTCGCCAAGTGCGATCAGGCTGTAGAGCAGGAACAGATGGACCACCGCCGCGGCCGCCGGGTGCACCCCGCCCGCGACACCGACGAGGGCGGCCGCACCTCCCCCGCAGACGACGGCAAGGGCGGCGAACAACACGCACCCGCCTCCGCGGCCGGATGCCCCGGCGCCCCGCAGGGCGCGCTCGACCCCCACCAGCAGGCCTCCGGTGAGGCGAACGGGGTGCCAGCGATAGACGGGATCGCCAGCGGCGAGGTCGAGCGCCAGCGCGAGCGCCAGCAGATCGGCCCGCGGCGCGAGGCCGCTCAGGTCCACTTCGCGTTCCAACCCACGGCGATCGCTCGCAGCACCAGCTCGACGGGGTCGCCGGCCGTTCCCGACAGCTCGGCGCGGAACGCCGCCCACGCCTCGGGGCGCGCGGCGAGGGAGCAGGCCAGGCAGGCGGCCTGCTGGCGCAGGGCCTCGGTCGACGTGCCGGCCGGAAGCGTCCCGAAGGCCACGCGATCCAGCACCGCGGCGAGCGCATGGGCCGCGGCGGCCACCCCCGGCTCGTAGAAGACGGCACGCCGGTTCTTGTCCAGCAACTCGTAGGACGGACCCGGCAGCAGGTCCGCCAGCCGCTCCATCGCACGCGCCTCGGTGAGGCCGAAGCGTCCCAGTGCATGGAACAGCCCGCGCGTGTATGAGGGCTCCAGCCCGTTCTGCCAGCGGAGAGCCTCCCGGATCGCGTCCTGCACCGCGCGGCCGATGATCTCGCCCAGCTTCGCGTGGGGCCCGGTCGACGTCCTCGACGGGCGCGCCGGGTCGAGCGGGGACGCGACGCAGAACTGGTCCGTGCCGGTACCGGTGGCGATGGTCGGCGAGTAGCGGCTCGGCACGGCCAGCGCCGCGAGCGCGGCCGACTTGGCCTCGGTCATCGTCACGACGGCGCGGGCGAGCGCGGCCGGCGTGACCGGGCACGCGAGCAGCAGCATCGTGTTGATCGTGCCGGCGCGGGCCGCAATCCGTCGCCAGCCGTCGCCGGTCTCCGTCCAGACGGCGGGGTCGCCGGCCCGGGCGGCGTTCCCGGCGACCCCCGCGGTGGCGAAGACGTCCACCCGCAGGTCGTCGAAGGCGGCCGAGCGATGGACCGCGTAGGCCATGTTCGCGGCGGTCCCCATCAGGGCCGTAGCGCCGGGATCGACCCCCATCTCCCGGCAGACCGTCTCGTGGTAGGCGACGGGCCCGAGGCTCGCGATGCGCTCGTGGCGCTCCCGATCGTCCGTCGCCTCGCAGCTCTGGTGGTTCGCCAGGAAGCGGAGATCGTCGCGCTGCCCTCCGCCACAGGCCGACGTGCTCACGACGCGGTGCGGCTCGAGGAGCTCGGCGACCAGGAACCGGCCGTAGCGGTGCGCCGCGAACGAGGGGCTGCGGGCGAGCACGTCGTCCGACGGGGGGGCGAACGATCCGGTCATGGGCGGGGCGGGCCGGTCCGCTCCACGCGGGGGGCGGATGTCAACGCCAGGGGATGAGCGCCTCGATCCACTGGATGCGCGTCAGGTCGTTGTAGATGACGGTGACCATCAACATCATCAGCACGACGAGGCCGGCCATCAGCATCCGTTCCTTGACGCGCATGCTGAAGTCGCGGCGGGTCACGCCCTCCATCGCCATGATGAAGATGTGGCCGCCGTCGAGGACCGGGATCGGCAGCAGGTTGAGGATGCCGAGATTGAGCGAGATCATCGCCATCAGGCTGAACAGGGCGACCCAGCCCACCTGCGCCGCACCGCCCGAGAGCTGCGCGATGCCGACCGGTCCGACCAGTTGGCGCGGCGAGGTCTCCGCCGTGATCAGCCCCCACAGCGTCCGGAAGATGAGGCCGGACCACTCGTAGTTGCGCTCGAGGCTCATGCCGAACGCCTCGATGAGGCCCGGCTCCACGATGCGGAACTCGAACTCCGAGAAACCGACGCCGATCACCGCCCGGTCGCCGCGCGCGACCGGCGTCACCGTCACCCGCTCGAGGCCGTCTCCCCGCCGCAGCGTCATCTCCAGCGGCGTGTCGGCGCTGCCGCTGATCCGCTCGACGAGCTCGTTCCCCGCCACCGGCTCCCCGTCGATCTCCAGGATGACGTCGCCGGCCGCGATGCCGGCCCGGTCGGCCGGGTCGCCCGGCGCGACGTCGACGATCTGCGCCCGCATCTCGGGCCCGACCCCCAAGTCGCCCATCGCGAAGTCGGTGCGCGCATCGGGCACGATGTTGAGCGTCCGCTCCCGGTCTGCGGCGTCGCGCACGACGACAGGGATCTCCCGCTCCGCCTGCGGCAGGACGGCGACGAAGAGGGCGTCCCACGTGTCGACGGCCCGCCCCGCCACGCTGACGATCCGCTCGCCCACGGCGATTCCCGCCCGGTCGGCCGGAGAGTCGTCGACAACCCGTCCGACCACCGGCGGCTGCTGCTCGTACGCAGGCACCTCGGCCCCCTGGTAGAGCACGAGCCACATCACGAGCACGGCCAGGACGAGGTTCATCGCCGGGCCCATGACGAGTACCAGGAAGCGCTCCCACTTCGACTTCGACATGAACTCGTCGCCCGCGCCGGTGTGGCGGTCGTCGGGGCTCTCGCCCGCCATCTTCACGTAGCCGCCGAGCGGGATGGCGCTCACGCAGTACTCCGTGTCTCCGCGGCGGAACTTGAGCAGCTTGGGGCCGAAGCCGAGCGAGAAGGTCAGGACGCGGATGCCGAGCCGCCGCGCCATGGCGAAATGGCCGAGCTCGTGCACGAAGACGAGCACGCCGAGGACGAACAGGAAGGCAAGCAGGCTGGTCACTGGGTCACCCCGCCGAATCGATCACGTCGATTGTATCCCGGTCACGGCGGTCGCGCCGCGCTCGCGCGCCCAGCGGTCGAGCTCGCGCACGCCGGCGAGCGAGTCGGGCGCAGCGGCCGGCCGGTCCGCTCCGGCGTCGAGGACCTCCTCGATCACGGCCGGGATGGCCGGGAAGGCGAGCCGCCCCTCGAGGAAGGCGGCCACCGCCACCTCGTTGGCGGCGTTGAGGACGACGGGCAGGGCGGGGCCGCCGCGCAGGGCGCGATACGCCAGCCCCAGGCACGGGAACCGGTCGTGGTCGGGCTCCTCGAACGCCAGGTCGCCGCAGCGCGCAAGGTCGAGGCCGGGGAGCGGCGCCTCCCAGCGCTCGGGGTACGAGAACGCGTACTGGATGGGCAGGCGCATGTCGGTCGCGCCGAGCTGCGCCAGGAGCGACCCGTCGCGCAGCTCGACCAGCGAGTGCACGATCGACTGCGGGTGGATTACCACGTCGATGCGGTCCGCCGGTACGTCGAACAGCCAGCGCGCCTCGATCACCTCCAGCCCCTTGTTCATCAGCGTCGCCGAATCGACCGTGATCTTCGGCCCCATGGACCAGGTGGGATGCCGTAACGCCTCCGCGGGCGTCACGGCTCGGAGGCGCTCCGCGGGCCACTCGCGGAAGGGACCGCCCGACGCGGTGAGGAGCAGGCGCGCGACCTCGCCGGGCGGGCGCCGATCCAGGCACTGGTGAATCGCGTTGTGCTCGCTGTCCACCGGCAGGATCGGGACGCCGCGCCGGCGGGCGGCCTCCATCATCAGGCCGCCCGCCATGACCAGCACTTCCTTGTTGGCCAGGGCGATCGTCTTGCCGGCGTCGATGGCGGCGAGGACCGCCTCGAGCGCCGCGGTCCCCGCCGAGGCGCAGAGCACGATGTCTACCGCGGGGTGGGTCGCCACCGCGGTCAGCCCCGCGGCGCCGCAACCGGCCGCCGCGGTCTCCGGCAGCCCGTGCCGCCGGAGGGCCGCGAGCGCGTCGGACGAGGCCAGCGAGACGACCGCGGGCCGATGACGTGCCGCCTGCGCCGCCAGCCGCTCGGCTTTGGCGCCGGCGGCGAGGCCGGCTACCGCGAGGCGGTCCGGATGCGCCTCCACGACCGCGAGGGCGCTCTGCCCGATGGAGCCGGTCGAACCGAGAATGGCGATCCGCTTCACGTCGCCAGACTCACGACGAGCCAGTAGACGGGGGCCGCGAACAGCAGCCCGTCGACGCGGTCGAGCAGGCCCCCGTGCCCCGGAATGAGAGCGGAGGAATCCTTCACCCCCGACGCCCGCTTCAGCCGCGACTCGAACAGGTCGCCCGCGATGCCCGCGACCGCGACGCCGCCCCCCAGCAGCAGCCGGCCGGCCGGCGCCAGCTCCCGCAGCCAGCCGGCGGGATCGAGGCCGAGGACGAGCGTCCCCGCGGCGATCCCGAAGGCCGCGCCCTCGACGGTCTTCGCGGGGCTGACCGCCGGTGCGAGCCGCCGGCGGCCCAGCGTGCGGCCGCCGTAGTACTGCGCCGTGTCGCTCGCGATGACGGTGACCAACAGCAGCGACAGCACCTCGCGCCCGAAGCCGAGGCGAAGGTCCACGAGAACGCCGAACGGTATGGCGAGGTAGAGGACGGCGAACGCGGCGCCGCCGACCCGGTCGAGCGCGCCGGCGTTCGTCCCCCGGGCGAGCTCGGTCCCGCCGATCAGGAGCAGGGCGGCCAGCAGAGCCCCGGGGAGCCACGCTGGCTCGAAGACCATGGCCGCCGCGGCCCCGAGCGCCGCGAGAACCGCCGGAATCCTCGCCACCTCGACGCCGGCGGACCCGGCCAGGGCGGCGTACTCCGCCGCCGCTACTGCCAGCACAATCCCCGCCACCGCCACGGTGGCCAGGGGCGGGAGCAGCCAGATCACGGCGACGACGACCGCCAGCAGCGCCGCGCCGCTCAGAACGCGGGTCACCGGCGCCCGCCGCCCGGCGTCGCCCGCCCGGCGTCGCCGGGCGGCTCCGCTCTACCGCCCGGCACCGACGGCTTCCTCCTTGATTCCGCCGTAGCGCCGGTCCCGCTTCTGGTAGGCGACGACGGCTTCGAGGAAATGGCGGGACCGGAAGTCGGGCCACAGGGTGTCGGTCACCCAGATCTCGGCGTAGGCGATCTGCCACAGGAGGAAGTTGCTCACGCGCATCTCACCGCTCGTCCTGATCAGCAGGTCCGGGTCGGGCTGGCCGCCGGTGTAGAGCAGCTCGCCGAACTGCCGTTCGTCGAGCGTCGCGGGGTCGAGTCCGGCCGCGATGGCCCGGCGGGCCGCGGTGACGATCTCGGCTCGCCCACCGTAGTTCAGCGCGATGTTGAAGCGCATGCCGCCGTTCGCGCCGGTCCGCCGCTCGGCCGCCGCGAGCTCGAACCGGACGTCGCGCGACAGCCCGTCCTCGCTGCCGATGACGCGGAACCGGATGTCGTTCGTCATCAGGGTGTCGAGCTCGAGTCGGAGGTAACGCTTGAGCAGCCCCATCAGGACGGAGACCTCGGCGGGCGGCCGCTTCCAGTTCTCCACCGAGAACGCGTAGAGCGTCAGGACGTCGATGCCGAGGCGGGCCGACACCTCGACGATGTCCCGGACGGAGTCGATGCCCGCGCGGTGACCTTCGACCCGCGGCAGGCGTCGCTGGGCGGCCCAGCGCCCGTTGCCGTCCATGATTACCGCGACGTGGGAGGGGAGGCGCGTATAGTCGACCTGGTGGGCGAGGCTGGCCTGCGGGGAACCGTCCGGCACCGCGGCCAACACGTCGGCGAGCCCCATTAACCCTTGATGATACAGTGCGTTAGAGATACGTTCAAGGGTCGGCGCACGTGACGCGCACGAGAAACAGGCCGCGCGCCGGCGCCGTCGGACCCGCGCGATTGCGCCGTCCGGACGCCAGGATCGGCGCGATGTCCTCGGCCGGGCGCCGCCCGCACCCTACCTCGACCAGCGTCCCGACGATGGCCCGCACCATGTGCCGGAGGAAGCCGTCGGCCTCGACGTCGATCGCGATCAGGGCCGCCCCGCTGCCGGCCGTCAGCGCCGCGCCGCACTCCGGCCGGCGTTCGACAGTCAGCGACGAGAGGGTCCGCACGGAGGTACGGACCGAGGACCCGGTCGACTGAAACGCAGCGAAGTCGTGGCGCCCGCGGAGCAGCGCCCCCGCGGCGCGCATCGCGTCGAGATCGAGGCGGGTGGCGACGTGCCAGGCGTAGCGCGCCGCGAAGGGAGCCGCTACACCGCCGTTGCTCACGCAGTAGCGGTACTTCTTGGAGCGGGCGGAGTACCGGGCGTGGAAGGCGCTCGAGACGGTGTCGGCGCCGAGGACCCGGATGTCGGCCGGGAGCTTCGCGTTGAGCGCCCGCGCGAGCACCGCCGGCTCGATGTCGCGCGCCATGTGGACGCTCGCCACCTGCGCCGCGGCGTGCACTCCCGCATCCGTGCGGCCGGCGCCGGTCACCGTCACCGGGGCGCCCTCCAGCTCCGCCAGCGCCGCTTCGAGGACGCCCTGGATCGACCGTCCCGTGGCCTGCCGCTGCCAGCCGACGTAGTCCGTGCCGTCGTAAGCGAGCGTCAGCTTCAGGTTGGCCATCGACGGCCCGGCGCGGCCGGCGCCCGGCCCTCCGGACCGGGCCCGTCGGGGCAGGATGCCCGCAACGGGATCCGCCCCGACGACCTCGACGGGGCGGCGTGTCCGGCTCGGGGGCGGGGCGGAGCGACGAGGGCGCCAGTATACGATCGGCCCGCGAACCGCGGCCCGCGAACCGCGAACCGCAAGCCGCGAACCGCAAGCCGCGGCCCGCGAACCGCGAACCGCGCGCATCCGTCTACCCGTCCGATCGCGCAAGACCCCGGGGCACGGCGACCGCGGAGCGCATTCACCGCGCGACCGGGCCTTCCCCCGTGTCTCCGCCGGGGTGGGGCCAGGGTCGTGGGCCGGCCCCGCATGTTACGGAGAACGCCAAATGAACCCTGCAACCCGCCGCGCCGCTGCGCTCGCCGCCTGCCTCCTCGTCCAAGCTGCGACCCTGCCGCCCGCCACCGGCCAGGGGCTCACGCCCGCGGCGGGCGGAGGGCCGCCGGCGACGGGCGTTATCCTGCCCGCCGCCTCGGTCCAGCCGCCGACGGCCCCGATCCGACGCCTGTCGGTCGATGAAGCCGTAGCGCTGGCGCTCGAGAACAATCTCGGCATCCGGTCCGAACGCTACGGCCCGCAGATCCAGGACATGGTCGTGGCCGACGCCCGCTCGGTCTGGCTGCCCAACCTGTCGTTCGACGTGCTGCGGGACAACGCCGTGAACCCCTCGGCGACTTTCCTCGACGGCGTCGACACGCAGGTGATCGACAAGCTCTTCAACAACGTCTTTACGGTGAACCAGCAGATGCCGTGGGCCGGCGGCTCGTACGCGGCGGCCTGGGACGGCTCCCGGCGCACCACGACGAGCTTCTTCAGCTCCTTCAACCCGGCGCTGAGCTCCAACCTGCGCCTCAGCTACACGCAGCCCCTGCTGCGCAACCTCCCCATCGACGCCGCCCGGCAGCAGGTCACGGTGGCCACCACGAACCGGGAGATCGCCGACCTCGGGCTGCGCCAGACCATCGCCTCGACCGAGCGCAGCGTACGGAACGCGTACTGGGATCTGGTCTTCGCCATCGCCTTCCTCGACGTGCAGCGGCAGTCGCTGGAGCTCGCTGAGGAGTCGCTGCGCAACAACCGCGCGCGGGTCGAGGTGGGCACGATGGCGCCGATCGACATCGTCGAGGCCGAAGCGGAGGTCGCGCGCAACCAGGAAGCCGTGATCCTGGCCGAGGCGCAGCTCGCGCGCGCGGAGGACGTGCTGCGCACGCTGATCCTGGATCCGGAGGCGCCCGACTTCTGGGCCGTGCGCCTCCTGCCGACGGACACGCCGCTGCTCGGACCGCGCCGGATCGACGTCGACGAGGCGATCCGCGCGGCGATCGAGCGGCGCACGGACATCGACCAGCTCCGCAAGCAGATCGAGAACAGCGACACGAACGCCCGCTTCTTCGCGAACCAGCGCCTGCCCGACCTGAATCTGTTCGTCGACTACTCGGTCGCCGGTCTCGGCGGACGGCGCTTCCTCCGCGGGCCCGGCTTCCCGGGGCCGGTCATCGGGGAGCAGAACTACGCGTTCGGGGAGGTCCTCGGCGATCTCCTGGGCAACGACTTTCCATCCTGGCAGGTCGGACTGACGGTCGGCTATCCGCTCGGCCGCAGCACGGCCGACGCCAACCTCGCCCGGTCGCGGCTCGAGCGCTCGCAGACCGAGGCGCGGCTGCAGGAGATCGAGATCCGCGTCGCCGCCGAGGTGCGCGACGTCGCCCGCCGCGTCACCACCAGCCTGCAGCGCGTCGAGGCGACCCGCGTGGCGCGCGAGCTCGCCGAGCGGCGGCTGGAGGCGGAGCAGCGCCGGTTCGACGTCGCCCTGTCGACGAGCTTCTTCGTCTTCCAGGCGCAGCGCGACCTCGCCGTGGCGCGGAACAACGAGCTCCTGGCGACGCTCGACTACCTGAAGTCGCTCGTGGACTTCGAGGCGGTGCAGGAGGTCCCCCTCATCGGCGGGTAGTCCCGTTGACGCCCTGCCCCGTCAACGGTTTCGCCGTCAGACGGCATGTTGATTACCTTCGGCCGTCTTCCAATTCAGCGATCTCGTTGTCAACCGGTGTGTTGACTTCCGCGAGGCGCGCCGGTCACGGCGTCACAGACCAGCGGATGGAACGGGAACCCCGTGGTCGCGGCCGGGAAGGCGCCCCATCAGGTCCGGGTCTGCCCGCGCCGATGATACACTGCCGCCGGTGGCGCGCGTCTCGGTCATCGTCATCACCAGGGACGAGGCTCGCAACATCGGCGCCGCGCTCGAATCGGTCCGCTGGGCCGACGAGATCGTCGTCGTCGACTCCGGGAGCACCGACGACACCATCGCCGTCGCCCGCCGCTACACCGACCGGGTCGTCACGCACGCTTGGGCGGGGTACGGCGCGCAGAAGAACTACGCGGCGGGGCTCGCAGCGCACGACTGGGTGTTCTCCCTCGACGCGGACGAGCGCGTCACCCCTACCCTGGGGCAGGAGATCCGCGCGCTCCTCACCGCGGGGCCCGGACGGCAGGCGTACCGCATCCCGCGCGTGACGCACTACCTGGGCCGCTGGATCCGCTCGACCGACTGGTATCCGGACCGGCAGCTGCGGCTGTACGATCGGCGGGCGGGACGCTGGAACGACAGGCGCGTGCACGAGTCGGTCACCGTCGACGGAGCGGTGGGCCGACTGGAGGGAAAGATCGAGCACCGCCCGTACCGCGACGTCTCGCACCACCTGCGGACGATCGATCGCTACTCGACCCTCGCCGCCGACCAGATGCTCGCCGAGGGCCGGCGCGTACGGGGGCTCGAGCTCGCGGCGCACCCTCCGCTCGCGTTCCTCCGCAACTACGTCGCGCGCCGTGGCCTGCGCGACGGAACGCCCGGGCTGGTCGTCTCCATCCTCAACTCGTACTACGTGTTCCTCAAGTACGCGAAGCGCTGGGAGCAGCAGCGTACGGCCGACGAGGGCGGCGAGCGGTCGTAGGCGCGCCGCGGGCCGGCGTTCCCTCCCATGTTCTCTCTTCACGTCGACACGGCTCGCACCTGGCGCGGGGGCCAGCAGCAGGTCCGGCTGACCATCGACGGCCTGCGCGCGGCGGGCCAGCGGGCCGCGCTCGTCGCTCACCCGCGGGGCGAGCTGTACCGGCGCGCGGACGGCGAGCCGGACCTCTTCCCGCTGGCCGCCGCCGGCGAGCTGGACCCCCGTGCCGCGTGGCGGATGTCCCGGTTCCTGCGCCGGCTCCGACCCGACGTCGTGCATGCGCACGATGCGCACGCGCTGGCCCTGGCCGCGGCGGGCGTCGCGCTCGCCGGCGCCGGGCGCCCCTGCCTCGCGGCGTCGCGGCGCGTCGACTTCCACCTCCACCGCAATCCGCTGTCGCGCTGGAAGTACCGGCGGGTGGACCGCTTCCTCTGCGCGTCCGACGCGATTCGCCGCATGCTGATCGACGACGGGGTGCCGGCCGGAAGAGCGGTCGTCGTCTACGAGGGAGTCGACGTCGACCGCATCGCCGGGCTCCCGGTGCTCGACGCGCACCGGGAGCTCGGACTGCCGGCCGGCGCTCCGGTCGTCGGCAACATCGCGGCGCTGGTGCCGCACAAGGGCCAGCGGCACCTGCTCGACGCCGCGGCGCGCGTGGTGGCGGAGGTCCCGGAGGCGCGCTTCGTGATCGTCGGAGCGGGCGAGCTCCACGACGCGCTGGCCGCGCAGGTCACCCGGCTGGGCCTCGAACGGCACGTCGTCCTGACCGGCTTCCGGACGGACGCCCTCTCGCTGCTCAAGGGCTTCGACATGTTCGTGATGAGCTCGGTGACCGAGGGGCTCGGGACGTCCGTGCTCGACGCGATGGCCTGTGGCCGGGCGGTCGTCGGGACCCGGGCCGGCGGGATCCCCGAGAGCGTCGTCGACGGCGAGACCGGACTCCTGGTCCCGCCGCGCGACCCGGACGCCCTCGCGGCTTCCATCCTGCAGCTGCTCCGCGACCGAGCCCGGCGGGAGGCGCTGGGCCGGGCGGCCCGGGCGCGGGTCCGTTCCCGCTTCAGTGCGGCGCGGATGGTCGCCGAGACGATCACGGTGTACGAGGTCCTGGCCGGCAACCGCGGAGGAGACACCGCGCCTCCCGCTGCCGCCTGAAGCTTCACGCGTTCTGCGCTACTGGCGCTTCGATTGCGCGCATCGTCTGTTCGTCGCTGCGGCCCGCGAACGCGGCGCGGCGCCGTCAGGCCGCTCCGAGCGCTTCCCCGTCGACGCAGGCGCCGGCCCGGGCGGGCGCGGTGGGGTCAGGGCGCCGCCTGGAGCACGTCGGCGCCCGCCACCGCGTCGTTCACGTAGACCGCGCGTCCGGCCACGAGGGTCGCGGCCACCGCGCCGCGCAGCCGCCATCCGTCGAAGGGGGTGTTCCTCCCCTTGGAGCGGAAGCGCGACGCGGCGACCTCGGTGGCGGCGTCCGGCGCGAGGATCGTGAGATCGGCAGCCGCACCGGCCGCCAGCGTGCCCCCCTCGACCCGCAGGATGCGGGCCGGGTTCCGGGCGAGGAGCTCCACCAGCCGGGGCAGGCCCACCACGCCCCGGTGCACGAGGCGGTCGAGCGCCAGCGGCACGGCCGTCTCGAGACCGACCACCCCGAACGGCGCCCGGTCGAACTCCAGCGCCTTCTCGTCCGCGTGGTGGGGCGCGTGGTCCGTGGCGATGGCGTCGATGCTGCCGTCGGCGAGACCGTCGAGCATCGCGGTCCGGTCCTCGGCGGCGCGCAGGGGCGGGTTCATCTTGAAGTTCGTGTCGTACTCGAGCTCGTCATCGGTCAGGATGAAGTGGTGCGGCGTCACCTCGCAGGTCACGGCGATGGCGCGCTCCTTGCCGGACCGGACGGCGCGCAGAGAGCCGCGCGCGCTCATGTGGGCGACGTGCACCGCGCCGCCGGCGAGCTCGCTCAGGGTGACGTCGCGCTCCACCATCACCGCCTCCGCGGCGCCCGGTATCCCCCGCAACCCGAGAGCGGCGGCGCGGTAGCCCTCGTGCACGACGCCGTCGCCCTTGAGCGACGGGTCCTCGCAGTGGTTGATGACCGGCATGTCGAACATCGACACGTACTCGAGCGCGCGGCGCATCATGAGCGCATCGGCGATCGGATGGCCGTCGTCGGACACCGCCACGCAACCGGCCGCGCGCAACTCCCGGATCTCCGCGAGACGCTCCCCCGCGGAGCCGACGGTGGCCGCCCCGATAGGGTAGACACGGGCGAGGTCCGCGGCAGACGCCTTGCGGACGATCTCCTCCGTCACCCCGGCGTGGTCGTTGACCGGCTCGGTGTTCGGCATGCAGGCCACCGCGGTGAAGCCTCCCGCCACCGCGGCCGCGACGCCGCTCGCGATCGTCTCCTTGTGCTCCTGTCCCGGCTCGCGCAGGTGCACATGCATGTCGATGAACCCCGGACAGACCACGAAACCCCGCGGCAGGGCGATCGGCGCCGCCCCCTCGAGCGCCAGGTCCCGGCCGACGGCCGCGATGCGGCCGTCCGCGACGCGCAGGTCGTACTCCCCGTCGAAGCCCTGGGCCGGATCGACGAGACGGGCGGCCTTCAGCACACAGGGGTTGGGGGTCACGGTTCCACCTCGTCCACCTCGACGCCGGCCAGCAGATAGAGGACCGCCATGCGGATGGCGACGCCGTTCGCGACCTGCTCGAGAATCACCGAGCCGGGGCCGTCGGCCACGTCCGAGGCGATCTCGACGCCGCGGTTCATCGGTCCCGGGTGCATGACGATCGCGTCCGGCCCGGCGCGGCGAAGCCGCTCCGCCGTGATGCCGAACATCTCGAAGTACTCCCGCACCGACGGGAAATAGCGGCCGTGCATCCGCTCGAACTGCACCCGCAGCAGCATCACGACGTCGGCGCCGGCCAGCGCCTCGTCGAGGGCCGTCGTGGCGTGGACGCCGAACCGTTCGCTGCCGGGCAGCATGAGCGTCGACGGGCCGCAGAGCCACACGTCGGCGCCCAGCGCCCGGAGCAGCAGGATGTTCGAGCGCAGCACGCGGCTGTGCAGCAGGTCGCCCACGATCGCCACCTTGAGCCCGGCGATCGACGGCTTGTGAGCCCGAATCGTGAAGGCGTCGAGGAGCGCCTGCGTCGGGTGCTCGTGCATGCCGTCGCCGGCGTTGATGACGCGGGCGTTGCAGATGCTCGCCAGCAGATGGCAAGCGCCCGAGTAGGCGTGCCGTACCACGAGGAGGTCCGGCGCCATCGCCTCGAGCGTGCGCGCCATGTCCGCCAGCGTCTCGCCCTTGACGAGGCTCGACGCGCTGCCGGCGATGTTCAGCGTGTCGGCGCTGAGCCGCTTCTCGGCAATCTCGAACGACGTACGGGTACGCGTGCTCGGTTCCAGGAACAGGTTGACGACGGTCTTGCCGCGCAGCGCCGGCACCTTCTTGATGCGGCGCGTCCCGATCTCCTGCATCGCCTCGGCCGTGTCGAGGATCAGCACGATCTCCTCGGCGTTGAGGTCGGCGGCGCTCAGGAGGTGCTTCGAGCGGAGGCGCGAGAGCGGGGGCGCTTCGAGCACGGTGCCGCCTGGCGGGGACGGCGGGCTCATGGACGCTCCCCGTCGGCTTCGCCCGAGATTGCCGGGCCGGTGGCTGCGGCCTCGTCGACCACCAGCACCTCGTCGACGCCGTCGACCTCCGCGAGGCGGACCCGGACGCTCTCACGCAACGACGTGGGGAGGTTCCGGCCCACGTAGTCGGCCTTGATGGGCAGCTCGCGGTGCCCGCGGTCGACCAGCACGACGAGCTGGATGGTGCGGGGGCGCCCGAAGTCGATCAGCGCGTCGAGCGCAGCCCGAATCGTGCGCCCCGAGTAGAGCACGTCGTCGACCAGGAGGATGCGGCGGTCGTCGATCGAGAACGGGATCTCGGTCCGCCGCAGGACGGGCTGCGGGCCGACCGGGTGGCGCATCAGATCGTCCCGGTACAGGGTGATGTCGAGGCTGCCGGTGGGGACGTCGCGGCCGTCGATCCCGGCCAGGTGGCGCGCGATCCGCTTCGCGATGGGCACGCCGCGCGTGCGGATCCCGACGAGCGCGATGTCCGCCGCGCCGCGGTTCCTCTCTACCACCTCGTGCGCGATGCGGACCAGCGTCCGCGCAATCCGGTCCGCGTCCATCACGACCGGCATCGGGGCTCCGGACACAGGGGGCCGGGCTGAGGGCGCGGGATGCGGGGCGGGACCGCGTCAGACGACGAGGACGCACGCTCGACCGCAGGCGGGCTCATGCGGCACCCCTCTTCGCGGCCTCGCCGGGCCGCCCTTCCGGGCCGCCCTTAGAGAGTGGCCCGATCGTACCGGCGCCGCACGCCTGCGTCAAACCCGCCCCGAACGTGGGGGCAGCACCCGAGTCGTACTGCACCGGTGCGGTGCGCCTTGGGAGTGCGCGTCCGGTCGGCTCAGGGGGCGGCGTCGACCGGCCCGATCGCGTCCAGCGCCTCGAGCGCCTCATCGACCGCGGAGGTGTCGAGCACGCCGGCTCCCGGCTCGTCCCCGTGCGCGCCGTACGTGGCGTCGCCCGCCCGGCCGATGAGGATGCGCTCCTCCTCGGCAGGCTCGCCGTACGCGACGACCACGGTCGCCAGCGGCGCGTCGAGGCCGGTCTCGTCCCGCGCGTCCGCGAACGACGCCGCGCGCAGGCCGGAGAGCTTCGTCAGCAGGTCGTCGACGGCGCTGCGGTCGACGTCCGCCGGCTCCGGCTCCACGCGCCGCCACTGCTCGCCTTCGTCGCCCTCCGCCTTCTCGAGCACCGTCGAGACGGCGTCGCGCGTGATCGACAGCCGGGCGGCGTTGAACGGCCGGAACGAGAAGAGGTCCTTCTGGCGATACGCCTCGGCGCCCCGCTCGAGGTCGGTCGCCAGCGCGCCGTCGATCGTGAACACGAGGTCCCGGGAGGCGTCGCGGGCGAAGACCGCCGCATCCTCGGCCTCCGAGCCCACGTGGAGCACTGCGCTGGCGCTGCCCAGCTCGAGCGTGGCGGTGACGCGCGGGTCGGCGAGGTCGAACGGGGCGAGGTCGGCGCCATCCGCTGCGTCCGTGTCGACCGCGATCGAGCGCATCTCGGTGGACCCGAGCCGCCCGACCAGCCCCTCCACCACGCCGAAATCGGCGCGCACGTCCCACGGCTCGACCATCCGCCAGGCGTTGTCCGCCTTGCGGAACCGGAGCGTGCGCGCCGGGCTCGCGATGGCCAGACCGTCGACGTCGGGGCCCTCGAACTCGAGAATGGAGCGGTCGCGCAGATCGAACGTCGTCCGGTTGAAGGTCGATTCGCGGAAGCTCGCGATCAGGAAGACACGGGGATCGTCGCCGCTGCGGGCGTACCGGTCGCCCCCCGTCGGTGTCGTGTCGCCAATCCGCAGGCGCCGGAACTCCGTGTCGCCGTCAATGCGGAAGCCGACGTCGACCACCGGGTCGTCCAGACCGAACGGCTCGAGGTCCGCGGGGGCCGCGTCCACCACCCGCTCGATCTCCAGCGATTCCAGTGCGCCCGCAATGGCCGTGGCCCGGTTGTCGTCGGCGGCCGCCTGCACCGGCGACCGCATCTCCCACGACCGGCTCCCGGCCGTGCGCTCGAGCCGGGTCACGTCGCCGTTCTCCGCCGCGACCTCCAGCTCGACGACGGCGTCGGCCTCCAGATCGAAGACCGGCTCGTTGGCATCGGCCTCCGAAGCCGGGGGGCGCTCGGACTCGATGAAGTAGGCGTAGCCGCCGATAGCCAGGAACAGGACGAGCAGGACGAGCGTCGAGCGCGTTCCCCGCATCATCGTCGAAGGCCTCCGAGCGCCGGGCGGAGCGCCCGCCGGTCATTGGTCATTGGTCACTGGTCACTGGTCACTGCTGCCGCCGGCTCCACCAGGTGTACACGCCGGCCCCCAGGATGGCGCCCGGAATCATCAGCAGCGTGAGCCAGTTGATGCGCGCCTGCTGGTCCGCCGTCAGGGTGATGCGCCGGTCCTCCGGCTCCCGCGGGCGGATGGCGATGAGGCTGTCCTGCTCGGCCAGCCAGTTGAGGGCGTTCAGGGCGAGGTCGCTGTTGCCCTGAATGCCGACGGCGCCGTTCGAAGCGAAGTCCGAGTCGCCGAACACGGCCAGCCGCGCCTCCACCGTGGCCCCGGTCTCGGGTTCGACCTCGGGACCCTCCTCCCCGTCGGCCTCCGCCGCTCGGTCGTCCTCGCCGTCCCCCGGCTCCGCCCCGTCGTCGCCGGCGGCCGCATCGTCGATGACCATCGATACCGCCGCGGCGATCGGAACGGGACCGGGAACGTCGCCGTCCGCCTCGTCGAGCGCGACTTCGCCCCCCGCCAGCTCGCTCAGGTCCTGCTCCGCCCAACTGCGCGGGCTCGTCTCCACGAAGGCCTCGGCAATCCGGCCCTCGACGCCCCCCGCGACCGGCCGGACGGAGCGTGCGAGGGGAAACGCGGTCAGCAGGTTGAACCGATCCGTGATGGCGTGGGGCGGGTAGGAGGCCGCCACCGGTACCGAGGCGTCGGTGCCCAGCAACTGCCCGACGCCGCTGGCGTCGACAACGACGTCCGTACCGATCTCCATCCCCCAGTCGGCGGCGAGAGCGACCAGGTTGGGCGCGCCGGGCTCGTCGGACGTCTCCGGCGGGTCGAGCAGGAGCAGCAGCTTCCCGCCCTCGTTCAGCCATCCCCGCAGCAGGTCCGCCTCGGCGGGAAGGAGGTCGGTCTCCGGGCCGGCGACGACGAGCACCGTGGCGTCGTCCGGCACGGCGCCGGTCTGCGCCAGAACGACGGTCTCCACGGCGAGGTTGTCGCGCTCGAGCGCCTCGACCAGCGAGCTGTACCCCTCGCGGTCGCTGCTGGCCGGGTCACGCTCGCCGTGGCCCTGGACGAAATAGACCGTCCGTTCCTCGCCCTCGACGGCCTTGATGAGCGCGTTCGTCAGCTCCTGCTCGGAGCTGGAGACCACGCGCTCGATACGGCCCTCGTGCTCGAAGACGATCGTGCCGTAGGACTGCACGTCGTACTGCCGGGCGCGGACGGGATTGCGGTCGATGTCGACGTACTCCACCGTGACCTGCGGAGAGACGTACTCGTACTCGCCCAGCCGGTCGCGATACCGCGGGAACTCCTGATCGCGGTCGAAGACCAGCACGCTGATGGGCGCCTCGAGCGACTCGAGCACGCTCCGCGTCTGGTCCGACAGCGAGTACTGGCCGCCCGCGGTCAGGTCCCAGCGCACGTTCTGACGGGAGAGGATGTAGTTGACGGCGACGACGATGCCGAGCGCGAGCACGATGCCCGAGGTGGCCACGGCGCCGTACCGCGTCTGACGCCGCCGGGCGAAGTCGGCGATCTGGCGCCACTGGCCCGCCGCGTGGGCGGCCAGGAGCACGATGCCCGCCACGGACAGCCACCACGACAGCTCCTGCTGCTCGGGGGCGACGAAACGCGTCACCACCGCGGCGGCAACCAGCCCCACCCCCGCCCATCCGGACCACTGCAGAAGGTTCGCGACCATCGGCACACCTATCCGCGCCACCGCTCGGTGTCGACCGCCTTGGCGGTCAGGAACAGCCCGAAGGCGATGAAGCTGACGTAGTAGGCCACGTGCTTCGTGTCGATCACGCCCTTCGAGAAGTCGTCGAAGTGCTCGAGGATCGACAGGTAGGACAGCACCGCCTGGCCCGTGGGGCCGACCGAGTCGGCCATCCAGGTCAGGACCCAGAAGAGCAGCAGCAGTGCGAAGGTGACGACCCCGGCGACGATCTGGTTGCGGGTGGCACTCGAGACGAGCAGCCCGACCGAGATGAACGAGGCGCCCATCAAGAGCAGCCCGAGGTAGCCGCTGAGCATCGGGCCCAGCTCCGGCTCCCCGTACCAGAAGAGAATGCCCATGTGCACGGCGGTCACCGCGAGCATCAGGGCGAACAGCGTCAGGGCGCCGAGGAACTTGCCGAGGATGATCTCCAGGTCGCTCAGCGGCGACGTGAGCAGCAGCTCGATGGTCCCCGACTTCTTCTCTTCGGCATAGGCGCGCGCCGTCAGGAACGGCAGAAAGAACAGCAGGACGATCGCGGTGTTCGAGAGCAGCGGCCGGAGCATGAACTCGTTGATGTTGATGCTCTGCGGCCCGCCCATCCCGAACATCCCCGCCTGCATGCTGAACTGCACCATCACGCTCAGGCTGGCGACGAAGAAGTAGCCGAACAGGATGGCGAAGAACCCCACCACCACGTAGGCGATGGGCGAAGCGAAGTACGACCGCAGCTCCTTGTCGGCGATTGTGACGATGTTGCGCATCTGGCCGCTCCGTTACCGCTTAGGACGTGACACGGGGCGTCGCGGTCGGACCTGCCGGCATGGCGGTCGCGGACGGCTCACGACGCCGGTGGCCCGTCCGGGCCCCCGGCGGCCGTCGCGGCGGGGTCCCCGGTCCCGATCTCGGGAGGCGCCTCGCCGGCTTCGGCCTCCTCCCCGCCTTCTTCCTCGGTCGTCGTGAGCTGCAGGAAGATCTCTTCGAGACTGAGGCGCGCGCGGCGCATCTCCAGCAGGCCCCAGCCCCGGGAGACGACCGCCCCGGCGACCCCGCGCCGGATGTCGGCCCCCTCGGCGCTGTGCACGTCGAGGCCGTGGCCGTCGCTGCCGGCCTCGCCGAGCGATACGCCGGTCACCCCCGGCACCTGCAGGAGGGCCGCCGTCGGATCCGCGCCGCCGGTGTCGACCTGCAGGTGGATCGTCGCCGACCCGTGGAGCCGTCCGGTCAGGTTGTCGGGCGTATCCTCCGCCACGACGCGCCCCTTGTTGATGATGACCACCCGCTCGCACGTCTGCGCCACCTCCGGCAGGATGTGGGTGCTCAGGATGATCGTGTGGTCGCCGGCGAGCTCCTTGATGAGCTCCCGCGTCTCGATGATCTGCTTGGGGTCGAGTCCCGCCGTCGGCTCGTCCAGAATCAGCACGCCGGGATTGTGCAGGATCGCCTGGGCGAGGCCGACGCGCTGGCGGTAGCCCTTCGACAGCTTGCCGCAGTGGCGGTCGGCGACGTCGGCGACGCTGGTCCGGCCCATGGCGGTGTCGACGCGCGCGCCGCGGTCGACCGCGGCGATGCCGTTGATGCGCGCGACGAACGTCAGGTATTCGCGCACCGTCATGTCGGGGTAGAGCGGCGGCGATTCGGGCAGGTAGCCCGTCTGCCGCTTGGCCTTGACGGGCTCCTCGAAGACGTCGAAGCCGGCGACGATCGCCCGGCCGTCGGTCGGGGGCATGTAACCGGTCAGCACCCGCATGGTTGTCGTCTTGCCGGCGCCGTTGGGACCCAGAAAGCCGAGTATCTGGCCCCGCTCGACACGGAACGAGACATCGTCGACGGCGACGGTCGGCCCGTACCGCTTGGTGACGTGCTGTACCTCAATCACCGCAACGCTCCAGCACCGCCCGTTTGGGTTCGCGCGAGGGAAGGCTTACGATACGTCCCGCTCTGCCGGGGCCGCGGACGCCCGGCAGAACGCCAGCGGCATCCTACGCGCGGCGCCGAGCGGTGTCAACCGGGATCGGCAGGCCGCCGCCCGCCCTTCCGGGCCGTGCGGCGGTCGACGAACTCCTCGATGGCGGCCAGGTCGCCGGACGCGACCTCCTGGAACTCGAGGCCCATGCCGGCGCGCAGGTCGCTCCAGGCTACGCGCGCCGTCGCCTCGACGTCACGCTCCGTCCGCGGCAGCCGGAACTGCACTCGCACCACCGCTCCGACCTCGAGCGGGCTCATGGTGCGAAGGCCGAGACCGCCCTTGCTGAGGTTCAGCGCCGTTGCGGACGCAATCGCGTCCCCGCAACGGTAGGCGACCGGGATGCCGAGTGCGACGCGCGCGCTGAGCCGCCGGTTGAAGCGGTCGGGGAAGAGATGCGGCGCCAGCGAAGGCATGATCTGCGTAGAGGCGCTGTGCTCGTTCACGTAGCCGGCGACGCCGAGGTCCGTCAGGTCGCGCACCTCCTTCGCCGAGGCGATGGAACCGCTGAGGACGAGGATGGGAACGGCGCCTCCCCCGTCCAGCTCGCGGATCGAACGCACGAGGTCGACCCCGGACGACTCGGACAGGTGCAGGCCGAGGATCACGAGGTCCGGCTCGCCGTCGCCGATCCGGCGCAGCAGGTCCGCCGCCCGCTCGATGGCGACGGCGCGGTGACCCGCCTGCTGCAGCGCGTCGGCGAAGCGCTCGCGAGTCTCCGGCGCCGCGTCGGCCACGACGACGGTCTTGCCGGTCATCCCTGCAGGGGGCATCATGGGGCCTTATCGGCGGGAGCGGCCGGCGCGTTGCGGCCCAGTCTGCGTCCGGCCTATAATCCGCCCCCTTCGCAGATGGCCGTCTGTCCCGCCTGTGAGGTCGAGATCGACGTCGACGAGTTCGACGTCGAGCCGGGCGACGAGATGAGCTGCCCGGAGTGCGGGGCCAACGTCGAGGTGGCCAAGGTCCTGCCGGTAGAGTTGACGCTCGCCGGCGAGGAGGAGGACTACGACGATCAGGCACGGGACGAGGGTGACATCGACGGCGGCGCGGAGGACGACGGGGAGGACGACACCGACTGGGAGGCATGACCGGCAACGCGGGGTCGCGCTGGGAATCTGCGCCGTGGGAACGTGCCATGGAGCGGTTGTGCCCGCGCTGACTCCCGACGCGCCCGTGAGGGCGCGCTGGCGCTTCCCGGCCGGAATTGACAGCATTCGACCATTGTCGCTACAGTCCGTTCGTTTATCACATCCGACCGGAGGCGGGAGCGAACCATGAAATCTGCGTGGCGATGCGTGAGGTTCCTTGGTCTGTGTGTGGTAATCGCGATCGGCGCGGCGGCCTGCGCGGACAACCCGCCGCCCGAGCCTCCGCCGGTCATCGAGGAGCCGGCGCCGCCGCCTCCACCACCTCCGCCGCCTCCCCCGCCTCCGCCGCCTCCGCCGCCTCCGGCTCCGCTCACCCCGGAGGAGATCTTCGAGCGGATGTCGCTCGACGAGTTGAACGAGACCGCGCCGCTGGCGCCGGTCTTCTTCAACTATGACGAATCGGAGGTGCTCCCGGCCGCACAGGGCGTCCTGGCGCAGAACGCCAACTGGCTGCGTCAGTGGCCTTCGACGCGCGTGCGCATAGAAGGACATTGCGACGAGCGCGGCACCAACGAATACAATCTGGCCCTGGGCGACTCGCGCTCGACCTCCGCGCGCGACTACCTGATCAGCCTCGGCATCGACCCCGGCCGCATCGCGACCGTCAGCCGCGGCGAGGAGGCGCCCTTCTGCACCGTCAGCGAGGAGAGTTGCTGGTCGCAGAACCGGCGCGCGCAGTTCGTCGTCACCGCCAAGTAGCCGGGGGAACCCGGCCCCGACGGGCAGCCGGCCTGCGGCGGCCGCTGCGCAGTCGCGAGGAAGGCCGGCTCAGGCGGCGTCCGTCCGTCGCAGCCGATCGAGGAGCCCGGTCAGTGTGGTGCGGCCCTGCGCCAGCACCGTCTCGCCCCGCATCAGGACCGGAATCTCGGTCGCGAAGCGGCGTTCGAGCCCCTTGTCCGAGGCGATGTCGACCTCCTCGAGCCGGAGGGGGCGCGTCCGCCCGGCCGCGGCGACGACGGTCTTCATGTCGTCGCAGAGGTGGCACCCGGCGCGCGTCAGCAGCGTCAGGCGCACCGCGGAGCGCCGTGCTTCCCCGTCAGGCATATCGCCCCCGCAGTATACGTCCCGACCCGCGCGGTCACACGGCGGTCAGCGGATCGCTGACCCCTGCCTCCGCGAAGCCGCGGGCGCGGAGACGGCAACTGTCGCAACGCGAGCACGGGCGCCCCCCCGGCCGCGGGTCGTAGCAGCTGTGCGTCAGCCCGTAGTCGAGCCCCAGAGCGCTCCCCCGCCGGATGATGTCGGCCTTCGTCATCGAGATCAGCGGAGCGCGCACCCGGAACCGGGCGCCCTCGACGCCGGCCCGGGTCGCCAGGGCCGAGAGGCGCTCGAACGCCTCGATGTACTCCGGCCGGCAGTCCGGATAGCCCGAGTAGTCGAGCGCGTTGACGCCGATGACGAGGTCGCGCGCTCCGATCGCCTCGGCCCAGGCCAGCGCGAGCGACAGGAGCACGGTGTTGCGCGCCGGCACGTAGGTGGATGGGATGCCCGCCTCGTCGAGCGGGCGGTCCTTCGGCACCGCGCCGTCGCCGGTGAGCGCCGATCCGCCCATCACGGCGAGGTCGGCGCGGAGCTCGAGGTGCTCGACGACGTCGAGCGCCCCCGCCACGCGACGCGCCGCGTCGAGCTCGTACCCGTGGACCTGACCGTAGCACACGGTGAGGGCATGGAGCGCGGCGCCCTCGGCCTGCGTCACGGCCGCGGCCGTGAACGAGTCGAGCCCCCCGCTCAACAGTACGACCGCGGGGGTGGGGGTGGCCTTGGGCATCGCGTCTTCGCTTGGAGCCTGGTGCCTAGACCCCGCGCGCCTCGGCGCCCCAGACGTACTTGTGGAGCTGTACCTGGAAGCGCGCCGGCACCCGGTCCTGCAGCATCCACCCGGCCAGCTCCGCCGGATCGAGCACGCCGTGGACGGGAGAGAACAGCACGACCGCGCAGCGGCCGGCGATGCGGTGCCGGGCGACGGCGTCCCGCGCGAACTCGTAGTCGATGCGGTCGCGGATGACGAACTTCACCTCGTCGTGCCGCGCCAGACGGTCGAGGTTGGCCCAGTCGTTGCGCGACGCCTCTCCGCTCCCCGGACACTTGACGTCGACCACCTTCACGACCGCGCCCGGTACCTCCGAGATGTCGACGTGTCCGCCCGTCTCCAGCAGCACGGTCTTGCCGGCGTCGAGAAGCCGGCGCATGAGCGGATAGACGTCGCGCTGCAGGAGCGGCTCGCCCCCGGTGATCTCGACCAGGGGGCAACGGTAGGACTCCACGGCGGCGCAGACGTCGTCGAGCGACGCCGCGTCACCCTCGTGAAACGCGTATGGCGTGTCGCACCACCGGCACCGCAGATCGCACGCCGTCAGCCGGACGAAGACGCAGGGGCGCCCCGCGAAGCTCGACTCGCCCTGGATGGAGTAGAAGATCTCGTTGACGGTCAGCATCCTGCGCCGCCGCCTATTCTAGCCGCCGCCAAACCCGTCGCAGGCTCCGTGTTCGGCCCCAGCCCCCACCGCCCCGGGAGCTTGCACCGCAGCGCTCACGCCGTTGCGTTCTGCGGCGCAAGCTCCTGGCCGCCGCCCGCCGGCACACCGTGCCCCGGGGCGCCCCCGCCCGCCTCGATTCCGCGCCGTGCCAGAATGCCCCATGGACGTCGGGCGAATCCGCATCGGAACGAGCGGCTGGCACTACCCGTCGGGCGCCGGGACCTGGAACGGGATCTTCTACCCGCCCGCCGGTCGCCGGCATCGGCCCTCCGGCTTCGACGAGCTGGCCTGGTACAGCGAGCGCTTCGACACCGTTGAGGTCAACTCGACGTTCTACGGCGTGCCCAAGCCCTCGGTCGCGGAATCGTGGACGCGCCGGACGCCGCCCGGGTTCGAGTTCTCCCTCAAGCTCTACCAGAAGTTCACGCATCCACGCCTGTACGCTGCCGCTACCGGAAGCGCGGACACGTCCGTCGACCGGAGCGATGTGGAGCAGTTCCGCGAGGCGATCGACCCGCTGCATCGCGCGGGCCGGCTGGGGGCGCTGCTCGCGCAGTTCCCGGCGAGCTTCAAGAACGACTCCGCGGCGCAGGACCATCTCGCCTGGCTGATCGGCGCCCTGTCGGACTGCGCGGTGGCGGTGGAGCTGCGCCATCGGAGCTGGAGCGACGACGTCGCCTCGACGCTGCGGCTGCTGAACGGCCTGGGCGCCGCCTGGGTCCAGATCGACGAGCCGAAGTTCCGGTTCTCCATCGCCCAGAACTTCCTCCCCAACCTCGAGACCTTCTACTACATGCGCCTCCACGGGCGAAACGCGAAGCAGTGGTGGCGGCACGAACGCACCGAGGACCGCTACAACTACCACTACTCCGCCGCGGAGCTGCGACCGTTCGCGCGCACGGCCGAGGCCGCGAGCCACATCGTGCAGCGGCTCTACCTCTATACGAACAACCACTTCGGGGCGAAGTCGGTATCGAACGCCGCCCTGCTGGCGCACCAGCTCGGCCAACCGCCCGCCGGAACTTACCGCGCGGAGATGGTGTCCCGCTACCCGGAGCTCGCGCCGATCGTGACCACGGAGACGACCGAACCGACGCTGCCGCTGGGCCGTTGAGATCGCCGGACGGCCTCTCGCCGCGGAGCGGCTCGCCGCACGGTCCGGCGCCGGAGCGGCCTCGGCGGCCGCGCGGGACATGCAGGCGGGGCGTCAGTAGCCCTGCGTCTGGCAGTGGCCGCAGTGGATGCAGGCCACCGCCGGTTCCATCACGCAGGGCCCGCCCGAGGCGGCTCCGTCGGGCACGGTGAGGCGGGCATGGCTCGGATGTTGCGGCGGGGCGGCAGCGCAGGCCGAGAGAGCCGGTGCGGGCGAAGGCGACGGCGCACGCGAATCGAGATGGCGTCGAATCGCCGCGTCGACGGCTGCCCGAATGTCGGCGCTGCTCATGTTTCGGGGCCCGAGCGGGGCGAGGCGATAACGACGTGGTCGACGACGCCGACGATGGCCGCCTCGACCGGCGCGGTACGTCGGCGTAGCGCAGTGGCGGCGGCGCGGGCCTCCATGACCAGCAGCACGCGGTCGCCGACCCCCGCCTGCGCGGCGTCGACGGCCAGCGCCGCCGGCCCCCGGCCGGCTCCGGTCCCGTCGATCGGCTGCACCAGCAGCAGCGCCGGGCCCGCAAGCGCCTCGTGCTTCCGGGTAGCGACTACGCTTCCGACCACGCGCGCGAGCTGCATCGGCTCTTCAGCGTGAGGCGACGTCGATCGAGTCGACGACGCCGACGACCGCCGCGTCGACCGGCGTCTCTTGCAGGTCGGCGGCCATGCGCGCCGAGCTGCCGGTGACGACCAGCACGGTATCGCCGCTGCCCGCATCGACGGTGTCGATGGCGACGAGCAACCGGCCCTGGTCCGCTCCGTCCGGATCCACCGGCTGCGCGACGAGCAGCTTGTGGCTCACCAGCCGCTCGTCCTTGCGCGTGGCGACGACGGTGCCCACGATCCGGGCGAGGATCACGTGCCGGCTCCCGCCCGCGCGCCAGGAGCCCGCGCCGCAGGATGTGCCATGGAGAACTCCGTGCCCGCGGACTCCCAACGCGCCCGGCACGGCGCGCTAGGAGTCTGCGCCGCAGAAACGTGCCATGCAGCGGTTCGTGCCCGCGCAGACTCCCAATGCGCCCGTGGGCGCGCTAGCTGCCGGCCTTCCCGATCGGCAGGGCGTCCTCGAGATTGGCGTGCGGGCGCGGGATGACGTGGACCGAAACCAGCTCACCGACGCGCCGAGCCGCGGAGGCTCCGGCGTCGGTCGCAGCCTTGACGGCCGCCACGTCGCCGCGGACGATGGCGGTCACGTACCCGGCGCCGATCTTCTCCCAGCCGACCAGCGTGACGTTCGCGGCCTTGACCATGGCGTCCGCCGCCTCGATCATCGCGACTAGGCCCTTGGTCTCCACCATGCCCAACGCCTCACCCATCTGATTGTCCCTCCGCGCCCGGCCGCAGGTGCTGCACGGCGTCTTCCACGAGGGCGGCAAGTTCGCGGTATGTTAAACGAATCTCCCGGTCGTCGCCCACCGGCGGGGGCGGCTCCCCCGCGGCCCCGCCGGGCGGCGGCAGCGTGCCGGACGCCGGCCGCGGACCGGACGGCGCGGGGCGGACGAGGCGGGCGCCGGGCGCCGACGGCGCCTCGATCTCCTGGCACGCCGCCTCGTTCCCGCGCGCCGCGCGATTCGCGAACGCCCCTCCGGAGGACGACCCGGCGCCGGCGGACGACGGGGCATCCGCGGCCGATTCTCCGTCCGCCTCGACCCCGCAGAACGGGGCGGGCGCCGCGATGCCGTACGTCCCCCGCAACGACTGCAGCCGAGCGACCTCCTCGCGCGACAGGAGACGCTCCCCGCCGAGCAGGCGGGCCACGAGGCTGATGCGCGCGAAGTGCTCGACCGTCTCCATCTTGTAGTACGCGCTCATCAGGTCGCGGGAGACGGTCAGCGCGCCGTGGTTCGCGAGCAGCAGGCCGTCGTGCGTCGCGATGTGCCGCTCCACCGCGTCGGCCAGCTCGTGCGTGGACGGCGTGCCGTAGTCGGCGATCGGGATGCTGCCGAGCGTCGTGACCACCTCTGCCAGGACGGCCCGATTCAGCTCGATGCCGGCAACGGCGAAGCCGGTCGCCACCGGCGGGTGCGCGTGCACGACGGCGTTCACCTCGGGGCGGTGCCGGTAGACGGCCAGGTGCATCAGCAGCTCGGAGGACGGATTCCGCCCGCCGGCGAGCTTCCGACCCTCGAAGTCGGTGACGACCAGCATGTCGGGGGTCATGAACCCCTTGGAGACGCCGGTCGGCGTCGTCAGGAGCCGATCCGCATCGAGCCGGACGCTGACGTTGCCGTCGTTCGAGGCGACGAACTCCCGCGCGTGCAGGCGGCGGCCTATCTCGACGATTGCAGCGCGCGCGTGCTCTTCGCTGTTCATCGGATCCCGGCCGGCGTGCCGCTCGCGGACCGGCTATGCGCCCTGGCGGAACTGCGACCGGCAGCTCTCCGAGCAGAAATAGTGGACGGTGGAGCCGACGCGCGCCTCGACGGCCCGCGCCGGCTCGACATAGGTCCCGCAGACCGGATCCCGCACCAGCGCGACGGAGCGCCCGCGCGCCCGCGGCGGCGCCGGCGCCGAGCCGCGCATCTGCCTGGCGATGAACCACCAGACGAGCCGAATCACGAGAGCCGCAATCAGCAGGCGGAGCATGTGCGGAGCGCTCGAGCGACCAGGGTCGATGATATACCCGGTCCCCGATCACCTCGCTGCTTCCGCGGCAGGGGCGGACTCGCCGGACGGCTCGCGGGTCAGATCCCGTCGGGCGCGGTCCGCGATCGTCGCCGCGATCTCGTGCACGGTCCCGGGGTCCGGGCCCTCCACCATGATGCGCAGGAGGGGCTCGGTGCCCGAGTAGCGGACGAGTACTCGGCCCCGCTCGCCCAGGCGCCGCTCGGCGCCGCGGATCGCCCTCTGAACGCCCGGGATGTCGTCGAGGTCGGGCTGTGCGTCGACGCGCACGTTGACGAGCCGCTGCGGGAAGGTCTCGAGCCCGGCGGTGAGGTCGGCCAGCTCCCGGCCGGTCTCCGCGACGACCCGCAGCACCTCGAGCCCGGTGGCGAGCCCGTCGCCCGTCGGCAGGCGGTCCGCGAAGATGACATGGCCCGACTGTTCGCCCCCCAGGAGGACGCCGCGGCGCTGCATCTCTTCCCGCACGTTGCGATCGCCCACCGGGCAGCGATGCATCGCGATGCCCGCCCTGCGCAGCGACAGCTCGAGGCCGATGTTGCTCATGACGGTCGCGACGACGGCGTTGCCCGGCAGCCGGCCGGCCGCGTGCAGGTGGCGGGCGCAGACGAACAAAGCCCCGTCGCCGTCGACGATCTCCCCCCGGTGATCCACCAGGATCACCCGGTCCCCGTCGCCGTCGAACGCGAGGCCCAGCCGGCACCCGTGCTCGACAACGGCGCGCTGCAGGGTCGCCGGCTGCGTCGAGCCGCAGCCGACGTTGATGTTCCGGCCGTCCGGCGCCGCGTGCGTGCCGATCACGGGGATGCCCAGCCGGCGCAGCACGCGCGGCGCGACGTCGCTGGTCGCCCCGTGCGCGCAGTCGACGACGACGCGGAACGCGTCGAGCGGCGGCGCCCCGGCCAGGACGGCCGTCAGGTGGGCCAGGTACTCGTCGGCCAGCCCGACCTCCGCCGCAGGAGGGGCGGGGGCCGCCGGCGCGCGTCCCCGCGCTCGGGCGGCCGCCACGCGCGCCTCGATCCGCGACTCCCGACGGCGCGAGGCCTTCTCGCCGGCCCGGGTCAGGACCTTGATGCCGTTGTCGGGCACGGGGTTGTGCGACGCCGAGATCACGATTCCGGCGTCGAACCCGCGCGCGGCCAGGAACGCCACGCCGGGCGTCGGCAGGACGCCGACACCGACGGCTGCCCCGCCGGCAGACCCGATGCCGCCCGCGAGAAGCCGTTCGATCCACTCTCCGGACTCGCGCGTATCGCGGCCGATGACGATGCGGGGCGCCGGCCCGGCCTCCTCGGCCACTGCGGCGCCGAGGCGGGCGATGGTCGCCGCGTCGAGCGGGAAGCGGCCCGGGGCGCCTCGCACGCCGTCCGTTCCGAACAGGCTCATCGACATGGTCGGAAACGTCTTGGAGTCTGCGCCGCAGAAACGTGCCATGGCGCGGTTCGTGCCCGCGCAGACTCCCAACGCGCCCGCCAGGGCACGCTAGCGGCGCTCGCCGGGCGGGTGCGCGATGGGCCGCGGCCGGATGTCCACCGTCACCTCGGCAGAGCGGGCTCCCACCAATCGCAGCAGGGGATCCTCGACAGCCAGAGCGACGGTCGCGCGCACGCGCTCCGACGCACCCGCGATCGAGACCGGCTCGGTCAACGCCTCCACGGCCTGCGCGAGCCGGCGCTCGGGCCCCACCACCTCGACCTCGGGCGGGTCCGTCGATATGCTCGCGACCCGGAACCCGTCGGCGGGGTCGCCCTCGATTGCCGGCACGATTGGCACGGCCCGCGGAGACCCGGTGCGCTCGAGCGCGACCGCGACGGTCGGTGGCACCACCCGCGTCACCTCCACCCCGAAGGGGACCTGCAACCTCCCGGCGGAGAGCATGTCGAAGAGGCGGCGGGGACCAGGATGCTCGTCTGTCAGGTCCAGGATCGCCATGACGTCGCCCGCAGCCAGGCCGCTCACGATGCTCGAAGCGCCGCGGACGCGCACCGCGACCGCATCCGGCACCTCGACCAGCTCGAGTCCCGCCGGCAGGTTCTGGATGCCGAGGGGAACGTCGAGGTGGCGCTCCACGACCGGCTCCCAGGCGACGCTCAGCCAGAGAGCAACAGCCAGGACGAGGGCCAGCAGCTTGAGAGGCAGATCGCGAAACAGGACCCGGACCATCACATCTCGTACTCCGGACGCTCGCGACGGTAGGGCTGCCGGCGCTCGGCGCGGGGCATCAGCACCAGCAGCCGGGCCCACAGGCGGTCGGCGTCGAGGTTGCGCTCGAGTTGGCCATCGAGGGCCAGCGATACCGTGCCGGTCTCCTCGGAAACCACCAGGGCGACCGCATCGCACTCCTCCGTCAGGCCGATCGCGGCGCGGTGGCGGGTGCCGAGCTCCGTCGTCAGGCGCGGGTTCACCGTCAGCGGCAGGAAGCACGCGGCGGCCGCGATGCGGTTCTCCTGCAGGATCACGGCGCCGTCATGGAGCGGCGCGTCGGGCTGAAACAGGCTGACGAGCAGGTCGTAGGTGACGGCCGAATCGAGCGGGATGCCGCTCTCGATGTAGTTGCGGAGGCCGATGTCGCGCTCGATGACGATGATGGCCCCGATGCGCCGCCTGGCCAGCGCCCCGGCCGCGGTCACCACCTCGTCGATCGTCTCCTCCGCCGTCGCCGGTCGCGACAGGTAGCGGACGAAGCGCGCGCGGCCCAGGTTCGACAGCGCCCGGCGGATGTCGGACTGGAAGAGGACGATCGCGACGAAGACGATGTAGCCGAGCATGTCGCGGACGATCCAGTTGGCCGTCCGGAGCGTCGCGGCCTGCGACCCGAAGTACACCGCAATAAGGACCGCTCCGCCCAGCGCGATCTGCACGGCGCGCGTGTGTCGAATCAACCGCAGGACCTGGTAGATCAGGAACGCGACGACAGCCACGTCGACCACGTCGCGCCAGCCGACCTGCATGCCGCGAAGGAGTCCGCCCAGGGAATCGAGCATCGGTTCACTGCGGCATGGCGTGCGCGCGGATGGCATCGGCGACTCGCACCACGTCGACGTGCGGCGCGACCGCGTGCACGCGCACGATGTGCGCTCCGAGGATGACGGCGGCCGCGACGGCAGACGCCGTTCCCCACTCCCGCTTCGACGGCGGCCGTTCGCCGAGGGCGGCGGTGAGGAACGACTTCCGTGACGGCCCCACGAGCACCGGACGGTCGAGGGCGCTGACCGCCTGCAGGCGGCCCAGCAACGCCAGGGTCTGCTCCGCCCGCTTGGCGAAGCCCAGTCCGGGATCGACGACGATCTGCGTGCGGGCCACGCCAGCCGCGGTCGCGGCCCGCACGGCGGAGGCGAGCTCGCAGGCCACCTCGGCGGCGACGTCCGCGTACTGCGCCTCGCGGTACATCGCGCGCGAGCGCCCGCGACTGTGCATCAACACGAGCGGCGCGCCGCAATCGGCCGCCACGCGTGCGATGGCGGGATCATACCGCAGGGCGGAGACGTCGTTGACGATCGACGCCCCCGCGTGGATCGCCCGGCGCGCCACCTCGGCCTTGTAGGTGTCTATCGAGACCGGAACGCGGACCCGCCCGGCGAGGGCGTTCAGGACGGGTACGACGCGCGCGCACTCGACCTCGGCGCCCAACGCCTCGGCGCCCGGACGGGTGGACTCGCCACCGACGTCGAGCAGGTCGGCGCCCGCTGCCTCGAGCGCCGCCGCCGCATCGACGGCGCGTGCCGGTTCGAGGCAGGCGCCGCCGTCGGCGAACGAGTCGGGGGTCACGTTGATGATGCCCATCACCAGGGTGCGGGCACCGAGCTCCAGGGTCCGCCCGTCCGGCAGCGAGAGGGTGTAGCGGCGGCGGGGAGCGATCATGACCTCGCGGCGGCGCGTCGCGGCACCGCGCGCAGACCCTTGGGCGCGACCGGAAGGCCCGCCTTGGGCGCGGCAGGCCGTGCGCACAGGTGCCGGGCACTCGGCAGGCGGGTGCGCCCGCCCGCCGGGAGCGCCCGATGGCGAAACGGAGAGCCCTACTCCTGAGGGACGGCCTTGTCGAGCGACGGTACCGGCGGCACGAGCGGAGCTGCCTGATCCTCAGGCTCGGACTCGGAGACCGTGCCGTCCGGCGGCGCGGAGGAGCCGGTCGCCGGCGCGGGCTCCTCTATGGGCAACCCCTTCGCGATTCGGCGCACCTGATCGGCATCGAGGACCTCGCGAATGAGCAGTTCCTCCGCGATCCGGTTGAGCTCCGACGCGTGGGCCTCGAGCGTGGTCCGCGCGCGTTCGTAGTTGCCGGTGACGATGCGCTTGATCTCCTGGTCGATGCGAATCGCGGTGTCCTCGCTGTAGTCCTGGTGCTGCGTGAAGTCGCGGCCGAGGAAGATCTGCTCCTCCTTCTTGCCGAAGGTGAGCGGTCCGATCTCGTCGCTCATCCCCCACTCGCAGACCATGCGGCGGGCCATGTCGGTGGCCCGGTCGAGGTCGTTGCCGGCACCGGTGGTGACGTTGCCGTTCGTCAGCTCCTCCGCAATCCGGCCGCCGAGCAGGATGGCAATCTGATCGTCGAGGTAGTCGCGCGAGTAGTTGTGCTTGTCGTCGACCGGGAGCTGCTGGGTGACTCCCAGCGCCATCCCCCGCGGGATGATGGTCACCTTGTGGATCGGGTCCGCGTGCGGGAGCAGGACCGTGAGCAGGGCGTGCCCTGCCTCGTGGACGGCGGTGACCTGCTTCTCCTCGTCGTTGATGATCATCGAGCGCCGCTCCGAGCCCATCAGGACCTTGTCCTTGGCGAACTCGAAGTCCTGCATCCGCACGACCTTCTGGTTGTAGCGGGCGGCGTTCAGGGCCGCCTCGTTGACGAGGTTGGCAAGGTCGGCGCCCGAGAAGCCCGACGTGCCGCGCGCCAGCACGTGCACGTCGACGTTGTCCGACAGCGGGATCTTGCGGGTGTGGACGCCGAGGATCCCCTCGCGTCCCTTCACGTCCGGGCGATTGACCACGATGCGGCGGTCGAAGCGTCCCGGCCGCAGCAGCGCCGGATCCAGAACGTCCGGCCGGTTCGTCGCCGCGACCAGGATGACGCCCTCGTTCGACTCGAAGCCGTCCATCTCGACCAGCAACTGGTTCAGAGTCTGCTCGCGCTCGTCGTGGCCCCCGCCGAGACCGGCGCCGCGGTGGCGCCCGACCGCGTCGATCTCGTCGATGAAGACGATGCAGGGTGCGTTCTTCTTCCCCTGTTCGAACAGGTCGCGGACGCGGGAAGCCCCGACCCCGACGAACATCTCCACGAAGTCGGACCCGCTGATCGAGAAGAAGGGGACGTTGGCCTCGCCGGCGACGGCCCGCGCCAGGAGCGTCTTGCCCGTTCCCGGGGGCCCCATCAGCAGCACGCCCTTCGGGATGCGCCCGCCGAGCTTCTGGAACTTCTGCGGCTCCTTCAGGAACTCGATGATCTCCTGCAGCTCCTCCTTCGGCTCCTCCACCCCCGCGACGTCCTTGAACGTCACCTTCTTCTGGGAGTTCGAGGAGAGCTTGGCGCGGCTCTTGCCGAACGAGAGGGCCTTGTTGCCGCCGGTCTGCACCTGGCGCATGAAGAACACCCAGAACGCGATGATCAGCAGCATCGGGGCCCAGGTGTAGAGCAGCGTCGCCCACGGACTCCCGGCCGCCTCCTTCGCGGTCACGGCCACGTCGCGCTCGACCAGCTTGTTGACGAGGCCCTCGTACTGCGGGGGCGCGAACGTGCGGAAGGTCTCGCCTGAAGAGGTCGTTCCGGTGACCTCGTTGCCGGTCAGGGTGACGCTGTCGACCTGACCCGAATCCACCTGGCGGATGAACTCGCTGAAGGGCAAGGCGTTGTCGCCGGTCTGGAACCTCGTGGAGAAGTTCCAGATCAGGACGACCACGACGACGAGCACCATCCAGAAGACGAAGCTTCTGAGGGTCGAATTCACCCGAGTCCTCCCAGTTTCCCGGATCGCAAGATTAGCACGCCTGCGGGTCCGTCCGTGACCCGTGAGTCGTCTGCCACGGCGTGACCGACCACCCAGACGATGCCGCGCCGCTCGTCGGTCACGAGAGGGACCCTCCCCCGCGCACCGCGCGCGACCTTGCGATCGACGAAGAAATCCTGCAGCTTCTTCCGACCGCCGAGGCCCAGCGGCCGGAAGGCATCCCCCGGCCGCCAGCTGCGGACCGTCAGCGGCGGCGTCAGCCCGCGCGCGGCGACCGCCACGGTGGATCCGCGGGAGCGGAGCGCCGCCGGCACCTCCGCGGCCGGCTCCGCCGCGATCGTGAGTCCCGCCTCCGGCACCGCTACCTCGCCGGGCACGTCGAGCCGGTACTCGAACCCGCGCGCCGCCGGCGCCGGGCAGCGACCGGGAACGCCGGGCCGCAGGACGAGATGCGCGCCCCGGCGCTCCGCACGACCGCCGGGAACGTCGGCCCGCCGTGCGGGCAGATCGTCCTCCGCCGCCGGCGCTGCCGCGAGGTGGAGGAAACGCTCGACCTGCGCGAACCCCACGCGGCCGCGTCCGCAGACGCGTTCGAGGACCGCTCTCGCGATGCGGCGCGCCACCGCGAGCGGCTGCGCGCACAACGCCTCCGCGTCCACGGTAGCCACGCCCTCATGGAAGGTGACGACCGCGGCGGCCCTTTCGTTCGCGACACCGTCGATCCAGTCGGCGTCGGCCCGCGCGATCTCCGCCTCCCGCGCGAGGACCTTCGCGATCGAAGGCGAGAACTCCCGCGCCAGCAACGGCAGCAGCCGATGGCGCACGCGGTTGCGGGTCAGGCGCAGATCGCGATTCGACTCGTCCTCCCGGTACCGCAGCCCGCGTGCCGCCAGGTACTCGCGGAGCTCCCGCCGCGACACGCCCAGCAGCGGGCGCACCACACGCCCGGCGCGCGGTCGAATCCCCGCGAGCCCGCCCGGGCCCGCGCCGCGGACCAGCCGCAAGAGCACCGTCTCCGCCAGATCGTCGCGCGTGTGACCTGTCGCCACCCGATCCGCCCGTTGCTCGCCCGCGACCCGCTCGAAGACCGCGTAGCGGACGCGATGCCCGGCGTGCTCGATCGAGACGCCGTCCGCGCGCGCCAGCGCCGCGACGTCGACCCGCTCGACGAAGATCGGGACGTCGAGCGCCGCCGCCAGCGCGCGGCAGAAGGTCTCGTCCGCCTCGGCGGCGCCTCCGCGGAGCTGGTGGTTGACGTGGAGGAGGCCCGCGAGCCGGTAGCCGCCCGCCGGCGCGGCGCCGGCCAGGAGCGTGCACAATGCCACCGAGTCCGCGCCGCCGGACAGGGCCGCCAGCACGCGACCGCCCCGCGGAATCAGCCCGTCCCGCTCGATCGCCCGCAGGACTCGCTCGGCGAGCGGGCGCCGGCTGTTCCGAATCGCACCGGTCACCGTGATCGTCGCAGGTCCGCGGGCGGCCACGGCCCCGGGTCCCGCGACCACCGTCCGGGATCGAGCAGACGGTGGTGCCGGCGCAGGGACTTGAACCCCGGACCTAGCGGATATGAGCCGCTCGCTCTGACCAACTGAGCTACGCCGGCACGAACAGTCAATTATGACAGGGATCGCCGTGTCGGATCACCCGCCGGCGGGTGCGTCGCTCCGCAGGATCAGCATCGCGTCTCCGTAGCTGTAGAAGCGGTACCCGCGGGCGACCGCCTCCCGATAGGCGGCGAGCACCGGGTCCCGGCCTGCGAACGCGCAGACGAGCAGCAGCAGCGACGAGCGGGGCAGGTGGAAGTTGGTCAGCAGGGCGCTGACGACCTCGAACCGGAAGCCCGGGTAGATGTAGAGGTCGGTCGCCCCCGCGCCCGCCCGCACCGCCCCGCCGCCCTCCCGAACCGCCGCCTCGAGCGCACGCGTCGCAGTCGTGCCGACCGCCACGATGCGGCGCCCGTCGGCGCGCGCGCGGTTGACGGCGTCAGCCGTCCTCTCCGGAATCGCGAAGCGCTCCGCGGCCAGCCGGTGCTCGCGCACCGACTCGGTCCGCACCGGCTCGAACGTGCCGTACCCGACGTGCAACGTAATCGGGTGCCACTCCAGCCCGCGCGCCTGGAGGCGCTCGATGAGCCCCGGCGTGAAGTGCAGTCCCGCCGTCGGCGCGGCGACGGACCCGCGGACCGACGCGAACACCGTCTGGTAGCGCTCCCCGTCGCCGGCGTTGACCGGGCGCTTGAGGTACGGGGGGATCGGGACCTCTCCGATCGCATCGACCGCCCGGTCGACGTCCTCACCGCCAGGGGTCGTCAGGCGGATCGTCCGCCGGCCATGGAAGTGCCGCTCCAGAACCTCGAGGTGCAGGCGGCGGCCCCCGCCTTCGAAGCTGGCCTCGGTGCCCGGCCGCAGCTTCCGGCCGGGGTGCACGAGCGCCTCCCAGCGCTCCTCGTCGAGGCGACCGAGCAGCAGGCACTCGACCGCGCCGCCGCTCGGCTCCCGCCGGCCGCGGAGCCGCGCGGGGAAGACGCGCGTGTCGTTCGCCACGATCAGGTCGCCGGCGGCCAGGAGCTCCGGCAGGTCGCGGACGTGGGCGTGGCGGCAGGCGCCGTCGCGGAGGTCGAGCGCGAGCAGGCGGGCCGCATCGCGTATCGACGCCGGCTCCTGGGCGATGCGGTCGGCGGGGAGGTCGTAGTCGAAGTCGGAGAGCCGCAGGTCGTCCGCCGTCAACACGCCCATCGCAGCAGCACCGCGCCCACCGTGAAGCCGGCGCCCACGGAGCTGAGCAGCACGCGCGTCCCCTTCGTCAGGCGGCCGTCGGCCTTCGCGTCGGCCAGGGCGAGCGGAATGGTCGCCGCGGTCGTGTTGCCGTAGCGGTCGATGTTGATGACGATCCGGTCCCGGTCGACCCCGAGGTGGTCGGCCGCGCTCAGGATGATGCGGCGGTTGGCCTGGTGGCAGACGAAGAGGTCGACATCGTCCGGCCCGATCCCGTTCGCGTCGAGCACGCGGCGGCAGATCTCCACCATCTTGCGCACCGCGAACTTGAATACCGCCGGCCCGTCCTGATGCACGTAGTGCAGGCGCTGGTCGACGGTCTCGTGGCTCGCCGGCCGGAGGCTGCCCCCGGCCGGCATGCAGAGGGCCGGTCCGCCGCTGCCGTCGATCTCGTGGGCGAAGTCGAGCAGGCCCAACCCATCCTCGGTGGCCGGCCCGACGACCGCGGCCCCCGCCCCGTCGCCGAAGAGGACGCAGGTCGCGCGGTCCTGGTAGTCGATGATCGACGACATCACGTCGGCGCCGACCACCAGGGCGTAGTCGTGCGCGCCGCTCGCCACCATCTGCGCGCCGGTCGTGAGCGCATACGTGAAGCCCGAGCAGGCGGCGCCGAGGTCGAATCCCCAGGCGTTCTGCGCGTCGATCTTCGTCTGCAGGAGGCAGGCCGTGCTCGGGAAGAACATGTCCGGGGTCGTCGTAGCGACCACGATGAAGCCTATGTCGGCCGGCGTCAGACCGGCCGCCGCGATAGCCTGGCGCGCCGCCTCCGCCCCGAGGTCGGACGACGCGACGCCCTCGTCGACGACGTGCCGCTCGCGAATGCCGGTGCGCTTGAGGATCCACTCGTCCGTCGTCTCGACCAGCACCTCGAGATCGGCGTTGGTGAGCACCCGCGGCGGAACGTAGGTGGCGAGCGACGCGACCTTGACCTGGCGCGCCGTCTGCCCACCCGCGAGCCGCGCGCCGTTTCGTCTCGACACGCTTCTAGTCCCTCAGAGGAGGCGCGGCGTCGTGCCCGGCGCCGTCAGCCCGAAGAAGTCGTACGCGCGCGCCGTCGCCACGCGACCGCGCGGCGTCCGGTCCAGAAAGCCGATCTGCATCAGGAAGGGCTCGTAGATGTCCTCGATAGCGTCCTTCTCCTCGCTGATGGCCGCCGCGATGGTGTTGAGACCGACCGGGCCGCCCCCGAACTTCTCGATGATGGCCCGCAGCAGGCGCCGGTCGGCCTCGTCGAAGCCGCGCGCGTCGACGTCGAGCAGGTCGAGCGCGCGGCGCGCCACGTCGTGCGTCACCGCCCCGTCGGCCCGCACCTCGGCGTAGTCGCGCACGCGGCGCAGCAACCGGTTGGCGACGCGCGGCGTCCCGCGGGAGCGGCGCGCGATCTCGGCCGTCGCCTCGTCGTCGATCCGCACCCCGAGGATGCGCGCCGAACGCCCCACGATGGCGACGAGGTCGCTCTCGGTATAGAAGTCGATCCGGTGCGCGATCCCGAAACGGGCTCGCAGGGGCGAGGTGAGGAGACCGGTGCGGGTCGTCGCGCCCACCAGGGTGAAGCGCTCCACCGGCACCTTGACCGAGCGCGCGCCCGGACCCTGACCGATCAGGATGTCGAGCTCGTAGTCCTCCATCGCGGGATAGAGAATCTCCTCGACCGCCGGGCTCAGGCGGTGGATCTCGTCGATGAAGAGCACCTCGCGCTCGCCGAGGTGGGTCAGGAGCGCGGCGAGGTCTCCCGCCTTCTCGATCACCGGCCCGGCCGTGGCCCGCACCGCCACGCCGAGCTCGTGCCCGATCACGTAGGCCAGCGTCGTCTTGCCCAGGCCCGGCGGACCGTGGAGCAGCACGTGGTCCAGCGCCTCGCCCCGCCGCCGGGCGGCGGTGACGGACACCTGCAGGTTCTCCCGCACCCGATCCTGCCCGACGTAGGCATCGAGCGTGCGGGGGCGCAACCCCTCCTCGTAGCGGGCGTCGTCGTCCGCCTGCACGGTGCTGAGAACGCGTTCGGGGGACATCACTCACTGCCGCAGGGATATTGTACGCGTCATCCCGCGAGCTCCCGCAGGGCGGCCCGCAGAGTCGCCTCGAAGCCGCCGGGAGTGCCCCGCACCGCCGCCTCGGCGGCGCGTTCGGCGACCGGGCGCTGGTAGCCGAGGTTGACGAGCGCCGACAGCACGTCGCCGCGAAGGTCGCGGTCCGGTCCCGCACGCGGGTCGCCGGCCTCCTCCGGGGCGGGCGCCGGCAGCTTGTCCTTGAGCTCGAGACCGATCCGCTCCGCGGTCTTGCGGCCCACGCCGGGCACCGCGTTCAGCCGCGCGTGCTCCCCGCGGCGCACCGCCTGCACCAGCTCCCGAGGCTCGACGCCCGACAGCACCGCCAGGGCCAGCCTCGGACCGACTCCGTTGACGCCGAGGAGACGCTCGAAGAGCTCCAGCTCCAGGCGCGACGCGAAGCCGAAGAGCGACAGCGTATCCTCGCGGACGTGGGTGTGGATGCGGAGCGACACCTCCGCGCCGGGCTCGCCCACCTCGCCGTAGGTCGACAGCGGCACGCGGACCTCGTACCCGACTCCGTTGACGTCGAGCACCAGCCGGCCGGGCTCCTTGTCGGCGAGCCGGCCCCGAAGGCGGGCGATCACGACGGCGGCCTCGCCCGCGGCCGGTAGCGGCGCCAGCTGCGGGGGGCCCCGGCCGCTCCGGCCCTCCCCTCCGCGCCGCCGGCCTGCGCGGCGGCGGTCCGCACCGCGGCCGGCCCCGACACGTGCGCATGACACACGGCCACGGCCAGGGCGTCGGACACGTCGAGCGGTGATGGAGCCTTCGACAGACCCAGCAGCAGCATGACCATCTGCCGCACCTGCGGCTTGTCGGCCCGCCCGTAGCCGACCACGGCCCGCTTGACCTCCGCGGGCGAGAACTCGCTCACCGGGAGGCGGGCCTCCGACGCCGCCAGCATGACGACACCACGCACGTGACCCAGCTTGAGTGCGCTGCGGGCGTTCCGCGCGTAGAAGAGGTCCTCGATCGCCACGACGTCCGGCCGGTGCCCGGCGATCAGGGACGCCAGCCCGTTCCGGATGGCCAGCAGCTTCTCCGGAAAGGCGGCTCGCGCGGCGGGGGCGAGCACCCCGGATGCGACGACCCGGTGACGGCTGCCGTCCGTCTCGATGCAGCCGTAGCCGGTCCGCATCGATCCCGGGTCGACCCCGAGGATTCTCACGCCAGAGAGGCCTCGATCTCCTTCGCTTCGATGTCGAAGTTCGACCAGACGTGCTGGATGTCGTCCTGGTCCTCCAACACTTCCATGAGCTTGATCATCTGCTGGGCCGTCTTGCCCTCGAGCCGCACCAGGTTCCGGGGCAGCATCGCGATCTGGGCCGAGACCGGTACGGCGCCGGCAGCGGTCACCGCCTCGCGCACCGCCTCGAACGCCTCGGGGCTGCTGACGATCTCCCAGTTGTCGCCGTCCTCGCGGAAGTCGTCGGCGCCGGCATCGATCGCCGTGGTCATGAGCGTCTCCTCGTCCACGGTCGCCTGCTCGACGACGATGTGGCCGTGCTTCTCGAACATCCAGGCCACGGAGTTCGTCGTGCCGAGGTTGCCGTTGTGCTTCGAGAGGAGATGCCGGATCTCGCCGACCGCCCGGTTGGTGTTGTCTGTCAGGCACTGGATGAGCAACGCCGCGCCGCCGGGCCCGTAGGCCTCGTACGTGACCTCCTCGTAGGTGACGCCCGGCTCCTCGCCCGTCCCGCGGCGGATGGCGCGCTTGATGTTCTCGGCCGGCATGTTGGCCGCCTTGGCGTCGGCGATGACCGTCCGGAGGCGGGGGTTCATGGCCGGGTCGCCGCCGCCGTCGCGCGCGGCAACCGTCAGCTCCTTGATGATGCGGGTGAAGAGCTTGCCGCGGCGGGCGTCGGCGACCCCTTTCTTGTGCTTGATCGACGCCCACTTGGAATGACCAGACATGCCTGCATTATCGCAAAACGGCCGCGCCGCCGGAAGCGGGCGGCCGCGCGCCACGCCGGGCCGGCAAGGCGTGTCGCGCGGAGGGCGGCGTCAGAAGTCGATTCGCGTGCTGACCCCGTAGCTCCGCGGCGGGTTCGTCAGATAGCCGACGCGGGCCAGCGTGCCCCGCTCCTGGTCGAGGGCCAGCAACGCCCGCTCGTCCGTGACGTTGTCGATGAAGAAGGCGACGTCCCAGCGGCCGTCGAGGATGCCCACCCGCAGGTTGAGGATGTTGTAGGCCGGAAGCTCCGGATTGAAGGCGAAGATGCTCTGCGTGAGCGGACCGCCGATGAACGTCCCAGGCCGCAGCGCCGGGGTGAGGGCCGTCAGGTCGACCGTGCCGAAGCCCTCGGCCTGGTCGCCGACCTGCGTGAAGCGCGAGCCGACGTGCTGGAACGTCCCGCTGACGTAACCGACCCAGCCGCCGCCCACCAGCCAGCGCCAGGTGGCGGCGGCGGCCGACTGGAACCGCGGCGTGGTCGGCAGGCGCCGCCCCGCCTCGATGCCCGACACCACGCCGACGGCGCCCGTGTCGTCGGTCGACGTCACGGTCGACTGCAGCCGGGCGTCGGCGACGCTGGCCGAGAGGGCGAAGTCGAAGAAGGTGGTCGGTTGCGCGGCGAGCTCCAGCTCCACTCCGGCGCTCCGGGCGTCGGGAACGTTGAAGATGATGCGCGACGAGCAGGTGCCCGCGGTGACCGTCGCCTGCAGGTTGCGGATGTCCATGTAGAACGCGGACGCGTTGAACGTCCCGCGGCCGCCCAGGAACGTCGACTTCACGCCCGCCTCGTAGTTCCACAGCTCCTCGTCCTCCCACGTGCCGCGGTTCCCGAAGGTCGCGAGATCGGCCGGGGAGCAGATCGGGGCGTTCAGCGGGTCGTTGATCCCGCCGAGACGAAAGCCCTTCGAGACCTGGGCGTTGAGCTGCGTCGCCGGCGTCACGTCGTAGCTGGCGATGACCCGCGGCGCGACGCCGGTCGCGCGGACCGTGCCCTCGCTGTCGAGCGGGTCCGCGAACAGCCCGTCGAACACCTGCGTGCGGTGCTCGTCGAAGTCGTACCAGCGGAGGCCGCCGGTCAGCCGCAGGCGGTCGGTGACGGAGAGCGTCAGCTCCCCGAACGCCGCGAGCTGCTCGAAGTCGTAGTTCAGGTCCGAGTAGAAGATCTCCTCGGTGTCCGGGTGGCCGGCCAACGTCCGCGAGCCGGACCAGACCAGATCCGGAATGCCGGTCACGGCCCGCAGGAACTCCGAGACCGCGCCGCCGTTGATCGCGACGAAGTCCCTGGCGTAGGCGCTCTGCCCGTACTGCCGCTCGGAGCTGCTGTAGAAGGCGCCGGCCAGCCAGTCCACCCGTTCGCCGCCGCCCGCGACCCGGACCTCCTGCGTCAGACCCTGCGCGACGGTCGAGTCGACGAGCGGGAAGTCGAGCGTGTAGCCGGCCTCCGGCGCGCCGAACGGACTGAAGGTGACGCTGCCGCCCAGCGCCGACGCATCCCGCACAACGTCGACGTCGCGGTTGGTGAACGAGGTGATCGAGGTCAGCGCGGCGCCGCCGAAGTCGTACTCCAGCGTGATGTCGCCGAGCAGGAACTCGTCCGCGTACGGCTCGTCTATCTGCGTGAAGAGCTGCCGCTCGCCGAGCGTGACCGCGGGCCGCGTCGTCGTGAACGGATTGGCCAGGACGTTGTACGCGTCGATGCGGTTCCAGCCCCGCATCGACACGTCCTGGTAGATGACCCGCGGGGTCAGCGCGAACCGCTCGCTCGGCTGGAGGCGCAACGCCACCCGCGCGCCGGTCCGCCGGCCGCCGTTGACGTTCTCGTTGACGCTCAGGTCCGGCTGCACGGCGTCCATGAAGCCGCCGATGCCGGTGTTCCAGGCGGTGACCCGGGCCGCCGCCGCGCGGCCGAGCGGGATGTTGACCGCGAACTTGGCGTTGTGGCCGAGTCCCCCGCCGTCGAGCGATCCGAAACCGAGCTCGGCCGCCCCCTCGCTGACCCCGAGGGCCGGCTGGTTCGTGATGTAGCGCACCGTGCCCGACAGCGAGCCGGACCCGAACAGCGTCCCCTGCGGGCCGCGCAGCACCTCGATGCGCGACATGTCGAACAGGTCGATGTCCGGTGTGAAGAGCGAGAGCGAGATCACCGACTCGTCGAGATAGACGCCGACCTGCTCCTTGACGCCCGGCTGGTCGCGCACGATCTGTCCGGCCGAGACCCCGCGCATCGCGATCTGGCTCTGGCCCGGTCCGAGGTTCTGCACCGAGAAGCCGGCGACGTTCGCGGAGACGTCCTCGAGGCTGCGGGCGCCCCGGCTGCGCAGCGCCTGCTGGGTCGGCGCCACGATCGAGAAGGGAACCGATTGCAGGTCCTCCTCCCGCTTGCGGGCGGTAACGGTGACCGAGATCTCCTCGGTGAACTGCAGCGGCTCCTCGTCGTCGTGCTCGGCCGCGTCCTGCCCCTCCCCGGGCTCCTGCGCCATCCCGGGGGACGGCACGGCGAGAGGGGCCGCGAGGAGGGCCAGGATCAGAATGCCGCTGCGCATCGTGCGCCTCCCCGCCGATGAGCCGGCGTCGCAGGGTCCATTACGCCTCCGGTCGATTCTAGCACGCCCTCACGGGCGCGTTGGGAGTCGGCGCCGGCCCGAACCGCTCCATGGCACGTTTCGGCGGCGCCTCCGCAGAAGACACCGGCGATCAGGCGCGGCGGGCGACGATGATCCAGACCTCGGCGTCCGGCGACCACGCGGCCCCCCGGTAGTCGCCGAGCACCGCGTCGACGCGGAACCCCGCCCGCTCGAGGCGGGCGACCATCTGCGGCACCGTGACGGTGCGGAAGGCGAGCGAGAAGCGATGTGAGGTCCGGCGGCGGCCGCGCCGCTCGACGAACTCCTGGTCGAAGACCGTCAGCGACCGCCGGCGGTCCTGCCGCACCGACTCGATGAGCGTGAGCCGGCGCCCCCCGGTCGCCGGCCCGTGGAGGCTAACGCGGCGATGGTACTCCTCCCACCTCGGCAGGTCGGGGGCGAGGTCGACGCCGAGCATGCCTCCGGGATCGAGCACGCGCGCGGCTCCGGCGAGCGTCGCGGCGAGATCGTCGTCCGAGAGCAGCGACTGCAGCATGCCGTACGGCGCCATGACGAGGCGGCACCCCCAGTCCGGGAGAAAGGGCAGCTCGCGGATGTCACCCCGCAGCAGCGACATGCGGCCGGCGAGACCGGCACGCCGCATCCGCACGCGCAACCGGCGGAGCATCGGCTCCGAGCGGTCGATCCCGACGAACCGGGACGCGGCGCGCGCGACCGGGATCGAGAGGCGCCCGGTTCCGCACCCGAGCTCGAGGACGGTGCCGCCGGCGCGGCCGGCCAGAGCCGCCCAGAACCGAACGTCGCGGCGGCCGACCGTGCGCCGGTTCTCCCAGTCGTAGAAGGGCGCATACGCGTCCCAGCCGTGCCAGCCCTCGGAGGGGATCGCGTCGCTCACCGCGGGAGTGTCGGACATGCCGCAGCGACCGCTCGGCGCAGGAGCCGTCCGGGCGGGCCGGCTCCGCGGGCGGGCCGTTGTAGCATGGCGCCGCCATGCCGCTCGTCCCCGCCTGGGCGCCGAACCTGCATCCGCTGCTGGTGCACTTCCCGATCGCCCTGCTGCTGGCGGCGGGGGCCGTCGACCTGGCGGACCTGCTGCTGCGGGGGCGCGCGCCCGTCCGGAACACGGCCACCTGGCTGTACATCGCCGGAGCGGCGGCCGCCGTCGCCGCCTACTTCAGCGGCGTGAGCGCGCTGGAGATGCAAGCGCTCTCCCCGGACGGGGCCGCGGTTGCCGCCGCGCACGCCGACTGGGCGTTCCGCGCCACCTGGCTGTTCGCGTTCTTCGCCTCCGTGCGCCTCGCGATGTCGTACGCGCTGCGGCCGTCGCGCTGGATGGTCGCCGGCGCCCTCGCCGTCGCGCTGGTCGGCCTCGTGGCGCTCGTCGAGACGGTGCGTCACGGCAGCCGCCTGGTCTTCGAGCACGGTGTCGGGGTGCGGCCGGTCGCCGCGGCGCAGGCAGCGGGCGCAGAGCGGGCCGCCGCCGAGGAGTACGCCGAGCCGCGGCGAGCCGCCGAGCCGGAGCGGGCGGCGGCGACGGAGCGGGCCGCCGCCGCGGAGCAGGCCGCCGAGCCGGAGCGAGCCGCCGAGCCGGAGCCGTCCCGTGCCCGGGATCGCGATTGACCGGACGACCCGGCCGGCGGCAGCGGGCGCCCCGGTCAGTTCGTCGCGCGGCCGCGGCCGAACGGACGCTGGCCGAGCGCGCGCTGCATCACCTCGTACTGCACCGACATGATGTGGCCGATGGCCTCGATCCAGTACGCCGCGTTGTGGGCGCCGGGCATCTGCATGAAGTTGAAGGGGATGTTCTGCTCGGCCAGGTAGCCGGCCAGCTCCCGCGCCCCCGCGATCAGCCGGTCCTCGGTGCCGCAGTCGAGGTAGATGTGCGGCAGGTCCTCGCGAGGGATCTGCTCGATCAGCGTGAACGGGTCGTAGGCGTCCGCCTGCTCCGGAGTCGCGAACATCGTGCCCCGCGGCGTCCGCTCGACCTGGCTCGAGAAGCCGTCGATCCCGATCAGCGGGTTCGGCTGCCGCCGGCGCGCCTCCTGCTCGGGCGTGAGCTGCCGCGGCTCCCGGGGCGGCATCTCGCCCCGCATCCGCGCGGCCGACTGCCGGCCGTACTCCAGCGCTCCGCTCGTGCTGCCGATGGAGATGAACAGCTCCGGGTTGCGGAGCCCCATCGTGATGGCGCCGAAGCCGCCCATCGAGAGCCCCGTCATCGCCCGCCCCTCGCGCCGGGCGACGGTCCGGAAGTTCCAGTCGACGTGGCTCACGACGTCCCGGACGACGTGGTCCTCCCAGTTGTTCGACTGCCCGTCCTCGTTCTCGGCCCAGTTGACGTACCAGGAGTTGCCGGCGTCCGGCATGACGACGATGAGGTCGGCGTAGAGGCCGGAGTAGAACGGCGCCCCGTTGGCCAGCCCCCACGCGGTGTAGTTCTGGGTCAGGCCGTGCAGCAGGTAGAGCACCGGATAGCGCGCCGTCGACGTCTCGTAGTCGTCCGGCAGCAGGATGTTGTACTTCATCGTCCGGTCGACGGCCGGGCTGAAGAACTCCACCGTCTGGAGCTCGCGAGCCTCGGCTGCCGGAACGGCCACGATGGCCGCGAGCACGAACACGACGGCGGCGGTCCGCACGAGCTTCGGTCTGAGCATGATCTCCTCCGGGTCTCGGCCGCGATGGCCCTGCTGCGCCGCCCGTGCGGCGGGGTGCCCCACGTCGCCCCACGGCTCCGCCGCCGGGTCGCGGCGCAGGCGCCCTGGCCAAGCCTACAGGAGTCCGCGGCGCGGCGCGGACTCCCCGTGCCGGTGCGGCCCGAGGGGCGGCCGCCCGGCCGCGATCTGGCCCGCGCCCTCCGGGGCGCGGTATGCTTCCCAGTTGCCGCGACACGGAGGCTCCCGAATGCAACACGTCCGCTCCCGCACGGCGGGGACATGCGCGCTCCTCCTCGTCACCGTCATTGCGCTCGCAGCCGCGCCCGCCCCGCTCGCGGCGCAGGAGGAAGGCACCCGGCACGGCGAATGGCCGAGCTACGGCGGCGACCTGGCCCACACGCGCTACTCGCCCCTGGACCAGGTCGACGGCGGGAACTTCGACGACCTCGAGGTGGCGTGGACGTTCCGCACCGACAACTTCGGACCGACGCCGGAGTTCTTCCTGCAGTCGACCCCGCTGATGGTCGGCGGCGTCCTCTACACGACGGCAGGCACGCGCCGGGCGGCGGTCGCCCTCGACGCGGCGACCGGCGAGCTCCTCTGGTTCCACCGCTACGACGAGGGCGAGCGCGGGGCGGCGGCGCCGCGCCGGCTCTCCGGCCGCGGGCTGACCTACCTCGACGACGGCGCCGACGGGCGGATCTTCTACGTCACCCCCGGCTACCACCTGATCGGCCTGAACGCGGCCACCGGCCGGCGCCTGACCGACTTCGGCACCGACGGCATCGTCGACCTGAAGCAGAACCTCGACCAGGAGATCGACCTCGTCACCGGCGAGATCGGGCTGCACTCGGCGCCGGTCGCGGTCGGCGACACGATCGTCATCGGAGCCGCCCACCTGCCGGGCGGCGCGCCCCGCTCGATGCGCAACGTAAAGGGCTACATCCGGGGGTTCGACGTCCGGAGCGGCGAGCGGAAGTGGATCTTCCACACCATCCCGCAGGGCGACGAGTTCGGCAACGAGACGTGGGAAGGCGATTCGTGGCGCTACACCGGGAACGCCGGCGTGTGGGCGCAGATGACCATCGACCCGGAGCTGGGGATGGTCTATCTCCCAGTCGAGATGCCGACCAACGACTACTACGGCGGGCACCGGCTGGGCGACAACCTCTTCTCGGACAGCCTCGTCGCGCTCGATCTCGAGACCGGCGAGCGGCGCTGGCACTTCCAGATCACCCACCACGACGTCTGGGACTGGGACCTGCCGGCGGGGCCGGTGCTGGCGGACATCACGGTGGACGGCCGCAGCATCAAGGCCGTCGCCCTGCCGACCAAGCAGTCGTGGCTGTTCGTGTTCGACCGCGAGACGGGCGAACCGGTCTGGCCGATCAACGAGCAGCCGGTGGCCGCTTCGGACATCCCCGGCGAGATCCTCTCGCCCACCCAGCCGCATCCCACGAAGCCGCCCGCCTTCGACCAGCAGGGCATCGGGCCCGACGACCTGGTCGACTTCACGCCGGAGCTCAAGGCCCGCGCGCTCGAGGTGCTCGGCCGCTTCCGCTACGGGCGCTCCATCTACACGCCCCCCTCGGTCGGCACGGCCGACGGGACCTACGGCACCCTGCAGGTGCCGGCGTCCACCGGCGGCGTCAACTGGCCGGGCGGATCGTTCGACCCCGAGACGGGGATCTTCTACCAGTACTCGAAGTCCGAGGTCACCAATCTCGGCCTCGTGAACGATCCCGAGCGGTCGGACATGAACTTCATCCGCGGGCGTCCCGAGGGGGTGAGCGCCCGGCAGCAGGCTCTCAACGTCGAGGGCATTCCGATTCTCAAGCCGCCCTGGGGCCGCATCAGCGCCATCGACCTGAACGCGGGCGAGATCCTGTGGCAGGTGCCGCACGGCGAGACCGCCGACAACATCCGCAACCACCGTCTGCTGGAGGGCGTCGACATCCCGCGCACCGGTCGGCCGGGGCGCGTCGGGACGCTCGTCACCGGGACGCTGGTGGTCGCCGGCGACGGAGGCACCTTCACGAACGAGGAAGGGGTCTCCGGCGCGATGCTGCGGGCCTACGACAAGGCCACCGGCGAGGAGCTCGGCGCGGTCCACATGCCCGCGCAGCAGACCGGGTCGCCGATGACCTACCTCGCCGACGGGCGGCAGTACATCGTGGTCGCCGTGAGCGGCGGCGGCCACGGCGGCGAGCTGATCGCCTATCGCCTGCCATGATCGTCGGAATTCCCAGAGAGACCTGTCCGGGGGAGCGGCGTGTCGCGCTCGTACCGGCGGTGCTGCCGGCCCTGACCGCAGCGTCGCTCGAGATCCTGGTCGAGGCCGGAGCGGGCACGGAAGCCGGGTATCCCGACGGCGCCTACACGGAGAAGGGCGCACGGATCGCGGCCTCGCGGGCGGAGCTCTTCGCCGAGGCCGAGGTCGTCCTGCAGGTCCGCAGCCCCGGCGCGGCGGGGGAAGCCGGGCGGCCGGACATCGCGGCGCTCCGCGACGGCCAGGCCGTCATCGGCTTCTCAGAACCGCTCGGCGAACCGGCGGCAGCGCGCGAGGTGGCGGAGCGGGGCGCCACGGCGCTCTCGATGGAGCTCATTCCGCGCATCACGCGCGCCCAGAGCATGGACGCCCTGTCGTCGATGGCGACCATCGCCGGCTACAAGGCCGTGCTGCTCGCGGCGAGCGCGCTGCCCCGCATGTTCCCGATGATGATGACGGCGGCCGGCACCGTCACGCCGGCCCGCGTGTTCGTCATCGGAGCCGGGGTGGCGGGGCTCCAGGCGATCGCGTCGGCGCGCCGTCTCGGGGCGCGCGTCGAGGCGTACGACGTGCGGCCGGCGGTCAAGGAGCAGGTCGAGAGCCTCGGCGCCGCGTTCGTCGAGCTGCCGCTGGAGACGGGCGGCGCGGAGGACGCCGGCGGCTACGCGAAGGCACAGGACGAGTCGTTCCTGGAGCGGCAGCGCGAGACGATGACGCGCGTCGTCGCCGCGAGCGACGTCGTCATCACCACGGCGCTCGTGCCGGGCAGGACGGCGCCCGTCCTGGTGACGGAGGAAATGCTGGCCGGCATGGCGGCCGGCTCGGTCGTCGTCGACCTCGCGGCCGAGCGGGGCGGCAACTGCGCCCTGACGAAGGGCGACGAGGAGGTCGTCTCCGACAACGGCGTCACGGTGCTCGGCCCCACCAACCTGCCGTCGACCGTTCCCTACCACGCGTCGCAGATGTACGCGAAGAACATCTCGACGCTGCTCCTGCACCTGACCCGGGACGGCGCGCTCGTGCTCGACACCGACGACGAGATCACGGCGGGGACGCTGGTGTCGCGCGGCGGCCGGGTGGTGCATCCGCGCGTCCGGGAGCTGCTCGGAGAGGCCGCCTGACGCCGGGCCGACCCGACGAGCGCGCGACGAGGGCGACGGCACGGCACGGAGATCACCGACCGATGGACGCATTCATTCCGCTTCTCACGATCTTCATGCTGGCGGTCTTCGTCGGCTTCGAGATCATCACGAAGGTGCCGCCGCTGCTCCACACGCCGCTCATGTCGGGCAGCAACGCCATCTCGGGCATCACCATCATCGGCGCGCTCCTGTCGGTTGCCTCGCCGAACCGGACGACGGTGATCCTCGGCTTCCTCGCGCTGGTCATCGCGACCATCAACGTCGTGGGCGGCTTCCTGGTCACGAACCGCATGCTCGGCATGTTCCGCAAGAAGGACTAGGGGCCGCCCGTGGACAGCGTCTTCATCAACCTCATCTACCTCGCGGCCTCGGTTCTGTTCATCCTCGGCATTCGCGGCCTGACGCATCCGCGGACCGCGGTGCGCGGCAACCTGATGGGCGCGGCCGGGATGCTGCTGGCCGTGGTGGCGACGCTGCTGGACCGGCAGATCTTCGGGGCCGGCCCGCAGGCGTGGGCGGTGATCCTCGCCGGCGTGGCGCTCGGCGGGGCCATCGGCGCCACGCTGGCGCTGCGCATCGCGATGACCGCGATGCCGGAGATGGTGGCGCTGCTGAACGCCTTCGGCGGCGGCGCGTCGGCCCTGGTGGCAGGCGCCGTGCTGGTCAGCGCCGTCGATCCGTCGGCGCAGACGACCGTCGCCACCGTCGCCTCCGGCCTCATCGGCTCCGTCACCTTCTGGGGCAGCCTCGTCGCGTTCGACAAGCTGCGCGGCCTGCTGCTGCCCGATGCACCGGTCGTCTTCCCGGGCCAGCAGCTCCTGAACGGCGCCATCGGGCTGGTCGCGCTCGGGCTCGGCGCGATGGTCGTCGCCGAACCGGGCACCATCGTCTTCTACGCGGGCCTGGTGGCTGTCGCCTCCGTGCTCGGCGTACTGCTGACGATCTCGATCGGCGGGGCCGACATGCCGGTCGCCATCGCGCTGCTCAACTCCTACTCCGGACTCGCCGCGGCATCGACGGGCTTCGTCCTCAGCAACAACATCCTCATCATCACCGGCTCGCTGGTCGGGGCCTCCGGCATCATCCTGACCCGCATCATGTGCAAGGCGATGAACCGCTCGCTGATCAACGTGCTGGTCGGGGCCATCGCCGAAGGCGGCGGCTCGAAGTCGGACGCCGACGCGGTCTACGCAGGACGCGTCAAGAGCACCTCGGCCGAGGAAGTCGCCATGCTCTTCGACGGCGCGCGCCGCGCCGTGATCGTGCCCGGCTACGGCCTCGCGGTCTCGCAGGCGCAGCACCAGGTGCGGGACCTGGCGAACCTGCTCGAATCGCGGGGCGTCGAGGTGGAATACGCCATCCACCCCGTCGCGGGGCGCATGCCCGGTCACATGAACGTCCTGCTGGCCGAGGCCGACGTCGACTACGACAAGCTCCGGGAGATGGACGCCGTCAACCCGTCGTTCGAGCAGACCGACGTCAGTCTCGTCATCGGCGCCAACGACATCGTGAACCCGGTCGCCCGCACCGACCCGTCGAGCCCGATTGCCGGCATGCCGATCCTGAACGTCGACCAGTCCCGGACCGTCGTCGTCGTCAAGCGCAGCCTCTCGCCCGGCTTCGCCGGCATTCCCAATCCCCTGTTCGCCGCCGACAACGCCCTGATGCTCTTCGGCGACGGCAAGCAGGCGGTGCTCGACCTCATCGCGGCGGTCAAGGAAGCGGGGTAGGGTCGAGGCCGGGGCGGCGTCCGAACGGCCCTATGTCCCCATGCGAACCGACCACCTCTTCGCAATGCCCTCCGCCTGGTCCGGGGCGGCTCGCCTCCTGGATCTGTTCTGCGTGTTCGACGCCTACAACGAGAGCGCCAGCGACACGCTGGCCGATGCGCGGGCGGTCCACAGCGATTGGCACGTCGTCGGCCAGGAACTCGCCGATGCCTTGACGAGGGTGGAACGTGAGCCGACGCCGGCCCGGCCGCCAGCCCCGGTCGCCAACCACGAATCCGGCCGAGAGTGAGACCGGACCGGCGGCAGCGCGCTCGTCCGAAGCCGTCGAGCCGCTTTCGGACCAGGTTTCGAGCACCCGCTCGTCGCCGGGGCCCCTGCCGCCTCCTGCACTGCTCGCGCAGTACAACGAGGCCTTCCCCGGCTGCGCGGAGCGGATCGTCGCGATGACCGAGCGCCAGCTCACCCATCGGCACGCGCTCGAGTCGCGCGTCGTCGAAGGGAAGCTGGCGGCGGAGCGTACGGGGCAGAGACTCGGCTTCGTCCTGGTCCTGGCCGCGCTGGCCGTCGGCGGCGGGCTGATCGCGTTCGACAAGGACACCGGCGGACTCACGGCGATCGTCGGGGCTCTCGCGAGCGTCGTCGCCATCTTCGTCTACGGACGGCGGAAGGAGGCCGAAGAGCGACGACAGAAGCGTGCCGAGCTGACGTCCCCGCAACTGCGGCTCCCACAAGACGACACGACGCCGGAGGGGGACGGCTTGAAGTCATCGGGTCGTCAATCCCGGGAGCGGCATCGCCGCGGCGATGAGCGTCACCCCGTCGGCGGCGACGAGCTCCGCGGACGGGAGGACGATCTCGCGTGACCCGACCGATCCGGGGAGAGCGTAGACCGTGCCCGAGTTGCCTGAGGTCGAGCGAGCGCGGCGGCTGGCGGAGTTGGTCGCGACCGGGCGGCGCATCGAGCGGGTCTGGTGCCGGGACGACCGGATCGTGTTCGCCGCCGTGGGGCAACGCCGCTGGCGGCGGGCGCTCGAAGGGAGGCGCGTGGAGGCCGCCCGGCGGTGGGGCAAGCAGTTCTGGCTGGAGCTCGACGAGCCGCCGCATCCGCTGTTCCACTTCGGGATGTCCGGCGCCCTGAAAGCGCCGGGAGCCACGCCGCTTCAACTCAAGTCCGGCCCCCGCGAAGACCGGCCGCTCTGGCCGCCACGCTTCCTGAAGCTGCGGTTGCGCCTCGACGACGGCGGGGAGCTGGCGATGACCGACGCGCGGCGGCTGGGACGCGCCCGCCTGCTCGACGATCCCGAGCACGAGCCTCCGATCTCCAGGCTCGGCTTCGATCCGCTGCTCGCGATGCCGTCGCCGGCGCGCTTCTCCCGGATGCTGCGCGCGCGCCGCGGCATCGTGAAGGCGCTCCTCCTCGACCAGTCGTTCGCGGCCGGCGTGGGCAACTGGATCGCGGACGAGGTGCTCTACCAGGCCGGCATCGATCCGCGCCGCCCGGCGTCCTCGCTGACCGACGAGGAGGCGCGACGCCTGCGCGCGAGGCTGGCGTCCGTGGTCAAGCGCGCGGTGGCTGCGAACGCCGACAGCTCGCGCTATCCCCGCACGTGGCTCTTCCACCGGCGCTGGGGGAAGCGGGACGACGCGAAGACGGTCCGCGGAGAGCGGATCGAGCACATCACGATCGGGGGACGCACGGCCGCGTGGGTGCCGTCGGCCCAACACTGAAGCGGTGTCTCCGTCTTCGCAAGGCGCGGATCAGGCACTACACTCTCACCGACAGGTGGGTAGGCCCCTTCGCGTCGGCGGTGCTCGCGGAGGCGCGAACCTGGCAGCGGACCGAAAGAACGACAAGGACAGCATGATGACGACGAAGCAGCTTGCGGTGGCGACGGTGACAATCGGCTTCCTGCTGGGCGCTCTCGCCCCGGCCGCGCAGGCCCAGCAGGCGGAGGACACTCCCTTCCGGGCCGCGGACTTCGAGTACGGCGACCGCTTCCGCCTCCCCGAGGGGCAGTCCCCGGAGATCTGGAACCCGGCCAAGCGCAAGCTCCTCGAGGGCGGTCCGATGGTCGGCGGCACCGTCCGCGCCACCGACCCCCGCACGTACTGCGCGATGGCGCAGGCCGGCTACGACTTCATCTGGGTGGAGATGCAGCACGAGGCGATCTCGTGGGAGCAGGTGGCGCGCTTCTGGCGCACCTGCCCGGGGCCGGCCGCGCCCGGCGCCCGCGTCGCCTACGCGGACGAGCGCGAGATCCAGCATGCGACCGACATGGGGGCGGCAGTCATCGTCGTCCCGACCGTCGACACGGTCGAGGAGGCGCAGGAAGCCGTCAACTGGACCTACTTCCCGCCGGTCGGGCGCCGCAGCTTCGGTGGCGGGCAGGGGGCGAGCGAGATCTGGAACGAGGTGGCCGGCGGCTACCGGCAGACGTGGAACGACAACGTCGTCCTGATCCTGATGATCGAGACGCTCGAAGGGGTCGAGAACGCGCGGGAGATCGCCCGCATCCCGGGCGTCACGGGGCTCTTCGCGGCGAGCGGCGACCTCGGCAACTTCTCCGGATTCCGGGAGGGCGAACCCGAGTACGAGGCGCTGATCACGGAGGTGGCGACGGCGGCGAAGGAAGCCGGCATCCACGCCTGCGCCCCGCTCCGGTGGGCCGACCGACCCGACTTCACCTGCTTCCAGGCGGGCACGGAGGCGGCGAACATCCGCCGCGGGGCCGCGGCCGAGCTCCAGCAGGCCGCAGAGCGCTACGCGAGCACCGGCGGCGGGGGCGCGGGACGGACACCGTCCGAGGCGGGCGCGATCCTCGCCAACCTGACCGCGGAATGCGGCTCCATCACCTACGAGGCCGACTGCCTTGCCGCGGTCGAGAGCGCGGCCGCGGCCGCCGCCTCGATGTCGGCCGCGGACCAGGCGCAGATCGGCCGGCGCGTCCGCGAGATCATCGCGGCCAATCCCGGTCAGGCCGATCGGATCGGCGAGGTCGCGGCGGACGGCGGGCTCGACGTCCGGTAGCCCCGCGCCGGAGGGAGTTCGCGCGATGAACGGCGCGGACTCCCCGCCTCCTGGCTGCCGTCTCTGCAGCGTACGGCGACCTCGGAGGAACCGACCGACGCGTCCCGGTCTACGCTTCGGAATCGGTCCCCGGGCGCGACTCTCGCGGGGCTCGTGTGCCGGACGGGGCCGACGCGCCGGACAGCTCGTAGGCCTCCGCCAGCCAGTCGGTGATGGGCGGCTCCACCTCGTCGCGGTGGCGGAGGGGAATCGTGTGCCGCAGCTTGGACTTCGACACCCGGTCGACGCGGCGCACCTGCGGGGCCTCGATCGCGCGCCCGAGGAAGACGCACAGCTCCAGAAAGGTCCGCTTCGGCCGCACGAAGCAGTAGCACGACGTCCGCGCGAACATGATCGACTTGTGCGACGCATAGATTCGCTGGTCGCCGAACTCGGCCGCGGTCTCGCGCAACCGCTCCCAGGCCTCCCGCAGCTCTTCCGAGAGGTCGGCGGTCAGCGCCGCCTCGGTCGTCGACCAGCAGTCGTGCGCCTCGCCCTCCTGGACCCACCGCCGGCAGTGGTAGCACACGTGGCCGCCCACGGGCAGATCCTACCTGCCGCCGGTCCGGAAGCCGAAGGCCGCGTCGAAGCCGCCCCCTACGACCCGAACACCCAGGTTCCCCCCGCCACGTAGAAGGCGACGAGCGGGACCTTGCCCAGCGTCACTCCCAGCAGGAAACGGCCGATCGGCATCCGCAGCGTCCCCGCCACGTAGCAGATGGCGTCGGTGGGGACGAACGGGAAGACCGACCAGCCGACGACGATCGCCAGGCCGCGGCGCCGCATCTGGTCTTCCATCCACCGGATGCGCGCCGCGTGCTTGCGCTCGAACACGCGGGCCAGCCCCAGGAAGTCGAAGAAGTAGTAGATGATGCCGGCCGACGCCGCCACGCCGGCGAGCGAGACGCAGAAGATCATCCAGGGGCGGTCCGGGAACAGCAGCGTCCCGACGACGACGAGGACGGTGCTGGGCACCAGGGTGACGGGCCGCGCCACGCTCAGCGCGGCGTAGCCGAGCAGGACGAAGGACCCGGAGCGCCGCAGGAGGCGCACGAGGTTGGCGGGGTCGATCAGCTCGGGCCGCGCCGCGTACAAGGCGGTGAGCCCGATGGCCACCGCCAGCCAGAACGCGAGCGCGATGCGGCGCCCGGTGGAGAGGCGCGACACCCCCGGGCCGGGGCGGGCCGCCCCTTCCTCGCCGGGCGTCGCCGTCATCACCCGCGCAGCGGCGGCGGCTCCTCGCCGGCGGGCACGAACCGCAGCGCGACGCCGTTGTTGCAGTAGCGCTGGCCGGTCGGCGGCGGGCCGTCCTTGAAGACGTGCCCCTGGTGGCCGCCGCAGCGCGCGCAGTGATACTCCGTGCGCGGCAGGATCAGCTTGAAGTCGGTCTTCGTGCCGAGGCTGCCCGGAATGGCGTCGAAGAAGCTGGGCCAGCCCGTTCCGCTCTCGTACTTGGCGGCCGACTCGAAGAGCGGCAGGTGGCACGCGGCGCAGACGAACGTGCCGTCGCGCTTCTCGTGGTTCAGCTCGCTCGTCCCCGGCGGCTCGGTCGCCTCTTTGAAGAGGACGGCGAACGACTGCTCCGAGAGCAGCTCCCGCCACTCGCCGGCCGGCTTGTCAACCTTGTCGACGACTTCGCTCATGTCGGCCTCGTCCGGCGGCGCTCAGTAGCGGAACAGGACCCGCAGCTTGGTGAAGAACGCGCGGTTCGTCGGTTGCAGAGTGCTCGTCGGGAAGTAACGGTCCCCCGCGAGGTCGATCAGGTTCCCCTGCCGGTAGTGATCGTCGTAGCCGGCGTAGAAGACCGTCAGCGCGTTGATGCGGTACGTCACGAGCAGGTTCGTCCCGAGCGTGCCGTCGAAGGAATTGTACTCCGTGATGTTCCGGAGCAGCAGCCGGTCGGTGACGGTGAGCGTGCTGAGCGCGCGCACGATCCGGGCGTCGAACAGCTCGAAGTTCCCCGCCCGGACGTCGTGGAAGCGGCTCGTGGCGACGTTGACGTCCGTCGTGAACCGCGCCTGCGGGCGGATGGTCGCGGAGAGCTGCACGCTGGTACCGCGGCCGAGGAACGGGTGCGACGGATCGTAGAAGATGGCATCGCCCCACTCCACGTTGCCGCGGATGGAGAACAGCCGGCTGGTGCTCGTGTTCGCCTGTAGCTCATAGTTGCGCCGGTGGAAGTCGACGCCGCCGTAGCGTTCGAGGGCCTGCGTCGCCTCCATGGAGAAGCCGACGTTCCGCGCAAACGTGAAGTCGATGCCGACGTCGGCCACCTCGTCCTCGCGGATGCCCTCGTGGGTGAAGCTGAGCTGGTAGCCCGCGCGGGGGCCCCAGTTGATGATCCAGCTCTCCGGCCACCAGCGGTACCCGAGGTTCGTGCCCGCGAATTGCTGATCGACGCGCTGGACGAAGCCGACGTCGGTGCGGAATTCGGGGTCGACGCGCGCCGCGAACGTCGAGGCCACGAGGTTGCGGCTCTGGTGCTGGAACAGCGCCCCCCACATCGGCCCGTTCCGCTCCCGGCCCTGCGCGTCGCGATGCTGCGACTGGACGGCGATGACGTTGAGCCGGCTCGCCCGGCCGAGCCGGAACTGCCCGTCGATGCCGCCCACCCGGCTGTAGCCGTCGAGGAACGCGCGGTCGGTGAGCACCGCACCGATGTGCGACTCGGCGTAGAGGTCGTAGCGCGCCCGCCCGATGACGACACGGGCGCTCTCGTCGAAGCCGCGCTCTCCCGTCTCGACCCTCCTGCCCGGCGCCTCGTCGTCGGCCAGCATCACGCCGATCGTCGTGTTGCCGACCTTGCCGGTCAGCTTCGCTCCCAGGTTCGGGTCCACGAGCGTCCTCGTGTGCACGAGGTTGACCGGGGACGGGATGTCGAAGATCTCGGCCCCCTCGAGGAAGAAGGGCCGGAGCTCCGGATAGAACAGCGGAAACCGCTGATTGACCTCGATCTGCGGCAGGTCCGACTCGATCTGCGAGAAGTCCGGGTTGAAGGTGAAGTCGGCGGTCAGGTTCGACGTGATGCCGTACTTCACGTTCAGCCCGGTCTCCGGGTCGGTGCCGGGGCTGACGAGCCGACCCGTGGCGTCGTCGATCGACTCGAAGCGGATGGCGGTGAACGACGGGAGGAACTCCAGGTTGCGGCTCGTCGACAGGTCCGTCATCCCCTCGAGCACGCCCATCTGCTCCATGAAGCCCCGGACGTCCCGCGACATGGGCGCCCATACGGCGTTCTCCTGGTCCTTGCCCTTGATCTCGCGGACGATCTGGAAGCCCCAGCGGTGCTCCTCCCCGGCCGGACGCTGCGGGTATCGGAAGCTCTTGAACGGAATGGCCATCTCGGCCGTGTAGCCGTCCTCGACGATCTGCGTGCCGCTGTAGAACAGGGCGTCCCACGACCGGTCGGCGATCGGGATCGGGCCGCCCTGCTGCAGGCCGGTGTTGATCACCCCGTCGCCCTGCACGTTGTAGGCGTTCAAGTCGAAGTCGTAGCAGCGCTGCTGATCCAGGAACGTATCGAGGTAGACCGTGATCAGGTCGTCCTGCCACGCCGTGTCGCGGTCGACCCGGTTGGCCCGCATGATGCCCGGGTCGGAGTAGTGCAGGTAGAAGCCGAAGTAGATGTTGTCGCGGTCGTAGGCGATGTACACCTCGGTCTGCTCGGTGGCGGGCGCGCCGTCGAGCGGCGACTGCTGCACGAACTCGGTGAGCATCGCCGCCGTGCGCCACACCGCGTCGTCGAGGCGGCCGTCGATCTCCGGCGGCGTCTCCGCCCGGGTGGCCCGAACGCGCGGGCGACCGAAGAGCGCCCCGTAGCCGGCGCCGGTCGCCGCGGTCGTCGACTGGTCGATGCGCGGTCGATCCGGACCGTGGCCGCGTGCCGCCTGCGAGGTGGCCGCCGCCTGTGCGCCAGCGGTGGCCGCGGCGACGAAGGACGCGGCGACGACCATCAGGACACAGGCGACGCGCAGGATGTAGACGAGACGCAGGAAGTGGACGCGCGGGATGCGCACCGCGCGCAGGGCGCACACTGCGCGCGCGAGGGCGTGGTCACAGTACTGCATTGGCGTGTGGCGTGGTCTCGGTCCCGGCCGCCGCGGGGCGACCGGTCGGGGCGGCCGCGGGGTCGGAGCGATTCGTGATGCCCCGGTTCTCGTTGTGGGACGATGCCGGGCCGCGAGCGGTTCCCCGCTCCCGTTGCCCGCCCGGCCATTGGCCGGCTACAGTGATCCCATGAGCGTCATCGTCAGCGAAGTCTACGACGCCCTGCTCGAGGCCGGCGCGTCGGAGGAGAAGGCCAAGGCGGCGGCCGCAGCCATCCCTGCCGGAGGGCAGGTCGCCACGGAGCAGGACGTGCTCGAGTTGAAGGCGGAGGTCGCCGTGCTCGAGTTCGCGGCTTTCACCTTCGGCCCGCTCATTCTGGCGCTTCTCATCAAGCTGGTCGTCTTCCCGTAGGAATCTGCGCCGCCGACACCATGCCGATTCCCGTGGCCGCCGCGCGCGCGGCGGCAGTCGTCCGCGCGGCCGTCACCACCACGCGCATCCGCGCCGCCGCGGCGGTCGTCGCCGGCGCCCTCGCCGGTATCGCCGCGGTTCCGGGCGCCGCGACCCAGGAGGGGCAGTTCTCGGCTTCGCACCGCCACCCGGCCATCGAGTACGGCACCGGGGAGCGGAGGGACCGGGTCGCCGCGCTCCATCGAAGGCTCCGTTCGGGCGCCGCCCTCCCCTTCGATCGGCGGCAGGGATTCCTGCCCGCCGTTCTCGACGCCCTCGAAGTGCCGGTCGAGTCGCAGACGCTCGTCTTCTCGAAGACGAGCCTGCAGGCGGGCCCCATCGGTCCCGCCAACCCGCGCGCGATCTTCTTCACCGACGACGTCGCGGTGGCGTGGATACGCGGCTCGCCCGCCATCGAGCTGGCCGCGCTCGATCCGCGCCAGGGCGTGATGTTCTACGCGCTCGTGCAGCGCCCGCCGGCCCGCGGCTTCGAGCGACCCCGGTCGTGCCTCGAATGCCACGTCTCCGCCGCCACCCTCGGCGTTCCGGGACTGGCCGTCGGGAGCGCAGTCATCGATCCCGCCGGCGCGCCCTACTCCTCGATCCCCGTCGACCAGCGGACTCCGATCGAGTCGCGGTGGGGCGGATGGTACGTCACGGGGCGCACCGGCCTGGGCCGGCACGTCGGGAACACCGTGGCCAGCGACCCCGACCGGCCGCTGCTCCTGCACGATGACGCCAACTTCAACCTGCCCAGCGTCGCCGGCCGCTTCGACGTCTCCGGCTACCCGACCCCCTACAGCGACATCGCCGCGCTGATGGTGCTGGAGCACCAGACGCACATGACGAACCTCCTGGTGCGCGCCGGCTGGGAGTTCCGGGTCGGGGCGTACGAGCGGCGGGCCACGCGGGGGCTGTTCGCCGCACCCGGGGGGCCGGCCGGCGACCCCGTGCTGCGCGGCGCGGTGCACGACCTCGTCGACTACATGCTGTTCATCGAGGAGGCTCCCCTGACCGATCGCATGGTCGGGACGAGCGGCTTCGCCGAGGTGTTCGGGGCGCGCGGCCCATTCGACCGGCGGGGACGGACGCTCCGGGAGATCGCTCTCGATCGGCGGCTGTTCCGCTACCCGTGCAGCTACCTCATCTACAGCGCCGCGTTCGATGCGCTTCCACCGGACGCCCGCGCCGCAATCTACCGGCGGATGTGGCAGGTGCTCTCGGGCTTCGACCGCGACCCTCGCTACGCGCGCCTGTCACGCGGCGAGCGGCAGGACATCGCCGACATCCTGCGCGACACGAAGCCGGACGCCGCCCCCTACTTCGCCGGGGCCGTGCGCTGACGGCGCCCGACCCCGCGGAGCCTTCGCGGCCACGGAATCCGGGGGCCGATGTGTCATGCTTGCCGTCCGGTCCACCGGGGCGTTGCGCCCCGCCGGTGAGTTCGCGGGGCGCGCCAGACCGAAAGGAGGATCCCGATGTACTACCGGGTCCGTGCGCGGTTCCGCGAACACACGGCGGGCGCGTTCCGACAGGCCCTGCGCGACACGATCCCGAAGCAGCAGCCTGACGGAGAGGAGATCGCCGACTCGATGCGGCGCGCCGTCGTCACCACGGACGGCATCATCGAATGGAGCGAAGTATGCTACTGCCCGACTCCGCTCCAGCATGAGCGGTCGACGGTCCTCGACCACTATTTCGAAGACCTGACGACGGAGCCCGTCGAGGACTACCCGGCGCATGAAGGCGAGCCGTTTCTAGCCCACGTCGACCGGCTCGCGGAGTCGCGACGCTGACGCCAGGTTCGGGACGCCGCGATGCCCTCGATGACCGGGCTCCCCTCCCTGATGACGTGCCGGCAGGGCGACGGCGCGTCCGTCGGCGGCCCGTGCCCCCAGCGGGGCCGCGTCTTGCGATCCATCCTCCGGCCGCCGGCGTTGCGGCGACTGGCCGCCGTGCTCCTCTGGGTCGCGACATTCGCGGATGCGGCGGCCGAGGGCTGGCCCGAGCACCGCGGCGCCGGGCGGCAGGGGGTGGGAGCGGCGGCGACCCAGGAGGCGGGGCGGCCGAGCTTCTCCGGCTGGTGGACCCTGGATCGCGAGGCGACCACGCTGACGCCCCCCGCGTTCAGCGGCGGACGGGGCGGGGCCGACATCGACCGCCTGTTCATCACGCACGCCGCCAACGACACCGTGATCGTCGGCCCCGAGACGAACGGGCTGAAGGCATGGTCCTACACGCCGGGACGGGAGGGTACGATTCCGGTCGGCCGCGACACGACCATGCGGGTCGCGTCCCGCTGGGAGGGCGCGCGGCTCGTCGCCGAGGGCACGCGGGGCGACCTGCGCATGCACGAAGTGATGAGCCTGAGCGCCGACGGGGGCCGCCTGACCATCGAGGTGACGACCACCACGCCGGAGGGCGTCGTCACCAACACCCTCGTCTACCGCCGGGACCAGCCGGTCGGGGCATGCGAGACCTGGGCGATGCCCTGCCGCGACTTCACCGACCGGCAGCGCTGAGCGCGGCACCGCCGGGCCGCTCACTCCCCGAGGTCGAGCGCCACGATCCGTTCCCGGTCCCGCGCGGAGAGCGTCGTTCCGACCAGCGTCGGGGCGGTCCAGGCGCGGGTGGCGAACAGCGGCGTCGTCGCCAGCCGGGTCATGCCGCGGGGCGTGAGGACGGCCAGCGTCAGGTCGCCGTCCTCCTCCAGGATCAACGCCTTGCCGTCGGCGTGCAGCAGACTGGCCCGGCCGAACCCGCGCTCGCGCCCACGCCGTCTCGCCCGTCGCCACGTCGGTCGCGGTCATGATGGCGGTGGCGCCCTGGCCGCTCGTGCCGTAGACGAAGCCGCCGAGTCGAATCGGGTTCAGGAAGGTGAAGCGGAGCTGCGGGTCGTACCACGACTCCTCCGTGCGCGTGACGCCCCCGTCCCGGACCAGCCGTATCGCCCGGCTGCCCCCGATGTAGCCGGACGACAGGAACAGGATGTCGTCGTCATCGCTCCAGAGCGGGATCTGGAAGTTGAAGTCGTTGCCTGCGTCGTGCGCGTGCGCCCAGAGGATCTCGCCCGTGTGCGGGTCGAGCCCGTGCACCGCCTGGCCGGCGAAGACGACCAGCTGCCGCTCGCCGTCGAAGGTGATGAGGCCCGGCGGCGCCTCGGACACCAGGAAGCTCCCGCTGCGCCAGACGACGCTCCCGTCCGCCTGGTCGAGTGCCATGACCGCCTGCCCGGGGCCGCCGACCTGCACGATGATCGTGTCCTCGTACGGCAGGGGGCTGGCGCCGTAGCCCGCCTTGATCATCGAGCGGATCAGCAGCGGCGGGGCCCCGAAGTCGGTCACGAAGTTGCGCGACCAGACGACGTCGCCGGTCGCGGCGTCGAAGACGTGCAGCTCCTTGTTCGTCCCGACGGTGAAGAGCCGGTCGCCCACGAGCAGCGGCGTCGCGTGCGGGCCGGCCCCCTGGCCGAAGTCCTGCACGTCCGACGCGTAGGCGTGCTCCCAGAGGGTCTCGCCGGTCGCGGCGTCGAGCGCCATGACCGCCTCGTCCCGGCTCCACGGCCCGTCGCCGCCTTCCCCGTAGGCAACCCGGTACATCGTGAAGAGCCGCCCGTCGCCGGCGATGATCGCGGAGTGGCCCGCGCCGAGGGGCCGGCTCCAGAGGACCGGCGGGCCGTCCGCCGGCCAGTTCTCGGCGAGCCGCGGAGCGTCGGGCACGAGGAAATCGCGTGTCGGCCCGCCCCACTGCCGCCATTCGTCCGCGCCCTCACCCTCCTGAGCGGCGGAGGCGAGCGGCAGCCAGACGATCAGGAAGGCGGCGGCGACGGAAATCGGTCTGGGCATTCGGGGTTCCTGGCCGTCGCGTGGGGCTCCGCCTCCGGCCGGATTCTGCCTTGGGGCAGGCACCGCCGTGACGTTCACGCCCGACCCGGACATCTTCGCGAGGGGCTCGAGGCGGTCGCAAGCGGTCCCGGCGCTCGGGGGCGATTCCCGCCTCGACGGGGCCTACTCGTAGTCCTCGGCCGCCAGCGACACGCGGACCACCTCGGCGTCGTTGCGGGCGACGACGTGGCGGTTCGCGAAGGCGGGGTGCGCCCACAGCACGCCGCGGTCGTCCCAGCGGCCCGAGGCGCCGCCCTGCGTCCGGGTGGTCGGGGTCAGCAGGAGCGTCCGGTCGACCTCCTCGTATCCGTCCGGCGTGAAGCGGGCGATCACCAGCTCGCCCGTCTCGACGACGACGAACCAGCGGTCGCCGTTCCGCACCAGGTAGGAGTTCGCCCAGCGCTCCTCGGGCACCAGCCGGTCGGTCGACCAGAGTCGCTCGCCGCTCCGCGCGTCGAGGGCGCGGAACTCGCCGTAGCTGCTGAGCCCGTAGACGGCGTCGCCCGCCATCACCGGCGTCGAGAGCAGCGTCCGCTGCGGCGGGCGGTCGGTCCGGTTGGGGTTGGCGCCCTCCCAGAGGAGTCGCGCCGCCGGACGGTCGGGGTTGAGGGACAGCATCAGGCCGCCGCTCTCCCCGTGCGTGACGAGCAGGTAGCGTCCGCTGCGGACCGGCGTCCCGATCGTGTAGCCGCTGGGAACCGGAAAGTCCTGCTGCCACCAGACGTCGCCGCTGGCCGGATCGAGCGAGGTCACCCCCGCGGGGTACCAGACGATCAACTGCCGGACGCCGCCGGCGTCGATCACGATCGGCGACGAGTACCCGGCCTCCGAGTGGGTCTCGATGGCCCGCCAGACCTCGGCGCCGGTCGACTTGTCGAAGGCCACCACCATCGCGTCCGGCTCGCCGCCGAGGAGCGCGATCAGGTGGTCGCCCTCGACCAGGGGGGATTGGGAAACGCCGAAGACCGGCACCGTCACCCCGTAGTCCGACGCGGTGTCGACCCGCCAGACGAGGTCTCCCGTCGCGGTGTCGAAGGACGACAGCACCCCCGACGCGCCCAGGATGTAGACCCGGTCGCCGTCGACGGTGGGCGTCGCGCGGGGGCCGATGGCGAACTTGTAGTGGATGTTGCGGTAGGCGGCGGGCCACTCCGCGGTCCACAGCACGGCGCCGGTCTCCTCGTCGAGGGCCAGCAGGCGATCATGACCGTCCATGGTGCGGCTGCCGGGCGTCTCCTGGTAGTCGAGGACGAAGACGCGGCCATCGGCCACCGCCGGTCCCGCGAAACCGCCGCGCACCGGCGTCCGCCACCTGACGACCAGGCCGTCGTCCGCGAAGCGGTCGACGATGCCGGTATCGTGCCACACCGCGTCCCGGTCGACGCCGCGCCACTGCGGCCAGTCCTCGGCGAGGAGGCCGGTCGTGGTCAGCACCACGCCGACGGCGCAAGCGATCCCCGCCGTTGCCCGCCCCCGCCTGCCATGGTCGCGCATCGGTTGTTCCACGGATGGCATGGGCGGGCGAAAGCCGCTCCGCCGGTTCCCGGGAGGAGCGTTCTGCGGCACGGTTGCGCACGGCGTCATGCGCGTCATGGTGCGTGCTCGTAGTCGTCCGCCGCAAGCGAGAGCCGCACGACCTCGGCGTCGTTGCGGGCGACGACATGGCGGTTCGCGAAGGCCGGATGCGACCAGAGCACGGCGCGGTCGTTCCAACGGCCGGAGGCTCCGCCCTGCGTGCGCGTCGTCGGGGCCAGCAGCAGCGTCCGGTCCATCTCCCGGTACCCCTCGGGGGTGAAGCGCGCGATGATCAGGTCGCCCGAGTCGTTGACCACGAAGTGGCGGTCGCCGTTGCGGACGAAGTAGGCCGTCGCCCAGCGGTCCTGGGCGTTCATGCGATCGCTCTGCCACAGCCGCTCGCCGCTCCTGGCGTCGATCCCGCGCAGCTCGCCGTAGCTCCCGACGCCGTAGAGGTGGTCGCCGACCACGATCGGGGTCGAGATGATGGAGTGCAGGGTGTCGGTCTGGTCCGGAAACTCCGTGTTGGCACGCCCCTGCCACAGCAGGCGGGCGGCCGGCCGGTCCGGGTTCAGCGCGAACATCATCGTGCCGTTGAAGAACTGGCTGACCGCGAGATAGCGGCCGGCGCGAACCGGCGTGGCGATCGAGAGGCCGCCGCCGACCTCGAACGGCTGCTCCCAGTAGACCTCGCCGGTCTCCGGATCGAGCGACGTCACGGCCGACGCGTGCCAGACGATGAGCTGGCGCACGCCGCCCGAGGTGATGACGATCGGCGACGAGTAGCCGGGCTCGGAATCGGACTCCAGCGCCCGCCACGCCTCGACCCCGGTGGCCTTGTCGAACGCGACCACCTTGGCGTCGGGCTCGCCGCCGAGCAGCACGATGAGGTGGTCGCCCTCGACGAGCGGCGACTGCGAGACGCCGAAGACCGGCACCGTCACGTCGTATGCGTCCGCCGTGTCGATGCGCCAGACGAGGTCGCCCGTCGCCGTGTCGAAGCACGACAGCATCCCGGCCGCCCCGAGGATGTAGACCCGGTCGCCGTCGACGAGCGGCGTCGCGCGCGGGCCGGTGGCGAACTTGTACTGCAGGTTGCGGTACGCGGCGGGCCACTCCGCGGTCCAGAGCACGGCGCCGGTCTCCTCGTCGAGGGCCAGCAGCCGCTCGTGGCCGTCCATCGTCCGGCTGCCCGGCGTCTCCTGGTAGTCGAGCACGAAGACGCGGCCGCCGGCGACAGCCGGTCCCGCGAAGCCGCCGCGCACGGGCGTCCGCCACTTCACGAGCAGGCCCCCGTCCGTGAACCGCTCCACGAGGCCGGTCTCGTTCCACACCGCGTCCCGGTTGACACCGCGCCACTGCGGCCAGTCCTCGGCGCCGGGTGCGGCCGCGGCCAGGAAGACGACGGCGCCGGTGACGGCGGCGACAACGAACGTTCCGCTCGACCCACGATGGTGCGACATCGACAACTCCCCAAGACCGGCACGCGGCGAGAACTGCCCGCGGCGCCCTGCTTCAGGGCTGCCCCGCCCCGCGGGCCGCCCGTCAGAATAGACGATCCCGACGATGATCGGGGCCCGACTCGAACGTGACCGCGACCGGAGCTACGGAGCCGTGACCACCATCCCCTCGGGCCGAAGTCGCTCGAAGTCCGTCAGGTTCCAGGTCAGGATGCGATCCGCCGGAATCCCCTCCGCACAACGGACGTGCAGCGCATCGTAGACGACGCCGGTGCCGAGACCGCGGTCGCTGACGCGGCGGAGGGCGTCGAGGTAGTCGGCCTGCGTCAGCGGGACTGCCGTGAGCCGCCCCAGAAGGCTCTCCTCGACGAGTTGCCTCGCCTCGGCCGGCAGGACGCGACGCGGCAGCGGCAAAGCCGTCAGCGTGGCGTAGCACTCGGCGAGGGCGTGCGTCGAGCAGTAGCCCGCGTGCCGGCCGACCGTGTAGCGCAGCAACGCCTCGAGTGCCGCTTCGTGGTTGGCCAGCTGGTCGACGACCGCCGGCACCAGCACGGAGGTGTCGAAGAGCACGCGCACCCAGCACCTAGTGTCCAACGCCTTAAGTTCTTGACCAGTAGAATCGGCTCGTGGTACGGTCGGCCCGGAAGCGAGGAGGGCCGTGCCGAACCATTACACACGAGAGGTCCCGGAGGTCTCGGACGCACAGCGCGAGGAACTGGAGGGTTGGCTGCGCCGGCGCAATACCGCGCAGGCTCTGGCCCTGAGGGCACGCATCGTGCTGCAGAGCGCCGCGGGACGGAGCGACCAGGTCGTGGCGCAGGCTCTGGGCACGACGCGGGCCACGGTCGGCAAGTGGCGGCGGCGGTTCCTGCGCAACGGCTGCGACGGCTTGCTGGACGAACCACGGCCGGGCGCGCCGCGCCGGGTGTCGGACGAGGACGTCGAACGGGTCGTGGTCCGGACGCTGGAGACGACCCCACGGGGGGCGACGCATTGGAGCCGGGAGTCGATGGCCCGAGCCTGCGGGCTGAGCGCTTCGACCGTCGGCCGCGTGTGGCGCGCGTTCGCGCTCAAGCCCCATCGCAGCGAGACCTTCAAGCTGTCGCGAGACCCGTTGTTCATCGAGAAAGTGCGCGATATCGTGGGGCTGTACCTGCATCCGCCGGAGCGAGCGGTGGTGCTGTGTGTGGATGAGAAGTCGCAGATCCAGGCGTTGAACCGTACCCAGCCGGTGTTGCCGATGCGTCCGGGAGCACCGGAGCAGCGGACACACGACTATCGACGGCACGGCACGACCTCGTTGTTCGCGGCCCTGAACACCGCCACCGGCGAGGTGATCGGCAGGTGCTTTCGGAAGCACCGCTCGGTGGAGTTCAAGCGCTTCCTCGCCGTGATCGACAAGGCGGTGCCGCCCGACCTCGACATCCACCTGGTGCTGGACAACTACGGCACGCACAAGACGGCGATGATCCACGACTGGCTGGCACGGCGTCCTCGGTATCACCTGCACTTCACGCCCACGAGCGCATCGTGGCTCAACCAGGTAGAGCGTTGGTTCGCCGAGATCACCCGGCAGCAGATCCGGCGTGGAACCCATCGCAGCACCCAAGCACTCGAGGCGGCGATCAAGGAGTACCTGGCGGTCTACAACGAAGACCCCAAGCCCTTCGTCTGGACGAAGACCGCCGAGCAGATCGGAATCCCTGAAGCGTTACTGCTCACGTATTTCTGACGGTGCACACTAGCGCGCCCTCACGGGCGCGTTGGGGGGTCTGCGCTGGCACGAACCGCTCCATGGCGCGTTTCTGCGGCGCAGACTCCTAGCCCTCGGGAAGCATGCGGCGGCTCCGGGAGGCCCGTTCCGCCCTGATGAACGCGGCGACGTCGAGAGTTGCGCGAGCGCCGCCGTGGTGCACGAGAATCCCCTTCTTGCGCACGAGGGCCGGGCCGGCGCCGACCTTGCGGAGCCGGAGGCACTCCCCGCTCGCTTCGATCTCCAGCTCGGTACCGGCCACCAGGTTGAAGCGCTCCCGCAGGCGCTTGGGTACGACGATTCGCCCCGCCCCGTCGATGGTAATCGTCATGGCACGATGGTATTTCGAGCGGATCCCCACGTCAACGTCAACGGCGCGGCGCGGCAGGCATCCGGTCCGCCCTCAATTCCTCAACGGGCGAAGCTCGGAGGCGAGGCGCGCGGCGGGAACGGCTCGAACGCGAGGCGCCAGCTTGTACGGGCGCTCTCCCGCGTGCACGACGTCGAGGCGATTGAGATCGAGGGTCTCGAGGGCGGAACGCATCGAGGGCGTCAGTCGGGGCGACTCCGCCCGCTTGATCTCGAACCCGTAGCGCCGGCCTCCGGCCACGACGAGCAGGTCGAGCTCCGCGCCGGAGTACGTCGACCAGTGGAAGCACTGCTCCGGGCGCGCGGCGAGCAGGTGCATGACCTGCCGGACCGCGAAGCCCTCCCACGAGGCGCCCACCTTGGGATGCGAGATCAGGGCCTCGCGGGTGCCCAGCCCCAGCAGTGCGTGGAGGATCCCCGAGTCGCCCACGTACACCTTCGGCGAGCGGACCTGCCGTTTGGCCACGTTCTCGTGCCACGGCGGGAGCTGCTGCACCACGAACACCGAGCTGAGCAGATCGAGATAGCGACGCACCGTGGTGTGTGCCACGCCGAACGCCCGTCCGAACTCGGCGCCGTTCCAGAGCTGGCCGTGCCAGTGGGCGAGCATCGTCCAGAAGCGTCGCAGCGCGACCGACGGCACCGTGCTTCCCAGGCCAGGGAGGTCCCGCTCGAGAAACGTCCGGATGAAGTCGTCACGCCAGCGGCGGCTGGCCGCCGCAGAACGGGCGAGGTAGGAACGGGGAAAGGCCCCGCGCAACCAGAGCCGCTCGAGATCGTCGACCTCGCGCAGGCCGAAGCCGCCCAGCTCGTGGAACGCGACCCGGCCGGCGAGCGACTCCGAGGCCTGGCGAAGCAACTCGGGGGAAGCACTGCCGAGTACCAGGAAGCGCGCCGGCGTGCGCGGCCGGTCCGCCAGTGTGCGCAGTAGCGGGAACACGTCCGGCAGGCGCTGAATCTCGTCGAGCACGACGAGCCCGCGGAGCGGGCGCAACTCGAGACCCGGATCAGCGAGGCGGGCGAGGTCCTCCGGGTTCTCGAGGTCGAACCACGCCACCGGACCGCGGCGCGCGGCCACGAGCTGTCGCGCCAGCGTGGACTTCCCGACCTGCCGGGCGCCGAGCAGGGCCACCACGGGAGACTCCCGCAGCAGCAGCGTCAGCCGGCGCAGGTGATTCCTCCGCTCGATCACTGCATTGAATTATGTGTGTGACACCCACAGAATTCAATGCTCTTGTGAGCGAGCCGCAACACGGTGGGGCGCACGCGTCGTCCGCGTCTGCCGGCGGCCGGGAACAGGACTGCCGGCCGCGCCGGTCGGGCGAGGTGCGGTCACTCGACGATCATATCGGCCGAGAGGGCGTCCAGGAACGACTTCACGGGCCGATCTCGACGCCGTCGTCGTCGCGCCGCCGGCGCGGCTCGTTGCAGACGACGAGCTTCCGGTGGAGCGCGTCAGCCCTTCCGCCTGTTCGTGCCCGCGCAGACTCCCAACGCGACCGAAGGTCGCGCTACCGCTCGGTCAGGCTCGGGAATCCGCGGCGGGTCTCCGGCGTCCAGGTGCCCGGCATCACGTAGTCGTCCAGGCTCGGCATCCGGATGCGCGGCAGGCTTTCGGCATCCATCACCGCTTCCTCGGAGATGATGTCGTTCCGGTAGAGGAGGTACGCGGTCACCGCGTAGGCCTCGTCGTCGCTCAGGATGCCCGGGCGGTCGTACGGCATGACGCGGCGGATGTAGTCCCAGATGCTCGGCGCGAACGGCCAGTGGCGGATCGGCCAGTAGTTGGTGCGCGTGGTGACGTCGCCGCCGACCAGCGAGATGGACGGCCCCTCCTCGCCGGTCGGGCCGTGGCAGATCGAGCAGCCCCGGCGCTCGAAGACGATCGCGCCCTCCGCGGCGTTGCCGCTGCCCGGCGGAAGGTCGGCCCCGTCCGGACCGATGATGCGATCCCGCTCCTCCGCCGCGGTCGGCGGCCGGCCGAGACCCGACGGCGAGTGCGAGTCCTGCCCCGCCGCGGACGCCGCGGCGGCCAGGAACGCCCCGAGGAAGACGCACGCGGCGCCGCTCGCACCGCGCCGCCGCGTGCCGCCCCGGTCCATGACGCTCTCCGCGCTCCTACGCGTGGACATCGACCACCACGTCGGTCGGCGCCAGCCCGTTCGTGACCTTGCCGTCCGCGGCGACCTTCCAGGGCTGGATCCAGTTGCAGTGCCCGAGCTGGCTCTGGATCGTGCCGTAGAGCTGGCCGCGCGTCAGGCCCCAGTACTCGGCGTACTCGGCCTCGCTCGGCTGCAACTGGCCCCGCTCGTCCAGGCAGCGCGACTGCAGCACCGCCTCCTCCCCGTTCCACCGCCAGGGGAGGGCGAAGCGGGTATGGGCCTTCGACAGCACCGGGCCGACCAGCTCTGCTTCCCGGTAGGTCGCCCCGCCGTCGGTCGACACCTCGACCCGGCTCACCTTGCCGCTGCCCGACCACGCCAGACCGCCGATGACCTGTGTGCCGTGGGACTCGATCCGCTGCCCACCCGACGGGTGGGTGATGACCGAGCTCGGGCCGAAGTCGTAGCTGTCGCGCTGCGTCTTCGGGTTCGGGGTGAGGAAGCGCGAGTGCTCCTGGAACGACAGGTAGGGCTGATCGACCACCTTGATCCGCCTGAGCCACTTGACGTTGTAGATGCCCTCGAAGCCGGGCACCACCAGCCGCAGCGGATAGCCGTGATCGGGACGCACCGGCTCGCCGTTCTGCCCGTAGGCGACGATCACGTCGTCGAGGCCCTTGGCCAGCGGCACGCTCTTCGTGTGGCGCCCGCCGTCGGCCGCCTCGGCGATGACCCACGACGCGCCGTTGCGGATCCCGACCTCGTCGAGGAGGACCGAGAGCGGCACGCCGGTCCACTCGCTGCACCCCATCCGGCCATGCGTCCCGGTGACGGTGGCGGCGTTGGGGTTCGGGCGGTTGCCGACGCACTCGAGGAAGTGGACGCGCGAGACGAACGGCAGCCGGCGCAGCTCGTCCATCGTGAAGACGAGCGGCCGCTCCACCATCCCCTCGACCGTCAGCGTGTGCTCGGCCGGGTTGATGTCGGGAATGCCGTAGTAGTGCTGCGTGGTGAAGTGGAGCGAGGTCGGCGTGATGGTGCCGACGAGCTCGGCGAGCGGCGTGCGCGCGCTCGGGCGTTGCGGATTCGGCCGGATGCGCGGCGTCTGGCTGTGGCTGCGGCCCTCGACCTCCCGCGTCGTCGTCACGAAGCGGGAGCGCCGCCCGTAGAGCACGCTCTCGAGGGCGTTGTTGTCGACGACCGACGCCGACGACACCTGGGCCGCCGCCTCCGCCGATCCGCCCGCCACCTCCAGCGCCCGCGGCGACGCGACGAGCCCCGCCACGGCCGCACTCTTCTGCAGAAACCGCCGCCGGCTCGGGTTGGTGCGCTTCATCTCGTTCTCCTCAGAAAATCGCGAGCGCGTTCAGCGGCGAGCCCGTTCCGTTCTCCACCGCGAGCGGAGCCGCGATCAGCGTGAACTCCCAGCGGTTCAGCGACGACGCCGTCTCGGCCAGCGCCTCCAGGTCCTGGTTGTCGAACAGGTCGACGCCCATCGCCACGATCGTCACCAGGTGCACGGGCAGGGCGACGTCCTCGACCAGCGACGGCACGACGTCGAGGGCGGCGTCGCTGCCGGCGAAGGAGACGTCGCGCGCCTTGATCCACGGAAGCGTCTGCGCGTGCAGGCCCGCCGCGTTCTCCGAGATGTTCCAGGGGCCCATCTCCGCCCGGCGGGCCCAGCGGCCGGTGCGGATGAAGATCGCGTCTCCGGGACGCACCGTCACGCCGGCCATCTCCTCGAAGGCCTCGAGATCCTCCTGGTAGATCGGGGTCCCGGGCTCCAGGTAGGGCACGCCCTTCAGCAGCGGGATGTCGAAGAGGATGCCGCGGGTGACGATGCCGCCCTGCAGGTTGTCGATCGAGGCCTTGGTGCAGCCCTCCTCGACGATCGTGTCCTGCGACACGCCGTTGTACATCTGCCCCTTGTAGAGGATGTGGCACAGCGAGTCGATGTGGCTGTGCGAGTAGCCGTGGTAGCTCACGGTGTAGTTGTCGCTCACGCCGCCGAAGAAGCCGGGCTCGGCCGACGGGTCGGGCACCCCGAGCATGCGGTGGCCGAACGGCGACGGGACGTCATCCGCCTCTTCCTTGAGGACGCGGTGGGCGAGCGACACCGTGATGCCCTCGGTGGCGAGGGCCAGCGCCTCCAGCCGCTTCTCCGGCGTGATCAGGTTGGCTGCCCCGAGCTCGTCGTCGTCACCCCAGCGCCCCCAGTTCGACAGGTCGTCCATCATCTGCTCGATGTCGGCCTGCACGAGCTCGCGCGACGGCGGCGTCACCTCCGGGGGAACGTACTCCGGGGCCGCCTCCTCCATCGGCTCGTCCGGAGCGGCGGGGGCGCAGGCCGCGATCGCCGCGACGAGAACGAGCAACCCGCCGCGCGCGAGAAATCGCAGTGTCATCACCTACCTCCGTGGACGATCCCGCACAACATACCAGCCGTCAATGCGCCGCCACAAGCGGGATCCCGCTCGGCCGGCCCCAAGAGCATCCTGGTTGACGGTTGACGGCCTGGAACACCGAGCGATGCTCGAGATCCACCCGCCTCAGCCGCAGGTCGGGAATGGCGTCGTCGACCAGGACCGTGTGCAGGGTGCGGTTGGCGAGGTGGATCTCCCGAATCAGGCGCGGATACCACTGCAACTGCGGAAGCAGGCGACCCTGCGGGTCGTAGTAGCGGCCCTCCAGCGTGAAGCCCACCCGGGGGAGTTCCGTCGGGATGCCGAGGGCGAGGATCAGCTCGAAGACCGACTCGCGTGCCTGCCGCGCGGGCGGACCGACCCCCGCCCCGTCAGCGCCCACCGCCTCGACCCGGGCCCGGTTCCCGAGGTTCTCGAAGGTGACGGTCGGCTCCACCTTGAAGTCCGGCGCGCACAGAACACGGCAGCGGCCCTCACCGTCTCCCTGCGCCGCGGCGGGGGCCGCCGCCAGCAGCAGGACGGCTGTCGCGCTTGCCGCGGCGCACGCACGGGTAACGGGGCGGCGGGCCGTCATCACGCCGTGCAGTTATACACTGGGCGTCGATGAGCGCCCCACCGACCCTCGCACGCGCGACGCGGGCGATGGCTCGGGGTGCCGCCGAACCGTCCTTGTCGGGCGGCGCCCCGCCGTCGCGGGTGCGGGCCGCCGGGCGTCGGGGGACGCTGGCGGGGGTGGCGTTGCTAACCGCTGCCGCCTGCTCCACGTCCCCTCCACCGCCTTCCGCGGCCGACTTCCCGGATCCGTTCACCGGCTCGGCCGCGTGCCGCGACTGCCACGTGGAGATCCACGACCGGTGGCGCGAGACGTTGATGGCGAACGTACTGGTCGACCCGCGGGAGCGGCCGGAAGCCATCCTGGGAGACTTCGAGACGCCCGACCCGCTCGTCACGTTCGGGCCCGACGAGGTCACCTTCACGTACGGCAGCAAGTGGAAGCAGCGCTACTTCACCCGGCGGGGCGACGACCTCTTCGTCTTCCCCGCCCAGTGGGACGTGCAGAACCGGGAGTGGCGCCGCTACGGAGCCCGGCCGGGCACGGAATGGTGGGTCGAGCACTACCCCGAGGATCAGATGCAGCGGCCGACGGGACCGCTGTGCGACGGATGCCACTCGGTGAACTACGACGTGCGGTCCAGGACGGTCACCGAGTGGAACGTCGGCTGCGAGGCGTGCCACGGCGCCGGCCGGGAACACGTGCTCGACCCGGTGGCGGACACCATCGTGAACCCGGCGAAGCTCGACCCCGTCCGCGGCAACGACGTCTGCATCCAGTGCCACTCCCAGGGGATCCCGCCCGCGAACCCGATCGAGGGCCGCCACTTCGACTGGCCGGTGGGATACCGGCCCGGCGACCGCCTGAGCGACGTCTGGGAGCTGGACGCGCCCCACCTCGGCGAGGAGACGTTCACCCACTGGCCGGAGGGCTCGGCCCACAAGAACCGGATGCAGGGGAACGACTACGTGCAGAGCCAGATGTACGTGAAGGGCGTCACGTGCTGGGACTGCCACGACGTCCACGGGACGGAGCACGAGGCCGACCTGCTGGCCCCGGGCGATGCAGTCTGCACGGACTGCCACCAGCCGCAGCTGCAGCCGGGGCCGCCCGGCGACCTGGAGCACCACACCCGGCACGCGGCGGACAGCGAGGGAAGCTCGTGCATCGCCTGCCACATGCCGCAGATCGCCCGCACCATCGGCGACGTCAACGTCCGCAGCCACACGTTCCGCTTCGTCACGCCGTCCGACACCGAGCGCTACGGCGTGCCCAACCCCTGCACGTCGTGCCACGCGGACGAGACCGACGCGTGGGCCGCCGAGGCCTTGCGCGCGTGGCCGCATGTGTCGCCGTGGCGCGTGGCGCCGTAGCGGCCGCGTGCGGACTCGCGACTACGGCAAGATGGCCGACTGGACGCAGCCCCTTCACCCGCTCGTGGTTCATTTGCCGATCGGGCTGCTGGCGAGCGCGGTCATCGCCGACCTCGCGGGGCTGGCGGCGCCTGCGCGGCCGACCCTGCGGCACGCCGCGACCGGCCTCTACCTGGCCGGAGCGGCTACGCTGGTGGCGGCGTACGTGACGGGCCGCGCCGACGCAGCGATGCTTCGCATCCCGGGACCGGCGCACGCCATCGTCGGCGAGCACTGGACGTGGGCCTGGCGGACCACGATCTACTTCGGCGTGCTGGCCGCGGGGCGGCTGGCCCTGTTCCCGGCCTCGCCGTCGACCGAGCGTCGGGTGCGCCGGCCACTGGCGGCAGCCGGCGTGCTCGGCCTGATCCTGCTGTTCCAGACCGCCGAGCGAGGCGGCCGCCTCGTTTACGAGCACGGCGTCGGCGTGGCCGCCCCGCGCACACCGTGAACCCGGCCGCCCGTGGTCAGTTCGAGTGCACGCCGGGGCTCAGCGGCCCTCGGCTTCCAGCTTGCGGGCGCCGGCGAGGATGCCCTCCATCGCGTAGTTGCCTTCGTGGCAGGCGTACTCGTAGACGGCGTCGCCCGGGGCCGACTTCTTGAGCGGGATCATCACCGTCCAGGGCTGCACCCACGTCTCGGGGTCGTCGTAGGTGACGACGTACTCGATGGTGTCGGGATCGATGCGCGTGAAGCGCTCCGTGACCCGCGAGTGCCGCGACGCGCCGTACAGGTTCGCGGTGTTCGAGTAGTTGGCCGTCTCGACGACCAGCGAGTCGCCTTCCCAACGGCCACGGGAGTCGCCGTGCCACTGCCGGACCGCCTCGTCGAGGTGCGGGCGACGCTCGAGGGGAATGATGCGCGCGTCGTGGATCAGCTCCTGCAGGACCACGACGTGGTCGGGCGTCTGCAGGATCTGGAAGTAGCTGTTGTAGCCGGCCAGCAGGTTCGGCGCGCCGAACGTGATGCAGCGCTCGGTGAGGGGCAGGCTCTCCGGCCCCGCCGGATGGCCCGGCGGCGTCGCCAGCTCTGCGAAGCGGGCCATCGCGGCCTCGGTCATCGGCGGCAGACGGCCGTCGGGCGGATCGACGATGAGCGACGTGCGGGCATCGAGCTCGCGCTCGACCAACCAGAAGGAGTTGTAGTTGCCGGTGTCGGGGTCGAACTCCTGGAAGTTCGGGTCGTCGACCAACTGCTGCACGAGCAGATCGCCCAGCAGGTTGCCCGCCTGCTCGTTCTCGCGCAGCTCGGCCGCCCGCGCCCGGAGCTCGGCCAGCTCCTCCTCCGTCAGCGTGTCCTTCCCGGCGAACGCCTCGGGCCGCTCGAGCGGCGTCGCGGTGTTGTTCGACCAGATGCCCTGCAGATCGGGTTGGCCATCCGCCGTGCGGGGCGCGGCCCAGGCCGGGTCCTGGGCCGCGGCGGGCGCGGGGACGGCGAGAACCGCCGCGGCCAGAGCGAGCAGGGGGATCGTCGCGGCCGCGGCCATCGCAGCCGCCGGGTGGCGAGAAGTCGTGAAGTTCCTGCGGATCATCGGTTTCCTCCCGGGCCGCGCCTGCATCGACGACCGGCTCCTGTGTCACCATTGTCCCCGAAAAGGAGCCCGCACCATGTCACGCATCCGCCTCGCCCTCGCGACCCCGCTCGCCTGCGCCGCGGCGCTCACGGCCGCTCCGGGCGGCGCCGCGGCGCAGGACCGGCCCCTCAGCCCGGCCGGCCATTCGGCGACGCAGGTCGCCGGGGCGACGTTCGACGCGCAGTACGGCGCCCTGCACGGGCCGTGGCTCGACGTCTACTACGGCCGCCCGATCAAGCGCGGGCGCGACCTGTTCGGTCTGCCCGACTGGGCGGAGGCGCTGAACGACGGCGCTCCCGTCTGGCGCGCCGGCGCCAACCAGACCACGCGCCTCGTCACGGAGACTCCGCTCGTCTTCGGCGGCACACGCGTCGAGCCGGGCGAGTACACGCTGTTCATCGACCTCTCCAACGAGGCCTGGACGTTCATCGTGTCGGCCTGGCCCGCGCAGCGGAACTACGACTTCGAGAACACGGACGCCCTGTTCGGGGCCTTCGACTACACCGCCGACCGCGACGTGCTGCGGATGCCCATGGAACTCGCCACGCTGCCGGTCTCCTTCGACCAGCTCTCGTGGCAGTTCGTCGACATGACGCCGACCGGCGGGCGGCTGGCCCTCCTGTGGGACAACCGGATGGCGTCGGTCGCGTTCACCGTGCCCGAGTAGGCGGGCCTGACCGAGCGCTCCCGCGGGCTCCGACGAGCCCGTCGGGAGCGTCGCCGCCGCGAGTCCCGCTGCTGGCTCCTCTTGTCCCTACTGGGCCGCCACCCACGGCTGGCCGATCAGGTAGCGGAAGTCGGCGGCCGCCCGCGGCACGAGCTTCACGGTGCGCCCGTGCTGGTTGTCGGCCCCGTAGAGGTTGCCGTCGGAGTCGACGGCGAACGAGTGCATCTCCCGGAACCGCCCCGGACCCTCGGTGTCGAGCTCGAACGTGTACTGCGGGTTGCCGTTCAGGTCGAGCTTGATGACGCGGGGCCCCGACTCGGCGAGGTCGGTCACCCAGACGTCGTATCCGCTCACGATGACGTCGAGCGGCAGCGCGAACCCCGGCCAGACGGCGATCGGGGCGATGTTCGGGTGGTACCACACCGCGGCCCGCGTCGTCTCGTTGAAGACCTGGATCCGACGGTTGTTGCGGTCGGCCACGAAGATGCGGCCGTCCGGCCCGACGGCCAGCGAATGCACGACGTTGAACTCGCCGCGGCCGTCCCCGGCCTCGCCGAACGCCGTCAGGTAGTTCCCCTCCGCGTCGAGGATCACGACGCGCGAGTTGCCGAATCCGTCGGCGACCAGGATCCGCCCGTCCGGCGTGAACGCCACGTCCTGCGGCTGGTTGAAATGGGTCGCGTCGTCCCCGCTGACGCCCGGCTCGCCCAGGGTCATCAGCAGCTCGCTGCCGTCGTTCGAGAAGACGAAGATCGCGTGGCCGGTCTCGTGCACCACCCAGACGCGCCGCTCCGGGTCGTAGGGGCTGATCCGAATGCGGTGCGGGCCGGGCCCGTCCGTCCCCTCGAACAGGTGATCCCACTGATCCCACTTCTCGATCAGGTTGCCGTCACCGTCGACCACGAAGATGACGTTCTGCCAGGTGCGGCCCTCGCCGCGCAGGGCGTTGATGCCGATGGAGCCGACGAACCCCTCGAAGCCGTCGGGCACGGGATCCGGCAGCCGGGTCTCGCCACGCTGCAGGATGAAGATGCGGTCCGGGGACTCCGGAAAGACGCCCGAGTTGCCGCCGAACGCGAAGCCGTCTGCCGCGAACGGCTTCAGCCACCCTTCGACGGCGTCGTACTGGCTCGGTCCGACCGGCCCGAAGTCCTGGAGCGAGGCCGGGGCGGCGAACAGGCCGCCCGCCACCACGACCGCGAGAGCAAGGACAGATGCGCGCATGGTCACCTCCGGCCGATCATCGTATATCGACGGCGCGGCGCTCGCCATCCCGGCTACCATCCTTGCATCCCCGAGCGGCGCCCGCACGCCGCGGAAGCGGCCGGGCGGCCCGACGCGCCGGGGAACGGTCGTCACGGCGAGGCGGCACGGAGGGTGCCGCGACATCGAACCAGGGGACGAGAATGACCCGGAGACGCCTGCTTCACGGGGCGGCCGCCACGGCGCTGGGCGGTCTGCTGGCGCTGGCGCTCGCACCCGCACCCGCCGCGGCGCAGCCTCCCGTGCCGGATGCCGATGGAGCGCACCGCGGCTACCTCGCGGCACGACTGGTCGAGGGCGAGCTGGAGGTCCTCTACGCTCGGAACCCCGGCGGCCGCTTCGTACCGGCCTCGGTGCTGAAGGTTGCCACGGTCGCCGCGGCGCTCGAGCACCTGGGCCCCGGCTACCGCTGGACGACCCGCCTGACGTCCCGGGCCCCGATCGACGGCTCGGTCCTGGACGGCGACCTCGTCGTCGAGCCCGGCGCCGATCCGACCTGGGGACGGGACGGCGAGAGGGACGCCCCGGCGACCCTGGCGCGCCAGGTGCGCGAGCGCGGCCTGACGCGCATCGCGGGCGACCTCGTGGTCGACGTGGGCCGGTTTCCCGGCCGCCCCCACCCGCTCGATCGCGGCATCGGCGATCTCGCCTATCGGCACGGCACGCCGGCGGCCGCGCTGGCGGTCGACGAAGCGACGATCACCGTCCGGGCCGCGCCGGGATCCTCGATCGGCGCCCCGGCCCGCATCGAGGGGCCGGCCGGTGTGGAGCTAATCAACCGCACGACGACGGTCGGCCGCAACCGCCACGGCGCCGGGACCCTCGATTTCCTCCCGCTCTGGGGAAGCGACACGCTGCTGGTCCGGGGCGAGTACCCCATCAGCGAGACGTCGTTCGTCGTGCCGGCCAGCGACCCGGACCCCGTGCGGCGCGCCGGGATCCGGCTGCGGGGCGCGCTGGCGGCAGCCGGCGTGCAGGTCGAGGGCGCGGTGCGGATCGGGGACGCGGCGGCGTCCACCTCCGGTTCCGCCGCCGTGCTGGCCGAGCACCGCTCTCCGCCGCTCGAAAGCCTGCTGCCGGACGTCCTCGCCGACAGTCACAACTGGTACGCGGACATGCTGGCGCTGACGTTGGGGCGGGAGGTGGCCGGCAGCGGCCGCTTCGACGACGGTGTCGACGTCGTCTCCGATTTCGTGAGCGGCCTCACGGGCGGCGCCGTCGAGCCGGCGCCGGATGCAGCCTGGCTCGTGGACGGCTCCGGCCTCTCCCCCGCCAATCTCGTGACCCCATGGGCCGTGGTCCGCCTGCTCGCCCGGGCGGCGTCGCGCCCCTGGGGCGCAACCCTGATCGACGCGCTGGCCACCCCCGGCGAGGGCACCCTGAGGACCTGGCCGCGCCTGCCGCCCGTCGCGGCCAAGACCGGGACGCTGCGCCACACGGTCGCTCTGGCGGGCGTCCTCCATCCGCGCTCCGCGACCCCGGTGTTCTTCTGCTACTTCGTCAACCATCAGCCGGGGCCGCCCGCCCCGGCGCGCCGGGAGATCGCCGCTGCGCTCCGGGAATGGAGCGCTGGGAACAGCGCGCCCTGAGCGCACCAGGCACCGGATCCACCGCACGATCGCCGGGGCGACCAGGGTCCGTTGCGTCCCACGGGCACTCGACCTGGCGACCAAACGGAGATAAATCGTGGTCCGGATAGTGACGAAAGTGGGCAGCAGGCCTTACGATTCCGTATGGCCAAACCGACGACGATGCAGGTCGGCGCACTACTGTTGGCGATGCTGGCGGCCGGGCAGGGCGCCGCAAGCGCCCAGGAGAGCGGCATCACGGGTGTCGTGACCGACGACACCGGGGGTGTCCTCCCCGGAGTCACGGTGGAAGCGTCGGGTGCGACCCTCGCCGGCGGCCCGCGTCTGACCGTGACCGACGGGGACGGAACCTACACCTTGTCGCTCGCGCCCGGCTCCTACCTCGTCACGTTCACGCTGCCCGGCTTCGAGCGGTTGGAGCGCGAGGTCGAGCTGGCCGCCGCGGCCACCGCGACGCTCGACGTCAGCCTCGAGCTCGGAGGCCTCTTCGAGGAGGTGACGGTCGCGGTGACCGGAACCGCCATCGAGGCGCCGGCCATCAACATGCCCCATGCCGTCACGGTGGTCAGCCGGGACACGCTGGAGCAGCAGGGCTCGACGCAGCTCGTCGACCTCTTCCGCAATCTCAGCGTCAGCCACGGCGTGGTCGGCGAGCGCAACAGTTGGTACAACTCGAACCAGCCGGCGACCCTCACCGAGAATGTCGCGAACGTGAACCTGCGCGGCCTCGGCGCCTCGCGGACGCTGGTCCTGATCAACGGCCGGCGCCACGTCCCCGTGCCCGCGCGGCTCATCGGCGGGCGCTTCGTCGACGTCAACACCATCCCCGCCATCGCCATCGGCCGGCTCGAGGTGCTGAAGGAGGGTGCGTCGGCGACCTACGGCTCGGACGCGGTCGGCGGCGTCGCCAACTTCGTCACCCGCAGCGACTTCCGGGGCTTCGAGCTGAACGTCTCGCACGACTACTTCGCCGACGGCGGCGACACGACCGTCGCCGGCATCTGGGGCGGCCGGATCGGCGCCTCGAACGCCGTCTTCTCGGCGGAGCGGGTCGGCCGGCAGGAGCTGCAGATGGTGGACCGGCCGTGGTCGCTGGACCGCCTGAGCGCGTACCCGCCGGGAACCCGCGGCGGATGGTCGAGCATCGGCAACCCCGGCACGTTCGCCGTCGGGGCCCCCACGCCGTGGACGGCCGACGTCTTCGATCCGCGCTGCACCGATTTCGGCGGCCTGGACGAGGGCTGGACCTGCCGCTTCCGCTACGCGCCGTACGACAACCTGATCGACGAGCAGCAGCACACGCGCGCCTTCGCCGAGATCAACGGCCCGATCAACGACCGCACGAACTACCACATCGAGGGCCTCTGGTCCGACGCGACGATCCCGAACTGGTACACGACGCCGTCCTACCCGCCCTTCCCGCTGACGAGCACCACGATCATGGAGGTGGCGGCCAACCACCCGGGCCGGCAGGCCTTCTGCGACACCTACGCCGGCGACCCCAAGGCGGACCCCGCGGGCGCCTGCGCCAGCGCCGCCCCCTGGTACTTCAACGGCCGGCCGTTCGGAAACTCCGGCCCCGGGCGCCGGCTCCGCCGCGACTCCCGCACGCAGCGGATCGCCGCGTCGGTCGACGGCGACCTCGGCGGGGGCGAGCGGGCCCACTGGGACGTCGGCCTCTCCTACTCGCGGGCGCGGGGCAACCTGAACCTGCCGGCGGTCTACACCGACCGGATCTTCCGCGCCTTCCGCGGCTTCGGCGGTCCGAACTGCGGCGTCGGCGTGGTCGCCGACCGGAACTCGGCGGCGGGCATGGCGCTCGGGGAGCGGAACGGCGCGGTGGCGGGCCGGGGCGACTGCCTCTACTACAACCCGTTCAGCAACGGCATCCGCCGCTCCGACCAGCCGGGATCGCCGCTCTTCAACACGGCCAACCCGGACTTCGTCGCCGGCCTGGCGAACTCCGACGAGTTGCGGAACTGGCTCAACGAGGAAGTGGACCTGCTCAGCACGACCGGCCTGTTCGTGGCCGACGCCACGCTGAGCGGCAACCTCGTCGAGAACACGGCCGACTTCGCCGTCGGCTACCAGTACCGCCGGATGCACGCCGAGGGCGACCCGAACGACCCCGGCGACGTCACCCTGAACCCCTGCCCGATGGCTGGCGACCTGGGCTGCTCGGCCGGCGACCGCTTCGGCCCGTACCTGTTCACCAACGTCCACCGTCCGTACGCGGCGGACCAGCAGGTGCAGCGCTTCTTCGGCGAGCTCGCCCTGAGCATCGGCCCCCGCTTCGACACCCAGCTCGCGGCGAACTACGAGTTCTACAACGTGGCCGGCAACCACGTGAGCAGCTTCGACCCGAAGTTCGGCGGGCGCCTCCAGATCGCGGAGAACCTGCACTACTCCCTGTCGCTCCGCGGCTCGGTGCAGACGACGTTCCGGACGCCGTCGCTCGACGACCTGAACACCAGCCCCCTGACGACGCTGGAGTGGATCCCGGAGACCGGCGCCTACCAGGCCGTCGATCGCTTCGGCCGCACCGACCTGGTACCCGAGCAGGCGTTCACCTACAACGCGGGCGCCGTGCTCTTCCTGGAGGGCGGCGTCGAGGCGACGGTCGACTACTGGAGCTACGACTTCGAGAACGTGATCGGCTCGATGCCCTACGACGCCATCACCGCCCTGTACGGGAGCGGTGACGCGGCGGCCAGCAACGCGGTGTCGCAGTTCATCATCTGCCCGGGGGGCCGGGCGTCGGAGCTGGCGCCGGCCGACCGCTGCCCCGCCGTCAGCCTCGAGCGCGTCCAGATCGACCTCGTGAACTGGCCGGGCCTGGTCACCCGGGGCATCGACACCCACCTCGCGGCCCGGACGGACGCGGGCCCGGGGCAGTTCTCGGCCAGTTGGGACTCCACATACACCCTGGAATACGAAACGAAGGCGCTCATGCTGGAGGGGACGGACCTCACGCTGTACGGCCAGCGGAACGCCGCCGGGTTCCTCAACTTCGCCCACCCGATCGCCGTGCCGCTCCCCCGCTGGAAGAGCCGCTGGTCGGCCTCCTACGACTGGGGCAACCAGATTCTCTCGAACTACGTGAGCTACATCTCGTCCTACGAGGACCAGGGCGCCGATATCCGTCCGTTCATCGATCCGTTCCTAACCTGGGACATCAGCTTCCTGTGGCGTTTCCCCGCCAGCGGGCTCGACCTGACGCTCTACGCGCTGAACCTGACCGGGGAGATTCCGCCCTGGGTCAACGTCGAGCAGGCGTACGACGGCTTCACGCACGATCCCAAGGGCCGCCGGCTCAAGATGTCGCTGACGTACCGGTTCGGGGGGTAGTTCCGCGGCAGGCCGCGGGCGCTCGCGAGACCGGGGCGGAGGGCTGGCGGGCCGGGGCCGTGGAAGCTACGGGCTCCGCAACCCGTCCGTGAGCGCGATCCGGACTCCCCACGGGTCGGTCAGGAAGGCGTAGCCGACGCCTTCGGGACTCCGGCGGTAGGGCTCGTCGAGAGTCACGCCGCGCGCCTCGAGCGCCCCGCAGAAGCGCTCATTCTTCGGTGCGATGCGTCCGTGGAACTCCCACGGATCACGCTACGAGCGGGTTGCGGGTCGTCAGCGAGGGAAAGCGGCTGAAGTCGCGGTCGGCGGTCAGCAGTTCCCGGACCCCGTGACCGACGCAAATGGCCGCGATGCGCGCGTCGTGCACCATGGGGCCGTGCACCCGTCCGGCCACGAAGTGGCCGCGCAGTATCGACGAATGGTCTCGGGGTTCGCCGATCAGGACCAGGCTGGGCGATTCCATCCAGGCGCCGATCTGGTCGATCGCGCTCGCCACAGGAGAGGGCGGAGCGTAGACGCGCGGGTGCGTGACGATGGCCAGGAACTCATTGGAGGCAGAGCCACGGAATCGCCCATGCGCCGCGTCCCTCCGCGAGGTCGCGCACGCAGGCGCGCGCGGGCATGCCACCGGAATCCTGCCGATGAGCGTGGATCAGGACGTTGCTGTCGACGGCGATCAACCGCCCCGCTCCCCATAGGCCGCCTGCCGCATGCGCGGCCAGTCCTCGTCGCGGAACTCCGCTCGCAGCCCTGTGCCGTCCACGCTCGCATCCCGCAGGGTGAACGGCTTCGCCGCCCTCTGCTCGGCGCCGAGCGTCGACCGAATCCCGTGCTCGATGACGGCCCGCAGCGTCATGCCGTGCCGGGCCGCATACCGCTTGGCTGCCAGCACCAGGTCGTCGGACAGCTCGACCGTCGTCTTCATTGGTAGATCTCACTGGGCACCGGGCGGCGGTACCGACCGGCTGAAAGCAAGACCCCCGTTCAAACCGTGCGTGCGGATTTCCCGCACACGGCTTACCAGGTGGACTTCAGGTCGCAGCATGCACCACCCCCGGATACCGAATCGTGCCGCGCAGGCGGACGAGCCCCAGGGCCTCGAAGAACGGACGACGCCAAGCCCGCGCCCGACCAGCCACCAGACGAGCCCCCGCACGCTTGAGAAGCAAGCCGCGCAGACGCCCAGCCACGTAGTCGTCGAGCTGTACGAAGTGGGTCGCCGCATTGCCGGTCCGGAAATACTGCCCCCACCCGCGAAGGACCCGGTTCACGTCCGCGATGACCAGACGCAGGTCCGTGTGGCAGCGGCCCCGAGGGGTCAGCGCCCGCACGCGGGCGCGCACCTGCTTCATCGCACGTCGAGACGGCCAGCGGTGCAGGAAATACACCCGTCGCCGCTTGCGGGCCCAGATGGGACCGCTCATGCGCTTGTGCAGATGACACCCCAGGAAATCGAAGCCTTCACGGCCGTCTGTCAGGTCGACCACCCGCGTCTTCTCCGGATGCAGCTCCAGCCCGAGGCGGGCCAGCACCAGGCCCACCCGCTCCCGAGCCGTCTCGACCGCCGCCTTCGTATCGCACATCACCACGAAGTCGTCGGCGTAACGCACCAGCGTACCCAGGTGCGCCCACCGGTCCTCCCAGACCCGGTCGAGCACATGCAGGAAGATGTTCGACAAGAGCGGCGAGATGACGCCCCCCTGCGGAGTCCCCGCCAGGGTCCGATGCACCCGCCCCTCGTCCATCACTCCCGCCGCCAGCCACAGCCGTAGCAGACGAAGGACTCGCCGGTCCGACACCCGCTGGCGCACCAGCGTCAGCAACTTCGCGTGGTCGATGCTGCTGAAGTAGTCGCAGATGTCGGCGTCCAGCACGTGGCTGCCCCCGCGCGCCCCGCGGACGCGAAGGACCTCCAGCGCCTGCGTCGCGCTCCGCTTCGGTCGAAACCCATACGACGAATCGCGGAAATCCGCCTCGAAGATGGGGCTCAACACCAGCGTCGCGGCCATCTGCGCCACCCGGTCACGGACCGTCGGTATCCCCAGCGGTCGTCGTCGGCCATCGGCCTTGGGAATGTACCGCCGAAGGACCAGCTGCGGCCGATACGTCCCCGCGCGCAACGCCGCGCCGAGTTCCCGCAGGAACTCATCGACACCGCGCTGCTCAATCTGCCTCGTCAGCAGAATCTGTGGGTGAGTTCTGGTTCGGGCAGGTCGCCAAGTGCATGATACAAAGCGACTTCCAGTGCCGCGGAGGTGCGGAAGCCATACGCCCGTTTGGTGATCACTCTGGCCTTCCCGTTGAAGCCTTCGACAATGCCACTGGAGAACTGCCCTCGGGCCCGGAACCAGTTCAGGATCAGGTCGCGGTGCGAGCGCAGCATGCGGGCCACCTCCTTCATCGGGTCGAGCCGCGAGCGCATCGTCCGAGTGCACCAGCGGTCGAGGAACCGGCCGGCCCAGTACGGCGACACGTAGCCCCACAGCGCTTGAAAGTCCTCCTTGAGCAGGTAGGCGCGAACCGTGCGCAGGTTGCGACGCACCAGCTCCGCAAGCCGGCCCCGCTGCTCGTCGCTGAGATTCTCCGGACGCTTGAGCAGGAGCCAGCGGCTGCGCTTGAGCACCGGCGCCCGGCCCGCGGCGGCGAGCTTCCGGGCCTCCGCCGCGCGCACCTCGTCGATCGCTTGCGAGAAATGGCTCATGATGTGGAAGCGGTCGAGCACCTGCACGGCCTGGCCGGCGCGCTCGGCAACCACCTTCAGGTAGGGCTTCCACATGTCGAAGAAGCCCTCCAACGTCGCGGCCTTGCGTTCGCGGCCGACCCACAGCAGGCGCTTGCAGTGACCGTCGATCTGATAGACCAGCGTCAGGTAGCGTTGCCCGCGGCGGCGGGAGAGCTCGTCGACGCCGATGGCCTCGATGTTCGTGAGGTCGCGGTGCGCGAGGCCCCAGTCGACCGCCATGCGCACGGCCCGATAGACGGTGTCCCAGGACGTGGGGAACGCCGCGGCGACCTCCTGCCACGACAGACGCCTGGCCCACCCGGCGAGGAACCAGGCGTAGGCGTCGGTCAGTCGGTGCTTGCCGGTGGCCCACGGCAGCGCCTCGACCCGTACGCCGCAGCGCGGGCAGTCGACGCGGCGCATCGCGTAGAGGAAGACCACGGGGATGTGCCACAGGGGCACGAAGTCGAAGCGCCGGACCGCCTGCGTGTCGTAGCCCGGGGCCCGGCGCCTGCACTGCGAGCACGTCGCGCGGGTCCCGGCGCGAGGCCGCACCCGAACCTCGAGGGTCAACTGCGGGTGCTCCACCAGCCGCACCGTCTCGTAGATGAACGACGGGTGCTTCTGGACCCGATTCAAGATACTCTTGAGTTGCATCCCGTTCCCCTTCCGCGTCGCTTGGCTGCTGCAACACCAATTGTCGCGGATTCCGGAACGGGATGCGTTTCCGATGTCGAGGCTGCGTTCTGTGCTTCGGGACGGGCCATCGCCCTCCCGATACGGGCGTCGGGCATTTGGTCCTCGTCAGACGAGAGCCGGGGCGCTCGTGCGCGGAGCCGGCGTCCAGGCCGTCAGCCCCGCGCAGCGGGGGCGGAGCGGAGCGAAGCGCCTTGACGGCGGCGAGCACACGGGCACGCTGCCTCTTGTCTGACGAGGACTACCAGCCTCCGTTCTTACCCACAGATTCTGCGGAAGACCCCTCAATCTCGGCCAGCGTCTCGGAATCGACACCCGCCGAGCCACGATTCCGCTTGACACGCCGCCACGCCTCCCGGAGGACGTCATCCCTCCAGATCCGGTCCATCAGGGCGTGGAAGCGCCGCTTCGGGGACCGCTTGGCCGCGGCCCACAGGCGTCGTTGCAATTGGCGCACTTGGTCGAGAGGCGGACGCCTCCCGGGGGAGTTGGGTCCGGTCTCGCCGGCCATGCCCTCGCGCGTCCTTGCGCCCACGCCGTGTCCACCGCAGGGGCCCTTCCCTCCGGCCGCGTTCTGCTGCACGGCCCTCCGCAGTACTATGGCCCCCTCGGACTCCCGCTGCGCCGCGCCCGCTTTCACCTTCGGCTTATGCGGGCCGCGCTGCCCCGACCCGGGCCGCGCAGACGGGCCTCTCGTGTTCCGTCCCTCTCCGTGTCCGCGTGCTGCGCCCCATACCCCGCCGAGACCTCCCGCGCGTACACCGCCGGACCGGGGCGCGGGAGACATGGCCTTCGCCGTGAGATGAGCGGCTCGGCTCTCGGATTGTGAATGTGTCGAGGCTGCAGGCTTCACTTCATGTTGCGGCCCGCGGACTTGCTCCCTCCGAAGAGGCTTCTGACACCCCGCTCGGGCCACGGCCGTCTCCGGTCGTGCCTGGGGTCTGCTACTCGGCGCTCCGGCGCTTACCGAGGCGGGACTTGCACCCGCTGGAGAAGAACAGCGTGACGCAGCCGGTCTCCCGCCCGCGTCGGCACGACGCACCATCGCCGCCAGCCTACCATTTCAGAGATACGGGCACCCGTATCTCCGGGCCATCCTCGCACGGACCGTTCGACACCCTCGGCCGGCAGCCAGACTGCGACAGCGCCAGCCCGGCCCCATCGCGACGCCTGAGAGGACCGGCGCGCTCGACAAACTGCCCGCTGAGCATTCGACAGGCCGTCCTTGTCTGGCAGCGCGCGTCGATCCGGGAGTCGCCCTCGTGGCGGCGACCGCCGTTCCCGACGTCCTACGCCAGGATCCCTCGGATCGGGTGCCCGTCGACGTCAGTCAGGCGGAAGTCGCGGCCGCCGAAGCGGTAGGTGAGGCCCTGGTGGTCGAGCCCCAGGAGGTGCAGCACCGTGGCGTGGAGGTCGCGGACGGTGTGGGCGTTCTCGACCACGCGGTAGCCGTACTCGTCGGTGCGGCCGTGGATGAAGCCCTTCTTGAGGCCGCCTCCGGCCAGCCAGAGGCTGAAGCCGTAGGGGTTGTGGTCGCGGCCGTTGGTTCCCTGCACGAACGGCGTACGGCCGAACTCGCCCGAGAAGATCACCAGCGTCTCGTCGAGGAGGCCGCGCGACCGCAGGTCCTTGACCAGCCCCGCGACCGGCTGGTCCACGGTGAGCGCGTTGGCCGTGTGGCCCTCCTCGAGCTTCGTGTGCTGGTCCCACGGGTTGGCGGCCTGGCCCATGCCGTCGGTGCCGACCATCGTCAGCTCGACGAAGCGGACGCCGCGCTCGACGAGGCGGCGCGCCACGAGGCACTGGCGGCCGTAGGCGGCCGTCGAGGCGTTGGGCGAATCCAGCCCGTAGAGCCGCTTCGTCGCCTCCGTCTCGCCGGCGAGGTCGGTCAACTCCGGGACGGCGGTCTGCATCCGGTAGGCGGTCTCGTAGTTGTCGATGGCCGACTCGACGCGCGCCTCGCCCTCGGTGCGGCGCAGGAACTCCCGGTCGAGGTCGCCGATGAACGCCAGCCGCGCACGCTGCCGTGCGTCGGTCTCGCTCGGGCGGACGTTGTGCAGCGGCTCGGCATGCTCCGGGTAGATGAGCGAGCCCTGGTGGACGGCGGGCAGGAAGCCGTTGCCGAAGACGTTGATGCCCCCGAGGGGAATGCCGCCGCTCCCGAGGACGACGAAGCCGGGCAGGTTCTGGTTCTCGGTCCCGAGCCCGTAGGTGATCCAGGCCCCCATGCTCGGGAAGCCCGTGAACGGCATGCCGCAGTGGAAGTAGAAGTTCGCCTGCGCGTGCTCCATGAACGGCGCCGTCATGGAGCGGATGACCGTCAGCTCGTCGGCGACGCTCCCGATGTGCGGGAAGAGCGCGCTCACCGGAATGCCGCTCTCGCCGTAGCGGGTGAACTCCCACGGGCTCGGCCAGATGTTCCCGTCCTGGTTGAACATCGTCCGCTCGGTCTCGAAAGGCATCGGCCGCCCCGCCTCGGCCGCGAGCCGCGGCTTCGGATCGAACGAGTCGACGTGCGACAGGCCGCCGGACAGGTAGCAGAAGATGACGTTCTTCACCCGCGGCGCGAAGTCGGGGGCCCTCGCGGCGAGGGGCCCGTCCGCGGCCGCCGCCCCGCCCGGCGGGCCGGCCGCGCTCCCCTGAGACGGCCCCGCGTAGGCCCGGTCGGCCATCAGCGCCGTCAGCGCGAGCCAGCCGAAGCCGGTGGAGGTCTGCCGCAGCATCTCCCGGCGCGTCAGGAACGGTCGTGGCCAAGGGTGCTGGCGCGGGTCGAAGGACATCGTCGATCCTCTTCGTCGGCTACGGGATGTAGAGGAACTCCTTCAGGTTGAACAGGCTGTGCGCGACGTCCTGCCACACGGCGGCGTCGTAGAGCAGCAGCGACCGGTCGACGCCCCGCGCCGCGGCGGTTGCGTCCAGGTACTCGGTGACCCGCGCGAGCTCCGCCTCGTCCGGCGGGCGCGCGAGCGCCTTGCCGAACATGTGCCGGATGCGTCCGTCGACCGATGACGCCTCGCCCTCGGCCAGCCGCCGGCCCCATTCGGCCGCCTGCCCGATGACGAACGGGCTGTTGAGCAGCGCGAGCGACTGGGCGGGGACGTTCGTGGCGTCCCGCTGGCCGCGCGTCGTCGCCGGCTTGGGCAGGTCGAAGACCTCCAGGAACGGGTTGTGGGCGTTGCGGCGGATCTCCTGGTAGATGCTGCGCCGCCCGTCGCCGTCGACCGGCCCGTTGTCGGGGTCGCCCTCGGTCAGGCCGCGCCGGGCTGCGTAGTGCACCGGCACCGACGGGCCGTACAGCGTCGGATCGAGCCGACCGGAGATCGAGAGCATCGCGTCCCGGATCGCCTCCCCGTCGAGGCGCCGCAGGTTGGCCTGCCGGAGCAGCCGGTTCGACGGGTCGACCTCGGCGCCATAGGCCGCGGGCCGGCTGCTCATCCGGTAGGCGCGGCTGAGGACCAGGCGCCGGACGAGGCGCTTGATCGAATAGCCATCGTCGACGAAGCCGCGGGCCAGGTGGTCGAGGAGCGCCGGATGCGACGGGGGGTCGCCCAGGCGCCCGAAGTTGTCGACGGTGCGCACGATGCCGAAACCGAACAGGTGGCGCCACACCCGGTTGACGGCGACGCGCGCGGTCAGCGGGTTGTCCGGGGCGGCGATTGCGTCGGCCAGGTGCAGGCGGACGAGCCCCGGGTCGGGGTAGGGCCGGCCGTCGACCGCGGTCAGGAATGCGCGCGGGACGACGTCGCCGGGGTTCCGGTGGCTGCCTCGCACCAGCAGCGGCTGGTCGGGCGCCGCCTCGTCGATGACGCCCGGGGCCCGCCGAGGCACGGGCACCGCGCGCTCGAGGCGGCGGTACTCGGCAACCGGCTCGCGGAGGACGACCAGCTTCTCGAGCGAGCGCGGCAGCAGGTCGGCCCGCACGAGCTCGTCCAGGAACACGGCCTGCCGCTCGGTGAGACGGTCCTCGCCCCACGCCGCGACCGCCTCGCCCGCCCGGCGGCCGATCCGCGCCGCCAGGTCCTCCCGCGATGCCGGTTCCGCCTCTGCCGACCCGCCGTCGAGCAGCGCCAGGATCGGGACGACCGTCTCGCGCGGCGTCCCCGGCCGGTCGTGGGACACGATGCGGCTCGCGCCGATGAACGAGCGCCCGTCGCCGCGCCGCGTCGGGCGGTGCCGCAGCCGGGCGTCCTCCGGGTCGAGCTGGAAGCGGGTGGCATCGTCCTGGGTCGCGAACTCGATGTAGGCGGTGAACCCCTTCCAGAACTCGGTGTCCCACTGCGCCCACGTCATCTCGTCCGACTTCGGGCTGTAGCGCAGGTGGTAGATCCCGCCGCGCGGTACCGGGTAGTTCTCGATGATGAGCTGGACGAAGCTCAGATCGCCGCCCATGACGCGGAAGCTGAGGTAGTCGCTGTCGATCCGGAAGCGGGGCGTCTGGATGACGCCGGGGTGTTTCGTCGAGAGCAGGTGCGTGTAGGCGCCGCCGGGATGGATGCCGTTCAGGAGGCGATCTCCGCGCCGCTCGATGGCGAACTCGCCGGGCCTCGACGGCGCCGCCGGGCGGCCGGTCCCGTGCCCGACGGCAACGCCGTAGTCGGAACCGCCGAGGTCCCACAACGGCTCGAAGTGCTCGGCGTTGAAGCGCTCGCGCGCGGCCGTCTCCGCGTCCCAGTGCGCGCGGAGGTCGTTCCAGGCCCGAGGGAAGTCGGCGGCCTCGACCGCGGCCAGCGCCCGCCACGCGGCAAGCACGCTGCCGTTGGCCGCGTCCGCTCCCGCCCCTCCCGCGGCGCTCCCGGCGGTCGCTGCTGCCGCCGCCGGTCCGGCTTCGCCGTCCTCCGTGTCACGAATCTCCTGCCGCAGCTCGGCCAGCAGCCCGGCTTCCACGCCCTCCGCCGCGGCGCTCCACGCCCCCGCCAGCCGGCCGCGGATGTCGGCCTTCAGGGCGGCGAGCGCGTCGCGGTTCGTCTCGAGCACGGCGGGCGCGTCGACTGCGCGCATCGTCGGCCGGGCCCCGTACAGCGTGCCGAAGAATGCGTAGTAGTCCTGCTGGCTGATGGCGTCGAACTTGTGGTCGTGACAGCGCGCGCACGACACCGTGAGCCCCAGGAACGCCTTCGACGCCACGTCCACCTGGTTGTCGGTCCACTTGACCCGGTCCTCCCAGGGGTCGACCGGCTGGTAGCCGTGCTCGACCAGCCGGAAGTGAGCCGGCCCGAGCATCGATTCGTTCGTGCGGCCCGCGGCGTCGAGGCGCGGGTCGTCCAGCAGATCGCCGGCGAGGTGCTCCCGGATCAACTGGTCGTACGGCACGTCGCCGTTGAAGGCGCGGATCAGGAAGTCGCGGTAGCGCCACGCGAACGGGATGTCGGGGTCGCCCTCGCTGCCGTGTGACTCGCTGTAGCGAACGAGGTCCATCCAGTGCCGCGCCCACCGCTCGCCGAAGTGGGGAGAGGCGAGGAACCGGTCGACGAGACGGGCGTAGGCCGCGGGCGAATCGTCACCGACGAAGCGCGCGATCTCGGCCGGCGCCGGCGGCAGCCCGCGCAGGTCGAACGAGAGGCGCCGGATGAGCGCGGCGGGGTCCGCGTCGGGTGCCGGGCCGAGCCCTGCCGCCTCGAGCGCGGCCAGCAGGAAGCGGTCGACGGGGGTCGCCGGCCACCCTTCGTCGGCGACGGGCGGCGGCTCCACCTCGCGCACCGGCTGCCAGGCCCAGTGCGTACGCCGGCGCTGCGGCAGATCGAACGGCGCGGAGGGGTCCGGCGGGCCGGCGACCGTGGTCGCGGCCGCCCCCGGCCACGGCGCACCCATCTCGACCCACCTCGTGAGCGCCGCGATGTCCTCGCCCGCGAGCGGTCCCGTCGGCGGCATCAGCATCGGACGCCCGTGGAGCCGCTCGACGAGCGCACTCTCCGCCGGGCGGCCGGGAACGACCGCCGGCCCCGACTCACCGCCGGCCAGCAGTCCTTCGCGGCTGTCGAGCCGCAGGCCGCCGAACGGCGGGTCGACGCGCCCGCTGTGACACGCGTAGCAGTTGTCGGCGAGCAGCGGGCGGACGGTCGATTCGAAGAACTCGGCCTGCCCCGCGGGCACCCGTGCGGCGGCGGCGGGCGCGGGCGGCTGCGCCGACCCCGCGCCCGGGAGTCCGGCCGCGGCGAGCGCCGACACCGCGAGCACGACCAGACCGCGACGAGAGCGGGTAGGAGTCGGGTTCATGGCGCCCGCGGGCAAATCTACTACCCTCGCCGCCCGCGGGCAACCGCCGGCGGGCGGGTTGCCGCAGCGGTCCCTCCCGACCTCCCGAGCCCGCGGAGGCGGCGCTTCGGCCCGGCCGCGGCGCGCCGGGGCGCCTCGCAACGGAGCACGTATACTGGAATCCAGGGTTGGCCAGGGACGCGCCGGCCGGCAGGGAATGCGAGGATCCGTGCGAATCGGAGTCTACGTCGATACCGAGAACATCACGCGCAACGGCGGGCGGGGTCTGCGATACGACGTCCTGCGGGAGTTCGCCTGCCGCGACGGCGCGGACGCATTGCGGCTCAATTCGTACACGTCGTTCGATTCCGAGCGGGCGCAGACGGACGAGGACTACAAGCGGAACGTCCGCAGCTTCCAGGCCGCGCTGCGCGACTTCGGCTACAAGGTCATCGTCAAGCGCGTCAAGTGGTACATCAACGAGGACGGCCGGCGCTTCGGGAAGGCCAACAGCGACCTCGACATGGCCGTCGACGTGCTGCTCGAGGCTCGCAACATCGACCGCGTCCTGCTGGCGACCGGTGACGGCGACTTCGCGAAGGTGGCCCGAGCCCTGCAGAACATGGGTTGCCGGGTCGAGGTGGTCGCGTTCGACAACGTGTCGGGCGAACTGCGGCGGGAGGCCGACCTCTTCGTCTCCGGCTACCTGATTCCGGGGCTGTTGCCCAGCGAGTCCCGTGGCCCTGAGTGGGGCGAGGAGGGGTCGCGGATCCGCGGCCTCTGCCACTGGTACGATCCCCTCAAGGGGTACGGTTTCATCCGTTACCTGCGGTTCTTCACCGGACCGCTCTGGGTGACCGACACCAAGCGCCAGGACTCGCCGTACGCCTCGACCTTCGTCCACAGCAGCGAGCTGCAGCGCGCGGGGGTCAACACGGCCGAGCTGCCCAGCCGGCAGGTGATCCTGGAGTTCACGCTGCTGCCCTCTCCGACGAAGCCGGGCGACCTGACCGCCCAGGAGGTCACCGTCGTTCCCAGGCCCGCGGTCCGGGAGCCTCGTGCGGCGCCGCTGGGCGTTCGCTCCACCGCGGCACCGGTGGGGGTCCGCCCGACCGCAGCACCGGTGGGGGTCCGCCCCTCCGCGGCGCCGGAGCCGGTGAGCAACCGCACCGGCTGACGTCCGGCGCTGCCTATCGTCGACGCGAGCGCGGAGACCCCGGCCCATCCGGCCGAGGCCCCCGCGCATGCGCGGCGTCGAAGGGGCGCGGCTCAGCGCTCGAGGTCCTGGAGGCGCTCCTCCAGCCGCTCGCGCAGGCGCTCGCGGCGCTCCGCCTGCCGCTCCTGCCGCTCCGCCCGCAGCTCGGCAGCGCGCGCCTGCTGATCCGGCGTCAGCACCTGCCATGCCGCGGCGTACAGCCTCGCCCGACCGACCGCCGCGTCGCCCTCGAGCCGGCCGAGCTCGGCGGCGAGCGTCCGAATCCGATCCTCGTCCGGCTCCTCGGCGGTGGTCGCCTCGGCGAGCTCCCGGCGCGCGGCACGCAGCGCGCGCGCCGTCTCGCGGCCGGCCTCGCGGCTCTCCCCCACGGCAGCCCGCACCTGCTCGAGCTGCTCGTCGCTCAGGTCGAGCTGCCGCAGCGGCGGCAGCAGCGTGCCCGGCCGGCCGCCGCGCCCGCGCCCAAGCCCGATCCCGGGGCCGCGCCGGCCGGGACCGCTCCAGCGCTGCCCTTCGGCTGCGTGCGCGTCATACGTCATCGTTTGGTACGCGCCCGCCGCCACCAGGAGCGCGTACACGACCGCGGCCGCGCCGAGGGCGGCCTTCACGCGTCTTCCCTGCCAGTCGATTCGCATCGTGTCTCCTTTCGAGTCGCTGTCCGTACGGACACGCGCCGGCGCTCGTTTCTTCCCCGCGCGGTGGCGAATCGGGTCGGGGAATATCGGCCCCCCGCGGCGGGTCGATGGCGGATGGAAGTGCCTGCACGTATGCTGGCCCTGGCAAGCGAACGGCCATGGCGGCCGCCGAATCAGCGGGTGGAACGGGAGACCGCAGCGACCGGGACGGCCGGAGCGGTCGGAGCGGTCGTCGCGCTCCGCGGATCGCCCGCCGCTGCGCCCTCCGCGGCGCTCGATCCGGACGGCGCGGCTGTCGACGACGCGCGGGCCGGGGACACGAGGGCATTCGAGTTGCTCGTCGTGCGGTACCAGGCCCGGCTCGTCAACTACGCGGCGGCGCTGACCGGAGACTCCGGCGGCGCCGAGGACGTGGCGCAGGAGGCCTTCGTGCGGGCCTGGCGAGGGCTCGGCCGGTTCCGCGGGGAGAGCTCGTTCAAGACCTGGCTCTACCGCATCGCGACCAACGTCGCCCGGACGCACCGGGAGCGCCGTGGACGGCAGGCGCAGGTCGTCAGCCGCAGCCTCGACGACCAGGCGGAGGCGCTGACGGCGGAAGAGGTGCCCGCCGCGGCGGCGGACGCCGAGACGTCGCTCGTCACGCGCGAGACCATCGACCGGGCCCTTGCCGAGCTCCCCGAGGAGCTGCGCCTGGCGCTCGTGCTGCGGGACGTGGAGGGCCTGGACTACAAGGAGATCGCCAGCGTCACCGCGGCCCCGATCGGCACCGTCGAATCGCGCATCTTCAGGGCTCGCCGCCGCTTGCGGACCCTGCTGCGGCCGGAGGGGGGCGCGCGGTCGTGACGAACCGGGACGCGTCCGGAGAGGGAGAACGATGACCTGCCTGCAGGCGGAACCGTTGCTCGCGCGCGCGGCGGACGGGACGCTGGACGCCGAGCGGGCCGCCGTGCTCGCCGGCCACCTGGACGCGTGCGCCGACTGCCGGGAGGCGCTCGAGACGCAGAGCGCGGCGCGAGCGCTCGTCGCGGCGCGGTCCGAGCTGCCGGTCCCCGCGGGTTTCGCGGCGCGCGTGCTGGCTGCGCTGCCGGAGCGGCACACACCCGCCGCCGGCTGGCTGGACGCCCTGAACTGGCGTGCATGGACACTCCGCCTCGCGCCGGTTGCCGGCGCGCTGTTCGTGGGGGCGGCCCTGGGCGCCGCCCCCGCGGACCAGGCGACTCCGGCCGGAGCGGTCGACTTCTCGGAGCTCGCGGCGGCGTGGGCGGCCGACGAGGGCGGCACCGCCGCGGCCGGCGAAGGATCCGGCGCGCCGCTCGACACCGTCGCGCGGCTGTGGCAGGAGGCCGAGGTGACGGACGGCGTGCTGCTCGACCTGCTGTCCGCGAACCCGGAATGACGAGGGCCGGGCAACCATGACCGACACGCGCACGCGCCTCTGGATCGCCCTGTTCGTGCTGGTCGTCTTCGTCGCCGGCCTCGGCGCCGGCATCGTCGCGGGGCCGTGGCTCGACCGGGGAGCCCGCCCCGACGGAGGCTTCGGCCGCGGCGGGCCGAGGGCGGCGAGGAGCGAGCGCCTGGTGGAGCGGATGTCCTCGCGCCTCGACTTGAGCGATGAGCAGTCGGAGCGCCTGCGCGCGCTGTTCGACGCGCGCCGCGACCGCTTCCGGGCCCTGAGCCGGGAGGCGCGCGAGCGCCTGGCGGCCGAGCGGAGCTCGTTCCGGACCGCCATCGCCGACATCCTGACGCCGGACCAGATGGAGGTCTTCGAGACCGAGTTCCTGCGCATGGGCGGCCGGCGCGGTCCCGGCCGGCGCGGCCCCGGAGGGCGCGGCCCCGGCGGCCCGGGAGGGCGGTTCGCACCTCCTTTCTAGTCCACGCGCCGGGATTGGCTGGATACCTGGCGGAGCCGTCGGGCGACGGTTGGTGGGCCAGGTCACCCGCCGCGCCCACCGGCGCCCGGATGCTCGGGCGCCGCGGTCCCGCGGACGTAGCGTCGACCGGCGGTCTGCCGGTAGACTAGCGTCTCGTCCATGGTGGCGGTCCGCGGCCGTCTTCAGCTTCGGAGACCGGGAGGGGACATGACAGCAGTTCAACATCGAATTCGGCGAGGATGGCTCGTGCCGTGCCTGGCGCTGGCGCTCGGCAGCCTCCTCGTCCTGCCGGCGCCGGCGGACGCCCAGACCGAGCGCGGCAACCCCCACGGCGAGTGGCGCTACCAGAGCGGCGACGCCTGGGGCACGCGCTACTCGCCGCTCGACCAGATCGACGCGGACAACTTCGAGGACCTCGAGGTGGCGTGGGTCTGGCGGGGCGACAACTTCGGGCCGCATCCGCTCTACCTCTCGCGCTCCACGCCGAGCTACATCGACGGCATCCTCTACACGGTGGCCGGCTACCGGCGCACGATCGCGGCCATCGACCCCGCGACCGGCGAGACGCTCTGGACGTACCGCGAGCCCAACACACGGCGCTGGGAAGAGTCGATGCGCGCGAGCTACGGCAAGGGCGTCGGCTACGCCGAGATCGACGGCCGCGGCGTCATCTACATCATCACGCCGGCCTTCTTCCTGCACGCGCTCGACGCGAAGACCGGCGAGCACCTCGAGGGCTTCGGCAAGCCGGTCCCGATCGAGGGCTTCCCGGAGACCGGCGTCGTCGACCTGCTCGCGGACCTCGGGCACGAATACGACCCCTACGAGGGGATCCCGATGGACGTCGGCTACATCACCAACTCGTCGCCCCCCATCGTCGTCAACGGCACCGTCGTGGTCGGGAACTCCCACGAGCAGGGCTACTCGCAGTCGCGCATCGAGAACGTGCCGGGCGACATCCTGGCCTACGACGCGCGGACCGGGGAGCACCGCTGGAAGTTCAACATCATTCCGCAGTCGGAGAGCGAGTTCGGCTTCGACACGTGGCAGAACGACGCCTGGGACTGGACGGGCGACGTCTCGTCGTGGGCGCCGCTGTCGGCCGACCTCGAACGGGGCATCGTCTACATCCCGACCAACTCGCCGACCATCGACTACTACGGCGGGTTCCGGCCCGGAAACAACCTGTTCGGCACCACGACCATCGCGATCGACGTCGAGAGCGGCGAACGGGCCTGGCACTTCCAGACCGTGCACCACCCGATCTGGAACTACGACCTGCCCAACGTGCCGATCCTGGTCGACGTCACGGTCGACGGCCGGGAAGTGCCGATGGCCATCCAGACCACCAAGCAGGGGATGACCTTCGCCTTCAACCGCGAGACCGGAGAGCCGGTCTGGCCGATTGAGGAACGCTCGGTGCCTGCGTCGCTGGTCCCCGGCGAGCAGCTCTCGCCGACCCAGCCCTTCCCGACGCGGCCGGCCCCGCTCAACCCGCTCGGGCTGACCGAGGACGACCTCATCGACCTGACCCCGGAGCTCCGGCAGGAGGCGGTCGAGATCCTGAGCCGCTTCCGGGTCGGCGGACCCTACGTGCCGCCGCTCCCGAACGACCACACCGAGCCGCGGCCCTGGATCGCGTGCGGCGCCGGCGGCGTCAACATCACCCACCCGGCAACGCTCGACCCGGAGACCGGCTACCTCTACCAGGCAAACGGACAGGGCTGTTCGGGCCGCACGGTGCGGCCGGGCGCGGAGACCGACGCCGACATCCACAGTTGCACATCGGACTCCGGCGAGTGCACGACGACCGGCAAGACGATCTCCGACTGGGTGCAGGGCGGGGGCGTCGGCTGGGCCGGCCCGCAGGGGCTGCCCATCTACAAGCCGCCGTTCAGCAAGATCACGGCGATCGACATGAACACCGGCGAGCACGTGTTCGCCGTCCCGGTCGGCGAGCCGTCGGAGCAGATGAAGCGCCACCCGGCGCTCGAGAGCGTCGACCTCTCGGGTACCGGAGCCGCCCGCGCGCGGGCCATCCTCATGACCACCGGCAGCCTGCTGCTGGCCACCGAGGGCTCGAACGGCCCCGCCGTGCTGAACGCGCACGACAAGGCGACCGGCGAGAAGCTCGGCACGGTCGAGCTCCCCGCTCCCGGCCAGTACGGCATGATGACCTACCTGCACGAGGGCCAGCAGCACATCGTCGTGCAGATCGGCCGCGGCGGGTCGTTCCCGGGCTCGCTCGTCGCGCTGCGTCTCCCGGAGGGCGCCGTGGGAGGTGAGGGGCACTGACACCCGGCGGCTGGTTCCCAGGTGCGGGTCGGCTGCCTCCGGCCCGCACCGCCCCGCTCACCGCGCGGCGGGCGCGCACGCCCTTCGACCAGGGCCGATTCCCGACCCTTGCCGCGAACGCATGATCAGTCCCCCAGCGACGCCGCCACTCTGGGAACGTCGGCAACCGGCAGCACCGAGATTCGGTGGTCGAGCGGATAGGACTCGTCGCCCGGGTAGACGATCCACAGGCGCTCGAGCCCGAGGTCGCTGCACGCCACCCGCATCGACCGGGTAGGACCCGGCGCGTCGCTCCGCTTGCACTCGAACCCGTAGCGTCTCCCGCCCCGCACGACGAGCAGGTCGAGTTCCGCGCCTCCGTGCGTAGCCCAGAAGTACGCGTTGCGCGTGTCGAGCGCGGCGAGCAGCTGCTCGATGGCGAAGCCCTCGAACGAGGCCCCGACCTTCGGGTGGCCGGTGAGGTCGCGCTCGCGCGCAACGCCCAGCAGCGTGTGCAGCAGCCCGCTGTCGCGCACGTAGATCTTGGGCGCCCTGACCTGCCGCTTCCTGAGGTTCTCGAACCACGGCGGCAGGACCCGGACCATGAACGACCCGGCGAGGATGTCGAGGTAGCGGCGCGCCGTCGCCTCGCTCGCGCCCAACGCGCGGGCGAACTCGGCTGCGTTCCAGGTCTGGCCGTGGTAGTGGGCGACCATGGTCCAGAATCGCCGCAGCGTCTCGGACGGGATGGTGATGCCGAGTTGCGGGATGTCGCGCTCGAGGAACGTGCGGACGAAGCTCTCGCGCCAGAGGGCGGAGCTCCCAACGTCCGGGGCAAGGTAGGATCGCGGGAACCCGCCACGCAGCCAGAGCGACCGCCACGGGTCGGCGGGCACCTCGGCCAGGTCGAAGCCGGAAAGGTCGACGAGCCCGACGCGCCCGGCGAGCGACTCCGCGACACCCTTGATCAGGGACGGAGACGCGCTCCCCAGCAGCAGGAAGCGGGCGCGCGACCCAGGTCGGTCGACGAGGACCCGCACGGTCTCGAAGAGGCCGGGGGCCCGCTGTACCTCGTCGATGACGACCAGCCCCTCCAGGCGGCCGAGCGCCTGCTCCGGCGTCTGGAGCCGGCGGCGGTCGACGGCAGCCTCGAGATCGAAGTAGGTGCTTCCGGCGCCGTCCGCGGAGATGGCGCGCGCGAGGGTCGTCTTCCCGCACTGCCGGGGCCCGGTCAGGGCGACCGCCGGGTGCACGGCGAACGAAGAGCGGACGCGTTGGGTGGCTCGCGGCCGATCGACGACCACGGGCCATCATAATTCTTGAAAATCCACACTTCAACTGAGGATTTTCAAGAAACACGGGGCCGGCCCCGTCACGGACCGGGCGACCTGCTACGGCGAGACCTGCGCCGCCTTGCGCTCGTCGGCGCGCGTCCCGGAGAGGATCCCCTCCAGCGAGTAGTTGCCCTCGTGGCACGCGTACTCGAACAGGGGCAGATCGTTGCGGCGCATCGGCACCTGGGCGGTCCAGGGCGCGGTCCACGTGCCGGGGTCGGTCAACGTGAACTCGTAGAGCAGCGTGTCGGCGTCGACGCGCGTGAACTTCTCGATCAGGTGCCGGTCCGGCGTCGTGCCGCGCCAGTTGTGCTTGGCGGTGAAGTCGACGGTCTCCACCACCAGCGTGTCGCCCTCCCAGCGTCCCCGGGACTCGCCCGTCCACGAATCGATGCCCGGGCGCGGCCGCCCGTCGAGGGGAATGATCCGCGAGTCGTGGACCATCTCGTTGAGCACGACTACGTGGTCCGGCGTCTGGAAGAGTTGCATGTTCTGGTTGTAGCCGCCGGGCGTCATCGGCGGACCCTGGTTGAAGCCGAGGATGCACCGGTCGTAGGAGCTGCGGTCGAGCCACGAGTCGGCGGGATGCTCCGCGCGGTAGGCCCGGCGCTCGTCCGCGCGCCGCTGCCCCTCGTCCGTCAGGGGAGGCATCCGTCCGTTCGGCGGATCGATGATGAGCGACGTGCGGCGGTTCCCCACGACGTTCGTGCCGCGGTCCATCCAGAAGTTGTTGTAGGCGCCGACCCGTCCGCCCGCCTCGGTCCGGCGCGCCGCGGCCTCCCACAGCCGTATGTCGCGCTCCACCGCCTCCTGCTCGAGCCGCGCCGCCTCCTCCTCCGTCAGGAACGCCTGATCACCCAGTTCCTCGGGCCGCTGGAGCGGGGTAATCGTGCGGAAGTCCCATACCCCCTGCAGATCGGGCGCGCCCCACGCCGTGCGCGGGGTGTCGCCCTGCGCGGAGACCGGCGCCGCGGCCACCGCGAGCAACGCAACCGCCATCACCGCCGCCACCGGCCATCGCTGCCTCATCGCAAGCCCCCTTCGCGAGCACGGTTGCCGTCCGCGCGATCACCCTCGCCGACAACCATAGTCACCCTGCAGCCGCCGCGCAACGCCCGCGACGGATCACTCCTTGATGAGCACGGCCGCCGCCACCGGAGCGTCGTCCCTCGCCATCTCGGCCTCGAGCTCGACCTGCTCCCGGTAGGCGAGCCACTGCGCGTCGGTCCACTGCCGGCGATGGCCCCGCGGCTGCCGCGCGAGCTCGGCGCCGTCGGTGCCGGCGTAGAACGGCACGGACTTCGCGGCAGCTCGCTTCGAGGTGATCCGAGCGTCGATCGGAACCGCCTGGGTCACCTCGTGCGTCGGAAGCGGCACGGATACGTACTCCACCCCGCGCTCATCGCGATACACTGCCATGGAGACTCTTTCTCGGTGAACACCCCAGCCGCGCCCGACCGGCCGATCTCCGATCGTAGCATTGGGGCGAGCCGGCCACCCCTGCCGGGAGCGGCGAGCGGCGAGCCGCGACCTGTGGCAGACTGACGAAGCATGAAGGACCACTCTCCTGCATCCGATGCACGGCCGTCCGCCGATGTCGCGACGCGGGCCCACGACGGCAGCCGTGCGCCCGCGTCCTCGTCCGCCGACCGCTACGTGCTGAGCAAGATACAGGCCAGACTTCGCGACGCCCCGGTGCGGGTCACCTTGTGGGACGGGAGCACCTCCTACCAGGGACGCACGCCTCCGGTCGCAACCGTCTGCATCGCCGACCGCCGCTCGCTCTGGCGCGTGGTCCGTCACCAGGACGTCGGGCTCGGCGACGGGTTCCGGGACGGCGGGATCACGGTGGAGGGCGACCTGGTGGACGCGGTCGAGGCCGTGTTCCGCGTCAACCGTGCGCAGTGGACGACCGCGCGTCTGCCGCGCCGGCGGCGCCTGTGGATGCGCTCCAACACGCGGGGACGCTCCGCGGCCAACGTCGGCCATCACTACGACCTCGGCAACGACTTCTACCGGCTCTGGCTCGACCGCCGGATGGTCTACACCTGCGCGTACTACGCCACGCCCGAGACGACCCTCGACGAAGCCCAGGTGGCCAAGCTCGACCTGGTCTGCCGCAAGCTGCGCCTGCGGCCCGGCGAGCGCGTGGTCGAGGCGGGGTCGGGCTGGGGCGCGCTGGCCCTGCACATGGCCCGCCATTACGGCGTGTCGGTCCGCTCGTTCAACCTGTCCCGCGAGCAGGTGGAGTACGCTCGCGACTGGGCCCGCGCGGAGTCGCTGGACGACCGCGTGGAGTTCGTCCGCGACGACTACCGCAACGTGAGCGGTCGCTACGACGCGTTCGTGTCGGTCGGCATGCTCGAGCACGTCGGACCTGCGCACTACGAGGCGCTCGGCCAGGTGATCGACCGGAGCCTGCCGCCCGGCACCGGCCGGGGGCTGCTCCACTTCATCGGACGGGACCGGCCGGCCCCGCTCAACGCGTGGATCCGCAAGCGCGTGTTCCCCGGCGCCTACCCGCCCACCGTGTCCGAGGTCGCGGAGGCGGTACTGGAGCCGCGGGACCTGTCGATCCTCGACGTCGAGAACCTGCGGCTGCACTACGCCCGGACCTGCGCCGACTGGCTCGCCCGCCTCGAGGCCGCCGAGGAGCAGGTGGTCGAGATGACCGCGGCCGACCTGTACCGGACCTGGCAGCTCTATCTGGCCGGGTCGCAGGCCGCGTTCCGGACCGGCTGGATGCAGCTCTTCCAGATCGTGTTCCGGCGGGGCGGCGACAACGACCTCGCCTGGACGCGCGACGCCCTCTACCGCGACGGGGCGGCGCCGGAGCCGGCGTGACGGAGCGCCCGGACGCACTGGTCGTCGGCGGCGGCCCGGCCGGCTCGAGTTGCGCCTGGCGCCTGCGGCGCGCGGGGCTCGGCGTCGTCGTGCTCGACAAGGCGCGCTTCCCGCGCGACAAGGCCTGCGCCGGCTGGATCACGCCGCCCGTGCTCGACGTCCTGGAGATCGATCCCGCGGACTACGGCGCAGGGCGAACGCTGCAGCCGATCACCGGCTTCCGCACCAGCCTCCTCGGTCCCGACGGCGCCGGCCCCGAAGTGGAGACGCGCTTTCCGGAGCCGGTGAGCTACGGCATCCGCCGCTGCGAGTTCGACCGCTATCTGCTCGAGCGCTCCGGCGCGCGCCTCGAGGTCGGCGAGCCCTTGACCAGGCTCGAGCGGCGCGGCGACCGGTGGGTGGCGAACGACCGCCTGCAGGCTCCGGTGGTGATTGGAGCCGGCGGGCACTTCTGTCCCGTGGCGCGCTTCCTCAACGGCCCGCCGCGGGCGGAGCCGGTGGTCGCCGCCCAGGAGATCGAGCCGCGCCTGAACGGCGCCGCCTGCGCGATCGGCGGCGACACGCCCGAGCTCTTCTTCTGCCCCGACCTGCGCGGCTACGGCTGGTGCTTCCGCAAGGGCGACTACCTGAACGTCGGCTTCGGCCGCCAGGATTCCCATCGCCTGCCGTCGCACGCCCGGCAGTTCGTCGACTGGCTGCGCGAGGCAGGCAAGATCCCGCGCGACGTCGCCACGCGCTGGCCGGGACACGCCTACCTGCTGCGAGGCTCCTCGCCCCGCGCGCCGGTGGGGGACGGCATGCTGCTCGTCGGGGACGCCGCCGGGCTCGCCTACCCGCAGAGCGGCGAGGGCATTCGGCCGGCGGTGGAATCGGGGTTGATGGCGGCGGAGACGCTGCTGGCGCTCGACGGCCGCTACGAACGGGAGCGCCTCGCGCCCTACGCAACCTGGCTGGCGACCCGCTTCGGCCGTGCCGTGCGGAGCCGGCCCCTGCACGATCTGCTGCCCGCGGGCGTGCGCGGAGCCGCGGCCGGGTGGCTGCTGGCAAACCCCTGGTTCACGCGCAGCTTCCTGATCGACCGCGCCTTCCTCCAGACGCAGCAACCCCCGCTCGACCTGCCGGCGAGCGCGCCCCCGGCGACACCCGCCTGAGGGGTGGGAGGCCGGAGTCGCAAGGCCCGGTCGGCTACGAGCCCCCGCCGGCCGCCAGCTCGCGCCGGCCGCGGTCGAACAGCCGCCGGATGCGGTCGCTCTCGCGGAACTCGGCCAGGATGGCGGGGCGCAGGCTCGCCCGCAGTTCCTGCAGCACGTAGCCCAGCACGCTCGCCATGATCGTGCCTTCCTCGCTGTTCGTGGCCTCGAACCGCGACCGGAAGTCTCGAATCGTCGGCTCGAAACCGGCCTCGTGCCAGCGCTCCACCGGCACGTCGAGGCGCACGAACTCGTTGAGCAACGCGGCGTACTCGGCGGGAGCCGGGCGGTGCCAGAACGAGACGTCCGGGCCGAACTCCGGAACGTACTCCGGCAGGTAGACCTGTGCGCGCGCGGGCACGCGGCGAACCAGGGCCGGGTTGTAGCGGCGGACCTCGTCGCGCGAAAGGCCGGACTTCGCCATGACCTCCGAGAGCGGCAGCGAGCGCGGCGCCCGCATCGCGAAGATCCGCGCCTGCGGCGTCTCGTTCATCAGGCGGGTGACGTTGAGCGCATTGCCGAAGACCATCTCGGCGTAGAGCGCCGACCGCGGGCCGTAGGTGCGGAACAGGTGCCGGTAACGGCGTATCGAGACCTGCCGCAACTCGCGGACGAAGTCCGAGCCCATCAGGTACTGCTCGCGCTCGTCGGCGCCGCCGAGGCGCTCGCCGTTGATGACGACGCGGCCCACGTTGACGCCGCCCGCGTGATGCTCCGACAGGGCGGGCAGGAAGCTGCCGTACATCGTGGCCAGAACGGTGAGGTAGGCCGCACAGAAGGGCGCCTGCGTCGTCTGGTTGTAACCCTCGATGACGTACGGGGACAGCCGCTTCAGGCGATTCCAGTTGCGCGGCATCCACTGGCAGAAGCCGAGGGCCCGCACGGGAGACCGAGCGCGCCCGTTCAGGCCCGACTCGACCAGGGCCTGCGCCAGCCCGATCTCCGCCGGCACGCCGAACCTCTCGTAGATGTCGCCCCACTCGCGAAGGAACGGTCCGTAGCGCTCCGCGTGCGGCGCGAGGAAACGCCCGCGGGTCGCGTTGTGCACGACCGGCCCGACCAGCGGCTCGAGCCGGTCCGCCAGCGCGTCGCGGCGGTCCGTCAGCCGGCGCTGCCGTGGCCGGCCGGCCACGGCAGCGGCCAGCGCGGGGTCCTCCCACTCGCCGGCGCGCTGCCAGTTCCCTCGCGCGGGGAACGTGGCCAGCAGGCGGCCGTCCTCACGGCTGCCGAACGCGACGCGACCGTCGGGAACCGTGAATATGTGCTGCCAGAAGGGGTAGGAAGGACGGAACTCCCGCAGTGCCGCGAGGTCGGCCGCGAGGCGTGCCCGAGCGTGGTCCCGCGCCGTGCCGGCGGGAAGGGACGGCGCCGCCTCGGGAGCAGGCTCGGGCGCCCGGGCGGCCCTGTTCGCCTCGTCCGCCGGCTGCGGCTGCGCCGACTGACGCGGCGCAGCCCGCACGAGCAGCGCCTCCGCCGTTGCGCCCCCGGGCGGCACGGCCTCCGCCGGCACCGCTTCCGCGAGCAACGGCGGCGAAGCCTCCAGGGACGACGGAACGGGCGCCGCCTCGCGGGCCGGCGAGGCCGGCGGAGCCGCCCGCTCGAGCGCCGCCGTCCGCGCCGACGGCGTCACGCAGCCGAGCCCCCCGAGGAGCAACACCAGGACGCTGGCGAGGGAGGCCGCGCAGGACAGCCGCGACCCCTTCCTCGCAAGCGCACGTCGGCAAGTGTCGGTTCCGATGACGTCCAAATCCACCCTCCCGTTCATCGACCGGCTCTGCCCAACGTATCGGCAGATAATTGCCTGTCAGAGTAGCATGCGCGGCTTTCCCGCCGGCGGTGGCGCCGGCGGGCGGCGCCCGCGGGGGATGGACACCGATGATCACCGAGAGCGCATTCGTCGCCATCGCAGGGCTCGTGGCCGTCGTCGCGCTGCTCTTTCTGCTGATCACACGCTACAAGTGGCACGTCTTCCTCGCGCTGCTCGTGCCGATCGTCCTGCTGGCGCTCGTGCCCGGCCTCGACCGGCAAGCCTTCATCGACGCGTTCGAGCAAGGCTTCGGCCGCACGATCCAGAGCATCGCGGTGGTCATCGTGCTCGGCTCGGTCCTGGCGGAGGCCCTCAAGCACACGGGCGGCATCGAGCGCATCACGGTCTCGATGATCCGCTGGGTGGGCGAGGCGCGAATGCCCCTGGCGCTGACGCTGAGCGGCTTCGTCATCGGGTTGGCGATCTTCTCCGACGTCGGCTACCTCATCCTGAACCCCCTGGTCCATTCCGCCGCCATCAACGCCGGGCTCAACATGAGCGTCATGGCGACCGGACTCGTCGGCGCGATGCAGCTCACGCACGCCATGGTGCCGCCTACGCCGGGCCCGCTCGCCGCCGCCGCGCTCGTCGGCGCCGACGTCGGCCGCATCATCCTGTACGGCGGCATCGTCACGCTCTTCGCGTCGCTGGCCGGCTGGGCGTACGCCCGCATCGCCGGCCCCCGCATCGAGTCGCCGCCGTCGCGCGAGTTCGTCGGGCAGTCGTTCATCGAGCAGGGCCGCGAGGCCGAGCTGCCGTCGACGTGGCGCGCCTACGCGCCGATCCTCATTCCGCTGCTCCTCATCGCCGGCCAGAGCGTGACGGCCCTGACCCTGCCCGAGGAGCACCTCGTGAACCGCGCGATGCTCTACCTCGGCTGGCCCGTGGTCGCGCTCGGGATCGGCATCCTGCTCGCCTACCGGAACACCAGCGCCGGCCAGGCCGAGGCCCGCACCGGCAAGTGGATCGAGGAGGCGCTCCGCGCGTCGGCGATGATCATCATGGTGACCGGCCTCGGCGGCGCGCTCAGCCGCATCCTGCGCGAGACGCCGGCCGTCGAGGCGATCGCCGACGCCGTCGCCGCTACCGGCCTCGCGCCCATCTTCCTGCCGTTCGCGCTCGGCGTGGCCGGCAACATGATCACCGGATCGACGACGGTCGGCGTAATCACCGCCGCGTCGGTGTCGGCGCCGATGATGGACACCCTCGGCCTCAGCCCCGAGGCGACGATGCTGGCCGGAGCGGCCGGCTCGATGATCATCAAGTACGTGAACTCCAGCTACTTCTGGGTCTGCACGTCGCTCTCGCGCATGCCGCTCAAGGCGGCCCTCGTTTCCTTCGGCGGCGTGACGTTCGTGAACGGCGTTGCCGCCATGGCCGCCGTCTACGTCCTCTGGGCGGCAGGCTTCATCTGACGCCCGACCCGGAACGCCCCCGCCGCCGGCACGCGGCCCGATTCAGAAGCCGGCCCGCCGCATGACCGCGCGCGGCAGGCGCCGGACGACCAGCATGATCCAGCGCCAGACGGGCGGCGCGTAGACGACGGGGCGGCCGCGGTCGATGGCGCGGACGACGCGGCGGGCGACGCGCTCGGGGTCGCCGGCGAAGGGCGGCGGATCGAGGCCGGCCGTCATGCCGGTCCGCACGAAGCCCGGCTTGACGCAGACGGTCCGCAGCCCCTGCCGGTGGTAGCGGTGGTCGAGACCCTCCAGGTAGGCGGACAGGCCCGCCTTGGCGGCACCGTAGAGGACGACGGGGGAGCGGGCACGGTCGCCGGCGACGGAGGAGAAGACGCAGAGTGTCCCCCCGCCGGCCGCGAGCAGGCGGCGCCGGGCGTGCTCGCAGAAGCCGACGGTGTTGGCGAAGTCGACGGTGGCGAGCTCGCGCGCCCGATCCGGATCGCCCTCGAGCACGGTCTGCGCCGCGAAGGCGGCCGCCGTCACGATGACGGTGTCGAGTCGACCCAGGCTCTCCGCCGCGGCGTCGAGGGCCGGGCCGAACGTCTCGGGCCGGGCGAGGTCGCACGGGAACGCGGGAGGCGGAGCGGGCAGCGCGCCGCGCACCTGCAGATCGCGCGCGGACCGGTCGAGCTCCGCCGGGTCCCGTCCAAGGAGGCAGAGTGCGTCGCCGCGCTCGACCAGCCGCCGCGCCAACGCCCGGCCCATGCCGCGCGTCGCCCCGAGCAGAACGGCGTTCACGGAGCATCTTCCTCCATGCCGGTTCCCCGCGTCACCGCGGGTTCCTCCCGGTCACGCGGGATCCCCCAGGATGCGCACGGACTGTGCGCTGCGCAGCCGCAGCTCCGGATCCCACCGGCGCCGGACGGCGGTCCAGCGCTCGAGGCGCGGCTCCATGGCCCGGAAGTGCTCGGCCCGCGTGAAGGCGTCCTTGGCCAGATAGATGCGCCCGCCGAGCTCGATCACCCGCTCGTTGAGCGCGTCGACGAGGCCCTGCGTCCGGTCGTCGATCGGGAGGTCGATCGCCACCGACGTCCCCCGCCGCGGGAACGACAGGGTCCCCGCGCCCTCGTCGCCGCAATTCTTGATGACGCAGAGCGCGACGGCGGCGCGGCGGCGGGCGAGGATCTCGAGCAGTCCCCGCACCGCCGCGGGCCTACGCTCGTGCGGGATGACGCACTGGTGCTGCGTCAAGCCCCGGCGCCCGTAGAGGCGGTACCAGTCCGCCAGGCGGTCGAGCGGGTGGAAGAAGCGGTACGGCGACTGCACGCGGCGGTGCAACGATCGGCCGTGCGCGCGGTAGAGGGCCGCATTGAACAGGCCCACCGTGGCGCGATTGAGCGTTCCCGCCGGCAGGTCGAACGGGACGCGCACAGGCCCCGGAGGCGCGGGTCCGCCTGCCGGCGCCTCGGACGGGTCGGCCCAGCGTCCGCGGTGGACGATGCCGCGGCCGAGACCCGGCCCGCGCCCCACGCCGTCCACCCACGCCACGGTGAAGGGCCACGCGGCGCTCGAACGCTCGAGCTCGGCGAGGAGGGCGTCGATGCCGGCCGCGCGCACGCTCTCCCCGAGAATCCACGGGGAGGGCACCCGCTGCATCCGGAAGGCGACCTCGAGGATGTGTCCCGTCAACCCCATGCCGCCGACCGTGGCCCGGAAGAGGTCCACCTCGCACTCGGGGGCGCAATCGACGATGCGGCCGTCGGCCACCCGCAGGCGCAGCGCCTCCACGTGCGCGCCGAAGCAGCCGTCGACATGGTGGTTCTTGCCGTGGACGTCGGCCGCCACCATGCCCCCCAGCGTCACGAAGGCCGTGCCCGGGGTGACCGGCACGAACCAGCCGCGCGGCAACAGCATCCGGGTGAGGGCGTCGAGGCTCAGGCCGGCCTCGGCCCGCAGGCTCCCCGTCGCCGGATCGAACGCCAGCACGCGGTCGCCGAGCACGGTGCCGGCCACCTCGCGCACCGAAGGCGGCGGCAGCGAGGAATCGCCGTAGGAGCGGCCGAGACCGCGAGAGAGGGTCGCGCCGTCGGTCAGCCGCACGAGATCGTCCGATCGGAGCTCGCGCCCGGGCGCGCTCACCCGACCCCAGCCGGCGATGGTCGCTCCGTCGGACCGCACGGGTCGCCCTTCCCGCTCACACCGCCACGGAGACCCGAACGCTCAGCAGGATCGCGGCCGCCCAGGCGAGGGAGCAGGCGAGCAGCACGGGCGACGACAGCAGCATGTCGACCGGCGATCCGCCGCCGTCCTCGGCGTGCACGATCCGCAGGCACTCCATCACCGCGAGGACCACGAACGGCAGCGACGCGAACTCGCGCCCGGGCACGAGGAGGGCGGCGTCCATGCAGTAGAGGGCATACGCGGTGATCGTCAGACCCGCCGACACGGCCAGCCCCTGGTCGAGGAACGCCCGGTTGTAGCCGGCGAGGCTGGGCCGGTGACGCTCGTCGAGCCCCTGGACCAGGTCGGCGCGCCGCTTCGCCAGGGCCAGCAGCAGCGCGAGCGACGACGAGCAGAGGAGCAGCCAGTTCGAGGGCGGGACGCCGGCCAGGGCGCAACCGAGGACTACGCGCAGGACGAACCCCGACGACAGCAGAAAGACGTCGACCAGCGGGACGTGCTTGCCGTACAGCGTGTAGAGGAGCTGCAACCCGAGGTACGCCGTCACGACGAGCCCCGCCGGTGCGGGCGCCCCGAGGTAGGCCGCCGACGCTCCCGCCGCCGCGAGACCCGCGCCGAGGGCGGGACCCGCGGCGGCGGGGAGGCTCCCCGCCGCGAGCGGCCGGCGCCGCTTGCGGGGATGCTGCCGGTCGCGCTCCGCGTCCCGCCAGTCGTTGAAGACGTAGGCGGCGGAGCTCGTCAGGCTCATTGCAACGAGGCCGACGGCGAGCGCGGCCGGCTCCACGCGGCTGCCGCTGCCGAGGGCGAACGGCAGCGGCAGCAGCACGAAGACGTTCTTCAGCCAGTCGCGCGGCCGCACGAGACGCACGAGCTCGCGGGCGGCCGAAGCCCCATCGGCCATCGCGTCAGGCCCGCCGTGCCGGTGCCGTCCGCGCCGGTACCGGCACTAGCGGCCCGGCGCCGGGAAGCGGGCGATGCGATCGCCCTCCGCGACCTGACCGACCCAGATCTCGTCGTCCACCTGGATGGCCACCGTGCCCAGAATCAGCAGGTCGTTCGAGGGGTAGCGGACGACCTCCTCCGCAGTGAGGCTGTCGAGATCGACCTGCGCCACCCGCGACGTGACGCCTTCGCACTCGCCCTGCCGGATGCAGATGCCGATCGCCTCGCGCGTCGGACCGATATGACCGGCCGCGAGCAGCGTGTTGCCGGGCCCCCAGCGCACGTTGTCGATGTGGAAGCCGACGTCGATGGGGTGCTGCTCGACCGGCATCCGCCCGCGCGACAGGCGGATCAGCGCCTGACGCCCGTAGCCGCCGACGTAGAACCACTCGCCGTCCCGGGAGATCTCCAGGCCGTTCGGCCCGATGTCCTCGCTGCCCGGGACACGGGTCCAGTCCGTGCCGCCCGCCCATTCCCAGATGTCGCCGGTCCGCGGGCTGGTGGCCACGATGCCTCCGTCCGGCAGGGAGACCACGGAGTTGAGGGAGAGCGGCTCCAGCGCCACCGCGCAGCCCACCCAGGTCAGCGCCGGCGCGCCGGCGCCCGTGGCGTCCACCTCGAAGACCTCGATCGCCTCGCGTGCGCCGTGGCCGACGACCAGCAGCGTGTGGCGTCCTTCCTCTCCGGGCCGCAGGTAGAGCCCGTGGGGCCGGAAGTCGCGCGACACCGGCCCCGGGCAGGCGCCGTAGGCGGCGGTGTCCTGGCGCGGCTCGGACGTCTCGACCGGGTAGATGACGGTGGAAGAGTGGTCGCGCGTGTCGGCGGCGTAGATCGAGCCCCCGTCGATCATGCTCGACACGATGACCCAGGGCGTGTCGGGGACCGGGGCGAGGTCCTCGGGGCTCACCGGCCCGCAGAGGAACTGCACTTCTCCGTCCGGCTCGCACTGGGCGGCGGCAGGAGAAGCCGGAACCAGCAGGAAGACCCCGGCCAGGAGCGCGACGGCGGCGACGGGACGACCGATGACTCGATGCATGGGATATGTCCTCCCCGTTGGCGGCCTCGACGTGACGCCCGCTGACGTGCCGGCGCGCCTCGTGCCGCGACCGCCCGATTATTCCATCCGCCGGGGAATCCTGTCCTGGAATCCGGTCCGCGCCGACGGAATCCGGTCTGCGCCGGCGGATTTCCGGCCCGCGCCGACGGATTCCGGCCCGCGCCGATGTGTGCGGGTGCCGCTCCACGCGCTCCGCGGCGCCAGCGTACGCCCCCTCGTTCCGGAAGCGGTCACGACGCCGCGAACGGGCCCAGATCGGTGTTCCGGCGCCACGTGATCTCGCCGTCGCACCGCGCGCAGCGCGCACCGCGCCGCAGCTGGCGGCTGAGGCGCTGCCGCAGCCAGCGCCGCCCGCAGCCGCAGGCGCCCACCCAGCGGGCCGGGGTGTGGCTGACGTCGTGGCAGCGCTCGGCCGTGCAGCCGATCTCGCGCGCCTTGGCCCGCCAGACCGCGTCGTGCTGGTGGCGCACGCCGACGATGGCATGGGCGATCTCGTGCAGCAGGGTGTCGGCGATCTCGGCCCGCGTCGCCCGGTGGCAGTAGCTGACCGACAGTCCGATGCGCTTCTCCGCCGGCCGGCAGACCCCGCCGCGCGCGGTCGCGAGGTCGAAGCCGAAGCTCCAGCCGGCGTCCAGGCCGCTCTCCGCGACGTGGCGCGCGAGCAGCTCGCGGGCCAGGGCCTCCACCTCGGCGAGCGTGCACTCCCGCTCCGGCACGCGCTCGACCACGGTGAGCAGCGCGTAGGGCACCTTCCACCGCGACCCGTCGGACGCCGCGACGACGGCGCGGGCGTGCTGCAGTTCGGCAACGACGCCGCCGAGCGGCTGCCGCCGAGCGGTGAAGCCGACACGGCTGCCCACCGGACATGCGTTGCCGGGAAAGTCTGCGGTCACGACTCGACGCGCCCGCGGGAGCCGCGGCCGGCTGGGCGCGCGGGGCACCCCGGGCAGGGCGAACGGGAGCCACTGGGCGACGGGCGGGGTCCGCATCGGAGTCGGGCGGGTCGGAGCGCCTCCGACTCACCGTAGCACGACACGGCAACTCCTGCAGGACACTCCCGGAGTCAGCCCTCTGCCGACGGAAGGACCCGCGCAGGCGCCGAGCTCCGATCCCCACCGTGACCCGATCAGCCCGGCGGTCCGGCCGCGGCGGGCGGTGCGCGGCGCTCCAGCCAGTAGACGCGGAGCGAGTCCATCCGTTCGCGGTACTCGGCGGAGAGGGGTTCGGGGACGAGACGATGGGTGAGCGCCGCCGCGGCGGCCGCGTAGGGGGCGAGGACGGACTCCCGCAGCAGGCTCTCGCCGGCCGGGAAGCGGCTGGCCGCGGGGACCAGCACCAGCCCGGCCGCCAGCAGTGCGGCGACGAGCCCCGTCGCGGCGCCGGCCAGCCGGTCCACCCAGCCCAGCATGGCGAGCTTCAGGGTCCGCCGCGCCAAGAAGGCGACGAGGGCGCCGACCAGCATGGTGCCGAGGAAGATCGCCGCGTACGCCACGGCCGTAGCTACGGGCTCGGTGATCTCCGCCGCCGCCGCGAGGGAGGCGGCGACCGGCGCATGGAACCGGACCGCGAGGACGAACGCGGCCACCAGCGCCGCGATGCCGATCGCGAGGCGCGTGAAGCCCTTCAGCAGCCCCGCCAGCATCAGCAGCGCCATGGCGACCAGAACCACCAAGTCGAACGCGTTCATGACCTGGGCCCGCGACCCGCCGCCGAGCGGCGCACCTCCCCACCCCGTACGTATCGGCGCGTGCGCTCCGGTCGCTTACGGGCACGGCCCTGCCACGGGCGAGCGGCCGACGGCGCCGGACCGGTTGCGCGGGGGGCCGGCATCGGCGATGATGCCTCCCGTCCGATCCGAGCGTTGCCGCGGAGGGCGGCGTTCGGGGGGGCAGTGCAGGGTGAGGCCGGTATGAGGGAAGACGGCACGGAGCGACGGCGGCGCGCGCGAGCGTCCGTGGCGGGCGCGGCGATACTGGTCTGGCTGTGCGCGGGAGGCGCAGGCATCTGGCCTCCGGCCGCGGGGCCGCTGGCGGGGACCCTCGCGGCGCCCACCGGCGGCGCCGCGGCACAGTCGGGCGGGACGGTGGCGGACGGCGTCTTCACGGCCGACCAGGTCTCGCGCGGCGAGCAGACGTTCCGCGACGTGTGCTCCGCCTGTCACGACACCGTCGAGTTCTCGGGCGGGCGGTTCCGGCTCACGTGGGTGGGCCTGACGGCCGGCGACCTCTTCGACACCATCTCGACGCTCATGCCGGAGGGCGATCCGGGAAGCCTCAGCCCGGCCCAGTACGCCGCCGTCGTGGCCTATCTCCTCGACCTGAACGGCTATCCCGCCGGGGAGACCCCGCTGCCCACCAATCTCTCCGCGCTGCAGGCGCTGGAGATCGTCGCAGCGCCGTAGGCAGGTCCGCCTGCGCCGGAGGTCACCGAGCGGGGCTCCACTGCCAACCGCGGCACCCCCTACGCACGCCGGAGGACACCGTGTCAGCACCCCGACAAGGTCGTAGCGGTCGCGATCGGCGAGCCCCCACCGAGGATCGACCGCAGTGAGAATGAACCGGAGAGTGAATCAATGATGGGTGCTACCCGACCATTCTCCAGGTGCCACGCGCCGTTCCACGCAAGCGGCTCACCGTGGGCGCCCACCGAAGGCGAGTCGGCCGCGCAGTCGGCGACCGTCGTCGCGCGCGCCGCGCTGGCCCTGGCGCTGGCCGTCGTCCTGCCGGCGGCGGGCGAAGCGGCGGGCCAGGAGGCAGAGGCGGAGCCGGCGACCGGCGAGTGGCGCTACATCGGCGGCGACGCCGGGCACACCCGCTACTCGGGCCTGGATCAGATCGACGCCGACAACTTCGAGGACCTCGAAGTGGCCTGGATCTGGCGCGGCGACAACTTCGGACCGGGCGCGCTCGGCGTCTCGCGCGCGACGCCCATCTACGTCGACGGCACGCTCTACACCGTCGCCGGCGAGCGCCGCACCGTGGTGGCCATCGACCCGGCCGCCGGCGAGACGCTCTGGACCCACCGCGAGCCGCACACGACGCGCTTCGACCGCGGCATGCGCAACGGCTACGGCAAGGGCGTCGCCTACGCCGACGTGGACGGGCGCGGGGTCGTCTACATCATCAGCCCGGCCTTCTTCCTGCACGCCCTCGACGCGAGGACCGGGCGGCCGCTCGAGAACTGGGGCCGGCCCGTGCCGCTCCCCGGCTTCCCGGAGACCGGCGTCGTCGACCTGCTGCCCGACCTCATCGCCGACTGGGGGCCGTGGCTGAGCTGGGACGGCGCCTACGACCCTGACTTCGGCATCCCGCGCGAGCTCGGCTACATCACCAGCTCGTCGCCGCCCATCGTGGTCAACGGCGTGGTGGTGGTCGGCAACTCGGCCGAGCAGGGCTACAACCAGACCCGCATCGAGAACGTGCCGGGCGACATCCTCGGCTACGACGCCCGCACCGGCGCGCACAAGTGGAAGTTCAACGTCATCCCGCGCCCCGGCGAGTTCGGCCACGAGACGTGGGAGAACGACGCCTGGGAGTGGACCGGAGACGTCTCGTCGTGGGCGCCGATCTCGGCCGACCCGGAGCGGGGCCTGGTCTACGTCCCGACCAACCCGCCGACCATCGACTTCTACGGCGGATTCCGGCCGGGCGACGGGCTGTTCGGGACGAGCGTCATCGCCCTCGACGTCCAGACCGGCGAGCGGGTCTGGCACTTCCAGACCGTGCACCACGACATCTGGAACTTCGACAACCCGACCGCGCCGGTCACACTCGACGTGACGGTCGACGGGCGCCCGCGCGAGATCGTCGTCCAGACCACCAAGCAGGGCTGGGCCTACACGTTCGATCGGGCGACGGGCGAACCGATCTGGCCGATCGAGGAGCGGCCAGTCCCGCAGTCCGAGGTGCCGGGCGAGCAGCTCTCCCCCACGCAGCCGATGCCCACCCGGCCAGCCGCCTACGAGATGCAGGGCCTGACCGAGGACGACCTGATCGACTTCACGCCGGAGCTCCGCGCCGAGGCGCTGGAGATCGTCCAGCGCTACCGGATCGGGCCCATCTTCAACCCGCCGAGCGCGGGCATCCCTCGGGGCTGCGCTCGTTCGTGAGCTGCCCGAGCGGCGCGTCGAACATCTTCGGACCGACCTCGGCCGACCCCGAGACCGGCATCCTCTACGTCTCGACCCGGCGCGGCTGCCGCTCCGAGAACATTGTCGCAGGCGAGCTGATCGACGCGCCGGACGACATCAAGACCACCGGCCGCACCATCGCCGACTTCGCGGTCCTGAACCGCGGCGACTTCCGCGGGCCGCAGGGGCTGCCCATCTTCAAGCCGCCCTACAGCCGCATCGTCGCCATCGACATGAACACCGGCGAGCACCTCTGGGAGACTCCGAACGGCGACACCCCGGAGCGCATCCGCAACCACCCGGCGCTCGCGGGCGTCGACCTGCCGAACACCGGTCTCCTGTCGCACCCGGTCACGATGGTCACGAAGACGCTCGTGATCACCGCGGAAGGCACCGGCGGCACGCCGCGCCTGCACGCCCTCGACAAGCGGACCGGCGAACGGCTCGGAACGGTGGCGCTCCCCGCCTCCGGCCAGTACGGAATGATGGGCTACCTGCACGACGGCCGGCAGTACGTCGTGGTGCAGGTGGCGGGGCCGGATCTGCCGGGGTCCCTGGCCGCGCTACGCCTGCCGCTACCGTGACCTGGGGCAGCCTTGTCGCGGAGTTGGCGTGCCGTGCATGCGGCCAGGACGTCGTGTCGAGTGGGTTTCGGGTATCTGAGCGGGACTTTGATTATCGCCCATGAGATGGTCGATAATCGCCCACCGGGTGGTCGATGCTCCACTATCTGCCTCGCTACGCGGCCGGGCTGCTGCGACGCGCCCTGGCCGCCGCGCCCGTCGTCGTGCTGATGGGCGCGCGCCAGACCGGCAAGACCACCCTGGCACGGACCGAGCCGTTCCTTGCGGACCGCCTCTACCTCACGCTCGACGATCCCGAAACGCAGGAACGGGCCCGGCGGGCGGCGCCGGATCTGGTCCGCAGTGCGGAACGGCTGACCCTCGACGAGGTGCAGCGCGAGCCCGACCTTCTGCTCGCCGTGAAGCGGGCGGTCGACGAGGATCGGCCGCGTCGCAACGGCCGCTTTCTGCTCACCGGCTCGGCGAACCTGTTGCTCATGCAACGAGTGTCCGAGACGCTTGCGGGCCGGGCAGCGTACGTGAACCTATGGCCGCTCTGCCGCCGGGAGCGGCTGGGGCGCGGGACGCCGGGCATCTGGACCGACCTGCTCGCAACCCCCGTTGCAGACTGGCCGAGCGTCCTCGAGTCGCGCGACGAGGTCCCCGCCGACTGGCGGACCGAGGTCCGCGCCAGCGGCTACCCCACGCCGGCGGTGGAGCTCGCCAGCGACGACGCCCGTTCGCTCTGGTTCGACGGCTACGTCCGCACCTACCTCGAACGCGATCTGCAGTCCCTGGCGACCGTCGGCAATCTGGTCGATTTTCGGCGTCTCATGCGCGTCGCCAGCCATCGCCTGGGCGGCCTGATCAACCAGGCGGACATCGGGCGTGATCTCCGGATGCCGCGCACCACGGTGCAGCGCCATCTGAACCTGCTGGAAGCCTCATTCCAACTGGTGCGGTTGCCGCCGTACTCGGTGAACCGCGGCAAGCGCCTGGTCAAGAGTTCGAGGCTCTACTGGAGCGACCCGGCCCTCGCGCTCTGGCTGAGCGGTGCCGACTCCGTCTCCGGCGAGCATCTGGAGAATCTCCTCCTGGCCGACCTGCTGGTGTGGCGCGACGGCCAGGCGCCTGCCCCGGACGTGCTCTTCTGGCGGACGACGACGGGTCGCGAGGTCGACTTCGTCATCGAAACCGGCGATCGGCTGCTGGCCGTCGAGGTGAAGGCAGCCACGACTCCCGGACTGGCGGACACCCGCGGCCTGCGCCTGTTTCGGCAGGAGTACCCGGAACGGTTCGCCGGCGGCCTGCTGCTCCACGGCGGCCGCGAAACGCAGTGGATGGCGGAGGGCGTTCTGGCCGCGCCCTGGTGGCGGGTGGTGTAGCGCCGGCGGACAGGATGGCACCTCGGCGGGCCCGCGGCGCCGTGCTGTTTGCGCCGCCCGCCGGCATGGGCGATGATGCGCGAGGGCGGCCTCGTGGATCGGGCCGCGCCGCCGACGTCGCGGCCTCGCGCGGCGGCCAGCGATACGCGACGGACCGGCCCGGCAAACGCCGCGGCGCCGGTCGCCGAAAAAGGGAGATACGCGATGCGAGAGTGGGTACGCGGGCAAATCGTGCTGGTGGGCCTGGTCGGCCTCGCCCTCATCCCGGCCGCGACCGCGTTCGCGCAGTCGGACGAGGGGGCGTGGGAGCCAGTCACCGAGGAACGGCTGCTCGACCCCGAGGACGGCGACTGGATGAGCTTCCGACGGACCTACGACGTCACCGGGTTCAGCCCCCTCGACCAGATCGACCGGGACAACGTCGAGGACCTGCAACTGGTGTGGGCGTACTCGATGCGCGACGGGAGCCGCTGGGTGCCGACGCCGGTCGTGGCCAACGGGCTGATGTACGTGGCGGAGGGCAGCGGCCGCGTGACGGCGTTCGACGTCGTCTCCGGAGACGTGGCCTGGATCCACACCCGCAGCTACCCGGAGGACATCGACAAGTCGCAGGCGATGAACCGGCACCGCGGGGTGTCGATCTACGGCGACACGATCTACTGGGGCACGGCCGACGCGGCCCTGGTGGCGCTCGACGCCCGGACCGGCGAACAGCGCTGGGAGGTGAGCACCGGCGACTACACGACGGGGCTCGGGCACACGCACCCCGCGCTCATCGCCGACGGCAAGGTGATCCTCGGCTTCGCGGGCGGCGACCGGAGCGCCCGCGGGGCCGTGGTGGCGCACGATGCCGAGACCGGCGAGCGCCTCTGGATCACCTACACCGTGCCGCGGGAGGGGGAGCCGGGCTACGAGACCTGGTCCGAGCACGAGATCCCCCCGCTCGGCGGCCTGACCTGGAACACCCTCAGCTACGACCCCGAGCTGCGCCTCGTCTACCTGGGCACGGGGCAGCCGACGCCGTGGTCGTCCACCCTGCGCGGCCCCGGCGACGCCCTCTACACGAACTGCATCCTGGCCCTCGACATCGACACCGGCGAGATGGCGTGGTACTTCCAGGTGGTGCCGTCCGACAACTGGGATCTCGACGCCACGCACGAGAGCATGCTGGTCGACCTGGTCATCGGCGGCGTCGAGCACAAGGCGCTCATCGAGACCAGCAAGATCGGCTGGGGCATCGTCCTCGACCGCGAGACGGGCCGCTTCCTGAACGCGTTCCGGACCGGCTACGACAACCTCATCACCGGCTGGACCGACAGCGGAAGCCCCATCTTCAACCCCGAGCTCATCCCGACGATGGACGACGTCGACTCGGACCGCGTCTTCGAGGTCTGCCCGCACTACCACGGGGCGCGCAACCTGAACTCGCCGAGCTACAGCGCCGAGACCGGCCTCTATTACGTCGGCATCAACAACAGTTGCATGGACGTGACGTTCGTATCCGAGGAGTATCGTCCGGGCCGGCTCTACAGCGGGCTCGCGGCGCGGGTGAAGATGGTGCCGGGCTACGACTACGTCGGCGAGTTCGTGGCCTTCGATCCGGTCAGCGGCCGCCGGTCCTGGGAGTACCGTCCGGAGAGCGGCGCCGCGATGACCGCCGCGGCCCTCGCCACGAGCGGCGGCATCGTCTTCGGGGGCACCGCGGACCGGCGCTTCTTCGCGCTCGACGCCGAGACGGGCGACCTCCTCTGGGAGCGTCGCCTCAACGGCGACATCTCGGGCGCCCCCGTCACCTTCGAGGTCGGCGGACGCCAGTACGTCGCGGTCGGCGCCGGTGGACGCATCGGGCAGACCACCTCCTACGCGCGATTCACCGGCACGACGCTCCCGCAGGGCACGGGCGTCATGTGGGTCTTCGCGCTGCCCGAGTAGCCGGCACGGTCGTGGCAGGCGCCATCCGTGGTGGCCGCGAGCCGGCCGCCGGGAGGCGATTATTCCGTTGGAGCCGCAGGAGAAAGAACCGATGAGAACACGAACCCACCTGGCCTGCACGCTACTCGCGGTGCTGGCGACGGCGGCGCCGGCGTTCGGACAGGACTACTCGCCCCCGCGGACGGCGGATGGGCAGCCCGACATCTCGGGCATCTGGACGAGCTTCGACTCGACGCCCTTCGAGACGCCGGGCCCTGAAGTGTGGGAGGGCCTGAAGGGTCTGGCGGCCTGGTTCCCGGGCATCGACAACAGCGGCGTGACGAGCCCCGGCGTCGGTCCTTCCAGCGACTTCTCACCCGGGGAGGTCGACGCCAAGCGCAACGAGCGCCGGCGGTCGATGGTCGTCGACCCGCCCAGCGGAGTCGTGCCCATCCTCCCGGCGGCGGCGGCGGTCCGGGACGAGAACCTGCGGCTGCTCCCCGACCACTGGGTGCACAACACCCCGTGGGAGCGCTGCATCACGCGCGGGGTGCCGGGCGCGATGTTCCCGACCTACAACACCGGCCACCTGATCCTGCAGACGCCGGGCCAGGTGGTGATCTCGTCGGAGATGATCCACGTCTCCCGCATCATTCCGCTGGACGACCGGCCGGAGCTGCCGTCGAGCATCCGCCAGTGGGACGGGGTGTCCCGCGGCCGCTGGGAGGGCGACACCCTGGTGGTGGAGGTCACGCACTACAACACGCAGGGGACCGTCGGCACGAACGTGGCCACCGGCCGCATCCGGGGCATTCCGCAGAGCGAGGCCACGCACGTGACCGAGCGGTTCATTCCGGTCGACGAGAACACGCTCCTCTACCGGGTCACCGTCGAGGATCCCAACGCGTTCGAGCGCCCGTGGACCGTCGAGCTGCCGATGAACCGCTCGCCGGACTACCACATCCTCGAATACACGTGCCACGAGGGCAACTACGGCCTCGAGAACACCCTGCGGGGCGGCCGGGCCGACGACGCGAAGGCCGGCCGCTGAACGCAGGCCGCACGCTGAACGTGGAGCGCGCCGTCGGCGAGCACGTCCCTACTGGCGGTTCTCTGTCGGGTCCATCGTCAGGTGACGCGACGAGAACCGCCAGCCGTCGGCGGTCTTGACCAACGCGTCCCTGTACGTCCCCGTCCACATCAGGCTCTGCGTGCGTGAGTTGAACGTCACGGCGTAGCACCTGCCCTCGGCGCCGTCGGCGGTCGGTGCGAGTACGAGTGCGCCGTACCAGTGGCGAGGTGCGTCTCCGTTCTCCTCGTGGTACCGCTCGGCGAACGCGATCAGGGCGTCGCGGCCGGTGACCGCATCGCCGAAGGAGCCGTCCGGCGTGAAGGTGTCGGCCCACCCGATCGCGTCGCCGAAGTCGATGGCCTGCACGTACCTGGCGTAGAGCTGATGTATCTGCGCGTGATCGTCCGCCGTCAGCTCCTCCTCCGCCAACCCGGGATTGACGGCACCCAGCAACGCCGCGACGGTCAGGGCGCCCAGACGCTTCCACCTGGTGTCGAACATGGTGCATCTCCTCCTGCAGACCGCACGGCCGCTCGGACGCCCGCGTGCCGTCCAGTGGTCGACGTATCCGCTTCGCCTACGAATCTGGGCGTGCGCTGGACAGGTGATCCGGGAACTCGTAGTCGATCGGCAGGTGATCCCGTCTATTCCGGCAGGGCGAAGACGAACAGGTTGTTGCCGGCGCTCGGCCGCAGCTCGGGCGTCAGGCGAATGAAGCCCGAGGCGGTGCCCGCCGTGCCGGTGCTCACCGCCACGTACTGCCGGCCGTCGACCGCGTAGGTGATCGGAAAGCCGGTGACCGGCGAGCCGAGGTTGATCTCCCACAGCACCTCGCCCGTCTCGTCGTCGAAGGCCCGGAACCGGCCGTTCACGTCGCCGCCGAACACGAGGCCGCCGCCGGTGGCGACGAGCGACATCGTCGCCGCGCGCTGCTCGTGGAGCCACTCGGTGGCGCCGGTCTCGGCCGAGATCGCCTGGACCGTCCCGAGCTGGTCGGTGCCCGGCGCAAACTGGTTGCGCACGGCGAGGGCGTAGTGGATCTCCGCGTCCCGGGTGGCGAGCATGCGGGCGCAGGTGTTGCGCAGCGGCATGTACATGGTGTTGGTCCGCGGGCTGTAGGCACCGGCCTCCCAGTCCTTGCCGCCGAACCAGGACGGGCAGGCCAGCACCTGCTGCCCCTCGGCGCCGAAGATGAGCTCGGCGTTCTCGGTGACCGCGCCGGTGGCGCCGTCGATGTCGCTGATGACGTTCTGCGTCACCGTCGGCCGTGCCCACAGGAACTCGCCCGTCTCGCGGTCCAGCGTGTAGACGACGCCGGTCTTGCCGGGAATGCCGGTCAGCACCCGGCGCACCTCGCCGCGCTCGAGCCCCGGGTTGATCCAGCTCACGGCGGCCGGGTCCGGGGCCACCGCGGTGTCGACGAGCAGCCGCTCGAACGGGTGATCGAGGTCCCAATGGTCGTTCAGGTGCTGGTAGTACCACACGATCTCGCCGGTGTCGCCGTCGAGGGCCAGCGTCGAGTTGTGGTAGAGGTAGCGGTTCCCGATCCCGCCGAGGAGGAACTTGGGCGCGGGGGACGTGACGGACGTCCCGACGTAGACCAGGTTCAGCTCGGGGTCGTAGCTCGGCGCCATCCACGACCCGACGTGCACCCGCTCCTCGTAGGGAACCCCGCCCCAGGTCTCGTCGCCCGGCTCGCCCGGGGCCGGCACCAGGCGCCGCCGCCAGACCTCTTCGCCGGTCTCCGCGTCGTGGGCGGTGATGACGCAGGCTTGCAGCCCGCCGTGCGGCCGGCAACTGCGGCCCGAGACCGCCTTGCCGGCGGCGACGATCGGACCGGACGAGTGCCGGGCGGGGTTGACCAGGTAGTCGAGAATCTGCGTCTCCCAGGCCAGCCGCCCGGTCTCCGCGTCGAGCGCGTAGAGGTAGTTGTCGGCGCCGGTGTCGATGATGCGGTTGCCGTAGATCGCGATGTTCCGGTTGGTCGACGCCCCGTTGACGTAGTCGTTGATGTCGTCCGGCAGCTCGCGGCGATACTCCCACCGGAGGTCGCCGGTCACCGCGTCGATGGCCTGGATGACGTCGTTCGGGTTCGGCATGTAGAGCACGCCGCCGTAGGCCAGCGGCGTCCCCTGCTGGCTGCCCGCGGCCAGGGCGCGGGTCCAGGCGAGGCGCAGCTCCCCGACGTTGCCGGCGTCGACCTGGTCGAGCGGGCTGTAGCCCCAGCCGTCCGGCGTGCGGCGCCACGTCAGCCAGTCGCCCGGCGCGGGGTCCTCGAACATCGCGTCGGTGACGGGGACGAACGCCGCGGGTGATTCGGCCTGTGCGCCGGCGGGGAGCGGCGCCCCCACGCTTACCGCCGCGGCCACGAGCAGCGCGCCTCGCACACCGAGACAACCGGTTCGCATGTCAGCCTCCGTTCCGGTGCTCCGCCACCCGCGTGCTCGACTCTTTGGCCGGCGCCGTTTGGCCGCGCAGACTCTAGCCCCCTCTTCGGGAGCCCGGGGTCACGAGAGGCTGGAACGGCGCCGTCAGCGACAGCGTCTCGGTCCGCGGGGTGTAGCAGATCGTCTCGCTGCAGACCTGGTACAGGACCGACAGCGGCACCTCGACCACGTCCGGCCGGTCCGGGTTCGACGCGTGGAAGACCTCCGCGTTCGGCGTGACGGGAATCTCGACGTCGACCACCCCCTCGTAGACGTTGAGGGTGACCCCGAGCAGCGGGAACTCCCGCGGGTGCGTCGGCGGGTACCGGATGTCCCCCACGCGCAGGCCCGGGGTCTCGGGGACGGTCACCTCGGAAGCGATGTAGCCGTCGGGAAGCGGCCGGCCGTACATGTGGAGCCCGTCCGCGAGCTCGAAGCGCACGTGAACCGTCGACTGCGTCTCGAACTGCATCGCCGGGTCGGACAGGAACGCGGAGATGCTCACCTGTTCGGCGCCGAGCTCGACGACCGGAACCTCATGGCGCGCGAGGATCTCGCCGATGGCGGAGTCGCGGATCGTCCCCGCCGAGGCGCGGCTGGCGTAGTGCCGGTGGAAGAACTTCTCGCTGACCACGCCGTCCCCGTCCGTCACGTAGACGCCGGGGAACGGCACGCCGTAGAAGCCGCGGCCGGCCGCCTGTTCCGGATCCTCGGGCGAGATCAACGTGTTGAGGATGCCGAACTCCCGGATCACGGCCGAGTCGACGTCGGACAGGAGGTCGTACGTCACGCCGTGCTCGTCGGCGAACGCCCGGAGCTGCTCCGGACTGTCGTAGCTGACGCCGTAGACGCGGATGCCCGCTTCCTCGAAGAGCCCCTGGTTCTCTTGCAGCTCGACCAGCTGCGTGCGGCAGTACGGTCACCACACCCGAGCGGTAGAACACGACGATCGACTTCGAATCGCCCCGGTCCGCGTGGTAGTCGACCAGGCGTCCGCGCTGATTCGGCAGCGAGAACTCCGGAAGCCGCTCGCCGACCTCCGGCCCCGACGGAAACTCGTGGGACGTCGGGTAGCGGCGCCCCGGATGACTCACGGGGAGGCCGAACGTGATGCCGTGGTCGTCGGTCGTGGTGCCCGGCTCCAGGTCCTGGTGCACGGAGCGGACCGGGGCGGCGTCCTGCGCGGCTGCCGCGGCCGGAGCCGCCAGCAACGCCAGCGCCGCCAGGAGTGTCCAGCGTGTCATCGTCTCGTCTCCAGAAGAATCGGGGCCGGCGCCCGAACCGGCCACCTTCGCTGTCCGTGCCGCCATTCTATACGCTTCCCCGCGCGCCCGACGGGGAGGCGACCGGGCAGGCCGTGCGGTCCCGATCAGGGCAACGCGAACACGAAGACGCCGCTGCCGCCCCGCGGATTGCGCTCCTCGGGCAGGAGGTCGCCGGGGAGGATCGTCGCCCAGCTCGAGCCGCCGATCGACGGGCCGGCCACGAACGCGACAAACTGCCGGCCGCCGACGGCATAGGTGATCGGGAAGCCGTTCGCCATGGTCGCGAGGCGACTCTGCCAGAGCGGCTCTCCGTTCCGCGCGTCGTAGGCGTGGACGCGGCGCCCCCAGTCGCCGATGAACACCAGGCCCCCGCCGGTCGTCAACGCCGCGGTGTTGTAGGGCACCCGGAGGCGCCGGCGCCAGCGGGTCTCGCCGGTCCGCACGTCCAGGGCCCGAAACTCGCCCAACTGGCCCGGCGCCTGCGGATGGAAGTGGTTGATCCGGCCGCGCACGGCGCCGCCTCCGCCGCCCCCGGCGCGCCGCTCGACGGGAGCGAAGGCGGCGGTCTCGCAGCTCAGATTGAGCGGCACGTACAACGCCCCGGTCCCGGGGTGATAGGCCATCGCCCGCAGGCTCTTGAAGCCGCCCGTGCTGGGGCAGAAGAAGAGCTCCTCGCCGACGTCGGACAGCATCCCGTCGCGATGGGTCACCGCGCCGGTCCGCGGGTCGACGTCGAGGATGTTCTGGTAGCCGAGATCGAGGGCGCGCCGGAAGGCGCCCGTGACGCGGTCGAGCTCCCAGAGAATCCCGAGCTTGCCCATCGTGAACAGCGAGCGCCGGCCGTCGTAGTCGATCAGGATGCGCTCGAACGACTCGTCCATGTCGTGGGAGTCGCCCGGGATGTGCTGGTAGTACCACCGCATCTCGCCGGTCGCGGGGTCGAGGGCCAGCGTCGAGTTGCTGTAGAGCGCGTCGCCGTCCGTGCCCCGCGCGTCGCGGTTGTGCGGCTTGGGCTGCGACGTGCCCCAGTAGATGAGCCCGGTGACCGGGTCGTAGCTCCCGGTCATCCAGGCGTCGGCACCCGCGCGGAACAGAAGCGGCAGGTCGCCCCAGGTGTCGCCGCCGCTCTCGCCGGGGCGGGCGATGGTCGAGGTGCGCCAGAGCAACCGGCCCGTGCGGCCGTCGACGCCGACGATGTAGCAGGTGTCGTCCCGGTAGCGCCCGCAGCCGGTCAGGCCGGCGACGACCGTCCCGTCGGCGACGATCGGTCCGTTCGAGAAGCTGTAGCCCTCCTGCCCACCCCCGACCGGCGCGTCCCAGCGCACCTCGCCCGTCCGCACATCCAGCCCCACGATGTGCGCGTCGACCGTGTTCAGGATGACCAGGTCCCGGTAGACGGCCAGGCTGCGCATCTGCGCCGCGGCGCGGCGTTGCTCGTCCACCACGCGGCGGTACTCCCAGAGGAAGTCGCCCGTGCGCGCGTCGAGCGCCTGGACCACGTTGCCCGGGTTCGCGACGTACATCACGCCGTCGTGCACGAGCGGCGTCGTCTGCGACACCCCGGGCTCGAGGCCCCACGACCAGGCGAGGCGGAGCTCGTTCACGTTGTTCCGGTCGATCTCGTCGAGCGGGCTGTACCCCCACCCGTCGAGCGTGCGCCGCCAGCTCAACCAGTCGGCGGGGTCGGGAGCCTGCAGCATCGCGTCGGTGACCGGAGAGACGCCGTCGGAGACCTGCGCCTCTGCGGGAGACCCCGTCACCAGGGCGGCTGCGGCGCACACGGAGACGGCGATCGATCGGCCAACCCCGCGGGTCCGGTGCGCGCGGGCTCGGCGAGCAGCACCCGGGCCGGATGCGCGATGCGTCATGTCAACCTCCGGCGCGACGTGGGGGCGTGCGGTCGCCGGTCAGGGCGACCGCGCCTGTGCGCGTCGGCCGGCGAAGGGGTCGCCCGGCGAGCGCGCCGGTCGCTTCGCCGTCGCGTATCGCGAAGCGACCGTTGACGAGCACGTGCACCGTCCCCTCGGCGTGCTGTCGCGGGTCGTCGTAGGTGGCGAGATCGCGAATGCGGTCGCGGTCCAACACCGCGATGTCGGCGACGGAGCCGGCCCGGAGGTACCCGCGGTCGTCCAGGCGCAGGAAGTCGGCGGCCAGGCCGGTCATGCTGCGGATGGCGAAGGGCATGGCGATGATCTGCTCGTCGAGCACGAACTGGCGGAGCTTGCGCGTGAAGGCCCCGAACACGCGGGGGTGCGTGACGTTCTGGGCGGGGGACGGGGGGCGGCCGTCGGTGCAGGTCATCATCCACGCTTGCCGAGCCAGGAAGCGCGTGTTCTCGATGTCGTAGAGGTCGAGGTTCATCACCGCCGCGTTGCCCGCGGTGAGGATCCGCCGCACCGCCGCGGGTACCGGCAGCTCCCACCCGGCCGCCACAGCGGCGAGCGTCCGGCCGTTCAGCTCCGGCCGCGGATCGGCGAACAGCAGCTTGTCGGCGCCCCCGCGGATGGCCAGCATCTCCATCGTCTCGACGTCGAGCCGGCGGACGGTCTCGGGGTCGCGGAACCGCTCGAGCATCTCCTCGCGGCCGCCGTTCGAAGCCCACCGCGGTATCGCATAGGCGGCCAGGCTCGACTGCGTCGCGGTGTACACGTGCTGCGCGGCGGCCACCTCCACGCCCCGCGCGCGGGCTTCTTCGATGAGTCGTGCCCCTTCGGGCGCACGGCCGTAGTTGTGCGCGCCCTGTGCGTTGAAATGGCTGAAGATGACGCGGGTGCCTGCCTCCTCCCCGATCCGGATCGCCTCGCGGATCGAGGCGAGATAGCCGACGCCCCGGTAGGTGGCGCCGAGGTCGCGATCGTGGGTGTCGTAGATGCCGTCGAATGCCGCGGCGACCCGCGCCAGCTCGATGACCTCCTCGGTGGTCGCGTAGTACCCCGGCACGTAGAAGAGTCCGGTCGAGAGGCCGAACGCCCCTTCGTGCATGGCCTGCCGCACCAGAGCGCGCATCTCGTCGAGCTCGGCCGCCGTCGGTGCGCGGTCGTCCTCCCCGATCACCCGCCTCCGGATCTCGCCGTGACCCGCGTAGGCGAACGCGTTCACTCCGATGCGGCCCTCGAGGCCGGCGAACAGCTCGGCGACGTCAGGCGCTCCTGCGCCGTCCACCCCGATGGCCACGGTCGTGATGCCCTGGTGGAGGAACGGCCGCGCGTCCCGACCGTAGTCTTCCGTCAGCTCGGCGTGCGAGTGCATGTCGATGAAGCCCGGCGTGACCATCAGGCCATCGACGTCCACGACCACGGCGGCATCGAGGCCGGCCGCCGCCGCGTCGCCGACGAAGCCGATCCGCTCCCCCACCACGCCGACGTCCCGGCGGACCGGCGGCTGCCCCGAGCCGTCGTGGACGAGGCCGCCGACCAGCAGGAGGTCCGCCGCCGGCTGAGAGCGCAGGTCGCCGACCCACAACGCGGCTACCGCCGCGGCGGCGAGGAGCGATCGGCATCGCCGACGCATGCCGCCGTCGGTCCGTCCAGGCATTGCGGGATTATGCAGGAAGGCACGGCGTAACGGACCCGCCGGCGACCGGACATTCGGCACCTGTAGAGTATCGAGCGGGTTGGCCCTCGGCGTCGGCGCCGTCGGCTCCGACCATCCGGACTCGCTGAAGGAGGGGAATGTTGACGCCGTCTACTCGATCTTCAGCCGTGCTTTGCGCGGTCGTCGCCGGCGTGGCCGCCCTGCCCCCTCCGCCGGTGCAGGCGCAGGAAGTCACCACCTCGGACCTCGAGTCGGCGGCCGGCGACACCTCGTCGTGGCTCATGTACGGCCGCGACTACCACGGTCACCGCTTCGTGGAGCTCGACGCGATCACGCCGGACAACGTCGATCGCCTCCACCCCGCCTGGGTCTTCGCGACCGGCGGCGAGAACCGCGGTTTGGAGGCGACGCCGCTGGTGCACGACGGCGTCCTCTACCTCTCGGCCGACGAATCGCGCGTGTTCGCCATCGACGCCCGGAACGGCGCGCAGAAGTGGAGCTTCGACCCGCGACTGTCGGACGCCGTCGAGCGCGTCTACTGCTGCGGGTCCAACAACCGCGGCGTGGCGCTGTTCGGCGAGCTGGTCTACGTCGGCACCATGGATGCGCGCCTCATCGCGCTCCACCGGGAGACCGGCGCCGTCGCATGGGAGACCGAGGTCGTCGACTGGCGGCAGGGCTACAGCATCACCGGCGCCCCGCTGGTCGTGAACGGCCTGGTCCTGACCGGGGTGGCCGGCGGCGAGTACGGCATCCGCGGATTCGTCAAGGCCTACGACGCCATGACCGGCGAGCTGCGCTGGACCACCTACACCATCCCGGGCCCCGGCGAGCCCGGCAACGAGACCTGGCCCGGCGACACGTGGAAGAACGGCGGCGCCCCCACGTGGACCACCGGGGCCTTCGATCCCGAGCTGAACCTCGTCTACTGGAACACCGGCAACGCCGCGCCCTGGAACTGCCACGTCCGCCGGGGCGACAACCAGTGGTCGGCGGCGACCATCGCGATGGACGCCGACAGCGGCGCCATCCGCTGGGGGTTCCAGTACACGCCGTGGGACTGCTGGGACTACGATGCCGTCAGCACGCCGGTGCTGGCCGACGTGACGCTGCGCGATCACGGGCCGGTCCAGGCGCTCTTCCACCACGACAAGAACGGCTTCTTCTACGCCCTCGACCGCACCGACGGCCGCTTCCTGTACGGCGAGCCGATCGTCCCCGGCATCAACTGGGCCTTCGGCCTCGACCCCGTGACCGGGCGCCCGCGGGTCAACCCCGACATGGTGGCGCAGTCCGGCGGCCCCGAGGTGGGGCCGATCATCCCCAGCCTGGAGGGCGCCATCGACTGGCAGCCGCTGGCCTACAACCCGGACCTGGGCGCGCTCTACTTCATGTCGAACCAGTGGGCGATGGGCTACCGTTTCTGGGCCGAGGACCAGATCGAGCCGCCGACGAACGGCGAGGCGTACCTGGGCGGGGACTGGCAGCAGTACCTGACGAGCGACAACCCGGGGAACTTCGTCGGCTTCGACGTGGTCAACCGCCAGGTGCTGTGGCGTGTCGTGAGCCCGGCGCCCTTCTGGGCCGGAGCGGTGGCGACGTCGAGCGGCCTCGTCTTCACCGGCGACATGCGCGGCTACTTCATGGCCCTCGACGCCCGCAGCGGCGAGGTGCTGTGGCAGTTCCAGACCGGCTCGGGCATCATCGGCAGCCCCATCACCTACGAGCTCGACGGAACGCAGTACGTGGCGGTGCCGTCGGGCGGCATCGGCGGGGACATGATCTTCTACTACACCGAGCCGCGGGCCGGGAACCTGTGGGTGTTCGCGCTCGACGGCGGCCCGCGGGCGCTGCGGCAGGAAACGAACCTGACGCCGCTTCCGGGCGGCCTGCCGCGCGTCGGCGAGCCGGGCCACACGCTGGGCGGGCGCGTCCTGCCGGGCTACGGCTTCGAGCCGACCGAGGGAAGCGACCCGATCACCACGACGCCGCCGACCCTGCCGGGGGCCACCGTCGCACCGGCAGCCGCGGGCGCACCGGCGGCCGCGGCCGCTCCGGCAGCCGCGACCGCTCCGGCGGCCTCGATCGAGGCCGGCGACGTAGCCAACCCTCTGCTGGGAGACGCGGGCGCGATAGAGGCCGGCGAACGGATCTACCGCGCGCGCTGCGTCGTCTGCCACCGGGCGGGCGGCGGGGCGGGGCCGAGCCTGTTTCGGAGCAGCTTGCCGACCGGGCGCTTCATCGACGCCGTCCGCCAGGGCCGCGAGGGCACCGGCATGCCCGCTTTCGAGGGGCTGCTCTCCAGTGACGAGATGTGGCAGGTGCACGCCTTCCTGATGTCGCGCGACTCACTCTGAGCGGGACACGCCCTGACGCCCTGGCGCAGGCTGTCCCTCGTCAGCGTTGCGGCATCCCGAGCCGGCGCCAGAAGTCGGCCTCGTCCGCGCAGGCGTAGGCGGCCGCCATCACGGTGTCGCGCGATGCGTCTGCGAGCCTGGAGGCCTGCCCGGGGGACGCTGGCGAGAGCGTGATCCCGCGTACCTGCAGGAGGCTGCGAACGGCCGCGGCGAGCTCCGCCGCGCGACCTTCCAGACGACCCTCCGCGAGCAGGACGCGGGACAGCGGATCGTCGGCGGGTCCGGTTCCACCCGCGGCGCCGAGGGCCCGCCCCACGCGTTCCAGGACCCGGCATGTCGCGGCCGACGGCGTCGGCTCGGTCAGCGCGCCGAAGATCTCCGCCGCCGTCCACCCCGGAAACGCGCCGCTCGCCGGCGCCGACCGGTAGCGCCCAGCCTGCAGGCGGTGAATCGTCACGCCCGCCGGGCGCCGCGGCGAGGCCCCCTCCGGCGGCACGATCACCCACAGCTCGGGGAAGCCCCAGGCTTCGTACAGCAGCAGCTTGCCCGGCCGCACGTCGGTCGTGTGATCCACCTCGAGGACCACGTCGGGGTAGTCGTGCTCGCCGATCGCCAGGGACCGGATCGGGGTAGCGGACCGGGCAGGGTGCAGGTACAGCGTCTCGTCCGCCTCCATCGCCCGCCGCGGCCGGCCCTCGGCGTCCCGCACCAGGAGCGTCACGGATCCGAACGAGACGATCGGCGCGCCGCGCAGCGAGGCGATCCGTTCCGCCAGGTGCGGCAGCCGCCGCGACGTTCCCTCGTGGACGGCGAACTCGTCGGCGACCACCCAGGCTGTCTCCATGCGCGCGTCCCAGTATTCGATGCGGTCGTCGGAGCGCTCGAACTGGTCGCGCGTGAGGGAGATGCGGCGGCACCCGGGGAACCGAAGCGCCTCGTAGCGCAGCGAACCGCGGGGCTCCGCCGCGGGGACCGGGGACGACGCGGCGGCCGGCACGGCCCTGCCGTTGCGGCGTGTGATTGGCGGCATGTCCGTGTCATCCATATCCCCATCATACTGCGCACCCTCCCCACATGTCGCTGGCGCTTCCCCGTATGGGAGGACGCCATCGACCATAATCGGACCTCGACCGACGACCCCGCCGAGGGCGGGCCCGAGCCGTCGACCGGCCGCCCGCGTTCGCCCTCGCTGCATCGGCACCGGCCGTCGCTGCGATGTGCCGGCGGGCACGACGTCCGGGGGCGCCGTCGAGGCGGGCGCGAGACGCGGGCGCCCGTCCGTCGGCGTGGGCGGTCGGAGGTGAGGCAGGGGGAGCTCAGCGATGACAGGCAGTTCAGCGATGACGGACGACAGACCGCGGACGCGCGCCGGATCCGGAGCCGGCACCCTCACGCGCATCGTCGTGCTGGCGGCCACCGCCGGCCTCGGGATCGCGGCGCCCGTCGCCGCGCAGGAGGCGACGTGGTTCGAGGGCGCGCTCCTCATCGACGGGAGCGGCGGCCCGCCCGTCGCGGACGCGGCGTTCCTCGTCGAGGACGGCCGCTTCGCGTGGATCGGCCGGCGGGCCGAGCGGGAGCCTCCGTCGGGCGCGGCCCGCGTGGACCTGGCGGGGAAGACCGTCATTCCGGCGCTCATCGACGCGCACCAGCACCTCGGCCTGACCAACGTGAAGGACGGCACGCACAGCAAGCAGAACTACACGCGGGCCAACCTGGTCGAGCACCTGGAGCGCTCCGCCTACCACGGCGTGGCGGCCACGATGAGCCTCGGGCTGGAGCACGACGAGGCCCTGGCGTTCGCGTTGCGCGACGCCGCGATCCCGAACGCGGCGCGCCTCCTCACCTCGGGCCGGGGGATCGCCGCCACGCCGACGGCGGGCCCGCAGCAGGACTACCGCCTGGGCATCCCGCGCGGGGCGCCGACCGAGGCCGCAGGAAGGGCCGCGGTGGCCGAGCTCGACGCGCTGGGCGCCGAGCTCATCAAGATCTGGGTCGACGACCGTGGCGGCACGGTCCCGAAGCTGGCGCCGGCCGTCTACCGGGCGATCATCGACGAGGCGCACGCGCGCGGGATGCGGGTGACGTCGCACCTCGGCTCGACGAGCGGCCTCGCGGATGCCAAGGACCTCATCCGGGCGGGCGTCGACGGCTTCGCGCACACCGTCCGCGACCGCGACATCGACGACGAGTACATGGCCCTGGTGCGCGAGCACCCCGACGTCTGGACCGTCCCCAACCTGCCCGGCTCGCCGGTGACGGACGACGACCTCCCGTGGCTCGCCGAGACCCTGCCGCCGTTCGAGGTCGACAACCTGCGCGCCGAGGCCGAACGGCTGGCGGCGGAGGGGCCGGGCGCGTCGTTCGAGCTGCAGTGCCGCAACCTGGCCCGGAACCGCGAGGCGGGGATGCCAATCGGGATGGGGACCGACTCGGGCGTGAGCGTCGCCTGGACGACGCACACCGAGCTCCGCGACATGGCGCGGTGCGGGCTCACGCCGATGGAGGTGATCGTCGCCGCGACGCGGGTGAATGCGGAGATCCTGCGGCTGGACGACCTCGGCACCGTGTCGGCGGGCAAGAGCGCGTCGTTCGTGGTGCTCGACGCGAACCCGCTCGACGACGTGACGAACAGCCGCAGGATCTCCGCCGTCTACCTCGGCGGCGAGCCCGTGGACCGGGAGGCCCTCCGGGCCCGCTTCCGGGAAGGCGTGCGGTAGCGCGCCCTGAGGGGCGCGTCGGAGTCTACGCTGGCACGAGGCACCCATGACGGGCGTTCCGCGGCGCAGACTCCTGGCGCGCGCCGGCGGGCGCGTCGGGAGCCTGCGCTGGCACGGCACTCTCGCGGCGCGTTCCAGGGCGCAGACTCCCAGCGGGTTCTCACCGGCTCCAGGGCGGGACGATCCGGTTCATCCGCGCGTAGGCGATGAGCTGGCCGAGGTGCTCGTGCATGTCGCCGGCCACCAGCAGCACCATGTCCGCCGTGGTCCGCTCCTGCCCGAAGACCATTTGCGTGCCGGTCAGCGTGGCCGGGTCGACGCCCTCGAGCTGCTCCTGCGCATTGGCGAAGCCGCGGGTCAGGTAGTCGATGACCTCGGCCTTGTCGGTGACGTCCCGCTCCAGCGCCTGCATCTCCTGGAAGGTCATGTTGCCCTCCAGGCCGAGCGCCACCGGCGCGAACGCGAAGCCCTCGCCCGCGATCAGCATCAGGACCTCGGACACGGAGCGCACGCCCTCCATCGGCCGCCACGAGTACGTCTCCGCCGGAAACGCCTCGGCGAGCCCGAGGAACTTCCCGCGCATCACCTCGATGTCGGCAAGGTAGGCCGCCTTCAGCGCGGCGCCGTCCTGCGCCGACGCCCCGGCCGGCAACCCGGCCAGCAGGAGGCCCACCAAGGCTAAGGTGAGAACGAGGCGGCCGCTTCGGGCCGGCATTTGATGAGTCATCTTCCCTCTCCTTTCGATCTCGACGCCCCTTCGCGTCGAGCGTGCGCCCCGGAGGGCGACTACTGGCCCGCCCCGGTCGCGAACGGGTTGCCGGGCGGTCCGTGCCGATAGTACGCCCCCAGCGTCGTGATGCGATCCATGTCGGGATACAGCACGCCGATCGCCGGGGCGTCGCGGCTGCCGCGCGGCGAGTACCAGACCGCGCCCTCGCGGGTCACCTGGATCTTCGGCGAGTCGGCGGCCGGCTGCGGCTTCGGATAGAAGGTGAAGGCCTCCGTGCGCGGATCGAACTTCCAGAGGGAAGCCCCGCGCTCGCCGTCGCTCCCCGCCCCGACGTCCGCCGCCCAGAGGTTGTCGTCGGCGTCGACGGCCACGTCGTAGGGGGCGGCGTCCTGGTGGGGGATGACGTATTCCGTCATCCGCCCGGTCCCCTGATCCAGCTTGACGAGCTTCCCCGGGCGCGGGCCGGCGGCGTAGATGCCGAACCAGACGTTGTCCCGCGAGTCGACGTTGGGGCGCCGCACGTGACCCGGGTAGGTGGGCGGCGTGAACTCCGTCCACTGCTCGGTCGCGGGGTCGAACTTGGCCACCTTGCCCACGTTCCAGAGCCCGATCCAGATGTTGTCGCGGCTGTCGGCGTGCACGCCCTCGCCGGCAGCGTCCTCGGGCAGGTAGTACTCGATGTACATGGCCTTGCCGAGCGCCGCCTCGTCGATCGGCATCGGGCGGTCGATGCGGACGCGACGCGGGGGCGCGCCGGGCCCGAAGTGCTCGGCGAGCCAGCCGAGCAGGGTCTCGCGGTCGGCCAGCGAGAAGCGCCGCTGGGCGTCCCGGTACGACACGATGCCCTCGCCGTAGGAAGCGGCGGCCCGGTCCGACAGGGCGCGCCCGAACATCTTGTCGATGGCCGCCTCCCACACCGCGCGGCGGGCCGGCCGCGTGGCCAGGAAGTTCCCGCCGTGACACGGCATGCACGTCCGCTCCGCGATGTCGCGGCCCGGCCCCGGCGGATAGAGGTCGTCGTACGCGACGTGCTCGGCCGCCGCCCGGGAGGCCGGCATCTCGCCGCCGCCCGCCGCGGCGACCCGCGGAGCGCTCGTCTCGGCGAGCGCGAGGTCGACGCTCGCCCGCTCGCCGGCCTCGAGGGTCACGTGCTGCACGTCCGACGTCAGGCCCGGCGCCGCGGCCGTCACCTCGTAGCGTCCGGGGAAGAGCGCCACGGCCCGGAAGCGCCCCTCCCGGGTGTAGACCATGTAGCCGATCCGCCGGTCGACGTTCCGGATGTGGACCCGGGCGGCCGTGAACGGCGCATCGGACGCGACGGTGCCGGTCAGGGTCGCGGCGTCGGCGAGCGCGGGCGGTGCTGCTGCCTGCAGGGGGCCGCCGGGTCCGCCCGTAGCGGGAGCCGGCGCGGCGGCCACCAGGGCGGCGGTCGAAAGGAGGAGGAACGCCGCCGCGCCGCGTGCCACTCGGCCGCGATCGGCGTGGCTCCCGAGCCGAGGCGTCGCAACGAGGAGGAACGCCGCCGCGCTGCGTGTCAGTCGGCCCCGATCAGCGTGGTTCCCGAGCCGAGGCGTAGCAGCGAGGGGGAACGCCGCTGCGCTGCGGGTCGCGGGCCTGCGCGTCCGCCACCGCCGTCTCATCGATGCGATCATCGTGCTCTCCTCCCGCTGCGACTCTGCGGCGTCGGGTGCCCGGTGACCGCCGGAGGCCCCGCCGCTGTGGCGGCTGCCGGCAACGGGGCCGCGGCGGGCGGCAGCGGGGCCGCGACGGCCGGAACGGCCCCACTCAGGGGAGCGGCGCGCGGGCGATGCGCGTGCCCTGCGCGATCCCGCCCACCCAGAGCTCGTCGCCGACCTCGATGGCGGCCGTCCCCAGCCGCAGCAGGTCGTTGGTCGGGTAGCTGAAGAGGCGCTCGACGGTGCCGGTGTCGGTGTCGACCCGCGCGACGTAGTTGGTGATGCCCTCGCACGTGACGCGCTGCATGCACTCGATCACGCGCTGGATGCCGGGGGCGGTGTGCCCGGCCGCCAGCAGCGTGCCGTCGGGGGCCAGGTGCACGTTGTCGATGTTGAAGCCGACCTCGATCGCTTCCTTCTCCACCGGCGTGCGCCCGCGCGACAGCTTGATGACGGACTGGCTCGCGTAGCCGGCCACCAGGTACCACTCGCCGTCGGGCGAGAGCTCGAGCCCGTTGGGGCCGATCTCCTCGCTGCCCGGGACGCGCATCCAGCCGCCGTCGGCGTGCCACTCCCAGACGTCCTGCGTCGCCGGGCTCGTCGCCGCGAACCCGCCGTCCGGCAGCGGGACCACGGCGTTCAGCCCGAGCCCCTCGGGGGCCACGGCGCAGCCGATCCAGGTCAGCGCCGGCGTCTCCCCGCGCGCGTCGACCTCGAACACCTCCACCGACTCCCGCTCGCCGTGGCGCACGACGTAGAGCGTGTGCAGGCCGCCCTCGCCGGGGCGCACGCTGACGCCGTGGGCGCGGAACTGCTCCGTGGTCATGCCGGGGCAGCCGCCGTACATCGCGGTGTCGTGCCGGGAGGCGGAGGTCGCGCCCTCGGCCGGGAAGAGCCGGACCGTGTTGTAGTCGCGGCTGTCGGCGGCCGAGAGGTAGCCGTCGTCGACCATGCTGGCCACGACCACCCAGGGCGAGTCGGGGATCGCGATCAGGTCTTCGGGGCTGATCGGCCCGCAGACGAACTGGACGTCGCCGCCCGGCTCGCACTGCGCCGCGGCCGGTGTCGCCAACACCGCCAAGCCGGCCATCGTCAGGAGCACCGCTCGAACCACCTGTCGCGTCATTCTGCTTCCTCCAAGGTCGCGCGCCCGGTCACGGTGGCGCGCCCGGCAAGGTTACCCCGTCCGTCGCGCCGTGGTCACGCGGGGGCGGCCGGCCCCGCCGCTGCCGGTACAATGACGAGCGGGTCCGCGTTCCGCGCGACACCGCGGGCGGATCCGAACGGATTGACGATGGAGTTGCGGGGCATCGACTTCGGCCACGTGCTCGACGCCTCCGGCGTCCGCGGCTGGTTCGGGGAGGGCCATCCGTTCCACCGCTGGATCCCGTTCGGCCTCAGCTTCGCCGGCTCCACCTTCGTCGCCAAGACCACCACGCTGGAGCCGCGGGACCCGAACGGTGCGCTGGCTCGCGACGGCCTGACCACGCGGGTGCTGCGCCAGCCGTGCGTCCACGTCGACTGGCGCCGGGGCGTCGTCCTGAATGCCCTCGGCCTCCCCGGCCCGGGGATTGAGGCGCTGCTCGCCACCGGCCGCTGGCAGCGCCGCACGGAGCCGTTCTTCCTCTCGCACGCGACCGTCGCGGAGACGGCGGCCGGCCGCCTCGACGAGGTGCGCCGCTTCGTGCGAATTCTCAGGGCGGCGCTGCCTGACTTCGCCGCCCCCGTCGGCCTGCAGGTCAACTTCAGTTGCCCCAACGTGCCGCACGGCGAGCCCGCGCCGGACCCGGTGGCCGGCTTCGGGGCCGAGCTCGACGAGTACGCGGCGCTCGACGTGCCGCTGATGGTGAAGCTGAGCGTCACGCAGGCGGTCGCCGAGGCGCGCGCCATCGCCGAGCATCCGGCGTGCGACGCGCTGTGCGTGTCGAACACGATTCCTTGGGGGGAGATGGCGGACCGGATCGACTGGATGGGGCTCTTCGGTGCACGGTCGCCGTTGGAGCGGTTCGGGGGTGGCGGGCTGTCCGGGGCGCCGCTGCTGGCGCTCGTTGCGGACTGGGTGACGGAGGCTCGGCACGACGGGATCACGTTGCCGATCAACGCGGGCGGCGGCATTCTGCGTCCGATGGACGCCGAGGTGCTGCGGCAAGCTGGGGCGTCGTCGGTCTTCGTGGGCACCATCGCGATGCTGCGGGGATGGCGGCTGGCGCGGACGATCCAGGATGCGAATCGGCTGTTCGGGGCGGAAGCGGCCGGTGCGGCCGCCGCGGCGCCGGAGGCTGTCCCATCGCGCGCCGACGGGATATGATGGTGGTTCGGTCCGGGGTCGCCGTCCGGCGGCTCCCCGCGCGGTGAGGTGGCCGAGAGGCTGAAGGCGGCGGTTTGCTAAACCGTTGTAGGGGCATAAACCTCTACCCAGGGTTCGAATCCCTGCCTCACCGCCAATACTCCGCATTCGCTCCGCTTGGCGCCGAGGCAGTGATTCGGTCGCTTCGCGGCTCGCGCCGCTTCGGGCTCGAATCCCCCCGCCAACGGGACAACTTGCCGCCTGCGAACTGGCGCCGAGGCAGCGATTCGGTCGCTTCGCGGCTCGCGCCGCTTCGGGCTCGAATCCCCCCGCCAACGGGACAACTTGCCGCCTGCGAACTGGCGCCGAGGCAGCGATTCGGTCGCTTCGCGGCTCGCGCCGCTTCGGGCTCGAATCCCCCCGCCAACGGGACAACTTGCCGCCTGCGAACTGGCGCCGAGGCAGCGATTCGGTCGCCTCGCGACTCGCGCCGCTTCGGGCTCGAATCCCTGCCTCACCGCCACCTATCTCCGCCGAACCACTGCAGGAGCGTGGGTGACTCGTTCTGGAGCCCACGACATCGGCGCCCGTTCCACGGGCCATCGTGTTCGGTCGTTGTGCGTGACCGTTGAGGTGGGATACGTTGGGCGGGCTCGACACTCGCCGACCGGACGGCACGATGACCCGCCCCTGGACCGTTCCAGCGCTGCCTCGGCACTCGCTGAGCAACTGCTCGCCGTGCTGGCCGAAGGCGCCTTCACGGCGACCTACAAGTACGCCGTGCTCCTCGCACTGGTGGATCTGTGTGTCGAGCGGTCCACGCCCACTGGTGAAGCCCCCAACAAGTGTCACCACCCGGCAGCTCGCCGAAAGGGTTCTGGATCTCTATTGGCCTCAGGCCAGGGCTTTTCGACCAGCGGACGCTTCGTCAGAACTCCGGGAAGCAGGCGGGGATCGTGACCAGGATCCTCCAGTTTCAGAAACAGCTCGGCGAACCCGGCCAGGCTGTCGCGCGCGCAAGGCGTCTCGCCCCTCGTGAGTTCGATCGGTTGGTGCAGGACATCGAGTGGATCCTGGTAGAGATGCCGCTGCCCAAGCTTCAGCGAGTCGGTTCGGAGCAAGTGCCCTTTCTCTACCGGATCAACCGGCGCGATGACGTTCTGCGCTCCACTTTTCGTGCAGCCGACTTCGACAATGCCATTCGGTTCATCGGGAACGCTGGAGACGAACTGGTACGGATGGCGCCGTTCGTGCGCCCCTCGTTCAGCGGGAGTGGGCCGCACGTGTGGCACGGGTGAACGGGCTGCCGGAGGCGAGGCTCGAGCAGTTCCCGTTCGGGAGTCGACGCGAGGCGGTTGCTCACTTGGCAAGGCCCTTGTTGCAGCTCCAGGAGGGAGGCTGCTTCTACTGCGGCAAACGGATTGGCGGGAAGCGGCAGGTAGATCACTTCGTGCCGTGGAGCCGACACCCCGACGACGGGCTCGATAACCTCGTCGTGGCTCATGGTTCCTGCAACGGCGCGAAGAGCGACCATCTGGCCGCGGCCGAGCACGTTGCACGCTGGACGCGGCGAAACCGTGACTGCGAGGTCGAGCTCGGCCGGATCGCCGATTCAGCGGCGTGGCAGCACAGACCATCACGCACGCTGGGCATCACGCGGTCGATATACCTGCGCTTGCCGCCAAGTGCCCGCCTCTGGAGGCTTCGGACTCACTTCGTTGCCGCGGACGAGACCAGACTCCGGTCCGTGCTCGTCGCCCAGTCGTAACATTCCACGTTGCAGGACCGGCATCGCGCTGCCTACGCGCCCCGTCGGCGTCAGTAGTACTGCCGAATGTAGCTGTAGGCCCGATCGAACAGCTCCTGGTCCTGGTGCAGGCGGTACTTGCACAGAGTCTTCCCGAGCGCCTTCTTCACCTCCCGCTCGCCGGCGTGGATCGTCTGCCAGCCGTCGAAGCGCACGTGCCGGGCGATCTCGTCGATGTCGTTCACCACCCGCTCGACGATGATGGGCGTGCGGGCGTTGCGGGCCTTCTCGAAGAGCTCCGTCAGGGTGGTCCTGCCGCGGGCCTCGGATGTCGCCGGCTCGACGGTCCGTTCCGCCTCGTTCCGCCTCGACCACATCGCGGGCCAGCTCGAGCAGTGGCTTCAGGAACTCGATGCTCACGAGCAGGCCCCTGCTCGTGCTTCTGCCGCAGCCCTTCGAGCCGCTCGCCAACGGCGCCGAACCGGGGTTCGTGCAGGTGCTTGCGGAGACGATGCGCGACCTGGATCTCGATCTCCTTCGACTCCTTGTGGGGGTCGGGCCGTGCCGAGTACCGCGACCAGCACGTCGGCATCGAGCACCAGGGTCTCCAGGTCGTCGCGGACGGCGTCGACGTGGACGTGCCGGGGATGAGGTCGATGGTCTTGGCGCCGAGCGTGTGCCAGAGGAGTTGCCCGTTCCGGTCGATGGCTTCACCGATTCGTAGACCTGGCTCAGCCACCCGCGCGTCTTGGTCTCGCCGTACGGCCGGTTCGTGCCGCAGATGGCCTGCAGCAGCGTGTGGTCCCGCAGCGGCTTGTCCAGGTACATCGCCTGCCGGATGGGGGCGTCGAAGCCGGTCAGCAGCTTGGACGTGACGATCAGGATCTTCAGCGGGTCGTTCGGATCAAGCCCGCACGCCGGCAACCGTATCTCTTCCGGTCGCCGGCCCGTGAACGGCGGGTTGGATTGAAGTCGGCTCGCACCGCTACTACGCTTCGCTCGCCGTCATCTCGGCCAGAACCACGTCAACGCCGTTCATGAACGCGTGGAAGCTGGTCGACCGGTTGCGCTCCAGGCTCAGATGTTGAGCCATGCGACGTGCGCCCGATACCTTCTGAAACTCCGGCACCAGACGGGCCACGGCGCGCGCCGGGTGCGGCACAGCATCCGAATCCCGAAATCGGGCCTTGCGTTGGATGCCCCGCAGCGCTTCCTGCCGAAACGCGTCGGCCAGGGCATCCGGTTCGCCGAGATACCACGCCTCCAACTCCTGACACGCGATGCGCACGAGCGTATCGTCCCGTCCGGCGGCTCCGCACAGCTCCCGCAAGCGGCGCTTGCGCGCCTGACAGTCGCCCCGATCGTTGTCCCGGACCACCGCGAACCGCACGCCCGGCTCTCGCCACGCCTGGAGCTTTCGTCGTACGCTCTGTTCCAGATCGTCTCTTCCCTCGTGCGGCACGCACAGGAAGCGCAGGCTCGGAAAGAACCGCGGCAGCAGCCCGTCGAGAAGGGCTTTCATCGATGGTTCCTCGAGAAGCAGGACGAGGCGACTCACCGGGGTTCCGCCCCCTCGAAGAGCCCTTGCTTCCAAAGCGCGCCCGGAAGATCACCTGCCGAGTTCAAGTCACGCAGTAGCGGGCTGTCCGAGGCCCGCCGCACGGTCGCGAAACCGCGTTCCTTGACCAGCCAGTAGATCTCCTCCAGCCTGGCGCCGTTGAGGAAGTCCGGTGAGTGAGTCGAGACGAACACCTGCCCGCCCCGACGGGCGTAGTCACGGAACTCCTCGACGAGCTCCAGGAGCAACGCCGGGTACAACTGATTCTCCGGTTCTTCGACAGCGAGCAGGGGATGAGGTTTCGGATCGTGCAACAGGATCAAGTACGCGAACATCTTGATCGTCCCGTCGGACACGTACCGCGAGATGAACGGATCCTTGAAGCTCCCGTCCTGGAACCGAAGTACCAGGCGTCCGTCCTCCGTCGGCCTGGCTTCGACCGAGCTGACCCCCGGTACCCGCTCGCGCATCACCTCCAGAACGCGCTCGAATCGATCCCGATGATGCTCGTACATGAACTGGGCCACTTGCGCTACGTTGTCCGCACGCGCCGAGAGGTGCTCCGCATACCCCGCCTCCGCGCTCGGCCGGGCATCGTGAATGTGGAAGTCCGAGATGTGCCAGTTCTCCAGCAGGCTACGGAACTCGGCCACGACGCGGAATTCCTTGAACTGCCCGAGGCCCTTGATCGCCAACACGCTCGGATCTTCGAGGACGCGATCCTCACGCGCGGCCTCTGCGCCGGCCTCACCATACGCGGCCTCGTTGGTAATCGCCGTGCCCCGACCGCGTGAGAAGTCGACGAAGTGCCAGGGACGTCCGGTCCTCCCGGGTCTGCGGGTGTACCGGAGAATCTCCCTGTCAACGATGGGCCTTCCTTGCTCGTTCGCGATATCGAGAAGATAGGTGGCCAGACGCCCGCTGCTTTCCCGAAACTTGACCGTGATCCCGACCGGGCCGGACTGGCCGCGGCTCACGAGTTCGCGGAAGCCACCTCTGCGCGCAACCGCCTGGGCCACGTTCTGGGTCAGGGCTTCCTTGAGAAGGCTCAAGGCGTCGAAGAGCGTCGATTTGCCTGCACCGTTGGCCCCGACCACGATCGCCAGCGGCGGCAGCTTCATCAGCTTGGCGGTCCGAAACAGACGGTAGTTCCGTAGCTCGATGGCTTCGATCCGCATCGGGTCACCGTCGTCTCAGGCGGACACCTCGAGATCCGGCGAAGGGCCCCGTCCGAGTTCCTGCTCGAACGACGCCAGAACGTGCGGCGCCTCGTCGAGATACCCAGCCTTGCGCGAAGGCGGCCTCCCGCGCCGTTGCCGGTGTCAGGCGAACGAGAAGGGTCACGTCTTGTCGGAGAAGACGCGCTTGCGGACTTCTTCCCAGGACACCGAACGCTCCTCGGGAGGGACGTGGTCGAGCGCCGCCAGGCGCTCACGAATCAGATCCCGCTGCCAGTCGGGAACCGGAATCTCGCCCGGCGCCAGGTTGTCCCAGAGCTTCACGACGAGCTCGATTCGGCCCCGTGCGCCAAGACTGAGCGCCGCTCTCTGGATGTCGGACTTCGCCAGCATCGTCTCAGCATATCCCGTTCGGTCCGCCACGGGGTTGAGCGGGGGTGTTGGGCCGGGCCGGCTGCCAGTTCCGCATCCGAGCGCACGGCACTACAATGCAGTCCAGCGCGGGTCCGGCACGGGAGCCCAGGCTCGGCGCTGCGAACCACCCGCCAAAGCCCGGAGTACCCGATGAAGACACCACACACCCCGCTTTCCAAGACATCCCACATCACGGCCTCCGCCGCGGCGCTGGCGCTTCTCCTGCTCACCGCGCCGTCGCTGCACGCCCAGCAGCCGCTTGCGGATGACCCCGGCGTCGCCGAGGCCGTGCACCTGCTCGACACCTGGATGGACGCGGCGCAGGCCTACGGGGGGATCCCCGGCGCCTCGCTGGCCGTGGTGCACGATCAGGAGCTCGTGTGGGCGAAGGGATTCGGGTTCGCCCACGTGGAGGCGGAGGAGCCCGCGACCCCGTCGACGATGTATTCCGTCTGTTCGATCTCGAAGCTGTTCACCGCCGTCGGGGTGCTGCAGCTTCGCGACGAGGGGCGGGTGGACCTCGACGACCCGGTGGCGAAGCACCTGGAGTGGTTCCGGATCCAGGACGGGTTCGCGGAGGCGGGCGCGGTCACCGTCGAGGGGCTGCTCACCCACACCTCGGGTCTCCCGCGCGAGGCGAAGGCGCCCTACTGGACCGGTCCCGACTATCCCTTCCCGACCCACAAGGAGATCGTCGCCACCCTCCCCACGCAGTCGATGCTGTATCCGCCGCGCACCTACTATCAGTACTCCAACCTGGCCCTCACCCTGGCGGGCGAGATCGTGGCGGCGGCGTCCCGGCAGGCCTACGACGACTACATCCGCGCGCACATCCTCGACCCGCTGGGGATGACGAGCACCTTCACCGACCACCAGGACCGCTTCCGGGGCAACCGCCTGGCCAGCGGCTACACCGCCCGCGGGCGCGACGGCCGGCGCCACCTGGTGCCGGACTACCAGGTGCGCGGCGTCAGCCCCGCGGCCGGCTTCGTCTCGACGGTGGAGGACCTGGCGCGCTTCGCCTCGTGGCAGTTCCGCGTGCTCGACGGCGACGATGCGCTGCTCGACCGCAACACGCTGCGCGAGATGCACCGCGTGCACTGGCTGGAGCCCGACGGCGAGACGACCTACGGGCTGGGGTTCTCCGTGTGGAAGTCGGACGGCGACACCTTCGTCGGCCACGGCGGCTCCTGCCCCGGCTACCGCAGCCATCTCCTGCTGCGCCCGCAGGACCGGGTGGCCACGGCGTTCGCGGCCAACGGACAGGGCGTCGACGCCCGGCGCTTCGCCCAGACCGCCTACGACATCGTCGCCCCCGCCCTGCGCCAGGCCGCCCGCAAGCGGGAAGGCGAGGCTCCCGCCCCCGGCGCCACGGCCGCCGCCGAGCGCGGCGTCGCGGAGCAGGAGACGTTCCGGCGCTTCACCGGCACCTACGAGCGGTCCTTCGGGGGCGAGATTGCGGTGCTCGTCCGGGACGGCGATCTGCACGTGCTGCCGCTCCCCACCAACGACCCGCTGGAGGCCCTCACCCGGCTCCGCCACATCGAGGACAGCACGTTCCGGCGGGTGCGCGACAACGGCGCCCTGGGCGAGGAGTTCGTCTTCGAGGAACTGCCTGACGGCACCATGCGGATGTGGCGCAACGAGAACTACAGCGTGCGCCCGGCGGCGAGGTGAGCGCCGCCGACGAGCAGCCGCGAACGCTCGACCGCATTTCGTGCCGCGCGCCGTGAGATACGCCGGAGCGCGGCACTGCCCGGCGGGTACGCTTCCGCAGGGAGGTCACGTGTGGTCAGGATGGTGTGCTGGAACATCAACCGCAGCCCCGATGCGTTCCTGGAGCTCACCGAGATGCCGGACGTGGACGTCGCCCTGTTGCAGAAAGTCGGCAAGGGAGCGGCCCGGTGCATGGCGAACACCCTCGGTGAACCCGTGCCGTGGAACTGGAGTCGCGCGCGCATCTGGCCCGCCGTGGTCCGGCTGTCGGACCGCGTGCGCGTCGACGTGTTCACGCCCGTGGATCCCGAACGTGAGGTCGTGCCGCTGGACACGATTGCCGTCAGCGATTCGCGCACCCTCGCCGCCGCGCGCGTCACGCCGTTGCAGGATGGGAGGGCGGCCGGCGAGCCGTTCTTCGTGTTCTCGATGTACGCACGCTGGCTGTACCTGCATCCGCAGGCCGAGCGCTCCCCGTCCCGGCAGGGAGGCCAGAACATCTACGCTTACGCCGACGGCTCCGCGCACCGCATCCTCTCCGACCTCTCGGCGTTCATCGCACACACCGGTCTGTCCTCGCACCGCCTGCTGGCCGCGGGCGACCTCAACACGATCTACCGGCCGGCGGACGACAGCCGCATGGAGAATCCCGTCCGCTCTCGGACCATCTTCGACCGGATGCAGGCGCTGGGCCTCGCGTTCCTGGGACCGCAATGGCCGGATGCCGAGAGACGGGCGGAGCCACTCCCGCCCGGAATGCCGAAGGACACCGGGAACGTGCCGACGCACGTGACCCAGGGACAGTTGCGCCGCCTGCGCAATCAGGACGTCGTCAGCGGCTACCAGCTCGACTACGTGTTCGCCTCGCGGGGGTTCCACGACCGCGTGCGCGTGCACGCCATGAACGATGCCGTGGGGTTCGGACCCAGCGACCACTGCCGGATACGGATCGACGTGCAGTAGCCTCCGGCGTCACGTATGCTGGATGCGCCTTCCGGCTTCCCGGGGCGAGCCGGGGCCGGAAGCACGGGCCGGAGCGCGCGAAGGGAGTATGCCGTGAGAGCCGTCCGGATCGCTGGCATCGTGCTTGTCAGCTACGTGCTGATCGTCGTGGCCTTCGAGTCGCTGATCGGCTTCTTTCAGCCCGAGGCGCCCGACACGCTGGTGTTGACCACGGTGGGCGAGGACGGCGGCGCCGTCGACCGCGTGCTCCAGGGGCTGCATAGCGACGGGCAGCTCTACGTAGCGGTCAATCACTGGCCCCGCGCCTGGCACCGTCGCGTCCTGGCGAATCCGCGGGTGCAGGTGACGCGCGACGGGGAGACGCGGAACTACAGGGCCGTTCCGGTGACTGCCGAGGAGTACGCGCGGGTCGACGGCGAGCATCCACGCCCCCTCGCGTTCCTGCTCCTGACGGGCTTTCCGCCTCGCCACCTGGTGCGGCTGGACGCCGCGGACGCCGGCTGACGGGACGGTCGCTCCGGAACTCGATCCGCCTGCATCCGTACGATGAAGATCCGCCCGGCGCGTTCGACCGACCGGGAGGTGCTCGCGACGATCGTGCTCGCGGCGATCCGCGGGAGCTTCCCGACGTTCGTCCCTGCCGACACCCTCGAACGATGGCTTGCGGACGATGCCGTCGGGAAGTACGTGGCGTCGCACTGGGAGGAGTGTCGCGTGGCCGAAGAGGCCGGCGAGGTGGTTGGCTGCTGCTTCACCGACGGCGACCTGCTCGAGCTGCTGATGGTGCATCCCGCCCGGCAGGGCCGCGGCATCGGGGCCGCACTGGTGGCGGACGCGGAGGCGCGCCTCATCCAGACACACCCGGTCATTCGGTTGGAGAGCTTCGCCGCCAACACGTCCGCCAACCGGTTCTACGAGGCGCGCGGTTGGCAGGCCGCGGCTCGGACCACGGACCCGGACACCGGACTCGAACAGATCCGGTTCACGAAGGCCGCCCCGGCCCGGCCTCCGCAGGCCGCGCCCCGGCGCCCGGGCTGAGGGGAGTTACAGCCTTACCGGCAACACGCCGCCGCCGACTCCAGGTCGAAGCGGTCCAGGGTCATCACCTTGGTCCACGCCGCCACGAAGTCGTGCACGAAGTCCGCCTCTGCGTCATCGGCGGCGTAGAACTCCGCCACGGCGCGCAACTCGGAGCTGGAGCCGAAGATCAGGTCGACCGGCGTCGCCGTCCACTTGAGGTCGCCGGTGGCGCGGTCGCGACCCTCGTAGATGCCCTCGGTGGACGAGCGGGTCCACGGCGTGGACACGTCGGTGAGGTTGACGAAGAAGTCGTTGCTCAGCGTGCCGGGGCGGTCCGTGAACACACCGTGCGCAGAGCCTCCGGCATTGGCGTCGAGGGTGCGCATGCCGCCGACCAGCGCCGTCATCTCGGGGATGGTCAGGTTCAGCATGGCGGCCTTCTCCACCAGCATCTCGGCCGGGGAACGGCTGTTGCCGGCGGCGAAGTAGTTGCGGAAGCCGTCCGCGGTCGGCTCGAGCAGGGCGAACGACTCCGCGTCGGTCTGCTCCGCCGACGCGTCCGTGCGGCCCGGTGCGAAGGGAACGTCGACGGCGCGCCCGGCTCGCGCCGCCGCGCGCTCGATGGCCGCGGCGCCGCCGAGCACGATGACGTCCGCCAGCGACACCCGCTTGTCACCCACCTGCGCATCGTTGAATCGGCTCCGGATGCCGGCCAGGGCTTCCAGCACACCGGCCAGCTCCCCCGGGTCGTTGGCGAGCCATTCCCGCTGCGGCTCGAGACGAATGCGCGCGCCGTTGGCGCCGCCCCGCATGTCGGTGCCGCGGAAGGTGGACGCCGAGGCCCAGGCGGTCCGGACCAGCTCGGCGGTGGACAGGCCCGCGTCCAGGATCCGGGCTTTCAGCACGGCCGCGTCCCGGTCGTCGATCGGGGCGTGGTCGACTTCCGGCACCGGGTCCTGCCACACGAACTCGCGGTCCGGCACCAGGTCGCCCAGGTAGCGCGAGGTGGGGCCCAGGTCGCGGTGCGTCAGCTTGAACCACGCCCGGGCGAACGCGTCGGCGAACGCGTCCGGGTCGTCGAGCCAGCGCGAGGTGATCTCGCGGTAGGCCGGATCGACCCTCAGCGCGAGGTCGGTGGTGAGCATCATCGGCGCGTGCCGCACGGTCGGATCGTGGGCGTCGGGCACCAGGTCCGCCGCGACGCCACCGGCCGGCCGCCACTGGACGGCGCCGCCGGGGCTGCGGGTCTGCTCCCACTCGTAGCCGTACAGGTGCTCGAGGAAGTCGTGGGTCCAGGCGGCGGGGTCGCTCGTCCACGCGCCTTCGAGGCCGCTGGTGATCGTGTCCGCGCCGTGGCCGCTGCCGAAGCTGTTCTCCCAGCCGAACCCCTGGGCTTCGATGTCGCCGCCTTCCGGCTCGACGCCGACGTACTGCGACGAATCCGCGACGCCGTGGGCCTTGCCGAAGGTATGGCCGCCGGCGATCAGCGCCGCGGTCTCCTCGTCGTTCATCGCCATGCGGCCGAACGCCGCGCGGACGGCGTGCGCGGCGGCCTGCGGATCCGAGTTGCCGCCGGGGCCCTGCGGGTTCACGTAGATCAGGCCCATCTGCGTGGCGCCGAACGGCTTCTTCAGCGCGCCGTCCTCGTCGCGGCGGTCGAAGCCGAGCCACTCGCCCTCGGGCCCCCAGTTCACGTCCTCGGGTTGCCAGGCGTCGATGCGGCCGCCGGCGAAGCCCAGCGTCTCGAAGCCCATCGACTCCATGGCGACGGTGCCGGCCAGGATCATCAGGTCGGCCCAGGAGACGTTGCGGCCGTACTTCTGCTTGAGCGGCCAGAGCAGCCGCGTCGCCTTGTCCAGGTTGGCGTTGTCGGGCCAACTGTTGAGCGGCGGCAGGCGTTGCAGGCCGCCGTCCGCGCCCCCGCGGCCGTCGACGGTCCGGTAGGTGCCCGCGCTGTGCCACGCCATGCGAATGAAGAACGGCCCGTAGTGGCCATAGTCCGCGGGCCACCAGTCCTGGGAGGTGGTCATCAGCTGCGCGAGCTCGTCCTTGAGCACCTCGAGGTCGACGCTCTCGAACGCCTCCCTGTAGTCGAAGTCGTCGCCCAGCGGATTCGATTCCGCCGCTCCGGGTGCGGCGCCTGCACCCCCGGCGCATCGACCCGGGGCCCTGGGCGGGACGGACTACAATGCGGCTGGTTTCGGGGACGCGGATGGAGTGGAGCACGGCGCGACTGGACCTGGCGCCGATCGGGATGACCGACGCCGCGTCGTTGCTGCAGGTCTTTCGCGACGCCGACGTGCGCCGCTTCCTGCTCGACGGCAAGTTGGTGTCCGCCGACTGGGTGACCACGGAGATCCGGGCGAGCGAGCGGCGCTTCGGCAGCGGCGGCGGGGGTCTGTGGGCCGTTCGGCGACGCGGCGACCCGTCAGTCATCGGATTCGCCGGCTTCCGCGAGTTCTTCGAGCCGCCCGAGGCGCAACTGCTGTACGGGTTGCTTCCCGCGTACTGGGGGCAGGGTCTGGCCACGGAGGCCGCGACCGCCGCCTGCCGGTTCGCCTTCGAGACCCTGGGCTGGACCGAGGTCCGGGCCGCCATCGACGTGCCCAACACCGCGTCCGGAGCGGTGCTCGCGCGACTCGGCTTCCGGCTCGCGCGGACGACGGACGACGGCACCGCGTTCTACGTGCTCACCACCCGCCCCCCCCGCACCTGAGAGGACGCCATGTCACGACCCTTCCGCCTTCTCGTCGCGTTCGGCCTCGCCCTCGCCCTCGCGCTACTGCCCGCCGTCGCCGGGGCGCAGGGCGAGCGCGACGACTTCGACCGGCTGGGAAAGATCAACAAGGCGTCGATCGTGATGCTCGCCGAAGCCGGGCTCGTTCCGCCGCCGCTCGCGGGGACGATCGCCGCGGGCATCGCGCAGGTCATCGCGGAGCAGGGCGAGCCGGGCTCCCGGCGCTCGTCCGACTACCTGGTCTTCGAGGAGCACCTAGTGGCGGTGGCCGGGCGCGGCGCGTCCCGGCTGCACACCGGGCGCAGCCGGCAGGACATCGGCTCGACGTCGCGGCGACTCGCGCTGCGGGCGGCGCTCCTCGCCACCTACGAATCGCTGCTCGCGCCCCGCGACGCGCTGCTGGCGCTGGCCGAGCGGCACACCGCGACGGTCATACCCGGCTACACGCACGGCGTGCAGGCGCAGCCGACCTCGTTGGCCCACTACCTGCTGGCCTTCGCGGCGGCCCTCGAACGCGATGCCGAGCGCCTGGAGGAAGCGTACGCACGGCTGAACCGCAGTCCGCTGGGGGCGGCGGCGCTCGGCACGTCGGGCTTCCCCATCGATCGGGAGCGGCTCGCCGCGCTCCTCGGGTTCGGCGGCGTCCTCGAGAACTCCTACGACGCCAACCACGTGTCGTCCGTCGATTCCAAGACCGAGCTGGTCTCGGCCCTGGCCATCTCCGCCATCGGCGTCGGGCAGTTCAGCGAGGACGTGCAGGTGCAGTACCACGACCCCGCGCCGTGGCTCCTGCTCGACCGCTCGCTGACCGGCATCAGCAGCATCATGCCGCAGAAGCGGAACCCGATCGCCCTGGAGCGGCTGCGCCAGGTCGCCAGCACCGTGCTCGGCGACGCCCAGACCGTCTTCCTCACCGCGCACAACACGTCGACCGGCATGATCGACTACCGCGGCGCGGACCAGGTGCTGGAGACCACCGAGAAGGCGCGGCGGATGTACGCGCTCTACGCCGACGTCGTGGGCGGACTCGTGGTCGACCCGGCGCGGTCGCTGGCCGAGGTGGACGCCGACTACGCCACCATGACCGAGGTGGCCGATACCCTGCTGCGGCACGCGGAGGTGCCGTTCCGGGTCGGCCACCACTACGCGTCGGAGCTCACCGAGTACGGCCGGGCGCACGGCAAGCGCCCCAAGGAGCTCACGGCGGAAGAGCTGCTGCACATCTACGAGGAGACCTACGGCGAGCCCCTCCCGGTCGGCGTCGACCGGATTCGCGAGGCGCTCGATCCCGAGCGGATGGTGGCGTCGCGGCAGGGTCTGGGCGGGCCGCAGCCGGCGGAGACGCGGCGGATGGTGCGAGAGGGCCGCGAACGGCTGGCCGCCGGCCGGCGCTGGCTGGACGGGGCGCGGGGCGCGCTACGGGAGGCCGAGACGGCGCTGGAGGCGGCGTTCGCTGCGCTGGCGCGCCCCTGACGGGCGGGCCGAGATCGGCGCTGCGGTACCGTGCTTCGGCGGCGCGGCACGGGCGCCCCGCTCAGCGCCGCGCCGAGCGGATGCGATAGCCGCTGTCCGCGTCGCCCTCGCGATACGCGGCGTGGCACGCGTCGCAGCCGCGGTTGACGTCGCCGAAGGCGGCAGCCACGGCGGCCGCATCGACGGTGGCCGCCGACAGGACCCTGTCGAGCGCGTCCAGCGCGGCCACGGCCTCGCGGTTCATCCGCACGGCGTCGGGCTCCCCGAGGGCCTGCCACTCCGGCCGGGTGGAGGCCAGCACCTGCCGCGAGAGCGCCAGGGGCGTCTTGGCATCCACGTAGGACGCCGACCCCAGCGCCTCTTCCGTCGCTTCGAGGGCGGCGCCGATGGTCTTCATCGCGCGGTCGAATTCCTCGGGGCCAATCACCTTCTGCGCGATCGCGGCGGATCCCGTGGCGACCACGAACGCGGCCACCCACGCTGCCGGACGACCTGTCATTCGACTCCTCCGGAATGGAGCGCTCGCACATCCGCCGCGGCCGGCTACCGGGCCGCCAGAAGCCCGCGCAGGCGCTCGTGGATGATGCCCGGAATGCCGAGGCTGGTGTCGGCCCCGAGCTCCGCGAGCAGGGCCGCCACCCCCGGCCACTCCTGGTAGTGGAACGACTGCTTGGCGCCCTCGGCAAGACGGAACGCCGTCCGGCCCCGCCAGTCGCGCGCGTCGATGTCCGCGCCGTGCTCGACGAGCTGCCGCACCACCTCGTTCAGGCCGCTGAAGGCCGCGCAGTGCAGCGCCGTGAAGTCGCCCTCGTTGGCGGCGTTCACGTCCAGGCCGGCCTCGACCAGGATGTCGACGGCCTCTTCCGCCGTCGGCACGCGCGGCGCCCGCGGCACGTTGGTCAGGTGCGCCGCGCGCCCGCAGCCGGCCGCGGCCATGAGCGCCGTCGTGCCGTCGCGCGGCGTGCTGCCGGGACGGGCGCCCGCCGCGAGCAGGCTGCGCAGAATCGCGCCGTTCGAGCTCGGCGTGGGCCGGCGCCCCCGGAAGGAGGAGCTGCCCGGGCCGGGGTTCGTCGCGTAGGCGGCCACCCACAGCGGCGTCGCGCCGGCCACGTCGCCCGTGCCGGTGGCGAAAGTGTCGTAGGCCCCGTTCCGGACGAAGCCCTGCCCGGTCACGTCGGATGCGGTCATGCGCGCGTTGGGGTCGGCGCCGCGGGCCAGCAGGGCCTTCACCAGCGCCAGGCGCTCGTCCAGGGCGAGCCGGCCCGCCCGTGTGCCGTGCTTGCGGCTCCACGCCTTCAGCCAGGGGCGGACGGAGCCGGCGGCGGCGTGCAGCGCCGTGACGCCGTCCACCGCCCCATCGGGGTCGGCGCCCCGCTCGAGCAGGAAGTGCGCGAACGCGCTCTGTCCGGCGATGACCGCGTAGGCGAGCGGATGCGCCCCGTCGGACCCGCGGTCGTCGACGCGCGCACCCGCTTCGAGGAGCACCTCGGCCGTCTCGAGGTCGCCGTTCCGGGCCGCGGCGATCAGCGGCGAGAACGCCTGCCGCGGCTGCGGATGCACGTCGCCCCCCCGCTCCACCAGCGCCCGGACGACGTCCCGGTGGCGCCCGGCGACCGCCCACATCAGCGCGGTTTCGTGGGTGGCGGCGGTGGCGGCGTCGACGTCGGCGCCGCGGGCGAGCAGGGCTCGCACCACCGCGAGGCTGCCCGTGCGCGCGCCCGTCATCAAGGGCGTCAGTCCGTTGGCCTGGGCCGCGTTCGGGTTCGCGCCGGCGGCGAGCAGCCGCTCGACCATCGCCGCGCTCGCGTTCTCGCTGGCCCGGGCGAGCGGCGTCACGCCGTGGTCGTCCGCCGCGTTCACGTCGGCGCCCGCCCCCAGCAGCAGCTCCGCCGCCTCGCGGTCGTCCCAATGGGCCGCCCACAGCAGCGCCGTCGCGCCGTCGGCCCGCGCCGCGTTCACGTCGAACCCCTCACCGGCGAGCAGCGTCCGCACCCGCGCGGTGTCCCGCTCCGCCATCGCCTCCACGAGGCGCAGGTCCGGGGCGGCGGCCGCGACACCGCGTCCGGCTGCGCTCTGCCCCGCCGCACTGCCGCCCGCCGCTCCCGCGACAGGCGCGCTCCCGCCCGCCACCGGGAGCAGGACGAGGCACAGGCCGGCGAGACGCTTCTTCGGAACGCGCATGGGTGGCCTCCTCATCGGGTCTGCCTGGCCGGTCGGATATCTCTCCGCCGGGGCTCGCTGCGAGTCCTTACGGCGTCGCCACCAGCCCCCGCAGGCGCTCGTGGATGGTCCCCGGGATCCCCAGGCGGGTGTCGGCGCCGAGCTCCGCGAGCAGCGCCGCCGTCTCCGGCCACGCCTGGTAGTGGAACGACTGCTTGGCGCCCTCCGCGAGGCGGAACGCCGTCCGCCCCCGCCAGTCGCGCGCGTCGATGTCGGCGCCGTGGTCCACGAGCAGGCGAACCACCTCGTTGAGGCCGCTGAAGGCCGCGCAGTGCAACGCCGTGAAGTCGCCCTCGTTGGTGGCGTTCACGTCCATGCCGGCGGCGATGAGAATCCCGATGGCCTCCTCCGCCATCGGCTGGCGGGAGGCGCGCGGCGTGTTCGTCCAGTGCCCCCACCGCCCGCAGCCGGCCGCGGCCATCATCGGCGTGGTGCCGTCGTTCGACGTGATCTCGGGCCGGGCGCCCGCCGCGAGCAGGCGGCGCAGGACCTCGCCGGTGGAGCGGTGCGTGCTCCACCCGTTGCGCATCCGGCCCGGGCCGGGGTTGGTCGCGAACGCGGCGACCCACAGCGGCGTCGCCCCGGCCACGTCTCCCGTGCCGGTCGCGAACGTGTCGTAGGCGCCGTTCCGGACGAACCCCTGCTCCGTCACGTCGGAGGCGGTCATGCGCGCGTTGGGGTCGGCGCCGCGGTCCAGCAGGGCGTCGACCAGCGGCAGCCGCTCCCGGAGCCCGAGCCGGCCGGCCCGCGCGCCCGCACCGCCGTGCTTGCGGTTCCACGCCTTCAGCCACGTGCGGACGGGTCCGGCGGCGGCGTGCAGCGCCGTGACCCCGTCGACGGCCCCGTTCGGGTCGGCACCCCGCTCGAGCAGGAAGTGGGCGAACGCGCTCTGCCCGACGATGACCGCGTAGGCCAGCGGATGCGCCCCGTCCGAACCGGTCTCATCCACGCCGGCCCCCGCGGCGAGCAACAGCTCGGCCGTCTCGATGTCGCCGGTGCGCGCGGCCGCGACGAGGGGCGAGAACGCCTGCCGCGGCTGGGGATGGACGTCGGCGCCCCGCTCGAGCAGCGCGCGGACGACCTCCCGGTGCCGCCCGGCGACCGCCCACATCAGTGCCGTCTCGTGGGTGGCGGCAGTGACCGCGTCGACGTCGGCGCCCCGCGCGAGCAACGCCCGCACGACGTCGAGGCTGCCCGTGCGCGCGGCCGTCATCAGCGGCGTCAGCCCGTTGGCCTGGGCCGCGTTCGGATTCGCCCCGGCCGCCAGGAGCCGTTCGACCATCGGCGCGCTCGCGTTCTCGCACGCGCGGGCGAGCGGCGTCACGCCGTGATCGTCCGCCGCGTTGACGTCGGCTCCGGCGTCGAGGAGCAGCTCGGCCGCCTCGCCGTCGTCCCAGTGGGCCGCCCAGAGCAGCGCCGTCGCCCCGTCGGCCCGCGCCACGTTCACGTCGAGGCCGCCGCGGGCGAGCAACGCCCGCACGCGGGCCGTGTCGCGCTCCGCCATCGCCTCCACGAGCCGCAGATCCGCCGCGGGGGCCACGGCACTGCCGCCCGCGCCGCCGGCCGCGCGCGCGCTCGCGGTCCTCGGACCCGCGGCGCCGGCGTCGGCCGCCGGAAGCAGGACGAGAGAAAGACCGGCGAGAAGGTTCGTCAGGACCCGCATGGGCTCCTCCCGCTTTTCGTTGCCGGGCGCAGAGCGCGCGCGGCCATTTCCCGCGCGGCGCCCGGGGCGCTTCCGCGCGCGCATCGTCGCCCCGATCCTATGCTCCCTTGCGTGTCCGCGGCAAAGGTGGTAAGTAGAGGCGCGGTGCCCATCAGGGGCGCCCGCCGAGAGGCTTCTGCAAATGTCCACGCTGAGAGTGCTTGGCGCGATTTGCCTCGCCGGGACGACGGCGGCGAGCCCGCAGGCGGCGGTCGCGGCGCCCCAACCGGCGGCGGTCGCGGCACCCGGGGAGGGAGCCGCGCGGCCCACGGAGGCCGCGCGGCAGGCGTCGACCGCGCGGCCTCCGGCCGCGGGCCGGACGGAGGCGCCGTCGCGCGCGCTCCTCGATCGGTACTGCGTGACCTGCCACAACGAGCGGCTGCAGACGGCCGGCGTGATGTTCGACCGGGTCGACATCGGCCGGGCGGACGTGCACCGCGAGCTCTTCGAGAAGGTCACCGGGAAGCTCCGCAGCGGGCTGATGCCGCCGCCGGGCCGCCCGCGTCCCGCGCCGGCGGAGATCGACGCATTCGTGACGGGGCTCGAGGCGGAGCTCGACCGGGTGGGCGCCGCGGCTCCCGACCCGGGCCGCGTGGCGGCGCACCGCCTGAACCGGACCGAGTACGTCAACGCGATTCGCGACCTGCTGGATCTGGAGGTCGACGGCGAGGCGCTGCTCCCGAGCGACATGGCCGGCTTCGGCTTCGACAACAACGCCGAGGTGCTCGCGATGACCCCGGCGTTGATGGACCGCTACATCACCGCGGCCACCAAGGTCAGCCGCCTCGCGGTCGGCACGCTCGAGAACCGGCCCGCGATCCAGACCTACCGGCTGCCGAACGCCGCGCGCCAGGAAGCCCGGATGGGCGAGGACCTGCCCTTCGCGACGCACGGCGGCCTCGCGGCGCGCCACGCCTTCTCGCTCGACGGCGACTACGTCTTCCGCATCCGGCTGCAGCGGAGCGACGTGGGCGGGACCATCCGGGGCAACATCGCGGAGCGCGAATACCACATCGAGCTGCGCATCGATCACGCGCTCGTCAGCCGCCTCACGGTGGGCGGCGACTTCGAGGGGCAGGTCCGCTACACGCTGTCGGGAGGCGGCATCGCACCGCCGGACGACGACCTCGTGCACCAGCGGATCGCGCTCTACAACCAGACCGCCGACCAGGACATGGAGGTGCGCCTGCCGGTCCGGGCCGGCACGCGGCTCGTGTCGGCCGCCTTCACCGACATGGCCCCCTCCGCGTCGGCGGGCGTCGGCGACAACCTGGTGGCCGGCGTCGAGTCCCTCGAGATCCACGGCCCGTACCGCGGCGAGGTCCCCGCGGACACCCCGAGCCGCCAGCGCATCTTCGTCTGCCGGCCGAGCGGGGCCGACGACGAGGAACCGTGCGCCCGGGAGATCCTCGGCACCCTGGCCCGCCGCGCGTACCGCCGCCCCGTCACGGACGCGGACCTCGAGCCCCTGATGAACATCTTCCACATCGGGCGCGCCGCCGGCGACTTCGAGACCGGGGTGGCGCGGGGCCTGGAGGCGCTGCTCAGCATGCCGGCGTTTCTGCTGCGCGCGGAGGTCGATCCGGTCGACGCCCCGGCCGGGACCATCTACGCGATCAGCGACGTGGAGCTGGCGTCGCGCCTGGCCTTCTTCCTGTGGCGCAGCATTCCGGACGACGAGCTGCTGGCCGTAGCCGAGCGCGGCGGGTTGCGCGACCCGGCGGTGCTCGAGCGGCAGACGCGCCGGATGCTCGCGGACCGGCGCGCCGCGCGCTGGATGAGCGACTTCGTCGGGCAGTGGCTGCAGGTGCGCAACCTGCAGACCATCGTGCCGGATCCGCTGCGGTTCCCCGGCTACGACAGCACTCTGCGCGACGCCCTGCTCACGGAAACGGAGCTGTTCTTCGAGAGCCAGGTGCGCGAGGATCGGAGCATCCTGGACCTGCTGAGCGCCGACTACACCTTCCTCAACGCCCGGCTCGCCGAGCACTACGGCGTGCCGGACGTCTACGGCAGCCACTTCCGGCGCATGCCGCTCGCCGATCCGGCCCGGGGCGGCCTGCTGGGGCACGGGAGCGTGCTGACGGCGACCTCGTACGCGGACCGGACGTCGGTGGTGCTGCGGGGCAAGTGGGTGCTCGAGACGCTGCTCGGCTCGCCGCCCCCGCCGCCGCCCGCGAACGTGCCGCCGCTGCCGGAGAACGACGGGCGGAGCGAGCCCGCCTCGCTGCGCGAGCGGATGGAGCAGCATCGCGAGAGCCCGGTGTGCGCGACCTGCCACGCCACGATGGATCCGCTCGGCTTCGCGCTCGAGAACTTCGACGCCATCGGGAGGTGGCGCGAGGAGGACGACGGCGCGCCCATCGACTCCTCGATCACCTGGCGGGGCACGGACGTCGACAGCCCCGGGGCCTTCCGCGAGGCGTTGCTGCGGCAGGGCGAGGACGAGCTCGTGCGGACGATCACGGAGAAGCTGCTGACCTACGCGCTCGGGCGCGGCGTCAACTACCTGGACGCGCCGACCGTGCGGCAACTGGTGCGGGATGCGGCGCGCGACGACTACCGCTGGTCGTCGCTCCTGCTCGGCATCGTCCGGAGCGCTCCTTTCCAGCAGCGGATCGTGCGGGACGCGGAGCCGGAAGAACGCGTGGCCGCCAACGTCGGGCACGAACGATAGTCGGAGGCGCGAGTCGCGGACGGACGGCGCTTCCGCCAAGAGGGCGGCGCGTCGCCAGAGGCAGCCCGGAACCGAGAGCGGCGCGTCCCCGGGGACGCGGGAGAGAAGCCCATGTTCGTCACCAGGAAGCACCTGTCCCGGCGCGCGGTGTTGCGCGGCGCCGGAGCCACCCTCGCCCTCCCGCTGCTCGATTGCATGGTGCCGGCCCTGACCGCCCTGAGCCGGACCGCGGCGGCCCCCGCGCGGCTGCGCCGGTTGGGGGTGTTCTACGTGCCCAACGGCATGTCCATGGGCTACTGGTGGCCGAGGGCGGAAGGACCCGTGCAGGCGATGCCCCCGACGCTGCAGTCGCTCGCGGGGCTCGAGGACCGCGTCCTGCTGCTGGGCGGCCTGGCCGACAAGCCGGCCGACCTCATGGAAGGGGGCGGCGATCACGCGCGCTCGGCGGGCACCTTCCTTACCGCGACCACGTTCCGGCTGACGACGGGCGCCGACGTGTACGCGTCGGTGTCCATGGACCAGGTGGCCGCGCGCGAGCTCGGCAAGGAGACGCAGCTCACGTCGCTCGAGCTCGGCATCGAGTCGAACGCGATGGTGGGGACGTGCGACGGCGGATCGAGCTGCGCCTACACGAACACCGTCGCCTGGCGGACGCCGACGACGCCGCTGCCCGTCGAGCGCGATCCGCGCGCCGTCTTCGAGCGCCTCTTCGGCACCAGCGGCAGCACGGATCCGGCCGCGCGGCTGGCCCGGCTCGAGCGCGACCGGACCATCATCGACGCCGTCTCGTCCGAGCTGAAGCGCCTGGAACGCATCCTCGGGGCGGGCGACCGGGTCAAGGTGTCCGAGTACGTCGACTCCGTGCGGGACGTCGAGCGGCGCATCCGGACCGCCGAGCGGCAGAGCTCGCGCGAGTTGCCGCTGGTGGACGAGCCGGTGGGCATCCCGGACGACTACGCCACCCACGCCAGGCTGCAGATGGACCTGCTGGCGCTCGCCTACCAGACCGATCTGACCCGCGTCAGCACGTTCATGCTGGCGAAGGAGGTGAGCGGCCGGGCCTATCCCGAGATCGGGGTCTCCGACTCGCATCACCCGCTGTCCCACCACCAGGACGAGGCCGGGAAGCTGGAGCGGCTGCACAAGATCAACGAGTACCACTTCCAGCAGTTCGCGCACCTGGTCAAGCGCATGGAGGCGATGCCGGAAGGGGACGGGACGATGCTGGACCACACGGTCTTCCTGTACGGCACCGGCATCAGCGACAGCAACACGCACTTCCACGACGACCTGCCCGTCGCGGTCGTCGGGGGGCAGGCGGCCGGCATCCGGGGCGGCCGCTACGTCCGGCACGCGCAGGGCACGCCGATCGCGAACCTCTACGTGTCGCTGCTCGACCGGCTCGGCGTGCACGTCGACAGCTTCGGCGACAGCACGGGGCGGATCGGGACGCTGACCTGACGCCCCGGCGCGCCGGAAGGCACGTCGACAGCTTCGGCGACAGCACGGGGCGGATCGGGACGCTGACCTGACGCCCCGGCGCGCCGGCCGGCGCGGCGCTGGCGGTAGCGTTGCGCCGGCCGTGCGCCTCGTCCCGCGAGGCACGCGCCCCGCCGCCCGCACCGCTCCGAGTCCCTGTCCTGCCCCCGCCGCCCGCATCGATCCGATGCCTGTCCTGCGTACCTTTCTCAGGCCTGCGCACCCGGCGCGAGTGTCGGCGTCCGACGACGGCGCCTCGATCGGTGACGGCCGCGAGGGCGAGCCTCGCATGCGCTATGATGCTCGGAGGCGCGCCCCGCGGGCTCTACCCCGCAGGCTCTTCCCTTCCCCTGATCACCGTGAGCCTCTTCGCTCCGCTGCGCGAACGGAACTTCCGCCTCTTGTGGCTCGGCGAGACGATCTCGCTGGCCGGGGACCACTTCTACTTCGTGGCGCTGCCGTTCCTCATCCTGGAGCTGACCGGGTCGGACCTCGCGGTGGGCACGGTGCTGATGACGGCGGCCTTCCCGCGGGCGATCCTGATGCTGGTCGGCGGGGCGATCACCGACCGCTACACGCCGCGCGACGTCATGCTCGCGTCGAACGTCTGCCGCGGGTTGCTGGTGGCGCTGCTCGCGACGCTGATCGTGACGGACACCGTGGCCGTGTGGCACCTGTACGTCGTCGCGCTCGCGTTCGGGACGGCGGACGCGTTCTTCTTCCCGGCGTTCACGGCGATCGTGCCGCGGGTGGTCGTCGAGACGGCGAAGCTGGCGCCGGCGAACGGGTTGCTGCAGACCTCGGCGAACACGACGACGCTGGTCGGCCCGGCCGCGGGCGGCGTGGTGGTCGCCACGCTGGGGACGGCCGCCGCCCTCGGCTTCGACGTGACGACGTTCGCCTTCTCCGCGCTGATGCTCTGGCTGATCCGGCTCGTCCCGCGCACCGGCGCGCCGGGGGTGGGGCCGGGGGCGGAGCGGGCCCGCGTGGGGACCGCGATCCGCGAAGGCCTCGGCTACGTCTGGCGAGACCGCGGCCTCCGCGCGCTGATCGTGACCGCGGCGGTGATCGGCTTCGCCTCGCAGGGACCCCTCGTCGTCGGGCTCACGACGCTGGCGGACGAGCGCTTCGCCGGACCCACGTCGTTCGGAGCGATGATCTCCGCCGCCGGAGCCGGCGCCGTGGCCGGGTCGCTCGCCGGCGGGTTGATCGGCACCCGGCTGAACCGGCGCGTGGCGCTCGTCGTCGCGTGGAGCGTCACCGGGCTCGTCATCGCCGGCCTCGGTTTCGCGGAGAACGTGGCGCAGGCCGCCGCTCTGGCCGGCGTCATGGGCGCGAGCGGCGCCGTGGTCAACGTCATGCTGATGACGTGGCTGCAGGCACGGACCGAGCCGTCGCTTCTGGGCCGGGTGATGAGCGTCGTCATGTTCGCCGCCGTCGGCCTGACCCCGCTCTCCTACGCCGTGGCCGGCCTCGTGGCCGAGGCCCACGTCACCGCGATGTTCGTCGGCTCCGGGGCGCTGGTCGTGCTCGTGGCGGCGTCCGCGGCGGCGAGCGGCGCGCTGCGGCGGCTGTGACGAGGGTCGCACACGGGCACGTCGCCGGCGCCGGTATATGGTCGGCGCGCGGGACGGCCGAAAAGGGAAGAGCAGACCGCGAAGGAGACCACGATGAGGATCAGCCGTCGAGAGGCCCTGGCCGCGATCGGGGTCGGCGTGGGGGCCACGGCCGCCGCGCCCGCCTTCCCCGCGATTCTCCAGTCCCGGCCGTTGCGCATCGGCGCGCTCATCTCGCATCGGGACGCGCAGGGACAGGACGAGCTGATACAGCCCTACGACGATCAGATGCGGCTCGGGCTCGAGCTGGCGATCGCCGAGCTCAACGCGAGCGGAGGCGTCCTCGGGCGGCAGGTCGAGCTGCTCGTCGCCGACGACCAGGGCAGCCCCGCGCCGGGTGCCCGGGCGGCCACGGACCTGATTCGCAACGAGGGTGTCGAGGCGCTCGTGGGCGGCTTCGTCATGGCGATGCCCCCGTACCTGGACCGGGCCCTCGAGCGCGAGGGGCTGGACGTGCCGGTCGTGCACGCCGTCCAGACGCCGGGCACCTACTGCGGCCGGGTCGCCCACTTCGGATCGACGACGCTCCAGGCGATTGCGACGCTGGTCGAGCATCGCGGCCCCGAGTCGCGGCGGCGCACCTTTCAGGTCTCCGACTGGAGCCCCTCCCAGCGGACCGTCTCGAACCAGTTCTATCGCCGCGTGCAGGGGGGCGCCGCGGGGGCGGCGCTGGTCACGACGCCCATCCGCGGCAACCACCCCGGCGAGTACACGAGCCTCGTGCGGTGGGCGCACGACCTCGAGGCCGAGAACTTCTGGATCTCCATCCCCCGGCCCTACGCCGTGAACGTCGTCACGCAGGCCGCCTCGCTGGGGATCGCGTCGGAGTTCGCCTACCACTTCCTGGAGTTCAGCGAGTGGCAGGCTTCGCAGCTTCCGGACGGCGTCGAGGCCTGGACGTCGGTGCCCTTCGTCGCGAGCGAGGACCGCGCCGGCGTCCGCGAGTTCGTCGCGCGCGCGCGCCGGCACACCGGCGACGATCTGGTCACCCACGTCGCGTTCTCGCACCATACGGCCATCCGCGCCCTCGCCCAGGCAATGGACGCGGCGGGTACGACGGCCGCAGGCGCCGTGCGCGCCGCCCTCGACGGCCTCCGCATGGAGGCGGCGACCGGGCCGATCTCGCTCGGATCGGACGGATACGCTACGATGTCCATGTACGCGGCCCGCGCTACGCGCGGCGGTCTGCAGGTCGCCCAGCGGTTCGAGGCTGCGGCGCCGGGTGCGGCGTGCGCGTGATCCGCGCACGGGACGCCCGAGGGACTCAAGTGACCACACGGGGACGGTGGGTGCTGTGCGTCGCGCGGGCGGCTCTGGCGGCGTGCCTGCTGCTGGTCCCCACGTCTGCGCCGGCGCAGTCCCTCGCGGAGCGCCTGGCGCCTCTGGCGCTCCTCCCGGAGCCCCCCCCGGCGCTCGGCGCGCGGTGCGCGACGCCCCCCATACCGATGCCGCTGGCCGCGGCGCCCTTCGCGGGCGATCCCGCGCGGGCGAACGTCGCCGGGGACATGGAGCCCCTGGCCGACGGGCGGCCGCTGCGCGCGGATCAGTTCCCCCGGTTCCTGCTTCCGACCCACGTGGGGTCGTTCGGCTTCACGAACTTCCTCGTGCTCGGCGACCACGCGACGGTGACGTTCGAGCGCGTCGACGCGGACGCCGCGGACCAGCACACCGCCGAGACGTGGACGCGCACCGGTACCACGGCCGTGGCCGGGCACCTCGTGAGCGTGTTCAATCCGACCTGGGACGCCGCCATGCTCCGCGAGACGTTGCGGCGCTACGCGTGGGGCGTCGACACGCCGCGGCTCTACTGGGGGCGGCTGGTCGTGCCGGGCAGCGGCGCGCACGTGAAGGTCCACCTCGCCATGACGCCGCCGAACGTCCCCGCCTCCACGGTGATCCGGATCAACGACCGCGTGCAGTACGCCAGCCACGTGGTGAACATCTCGGATGCCGACTTCGGCGACTCGCGCCTCCTGGGCGGCGATACCGCGCTCAACCTCCCGGAGATCACCCGCGTCTTCTACCAGTACTTCGCCGATGCGTACGACGTCATTGCCGTCGTCAGCCAGACGGCGCAGCTCGCGGACTACGACGGGTTTCACCAGGTGGTCCGCAACGACGTCGGCGGGATCGGCCTCGGCCTCTTCGACGACTCCGCCACCTACGGCAGCGCGGGCGTACTGCGGGGTGTCGAGGCGTACCCGCCGGGCGGCTGGGCGAGCTGGGAGACGGTCCTCCACGAGCAGGGGCACCAGTACGGCGAGTACACGGACGCCTGGAGCATCGACCGTGTGGGTCACGATCCCGACGGCCACACGCCGCTGCTCACCCCGGGCGCGGTCACCTACGGCGCCGTGCTCAGGGGACACGTGCGGGTCGGACAGGGCGGAGCGGACGCCGCGGCCGGCGGATTCCAGATCGAGGCCACCCAGCCGCTGGTGACCTACCACCCCCTGACGCTCTACCGCATGGGGCTCCTGTCCGCCGCCGCCGTGCCGTCGGTCAGCGTCTTCCTCGACCAGGGACAGTTCGACGCGGCGACGAGCAGCGCCCCGGCGCCGGGCACCGAGGTCTCCGGCGGGACGGTCGAGGTGACGGTCAACGACCTGCTGGCGGCCGACGGCGTGCGGAGCGGCCCCGCCGCCACGCATGTCCGCCGCGCCGTCGTCTACGTCTCCCGGAACGGGCTCGCGCCGCAGTCCGAGATGGACCTGGTGAACTACCTCGCCCAGCGGCTGGGCGAGTCGTCGGGGGTCACGAGCTGGCACCGCTATCCGAGCTTCGCGGAAGCGACCGGCGGCCGCGCGTACATGACGACCAGCATCCGGACGACCGGCGGGGCCTACGTCACGGGTCCCAGCGGGCGCTGCGCCCGGGTGGGCAGGGACGCCCTGGTCGGGGTCGAGCTGGACGCCGAGTTCGGAGGCTGCCTGCAGGCCGGGACCACCGTCTCGGTGTCGGGTCGCGTCACGCTCACCGACCGGACCGACTACTACGCGGCCTGCCTGCGGCTGCGCCGCTACGGTGCGCCCACCGACGAGCGCATCTACGTGTGCGACGAGCTCAACGTGGATCGCTTCGAGATCGACGTGGCCTTCCCCGCCGACAAGCCCGGCGGCTACACGATGGAGGCGTTCGCGTTCTGGCCCGAATCGGACGCCCAGCTCCCCCTCAGCCTCTATACCGGCGCGGTGGAGGTCCTGCCGTAAGGCGGGAGCGCCGCCTTGGCCGCTGGGCGCGAGCCCTGACGGGGGCGCCAGGGGCCTCGCTGGCCGGCGCGAGCCTCCGGCGGGACGGGTCCTGCAGCAGCGTGCTCCTACCCGGGGAAGCCGACCTCGTTGCGTGCCCCGCGCCGACCGACCTCCGTCGCAGGCTGCGGCGCAAACACCGAACCGGTACCGGCGGACGGGCGGCCGAGCGGGCCGCCCGCCCCGCGGCAGCTACTTCTACCGAGCGGCGAGAGCGGCCGCAGCCTCGGCTTCCTCCCGGCGATGGCCGGCGAGGATGTTCGTCAGGCCGTAGTTCCCCTCGTGGCAGGCGTACTCGAAGATCGGCCCCTCGATGCGCCGCATCGGGATCGACGCCGTCCACTCGGCGGTGAAGGTAGCCGGGTCGTCGACCGTTACCCGGTAGTCCATCGTGTTCTCGTCGATCCGGGTGAAGCGCTCGATCACGCGGCCCTGCTCGCTGGTTCCGAAGACCGCGACGCCGCGCTGGTCGACGTGCGGCAGGTTGGTGGTCTCGACCACGAGCGTGTCGCCCTCCCAGCGGCCGCGCGAGTCGCCCAGCCACTGCCTGATGTTGCCGTCCACGTGGTCGCGCCCGTCCAGCGGGACGATCCGCGCGTCGTGGATCATCTCGACGAGGATGACGACGTGGTCCGGTGTCTGCAGGATCTGGTAGTTGTGGTTGTAGAAGCCGGGCATCATCGCCCCGGGCAGCCCGCGCGACACGCACCGCTCGTAGGGCCCGCGGTCCCACCAGGTGTCGGCGGGGCTGACGCGGCGCGCCTCCGCCACCACCTCCGCCATCCGCGCGGCTACCGACGTCAACTGCGGCAACCGGCCGTCCGGCGGATCGACGAGCAGCGAGGTGCGGTTGCCGGCGAGCAGGTCGCTCGACTCGAACCAGATGCTCGCCGCGTATCCGGTGTGCGGCTGCGCCTCGCGCTCCGCGCGCTGCTCCGCGAGCTCGGCCGAGAACTGGGCCGATTCCTCGGCCGTCAGCTCGGCGCGGTCGGCGAAGTCCGCGGGCCGCTCGAGCCGCGTCGCCGTCACGTTGTTCCAGATTCCCTGGAGGTCCGGGTCGCCCCACGCCGTGCGACCCAGCGTCCAGTCCGCGCCCGAGGCGTCGGCCTCGGTCAGCGCGGTGTCGAAGCCGGGCGCCGGCGGTGGGGCGGCGGACTGCGACTGCGCAACCGCGAGACCGGGGGCCAGCGCCGTCGCGGCCGCGAGCGCCAACACGGCAACGAGGAATCGATGCTGCATCCTGACCTCTCCATACTTGTGCCCGCAGCCGGAGCGGCTGGGCGGGCGGTCATCGGGCAGCCGTGCTGCCCCACACCGGGCGCCTCGCGCCGCGGCCCGAGCGGCCGGGTCGGGCGCCCACGCTTCCGCACCAGATTATCACCTCCGGGTATGGCGGCGGAGTGCCTGGGCACTCCGCCTTCCGCCGGTCGCGGCGGACGGCCCGCGCCGAGCGGCGCACGTGGTCGCCAGGGTCGCCGTGGCTATAATCGGCCGGTATCCGCGAACGAAGCCGGCCCGGCGGGGCCGGCCACGGCTTCAACGCACGGAAACGGACAGGTGACCCCATGAACTTCTGGATCCGTCGACTCGCCTTCGCCGGCCTCCTGCTGGCGGTGGCGGTCCCGACCTCGCTCGCGCAGGGCCTGCCGCAGGCTTCCCCGGAATCGGTGGGCATGTCGGGAGAGCGCCTCGAGCGGCTCACGGAAGCGCTCCAGGGCTACGTGGACGACGGCCGGCTGGCGGGCGCGGTCACGCTGGTGGCGCGCCGCGGCAAGGTGGTCTACTCGGAGGGGGTCGGCTACCAGGACCGCGAGGCGGGAGCTCCGATGACCGACGACGTCATCTTCCGCATCGCGTCGCAGACCAAGGCGCCGATCAGCGTGGGCATCCTGATGCTGCAGGAGGAGGGCCGCCTCGAGATCGGCGACCCGGTCGGCCGGTTTCTTCCCGAGTACCTCGAGACCACGGTCGCCGAGCCGGACGGCAACGGCGGTTACCGCGTCGTTCCGGCGGAGCGCGCCATCACCATCCGCGACCTGCTGACCCACACGGCCGGCATCGGCTATGGCGGGGGACCGGCTGGCAAGGCCTGGCAGGACGCCGGCATCGTCGGCTGGTACTTCGGCGACCGCGACGAGCCGATCGGCGAGACGATGAAGCGCCTGGCCGACCTGCCGTTCGACGCGCAGCCGGGAACGGCGTTCGTCTACGGCTACAACACCGACATCCTGGGCGCGCTGATCGAGCGGGTCAGCGGGCAGCCGCTCGACGTCTTCATGCGCGAGCGCATCCTGGACCCGCTCGGCATGGTCGACACGCATTTCTACCTTCCGCCCGCCAAGGCGGGGCGGCTCGCGACCGTCTACTCGGCGACGGCCGGCGGCATCGAGCGTGCGCCGGACGCGGGGCACGAGACCGATCGCGACCCGTTCGGGGCGGCGATCGGCCAGGGCGCGTACGTCGAGGGCCCGCGGGCGAGCTTCTCCGGCGGAGCCGGCTTCGTCTCGACCGCCGCCGACTACTCGCGGTTCCTGCAGGCGATGGCCAACGGCGGCGAGCTCGACGGCGCGCGAATACTGAGCCCCGAGACCGTGGAGCTGATGACGACCGACCATCTCGGGCGCCTGCCGTTTCCGTTCGGCGTCGGGCAGGGTTTCGGTCTCGGCTTCTTCGTGGTGCAGGATCCGGCTGCGGGCGGGCTGCCGGCGTCCACCGGCGAGTACGGCTGGTACGGCGCCTATCACTCGGCCTACTGGGTGGACCCCGAGGAGGAGCTCCTCGTCGTCCACCTGACGCAGTTGATACCAGCGGGCGACATCGACGACCAGGCCCGGGTGCGGCAGCTCGTCCACGAGGCCATCGTCGACTGACGCCCGGCGTGCGGCGGCGTGCGCGAGCGGCGCGAGCTGCGGGTGGTCCGGCCTGTCCGAACCGGCCCCCGCCCTGAGGGAAGCGCGTTGAGGAGAACGGAATCATGATCATCGACAGGCGGACGTTTCTCGGCACCTCGGCAATGACGGCCCTGGCGGCCGCGCTCCGGCCCCCGCCCGGGTGGGCTCAGCAGGGCGAGCTGGTCACCTCGTTCGAGGACCTGCGGCGCGGCGTGGGCATCTTCAACGGCCAGGGCGGGACGATCGGATGGCTGATCAACGGCGACGGCATCGTCGTCATCGACAGCCAGAACGCGGCGGCGGCGCAGGCCTGCATCGACGGCATCGGCGAGCGCTCGGACCGCGCCATCGACCTGCTGATCAACTCGCATCACCACGGCGACCACACCGGCGGCAACGGGACCTTCCGGCCGGTCGTCGGCTCGATCGTGGCCCACGAGAACAGCGCCGACTGGCAGCGGCAGACGACGCAGCAGACCGGGAGCGCCGACCCCTTCCCGGACGTGACCTTCAGCGACACATGGGAGACGACCGTCGGGGACGAGACGATCGTGGCGCGCCACCACGGCGCCGGACACACCAGCGGCGACGCGGTGTTGACGTTCGAGCAGGCCAACGTCGTCCACATGGGCGACCTGATGTTCAACCGGCTGCATCCCTTCGTGGACCGGTCCTCGGGAGCCCGGATTGCGAACTGGATCACCACGTTGCAGCAGGTCGTGGCCGCGCACGATGCCGACACCATCTACGTCTTCGGGCACGGGAGCCCCGCCGCCGGGGTGACCGGGACACAGGCGGACCTCACCCACCTCGCCGACTACTTCAGCGCCGCCCTCGAGCTGACGCGCCGCGAGATGCAGGCCGGCCGCTCCCGCGACGAGATCACGGCCACCGAGTCGCTCGACGGCTTCGACGATTACATCTCGCCGTTCGCGCTGCTCAGCCTCTCCGGCGTGCTCGGCGTGGCCTACGACGAGCTGAGCGACGGCTAGGAGTCTGCGCGCAGAACGTGCCATGGAGCGGTTCGTGCCAGCGCAGACTCCCAACGCGCCCGTCAGGGCGCGCTAGCACGCGTCCGCCGGGCGCCAGCGGCTTGTCGCGCCCCGGGGTAGCCGGCCCGCCCCGGGGCGCTTTCTCCTCGCCCGCCTCCCCGGCTCCCGACCCTCACCGGCAAGTGGTACGAGACGTGCTACAGCACGCATGGGGCGCGTTGCGCCGTGATACGGTTTGCACGGTCGCGCCGTGCGAGGACGATCGGCATGTCGCTCGTCAACCGGGAGCTGCGGGACGTCTGGCGATCGCTGCGGGCGAGCGGCGTGGAGCGCCGATTCGGGCTGTACGACGTTCGGATTCGGAACCTGCGCGGCATCCGCGACCTCCGCATCACCTTCGACTACCCGGTTTCCGTGCTCGCGGGTCCGAACGGGTGCGGCAAGTCGACCGTCCTCTTCGCGTGCGCCTGCGCCTACCGGGTCCCGGGCCGGGGACCGTGGGAATTCGCGCCGGCGACGCTCTTCCCGCACTTCGCCGGCGGGGAATCGACGGCCCTCGCCGACGCGGTCGACCCCACGGAGCTCGAGTTCTACTACCTGCACGACGCCGAGCGCCTGTCCATGCTGTGGCGCCGCAACAAGTCCTGGACGCGCAGCTTCATGGGAAGGCGGGGCGGCCGGCAGCCGCAGCGGCCTCTCTACCTCCGGCGCTTCTCGGGTCATGCCTACCCGAGGGCCGAACGGCGGGCCAACCCTGCCGGGACAGCGGCGGAGGTGACCGACCTTTCTCCGGAGCTCCTCATCTTCGCCCACCGCATCCTGCCGCTCCGCTACCGGCGGTTGTCGCTCTTCCGCATGCGCACCCGCGACCTGCTGTTCGCGGCCGTCGACGGGCCGGGCGACGTCAGCTACTCCGAGTTCCACATGTCGTCCGGAGAGCGCACGATCCTCCGCATGTCGAAGGACCTCTCGGAGCTCGAGGACGCGCTCGTCCTCATCGACGAGGTGGAGACCGGCCTCCATCCGCACACCCAGCAGCAGGTGATGCTGGAGCTGCAGCGTCTCGCGCTCCGCCGGCGCCTGCAGGTCATCGTGGCGTCGCACAGCGCCGTCGTGCTGAACAGCGTGCCGCCGGACGCCCGCATCGTGCTCGACCGCGAGCGCTGGCCCGGCGACGTCCGCCGCCTGCCCGCCTATCGCGACGTCGTGCAGCGGTCGCTCTACGGGCAGTCGATCGACCGCCTGTCCATCCTGTGCCAGGACGACGTCGCCGAGGGGCTGATCCTGGGCGTGCTCGACGCCCTGGGCGCCCGGCTGGGGCTGCGCCCCGACGACTTCGACATCGGCCGCAACGCAGGCCCCGGCGACCTGCCCGCCCAGGTTCGCACGCTCGGGCAGTGCGGCAAGCTGAGCGAGTTCGTGTTCGTGCTCGACGGGAGCTCCCGCGACGTGGAGCCGCGCCTCGCCGGCGTCGCGGAGGAGTTCGGGCGCCGCATCCGCCCCCTGTTCCTGCCGGGCGACGGGCCGCCCGAGGTCTGGGTGTGGCAGATGCTCTCGCGAGACACGCCCTCCTACGCCAGCGCCTTCGGGCTCGCCGCGGACGAATTGCGGGCCCTGATGCGCAACCTCGAGGACCTGCTCGACGGCGCTCCGCGGCAGCGCCCCGGCTCGAGGGCCGCGCTCGCCGCCGTCGCCGACGAGCTCAACCGCACCGAGCAGCAGGTGGCGCGCGTCGTCGGCAAGCTGGAGGCCCACGGCGGACGCCGCGACCTCATGGTCTTCCGCACCGCGCTCGAGGACGCGATCGGCACCTGGCGGAAGCACGTGCAGTGATCGCGGCCGCGCGGTCACCTACAATGCGAACGGCGCAGCGCCGCGTCCCCTGTCGCCGCCCCGGCGGACCGTGCAGGCAGGCCGGCGCTCCGCGCGCGAGCCGAATCCCCGATGCTGACTCGTCTGCGACTCAAGGCGTTCAAGACCTGGGCCGACACCGGCGACGTCGCCCTCAAGCCGCTGACCGCCTTCTTCGGACCGCACGGCGCCGGGAAGACGAACCTGCTCCAGGCACCGTTGCTGCTGAAGCAGACCGCAGAATCGCCCAACCGGGGGATCGTGTTCGACTTCGGGGACGGCGGGACGGCGGCCGACCTGGGCGATTTCCGCAGCGTCGTCCACCGGCACCGGGAGGACTCCCGCCTGTCGATCGCCCTCGACTGGCACGTGCCGACGCCGCTCCGGCTCGCCAACCCGGACGACGGCGGCCGGCCCCTCGCCGAGGACAGGCATCTCGGGTTCACGGTGGTGGCCCGCCAGTCGCCGGCCTCCGGCTTCCGGAGCGAGGCGGGGGGGCGCCGGGCCGCCGTGCGGCGGACAATCCTGCAGGAGATGAGCCACCGGGTGGGCCGCACCTCGTTCGGCATGCGGCGCCGGAACGCCCGCGGCGAGTACGACCTGCTCGTCGAGGGCTCGGAGTTCCAGTTCGTCAGCCGCATGGGGCGCAGCAAGTGGCCGCTGCCGGCGCCCAACAAGTGCTACGGGTTCCCGGGACACGCCCGGCTGCACTACCAGAACGCCGGGTTCCTGACCGGGCTCGAGTCGGCCTTCGAGGAGCGGCTGCAGCACCTCCACTACCTCGGCCCCTGGCGGGCCGCGCTGCGGCGTCGCTACCAGTGGGCCGGAGAGCAGCCGGCCGACGTGGGGCGGGCGGGCGAGGCGGCGGTGGACGCGCTGCTGGCGTCGCGGGAGCGGGGCGAGACGGTCGGGCGCGGCCGGACCGGCCGGCGCCTGACGCTGGAGGAGTACGTCGCGCAGTGGCTGCGGGACCTGGAGCTCGCCTACCACTTCCGGCTCGCGTCGCTGCCCGAGGACAGCCAGGTGTTCGAGGTGCGCGTGGCCAAGTCCGCGGACTCGCCCGAGGTGCTCGCCACGGACGCCGGGGCCGGGCTGGCCCAGGTGCTCCCCCTCCTCGCCCTGTGCTTCCGGGCGCCCGCCGGCTCGACGGTCATCCTCGAGCAGCCGGAGCTGGGACTGCATCCGATGGCGCGGTCCGGGCTGGCGGACGTGCTGGTCGATGCCTGCGAGAAACGCGGCGTGCAGATCCTGCTGGAGAGCCACAGCCAGCGGCTGCTGCGCCGTCTCCAGCGCCGGCTGGCCGACAAGACGGTGGCGGAGGACGACGTAGCGCTGTTTCATTGCACGGCGACCGACGGCCACTCCACCCTGACGCAACTCGAGCTCGACCGTTTCGGGAACATCCGCGATGCGCCCGAAGGCTTCTTCGGTGACGAGTTCGGGGAGATCGCCGCCCTGAGCCTGGCCAGCCTGCAACGCCGCCAGGAGCCCTCCCGGTGACGGCGCGCCGTGCGGCGCGAAGTGCGGGCTTGGAGGCCGCCGCCCCGGACCGTGGCAGCCGCCTCCGAGTGACGGCGCGGCGCGCCGCACCGAGCGCCTCCCGCGCGCTGGTGGCGCTGGCCCTGCTGGCCGTAGTGGCGGCGCCCGGTGCCGCGGGAGGCCGGGGCGCGGCGCAGGATCCGCCGGCGCGCATCCTCGGCCCGCCGCCGCCCGTCCCACCCGCGGTAATCAACCGCGGCGCCGATGGCGGCGTCACCGCCCGCGCCGTGCGCGTCGACGAGCCGCTGCGCATCGACGGACGGCTCGACGAGCCGGTGTTCGCGCGGGTGCCGGCGATGTCCGACTTCGTCCAGAACGACCCGGTGGAGGGCGCGCCCGCCTCGGAGAAGACCGAGCTCTGGATTCTCTTCGACCGCGACAACGTCTACGTGGTCGCCCGGTGCTGGGAAAGCCGGCCCGACCTCGTCATGGCCAGCGAGATGCGGCGCGACAACACGCGCATCGTCCGCGACGACAACTTCGCCTGGTCGTTCGACACCTTCTACGACCGGCGCAACGCCGTCCTGTTCGAGGTGTCGGCGGTCGGCGGACGGATCGACGCGCAGGTGACGAACGAGCAGCAGATCAGCATCGACTGGAACCCCGTGTGGGACGTCGCGGTCGGCCGCTTCGAGGGCGGCTGGACGGTGGAGGCGGCCCTGCCCTTCAAGTCGCTGCGGTACCGCGGCGCCGGCCCGCAGGTGTGGGGCGTGCAGGCCCGGCGGGTCAACCGCTGGCGGAACGAGTCGTCCTACCTGACGCCGCTGACGGCGGCCCAGGGCCTGCGCGGCCACTTCCGGGCGTCGCTCGCCGCGACGCTGGTCGGGATCGACGCGCCGCCCGCATCGCGGCTCTTCGAGGCCAAGCCCTACGTCATCGGCGACCTGACGACCAGCACCGTGACCGCGGAGCCGTTCGCGAACGAGCTCGGGGCCGCGGGCGGGCTCGACGTCAAGCTCGGCGTGACGCAGGGCGTGATCGCCGACTTCACCGTCAACCCCGACTTCGCGCAGGTGGAGGTGGACGAGCAGCAGATCAACCTGACGCGCTTCAACCTGTTCTTCCCCGAGAAGCGCGAGTTCTTCCTCGAGAACCAGGGCATCTTCGGCTTCGGCGGCGTCGCCACCGCCGGGCGCTTCGCCGGCATCAGCGACACGCCGGTCCTGTTCTACAGCCGCCGCATCGGCCTGACCCAGGACTTCCGGTCGGTGCCGCTGCGGGCCGGCGGCCGGGTGACCGGGCGCGCCGGCGCGTTCACGTTCGGCGCGCTGAACATCCGGGCCGGCGACGCTCCGCAGGCCCTGGACGGACCGGGCGGGGACGCGGGCGCCCGCGCCACCAGCTTCACCGTGCTGCGCGCGCGGCGCGACCTCCTGCGGCGCAGCAGCGTCGGCGCCATGTTCACGGGGCGCTCGGTCAGCATCGACGGCCGCGGCCAGAACACGGCCTACGGCGTCGACGGCGCCTTCGGCTTCTTCGACGACCTGACCATCAACACGCACTGGGCGCAGACACGCAGCGAGGGGCGGACCGGCAACGAGACGAGCTACCGGGGGCACCTCGACTACGCGGGCGACCGCTACGGCGTGCAGCTCGAGCACCTGCTCGTGGGCGACGCCTTCAACCCCGAGGTCGGTTTCGTTCGGCGCCGCGACATGCGCCGCAGCTTCGCGGAGTTCCGGTTCAGCCCGCGGCCCCGGGCGATCGACTGGGTGCGCCGCTTCGTCGGGACCGGCTCGTTCGCCTACGTCGAGAACCTGGCCGGGCAGGTCGAGACGCGCGAGACGCTCGCGTCGTTCGCCATCGAGCTCGACAACAGCGACGTGTTCACGGTCGGCGGCCTGCGGTCGTACGAGTTCCTGCCCCGGGCGTTCCCAATCTCGCGGGAGGTGACGCTGCCGGTCGGCGGCTACGACTTCGCCACGGTCAACGCCAGCTACGACTTCGGGCAGCAACGGCCCTGGTCGGCGAACGTCCTCGCCGAGCACGGGACGTTCTACAGCGGGCACAAGACAGGGCTGACGATCACCCGGGGCCGGGCCAGCGTCACCAATCAGCTCTCCGTGGAGCCGATGTGGTCGATCAACTGGATCGACCTCGCGGAAGGAGCGTTCACCACCAATCTCGTCGGCACCCGCGTGACCTACACGATGACGCCGCTGATGTTCACGAGCGCCCTCCTGCAGTACAACTCGAGCCTCGACGGGGTGTCGGCCAACGTCCGCTTCCGCTGGGAATACCAGCCGGGAAGCGAGCTGTTCGTCGTCTACAACGAGGACCGCGACACGACGGCGCGCCGCTTCCCGGGCCTCCGGAACCGGGCCTTCGTCGTCAAGTTCAATCGCCTCTTCCGCTTCTGAGGGGGAACGGTCCTCCGGCGGCGGCGACTCAGCCGTCGGTGTCGGGCTTCCGCTTGCGCACCTGCCCGGCGGGCATCGGGAAACCGCCCGATGGGCGCGGCTTCCGTGCCCCGACCACCTCGGCAGCGATCAGGGCGTCGATCTCGCCGGCGCCGACGCCCCACGCCCGCAGCGCCTCGCGCGCGCCGGAACCGGCCGGCGCGGGGTCGCCGCGGACTCGGCTCGGCGTGCGGCTGAACCGCGGAGCGGCGTTCGGCTGCCAGCGGCCGGCGCGCCGCACGAACGTGTCGCGCGCCCGGTTGTGGGGATGGCGCGGCGCTTCGTCCATGTCGAGGACGGGGGCCACGCACGCGTCGCTGCCCTCGAACACGGCCATCCATTCGTCGCGCGTGCGGGTGCGAAACACGGCGGCGAGCGCCGCCTTGCGCGCGGGCCAGCCCTCCCGCGGCGCCTGGGGCAGCGCGCCGGGGTCGAGATCGAGCCGCCGCAGGAGCTCCGCGTAGAACTTCGGCTCGATGGCGGCGACGGCGAGGTAGCGGCCGTCCCGAGTCTCGTAGACGTCGTAGTAGTGGGCGCCGCCGTCGAGGACGTTCGTTCCGCGCCGGTCGTTCGCGAGCCCGGCCGCGCGCAGGGCGTAGGCCGCGGTCAGCAGCGACGCGGCGCCGTCGACCATCGCGGCGTCGACCACCTGCCCCCGGCCCGACTGCCGCGCCTCGACGAGCGCGGCCAGGACGCCCACGGCCAGGTACAGCGCGCCGCCGCCGAAGTCCCCCACGAGGTTCAGCGGCGGCGTCGGCGGCTGCCCCGCACGGCCGATGGCGTGCAGGGCGCCGGTCAGGGCGATGTAGTCCAGGTCGTGTCCCGCCGACTCGGCGAGCGGGCCGGTCTGGCCCCAGCCGGTGATGCGGCCGAAGACGAGGCGCGGGTTGCGGTGCGCGCACGCGTCCGGTCCAAGACCCAGGCGCTCCATCACCCCCGGGCGGAAGCCTTCGATGAGCACGTCCGCCCGCCCGGCCAGCGCGAGTACGAGCTCGACGCCCTCCGGCCGCCGGAGGTCGACCGCCACCGCCGGCCGGCTGCGGTGCAGCAGGTCGTCCTCGGCATCCAGGTCGAAGCCGAGGCCCGATGGCGTCACGCGGTCGATGCGCAACACGGCGGCGCCCAGCTCGGCGAGCAGCATGCCGCACATCGGACACGGCCCCAGCCCGGCCAGCTCGATCACCCGCACGCCGTCGAGCGGTCCGCGCGCTTCCATGGCTGTCCGGCGGCGCGGGCCGGTCAGTGCGTCAGGCCGTACATCCAGTAGTTGATGCCGAGCTCGAAGCCGTTGTTCATCGGCTCGATCGGGAAGAACCCGGTCCCGCCGGACTGCCAGTACTCGGCGAGGTTGGTGTTGTAGTTGGCGATCGACATCAGGCGGCCGGTCGGATCGTTGTCCTCGAAGAGCCCGAAGAACTCGGGCGTCAGGCCGGCCAGATGGTGGTTGTAGGGGTTCGGGAGGTCGATCTGCTCGACGAGGAAGAACGAGTCGAAGATGGGGTGCGTCGGGTCGAGCCGCAGCCAGCGTCCGTCGGGCAGCACGCGGCGCATCTGGGCCTCGAAGTTCTCCCACTGCCGCCCCTCGAAGTCGTTGAAGATGACGAAGCCGCCCTTCAGCAGGTACTCGCGCAGCCGCGCCGCCTCCTCGTCCGTCATGGTCCAGAAGCCCGGCTCCTGCATCAGGGCGATCGGGTGCTGGAAGAGGGCCGGATCGTCGAGCGTCAGGATCAGGCTGCCGTCGACCTTCGCGTCGACCGTGGTGAAGTCGCGCAGCAGCCCCATGAGGTACTGCTCGGCCCGCGGGAACTCGTGCAGCCACATGTTGAAGCCGCGCCCGTACGTGCGGGCGGCCAACGTCCCCTTGGTCCAGCGCAGGCGCACGAACGTGACCTCGGCGTCGTAGGGCTGCGCGATCCGGCCCCAGTTGCCGAGGCCGCGGAACAGCGACTGGGCCGAGACGACCGTGACGCCGGCCAGCGCCCCGGCCAGTGCGAGGGCGGCGGTGACGACGGCCGCACGCCGCACCGCCCGCCTCCGGCCGCCGCGAACGGACCGGCACCACCTCCGGATCCGACCGACCGTTCGAGGCACGTCCCCTCCTTGCCCCGGCGCCGCCGCGGGCGGCCGGCGCCGACAGTCACCACAGTGCGTCGATTCTACCCGCCCAGGCCCCGGCGGAACGGGCGCGGCTTGCGCAACGCAGTGGGACTGAACCGTGGGCGGAGGATCAGCTTCGGTCTCGCGGCTTGGGTGGCTTCGGGGGCGGCGGCGGCGGAGTGGCGCGACCCGGACGCGGTGGAGCGCCGGACCCTTGCCGGTGGTTGCCGCCGTCCGGCACCGCCCGCACCCGCCGGGACGGAGCCGGATCTGGCTGGGCGCCCCTCGGCCGCTGAGGCTCAGCCTTCTGCATATCGGTCAGCCAGAGCCTTGAATGCCGCCTCCTCGCATCTGACGTTCAGTCGATCGTTGGTTGGTATGTGTGCACTTCCCGCGCGGTCCGTGGCGCGCGTCACGCGGCGAGCCAAATCCGCGAGCATTCGCCGCGCGTCACTGTCGTCGACTGAATCGGCTTGCATCTCTCCCCAGAGTGCCGCGAGCTCTACCTCCGCCTCATTGCACTCCCGCCTGATGGACCCCAACACAGCCGCCTTGTTCGCGTGGTCGGCGAGGAAATCCCATGCGACCAGAATGCCGATGACGGCTCCGGAAACTACTCGAAACGACTCTGGCAAGGCGTTCATGCCCGCTGCGATGCCGGCAGTTGCGGAAGCCAGGAGCAAGAGCCGAACGCCCCGGTTCCAGCGCTGCTGTCTGCTGCACATCGAATCGTAGTACCGTGCGAGGCGGGCCGCGTCCAGCATTTCCTGCCAGACGGCATTCCGCGTCGAGTCGGTGACCGCCCCCATGCAGGCAGTGTGCCACCGTGCCCGGATCCGGTCAAGCCGGCGGCGTTCGCCCGGCCCAGCCGGGCGCCGGAGCCTCGACGGCGCTGCAGGGCAGCGCTTGACAGCGGCCGTCGCGGGGCCATAATCGCGGGGATGCAGCGGGCGGTGCGGACGGGGGCGGGGCTCGGAGCCGTGCTCCTGCTGGCGGCGGCCGGTGTCGGCGGCGGCGGCAGCGCTTCGACGGCGGCGAGGCTGGCCGGCGGCGCTCCCGGGGAGGCCGGGCAGGCGGCGCGGAGCGAGCGGCGTCAGGCGCCGTACGACGCGCAGCAGCGTCCCCCCGGCGATCCCGCGCGGATCGCGCGCGGGCAGGCCCTCTACGGCATCCACTGCCGCGGCTGCCACGGCATCGATCTCCGGGGCGGAGACCTCGGGGGCCCCAACCTGCTCCGCTCGCAGCTCGTGCTGCGCGACCGGCAGGGAGAGCTGATCTGGCCCGTGCTCCGCGACGGGCAGTCGACGCCCGGCGTGTCGTCGATGCCGGCGCAGTCGCTCGCCGAGGACGACGCGGGCGCGGTCGCCGAGTTCATCCACAGCATCCTCGCCACGTCGTCACGGCAGGGCGGCCCGCCCCCGGGCCCGGAATTGGAGCTCGACATCGTGGTGGGCGATGCGAAGGCAGGGCGCGCGTACTTCGAGGCGACCTGTGCGTCGTGCCACGCCGCCGACGGCGACCTGGCCGGGATTGCGACGCGGATCCCCGATCCGAAGACCCTCCAGAACACCTGGGTGCGGGGCCGGCAGCGCGGTGCGCCGCGCCCCCCCGTCCGCGTCGCCGTGACGGAGGCGGCGGGCGCGCGCACGGAGGGGCGCCTCGAACGGCTCGACGACTTCCTCGTGGCGCTGACGACGGACGACGGGCGGCGCCGATCGTTCCGCCGCCGGGGCGGCACGCCGCGGGTGGAGATCGACGATCCGACGGCGCGCCACACCGAGCTGCTCCGCGTGTACTCCGACCCCGACATCCACAACGTCACCGCGTACCTGGTCACCCTGCAATGACTCCTCCGGGACGCCCACCTCGCTCTCGCGTGCGCGCCGCGCCGCTCGCGGCGGCGCTGACCGCGGCGCTGGCGGCCGCGCCCGCCCCGCTTGCCGCGCAGGCGCCGGACGGCCTGGACCCCGCGACGCTGACACGGCCGCTCGAAGCATGGTGGCCGACCTACTCGGGCGACTACACCGGCCGGCGCTACAGCCTCCTGCGGCAGGTGAGGACGGAGACGGTGCAGAACCTGACGCTGGCGTGGACGCGGGAGCTGGACACAGGCATGCCGCCGCTCGACGGGCCCGGCGCGCCGACGTTCACGGGCGGCGAGGGGACCGGCGACTTCGTCATCGGACGGCAGCGCATCAAGGGCGCCATCCTGCAGGTGGACGACGTGCTCTACGTCACCGCCCCCGATCACGTCTGGGCCCTCGACGCCCGCGACGGGAGCGAGATCTGGCACTACTTCTGGAAGACGCGCGGCAGCATCCACATCGGCAACCGCGGCGTGGCGCTCTGGCGGAACGCGCTGTTCTTCGAGACCCCCGACAACTACCTGGTCTCGCTCGACGCGCGGACCGGCGAGGAGCGCTGGCACGTCGAGATCGCCACGTTCGAGGACCAGTACTTCTCGACCATGGCGCCGATCGTCGCCGGCGATCACGTGCTGGCCGGGACCGGCAACGACCTCGACGCGCCCGGCTTCCTGCAGTCGTTCGATCCCGAAACGGGCGAGCGCCAGTGGATCTTCTACACCGTGCCGATGAAGCCGGGCGATCCGGGGCTCGACACCTGGCCGAACCTCGACGCGGCGTCGCACGGCGGCGGGCAGGTCTGGGTGCCGGGGGTCTACGACCCGGAGACGAACTACTACATCTTCGGCACGGGCAACCCGACGCCCGGCTACACCGGCGTGGCCCGGCCGGGCGACAACCTGTTCACCTGCACGCTCATCGCCGTGGACGTCGACACCGGCGAGATGGCGTGGTACTTCCAGACCTCGCCGCACGACACGCACGACTGGGACTCGGCGCAGACGCCCGTCCTGATCGACGGCGTCATCGACGGGGAGCCGCGGAGGCTGGTCTCGACGGCGGCGCGCAACGGCTACTTCTTCACCGTCGACCGGGTGACCGGCGAGCACATTGCGACCAGCCGCTACGGGGCCACCGCGAACTGGGCCAGCCACGTCCGGGAGAGCGGCTCGCCGAACCCCGATCCGCGGAAGGAGGCGATCATCCCGGGCGCGCTCGTCTCCCCGGTGGAGGGGGGCGTCACGAACTGGCAGCCGCCGGCCTTCAATCCGGAAACCGGGCTCTTCTACACGCAGGAGAACAACGGCTTCAACCTCCTCTACCTGACCGACCCCGACCCGCGCGGCTCGATGGGCCTGGGGGGCAAGGACCGGGTGGTCGTCGGCTCCGGCGGCAACGCCTTCTCGGCCATCGACTACCGGACCGGCAAGACGGTCTGGCGCCACCCCTGGCCGCCGGGCGGCGGCGGCGGGTCGGGCGTCCTGACCACGGCGGGCGGCGTGGTCTTCACCGGCGACGGCAGCGGCAACTTCGTCGCGTTCGACGCGGCGAGCGGCGACCTGCTGTGGCACACACGCATCGGGAACATCTCGAACGCGCCGCAGACCTACCTCGTGGACGGGCGGCAGCACGTCCTCGTCGCGGTGGGCGAGCGGCTCTTCGCGTTCGTGATGTACGGCGACTGATTCGGATGGCGGACACGACCTCGCAGGCGCCGGCGGTCGAGCTCCCCCAGGGGCTGATGGAGATCGCGCAGGTGGACGACGCAGGCCTGCTCTACATCTCCCCCGTCATCCACGACTGGAAGGTGGTGGCGGAGCGGCGCATCGACACCGTCATCGACCTCGAGGGCGGGCTCGACGTCGGCGTCCCCACCAAGCCGCACGAGATCCTATACATCTACTACCCGATCCTCGACGAGGCGCTTCCCGAGCCGACGAAGACCGACGCCGTCGCCTCGCTCGGCGCCCTGCTCGTCGGACAGGGCCACCGGGTGCTGTCGCACTGCGGCATGGGCTTCAACCGCTCGGCCCTCGTGGCGGGACTGATCCTCCACAAGCTGGGCCTGCCCGGGCCGCAGGTCGTGGCGCAGATCCGCGCCCGCCGTCCCGGCGCGCTCTACAACGAGCAGTTCGCCGCGTACCTGGCATCGCTCGAGTAGCCGCCGCCCGGGCGCGGGGAGACTCGCGGTGCCGCCGGCCGGGGAGCGGCCAGGGCGCCGGGTCCGGGGCGGGTCATGCCCGGCCGGAGGGTGCGAGCTCCTCGTAGAGCTCGGCGTAGCGCGCGGCGGCGCGGTCCACGGAGAAGTCCTGGCGCATCGCGTTCCGCATCAGGGCGGCCCACGCTTCGGGCCGGCGGTAGCAGTCGAGCGCCTCGTCGACAGCCTCCACGAGCGCCTCGGAGGAGTAGTCCTCGAACACGAAGCCCGTGCCCTCCCCCGTCGCCGCATCGAAGGCCGTTACCGAGTCCCGGAGGCCGCCGGTGGCGCGCACGATCGGGATGGTGCCGTAGCGCAGGCTGTAGAGCTGATTCAGGCCGCTCGGCTCGTAGCGGGACGGCATGAGGAAGATGTCGCTCCCTGCCTCGATGACGTGGGCCAGCTCGTCGTCGAAGCCTATGCGCACCGCGACCCTCGCCGGAGCGCGGCCGGCGATCTCGCGCAGGAGTTCCTCGTAGCGGGGGTCGCCGGTGCCGAGAATCACGAGCTGCAGCTCGCGGTCCAGCAGGGCGGCGGCGGCGCCCGCGACGATGTCGACCCCCTTCTGGTCGACCAGGCGGGCGACCATTCCGAGCAGGGGGCCGCCGGCGTCCGGCAGCTCGAGGCGTCGCCGGAGGTCGACCTTGCAGTCCCGCTTGCCCGTCACGTCATCCACCGAGTAGCGGCGGGCGAGGCAGGGGTCGACGGACGGGTCCCACACCTCGTAGTCCGCGCCGTTCAGCACCCCCGTCAGGTCGGCGGACCGCTCCCGGAAGACGCCGTCGAGGCCGCGGCCCTGCTCGGCGGTCAGAACCTCGCGCGCGTAGGTGGGACTGACCGTCGTCAGCCGGTCGGCCAGGGTCAGGCCCGCCTTCAGGAAGCTGATCCGGCCGTAGAACTCGAAGTGGGGCCAGTAGGCAGCGGAATGTACGAGCAGCCGCGGGAACGCCTCCGCGTCGAAGAGCCCCTGGTAGCCGACATTGTGCACCGTCAGCATCGAGCGCACCGTGCCGAGCCCCGGTTGCCGCTCCCGCTGGAGCTTGTGGACGGCGACGGCGAAGGCCGACTGCCAGTCGTGGCCGTGCAGCACGTCCGGCGGCCCCCTGCGCGCGAGCAGCTCCAGCACCGCGCGCCCGAAGAACGCGAACCGGTCGGCGTTGTCGGCGTACTCCGATCCCGGCGGCCCGTACAGACCCTCGCGGTCGAAGAACCGATCCGCCCGCACGAAGAAGGCCGGCGTGCCGGCACCGGCTGCCCACTCGAGCACGTCCGCGCGCTCGAATCCGTCCGCGACCGGCACCGCGAAGCTCATCCCGGTCGGCACGATGTCCTGGCGGCGCAGGACGCTGCGGTAGGCGGGCAGGACGAGGCTGGCGTCGACGCCCTGGCGCGTAAGGGACGCGGCCAGCGCGCCGACCATGTCGGCGAGACCGCCGGTCTTCGCGAAGGGCGTCGCCTCGGAGCTGACGATCGCGACGCGCGGAGCCATGACGCCTCCCGTCCTGCGCAGTCTAGGAGTCTGCGGCGCAGACCGCTAGCGGCCGGCCGTGTAATAGGATCGGTGCGCCCGAAGGGGCGCGCCACCGCCACCATGACCTCGACGTCCGCCGGCGGCGTGCGGGACCTGCGCTACGATCCCGAGGACACCGACGTGCTGACGGTGCGGGTGGAACCGCCTGCGCCCGCGTAGCACGGCGGGCCGCGTGCCTACTGGCGTGTCGTCACGTGCCCGGGCGGGCGGCTCCGGCTCCCCCTTCCTGACCGAGTTCGATCTGCACCTCCTCGCGGAAGGGACGCACGAGCGCAGCTACGACAAGCTCGGCGCCCACGTCACGCGGCACCGCGGGTCGGAGGGGACGCACTTCGCGGTCTGGGCGCCGAACGCGCGCCGCGTCGCGGTCGTCGGCGACTTCAACGGCTGGGACGGCGCGGCGCACCCCATGCGCCTGCGCGCCGAAGCGGGAGTCTGGGAGGCCTTCGTCCCGGACGCCGGCCACGGCGCCCTCTACAAGTACGAGGTCCGGCCGCGGGGCGGCGAAGCCGTGCAGAAGGCCGACCCCCATGCGTTCGCCAGCGAGCCGCGCCCGCGCACCGCCTCGCGCGTCTGGGACCTGTCCGGCTACGCGTGGGGCGACCGGGGCTGGATGGCGGAGCGCGCCGCCCGACAGGCGCACGATGCGCCGATCTCGGTCTACGAGGTGCACCTCGGCTCCTGGATGCGGGTGCCCGGGTCCGGAGGCTGGCTCACCTACGCCGACCTCGCCCCGCGGCTGGCCGACTATGCGGCCGAGATGGGCTTCACGCACGTCGAGCTGCTGCCGGTCGCGGAGCACCCGCTCGACGAGTCCTGGGGCTACGGAACGCTCGGCTACTTCGCGCCGACGAGCCGCTTCGGCACGCCGCAGGAGTTCATGGCGCTCGTCGACACCCTCCACCGGCGCGGAATCGGAGTCCTCGTCGACTGGTCGGCCGCCCACTTCCCGAAGGACGAACACGGGCTCGCGCGCTTCGACGGCACGCATCTCTACGAGCACGCCGACCCGCGCCAGCGCGACCACCCGCACTGGGGTTCGCTGATCTTCAACTACGGCCGGCGCGAGGTCCGCAACTTTCTGATCGCCAGCGCGCTCTTCTGGTGCGACGCGTACCACGTCGACGGGCTGCGCGTAGATGCGGTCGCCTCGATGCTCTACCTGGACTACGGGCGGGCCGACGGCGAGTGGGTGCCGAACCGGGACGGGGGCCGGGAGAACCTCGACGCGGTCGATTTCCTGCGGCGCCTGAACGAGCGGGTCCCCGCGGCGCATCCCGGCATCATGATGGTGGCCGAGGAATCGACCGCGTGGCCGCTCGTTACCGCCCCGGTGGATGCCGGCGGGCTCGGCTTCGGCTTCAAGTGGAACCTCGGCTGGATGAACGACACGTTGCGCTACTTCGCGCGCGACCCGGTCCACCGCCGCCACCACCAGGACGAGCTCACGTTCAGCCTCGTCTACGCCTTCAGCGAGAACTACGTCCTGCCCCTTTCCCACGACGAGGTGGTCCACGGCAAGGGCTCGCTGCTGGCGCGGATGCCGGGCGACGAGGCGCAACGGCACGCCAGCCTGCGGCTGCTGTTCGGATTCATGGTCGGCCACCCCGGCAAGCAGCTCCTCTTCATGGGCAACGAGTTCGGGCAGGCGCGCGAGTGGACGCCGGCCGAGAGCCTCGACTGGCATCTGCTGGACGACCCGCTCAAGGGGGGGCTGCGGAGGTGGGTGCGCGACCTCAACCGCTGCTACCGGAGCGAGCCGGCCCTGTACGAGCTGGACTCCGAGCCCGCGGGCTTCGAGTGGATCGCGTGCGACGACCGGGCGAGCAGCGTCCTGAGCTTCCTCCGGCGCGACCGCCGCGGGCGGCCGCTGGTCGTGGCCTGCAACTGCACTCCCGTGGCGCGGTTCGACTACCGCATCGGCGTCCCGCGCGGCGGCGCGTGGCGCGAGCGCCTCAACAGCGACGCGACGTGCTACGGCGGCGGCGGAAGCGGCAACCTCGGACGCCGCGCGGCCGATGACGTGCCGGCTCACGGGCGTCCCCACTCGCTGCGCCTCACCCTGCCCCCGCTCGGCGTGCTATTCTTGCTCCCTGACTGAAGGCGGCCCGCCTGCGTCCGTCCCCGCAAGCGTCCGGTTTCTCGTCGGTCTCTTCGGCAGCGTCCTCGGCTCGGACTCACCCGAACCACAGGAACGTCGCGTCAGCTCCAACCGCTGACGGTTTCGTAGTCTCGCGGGCACGGCGCGCCGGCCTGGCCGCAGGCCGACCGTCTCCGGCAACTACTTGATGGGGAGGGTGTTGCGGCCACGGGAGCGGCACCCGTCCGTGGAACGGTGCCCGGCGCGATCTTTGCAGTTTGTCCTTGTCGGGCGAGGGCATCGAGTTACGACGGAACAGGCTCGACACCGCTCGAACACATCTCGGCGCTAGGAGTCTGCGCCGTAGAACGGCGCGGACTCCTGGAGGGTTGGTTGGGCACCAGGCGGAGCCGTCAGGCGACGAATGGTGGGCTAGCGCGCCCTTGCGGGCGCGTTGGGAGTCTGCGCGGGCACGAGGTAGCCGCAATCGCACGTTCTGCAGCGCAGACTCCCAGGGTTGGCTGCGGACCTTCGGTCAGGGACGCGTTGGAGGAACCATGAAGGAGACGCGTACGGCGAAGCGAGCGACACAACCTCGAACCGCGGCCAAGCGTGCGCGCGAGACCGAGCCGCGCAGCAAGCCGCCCCGGCGCACCGCGACCGCGACGCGGAAGCCCTCCGCGGCGCCTGCGCCGGTCGCGGCCGCACCGGCCGTCGAGCCGACCGAGACCCAGATTGCCGAGCGGGCCTACTTCCTCTCGCTCGATCCGAACCGCTCGGGCGGCCCGCTCGACGACTGGCTGGAAGCGGAACGCGAGTTGCGGAACGGCTTCGCATCCCGATGAGGGGAGTGTGGCGCCGGCATACGACAACGATGTGGAGGGTCCTGGTACCCGGCACACGATTGTCCGGAACGAGGCAATGATGACTCCAAGGCAGCAACCGCTGGCGATCGTGCTCGCGGGCGGCGACGGCATGCGGCTTCGCCCGCTCACCGAGCGGTGGCTCGGCCGCCACGTTCCCAAGCAGTACTGCGCGTTCTCCGGCACTCGGTCGATGCTCGATCACACCCTCGACCGGGCCGCCGCCCTGTGCGACCCGAGTCGGATACTCACGGTGGTCGGGCGCGCCCACCGCGCGGTGCGCCGCGAGCGCGCGCCCCGCGCGTCGGACGGAACCTTCATCGAGCAGCCGGCCAATCTCGATACGGCGCCGGGCGTGCTCCTCGGGCTCGCCCATGCCCTGCACCGCGATCCGGACGCCACGGTGGTCATCCTGCCGTCGGACCACTTCGTGTATCCGGAGCCGCGGTTCGTGGCGCAGGTGCAGGTGGCGGTGCGGGCCGCCGAACGGCTCGACGACCGGGTGCTCCTTCTGGGCGCGCCCCCTGCCAACGTCGAGGACGACTACGGCTGGATCGTTCCGTCCGGGGAGCTCGAGCGCCGGCCGACGCACCGGGTGTACGCGGTGGAGTCGTTCGTGGAGAAGCCGCCGGCGGCCGAAGCGGTTCGCCTGCACCATCGCGGCGGCGTGTGGAACACGCTGGTCCTCGTGGCCCGCGCCCGCACCCTGTGGGACCTCTCGTGCGAGCGGCTCCCCACGCTGGCGCCCTTCTTCACGGTGCTGCGGGAGGCCCTCGGGGGGACACGCGAAGCCGCGGTCCTCGAAGAGGTCTACGAGACGATGCCGCGGGTCAACTTCTCGTCGGGGCTGCTCGAGAGAGCCCACGATCGCATCGCGATGCTGCCCCTCGAGAGCCTCATGTGGAGCGACTGGGGGCAGCCCGCCCGCATCGTCGAGTCGCTGCTGGCGATCGGCAGGCAGCCTGCCTTCAGCCTGCGCCTCCTGGAGCCGCAGCCCGCACCGAAGCCCGTGCGCAGCGTCTGCCGCCCCGGCGCGGCCACCGCCGGGGCGGCACCGGAAGCGGCCTGAGCCGACCCGCGCGCCGGGAAAGTCCGCACCGCGATGCCGTCCGCCGGGCCGGCGAGACCGGCTCGCAGGTTGACGGGGCGGGCTCGTGTTGAGGATCCTCGTACGCGCGAGGTATGCACCTGACCACCCGACACGCCGACTCCACCGAGACCCTGACCGCCGGCGTCCGGCAGCTCCAGGCCCGGATGGGCGTCGACGTCTGCTCCATCTACCTCCTCGAAGCCGACCGGAGCCACCTCGTGCTCGCGGCCACCGTCGGCCTGCGTCCGGAGAGCGTCGGCAAGGTCCGCATGGAGCTGCACGAGGGCCTCGCGGGCCTCGTCGCGGAGCAGCTGCGGCCCATCGAGGTGCCCAACGTCAAGCGGCATCCCCGCTTTAAGCACTTCGCGGAGGCCGGCGAGGATCCCTACTACGCCTTCCTGGGCGTCCCGCTCATCGACCGCGAGCTGCTCCAGGGCGTGCTCATCGTGCAGACGATCGAGGAGCGGAGCTTCTCCGACGACGAGATCGCGTCGCTGCTGCTGGCGGCGGGAGAGATCAGCCCGATCGTCGCCCAGGTGCGGGAGCGGGATCAGTCGATTGGACCGCTCCAGCACCGGCTCTGGGCGCTGGCCCGGAACATGTGGTGGAGCTGGGACGCGAGCGCGATGAGCCTGTTCCAGGACCTCGACCCGACGCGCTGGGAGGAACTGGGCCGGAACCCGGTGGCGCTGCTGTCGGAGATGTCGCTCGACGCGCTCGACGAGCGCATCGGCGATCTCGCGCTGGGGCACCGGATCAACCACACGTTCCGGCGGCTCCAGGAGTACCGCGAGCGATCCGCGACGTGGGGCGACACGCACGCCGGCATCCTCCGCCGCCAGCCGGTGGCCTACTTCTCGGCCGAGTTCGGCATCCACGAATCGCTGCCGATCTACTCCGGAGGGCTCGGCGTGCTGGCCGGGGACCACATCAAGAGCGCCTCCGACCTGGGCGTGCCGCTCGTCGGCGTCGGCCTGTTCTACGGCCAGGGCTACTTCCGGCAACGGCTCGACGCCGGCGGCTGGCAGCAGGAGGACTACGCGGAGGTCGACCTCGCGAGACTGCCGCTGGAACCGGCCGTGGGGGCGGACGGCGAGCCGATCGTGCCGGAGATCGCGACGCGCGACGGCTGCCTGCGCGCGCGCGTGTGGCAGGCCGCGATCGGACGGCGGACGCTCCTGCTGCTCGACTCCGACGTCGACGGCAACACGCCCGAGGACCGGGCGCTGACGGCGCGCCTCTACGGCGGCGACGTTCGAGTGCGCATTCGCCAGGAGCTGCTGCTCGGAATCGGCGGGCTGAAGGCGCTCCACGCGCTGGGGCTCGTGCCGGGCGTCTTCCACCTCAACGAGGGGCACAGCGCCTTCGCGGTGCTGGAAGCGATGCGGCGCTGCATCGAGCGGGAGGGCGTCGACTTCGAGACCGCCGTCCGGCGGGTGGCCCGGCGAACGGTCTTCACGACCCACACGCCCGTGCCCGCTGGCCACGACGCCTTCCCGGCCGACCTGCTCGACGAGCATCTCGGGCCGCTCCGCGATGCCCTGGGCATCCCGCACGAGCGTCTCATGGGTCTCGGGCGCGTGAATCCGGACGACGCGGGCGAGCCCTTCTGCATGACGGTGCTGGGGTTGCGCGCCTCCCGCCGCGCCAACGCGGTCTCGTCCGTGCATGGGGACGTCACCCGCCACATGTGGCACGGCCTGTGGAGCGGCCGCCCGGAGGAGGACGTGCCGATCGGCCACATCACCAACGGCATTCACGTGCCGAGCTGGCTGGCGCCGCAGATGCAGCAGCTCCACGACCGGCACCTCCGCTCCGAGGACGCGTCGCGCGAGGACGGGCTGCCCGACATCGCGGCGGGAATCGAGAGGGTCAGCGACGGGGCGCTCTGGGAGACCCACGTCGCTCTCAAGATCCGCCTCCTGGACTCGGTCCGGCGACGGGTCCTGCGCGAAGCGGCGCGGCGGGGCGAGCCGGCGGTCGTGCTCGAGCAGCTCTCCCATGCGCTCAGCCAGGACGCCCTGACCATCGGATTCGCGCGCCGCGTGGCCACCTATAAGCGCGCCGCCCTGTTCCTCCAGAACCCGGAGCGGCTCGCGAGCCTCGTCAACGACCCGCAGCGCCCGATCCAGTTCGTGATCGCAGGCAAGGCGCACCCGCGCGACGAGCCCGCGAAAGGCGTGCTCCAGCGGATTCACGAGCTGAGCCGGGACGCCCGCTTCCTCGGGAAGCTCGTCTTCCTCGAGGACTACGACATCAGCCTCGGACGCCAGCTCGTCCAGGGGGTCGACGTCTGGCTGAACAACCCCCGGAGGCCCCAGGAGGCATCGGGGACGAGCGGTCAGAAGGTGCTGCTGAACGGCGGGCTGAACCTGTCGGTCCTCGACGGCTGGTGGGCGGAAGCCTTTGACGGCACGAACGGCTTCGCCATCGGTGCGGGCGAGGCCCACACGTCCCCCGAGGCGCAGGACGGGCGCGATGCGGACGAGATGCTGCGCGTGCTCGCCGACGAGGTGGTCCCGCTCTACTACGATCGGGACCCGGACGGCGTGCCGCGCGGCTGGGCGGCCCGCATGAAGCGGGCAATCCATACGCTGGGCTGGCGCTTCAACGCCGACCGCATGGTGATGGACTACGTGCGGCACTGTTACCTGCCGGCGGCCGGTGGCCTCTCGAGCGACATGGGGCGCGGCTAGCGGCGCCCTCACGGGCGCGTTGGGAGGCTGCGCCGGCACGAACCGCTCCATGGCACGTTCTGCGGCGCAGACTCCTGGGGACAGTGGGCCTGCGGGGCAGCGCGCGGAGCCGTCAGGCGACGATCGGCGGGCCGGGAGTCCGCCGTGTGACGGCGCGGACTCGGAGGGTGGGCGGTGCGGCATCATCCTCGCGGGCGGCGCCGCGCAAGGTCGCGGAGCGCGGCCGTCACGCCCGGCAGATCCCGCAGCACCTCGAGGCCGTAGCGCGCCCTGCGCCGCCAGTTGGGCTTCTCCGCTCCCGTGCCGGGCACGTTCTGCGGGCGCGGCTCCCGCCACAGATCCTCCAGGTTGACGGTCACTACGCTCGCGGCGCTGCGGGCAAGCCGGTCGAGACACGCCCACAGGGTGCGGAGGTCCGCGGCCGCCCGCGCATGCTCCTGTCCACCCGCCCCGGCGCCCTCCCCCGCCGCCGCGCGCAGGGCCGCCGCCTCGGCCCGCCGCCGGCGGCGCTCGCGCTCGGCTCCGTCCGCATCGAGACGGCCGCCCGCGACGCGGGCGTCGATGTCTCGCCCGTCGAGGAAGCCCGCGAACGTCGGCGTGTCGTGCGTGTTCACGCAGGCGAAGGCGCGCCGGGGAACGCGTCCCAGCGGTTCGGCGGCGCCGGGATCCACGGCGAACTGTGCGACGTGCATCCTCGCGAGGCCGTACCGGGACAGCGCCGCATCGACGTAGCGCGGCACGGTGCCGAGGTTCTCGCCGACCACGCGCGTCCGGTGGCGGTGCGATTCCAGGCAGACGATGGCGTAGAGCTCCTCGGAGCGGTAGCGAACGTAGGCGCCGTCGGCGGGCTCTCCCCCGCGGGGGATCCAGAACAGGCGGTGGAGCCCCATGACGTGATCGAGGCGCACGGCGGTCGCCGGCCCCATCTGGTGAGCGAGGCTGGCGCGGAAGTAGGCGTAGGCATCCTCGCGCACCATCTCCGGGTGCGGCGGCGGTGCGCTCCAGTCCTGGCCTTCGGCGAACAGCGGGTCGGGCGGCGCGCCGAGCGCCGCGCCGCGGGCGAACAACGTCGGGTGGCGCCAGACGTCGAATCCGTCGGGATGCACGCCGACGGGAATGTCGAGATGGAGCCCGCCGCCGCGGGCGGCCGCGGTGCGCGCGAGCTGCCCGATCTGCTCGGCGGCCGCCCACTGCGCGTAGAGGTGGTAGCGGACCGCGTGGCGCTCTCCCGGCGGCGCGGGCAGCGGCCCCCGCCGCGGCGGCGCCGGCGGCATCGGCGGCGGGACGGCCGCGCGCGACCGCGCCAGCAGTTCGCGGGTCGCGCGGAACGCGGCGTAGTCGCGCGCCGGCGGGCAGCGCTCGATCCAGTCCTCGAAGGCCGCGCGGCGTCGGTCGGCCCGGTCGTCGAGAGCACGGGCGAGCAGCTCGAGGACGCGGCGCCGCAGGGCCATGGCCCCGCGGTAGTCGACGAGACGCGCGGCCCGCAGGCCTTCGACGCGGCCCCGGAACTCCGCGGAAGCGACGAGGCGCCGCGCGGGCTCCGAGTGCGCGAACTCCGGCAGCCGGCGCGGATCGACGTACAGCTCGTTCCAGAACAGGCGGCTCACCGGCAGGTAGGGACTCGGCTCGAAGGGCCGCTCGCCGAGGAAGGCGGCCAGCAGCGGCAGCAGGGCCACCGACGTCCCGCCCTCCGAGGCGACCCACGCGGCGAGAGCCTCCAGATCGGTGAAGTCGCCGACCCCCCAGCTCCCGGCCGACTGCAGCGTGTGGAGCGGGAGGAAGACCCCCCACGTCCGCCCGCCGTCGTCGTACGCCCGCGGCGGCGCCACGACGACCAGGCTGCGGCAGGACCGCCTGCCGATCTCGACGTCGAGGTCGTGGTAGCCGTCGGGGAGGCGCGCCGGGAGCCGGGCCCGGCGCGCACGGTACGCGACACCATCCACCGTGGCCGCCGCGACCGCCGGCTCGTCGGCCCGCACCGTCCACGTTCGCGTCCGTCCGTCGGCGAGCCGGAGTCGACACCGCGCCGGCACGGGGCCGCTCGTCTCGATCCCGCGGACGAGGAACTCGACCCGGCGACCGCGCCAGGCGACGAGCACGGGCTCGACCGGCCGCGCCCAGGCGGCGCGCCGGCGTGCGTCCGACACGGCGGCGATGTCGCGGGGGCGCGTCGTCGCGAGCGGCGCGCCGAGGGCTTCCAGCAGCGCGCGGACCGACTGCGGCGAGGCGTGGCGACGGACCCCGCGGCCGTCGGCGTACGACGTCTGGAGGCCGTAGAGCCGGGCCAGCCGCGCGAGCGTGGGCCGGGACGGATTCCGTTCCGCCATGCGTCGCACTCGGCACGCTCAGGGAGCCGGCGCGGCGTCCGACCGGCCGGACTCCGCACGCGGCGTCTGCTGCGCCGGCTCGCCGCCCGTCCGCGTGGTCCGGCCCCGAGGCGAGCGCAGCACGGCGAGCGATCGCGGGCCGAGCGAGTATGCGTCGCCGCCGTGGACCAGGCCCGGCCGCGCCCGCGGCCCGGTCGTGTCGAGCGTCGGCATCCACGACCCGCGCCGGCCCGGGGGCGGGAGGGCGAACGACACCGCGCGTTCGTGCGCGTTCAGGAGGATCAGGAGCGCGTCGTCCACGATGCGTCCCCCGCGCTCGTTCGTCTCGTCCATCGCGTCGCCGGCGAGCCGCACGCCCAGGCAGCGGGCCTCCCGGCTCCGCCACGCAGCGGCGGTCATCTCTCGGCCCCGCGGATCGAACCAGCTCACGTCCTGCGCCTCGCCGCCCGCCCGCCGCCCCTGGAGGAAGCGGCGCCGGCGCAGCACGGGATGGCGCAGGCGGAAGCGGACCAGCCGCTGCACGAACGCCAGCATCTCGCGGTCCGCCGCGCTCAGGTCCCAGTCGAACCAGCTCGTCTCGTTGTCCTGGCAGTAGGGGTTGTTGTTGCCCCCCTGCGTGCGGCCCATCTCGTCGCCGCCGCAGATCATCGGCACCCCCTGCGACAGGAGCAGCGTCGCGATGAGATTCCGCTTCTGCCGCTCGCGCAGGGTCCGGACGGCCGGGTCGGACGTCGGGCCCTCGACACCGCAGTTCCAGCTCAGTTCGTCGGCGGCCCCGTCACGGTTCGCCTCTCCGTTCGCCTCGTTGTGCCGGGCTTCGTAGCTGACGAGGTCGGCGAGCGTGAAGCCGTCGTGCGCGGTCACGAAGTTGATGCTTGCCGTCGGCCGCCGCCCGCTCCTCGCATAGAGGTCGCTGCTGCCGGCCAGACGGGTGGCGAGCTCCGGCACCTGCCCGGCGTCGCCCCGCCAGAAGCGGCGCACCGTGTCGCGGAACGGGCCGTTCCACTCCGTCCAGGGCGCCGGGAAGCTCCCGACCTGGTAGCCGCCGGGGCCGAGGTCCCAGGGCTCGGCGATCAGCTTGACCTGCGAGAGCACGGGGTCCTGGCGGAGGATGTCGAAGAAGGCGCTGGACGGGTCGACCTCCTGCCGCTCGCGGGCCAGCGCGCTCGCGAGGTCGAAGCGGAATCCGTCGACGTGCATCTCCAGCGTCCAGTGCCGCAGGCTGTCCATGATCAGTTGCAGGACGCGGGGGTGGCTGACGTCGAGGGTGTTGCCGCACCCGGTGAAATCGACGTACGCGCCGGGATCGTCGGGCGCAAGGCGGTAGTAGGAGCGGTTGTCGATGCCGCGCAGCGAAAGGGTGGGCCCCGACCTCCCGCCCTCGGCGGTGTGGTTGTAGACGACGTCGAGAATCACTTCCAGCCCCGCCTCGTGCAGCCGCCGGACCATGGTCTTGAACTCCGCGACGGAGCGGTCGGGCGACGTCGCAAACCGCACGTCGGGCGCCAGGTACGCCAGCGTGCTGTAGCCCCAGTAGTTGGTCTGGCCCCGGTCGGCCAGCCGCCGCTCGCTCGCACCCTGGTGGACCGGCAACAGCTCGACCGCCGTCACTCCCAGCCCCGTGAGGTGACGGATCGCGGCGTCGGAGGCGAGGCCCAGGTAGGTGCCTCGGACGGGCTCGGGAACCTCGGGGTGGCGCGCTGTGAAGCCCTTGACGTGCACCTCGTAGATCACGGTCTCGTGCCACGGGGTCCGCGGCGGGCGGTCGGCTCCCCACGCGAACGCGGGGTCCGGCACCGCCCCCAGCGGCGCGAACGGCGCACTGTCGCGCGGGTCCGCCTCCAGATCGCCCGCGGCGCCGCCGGCCGGGAAGCCGAGGACCGCGTCGTCCCAGCGCAGCGGGCGGGCGATCTGCCTGGCGTAGGGGTCGAGCACGACCTTCGCCGGATTGAAGCGGTGCCCGGAGCGAGGGTCGTACGGCCCGCCGACCCGGTAGCCGTACACCTGCCCGGGACGCACCCCGGGCAGGTAACCGTGCCACGCGAAGTCCGTCCGCTCCGGAAGCACGACGCGGGCGGACTCGCACCGCGCGTCCGGCCCGTCGAAGAAGCAGAGCTCGACGTGGGCCGCGTGCTCCGAGAACAGAGAGAAGTTGACGCCCCGCCCGTCCCAGGTCGCCCCGAGGGGGTAGGGCCGGCCGGGCCAGACCTCCACGCGGGCTCCCTACGGGCCGCTGCGCGCGCCGGCCGGCACGGGTGATGCCTCCCGGACGAGCGGGCGTTCGTCGATCGGCAGATGGATCAGCGCAGCCAGGAGTCCGAGGGCGACGCCCGCCCACCAGATTCCGTCGTAGGACCCGGTGGCGTCGTGGAGCCGGCCTCCGAGCCACACGCCGAGGAAGCTGCCGAGCTGGTGGCTCAGGAAGACGACACCGAACAGCGTGGCGAGGTACCGGACTCCGAAGACCTGCCCCACGATTCCGGTGGTCAGCGGCACCGTCGAGAGCCACAGCAGACCCATGACCGCCGCGAAGAGGTAGATGACCGCCGGGGTCTTGGGCGCCAGCATCAGCAGTGCGATCGCCGCCGCCCGGGAGGCGTAGATGGCGCTCAGCCCCGACTTCTTGCTCCAGCGCTGCCCGGCCGCTCCGGAGGCGAACGACCCGAGGATGTTGAAGAACCCGATCACGGCGATGGCGCCCGCCCCCACCGAGGCAGGCAGTCCGAGGTCGCGCACGTAGGCCGGGAAGTGCACGGTGATGAACGCGACGTGGAACCCGCAGACGAAGAAACCCACGGCCAGCAGGATGTACCCGCCGTGCCCCGCCGCCTCGCGCAGGGCGGCGGCCAGCGTCTGTCCGCCGCCCTGCTCACCCCGCACGGCCGGCGAGGACGGCAGCAGGAACGCCAGCGGCGCTATCGCCAGGGTCGACGCCCCGAGGGCCAGCAGGGCCGGCTGCCAGCCGTAGCCGGCGATGAACGCCTGCCCGAGCGGCGAGAAGACGACCTGACCGAACGAGCCGGCCGCCGTACCGAGGCCGAGGGCCAGCGACCGCCGCTCCGGGCCCACCAGCTTCACCATCGCGGCGAGCGCGATGGTGAAGGCCGTGAACGCCACCCCTACGCCCACCAGCACCCCGGCCGTCATCTGCAGCGCGGCAGCGCTGTCGGCGTACGCCATGCCCCAGATGCCGCCCGCGTAGAGGACGGCTCCCGCCGCCAGCACGCGCGGCGGCCCGAAGCGGTCGCTCAGCGCCCCGGCGAACGGCAACGCGACGCCCCACAGCAGGTTCTGGATCGCCAGGGCCAGCGCGAACGTCTCGCGCCCCCAGCCCTTCGCGCCCGTCATCGGCTCCAGGAAGAGCCCGAAGATCGAGCGCGCGCCGAACCCCACCATCGCGAGCAGGCATGCCGCCGCCAGGACGACAGCCGGCGTCTGCCAGGCCGGGGACGGGGGACGGACGGAGCCGGGCGCGGAAGTGGCGGTCATGTGCGGTTCGTCGTTGGAGAGCGACTCCGGACCGACGGCCGGCGCGCGCAGCAAGGCGCCGGATCGGACGCGGGACTTTCTAGCATAACGCGGGGAGAAGAGCCCGGGTCGGACCCCGGACGCGATAGAATCGCCCGCGAACCGGGCGGAAACCGACAGGACATGGCAGCGCAATCGACCGCGGCACGAACGCTCGACATCCGCTACGAGGCCGACGAGAAGCCACCGCACAGCGTGGCGTTCGGGCTCGGCGTGCAGTACGCCCTGCTCGCGGTGTCCGGCATCGTCATCACCCCGGCCATCGTGGTCCGGGCCGGCGGCGGCGGCGACGCCTTCCTGGCCTGGGCCACCTTCGCCGCGCTCTTCATCAGCGGCCTCACTACCATCCTGCAGGCTGTCCGCGTCTGGCGCATCGGGGCGGGCTACATCCTGCTGATGGGCACGTCGGGCGCCTTCATCGCGGTCTGCGTCACCGCGCTCGCCCGGGGCGGGCCGGCACTGCTCGCGACGCTGGTCGCGGCCTCGGCCCTGTTCCAGTTTCTGCTGTCGGCGCGGCTGTCGCTGCTGCGCCGCATCTTCACCCCGGTCGTATCGGGCACCGTGATCATGCTGATCCCGGTCACGGTGGTGCCGATCATGTTCGACATGCTGACCGACGTCCCGGCGGACGCGGCGCGGGCGGCAGCGCCCGTGAGTGCCGCCGCCACCCTCGCCGTGATCATCGTGGTCACGGTGCTGGCGTCCGGGGTCTGGCGCCTCTGGGCCCTTGCGATCGGCACCGTGGCGGGCTGCCTCGTTTCCGGCGCGTTCGGCCTCTACGACACGCAGAGGGTCCTCGACGCCGCCTGGATCGGCCTGCCGGCGGGCGGGTGGCCGGGGTTCGACCTCAGCTTCGGCACGGCGTTCTGGTCCCTGCTGCCGGCGTTCGTGTTCGTCACGCTGATCGGCGCCATCGAGACGCTCGGCGACAGCGTCGCCATCCAGCGCGTGTCGTGGCGCCAGCCGCGGGCAACGGACTTCCGTGCCGTCCAGGGAGCCGTCGCCGCCGATGGACTCGGCAATCTTCTCTCGGGGCTCGCCGCCACGGTGCCGAATACGACCTACTCGTCGAGCGTATCGATCACGGAGATCACGGGGGTGGCGGCGCGCACGGTCGGCATCTACATCGGGCTCGTGTTCGTCGCGCTGGCCTTCGTGCCGAAGTTCATGGCGCTCATCCTCGCCATCCCCGGCCCGGTGGTTGCCGCCTACCTGGTCGTGCTTCTGGCCATCCTCTTCGTGCTCGGCATGCGGGTCGTCATCCAGGAAGGCGTCGACTACCGCAAGGGGGTCGCGGTGGGCGTGGCGTTCTGGCTGGGCGTGGGGTTCCAGAACCAGTTGATCTTCGCCGACTATTTCAACGAGTTCTGGGCCGGCCTGCTCGAGAACGGCATGACTACGGGCGGTCTCACCGTGATCCTGATCATGCTGTTCATGGAGCTTGCGCAGCCTCGGCGGCTGCGTACCCGCACGGAGCTCAATGCCGCCGCCTACCCGAAGATCGACGAGTTCCTGTCGAAGTTCGCGGCGGACCGGGGCCTGGGCAAGGTGATGACCCAGCGGCTCCGCGCGGTCGGCGAGGAGGCGCTGCTCACGCTGATCCGCCAGGAGCAGGAGGGCCGGGCCAGCGAGGGGCGCCGTCTGCTGCTCGTGGCCCACCGCGTCGGCGCGGCGGTCGAGCTCGAGTTCGTGGCGGCCACCGACGAGACCAACATCGAAGATCGGATCGCGCTGCTCGGCGAACGCGTCTCGGGCGTCCCGGTCGAGGAGGAGGTTTCGCTGCGGCTGCTGCAGCACTACGCCTCGTCCGTGCGCCACCAGCAGTATCACGACACGGACGTGGTGACGGTCCGGGTGGAGCACGCCGGCGCGTCGTGAGCGGCGACCCGCTCGATCCCCAACGCACCTACGGCGAGCGCCGCGCCGCCCGCGAGGCGGAGCACGCCGCCGTCGACCGCCGGCATCGCGCGGTCGGGCTGTGGCGCCTGGCCTGCCTCGCTGCCACCGGCGCGCTCGCCGCGGGAGCGATCGGCGGCGCGGCCTACTCGGCATGGTGGATCGCGTCCCCGCTGCCGGTGCTGTTCTGGCTCGGCGTCCGGCTCGACCGCATCGAGGACGAGCGCTCCCGCCTCGCGCGCGCGATCGCCTTCTACGATCGCGGCCAGACTCGGCTCCGGGACGCCTGGGTGGGAACCGGCGACCCCGGGGCCGACTTCGCAGACCCGGCGCACCTGTATGCCGCGGACCTCGACGTCTTCGGTGCCGGCTCCCTGTTCGAGCGCGTCTCCGTCGCGCGGACGCACCGCGGGCGGGCCACGCTGGCGGCCTGGTTGCTGCACCCGGCGCCGCCGGAGGTCGTGGCCCGGCGACAGGAGGCGGTCGCCGAGCTCGCCTCCAACCTGGACCTCCGGGAGGATCTCGCCGTCGTCGGCGACGAGACCCGGGCCGCGGTCGACGCGGAGGCGCTGCGCACCTGGGCGGCGGCGCCCCCCGCGTTCCCGGCCGCGGCGCCATGGCGGTTGGCGTGGATCGCCTCCTGCGGCGGCGCGCTTGCCCTCGCGGCGGGCGTCGCCTACGCCCTCGCGGCGGGGCGGTCCCTCGCGCTCGGACCCACCATGCAGTCGGGGCTCGGCTGGTACTTCATCGGGGCGATCGTTGCCATCGCCATCGTCACCCGCCGGGCGGCCCCGGTCTGCAAGCGCGTGTTGGCCGGGGTCGGCGCGGCGGCGCGCGACGTCACGCTCCTCGGAGCGCTGCTGGCGAGGCTCGAGCCCGAGCGCTTTCGGGCGCGCCACCTGGTGGCGCTGCGCGCGGCGCTCGAGACGGGCGGCGAGGCGCCGTCGCGCCAGGTGCAGCGCCTTACCCGTCTGATCGACTACGTGGACTCGCGCCGCAACGCCTTCGCTTCCCTCTTCGGCTTCTTCCTCCTCTGGGACCTGCACCTGGCGCGCGCCGTGGAACGGTGGCGGCTCACCTGCGGCCCGGCCCTCGGCGCCTGGCTCGACACCGCCGGGGAGATGGAGGCGCTCGCGTCGTTGGCCGCCTACCGCTTCGAGTGCCCGGGACACGTGTGGCCCGAGTTCGCCGAAGGCCCGGCGCGCTTCGTGGCCGATGCCCTTGGCCACCCGCTGCTTCCCGCGGAGGCCGTGGCGAACGACGTCCGGTTGGGCGACGGCCCGCAGGTGCTGGTGCTGAGCGGCTCGAACATGTCGGGCAAGAGCACGCTGCTCCGCGCGATCGGTGCCACCGCGGCTCTGGCCCAGGCCGGAGCGCCCGTACGCGCGCGTCGCCTACGCATGTCTCCATTGGCGGTCGGCGCGTCGATTCGGATCCTCGACTCCCTCCAGGGGGGCAGCTCCCGCTTTCACGCGGAGATCACCCGGCTGCACGCGATCCTGGAGCGGTCGTCCGCGGTGCGCCCGTCGCACGCGGAGCCGACCGTGGCGGCCGGCGCGCTGTGGGACGGGAGCACCCTCCCGGTCCTGTTCCTGATCGACGAATGCCTGCACGGCACGAACTCGCACGACCGGCTCGTCGGCGCCCGTGCCATCGTCACGGGGTTGGTCGAGCGCGGGGCGATCGGCGTCGTCACCACGCACGATCTCGCGCTGACGCGCATCGCCGAGCCTCTCGGCCGGCGCGCCGCCAACGTCCACTTCCGCGATCGACTGATCGCGGGGCGCCTGCGCTTCGACTACACCCTGCGGCCGGGTGTCGTAACCAGGGGCAACGCGCTGGCGCTGATGAGAGAGGTGGGCTTCGACGTCTGACCGGGGCGCCACCCGCCGGCGCCGGGCCAGCTCAGTAGCGGGTGAGCAGCGTCTCTCCCATCGTGGTGGATGTGCGCAGGCGGAGCGCCGGCCCACCGAACTCCCCATCGCCGGGACCGGAGGCGGAGCCTTCGGCGACCGGGACCGGCGAACCCTCCGCGTCACCGACGAGGCGCAACCCGGCCGGCGCTCGGAGCCGCATCTCCCCCATCAGGTTATGAAGGGTGACGTTCGCAACGGTATCCGGCGGCCACGATCCGCCGAGGTCGACCGTCACGCTGCCCATGTGGCCGGATGCCTCGAGCTCACCCGCGCGGGCGTTGCCGAGACGCTCGAAGCGTATCTCCCCCATCCCGCCATCCAGCCGCACCCGGCGCGGAGCGACGGCCAGCGGCTCGCTGAAGTCGAGCCGATGCTCTCCCATGGACAGGTCCACGCTCAGAGCGGTCAGCGACAGTCCACCGAGATCGACCCGCGACTCCCCCGCGCGGATGGTCAGGTCTACGGAGAGGGGCGTGTCCCTCGGGATGTGGACGGTCAGCTCGTTCGGCGTCGATGGAGTCCGGTCCATCGCGTGCGCCATGAGCTGCACGAGGAGGGAACGCGCGCGCTCGAGACGAACGGTGACGGTGCGCTCCGGTGGACTGCCGGACGGCGTGTGATCGTGGATGAGGTCGTAGTACTTGCCGGAGTAGGTTCCCTCCACACGAACGTCGCTCCCCGGCGGACCGGAACGCACCTCGAAGACGCCGTCCTCGAGGTCGATGTCGAGGTGCGTCGTCGGACCGGCGGCGTCGCCGGCACCGCCCGTCCGGTCGCGGCTCGGGAGGCTGACCGTCTTCGCGATCGGTTGAAGGGTCGGCTCGCCGAGCCGCTCGACGGTGGACGACGCCCAGACCAGGGCGACCGCGGCGGCAGTCGCGAGCGCAGCGGGAACCGCGAGAGCAACAGCGACGATGAACCAGACGATCCTGTTTCTGCTCCGGACGGCCTTCTCGGTCATCGGCACTTCCTCCGTCACCCGCCTTGGACGCGCGCGGCACGGACCGGGTTCCCGAGGCCTGCCGACAAACGGCCCGCGCCCGAGAAGTGACCGCAGGTTGCCATCTTTGGCATGGTCTCACCCAGTCCTCACGAAGCGCCGCCTTGTGTGTGCTCCGTGTCATTGAGAGCGTATGCTATGGGCAAGGAGGTTTGACACTGCGTCTTACGGACGCTACGCTCCTCCGTATGAACGACATATCCCAGAAGATCAGCGAGATCGTCGCGGAAACGATGGCCAGCAAGCAAGCTGAGATAGGCGGGTTGCTCGATCAGCTGCGGGCGGACATCGATGCCCTCCAGCAGGCCGTGAGCGGGTTCCCCGGGAGTGCGCCGCAGGCCGGCCCGCGGCGTGGGCGCGCGGCGGCGGCCGCTCCGAAGCCGCGCCGGCGGAGGAGGACCAGTCCGGCCCCGGCCCCGGCCCCGGCCCCCGCCCCGGCCCCGGTGGCGGCACAGGCGGCGTCCAGCCGCGCCCCGGCCAAGCGCAAGCGCCGCGAGAAGACGCCCGAGGAACGGGAGGCGATCTCGAAGCGCATGACTGCCTACTGGCAGAGGAAGCGCGAAGAGAAGGCCGCCAAGGGCTGACAGGTTTCAGTGCTCGACGCGCGAGGCAACGACCGGGCACTCGGCCACGCGGGCCCGGATCCTGCCGCCGCAGACTGCACTACCGCAGGTCCGTGGCTCGAGTCCATGCCGAAGCCCTCGCCGATGATGCCCTGCGTGTCTACATCGCGGCGCGGTTGGCCGAAGCGCAACGTGTGGAGACCGTGCTCACGGAAAATGGCGCCGACTACGTCGTGAGCGTTGAGTTGTTCCGCGCCGGCCTGCTGTCTCGCCCCCATCACGGCGCCGTATTCTACGTTGCCGCCTCCGCCGCCGATCGCTGTCGCGACTTGCTCGTCACCGCCGGTCTGACCCGCGGAATCGTCACGGACGACGACTGATCCGACGCCGCACCCCTGAGCGCGGGCCGCCGCGCCGGGGCCATGCACATGCTTTCCCGACGCACGAACACAGAGAGGGCCAATCCTGCGCAAGCGAAGCTCCGGAGTCGTCGGCGCGGGAACGATAGCCGGTCTGGTCGGGCTCTGGTGGGCACCTTCGCCACCGCGGCCGGTGCTGGCCAGATGGGCGTCGCCGCTTCCCTACACCAGCAGGAGCGGTTCGTGATGAGCGACGTCGACGTCGAAACCCGCGCCGTCACATCAGCATGCACCTCGTGGCGCGCGAGGTCGGCCAGCGCTTCGTCATCTGCGGCCACAACGTCAAGGGCTGGTGGTCCTGGTCGTACGGCCCCATGACCGGGATGCTCTGCATCCCCTTCAACCGCTCCTGCCTCGACCAGGCGGCGAACGACCGCATGGTTTCCGGCGCCAGCCCGCGGTTCACCATCCCGGAGCCCGGCCTGGAGGAGGATGGGGATCTGACCGAGGTGCGCGCCATCGACATGTCGACCGGCCGGGAAGTCTGGCGCGACAGCCAGCGCGCCCCGAACGCCCGCTCGACACTGGCCACCGCGGGCAGCTTCGTCTTCTTCGGGGACCTCAACCGCCGTCTGCGGGCGTTCGACGCCGAAACCGGCGAGGTGCTGTGGGAGACGATTCCGGGCAGCGGGATCACCGGCTACCCGGTGACGTATGCCGTCGACGGGCGGCAGTACGTCACGGTCCCGGTAGGCGGCGTGGGCAACCGGTTGGCCAGCTATGCACCGGAGCTCGAAGCGCCGGTCGCCAGCAACATGCTGGTCACGTTCACCCTGGCCTGACGCCGGCCGCGCGCCCGTCAGGGAGCGCTACCTTCGCTCGTAGGGCGCCCCGGTACCGGACGAGCCGACGAAGAAGGTCGATCCGTCGGGGAAGGTTATGTCTCGGGCGTTGGCGGTGTTCGATCCGTTCTTCGCCCCGAAGCCCTCGATGACCAGCTCGGTGCCGACCGGGACGGAGTTCTTGTTGAGGCCGCGGCGCATCAGCGCGTTCGGCGCACCACACTCTATGGCCCAGGTCTCCACCCGACCGTTCTCGCCGACGACGTCGATGTGGATCCACGAGTGCGGATTGATCCACTCGGTCTTCGAGACCGTCCCCTCCAGCCGCAACGGCCGGTCGGCGTCGAACTCGGCCGAGAAGGCGTGGTGCGCCCCGGCGGGAACCGCAGCCGCCAGCAGGCCGAGCGAAGCGGCGGCGAGTCCCGGCGCGAGTCTCCACAACGCGGAGCGTGTAGTCATTCGTCCCATCGGAATCCCTCGACTCGTCTCTCACCCAGCCCCTGCGCACGCGCTGGCAGCAAGCCCGCCGGAGTCGTCGCCGTCAGTTAGGAGTCTGCGCCGCAGAAACGTGCCATGGAGCGGTTCGTGCCAGCGCAGACTCCCAACGCGCCCGCGAGGGCGCGCTAGCCCACCGTGCGTCGCCTGACGGCTCCGCCCGGTGCCCAACCAACCCTCCCGGAGTCGTCGCCGTTCTACGGCGCAGACTCCTAGCGCACACCTACCCGGGCCGTGCTCACGTCGGACCCCGTCATCAGCTCGAGGTTGCGGCCGTTGCCCTCGTGGCAGGCATACTCGAACAGCATGTGCCCCTCGGGCGCGCGCCGGAGCGCGTCGATCTCGATCGTCCACGGCTGCGTGAACACGTTCGGATCCTCGATCGTCGCCCGGTAGCGAATCGTGTCGGCATCGGTCATCGTGAAGCGTTCCGTGACGCGAAGGTCTCCGCTGTGGAACACCCCGTGCCCCGTCGTCAGGGCGCTGGCCGGGGCGCCCTCCGGCGGTGCGCCGTGGCCGACCGGCCAGGTGTTGGCCGTGAAGTGGCTCGTCTCGACGACGAGCGTGTCTCCTTCCCAGCGGCCCCGCGAATCGCCCATGCCGAGGCGGATCTCGGGCGGGAGCGGCGGCCGCTCATCGTTACTCAGCGAGATGTAGCGCGACAGGTGGTTCCATTCATACAGCATGACGACGTAGCCGGGGACCTGGAGCACCTGGTAGGTGTTGTAGCCGACCGGCAGGTGCGCGCGCGGCAGCGCGGACGGCAGGCACTTGACGCGCGGGTCGAGCAGAGCGAGCTCGTCCTGCCGCGCCATGACCTCGCCGCGCCGCTCCGCCGCCCAGGGTTGCAGCGGCACCTTGCCGTCCGGCGGGTCGACGATCATCGGCGAAGAAAGAAAGTCGGGGCCTGTGTCGTCGGGGTCGGGCTCGAAGAAGCGGGAGAAGGCCGCGCCCTGCCCGCGGTTGGATCCTTCGGGCGGGACCCAGGGATCGCCGGCCGGCGCCTCCAGCGGCTGGTAGGGGCCGGGCAGGAAGTATCCGCGAAAGTCGGGGTCGCCCCACGGCGTGCGCGGAGGCTCGAAGGCTCCCTTCGCTTCCTCCTGGGCCTGGGCGGCCGGCGGCAATGCCGCCGCCGCACCGAGCAGCGCGATGGCAGCAACGAGGACGGGACCGACACCACGATGGGTCATCGTGCCTCTCCTTCCGGGGCGGTCAGCGTTTGCAGAATGAAGTCGACGCAGTCGTAGTCGAGTAGTCGGAGCCCGTCCTCCACCCGGCGGTAGATCGGCATCCGCATCGTCCACGGCCTCGTGAACACGTTCGGATCCTCTATCGTCACGTGGTAGTCGAGATGATACGGAGTGACCGGCGTGTAGCGTTCCACGACGTGCAGCGCGTCGCTGTGGAAGTTGCCCGCGGCATCGAACCAGGTGCGCCCGTTGAAGTGGGTGGTGTCGACGACCAGGATGTCGCCCTCCCAGTGGCCGCGCGAGTCGCCCATCCAGAAGTCGTTGGGGAGCGGATGCGGGCTGCCGTCCGTATAGATGATGCGCGTCGCGTGCGCAAACTCGTACGTGATCACCACGTGGTCCGGCGTCTGGAGGATGCGGAACGGGAACGGCATGTAGGTGATGCGCGGCACCCCGGGAAGGAAGCACTGCCGCACCGGATCGTCCTCCAAGCGGTTGGCGTAGTTGGCTTCCTGCCGCTCGGCCGCCCACGGCTGGTAGGGAATCTCGCCGCCCTCGACCACGCCGAGCCCGGCCGGCACGCCGTCCTGCGCGTTGTGCGGCCGGATGTCCCAGGCCGCGGCGTTGACCACCTGCCAGATGCCGTTCAGGTCGGGCTGTCCCTCCGGCGTGCGCGGGCCGTCGTAGGCGGACGCCGCGGTCTGCGCGGACGGCGCTGCCCCCAGAGACGCGAGATAGCCGACGGCCTGGCGGACGTCGTCGTCGCTCAGCTCACGCGTCGAGATGGGCGGCATCTGGCCGAAGCCCTCGCGCACCACCGCCAGGACGTAGTCGGCGTCGAACCCGAGGGGCACGAGCGGAGGCGCGATGTCGCCCCTGCCCGCCGTCCCGTGGCAGAGCAGGCAAACCTGCCGGTAGGCGGCTGCGCCCGGGTGGTCCTGGGCCGCGGCGGCCGGCGGCCACGCCAGCACCGCGGCGCATGCGAGAAGCAGACTCTGGCGGAGGGTCACGGCTACTCCTGGCGACAGGGGATACGAAGCCCTGAGAATACCCGATCGTCGAGCGGACCCGCGCCTCCCGGAAGGAACCGCGCGCCCCGGCGGCAACCCCGGCGTGCCCACCCTCCCCGTCCCGCCGGCGAGCGCTCCCGAGCGATGTGCCGCGGTCGGCATCGGTGACCGTTTCGCGCGTCACGCGCCCAGGTCGGCGGTCGCCAGGTAACGCGGGGGGCGCCGGTGGCGCGTCGCCTGCTCGAATGCGTAGGCGATGCGGATCAGCGTCGGTTCGCTCCACGCCCGGCCGAAGAACGAGACGCCGACCGGCAGGCCGAATACGTGGCCCGCGGGGACGGTGATGTTCGGGTAGCCGGCGGCGGCCGCGTACGCCGAGCTCGAACCTCCGAAGTGGTCGCCGTTGACCAGATCGGTGACCCAGGCCGGACCGCCGGTCGGGGCGACGATGGCGTCCAAGCGGTGCGCATCCATCACGCGGTCGATTCCGTCCTCGCGGGACAACCGCCGCGCCGCCCGCCGCGCCTCGAGGTAGGCCGGCTCCGAGAGCGGCCCCCGCGCCTGCGCCGCCTCGAGCCGCTCCTGCCGAAAGTACGGCATCTCCTCCCGCGCGTGCCGGCGGTTGAACTCGATGATCTCGGCCAGCGAGCCGACAGGCGCGTCGGCGCCTAGGGCGGCCAGGTAGGCGTTCAGGTCGGCCTTGAACTCGTACAACAGCACCTCGGTCTCGGCCCTCGCCAGGGCGCCGCGGGTCTGCGCCAGCGCAACGGGATCGACGATCTCGGCGCCGCGCGCTCGCATGGCGTCGATCGCGCGCGCCAGCAGGAGGTCGACCTGCTCGTGGAATCCGGCGAAGCCGCGCGCGATGCCGATGCGCGCCCCCGACAGTCCGTCGGCGTCGAGATACGGCGTGTAGTCGCGCAACCCGTGCGTCTCGGCGTCCGCGGTGGCAGGATCCCGCGGGTCGGGACCGGCCAGCACCCCCAGCACGATCGCGGCGTCGCGCACGGTGCGCGCCATCGGTCCCGCGGTGTCCTGGCTGTGCGCGATCGGGATGATGCCGGCGCGGCTGACGAGGCCGACCGTCGGCTTGATGCCGACGATGCCGTTGGCCGACCCCGGGCAGACGATCGACCCGTCGGTCTCCGTGCCAATCGCCGCCGGAACGAGGCTGGCAGCCACCGCGACCGCCGACCCCGAGCTCGATCCGCAGGGGTTCCGGTCGAGGGCGTAGGGATTGCGGCACTGGCCGCCGCGCGCGCTCCAGCCGCTCGACGAGCGGGTCGAGCGGAAGTTGGCCCATTCGCTCAGGTTCGCCTTGCCGATGAGCACGGCGCCCGCCTCGCGCAGGCGCCGGGCCACGAAGGCGTCCTCGGCGGGAATCGACCCCCGGAGCGCGAGCGACCCCGCCGTGGTCGTCATCCGATCCGCGGTGCCGATGTTGTCCTTGAGAAGGATGGGGATCCCGTGCAGCGATCCGCCGGAGCTCGGGGCGTCACGCGCGTCGTCGAGGGCGTTCGCGCGCGCGCGGTCCAGCGCGTCGGCCAGGGCGCGCGCCTCCGGGTTCACCTCGATCACCGAGCGCAGGGTCGGACCCTGCCGGTCGAGGGCGGCGATGCGGGCCAGGCAGGCATCGGTGAGCGCGCGCGCGGTCACGCGGCCGTCCCGCACCGCCTGCCGCAGGGAGTCGACGGAGACCTCCTCGACGGCGGCCGCCGTCGGCGGGCGCACCGGCTGTGCGACCGCGCCGGGCCCGACCGCGGCCAGCGCGCCGTAGCGCAGGAAGTCGCGGCGACCGATCTCCGTGGCCATCGTCGCGCCCGTCCGCTCAGGGCACGGTGATGCTCATCGGGATGTAGGTGTCGCCCCAGTGGAGGCGGAGCTCGGCATCCTTCTTCTCGACCTCCGCGAAGTAGAACGCCAGCGTCTCCATGTGCTCGCCGAGGCGCGGCGACACCATGAAGCGCAGGGCGTCGTGCTCCTCGCCGGGATAGGGAGTGTGGTAGACGTCGGCCTCGCGACTGAGGATCATCGTCCAGCGGTTCGGGTCCGGGATCGCCCACAGGCTGTACTTGCCGGCCGGCAGCTCGTTGCCGTTGATGGTCACGTCCCGGCTGAGCGCGATGGCGGTGGCGTCGTTGGCGCCCGGGTTCCAGATCTCCCCGAACGGCACGATGCCCCCGAACAGCTCACGGCCGCGCGCCACCGGGCGGTCGTAGGTCACGGTGACCGACGTGTTGGCGATCTCCTGCCACACCGACCCGCTCTGCGACGCCTTGACGTCGTCGAGCGGCATGATCTCGCCGTCGCCGGCCGCCTGCGTCTCGGCCGCCCCCGCGGCCGGGGCCTCGTCGCCCGCGCCGCCGCCACCGCACCCTGCGAGCGTGAAAGCCACCAGCGTGACCAGCAGTACGCCATCCCGAGTCATGAGGACCTCCTTGGTGGGCCGCGCCGATCCGCTCGTCGCCGATCCGCTCGCCGCTGCGCGGCGCGCGGTCGCCACGGTGCGGGGCGAACGCCCACGCGCACCGTACTGCGCGGCACGGTCGGATTTCAAGCCGCCGGCACGGGCGGAGCGCCGGGATGGCGGAGCGCCGCCGCGCACGCCGCACCGGCCAGACCGACCGCCGTCAGCCCGAGGAACGGCGCCGTGTAGGAGCCGGTGGCGTCGAACGCCTCGCCGCTCAGCCACGGCGCGAGGCTGGCGAGGGCGCCGGTCACGGTGAGCCGCAGCCCGGCCGTGACGGAGAAGGACCGCCGGCCGAAGAAGTGCGAGAAGACGACCGGGACGCTCGTGTACGCGACGCCGAAGCCGAGCCCGACCAGCGTCACCGCTGCCCCGGCGACGGCGGGCTGCTCCGCGGCCAGCACCAGCCCCGCCCCCAGGCCTTCGACCGCGAGCGCCCCCGCCAGGACGTACTGCGGCGGAAGCCAGTCGCCGGCGGCGCCCAGCAGTCGGCCGCCGCTGCTGCACAGGACCATCGCGGAGGCGAGCCCCGCGACCGCCGCCGCGGCGTAGCCGGCGTCACCGAGGTGAAGCGGGAGATGCGTCACCAGGGCGCTCCACGGCGTCGCGTAGGCGAGGCCGCATCCGAGCAGCAGCGCGAACTGCGGCGTCCGTACCGCGTGGGCCGCGCCCCAGTCGCCGGCGCCGGCGCGCAGCGCCGCTGCCGTGGACGGCCACGCCGGCGCAGCCCCGTCCCGAACCTGCCCGACCTGCTCCGGGGTGTCCCGCACGAAGAGGAGGGCAACCAGGGCCATCACCGTCGCGACACCCGCCGCGACGCGCCACACCTCCCGCCAGTCGCCGATGGCAACCGCCACCGGCGGCACACCGGCGCCGACGATGGCACCCGCCGTGAACGTCAATCCAATCGCCAGCGCGCGCCGCCGCAGGAACCAGTTCTGGGCCAGCGTCTGACACGGAACCAGGGTCGAGCCTCCGACACCGAGCCCGGCGAGCAGGGAGAACCCGACGTAGCAGTCGAGGACGGACTGCGCGCCGGCGAGGTAGAGCATCCCGAGCGCAGTCAGCACGAAGCCCGCGGCCATGACCGGCCGCAGCCCGAACCGGGCGATGGCGATGCCGACGAGGAAGCCGACGCACTGGTTCAGGACGTTGAAGAGCCCGAAGACCCCGCCAACCGCGCCGCGGTCCAGCCCCAGGTCGCCGGCAACGGCCGGAGCGAGGACGCCCCAGCCGTAGTACGCGGGCGAGATGCCGAATCCGTAGCAGGCGGCGCCGGCCCCCAGCACGATCCAGCCGTAGAAGAAGGGGCGGCGCATGAGCTCAGGAAGGAAAGCGCCTCGGGGCCGCCAGCTCCACAGGATGAGCCTTCAGAATCGGTGGGACCTCCGCTCCGGCCCGCCCGCCCGCGGCCACACGCCGCCAGCAGGCTGCGCCACTCCGTTGGCGTTCCGCGGCGCAAGCTCCTACGGCTGGTCCGTGGTCTCCTCGTCCGGAGGCTCTCCCAGGCGCACGGCCCACAGGCCGGAGTTCATGTCCGAGAAGAAGATCGTCCCCTTGTGCGGCTGCGCGCCGAAGACCTGCGCCGCGTTGGGCACGAAACCCTCCGGATCGAGCGGCAGGAAGCGCGCGATCTCCCGGCCCTGGCGGTAGAGGTTGCCGAGCAGCTCGCCCGAGACGTCCACCACCCGCAGACCGCCGTTGTAGAAAGCCACGTACATCACGTCGTCCTCGACCCAGATGTTGTGGCTGCCCGCCTCCGGAACCTCGTAGCGGGCGACCAGCCGCGGCAGCGACTCGAAGTTCTCGTCCCACTCCAGGATGTGGACCCAGCCGCGCCAGCGATGCGGCTCGTTCTCGTAGCCGGGCGTTCCGGTCCCGATGGCCGCCTCCGGACTGTAGTTGGGACCGCTCCGCGCCGCTTCGTCGCCGGCGAAGATGTAGAACTTGCCGGTCGACACGCTCCGGTAGGGGTAGACGGAGTGGTTCCAGCCGGTCGGGAACGGGAACTGCCCGATGAGCCTCGGTTCCTGCGGGCTCCCGCCCTTGCCGGCCCCGCCGACGTCGACCACCGCCACCCCGTCCGTCCAGTTTGCGGAATAGGCGATACCGTCCCGCACCACGACGTCGTGGATCGAGCGCGCCGGGTTGTCGAGCGCGAAGCTCCCGACCCGCCGCGGGGCGGCCGGCTCCTCGATGCTGATGATGTCGTAGCGCCGGGCGGCGGAGAGCGCATACACGTGACCGTCGTGAATGAAGGTGTTGTGGACGCCGCCCGTGAGCCGGTCGTCGTACTCGGCGAGCTTCCGCACGCCGATCGCCGGATCGGACACGTCGAGGATGACCAGCCCGTTCCGGCGGTTGGAGGCGCCCTCGCGGGAGATGACCGCCGTCGCCCCGTCCTCGGAGACCTTGACGTCGTTCACCGAGCGCGCGTCCGCCCGCACGACGTCGACGACCTCGAGGTTCGCCGGGTCGGTCACGTCCCAGACGTAGGCGTGGCCGCCGGCGCTGTGCGTCCCGGTCATCGCGTAGTCGCGCCCGTTGGGTGCTTCCCACACCCAGAGATCGGTGGTGGCGCGGTCCTGCACGCGGCCGTGACCGACCAGCTCGATGGGCCGCCGCGCCCCGCGCTCGACCACCCGGATCAGGGTGGAGGCCGTCACCGCGCCCGTGCGGGCCACGATGGTGTAGGCACCCGGCAGATCGGCGACGAAGCGCCCGTCCTGCGTGATCAGGCCCGACGACGGGCCGCCGCTGGCCATCGCGTCGGTGATCGCCGACACGCTGAAGGCGACCGGCACGTCGTCGAGCGACCGCCCTTCGGCGTCGCTCACCGTGGCGGTCAGGCGCGTCACGTCCCCGGTCCGGACGCCGCTCCGGTCGGGCGTCAGCGTGATGCGGGCGGCCGGGTTCGGCTCCACGCGGAGCGTCATCTCGGACGTCACCGCGCCGGCCTCCGCCGTGATCGCGACCCGGCCCGGCGCGCCGAGGGCCAGCACGCCCCGGCGGGTGGTTCGCTGGTTGGCCGGCGGTTGCCCGATCGGCATCGCGATCGAGGCGTCCGACGTGCGCCACTCGACCTCGACGTCGTCCGCGAACGCTCCGTCGTCATCGAGCGGGGTGGCCTCGAGCGTCACCTCCGTGCCTGTATAGAAGGGCCCCGGCGCGTTCAGCACGATCGACGCCGGCGGCCGCGGAAGGATGGTGAGCGGCACCCGCTGCTGCAGGTAGCCGGCCGCGTCCGAGTCCCCCACCGACGCATCGCTCGCCCTGCCTACCACCCGCACCAGCACGGCGTATTCGCCCGGGCGGACGGTCGAGACGCGACCGTCGGGCGACACCGTGAAGATGTTGAACCCCCAGGTGCGTTCCTCCAGGTTCCAGTACTGCCCGTAGAGCGGCAGATAGAGGACCTCGGCCTCCATCTCGTTGCCGTCCCCGTCGAGCACGGTGGCCCGGATGCGAGCGGACTCGCCGGCCGTCACCGTGATCTCCTCGGGCGAGACGGTGAGCGTGGCGGGCGCCGGCCCGTCCGCTTCGCTCCCGGCCTGGGCGAACGCCCCCGCAGGAATGAGCAGGCCGGCGGCCACCGCCGCATGTCGGAGAAAGCCGGCGCGGGACTTCATGTGCATACCTCTTGGTCTCCAGATTCCTGCATCGTAGTCCCTCTCCCGCGGCACGCCAAGCCGATCCGGCCCGCCGGCAGGCGCTGCGATGATCGGTCCCCGGAGCCGGAATCCCCCGGCCTATCGCCGCTTGCGCGGCAGCCGCTCGTCGAGCATCGCCGTGTTGTAGGCGAAGACGGCTGCGACGACCGCCATCTGCATGACGTCGGCGGCGGGGACGCGGTCGTAGAAGTCCATGTTCGAGTGGTGGGTGCGGGCGTTGTACTCCAGGCGGTCCTGCATGAACTGGAACGCCGGCAGGCCGATCTCGTCGAAGGGGACGTGATCGGTGCCCCGGGTCGATCGGCGCCCGATCGTCGTTGCCCCGAGGTCGGCGAGCTCCGCGAGCCACGCCTCGAAGATCGGCTCGATGCGGCGGTTCCCCTGCAGCCAGATGCCGCGGATGCGGCCGGCGCCGTTGTCGAGGTTGTAGTAGGCCGAGAGCTCTTCGTGGCGCGCCAGCCGGCGCCGGGTCTCGCGGTCGCCGTAGTGGGCGCGCACGTAGGCGCGCGAGCCGAGGAGCCCCTGCTCCTCCCCGCCCCACAGCGCGATGCGGATGGTGCGCCGAGGCGCAGCCCCCACCGCCCGCAGGATGCGCAGCGCCTCCATCATCGCGGCCACCCCGGCCGCGTTGTCGGTGGCGCCGGTCGCGCCCGGCGTCCCGTCGAGGTGGGCGCCGAGCAGCACCACCTCGTCCGCGCGGTCCGTGCCGGGAATCTCGCCCAGCAGGTTGAAGCCGTTCGGCCGCCCGTCCTCGTCGTGGAAGCGCGTCGCGATGTGCAGCTCGGCGCGGACGGGAAGGCCCCGTTCCAGGATGCGCACCATGCGGTTGTAGTGCTCGACGGCGATGGTGGCCGACGGCACGACGCGCGGCGCGCGCGGATCGCGCGAGCCTCCCAGGCCCGGGAACACCGTGCCGCCGTCGGTCCGTTGCGTAGGCCAGTCCAGATCGCTGCCGATCGGCGCCCCGGAGACGACCACGGCCGTGCTCCCCCGCTCGAGGACGGCGACCACGCCCTCATCCACGTAGAACGCCTCGGTCCGCTCGCGGAGCGACGGGCGGCCGGTGCGCCGCCGCGCCGGGAGGGCCAGCGGACTCCGAACCGGTCGGGCGGCAGCCGCCAGCAACTCCTCGTCCATGCGCAGCACGACGTCGCCCTCGAGAAGCGGCACCGCCCGCGCCGGCTGCGGCAGCACGATCCTGCCGCGGAGCGTGCCGCGGTAGCGATCGAAATCGGCCCGCCGGCGGATGTCCACCCGCACCACGTCGGCCTCGACGGTGCCGGGCGTGCCGGGGCTCCACGCGCGCGGGTGGCCGATGATCGGCATCACCTGCGGCTCCACCATGTGGGCGTGGAACCGGACCAGCGACCAGCCCCGGCCGAACGCGAAGCGCTCCTCGCGGACGTTCTCAACCCCCCAGGCGCGCAGCCGGTCCGCCGCCCACTCCCGAGCCTCCTCGATGGCGGGCGTGCCGGTGATGCGCGGGCCGTAGACGTCGCTGAGCCAACCGACCAGATCCATCACCTGCGACCGCTCGAACCCCTCCGCCCGGATGGCGGCGACCGTCTCCGGGTCGGGGGATTGCGCGGACGGGACCACCCCGCCCGGCAGCAAGATGGCCACCGCCAGGGGAATGACGCGCGACCGGGTCCGGAGCATGAGCATTGGTAGATCCTACTGGGCACCGGTCGGCGGAAGCGACCGGCTGGAAGCAAGACCCCCGTTCAAACCGTGCGTGCGGATTTCCCGCACACGGCTTACCAGGTGAGCTTCAGGTCGCGGCATGCACCACCCCCGGATACCGAATCGTGCCGCGCAGGCGAGCAAGCCCCAAGGCTTCGAAGAACGGACGATGCCAGGCCAGCGCCCGACCAGCCGCGAGTCGCGACCCCGCGCGCTTGAGGAGCAAGCCGCGCAGGCGCCGTTCCACGTACTGGTCGAGCTGCACGAAGTGGTGCGCCGCATTCCCGGTTCGGAAATACTGCCCCCACCCGCGAAGGACCCGGTTCACGTCCGCGATGACCAGACGCAGGTCCGTGTGGCAGCGGCCTCGAGGGGTGAGCGCCCGCACGCGGGCTCGCACCTGCTTCATCGCACGCCGAGACGGCCAGCGGTGCAGGTAGTACACCCGTTGCCGCTTGCGAGCCCAGATGGGTCCGCTCATGCGCTTGTGCAGATGACACCCCAGGAAATCGAAGCCCTCACGACCGTCCGTCAGGTCGACCACCCGCGTCTTCTCCGGATGCAGTTCCAGCCCGAGCCGGGCCAGCACCAGACCCACGCGCTCTCGCGCCGCCTCGACCGACGACTTCGTGTCGCACATCACCACGAAGTCGTCCGCGTAGCGCACCAGCGTACCGAGGTGCGCCCACCGGTCCTCCCAGACCCGGTCGAGCACGTGCAGGAAGATGTTCGACAACAGCGGCGAGATGACGCCCCCCTGCGGAGTGCCCGCCAGGGTTCGATGCACCTGCCCGTCCTCCATCACCCCCGCCGCGAGCCACAGTCGCAGCAGCCGAAGGACACGCCGGTCCGAGACGCGCTGGCGCACCAGCGTCAGCAGCTTCTCGTGCTCGATGCTGCTGAAGTAGTCGCAGATGTCGGCATCCAGCACGTGGCTGCCCCCGCGCGCCCCGCGGACGCGAAGGACCTCCAGCGCCTGCGTCGCGCTCCGCTTCGGTCGAAACCCATACGACGAATCGCGGAAATCCGCCTCGAAGATGGGGCCCAACACCAGAGTCGCGGCCATCTGCGCCACCCGGTCGCGAACCGTCGGTATCCCGAGCGGTCGCCGTCGGCCATCAGCCTTGGGAATGTAGCGCCGCAGGACCAGCCGCGGCCGATACGTCCCCACCCGCAACGCCGTGCCGAGTTCCGCGAGGAACTCATCGACACCACGCTGCTCAATCTCAGCCAGCGTCTCCCTGTCGACGCCGGCCGAGCCACGATTCCGCTTGACGCGCCGCCACGCCTCCCGGAGGACGTCATCCCTCCAGATCCGGTCCATCAGGGCGTGGAAGCGCCGTTTCGGGGACCGCTTGGCCGCGGCCCACAGGCGTCGCTGCAATTGGCGCACTTTGTCGAGAGACATACGCCCCCCGGGGGAGTTGGGTCCGGTCTCGCCGGCCATGCCCTCGCGCGTCCTTGCACCCGCGCCGTGCCCACCGCAGGGGCCCTTCCCTCCGGCCGCGTTCTGCTGCACGGCCCTCCGCAGTACTATGGCCCCCTCGGAATCCCGCTGCGCCGCGCCCGCTTTCACCTTCGGCTTATGCGAGCCGCGTTGCCCCGACCCGGGCCGCGCAGACGGGCCTCTCGTGTTCCGTCCCTCTCCGTGTCCGCGTGCTGCGCCCCCTACCCCGCCGAGACCTCCCGCACGTACGCCGCCGGACCGGGGCGCGGGAGACGTGGCCTTCACCGTGACATGAGCGGCTCGGCTCTCGGGTTGTGAATCTGTCGAGGCTGCAGGCTTCACTTCATGTTGCGGCCCGCGGACTTGCTCCCTCCGAAGAGGCTCTTGACACCCCGCTCGGGCCACGGCCGTCTCCGGTCGTGCCTGGGGGTCCGCTACTCGGCGCTCCGGCGCTTACCGAGGCGGGACTTGCACCCGCTGGAGAAGAACAGCGTGACGCAGCCGGTCTCCCGTCCGCGTCGTCACGACACACCATGAGCGGATTATAGGAGCCGGTGGACGGCGCTCCGGCGCCGGCCGCGGCCCGGCCTACTCGGCCGCCTCGAGGTCCGCGAGGACCGCGCGCAGGAAGCGCGCCGCCTCGGCACCCGTCACGGCGCGATGGTCGAAGGTGAGCGACAACGGAAGGACGCGATGCACGCGCGGCTCGGCGCCGACCGCGACGACGCGCGGCGCGACCCGACCGGCGCCGAGGATCGCGACCTGGGGCGGCACCACGACCAGCGCCGCGTGCCGGCCGCCGACCGAGCCGAAGTTCGAAAGCGTGATGGTCTGTCCGCGGAGCGCCTCCGGCGGGATGCTGCGCGCCCGCACGGCTTCCTTGAGCCGGGCGATCCCCGCCGCAAGGTCGTCCTGGCTGCGCCCGCCGACATCGCGCATCACGGGGACGAACAGGCCGCTCTCCGCGATGTCGACCGCCACGCCGAGGTCGATGCGGGCCAGCACGCGGCGGGTGAGCTGCTCGCCGTCGAACCAGGCATTGAGGGCCGGGGCGGCGCGGCAACCCGCCACGACGGCGCGGATCAGACGCAGCAGGACGGTGGTGCCGTCCGGCCAGGCGTCCACGTCCGCCTCGTCGGTCACGCTCGCCGGGACGACCTCGGCGTGCGCCCGCGCCATCCGCTCGGCCATCGCCCGCCGCACGCCCCGGAGCGCCTCCGCCGGACCGGCGTCGGCCAGGGCCCGTGCCGCTCGCTCCACGTCGGCCCGCGTGACCGCACCGCCGGGACCCGTTCCCTGCACCTGGGCCACGTCGACGCCCTGCCGCCGCGCCAGCGCGCGCACCGCCGGCACGGCCCGGACGCTCGCGCCGGGCACCGGCGCAGCACTCCCGCCGCTGGACGCCTCCCCTGCTGCCGTGGGCGGGGCCTCGGCGAGATCGCCGACCACGGCCCCCCGGTCCGCGTGCGCCCCGCTCGCCTCGAACTCGACGAGCACCTCTCCGACGGCGACGCGGGCTCCCGCGGCGCCGCACCGCTTCCGGATGTGCCCCGCGTGCGGGGACGGGATCTCGACCACCGCCTTGTCGGTCTCGACCGACACCAGCGGCTGGTCGGTGACGACGTGGTCCCCCTCGGAGACGTGCCACGAGACGATCTCGGCCTCGTGCAGGCCCTCGCCGAGGTCGGGCAGCTTCAGCACCGGTCGACCGCCGACGCCGGTCGGCTCAGGCAAACGCCAGCACCTCCCGCGCCGCGGCCAGAATCCGCTCCGTCGAGGGCATGTAGACGTGCTCGAGCCGCGGCAACGGCATCACCGTATCGTAGCCGGCCACCCGCTTGACCGGCGCCTGCAGCGAGAGCAGGCCGCGCTCGGCGATGCGGGCGGCGATCTCCGCCCCGAAGCCGCCGGTGAGCGCCGCCTCGTGCACGATCACGCAGCGCCCGGTCTTCTCGACCGAGGCGAGGATCGTCGCCGTGTCGAGGGGGGTGAGGGTCGCGACGTCCAGCACGTCGCACGCCACCCCCTCCGCCGCCAGAGACTCGGCGGCGGCGAGCGTCTCGACGGTCATCGCGCCCCAGGTGATCAGCGTGAGGTCGCCCCCCTCGCGGAGCGGGAAGCAGGTGTCGAGCGGCGCCGCGGCCCCGTCGTCGGTCACCTCCTCCCGCACGGCGCGGTAGATGCGCTTCGGTTCGAGGAAGACGACCGGATCCGGATCCCGAATCGCGGCCAGCAGCAACCCGTAGGCCCGCGCCGGCGACGAGGGGATCACCACGCGCAGCCCCGGCACGTGCGCGAACATCGCCTCCGTGCTCTCGGAGTGGTGCTCGATGGCGCGGATCCCGCCCCCGTACGGCGCCCGGAGCACCAGCGGGCAGGTCAGGCGCCCGCGGGTCCGCCAGCGGAGCCGCGACGCGTGGCACACCATCTGGTCGATGGCGGGGTAGATGAACCCCATGAACTGGATCTCGGCCACGGGCCGCAAGCCCTGCGCCGCCGCGCCCACCGACAGCCCGGCGATGACCGCTTCGGCCAGGGGGGTGTCGAGCACCCGCTCGGCGCCGAATCGATCGAGCAGGCCGTCCGTCACCCGGAAGACGCCGCCGTCGACCCCGACGTCCTCGCCGAGCGCGATGACGCGCGCGTCCTCCGCCATCGCGCGCGCGAGGGCCGCGTTGAGCGCCTGCACCATCGTGCACGTCATCGGTCCGAGCTCCGGCCGGCGGCGCCGCCGGCCGCCGCGGAGCGCTGCGCCGCGAGGTCCCGGGGCAGCTCGGCGTGCAGAAAGTCGAAGATCGACTCCGGGGCCTGGGGCGGCCGCTCCAGGTAGGCATCCGCCGCCCGCTCCACCTCCGCCGCGCACTCCCCCAGCAGCCGCTCCTCGTCGTCCTTCGTCCAGCCGGCCGTCGCGGTCAGGTAGGCGCGTAGGCGGACGATCGGATCCGCCCTCCACTCGCGGCCCACCGCCTCGTCGTCCCGGTAGCGGCTGGCGTCGTCGGCCGTGGTGTGATCCGAGAGGCGGTAGGTGAGCGCCTCGACGAGGTGGGGGCCGCCCCCGGCACGCGCCTTCGACAGCGCCGCCTCCACGCGGTGGCGCACCGCGACGACATCGTTGCCGTCCACCTGCTCGCCCTCGAAGCCGGCCGCGATCGCCTTCTGGGCGAGCGTCTCGGCCGCCGTCTGCCGTGCCCGCGGGAGCGAGATCGCCCACTGATTGTTGGCGACGACGAAGACCAGCGGCAGCCGCCAGACCCCCGCGACGTTCATCGCCTCGTAGACGTCGCCCTTCGACGTGCTGCCGTCGCCGGAGACGCAGACCGCGACGCGGGGCTCGCCGCGCAGCTTGAACGCCAGCGCGACGCCGGCCGCGTGCGGGGCGTGGGTCCCCACCGGTACCGCGATGGGGAAGTCGTCGCGCGGCCCCGCGTAGTCGCTGCCCCGCTCGTCGCCGCCCCAGAACAGGAAGAGCTCCTCCAGGGTCACGCCCCGGAGGAACTGCGCTCCCTGCTCGCGGGCGTAGGGCAGCAGCACGTCCTCCGGCCGCATCGCCGCGCCGACGCCGACGGCCACCGCCTCCTGGCCGAGGCACGACGGGTAGGTGCCGAGACGGCCGGTGCGCTGCAGCGCGACGGCCTTGGCGTCGAACGTCCGGGTCAGCACCATGGCGCGGTACATGCCGGCGAGCGCGTCGCGGTCGTGCGCTACGGGTGGGAGCGGCTCGGCGACGGGCTGGCCGGAGGAGTCGATGCAACTACTGAAGCGTACGGTGAACGAGACGACGTCGGTCACGAGGCCCACTCCCGTGCGCGCGCGCGGTGCGAGCCGGCGTTGCCGATCGGAAGGCCGGACGCTCGCCCGCCATTCGTCGCCGCGACTGCGAGGTCGCGCTCCGGCCCCCGCCCGGCGCGCCAGTCCTCCGGGAGTCCGGCCCGCTTCACGGCGCGGACTCCTCGCCCACCGGTCGTGGCCTGACGGCTCCGCGCGGCGCCCGACCAACCATCCAGGAGTCCGCCCCGTTTCACGGCGCGGACTCCTAGCGGACGATGCCGTCGGCGCTGATGGTGAAAGCGAGGACGCCGGAGCCCACCACCCGCGTGACCGGCTGGTCGTTGATGGTCACCCCGGTTACGACGCGTCCGCTGCCCCGCGGCTCGCGCCGGCACTCGTTCTCGTCGTGCACGATGATGTTGTTGCTGAAGTTGACGGGGACGTCGTTGAACGAGGCGACGAAGACGTTGGGCGCGATCTCGCGGAGCGTGATCTCCTCCCGGTCGCGCCAGCTCGGCCGCACGTGGTTGGCGTAGCTCATCCGCTGCAGGCAGAAGCCGTACATCCGCGCCTCGTCCTCGCCGGTGGGCTCGTCCGCCGGCATGCTGTCGAGGCGCAACTCGACCGCTGCGATCAAGGACGGCGCCGTGCCGCGCGGCGACTCGTCGCACTGCGTCGCCATCGACGCCAGGATTGGAGCCAGAATCCAGAGACGCCCGCGCAACCCACCCACGATTCTCTAGCATATAGGAGTCGCGGGAGCCGTCGCCCGTGAACCGCACGGACGCCTCTGCCGTCCTGGGGATCGGAGGGGAACACCATGCTGCAGGACGTCCGCTTCGCCGCCCGCCTCCTCTGGAAGGACCGGACGTTCACGGCCACGGCGCTGTTGACGCTCGCCCTGTGCATCGGAGGCAACGTCGCCATGTTCAGCGTCGTCCAGTCCGTGCTCCTGCGCCCCCTGCCGGTGCCCGACGCGGACCGCATCCTGCTGATCTACAGCGCCTACCCGGCCGCCACCGGCGCCGGAGAGGACGTGCGGGGCTCCGCCTCGGTGCCCCACTACCTGGAGCGGGTGCGCGAGCTGGGCGACGTCTTCGAGGAGCAGGCGCTCTACGACAACGTCGGATTCAGCATCGGCGGCGAGGGTCGGGCGGAGCGCGTGCTCGGCTGGCGCGTCACGCCGTCCTTCCTTCGGCTCGTCGGCGTCTCCCCGCAGGTCGGCCGCGCCTTCGCGGACGCGGACGGAGAGCTCGGCAACGAGCGCAAGGTGATCCTCAGCCAGGCCCTGTGGCAGCGCCTGCACGCCGGCGACCCGGCCGCCGTCGGCCGCGACCTGCGCATCAACGGCGTTCCCCATGAGATCGTCGGGGTGATGCCGGCCGGCTTCGTCTTCGAGGACGAGGACGTGCAGCTCTGGACGCCGCTCACGTTCACCGAGGAGCAGCGTGTCGACACTGCCCGCCACAGCAACTCCTGGCAGATGCTCGGCCGCCTGCGGCCCGGCGTCTCGCTCGCCCAGGCACGGGCCCGGCTGCATCAACTGGCCGCGGCCGAGCTCGAGCGCTTCCCCGAGTTCCGGCAGGTGCTCGTCGACGCCGGCTATCGTCCGGTGGCGGTCCCGCTGCAGGAAGCACTCGTGCGCGACATCCGCGGCACGCTGTACCTCCTGTGGGGCGGGGTCGCGGCGGTGCTCCTGATCGGCGTCGTGAACGTGGCCAACCTCACGCTCGTGCGCGCGAACACGAGGCTGCGGGAGCTCGCGATGCGGCACGCGCTGGGGGCGCGGCACGGGCGGATCGTGCAGCAGTTGCTCACCGAGAGCGCGCTGCTGGGCCTCACCGGCGGTGTGCTGGGCCTCGGCGTGGGGGCCGCGGCCCTCGATCTCGTGCGCGCCGTCGGCGCGGGCGACCTGCCCCGGGGCGGAGAGATCGCCATCGACGGCGTCGTGGTGGCGGCCACGCTGGGAGCGGCGCTCGTCTTCGGCCTGGCGCTGGGGCTGGTGCCGGCGGCGGGGCTCGCGGCGGCGCGGCTGCAGACCGTCCTGCGGCAGGAGACGCGCGGAGGCACGGGCGGCCGCGGCGTGCAGATGTTCCGCAACGGGCTGGTCGTGGGGCAGATCGGGCTGGCCTGCGTGCTGCTCAGCAGCGCCCTCCTGCTGCTCGCCAGCTTTCAGCGCATTCTGCAGATCGACACCGGCTTCCGGACCGACAACCTGCTGACGGCGCAGGTCGCGCTGCCCGATGCGCGCTACCCGTCCGGCGACGACCGCCGCGCCTTCGCCGAACGCATCCTGCCGCGCCTCCGGGCGCTTCCCGGCGTAACGGCAGCGGGGATCACCAGCAGCATCCCGTTCGGCGACGACCGGAACAACAGCGTCATTCGGGCCGTCGGCTACGAGGAGCGCCCCGGCGAGTCGCTGGTCTCGCCGAGTCTGATCACGATCGACGGCGGATATCTCGACACGCTCGGCGTGCCGCTCGTCGAGGGGCGTTTCTTCGACGAGCGCGACTCGGCGGACGCGATGCGCGCCATCATCATCGACGAGCGCCTGGCCCGCCGCTTCTGGCCGGATCGCAGCGCGCTCGGCGGTCAGATGTACGCCGATATCCAGCTGCGCGACGACACGGTGGTCTTCACGGTCGTCGGCGTGGTCGCCGAGCACACGCTGTACGGCCTCGTCGACCAGCCCGAGCAGGTAGGTGCCTACTTCTTCCCGCACACCCAGCTCCCCCTCGCCACACCGACCTTCGCCATCCGGACCGCGGGCGACCCGCGGTCGCTCGTCGGCGCCGTGCGCGCCACCGTCGCGGGCCTCGATCCGGAGCTCCCGCTCTTCTTCGTCCAGACGATGGACGAGCTCATCGGCGCGCGCCTGACGTCGCGCCGGACCCCGATGCTGCTCGCCCTGGGCTTCGCGGGGGCTGCGCTCTTCCTGTCTGCGCTCGGCGTCTACGGCGTGCTGGCCTACCGGGTGGCGCAGCGCCGGCGGGAGTTCGGCGTCCGACTCGCGCTGGGAAGCTCCGCCGCGGGCCTCTTCCGCCTGGTGCTGTCGGAGGGGGCGCTGCTCGTCGGGGCGGGTCTCGTGCTGGGCATCACCGGCACGCTCGTGGCGCGGCGAGCCCTGTCCGCCCAGCTCTACGGCATCGAGGCCGGCGATCCCGCTGTCGCGGCGGCCGTGGTGGTCGTCTTGACCATGGTGGCGCTCGCCGCCTGCGCCCTGCCCGCCCGCCGGGCGACCCAGGTCGACCCGGTGCGCGCGCTCGGTTCCGACTGAGCCCCGCAGGCACGGGCCCGCAACGGAGGCGTTTCGCGCAAGCGAAACTCCCAACGCGCCCCGTCAGGGGCGCCGTCAGGGTGCATTGGTAGATCCTACTGGGCACCGGTCGGCGGAACCGACCGGCTGGAAGCAAGACCCCCGTTCAAACCGTGCGTGCGGATTTCCCGCACACGGCTTACCAGGTGAGCTTCAGGTCGCGGCATGCACCACCCCCGGATACCGAATCGTGCCGCGCAGGCGAGCAAGCCCCAAGGCTTCGAAGAACGGACGATGCCAGGCCAGCGCCCGACCAGCCGCGAGTCGCGACCCCGCGCGCTTGAGGAGCAAGCCGCGCAGGCGCCGTTCCACGTACTGGTCGAGCTGCACGAAGTGGTGCGCCGCATTCCCGGTTCGGAAATACTGCCCCCACCCGCGAAGGACCCGGTTCACGTCCGCGATGACCAGACGCAGGTCCGTGTGGCAGCGGCCTCGAGGGGTGAGCGCCCGCACGCGGGCTCGCACCTGCTTCATCGCACGCCGAGACGGCCAGCGGTGCAGGTAGTACACCCGTTGCCGCTTGCGAGCCCAGATGGGTCCGCTCATGCGCTTGTGCAGATGACACCCCAGGAAATCGAAGCCCTCACGACCGTCCGTCAGGTCGACCACCCGCGTCTTCTCCGGATGCAGTTCCAGCCCGAGCCGGGCCAGCACCAGACCCACGCGCTCTCGCGCCGCCTCGACCGACGACTTCGTGTCGCACATCACCACGAAGTCGTCCGCGTAGCGCACCAGCGTACCGAGGTGCGCCCACCGGTCCTCCCAGACCCGGTCGAGCACGTGCAGGAAGATGTTCGACAACAGCGGCGAGATGACGCCCCCCTGCGGAGTGCCCGCCAGGGTTCGATGCACCTGCCCGTCCTCCATCACCCCCGCCGCGAGCCACAGTCGCAGCAGCCGAAGGACACGCCGGTCCGAGACGCGCTGGCGCACCAGCGTCAGCAGCTTCTCGTGCTCGATGCTGCTGAAGTAGTCGCAGATGTCGGCATCCAGCACGTGGCTGCCCCCGCGCGCCCCGCGGACGCGAAGGACCTCCAGCGCCTGCGTCGCGCTCCGCTTCGGTCGAAACCCATACGACGAATCGCGGAAATCCGCCTCGAAGATGGGGCCCAACACCAGAGTCGCGGCCATCTGCGCCACCCGGTCGCGAACCGTCGGTATCCCGAGCGGTCGCCGTCGGCCATCAGCCTTGGGAATGTAGCGCCGCAGGACCAGCCGCGGCCGATACGTCCCCACCCGCAACGCCGTGCCGAGTTCCGCGAGGAACTCATCGACACCACGCTGCTCAATCTCAGCCAGCGTCTCCCTGTCGACGCCGGCCGAGCCACGATTCCGCTTGACGCGCCGCCACGCCTCCCGGAGGACGTCATCCCTCCAGATCCGGTCCATCAGGGCGTGGAAGCGCCGTTTCGGGGACCGCTTGGCCGCGGCCCACAGGCGTCGCTGCAATTGGCGCACTTTGTCGAGAGACATACGCCCCCCGGGGGAGTTGGGTCCGGTCTCGCCGGCCATGCCCTCGCGCGTCCTTGCACCCGCGCCGTGCCCACCGCAGGGGCCCTTCCCTCCGGCCGCGTTCTGCTGCACGGCCCTCCGCAGTACTATGGCCCCCTCGGAATCCCGCTGCGCCGCGCCCGCTTTCACCTTCGGCTTATGCGAGCCGCGTTGCCCCGACCCGGGCCGCGCAGACGGGCCTCTCGTGTTCCGTCCCTCTCCGTGTCCGCGTGCTGCGCCCCCTACCCCGCCGAGACCTCCCGCACGTACGCCGCCGGACCGGGGCGCGGGAGACGTGGCCTTCACCGTGACATGAGCGGCTCGGCTCTCGGGTTGTGAATCTGTCGAGGCTGCAGGCTTCACTTCATGTTGCGGCCCGCGGACTTGCTCCCTCCGAAGAGGCTCTTGACACCCCGCTCGGGCCACGGCCGTCTCCGGTCGTGCCTGGGGTCCGCTACTCGGCGCTCCGGCGCTTACCGAGGCGGGACTTGCACCCGCTGGAGAAGAACAGCGTGACGCAGCCGGTCTCCCGTCCGCGTCGTCACGACACACCACGGGGCGATTGTACTCCCTGTCCCGCGGCCGGCTCGCGGCGCACTGCTATGATCGATCGCGGTGGAACCGTGCCGTCCAAGCGCGCGCTCGGCTCGGAGCCTGCGGGCCGACGTGCTGCCCTGACCCGCCACGGCCCTGGAGTGCCGCATCTTGCACCGCACCCTCCAGGCATTCGAGCGAACCCTCTTCGACGTGGTGATCGTCGGCGGCGGCATCACGGGAGCGTGCGTGGCTCACGACGCCGCCCTGCGCGGCCTGACGGTGGCCCTGATTGACCGGAACGACTTTGGAGGTGCGACTTCTTCCGCGTCCTCGAAGCTTCTTCATGGCGGCATCCGGCATCTTCAGCAGCTCCGGTTCGACAAGGTACGGGAGTCGATCCGTGAACGCGCTTCGCTGCACCGGATCGGCCCCCATCTGATGCGCTGGGTGCCGTTCCTGACGCCGGCGGGCTCGACGCTTCGCCGCGGCCGCACCCTCATGGCGGGCGGGTTCGGAGTGTATGCCGGCCTGGGCGGGGCGTCCGAGCCGCGACGTCGCATCGGGATGCCGACCGGCACGTACCTGGACCGCCGGGCGCTCGTTCCGGTTGCTCCGGTCCTGGCGGAATCTCGGGGCATCGCCGGAGCGTTCGTGCTCAACGAGTGCCATCTGCACAGCTCCGAACGCATGACCATCGCGTTCGTAAAGACCGCGGCGCTGCACGGCGCCACCGTCGCCAACTACGTCGCCGCGGACGACCTGTTGCGCGACGGGCGGCGGGTCGTGGGTGTGCGCGCCCGTGACGTGGAGACCGGCGATACCTTCCCGATTCACGCCCGCGTCACGGTGAACGCCGCGGGGCCGTGGCTCTCCGGCCTCAACGACCGCTTCGAGGTCGGCCCGCTCCGGCAACCGGTCACCGGCCTGGCGCTGGGAGCCCACATCGTGACGCGACAGGTGCTGGCCCGCTTCGCGTTGGCGCTTCCCACCGGCCGCGCCTCTCGAGCGCTCGTCCATCGCGGAGGCCGTCACATCTTCGTGATTCCATGGCGGGGCCACTCGCTCGTCGGAACCTCCAATCGACCCTTTCGCGGACACCCCGACCGGGTCCGACCGACCGCGGACGACGTGGCCGATCTCCTTCGCGACATCAACGAGGCGATGCCCTCGGTACGGCTCGCGCCGGGCGACGTGACCCATGCCTTCGCCGGCCTCTATCCCCTGACCGCACGACGAATCGTGCCGAACCGGTACCAGGGCATCGCCGACTACCAAGTCATCGACCACGGCCGCCTTGGAGGCCCGGAGGGTTTCGTTTCCGCTCTGGGCGCCAAGTACACCACGGCTCGCCGCCTGGCCGAGCGGACGACGAACGTCGTCTGCGCCAAGCTTGGCCACCGCCGCGTCCCCTGCCGCACCCGCGAGACCCCGCTCCTGGGCGGTGACCTCACCGACCTCGCAACCACCAGCCTCCGGGTTCGGGACACGGCCGGCGGCCGCGTGGACGGGCCCACCGCCGACGCGCTCGTACGCAGCTACGGCGCGGAAGCGCACGACGTCCTCGCCGGCGCCCGCCAGGACCCCATGGCGATGCGCCCCCTGGCCCGGGGTCGGGATACCATCGAGGCCGAGGTCCGCTTCGTCGTTCGCCACGAGATGGCTCGGCAGCTCGCCGATGTCGTCTTTCGGCGAACCGGGCTCGGCACCGTGGGCCATCCGGGCGACGCATGCCTGGACCGCTGCGCGGACATCATGTCCGATGCGCTGGGTTGGTCCGCGACCCACCGTGCCGAGCAGTTGCTCCGAACGCGCTCCTGCTTCCGGGAGCCGGCTTGAGGAGATGACCGAGACTCCGCTTCGCGTGCTGATGATCGGTCCCACCCCTTTCTTTGGCGACCGCGGGTGCCACGTGCGCATCTACGAGGAGATACGCGGGCTGGCCGCACGCGGAATCGACACGCAACTGGTGACCTTCCCCACCGGCCGCGACCTGCCGGACGTGGTTGCCCACCGCGGCCGCGCCTGGTTGGGCATCAACGCCCGCAGCCTGGGACCCAGCTGGGGAAGGCCGGTGCTGGACTTGTCGCTGCTGGCCGCCTGTCGCCGCGTAATGCGCCGGTTCAGGCCGCACCTGCTGCACGGGCATCTCCATGAGGGTATCGCCATCGGCCACGTACTGCGACGGTGGTCCGGCACACCACTCATCGCCGATCTCCAGGGCAGCCTGGCGTCGGAGCTCGCCGATCATGGCTTCATCGGAGCGAACGGCCTGCTGGCGCGTCTGGCGAGGACCGTCGAGCGATGGTTGGTGGGCCTGCCCGACTGCGTGGTAACCAGCTCCCAGCATGGCGCTGCGCTCCTCGTGCGCCACGGGCTCCCCCCCCGGCGGGTAACGGTGCTGCCGGACGGAGTCGACGTCGACGTCTTTCGACCGCGCCCTCCGGACCCGGCGCTCCTCAGTGCGCTCGGGCTCAGTGGCAAGCGAGTCATCGTCTTTCTCGGGGTGCTCACGGAGTACCAAGGGGTCGACGCCCTGATCGACGCCATGCGGACCGTGGTGGACCAGCGGCCCGACGCCCACCTTCTGCTCATGGGCTACCCCAACGAGGAGCGGTACAGACGGCTGATCCGGGCCTGCGGCCTCATCCGCTCGATTACGGTGACCGGCCGCATCGACTACCGCCATGCTCCGAGCAGACTGAATCTCGGCGAGATCGCAGTGGGGCCCAAGCGGTCGCAGAGCGAAGCCAACGGCAAGCTGCTGAACTACATGGCGTGCGGCTTGCCGACGGTCGCGACCGATACCCCGGTCAACCGCCACATACTGGGTGACGCGGGGGTCTACGCTCCGGTTGGCGACACCGCCGGGTTGGCCGCCGGCTTGATGCAGCTTCTGTCGGACCCCGCTGCCGCCGCCGCCCGCGGCGAGGCGTTGCGCCGTCGTGCGGAGAGCATCTACGCGTGGCCGGCGATCGTCGAGCGCCTGGTGGCGCTGTACAGGCGAACGCGCCGGGCCCCCGTCGCGCGCGTGCCCCCCGTCCGCTGATGCGCGCGCGCACCGCCGAGCCCGGGTCGGCCGGCGGGTCGGGCCTGTTCCACGGCTTGCCCGGCAACGCGGCGCGGGCGTCGATCTCGCCGTTCAGCAACCTGCTGCTCGCGGCCCTGCTGGTCATCGCCGCTCGGCTGCTGGGTGAAGCGGACTATGGCCGGTTTGCCTTTGCCCTGTCGTTGGCGATGATCTTCGAGACCATCATCAACTTCGGCCTCAACCAGGTGACGACGCGGGAGATCGCCCGCAACCGGCTGGTCGCGCCCCTTCTCCTGGCGAACACGTTCGGTCTGAAGCTCATACTCGCGGGCGTCGCCGCGGCGGGGCTGTGGCTGTCCACTCACCTGCTGGGGACGGAGCCGGAGGTGCGAGCCGCCTGCTACCTGCTGGGCGCGGCGTCCATCTTCCGGTCGTACATGCTCACGCTGCGACACACGTTGCAGGGATTGGAACGCTTCGGCCTGGACGGAGCGGTCGTGATCGCGGACCGTGTCCTGCTGCTGGGACTGGGCGTCTCCTGCCTCCTGGGTGGATTCGGAGTGCCCGGGCTTGCCGCGAGCTTCGTCGGGGCGCGGCTGCTGTCGCTGCTGCTCGCCTGGCAGCTCGCGGCGCGTCAGGTGGGCCGCATCTGGCCCGCATTCGACTTCGCCTTCTGGCGCGGGCTGCAATCGCGGGCCGTGCCCTACGGGATCTTCGTCCTCATCCTGTACTTCCACAGTCATCTCGACACGGTCATGCTCTGGGTAATGCGAGACGACGCGGAGACGGGCCTCTACAGCGCCGCCTACCGAGTCTACGAAGGCCTGGCCAGCCTGCCGGGGCTGATGCAGATGGTGCTGGTGCCGCGGCTGGCGGCCCACCACGCCGTCGGCGGCCCGTCGCACAGCCGCCTGTCGCAGGCGGCCCTGCGCCTCGGCACGGCGGCGGCCATTCCCATCGCCCTGGGGATGGTGCTGGTCGCTCCGCGGGCCGTTACGCTGCTGTACGGCGCCGCGTATGCCGAATCGGGCGCCGTGCTCCAGATACTGACCGCGGGCTTCATCTTCGTCTACCCACTCTTCCTGCTGCAGGCGATTGCCCTTTCGTCGGGATCCACGGCCACTCTCGTGCGCACGGCGCTCGTCGGCTGCGGGGCGAACGGTGTCCTCAATGTCCTATTGATACCGCAGTGGGGAATGTACGGCGCGGCCGTGGCCACGGTCACCGGCGAGGCGCTGAGCGCAGCGGTAATGGCGTGGGAGCTGCGCTCCCAGATCGTCGGGGGAAGGGACTCTGCCGCATGACGGATACGTTCAGTGGCGCCGCGAGCCGTCCGGACGACGGACCGGCGCCGGGATCCGCGGTGCTCGTTACCGGTGCCACGGGGTTCACGGGTTCCGTGCTGACCCGCCGCCTGGTCGCGCGGGGCGCCCGGGTCACCGCGCTGGCCCGGCCGGGTTCGCGCGTCTCCCACCTTGCCGACGCGGACGTCTCGTGGATACGCGGGGAGATTGGCGACGGCGCCCTGATCGCGGAGGCCATGCGCGGCAAGCAGTACGTGTTCCACCTCGCCGCCGCCTACCGGCAGGCGGGGTTGTCGGAAGCGGAGTATTGGCGCGTGCACGTCACGAGCACGAAGAGGCTGGCGGAGCGAGCGGCCCGACTGACAGGATTCAGACGCTTCGTCCACGTCTCCACGGTTGGTGTTCACGGCAACGTCAGCGACCCGCCGGCGGACGAACGCACTCCGCTGCGGCCGACCGACGCGTATCAGCGAACCAAGGCGGCGGCGGAGAGTTGGATTCGAGACTTCGCGAATTCGGAGGGTCTGCCCTGCACGGTCATCCGCCCGTGCGGAATCTACGGCCCGGGCGACCGGCGGCTCTGGAAGCTCTTTCGGCTTGCGGGCCTGGGCGTGTTCCCGGCCGTCGGCCGAGGACGCCGGCTCTACCACCTGATCCACGTGGAGGACCTGGTCACCGCGTTGCTGCTCGCCGCGGTGCATCCGAGGGCGGTGGGAGAGACGTTCATCGTCGGAAACAGCGAGTGGACGACTCTCGATCATATGGCGCGCGTCATCGGCGAAGCCCTTGGCCGCCGCGTCAGATTCGTGCGTCTCCCGGTTGCGCCGTTCCTGGCCGGCGCCGCCGCCTGCGAGGCCGTCTGTCGGCCGTTCGGCCTCGAACCCCCGCTGCACCGCAGGCGCGTGGGCTTCTTCACGAAGGACCGTGCGTTCGACACGTCGAAGCTGCGGCGCACGCTCGGATTCGCGCCGGCGCGTGGCAACGACGAAGGGCTGGCAGACACCGCCCGGTGGTATGTGGACAACGGATGGCTGTAGCGTCCGTTCCTTCGCGGCCGCGAACGTCACCGCCGACGCACGTCGGGGCCGGCGACACCCTGGCGGCCGTCGCCGGCGAGAGACTTGGGATCCGGGCCTCGACCGCGGCGCATCCGCTTGGCTGCCTGCAACCCGGGTGGTGCGCGCGCGGGTGCATGGCGGCCGCACGCCGCCGATGGGTTTCTGCGATAATGCTGCGGGCCGGCGGCGGGCAGGCCTTCCGGGCGCGATGAAGGGACTGATCCTGAGCGGCGGGCGGGGCACGCGCCTGCGGCCGCTGACCTACACGAGTGCGAAGCAGCTCGTCCCGGTGGCGAACAAGCCGGTGCTGTTCTACGGCATCGAGACGCTCGCCGCGGCCGGGATCCGCGACATCGGCATCGTGGTCGGCGACACGCGGGCGGAGATCGAGGCGGCGGTGGGGGACGGGTCCGAGTGGGACGTGCGCGTGACCTATGTCCCGCAGGACGCGCCGCGCGGCCTGGCCCACGCGGTGTTTATCGCGGAGCCGTTCCTGGGCACCGAGCCGTTCGTCATGTACCTGGGAGACAACCTCCTCGCGGACGGCATCGTGCCGCTGGTGGAGGAGTTCGCGGCGACGCGGCCGGCGGCGCAGATCCTGCTTACGCCGGTGGCGCACCCGGAGCTCTACGGGGTGGCCGAGACCGAGGGCGACCGCGTGGTGCGGCTGGTCGAGAAGCCGGCCGCGCCGAAGAGCAACCTGGCCCTGGTCGGCGTCTACATGTTCGGACCGGAGGTCTTCGAGTCGGTGAAGCGCATCCGGCCCAGCGCGCGCAACGAGCTGGAGATCACCGACGCCATCCAGGACCTCATCGACCGCGGGCTCGAGGTCCGGCGGCACGTCGTCGACGGCTGGTGGAAGGACACCGGGCACCTGGAGGACATGCTGGAGGCGAACCGCCTCATCCTCGACAGCCTGCCCCGGCGCATCGAAGGCGAGGTGGACGACGCCTCGCGCCTGGAGGGCAAGGTGGCGGTCGAGCCGGGGGCCGTCGTCACGCGGTCCGTCGTGCGCGGGCCGGTGATCATCGGGCACGGCGCCCGCATATCGGACGCCTACGTCGGCCCGTTCACGGCGATCATGCGCGACGTCGAGATCAGCGGCTCGGAGGTGGAGCACAGCATCGTCATGGAGGGGAGCCGCATCACGGGGCTCGACGGGCGCGTGACCGACAGCCTGATCGGCCGCAACGTCACCATCGCGCGCCAGCCGGGGAAGCCGCGGGCGCTCCGCTTCATGCTCGGCGACCGCTCCGAGGTGAGCATCCCCTGATGGCGGCGGGAGAGGAGCGGGTGGCGGAGACGGTCCGCTACGTCGAGCCGACGGCGGCGCCCATCGACGGCGTCCGGACGAAGAAGCTGCGGCTGATTCCGGACGAGCGGGGCTGGCTGATGGAGATTTTACGCGCCGACGACCCCTTCTTCGAGCGCTTTGGGCAGGTCTACGTCTCGGCCACCTATCCGGGCGTCGTCAAGGCCTGGCACTACCACGAGCGGCAGGTGGACCACTTCGCCTGCGTCGCGGGGATGATCAAGCTGGTGCTGATGGACCGGCGCGAGGGCTCTCCCACCCGCGACCGCATCAACGAGTTCTTCCTCGGCACGCAGAACCCGATGCTGGTGCGCATCCCGAACCTCGTCCACCACGGCTGGAAGTGCATCGGCCTGGAGCCGTCGCTGGTGGTCAACGTGCCGTCGGAGCCCTACCGCTACGACGACCCGGACGAGCTCCGCGCGGCGCCGCACGGCTCGCTCCCCTACGACTGGGCGCGCAGGGATGGTTGAGGTCGTCGTCACGGGCGGCGCCGGCTTCATCGGCAGCAACTTCGTCCACCACGCGCTCGACGCGCACGCGGACTGGCGCATCACGACGCTCGACGCCCTTACCTACGCCGGCCGGCGCGCGAACGTAGCCGACCTCGACCGGCATCCGCGCCATCGCTTCGTGCACGGGAACATCACCGATGCCGCCGTGGCGGGGCCGCTGGTGCGGGGGGCGGAGATCGTCGTCCACTTCGCGGCCGAGACGCACGTCGACCGCTCGCTGGAGAGCGCCGGCGCCTTCGTACAGACCGACGTCTACGGTACGTTCGTCCTGCTCGACGCGGCGCGCGAGGCGGCCAGGCTACGCTGCTTCGTGCAGATCTCGACCGACGAGGTCTACGGCAGCGTGGCCGAGGGGGCGAGCGTAGAGACGGACGAGCTGCGGCCCCGCAACCCCTACGCGGCCAGCAAGGCGGCGGCGGACCGGCTGGCCTACAGCTACTGGGCGACCTACGGTGTCCCGGTGGTCATCACCCGCGCCGCGAACAACTACGGGCCGCGCCAGCACCCGGAGAAGCTCATCCCGCTCTTCGTCACCAACGCCATCGGGAACCGGCCGCTGCCGCTCTACGGCGACGGCCTGCAGGTCCGCGACTGGCTGCACGTCGACGACCACTGCCGCGCCATCGACCTGCTGATCGACCGCGGCCGCCGCGGCGACGCCTACAACGTAGGCGCCGGGAACACGACGACGAACCTCGACCTGACGCACCGCATCCTGCGCGCGCTCGACCGGCCGGCGTCGCTCATCGCCCCGGTGGCGGACCGGCCCGGCCACGACCGGCGCTACTCGCTCGACACCGCGAAGCTGCGCGCCCTGGGCTGGGAGCCCCGGAGGGCGTTCGCCGCCGGGTTGACCGCCACCGTCGACTGGTATGTGCGCAACGAGGCGTGGTGGCGGCCGATCACGGAGGGAAGCGCGGCTCACCGCGCCTACTACGAGCGGCAATACGGCGGGCGGGGACATCCCGCCCCCGCCTGAGCGCCGGTCACCCCGCGCGCGGGGCAGGCTCAATCCGTCGCCTTGCCCGCGCCCGCTTCTACGGCCAGGTCACTACCACGATGTCGGACCGCTCCTGGCGGTCCCCTTCCGGACCGAAGCGGGCCAGCGTGCTCACCATGAAGCCGACTCTCTCACCGGTCCTGGGAACCCATCCGGAGATTGGCGGCTGCTTGGTGTGGGGCCCGAGTTCTATCGACGGTCGGTCGTGCTTGCCCCGCACGGTCAGCTTGCAGATCTGACCGGGCCTGAGCCAGTCGTAGGTGGCCCCGTACCAGGTGCCGCCAATGTTCGCAAAGACCCAGGCGTTCCCGGCCACGACGGACCCCAGTCTGCTGTTCACGCCGGGCCACGATCCGGACTGGGTGTGCTCGATGCAGATTCCCCCGGCCGGCACGTCCCGGATACGGATGTCGGTTATGGTCGACGTCTGCGCCCAACCACTTACGTTCGTGTGCAACCATCGTATGGTGGATGGGTCTATGTCGTCGCCCGTGCCTGGTGGAGGTTGACGTGCCGACGTGGTGAACGACCAGGTGGCCGAATTCTCGCTCTCGATCCCCCGGGCTCCAAGGGCCCTGGCGCGCCAATAGTACCTGGTGTCGGCCGCCGCCAGGGTCGCCGGCACGAATACGCTGGTGTAGCGATTGCCTGCCGGGACGGGGTCGATTCCGAGCAGGTCGCCGGATGCGAACGCGGGGGTCGGCGCGACCTCGAATAGCATCCTGACGGCTCCGACGTCGCCGGTCGTGGGCCCATTCTCGACACGGAGTTCCACCGGCAAGGGCAGACCCGTAGCACCGTTGGGCGGAGAGACCGGAGTCGGCGCCCCGATCGACCCGGGCGGCGTTCGGAAGCGGGCCACCTCCGAGCGGCACGCGTGCCCGTCATGCTCCGCCTGGACGCGCCAGCGGTACGCGGCGTCGCCGGCCAGCAGCCGGCGGGCCACGGTGTGGGTCGTCGTACCAGAAGGACCCTGCGGCTCCGAGCGGGCGAATAGTGGAGTCCCCGCATCACCCTCGTAGAGCTCGAACCGGTAGGAAAAAGGCACACCTGCGAGCCCGGGGACCTGATCGACATGTCTCCACGTCGCGTTGCGCGCTGTCAGCACCACGTCGCCGCCGCGAACCACGACGCCATTCGCCGGCGATACCGCGCCGGGAGGAACCGCCTTCAGGACGTCGCACCCGGCCTGCGTTTCACCATGCGTCACCGAGGTGACGAGCGCGACGCCGAATCCAACGGCGCCGGAGGTGGCGTCGGAGGTAATGACGCTCGCGACCGGGGCCGGCGCCGCCGCCACCCCGGACACCGGACCGCCGACGGTCGGCGCTGTGGGTGACGTAGGTGTCGACCCGGAGCATGCCAACGACCCAAGCAGGGCAGTCCCGATGAGGGGGCAAACCAGGAGGCGGCGTAGGTTCATGGATATCATCACTCGGCCGGACCCGCGGGGCCCATGGTATCATGCCCGCCGACTATAGGAATCTCGTGTGACCGATAGGGAGTGTCTCCTGCTCTGCCAGGAAACATCGGCTACGGCGGGCGCATCATACTCGTGGGCGCGCGCCTCGCTGCCGGGCCATGGGTCGCGCCGGTCGGGGAGACTCCGTCGCGTGGCCCCGCCGTGCCGGAAGCAGCCATGGCTCTAGCGTCGCGTCGCCTCAACATCGTGCACGTCTGCGACCACCTGGGATGGCCCGGCTCGCGGATGCACGGGGTCAAGCGTCTGTTCGCCTGGATGCTCCCGCGCTTCGACCGGGCGCGCTTCAATGCGAGCCTCATCAGCCTGCGCTCGCCGGATACCTCCGGGGAGCGCCTGGAGGACCACGGCATCGACGTCACCTACATGTCGCGGTCGAAGTTCGACCCGCGGACGTTACCGGCGCTACTGGCGGAGCTCGACCGGCGCGAGACCGACATGCTCCACCTGCACGGCTACGGCGCCACCACGTTCGGGCGCCTCGCCGCCGCCCGGCGCGGATGGCCGGTCGTGCTGCACGAGCACGCGAACCTGACGGACACGCCGTGGTTTCAGAAGCTGCCCGACCGGTTGCTCGCGCCGTACACCGACCTCGCCATCGGCGTGTCGCGCTCGACGGTGGAGTTCGTCACGCGCGCGCGCCGGGTCCCGGCGGCCAGGACGCGACTCGTCTACTACGGGGTGCCGGTCGACGACTTCGCCGGCGGGAGAACGCCTGACGAAGTGCGATCCACCCGCTCGGCGCTCGGCCTGCCCAGCAGGGGGCCGGTGGTCGGAACGATCACCCGTCTGATGCCTGCGAAGGGCAACCAGTACCTGGTGGAGGCGGCCCGGACCGTTCTCGACGAAGCGCCCGACACCCACTTCTGCATCGTCGGCGAGGGCGAGCTCGAGAGCGACCTTCGGGCGCTTGCGGTGCGCCTCGGCGTCGCCGGGCGGGTGCACTTCGCCGGCTTCGCGCGCGACGTCGCCGGGGCGCTCGCGGCATTCGACGTCGTGGCGCTCCCCTCCCTGCAGGAAGGGACGCCGCTCACGGCTTTCGAGGCCCTCGCGGCCGGCCGCCCGATCGTCGCGACCGACGCCGACGGCCTGTCCGACATCCTGCACCACGACCGCGACGCGATCGTCGTGCCCAGGCGGGACGCCGGTGCGCTGGCGCGGGCGCTCTTCGGGCTCCTTCGGGATCCGGTCCGGCGCGCGGAGCTGGCCGCCGCGGCCGCGGTCACCGGCGCGGCCTACGACATCGGCGTGTTCGTCCGGAAGCTGGAGCGGCTCTACGAGCTGATGGACACCATCCGCCGCACCTCGGGACGCCGCGGAGTTGCCGAGGCGGATCTGGGATTCCTGTCCGCTCTCGGACACCCGTCGTGAGCCGGACCGCGAGCAGCCGGGCAGGCACCGGCGAGGCAAGGCGCGAGACGCGCCGGCCGACCGTCGCGGAGCCGGTCTGTGCTAGTGTGCACCGTCAGAAATACGTGAGCAGTAACGCTTCAGGGATTCCAGGATCTGCTCGGCGGTCTTCGTCCAGACGAAGGGCTTGGGGTCTTCGTTGTAGACCGCCAGGTACTCCTTGATCGCCGCCTCGAGTGCTTGGGTGCTGCGATGGGTTCCACGCCGGATCTGCTGCCGGGTGATCTCGGCGAACCAACGCTCTACCTGGTTGAGCCACGATGCGCTCGTGGGCGTGAAGTGCAGGTGATACCGAGGACGCCGTGCCAGCCAGTCGTGGATCATCGCCGTCTTGTGCGTGCCGTAGTTGTCCAGCACCAGGTGGATGTCGAGGTCGGGCGGCACCGCCTTGTCGATCACGGCGAGGAAGCGCTTGAACTCCACCGAGCGGTGCTTCCGAAAGCACCTGCCGATCACCTCGCCGGTGGCGGTGTTCAGGGCCGCGAACAACGAGGTCGTGCCGTGCCGTCGATAGTCGTGTGTCCGCTGCTCCGGTGCTCCCGGACGCATCGGCAACACCGGCTGGGTACGGTTCAACGCCTGGATCTGCGACTTCTCATCCACAAACAGCACCACCGCTCGCTCCGGCGGATGCAGGTACAGCCCCACGATATCGCGCACTTTCTCGATGAACAACGGGTCTCGCGACAGCTTGAAGGTCTCGCTGCGATGGGGCTTGAGCGCGAACGCGCGCCACACGCGGCCGACGGTCGAAGCGCTCAGCCCGCAGGCTCGGGCCATCGACTCCCGGCTCCAATGCGTCGCCCCCCGTGGGGTCGTCTCCAGCGTCCGGACCACGACCCGTTCGACGTCCTCGTCCGACACCCGGCGCGGCGCGCCCGGCCGTGGTTCGTCCAGCAAGCCGTCGCAGCCGTTGCGCAGGAACCGCCGCCGCCACTTGCCGACCGTGGCCCGCGTCGTGCCCAGAGCCTGCGCCACGACCTGGTCGCTCCGTCCCGCGGCGCTCTGCAGCACGATGCGTGCCCTCAGGGCCAGAGCCTGCGCGGTATTGCGCCGGCGCAGCCAACCCTCCAGTTCCTCGCGCTGTGCGTCCGAGACCTCCGGGACCTCTCGTGTGTAATGGTTCGGCACGGCCCTCCTCGCTTCCGGGCCGACCGTACCACGAGCCGATTCTACTGGTCAAGAACTTCAGGCGTTGGACACTGATATGAGCGCAGTTTTGGCACTCCTTCCGTCCATCCTCTCGGCCGACACTCCACCTATGCGCGGCAGGACTTCCCTACTGCACTCGATCGTCCGCTGTACGCTGGCGTCGCTTCTGGCAACGCTGCTCTGCGCCGGTCGCGCCGATGCGCAGTGGAACGGGTTCCTGAACATCAACGGCGCCGTGCAGACCGCCGACCGGACCGTGACGCACGCCCTCGCGGAACCACTGTACGGCGAGACGGCCACCTACGAGGCCACGATGACCTCGCCGGGGGGTGGTTTGCTCGACGCCTGGGCCGGCGTGCGCGTCTGGGGCGACCTGGGAGTCAGCGTCGGGGCAACGGTGCTGAACGCGCGCGGCACGACCACCATCTCGGGCTCCGTCCCGTCACCGCTGTTCACGAACCGGCACCGCGCCGCGTCACTCGAGCGGCAGAGCGTGAACCACCAGCAGGCCGGCGTGCACCTTGCGCTCGTCTACATGCTGCCGGTTTCGGAACGCGTCCACGTCGCCGTATCCGCGGGGCCATCCGCGTTCCGCTTGCGCCACGACACGCTGAGCACCGTCATCCTCACCGAGGCCGCTTCCTACACCGCGGTGGAACTCGCCGACTTCACGACCACGGTGGAGGAGGGAAGAGGCATCGGCTACAACGCCGCACTCGACGTGACCTACCTGCTGACGCGATTCTTCGGGGTCGGGCTCTTGCTGCGCTATACCGGCGGCTCGGTCGACTTCCCTTCCGCCGACGGCTCGCAGTCAACGAAGGTCGGCGGGATGCAGGCCGGCGCCGGCCTGCGCTTCCGGTTCTAGCGACCGGGCCGGTCCGCAGGCTCCCAGACCCCGGCCGCGGCCGGTCCCTCGAGCTCGCGCAGGGCCAGCGCGTAGGGTGCCGCCTCGACCCCGTACGCGCGGGCGACCGGCGTCTGCGCGGCGAGCGCGGCGACGGCGCGCTCGCGAAACGCCGCCTGCCCGGTGACGCGGGACAGGCGCAGCAGCACGCGCGCCGCCTCGCAGTTGGCGACGAACGGACGCACCGGCTCCCGGAGCAGACCCACGTCGTCGGGAGCATGCACCCGGTCGAGGAAGCCGCCGCCCCCCGACGCGTCCCACAGCCGGCGGATCGCGAAGTGCATCAGCTCCTGGGCCACATCGACGTACGCGTCGCGGTCGGTCAGGGCGTACAGGTCGAGGAGCGCCGCACTGGCCCGGACCTGGTCGGCGAGCAGCCCGCGCGCGCTCGAGGGGTCGCCGGCGCGGTGCGCGATGCCGCCGCCGCGCTCGTAGGTGCCGGCCACCACGTGCTCGAGCGCCTCGACGGCGCAGTCGAGAAGCGAGGCGTCGTCGAGCACCCCGGCCGCCCGCGCGAGCGCTCGCGCCATCGACGCGGTGGCGTCGGCATACACCGCGCGGTCGACGGGAGGCGGGGTTCCGCCCGCCTCCCCTCCCTTCGCCGCGGTCCCGTAGTACGCGGGATCGCCCCGCTGGCTGGCGAAGAAGCCGCCGCCGACCGCGCCGGCCGCGAGCGTCCGCAGCACGTAGCCGATCACGCCGGCCGCCCGCTCGCGGAGGCCCTCCTCCTCGCGAACCAGGAAGAGGCCGAGTGCCGCCGCGTTCACGTCGAGCAGCTTCTCCGTCGCCGGCTCGGTCCAGTCACGCCGCGCGCAATAGCGAAAGACGCCTCCGGCGGCGTGATCGTAGAGACCGCCCCAGGCCATGGCGTCCAGCGTGCGGTCCACGATGCGCGCGAACGCGTCCTCGCCGGCCCGGGCGCGTTGCAGCGCGATCTCGAGCGCGGCGGCGTGCACCCGCTTCGGGCCGGCGCCGAAGCCGCCGTGCTCGGGATCGAAGTCGGCCCGGAGGCGCTCGGCCAGCCAATCGTCGTTGCCCGGGTCCAGCCCCGCGGCGGGGAAGGCCGCGGGGCGCGGAGGCGCGGAGGCGCGGCGGCCGGCGAGCTCGTCGCGCTGCGCCGCGAACGCGTCCGAGACGCGCGGCAGGAGCGCCCGCATCCGGCGCGGGGCGGCGTAGGTCTCGCCCCCGAGGAGGTCGCCGTCCGGCGTCAGGAACGCGGTGGTCGGCCAGCCGCCCAGGCTGTAGCGCTCGCCGATGTCCGGCCGGGCGTCCGGGTCCACGCGGACCGGGACGAACCTGTCGCGCACCACGTCGGCCACGCCCGGGTCGGCGTAGGCCGAGCGCATCATCTCGGCGGTGCCCCGGCACCAGTGGGGACCGAGCGCGAGGAGGACGGGGACGCGGCCGGCCCGCGCCTCCTCGAAGGCGGCGCCGCCCCAGGGCCGCCACTCGACGAGGGACGTGCTACTCCTCCGTGATGTTCGCCGCGATGTCCAGGTCGATGCAGCCGGCCACGCTGTTGGCGGCGGGGCAGCCGCGGGGATGCCGCTCGACGGCGCGCTCCGCCGCCTCGCGCTTGCCGCGCGGGACCGTCAGGTCGTAGCGAACGCGGATGCGCGTGATGCGCAGCACCTTGTCGATCGCCTCGATGTCGCCCTCGACCGAGGCCCGGATCTTGTCGGGGGTCGCCGGAATCTCGCGCACCTCCAGTGCGCGTGCAAGGGTGCCGAGCAGTCAACCGCCGACGGCGCCGACCATGTAGTCGAGCGTCGCCGGCACGTCCTCGTCCGGCTCGACACCGTAGAACTTCTTGATGCCCCCGTGCACGCCGAACCGGATCGGCGTGTCGAACCCCTCGAGGAACATCTCGCGGACGGGCCCCTTGACCCGCTCGATCCGCATGCGGCTGGTGTGAACGACGTCTGGCACGACAGGCTCCTTCCGGCCGCCCGTCCCGCGGGACGGGCCAGGGTGCGCCTCGCGTGAATCGCGTGGTCCGCTCGCCCGATGCTACAATTTCCGGTCATGCAACAGTCAAGATCGGTTCACGGCTCGGCGAGCTTGGCGATCCTGCTGGCGACGCTCGCGGCCTTCGCGGGGAGCGCTCTCGTCCCTGGCGCGGCTGCCGCCGCGGCGCCGGCCGCAGGCGCACAGGCGGCCGGCTTCCAGTCCGAAGCAGGACCGGAGGGCGTCCGCAACTACACCCGCGTAGACGCCACCGTGGCGTGCGCTGGCGCGACACCGCCGGAGGCGATGGCCGTGCTCCGCGAGCGGGGCTTCAACGCCGTCATCAACTTCCGCACCGCCGGCGAGAACGGGGCGACGGTCGACGCCGGGCAGGCGGCGGCCGAGGCGGCCGGCCTCAACTACATACACATCCCGTTCCGCCAGCCGACCCCGGAGGTCGTGGAGTCGTTCCTCTCGGCGGTGGCCGAACCGGCGAACCAGCCGGTCTACATCCACTGCGGATCCGCCAACCGCGTCGGCGCGATGTGGCTCATCAAGCGCGTCAAGCAGGACGGCTACACCATCGAGGACGCGGTGGCCGAGGCGGAGGCGATCGGCCTGCGCAGCGCCGCGCTCAAGGAGTTCGCCCTCGGATACCTGGACGCCGGCAACTGACGGCCCGCGTCCGGACTCCGACACGTGGCCAGCGATGAACCGGAACGCCTCGGCGACATGGACGCCGAGGCGTTCCGCCGGCACGGTCATGCGCTGGTCGAGTGGATTGCCGCCTATCTGAGCGGCGCCGAGCACCACCCCGTCCTGTCCCGCAACGCGCCGGGCGCGGTGCGCCGCGCGTTGCCCCCGTCCCCGCCAGCGCAGGGCGTCCCCTTCGAGGAGACGCTGCGCGACTTCGAGCGGGTGATCCTCCCGGGGATCACCCACTGGAACCACCCCGGGTTCTTCGCCTACTTCGCCATCTCGGGGAGCGCCGCCGGCGTGCTCGCGGAGTTCCTCTCGGCGGCGCTGAACGTCCAGGCGATGCTGTGGCGCACGTCGCCCGCCGCGACCGAGCTCGAGCAGGTGACGCTCGACTGGCTGCGGCAACTGTTGGGGCTTCCCGCCGGGTTCGAGGGCGTCATCTACGACACCGCGTCGATCGCCAGCCTCCACGCGCTCGCCGCCGCCCGGCACCGCGCCGTCCCCGACGTTCGCACGCGCGGGCTCGGCGGGCGCGCCGACCTCGGACCGCTGCGCGTCTACGCGTCGGAGCAGGCGCACTCGTCCATCGACAAGGCGGTCATGACGCTCGGTCTCGGCCACGACGCGCTCGTGCGCGTTCCGGTCGACGCGGCATTCCGCATGCGGCCCGAGGCCCTGCGGGACGCGATCGCCCACGACCGGACGCGGGACGCGACGCCGCTGGCGGTGGTCGCCACGGTCGGCACGACGTCGACGACCAGCGTCGACCCCGTCGAGGACATCGCCCGGGTGTGCGCAGACGAAGGCATCTGGCTGCACGTCGATGCCGCCTACGCCGGCGCCGCGGCGCTCGTGCCGGAGACCCGGGACGTCCTGGCCGGCTGCGGCGAGGCCGACTCCCTCGTCGTCAACCCGCACAAATGGCTCTTCGTGCCCTTCGATCTCAGCGCGTTTTACTGCCGCCGCATGGACGCGGTGCGCGCGGCGTTCTCGCTGACCCCCGACTACCTGCGGACGCCGGAGGCGGGTGCCGTCCGCAACCTGATGGACACCGGGGTGCAGCTCGGACGCCGCTTCCGCTCGCTCAAGCTCTGGGCCGTCCTGCGCCACTTCGGGTCGGACGGCATCCGGGACCGCCTCGCCGAGCACATGCGCCTCGCCCGGCAGTTCGCGGCCTGGGTGGACGAGAGCCCCGACTTCGAGCGGCTCGCGCCGGTCCCGTTCAGCGTCGTCTGCTTCCGGGCGACGCCGGGCGACGCCGGACCGGGGCGGCCGCCGGGGGCGGAGGGCCGGAGCGACACCGACCGGCCCGGGTCCGACGCCGGGGGGACGCCCGCCGACCGCGGCGCCGCGCTCGACGCGCTGAACGAGCGGCTGCTCGATGCGGTCAACGCCACCGGCGAGGTCTTCCTCTCCCAAACCCGGCTCCGCGGCCGCTTCGCGATCCGGCTGGCGATCGGGCACGTGCGCACGGAGGAACGCCATGTCCGACGCGCGTGGGAACTCTGCAACGAAAAGCTGCGCGCGGAAACGCGACCACCGGGCTGAGAGGTCCGCGCTCGGCGCTCGCCTGGCGTTGCGAGGTGCGTCCGCCCCCCGCGGAGGAGGGCCTTCCGCGTCAGGGGCCGAGTCGCCACACCTCGCGCCAGCGCGTCAGGTCGCCGCCGGGGTCCGGTTCGAGGGCCACGATGCCGTGCGGGGGAAACGGGCGCTCATCGGCGCGCGCGAGGAGTCTGCGCCGCAGAACGCGCGATTCAGGAGTCTCGCGCCCGCGCGGACTCCCCACGCGCCCGTGAGCGCGCGCGTCCTCGCCGACCCGGCCCAGCAGGCGGCGCAGCAGCCGGGCGATGAGCGGCATGTGCCCCACCAACAGCAGATCCCGCGTCTCGCCGGCCAGCAGATCGGCCAGGATGTCGGACGGGTCGGCGGGCCGCAGCCCGCGCACCATCGTGAAGGCGGCGAGCGGGCTGCAGGTCCGGCGGAACGCCTCGCCGGTCTGCCGCGCCCGCAGCTTGCCGCTGTGCCAGATCTCGACCGGCGCCGCCCCGCGCCGTGCCGCCTCGCGGGCCAGGCTCGCGACCGCCGCGTGACCCGCCTCCGTCAGCGGGCGTTGCGCGTCGACGTCCGCCGGCAGGGCCTCGCCGTGATGCACCAGGTAGATCATGTCCGCTCGATCCCCCGCCAATAGGCGCTGCTCCAGACCTCCGGGCGGACCAGCGCGAGCACGGTCACCACCTCCAGCCGCCCGATCCACATCGCGGCGATGAGAGCGATCTTGCTCGCTGGATGCAGCCCGCCGAAGCTCGCCATCGGGCCGACCTCGCCGAAGCCCGGGCCGATGTTGCCCAGCGTAGCCGCCGCCGCCGTGACGCCGGTCTCGACGTCCGCCCCGAAGCCGACGACCACCGCCGCCGAGATGGCGAACGTCAGGACGTAGAAGACGAAGAACACGAGAACGGACCGGATCACGTCGTCGGGAACCACCCGACCGCCGAGCTTCACCGGCAGCACGCCGTGCGGGTGGAGCGTGCGCCGGAGCTCGCGCAGCGTGAAGCGCCCCGCGATCATGTGCCGCAGCACCTTCGGCCCGCCGGCCGCGGACCCGGCGCAGCCGCCGACGAACATCAGCGCGAGGAGCACCACCTTGGTACGATCGGTCCAGAGCTCGAAATCGGCGGTGGCATAGCCAGTGGTGGTCAGGATCGAGAGCACCTGAAAGACCGCCCGGCGCAGGGGTGCGGCGTCCGCCTCGACGCGCCACAGGCAGAGCGCGAGCGCCGCCGTCGCCAGGGCGACGACGACCGCGTACACGCGGAGCTCCTCGTCGCGGACGAGCGCGCCCGGACGGCCGGCGAGCGCCCGGAACTGCAGCGCGAAGTTCGCGCCGGCAAGCAGCATGAACCCGCACACGATCCACTCGACGGCAGCGCTGTCGTACCCTTGGATCGATTGCGGGTGCGGGGAGAAGCCGCCCGCCGAGAGCGTAGTCATGGCGTGGCAGACGGCGTCGTACCACGACATGCCGGCCAGCGCGACCGCCGCCGCCTGCGCCGCGGTCAGCCCCGCGTAGAGGCGCCAGAGCGAAGCCGCGGTCTTCCGGATCCGGGGCGCCAGCCGCTCCGCCGTCGGTCCCGGGGCCTCGGCGAAGAAGAGCTGGTGGACGCCGTGCGCGAGCCGCGGCAGGACCGCGACGACCAGGGTGATGACACCCATCCCGCCGATCCACTGCGTCATCGCGCGCCAGAAGAACAACCCGCGCCCCGGCGCCGCGAAGTCCGTCAGGATCGTCGCGCCGGTCGTCGTGATGCCCGACATCGACTCGAACAGGGCGTCGACCGTGCCGAAGCCGACCCACAGGTAGGGGATCGCGCACAGGAAGGCGAAGAGCAGCCAGACGCCCGCCACGACCGACAGCGCCTCGATCCGCCGCAGGTCGTCGTCGGCCTGATGCGAAACGACGACGGCCAGTTGTCCCAGACCGCCGGTGACGACGCCGCCGAGGAGAAAGCCCGGAACGTCCGTCCACTCGCCGTAGAACGCCGCCACGACAGCGGGGGCGGCGAACGCGGCGCCGAAGAGGCGACAGATGCGGCCGGCGACGTGGACGACGTTGATGAGGCGCATGGCGAGACCCGGGACCCGGGGAGGCGGCGGCGCAGGAGCTCGCGCCCGCGAGACTCCCGGCGCGCCCGTCAGGGCGCGCGGCGACGAGCGAACAGCTCGTTGACCTCACGGAGCGCCGTCTCCGCGCAGCAGACGATCAGCCGGTCCCCTCCCTCCACCCGGTCGTCGCCCCCCGGCACCAGGACGTCGCCGTCGCGGATCACGCTGCCGATGATGGCATCGCGCGGCAGCGCGAGGTCCCTGACCGTCGTGGGCGGCATCTCCCCCGGCGCGGCCAGCTCGACGACGCGGGCCTGCCCCTCCTGCAGGATGGCGAGCAGGCTGCTGCGGCCGCCGTCGATATGGTGGACGACCGACGTCAGCGCCGCGCCCCGCGCCGAAAGCGCCGCGTCGATGCCCACCCGCTCGAAGAGGCGGTGGTTGGCCGGGTTGCTGACGCGCGTGATCACCTTCCGCACGCCGAGCTGGCGGCCGAGGAGCGACGCGAGCAGGTTGCGCTCGTCGTTGTCGATGACCGAGACCAGCACGTCGCTGCGGCCGATGTCCACCGACTCCAGCAGGGCCGGGTCCGTCCCGTCGCCCTGGAGGACGAGGGCCCGGCGCAGGGTCGCGGCGAGTAACTCGCCCCGCGCGCGGTCCCGTTCGACGACGCGGAGCTCGATCCCCGCGGTGCGCTCGAGGCGTTGCGCGAGACGATAGCCGACGTCGCCCCCGCCGATGATGGTGACGCGTCGCGCGGGCTCGCCCCCGTCCGACGCCATCCGCGCCCGGAGTTGCGCCATGCCCTTCCGGTCCCCCAGCAGGACCACCTTGTCTCCGGCCGCGAGGCGCGTCCCGCCCCGGGGGATGCGGATCGAGAGCTCGTGCTCCGCCGCCACGATCACCACGCCCGCCGGCAGATCGAGCGCCGACACGGGCGGTCCGACCAGGGGCGATCCGGCGGCGAGCCGGTACTCCAGCAGCTCGATGCGGCCCCCGACGAACACGCCGGCGTCGGTCGCCCCCGGCGCCAGCACGACGCGCTCGATGTGCGCCGCGAGTTCCGCCTCGGGCCAGACGACCTCGTCGATCCCGAAGTGCTGCTGCAGGCCGCGGGCGTCGCCCGTGACCAGATCGTCGCGGCTGGCGAAGCAGATCGTCCGCCGCGCGCCCAGCGTGCTCGCGAGCGCGCAGCAGACGAAGTTCACCTCGTCGAGGCGCGTCGCGGCGATGAGGGCCGCGCACCGCTCCACGCCGGCGCGACGCAGCACGTCGGGGTTGGCGCCGCTGCCGGCGACGAACTCCACGTCGGCATCCGCGAAGCGGTCGCCGACCAGGGGATCCGCGTCTACGACGAAGACGTCGTGGCCCGGCGCGAGGGCCTGCGCCAGCGGATACCCCATGTCGCCGCCGATGATGATGATGTGCATCCGAGGCCGCCGCCGGTCCGTCGTCGTTCGCGGGCCGGCGGCGGAGCAATCGTACCGTGCGCCGCGCCGCGCAAACGGCGCGGAGCGCCAGCGTTGGACTCCGCTGGCGTCAGAGCGGCCGGCGCCGCGCCGCGGCCGGCGCCGCCCTTGCCGCCCGTGCGGAGCGCCCGGGCCCACGGCGCGACCGGCTATACTGCCCGGCCATGGACGCCGCCACCCTTTCGCTCGGCGCGCTGGCGATAGCCATCATCGTCAGTTGCACGATCCGGCTGCACGTCGGCTTCCTGGCCATCTCGCTGGCCTGGGTGGTCGGCGTCTACATCGCCGGGATGAGCGCCGCGGAGGTGATGGGCGGGTTCCCGACGCGGCTGTTCCTGACGCTGGCGGGGGTGACCCTGCTCTTCTCGCAGGCGCAGGCCAACGGCACGCTCGACCTCATCGCGCACAAGGCGGTCCTGCTCTGCCGCGGCAACGTCGGCGTCATGCCGATGATGTTCTTCCTGCTCTCGTTCGTGCTGGCGTCGATCGGCCCCGGCAACATCGCCGCGACCGCGCTGATGGCCCCGATGGGGATGGCGGTGGCGGGCCAGGTCGGCATCCCCGCGTTCCTGATGGCGATCATGATCGGGAACGGCGCCAACGCCGGGTCGCTCTCCCCCATCGCCCCGACCGGCGTCATCGTCAACGGCGTGATGGACGAGATCGGCCTCGGCGGCTACGAGCTGTCGACCTACGTCAACAACATGATGGCCCACCTCGTGGTGGTGTTCGTCGCCTACTTCCTCCTCGGCGGCTGGCGCCTGCTGGGCCGCTACCACACCGGCGCGCTCGTCGTCCCGACGCGGGAGGGCTCGGGCGGCGACGCAGGAGGGAGCGGCGGCGCGGGCGGCACCGCGCCAGCCGGAGCCGCGCCGGGCGGGGACGCTCCAGCCGGCGGCGCGCCGGGCGGAGGCGCGGCAGCGGGCGGCGCCCCGGGGGGAAGCGCCGCAGCGGGCGGCGCGCCGGGAGGAGGCGCTCCCGGCGGCGCGGGCGACTTCCAGCGCCGGCACTGGATCACCATCGGCGTCATCGGGACGCTTCTGGTCGGCGTCATCCTGTTCGACGTCAACGTGGGGCTCGGCGCCTACGCCTGCGCCATCGTGCTCGCGCTGCTCAAGGCGGGCGACGAGTCCGCCGCGGTCCGGATCATGCCGTGGCGCGTGATCATGATGGTCTGCGGCGTGACCGTGCTCATCTCGGTCCTCGACGCCACCGGCGGCCTCGAGCTCTTCACCCGCGTCCTCGCCGGGGTGTCGACCGCCAACACGGTCACCGCCGTCATGGCCTTCACGACCGGGTTCATCTCCATCTACAGCAGCACGTCGGGCGTCGTCCTCCCGGCGTTCCTCCCGACCGTCCCCGGCCTCGCGGCGCAGGTGGGGGGTGTCGAGCCGCTCGCCATCGCCTCGTCCATGAACGTCGGCGCCCACCTCGTCGACGTCTCGGCGCTCTCGACCCTCGGCGCCCTCTGCATGGCCTCCGCCCCGAAGCACGAGGACAGCCGCAAGCTCTTCAACAAGCTGATGGCCTGGGGCCTGTCGATGACCGTCGTCGGCGGCTTCACCTGCTGGCTGCTGTTCACCGTCCTGCGGGTCGGCACGGGGTAGCCGGGCCGCGCGGATGCCCGCCAAGAGGGCGAGGCCACCAGGCCGCGCACGCATGTCGGACCCGACCGCCTGGTACGACGCGCACGCCGACGAGCTGTCGGACCGCTACGAGACCGTCCCTGCGGGCCGCGTCCACGGTTGGCTGCAGGATCTGCTTCCGGCGACGCCGGCCACGGTGCTCGACGTCGGCACCGGCAGCGGCCGCGACGCCGCGTGGCTCTCGCGCAAGGGCTACGACGTGGTCGCGGTGGAGCCCTCGCCCCGCTTCCGGACCATCGCCCGGGAACGCCACGACGACCCCTCCATACAGTGGCTCGCGGATTCCCTGCCCGGACTCAGGCAGACCGTCCAGACCGGCCTTGCCTTCGACCTCATACTCGCCAGCGCCGTCTGGATGCACGTCGCCCCTTCCGATCGGGTGCGGGCGTTCCGCAAGCTCATCACCCTCCTCAGGCCCGGCGGCGTGCTGGCCATCACGCTCAGGGCCGGGCCGGCCGAGCCGGCACGCCGCTTCCACCCCGTCTCGGCCGAAGAGATCCGAATCCTGGCGCGGGACCACGGCGCGTTCGTGGAGCGCGAGGCCGAAGCGGATGACCACCTGGGCCGCGAGGACGTCCGCTGGACGCAGCTCGCGGTTCGCCTGCCCGACGACGGCACGGGCGCGTTGCCACTGCTGCGGCACCTGATCTTGAACGACAGGAAGACTTCTACCTACAAACTCGGCCTGCTGCGCGTGCTATGCAGGATTGCGGATGGAGCCGGCGGACTCGCCTCGCACGCAGGCGAGGAGCACGTGGCGATCCCCATGGGGCTTGTGGCCCTGACCTGGCTCCGACTCTACAAGCCGCTGCTCGACGCCGACCTGCCGCAGAGCGGTGATAACCTCCGCGGCTCGGAGCGGCTGGGCTTCGCCAAGAGAGCGTTCGGACGACTCGACGCCGTGTCGCCGCACGACCTGCGGGTGGGCGTTGCGCACACCGGCGACGTCGGCGTCGTTCTTCACCGCGCGTTGCAGGACGCTGCCCTGACCATCGAGGGCATGCCGGTCAAGCACATGACGTTCCCCAACGAGACCGGTTCCGTTCTCGCGGTGCGTCGACCGGCCAACAGGCCGCGATGGCCCGGCCGCGCAAGTCTGGACGAATCCTATCTCTCCGGCTTCGGCACATTGCAGGTTCCCTCGTCCCTGTGGGCCGCCCTGCAGCGCTCGGCCGTATGGATCGAACCGGCGATAGGCGCGGAGTGGAGGCGCCTCATGCGCTCCTACGCGGGGAGGCAGGGGCGTACCCTCGACGAGAAGCAACTCCAGTCCGCCATGGCATTGGTAGATCCTACTGGGCACCGGTCGGCGGAACCGACCGGCTGGAAGCAAGACCCCCGTTCAAACCGTGCGTGCGGATTTCCCGCACACGGCTTACCAGGTGAGCTTCAGGTCGCGGCATGCACCACCCCCGGATACCGAATCGTGCCGCGCAGGCGAGCAAGCCCCAAGGCTTCGAAGAACGGACGATGCCAGGCCAGCGCCCGACCAGCCGCGAGTCGCGACCCCGCGCGCTTGAGGAGCAAGCCGCGCAGGCGCCGTTCCACGTACTGGTCGAGCTGCACGAAGTGGTGCGCCGCATTCCCGGTTCGGAAATACTGCCCCCACCCGCGAAGGACCCGGTTCACGTCCGCGATGACCAGACGCAGGTCCGTGTGGCAGCGGCCTCGAGGGGTGAGCGCCCGCACGCGGGCTCGCACCTGCTTCATCGCACGCCGAGACGGCCAGCGGTGCAGGTAGTACACCCGTTGCCGCTTGCGAGCCCAGATGGGTCCGCTCATGCGCTTGTGCAGATGACACCCCAGGAAATCGAAGCCCTCACGACCGTCCGTCAGGTCGACCACCCGCGTCTTCTCCGGATGCAGTTCCAGCCCGAGCCGGGCCAGCACCAGACCCACGCGCTCTCGCGCCGCCTCGACCGACGACTTCGTGTCGCACATCACCACGAAGTCGTCCGCGTAGCGCACCAGCGTACCGAGGTGCGCCCACCGGTCCTCCCAGACCCGGTCGAGCACGTGCAGGAAGATGTTCGACAACAGCGGCGAGATGACGCCCCCCTGCGGAGTGCCCGCCAGGGTTCGATGCACCTGCCCGTCCTCCATCACCCCCGCCGCGAGCCACAGTCGCAGCAGCCGAAGGACACGCCGGTCCGAGACGCGCTGGCGCACCAGCGTCAGCAGCTTCTCGTGCTCGATGCTGCTGAAGTAGTCGCAGATGTCGGCATCCAGCACGTGGCTGCCCCCGCGCGCCCCGCGGACGCGAAGGACCTCCAGCGCCTGCGTCGCGCTCCGCTTCGGTCGAAACCCATACGACGAATCGCGGAAATCCGCCTCGAAGATGGGGCCCAACACCAGAGTCGCGGCCATCTGCGCCACCCGGTCGCGAACCGTCGGTATCCCGAGCGGTCGCCGTCGGCCATCAGCCTTGGGAATGTAGCGCCGCAGGACCAGCCGCGGCCGATACGTCCCCACCCGCAACGCCGTGCCGAGTTCCGCGAGGAACTCATCGACACCACGCTGCTCAATCTCAGCCAGCGTCTCCCTGTCGACGCCGGCCGAGCCACGATTCCGCTTGACGCGCCGCCACGCCTCCCGGAGGACGTCATCCCTCCAGATCCGGTCCATCAGGGCGTGGAAGCGCCGTTTCGGGGACCGCTTGGCCGCGGCCCACAGGCGTCGCTGCAATTGGCGCACTTTGTCGAGAGACATACGCCCCCCGGGGGAGTTGGGTCCGGTCTCGCCGGCCATGCCCTCGCGCGTCCTTGCACCCGCGCCGTGCCCACCGCAGGGGCCCTTCCCTCCGGCCGCGTTCTGCTGCACGGCCCTCCGCAGTACTATGGCCCCCTCGGAATCCCGCTGCGCCGCGCCCGCTTTCACCTTCGGCTTATGCGAGCCGCGTTGCCCCGACCCGGGCCGCGCAGACGGGCCTCTCGTGTTCCGTCCCTCTCCGTGTCCGCGTGCTGCGCCCCCTACCCCGCCGAGACCTCCCGCACGTACGCCGCCGGACCGGGGCGCGGGAGACGTGGCCTTCACCGTGACATGAGCGGCTCGGCTCTCGGGTTGTGAATCTGTCGAGGCTGCAGGCTTCACTTCATGTTGCGGCCCGCGGACTTGCTCCCTCCGAAGAGGCTCTTGACACCCCGCTCGGGCCACGGCCGTCTCCGGTCGTGCCTGGGGTCCGCTACTCGGCGCTCCGGCGCTTACCGAGGCGGGACTTGCACCCGCTGGAGAAGAACAGCGTGACGCAGCCGGTCTCCCGTCCGCGTCGTCACGACACACCATGGGAGGATCCGAGTCGGGACGTGGGTCTGGCGCGGGAGCGGGCCGGACTGCTGCTCTCGACAAGGAGACTCCAGTGCGTATGGAGCGGCAAACGGCTGACGCCGGCGAACGTGGACATCGACCACTGCTTCCCCTGGGCTGTCTGGCCCTGCGGCGATCTCTGGAACCTCATGCCGGCCCACCGGGCCGTCAACCAGCGGGAGAAGCGTGACCGGCTGCCGACGGACCGGCTGCTGAGAGCCGCGCAGGACAGGATCCTGCAATGGTGGAACGATGCGTACCGGGAGAACCCGAACCGCGCGCTGGCCGAGCGGTTCGCACTCGAGGCCTCTGTCAGCCTGCCTGGCGTCGCGCACGCCGACGCGGATCTCGACAGCTACTACTCCGCCGTCAACCTGCAACGACTCCGCTTGAAGCAGAACCAGCAGGTGCCGGAATGGAACGGCGAGCGCTATCTGTGAAGAGGCCGCAGCAGGGGTCGCCCGGCTCGCCCGCACGGGCCGGACGTCGATGGCGCACCTCCTGCCAGTCCGGGCGTCCACGTCACGGGGCGAACATCTCCTGGAGCGTCACCAGGACGCGACCCACCGACTGCGGCGCGAGCCTCCCCAGTCGCGCCGCCAGACGATCGCGGTCGACCGTCCGTATCTGATCCAGCGCGACGAAGCCGGCGCGCCCCCGGAAACGACATGGAGTCCGCCAGGCGTAGGCACGACCCCCGGTCGTCATGGGCGCCACGACGGCCGTGCGGAGATGACGATTCAACTCGTTGGGCGAGACGATCAGACAGGGACGGGACTTCCGGATCTCGCTCCCCACCGTCGGGTCGAGGGACACGAGATGCACGTCGCCGCGCGCCGGTCCGCCCGCTACCACTCCCATTCCTCACCGTCGAAGGCAGTCGAACGCGGCGGGTCGAGCAGCAGGTCGTCGCCGGCGGCGCGCATCTCCTGCGCTGCGGCCTCCCAGCCCTCGCGCGGCCTCCGGGTTGCCCGCACCACGAGTCGTCCCGGCTCGGCATGCAGCTCGACCTCGTCCGACAGGTCGGCCAGCTCGAGCAGCGCCTTGGGGATGCGAATCCCGCGGGAGTTCCCGATCCTGACGATGCGGGTGGTGGGGGGCATACCTACAGTGTATTCACACGCGGCAACCTCCAGGCGCGCCTCGGAGCCCGCGATTGCGCCGCTGACCTTTCGCGAGGCCGCAGGCCGGCTGGCATCGGCGTCGTCTTCCGCGCGGGACCGGAGAACACCACGGTAGGCCATACCACGGTATGATGCCCCGATGAAGGTCGACAAGATGAGCGTATCGTTCGACGCGGCCCTGGGCGACGACATCCGGAGGGCCGCCCGCGAGGCGGGTGTCGGACTCTCGTCCTGGCTGGCCGGGGCGGCGGCGGCGAAGCTCCGCGGTGCAGCTCTGCGCGACTTCCTCGACGCGTGGGAAGAGGAGCAGGGCGCGCTCACGGCTGACGAGCTCGGTCGCGCCGAGGCCGAGCTCGGCTTCCGCACCCGGAGTCCCGCGACGTGAGCGCACTCGTCCTCGACGCGGGCGCCCTTCTGGCGGTGGAACGCGACGACCGGGCGATGATGGCGCGCTTGGCCATCGCTCGCCGCCACGCTGTCGATCTCCGCACCAGCGCCATCGTGCTCGGCGAGGTATGGAGGGACGCGAGAGGGCGCCAGGCCAGGCTTGCCCGCTTCCTGCGCGCGGTCGATGTCCGCTCCGTGGACGAGCAGATGGGTCGCGCAGCCGGCGTTCTCCTGGGCCGCGCAGGCACCAGCAATCCGATAGACGCAACCATCGCGCTCGTCGCCGAGAACGGAGATCGCATTCTGACGAGCGATCCGTCCGACGTTCGACGTCTCGTCACCGCGGCAGGCACCCGGGCCGTCACCATCGCCTGCTGAAGCCGCGACTGCTGCGGAACTCGATCGACGCATCGCCGGCGGCACCCGCTGCCTCGGGCGCGTTCGGATGGCACGATGGCACTGCTGACGGTCCGCGAGGCGGCGGGACGGCTCGGCGTCGGCTACTCCACGCTCAAGCAGTGGATCTACAAGGGGAGCGTCCGGGCCACCCGGACGGCGGGCGGGCACTACCGCATCTCCGACGAGGAGGTCGACCGCCTGCTGGCCGGCCGCGGCGCGCCCCTCGCGCGCGGCCGGCGGCGGAGCGGAGGCGTCCTGGTATCGCTGAGCGGCCGCAACCGGCTCCGCGGGGTCGTGGAGGAAGTGCGGCGCGAAGGGTTGCTCGCACAGGTCCGGCTTCGCATCGGCGAACAGCAGCTTACGGCGGTCATCACCCGCGACGCCGTCGACGAGCTCGGTCTCCGGCGCGGCCAGGAGGCGACCGCCATCATCAAGGCCACCGAGGTGATGATCGGCCGGGAAGACACCGTGCCGGACTCGGACGCGGGGCGCGCGAAGCCGGCGGGGTCGGACCTGTCGGAATCGGACGGGGCCGACGCTGTCCGATGGGCTCGCCGGAAACGGAGGTGATTCCGACCCACCGCCCCGATTGGTCGGATAGCATGGGGCGGCGGCCGCGTCCGGGCCGCCGGAGGACGATCATGATGAGACTCAGGAGCTTGCGACGCAGGAGTTCCGCGCCAGCGAAGCACCCGACACGCCCGCCCGGGCGCGCGACCGCGCTCCTCGCCGCGACGCTGCTGGCGCTCGTCGCGCCGCCAGCGTTCGGCGGGCAAGAGGATGCTCCGCAAGCCGAGCCGTTCGCGGCCGAGGGCATCCCACCCGTTCCGCTCCCGGACGGACCGCGCGAGTACGAGACCGCCACCGGACAGCGGATACGGGTGGTCGTCGTGGCCGAGGGTCTCACCTACCCCTGGGGACTCGCGTTCCTGCCCGACGGGAGCGTGCTGGTGACCGAGCGGCTCGGCACGCTCCGCCGAGTCCGCAACGGCGTGCTCGACCCGAACCCGATCGCAGGCGTACCCGAGGTGTACAGCGAGGCTCCGCTCGCCGGGCTGATGGACGTCGCGGTGCACCCGGAGTTCGGCGACAACGGCTTCGTCTACCTGACCTACTCGAAACCGGTGGGGGACAGCTCGCGCGTGGCGCTCGCGCGCGGGCGCTTCGAGGGCGCGGCGCTGTCCGAGGTCCGCGACCTCTTCGTGTCCGAGGGCACCACGGCGGGCGGCGCCGCGCGGCTGGCGTTTGCACCGGACGGCATGCTCTTCATGACGGTCGGCGGCGCCTTCGGCGGCATCCGCGCGCACGCCCAGGACCCGGCGAACCACGCCGGGAAGGTGCTGCGGCTGCGGGACGACGGCACGGCGCCCGACGACAACCCGTTCGCCGGTCAGGAAGGTCTCGCCCCCGAGGTCTTCTCGCTCGGCCACCGCAACCCGATGGGCCTCGCGATTCACCCCGAGACGGGAGACCCGTGGGCGAGCGAGCACGGGGTGATGGGCGGCGACGAGGTCAACGTCATTCAGGCCGGGCGCAACTACGGCTGGCCCGACGTCTCCTACTCGCGGGAGTACTTCGGGCTGCGCGTGACGGAGCAGCCCTGGCAGGAGCAGTTCGAGCAGCCGGAGATCGTCTGGGTGCCCTCCATCGCGCCTTCCGGGCTGGTCTTCTACACCGGCGACCGCTTCCCCTCCTGGCAGGGCAACCTCTTCGCCGGCTCGCTGATGATCGGCCGCGTCGCCCGGACCGGCCACCTCGAACGGATCGAATTCAACCGGCAGGGCCTGGAGCAGCGCCGGGAGTGGCTGCTGGCCGACCTGCGGCAGCGGATCCGCGACGTCGAGCAGGGCCCGGACGGCCTGCTCTACGTGCTGACCGGCGGCGCCTTCCTCGCCAACGACCCGGACGGCGGGGAGGCGGCGCTGCTGCGCATCGAGCCGGCCGAATGACCGCCGACGGCATCGCCGGCTCGCCGGCGCCCGGCGCATCCGGGGCTCGGATTGGCGAGTCACCCCCGCCCCGGCGCGCGTTCGGCATGAACTCGAGTGAGAGACAGCAACCAGGAGGATCCATGCGTTCGGTTCTCATCGTGACGGTCGCCACCATGCTCCTCGGTCCGCTCGCTCCGGCATCCGCCGCCCAGGACGCGGCCCCGGACGGCGAGCTCGTCTACCGGCAGCACTGCGCGAGCTGCCACGAGGGCTCCATGCCGCGTCTCCCGACGCGCGAGATGCTTCGCCAGCGCACCCCCGAGGACGTCGAGATCGCCCTCAGCACGTTCACCATGCGCCGCCAGGGCGCGGCGCTCACGTCGGCCGAGCGGCGCGCGGTCTCCGAGTACGTCACGGGACGGCCGCCCGGCTCCTACCGCGACCCGTTCGAGGTCATCCCCGAGAGCGCCTACTGCGCGGCGCCGATCGAGGGCGATCCGCTCGGCGGTCCGACGTGGAACGGCTGGGGCGCGGGGCTGCGGAACACGCGCTTCCAGCCGGCGGACGCGGCCGGCCTGGACGTCGACGACGTGCCGCGGCTGACGCTCAAGTGGGCGTTCGGCTTCCCCGGCGTCTCGGCCTCCGGCTCGCAGGCGAGCGTCGTCGGCGGGCGCGTCTTCGTCGGCAGCCGCAACGGGCTCGTCTACGCCCTCGACGCCGACACCGGCTGCATCGACTGGATCTTCGAGGCCGACGGCGGCGTCCGCTCGGCTCCCTCGGTCGGACTGCACCCCGGCACGGGCGAGGCGGTCGTCTACTTCGGAGACGCGTTCGCCAACGTCTACGCGGTCGATGTGGCCAGCGGCGACCCGCGCTGGAAGGTCCAGGTGGACGACCACGGCGACGCGATGATCACCGGCGCCCCCGCCCTCCACGACGGGCGGCTCTACGTCCCGGTCTCGTCGTTCGAGGAGGGCTCCGGCGCGATGCCGACCTACGAGTGCTGCACGTTCATCGGGAGCGTGGTGGCCCTCGACGCCGCCGACGGGACCCGGCTCTGGAAGACGCGCACCATCCAGGAGGAGCCGCAGCCGACCGTCCGCAACAGCGTGGGCACGCAGCTCTGGGGCCCTTCCGGCGCCGCCATCTGGTCCGCCCCGACCCTCGACCCGGACCGCAACCGGCTCTACGTCGCCACCGGCGACAGCTACACCGAGCCCGCCGCGCCGGAGAGCGACGCCATCATGGCGCTGGCCATGGACACGGGCCGGATCCTCTGGACGCAGCAGACGCTGCCTGGCGACGCCTGGAACATCGCCTGCTTCGAGACCACCCCGGAAGGCCGCGCCAACTGCCCGGAGGACGCGGGACCGGACTACGACTTCGGGAGCTCCCCCGTCCTGACCACGGTCGACGACGGGCGGGAGCTGCTGCTCGCCGGCCAGAAGTCGGGCGTGCTCTACGGCCTCGACCCGGAGACCGGCGAGATCGCGTGGGAGACGCGGGTCGGCGACGGCGGCATCCTCGGCGGCATCGAGTGGGGCTTCGCCACCGACGGCGAGCTGACCTACGCGGCGAGCTCCGAGGCACTCGAGAAGGGGCCGGGCGACGCCGGCGGCCTCACCGCGGTCCGCGCCGCGGACGGCGCCACGGTCTGGGACGCCCCTCCCTTCCAGGACACCTGCGGCTCGCGGGCCGGCTGCAACACCGGCCAGCCGGCGGCGGTCACCAGCATCCCCGGCGTAGTCTTCTCGGGCAGCCTCGACGGCCACCTGCGCGCCTACGACACCGCCACCGGCCGCGTCATCTGGGACGTCGACACCGTCGGCGACGTCGAGACCGTCAACGGCGTGCCGGCCCGCGGCGGCTCGCTGAACGGCCCCGGCCCGACGGTGGCGGGCGGGATGCTATACGTCAACTCCGGCTACGGCGCCCTGGGCTTCATGCCGGGCAACGTCCTGCTTGCCTTTTCCGTGCAGGAGGACGAGCAGTAGCAACAGTACGCCGCGCGATGGCCGGGCGCGGCAGCCACAAGGACGGAAGGAGCACGCGATGCGGTCAAGGACACTGACACTCGGACTCGCCGCCGGACTGGCGGCGCTTGCTTCCCCGGCGGCCGCGGCACAGGCGCAGCCGGTGACGACCTGCGAGGCGGAAGGGCCGGCGCGGCCCGTCTGCACCTTCACCAACCCCGAAGACCTGGTGGCCCTCCCGGGCGACGAGGCGATTCTCGTCAGCGAGTACGGCGGCATGGAGGGCCACGTGCCGGGCGCCCTGGCGCTTCTCGTGCTCGAGACCGACGAGCGCCGCGAGCTGTTCCAGGGCGGCGGCGACGACGGATCGGCCACGCCCGGTTGGGGGGATCCGGCCTGTCCCGGGCCGCTCACCGCCGCGTTCAGCCCGCACGGCATCCACCTGTCGACCCGCGACGACGGGGCGCTCCAGCTCCTGGTGGTGCAGCACGGCGGGCGCGAGTCGATCGAGTTCTTCGAGGTGACGGGGTCGGGCCGCGACTGGGCCGTGGAATGGCGCGGTTGCGTCGTCGCCCCCGACGACGCCTGGCTCAACTCGGTGGCGGCGCTCCCCGGCGGCGGGTTCGTCACCACCCGCATGATCGAGCGCCCGGCCGAAATGACCGACCTCGCCACGGCCATCGCCGCCGCCGGGGGAGGCGGGTACGTCCTGGAGTGGCTGCCGGACCGGGGCTTCGCCATCCTCGGCGGGAGCGAGAGCGAGATGCCGAACGGCATCGAGACATCGACCGACGGACGGCTCGTCTTCGCGACCGGCAGCGGCGAGGTTCGGCGCATCGTCCGCGCTACCGGCGAGGTCGAGGCCCGGGTGCAGTTGGGGGCGCTCGACAACCTGCGCTGGGCCTCCGACGGGCGCCTGGCGGTGGCGAATTTCACGAGCGATGCGCTCGAGGAGTTCAGCGTCTGCGTGCAGCTCGAGAGCGGTGCCTGTCCGATGCCGTTCCGCATCGTCGCCATCGATCCGGAGTCGATGGAGACGGAAGAGCTCTACAGCAACCAGGGGCCGCCGATGGGCGGGGGCACCGTGGGGCTGGTCATCGACGACGAGCTGTTCATCGGCTCCTTCGCGGGCGATCGCATCCTGCGCGTGACCCTGGACTGACGCGGCCCTGCCGGGTAGGAGCCCTGCTGCTCGCGTTCGCCGCGAAGGGGGACCACGAGCAGAGGGCCGACGCGGCGGGACGGCCGGCGGCGGGACGGCCGGGGCCCGACCGCCGGCCCGTCTGGCGACCGCGCCCGACTACTGCGCAGCGTACTGCGACTCCACGCCGGTGTGGCCGCCGGCACGCACGATACTTCGAACCGACGCCGGCCCGCGAGTGGACCAGGACCCAGATTCAGCGCAGCCGCCGCGCACGTGCAGCGCAGCCGCGGTCCGCCTTCCGTGGGGCATCGCGTTGGCCCGGTTCTCGCCTTCACGACGTTCGTTGACTGGCCACCGGCCTCGCGGTACGCTCTCGCAACGTTGGTGCGATCGGTGCGCGTTCCCTATTGCGCCAACACGCCGCATGATTCAGCAGCTCACGATCTCGAACTTCAAGTGCTTCCGGCGCGTACGACTCGACGGCCTGGGTCGGTTCAACGTCGTGGTCGGCAGGAACGGCGGCGGCAAGACGGCCCTCCTGGAAGCGCTGTTCCTCCTCAGCGGTGCGGGCCCGCAACTGATTCCGAAGATACGGCGGATGCGGGGCCTCGGCGAGACCTTGACCATCTCTACCGAGCGGGACGCCTTCGAGTCCTTGTGGCGAGACCTCTTCTTCGACTTCGACGACACATCCATCATCGAGGTACGCGCCGCGGGCACGGACGACAGCAGCCGTTCCCTTGCCGTGGCATACGGGTCGCCGCCGCACGCGACCCTGCCGTTCGGCAAGCGGTCGGCTGAGGATCCGGTACGGCGCGCCGCGATCGACTTTCGCTACACCGCGGCGGACGGCAGAGAGGCCGTCTGCCAGGCATCGCTGACCGGTCAGGGATTGACGTTCGAAGCCGTCACCACGGCGTTTCCCGCGATACTGCTGTCGCCGGTGTCTCGCGAAGGCCCGGAGCACAACGGTCAACGGTTCTCCTCGCTGAGCAAGAAGGGGGACCAGCAGGCCATCGTCTCGGCAATCCGGAAGCAGTTTCCTTTCATCGAGGACCTCAGCGTCGAGTACCACGGCGGCTCCGCCATGGTGCACGCGAAACTCCGCTCCGTGCACGAGAGGGTGCCGCTGCCTCTCGTGTCCGACGGCATCAACAAGATGCTGTCGATCCTGCTTGCCGCACACCATTTCTCGCGCGGACTGGTTCTCATCGACGAGATGGAGAACGGCCTGTACTTCGACCTGATGGGCCGCGCGTCTGCCGCGATCCTGGACGCTGCTCGAGAATCGAATGCCCAACTGTTCGTGACGACTCACAGCCTGGAGTACTTGCGCGCGCTCCTGCCCGTCGTCCAGGAACACCCCGAGGACTTTCGCTTGCTTCGCACCACGAAGGACAACGGGGCCAGCGAGATCGATTGCTACGACGGCCAGCACTTCGTTGCCGCCCTGGAAGAAGGACTCGAGATCGGGTAGTCGGACCCATGGCGGACATGGCAGTCGATCCGTTCCGTTTCGACGATCCGGTCTACGTGCTCTGCGAAGGCCCTGCCGATGCGCACCTGGTGAAGCGCCTGCTGCAGCGAGAGGAACTCGAGGGTGTCTCCGTGAACTACGCGAGGGGCTATGAGAAATTCGCCCAGCACGTTCGAGGTCTGCGGACGAGTTCCGGTTGGCGGAAGTTGAAGCGCCTCGTGATCATCGGAGACAACGACACGAGACCGACCGCGCGTTGGCAGAACGCGCGGGATGCGCTCACCGACGAGGGGTTGCCCGCTCCCGACCGCCCCACCGACATCGCGGACGGCACGCACGGCGGCCCGTCAACGGCGATCTTCATGGTGCCGGGCGCCGGCAGGTTGGGCGCGCTCGAGACGCTACTCGTTCAGGCCATCCTCCTGGAGCGCGCTGGTTTGGCGGAGTGCTTGCAGCAACTGGACGAGTGCCGAGCGAGCGACGCCGATGAATGGGACGCCGTGAAACGCGCCAAGATGCAGTTCCAGACCGTCATAGCCATCACGTGCCGGGACGACCCCAGCGCGGGCGCGGCACACATCTGGTCCAAGACCCACAACCCCGTCCCGGTTGCCAGTCCGATGTTCGATGAGCTGGCTGCGTTTCTCCGACGAGCCGCCGACGTCTGAGCGCCCTGTGCGGCGCGCATCGCTCACGGCAAACCGAACACGAAGAGATTGTTGGCCGCGCCCGGGCGGATCTCGGGCGTCAGGACCGTGAATCCGGAGGCCGTGCCCGCGTTGCCGGTGCTGACCGCCACGTACTGGCGGCCGTCGACGGCGTAGCTGATCGGGAAGCCGGTGACGGCGGACCCGAGGTTGATCTCCCACAGCACCTCGCCGGTCTCGTCGTCGAAGGCCCGGAAGCGGCCGTTGACGTCCCCGCCGAAGACCAGCCCCCCGCCGGTCGTCATGAGCGACATCGTCGCCGTCCGTTGCGAATGCACCCAGCGCGTGACGCCGGTCTCCGCCGAGATCGCGTGAACCGCTCCGAGGTCGTCCGTGCCCGGCGAGATCTGGTTGCGGCCGCGAGCGCGTAGATCGCGAGCTCGCCGCCCTCGGCCGCCAGCATTCGCGCGCAGGTGTTGCGCAGCGGGTAGTACATGGTGTTGGTCCGCGGGCTGTAGGCGCCCGCTTCCCAGTCCTTGCCGCCGAGCAGGGTCGGGCAGGCGAGCACCTCCTGGCCCAGGGCGCCGAAGACGACCTCCGAGTTCTCCGAGACCGCGCCGGTCGCGCCGTCGATGTTGCTGATCACGTTCTGGGTCACCGTCGGGGTCGCCCAGAGGAACTCCCCGGTCTCGCGATCCAGCGTGTAGACGATGCCGGTCTTGCCGGGGATGCCGGTCAGGACGCGGCGGACCTCCCCCGCGCGGATGCGCGGGTTGATCCAGCTCACCGCCGCCGGATCGGGCGCGACGGCGGTATCCACCAGCAGCCGCTCGAAGGGATGGTCGAGGTCCCAGTGGTCGTTCAGGTGCTGGTAGTACCAGCGGATCTCGCCGGTCGCGGCGTCGAGGGCCAGCGTCGAGTTGTGGTAGAGGTGCTTGTTGCCGGTGCCGCCGAGCAGGAACTTGGGCGCGGGCGACGTGACCGAGGTCCCGATGTAGGCGAGGTCCAGCTCCGGGTCGTAGCTCGGGACCATCCAGGCGCCGACGTGCTTGCGCTCTTCGAAGGGGACGCCGCCCCATGTCTCGTCGCCCGGCTCCCCCGGCGCCGGAATCGTCCGGCGGCGCCACAGCTCCTCGCCCGTCCGCGCGTCGTGGGCCGTGATGACGCAGGCGTCGGGTCCGCCGTCCGGCATGCAGCTCCGGCCCGAGATCACTCGGCCACGGGCGACGATCGGCCCCGAGGTCTGCGTCGCCGGGTTGACCTGGTAGTCGAGGATCTTCGTCTCCCACACCTGCTCGCCGGACTCGGCGTCGAGGGCGAAGACGTGGTCGTCCGTGCTCGTGTCGATGATGTAGCGACCGTGGATCGCCACGTTCCGGTTAGGCGGAGCGCCAGAATAACTTGCCCCTTTGGCGGCCGTTTCTGCTATGGTCGGCGCTATGAACGCGGTAACGCAAGCGGTGCAAGGGAAGTTCAACGTGCTGAGGCCGCTGTTGGACGAACGCACGCGGCGCCTTTGGGCTGCGGCGGAAGCCCGCGCCATTGGACGCGGGGGGATTGCGCGGGTTGCAGAGGCGACCGGGCTGTCGCGCGGCACGGTTCGGGCCGGCGTGCGGGAACTGGATTCGGCCACGCCGCCGGAGCCGGGGGCGGGCGGGCCTCGGGTGCGCGCTCCGGGGGGCGGACGCAAGGCGCTGGTGGATCGCGATCCGGGCCTCGTGCAGGCGTTGGAGCGTCTGCTCGACCCGTTCACACGGGGAGACCCGCAGGGGCCGCTGCGCTGGACCTGCAGCAGCGCGGCGCGCTTGGCGGAGCAACTGGGGGCGGAAGGACATCGGGTCAGCGAGCGCACGGTGAACCGCCTGCTGCACGAGCTGGGCTATAGCTTGCAGGCCAACCGCAAGACGCTCGAAGGCCGTCAGCATCCGGACCGGGATGCGCAGTTCCGACGCATCGCGCGGCGCGTGCGGGCGTTCCAACGCCTGGGGCAGCCGGTGGCCTCGATCGACACGAAGAAGAAGGAATTGGTCGGTCGCTACCGCAACGGCGGCCGGGAATGGCGTCCGAAGGGGAAACCGGAGGAGGTGAAGGTTCATGACTTCATCGACCCGGAGCTCGGCAAGGCGATTCCCTACGGGGTCTACGACCTGACGGCGAACACGGGCTGGGTGAGCGTCGGCGTTGACCACGACACGGCGGAGTTCGCGGTGGAGACGGTGCGGCGCTGGTGGCTGCAGATGGGGCGTCACGCCTATCCGGCGGCCACACGGTTGCTGCTCACGGCGGACGGAGGCGGTTCCAACAGCAGCCGCAGCCGGCTGTGGAAGTTCGAGTTGCAGAAGCTGGCCGACGCGCTCGGGCTGCGGATCTCGGTGTGCCACTTTCCGCCGGGCACCAGCAAGTGGAACAAGATCGAGCACCGGATGTTCTGCCACATTACGGAGAACTGGCGTGGCCGACCGCTGGTGAGTCACGAGGTGGTGGTGAACGTGATCGGCGCGACGACTACGCAAGGCGGCCTGACCATCCGGTCGGAGCTGGACGAGGCCAGCTATCCAACCGGTCGGGGAGTCACGGACGAGGAGATGGACAGGCTGTCCATCAAGCGCGATGCGTTTCATGGCGAGTGGAACTACAGCCTGTTACCCCGGCCCGCGTAACGGACACTTTATTACGGCGAGAGTCCTTAGTCTGCAGCAGGTACGGAAAGACGTACTCCTCGATGTCCTCCGGTACCTCGCGCCGATGCTCCCAGATGAGGTCGCCGGTGACCGCGTCGAGCGCCTGGATGACGTCGCTCGGGTTCGGCATGTAGAGCGCGCCCCCGTAGGCCAGCGGCGTCCCCTGCTGGCTGCCCGGCCCGAGAGCGCGCGTCCAGACCATCCGCAGGTCGCCGACGTTGTCGCGATCGATCTGATCGAGCGGGCTGTAGCCCCAGCCGTCCAGCGTCCGGCGCCACATCAGCCAGTCGCCCGGCGCCGGGTCCTGCAGCATCTCGTCGGTCACCGGCACGAACTCGTCGTCCGGCGCCTGTGCGCCCGCCGCGGCTGCACCGGCCAGCAAGAACGCCGTCACCGCCCCCGCGAACAACAGGCCTCGCATCGACCCGCCTGGCTGGTTCATCTCGCCCTCCAATCCGCGGGTGCCGGTCCCCCGGGCGCATGCGAGCCACGCGCTCCGAGCTCGGCCCCCTTCGCTGTGATGCGCTACGGTGCCGTAGAATACGTCAAGAGGCCCTGCCCGCAACCGGCGGGGCCTCTTTCTTCGTGTTCGTGCGCACGGACGCGGAGCCCGGGAGCCGATCGCTTGCCGGGCACATGAAGGAAGGCGCTATGGATTTCTCCAAGCTCGACGGCCTGATCCCGGCCGTCGTTCAGGACGACGAGAGCGGCGAGGTGCTGATGGTCGGCTTCATGAACGAGGAAGCGTTCGAGCGGACCCTCGCCTCGGGGTTCGCCACCTTCTTCAGCCGCACGCGCGGCCGCCTCTGGATGAAGGGCGAGACCTCCGGCAACCGGCTCAAGGTCCTCCGGCTGCTGGCCGACTGCGACGACGACACGGTGCTGCTGCGGGTGGAACGGCAGGGCGACGGCAACGTCTGCCACACCGGCGAGCGCTCCTGCTTCTTCAAGCCGATCGACCTTCTTCAAGCCGATCGACCCCGTGGCGGCGCAGACCTGACCGGCGCCACCCCGTGAAGCCTCGCACCGGCGGGCGGCGCAGCCCCCCCATCATCGCCTGACGGCTCCGCCTGGTGCCCGGGCAACGCCGGTTGACGGCCCTCAAGCGGCTGGGATAGGGTAATCAGTCACGTACCGCGAGCCTCGCCGACTCTGCGGCGGGGCTTTTTTTGTGCTTCGACATGACGCTCAGACTCGGGATCCCCAAGGGCTCGCTGCAGGACGCCACGGTCCAATTGTTCGCGCGGGCCGGCTTCAACATCTACGTCAGCTCGCGCTCCTACTATCCGACCATCGACGACCCGGAGATCGAGTGCACGCTGATCCGCGCCCAGGAGATGGCGCGCTACGTCGCCGACGACGCGGTCGACGCGGGCCTCACCGGCCAGGACTGGATTGCGGAGCACCATGCCGCGACCGGCCGGGAGGTCACCAACGTCGCCGATCTCGTCTACTCCAAGCAGAGCTTCCGCAAGGTCCGCTGGGTGCTGGCGGTCCCGGAGGACTCGCGCTACCGATCGCCCCGGGACCTCGACGGGGCGCGGGTCTCGACGGAGCTGGTGCGCGTCACCGAGGCCTACTTCGAGCGGCTGGGCGTCGGCGTCAACGTCGAGTTCTCGTGGGGCGCAACCGAGGTCAAGCCGCCCGACCTGGCCGATGCCATCGTGGAGGCGACGGAGACCGGCTCGACGCTGCGCGCCAACCACCTGCGGATCATCGACACCGTCCTCGAGTCGAACCCGCAGCTCATCGCCAACCCGCGCGCGCTCGACGACCCCGCGAAGCGCACGAAGATCGAGAACGTCGCGCTGCTGCTCCGGGCCGCCATGGAAGCGCAGGGCCGCGTGGGGCTGATGCTCAACGTCGAGCGCGCGCACCTCGACGCGGTCCTGGCCCTGTTGCCGGCGCTCCAGCGGCCGACCGTGTCGCCGCTCAGCGACCCCGGCTGGATGGCCGTCTCGACGGTGCTCGAGGAGCGGACGGTGCGGGAGCTGATTCCGAGGATCAGCGCCGCCGGGGGCCACGGGATCGTCGAGTTCCCGCTGAACAAGATCGTCCGATGACAGTCCGATGAAGATCGTCGCGTCCTCCAACCGGCGGGCGGTGCGGGCGCTGGTCGAGCGGGGCCGGTCTCCCGACCCCGACGTGGTGTCCCGCGTGGCGGAGATCGTCGACGACGTGCGGCGGCGCGGCGACCGCGCGGTCCGCAAGTACGCGCGGGCGCTCGACCGGCTGCAGGGACCGTTCGAGCTCGACGCGGACGAGATCCGGCGCGGCGCCGCGTTGGCGCCGCCGGCCGTCCGCAGGGCCGTTCGGGACGCGGCGCGCCACATCCGCCGCGTGGCCACCCGGCAGGTCCCGAAGGGCTGGCGCATGACGGTCGCGGCCGGCGTGGTGATCGAGCAGCGCGTGACGCCGCTCGAGCGGGTCGGCTGCTACGTGCCCGGCGGGCGGCACCCGCTGCCGTCGTCGCTCCTGATGACGGCGGTCCCGGCACGCGCGGCGGGGGTCGGCGAGGTGATCGCGACCTGCCCCGACCCGGCCCCGGCCGTGCTCGCGGCGGCGGTGGAAGCCAGGGTGAACCGGCTCTTCCGCCTCGGCGGCGCGCACGCCGTCGCCGCACTGGCCTACGGCACGGCGACGGTGCCGCGCGTGGACAAGATCGTCGGTCCCGGCAACGCCTACGTCGCCGCCGCCAAGGCCCGCGTGGCGCCCGACTGCGCCATCGACTTCTACGCCGGGCCGACGGAGATCGTCGTCGTGTCCGAGAACGGCAATCCCGACTGGATCGCGTCGGATCTGGTCGCCCAGGCCGAGCACGACCCCGGAGCCCGCGCCGTCCTCCTGACGCCGAGCCGCCCGCTGGCGCGCGCCGTCGCCGCCGCGGTTGCGGCCCAGCTCGAGGATCACCCGGGAGCCGCGCCGTCGATCGCGGCCCATGGGATCGCCGTGGTGACGGGCTCCCTCGACGAGGCGGTCGAGCTGGCGAACGCCATCGCCCCCGAGCACGCCGCAGCCGACAGCCTGGCCGTCGCGCACCGCATCACGCGGGCCGGCACGGTCTTCGCCGGCCCCTACGGTGCGCAGGCCGCCGGCGACTACGCGACCGGCTCCAACCACGTCCTCCCGACGGACGGCGCGGCCCGCGTGCGGGGCGGATTGAGCGCGGCGGACTTCGTGCGCGTCCACAGCGTGCAGCGGCTGACGCGCGCGGGCCTGCGGCGCCTGGCCCCGAGCGCGATCTCGCTCGCCAACGCCGAGGGGCTGCGCGCCCATGCCGCCTCCGTGGCCATCCGGGTGCTCTAGCCGATGGACGCAGCAGGAATGCCCGTCATGCCGGAGCCGGCGAACGCGCCGCGGCGCGCCCGCATTTCGCGCGAGACGACCGAGACGCGGATTGCGCTCGATCTCCAGCTCGACGGGCAGGGGCGTTACACGGTCCGCACCGGGATTCGCTTCCTCGACCACATGCTGGAGCTCGTGGCGCGCCACGGCGCCTTCAACCTGACGATCGAAGCCGCCGGCGACCTCGACGTCGACCAGCACCACACGGTCGAGGACGTCGGCATCGCGCTCGGCCAGGCGGTCGCCGAGGCGCTCGGCTCGAAGCGCGGCATCCACCGGGCCGGCTACTTCGTCATGCCGATGGACGAATCGCTCGGCGTGGCGGCCGTCGACCTGAGCGGCCGGACGCACGCGGTGGTCGATCTCCGGCTGCGCGTCCGCCGGGTCGGGGACCTGCAGGCCGAGCTCGTGCACGACTTCTTCGACGGCTTCGCCCAGGGGGCGCGGGCCAACGTCCATCTGAAGGTGCTCTACGGCCGGTCGAGCCACCACCAGGTCGAGGCGATCTTCAAGGCCTTCGGCCGCGCGCTGCGCGCCGCCTGCTCCCGCGACCCGCAGCTCGGCGAGATGCTCCCGAGCACGAAGGAGCTGCTCCAGTGAACAGGACCCGCCGCGGTCGGCGGATGGCGGGGACCGGGGGGCGCCGCGGCAGCGAAGGGTCCGGGCGATGACCGTCGCACTGATCGACTACGGGGCCGGCAACCTGACGTCGGTCCGCAAGGCGCTCACCCACCTCGGGGCGCGCTTCGTCACTCCGGCGGGAGCGGACGAATTGTCCGGCGCGGCCGGCGTGATCGTGCCGGGCGTCGGCAACTTCGAGGCGACCGCGGCGCTCGCGGGTGCGTGGCGGTCCGCGATACGAGACGCGGCCGACCGCGGGCGTCCCCTGCTCGGGATCTGCCTCGGCCTGCAGTGGCTGTTCGAAGGGAGCGACGAGGCGCCCGACGTGCCGGGCCTCGGCGTCATGGCCGGCCGCTGCGCCCTCATCGAGAACGATGCCGCCAGCGAGGCGACGGCCTATCGCGGCGGCTTCTTCAAGGTGCCGCACGTCGGCTGGAACGGCATCGAGCGCCGGCGCGACGACTCCTGGATCCTGGAGGGGGTCCCCGACGGCGCCCAGGTCTACTTCACGCACTCCTACGCCGCCCCGGTCACCGGCGACTGCGTCGGAGCGACCACCTACGGCGTCTCGTTCGCCAGCGTCGTCGAGCGCGGTCACGTCGTGGGCGCGCAGTTCCACCCGGAGAAGTCGAGCGACGTCGGCCTGCGGGTGCTGGCCAACTTCCTGCAAAGGGTCGCGCGCCCGTCAGGGCGCGCCTCCGGCTCCTGATGCTGTCGAAGCGCATCATCGCCTGCCTCGACGTCCGCGACGGGGCGGTCGTCAAGGGAATCAACTTCGAAGAGCTGCGCTCCGCCGGCGATCCGGCCGCGCTCGCCCGCCGCTACAACCGCGAGGGCATCGACGAGGTGGTGATCCTCGACGTCACGGCGACCCTCGAGAAACGGAAGGCGCTCGCGCGCACCATCGACGCCGTGGCGCGGGAGATCTTCCTGCCGCTCTGCGTCGGCGGCGGCATCAAGGACGAGGAGCACGCCGATGCGGCGATCGAGGCGGGCGCCGACAAGGTCAGCCTGAACACCGCGGCCATCGCGCGGCCCGAGCTCCTGACGGCCCTGGCGCGGCGCTACGGCAGCCAGGCGGTCATCGTCGCCATCGACGCCAAGCGGGAGGCCGGCGCCTTCCGCATCTACGTCCGGAGCGGGCAGCAGCCGACCGAGCGCGACGCGGTCGAGTGGGCGCGGGAGGCGGCCGACCGCGGCGCCGGCGAGATCCTGCTGACGTCGATCGACCGCGACGGTACGAAGCGCGGCTTCGACTGCGAGCTGAACGCGGCGGTCTCCGAGGCGGTGTCGATCCCCGTGATCGCCTCGGGCGGCGCCGGGACGTTCGATCACTTCGTCGACGTCTTCACCGCAGGCAGGGCCGACGCGGCTCTCGCGGCGTCCATCTTCCACTACGACGAGCACGCGGTCGTCGATCTCAAGCAGCACCTGCGGGCCCGCGGCATTCCGGTCCGCATGCTCGACGGCTGGAGCCGGATCCCCGCGCCGGGCGCGGCGCTGCCGAGCGACACCGGGGAGTCTGCGCCGTAGGACCCCCACAGGAGCGGCGCGTGCTGATTCCCTCCATCGACCTCATGGGAGGCCAGGTCGTCCAGCTCGTGCAGGGCCGGAGCGACCGGGCCGCCGTCGCCTCCGACGACATCGACGCCTGGGTCCGGCGGTTCCGGCCGTTCCCGCGCGTGCAGCTGATCGATCTCGACGCCGCCCTGGGCTCGGGCGCCAACGACGGACTGACGCGGACGATCGCGCCGCAGCTTCCGTGCCGCGTCGGGGGCGGCATCCGGACGGTGGACCGCGCGCGCGACGTCCTCGGGTACGGCGCCCGGGCGGTCATCGTCGGGTCGTCCCTCTTCCGGGGCGGACGGCCCGACACGGGCTTCGCCGAGGCCCTGGCCGCCGCCGTCGGCCCCGAGCACGTCATCGCCGCGGTCGACAGCAAGGGCGGGCGCGTCGTCGTCAAGGGCTGGACGGAAGCGACGCCGCTCACCGCCGTGGAGGCGGTGCAGGCGCTCGAGCCGTACTGCGCGGAGTTCCTCTACACTCACGTCGACCGCGAGGGGCTCATGCAGGGCACCGACATGGACGCGATCCTGGCCGTCCGCCGCGCCACCTCCCGGCGGCTTGCCGCCGCCGGCGGCATCACGACGCAGGACGAGATCGACCGGCTCGACGCGGCCGGCATCGATGCGGTGGTCGGGATGGCGATCTACACGGGGCGGCTCGACATCGCGGCGACCGGCGGCAAGCCGGACTGACGCCGGCGCTCACCCGACGGCGGGACGCAGGTCTTGCGCGAGGTCGGCGCGCTCCGCCGGTCCGCGTCGGCGGCTGAAGCCCGTCGCCGGGCCCGCGCCCGGTCCGCCGCCCGCGGTCGGCGAGAAGGCCTGGCAGTGCAGACCTGGAATCCCGAGCGGTACGCCACCCACGCGCGCTTCGTCTCCGACCTCGGGCAGCCGCTTCTCGAGCTGCTGGCCCCCCGGGCCGGCGAGCGCGTGCTCGACGTCGGGTGCGGCGACGGCGCGCTCACGGAGCACCTCGTCGCCGCCGGCTGCCGGGTCGTCGCGATCGACAACAGTGCGGCGCAGGTCCGGGCGGCGCGCGAACGGGGGATCGACGCGCGGGTGGCCGATGCCGCCGCGCTCGACTTCGACCGCGAGTTCGACGCCGTGTTCAGCAACGCCGTGCTCCACTGGATCGTGCGCCCCGACGCCGCGCTGGACGGCATGCGCCGGGCCCTCGCGCCTGGCGGCCGGCTCGTGGCCGAGCTCGGCGGGCACGGCTGCGTGGCGACGGTTCGCGAGGCGCTCCGCGTCGCCCTCGACCGGCGCGGCATCGACGCCGAGAGCTGCAATCCCTGGTACTTCCCCACCGCCGCGGAGTACCGCGCGCGGCTGGAGGAGCACGGCTTCACGGTCGACTCCATCGAGCTCTTCCCGCGGGCGACGCGGCTCCCGTCCGACCTCACGGACTGGCTGCAGACCTTCGCGCGGGCGTTCCTCGCCCCTCTCCCGGCCCCGGAGCGAGCAGCGGTCTGCGCCGAGGTGCGCGCTCGCCTCGAGCCGCGGCTGCGCGGGGGCGACGGCGTCTGGGTAGCCGACTACGTCCGGCTGCGCGTCGCCGCCAGGAGTCTGCGGGCCACGGCAGCCGGCGCCTCGCCCCGGCGCAGACTCCCTGCGAGCCCGCCAGGGCGCGCTGCCGCAGCGGGAGGGAGGATCCGATGACCGCAGGCTCCCCCGCCACCGAGGCGGGCGCGACGCCGGGCCGGATCAGCCCGTGGGTCTGGGCGGTCGCCCGCCTGGCCATCCGCATCTTCTACCGCGTCGAGCAGACCGGCGGCACGCTGCCCGCCGGCCCGTTGCTGCTCGTCGCGAACCACCCGAACACCCTGGCCGACCCCGCGCTCATCCAGGCGACGGCGGACCGGACGGTCCGCTTTCTCGCCAAGTCGACGCTCTTCGCCGAGCACGTCGTCAGCCCGCTCATCCGCCGGTCCGGCGCAATACCCGTGTACCGCAGGATGGACCCCGGCGTGGACACGTCCCGCAACGTGGAGACCTTCGCCGCCGTCGGGGCGGCGCTCGAAGCCGGCGAGGCCGTCTGTCTCTTCCCCGAGGGCAAGAGCCACGCCGCCGGGCGGCTCGAGCCGCTGCGCACGGGCGCCGCCCGCATGGTGCTCGCCAGCCGCCGGCCGGTAACGCTCGTTGCCGTCGGCCTGAACTTCAGTCGGCTCGCCCGTTTCCGCTCCCGCGTCACGGTGGTCTTCGGCCGTCCGTTCGACGCCGGAGACCTGCGCCCGCCCGGTGCCCCGGACTCGGACGCGTCGGATGCCGTACGGCGCCTGACCGAGCGGATCGAGGAGCGGCTGCGCAACCTGATGATCGAGGCCGAGCCGAGCCGCGACCTGCCCATCGTCGAGCGGGTCGACCGCCTCTACGCGGCCGCCAGGGGCGTCTCGCGGGATCCGCGCGAGCGGGTCGGCCGCCAGCGCCTGATCGCCCGCGGGATCGAGGAGCTCCGGGCACGCGACGCGGAACGCCTGGCCGAGATCGTCGCCCAGGTGGACGACTACGACGCCAGCCTGACGCGCTTCGGCCTCCGCGACCGGGACGTCGACCGGGAGATCCCGTTCGCGGCGGCGGTGCGCTTCGCGGTCCGGGAGGGCCTGCTGGCACTGGTCCTCGCGCCGCTGTCGGTCCTGACCCTGGCCGTCTTCGCGGTCCCGTACTGGGTCACCGGACAGTTCGCCCGACGCGCACCCGACCTGCAGAGCCGCGCGACGTGGCAGCTCCTTGCGGGCGCCGTCGCCTACCCGACGTGGATCGCCACGGTCGCGGCCACGGTCGGCGCCGGGGCCGGCGCCATGGCGGGTCTGCTCAGCGTCCCCGGCCTCGCCGCGCTGGCGCTGGGCGGCATGGGCGCCGTCGAGCGGGAACTCTCCGTGCTCCGCACCGTACGCGCGTTCCGAGCCCTGCGGCGGACACCGGTCGAGGCACGGGCCGCGCTGCACCGCCAGCGCGCCGCAATCGCCGACGTCCTCGATCGCGCCCGCGAGTGGATGGACCCCCAGGCCGCCCCGTAGCCGCGCGACGACCCGGCCCCGAACGCCCCTCGCGCCGCCGGTCCGCCGCGCCTCAGCACTGGCAGTCGAGAGCGAACGCTACTACGACGCTGCCTGCCGAGGGAGAGCCGGGGATGTCCACCCGGTTCTCCTGGGCCTCGAACTGCACGGCGACGTATTGGACGCCGGCGACCGCGTACGAGACGGGTACGCCGGCGACTCCATGCCGGTCCAGCTCGTACCTCCAGAGGGTATCGCCGGCCAGAGCATCGAAAGCCCGGAAGCTCCCGCCGGTATCGAAGAAGACCAGGTCGCCCGCCGTCGCGAGTACGGATCCGCTGCGCGTCGGAAACTCGCGCGTCCAGACCCGGCGTCCCGTGTCGAGGTTCCACGCCTGCAACTCGCCGACGTGGTCCGCGCCTTCCCGCGTGAACACCTCGACCGTCGCGCCGACGAAGGGCCTGCCGGCATCGTAGCGGATGGCCCGCCCCTCCATGACCGAGCAGAGGTTGTTGATGGCGGGGACGTAGAGCAGGCCGGTCCGAGGACTGAACGCCTCCGGACGCCAGTCGCGGGCTCCGACGAAGGAAGGACAGAATCGCGCCGGCTTCCCGACGCCGGGGACGCGCGTGTCGTCGTAGGCCGGCCGGCCGCTGACGGGGTCGAGGCCGACGAAGACATCCTGATGCACGAAGGGCTGCGCTTCCAGGAAGCGGATCCCGTCCGACCGCGTCAACAGCCACAGGTACCCGTTCTTCGCCGGATGGACGAGGGCGGGGAGCGTCCGGCCTCCGCGGTCCACGTTCACGAGGAGCGGAGGATTGGCCTCATCCCAATCCCAGGATCCGTTCCAGTGGTACTGGTAGTGGCTGCGGATCGCGCCGCTGTCGGCATCGAGGGCGATCGTGGAGTTGGTGTAGAGGTTGTCGCCCGGGCGAGTGTCGCCCGTCCACGGGCCCCCGTTGCCGACCCCCCAGTAGGTCACGTTCGCGTCGGGATCGTACGTGCCGGTCAACCAGACCGGGCCTCCACCGGTACGCCACGTCTCGCCCGGCCACGTCGCGCTGCCCGGCTCGCCCGGAGCGGGAATCGTGTGCCGCCTCCAGATCTCGCGCCCGGTCGCGGCATCGAGGGCGACGATGGCTCCCCGGACGCCGTGCTCACCCCCGGACGTGCCCACCATGACCTTCCCGCCCACCGCGAGCGGCGCCATCGTGATGTAGTACGTGCGGCGATAGTCCGCGACGGTGCGCTCCCAGACGAGCCGACCCGTCGTCGCGTCCAGGGCCAGGACCCGCGCGTCCAGCGTTCCGACGTAGACCTTGTCGTCATACAGGGCCACGCCGCGATTGGTCGGATGCGGGCGCCGCATGTCGGTGGGGAGGCTCCGTACGTGGCGCCAGAGCAGCACCCCGGTCGCGGCGTCGAGAGCGACCACCTGCTCCGCCGTGGTCACGAACATCGTCTCCCCGTTGACGATCGGTGGCGCCTGCACGCGCCCGTCGTCCGGATCGACGTGGAAGCCCCATACCGGAGTCAGGTCCGCAACGTTCGACGAATCGATCTGACCGAGCGGACTGAAACCCCATCCGTCGTACGTGCGCCGGTACATCAGCCAGCTCTCGGGATCCGGATCCCGAAGGCGTGCGTCCGTGACCGGCGGGTAGAGGCCGCGCGCCGGCAACGGCGGCGGCCCGGGAGGGTGAGGCAGGATCTGCAGCGCAGGGGCCGGGGCCTGTCTGGCCGGCGGATCGGACGCGTCCTGCGCGGGCGCCGCCGTCGCCGCCACCGCCGCCGCCGGGCCAACTGGCAGGAGCCCCACGATCAGCACGGACTTCATCCACTTCATGGTCGTACGAGGCCGGGCTCCGGCCCGCCTGCTGCTCCCTGGCGTCGATGCCGGTCCCCGCCAAGTCGGGGACGCGACCGACCCGAACACACCATCGCGGGATCGGAGTGCAAGCGGCGTACCGACGCACCCTCACGCCACCCGCCGAGGGTCCGTCGGCCCGGCGTCACAGGCCGAGCTGACTCGCCATGTCGTTGAAGTCGGTCGCGACCAGATCGAAGTCGGGATCGGGGGTGAGGTCACGCTCGACGTGCGGACCGAACTCCGTCGGCCGCGGTACGTAGGCGGTCCGGAACCCGAGGTTGGCGGAAGCCCTGAGGTCGCCCTTGTGCGCGGCGACCATCATCACCTGCTCCGGATCGAGGCCCAGCAGGTCGGCCGCCGTCAGGTAGGCCTCCGGGTCGGGCTTGTAGTGCCGCGCGAGCTCTGCCGAGAGCACCGCGTCCCACGGGATGCCCGCGTTCTTCGCCATGTTGACAAGCAGGGCCACGTTGCCGTTCGAGAGCGAGGCGAGGACGTAGCGGCGCCTGAGCCGCGTCAGCCCCTCTACGGTGTCGGGCCACGGCGTCAGGCGATGCCACGCGCGGTTCAGGTCGTCGAGCTCCTCCTCGGTGAGGCTCTCGAGCCCGTACCTGGGCACGAGGTCGTCGAGGATCATGCGATGCAGGTCGTCGATCTTCGTCCACCCCAGTTCCCCGCGGCGGACTCGGCCCATCGCAGGCCCGTAGCCGGCGCGCCAGTCGTCCGCGAACGCGGCCCAATCGGCCTCGATGCCCTTGCGGCGCCCGACCGCCTCGCCCTCGCGGGTGATGCTGGTCCGCCAATCGACGACGGTACCGAAGACGTCGAACGTCATCGCGCGGACGCCGCGCACCCGGTCGCTCAGCTCCTGCCTCCCGATGCCACCGCCGGCGGCCGCGGGCGCGGCGGCGGCTGCGACGGCGGTCGAGCCGATCAGGAGAAACGTGCGGCGCGGGATGCGGGGAGTCGTGGACAGCATCGGAACCTCCATGATCGTCGGGGCACCAGCGTACCGACAGACCGCCCGTTTGTCGAGCCCGGCCGGGGCGGACGCGTGAGCGAGGGGGCACCCCCATGCCGGAGGCGCCTGCAGTACGATGTTTCGTGTGAACTCGATCGGATGGCTTCTTCCGCGGGTCGTCACACTTGCCTTGCTGGCGGCCTCGTCCTCCCAGATTCAGTACGCCTGCGGCGACACGCCTCCCGAACCCGACGACTCGCGTGACGGCGAGATCGTGACCGCCAGCGACGGCACGCGGGTCCGGGTGGAGGTAGTGGCCAGCGGGCTCGAAGTCCCGTGGAGCCTGGTGTTCACCCCCGACGGGCGCATGCTCGTGACGGAGAGGCCCGGGAGGGTCCGAGTGTTGGCGGGCGGGCAACTGCTGCCGGAGCCGGCCCTCGTGCTGGACGACGTGTTCGCGAACGCCGAAGCGGGCGCGCTGGGCATCGCGCTCGATCCGGCGTTCGCGCAGAACGGGCTGGTCTACTTGTTGTACACCCGGGACCGTCCCGGTCTCGATCCGGTGAACCGCGTGGTCCGTTACCGCGAGGTCGGAAACGTGCTGGCCGAAGCGGTCGTGCTCATCGACGAGATTCCGGCGAACATCGCCCACGACGGAGCGCGCCTCCGCTTCGGCCCCGACGGTCTCCTCTACGTCACGATGGGCGACGTGCTCGAGGCGGCCGACGCGCAGGACCTCGCGGCGCTGACCGGCAAGATCCTGCGCATCGACCGGCACGGCAGAACACCGCCGGACAATCCGTACTCCTCGCCCGTCTACTCCTGGGGCCACCGCAACCCGCAGGGAATCGACTGGCACCCCGTGAGCGGCGCGCTGTGGTCGACGGAGCACGGCAACGTGGGGAACGACGAGGTGAACCGCATCGAGCCGGGCGCCAACTACGGTTGGCCGGTCATCGAGGGGGCACAGACCATGCCCGGAATGGAAACTCCGGTGCGCATCTACTCGCCGTCGGTCGCGCCCTCGGGAGCGTCCTTCTACACGGGTACGTCGATTCCGGGGTTCCGGAACGACTTCTTCTTCGCCGCACTGCAGGGCGCGCACCTTCGCCGGCTGCGCTTCGACCCCGCCGACCCGACGCGCGTCGTCGGCGACGAGCGCCTGCTGCAGAACCGCTACGGGCGCCTGCGGGACGTGGTGACCGGGCCGGACGGTGCGCTCTACGTTCTCACGAGCAACCGAGACGGCCGCGGCAGCCCCACCGCCAACGACGATCGCATCCTGCGGCTGGTCCCGGCCGGCTAGGAGTCTGCGCCGCAGAAACGTGCCATGGACGACCGCGTGCCCGCGCAGACTCCCAACGCGCTCGTGAGGGCGCGCTAGCGCCGCCAAACCCGTCGCAGGCTCCGTGTTCGGCCCCGGCCCCCACCGCCCGGGAGCCTGCCCGCCGACGCGCGCCCCCGCGGGCGCCCGGTCGCAGGCCTCGCGGTTCGGAGTAGAATCTCTGATTGACATGCCGACGAACGATGCCGCCGCAGGCGGCGCGACGCCGGGCGGCCCGCCCGGCCGGGGGCGCTCCGTTCCCGCGAACGACAGCGAGTTGATCCGCCGGGTGGGGGGCGGCGACGCGACGGCGCTGGCTGACCTCTACGACCGGCACGCCGACGTCGTGTTCTCCCTGGGCCTGCGCATCACGCGAGATGAGGCGGAGGCGGGACGCGTCGTCGAGCAGGTCTTCACCTACGTCTGGCAGCACGCCTCGCGCTACGACCCCGCGCGCGCGTCGGTCGCGGGCTGGCTGCTGGAGACGGCGCGCGGGGCTTCGATCGATCGAGCCCGCGCCGGGCGCAAGGGCGCAGGGACGGCCGCGGAACGGCCGGACGGTGGGGTTGCACCCGCCCCGGCGGGAGTGGCGACGCTCCTCCTGCCCAGCCCCGCCGGAACGCAGGGGTACGACGTCTGCTCGCCCGAGGAGGCCGGCCGCCTGCGCGAGGCGCTGGCCGGGTTGCCGGCGCTGCAGAGGCTCGCGATCGAGCTGGCCTACTTCGAGGGCCTGACGGCCACCGAGATTGCCGCCCAGCTCGAGCAGACCGAGGGCACGATCAACGACCGGCTGCTGACCGGTCTCAAGAGCTTGCGGAGTGCGCTAGGGGACGGCACGGCATGACCGAACCGACGTCGGATACGGCGCCGAACGCGTACGACTTGGCGGGCCCCTACGCGCTCGGCGCGCTGACCGAGCAGCAACGGGCCGCCTTCGACGCACATCTCGAGGTGAGCCGCGCGTCGGTCGACGAGGTGCTGGCGGTGCTGCCGGTCGCGCACCGGCTGGCCTACACGGTCCCCTCGCGCTCCCTGCCGCCGGAGTTGCGCGACCGCACCCTGCAGGGCGCCACCGGGACCGCTCCCGCCCCCACCTCCGCGGCGGCCCGGGCGCCGAAGATCCCCGCCGTGCGGCCCGCCGCCGGCGCCGCGCCGAGAGGCGGCCGGCGCTGGCCGCTCTGGGTCGCGCTGGTCGTGGCCGTCATCGGCGCGGTCGGGCTCGGCGGGTTCGCCCAGCAGCAGGCGAGCTTCTCCCGCTCGCTCCAGGAGAACCTCGACGACGCCAACCGCCGGGCGACCATGGCGGAGCTCGACGCGGCGGCGGCCCGCCGGGAGGTCGCGGCGGCCGAGCGACGCGTCGCCGTGCTGGCCTCTCCGGATGCGCAGGAGATCGCGCTCGGGAACCAGGCGACCGCCCCCGACGCGCGCGCCCGCGTGTTCTGGAGCGCCACGGAGGGCGTGGTCTTCACCGCCAGCGGAATGCCCCCCCTCGCCCCGGGACGGTCCTACCATCTCTGGCTCGTCCCGGACGCCACGCCGGTGAGCGGCGGTGAGCTTCCGCTCGACGAGATCGGACGCATCGCCGCCCTCGTGACCCTGCCGGAGGGCGTGACCGAGCCGGTCCCGATGGCGGTGACCGTGGAGCCGGCCGGCGGGGTGGAAACCCCGACGGGCACGGTCTACCTGCTCGGCCGCCCCCCCGCGTAAGTCGTCCGGCCCCGAACGCACGCGCAGCCGTAGTGCGCGGTGACCGCTATCGCCTCTCGACGCCGAGGCTCAACAGGTTGGCGAGCAGCTCGTAGGCGCCGGTCGTCCCGGCCGGGAGTTGGCGCCACAACCCCAGTCCCAGGTACATCCAGCGCCCCTCGCCGGGGTGGGTCTCGACCAGCGCGCCGCGCTTCACACCCGGGTTGAACGCGAACGTGTCCTCGAGCTCGACGAGGTCGGCGTAGCGATCGTCGCGCTCGCCCAGGAAGTACAGGCCGCGTTCCTGCACCCAGTCGTCCCACGTCGCGGGGCCGATGGCATTCGGCCAGGCGAACACCGGATGGTCGTTGGCAAGGACGGTGACGGGCGCCTGCTCGTCGGTCACCCGGTTGCGGCTGACGACCGCGGCGTAGGGACCGTACTGCGCCTGGTTGAACTCGAACTTGTTGTACTGCACGATGACCGTCCCGCCGTCCGCGACGTACTCGAGCAGCCGATCGTTGTTCGCCCGCAGGTCCTCGCGTCGCTCGTACGCCCGCACGCCGGTGACGATGATGTCGAAGCGGTCCAGATCGCCCCACGCCAGGTCGTCGGGTCCGATGAACTCCAGGTGGGCGCCGAGCTGCTCGATCGCCTCCGGCACGGCGTCACCCACGCCTTCGATGTACCCGACCGCCAGATCGGGCGCGATGGCCACGTCGATGACCTTGAATCGGCCGGCGGCGGACCGTCCGATGTGCCGCCGTTCGGTGTGCGCGTACTCCACCACCTGATAGCCGAGCTCGAACTCCCGGCCCGCGAGCTCGACGACCGCGCCGACGCGGTACTCGCCGGCCGGACTGCCCGCAGCCGACACGCGGAAGCGCACCGTCCGCGACTCGTCCTCCCGCGAGAACGGAACCGGCACCGACGCCGGGGTGACGCTCCACCCGGCCGGGGCCTCGAGGCGGACGCGGCCCTCGACCGGCTCGCGGCCGGTGTTGGTGACCGTGACGCGGACCTCGCGCGGCGCCCGCGAGCCGGTCGGGATGATCGCGATCTCGGGGGTCATCGAAACCGCAAGCTGCGGCACGACGTGCAGCTCCATCCGCTTCTCGCCGGTGAAGATGTCGTCCACGTAGCGGTGCTCGACCGGTCGGTCCACGGCCAGGCGAGTCGCCCCCATCTCGATGTCGAACGTCACCCGGAAGGGAGTCGGCCGGAACGCCGCCCCGAACGGCACGTCGGGATCGAAGGCGTAGCGGTCGGCCCCCTCGACGCGGGTCCAGTGCACGCCGGTCATCGGCGCACCAGCGGGAATCGATCCCTCGAGCGAGCACTCGAAGACGCCGCCGCCCGCCACCCGCGACGCGTCGCAGTCGGCGCCGCGCCCGTCGAAGCCCGTCAGGGTGGCGCTGCGCACCGTGACCTCGGCGTCTCCACGATTCGCCGCCAGCAGCTCCACCGTCACGCTCTGCCCGGGCGTCACCACCCCGTCGTCCGCCAGCGCCTCCAGGTGCACGCCGTGGGCCAGCAGGGCGGCACGCTCGAACTGGCGCTCCTTCGATTCCAGGCGGAAGGCGATCTCGCGGCGGCCGGACTCCGAGAGCGGCAGCGACCCGAGATCGGCGCGCAAGGCGCGCACCGCGTCGAGGCCTGCCAGAACCGGCGTCCGCGCGCCGGCCATGCCCTCCGCGTCGAAGCGGCGGAGCGCCTCGCGGGCGTGACCCGCGAGCACGGAGAGCGCCTCGTCGAGACCGGCAGGCGGGTTCGCACCGGCGAACCGGGCGAGCCCCTCGAGCGTCGTATCCACGCCGTCGAACAGCGAGGTCTCACCGGGGCTCGCCTGCCCCGGGATGGTCGTATCCGCCAGACGGTACTGGGCGCCGACGGCCCCGGCCGGCAGCGCGATGAGCTGCGACATTCCCTGACACTTGTGCATGCTTCGGGCGCGGCTCCCGATCTCGGCGTAGGTCGTCCCGAGCAACGGGTCGTAGCCGCCGAGGTCGACCGTAGTCAGCTCGGGGTCCGGCTCGACGCGGAAGCGGAATCCGGGTGGCAGCAGGCCCAGGCCGAACGGGAACCCGGCGCGGTAGTAGAACTTCTGCGCCTGCCACGGTTGGAGCCCCGCGGCGATCTGCTCCGGGAAACGCGCCGGATCGGCCGCGGCACGGAACGCCTCCCGCGCCAGCCGGGCCGATGCCTGGTGGTGCTGGCCGCCGCCACGGCCCCCCGGCTCCATGGCGGAGATGACGTCCGGGCGGACCGTCCGAATCACCCGCACGATGTCGCCGAGTATCTCCTCGCGCCCCCAACGCTCGAACGTCTCCTCGACGCTGAAGGAGAACCCGAAGTCGATGGCGCGGGTGTAGTACTGCTCCGCCCCGTCGTGGCGGTGCGCGGCACGCAGCTCCTCCGTTCGCAGCACGGCCAGCGCATCGAACAGCTCGGGGCCGATCTCGTTCTGCCCGCCGTCGCCGCGGGTGGCCGAGAGCAGAACGGTGCGGTGGCCCTCCCCCTTCGCCAGCCGCGCCAGGAGCGCGTTGTTCTCGTCGTCGGGGTGAGCCGTCACCATCAGGAACGTGCCGGCGCTGTTCAACTGCCGTAGCGCCAGCCCGAGCTCGACACGCCCGTCGCCGGCCGCCACGGGCTGTGCGGCCGCGAGCGTGGCGCTGACGGCCGCACCGGCCAGCGCGACCGGAACCATCCCCACCAAACGGATCAGGAGCTTGGACATCGCCCCGCAGTATACCCGCGCGATACCCGCGCGCCCGCACGCGCCGGCGGCGCGGCGGCCTGTCGCGTGCGGCGCCAGGCGCACCGGCGCCCACGTGCCCCGGCGCGCGGAGGCGGGCGACGCGACGGCGGCAGGTCAGGCGGCAGGACGGGCCGTGCGGGCGAGCACGGCCTCGTAGAACGCCTCGTAGCGCGGGACGATCTCCTCGGCGCAGAAGTGCTCGTGCACTCGCCGGCAGGCGCCGGCGGCCAGACGGCGGTGGAGCGCGGCGTCGGTCAGCAGGCGCACCGCGCTGTCCCCCATCCCGGCCAGGTCGTCCGGATCGTGCAGCATCCCGGACTCCCCGTCGACGATCACCTCGGGCAGGCCTCCGACCCGCGAGGCTACCACGGGCACCTCGCATGCCATCGCCTCCAGGGCCGCGACGCCGAAGCTCTCCTGGGCCGACGGCAACAGGCAGACGTCGGCGATCGAGAGCAGCGGGACGACGAGCTCCTGCTCCCCCAGCGCCTCGACGTCGCCCGCCAGGCCCAGCTCTCCCGCCCGGCGGCACGCGGGCGCGAGGTCGGGCCCGTCGCCCACCAGCAGCAACCGCGCCGGCAACCGCTCCCGGATGCGGCGGAAGATCTCGATGACCGCCTCCGCGCGCTTGACCGGCCGGAAGTTGGAGACGTGGATGACCAGTCGGGCATCGGGGTCGCCGCGGCGGTAGCGCGCGCGCAGCGACTCGTCCGCCGAGCGCCGGTGATACTGGCAGTCGAGGAAGTTCGGAATGACCTGGATGCGGGCGCGCACCGGCAGGTGCCGGTACGTATCGTCGCGCAGGCTCCCGGACACCGCCGTGACCCCGTCGGAGTGGTCGATCGAGAACGCCGCCGTCTCCAGGTAGGACGGGTCGCTGCCGATGAGCGTCACGTCCGTGCCGTGGAGCGTCGTGATCACCCGCGGCACCGGTCCGTCCCCCCCCGCGGCCAGTATCTGGCGCGCGAGGTACGCCGCCGTGGCATGCGGAATCGCGTAGTGGGCGTGGATGATGTCGAGCCGGTAGGCCCGCGCCACCTCGACGATCTTGCTCGCCAGCGAGAGGAGGTACTGGGGCTCGCGGAACAGGGGGTAGCCGGGGGTCTGAACGGCGTGGAAGGCCAGACCGGCCTGGAAGTCGCCAAGCCGGACGGGGGGCTCGCTGCTGATCAGCCGCACCTCGTGCCCGCGGCGGGCGAGCACCTTGGCGAGCTCCGTGGCGACGATGCCGCTGCCGCCGACCGACGCGTAGCAGACGATGCCGACGTTCATGTAGCCGCGGCCTCCCGGTGCCCGCGCGGGTGGGCGGAACCCGCACATGTCTTGACGCGCCGCCCGCTGCGACCGTTTAGTCCGCCCCCTGGGCGCCGGGGTGCGCCCGGGCCGCGCAGACCTGCGCGGCGAGAGCGGTCGCGGCCTCGTGGACTGCGCCCGGCCCGGCGCAATCCGTACGCAGAAAGCGACCGCTCCAGCGCGCGGGCTGAAGCGGCCGCGGGAGAATCCGATCGCGGGCTGTCCGGCCCGGGCAGGTTCAGGGTGTGACGGTGACGGTCACGTCGTCCGACACGGCCAAGCCGCCGTCGTGCGCCAGCGCGCGCAGCACGTAGCTGCCCGGCTCGGAGAACGTCACGTCCACCTCCCACCGGCCGTCCTCGGGGGCTTCGGGCGTGGACCAGCCGGGTGACCACGGCGACTCCTCGCCCTCGCGCGTGTCCTCCCACACCTTGATCTGCGGCGGGTCGAAGGTGACGTCGCCGGAACCGCGGAACACGAACCACGACATCCGCAGCCCCGTGGCGCTGTCGGTGGTGATGCGGCCCGGCGAGCGGGGGTTGGTCGGCGCCAGCGGTCGAGCGGTCGGCAGGCCGTCGTCGGTGACCACCGCCCGGAGGGTCAATGGCTCCCCCGCGGCGACGGTGCGGAACGACTGCCCCTCGACGGTGAGGGCCGGCGCCTCGTTGCGTTCCGACTCCGGGGTCGCGCCGGCGGCGCCGGCGGCGCCGAAGTTGGCCTGCACGACGAGGTCGTCGATGTAGTAGTCGCGCTTCAGGGTGGCGTAGGCCCGCTCGGTCTGCCCGTGGGTCGTCAGCGTCCAGATCAGTTCCTTGTCGCCGAAGTCGGCGGGCACGCGAATCCGGAAGACGAACCGGTTCCGCCGCGGGAGGAAATGCGTCGGCTGCCCCTGGTCGGGTCCGCCCGGCTCGATGCCGTTGTCCGCACCGACGGGCACGTCGATCACTTCCTCCCAGTTCCGGTTCATGTAGCCGAAGACGAGGTTGAAGGAGCCGTCCTCGTTCTGCTCCCATCCCTCGTAGGCCGGGGCGATGCTCTGCCCGCTCGCGAACGACTGCTGGGCGCGAGCGGGTGGCGCTCCCGCGAGCACCACCCCCCCGATGACGAGTACCGCCAATGCCGCGCTGCGCACCGTCGTCCTCACTGGTCTTCGTTGTTCGCGAGCGCGGCGTCGTCGGACGTGCCGCAGGTGATGCATCCGATGTCCCGCCCGCCGTCGGCCATCAGCCGGGCCTCGCGCTCGGCGACCTCGGCCGCGAACTCCTCGTCGTCCATGTAGACGGCCTGGAGCAGGTTGATGAACATGTTGTCCACCGACCGGTGGCCCGAACCGGACCAGTTGCGCGGGTCGACCACGTTCGGGTTCGTCGGGGAGTTGTCGAAGTAGCCGGTCAGGTGCAGGATGGTGCCCTTCGGCAGCAGCGGCGCCGCATCGTCCTGGTACTTGTAGACCCGCACCCAGTTGTGGTCGTAGCCGGAGCAGTTGAGGGTCTGCACCGTCGTCCCCCAGACCGCCTCCAGGCACATGCGCACGCCCGGCGCGTGCATGTGCGGCTCGTAGACGCTGAGCTTGGCATTCTCCGGCAGCGTGAAGTAGGCGTCCGCGCGCTGATTGGACTCCATCGCCCGAATGTCGAGGTCCGGGCCGTTCCCGAAGAAGAGGAGCTCCATCTCCTTGGTCGGCTCGTAGCCGACCGGGTGGAACTTGAGGCCGACGTCGATGTGCGCCGTCGTGTCGATCCCGTTCGCGTGGAGGTGCGTCGAGGGGAAGATGACGATCGAGCCCGCCTTCATCGGCACTCCCGCTTCCTGATCGAAGACGTCGGCGTTGCGCCCCACCTCGTGCACGGGCAACTGGTACGCGGCGCCCGGGTCCTCGGTGTCCGGGGGCATCAGCGTCGTCGCCGAGTGGTGGACGACGAAGAGGCCGCCGACCGTGTCGGACCGCACGCCGCGCGGCAGGTCGTTGCGCTCCTTGTACTCGACGGAGGCGATGTAGCGGTCCTCGGTCAGGCCGCTCTCCACCACGCCGAGGGAGCCCCACCAGTCCGGCGCCTCGCCCGGGACCTCGAACGAGGGCGAGGAGACGACGAGATCGGGCTCCCCGAGCTCCCACTCGTCCACGTCGATGAACGGCGGCGGGGTCGGCATGTCGGCGGGATTGCCCTGCGGCGCGCCGTTGTCGGCCCAGCGGGCGATCATCTCGATCTCGGCGTCGCTCAGCGACCAGTCGTCCTTGAACTCCTGGATGCCGATGTCCTTCTCGATGTACCACGGCGGCATCACGCCCATCTGGTCGCGGAGGCCGGTGCGGTACTTGATGGCCCGCGCCCAGGGGCGGACGTCCTCGTAGCTGATCAGCGGCATCGGGGCCAGTGCGTTCGGCCGATGGCACTTCTGGCAACTCCGCTGCAGGATCGGGGCGATGTCCTTGCTGAAGGTCGGATGCTCGACCGCAGTCTGCGCCGCCGCGGGGGCCGACGCCACCACCAGCGCCGCGAGGCCGACGAGGCCCGCCAGCCGGCCGAACTTGCGCGTGCTCTCCATCATGATGCGACTCCTCATTTGTGCGAGACGGCACACTGCGTGCTCTCTGCGTCCAATCATCCTATCCCAACGCCGCTGTCGTCGAGCGTCCGCGCCGGGCCGGACGCGCCGGGTTCCCCCTCCGACCGGGCGCGCCCCGTCGGGCGCGCGGGCTCCCGGGGCCCCGCCCGCCGCGATGGTGCGGCGGCCTTGTGGCCGGTGACGACCGTTATCGACCCTTCGCGCCAGACGCAGTCGGAGCGGAAGCCGGCCGCCCGCATCGCGGCCAGCTCCTCCTCCAGCGGGAAGTAGGTGTCCTCCTCCGCCCATTCCTCGAAGTGCGCGAAGGCCCGCTCCTCGTCGATGCCGCAGGCGACCATGTGATCGGCCCAGCCGCGCCAGGTCGCCGCGCGGGCGACGGGCTCGGACGGCATGGTCGCATCCGCGTTGACGAAGCGCCCTCCCGGACGCAGCGCGTCGTGGATCCGCCGGTAGAGGGCGCGCTTCTCGTCCATCGACCGGACATGATGGAGCGCGAGCGAGGCGGCAACGAGGTCGCACCGCGGCAGGGGATCGCAGAACGACCGGGTGTGGAACCGGACGCGACCTGCGAAACGCGAGAGCCGGGTACGTGCCTGCGCCAGCATTTCCGCGTCTACGTCGATCAGGGCGACGGTCCCGACGTCCGGGTGGGCGAGGATGGCCTCCGCCAGCGCCCCGGTTCCGCCGCCGAGGTCGAGCACGAGTCCCGCGCCCGGCGAGGCGGCCTCTCCGCCGGGCGGCACGGCGCCGGCCGCGATCTCGCGGGCCGCGGTCTCGATCATCGCCTCGTAGCCCGGAATGAAGCGCCGGATCGTCTCGTCGTAGGCGGCGATCTCGAGCCGCAGATGGCGGCGGACGGAGTGCGTGGCCAGGCCCTGCTCGTCGGACCCGCGCTACTTCCGGAACACCGCGGCGTAGTGGGCGGCCAACGGCCAGTCGGCGGTCTCGACGTGCGTGAATCCCGCCGCGGTGACCTCCGCAACCACCTGCTCGTCGTCGGTCCAGTGCGGCCATGCCCGGAGGAAGCCGAAGAGGCCGCTGAACTCCAGCTCGATGATGGCCAGGCGGCCGCCCGGCTTCAGCGCCGCGTAGAGGCTGGCGTTGGTCGCCGCCGGATCGGTCAGGTGGTGGTAGACGCGGCGCTGGAAGATCGCGTCGCAGCAGGCGGGGGACAGTCCGGTGTCGCGCTCGCCCGCCTCCACGACCGTGACGTTGTCGAGCCCGGCCGCGGCAACCGCATCGCGGATGTCGTCGCGGCGGGCGGACGAGAGCTCGGTCGCGAGCACGTGGCCGCCGGGACCGACCAACCCCGCCATCTCGACGCTCAGCCAGCCGTTGCCGGCCCCGACGTCGGCCGCGGTGTCGCCCGGCTGCAGATTGAGGAGGCGCGCGAGCCGATCCACCTCCGTCTCGGCGCCGACGGTGAACGGAAGCGTCGCCGCAACCAGGGCGGCCACCGCCAGAGCGCCGGCGCCCAGCCCGAGAGCGGCCGCCCTCCGCCGATTCCACGAGCGCTGCATCCGGCAATTGTGACGCGGATCGGCGCTCCCGGGTTCCCCGCTCCCGCTCCGTCCGGCTCCCTGCGCAAACTGGAATCCTGCGCCGGCCGTGCGGTAGGATGCACGCAAGCATCCGGACATGAGAGCCGCCGTCCCGCCCGACCCGCTGCGGTGCCTGCGGGTTCACCCGTGCCGTCTCGCGCCCTCGACGGGCGTCGTGCCCGCCGCGTGCACCATCCTTCTCGCGTGCGCCGTTCCGGCCGCGGGGAGCGCGGCGCCCGTCGGAACCGCTCCGGCCGCGGTGGCCGCCGCCGGGGGGTTGGCCGACGCCGCGGAGCGCCGCGACGTGGGCGCGGTCCGGGCGCTCGTTGCGGCGCAGGCGGACCCCGACGCGCCGCAGCCCGACGGGGCGACGGCCCTGGCGTGGGCCGCGCACTGGGACGATCTCGACATCGCCGACCTGCTGCTGGACGCCGGAGCGGACCCCGGCGCGGCGAACGACCTCGGCGTGACTCCGTTGATGCTTGCGAGCGCCAACGGGAGCGCGGCGATGGTCGAGCGGCTGCTCGGTGCGGGCGCGGACCCGAACGCGGCCCGCCCGGCGGGCGAAACCGCGCTCATGATGGCGGCGCGCGCCGGCGCGGCCGGGGTCGTGCGGCAACTGCTCGCGGCCGGCGCCGACGTGGACCAGGCGACGCGCGGCGGCCATACGGCCCTCATGTGGGCGGCCGAGGAGCGCCACCCGCGCGTGGTGACGCTCCTCGCCGAGGTCGGCGCGGACGTCCGGGCGCGCACCCGCGTTCGGACCCGGCGGGGCCGACCCGTCGTGCGGGAGGCGGTCGTGCTGGGCCCGTTCGAGGCGGTCAATCCCGCCGTGTTGCCGCGCGACGGAGACCGCGACCCGCCGCGGCCGGAGGGCGGGTTCACGCCGTTGCTCCACGCGGTGCTGGCCGGCGACCCGGAGGTCGTCGCGGTGCTGCTGGCCGCGGGGGCGGACGTCGACGACGCGGGACCCGACGGCGTGACCGCGCTGATGCTGTCGCTCGTCAAGCGCCGCACGGCCGTAGCGCGCCTGCTGCTCGAGCGGGGCGCCGACCCGCGCTCGGGCGAAGCCGGCTTCACCGCGCTGCATCTGGCCGCGGCCACCGGGCAGCGGGCCCTCGCCGAGACGATGCTGGCGCGCGGCGCCGACGCCGACGCCCGCCTCGAACGGCCGCAGCGGCTGACGAACGCGTTCGAGATCGGCGTCTTCACGTCGCCCGGCTCCGGCCGGCTGACGCAGATCGGCTCGACGCCGTTCCTCGTGGCTGCCAAGTCCGCCGACGCCCGGATGATGCGGCTCCTGGCCGAGGCGGGCGCCGACCCGCACCGGACGACCGACGACGGGACGACGGCGCTGATGCTGGCCGCCGGGCTCGGCAAGCGCGCGGCGACCGACATCACCTACTACGCATGGTCCGAGAGCAAGGCGGTCGACGCGCTCGCCGCGGGCCTGGAGCTGGGCCTCGACGTCAACACGGCCAACGCGCACGGCGAGACGGCGCTCCACGCCGCCGCCTACCACAACGCGAACCGCGTCATCCGCTTCCTCGTCGATCGGGGTGCCGACCTCGACGCACAGAACGCGGCCCGCCAGACCCCGCTGCGGATTGCGGAGGGACATCTTATCTGCTGCACCACGTTCGTCCTTCATGCCGAGGCGGCAGCCGAGCTTCGTGCGCTCGGGGCCGACCCGAGGGCCGGCGTTCAGTTGACGTTCGGCCTGACCAGCTACGGGGACGAGGCCGAGGCGGAGGAGCCGCGACCGTGACCCGCGCCCGCGCGGCCCACGCGGCGAAAGCGAGGCGCGCGATCGGGGTGGTCGGAGCCACCGCCCTCGTCGTGCTGGGTGGCGCAGCGTCCGGCTCCGCCGCGTCGCCCACGGCTCCCGCGCGGCCCGCGGGCGGCGCCGTCGGCGCGCCCCCGGCGGTGGAGGGCCGTCGGCAGCGGCCGCGTCGACGCGCGCCCTGCTCGACCGCTACTGCGTCACCTGCCACAACGACCGCCTCCGGACGGCCGGCCTGACGCTCGCCGGCGTCGATCCGGCGCACGTGGGAGCCGACGCCGCGATCTGGGAGAAGGTGGTCCGCAAGCTCCGCACGGCCACGATGCCGCCCGCCCCGCGCCCCCGTCCCGACGGGCCGGCCTACGCCGATGCCGTCGACTATCTCGAGGGAGCGCTCGACCGGTACGCGGAGGACAACCCCGACCCGGGCCGGCCGTCCGTGCAGCGGCTCAACCGTACGGAGTACGTCAACGCCGTCCGGGACCTGCTGGCCCTGGAGGTCGACGGCCGATCGCTGCTGCCGGCGGACGAGTCGAGCTACGGCTTCGACAACGTCGGCGATGTGCTCCCCGTATCGCCCGGCCTGCTCGAGCGCTACCTGCTGGCCGCGGCGCGCATCAGCCGGCGCGCGGTCGGCGACCCGACGCTGCGGCCGGCGACGGCCGTCTACCGGACGTCTCCGCTTCTGTCGCAGGACGACCGCGGGGGCGACGACCTGCCGTTCGGGTCGCGCGGCGGCCTTGCCGCGCGCCACCACTTCCCTCTCGACGCGGAGTACGCGTTCCGCATCTCCCTCCGCGGCCGGGCGCGGGCGGGCCATGAGCTCGAGGTGCGCCTCGACCGGGCGCGGGTCGCGCGCTTCGACCTCGGCTCCCGCGGGCCGCTGGAGGTGCGCGTGCCGGTCCGGGCGGGCACGCGGCGTCTCTCCGTCTCGTTCGTCGAGTCGCTGGAGCACACGCTTCCCATCGACGGCCGCCCGCCGCCGCCGCCCATCACCAGCTTCGCGTTCACGCTCTACCCGAACCCACCCTCCGTGGAGCAGGTCTCGGTGATCGGGCCGTACGAAGGTCGGGCGCCGGCCGACACGCCGAGCCGCATCGCCGTCTTCCCCTGCTTCCCGGACCACCCCGCGGCCGAGCGGCCCTGCGCGGCCGAGATCCTCGGCTCGCTGGCCCGGCGCGCCTACCGGCGGCCGGTGTCCGAGGCCGACACCGAGCCGCTCCTCGCGGCCTACGCGGCGGGACGAGAGGCAGGCGGGCGCTTCGAGGAGGGCATCCGGTGGGCGCTCGAGGCCCTGCTCGTCTCGCCGAAGTTCCTGTTCCGGGTGGAGCGGGATCCCGCCGATGCGGAGCCCGGCGCCCCGTACCGCATCGACGACCTGGAGCTCGCCTCGCGGCTGTCGTTCTTCCTCTGGAGCAGCCTTCCGGACGAGGAGCTGCTCGAGGCGGCGGCGCGCGGGGATCTGCGGGATGCCGGGCGGCTCGAGCGGCAGGTCCTGCGGATGCTCGACGACCCGCGCTCGGACGCGCTCGTGGAGAACTTCGCAGGGCAGTGGCTCTACCTGCGGAACCTGAGGAGCGTGGCGCCGGACGCCACGCGGTTCCCCGAGTTCGACGACAACCTGCGGCGGGCCCTGCGACGCGAGACGGAGCTGTTCTTCGCCAGCCAGCTGCGGGAGGATCGCGGCGTGCACGACCTGCTGCGTGCCGACTACACGTTCGTCAACGAGCGGCTCGCCCGGCACTACGGCATCCCCAACGTCTATGGCAGCCACTTCCGCCGGGTGGCGCACGGCGACGACCGGCGGCCCGGCCTGCTCGGCCACGGCAGCATTCTGACCGTCACCTCCTACCCGCACCGCACGTCGCCGGTGGTGCGCGGCAAGTGGCTGCTCGAGAACCTCCTCGGCGCGCCGCCGCCCCCGCCGCCGCCCGACATCCCGGAACTCGCCGAGGACGACGAAGCGGCGGAGCGGCCGGCGACGATGCGCGAGCGGATGGCGCAGCACCGGGCGAGCCCGGCCTGCTCTACCTGCCACGCCAAGATCGACCCGCTCGGATTCGCGCTCGAGAACTACGATGCGGTCGGCCGCTGGCGTACCCACGACGGGGCCGCGGCGGCGCCTATCGACGCGTCGGGCGCGCTGCCGGACGGCGCGCCGTTCGATGGTCCGGGCGCGTTCCGCGACGCCCTGCTGCGCGAGCCGTGGGCCAGCGAGTTCGCGGCGACCGTCACGGAGAAGCTGCTGACCTACGCCCTCGGCCGGGGGCTGGACCATCGCGATGCCCCGGCCGTGCGGAAGATCCTGCGGGACGCCGAGGCGGACGGGTACCGCTGGTCGTCCCTGATTCTCGGCATCGTCGAGAGCGTGCCGTTCCGGATGCGGATGGCACCGGACTCCGAGGCTCTTGCCGCCCGCGGGCTGACGGCGCCCGCGGGGGCTGCGAAGACGAAGGCTGGCTCCCCATGATGATCACGAACAGGACGCTGCCCCGCCGGACGGTTCTCCGCGGCCTCGGCGCCTCCCTGGCGCTGCCGTTGCTCGACGGCATGGTGCCCGCGTTCGCCGCGACCCGTAGCGCGGCCGCGCGCCCCGTGCGGCGCTTCGGCGCCATCTACGTGCCGAACGGGGTGGAGATGCGCGCGTGGACGCCGCCGGGGCCGGCGAACGAGACCAGCACGCCGCTGGAGCTGTCGCCCGTCCTCGAGCCGCTGTCCCCGGTGCGGGAGCAGGTGAACATCCTGACCGGCCTCGCCGACAAGGTCGCCATCCCCCGCGAGGGGGAGGGCGTCGGCGACCACGCCCGCGCCGCATCGACGTGGCTGACCGGCGTGCACGTCAAGAAGACGGAAGGCGCCGACATCCGCGCCGGCGTATCCGTGGACCAGATCGCGGCGCGCGCGCTCGGGCAGGAGACGCAGCTCGCCTCGCTGGAGCTGGCGATCGACTCGGTCGAGGTGCTCGGCGCCTGCGACCAGGGCTACAGTTGCGCCTACGCCAACACGATCGCCTGGCGCACGCCGACCACGCCGCTCCCGATGGAGAACAATCCGCGGGCGGTGTTCGAGCGGCTGTTCGGCGCCACCGACAGCACGGACGTCAAGGCGCGGCTGGCGCGGCTGCGTCAGGACCGCAGCATCCTGGACTTCGTGACCGACGAGGCTCGCGGCCTCCGGCGCACGCTCGGCGCGGGCGACCAGCTCAAACTGACGCAGTACCTCGACGCCGTCCGGGACGTCGAGCGCCGCATCCGGATGGCCGAGGCGCAGAGCGACCGGGAGTTGCCGGTCGTCGAGCAGCCGGTCGGCATCCCGGACACCTTCGAGCAGCACTGCCGCCTGATGTTCGACCTGCTGCTGCTCGCCTACCAGACGGACCTGACGCGCGTCAGCACGTTCATGTTCGGCCGCGAGGTGAGCGGCCGGTCGTTCCCCGAGATCGGCGTGCCGGGCGGCCACCACGGCTATTCTCACCACCAGAACGACCCCGAGAACCTGGCGATGCTGGCCCGCATCAACACGCACCACATCCGGCAGCTCGGCTACTTCCTGGAGCGGATGCACGCCACGCCGGACGGCGACGGCTCGCTCCTCGACCACTCCCTGTTCGTCTACGGGTCGGGGATCAGCGACGGCAACCTCCACTTCCACCTCGACCTGCCGACGCTGCTCGCCGGCGGTGCGGCAGGGAAGGTCGCCGGCGGGCGGCACCTGCGCTACCCGTCCGACACGCCGCTCACGAACCTGCACGTCGCCGTGCTCGACAAGCTGGGGCTCCCCGTCGAGAGCTTCGGCGACAGCACGGGGACGCTGGGGTACCTCTCGGAGGTGTAGGGCTCGCACGGCGCGGAACCGCCGGCCGCACCGCCGCCCGGAGCGGTTTCGAGCCGGTGGGGCGCCGGCTACCGCGGCCTGCAGGACCGCCGATCGGGCGGACCGGAACCCCGCGCCGCAGCGCGGAGGCCCCGGTGCCTGCCGCCTCGACTACGGCGTCGCCGGTGCGTTCACGACGTCGAACAGATCGAGCTTGTCCTTCCGGACCCCGCCGGTGACGCGGAGCTCGGATCCGAACTCCAGCCATTCGTCGGCCTCGGCGCCGTAGCGCGGCCACGCCGGAAGGTCGCCGCCGTTCGGGTCGCGCGCGCGCGCGAAATTCACCCAGTACTGCGACATCGCATCCGACAGCTCGTGGTCCCAGTCGGTCCAGTCGATGCCGACGAGGCGGGTGTTGGCGAACACGTAGGCCAGGTCGCCCGAATGGTAGGCGCCGTAGCCGCGCGGTCCGTCCGGCAGGTCGATGGCGGGCCGCTCGGGGACGTAGATCCGGAACACCGGCGGCGCCTGGCTGAAGAAGTAGAGGTAGGCGCGGTTGCCGGCCGCCTCCACCGCGCGGGCCCAGGTCCGCATCTCCCAGACGAAGCTGCGGTCGGCCTGGATCGCCTGTGCGCCGCCCTTCGTCGACCGGTCCACCTCGGGGCCGTAGGCCGCCAGCACGGCGTCGGCATGCTCCCCGTACTCGGCCCGCAGCGTGGCGGTCAGCTCCGTCGCGGACCTCTCCGGCATGCCGGCGTAGAGGGTGGTGCCCTCGTCGGCCAGCGCGCCGACGATGACCGGCACGTCGTTGTGCTCGCGGGCGTCGAAGATCGCGCGCGCCGCCCGCGGCATGAACCAGCCGTCGACGATGGCGCCCGACCCGAGGTCGGAGTCGAGCACCGCCGGCGCATCGAGGGCCCGGAGCGCCGCGAGAGCTTCGGCGCTGGAGCCCTCCGCGCCGAGGGCGGCCGCCGCGGCAAGCCCCTGTCCGTGCGCGGCCTCGAGATCCGGCCGGCCGCCCCGGAAGCAGCCGCCGGAGTGTCCGATCGCCTTGTGGAAGAGCCCCGCCGCCAGCGGCGACGCCATCAGGTAGCAGACGCTCCAGGAGCCGGCCGACTGCCCGAAGATGGTGACATTGCCGGGGTCGCCCCCGAAGGCCGCCGCGTTGTCGCGCACCCACTCGAGCGCCGCCACCTTGTCGAGCAGGCCGTAGTTGCCGGAAGAGCCGTGCGGCGACTCCGCGCTCAGCGCGGGATGGGCGAGGAAGCCGAACGCGCCGAGCCGGTAGTTGATGGTGACGAGCACGACGCCCTTCTGTGCCAGCGCCGTCCCGTCGAAGACCCTGGCGCTCCCCCATCCACCGCTGTGCCCGCCGCCGTGGAACCAGACCATGACCGGCCGCGCCTCCGCCGCATCCGCCGCCGCGGTCCAGACGTTGAGGTAGAGGCAGTCCTCGTCGCGCTCCAGGTCCCCGCGTGTGTAGATGGACGTGTCCGGCGTCGGACGCTGCCAGCACGCCGCCCCGAACGTCGTGGCCGCGCGTGTCCCCTCCCACGCCGCCTTCGCGGTCGGGGGTCGCCAGCGGGCGTCGCCCACCGGCGGCTCGGCGTACGGCACACCCCGGAAGACGAGGACCTCCTCGTGGCCCGCGACGCGCTCCCCCGCGAGCGCCCCCGGGCTGGTTTCGACGACCGGCCCGAGGGGCTGGCCTGCGGCGCCGGCAACGGTCCCCGCCGACAGGGCGAGCACGGCGGCGACACTCGCGAGCATGGGGGTGGTACGCATCGGCGACTCTCCTTCTGGTACCCGAACCGGCGGCGCATGGGCCGAACCGTCGTCGTCAGGCCGCATCCGCGCCTCGGCCCAAGGCCGATCACGCTGCCTACCATGGGCCGCGGGGGAGGCCGCCGTCAAGCGCCGCGTCGCGCGGGGCGCTGTGATACTGTCGTGCGTCCCGACCCGGCATCGCCCGCCGCGTGGCGGGAGGCAGCGGAGTCGGAAACGGAGGGACCCGATGACCAGCGCGGCTCGGCCCACGCGATCCCGGCGCCGGACGTCCTCGCCCTCCCGCTTCGCGCTGTCCCCGCCGCCAACGGCAGTCCTGCTGCCGGCGGGTCTGCTGCTGGCCGCATGCGTCGTGTCGGCAACGAGCGCGGCCCCGGCCCAGACGTCCGACCTCCGCCTCGACATCACGCACCCCGCGCAAGGCGACGTCGTGGGGCGCGAGCTGGCGGTGACCGGGACGTCCGCCGGGATCTCCGCGCAGCCGATCCTCGTGTTCGTGTACGCGCCTGCCGCCGACCGCTGGTTCTTTCAGGGACGGGCGACGGTGGGGGCGGACGGCGCGTGGCAGGTCGATCCGGTGATCGTCAGCGACGGCGCGCTGCGGTCGGCCAGGATCACGGCGGAGGGGGTGCGCATCGTCGCGACCGCCATGGACGAGGTGCCTTCCGGGCTGTCCGGCATACCGGCCGCGGACTTCCCACCCCCGGGCACGTTGGCGCAGTCCCCGGTCGTCGTCGTGAGTCGCGGCGAGTGACGGCCGGAAGAGCCGGCCACGGAGGCGAAGACATGCACCGCAACCGGAAGCTGCGCAGATTCCTGGCGCTCGTCGTCCTCGCCATCGCGGTCGCCGCGACCGGACCGGCCCTGGCCGAGGACTGGACGCAGTTCCGCGGCCCCGGCCGCCTCGGAGTCTGGCACGAGACCGGGATCGTGGAGACGCTGCCGGAAGAGCTGAAGGTGACCTGGCGCACGCCGATCGGCGGCGGCTACTCCGGGCCGGCGGTCTCGGAAGGGCGCATCTTCGTCGCCGACTGGTTCGAGGATCCCGAGTCGCGCACCGTCGACGGCACCGAGCGCGCGCTGGCCCTCGACGAGCGGACGGGAGAGGTCCTCTGGACGCACGAGTGGCAGACGACCTACCGCATGCTGGTCTACTCCTACGCCGTGGGGCCGCGCGCCACGCCGACCGTCGACGAGGACCGCGTCTACGTGCTCGGGGCCACCGGCCGGCTCTTCTGCTTCGACGTCGAGACCGGGGCCGTGCGCTGGGAGAAGGACTACGTCGCCGACTACGACACGAGCGTCCCCGTCTACGGCGTCGCGAGCGCCCCGCTCGTCGACGGCGACCGCCTGATCGCGCTGGTGGGCGGAGAGCCCGATGCGCTGGTCGTCGCCTTCGACAAGCACACCGGCGACGAGCTGTGGCGTTCGCTGCCGGTCCGCTCCGAGATGGGCTACGCCCATCCGGTGATCTACGAGGCGGGCGGCGTCCGCCAGCTCATCATCTGGCATCCGGAGGCGCTCGCCTCGCTCGACCCCGAGACGGGCGAGGTGTACTGGGAGCATCCGTGGGAGGTGCCCGCGGCGGTATCGGTGGCGACGCCGGTCCGGAGCGGCGACTACCTGTTCGTGTCCCAGTTCTTCAGCGGCTCGATGATGATGCGCCTGAGCGGCGACCGGCCGGCGGCGACGGAGTTGTGGCGCGGAGGGAGCCGCAGCGAGCTCCCCGACCAGAGCGAGGGCCTCCACGCCCTGGTCACGACTCCCATCATCGTCGGGGACTACGTCTACGGAGTCGGAAGCTACGGCGAGACGCGGGGCCTCGATGCCCGGACGGGCGAGCGCCTCTGGATGAGCCGCGACATGACGGTCGAGGTCCGCTGGAGCAGCGCCCACCTCGTCCGGCACGAGGACCGCTACTTCGTCAACAACGACATCGGCGATCTGATCCTCGCCCGTTTCACGCCGACCGGCTACGAGGAGCTCGCGCGCACGAAGCTCATCGAGCCGACCAGCAGCTCCGGCACGCGGACGCCGCACGGCGCGATCGCCGAGCGCATCGTCAACTGGACGCACCCCGCGTACGCCAACGGCCACATCGTGCACCGCAACGACCGCGAGATCCTCCGCGCCTCGCTCCGGGCATCCGACTACTGAGCCGCGGCCGGGAACCGCCCCGAAGCGCCAGCGCCGGGCCTCGCAGAAGGTCTGCAGGTCGGCGGCCACCCGGATCCGCTCAATCACGGCGGGCGGCCGCCCGGCGGAACCAGCGTTGCTGCCCGACGAGGCCGGACGTCGGTCGGGGAGCGCGCGGCGGCAACCTGTAGTCGGCCTCGCCGCAGAGCAGCGCGATCGCGCGCTGGGGATCGAGCCGGCGCAACTCGTCCCGGCGCACCTGCTCCAGACGCGGGCCGGCCTTCTTCCATGTGCGCACCCAGCGCCGGGCTGTGGCGACCTGCGCGGGACTCCAGCCGGCGAAGTCCGGTTCCTTCATCGGGATCGGGCGGGACCCGGGCCGCCTTGCCCCGTCGCCCGGGATCGCTTCCCCGCTGCGAACGGTGCACAGGACTTCCGGTCGCCACGACGCGGTCGGGTACGGGTCACGGGAGCCGCTTCAGGAAGTTCACGAGATTCCAGATGTCCGGCTCCGCGAGCCGGGCGCCGAAGGCGTCCATGGCGAAGTCGGGACCAATGCCGTCGCGGATCGCGACGAAGATCTCGCCGTCGCTGCCGCCGTGCTGCCAGACTCGGTCGGCCAGGTTCGACGGGCGCGCGCCGTAGGCGGCGGTTGCAGTGGCGAGCGGACCGTCGCCCCGACCGGTCGTGCCGTGGCAAGAGGCACAGAGACGCGCATAGGTCGCGGCGCCGCTGGCGACCGACTCCGGAGTCGCGGCGACGGGATTCGCCAGCGCGCGGGCGTCGGCGTGCTCGTGCGGCGCGTCCGGGTGGCCGCTCGACGCAGCCGGGCGACCGCGCGGGGCGGCCGGCGGCCCGGCCGGCGCAAGGACATCCTCCGGAGACACGGCGTCGGCACGCCCCAGAGATCGGAGCAGTTCGGCCGTCGACTCGCGGACGAAGCGGTCGCCGGCGATTCCGTCGGAATACGCGGCTACGTCGAGGGGCGTCTGGCCGCGCCGGTTCTCCGCCCGGACATCGGCGCCGCGGGCCGCCAGCAGCTCGATGACGCTGTTCATGCCGTGCGACGCCGCCGCGTGGAGAGACGTGTCGCCCGCGTCGTTCGCCGCGTCGACGCGCGCGCCGAGATCGAGCGCCGCGGCAACCGCCTCGCTCGCCAGGCGCTCCTCCTCTGCGGGTATCGTCGAGCCGAGCGCGGCCGACTCCACCGGGTTGTAGGACGAGAAGTCGCGGCGGTCGCGGATGAACGCGCTCCCCCCGCCCCGGTTGTAGCCGAGCCCCGCCGCGGCCATGAGCGGCGTCGTGCCGTCGCGGCTGGGGGCGCGGGGATCGGCGCCCGCGGCGGCGAGGAGATGCATCATCCCCACCTCCAGGAAGTGGGCGGCCAGCCAGAACGGAGTGGCGCCCACCCAGCGGTCCATGAAGGCGAAGTCGTGGCTCCAGCGCCGGACCGGCGTCCCCCGCAGGAGCCGCGCGTCCGGGTCGGCGCCGTGCGCGAGGAGCGCGCGCACGAGCGGCGCGCCGGCGCCCGGATCGTCGTTCGGGACGCCGCGGTCGCGCAGCGTGCCGCGCAGGACGGCGGCGTGGAGCGGGGTGTAGCCCAGCGGCGCCGCGTTGGGATCGGCGCCGCGCTCCAGCAGAAACCTCGCCAGCGACCCATGCCCGCTGTGCGCCGCGATCGCGAGCGCCGTGTTGCCGTCGGCGGTCGTGTCGTGGATGTCGGCGCCGGCGGAGACCAGGAGGCGAGCGGACTCCAGGTCGCCCGACCGGGCCGCGAAGAGGAGCGCGGTGCTGCCGCCTTCCGCTACCTCCTCCAGGGCGATGCCGCGCGAGGCCGAGCCGGCGGAGCGGCTGCCGCCCATGTTGTAGACGCGGCGGCGGGTCCGGGTGCGGGCCGCGATGTCGGCGCCGTGCGCGAGAAGCGTCCGGGTGACGGCCGGGTGCCGGTTGGCGACGGCCCACATGAGAGCCGTCTGGCCGCGGGTGGCCTCCGCGGCGTCCACCCGCGCGCCGCGCTCCAGCAGGGCCGCGACGGCCGCCAGGCTGCCGGCCCGGGCGGCCGCCATCAGCGGCGTCTCCCCGCTCGGCAGGCCCGCGTTCGGATCGGCCCCCGCGGCCAGGAGTCGCACCACCAGCGCGCCCTGCCCGCGGCGGCACGCCATCAGCAGCGGCGTCACCCCGAGGTCGTTCGCCGCCCCGGCATCGGCCCCCGCCCGAATCAGCGCCTCGGCAGTCTCGTCGTCCTCCCGGTGGACCGCCCAGTGGAGCGCGGTCGCCCCATCCGGTTGCGGCGCGTTCACGTCGACCCCGGCGGCCAGGAGCGCGCGCACCGCGGCGCCGTCTTCGGCCCGGACGGCGGCGACCAGGGGCGGGACGCCGGGCTCGAGGCCGGACTGGGCCCCGCCGGTGCCGGGCGGCGCCAGAAAGGAGGCGGTCAGGAGCAGGGCGACGACTCCCGACGGCCCCTTCTCGCGCGGGGCCGAGGCATGGCCCGTCCCGCCGCCGCGGGGCAACGCCCGTGGCCGCGAACTGCACCCGGTAGCCGCGCACGCCGGATCGACCGGCGCTCGCGGGCGGCCCGCCGTCGTGCCGGGCCCGGGGCCGGCTGTCCGACGGGCGGTCCGGGGTGGAAGGTGAGCCACGACGCGCCTCTTACAGGTCGAGGCGACCCGTGCTGTCGTGGATGCGGTCGAGGCGCATCTCCAACTTCTCCAGCACGGCCAGGTGCAGGTTGGCCAGCGGCGTGCCTCCCTCGACCGAGCGGCCGCCCCCGCTGCCGGCATCGAACCGGATGTGCCGGCCGCCCACGAGTCGTCCCCCGCCGCCTCCCGCCACCACCAGCGGCAGGTTCCACGGCTGGTGGTCGCCCTCCGCCATGCCCGCCCCGTAGTAGAGGATCACGTTGTCCAGCAACGATCCGTCGCCGTCGGGTGTCGCGGCCAGCCGCCCCACGTAGTAGGCGAACTGCTCCGCGTGGTGCTGGTTGATGCGGATGAGCTGCTCGCGGCTGGCCGCGCTGTGCTCGTGCGAGAGCGGGTGGTGGCCGCCGGGGGCTCCAATCTCCGGGTAGGTGCGGCTGCTGAACTCGCGGCCGACCATGAAGGTGGTCACCCGCGTCAGGTCGCTCTGGTAGGCGAGCACCTGCAGATCGAACATCAGGCGGGCGTGGTCGGCGAAGCTGGCGGGCACCCCCGCCGGCTGGTCGAACGCCGGGAGCTCGCGCGCCGCCTGCGCCTCGACCCGCTGGATCCGGCGCTCGATGTCGCGGACCGCGTCGAGGTACTCGGTCAGCTTGGCAGCGTCGCCGGGCCCGAGCGTGCGCGCGAGGTCGGCCGCCTTCTCGCCCACCGAATCGAGCAGGCTGCGGCTGTGCCGGGCCTGCGCCCGCCGTGCCGCGGGATCCGTGCTTCCGCCGTCGCCGAACATCCGCTCGAAGACGACGCGCGGGTTGTGCTCCATGGGGAGCGGGGTCCGCGGGCCGCGCCACGCGATCGTGTGGCTGTAGGTGCAACTGTAGCCGCCGTCGCACGTGCCGGCCCCCTTGTCGCCCGACTCCAGCGAAAGCTCCAGCGAGCCGAGCTGCGTGTCGCGGCCGATCTCGCGCGCCACGAGCTGGTCGAGCGAGGCGTCGGCCAGGAAGTCGTTCCCCTCCTGGCCGAACGGCCGCGGAATGGCGCCGGTGAGGAACTTCGTCGCGCAGCGGCCGTGGACGGCGCCGCTGCGCGCGGTCAGGCCCTGGACGTTCTGGGTGAGACCGGTCAGGACCGTCAGCCGCTCGCGGTACGGCTCGAGCGGCTGGAGGATCGGGGAGAACGCGAACCCGCGCCCGGTCGTGGACGGGGTCCACTCATCGATCACCACGCCGTTCGGAACATAGACGACGCCGAAGCGGCGAACGGGGCGCGCCGCCGTCCGTCCCAGCGCCGTCAGCGCCGGCACCATGCCGTCGAGCAACGGCAGGGCGACCGCCGCGCCGATGCCGCGCAGCACCGTCCGGCGCGGCAGCGCCGTGCGGGTGATGATCATGATTCCGTCCTCCGCATGCGGAAGGGCGTGCTCTCGACGATCCCCAGGACCAGGGACGACCAGCGGTAGTCGTCGGCCGCGGCGGCCCGCGCGATGGCGCGGATCACCGGCCGATCGTAGTGCTCGGTCCCGCGCCCGAGAGCGTACGTCAGCAGCTTCTCGGTGACCGTCTCGACGAACTGCGCGGACCGGTCGAGCAGCACGTCACGCAAGCCGGCGGGGCCCTCGAAGCGGGTAGTGCCGTCCGCGAGGACGGCCGAGGCGTCGATGGGGACGCCGGCGTCGAGCGTGCGCCAGCCGCCGAGGGCGTCGAAGTCCTCGAGCGCGAAGCCGAGCGGGTCCATCGGCGCGTGGCAGATGGCGCAGGCGGCATTGCGTCGGTGCTGGGCGAGGCGCTCGCGGACCGTGCGCGGCTCGCCCGCCTCCGCGCCGCTCTCGGGCAGGGGCGGGATGTCCGGGGGCGGCGGCGACGGCGGGGTCCCGAGGACGTTCTCGAGCAGCCACTTGGCCCGCAGGACGGGCGACGTCCGGTTGCCGTACGAGGTGACGGAGAGGACGCTGCCGTGGCCGAGCAGCCCGCCCCGCCGCCCGTCCGGCAGCGTCACGCGGCGGAAGTGGTTGCCCGTGACGCCGCGCACGCCGTAGTGCCGCGCCAGCCGCTCGTTGAGGTACGAGTAGTCGGCGCGCAGCAGGTCGACCACGCTGCGGTCCTCGCGGAGCTGGCTCGCCAGGAACAGATCGGTCTCCCGGCGAAGCGCGTCCCTCAGGTTCTCGTCGAACTCCGGAAAGAGGTTCGGATCGGGGGCGAGGCCGTCGACGCTGCGCAGCGCCAGCCACTGCCCGGCGAAGTTCTCGACCAGCGCCGCCGCGCGCGGGTCGGCGAGCATCCGCCGCACCTGTCGTTCGAGCTCGGGTCCGTCGGACAGGCCGCCGGCCGCCGCGCCGTCGAGCAGCTCGTCGTCCGGGATGCTGCTCCAGAGAAAGAACGACAACCGCGAGGCCAGCTCCAGATCCGTCAGCCGGTAGGGCGTGCCCGGCGCCAGCCCTTCCGGATCCCGCTCGATGCGGAACAGGAACTCCGGGTCGATGAGCAGGCGCTCGATCGCCATCCGCACGCCGGCCTCGAAGCCGCCGGCCGCGCGCCCCGCCCGGTAGAAGGCGAGCAGAGGAACCAGGTCCGCGTCGCCGACCGGGCGCCGGAAGGCGCGGCGGGCAAGGCGGGCCAGGATGCTCCGGGCGCACGCGCCGTCGTTCCCGGCGGCCGCCTGCGACGGGCCGTGCGTCCGCCCCGGCGGCGGCGCCGGGGCCGGCGGCTCGCCGCGGCCAGGCTCGCTCGGGCGGCAGACGAAGATGCGGGCGCGGCTGGCCGTCGCGCCGGGGCCCGTGGTCCCGTACGGCCCGTCGATGGCTACGCTCCCCACCCCCGGCCCCTCCGGCCGCGACGAGGTATCCGTGGTCTCCGTGACGGTCGCACCGTACTCGCGGAGCGGCGGCTGCAGCACCCCCTCGTGCTCCCACGACTTGCCGGCGAACGACGCGCCCACGACGCGCGTCCCCGCGCTCACCTCGACGCGCACGGTGAGATCCTCGTCGGCCCCGGTCCGGTAGTCGTCCCACGCCTGGCTCGGGTAGCCGCGTCCGCCCGCGGCCACGAAGGTGCCGGAGAAGCTGACCGGCGCCGGCCGCGCGGGGGCTTCCCCGCCGACGCGGAACCGGGCGACGCGCCGGACCGTCGATGCGCACGTCGAGGTCGTGCCACTCGTCGAGGTTGACGATGTACTCGTACACGCTCCGCTGCAGGCGGACGGTGATGAGGTACTCGCCGTCGAGCGGAAAGCGGTGGCGCACGGCGAGGCCGGCCCGCGAGCCGAACGGCAGGTCGTCGCTCATCCGGTCGTTCTGCGCCATGTTGATCGGCACCACGTAGGTCCTGGAGGTGAAGCCCGGTCCGATCGTCGGGTCGTCGACGGCGAGGCGGCTGATGCGCCGCGCCGCCGAGAGATACCGCTCCATGAGCGCCGGCGAGAGCGCGAGGGTGCCGGCGAGGTTGTCGAAGCCGTGGCCGACGTCGTCGGCCGGCAGCAGGGCCGCGGCGTCGATCTCGAGGGCCAGCAGGTCGCGGACGGCGTTGGCGTACTCGGCGCGATTCAGGCGGTGCGTCGGCACGCGTCCCGGCTCCAACCGCGATTCCGCGGCGCGATCGAGCTCCGTCTCGAGCCACGAGCGGAAGCCCTCGTACTCCGCCGGGCCGGGACGCGGCCGCCCGGCAGGAGGCATCATCCCGCCGCGGAGCTTCAGGGCGACGCGCTCCCACACCTCCGGCGCTTCCCCGACGCGGGCTACGTCGAGCACGTCGAGGGCCAGACCGCCCGTGCGGCGGCGCTCGTCGTGGCACGTCACGCAGTAGCGGTCGAGGAGGGCGCGCTGCGGCGTTTCCGCAGGAGGCGCAGGATGGGCCGTCTGCCGAGCCACCGACGCAGGCGGCGCCAGGCGCGGCTCCGCCTCTGCGGAGCGCCCCGCGGCCTGGATGCCGGCGGGGCCGGCCCCGGCCGGCGCGGCGGCCAGTGAGAGCGCCACGCAGACTCCCAGCCGTACCATCGACCGAATCTTACACCCGCGCCCCGGCGCCGCCGGACTCCTGTAGGCTTGGCTGGACGGCAGGCGGAGCCGTCTGGCGACGATTGGTGGACCGGCAAGCGGGTTGGTGCGGGAGGCGCCGGCGCGGCCGGCGATGAGGGCGGAGGAGGAGATCCATGCAGACCCAGTCGACGATCGGACTTGGAACCGTCGCGGCGCTCCTGACGTCCGCGGCGATGCTGCTGGCCGGGGCGGGCGTGCTGCCGGACAACCTCGCGCTCGCCCAGGCCGGCGACGCCACCGGCAGCATCTCCGGTCGCGTGACGGCCGACCAGGGCGAGGTACGGGCCGTGCGGGTGAAGGCGCACGACACCGTCCACCGCATCGCCTACACCGTCTACACGCACGACGGCCGCTACCGCATCTACAACCTGCCGCCGAGCACCTACGACGTGAGCGTGGTCGAGGAGGCGTTCGAGGCGCCGACGCTGACGGTCGAGGTGAGCCCGGGAGCGCGGACGACGGTCGACATCGCCCTGACGGCGCTCGGGGCCGGACGCGAGCAGGGCGCGGCGGCGCGCGGGGCCTCGGCGCAGCGGAACTACGGCGGCGGTGCCGCGGATGACCGGGCGGTCGAGATCGTCGACTTCGACACGCTCTACCCGCCGCACCCGGCCCGCGACATCATGCTGCGGTCGTGCTTCGGCTGCCACGGGCCGGCCGGCTTCCACCGGCGCGGGCCGCGGAACGAGCGCGGCTGGCGCGCGGCGGTCGACCGGATGTTCGACATCGACGGCCGCGTGGCGAACATGGCGCCGGGCGTGCCGCAGGTGACGCACGACCTGGTCTCGGTGGAGGAGAAGGAACTCATCATCCAGTACTTGACGTCCCTCTTCGGGCCGGGATCGGAACCGCGCGACCTCGAGCTCGATCCGCTCGTTCGCGACGAGGAAGCCCTCTCCGAGGCCGTCTACATCGAGTACGAGCTGAACCGGGGCCCGCCGCGGCTGCTGGCGAACGGCGCGCCCCCCCGGGGCAGCATCCACAGCGTCTTCGCGAGCCTCGTCGAGCCGGGCGTCATCTGGGTCTCGGGCAACGGATCGAACTCCATCATCCGCCTCGACAGCCGCGACCCGGACTACGAGGGCCGAACCACGGAGTACTGGATCGACAACCCGGAGAACATCAACGTCACGCCGCACGGCATCGTCGAGCATCGCGGGCGCGTCTACTGGGTGGAGCTGACCGGCGACCACTTCGGCGAGCTCGACCCGGCCACAGGGGAGATCACGCGCTACCCGATGCCGACGAAGGGCGCCGGACCCCACAGCGTCTGGGTCGACTCGCGAGGCAGCTTCTGGTACACCTACTTCGCCTCCGCCGGCCGCATCGGCCGCTTCGACCTGGCCGCACGGGACTTCACCGAATGGGAGCCGCTGGCCGGCTTCAGCGGCTACGGCATCGTCGTCGACCGGCAGGACCGGGTCTGGGCCGTCGGCCTGCACACGCCGGCCATCTTCATGTACAACCAGGAGACGGCGGCGTGGCGTTCCTACCCGCTCGCCAATCCTGCCCGGCGCCCCGCCATCGACGCCAGCGGCAAGATCTGGGCCGCCCACTACTTCGGGAACGCCATCTCGAAGATCGATCCCGTCACGTCGACCGTCACCGAGTACACGCTGCCCCTCAAGGACGGCAACCCCTACGACGTCTGGCCGGACGCCGACGACAACCTGTGGGTGGAGAACGGGATCTACAACTCCCTGGTCCGTTTCGACCAGGCGACGAACGAGTTCACGTACTTCCCGTTCCCGGAGCTCGCCGCCCACACGCCGAAGCTGGACCGCGACGCCGAGGGCACCCTCTGGTTCACGCTGCGCGGCCCGTCCGGCCCCGGGGTAGCGGCGCTCAAGCCGCACGGCAACGTCCCGGCGGCAGGGGAAGCCGCGCAGTAGCCGCCTGGCACGTTTCGTGCGTCGGTCTGCGGTCGAGGGCGGGGCGGCAGACGGCAAGGCCGCGTCGCCGGGGCGTCGGGATGTCGCTGACCGATATCGTCTACCGCACCGACGAGGCGGGGTTGGAGCCGTTGCTGCGCTCGATCGACCGCGTGGGGGACTACTGCACCCACGGGCGGTCGTTCTACCCCATGCCCCTGATCTCGGTGGACGGCGTCGGCGTGCTCTCGTTCCCGGTTCCCGAGGCGCAGGTGCGCGCCCTCGTCGCGGTGGCGGAGCGCGCTCCCTACGGCCGGGGGCCGGAAACGCGGGTGGACACCTCCGTCCGCAACTGCTGGCAGATCGCCGCGTCGCGCGTGGAGGTGGCCGGCGGCGCGTGGCCGGCGACGCGGGCGCAGATCCTCGATGCGGCCGCGAAGGGTCTCGGCTGCCCGCCCGGGCGTCTCGAGGCCCACCCGTACAAGCTCCTCGTCTACGAGCCGGGCGGGTTCTTCGCCAGTCACCGGGACACGGAGAAGGCCGACCGCATGGTGGCGACGCTGTCGATCTCCCTGCCGACCTCGGGCGCCGGCGGCGCACTCGCCGTCCGCCACCGGGGCCGGGAGATGGTGATCGAGATGAACGCCGGCGAGCCGTCGGAGCTGGCGTTCGGGGCGTTCTACGCGGACTGCGAGCACGAGACGCGGCCCGTGCTGGAGGGGCACCGCCTGTCACTGGTCTTCAACCTGTGCGTGCGCGCGGGCGACGACCCCGCCGCGGTCCGCCCTCCCGACTTCGCCGCGCGGGTCGCGACGATCGCGGAGCGCCTCGGCGACCTGGCCGGGGACGCCGCCGGGGGCAAGCTGGTCTGGCTGCTCGAGCACGAGTACACGCAGGCCGGCCTCTCGTTCGACACGCTCAAGAACGCCGACGCGGCCGTCGCGCGGGCGCTCGGTCAGGCGGCCGCGCGCGCCGATTGCGCCATCCACGCAGCCATCGTGCAGATTCGCCGGCGGGGCGGCGCGCGGGTCGAGGACGAGTACATCGATAGCTGGAACGTGACGGACCACGACGCCAGCGAACTGGAGATGGACGACGAGTTCGACACCGACGAATGGCTCGAAGGATGGGCAGCCCCCGACGGCAGCCGGCCGGCATTCGAACGGATCCCGCTGCTTCCGGGCGAGCTGCTGCCCCGCGGGGCGCTCGACGGCGCCGACCCGGACGAGCAGCGGCTGCGCGAAGCGACGGGCAACGAGGGGGTAACGCTGGAGCGCACGTATCGGCGGGCCGCCCTCGTGGTGTGGCCCCGGGCAAGGACGCTGGACGTGATGGTCAGCGCGGGTGCGGAGCGCGCCGTCGCCTGGGTGACCGAAGAGCACGAACGGCGGGATGCCGCGGCTGGCGACCACGTGGAGCGGCTCGTCGCGCGGCTGATCGACATCTGGCCCGCCGACGACAACGGCCCGTCGGCGCGGGCATCGCGTCTGAGCGACTTCTGGCCGGACCGGGAGCCTCGTCCCGAAGAGTCGGCCCGCTGCGGCATGCTCCGCCTGCTGGTCGCAGTCGGGGACGCATCGCTCGGCGCCCGGTTCCTGCGCCGCGTCGTCCTCGCCGACTACAGCGGCCGCGAGAACGACGACTTGCCGGCCGCTTTCGGCCTGGTCGGACCGCACTCCGCCGCGGAGCTCCTGCCCGAGCTCTCGAAGCGCCGGTTCGCGGATCTGCCTGAGGACGTACTGGAGCTCCAGCGCCGGGTGGACGAGCGTGAGTCGGCGGATCCCGCGTGGCGCGGCCCGGTGCAGGCCGGCCTGCGGACTGCGTTGCAGGCCGCCCCCGCGGTGGTGGAAGCGCGAGCCGCGAGCCGGGCGCGCGCGTGGATCTTCGACCCGCGTCCCTTCGACGAGCGCTTCGTGCACCACCTGTTCGGGATGGCGTGGCGCCACGGCCTGATCGAGGAGGCCGAGGCGGCAGGGGAAGCCATCAGCCGCAGTCCGAAGGCCGTGTCGCCGGACCGCGCGCTCCCGGCGGCGTTGCGGGACCTGTACCGGGAGACCGGCCTCGCGGCTACCGCCGCCTACGCCGGTCTGTGGCGGACGGCCGCCGGGGCGCTCCTGGCGCGCAGCTCGACGCCGCCCGCGGCGCCCCGCGACTGGAGCATCGCCGCAGACCTCTCGTGTGACTGCGACCTGTGCCGGAGGCTGCGCAGCTTCTGCGAGGACCCGGACACCCGACAGGCCCGCTTTCCTCTGCGCGAGGACCTGCGGTCTCACCTGGACAACGTCATCCGGGAGCACAGGCTCGATCTCGATCACGAGACCGAGCGGCAGGGGAAGCTCCCCGTCCTCGTCTGCACCAAGAATCGCGCGAGCCACGAGCGACGCGACGCCGAATACCGCGAGGACGTGTCGTGGATGCAGTCGCTCCTCGACTCGGCGCCGCGCCGGGCCGATGCGGAGCTCTGCCCCGCGGAGGGGGCGCGACTGCGCCAGGCGATCGCGGCGGCGCGTCGAGTCGGTTGATCCCCCGCCGCCGAGCTGCGCCCTCGCGGAGCGCCCCGAGCGGGCGGTGCACTACTTCGACCTGGAGGACCCCGATCACCTGAACCGGCTCGCGGACCCGAAGCTCGCCCAGGAGCTTGCGCCGCAGAACGCAACTGTGTGAGTTCCGCGGCGCAAGCTCCTGGGGCGGTGGGGGCTGGGGCCGAACACGGAGCCTGCGACGGGTTTGCCGTGAAATTTCCGAGGCTGCGGGACGCACGGTTCCTGGCGCGACGGGAGAGGCGTCACGAGGATGGCGGCGTTGGACACGTGCGCGGCGCGGTAGCGGGGTGAGGTTGGCGGGCGAGGCTGCCCCAAGTGGCCTCGACGGCCGAACCGTTCCTGCGGCGGCGACGCCCGTGCGGGCTGTGTCAGGGGGTCGGGGCGGTGCTCCTGTTGGGAACGGACGGCCAGTGCACGGAGCAGGTGCCGTCCGGGTTGTGGACGAGAATGTCGAATTGCTGCAGCTTGCGGAGCCAGCGGGGGGCGTTGCGATGGACGAGCAGCGCCTCGTAGTCTGTGGCCGGGTCGCGATAGGGGGTGCGGTCTCGGAGCACGGCGAAGATGCATCGCAACAGCTTGTGGGCGGTGGCGACGATGGCGCGCTTGTAGCCGCGGCGCTGGGTCAGGGCTCGGTGATACGCCTGGAATTGGCAGTGGTTGGTGCGGGCGGCGGCGTGGGCGCTCTCGATGAGGACGGTGCGCAGGGTCCGGTTGCCCCGGCGGGTGCTCGCGGCGCGGCGCTTGCCGGCGCTCTCGTTGTTGCCGGGGCACAGTCCGGCCCAGGCGGCGAGGCGGTGGGCGTTGCCGAACACCTTGTGGGGGTCGGTTCCGATCTCGCTCAGGATGGTGCAGGCGGCGGCGCGGTCGATGCCGGGGAGGGTCTCCAGCAGGCGGCGCTGCTCGGCGTAGGGCGCGAGGGTCTGGTCGATGTGGCGGTCGAAGTCGCCCACGCGGCGGCTGAGGGTGTCGTGCTCGGTCAGCAAGTCGGCGAGTAGCCGACGCTCGGTATCGCGGAGGGTGAGGCGCAACGCGTCGCCGAGAGCGTCGAGCTTGCGGCGGACGTGCCCGCTGAGCGAGGCCAGGATGTCCTTGGGGTCGAGTCGGTTGACGAGCCCGTCGAGGATCCGCCGGCCGTTGGTGCCGAAGATGTCGCTGAGCACGGCCCCGATGCGGACACCACCGCGGTCGATGACCTTCTGGGCCTGATTGCGGACCTGGCTGCGGCGGGCGACGAGCGTGCGGCGGTGGCGGCTCAACGAGCGGAGGTCGCGGAACGGCTGGGACGGCACGAAACTGGGCCGCCCCAACCCGAACTGGCAAACGCGAGCGAGCCAGCGGCTGTCCTCGACGTCGGTTTTCCGACCGCGGAGCTGCTTGACGTGCTGGGCGTGGAGCAACTGCGCCTCGATTCCCGCGTCGGTGAGCGCCTGCCAGGGGGTGTGCCAGTAGACGCCGGTGGCCTCCAGGGCGGCGGCGCCGACCCGATGGCTGGTCAACCAGTCGACGAGGGCGGCGAGGCCGCTCGCCAGCGCGTTGAACATGCGGGTCTCGAACCGCGGCTCGGCGGCGTTGGGGCCAGCCAGCCGCACGGTGGCGGTGATGTTCGCCTTGTGGATATCGAGTCCCGCCGCGCGGGGATGGACAACGCACAACTCATCGTTCATCATCGGGTCGCCTCCTGTGAGGGGGGGTAGGCGGAGGCGGGGCAGGCCGGTCGGACAGAGAACTCGTGCCCTGCTCGGGCACGGTGCGTTTTGCCGCGCGTCCACGGCTCGATGGCCGGGCACAATTCGGGGCTCGATAGCCGAACCGGCCGGGTCAGTTTGGCGTCGGGGATCAACACCCGCCACTAGCCACGACGACCACGGTCCCGCCTCCGCCGCCATTCTGTACCACTGGCGCAAACCGTAGCGGCTTGCCCCCGGGACGCAATTTCATGCCCTTCGGGGCGGCTGCGCGAAGCGTGGCCATGAGCGTTTGGCGGCGCTATCCGCTGGCGGATCGCATCCGCGTGGCCGGACTGCGCCGGCTGGCAGATGAAGCGGCCGGCAGGTGAGTCGCCGGCATGCTCGGCGGGGGTATAGACTCGTTGTGTGGACCGCATCCCGGCGCCGCCCCTCGACCCGGTCATCGAGGCGTACAAGGCGGGTGTCGATCGAACGCTGCTGCGGGAGAACCTGAAGCTGAGCGTCGAGGACCGGCTGCGGCAGTTGATGGAGCTTCAACGCTTCGCCGACGAGTTGCGGAGAGCCGGGCGCGTCGCGCGCCGCCGTCCGTGACCGACTTCGCCACCCTCCTGCGAACCCTCGGCGACCACGACGTCGAGTACATCCTGGTCGGGGGAGCCGCCGCCACGGTTCACGGCTCGGCCCGGTTGACGCTGGACGTCGACGTCGTCTACCGGCGCACGCCCGACAACCTGTCGCGGCTCGCGGACGCGCTCGCGCCTCACGCCCCGCGCCTCCGCGGGGCTCCCCGGGGCCTCCCGTTCCGGTGGGACGCCGAAACACTCGACCGCGGGCTCAACTTCACGCTGGCGACGAGGCTCGGCCCCATCGATCTGCTCGGCGAGATCGCCGGCGGCGGCACCTACGAGCTGCTCCGACCGGATTCCGAGGAGGTGACGGCGTTCGGCGTCACGTGCCGCTGCGTGACCCTCGAGCGACTGATTCACCTCAAGCGGTCGGCCGGGCGCGTCAAGGACCTCGAGGCGATCGCCGAGCTGGAGATGTTGCGCGACGAACGCGAGCGCTGACCCGCGGCAGCCGCTGCCGCGCTACTGCTCCCGTTCGGCGGCGAGCCGCGCGTTGAACTCGGCCTCGAGCTCCGCCTCCCACTCGACCCGCTCGCGGATCTGGTCGCCGCGGGTCTGCAGGCAGTCGAAGCAGACGCTGCCCGGGACGGCATGGCCCTCGCCGTCGGTCGGGATGCCGCGGGCCTCCATCAGCTCGCGCAGCAGACTCGCGGTGTGCTTCTGGGCCTTGTAGAAGTCCGAGTAGCTGAAGCCGTCGGCGATGGCCAGCGGCGAGTAGCCCAGGTCGGTCCGGGCGTCGAGGTCGGCGCCCTGCTCGACGAGGTACTCGACGACGTTGTTGGCGCCGCGGAAAGCGGCGCCGTGCAGCGCCGTCTCGCCCCGGTAGTTGACGGCGTGGACGTCGTTGCCGAGCTCGACGCACATCCGCACCGCCTCGAGCACTTCGTCCTCCTGCCCGGGCAGCGAGCCGCCGTCCTCGCCGGGGTTCCAGATGGCAAGCCCCGCCGCGACCATCAGCGGGGTCGTGCCGTCGGCGCTGGGGGTGACGGTGTCGGCGCCCGCCTCGACCAGCACGCGCATCGCCTCGGTGTCGGTCACCTTGGCGGCCAGGAAGAACGGCGTGGCCCCGAGCCGGTTCAGGCGGTTGCGCTGCCCGTCCTTCATCCCGTTGGTCGTCATCCGTGCGTCGACGTCGCCGCCGAGCTCGATCATCTTCCGCAGGACGTCGATGCTGTCGACGCTGCCGCTCGGGATCGGCGCCGGGAAGCCGAAGCCGGTGTTCATCCGACGGGTGCGCAGGAGCTGGTGCAGCGCGTTCCAGCCGGCGCCGGCCAGATTCGGGTCGGCCCCGCGGTCGAGCATGTAGTCGGCGAGCTCCCAGTTGGCGTTGGCCACGGCGACCACCAGCGCGCTCTGGCCGTCGGACAGCGTGTCGTTGATGTCGGCACCGGCCGCCAGCAGCACCCGCATCGCGTCGATGTGCCCGCCGCGCGCCGCGAACGTCAGGGCCGTGAACCCGGTGGGCGGCGGCGCGTAGAACAGCCGGTTCCCGTTCGGCGGACGCGTCGCGGACTCCGTCCGCGCGTGCAGATCGGCCCCCAGCTCGGCCAGGGCGTGCACGGCGTCCGCGTTGTTCCGGGAGGCCGCCCACATCAGCGCGGTCTGGCCGCGGAAACGGTCGCGGGCGTTGGGATCGGCGCCCCGCACGAGCAGGGCCCGAATCGATGCCGCGTCGCCGGTGCGGCCCGCGGTCATCAGCGCCGTCTCGCCCTCCGGCAACGCGGCGTTCGGGTCTGCCCCGGCGTCGAGGAGCGCCGCGAGAATGCCGGCGTTCCCGTTCTCGGCCGCGAGCGAGATCGGCTGCACGCCGTACCGGTTGGCGGCCGAGACGTCGGCGCCGGCCGCGATCAGCAGGTCGACCAGCTCGGCCTCGTTGCGATGCACGGCCCAGTGGAGCGCCGTCGCGCCGTCCGGCTCCGCCTGGTTCACGTCGACGGCCCGGTCGCCGACCAGCGTGCGCACGGTATCGACGTCGGCCGCCTTTACGGCAGCGACGAGCGGCGCGTCCCGCCGCGCGCCGGCCTCGGCCGCCGCCGTGACGCCCAGACCCGCCGTGAACGCGATCGCGGCCACCGTCGACGCGAGCACATACGGCCTCATGACAGTGACAAGCATGATGAGCACCTCGCCCTGAGCGTCGACGCAGCTTCACCGCGAAGGCCGACGCGATTCTTCTTTCGTTGTCGGGCCATCCTAGCACGCTGAACGACGGCTCCGTTCGCGTTCCCGCCCGCCTCCCATGCGCGGAGCCGGACACGCATAGAATGCCTGCGTGAAGAAGCGCAGGCTTCCCACCGGCATCCAGAATCTCCGCCAAATCCGCGAGGAAGGCTACTACTACGTCGACAAGACCCCGTACGCCCGCCGGATCGCGGAGGGCGGCGGCAAGCACTACTTCCTCTCGCGCCCGCGCCGCTTCGGCAAGAGCCTGTTCGTGGACACCCTCAAGGAGCTGTACGAGGGCAGCGAACCCCTGTTCCGCGGTCTCGAGGTCCACGACGCCTGGGACTGGTCGAAGCGGCGGGCCGTGGTGCGACTGAGCTTCGCCGGCGGCAACTTCAAGCGCCCCGGCGCCCTCCTCGAGAATGCGCGGGCACAGATCGAGGACCTCGCGCGGCGAGCCGGCGTCGATGCCGGTGGAGGAAGCACGGCAGTCCGCTTCCGTCGGTTGATCGAGAGGCTGCACGACCGGACCGGGGAGCGCGTTGTCGTTCTGGTTGACGAGTACGACAAGCCGATCCTGGACGCACGGGACGACCCAAGACCCCCGGCAGGAGTACCGGAGGGCGTGCCCCACGACGGCAACGCGCAGGCGACCGCCAACCGCGACGACCTGCGCGGGCTGTACGGCACGCTCAAGGACTGCGACGCTCACGTCGAGCGGACCTTCCTCACCGGCGTCAGCAGGTTCTCCAAGGTCAGCCTGTTCTCGGACCTCGACTTCTTACCGACCTGACCCTGGACCCGCGCTACGCCGCCGTTTGCGGGTACACGGAGGCCGACCTCGACGCCGTCTTCGCACCCGAGCTCCCCGGCCTCGACCGCGAACACATCCGCGCCTGGTACAACGGGTACAACTGGCGCGGCGCCGAGAACGTCTACAACCCCTGGGCCATCCTGCACCTGTTCCGGAGCCGCGAGTTCAAGGCCCACTGGTTCGAGACGGCCACCCCGCGCTTCCTCGCCGACACGCTGATCGACCGCGGCGTCTCCGCTCCCGACCTCGAGGAGTTGCGTGCGGATGACGACCTGCTGTCCGCGTTCGACGTCGCCGCGACGGGGACGGAGGCGCTGCTCTTCCAGACGGGCTACCTGACGATCGCCGCCGAGGAGGAGCTGGACGGATATGTGCAGTACCGCCTGGGCTATCCGAACCGGGAGGTGCGGCGCGGCCTGAACCGCGGCCTGCTCGACGCCTTGGCGCCTCGCTGGCGGTCGGCGGGCAGCGGCGTCGCCCTCCGCCGCCTCCTGGCGACCGGGGACTGGACCGGCCTGGAGGCGCTGTTCCGGGCGTTTCTGGCTGGCATCCCGCACGACGGGCACCGGCGGAACAACATCGCCCGCTACGGGGGCTACTGGTCGAGCGTCTTCTACGCCTGGTTCCAGGCGTCGATGGACGGCGTCGTGGTCGAGGATGCCACCAGCCGCGGGCGGCTGGACATGGCCGCGGTCCTGGGCGACCGGGCCTGCGTCTTCGAGTTCAAGGTGACCGGACGAGCGGCGCGGGGAACACGGCCGGGGAGCGCGGGTGGAGGCGCTCCCGCGACGCTCGGCGTCACACCCGCGGGCCGCGCGGCGCTCGCGCAGTTGAAGACGCGCCGCTACGCGGACAAGTACCGCGCCCCGAACCGCTCGGTCTACCTGATCGGCGTCGAGGAGCGCGACCTCACGGCGTTCGACGTGGAACCGGCCTGATCCGCCGCCCGACGTCCCAGCCTCGGTGGTCCGTCTGCTCCGCGGGCGCCAGTGGGAGCGCTCGGACCGGGGTCCCCGTTGATTCCGCAAGACGCGCCTCGCGCCGGGCGCGGAAGTCATCGACGATCTCCCGCAGCCGGCGGCGCTCGGTATCGCGGCCCGCCAGTACCGGCGGGGGCTGCCCGGGCCCGGCGCGAAGGGACTGCGGGGCGCGGCGGAGGCCATCGAGCGAAGCCTCCCGAACGCGCCCGCCCCGGCTACACCCCCGTCAGCGGTCCCGTGCTGTCGGAGATGCGGTCGACCTTGACGCCGACCTTCTCGAGCAGGGTCAGGCCGAGGTTCATGAACGGCGTGTGCATCTCGTAGACGAGATGGCGGTTGCCCGCGAGCTGGCCGCAGCCGCCGCCCAGCAGCGTGATCGGGAGGTTGTACGGCGTGTGCTGGTCGCCGTCGCCCATGCCCGCTCCGTGCAGCAGGATGCTGTGGTCGAGCAGCGTCCCGTCGCCGTCCGGCGTGGCGCGCATCTTGTCGACCAGTTTGGCGAAGAGCTGCATCTGGTACTGGCTGATCTTCGTGTACTGGGCGATGTTGTGCGGGTCCTGCTGGTGGTGCGAGACGGTGTGGTGCGCCTCCGGCACGCCGATGTTCGGGTAGGTGCGCCCGCTCGTCTCGCGCGCCATCTGCATGCAGCTCACGCGCGTGATGTCGGCCTGGAACGCCAGCACCAGCATGTCCTGCAGCAGTCCGACGTGCTGCTCGTAGTCGTCGGGGACGCCGGCCGGCTGGTCCACCTGCGGCAGCGGCGTGGTCGTGTTGGTCTCCTCCGTCCGCTGGATACGGCGCTCGATGGCGCGGATCGACTGCAGGTACTCGTCCACCGTCGCGCGGTCCTGGACGCCGACGCGCCGCTCGAGCCGGTGAATGGAGTCGGTCACGGAGTCGAGGATGCTGCGGTCGGTCTTCATCTGCGCCAGCCGCGCCTCGACGCTGCCGCCGTCGCCGAAGAGCCGCTGGAAGACGACGCGCGGATCGCGCTCGTGCGGGAGCGGGGTGGACGGCGTGAGCCAGGACGTGGAGTTTCGGTAGGCGCAACTGTAGCCGTTCTCGCAGTTGCCGACCTGGTAGTTCGACTCCGTGGTGAGCTCCAGCGAGCGGAGCGCGGTCTCGGCGCCCAGCCTGTCGGCGGCGTACTGGTCGATCGTCTTCCCGGCCCGGATGTCCGCCCCCTCCGTCCGCTTCGGGAGGATGCCGTTCAGCCACCCGCCGTGCGCGCGCGTGTGGACGCCGCCGCCCTCGTTGGGGCTCACGACGCCCGAGTTGCTGAGGCCGGTCACGACCGTCATCCGGTCCCGGTGTGCGGCCAGAGGGCTCAGCACGGGCGACAGCGCGAAGTCCGACCCACCCGTGCCCTCGGGATGGAAGACGCGGGGCAGGATCCCGTTCGGGATGTAGAAGAACGCCAGTCGCGGCACCGGCGCCGTCACCGACCGGGCCGCGGCCGACAGGGCCGGGACCATGGCGTCGAGCAGCGGCAGGGCGACCGTTGCGCCGAGGCCACGCAGCACGGTCCGGCGAGACAGCGACTTGTGGGTGACGATCATGACTGCGATCTCCTCATCAGGAACGGGTCAGACGTGACGATGCCGAGAACGACGCTCTGGAAGCGGTAGCCGTCCGCCGCCGCGCCGCGCACGATGCGGCGGAGCGAGGGCATGTCGTAGTAGTCGAGCCCGCGGCCGAGGGCGTAGGTCATCAGCTTCTCGGTCACGGTGGTGACGAACTGCTCGGGGTCGGCGACCAGCGCCGCGCGCATGCCGGCGACGTCGTCGAAGGCCCGGCCGTCGGGCAGCACGCCGGACGGGTCGATCGGGTTGAACGACTCGTCGACGACCCGCCAGCGCCCGATGGCGTCGAAGTTCTCCAGCGCGAACCCGGTCGGGTCGATCATCGCGTGGCAGGCCGAGCAGGCCGGGTTGTCCCGGTGCGCCTCGAGCCGCTCGCGCACCGTCGGACGCTTGGCCTGCGTCCGCTGGTCGTTCAGCGCCGGGACGTTGGCCGGCGGGTCGGGCGGCGGCGTCCCGAGCAGGTTGTCGAGGATCCACTTGCCGCGCAGGACGGGCGACGTCCGAATCGCGTGCGAGGTCAGCGTCAGGATGCTGCCGTGCCCGAGGATCCCGCGTCGGGGGCTCGCGGCCGGCAGCCTGACGCGGCGGAAGTGGCTGCCGGTGACGCCCGGGAGGCCGTAGTGATCGGCCAGCCGCTCGTTCAGGAAGGTGTAGCCGGCCGTCAGCAGCTCCGCCATCCTCCGGTCGTCGCGGACGATGCTGTCGACGAAGAGCTCGGTCTCGCGCAGCATGCTCTGGCGCAGCGACTCGTCGAAGGCGACCGAGAACGGGTCGCCCGGGCGCACCGTGGTCTCCAGGTTGCGGAGCTGCAGCCACTGCGCGGCGAAGTTGGTCGTGAGCGTCTCCGAGCGCGGGTCCGCCAGCATCCGGCGCACCTGCCGCTCGAGCTCCGCCGGGTCGCCCAGCCGCCCGTCCTCGGCCGCCGCGAGCAACTCCTCGTCCGGAAGGCTGCTCCAGAGGAAGAACGACAGCCGGGACGCGAGACCGAGGGCGCCGACCGGGTACGGGGCGCCCGGCTCGACGCCCTCCGGGTCGGCCTCGATGCGATAGAGGAACTCGGGGCTGACGAGCAGCCGCCGCAGCGCCAGCTCGACGCCGTCCTCGAACGTGCCCGAGGCGCGGCCCTGCTCGAAGAAGCCGAGCACCACGCCGAGCTCCGCGTCGTCCGGCGGCACCGGGCGCCGGAACGCGCGGCGCGCCAGCCGGGAGAGGATCTCGCGCGCACAGGCGGGCTCGTCGGCCGCGTCGAGCGGCCGGCAGGTGAAGATGCGTTCGCGGGAGGGTGTCTCCGCGACGCTCGTCGTCCCGTACGGCCCGGTGATCGTGACGCTGCGGACGAAGGGCTGCCGGCCGGCCAGGCCGCCCGTGTTGCCCGCCACCCGCGGATTCGGGAACGGCTCGCGGACCTGCTCGACCAGCGCCGAGGGCTTCTTGAAGAACGTGACGCCGACCTCCCGCGGGCCGGCGGTGACCGGCATCCGGAAGTCGACAATCGAGGCCTGCGCGTACGGGTTGTCCGGCGCTCCCTCCGGGGCCGGCCCGAGCGTGACCAGCTTCACCGGCTCGCCGTCGACCGTCACCTCGAGATCGTGGTTCTCGGCGAGGTTGCGCGTCCCGGTCAGCTCGACGCGCACGTCGTAGTCGGCATCCCGCGGGAACAGGTGCTCGATGTGGAGCCCGCCGCGGGTCCCGAACGGCAGCCGCTCGACGCGACCGTGCTGCGGGAGGTCCTGCGCCGCCTCGTAGGTGTCGGCCGCGACGGCCGGCGGCGGACTGCCGACCGCGAGGCGGCTGATGGTTCGCGCCGCCGCGAGGTAGCGCTCCATCAGCGACTGAGACATCCGCAGGATGCCGCCGATGTTGTCGAACCCGAAGCTGGCGTCGTCCGCGGGCAGGAAATCGACCTCGTCGATCTCCACCGCCAGCAGGTCGCGGATCGCGTTGCGGTACTCCGTGCGGTTCAGGCGGTGAAAGGTCGCCGTGCGGCCGGGGTCGCGCGCCACCGCCCAGGCGCGGTCGAGCTCGTCCTCCAGCCAGGTGAGGAAGCCGTCCAGCTCGGCCGCCGCGGGCCGGGGCCGCCCGGCCGGCGGCATGACGCCGCCGCGCAGCTTGCGGACGACCCTCTCCCACTCCCGTGCGTGGCGCCCCACCTCTGCGAGGTCGAGCGTGTCCAGCGTCAGGCCGACGCCGCGAAGCTGACTGACCAGCGCGGACCGCGGCCGCTCACGGCCGGTCACCACGTCGGTGTTGTGGCAGGTGACGCAGTAGCGGTCGAGCAGCGCGCGGTGCGCCGCACGCTCCGCCTCCGCGGCCGTTGTGGCCGGGGCTGCGAGCTCTGCCGGCGCGGCCGACGTTCGCTCCACCACCGCCCGCGCCGCCGGTCCCGCCGGAGCTCGCTCCACGGTCTGCGCCGCCGGCGTGGCCGCGACGGCCGACGCGACGAGGCCCGACGCGACGCCGGCCACGCCCGCAGCCCACAGGAACGGACCGATGGATCTCTTCATCACGTTGTCAATCGCTCGTTACGTCCGATCGAGGCGTCGATCGCTCGCTGCGTCCGCGACCCGGCTCACGCGGGCCGGGCACGCCCGGACAGCACGTGCACGAAACCCGCGACACGCAGATCTGGACCCTGGAATCCTAGTGGGTGCCCGCGAGAGTGTCAACGAAGGGCCGCGCCAGCCGAGGGGGAGACCGGCGGGCTCCGTGCGAGCAAGCCCGCGCATCGCTTCGTACCGATCGATGATTCGATCGTCATTCTGTACCACTCCCGGCTTGATTCCAAGCCACTTGGCGGGCGTCCTGCATGGGGCGGCGGGGCAGTACCCGGTCGTCTCCGTGAACGGTCCCCGCCAGTCCGGCAAGACGACCCCGCTGCGCGCCGCCTTTCCGCCGAGGTTCTCGTCGAGCTTGATGCTCAAGCCGAGGTCTCCAGCGGTACATCCACGTAACGCTCACGGGACATCTCCGCGCCGTATGCGATGCACGCCAGGACATCCGCCTCTTCGAGGCCGCCATACCGGTCGAGAAGCTGCTCGACCGTCCACCCGCTGGCCAACAGGTCGAGCACCGGGGACACCCAGATACGGTGTCCGCGGATGCAGGGCTTGCCGAAGCAGATGTTGGGGTCGATCGATATGCGGGAGAGGAGCTCGTGTCTGATCATCGAAAATCCCGTCCGCATCGAGGCGGGCCCCGCCCGCACAGCGCAGCCCCGGAACCGCGGGCGGGACGGAGCGGGCGGCTACCAGATGTCGCGCAGGTCCAGCTCGAACCCCTCCAGCAGCGGATCGGCGGATACGGACTCCGGTCCGCGCAGGCACTCCACCGACCCGCCGGCACGGTAGACGTACACGGCACGCTGCAGGGGATCGACGAGCCAGCCCAGGCTGGCCCCGTTGTCGACGTACTCGCGCATCTTCGCCTGCAGCGCCTGCAGGCTGTCGGTCGGAGAGCGCAACTCCACCACGAAGTCCGGGCACAACGGAAGGAAGCGGCTGCGCTGCCGGTCGGTCAGATCGGCAAGGCGGTGGTTCGGGACCCAGGAGGCATCCGGGGAGCGAATCGCCCCGTTCGGAAGCACGAAGCCGCAGGAGGAATCGTAGCTGACGCCTGCCCCGGTCCGCCTGGCCCAATTTCCCAGCTGGCGGACGATCTCGGCATTCCTGCGGCTCGTGTCCCCTCCGGCCGGCGGCATGATCGACAGCCCCCCCCCGACCACGCGTTCGATGCGCAGCTCTCGGTTCAACCGGCACAATTCGTAGAACTGATCGTCGTCGAGCCGAACGACGGGCTGCAGCTCGACGAACACCCCTCCCTCGTTCCGAACGCCCGGATCCGAGGCGCGGTGCGACGTCGGCGTGGTCATGGCCGGTCTTCGGTCGCGCGTGAATCTACAGTCGCGGCTCCCGACCGCACGTGCCGGCCATCTCCCAGGCGCCGCCTTCCTCGGCCCGGCGCCAGTAGCGGATCGCGGGCAGGCCGGGGGTGTCGTCGTAGGGATCGATCCGGACGAAGCCGTAGCAGGGCGGAAGGTGCTCCGGTCGCAGGGCCTCGAGCAACTCGCCGTCCGAGAGGCCGTGCTCGGCGCGCAGCCGCCCGAACTGCACCGGCGTAATGGTGCGCTGCCACGGCCCGCCGTTGATGACGACCGGCGCGAGAGCGTTGCGCACGGGCGAGAAGCCGTCGACGATCACCGTGCGGCCGAGCCGGGTCAGCTCCAGCACGCGCTGGCGCCAGTCGACCAGGAGCGTGTGGTTGTGGACGAAGACGGCGATGGGCGGCGCGTCGGCGGGGCGGCCGGCCCCGGCGGCCTCCAGACGGCCGCCGTAGATCCGGTCCCGCGTCCGCCAGAAGTAGTCGAAAAGGCCGCCGCGGCTGTCGGGGTGGCGCGGGCACTCACGGACCGGCGGCCCTTGCGGATCGAACTGCGTGAGCACCCGCTCGAATCTCCGTCGGGCGCGCCGCGCGGCCGCGCGGTAGTCGCACAGCGCGATCAGCTCGTCGTCGTCCAGGCCCGCCATCAGCGCATCGAGCCGGGCCGCCGCCAGCGCCTGCCGCGCGAAGGGCTTGAACCGGTCGTCGTTCGGCAGCGACTCGACCAGAAACGACGGCCCCTGGGCGCGCACGGCCGCCAGGTCCCAGTTGGGCGGTTGCACGTCGCCGGCGTCGAGGTCGACGCGGAACTGCTGCCACGGCATCCGGAAGAGAACGTAGCGGAGCAGCGCCGGCCCGGCGGCGCCGAGGTCGATCGTCCCTTCGGCGGCCAACCCGTGCGTCAGGCCCGCGCCCTCGTCGGCGAAGTTGTCCACGACCGGATAGCGCGTCTCCAGCTCGTCGAAGAGACCGTCGACCGCCCGCCCCCGCTCCGGCCGCGCCAGATGCCGGCGACCGTCCCGCTCGACGAACGGCTCGGGCCAATCCTCGAACCGGTCGGCCCGCCAGCCGATCTGGTGTCCGTGCTCGACGTGGATCTGTCCGTCGTCCGACTGCCAGTAGCCGTCCGACGCCACCTCGACGCGGCCCTCCGGCTCGCCGAGCGCCCCCTCGACGAGACGGCGCGCGGCCGGGAACAGGAGCGCCGCGTCGTGCTCGCCCGGCACCAGGACGACACGGTTCGCGCCGGAAGCCGCGAACGCCGCGAGGGCGTCCACCGCGCCGGCGTGCGCCGCCAGTACGCGGTCGAGCCGCGCCAGCGCCTCGGGCTCCGTGCATCCGAGCGCGGGATCGTCGTGCGCGCAACCGGCATCCGCCGGCCGCGTCAGGTCGAAGGTGTCACCGTTCAGGACGAGATCGGTCGCGCCGCCGCCCTCCGCGTCGAGGGCCTCGAGGAAACGACCGAACTCGTCGGCCCAGCGGAAGTCCTCGCCGCGCCGCCACACTCCCGCCTCGTCGCGGCCGAGGCCCAGGTGGAGGTCGGCGATGACCACGACGAGCCGGGGCGACCCTGCGTCCTGCGCGGCCCCCGACGCGAGAACACGCGGGACGGCGCCCGCCGGCGCGCCGGCGGCCGGGTACGCCGCCGACCACAGCGGGACGGTCACCGCCGCGCCGGCTGCGGCCATCGCCGCGAGCACCGCGAGCACCGTCCCGGCCGGCGCCAGGGTCGGGTGTACCGGCCCGACGCGTGGGCGGCGATCCGCGGCCGGCTCGCTGGCCGCGCTACGGCGCTGCGAGCGAGAAGCGGGCGATCTCCTCATCGTTGCGCGCCACCACATGCCGGTTGGCGTACGCCGGGTGGGACCAGTTGACGTACGGGCCCTGGGCGCGCCGGCGGACATAGGGGCTAGTCGGGGCGATGAGATGCGTGCGGCTGATCTCCTCGTAGCCCGCAGGCGACAGCCGAGCGATCACCAGGTCGCCTCCGTCGGTGTTGATGAAGTACCGGTCCCCGTGCCGGACGAAGAACGCCGTCGCCCAGCGCGCGGGATCGCGGATGAGATCCGGGGTCTCCCAGACGCGCCTGCCCGTCCGCAGCTCCAGGCACCGCAACACGCCTTCGCCGTCCACTCCGTACACGTAGTCGCCGTCGATCACCGGCGTGCTGATGACGGAGTCGAGCGTATCGAAGTCGCGCCCGTGCTCCGGGTCGCTCTCCCCGACACCCTGCCAGACCAGCGTGGCGTCCGGGTGCGTCTCCGCAAGCCGCAGCATGCGGGCCCCGCCCCATTGCGAGGTGACGAAGAGGTACGGGCCGCTCCGCACGGGCGTCGGCACGCTCATGCCCATGTCGACGACGTGCGGGACCTCCCAGTGGACGGCGCCGGTGGCCGGATCGAGCGAGCTGATCGCGCGCGGGTGCCAGATGATGAGTTGCGGCACGCCGGCCGCGTCGATCAGGAACGGCGCCGAGTAGCCCGGCTCCCAGTCGGACGACAGCGCCTCCCAGAGCACGTCCCCGGTGCGCTTGTCGAAGGCGATGACTTTCGCGTCGGGCTCGCCCCCCACCAGGCTGATGAGCCGGTCGCCGTCGACGAGCGGCGCGCCGCTGATGCCCCACGAAGGGACCGCGGCCCCGAAGTCGCGGACGTAGTCCTTCTGCCAGACGACACGGCCGTTCGCGACGTCCAACGCCGTCAGGTTGCCCATCGCCCCCAGCGCGTAGACGCGATCCCCGTCCACGGTCGGCGTCGCCCGCGGCCCGATCGCGTAGGCAAGCTGGAGTCCGGCGTAGTTGGTCTCCCATTCGTGCGTCCAGAGGAGCGCGCCGCTTTCCTCGTCCAGCGCGAGGATCCGCTCGACCGCGGCCGTGCTGCGGGGGTCGGGGCGGCGCGCGTCGGTGACGAAGACGCGGCCGTCCGCCACGGCCGGACCCGCGTAGCCGCCGTGAATCGGCACCCGCCAGGTTGCGGTCAGGCCCTCCTCGGGAAACTCCTCGACGACGCCGGTCTCGCTCCAGACACCGAGCCGGCCCGCGCCGCGCCACTCGGGCCAGTCCGCGGCGCGGAGCGGCCAGGCGGCAGCGACGAGGATGGCCGCGACGATGACGGTTCGAAGTGGGGCGGGCATCTGCATCATCGTCTCACAGCCGGACATCGCGCGGCACGCGATGTCGTCGCGCCAGGCCGCCCCCGGCTTGCTTCGCCCCCGAGTCGGCGCCCCTGGCATCAACCGGCCGGCGGCCCGGGGCGCAGCCTCAGGGGGTGCGCCCATCGAAGCTCGGGGAATCGTGCGAAGTCGGCGTCGGTCGTGATCAGCTCGCAACCATGCTCGATCGCCAGGGCAGCCAGATACGCGTCCGTCACCAGCGGACCCTCGATGTCACGGCAGAGACCGGTGAAGATGTCCCAGTGAAGGCGCCCCGGGGCCACGACCACCGCGCGCGGCCGGGTCACGAGCCCCTGGCAGAAGGCGATCGCCGTCTCCATGGGTGTCGGCGGATCGAAGATCCGGCCGTTCGTCACGATGCGCAGAAAGCCGGCGAGCACGAACTCGGCCGGCGCAAAAGGGTCCGGCCGAGCGGGTGAGCGAACGGAGCCACGCCGCGTAGCGCCCATGCTCGGGCGCATCCTCGCGGTGCGCGTAGATCAGCACGTTGACGTCCGGAAGCTGCATCGGCCCACTAACTAACGGTTCCGGTACCGCTCCACGTCGTCGATCTCGAGGAGGGTCGAGGTCTTGTCGAGGTTGTGGCGCGAGAACCGGCCCCCGGCGCCGAACGTAACCAGGTCGAACGACCCGGCGTCGCTCTCGGTGTCCGTCGCATGCATCAACAACCGCACTGCCTCGTCGATCACCCGGCTCACCGAGGTCCCGGACTCCGCAGCCCGCCGCTTGAGCTGAGCCAGCAGGCGGTCGTCGAGCGTAATCGTGGTTCTCATGATGCATGACCATATCGTGTCCGCATCATCGCACCTGCTGCTGGTGACTGGCGGGCCCGTCGCAGTGCGCCCGGCCGTGATTCCGCCGGCGACATCGAACGGGCCCGTGCGTCAAGAGCGTGAAGGCCGAAGTCGGGGGAGTATGATTCCGCCTCTCGGCCGGATGAGGGCATGACCATGACCGACAGACGCGTTCGGATCGAGGCGGACGGCGTCGTCGTGTCGGCCGCGCTCAACGATTCGGCGACCGCGGACACCCTGTGGAAGGCGTTGCCGATCACCGGGAGCGTCCAGACGTGGGGCGACGAGATCTACTTCCCGATCCCGGTGGACGCAACGGAGGCGGACGACGCGCAGGCGACGGTCGACAAGGGGGCGTTGGCGTACTGGCCGCCCGGCGCCGCGCTCTGTCTCTTCTGGGGGCCGACCCCGATGAGCCGCGGCAACGAGATCCGGCCTGCGAGCCCCGTCAACGTCCTCGGCGCGATCGACGGCGACCCGACCGTTCTCGCCCGCGTCGCAGACGGGGCCGAGATCAAGGTCGAGCGCGACCGACGCGCGCCTTGACCGGCGCGTTGGGAGATTCGCTGGCGCGAACTCCGACGCGCGCCCTGACCGGCGCGCCGGGTCGTCAGCCCGCCACGCGCGCCAGGGCGCCGTCGAGGGCCCTCCGGGTGAAGACCGGAATCATCGCACGGCGATACTCCGCGCTGGCGTGGATGTCGCTGTTCAGGTCGTCGATGCCGGCACCGCCGAAGCGCGCCGCCGACGCCGCCGTTTCGGAAGAGGCAGGCTGACCGCTGAGCGCGGACTCGACGTTCGCCAGGCGGATGGGACTCGAAGCTGCGCCGGTCAAGCCGACGCGGGCCGCCGCGATCACCCCGCCGCGCACCTCCAGGGCCGCCGCCACGCCGACGATGGCGAAGCGTGAGGCTTGCTGGTGCAGCTTGGCATAGGCCGCGGCACGGACCGGCGCGAACGTCACGCGGGCCAGCACCTCGTCGGGCGCCAGGTCGACCGTGAAGACTCCCTGCACGAAGTCGCGCGCCGCGACCACCCGCCAGCCGTTCGGCCCCTTGACGTGCAGGTCGGCGTCGACGGCCAGCATGACGGCGGGATAGTCGGCGGCGGGGTCGGCGTGGGCGAGGCTGCCGCCGACGGTGCCGCGGTTGCGGACCTGCGGATCGCCGATGACGGCCGCCGTGTCGGCAATGGCGGGGCAGCGCTCCCGCAGCAACGGCGAGGTCGCCACGTCGTGGTGCGTGGTCCCGGCGCCGATCTCGATCTTCCCGTCCACCTCGCGGATCCCGGCGAAGTCCGGGATGTGGGCGATGTCGATGAGGACGGTCGGCTCGCTCAGCCGCAGCTTCATCAGCGGGACGAGGCTGTGCCCGCCCGCGATCAGCTTCCCCGCACCGCCGGCGGCGGCCAGCTTCGCCACCGCGTCGTCGAGCGAGGTCGCGCGTGCGTACTCGAAAGCGGTCGGGATCACGCCTGTCCTCCCTCCGGGCTCGCGTCCGTCCCGTGCGGGATCGCGCCTGCCCCATGAATGACGCGCCACAGCCGCTCCGGCCTCAGCATCATGTCGACGTGGCGCACGCCGAACCCCCTCAGCGCGTCGACGGCGGCGGACACGACGCAGGGCGTCGAGCCGATCGTCCCCGCCTCGCCGACCCCCTTGGCGCCGAGCGGGTTGACCGGCGTCGGCGTCACCGTGCTCTCGAGCTCGAAGCGCGGGAAGTCGCTGGCGCGCGGGATGGCGTAGTCCATGAACGACCCGGTCAGCGGCTGCCCGTCATCGGCGTAGACCACCTCCTCGATCATTGCCTGCCCGATGCCCTGGGCGAGGCCGCCGTGGATCTGCCCCTCGACGATGAGCGGGTTGATCAGACGCCCGGCGTCGTCGACCGCCACCACCTTCAGCAGCCGCGGCTCGCCGGTGTCACGGTCGATCTCCAGCATCGCGATGTGGCAGCCGAACGGGTAGGTGTTGTTCGAGGGCTCGAAGAACGCCTCCTCGCTCAGGCCCGGCTCCAGCCCCTCGGGGAGCTTCAGCGGGCGGTAGGCGAAGCCGGCGACGTCCGCGAACGACTTGGCCGACGACGGCGACCCCTTGACGGCGATCATGCCGTTCTCGAAGACGAGGTCGCCCTCGTGCGCCTCGAGGAGGGCGGCGGCGAACTTCGCCATCTTCGCCTTGACCTTGCCGCCGGCCAGGTGCAGCGCCGCCCCGCCGACCGCCTGCGAGCGGCTGCCGAAGGTGCCGATGCCCTGCTTCACGACGCCGGTGTCGCCGTGCTGGATCCGCACGTGCTCCATCGGGATGCCGAGCTGGTCGGCGAGCATCTGGGCGAAGGTCGTCTCGTTGCCCTGCCCGTGCGGCGAGGCGCCGGTCGTGGCGCTCACCCGGCCGTCGCGCTCCACCGTGACCTGCGAGTGCTCCCAGCCGCCGGTCGGAAGCCCCGACGACGGGCCGACGCCGCAGACCTCGACGTACATCGAGAGGCCCAGTCCGACCAGCCGGCCCTCGGCCCGGGCGGCGTCTCGCTCGGCCTTGAGCTGTTCCCAGCCTGCCCTCTCGAGCGCGCGGTCGAGCGCCTTTGCGTAGTCGCCCGAGTCGTAGACCGCGCCGGTCTGGGTCTTGAACGGGAACTGGTCCGGTCGAATGAAGTTGCGCCGCCGGACCTCGGCCGGGTCCATGCCCAACTCGCGCGCCAGCATGTCCATCGCCCGCTCCACGAAGTAGATCGCCTCCGGACGCCCGGCGCCGCGGTAGGCGTCGGTCGGCGTCTTGTTGGTGAAGACCTCCGTGAGCGTGGCCCGAATGGCGGGGATGGCGTAGACGTTGCTGGCCATCGTCATCGTCAGCGTCGGGATGGCCGCCGTGAGGAGCATGTTGTAGGCCCCGATGTCGGCCACCAGGCGCATCTTGAGGCCGAGCACGGTGCCGTCGCGGCGCGCCGCGAGGTCTACGTAGGCGACGATGTCGCGCCCGTGGATCGTGGCGAGGAACGCCTCCGACCGGTCCTCGACCCACTTGAGCGGCAGGCCGAGGCGCTTGCTGAGCGCGGCGGCGACGTACTCCTCCCCGTAGATGTTGATCTTCGAGCCGAACCCGCCCCCCACCTCCGGCGCGATCGCCCGCACCTGGTCCTGCCCGAGGCCGGTGAGCGCGGCGATGAAGGTGCGCAGGATGTGCGGGTTCTGGGTCGACGACCAGATGGTCATCGCGTCCTTGCCAGGCTCGTAATGGGCGACGACGCCGCGCGGCTCGATCGAGGTCGGCGCGAGCCGGTGGTTGACCATCCGCTGCGAGACGACGACCTCGGCCTCCGCGAACGCCTGGTCGATCGCCGTGTCGTCGACGCCCTTGGGGGAGGCGCCCGTGCCGCTCGGGAGCGGCCCGACGGCCGCGTTGTTCGGGAAGTCGGCGTGGAGCACCGCCGGCTGCCCGGTCAGGGCCTGCTCGGGATCGACCACTACCGGGAGCGGGTCGTACTCGACGCTGATCGCATCGGCCGCGTCCCGGGCCACGTAGCGGTCTCGCGCCACGACGACGGCAACCGGCTCGCCCACGTAGCGCACGACGTCCGACACCACCGCGCGGTGGTCCGGCGACGGGAACGGCGTTCCGATCGGCATCGGGCCGAGAAACTCGGCGATCTGCGCGCCCGTGAAGACGGCCTCGACCCCGCCGGCCGCCTCCGCGGCGCTCATGTCGATCGACCGGATGCGGCCGTGCGCGATGTCGCTCCGCTTGAAGGCCAGGTGTTGCATTCCGGCGATCTTCACGTCGTCGACGTAGGTGCCGCGCCCCTGGATGAGCCGCGGGTCCTCCCGCCGCTTGACGCGCTGGCCGACGAGCTTCGGCAGGACCGGAGACGCCGCCATGGCCTACCTCCCGCTCCCGCTCGCGGCGGCGTGCTGGATCGCGTTGACGATGTGCTGGTAGCCGGTGCAGCGGCAGAGGTTGCCGTCGAGGCCGTCGCGGATCTGCTGCTCGGTCGGGGCCGGGTTGTCGCGCAGCAGCGTCACCGCGGACATGATCATGCCCGGCGTGCAGTAGCCGCACTGCAGCCCGTGCTCCTCCCAGAACCCCTCCTGGAGCGGGTGCAGGCGATCGCCGTCGGCGAGGCCCTCGATGGTCGTCACTTCGGCGCCGTCCGCCTGCACCGCGAAGATCGTGCAGGACTTGGCGCTCCGCCCGTCCACCAGCACGGTGCACGCGCCGCACTGACTCGTGTCGCATCCGACGTGGGCGCCGGTCAGGTTGAGATGCTCGCGCAGGAAGTGGACCAGCAGCAGGCGCGGCTCCACGTCCGCGGTCCGCGTCCGCCCATTGACGGCGATCGAGACTCGGGCCATTCGGTCCCCCTCCCAGGTAGGCGCATAGCCTACCGGGGGGCGCCCGCGCGCGACAAGCAGCGGCGGCTGCCGGTCCCTCGGGACGGGACCGCCCGGGGGAAGAGCTCACCAGCGGATGCGCGCCTCGACGGGCGCGTCACGAGTATCGCTGGCGCGCAGTCCCGATTCGGTATCGGCGGTCAGAAGATGGCGATGGGATTGACGGGCGACCCCGTGCCGCCCGGCACCCGCAGCGGCGCGACCACCAGCAGGAACTCCCAGCGGCCGAGGCGTGCGGCGGTCTCGGCCGCAGCGTCGAGGTCGATGTTGTCGAGCAGGTTCATGCCGCGCGCCACGATGGCGAAGCGGTGGATCGGATTGACCCGCAGGCCGGGCACGCTGTTCGGCGCCTCGTGCACGGAGTCGGCGCCGAGCAGTGCGATGTCGCGCTCGGCGAGGAACGGGATCACGGACGCGTCCCACCCCGCCATCTCGCGCGTCGGACCGACCTCGGCGCGGCGCACCCAGCGGCCGGTGCGGAGCAGCAGCGCGTCGCCGGGCCCAAGCCGCACGCCGGCATGCTCCTCCCACGCCTCGATGTCCTCCCGGTACAGCTTCGTGCCCGGCTCCAGGTACGGGACGCCCTTCAGGCGGGGCATGTCGACCAGGACGCCGCGCGTCACGAGGCCGTCCTTCATCTGCGTGGTGTCCATCAGCGAGCAGCCGTCCTCGGTCACGACGTCGCGGTAGTCGCGGCCGTTGTACAGCTTGTCCTTGTAGAAGACGTGACACAGCCCGTCCAGATGGGAGTAGCTGATGCCGTGGAAATACACCTCGACCCGGTCGCCGGAGTTCTGCCCTTCCGGGTTGATCCGCATCTGCAGCACGTAGGGCTCGGCCGCGTCCACGGCTTCCTCGGTGAGGAAATCGTGCGCCAGGGATACGGTCTCGCCGCTCCGCACCAGCGCCGCCGCCGCCCGGCGCTTCTCCGGCGTCATCAGGTTGGCGGTGCCGATCTGGTCGTCGTCGCCCCAGCGGCCCCAGTTCGACAGCTCCTCCATCCAGCGGTCGAACTGCTCGATCGAGACCGGCTCGCGGGTCCCCGGCTGCGCGTGCGCGTCCACCGCCAGACCGCACAGGACGGCGCTGGCGATGCCCGTCCCCGCGAGTCGCGTCAGGGTGCTCTTCATCGGTGCTCCTCCATGTGGCGGCAACGCGGACGTCCGGGGAACAACGGGCACCCGGCAGGCCGCACCCGTGTGCGGCGCCGCCCCCGGTCAACCGCCCAGCCCATCGTAGACGAACGCCCCGCGGATCGCGTCGCGGTCGGTCGCATCGACCCCGGCCCCGCGCATCACGTGCAGCCATTGCCTGCGGACCGTCGAGACGATGCGGTCGAAGATGCCGGCGGCCTCGTCGTTGCGGAGCAGGAACCGCCCGCAGCCGCTCAACAGGTTGTCCCTGGCGGCATGGCGGCCGAAACGACCACAGGTCATCGCGAGGTCGCGGCGCTCGCGCGAGATCACGGGAGACGGTGTCAGGTCGTAAGCCGGACTCAGGCGCCAGCGGCGGTCGACGGCGACGATCGCGTGGTTGCGAGGATGATCGTCGAGATTCGAGACGGCCGCGTTGAAGCACATGCGCCCGAACAGCTCGCGCAGGTCGGCCCGCGGATCGGCGCTGCAACGCCGGATCTCGTCGGCCAGGGCGAGATACGACCAGTCGCGCCGGTCGCCGGCGCCGTCGCCCGCGCGAAGCAGGGTGAGCGCGCTGACCATGCGGTGCCGCCGCCAGCCGTCCTTCGCCCGGTCGCGGTCGAAGCGGCGCACGAGCAGCACGTCCCGCCCCGCAACCGTCTCGCAGCGGCTGTCGGCGGCCTGGAAACCCGCCGCCCGGGCGAGGGCGAGCATGCCGTGCTCGACGCGCGGGTGATTCCAGCGGTCGTTCCGGCGGCCGAACTTGGCGATCCAGAGAATCCCGTCGTCCTCGACGACCGCCTTCGGCCGGGCGCCGCCAAGAGACGTGCCCGGGAACAGGAGCTCTTCGACCTGTCGGCCGGCCGGCCCGGCACGGGCGGGGCGGCCCGCGACCACGGCGTCGGCCGCCCGGCGCAGCCGGTCGAGATCGGATGTGCGCGCCGACTGCCGAACCGGCCCGGGCGGTTTCACCCGCACGCCGAATCCCAGCGCGCCGGCTCGGTCGTCGGGCCCCTGCAGCAGGTAGTCGAACCCGTCGCTCTCGGTCACGCCGGCGCGGCGGTCGATCACCAGCCGCCCCCAGGCGTCCGGCATCGCATCGCGGATCGCCCCGAAGAACCCGCCCAGACGCGCCGTCTCGTAGATGTGGCTGGACAGCCGCAACTCGACCGGGTCGAGCTCCACCGCGTCCGGTCGCTCACGGTAGCGGCGGCCGTAGACGAACGCGCCCACAGGATCGCCCGACGCCCCCGCCGACACGCGGAACCGCCCCGCGGTCACGAACGAAGTGGCGCCGGGCAGCACGATGTAGACGAAGCACTCCCGCTCAGAAGTCATCCGCGAGACGTTGCGGGCGCCGGGCCCGCCCAGGCATCCGGGCGCGCTCGAGCGCCTTCCCCTCGTCGTCGCGGTCCGGGTCGCCTACCTCTCGCATCCCGGACAGCAGGCCCAGCGCCCAGAGCGCACCCAGGTGGGCGGCGACACCCGTGGTTGCCTTGCCCCTCTCGACGTCGGCGATCACGAAGCGGGACACCCCGACCCGCTGCGCCAGCTCTTCCTGTGTCAGCCTGCGCCGCAGCCGCGCGACGCGGATGTTGCGCCCGAGCCGTTCCAGCGCGTCCTGCACCGCGGCAGGCGGCGATTCGGCGATCCGGGTGCGGCTCGGCATGTTAGGTAACCATATCGTACCCGGAGTATCTGTATGCTTGGATAAACACAGCTTGGGGCTGGAGCGCGATCCCCGCTGCCACCCGACCAGCCGCCCGGCATGCTGGCCCAGCGGTACCTGATGAGCGACGCGCGCGACAGTGCTACCTTCCTGCAGTCCGCCAGCGACGGGATTCGGGAGGTCGCCGGAGGCCTCCAGGACACTGCCAGCCAAGTAGCCGCCGCCCGAGAGGCCTCTCGGAATCCGCCGAGAGGGTCGGTAGATTGACGGCGGACCTGACGACTGCGTCGAACGCCCTTACATCGCTGGTGCAGGAATCGAGAGGCGACGGCCGACCCGCCCGCCGATGGTTCCCGTGGTGGAGACGATGAGGCGCGCGCAGGAGCACGATGCACTAGCCTGCATGGCTCGATCCCGATCGGCGGATCCTGCCGACGGAACAGCGGACTCTTGGACTGAGCGCCTCGATCATCGCCCCGCTCCCGCCGGGCAACGAAGGCCGGGGCGCTTGCCCCCTTCCCGCTTGCCGCCGGGCCGATGAGCGGCCCCCTCCGCTCAGCGCAGGGGGTCGCGGTTCCCGTCGAACGCCGAGCCGCACCCGGCCGTGCACAGGGTCGCGGGATCGGGCCCCTCGCCGGCCGCGAACTCACGCTCCTCGGCGCGCGCGCCCGCGAGCAGAGCCGGCATCCCGTAGTTGCCCTCGTGGCAGCGCGGCTCCTTGTAGATCCGGTTCGCCTCGTTGCTCTGCAGGCTCAGCTCCAGCGCCACCGTCCACGGCCGCGTCCACGTCGTCGGATCGTCCATCGTGACGACGTACTCCAGCGTCCCGTCGTCGAGGCGCGTCCAGCGCTCGACCAGGTGGAGGTTCTCGCGCGACCCCTGGTAGTCGGTCTTCGGGCTGAAGTTGGTGACGTCGACGACCAGCGTGTCGCCCTCCCACTGGCCGCGCGAATCGCCCCACCACTGGCGGATGTGCGGAGGCAGATGAGGCCGGTCGGTTATCGGGATGACCCGCTGCCACCCCTGCCCCTGGCCGGTGTCGTAGAAGACCGAGACCGTCTCCGGCGACTGCACGATCTGCAGGAAGCACCCCGCGATGCCGCCGAAGTCGGGCAGGCGGGCCGACATGCAGCGCTCGCCCAGGCCCCGGTCCTCGGGATGGTCCGAGCGGTTGAAGGCACGGGCCGGATAGGACGGGGGCGGCTCGGCCCGCCGCGGGGACGTCGGCCCGTACTCCCCGCCGGCACAGCCCGCCAGCCCGTTCCGGCAGACGTTGGTCGGCTGCAGCAACGCGAGCTGGTACTCGCGGAAGGCCTCCTGCCGCGCCCGCACCTCCGCGGTGAGGGGAGGAATCCGCCCATCCGGCGGATCGACGATCAGCGAGGTCCGGTTGCCGGTCTGCTTGTGCGTGAAGAATATCGCCCGGTTGTAGGCTCCCCCCACGTCCTGCTCGCTCCCCCGCTCGTCTCGTGGATCCTGGGCCAGCAGCGCCGATCGCTCCCGATCGAGCGCCGCCCGCTCCTCCTCCGTGAACTCGGTCTGGCCCGCGAACCGCGCCGGCCGCTGGAGGGGAATCGCCGTTTCCGTGGTCCAGATGCCCTGCAGGTCGGGCTCTCCCCACGGAGTCCGGGCCGCCTGCCCCGCAACCGGCGCAGGAATGAGGATCGCGGCCGCAACCAGAACGGTACTCGCCGCACAGGTCGTCCCGACCAGTCGTCTGCTCATGTCGACCTCGTCCCTCTCTACTGGCGGCGCAACGGGTTGATCTCGTCCCCCTGCTCCGCGAATCCGGCGGCGAAGCCTCCGCATCCGGCCGTGCACAGGGTCGCGGGGTCGGGCCCCTCGCCGGCCGCGAACTCCTGCTCCTCGACGCGCGCGCCCGCGAGCAGCGCCGGCAGCCCGTAGTTGCCCTCGTGGCAGCGCGGTTCCTTGTAGATCCGGTTCGCCTCGTTGTTCTGCAGGCTGAACTCCATCGCCACCGTCCACGGCCGCGTCCACGTCGTCGGATCGTCCATCGTGACGACGTAGTCCAGCGTCCCGGCATCACGCCGCGTCCAGCGCTCGACCAGGTGCAGGTTCTCGCGCGAGCCCTGGTAGTCGGTCTTGGAGCTGAAGTTCGTCACGTCGACGACCAGCGTGTCGCCTTCCCACCGGCCGCGCGAGTCCCCCCACCACTGGCGGACGTGCGGCGGCAGGTGCGGCAGGTCGGTCACCGGGATGACGCGCTGCCAGCCCTGCCCCTGCCCCGTGTCGTAGAAGATCGACACGGTGTCCGGCGACTGCACGATCTGCAGGAAGTACCCCGCGACGCTCCCGAAGTTCGGCAGGAGCGCCTGCATGCACCGCTCTCCCAGCCCCCGATCCTCCGGATTGTCCGACCGATTGAACGAGCTGACGGGGTAGAACGGCGGCGGCTCGTTCCGCCGCGGCGAGGGGGGCCCGTACTCCCCGCCCGCGCACCCGGGCAGTCCGTTGCGGCAGACTTCGGTCGGCTGCAGCAGCGCGAGCTGATACTCGCGGAAGGCGGCGCGCCGCGCCTGCGCCTCCGCCGTGAGGGGAGGGATCCGCCCGTCCGGCGGATCCACGATGAGCGACGTCCGCCGCCCCAGGTGCTTGTGGGTCAGGAAGATGTCGGCGGCGTAGGCGCCCCCGACGTCCTGCTCGCTGCCGCGCGCATCGCGCCGTCGATCGAGGCCGATGATGCGCGCCCGCTCCCGATCCAGCTCGGCCCGTTCCTCGTCGGTGAGGAACTCCCGTCCCGCGAACCGAGCGGGTCGCTGCAGGGGAATCTCGTAGTCGTTGGTCCAGATGCCCTGCAGGTCGGGCTCGCCCCACGCGGTCGGTGTCGCGGGAGGCGCCTCCGATTGCGCCTGCGGCTCCTGGGCGCCGCGGGGCTCTCCCGCGCCCCCGAGCGGGACCACCTTCAGGAGCGCTGTCACGGCCAGGACCGCCGCGGCAACGCCGAACGCTTCGACGACTCGTCGGCTCATGGCACCCTCACTTGCGGGCAATCCGAACGGTTCTCGTGCATGAGCCTTGCTACACCCGCGCCGGGCCGAAGTCAAGGGCGAATCGCGGAACGGAGGCATGTCGGAGTAGAGGAGGCCACCAGATCCCCGCCCGGGAAGCGGCAGCCCGCGGACACGGATCCCGGCGACTTCGGGCATCGGGCGGCCGTCACGGTCCGGTAACGCAGGGAACACGGGGATCGGGTCGTCCGTCAGAGAATGGTCGAGAGGCAGCACCGACCACGTGCATCATGCCGTCCGTCGATCGTGCTGGCCGAGGAGTGAAGCCCATGCCAACTCGTGCGTTCTGGTCTCTACTGGTCGTGGCTGGTCTGTTCGTTCTCCCCGGGACGGCGACCGCGCAGGACACCGCGCCCCAGCCGTGGCTGCACGTGCAGATCTCCAGTAGCGGTCATGACGACGGCGACGGCCGCCACGACGACGGCGACGACGACCACGGACGTGGCGACGGTGAGGGCCATCGTGCTGACGGCGACGACGACCATGGCGATGACGATGGCCATCGCAGGGACGGCGACGACGACAGTGACCACCGCGACCGCGAGGGGGCGGAGCTGGACCTCAACCTCAACCTCCCGCTGTCGGCGGTCGAGGCGCTGGTCAACCTGGTTCCACACCGCGTCCTGTCTGACGGGCAACTCGCCGTGGCGGGGCGCGACGTGCCGGTCAACATCAGCGCCCTGCGTGATTTCTGGCGCGCCATCGCGGCCGCCGGCGACACGGAGTTCCTGACCGTCGACGCCGGGGATGCGACCGTCCGCATCGCCCGCACCGGCGATGAGATCCGGGTACAGATGGAAGAGTCCGACGAGGACGGCGTCGAGACCGTCGACATCCGGCTGCCGGTAGTTGTCGTCGACGCTCTCTTGTCGGGGAACGGCGAGACCCTCAACGTGGGCGCCGCGGTCGAGCGGCTCGCCGACCTGCGCGGCGACATCGTTCGCGTCACCGGGGACGACCTTCAGGTTCGCGTGTGGATCGACGAACTCGCGCACCCCGGCCCGTGAATCGTCTCGTCGAGGGCTCCCCGCCTCCGTGTTGAGTCCGGCATCCGCCTGGCGACTCACGCTCGGCGCAGAATGGATGCCTCCGGGGCCGCTCCCGCTGACGGGGCGGCCCCACCAGACGCTCCGCCGGGGCGTCTCAGGGGACCTCCCCCTGTCGGCGCCTTGCAGCCGGAGGCGCCGGCACCCCGGCGGGCACCGCGTCAAGGCGCGGTCGCGGCTTCTCCGCTTGGGCTACGGCGCAGACTCCTCAGCTTCGCGCGCGGTACTCGGCCGCTTTCTCCTCGAGCCCGACCGCGAGGGCCTCGGCTTCGTCCATGCCCCGCTCGGCCGCGAAGTCCCGGATCTGCTGCGTGATCTCCATGCTGCAGAACTTCGGGCCGCACATGGAGCAGAAGTGAGCGACCTTCGCGCCGTCGGCGGGGAGCGTCGCGTCGTGGTAGGCGCGGGCGGTCACCGGGTCGAGGGCGAGGTTGAACTGATCCTCCCAGCGGAACTCGAAGCGCGCCTTCGACAGCGCGTCGTCCCGCTCCTGCGCGCGGGCGTGCCCCTTCGCGAGGTCGGCGGCGTGCGCGGCGATCTTGTAGGCGATGACGCCCTGCTTGACGTCCTCCCGGTCGGGGAGGCCGAGGTGCTCCTTCGGCGTGACGTAACAGAGCATCGCGGTGCCGTACCAGCCGATCATCGCAGCGCCGATGCCCGACGTCACGTGGTCGTAGCCGGGCGCGATGTCCGTCGTCAGCGGCCCGAGCGTGTAGAACGGCGCCTCGCCGCACCACTCGAGCTGCTTGTCCATGTTCTCCCGGATGAGGTGCATCGGGACGTGCCCCGGCCCCTCGTTCATCACCTGCACGTCGTGCTCCCAGGCGATGCGGGTCAGCTCGCCCTGCGTCCGCAGCTCGGCGAACTGCGCGTCGTCGTTGGCGTCGGCGATCGAGCCGGGCCGCAGCCCGTCACCCAGCGAGAACGACACATCGTAGGCGCGCATGATCTCGCAGATCTCGCGGAAGTGGGCGTAGGCGAAGTTCTCCTGGTGGTGGGCGAGGCACCACTTGGCGTGAATCGACCCGCCGCGCGAGACGATGCCCGTCACGCGCCGCGCCGTCGCGGGCACGTAGCGCAGCAACACGCCCGCATGCACGGTGAAGTAGTCGACACCCTGCTCCGCCTGCTCGATCAGCGTGTCGCGGTAGATCTCCCAGGTGAGGTCCTCGGGCCGTCCCCCCACCTTCTCCAGCGCCTGGTAGATCGGAACCGTGCCGACCGGCACGGGCGCGTTGCGGACGATCCACTCGCGCGTCTCGTGGATGTCCGGGCCGGTCGAGAGATCCATGATCGTGTCGGCGCCCCACAGGGTGGCCCAGCGGAGCTTCTCCACCTCCTCGTCGATCGAGGAGCTCACGGCGGAGTTGCCGATGTTCGCGTTGATCTTCACGAGAAAGCGCCGCCCGATCGCCATCGGCTCCAGCTCCGGATGGTTGACGTTGGCCGGGATGATCGCCCGGCCGCGGGCGACCTCCGACCGCACCGTCTCCGGGTCGAGCCCCTCCCGCAGCGCCACGAACTCCATCTCCGGGGTGACCTCGCCCCGCCGCGCGTAGTGCATCTGGGTGACCGGGCCGGTGCCCCGCACGACCGGACGGCGGAGCGACGCGGGGATCTGCACGGAGCCGGGGCGCCGGCGGGCGGGCGCCACGTCGACGACGTCGCCGCGGTCGGCGATCCACGGCCGCCGGAGCGCCGGCAGCCCCGTCCGGACGTCCCTCTCGTGGGGACCGCTCGTGTCGTAGACGCGCAGCGGCGGCTCGCCGGCCGACAGGGCGATCTCCCGCATCGGCACCCGAACCCGCCCGTCGCCCACGTAGACCTTGCGGGAGCCCGGATAGGCAGCAGCGAAGCTCGATGCGACGGTGGACCGGGAATCGATGGAGGCGGCCGGACTTGCCATGAGTCCTCCTGCGAGAGGTGGCGCGCCCCTGACGGGCACGTTGGGGTCCGCGCGGGCGCGAGGCTCCTGCATCGCACGTTCCGCGCCGCAGACTCCTGGGGGCGAATATAGCACGTGGATCGGGGCCGCTTCGCCGCGCGGGACATCTGCGCGGCGACCGGCTCCGGACCCGCGTCACAGCTTCTGCAGCACGACGCTCTTGAGGTACGAAGTCTCGGGCACGGTCGCCAGCATCGGGTGATCGCGGGCCTGCTGGCGCCTCTCCACGACGCGCACCTCCGCCCGCGCATCGGCGGCCGCGTCGGCGAGGATGCGGGCGAAGGCAGGCTCGTCCACGTGGTACGAGCAGCTCGACGTCACGAGCGTGCCGCCGGGCTCGAGGATGCGCAGGGCCCGCAGGTTGATCTCCTTGTAGCCCGCCACGGCCCGCTCCGCCGCCTTGCGGTTCTTGGCGAACGCGGGCGGGTCGAGCACGACGGTGTCGAACCGCTCGCCGGCGCGGTCGTGGTCGCGCAGAACGTCGAAGACGTTCCCGGCGCGGGCCTCGACATGCGGGGCGTCGTTGTGCGCGGCGTGCCGGGCGACGGCGGCCACGGCGCTCTCCGCGACGTCGACGGCCAGCACGGCATCGCTGGCCGGAGCCGCCTGCAGGGCGAAGGCCCCGGTGTAGCTGAAGCCGTCGAGCACGCGGCCGCGGGCGTAGCGGGCCGCCGCCAGGCGGTTCTCCCGCTGATCGAGGAAGAGGCCGGTCTTCTGTCCCTTCCATGGGTCCGCGAACAGGCGCACCGCCCCCTCGCGCACCTCCACCTCCTCGGGCACGCGGCCATACCGCAGCTCGACCGCCTGGCCCAGCCCCTCGAGGCCCCGCACCCGCGGATCGTTGCGCGCCAGGATGCCCGCCGGCGCCACGGCATCGACGAGCAGGTTGCAGAGGACAGAGAGGAGGCGGTCGGTCGCCTGCGTCAGCGTCTGGACGACGAGCGCCTCGCCGTAGCGGTCGACGATAAGTCCGGGCAGCCTGTCTCCCTCGCCGTGGACCAGCCGATACGCCGTCGCGTCGATGTCCAGGGACTCCCGATAGGCGACCGCCGCCTCGATGCGCGCGCGCCAGAACCCCGCGTCGGGACGGACGTCCTCGTGCGTCAGCAGGCGGAGCGTGATCGCCGACCGGTCGCTGTACGTCGCGTAGCCCAACGGGCGGCCCCGAGACCCGACGACGCGCACGATGTCCCCGGCCTCGGCCTCGGCCCGCCGGACGTCGGCACGGTAGATCCACGGGTGCCCGGTCCGGAGGCGCCGCTCGCCGCGCGCCGTCAACGCCGCCGTCGGTTCCCCCACGGGGGCGGATGCCGGTTGCCGCACCGGGGCGGATGCGGGCGCCGGCGGCTCGCGGGCCGGGGTCTTCCGGGGAACCTGGGCCGTCTCGGGGACCGCGGGCCCGCTCCGGGTGCGCTTGGGGAACGACTCGGCCGGAGCCGCGGAGCCGCGCGTAGACGGCGCGGGAGCCGCGGGGTCCGGCCGGCGGGGGGCGGGGCGGCGCCGGAGCCGCGGCGCACCGGCGGCCTCCCCGCGACGTGCGGGAGTGGAAGGGCCCTTGGACCCGCTCATGAAGCAACCCGTCTTCGTCAGCGCGTCGGTCTCCGGGAACCGACCGCCGGCCGTGTGCCGGCCTTCATCAAGCCGGAAGGCCTTACCCTGACCACCTGCGAGGCCGACCGGCTCCTCCGGCAGCGGCGCTGAGCCGCGCAGGCCGGGAGCGCCCGCCGGCGCCTCCCCTCGGTGGCTGGAGCGGGCGGGAGCAGACAAGAGGAGTGTACAATCGCCGCATGCGCATCGCGGTCGGCGCCGACCACCGCGGGGTCGAGTTGAAGCGGCGGATCCTGATCGCGCTCGCCGGGGCAGGGCACCGCTGCACCGATGTCGGCGTCCACTCGCAGGACCCGGCCGATTACCCGGACGTGGCCCGGCAGGCGGCCGAGGGGGTGGCGGCGGGAGCCTTCGACCGCGGGGTCCTGATCTGCGGCAGCGGCGTCGGGATGTCGATTGCCGCCAACAAGGTTCCCGGCGCGCGCGCGGCGCTGGTGCACACGGTCGAGGGCGCGCGGCTTTGCCGCGAGCACAACGACGCCAACATCCTGGCCCTCGCGGGCGGGACGCTGGCGCCGGATGACGCCGGCGCGGTGGTGGCGGCCTTCCTGGACGCGCCTTTCGCCGGGGGGCGGCACCGGCGCCGCGTGGACAAGATCATCGCGATGGAGCGGCAGGCCGAACGGCGGGAGTCGTCCGGCGTCCAGACTCCGGCCTGACGCCGCCGCACGCACCGCGGGCTTGAGGAACGCGCCCCGTGACCACAGCCACACCCCACCCCGCGGCCCGCCCGGACGCCGCCGCCGGCCACAACCGGCCCCTCGCCGCGTGCGATCCCGAGGTCGCGGCCGCCATTCGGGACGAGATCGACCGGCAGAACGACGGGCTCGAGCTGATCGCCTCCGAGAACTTCGCGAGCGCCGCGGTGCTCGAAGCGATGGGTTCGCCCCTGACCAACAAGTACGCCGAGGGCTACCCGGGACGCCGCTACTACGGCGGTTGCGAGCACGTCGACGTCGCGGAGACCCTGGCCCGCGAGCGCGCCAAGACCCTGTTCGGGGCCGAGCACGCCAACGTGCAGCCGCACTCCGGCGCCCAGGCCAACATGGCGGCGTACTTCGCGCTGCTCGAGCCGGGCGACACCGTCCTCGGCATGAACCTGGCGCACGGCGGGCACCTGACGCACGGCCACCCGCTGAACTTCTCCGGCCAGCTCTACGAGATTGTCCCCTACGGCGTCCGCCGGGACGACGAGCGGATCGACTACGAGGAGCTCGAGCGGCTCGCGCGCGAGCATCGGCCGGGACTCGTCATGGCCGGGGCCAGCGCCTACCCGCGCGTCATCGACTTCGCCCGCATCGGCGCCGTGGCGGCGGAGGTCGGCGCCGCAATGGTCACCGACATGGCCCACATCGCCGGCCTGATCGCCGCCGGCCTCCATCCCAGCCCGGTGCCGCATTCCGACGTCGTCACGACGACCACCCACAAGACGCTGCGCGGCCCGCGCGGCGGCTTGATCCTGTGCCGGGAGGCGCATCGCAAGGCGGTCGACCGGTCGCTGTTCCCCGGCGTGCAGGGCGGACCGCTGATGCACGTCGTCGCCGCGAAGGCGGTCTGCCTCCGGGAGGCGGCGCAGCCGGCCTTCGCCGACTACCAGCGGCAGGTGGTCGGCAACGCCTCCCGCCTGGCCGGAGCGCTCGCCGCGCAGGGGTTCCGCATCGTGAGCGGCGGCACCGACAACCACCTGCTGCTGGTCGACGTCTTCTCCCGCGGCCTGACGGGACGGGCATCCGAGGAGGCCCTCGGCCGCGCCGGCATCACCGTCAACAAGAACGCGATCCCGTTCGACGAGCAGCCGCCGATGGTCGCGAGCGGCATCCGGCTCGGCACCCCCGCGCTGACGACGCGCGGCATGGCCGAGGCCGAGATGGACGCGGTCGCCGAGCTCATCGGCCGCGTGCTGAGCGCGCCCGATGACGACCGCGCCGCGCGCATGGTGCGGGCCGAGGTCGAGAGCCTGTGCCGGAAGTTCCCGCTCTACCCGACGCCGAGCCGCGGCCCGAGCCGCCGCTAGACGGGCTGGAGCGGCAGGTCGGCGAGGCGCTCGCCGACGGCGGGGTGCTCGCGCGCGCGATGTCCGCCTTCGAGCCGCGCCCCGGCCAGCGCCGGATGGCCGCCGCCGCCGCGCGGGTCCTCGAGAGCGGCGGCCTGTTGCTCGCCGAGGCGGGGACGGGGACGGGAAAGACGCTCGCCTATCTCGTCCCGGCGATCCTGAGCGGCCAGCGCGTCCTCGTCTCGACCGGCACCCGCAACCTCCAGGACCAGATCTTCTACAAGGACCTCCCGGCCCTCGGTGACGCGCTCGGCGTCAGGGTGCGCGCCACGTACATGAAGGGGCGCGGCAACTACCTCTGCCGGCACCGCTTCGAGGCGGCCCGCACCGAGGCGCAGGAGTCTCTGCTTCCGTCTCCGGACCGCCGCTGGCTCGAACCGCTCGCGGAGTGGGCGGAGCAGACGGAGACCGGCGACCGCGCCGAGGTGGAGGACCTTCCCGACGACCTGCCCCTCTGGAACGACATCGCGGCCACGTCGGAAAACTGCATCGGAACCGACTGCCCGGCGTACCGGGAGTGCTTCGTCACGACCATGCGGCAGCGGGCCGCGGAGTCGGACATCGTCATCGTCAATCACCATCTGCTCTGCGCCGACGCCGCGGTGCGGCAGGGGGCGTACGGCGAGGTCATCCCCGCGTGCGACGTGGCCGTCATCGACGAGGCGCACCAACTCGAGGACGTCGCCACGCAGTACTTCGGCATCTCGGTCAGCCCCCGGCGCTTCGACGAGCTCGACCGCGACGTCCACCGGCTCGTCACCGGGGAGACGGCCACCGTCGAGATGGAGGAAGGGGCCGAGCGGGAGATCTTCGCCCTCCTCGATCGGGCGCGCGACGGCGCCCGCCTGCTCTTCGGAGCGCTGGCCCCGGCCGCGGCGGCCTCCGGCGAGCGGACGCGGATGACGAGCGACACGCTCGCCCCGGCCGCGGAGATGGGGCGCCGTCTGGGGCGCTGCCTCGAAGAGCTGGGCGGAGCGCTGGCCGGCCTCGCGAAGGGATCGCCCAACGCGGATCTCGCCTCACTCGCCCGGCGGGCCGGCGAGCTTCGGACGCAGCTTGCCTTTCTGCTCGCCGCCGCCGACACGGCGTACGTCTACTTCCTCGAACGGCGCTCGCGGGCGGTTTTCCTGCGGGCGGCCCCGATCGACGTCTCGGGCATCGTGCGGGAGCTGCTGCTGGACCGGATGCGGGCCGCCATCCTCACGTCGGCCACCCTCACCGTCGACGCGTCGTTCTCCTACGTGCGGGGACGGCTCGGGATCGGCGCGGCGGCCGAACTGCGCGTGCCGTCCGAGTTCGACTACGCCGAGCAGGCCGTCCTCTACCTCCCCCGCGACATGCCGCTGCCGCGCCATCCGGGGTTCGCGGCGGCCGTCGCCCGCCAGGTCGCCGGACTGCTGCGGGTCACGCGGGGCCGCGCGTTCGTCCTTTTCACGAGCTACGCGACTCTCCGCGAGGTGCGGGTCCGTCTCGAGGCGGGCCTGCCCTACCCGATCCTCGTCCAGGGGAGCGCCCCCCGGACGGTTCTCCTGCGCGAGTTCCGGGCGACGCCGAACGCAGTGCTGCTCGCCACGTCGAGCTTCTGGCAGGGGGTCGACGTCGCGGGCGAGGCCCTGAGCTGCGTCGTCATCGACAAGATCCCGTTCGCCCCGCCCGGCGACCCCCTGACGGCCGCGCGCCTGGAGCGCATCGCCGAGGACGGCGGGAATCCCTTCGCCGACTACCAGGTGCCGCTCGCCATCCTCACCCTCCTCCAGGGCCTGGGGAGGCTGCTGCGCCACCGCACGGACCGCGGCGTGCTCGCGCTGCTCGACCCGCGCCTCCACACCCGCGGGTACGGCTACCGCTTCCTGGAATCGATGCCGCCCGCCCAGGTCACGCACGACCTGGCCGAGGTCGACCGCTTCTTCAACGGAGACGGCGCGGACGTCGAGCGGGGCCGGCGCGACCGGGGCGGCGGGCGGTAGACTGAACGACATGGTCGGAGGCTTCGCGGGCCCGGCTCGCCGGTCGCTGCGCGCGACGCCGGCGACCGCCCTGGTCGTCGCGGCGATCGCGATCGCCGCGGCCGGCGCCGCCGCACCGGAGGCAGCCTGCGCGCAGGCCTCCGGAGTCGTGCGCGGCGCCGTCGTCGACGAGCAGGGGAAGGCGGCGTCCGAGGCGCGGATCATCCTGCTTCCGCTGCTGGGCGGCGAACCGACCGCCGGCGGCGGCCGCGCGGCGGTCGAGATCGAGCCGGGGGCGGACGGGCTCTTCGTGCGGCGGGGGGTCCCCCCCGGCCTGTATGCCGCCACCGCGACGCGGGGCGAACGGCGCAGCGACGTGTACCGCATCCGCGTCCGGAACGGCCGTACGGTCGCCATCCGCTTCGCCCTCGAGTCGGGACGGCGCGCCGCGTCGTGGGCCGTGGCGGGAAGCGACGGAGGCGACCTGGACCAGCTCTTCGGGGCGGGCGTGGCGGCCAGCCGCAGCGGCGACCACGCGGGAGCCGTCGCCTGGTTCACGCTCGCCGCCGACCTCTACCCGAGCTGCCTGGCGTGCCCGTACAACGCGGCCGTCGCGCATCGCGCGCTCGGCGACTGGCCGGAGGCGGAGCGCGCCTTCCGGGAGGCTCTCGCGGTCCAGCCCGGCTATGCCGCCGCGTACTACGGGCTGGCCGACGTGTACACGCGGTCGGGCCGGCCGGAGGCCGCGGCGGCGGCCCGCGCCGAGGCCGCCCGCCTCACCTTCGCCGCGGCCGACGCGGGGCGGCGGGGCGCCGCGGCGGCGGTCGCGAGCGGACTCGCCGCGTTCCAGGCGGGCCGCCTGGACGACGCTCGGCAGCATTTCGAGGCGGCGGTCGGTCACAGCGACCGCCACGCTCCGGCCTACTACTGGCTCGGCGTCACGCTCGCCGAGATCGACCGGCCGGCGGCGGCCGCCGGCGCCCTGCGCCGGGCCGTCAGCCTCGACGCCACCGGCGAGCACGCGGCCGACGCGCGGTCCCGCCTCGCCGCGCTGGAGCCGGAGCGCTGAGCACCCCGCCGACTCCCGGCGCGCTCGCGTCGAATCTTCGCACCGTGCGCGGCCGCATCGCGCGCGCCGCGGCGGACGCAGGGCGCAACCCCGGCGGGGTCCGCCTCGTCGCGGTGTCCAAGACGTTCCCGCTCGCGGCGGTCGAAGCCGCCGCGAGCGCCGGGCTTGCCGACTTCGGGGAGAACCGTGTCCAGGAGGCCGCGGCCAAGATCGACGCATCGACCGGCCTTGCCGTGCGCTGGCACCTGATCGGCCACCTGCAGTCCAACAAGGTGCGGCCCGCCGCCGCCCGTTTCGACTGGATCCACTCGGTCGACAGCGTGCGGCTCGTCGAACGGATCGAGCGGGCGGCCGCCGAGGCGGGGACCGCGCCGCGGCTCCTCGTGCAGGTCGACCTGGCGGGCGAGGCGGCCAAGCACGGCGCGCCGCCCGACGCGGTGCGGCGAATCCTGGAGGCCGCGGCGGCGAACCGCGCGGCGCGCGTGTGCGGCCTGATGCTCATGCCGCCCTGGAACGCCGACGCCGAGGCGGCCCGTCCGTTCTTCCGCCGGCTCCGGGAGCTGCGCGACACGCTCCTGGACGAAGGGGCCGCCGGCGAGGCGCTTCGCGAGCTCTCGATGGGGATGAGCCACGACTTCGAGGTCGCCATCCAGGAGGGCGCCACGATGGTGCGTGTCGGGACGGCGCTCTTCGGCCGCCGATCGCCGCCGGCGCACTGAGCGCGCGGCGAGAGGGCCGCGTGCCCGCGCAGACTGCCAACGCGCCCGTAAGGGCGCGCCAGCGCGCCGACGGTGCGATAATGCGCTTGGAATGCCGCCCCCGAACGACTTTCGCCCCGCCGTCACCGCCGCGCTCGTCGGCCTGCTGTCGATCGCGACGATCGGATTCGGCGGCGCGGCCGCTCAGGAGGACGAGGACGCTGCGCTCGGCCCGCCGGCCCTCTACGACGATCTCCGCGAGGCGCGACCGGAGGCGGTGGGGCGCGTCCGCGGCGGCCGCCTGCAGATCGACCGCTTCGCCTTCGAGCTGACCGAGGGCGAGGTCTACATCGTCCGGATGGGCGATCGCATCCCGATCGCCGTCTACCTCGGGCGGGGCACGGTCCGCGCCTGGCCGCCGAACGGCGTCGAGCACCAGCAGGTGCGGAAGCTGATCGACGAGGACTTCCTGGAGGAGGAGTTCGAGCGGCTCGTCTTCTGGACCACGGGCGACGTTGGGCACCGGCTGGCGGCGCTCGCCGACGGCCCACCGGGGCGGCGGGCGCGGAGGGCGGCCGACCTGCTCGACGATCGCCGCGAGGAGCTGCTCGAGCGCCGGCTCGCCAACCCGGACAGCCGCGTGCTGATGGCGCTGTGGCGCGCGGAGGCCGACCCGCCGCTGCATCCTCCGCCGCGCCCGTACGTCTACGCCGAGATCGACGGCCGGGAGCACGACTGGTTCGCGTTCGAGATCGAGCCCCGTGACCTCGAGGAGGTGCAACTCGCGCGCTTCCGGCGCCGCCACGAACGGACCGAGGTCTGGATGGCCACCGACGTGCTGACCGACTTCCGGTCGGAGTCGGCCCCGCTTGCCGTCAGCGGCTTTCCGCGCGACCCGGAGCTCGAGGGCCCCGCCGGCCCCCGCCGCGACCGCGACGACGACTGGGACTTCCGGGACTTCGGGCTGCCGCTGCGCCCCGCGCGGCCCGACGCCGAGGGCTGGACCCCTCGAGTGCGGATTCCCCGCACGGATGTCGACCTGGCGCTCGAAGGCGACGGCGACGCAACCGGAAGCGTTGCCCTCGTCGTCGAGCCGCTGGTGCCGCTCGCGGCGGTGCGGCTTCGCATCTCCACCACGCTCGAGGTGACCGACGCGCGTTGGCGGCCTACGGTCGCGGCCGGCTTCGACGACGTGCGCGGGGTGCCCCTCCTGACGCCGCCGGAAGCCCCCGAGGAACCGCCGGAGCCGGACGAGCCGGTCGCCCTCGGCGGCGAACGGGTCCACTTCGTGCAGGAGAAGCACGACCGCCGAATGGAGGAGGACCGCTACGAGCCGTGGGTGACGGTGCTGCTGCCGCGGCCGGTCGCCGCCGGTGAACGCTTCGTGATCGAGCTTGCCTACGAAGGGGAGCTCGTGGAGCGACTGCGCGCGACGAACGACTTCCTCCTCAAGGACACGATCTACTGGATACCGCGCCACCCGCACAACCGGAAGCGGCAACTCCACGTCACGTTCCGCGTGCCCGACCGCTACCGCGTCGCCAGCGGCGGCGCTCTCGCGGAGGAGCGCGTGGACGACGACACGCGCATCATGCGCTGGGTCACCGAACGGGCGTTGCGAGGCACCACCTCCTTCCACTACGGCCGCTTCGAAGTCGACGAGGTGGCCCTCGACGGGCTGCCGCCGATCGCCGTCTACGCAAACCGCCATCACCTCGGATTCGCACCGGGCGCGCGCGAGAAGACGATGGACGACCTGGCGGGCGCGATCCGGACGTACACGGACTACTTCGGCCCGTATCCCTTCGACTCGCTCCTCGTGACCGAGACCCCGACCAGCGGCGGCCAGGCTTTCCCCGGCTTCCTGTTGCTCAGCTTCCGCTCGTTCGGGGAGCTGCACACCGGCGAGTCCGAGCTGTTCCGCTCGCACGAGGTGGCGCACCAGTGGTGGGGCGCGTCCGTCGACTGGGAGGACTACCGCGACCAGTGGATGACCGAAGGGTTCGCCAACTACGCGGCTGCCCTGTACGCGCTGGTGGGCCTCGAGGACGAGGAGCAGTTCGAGGAGATGCTCGACGCGTGGCGGCTCGACGTGCTCGGCGAGATCCGCATCGGCCAGGGCCTGGGCCTGCAGCGCTACGGCCTCCGCCCCGGCGTCATCCGCGAGAGCGACGCGCACGAGTCGGGCCCGGTGGTGGCCGGCTATCGGCTGGCTACCGTCGACACGCCGTTCGACTACCGTCTGCTCGCGTACGAGAAGGGGGCGCTCATCCTGCACATGCTGCGCATGATGCTCGTCGACCTCGAGACCGGTGACGACGCGCGGTTCCGCGAGATGATGCGCGCCTTCGTGCAGGACCACACCGGCGGCGTCGCCGATACGCACGCGTTCGAGGAAGCCGTGACGCGGGCCTTCGGCGAGCCGATGGACTGGTTCTTCGACCAGTGGGTCTATGGGATCGACGTGCCCACCTACCGCCCGGACCTCAGCGTTTCGCGTCTCGTCGACGCCGGCCAGCCCTTCGCCCTGCACGGCACCGTCCGGCAGGAGGACGTGCCGGACGGGTTCCGCATGCCGGTCCTCATCCACGTCGAGTTCCGCGACCATCCGCCCCAGACGCACCGCGTGTGGGTCGATGCCGAGGCCGTCGAGGTGGAGATCCCGATCCCGGCGCGGCCGGCCGAAATCACGTTCAACCACCGCCACGCCGTGCTGGCGCGGGTCGACTGACGCCCCGCCGCCACCTTGACATCGGCACCGGGACCGCCCACAATCGCAGGTAGTTCGGTCAGGCCGCGCAGCCCTGCCCGGTCGGCATGGCAGACGGCTCCGAGCGGCCCCCCCTCGCAGATGCTCGACGTCACCGCGGTCCTGGCATACATCGACAAGCGCCGGGGGCGGCGCCAGAGCAACAAGGTTCTGCACGGCCATCCTTCCCCGGTGTTCTGGCTCGAACGCGACGTCCCGATTCCGGACGTCATGGAGCCGCGCGACTCGGCCGCGGCGGTCCGCAAGCGCATCAACCTCTACGTCGGCACGCCGTACTGCCTCCCCACCGAGCCGGATCGCTGCGGGTTCTGCCTGTTCCCGAGTGAGGTGTACCGGGACCGGCACCAGCTCGACCGCTACCTCGACTACCTGCGTCGCGAAGGTGACCTGTTCCGGCCTCATCTGGGGGGCTCGGAGCTGGCCAGCATCTACTTCGGCGGCGGAACCTCGAACCTGTACCGCGCGGACCAGTACGCCGTGCTGATGGACATCGTGCGTGGCGTCTTCGACGTGCCGGCGGGCATCGAGGTGACGCTGGAGGGGATTCCGCAGACGTTCTCGCACGAGAAACTGGCCGCGATGAAGGCGTGCGGGGTCAACCGCATCAGCATGGGCGTGCAGCAGCTCGACGACGAGATGATTCGGCTGAGCGGGCGGCGCCAGACGTCGGAGCAGGTCTATCGCACCATCGAATCGTGCCGGGCGCTCGGCCTGCCCCTCAGCATCGACTTGATCTTCGGGTGGCCGAACCAGACCCCGGACCGGATGCTGCACGATCTCGCGGCGGTCGTCGACGCCGGCGTAACGCACATCACCCACTACGAGCTCAACGTCGCGGGGCGCACGGACTTCTCGCGCCACCGGCGGCACGAGCTGCCCTCCACCGAGCAGAATCTGGAGATGTACCGCGCGGGCCGGGACTTCCTCCTCGCGCGGGGCTTCACGCAGGCGACGCCCTACGATTTCGAGCACACCGGGACGCTCCCGAGCACCTACCTGTACGAGGAGCTCTTCCGCCGGCCGTTTCAGGACCACGATGGGCAGCTCCTCGGGCACGATGCGTGGGGCTGGGGCTTCGCCGGGGTCTCCTTCTTCTTCGGGACCCCGCAGTCGCCGGGGTGGGCCTACCTGAACCAGATCCATGTGGATGACTACTTCCGCGATCTCGACGCCGGCCGCTTCCCGGTGCTGCGCGGCTTCCGCTACTCCGAGACCGACCTCCGCCTCCACCTCCTCTTCCAGGAGCTGCAGGGCCTGTCCGTCGACCAGCGGCGCTACGCTTCGCTCTTCGGCCGGGACGTGCGCGAAGAGCACGGGGCGGTATGGGACGCTCTCGCCGCGCTGGAGTGGGCCGTCGTCGACGACGATCTGATCACGATCCAGGGCGACGGCGCGTTCTACCTCCCCCTGATCCAGGACGCCCTGGCCCACGACCGGCTGGAGGCGATGCGCCGGGGACGCTCCTCGACCGCCAGCACGTCGCCCTGGGCCGGCGCGCTCACCGATGGCGGAACCGACGCGACGGCGCACGTCCCGGCCGCGCGCGCGAGTTGACGCTGGACGCGGACTGGCAGGTGACCCGGGAGGATCCGGGCCGGTGGAACGACGGGATCCCTCCGACCCGTCACCAGCCTTGGAGGCCACCCGATGGAGTCCGAGCCGTGAAGTCCGATCTCCAGAAGCGTGCCGAGGCCGCCAGAGCGCGATTCGACGGAGCGCGCAAGCCGGTCGTCCTGGAGTTCGCCGGAGTCCCGAAGGCCGGCAATACGACCGCGCTCAACCAGATCCAGGCGTTCCTCAAACGATGCGGCTTCCGGGTCGAAGTCGTTGTCGAGCGCGCTTCGGTCTGCCCGATCCGGGACAAGAAGCACGCCAACTTCAACGTATGGACCGCCTGCACGACGCTGTCGCAGATCCTCCAGAAGACGCAGACGCCGGCACGGCCGGACGACCCCGACGTCCTGATACTGGATCGCGGACTCTTCGACGCCGTTTGCTGGTTCGCGGTGATGGAATGCCTCGCCCGCATCCGTCGAGCCGAACGGGAGCAGATCGAGCAGTTCCTCCTGATGGAGGACTGGCGCAAGAGAAACACCGGCGTGATCGTCATGACGGCCGCTCCCCACGTCTCGATGCAGCGCGAGAAGGGTGACCTGCCGGTCGAGGGATCCGGCGGTTCGATAATGAACGAGGACGTGCTGCGACAGATGCTCGACACGACGCGAGCCACTGCGACGCGACTCGCGGAACAGTTCCGGATCTTCGAGGTCGACACATCGAACGGATCGCGAGAGCGCCGCCAGACTGCGGAGCGGGTTGCCTGCGTCGCGCTCGACCTGATCGAGGAGCACCTCGACGAGCACATTCTGCGACTGCCCGCGGACGAGGCTGCGGCCCTGTTCCGGGACCAGACCTGCATCGACCGCGGACAGGCGGAGCGCCTGGTGGCGACGTTCGCCTCGAAGGGGCAGTTCGCCAACCGCGACGACGTCGAGTCCGACGCCGCCGTGGTCCAGGCGCTGCCGGTCGTCGTGGTCCGCAATCGGAGCGGCAGGATTCTCCGATTGCGGCGGCGCGAGCGCCGGCGGGACAACCCCCTCCACGAGAAGGTCGTGATATGGGCTGGCGGTCACGTCCGAAGGGAGGACAACGGCAACCAGGGCTCGATCCGGCGCTGCGCCGTGCGGGAGCTTCAGGAAGAACTCCGGCTCAGCGTCGAAGAAGGAGAACTCGAGCTCTTGGGCGCGGTATGGACTCGAGGCGGAGCTCGTTCGGGAAACGGCGGCCGGACGCGGCTCCACGTTGCCATCGTCTTCGAATGGCGCGCGCCGACGGACGACGTCGCGGTCGCCCTGAGCGCGACCGAGTTCTTCGAACGGCGCGGCACGTCCCTCAGCGGCACCTTCGTCAGCGCGGAGGATCTCGCGGCCGACATCGACAGGGGAAGCGTGTCGGAACCCTGGAGCGTCGAGATCGCGCGCCACCTCCTGACCGACGTTGCCGATCGGCAGGCGAGCCCGTTCCTGCTCTGAAGGTGCGCGGCGCCGTCACGCGGTCACTCCGTGGATCCGGCGTCCGGCCCGACCGCGGCCGCCATCGCCAGGGTGCGTTGCGCGGAGGCGATGACCGGGCGCTCGATCAGCTTGCCGTCGACGAGCAGCACGCCCCCGGCGTTCCGTTCGTAGGCATCGACGATCCGGCGGGCCCAGGCAACCTCGTCGGCCGGCGGGGAGAACGCGGCCTGGATGACGGGGACCTGCGTCGGGTGGATGGCCGCCTTTCCGGTGAAGCCGAGGGCACGCGTGCGGCGGCTCTCCGCGGCGAGGGCGTCGAGCGCGGGGACGTTCATGCAAGGGGAGTCGAGCGCGCCGACTCTCGCGACCGCAGCGGCGACGATCGCCCGCGAGCGCGCATAGAGCGCAGCATCCCAGGCCACCTCGCAGCCGACGTCGGCCGCGTAGTCGATAGCGCCGAAGAAGACGGCGGAGACCGTCGGAGTGGAGGTCGCAATCGCCTCGGCCGCCGCAACTCCGCGGGCCGTTTCCAGCATCACGATGAGCGGCAGGTTCGGCAGGTCGGCGGCGAGCGTCGCCGCCACCTCGCGGATCTCGTCCGGGCCGTCGCATTTCGGCAGCATCAACGCGTCGGGCCGGATGCCCGACCGGCGCACCGCCTCGAGGTCGCGCTGGCCGAGGTCGGTCTTGGGATCGTTGATGCGGAGGCTGACCTCGGCGCGCACGGGCGCGCGGCCTTCGAAGAGCGCCAGTGCCTTGTCGCGCGCCTCGTCCTTGGCCCCGAACGCCACGCCGTCCTCGAGGTCGATGCAGACTGCGTCGGCGCCGGTGGCGAGCGCCTTGGGATAGCGGTCGGGCCGCACCGCGGGGACGAAGAGCAGGCTGCGCCGGACGCGAAACGGGGGGGCCATCCGCGGAGCCTCAGGCCGGCTGCGGCGCCGCCGCAGCCGCCGTCGCGCCTTTGGCGAGTCGCCGGGCGAGTCCCCGCACCGACGGCGCTCCGTCCAGGGAACGAAGGAAGTCGAGTGCTTCCGCGGCTGCCGCGGCTGGGACGATGCGCTCCGCGCACGCGAGAAACTTGTCGTCGAGCTCGGCCGGGGAGGCAGGGCGCTCCGGATACCCGCGCGCACCCCGCACCGCGCGCTCCAGCGTCCGACCGTCCGCGAGGCGCAGCGCAATGCGCGCCTCGGTCAGCGGCGGCGTGTCGCGGCCCAGGCGGTCGTCGGCGCGCATGGTGACGCGCGGAACGAGCCGCTCGACGGCGGCCGTGCGCATCGCCGCCGGCTCGAACGTGTCGATGCCGACCCGGCCGAAGGCCAGCGCCGCCGCCGCGCAGTAGTGAAGGCTGAACTTGCCCTCGAGCCCGGTCGCGGGGCGGTCGTAGATGAGCACGGTCGGCACCACCGGATCGACGTCGATCTCCACGGCCTCGACCCCCGCCGGATCGACCTCCGCCTCGCGCCTCAGATCGAGCAGGGTGTCGATGGTGGGATGAGTGGCCGCGCACGACGGGTAGAGCTTGACCGTGATGCCGCCCTCGACGATCTCCCAGCGCCGCCCGAGCCGATCGATGGCGGCCGCCAGATCACGGCCCGCGCTCTGCATCGCGACCAGGAACCCCTGGGGGCCATCGATGGCGCGGGGCGACGCCGTGAACGCATCGCGCGCGAGGAGCGCCGCCAGCACGCCGTTGCGCGCCGCCAGGCCGCCCTGGAGCGGCTTGACCATCGTCCCGAAGTTCTCCTTGAGGCCCGACGCCTCCGACGCGGCGATCGAGAGTGCGCGGGCCGCCGTCTCCGCGTCGAGACCCAGGACGCGCGCGGCGGCGGCCGAGGCGCCGATGGTCCCGATGGTGGCGGTGCCGTGCCAGCCGCGCTCGTAGTGGGTCGGGTTCATGACCGTGCCGAGCGCCGCCTCGACCTCGAACCCGACGACGTAGGCGTCGAGCAGAGCGCGGCCGGAAGCGTCGGCCGACTCGCCGGCCGCGAGGGCCGCGGCCACGAGCGGCGCGCTCGGATGGGCCAGGGTCACCCAGCACATGTCGTCGAAGTCTAGCGCGTGGGCCGCCGTCCCGTTGGCGAGCGCGGCCGCGGACGGGCCGGCGGAGCCGGCTCCCAGCACGGTGCACGGCCCGAGGCCGCCGTCGGCCGCCAGCACGCGCTGCACGATGCGCGCGGCCGGCTCGCCGGCCCCGGCCAGCGCGACGCCGATCGTGTCCTGCACGGCGGCGCGGGCGGCGGCGCGGGCGGCGGGCGGTACGTCGGCGGTCGCCGCGAAGGCGCCCAGCCGGACGGCGGCCGGCGCCGCGGATGCCGTCGTCATCGGTTCGGTCAGCGTTGCGGAAGCACCCATCGTGATCACCCTCCCGCCTCCAACTCCGCGATCCGGCCCAAGTGGGCCTCCTAGTCGTTACCGTAGAAGCGCGAGATCTCCGTGAGGCGGCTCTGGATGTCGGCCTCCGGGAGCCACCGCCCGCCCACCATCACACCGGCCCGCCGCTGGAGGTTGGCAATGTCGTCCAACGGGTTCGCGGTCAGGAGGATCAGGTCCGCGCGTCGGTCCACCGCCACCGTGCCGAACACGTCGGCGGCGTCGAAGTACTCGGCCGGGCGGCGCGTCCCGATCTCGAGCACCTCGTACGGCGTCATGCCGACCTCGACGTAGAGCGCCATCTCGTGGTGCATCGCGAAGCCGGGGACGGAAAAGATCTGCGGCGAGTCGGTGCCGAGCGCGATCCGCGCGCCGCCCTCCTGGAGCGCCGCGAGGATGCGCCGCCGCAACTCCGCCACCCGGCGGTTCGCCTCGGGGTCGCTCCCCTCGAGCCGCGTGTCGACGGCCTCGCTCCACCGCGCGACGGTCTCCGGCGGCATGTAGCGCACCTCGGGCCGCTCGGCGCGGATGTCGGCGGACGTGCGGTCGCCGAAGAACGCCGTCTCCCAGAGCACCATCGTCGGCACCATCCAGGTGCCGGCGTCGACCGTCGCCCGGACCAGCTCCGGAATCCGACCCTCGTCGACCCGGTCGACCAGCGCGCTGGCCACCAGCAGCCCCCCGCCGTCGCCGTCGCGGGCGTCCTCGGGAACGAGCGCCTCGACGTAGTTGTCCAGGTGATCGACCGATACCTGACCGGCGGCGAGCGCGTCCAGCAGTCCCACCGCGTCGGGGACGTGGCCGCCGAAGGGGATGCCGACCTCGGTGGCGCTCGCCGCCAACGCCTGGTAGATCTCGGGGGCGAGCCCCTCGTGCGTCTTGATGAGGTCGTAGCCCTCCACCTGGTAGCCGCGGGCGAGCCGCGCCGCCTCCTCCGGGGTCGTGACGCTCCGGCCGCTCATCGACACGCTGGCCAGGTACAGGTGCGGGCCGAGGAGGAGCCCCCGCTCGATGGAACTGCGCAGTCCGAACTGCGATGGATCCCCCTGCATGCCGCGCACGGTCGTCACGCCGTTGGCGACGTACAGGAACAGCAGGTTCTTGATGTCCTCGTCGCTCATGCGGGGGTTCGGCAGGTGCCCGTGCATCTCGGCCAGCCCCGGCATCAGGTAGCGGCCGTCGGCCTCGACGATCTCGACGCCCTCGGCCGGCTCGACGTGCTCCGCGCTGTCGATCGACCGGATGCGCCCCTCGTCGATGACGACCGTCTGGTTGGGGATGATCCGCTCGCTGTCCATCGGCACGACGTTGACGTTCACGAACGCCAGGTCGCCCTCGACGACGACCGGCGCCGGACCGCAGGCGCCTGCCGCGACGGCGAGACCCGCCAGGAGCAACACCGCCGTCGCGTTCCACGTGCCCGCCCGATCGGCGCCCGCCGGCCGGCACCGCGGCCAGCGACCGGTCGCCTCGCGTGCGGGTTCCAGCCACCGGTTGGCGCGTCCGGTCATGCGCTCACCTCCGGCCGCGGCCGGGCGCTCGCGTACTCGGGCACGTGACCCCGCCTGTAGACCATGAACGTCCGCTTGTAGGTGATCACCACGGTGCCGTCCTGGTTGAAGCCGCGCGTCCGCACCGTCACGATCCCGACGTTGGGCCGCGACTTCGACTCGCGCGTCTCGAGCACCTCGCTCTCCGAGTAGATCGTGTCCCCCTCGAAGACCGGGGCCGGCAGCCGCACCTCGTCCCACCCGAGGTTCGCCATGACGTTCACGGAGAGGTCCATCGTCGACTGCCCGGTCACCAGGGCCAGCGTGAACGTCGAGTCGACGAGCGGCTTGCCGAACTCCGTCTTCGCCGCGTAGGCGGAGTCGAAGTGGATCTTGTTGACGTTCTGCGACAGCAGCGTGAACCAGACGTTGTCGGCCGCCAGCACCGTGCGCCCGAGCGGGTGCCGGTAGACGTCGCCGACCTCGAAGTCCTCGTAGACCCGTCCCGTCCAACCTTCCTTCACGGCCATGCCTTCTCCCTCGCAGCGGGCACCCGCAGCGTGCCGTTCGCGGGCGCCGGAACCGGGGAATTGTAGAACAGACAGCCCGCCGGCCCTGCCACCGGGGCGCAGGCTGGACATCGCGCGGGACAAGCGGGGTCGCGGGGACCTCGAGGCGCCATACCACGCCGCGGCCGCGGCCCGCCGCGCTACGTCGCACCGCCCCGGGGCGCTCCGCGACCGCCGAGGTCGTCGATCGCCCCGGACGGGCTGGCGAGCCGAGACGCCGTCAGACGACTCGGGCGTTCCGCCCGGCGGAGACCGGTGCCCGTCCGGCCGGTGGCGGCATCAGGTCGATCCCCGTCGTCAGCGCCCGGTGCCAGGACGGATGCTCCTGCTGCAGTCGCTCGAGCTCGACCAGCGTGTAAGGGAACAGGTCCAGCCCCACAGGGAAGCCGATGGGCAGGTAGTCGCCGATCCGCTCGCGGAACGGCTTGTCTGCGTGCGCCAGCACCAGGCACAGGTCGACGTCGCTGCCCGGGGCCGGAATCCCGTTGACGCGCGAGCCGAACCAGATGATGCGGCGCACCTCCGGCCGCCGCTCGGCGATCTGCCCCGCCCAGCAGCGGACCGCGCGTTCAACCGCCGCCTGGTTGTTCGACTTGACGGCGAGCGAAGGCGACGATCCGCTCGGCGCACGCGATGGCATCGTCGGAGTCCTTCCCGGTGTAGAAGTCGGTCGGCGCGCCTGCATCGAGCCCGTTGGGGTACCGCGTGGGGATGTAGTGCTTGTCGAGCGTCTTGGCGCACACGACCAACTCCTCGTCCGCCTTGCCCTCCGCCACGACGACGCCGAGCAGCGCCGTCACCGTGTGCCCCCAGGCATCTTCTCCGCGACTCATGAGGGCCGCCTTGAGCGCCTTCTCGGCCGCCTGCTGGGCCGCGAAGCACGCCCAATCGTGCGCGCCGCCGTCACGGGCGTGGCGGGACAGCCACAGGTCGGCGTCCGCCTGGCGGAGCCAGTCGGCATGCCTCGAAGCCACAGGCGCCATTGTAGCGACCGCCGGCCGCGCCTCCGAACACCGCGCACGGGGGCTTCACATACCCCACACCGTCAAGTCGAGGCCGGCGACGGCCCGCTCGCGCCGGAACACCCTGTCGTCCCACGATGCGCCCGCCGTGCGGTCGAAGATGACGAGGTGGCCCTCGCGGGCGGCGCAGCGGTCCATGTACGCGCGGGTCTGATCGAGTCCCTGGACGATGGTGCGCTCCAGGCCGCCATGGAGCACCTTGCACTCGACCACCGCCTTCTGGACGGCTACCGGCTCCGGTGCCGCCCGCTCCGGCACCGCGACCGGAGGCCGTCGTCCGCCCCCGCGAACCGGCCAGATGACGAGGAGGTCCGTGCGCATTCGGCCGAGCCCGTACTCGCGCTCGATGCGGCCGCCGCTGTTGACGATGCGTTGCAGGAACGCCTGCAGCAGCAACTGCGGTCCGGCCTCCTTGTACTGGAACCGCTCTACCCAGTGCTCCGAATGCTCGCGAAAGAACGCCTGGAACGCGGCCAGCAACTCGGTGACGCGCAGGCGGCCGTCCGGGGCGACGTACCACGCCGGGTCGTGGGTGATTGTCAGTTCCTGGGTCGTGTACGTGAGATCTCGCGGGATGACCTCTCGATAGATGGGGTTGGCGATGGCGACGGGTCCTTCCCTGCGGACGAGTCCGAGGTCGCGCACGTACTGGAGATCGTCGGCGGGAATCGTCTCGGCGGCGGGAGCGCCGCTCAGCAACGGCTCGATGACTCGCCGGACGCGCTCCTCCTGGAGCTTGTCCGTGAGTTGATCGAGGTGCGTCTCGCGGCGCGCGATGAGCCGCTCCCGCGCGTCACGGACGGCATCGGCCGTGATCGACCGGGCGCGGTCCCGGCCGGAGGGATCCCGGAAGCAGGCGTCGTAGGCCAGGGCGTTGACCAGCCAGGGCTGACCGCGGGTCAGCTCCCAGATCTCGTCGCGGGCGCCCGCGGTGATCGCCTGGCCCGTCGCCTCGGTGTGCTGAGCGAGCAGCGACAGAACCTCATCGTGCGTGAAGTCGCCCAGGCGCAGCGACTCGGCCTTCACGTTGAACGCGCTGCCGCCGGCGACGATCGCCTGCTCGGAGCTCGACCGGATCCGGTAGTCGCGCACGTCCCGCACGCCGCACAGGACGATGCTCTGCGGAAAGGCCGCCGGGCGCCGGACGTAGCCCGCGCGCAACTGACGCAGCACCGAGAGCAGCGTGTCTCCCACCAGCGCGTCGATCTCGTCGACGAGCAGCACCGCCGGCCGCGGGTCGGCCTCCGACCAGCGGCTCAGCGTCTCGCGAAGGGCGCCGTGCGGACCGGCCGTCGCAAGGACGGCGGGCCAGGCTTCGTCGAGGGAGCCGTCCTGGAGCGTCGACCGGACCCAGGATGCCAACTCGCTCAGGATGGCGCGCATCGCCTGTTCCACGTCCTCGCGCGCCGCCTGGGCGGCCTCGACGTTCACGTACGCGCAGCGGTACCGGCCGCCGCCGTTGAGCTCGTCCCGCAACGCCAGCAGCGCGGTGGTCTTGCCGGTCTGCCGGGGCGCATGCAGGACGAAGTACATCTTCTGCCGGATGAGCCGCAGGATCTCCTCCAGGTCGAGTCGCGCCAGCGGTGGGACCTGGTAGTGGTCCTCCGGCCGGACGGGACCGGCGGTGTTGAAGAAGCGCATGCCGCGAGTATCCCATCTGCTCTGCCCTCCAGGCGTGTCCAGACGGCGTTGAATCGCCGTCAGCCGGCACCACGGAGCGGGAAGGGAGCGCAACCGACGCGTCCGCAGGCGGACCTCGGGCTGGACGGTGAGGCCGGGCAGCGGCGATGGGGACGCGGCGGGCCACCGACCCGCGGAACGCGACCGGCTCAGACGATCCCCGCGGCGCGCCACGCGGCGACGGTCTCCGGCGCGTAGCCGAGCTCGGCGAGGATGGCGGCGGTATGCTCGCCGACCTCGGGGATGGCGTCCATGCGCGGGTCCGCCCCGTCGAGGGTGGCCGGCGGAAGGGTCGCCCGGAGCGGGCCGGCGCTCGACGGCACCTCGCGCCAGCGGTCGCGGGCCCGGAGCTGGGGATGCTCGGCGAGCTGCTGGACGGAGTTCATGCGGCCGTTGGCGATCTGCGCGGCATCGAGCCGGGCTACGATCGCCTCCGCGGTGAGGGAAGCGAAGACCTCCCGAATCGCCGCTTCCAGCGCCTCCCGGTTGGCGACGCGCTTCGCGTTGGCGTCGAAGCGCGGGTCGGCGGCCAGCTCGGGCCTCCCGAGCACCTCGCCGCAGAAGCGGACCCACTCGCGCTCGTTCTGGAGTCCCAGGAAGACCGTCTCGCCGTCGGCGCCCTCGAACGGTCCGTAGGGAGCGATGGCGGCGTGCCGCGCACCGCTCCGGGCCGGGGGCGAGCCGCCGTACAGCGTGTAGTAGAGCGGGAAGCCCATCCACTCGCCGAGCGCCTCGAGCATCGAGACCTCGATGGTGGCCCCCTCGCCGCTCCGCTCGCGGCGGAACAGCGCCGTCAGCACACCGGAGTAGGCGTACATGCCGGCCGCGATGTCGGCGACCGAGATGGACGACTTCACCACCTGCTCCGGCGTGCCGGTGATCGACACCAGCCCTGCCTCGGCCTGCACCAGCAGGTCGTAGGCCTTCTTGTCGCGGTAGGGTCCGGTGGCGCCGTAGCCGGAGACGCTGCAGGCGATGAGCCGCGGGCGCCGTCCGCGCAGGGTCCCCGCGTCGAGCCCGAGCCGGTCCGCAGCGCCCGGGGCGAGGTTCTGCACGAAGACGTCGGCGCGGTCGATGAGCCGGCCGACCACCTCGCGCGCCTCCGGGCGCTTCAGGTCGAGCGTCAGCGACTCCTTCGAGCGGTTCAGCCAGACGAAATGGCTCGACAGTCCCTGGACGACCGCGTCGTAGCCGCGGGCGAAGTCGCCGACGCCGGGGCGCTCCACCTTGACGACCCGCGCCCCGAGGTCGGCGAGCTGCCGCGTGGCGAACGGCGCCGCGACCGCCTGCTCCAGGGTGACCACCGTCACCCCGTCGAGGGGGGCGGCCATCAGAACGAGCGCGGCAGGCCGAGCACGTGCTCGGCGATGTAGGAGAGGATGAGGTTCGTCGAGATCGGCGCCACCTGGTAGAGGCGCGTCTCGCGGAACTTGCGCTCGACGTCGTAGTCCTCGGCGAAGCCGAAGCCGCCGTGGGTCTGGAGCGCCACGTTGGCCGCCTCCCACGACGCGTCGGCCGCGAGCAGCTTCGCCATGTTCGCCTCGGCCCCGCACGGCCGTCCCGCGTCGAACAGCTCCGCCGCGCGCATCCGCATCAGGTCCGCCGCCTCCACGTTCACGTGGGCGCGCGCGATCGGGAACTGCACCCCCTGGTTCTTGCCGATCGGCCGGTTGAAGACGATGCGCTCGTTCGCGTACCCGACCGCGCGCTCGACGAACCAGCGGCCGTCTCCGACGCACTCGGCCGCGATCAGGATCCGCTCGGCGTTCAGCCCGTCGATCAGGTAGCGGAAGCCGCGGCCCTCCTCGCCCACGCGGTTCTCGGCCGGGACGGCCAGGTTGTCGAAGAAGACCTCGGTCGTGGCGTGGTTCATCATCGCCCGGAGCGGCCGGATCGTCACGCCGTTCCCGACCGCGGACCGGAGGTCGACCAGGAACACCGACAGCCCCTCGGTCTTTCTCTTCACCTCCTCGAGGGGCGTCGTGCGCGCGATGAGCAGCATCAGGTCCGAGTACTCGGCGCGCGAGATCCAGACCTTCTGGCCGTTGACGATGTAGCGGTCGCCGTCGCGCACCGCCATCGTCTTGAGCTGCGTGGTGTCGGTCCCGGTGGTCGGTTCCGTGACGCCGAACGCCTGCAGCCGCAGCTCGCCGCTCGCGATCTTCGGCAGGTACTCGCGCTTCTGGGCCTCGGAGCCGTGCCGCAGCAGCGTGCCCATGATGTACATCTGCGCGTGGCAGGCCGCCGAGTTGCCCCCCGAACGGTTGACCTCCTCCAGGATGATCGAGGCCTCCGTGATCCCGAGCCCGGAGCCCCCGTATTCTTCCGGAATGAGGGCCGCCAGGTAGCCGGCGTCGGTCAGCGTTCGGACGAACTCCTGCGGGTAGGCCTCCTCGCGATCGAGATCGCGCCAGTAGCTGTCCGGAAAGCGGCGACAGAGCTCGCCGACGGCGTTGCGGAGGTCCTGGTGCAGCTCGGTGTCGGGGGCGGCCGGCCGGAGCGCTTCGGTCGTGGGCATCCGCAGATCGTAACGCTTCGCCTCCTCGAGCGGGACGGTGCGGGCACCGCACGGGCGCACTCCCGCGTCGGGGCACGCCGCACGGGGACGCGCCCGAGACCGGAGCCCGCGTCGAGGGTCGGGCGCGGCCGGGGCGGCGCGCGCCGCGTGCTAGGATCCGGCGGTTCTCCCCGTGCGACTCCGATGGACTCGGCCTCGCAGCGAGCCGCCGGCGACACCCCGCGCCGACACGACGCGCGCTCAACCGCCAGCCGCGCGGCGGCGGGCGGCAAGCGGTTCGGCGACCGGCCGCCTCGTCCGTTCCTGAAGTGGGCGGGCGGCAAACGGCAGCTCCTGCCCGAGCTGCGGCGGTTCTATCCGGACCGGTTCGAGAGCTATCACGAGCCGTTCGTGGGAAGCGGGGCGGTCTTCTTCGACCTCGTCGGTCGCGGCGCCATCCGACCGCGCCGTGTCCGGCTGACCGACGTGAACCCCGACCTGATCGGTTGCTGGCGGCAGCTTCGCGACAATCGCGAGGCCGTCATCACCCGCCTGCAGAAGCTGGCGTCCGACCGCCTCGAGGCGCCCGAGGAGCACTACTACCGCGTCCGGGACCTGTTCAATCCGGCACGGGGTGCGATGCTCAACGGCGGCCGGCCACGAGCCGAGCTCTACACGGCAGAGCTGGCAGCCATGCTCATCTACCTGAACCGCACCGGATTCAACGGCCTGTTTCGGGTGAACTCCAGGGGGCTGTTCAACGTACCGCGCGGCAGGTACAAGAATCCGAGGATCTGCGACGAGCGCAACCTCCGGCGGGCATCCGAGGCCCTGTCGTCTCTCCGAGCGGAGGTTGACTACGCGCCGTACGACGCCGTGCTCGACGTGGCCGGGCCACGCGACTTCGTCTACCTCGATCCGCCCTACGCCCCGCTGAGCGCGACTGCTTCCTTCACCTCGTACACCGCCGACCGCTTCGACGAAAGCGACCAGCGCCGGCTCCAGGAGGTAGTGATTCGCCTGGCGACGCGCCGGTGCCGCGTCGTGCTCAGCAACTCGACCGCGCCCGAGATTCGCGAGCTCTACGACGACAACGCCGCCGCCAGGCGCGTCGGTATCCGGGCGTACCGGGTTCCGGCCCGCCGGGCGATCAACTCCAACGCGGCGCGCCGGGGCGCGATCGAGGAGTACGTGATCACCAATGTCCGGCCGCGGGCCACGTGAACATGCCCGGCGGTCAGGACGCGGTCACCGGCGGCGCCGATCTGGAACGGGCGGTGGCGGCTCTCGCCCGGACCCTCGGCCTGCAGGTGCGAACGCAAGTCCGGGTGGCCCGGCGGCTCTGGGGAGCCGAGCGGCGGATCGACCTCGTGCTGAACCACGACGCATCGGGACGGAGTCTGGGAATCGAGTGCAAGTTCCAGGGCACGGGCGGCTCGGCGGAGGAGAAGATCCCGGCGACCATCCAGGACATCGCGGCGTGGCCCATCCCCGGAATCGTCGTCTTCGAGGGAGCCGGCTTCTCGGACAACATGCGCGCCTACCTGCACTCGACCGGCAAGGCCGTGGCGTACGAGGATCTGCGCGGCTGGCTTGCGCTCTTCTTCGGACTCCCGGACGATGCCGGCGCGCCGGGCGTCGTCGGCGCCGGTGACTCCAGGTGAAGCTGGCGGCCGCAAGGGACCGTTCGGTGACTGCCCCATGCCGGTGACGCTCGGGTCCGAACGGCTGCTCGCGTCCGGCGCCCTCACAGGGGCGCGGGTCGGTGTCGTGGCCAACCCCGCGTCGGTGGACCACGCGTTCCGCCACATCGCGGACCGCGTCGCGGAACAACCGGGCGTGACGCTGGCGGCGCTGTTCGGCCCCCAGCACGGCTTCCACGCCGATGTCCAGGACAACATGGTCGAGACCGGGCACGCACGCCATCCCCGGCTCGGGGTGCCCGTCCACTCGCTCTACAGCGACACGCGGGAGCCGACGGCCGAGATGCTGGACGCGCTCGACCTGCTCGTGATCGACCTGCAGGATGTAGGCACGCGCGTCTACACCTACGTCTACACGATGGCCAACTGCCTCCGGGCAGCGCGACGGGCGGGGCTGCGGGTCGTGGTGTGCGACCGGCCGAACCCGATCGGCGGCGAGGCCGTCGAGGGACCCGTCCTCGATCCGGCCTATGCCTCATTCGTGGGGCAGTTCGCGATGCCACTCCGGCACGGGCTCACCATCGGAGAGCTGGCGCGGTTGTTCAACGAGCACTTCGGCATCGGGGCGGACCTCGAGGTCGTAGCGCTCGACGGATGGTCGCGAGCGATGTACCACGACGAGGCTGCGGCCCCGTGGGTCATTCCGTCCCCCAACCTGCCGACGCTCGACAGCGCCGTCGTCTACCCGGGCATGGTCCTGCTGGAGGGGACGATGCTGTCCGAGGGCCGCGGCACGACCCGGCCGTTCGAGCTCGCCGGCGCGCCCGGCATCGACCCCGATCGGCTCGCGGGCGAACTGAACGGGCTCGACCTCCCCGGCGTCCACTTCCGGCCGGCGACGTTCGAGCCGACCTTCCAGAAGCACGCGGGCCGCACGTGCGGCGGTTGCCAGATCCACGTGACCGACCGCCGCGCGTTCCGGCCCGTCCTGACCGGCGTCGCACTCCTGCAGGCTTGCCGCCGGGCCGCGCGCGAGCCGTTCGCCTGGCGCGAGCCGCCCTACGAGTACGAGCACGAGCGAATGCCGATCGACATTCTCGCCGGCTCCGACGTTCTCCGTCGCGATCTCGACGCCGATCGCCCCGCCGTCGACATCGCGGCGGGCTGGGAAGCGGACGTCTCCCGATTCGAGGCCGCCCGCGCGGCCTTCCTCCTCTACTGAGGACCCTCCGGATGCTGGCGCACCGCGCAGCCGTCTCCGGTGGTAGGATGGCGGTTCGCCGAATCCGACAGCCGCAGCAGATGGCCAGAGACCGCGGCCGGCAGATCGAGCACGACGTCGCCATCACCGCTGCGCCCGCGCAGGTGCTGGCCGCCTTCTTCGACGCCGAGGCGCTCGCCATCTGGTGGCGCACGGTGCGCGCGGTCACCACGCCGCGGCCGCTGGGCATCTACGCGGTGGAGTGGCGCTCGTCACCCTTCCCGGACGACGTGTTCGGCACGCTGGGCGGCGTGTTCTACGGCACCGTCATGGAGTTTCGGGACGCGCGTCAGTTCTTCGTCGCCGACGCCTACTGGCTGCCCCCCGAGGACGACCCGATCGGCCCGATGGGCCTGGAGGTCACCTGCCGGGTCGCCGGACCGGGCACGCGGCTGCACGTGCGGCAGGGCGGGCCGCACGACAACGCGCGCTGGGGTCGGTACTACGACCTCCTGACCACCGGTTGGGCCGAGTCCCTCGGCTCGCTGAAGCGCTACCTGGAACAGGGCGCGGACCCGCTGCTGCCGCCGCGGGGCGTGGCGCCCCCGACTTGATCGACGCCTTGATCGACGCCCCGAGCGGCGCCCAGCGCGGCAAGCGAGGCATGCGCGCGGACCGGATCGTGATCGTCGGCGGCGGGGTCGTCGGGTCGAGCATCGCCTGGCACCTCCTCGACCGGGGCTACGAGGGCGGGGTGACGGTGGTCGAGCGCGACCCGAGCTATCGGCGCGCGTCGTCGTTCCTCGCCATGGGCGGCGTCCGGCAGCAGTTCAGCTCCGCCGCGAACATCCGGCTCGCCCAGCACAGCGTCCGCTTCTACCAGCGCTTCGACGCCGCCATGCGCGTGCCGGACCACCGCCCGCGCGCCCGGTTCCGCCAGCGCGGCTACCTGTTTCTGGTCGACGCGGCCCGCGCGCCCCGCTTCGAGCGGCGCTACGCACGGCAGCGCGAGCTCGGGGCCAGGGTGGAACGGCTCGACCTCGACGCCATCCGCACGCTGGTGCCCGACCTCCGCCTCGACGACATCCGCTTCGGCGTCTTCGGCCCGGACGACGGGTACGCGAATCCGCGCGAGGTCCTGGCCGGCTTCCGCCACGCCGCCGCGGCCGCCGGCGCCGCCTATGTCACGGGCGAGGTTACGCGGGTCGGCACGGCGCAGGGCCGTGTCGGCGGCGTGACTCTCGACGACGGCCGGGTCCTCCAGGCGCGCGCCGTCGTCAACGCCGCAGGGCCCTTCGCCGCCACGCTCGCGGCGCGCGCCGGCGTCGATCTGCCGGTCACGCCGGTGCGCCAACACCTCTTCCGCTGCTCGCTCCCGCGCCGCTGGCCGCACCGCTTCCCGGTGGTCGTCGATCCGGACGGCGTGCACTGGCGCCACGACGATCCGGCGGCGCCGGAGGATCGCGATGGCATCGTGGTCGCGTGCACCAATCCGGACGAGCCGCCCGGCGAGAACTTCCGCGCCGACCCGGACCGCTGGGCCGACGTCGTCCGTCCCCCCCTCGTCGCCCGCCTGCCCGCGTTCGAGGCGGCGGAGCTGGTAGAGGCGTGGGCGGGGCTGTACGAGATGACACCCGATCACAATCCCCTGCTGGGCGAGCACCCCGAGCTGGAAGGCTTCGTGCTCGCGAACGGCTTCAGCGGGCACGGCCTCATGATGGCGCCGGCCACCGGCGCCGCGGTGGCGGAACTGCTGGCGACGGGCGCGTCGACCACGCACGACATCGGGGCGTTCGATCCCGGTCGCTTCGCGCGCGGGGAGACGTTCCACGACGAGGCGATGATCTGATGGACCTCGACGCCTGGTACGACCACGCCCGCCGCGACGCGACCGGGCAGGACCTGCCGGGGCTCGTGCCGCTGCTCGACATGCTGCAGCGCGCGACGCACGCCCTGCGGACCGCCGACTGGGCGCAGGACGCGCGCAACGAGGACCGGCGCGGGACGCTTGACGACGCCGAGGGCGGTGCGCATGGCAACACCGCAGGCAGTGCGCATGGCAACACCGCGGGCGGTGCGCCCGACCACCCGCGGCCGGCCGCGGCGCGCGACCGCAGCCCCCGACCACAAGCATGATCGTCTCGCCGGCGACGACGATCGCCGACCTCGCCGTCGCGCTCCGCCGCCGCGAGGTGACGGCGGCCGCGGTCATCGAGGAGTGCCTTGCCACCATCGCGGCTCGCGACGACACGCTGAACGCCTTCGTCCTCGTCCGCGCGGACGAGGCGCGCGCGGAGGCCGCCGCCGCGGATGGGGAGCTGGCCCGCGGGGAGGACCGCGGCCCCCTGCATGGCATTCCGGTGTCGCTGAAGGACGTCATCGACCTTGCCGGGACGCCCACCACGGCGGCGACCGCGGCGCGAGCGGCGCACCGCGCGGCGACGGACGCCGCGGTCACCGCGCATCTGCGCGCCACCGGCGCAGTCGTCATCGGCAAGTGCAACCTCCACGAGCTGGCGTTCGGCACGACCGGCGAGGCCTCGGCGTTCGGCCCGACGCGCAACCCGCACGATCCGCGGCACGTGGCCGGCGGCTCGAGCAGCGGGTCGGCCGTCTCGGTGTCGACCGGCATGGCGCTGGCATCCATCGGGACCGACACCGGCGGCTCCATCCGCATCCCCGCATCGGCCTGCGGAGTGGTCGGCCTGAAGCCGACCCGCGGCGAGGTGAGCATGGACGGCGTCTTCCCGCTGGCCCCGTCGCTCGACCACGTCGGGCCGCTCGCCCGGTCGGTGCGGGACGCGGAGACGCTGTATCGGGTGCTGCGCGGGCCGGCCGCGGGCGACCGTGCGATCGACCCTCGGCCGGCCCCGGTCCCGTCCCGCCCGCGTCTCGCGGTGCCCCGGCGCTACTGCCTCGATCTGCTCGAACCGGCCGTCGAGACCGCGTTCGAGGCGGCGGTCGAGCGCCTCGCGGACGCCGGTTGCCGCATCGCGGACGCGGTGATCCCGCACGCCGCCGACGCCGGCCCGATCTACCTGCACACGCAGCTCCCCGAGGCGAGCGACTGCCATCGGGCGCTGCTCGACCGCCACGGGGAAGAGCTGAGCGAGGAGGTTCGTCTCCGGCTGGCGCTGGGACGCTGCGTGCTGGCCGAGGACTACGTGCGGGCGCAACGCGGGCGGGCGATCCTGGCGCGCGAGGTCGACGCAGCGCTCGACCGGTGCGACGCCCTGCTGCTCCCCGCGCTGCCGATCGTGCCGCCGCGCCTCGGGGTCGAGAACGTCGCCGTGGGCGGCACTACCGAGGCCGTCCGCCCTCTGACGCTACGGCTCACGCAGCTCTTCGACCTGACGGGACACCCGGCGATAGCGATACCCTGCGGCCGCGCGGGAGGGTTGCCGGCAGGCGTGCAACTCGTCGGCCGCCGGAACGGCACCGCCGCGCTCCTCGCCCTCGCGGCGGCGTGCGAGGGGACGATTCGGGGCGAAGAGTCTGCGCCGTAGAACGGCGTGGACTGCTGTAGGCCGAGCGGGAATCGGAGCCGCAGGCGACAGTCTTCCGGCGAAGCGTCAACCGCGCGCCCCGTCAGGGGCGCGCCTGCGCCTTGGCCCGCAACTCCTCGTAGCGGCGCGCCGGGTCGGCCTCGGCCTCCACCGGCAGGCCGGCTCCGGCCCAACCGGGGTGCACGACCTGCCCGGTGGCGCGATCGTGCGCACCGCCGAAGCCGCCCATCACGTTGCAGACGTCGGTGTAACCGGCCGACGCCAGGATCTGGGCCGCGCGGGCCGAGCGCCCGCCCATCTGACACCCGACGAGCAGCCTGGCGTCGGCGCCGTAGTTGGCCTGCATCACGGCGAGGAACTCGGGGTTCGGCATCATCTGGCCGGTCGCCGGATCGCGATGCAGCAGCGGCACGTTGCACGCGCCGTCCGGGTGGCCGCCGTCGAACTCGGGGACCGACCGGACGTCGACGTAGGTGTAGCCCTCGTTCTGCTGGAGCTCGCGCGCCTGCCTGACGTCGATGTCCTTTACGCTCATCGCCGGTCCCGCCCTCCTTCGGCGGGCCATAGTAGCATTCCCGGCCGTGCCGGCGAGCCCTCCATGATCGCCCGTCTGTTCCACGCCTGGGAGCGGCGTCTCGTGGCGGTGACCACGGACCGCGTGGTCCGTCCCTTCGACTGGGGGCTCGACTGGCTGCCGGACACCGCCCGCACCGGGTCGCCCGCCGCGGCGCTGCGGGCCTGGGCGGCAGCCGCCACCGCCGACAGCGAGCGCTTCTATGCGGTCCCTCCTGCGGAGGGCTTCCACTTCGATGGGCACCATCTCGCCTACCCGAGCGCCGTGGCGACGCCGCACCCGGCCAACAACGTCGTGCGGGCGCGCTACTTCGCCGCCGCCCCGCGCACCGCCGCGCCCGGGGCGGCGCGGCGGGCCGTCGTCGTGCTCCCGCAGTGGAACGCGGACGCCGGCGCCCACGTCGGGCTCTCCCGGCTGATCGCACGCTTCGGCATCAGCGCCCTGCGCCTGAGCCTGCCCTACCACGACGCGCGCATGCCGCCCGAGCTGCACCGCGCCGACTACATCGTGAGCGCCAACATCGGCCGCACGCTGCAGGTCTGCCGGCAGGCGGTGCTCGACGCGCGGCGCGCCGTCGACTGGCTGCGGACGCGCGGCTACGAACGTATCGGCATCCTGGGGACCAGCCTCGGCTCGTGCCTCGCGCTGCTGACCGCCGCGCACGACCGGCGCATCACGGCCGCGGCGCTCAACCACATCTCACCGTACTTCGCCGACGTGGTCTGGGAAGGGCTGTCGACAGCGCACGTGCGTGAAGGACTCGACGGCTCGATCGAGCTCCCCCTGCTGCGCGATCTCTGGATGCCGATCAGCCCGGCCCCGTACGTCGAGCGGATGCGGGGGAAGCGGGTCCTGCTCGTCTACGCGCGCTACGACCACTCGTTCCCGGTGCGGCTGTCCCGCGACCTCGTGGCGGACTTCCGGCGCCGGGGGCTCGACCCCGAGGTGTTCGTCCTGCCGTGCGGCCACTACAGCACGGGGATCGCGCCGTTCAGTTGGCTCGACGGGTACGCGCTGATCCGCTTCCTCGCGCGCCGCGTGTAGAAGGCTGCCCGTGCCGTCCGCGCGCGGGAGTATCGCGCCAGGCGAGAATCCCAACGCGCCCGTCACCGTCGGGGCGCGCAGCCTCAGAGGAAGCGCAGCAGGCTGCGGAGCGCGGCGTAGAGGATGCCCGCCAGCTCGCGCACCAGCGGCGTGAGGTCCTGCTCGTTCATGGCGTCGGCCACGGTCAGCGGCTCCGTGAGCAGGAGCCAGATGGTCGCCCCGGCGAGGGTGGCCGCCAGAATGCCGATGATGCCGACGAGGCTCAGGCCGACGCGGAAGAGCGGCATGGACACGAACCGGGACTCGCGGCAAACGCGACCTGATTTCGACTCTACCTCATTGCGGCGGTTGCGGCCGTCCCCCCTTCAGACGCCGGCACCGCCGCGCCGGCCGGATCGCGGCGACGGGTCAGGGCTCGACCGGCGCGCCGAAGCCGGCGTCGCCGAGCGAGGAGGGCAGCTTGTCGACGTCTCCGACGACGACGGCGATGAGCCGCTCCGGTTGCAGGTGGCGGGCTGCCGCGGCGGCGATCGCGCCGGCATCGACGGCCGCGACGCGCGGGACGAACGCTGCGTAATCGTCGGCGGGAAGGTCGAACAGGGCCAGGCGCATTGCCGCAACCGCGAGCTGCCCGGCCGTCTCGAAACGGCGGGCGAAGCCGCGGGTGAGCGCGGCGCGAGCCCCGTCGAGCTCGCTGGCCGACACCGGCCGGTCGGCGCCGATGGCCGCGATCTCCGCCGCCGCCTCGCGGAGAGCATCGGTTGTGGCGGAGGTCTCGACGGCCGCCCGCAGCACGAACGGCCCGCGGCCGCGACGCAGGTCCAGCACCGTGCGGGCGCCGTAGGTGTACCCCTTCTTCTCCCGCAGGTTGAGGTTGATCCGGCTGACGAACTGACCGCCGAGCACCATGTTGAGCATGAGCAGCGCGGGGTAGTCGGGCGAGGTGCGGGCCGCGCCGAGATGCCCGAGGCGGACCTCCGCCTGCACGGCGCCGGGACGCGGGACGAGCACGAGCCGGCGGGGCGAGGGCGCGGGGTCGGGCGGCGGCGCCGGGGCGGCGCCGGCTCCGCCTGCGGGCACGGCGGCGAACTGCTCGACCGCGAGCGCCCGCAGCCGGGCCGCGCCGGCCCCGACGACGATCACCGTCCACCCCGCGGCGCCGAAGTGCCGCGCGTGGAACGCGGCGACGTCCTCGGGCCCGGCGGCCTCGAGCGACGGCGCGGTACCGATCGCAGAATGGGCATACGGATGGGACCCGTAGAGCGCGGCGAGCCAGGCGCGATCGGCAACCGAACCGGCGATCCGCTGCATCTGCGTCAGCCGGCTCAGGCGCAACCCGCGCACCCGGGCGACGTCGTCCGGATCGAAGCGCGGGCGCGCCACCACCTCGATGAGGTGGGCGAGCGCCTCGCGGGCGAAGCGTGCGAGCGCGGTGACCGACACCAGCGTGCCGTCGCTGGTCACCTCGGTCGCCAGCGCCCCGCCGATGCGCTGGAGCGCCTGGTGCAGCTCGACCCCGTCGCGCTCACGGCTGCCCTCGTCGAGAAGGTCTCCGGTCAGCGCCGCCAACCCCGCCCGACCCGGCGGGTCCGCGGCCGAACCGTGCCGCAGCAGCAGAAGCACGGTGACCAGCTCCGAAGGCGGCCGGTCGATCGTCCAGAGACGGATGCCGTTCGGGAGGGCGCGGGTCTCTATGCGCGGGAACGGGAACGGGGTCGGATCGGCGAGGCCGGGCAGGGCCGTGCGGTCCGCGGGGCTCACGATACGTCCGCCGGCACTGCGCCGGGGAGCGCGGCGTCGCTCGACCCGAGCGGGACGACCGAGAGCGCGACCCGGCGCTCCGCCCCGAGCCGGGCCGCCGCGGCGCGCACGCCGTTCCGGTCCACCCGCCGATAGCGGGCCAGGTCCCCCGCGAGGTAGCCGGGAGTCCCCGCAAGCACGTTGTAGCGGTTCAACTGGTCCGACTTTCCGCCGAACCCGCCGACCCGCTGCAGCAGCGCAGCCATCGCACTCTCCGCGCAGCGGAGGACGCGGGCCAGCTCGTCCGCGCTCGGTCCGTCGTCCGCCATGCGGGCCAGCTCGTCCGTCACGACCGCCTCCACGTCGGCCGCGCGGGCGGTCGGCGCGACGGTGGCCGAGATCGCGAAGAGCCCCGCCACCTCGCGCGAGTCCTGCCAGGCGCCGACGTCCGTCGCCAGCCGGCGATCGCGGACCAGGGTCCGGTGGAGCCGGGAGGACAGTCCGCCGGCCAGGAGATCGGCCAGCACGTCGAGCTCCGCATCGCCGGCCTCGAACAGTGCCGTCGTGCGCCACGTGAGATAGACGCGCGCGAGCTCGACCCGATCCTCCAGGCAGAACGAGCGGGGCAACGAGACGGACGCGTCGGACGGCGCGGCGGGAACGGTTGCCGGCGGCGGCGGCAGACCGGCAGGGATCTCCGCGAAGTAGCGGGCGGCGAGGGAGAAGGCCTCGTCCGTGTCGATGTCGCCGGCGATGGCGAGCGATGCGTTGCCCGGATGGTAGTAGGCGGTGAAGAACTGGCGGACGTCGTCGAGCTGCACCGCGTGCAGGTCCGCCGGCATGCCGATTGTGGGCCAGTGGTACGGGTGGGGCGAGGGGAAATGGGCCGCGACGAGGGCCATCATCGCCAGGCCGTAGGGCCGGTTCTCGTAGTTCTGGCGGCGTTCGTTCAGCACCACATCGCGCTGCGTGGCGAGCTTGTCGGTGGACAGCGCGGGCAGCAGGTAGCCCATGCGATCGGACTCGAGCCACAGAGCGCGCTCCACCGCCTCGCGCGGAACGGTCGCCCAGTAGTTCGTCCGGTCGGCGTTGGTCGACCCGTTGAGGGTGCCGCCGGCCTCCTCGAGCGGCCGGAAGTAGCCGCAGTCGTGGTGCTCGGACCCCTCGAACATCAGGTGCTCGAACAAGTGCGCGAACCCCGTCCGCCCGGGACGCTCGTTCTTGGATCCGACGTGATACCAGAGGTTGACGGCGACCAGCGGACAGGCGCGCTCCTCGTGCACGATTACGTCGAGCCCGTTGTCGAGCGTCGCCTTGGCATAGGGCAGGGCGGCGGGCACGGGCTCACTCCCCCAGCATCCGGACGACCACGCGCCGCGCGCGCGGGCGGGTGTCGAACTCCGCCAGGGCGATCTGCTGCCAGGTGCCGAGGTCCACCCGACCGTCCGTGAAGGGCAGCGTGATGGACGGTCCGAGGATGGCGGCGCGGACGTGGCTCGAGCCGTTGTCGTCGCCCCAGCGCTCGTGGTGCCGGTAGTCGCCATGGCGCGGCGCCAGGCGTTCGAGCGCCGTCCCGAGATCGGCGACGGCGCCCGGCTCGTGCTCGATCGTCGTGACGGACGCCGTGGAGCCGACGACCGCCACGGTCACCACCCCGGAGGTGAGGCCGGAGCGCGCCACGGCCTCGGCCACCTCCGCGGAGATGTCGCGAACATCCCCCTGCCCCGTCGTTCGGATCTCGCAATGAGCGGTCGCCACCATGCGGACCGTGATTGTAGCCGACGACCGGGGCGCCGACGACCGGGCGGAGGCGCCGCGCCCCGGTCGGCAGCGGCGGACCGTTGCGCAACGCCGGGCGGGACACTACGATGACCGTTGGCGCTGCGTCCTCGGCTGTTGCAGGAGGTTGTGAAGTGACCCTACCTCTCGTGCCGCCGCACGTCCCCTTGCGCGCGATGCTGGCCGTCGCGCTGACCGCGTCCCTCTCCACCGGCCCGGCGGGCGGGGCCCAGGGCCGCCTCCGATTCGACGCGTCGCCGGAGTGGCTGGAGCAGCAACCGTCGTCCACGATGCGCGTCGCCGAGTACCTCCTGCCGCGGCAGCAGGGCGACGTCGAGGACGCGGACCTCGTGGTCTTCTACTTCGGGGGCGGCGGCGGGACGGTGGAGGCCAATCTGGAGCGCTGGACGAACCAGATGCTGCAACCCGACGGCACGCCGTCCGCGGAAGTCGCCACGACCACCAGCTTCCTGGTGGGCGACCTTCCCGTGACCCTTCTCGACGTGCCGGGGACGTTCGCGGCCGAGGTTCGGCCCGGCTCCCGCATGCACTACTACAAGCCCAACTTCCGGCTGCTGGCGGCGGTCGTCGAGACAGCGGCGGGACCCTACTTCTTCAAGCTGACCGGCCCCGACCGCACGGTCCGCCGCTGGGCGGACTCGTTCGAGACGGCGATCGAATCCGCGCGGCTCGAATGACCGGGCGGGGCGATGGCCCTCCGCCTCAGACGGCCCGATCCTCCAGATCGGGATGCATCGCGCCCCACGGGGTCAGCCTCTCGAAGGCGTGCGCCACGCCGAGAACCGTTGCCTCGTCGTAGAGGCGGCCCGTCACCATCAGCGCCACGGGCAGCCCGTTGGCGAACCCCGCCTTCACCGCGACCGCCGGGTGGCCGGTCAGGTTCGTCATCGCCAGACCCGCGCTGCGGGTCGGGCTGACGAAGACGTCGACGCGGGCCAGCAGGTCCTCCAGGCGCGCGATGAGCAGTGTGCGCGCGCGCTGGGCCCGGAGGTACTCCACGGCCGGGATGTAGCGGGAGGCCCGGAAGCTGTTGGGCCACGCGTCGGCCGTCTGGCGCGTCAGCTCGTCGACGCCGCCGTTCCGCGTCAGGTCGTCGAACGCCGCCGCCGACTCGGCTTCCAGGATGATGCGCAACGCGTCGGCCGGAAAGGCCGGCAGCTCGACAGGGAGAAGCGTCGCCCCTGCCGCGCGCAGCACGCCGAGCGCGGTCGCCAGCACCGCCCGTTGCTCACCCGTGGCGTCTCCGCGCGGCTCGTCGAGCTCGTGCGCAACGTAGCCGATGCGCAGGCGTCCGAGATCGAGGCCCGGATCCCACCGGAACGGCGCGTCGATGACGGTGCCGTCCCGGCCGTCGGGCCCGTAGATGGCGTTGAGCACGAGCGCGCAGTCCTCGGCCCGGCGGCACATCGGCCCAATCTTGTCCATCGTCCAGCTCAGGGCCATGGCGCCGCGGCGGCTCACCCGGCCGTAGGTGGGCCGGAGGCCGGTCACGCCGCACGCCGCCGACGGCGAGATGATGGAGCCGAGCGTCTCGCTGCCGATGGCGAACCCGACGAGGCCGGCGGCCGTTGCGGCGCCCGGGCCCGCCGACGATCCGCTGGAGCTGCGTGTGACGTCCCACGGGTTGCGGGTCGAGCCGCCGAACCACACGCCGCCGCGCGCGAGGGCGCCCGTCGAGAGCTTGGCTACGAGCACGGCGCCCGCCTCCCGCAACCGCTCGACGACGGTCGAGTCATGGTCGAACACCTGGCCGGCGAAGGGCCGCGCACCCCAGGTGGTCGGAATCCCGGCCGTCGCCAGCAGGTCCTTGGCGCCCCACGGCACGCCGTGCAGCGGGCCGCGGTAGCGGCCGGCGGCGATCTCGCGGTCCGCCTCCGCCGCCTGCGACCGCGCCAGCTCGGGCGTCAGCGTGACGACACAGTGCAGGCGGTCGCCGTAGCGCGCCAGCCGCGCGAGGTACATCTCCGCCAGGGCGGTCGCCGTGACCCGCCGCCGCTCGAGCAGGCTGGCGAGCTCCGTCACCGGGGCGAACGCGAGCGTCTCGAGGGAGGGCGGCGCCGCGCCGTCGAAAGCGCGCTCGAAGGGCTGCGGGGCGTGCGGGGTGGCGCGACCCCCGGGCCGGCCGGCGACGTGCGACGGATCGAAGTGGAACGCGGGCTCGACCTCCGTGCCGATCGCGACGGTGCGAAGCTCGCGGTAGCGGCGGCGGTTGCGAGCGACGGCGGCCCGCATCAACTCGTGCTCGGCCGCCGTGAAGTCGAGATCGGCGAGCGAGCCCGCACTCGCCAGCGCGGCGGAATCGGCAAGGGCCGCCGGCGGCTGGCCCGCGTGGAGTCGCGGCGCCGCCGCGCCCGCGGCCAGACCGGCCGGAACCACCCGCAGGAACGCCCGGCGCCCGACGGGTGAATGCCCCATGGCCGCGTCCCCTCCCTTCGCCGGGTCCAGCATACCCCGGGGGGCGGCCGAGCGCTCGAACCTGAACGGAACCGGCGTCAACTTCGATCCGGCGGCGCCCCGGCACCCGATCCGGGGCCGGGCGGCGTCGAGCCCGCCTCCGGAGGCGACGGCGCGGTCGGCAACGCCGTGGTCGGCGGCGGTACGGTCGGCGGCGGCACGGTCGGCGACGGCACGGTCGCCGTCACCCGTGGCGGACCCGGAGGCGTGGGGGCGGGCGCCGCCATGCGCGGCGCCGGCACCGTCACCGGGGCAGCCGTCCTCGGCGGCGTCTGGACGGGCGGAGCCGGCGTCGGCGGCGCCGGCATGGCCGGGGGCAGCGGTACGCCGGGCGGCCCGCCGGGCGCTCCCCCCGGCTGCGCGGCGGAGCCGAAGCGGTTCAGAATGATCGCCCCGAATCCGGTGGTCCACGCCAAGTACTCCACGAGCAGGCCGGTCAGCGTGAACAGCACCGCGAAGAAGGTGAAGAAGTTGCCCGCCGCGCGCATCGCGTCGCTCGCCATCGCCGGAATCAGCAGGATGGCCATGCCCCCCCACACCGTCAGGTAGGGGGCGGGCCCCGTCCGGCCGAAACGCTCGCCGATCCACGCGCCGATCCCATGGACCACCCCGGTGAACCCGACCAGCATCACGACGAACAGCGCCAGGCCGAGGAACGGGAGAAGCAGCAGGAAGGGGATGCCGATGACCGAGATGACGAGGAGGAAGACGCCCGCCAACAGCACGGGGACCAGGAGCACCTGCGCCAGGAAACCGACGAGCCCCGCCTTGACGGGCTCCTCCCGGCAGCGGCGCGCGACGCGCTCGACGGAGCCTCCGCCCACGAACACGATGAGCGAGGCCAGCAGGGCGAGCAGGATGAAGCGCACGACGGTGCCCGCCAGGTCGGCAACGTAGTAGGGGCGGAAGCGCCCGTCGCCGAACCAGTCACCCCCGCCGAAGGCGCCGCCGAACCCGACGTGGTTGATTCCGCGGCGGAACTCCGCCGTCGGCGCCCGGGAAACCGGCCCGCCCACGACGGTGACTTCGCTGCGCAGCGAGGCCTCGGGGCCGAACCGGGCCGAGCCGCCGACGACCACGACGTCGCGCGCCACGTACCCGTTCACGTCCAGCGACCCGCCGATGACCACTATGTCGCCGTGCGCCTCTCCGTCCATCCTCACCCGGCCGCCCAGCACCACGATATCGCCGTCCACCTGCTCGTCGTCGGCCACGGTGATCGTCCCGAAGAAGCGCACCATGTCCCTGGCCACGATGCGCCGAGCGACCCGGTCCGGCGCGGCAGGCGCGGCCGCAGCGGCAGGCGCTTCCGGCCGGGGGGCCGGCGCTTCCGGCGCGGCCGGCGCGGCAGGGGCGACCTGCGCTTCTGGCGCGGCGGGCGCTTCCGGCCGGGCGGCCGGCGCATCCGGCGCCACCTGCGCGGCCTGCGCAGGCTCCGACGCCGGTGCCGGCTCCGAAGCCGTAGCCGACTCGGGGTCGAGCGCGGGCGGCGGGGAGTCGACGTCGGCACGCGGTGTCGCGTCAGGGTCTCCGAGGAGTGCCGCCCGTTCGGCCTCGCCCAGGTACGTCAGCCGCAGCAGGACGCCGGCATCCTCGCCGAGGAGCTCGCGCAACTCCTGCCCGGAGACCGGTCTCCCGTCGACCGCGACCACACCGTCGCTCAGCTCGACGACGCCGACGCCGTCGACGGGGGACCGCGGGAAGAGCCGGACCCCATCGGAGAGCGCGGTCACCTCGAACCGGGCCCGAACCTCCTCGGCGAGGGCCGCCGCGCGCTCGATCGGCGGTTGGGCGGGGGAGGCCGCCGTGGCAGGCGGCGCCGCGACCGCCACCACTCCGGCCGCGGTCATCAACCACCCGAGGGACACGACCCGCGGGCGCGGCTCCCTACGCCGCCGGAAGGGAATCACCACTGCTTCTCCTCCTTCGACCTCGGTTCCCGGCCGATCCTGAGCAGGCGGTGCAGCGCGTAGAGCGCCGCCACCCCCACGAGCTCGACGAGGACGAGGCCGCCCGTCACCCCGGGCGTCGAGACCGCCCCGCCGATCCCTTGGCCGACCCGCCGGAGTATGGCCCATCCGTCGAGGCCCCCTTCGACCGCCCGTACTACCCAGACGAACCCCTCCGCGGAGAAGTTCAGCAGAGCCTGCGCCCCCGATCCGAGCAACGGGAGCGCCGCGAGCAGCGCCCAAACCATCGCTGCCGCGCCGACGACCAGGAGGGCCACCAGTGCCGCACCTCGCCATCGCAGGCCGGACGGGGTAGCGGCGCTTGCATCCGCGCCGCCGACGGCCAGCGCCACCCGCTCCGCCAAGCGGGCGGGGGCCCGGGCCGACGCGAGATCGGCGGCCACCTCGCCGAACAGCCGGTCGGCCTCTTCGGCACGACCCGCCATCTCGGCCTCCAGCCAGCGCCGCGCAGTTGAGCCCTCGTCCGCTGACACCGGGTGTGACGCCCCTTGTGTGTCTACGGGGCCAACCGCGCCGGCGTTCCGTCGCCGCGCGCCCCGGCGGGCGCGCTGGGAATCTTCTCCGGCGCGACACGCCCGCCTGGCACGTGCCGCTGCGAAGAACCCGGTCTCACGCTCGCGGCGGGGTTCGCAGGCGTTCGGCCAGCGCCCGGCGTGCGCCCTCGACGCGCATGCGGGCCGTCTGCTCGGGTACACCCATCACGTCGCCCACGTCGGCGAAGGACAGGCCGGCCTGGTAGCGCAGCACGATGGCCGCCCGATACCGCACCGGCAAGCGCTCGAACGCCTCCGCGAGCGGCTCGGCGGGACGGTCCGGAGGCGGACGGGACCCGCCTCCAATCGCGTCCCCGGCGGAGCCGCCCAGGCGTCCGCCGGAGTCCGCGACCGGGAGTGCGGCGGGCGGCACGGGCGCCTCGCCGCGCTCCGCGCGCCGCAGCGCGTCGACCGCCGTGTTGTGGGCGATGCGGAGCAGCCACGGCACCAGACGCTGGTCGGAGGGGAGGGCGGGCAGCCGGCGGAACGCCTTCACGAAGGTCTCCTCGGCGACGCCGGCGGCGGCGTCCGGCGCGGCGAGCATGCGCAGCGCGAGGTTGTAGACCGCATGCTGATGCCGATCGATGAGGACGCGACGCGCGCGTCGGTTGCCGGACTGCGAGTCCCGCACGAGCCGCGCGTCAATGTCGGCGGCGTCGGCGCCGGCAGCACTGTCGGTCCGGGCGCCACCGGGAGCGCCCGCGGCAACCGGGGAGGGCTCGCGCGTCATTGGCTCATTGCCGGCGCAAGCCGAGCGCGAACTCGGCGATCAGCTTCCGGTGCAGCTCGCTGACGCCCTCCCCCACCTCGAGGGACTTGGCCTCGAGCAGCAGGCGGCCCACCTCGTACTCCGCGGAGAACCCGTAGCCGCCGTGGATCTGAATGGCGTCGAGGGCGTTTGCGGTCGCCACCTCGCTCGCCGTCAGCTTGGCCATCGAGGCCTCCATCGAGCAGCGCTCGATGCCCGCGTCCTTCATGCGGCCCAGGCGATAGACCAGTGCTCGCGCCGACTCCGTCCGGCAGATCATGTCGGCGATCTTCTGCTGCACCATCTGAAACTCGCCGATGCGCTGCCCGAACGCCTCCCGATCCCGCGCGTAGGGAAGCGTGAGGTCGATGGCCCGCTGTGCCTGCCCCACGCAGCGCGCCGCTACCGAGAAGCGGCCCATGTCGAGCGCGCCGCCCAGGATCGGGAAGCCGCCCCCGACCTCACCCAGCACCGCGTCATCGGGCACGACGACCCGTTCGAAGTGGATGGTGGCCAGGTTGTCGCGCTTCAGCGTGCGCATCGGCAGGTCGGAGATCTCGACCCCTTCGGCGCGCGGATCGACCAGGAAGACCGTGACGCCGCGGTGACGGGCGTCGGGATCGACGGTCGCCGCGACCAGCAGCAGGCCGGCGTGCGCGGCATGGGAGATGAAGACCTTCGAGCCGCTGAGCGACCACCCGCCGGGCGTGCGCACCGCCCGCGTGCGGACCGCGGCCAGGTCGCTGCCGCCCCCCGGCTCCGTCAGGCAGGCCGAGGTCAGCACCGACCCGTCGCAGATCGCCGGCAGCCAGCGCTCGCGCTGCGCCTCGGTCCCGAAGCGCACGATCGACCCGGCGACGAGCGAGTTCGTCACCGAGACCACCGACGCGACCACCCAGTCGACGCGCGCCAGCTCCTCGCAGATCACCCCGTAGGTCACGACGTCCGAGGCGCCGCCGCCGTAGGCCTCCGGCAGCACCGGGGTCAGGTACCCCAGCGGTATGAGCTTCCGAATCAGCTCCGCCGGATACCGTTCCTCGCGCTCGTGCTCCTCGACGAACGGCAGGATCTCGCGTTCCGCGAACTCCCGGACCGCCCGGCGCACCTGCCTCTGCTCGGGCGTCAGGTCGAAGTCGGCGGACCGGCTCGGCCCAACCGGCGCCGCGGCCGCCGTCGCCGTCGTCACGTTCCCTCCTGCTTCCGGTCCGCGATCCAGCGGAGCGCCGAGGCGAGATCGACCGCCGCCCGCGCGAGCTGGCGGATGCGTCCGCCGAGCTCGTCCGACGGCTCGCGGGACGCCGTGAAGTCTTCCCTGGTCGCGTACACGTAGCGCGGGATGATGTGGCAGCGGTAGTCGAAGAGCAGGCTGTTCGCGAACCCGATCGGCGACATGTAGCTCCGCTGGCCGCCGGCGGCGCAGAGGAAGCCGACCGCCTTCGCCTCCCAGGCGCTGCCGGTCAGCTCCAGGAGGTTCTTCACCGCTGCGTTCAGGTCGTAGTTGTAGACGGGCGATGCCACCAGGATCGCCGCCGCCGCCGCCACCCGCTCCGTCAGCGGCCCGATCGCCGGGTGGTCGTAGCAGGCCTTGCCGTCGCAGATCGGCAGATCCCACTCCCGCAGGTCGAGAACGTCGCGCCTCGCGCCCAGACCTTCGAGGGCGTCGCCGGCCGCGAGGGCCAGGAGGTGCGATCGGCTGGCCGGATTGAGGGAGCTCGAGACGACGAGCACGGGCGGAACGGCGTCGGCGACGGAGGCCATCGCGGGAGAGTATACGGGCCGCCGCGCTCGGTCAGACGACCCGCCGCTCGTGCAAAGCCGCGATGGCCTCGGGCGAGTAGCCGAGCTCCGTCAGGATGGCGTCGGTATGCTCGCCCAGGGCCGGCGCCCGACCCCGGACGCGGGCTGGCGTCGCCGACAGCGTGAACGGCGCCTCCGCGACCGGCGCCGGTTCGTTCGTGCCGGGCGAGGCGACGGAGCGGAGGAAGGCGATGGCCTGCACGTGGGCGTCGTCGAGAACCTGTTGCGGGGAGAGCACGGGCCCGGCCGGGATGCGCGCCGCGTCGAGCTCGGCGAGGGCCGCCGCCGTCGTCCGTTCCCCGCACCACGCCGCCATCCGCTTGCTGATCGCCTCGCCGTTGTCGCCGCGCAACCGGTCGTCCGCGAAGCGGGGATCGTCGAGCCAGCGCGGCTCCCCGATGAGCGTGGTCCAGCGCTCGAAGAGCGGTTGTCCGATGCACTGCACCAGGACCCAGCCGTCGCGGGTGCGGAAGGCGTCCGAGGGGGCCTGCGTCTGGCTGCGGTTGCCGGTCGCGACCCGGTCCGGCCGGATCATCGCCTGCTCCATCAGGACCCCGTTGGCGACGGTCAGCGCCGAGGCGAGGAGCGACCCGCGGACGTGCTGGCCCTGGCCGGTGTCGCGACGCACCATCAGCGCGGCCAGGGTCCCGACCGTCGCCGCCAGGGCCGTCGTGAAGTCGACGTAGGGCGCGGACGCCTTCGTCGGCTCGCCCGGCTGCCCCGAGAGATACATGACCCCGGACATCGCCTGTCCGATCCCGTCGAAGCCGAGCCGGTGCGACGACGGTCCGCCGGCACCGAACGCCGAGACGCTGGTCAGGATGACGTCCGGCTTGACCCCCGAGAGCGCTTCGTAGTCCAGCCCGAGCGCCTCGAGCGCCGCGTCCGGCAGGTTCGCCACCACCACGTCCGTGGTCGCCACCAGGCGCCGCAGTACGCTGCGCCCTTCGCGGGCCCGCGGGTTCAGGGTCATCCCCCGCTTGCCGCGGTTCATCTGGAGGTAGAAGGCCCCGTCCCCTTCCCCGGTGACGGGCATCAGGAAGCGGTCCTCCCCGCCCCGGACCTTCTCGACCCGGATCACCTCGGCGCCGAGGTCGGCGAGCAGAGCCGCGCAGAACGGCCCGGCGATGAAGCGGCCGAAGTCGAGAACGCGGATTCCCTGGAGCGGGTCGGGCATTATGACGACCTGTCGGATTCCGAGTCACTCTACAGCGGCTGGAAGGGCCTCCACGATGGTGCGATAGAACACCGAGAAGCTCCTCGAACGACTCGTTCGCGGATCCACATGTGGCGCGATCGCGCGCGCCGCTTCCGACTTCCGCAGACCACCCCGGAAGTAGCCGTGTCGCTGCAGGATGCTCTCGAACGCTTCCCACGTCCCGTTTATGCCATCCGGGTCTCTATACCGCCGACGGCCGGGAATGCGCGCAGATACCCTTGGGTATGCCTGCAACACGGCCTGCCAGTCACCGAAGTACCACGCCTCCAGCTCTTCGATCACGATCCTGTTGGCCACCTGCCAGCGTTCATTCCGCGAGGTACTACGAAGCCCGGCCGCCCGAGCCGCCCCTTCCAGCTCATCCTTGAGGGCACGGCAGTCGTCCCTATCGCGATCCACAAGCACGACAAGACGCCAGTCGTCCGGCAGCCACCTCGCGTATCCCCGCAGTCGACCTGGCAGGTTACGCTTCAGGGCTTGCTTGTTCTGAAACGAGTGGACTTCGTGGCTGTTGTTGTCGGGGATGAACCTTGGAAGGAAGACGTGCAGGAATGCCTCCATGGACGGTTCCTCACACAGGAACACCACGTGCATCAGCGCTGCCGCTCCGGTCGATGACGTATCGGCTGCCCCTCGTTCACCAGTGGATCGGCCAGTCCGAAATGTCCCTCCATCCACAGATCGCCGAGCGTTGCACCCTCCTCAAGGAACTCGTCGATTCCCCTCACGTCGGACGCCCGCTGCACCTTCGTGTACCCCAGGGCGTCACGCCACAGCACTCGCACCTCCCTGGACCTTGTTGCGTTTATGAAGAAGGGCGAGTGCGTGGTGACGAGCAGTTGCGTGCGTTCACTGGCCGCCCTGCACTCTTCCGCCAACTCGGGCAGCAGTCGCGGGTGCAGGAAGTTCTCCGGCTCCTCCACTCCGATCAGACGCGGCGGGGCCGGATCGTGGAGCAGCGTCAGGTACGCAAGCATCTTCAACGTGCCGTCGGACGCGAACCGCGACAGCACCGGAGTCGAGAACGGCGCGTCCTTGATACGCAGCATGAGCCGCCCGTCCGCAAGCGCCATTGCTTCCGCTCGCTCCACCAGAGGGACGCGTCTGCGGAGCACGTCGAGGATGCTCCGTAATCTGTCCGGATGCTGCTCGTACAGGTACTGGATGACGTTCGCCAAGTTGGCGCCCGTGGAGGAAAGCTGCTCCTCGCCTCCGGCTTCGGGATTCCCTCGCGCTGCGTCCGCGGACAGATACGAGAGATGCCAACCGGATACGAACTCGCGCAAAGCAACCACGCGTGGGTTCTCGGCGAGCATGCCCAGAGTGCTCACTGCGAGCATGTCCGGCCCCGCGAGCCTGCGCGGCACGCGGCGGTCGGTCTGCTCGGGCCTCTCCCCCGTGATGACCACCCCTTCGCCGCGCCGATAATCCATGAAATTGAAAGGGCGCCCCGATCCCCCGCCCCGCGTCCAACGGAGGAACTCGTGGCTGACGACCGGACGTCCGCGCTCCTCGTCGAGCTCCAGGTGATACGTGATGAGAGGTGTCTTGGGACGTTCCCGGTATTTCAACTCGACGACGATCGGCCCATCGCTGTCGCGGCTGTGCAGTTCGCGGAAGCGCCCGCGCCGATCCCACGCCTTGCGGATGCCTTCCCGGAAGCACTCCGACAGGAAGGCGAACACGTCGAAGATGGTCGACTTGCCACTGCCGTTGGGCCCGAGCAGCACCGTAATCGGCGTCAACTCCTTCAGCGTGACGTCGCGAAGGGCCCGGTAGTTCCGTACCTTGAACGCGGTCACTCGCGGAGGAGTCGGGCTGGTCATGCGCCGCGCTACTTTGTCGGGGTGCCGTTCCGCCTGCGTGCTTCCGGACGCATCAACGAACCACGCTCGCCGGACGGCTGCGTCGTCGGCGAGGCGGATCTCCGCGCTTGCACAGCGGTCAGCGCGCCGCGGGCAGCGGGAGCTGGCGGCTCTCTTTCTCGCGGGCCTGGTGGAAGGCGGGCCGGGGCTCGAGGGTCCGCACCTGCTCGAGCCAGAAGACGCCGTCGTAGGGGACGGAGTTGCCGCGCGTGCCGATGAGGTCCACGTCGCCGTCGCCGTCCATGTCGCGGACGAGGAACAGGTCGAACATGCCCCGGACGCGCCGCGACACGTCGTGGCGGATCCACGTCCCCGCCGGGTCGCGGGGTTGCTCGAACCAGGCGAGGCGGCCGGCCCGGTGGTGCGGGGCGATCTCTTCGGCGTCGAAGTCGCGCGGGTCCTGGCTGTAGGCGCCGGAGAAGGCGTCGAGGCGGCCGTCGCCGTTGATGTCGGTCAGCACGAAACCGACCAGCCGGTCCGGCGCGAGGCTGCCGATGGTGTGCGGGCGCCACGCCGCAGCCGGATCCGCCGGTTGCTCCAGCCACGAGAGTCCGTTGCGCTCGTCCCGGATGGCGATGTCGACGCGCCCGTCGCCGCTCAGGTCCGCGAAGTCCATGTTGAAGCCGGTGACCACGGCCTCCGGACCGATCTCGATGCGGTGCTCCACGAACGAGATCGCGTCGTCGCTGACGTTCTCGAACCAGAAGATGCGCCGCTCCATCCGCGATCCGCCAACGACGTCGAGGTCGCCGTCGCCGTCGAGGTCGAACGGTTGCGAGTTGATCGGCACGATGACGCGGGCGAGCTCGTGCTCCACCCAGGCGTCGCCGTCGAGCGGATCGTCGGGAATCGCGAACCAGGAGACCGGGTGCGTCTCGGTGGTGCCTCGCGGCGGGTTCTGGCCGCCCTTGTTCGCGGCGACCACCTCCGGCCGGCCGTCGGCGTCGAAGTCGGCCAGGAAGACCCGGATGTACGAACCGCGGTCGCGCGCAGTAGCGGGAATGACGCGCTCCCAACGCGCGCCCCGTCCCTTCGCGCCGGGGTTCTCGAAGTAGATCAGGTGCGCGAGCTCGCACGCCACGACGACGTCCGGGTAGCCGTCGCCGTTCATGTCCCCGATCGCAACGTCCTCCGCGGCGCCCGCCTCCTCGCCCTCGGCCAGCGTGTAGAGGTCCCAGGCGTCGGGGTCGTCCGAGCCGTACGCGATGCGGACGTGCCCGTCCGCCACGCCGTCGTAGGTGGTGTCGGACTCGTGCACGGACACGATGTCGAGGTGGCCGTCGCGGTCCAGATCGGCCATCTCGAGGCCGTCGCTCCCCGCCAGAGCGACGCCGCCGACGGCCAGGTCATCGATGATGTGCTCGCGCCAGGAGATGTACGACCCGTCGGCGGCACGGGCCGACGTCGGCGTGTCGGCGACGGTCGGCGCTTCGGCGGTGGCGGCCGCGGCTCCCGACGACTGCCCCGGCGCCGCCGCGGCGACCTGGCCGACGCCGGTCAGCAGGGCGACCAACGGCAGCGCGAGCGTGGGAAGCCGCCTGTTGCGTGCGCTCACCAGTCACCTCCCCGAGGACGCCCTACGGCTCGGCCGGCGCCGGATGGACCGTCACGGTCACGTTCACCGGGGTGACGAAGACCGTGTCGTCGGCCACCGCCTGCAGCACGTAGGTGCCGGGCTCCGAGAAACGCGCCGTCGTCACGGCCCGGCCGGCTCCGTCGAGCTGGATGACCTGCGGGTCGAACGTCACGCGGCCCGGACCGCGCCAGTGCAGCCAGGTGACCGCGAGGCCGGTGGCCGCCGCCTTGCGCGGGTCGACGATGGCCTGCGACTTCGGTCCGCGGCGCACGTTGCGGCGGGACAGTGCCTCGTTCGGCGGCGGAATGCCGTCGTCGCCGACGAGCACGGCCAGCTCCACCCCGTCCGGCAGCGTGACCGAGTGCTCCGCATCGCCGTCGACGCGGATCTGCGGCTGCTGGTTGTCGTCGTACCCCTGGGCCGAGCCGGTGCCCCGGTTCAGCCGCATCACGTCGTCGTTGATCTCCCAGACCGGCCAGAGCGACGCGAAGGCCTTGTCGGTCCGGCCGTTGTGCGTGACCGTCCAGACGAGGTCCTTGTCTCCCCAGTCGGCCGGCACCCGCACCTTGAAGACGAACTGCTGGCGGCGCGGGTAGAAGAAGGTCGGCTGCCCCTGGTCGGCGTCGCCCGGCTCGAGGAAGTTGTTCTCGCCGACCAGGATGACCGGCTGCTCCTCGTAGTTCCGGTTGAGGTAGCCGAACACCATGTTGAACGACCCGTCGGCGTTCCGCTCCCACCCCTCGAACACCGGCTGGACGTTCTGACCGGCCGCCCACCGGGTCTGCCCCTCGGCCGCCGCGCCGGTCAGGAGCACCGCTGCCGCTGCACAGATCACCGCGCGTGTTGGTCTCGTCATCGAAAAGTCCCCGTCCGACCCCAGCCCGCCGTTCGTCGCCTGCCGGTTCGCTCGGCGCCCAACCAGGCCTGCAGAGTCCGCGCCGTCTTGCGGCGCCGCTCCCCGGGGGGAGGGAAGGCGGCGGGCCGGCCGCGTCCGAGCACCGCGCCGGCCCGCCGAGAGCGTCAGTTGTCGTTGTCCGCGGCCGCCTGCCGCGCGGCGACCTCGGCCTCGAAGTCCTCGTCGTCGAGCTCGTACCAGCTCACCCACGAGAAGCTCATGTCGTCGCTCGACCGCTGCCCGAAGCCGGCCCAGTTGCGCGGGTCGTCGTTCCAGCGGTTGCCCTCGGAGTTGTCGTGCCAACTGATGACGTGCAGCGTCGTGCCCCTCGGCAGCAGCGGCCCGGCGTCGTCCGCGTAGTTGTAGACGATGTGCCAGCCGAAGTCCCAGTCCGCACAGTTCAGCATCTCGGTCGTGTTGTCCGGGAAGATCGCCTCCAGGCACTGCCGTTTGCCGAGATTGTGCAGGTGGGGCTGGAACCCGGTCAGGTGCGCATTCTCCTTCAGCCGGAAGTAGCCGTCGTGGCGCACGTTGCTCTCGCCGGCCGGGATGTCGAGGTCCTCGTTGTCGCCGACGTGGGCCGAGATGAGCTGCCGCTGCGGCTCGACGCCCCGCGGATAGAAGGTCAGGCCGACCGCGGTGCGGTCGACGATCTCCCGGCCGATGGAGTGGTAGTGCATGTTGAAGCGGATCTTCGACCCGGCCTTGATCAGGCGGCCGTGCCCGTCGGGAAAGATGTCGCCGTTCTTGCCGAGGGCGTACTCGTTCAGGAAGCTGCCGAGGAAGCTGTCGGCGTCGGTCTCGTCGTTGACGACGCCGGTCACGGCGTGGTGCACGACGGGGAAGCTCTCCGCGCTCGGCTTGGTCTCGACGGCCTTCACCCAGCGGTCCTCGGTGAGCCCGGAGTCGGACTCGAGGTTGCCCCACCAGTCGGGCGCCTCGGCCGCCACGACGAACGGCTCGGGAATCTCCACGATCCAGTCGGGCGTCCCGATGTGCCACTCGTTCATCTGCTGGAACTCGACCGGGGGCGGCATGTCGGCGGGGTTGCCGCGGGGGGCGCCGGCGTCGACCCAGCGCGCGATGGTGTCGATCTCCGCGTCGCTGAGCGACTTGTCTTCCTTGAACTCCTGCACGCCGATGTTCTTGTCGATGTACCACGGCGGCATCGTGCGGGTGACGACCTTCTCGCGGATCGACCGCGCCCACGGCCGCGTCTCCTCGTAGGTCAGCAGCGACATCGGCGCGATGGATCCGGTCCGGTGGCACGCCTGGCACGACTGCTGCAGGATGGGCGCCACGTCCCTGGTGAACGTCACCTCATGGGTGTCGTCCTGCGCAACGGCCGGCGCCGGCGCCGCGACGACGCTGGCCGCGGCGATCAGAACCGCCGCGAGACCGAGCCGACGAAATCGGGTGCTCGACATCTTCCAAGCCTCCTGGGCCCTCGACGGGCGCTCAGCGAACAAAGCTCAGCGAACAAGAGGGCGCACGCCTCCAGGGCGCCGCCGCGTCGATCGCGTATTGTGACCCGAACCGTCCGCCCCCGCCAACCCCTTTCGGACCCCACCGGGGCGGCGACCGTGCGCGGACCTCACACTAACGGTCCGCGCCGGCCCGTCCGACCAACGCCGTCAGCACCGTCTGCATGGTGGCCTCCAGCAGGTCCACCCGGCCCGTGAGGCGGTCCACCTTGCCGTTGACCACGAGCAGCCCAATCACCGCCGCCACCCCGCTCACCCCGCCGGTCAACGCCCCGATCATGGTGACGATTTCCACGCTCACGACTTCCTCCCGATTCCCCCGCCTGCGACTACGAAGACCCTGCCGGACTGCCCCGTGTCCTGCCATGCAAAGCCGCTGCCGCCTCTACGGCCGGGGCCGAACCGTGAAGACGTACAGCGCGTTGCCGGTGCCGGGATGGGTGATCTCGGGGCTCAGCAGCGCCGGCACGCGCCGCGGACTGCCGCCGCCGAGGCCGGTCGGAACGGCGACGAACTGCGTTCCGCCGACGCCGTAGGTGATCGGGAAGCCCTGCACGGACGTGCCGAGCCGGGTCTCCCACAGCACCTCGCCGGTGGCCGCGTCGAGGGCTCGGAAATAGCGGTCGACGTCGCCCGCGAACGCCAGACCGCCTCCGGTCGTGAGCACGCCGGTCGTGAAGGCGGCCCGCTGCTCGATGCTCCAGCGCTCGTCGAGCGTCTCGACGTCGTAGGCGGCCAGCTTGCCGAGGTTGCCTTCCGTGCCGGGCATCTCGAACCACTTCCGGTCGGCCTGCGAGCCGCCGGAGCCCAACTCGAGCGCCACCTCGCGGCCGGCGATCTCCAGGCAGCTCTGGCTGAGCGGGATGACGAGGGCGCGGGCACTGGGGCTGTAGGCCATGGCGTGCCAGTTGTGGCCGCCGGCGGTGCTGGGGCAGACCGACACCCAGTCGCCGATGCCGGCGTCGGCGATGTCCTGTCGGTAGGTCACGACGCCGGTGTCGGGGTCGATGCGCTCGAAGACGTTCTGGAAGACGGTCTCCGCGTGCCCGAGGAAGGCGCCCGACTCGCGGTCGATCTTCCAGAGGATGCCGTGCTTGCCGATAGTGAAGAGAGCCCGGCGCCCGCCGGTGTCGATCAGCACCTGCTCGAAGCCCTCGTCCAAGTCGAGCGCCTCCCCGGGGACGTGCTGCCGGAACCAGCGGATCGATCCGTCGTCGGGATCGAGGGCCAGCGTCGAGTTGGTGTAGAGCGCCGGGTCGTGCACGGTCAGGCCGCGGCTGGCCGGCACCCACGGCTTGGCCTGCGCCACCGGCCAGTAGAGCAGCCCGAGGGACGGGTCGAAGCTGCCGGGGATCCACGAGTCGCCGCCGCCCCGGAGCGCCAGCGGCAGATCGCCCCAGGAATCGCCGCCCGGCTCGCCCGGCCCCGCGATGGTGAGCCGGCGCCACAGCTCCTCGCCGGTCGCCGCATCGTGGGCGGTGACGAAGCAACTGTCGGGCATGAACCGCGAGCAGCCGTTGATCCCGTTGATCACCTTGCCGTCCGCGACGATGGGGCCGCTGGAATTCGCGTAGCCGTCGTTGTAGTCGGCCATCCGCGTCTCCCAGACCACCTCGCCGGTACGGGCGTCGAGGGCCAGCATGTACGCGTCGCGCGTGCCCATGAACAAGGCCCCGCCGTATATCGCCAGGTTGCGGCTGCCCGCCCCGCGGAACGCCTCGGGCAGCGGACGCCGGTACTCCCAGAGCAGCGTCCCGGTGGCCGCGTCGAGGGCCTGGACGACGTTGCCGGGGCTCGCGAGGTACATGACCCCGTCGTACACGAGCGGCGTCGGCTGGTTGCGCCCGTCGGCCATCGCCCACACCCACGCGAGCTGCAGATCGCCGACGTTGCCGCGATCGATGCCGTCCAGCGGACTGTAGCCCCAGCCGTCGTAGGTGCGGCGGTACATCAGCCAGTCGTTCGGATCGGGATCGCGGAGCATCGCGTCGGTGACCGGCGGACGCTCGGCGATGGGCCGGAGCAGCCGCGTTCCGGCGCTCCCGCCCACGGCCCGGCCCGTCAGGGCGGCCAGCGGCTCCGCGCCGGCCGGCGGGGGCGCCGCGCCGTCCGGGGCGGGCACGGAAGCGCCGGGAGCCGCGGCCGAGAGCGGCACCTCGCCCGCCGCGAATCCGTTGGCCTGGAGAATGTACGCGGCGATGCGCGCGTAGTCCTCGGGCGGAAGCGACCCCGGCGCGTCGGGCGGCATCGTCGCGCCGACGAAATCGATCAGCGCCTCGACGGACTGGGCGCCCCAGCCGCCCCGGAAGGCGGGGCCAGCCAGTTCAGGGGCCTCGAACGAGCCGCTCAGGTTGGGCATGTGGCACGACGCGCACGCCCGATCGTAGGCGGCCCGGCCCGCGTCGGCCTCCGCTGCGGTGAAGGCCGCGGCGTCGAGCTGCGCCGCTGCGTCCGGAGGCCCCAGTGCCGCCGCAGCGAGAAACGCCATCCAGACGACCGCGCCCGTCCGACAATCCCGTCGTCCTCCCTGCATCGGCTTCCTCCTCGGCCGGCGCCTCAGAACCCCGGCGGCGCCTCGTCGGCCGACGGCCCGTACAGCGACGGGACGGGGACGTCGTTGATCCGCAGGTAGACCCCGAGCTGCGCCCGGTGGTGGATCAGGTGGTTCATGACGAAGCTGCGGAGCACGGCCACCTTCGGCAGCGAAAACAGCACCGTCCCGTTGCTGAGCAGCGTCCACGGCTTCATCAGCTCGGCGTCGCTCGCGCCGGCGATCGCCGCGCGGGCCTCGGCGCACGTCCGGTCGAACGTCGCCACGAGCTCCGCCGTGCTCGCGGGCGGCGGGGGCGGATCCATCGGCTTCCCGCCGGGGTTCATGTCGAGCTCGTCCTGTGCGACGGTCAGCGTCCCCCACGACGGCAGGTTGGCCACGTGCCCGGCCAGCCAGATCATCGAGCCGGACTTCGGGTGCGGCTTCCAGTCGAACTTGTCCTCCGGCACCCGCTCCAGCGTCTTGCGGACACCGGCCATCTCCTGATCGAACTCCGGCAGCAGAGTCTCGCTGATCGCCATCTCGTCTCCCTCGTCAAGAACGCCGCGGCGGGACGGCCGAACGTCGGCCCTGCGCCGGCGGGCTCGGCCCCGACCCGGCGCGGCGGGGCCCCGCACCCGCGGCCCACCACAGAGTCTACCGGACGCCCCCCCTCACCGCCGGGCACGGTTTTCGCGCCCCGGTACGAGCCCGACACCCGCGCGTAACACCGCCCTCCGTAAGATCTGCGGAAGGAGGTAGCCGCAGATGATCCGTCGTTCGCCGTGGAAGATCCTCGTCCCGGTCGTCGTCGCCGTCGGGGTCCTGGGAACCGGCGCCGCGATCCGGGCCCAGAACGCCACCACCGGGACCCTCGGCGGGGTCGTGCGCGACGCACAGCGGGGCGTGCTGCCCGGCGCGAGCGTCGTTGCGACCCATGCCCCGACCGGCACGCGCTACGAGGCGTTCACCCGTGGGGACGGGCGCTTCGACCTGCTGAACGTGCAGGTCGGCCCCTACGACCTGGAGATCGCTCTGGGCGGGTTCGGAACGCAGGCGCTGTCCGGCGTCGTCGTTGCCCTCGGGGAGGCCACCGAAGTCCCCGTCACGCTGCAGCTCGCCGCCCTGACCGAGACGGTGGAGGTGACCGCCGAGGCGAGCGCGCTGTTCTCTCCCTCGCGCTCCGGCACCACGGCCGGCGTCGAGACCGGCCTCATCGAGACGCTGCCGACGCTGGAGCGGAGCCTGCAGGACTTCGCGCGCACGAACCCGTTCTTCGTCAAGACCAACAGCAACGCCGACGACGAGAGCTTCCTGAGCGTCGCCGGGCGGAGCGGCCGCTACAACAACATCCAGATCGACGGCGCCGTCAACAACGACCTGTTCGGGCTGGCCGACCAGGGAACGCCGGGCGGCCAGGCCAACACGCAGCCGATCAGCCTCGACGCGGTGAGCGAGCTGCAGCTCGTCGTGGCCCCCTACGACGTGCGCCAGAGCGGCTTCTCGGGCGGCGGCATCAACGTGATCACGCGGAGCGGGGCCAACCGCTTCAGCGGCACCGCCTACCTCTACAACCGCAACGAGGGACTGGTGGGGCGCGGCATCGACGATGTGCCGATCGCCACCTTCTTCGATCGCCAGCAGGGGGCCAGCGTGGGCGGTCCGCTCGTTCGGAACCGCGCCTTCTTCTTCGCCAACGTCGAGACCCAGCGGCGCGAGACGCCGGCCGGCTACTCCCTCGACGGCTCGTCGGGCGTCGACTTCGGCCACTTCGCGGCCGGCCAGCAGATCGTCGACGTCGCCCGCGCCCGCTACGGCTACGACATTCCGGGCGGCTTCGGCGAGTACACCCGCGGGAATCCCAACGACAAGATCTTCGTGCGGGCCGACGTCAACCTGTCGGCGGCGCACCGCCTCTCGGTGCGGCACAACTACGTCAACGCCAACGCCGAGGTCGGGTCGCAGTCGAACTTCCGCTACCGCTTCGCCGACAACTTCTACCTGTTCGAGAGCCGCACCAACTCGACCGTCGCCCAGCTCAACAGCACGTTCGGCAACGCCTTCAACCTCACCCGGGTGAGCTACCAGCGCGTCCGGGACCGCCGGGGTCCGCAGACCGCCCCGTTCCCGCAGATCACCATCGACCTCGAGGGGGGCGAGGAGATCCGCTTCGGAACCGAGCAGTTCTCGACCGCGAACCGGCTCGATCAGGACATCCTCGAGATTCACAACGACCTGACCTGGGTGCGCGGGCGGCACCAGTTCACGATCGGCACCCACAACGAGCTGTTCCGCTTCGACAACCTCTTCATCCGCGACAACTTCGGCGTGTACGAGTTCACGAGCCCGGAGCTCTTCGCGCAAGGTCTGGCCCAGTCGTACAGCTACAGCTTCTCGCGCACCGCCGACCCGCGGCAGGCGGCCGAGTTCTGGGTCTACCAGCTCGGGTTCTACGCCGGCGACCAGTGGCGCGTGCGCGATGACCTCTCGCTGACCTACGGCATCCGTCTCGATGCGCCGATCTTCCCCGACACCCCGTCGGCCAACCCGCTGGTCGAATCGCTGTACGGGCGGGGCACGGACGTCGTGCCGCGGACGCGGAACTGGTCTCCACGGATCGGCTTCAACTACGACCTGAGCCCGCGGTCGCAGGACCGGCAGCAGGTGCGGGGCGGCCTCGGACTGTTCCACGGGCGCACGCCCTACGTCTGGCTGTCGAACCAGTACTCCAACACCGGGAACGAGTTCCAGCGGATCCGGGTCTTCTTCGACCCCGCCAACCGGATTCCGTTCTCGGCCGACCCGAGCGCCCAGCCGACCGACATCGGCTCGGCGTCGACGAACGAGATCAACCTCGTCGACCCCGACTACCGCTTCCCGCAGCTTCTGCGCGGCAACCTCGCCTACGACCGCGAGCTCGGCTTCTTCAACCTCGTGGGGAGCGTGGAGTTGCTCTTCTCGAAGACCGTGCGCGACATCGACTATCGGAACCTGAACCTGGTCGCGTCCGGCGCCGCGCCCGACGGGCGGCCGACCCACTCGCGCCTGCACCGCGACTTCAGCAACGTCGTCCTGCTGACCAACACCAGTCATGGCAGCAGTTGGACCGTGGCCACGAAGCTCGACAAGCAGTTCAGCGACAACTGGTTCCTGAGCGGCTCGTACCTCTACGGCGCCTCCCGGGCGGTCAACGACGGCGGCTCCAGCCAGGCGACCTCGAACTGGCGCTACGTCTACAACGACGGGGACCCGAACGCCGTGCGCCTCTCGGTGTCCGACTTCTCGCCCGGCCACCGCGCTACCCTGTCGGGCTCGTACCGCATTCCGGCCGGGCCGGCCGGCATCAGGCTGGCGACCTACTACAGCGCCCAGCAGGGACGTCCCTACAGCTACCTCGACGGGAGCGACAACAACGGCGACGGCACGCGCGGCAACGACCTGCTCTACGTCCCGCGCGACGCCAGCGACGTCATCGTCACCAACGGCACCTTCGACGACCTGATGCGCTTCCTGTCGGCCGGCTGCGACGTCACGCCGGGCGCGATCCTGGCCCGGAACGCCTGCCGTGGCCCGTGGATCCACTCGCTCGACTTCCGCCTCGGCGTGGACGTCCCGATCGGCCGCAACGAGCTCGAGTTCTTCCTCGACGTCCAGAACCTGATCAACGCGCTCGACGCAAGGAACGGCCTCGTGGAGTTCGCCTTCTTCCAGAATCTGCAGCCGGTCCGCTCGAGCGTCGACCCCGCCACGGGCCGCTACGTCTACAGCCTGAACTCGCCCGCCCGGCCCGGGTTCACCGGCGACCGCTACGCCCGCGACGACCTGCGCAGCCGCTGGCAGGCGCAGTTCGGCGTCCGCTACTCGTACGGCCGGTAGCCCCGCCTCGTCGTCCGACGGCTCCCCTTCGTGCCCGCCCGACCGTCCGGAGCCCGCGTCGTTCGACGGCGCGGGCTCCCGGACCGAGCTCGACGGCGGCGGGGTTCACGGAACGCGGTCCTCACCGCCCGCCACCGGCGACCTCCGCGCCCCGAGATCGAGCCCCGGCCGGGGCGGCCGGTTGCCGCCCGGACGGAGACCGTCCCGAAAGGGCGTATACTGCGAGACAGGTCAGTTGGCGGTGGAAGACCGCGGAGCCCCGGGATCTTCCGGGGCTCCGCGGTCTCACCGAACTTGCGTCGTCGCGAGGGAGGGGACATGCGGACTACGCTTCGTACCGCCGGCCTCGCGTGCGCGCTGCTCGCCCTCTCGAGCAGCGCACTGTTCGCGCAGGCCACCGGCACCATCACCGGCAACGTGGTGGACCAGGATCAACTGGCGCTTCCCGGCGTCAGTGTCGTCGCTACCAACACCGAGACCGGGGCCACCCGCGAGACCGTCACCACCGGCACCGGGACCTATACGATGCCGGCGCTGATTCCGGGACCGTACGAGGTCCGGGCCGACCTCGGCGGGTTCGAGCCGGCGGTGGGACGCGCCGACGTCGTCACCGCCTCGACGGTCAGCGTCGACCTGCAGATGGGCATCGCCGCCCTCCAGGAGACGCTGACGGTCACGGCGGCGGCGCCGCTGGTCGAGGTGACCCAGTCCGTCGTGGCAAGCTCGATCCGCCAGGAGGAAGTCCGCGAGCTGCCGATGATCAACCGCAGCCTGGCCGCGATGATGACCCTGCTGCCCGGCGCCCGCGAAGTGGAGGCCGGCGGCTCCCACGGCCACGCATCCAACTACGTGTCGTTCGCCGGCAACACGGGCCGCAGCTACAACATGTACGTCGACGGCATTGACAACAAGGAGGACCAGGACGGCGGCACCCTGCTGCAGTACAGCCTCGACGGCATCGAGGAGTTCCGGGCCCTGGGCGCCGGCTTCCAGGCCGAGTACGGCCGGGGATCGACGGTCGTGACGCTGGCGACCAAGTCCGGGACCAACCAGTTCACGGGGACGGCGTTCCTGCAGGGGCGCAACGAGTCGATGACGGCCACCGACTACTTCTCGAAGACCGAGAACGGCGGCTTCGGCAAGCAGCCGTTCAACCGCCTGCAGCTCGGCGGCTCGTTCGGCGGACCGATCGTGCGCGACCGGGCCTGGTTCTTCACCTCGCTCGAGCGCATTCGCCAGGACTTCCCAGTTGCCCCGCTCGGCCGGGATCTTCGCCGAGCAGCAGGTCCTCGCGGCGACCGGGCTGGTACCGGGCGCCCTCGCCGAACCGTCGATGCCCCAGCCGTTCCGCGATCTCCTGTTCCAGTCCCGCGCCGACGTGCGCATGGGCAACAATCACACCGGGTTCTTCAAGATCGCCTCGCAGCACGGCTTCGTCGACAACGCCACCTGGAACGGGCCGCAGCACATGAATTGGGAGTCCGGATTCATCTCTCGCAACGACCAGAACATGTACGCGGCGGTCGGCGGCTGGACCTGGGTTCCCGACAGCGCGTCGGTCAACGAGTTCCGGACCCAGTTCATGTACTACCTCCACGAGGACATCAACGGCGCCCCGTGCAGCGCCGGACTCACCTGGAACGAGTGCGTCTTCACCCGCCTCGCCTTCCCGTCGGTGGGAACGGACCGGCCGTTCTTCGCGCACGACACGTGGGTGAACTACGAGACGAAGCTCGAGATCGTCAACAACTACTCGCGCCAGATCGGTCGTCACTACGTCAAGTTCGGCGTCGACTACGCTCGGCTCCCGACCTTCCACGCGAACCTGATGGTATTCTCGCCCGGCCGCGTCCGGTTCTTCGACGACCCGTCGGTCATCGTCAACAATACGAACGGGATGTACCCGCAGGGTTTCCTGACCCCCGGCATCGTCCGCGACATCATCGTGTCGAGCCAGGCACAGGTGGACGCCTGGTCGCGGGACTCCTGGTTCTTCGCCGGGTACGCCCAGGACGACTTCCAGGTCTCCCCCAAGCTGACCCTGAACCTCGGGGTGCGCTACGACGTCCACGAGCTGATGGACAACAGCCAGGGGTTCCCGGACAATCGGACCGGCGTGGTGCTCCGGGACATCGGACACCCGTTCGGCGGCCCGCCCGAGACCGACCGCAACAACGTCGCACCGCGGGTCGGTTTCGCATACGACGTACAGGGGGACGGGCGCCACGTGGTCCGGGGCAGCTTCGGCTACTTCTACGCGACCGGCATCATCACCTCGGCGTACGGTGCGAACCTGCTGTCGCAGGAGAACATCTTCATTCGCAGCCAGAAGGGCAACACGGCTATCGGGGTCGGCGAGCTTTCCGACTACGTCCTCGGCGAGGAACTGCCCTTCGACATCCCGGCCGCGCCCACGGAGCTGCCCTTCGGCGGAGCGACGAGCGGGGCGTACTATCATCCCGACTTCGAGGACGCGTACTCGATCAACTCGTCGTTCGGCTACTCCCACCTGCTGACGCCCAACACCGTCATCTCGGCCGACTATCTCAGCGTCCTGGTACGCAAGGGCTGGCGGCAGGTGAACATCAATCCGTTTCTCGACCACGACAACGACCCCGGCACGCCGAACATACGAGCCCTGACCCCGGCGCTCCAGGAGGTCTACGGGGATCCAGCGCTGCTGGGCCCGACCAACGTGCTGTTCTCGAACAGCAACGGCCGCTACGACGGGGTCGACGTGCACTTCGAGCACCGGTTCCCGACCGGCGGGGCCTTTCAGGTCAACTACACCCTGGCGTGGGCTCGCGGCAATGGAGGCGCGAGCGACTTCACCACCCAGGGCTTCCACGCCGGACCGGAGGTCCAGTCGGAGTTCGGCGACAGCTACTTCCTCGACAGCGAGTGGGGACCGACGGCCTACGATGAACGCCACCGGGTCACGTTCGCCGGCTCCTTCCCGTTACCGTGGGGCCTCAGCATCGCACCGCTGGTGACCGCGGCGAGCTCTCGGCCGTACACCGCATACGGCGGCTTCAGCAGATTCGGACTGCTGCAGTACGTCGAGGACGACAACGGCAACTCCCTCGGCCCCAACAACACCCGGGGCACGCCGCTCCTCAACATCAACGGGAGGTTGACCAGGACGTTCGAGATGCCGCGCGGACAGTCGATGGACGTGTTCATCGAGTTCTACAATCTCACCAACCGCGCGAACTTCGGCAACAACTTCAACGGCTTCGCCTTCTCGCCGGCGTTCGGCGAGCCGATCGGGTATCTCGGCGGCATCGGATCGACGTCGACGCTGCCGGTGTCGTTCCAGATGCAGATCGGGGGGCGCTTCGAGTTCTAGGACTTCGAGCCCGCGCAGACTCCCATTGCGCCGGCAAGGGCGCGCTAGCGTCCAACGCCTGAAGTTCTTGACCAGTAGAATCGGCTCGTGGTACGGTCGGCCCGGAAGCGAGGAGGGCCGTGCCGAACCATTACACACGAGAGGTCCCGGAGGTCTCGGACGCACAGCGCGAGGAACTGGAGGGTTGGCTGCGCCGGCGCAATACCGCGCAGGCTCTGGCCCTGAGGGCACGCATCGTGCTGCAGAGCGCCGCGGGACGGAGCGACCAGGTCGTGGCGCAGGCTCTGGGCACGACGCGGGCCACGGTCGGCAAGTGGCGGCGGCGGTTCCTGCGCAACGGCTGCGACGGCTTGCTGGACGAACCACGGCCGGGCGCGCCGCGCCGGGTGTCGGACGAGGACGTCGAACGGGTCGTGGTCCGGACGCTGGAGACGACCCCACGGGGGGCGACGCATTGGAGCCGGGAGTCGATGGCCCGAGCCTGCGGGCTGAGCGCTTCGACCGTCGGCCGCGTGTGGCGCGCGTTCGCGCTCAAGCCCCATCGCAGCGAGACCTTCAAGCTGTCGCGAGACCCGTTGTTCATCGAGAAAGTGCGCGATATCGTGGGGCTGTACCTGCATCCGCCGGAGCGAGCGGTGGTGCTGTGTGTGGATGAGAAGTCGCAGATCCAGGCGTTGAACCGTACCCAGCCGGTGTTGCCGATGCGTCCGGGAGCACCGGAGCAGCGGACACACGACTATCGACGGCACGGCACGACCTCGTTGTTCGCGGCCCTGAACACCGCCACCGGCGAGGTGATCGGCAGGTGCTTTCGGAAGCACCGCTCGGTGGAGTTCAAGCGCTTCCTCGCCGTGATCGACAAGGCGGTGCCGCCCGACCTCGACATCCACCTGGTGCTGGACAACTACGGCACGCACAAGACGGCGATGATCCACGACTGGCTGGCACGGCGTCCTCGGTATCACCTGCACTTCACGCCCACGAGCGCATCGTGGCTCAACCAGGTAGAGCGTTGGTTCGCCGAGATCACCCGGCAGCAGATCCGGCGTGGAACCCATCGCAGCACCCAAGCACTCGAGGCGGCGATCAAGGAGTACCTGGCGGTCTACAACGAAGACCCCAAGCCCTTCGTCTGGACGAAGACCGCCGAGCAGATCGGAATCCCTGAAGCGTTACTGCTCACGTATTTCTGACGGTGCACACTAGCGGCCGGCGGGTGCGATCGACGCGATGCCGGTCGGCGGGCGCCGCCGGCATCGCGCTTCTCCCGCCCGCAACCGGGGACGCTGGCGCGCAAGACCGGCCAACCGTCCGATCGATGCGGCCGGGCGAGACCAGATCGTGCCGAGCACCATGACCGTGCGCCCCGGGACCGCGATCGTGGCGGCCGCCGTCGCCGGACTGCTCGGGTGCGGCGCTTCGAGCGGGAACGACGAAGCCGCATCCGGAACGTCACGCCCCACCTACACGCAGGACATCGCCCCGATCCTCTTCGACCACTGCGCCGGCTGTCATCATCCGCGAGGCTCCGCGCCGTTCAGCGTGCTCGAGTACGCCGACGTGCGAGCCCGCGGTTCCCGCATCGTGGAAGCGACCAGTCGTCGAGTCATGCCTCCCTGGCTCCCGGAACCGGGGCACGGCGACTTCGCCGGGGCCCGCGTCCTCCCGGACGAGCAGATCGACACCCTCCGCCGCTGGGTGGCGGACGGGATGCCGGAGGGCGATCCGGACCACCTGCCTCCGCGGCCCCGGAACGCGGACGGGTGGCAACTCGGCGAGCCCGACCTCGTCGTCCGCATGCCGCAGCCGTACACCCTGCCGCCCGGCGATGCCGACGTCTTCCGGAACTTCGTGATTCCCGTCACCGGTTCCGAGACGCGTCATGTGAGAACGATCGAGTTGCGGCCCGGCAGCCCCCGGTTCGTCCACCACGCGCTGCTGGGCGTCGACGAGATGCGCACGGCGCGGCGCCTCGACGCCGACGACCCGGGGCCGGGATTCGGCGGGATGGGCATGGGCGGGGCGCACATGCCGGACGGCAGCCTGCTCGGCTGGACACCCGGGATGCTTCCGTTCCCGGGCATCGATGGAATGGCGTGGCGGCTACAGCCCCGGACCGACCTGGTCTTGCAGCTCCACCTGCTGCCGTCCGACGCGGCCCAGACCGTGCAGGGCGAGATCGGTTTCCACTTCGCCGAGCCCGGCGAGGCCCTCGATGCGGCCTACGTCATCATTCTGGATGCCGACGAACAGCTCGACATCCCGGCGGGCGAGGCCGCCTTCGAGGTGACCGACACGATGGAGCTGCCGGTCGACGTCGAAGTGCTCGTGGTGTACCCGCACGCCCATTACCTGGGCCGCCGGCTCGAGGGTTGGGCCACGCTCCCCGACGGGACCACGCGGTCTCTGATCCGCATCGACGACTGGGACTTCAAGTGGCAGGACGTCTACCGCTACCGCGATCCCGTCGCACTGCCGAGGGGCGCCACGCTGGGGATGCGCTGGACGTTCGACAACTCGGCCGACAACCCGAGCCAGCTGAACGACCCGCCGCGCCGGGTCACCGCGGGCAATCGATCGTCCGACGAGATGGCCCACCTGCAGCTTCAGGTCCGCCTGCGCAGCCACCACGAGCGGGCCGTCCTGCAGGCGGCGCACTACGAGCACCTGCTGGCGAAGAACCCGGAGAATGCCCAGTTGCTCTACGGCGTCGGCGGTGCGCTACGCGACCAGGGGCGCCTGGCCGACGCGGCGCGTGCGTACCGGCAGGCGCTGGATCTCGAGCCGGAGTACGTGGCGGCCCACATCAACCTGGCCGCCGCGCTCCTGACGCTGGGGGAGACGGAGTCCGGAATCCGACACCTGCGGACAGCGGTGCGGCTGGATCCCGACGCGGCCGGCGCGCACTACAACCTGGGCCTCGTCTTCGCGTCACGGGGCAGGCTCGACGAGGCGGCCCGGCACTATCGGCAGGCGCTCCGGAGCGTCCCCGACTACGCGGAGGCGCACAACAACCTGGGGCAGGTGCTGGCGGTCCGGGGCGAGCTCGACGATGCCGTCAGGTCGCTTCGCGAGGCCGTGCGGCTGATGCCCGCCTCCGCCGAAGTCCACAACAACCTCGGCCGGACGCTGGGAGCGCAGGGAGCGCTCGGCGAGGCGATGCGGCATTTCGAGATCGCGAATCGTCTGGACCCGGACTCGGCCGAGATCCAGACCAACCTGGGGACCGGACTGCTGATGCAGGGCCGCATCGAGGAGGCGATCGACCGCTTCCGGCGAGCTCTCCGGCTGGAGCCCGGTCATCCCAGGGCGCGGGAAAGCCTCGCCGCCGCGCTCGCGCAGGCGGACGCGGCCGGATTGCGCTAGGAGTCTGCGCCCTGGAGCGGCACGGACTCCTGTAGGCTGGCGGGGCGGGAATCGGAACCGCAGCGGCGGTTTCATTCCGCCATCGTCCGTCCGTCCGTGCCGGACGCCATACGCGGCGTCTTGCGCGGCGTTTGCGCGGCGTCGTCCGGGCGAGCGTCGAGGAAGAACAGGCCATGCCGCGACACAGGCGCCGGGGGGCGCGCCGGCGACCGTCGGACCGTCGCGGGGATCCCGCGGCCCGGCCGACGAGTCTGTCCGCGGGCCGCGCGATGGTCCTCCCCCTCGTACCCACACTGCTCCTCATCGCGGGGGCGTGGGCGTCGCCCGCCCGCGCCCATCCCGTGCTGTTCCGGTCGTTCCTCGCCGCGGGCGGCGGCCTGCTGCTCTGGCAACTGATCGTCCTCGTCGCAGCCCGCCGCCGCACCCTCGGGCTGGACGTCGCCTTCCGCCCGCAGCATTACCTGCAGGCGCTGGCGCAGGTCGCCATCCTCGCGTACTGGGGATGGTACTGGCGCGACGTGTACGACTTCGCGTACCTGATCGCCGGCCAACTCCTGTTCGCCTACGCGCTCGAGGCGCTGCTCGCGTGGTCGCGCCGCGACCGCCATTCGCTCGGCTTCGGCCCGGTGCCGATCGTCTTCAGCATCAACCTGTTCCTCTGGTTCCGGCCCGAGTGGTTTCCCCTGCAGTTCCTCCTGGTGGCGCTCGGGTACTGCGCCAAGGAGTTCCTTCGCTGGAACAAGGACGGCCGGCGCGCACACATCTTCAACCCGTCGTCGTTCCCCCTGAGCGTCGTCTCGCTGGTCCTTCTGGCGACGGGCACGACCGACATCACGTACGGCGTCGAGATCGCCACCACCCAACTGTTCCCACCCCACATCTACCTGGTCGTCTTCCTGGCCGCGCTCCCGGTGCAGCTCCTGTTCGGGGTGGCCACGATGACGCTGGCCGCCGTGACCACCACGTACGCGTTGAGCCTCGCCTACCTGGGTGCGACCGGCTCGCACTTCTTCGTCGAAGCGGCGATCCCCATCGCCGTCTTCCTCGGCATGCACCTGCTGTTCACGGATCCGTCCACGTCGCCGCGCACCGAGGCGGGCCGGCTGGCGTTCGGAATGCTCTACGGCGCCAGCGTCTTTGCGTTGTTCGCGCTGCTCGGCGCGGCCGGAGCGCCCACGTTCTACGACAAGCTGCTCGCGGTACCGCTGCTCAACCTTCTCATCCAGGTCATCGATCGGACGACCAGGTCCGGCGTCCTGCGGCGCTTCGATCCGGCTCGCCTCGGCCCGCGGCTCAGCCCGCGCCGGCGCAACCTGGCGTACATGACGGTCTGGGCAGCCGTGTTCGCGGTCATGCAATCGGCGACCGGCACTCCGGTCACGCTGGCCCGCGCCGACACGCTGCTGGCGCACGGCCGGATCCCGGAGGCGATCGGCGCGTACCGCGATCTCATCGCGACCGCGCCGGACCACGCGGCCGGTCACAACAAGCTGGGGTACGCGCTGCTGCAGCTCGGGCGCGTCGGGGAAGCGGTCACGCTGCTGCGCCGCGGGGTCGGTCTGCAGCCCGACGATGCGGAAGCGCACAACAACCTCGGCCTGGCGCTGATGCAGGCGGGCAGCCCCCGCGAGGCGATCGTCTCGATGGAACAGGCGCTCGAGCTCCGGCCGGACTACGCGGAGGCGCACTACAACCACGCGCAGGCCCTGACGGCGACGGGACGGCAGGCGGAGGCGGTTTCCGCGTTCCGCGAGGCGCTCCGCGCGCAGCCCGAATGGCCCACGGCCCTAGGTGCGCTCGCGTGGCTCCACGCGACGAGCGGGGAGCCGGGCGCGCGCGACCCTCGGGCCGCGGTCGAGCTCGCCACGCGGGCGGCCGAGCTGAGCGGGAGGCAGGACGCGGCCGTACTGGATGCTCTGGCCGCGGCCTATGCGGCAGACGACCGCTTCGACGAAGCGACGCGCACCGCGGAGGCGGCCGAGGCGCTGGCGGCGAAGTCCGCGCCCCATCTCGTCGAAGGGATCGCCGCCCGGCTGCGGCTGTATCGCACCGGACGACCGGTGATGGCCGGGGCCCCCTGACCATGCGTTGGCCCGCACCGGCGCCGATCGTGTCGGATCCGCACGTGCGACGGACAGCAGCAGGCCCGCGCGGCGCCCGCGGGCGGCGTCACACTCGGTCGTGTGGGAGTAGCCTCATGCCACGAACCGTGCGCAGAGACGGGACCGCGATGCGCGTCGTCGTCTGGAGTCTGGCGATCGGGTGCCTCCCGGTCGCCGCGCCGATCGCGGCCGACTTCTGGGACACCAAGGCGTTCCCGCAGTGGTCCGCCCAGGAGATCGACCGCCTGCTGTCCGACTCCCCGTGGGCCCGGAGCGTCACCGTGCACGTCACGAACGTCGGCCTTGCCGGCCGGGTGGGCGGCCTCGGAGGCGGCGTCGTGGGCGCGGGGACCGGCTCCCGGGGCGGAGTCGGGGCCGGCGGCGGCGGCGTCGCGGGTGCCGGGGCCGGCAACATCGGCGGCGGGACGTTCATGCCGCCGCCCCGGCGCTTGCGCGTGCCGGTGGTCTGGTCCAGCGCTCTTCCGGTGCGGCAGGCCATGGCGCGCCTGACCGCAGGCGGGGACGGGGCAGACCTCGCGCAACGGCCGGAGCTCGGCGGCGACGAGCCTCTCTATCGGATCACGATCGTCGTGCCGGCGGAGCTGAGCGAGGAGATCACCAGCCTCGAAGCGCTGCGAGACACGACCACGCTCGCGACCCGCCGGACGAGAGACCGGCCGCCGGTCGACATCCGGCTGTTCTTCCAGGACGCGCTGCTCGGCCTGGAGTTCGACTTCGAGCGCGCGCCGGCCATCACCCTGCAGGACCGCGAAGTCGAGTTCGTGACGGAGATCGGCTCCACCTCGATCAAGCGGACCTTCAGGCTCTCCGACATGACGGTGGACGGCGAGCTGCGGCTGTGATCGGCGCGACGCCGAACGGCAGCGCGCGGCGCGAGCGCGCGCGGGTGGAACCGGCGAACGGAGGCCCAGGTTGACGTCACGTGCCCGACTGGCGCCGCTACTCGTGCTGCCGATCCTGTGGCTGGTTCCCGGCCTCGGCCCGGCGAGCGCCGGGGTCCAGGCTCCGTCGGACGTGGAGGTGGCGCGTGCGGTGCGCGAAGCCCTCGAAGGGGACGACGGGTTCCAGGCGGTGCGGGTCACCGTAGCCGACGGCGAAGCCACCCTCGCCGGCCGGGTGCCCACGCTCCGGGCGAAGACGCAGGCGATCGAGCAGGCGTTGCGCGTCGAGGGCGTCGAGCGGGTCGCGAGCGAGCTGGCGATCCCGCGCATCGAGGACGAGCGCCGCCTGGCGCAGGCCGTGGTGGCCAGCATCGTCAACTATCCCTTCTACACGATGTTCGACTACGTGCACGGCGGCGTCCGGGACGGCGTCGTGATGCTCGCGGGCGACGTGACGCCGGAACGCGACAAGGCCGGAGAGCTCGTCGGCCGGATCGCGCGGATCCCGGGCGTGCAGGACATTCGGTCGACCGTCGAGACCCTCCCGGTCGGAGCGGGCGACACGCGCCTGCGGCGGGTTCTGGCCGCCAGCATCTTCGCCAACGGTTTCTTCCATCGCTATGCGAGACTGCGCCTGCCGCCGTTCCACGTCATCGTCCGGCGGGGCACGGTGACGCTGACCGGCTTCGTGCGCGATCCGGTGGAGAGGCGCGTCCTGGAGCAGGTGGTTCGCCGGACGTTCGGCGTCACTCGAGTCATCAACGAGCTGGACACGGAGCGTGCGCCGTGATCGCCGCTACGCACGTCGGCGTGGACCTGCGAAACGCTACCAACCGGGGAGAAGAACAATGCACCGTCGCCAGTGGATCCCGATCGCAATCGTGATGGCGTGCGCGGTCGCGGCCGCCGCGCCCGCCTATGGCCAGGGGCAGGGACGAATCATCGGCGCAGTGCTCGACGATGACGACGACTCCCCTATCCCCGGGGCCCTGGTCCGCGTCGAGAATCCGGAGGCGGCCCGCGCGTTCGAGGCGACCGCGGGGGACGACGGGCGCTTCACCGTGGTCGGACTCACCAGCGGCACCTGGACCGTGCAGGCCTCGGCGGAGGGGTACGTGTCGACGACCTCGACCGCTCCCGTCATGCAGTCCGTCGGCCAGGTGGTGACCGTTCGGCTGAAGCGCATCCCATCGAGGCTCGAGATGGCAATCGGGGCCGAGGCGCTGGCGGGCCGGGATGCGGCGGCGCTCGAGCGCGTTCTGGATGCGGCAGACCGGGCGTTCAACGAACGGCGCTGGGACGAGGCGCTGGCCGGCTACACGGCGATCCTCGACGAGATCCCCGCGTTCTCCGGCCTGCTCGTTCAGATCGGCAACACCCATCGCGCGAAGGGAGACTACGAGGCGGCCCTGGTTGCCTACGAACGCCTGCTCGCCGGAGAGCCGAACCACGAGGGCGCAAGAGCCGAAATCGCGCGCACGCGCCTGGCGATGGGCGACCTCGACGCGGCGGCGGAGCTCGAGAGCGCGGCCGCCGGAGGGGGCGCGTCACGCGAGGACCTCTTCAATCTCGGGGAGGTGGCGTTCGCGAGCGGGGACCTCGATCGAGCGGCGGAACTGTATCGGCAATCGTCGGCCGTCGACCCGGGATGGGGCAAGCCGTTGCTCAAGCTCGGCATGGTTTCGCTGAACCGGGGCGACCTCGAATCGGCGAAGCAGTACTTCCAGCGAGTCGTGACCAGTGACCCGGACTCGCCGGAGGCGGCCCAGGCGGCATCGACCCTGGCCGCGCTGCCGTAGCACCGCACGGCTCCCGCGCGTCAGGGGTCACGCCCACGCGGCACCAGAGGCGGCCCAGCCTGCGTCGACCCTGGCGGCGCCGTCGCAGCCCCGCATGCCGAACGGTGCTGGGGCCGCGTCCACGCGGCATTCGAGCGCCCGGCGCGGCGCGAGTCGGCGCGGCGGCCTCCGCTCAGTGCAACTGCATGCCCGACCAGGCGTTGATCACGACGACGCCCGCGACGATCAGCGCCAGCCCGATCACGGCGGGGGCATCCAACCGCTGGCCGTGGACCAGCAGGCCCAGGATCGCGATCAGGACGATCCCGGCCCCCGCCCAGATGGCGTAGGCGATGCCGACCGTCATGTCGCGCAGGCAGAGCGAGAGGAAGTAGAAGGCCGCGCCGTAGCCGACCATGACGACGGTGCTCGGCAGCGGGCGCGTGAACCCCTGGCTCGAAGCGAGTGCAGTGGTGCCGATCACTTCGGCCACGATGGCGAGAGCGAGGTAGACGTACGGCATGGGGATGCTCCGTGTCATGCGGCGCGAGAGGGTCAAGCAGCGAGAGAAACGTCGTAGAGCAGCTTGACGCCGATGACGAGCAACCCGGCGTACACCACCCGGTAGAAGAGCTCGTCGTCGACGCGGACGTGCAGGTAGCGGCCGAGCGCAACGCCCACCGGCGCCAGCGGCAGCAGCAGCAGCGAGGTCACCAGGTTGTCCGGCGTCCACTGGCCGAGCCAGGCATAGGGCGCCACCTTCGACCAGTTGACGAAGAAGAAGAAACAGATGCCGGTGGCCTGGAACGTCGTCCGGTGCATGCGCTGGGGCAGCAGGAAGGCGTGCAGCGGCGGCCCGCCGGCGTGGATCGAGAAGCTGGTGAAGCCGGCCAGCAGGCCCCAGAACCAGCCCAGGGCGCGGCGCGGCGGCCCGCTCGGCGCGGCGCCGAGTCCACGCCAGAAGTACTGCGCCGCGTACGCCAGGGCCACCGCGGCTACGAGCAGGCGCAACCCGTCCGCCGAGACGACGCGCGCCGTCAGGAACCCGACCACCGTTCCGCCCAGCGCGGCGGGTAGCAGGATCCGCAGGTTGGCCACGTCCCACTGCCGCCAGTAGACGCGCATCGCCAGCACGTCCATGACCATCAGGATCGGGAGCAGGATGGCCGCGGCCTGCACGGGGCTCACGACCATGGCCATGAGCGGGACGCCGACGATGGCGATGCCGCCGCCCAGCCCGCCCTTGGCGATCCCGACGATCAGCACCGCGGCGGTCGCCGCGGCGTAGAACCAGGGGTCGGCGATCAATTCGCCGGCAGCGCGAAGACGTAGAGCGCGTTGCCGCTCCGCGGATGACGCACGTCGTCGGCCAGCATGCGCGGCGCGAGGCGCGGGCTGCCGCCGCCGAGACCGGTCGAGACCGCGATGTACTGCCGGCCCCCGGCCCGGAACGTGACGGGGAAGCCCTGGACCGATGTCCCGAGCCGCGCCCGCCACAGCTCCTCGCCCGTCTCCACGTCGAAGGCTCGGAAGCGGCGGTCGAGGTCGCCCACGAAGGCGAGGCCGCCCGCGGTCGTGAGCACGCCGGTCAGGAACGTCGGGCGCTGCTCGACGCTCCAGACTTCTTCGAGCGTCTCGACGTCGTAGGCGGCGAGCTTCCCGAGCCGGCCGTCCGTGCCCGGCATCTCGTGGAACGGCCGGGAGCTCATCCCGACCCCGCCGGAGCCGAGCTCGAGCGGCACCTCCCGCACCGCCAGCTCCATGCAGGTCTGCGCCAGCGGCAGGACGAGGAGGCCCGCCTGCGGGTGGTAGCTCATCGGGTGCCAGTTCTTGCCGCCCGCGGTGCTCGGGCAGGCGGGCACCAACTCCTCGAACTCCGCGTCGACGATGTCCTGCCGGTAGGTGACGGCGCCCGTCTCGGGGTCGATGCGGTCGAACACGTTCTGATAGACGGTCTCCTTGTGGCCGAGGAAGGCGCCGGTCTCCCGGTCCAGTTTCCAGAGGATGCCGTGCTTGCCGGCGCTGAAGACCGTCTTGCGCGTCCCGACGTCGACGAGCACCCGCTCGTAGACTTCATCGAGATCGAGCGTCTCCGCGGGGACGTGCTGGAAGTACCAGTCCAGGACGCCGGCGCCGGGGTCGATCGCCACCGTGGAGTTGGTGTACAGCGCCGCGTCGCCCCCGGTCATCCCGCGGCTGATCGCGGCCCACGGCTTCGCCTGCGCCACCCCGAAGTAGACCCGGTCGAGATCGGGGTCGTAGCTGCCCGTGATCCAGGTGTCGCCGCCGGCGCGCAGGTAGTCGGGCAGGTCGGCCCAGGTGTTGCCGCCCGGCTCGTCCGAGCGCGCCGTGGTGTGGAAGCGCCACCGCTGCTCCCCGGTGGCCGGGTCGTAGCCGCTGATGAAGCACGACTGTCGCGTGAAGCGGTCGCAGCCGCTCAGGCCCTGCACGAGCGTCCCGCCGGCCACGAGCGGTCCGCTCGTGTTGCGGAATCCGTCCGCGTGGTCGGCGATGGTCGTTTCCCAGGCCTGCTCGCCGGTCCGGGCGTCGAGCGCGACGAGGCGCGCGTCCGGCGTGGCCAGGAAGAGCCGCTCGCCGTAGATGGCGAGGTTGCGGCTCGTCCCGGAATAGCCGGGCGTGTCGACCGCCACCCGGTGCTCCCAGATGAGGTCGCCGGTGGTGGCGTCGAGGGCTTGCACGACGGGGCCGATACCGGTCACGTAGAGCACGCCGCCGTGCGCGATGGGCGACGGGGCGTTCCAGCCGCCCTCGGGGAGGGCCCAGATCCAGGCCAGCTCCAGGTCGCCGACGTTGCCGCGATGGATGTCCGCCAGCCGGCTGTGGCTCCACGCCTGGTAGTTGCCCCGGATCATGAGCCAGTCGTCCGGATCCGGGTCGCGCAGCATGGCATCGGTGACCGGCCGGTAGCCGTCGACGGTGCCCGCCGCGGTGACTCCGGTCTCGCCCGCGCCCGCCGCTGGAGCCGCGGGACCGGCCGCGACGGGCGTAGTCCGCGCGGCCTGGGGCGCCGGTGGGGCGTCGGGGTCCGGGCTCGATGCCGCAGCTCCCTCCGCCACGGCCGAATCCGCTCCACCCGCCACCGAGGCGATGGCGACGCCCGTGCTCGCGTCGAGCGGCGTCTCCCCCGCCGCCGCGCCGTTCGCCTGGAGCAGGTAGGCCACGATGTCGACGTAGGCCGCGTCACCGAGGGCGCCCGGCCGGTCGGGCGGCATCGACAGGCGCATCCGGTCGAACAGCTCGCGCGGCGTCAGCTCGCCCCAGAACTGCAGGAAGCTCGCCCCGGCCAGCGGCGGAGCCTCGAAGCTACCCTGCAGGTTGGCCTGGTGGCAGGTCGCGCACTCGCGTGTGTAGACGGCGCGTCCCGCTTCTGCCTGCGCCGCGGTGTAGACGGCCGTAGCAGCCTGCTGCACTGCCGCTACCGAATCCGAGGCACTGCCGAGCGCGGCAGCGCAGGCCAACGCCACGGCCGCGCCCCGCATCCGGTCGCGCCACGGGCCGGTCATCGCGTCTCGCGCCATCTCGTCCCCTCACCCGGAACCCGTTACCAGCGGCTCCGATTCCCGCCCGGCCATCCCTGCCGGAGTCCTCGCCCTTCACGGCGCGGACTCTACCCGCCGCCGTCGGGACCCGGCTCGTGCAAGCGCTCCAGTCCCCCGAGGCGCTGCTCGACCTGGCCGACGCGTTGCTCGACCTGGCCGACGCGTTGCTCGACCTGGCCGACGCGTTGCTCGACCTGGCCGAGGCGCTGCTCGACCTGGCCGAGGCGCTGCTCGACCTGGCCGAGGCGCTGCTCGACCTGGCCAACGGTGACCTCGACGCCGCGAAGCCGACCGTCCAGGCGCCGGAAATCGGTCCGCAATTCGCCGATCCACCCGCTCACGTCATCAACGCGCATGTCGACGTGCGTAGCGAGCCCGTCGATGCGAGCGTTCGTGGAGCAGGAGCCGCTCACGATGGCGACGACAATCGCCCCGAGGCCCACGACCAGCGTCCAATCCTGGCGCGCCATCCCTGTACCTCCAAGACGCTATCACGCCTGTATCCGGTCGATGCGTGCATGGCCGCGATCGATGCACAGGGCGTGCCGGCAATGGAGGAAGACTTGGGGGAATCTCGGAGCGGTGGGATCGGAGTGGGCCGCACTCCCGGGACGCGCCAACGGTCGAGGTGCGACACGAGGCACGCGGCCCGCGGCGCGGCCGGATGGGCCGGCCGCGCCGCGGGCTCCGACTTCGGGCGAAGGCCGGCGTCCTACGGATTCTCCTCCGCGGCCCGCTCCTCGTCGCGGCGGTGGCCGGCGAGGATGCCCTCCATGCTGTAGTTGCCCTCGTGGCAGGCGTACTCGTACATCGGCTCCTCGCTGAGCCGCATCGGGATCGACGCCGTCCACGGCCGGCTCCAGGTGTTCGGAGCATTGACCGTGAACGTGTAGTCGAGCGTGACGTCGTCGATGCGCGTCAGGCGCTCGACCAGCGTCATGTCCGGGGTGGTGCCCCGCCAGCGCCGGTCTTCGTTGAAGTTGGTCGTCTCGATGACGAGGGTGTCGCCCTCCCAGTAGCCGCGCGACTCGCCCGACCACTGCCGCATGTGGTCCGGCAGCGTGGGGCGCCCGTCGAGCGGCACGACCCGCACCGTGTGGACCATCTCGGTCACCAGCGCGACGTGGTCCGGCGTCTGGAACACCTGCAGGATCTGGTTGTAGCCGCCGGGCGTGATCGGCGGGCCGGCGTTGAACCCGAGGATGCAGCGGTCGTAGGGCGTCCGGTCGGTATAGGAGTCCGCCGGGTGCTCGGCCAGGTAGGCGCGGCGCGCCGCGGTGCGCTCCGCTCCTTCCTCCGTCATCTCGGGCAGCCGCCCGTTCGGCGGGTCGACGATCAGCGAGGTGCGCCGCGTGGCGACCGTGGTCGTCCCCTGGTCCAGCCAGAAGTTGTTGTAGAAGCCGGGCGCGCCGTCCTCGCCCCGGTCGACGCTCTCGGTCGCGGTGGTGCGACGGGCGGCCCGGTTCAGGAGCTCCTCGTTGCGGTTGACGACCTCCTGCTCGCGGCGGGCCGCCTCCTCCTCGGTCAGGAACTCCTGATCCGCCAGCTCCTCGGGCCGTTCGAGCGGCGTGATCGTGCGGAAGTCCCAGGCGCCCTGGATATCCGGATCCCCCCACGCGGTGCGGGCGGAGCTCTGGGCCGCGGCGGGCGCGGCCAGCAGCGAGACGACGACCGCCGCCACCGCGGCGGCGCCCAACGACGGGAACGGTCGATGTCGCATCTTGAATTACCCCCTGCGTGTGCCGACTTGCCGTTGCCGCCATCCTACTACCTTTTCGCGCCGCGGCTCGACCCGGAGCGGGCACCCCGCCGACGGCCGCGACTGCCGGCACCGCTCGCCACCCGGTGGGATGGCCCTGCCCGGTCGTCCCCGCCGAGGGGCAGACGGGCGTTCCTTGCCGCCCGGGCAACCCGCGCTCTCGGCCGAACGCCCCGCACGCGTTCCCTCGCGCTCCCTCGCCCTTGAAGACCGGACGGGATCCGCGGTACGGTCCTGTCGACGCGCCGGCCATGCGTGGTGGCCGCCCCAGGACCGGGCCGGGCGCAGTGCCATTCGAGGACGGTCCGCCCTTGGCGCCACGACGTCGGGAGGGGGAGACGATGACGCGACGGGACGGGCGAGCAGTGCGCATGAGTCGGCGCCGGGCGCTGGGCATGCTGGCCGCCGCAGCCGGGGCCGGCCTCGGTTCGATGGCCGCCGGCGGCCGGATCACCGGCACGGGGGCCGGGGCGGGGTCGGCAGCCGGCACGACCGTCGTGCCGCAGGGGGCGGAACAGGCGGCGGCGATCGCGTTCCCCGAAGGCGCCATCGTGCGCACGGTCCTGGCCGACGTGAACCCGCAGGAGCTCGCGAGCGGCGCCACGCTGTTCCACGAGCACCTCTCGTTCGCCTACAGCACGCCCCCGCCAGAGCCGCGAAGGCCGGGCACGCCGGAACCGGAGCCGCCGACCAACGACGAGATGGTCGACCTCCTGGTCGAGGAGCTGCGAATGGCGGCCTTCGACGGCGTGAGTTGCGTCGTCGACTCGTCGATCGGGCCGCGCACGCCGCAGCAACTCGCCAACCTGACCGCGATGGCGACCCGCTCCGGCGTCCACGTGGTGGCGGGCGGCAGCTACTTCCTGCAGCCGCGTTACCCGGACGCGATCCGCGGGCTGTCGGAGGACGAGCTCGCCGACCACCTGGTGGAGCAGGCGGAACGCGAGCGGTGGGGCGCGCTGGGCGAGGTTGGGACCTCCTTCCCGGAGATGCACGACGACGAGCGCCGGATGCTGCGCGCCGTCAGCCAGGTGCATCTCCGCACGGGCCTGCCGATCTTCACCCACGTGCCGCACGAGAGCTGTCCGTCGTGCGCCATCGAGCAGCTCGACATCTACGAGTCGCAGGGCGTCGACCTCGGCCACCTCTGCATCGGGCACCTCTCGACCATCGAGCGCGCGGACGACCCGGGCTGGACCACGCACCGGGAGATCGCGGGCCGGGGCGCGTTCATCGGCTTCGACACGGTCGGCCACCTGATGAGCGCGTCGTTCATCCCGGAGCGGGAGAAGGTCGACATGGTGCTGAGCGCCCTCGAGGCGGGCCTCGACGACCGCATCCTGCTGGCGTCGGACTTCGCCAACCCCGTGCAGCTCAAGACAAACTGGGGCAACGGCTTCTCGACCGTCCTCGTGCAGTTCGTGCCGAAGCTGCGCTACTACGGCGTGCCCGAGGCCACGATCCGCAAGATACTGGTCGACAACCCGCGGCGCTGGCTGGCCCATGTCCCGGCCGGCGCCTGAGGGACAAGCAACCGACGCTCGCCGTCGCGAGTGCCGAGCGTCGACCCGATGCGCGGTACCTACCGGAGGAGGCAACGGTGACTACCGGCAAGTGGTGGCTCGCGACGGTGGCGGGACTCGTGGTGGCGGCAGGGCTCGGCGTAGCGACCCTCGCCTTGTCGCCGGGGCCGGAAGCGGCCGCCGGTCAGCTCGGGTCGCCGGAAGGGTGGGAGGTGCCGCGGACCCCATGGGGCGCCCCCGACCTGCGGGGCATCTGGGACAGCAAGAGCACGACGCCGCTGGAGCGGCCGGCCGATCTCGCGGACCGGGAGTTCCTCTCGGACGAGGAGATCGCCGCCGTGGAGGCGGCGCGGCAGCGCAGGGCGCGCGAGGGGCGGGACGTGCGGGCCGAGCGCGGCACCGAGGCCGACGTCGAGGGTGCCTACAACAACATCTTCAGCACGTTCGTCGGCGTGAGCTACAGCCGCACCCGCCGCTCGTCGCTGATCATGGATCCGCCCAGCGGCCGCCAGCCGCCGCGGACGGCACTCGGGGCCGAGCGGCAGGCGGCGGCGCGCGCCGCCCGCGTTCGCCCTGCGAGGCCGGACCTCCCCTACCCGGTCGACATCGGCCGCTCCTACGACAACCCGGAGGACGTGCGCGTCATCGAGCGCTGCCTCGGCGTCACGCTCCCGTGCATCGGCGGCCTCTGCGGCTACAGCCGCATCGTGCAGAGCCCGGGCTGGGTGGGCATCTACTACGAGCAGGGTCACGGCGGCGGCGCCTACCGCTCCATCCCCCTCGACGGCCGCCCGCACCTTCCGTCGCACATCCGCCAGTGGCTCGGCGATTCGGTCGGGCGCTGGGAGGGCGATACGCTCGTCGTCGACACGACGAACTTCACCGAGCGGACGGACTTCCTCGGCTCGCGCGAGAACCTCCACCTCGTCGAGCGGTTCACGCGTATCGGGCCGGACCTGATGCAGTATCGGATCACGGTCGACGACCCGACCATCTGGACACGGCCGTGGACGATCGAGCTCGCCCCGACGCTCCAGGACAACCGGCAGAACCTGATCTTCGAGGCGGCGTGTCACGAAGGGAACTACGCGCTGACCACGATGCTGGCCGGAGCGCGCCTGGAAGAAGCAGGAGCGGAAGCCGAAGCCCAAGCCGAGGCGGGCCGCGACGGCGAACGGTGATCGGAAGCCGTGAGGCCACTCCCGTCGTGGTCGAGGTGGCGGCCGGCGCGGCGTCCCCGACGGCGCGCGAGGTGGCCGCCGACCGGCCCCGGAAGAGGAGACAGCCAATGAGCAGACTGACGATGTGCGCCGCCGCGGCGCCGATTGCCCTCGTGGCAGCCCTCGCGACTCCGCCCGCGGAGGCGCATCACGCCTTCTCGGCGGAGTTCGACGCCCGGCAGCCGGTCCACTTCGAGGGGACGGTCGTTCGCGTGGAGTGGATCAACCCGCACGCGTGGATCCACGTCGACGTGGCGGCCGACGACGGCTCGCTGGAGCGCTGGATGATCGAGGGCGGGAACCCCCACAACCTGTTCCGCCGCGGCGTGCGCCGAGACGTGCTGCAGCCGGGGATGGTGATCGTCGTCGACGGCTACCGGGCCAAGGACGGCTCCCGCCGCGCCAACGGCCGGGACCTGACGCTGCCCGACGGCCGCACCCTTTTCGTCGGCTCTTCCGGCACCGGCGCCCCGCGTGACGGCCGCGATCCCTTCGAGCCCGCGGAGCCCCGCTGACCCCGGGCCGACGACTTCATGAACCGGACAGTGACGCCGGGCCTTCGAGCCCCGGCGCCGCCGGGCCTTCGTGGGTTGCGGCGCCGCTGGGCGGGATGACCGGCGGCTCGACATCAGGTGCGAGGTAGACCAGTGCAGGAACGAACGACCCGCGTGATGCGCGCCGCGGCCGTGGCCGGCCTCGTCGCCGTGGCCGCCGGCGCTGCCGTGCGCGAAACGGCGTCGGTTGAGCGGGCGGCGAGCGCTACGGAGGCGGCAGGCGCTTCGGAGGCCGCGGGCGCCACGGGGGCGGCCAGGGCCGGGAGCGCCCCGGCCGCGCCGGTCGCGGTCCAGCCCGCCGCTGCGATTCCCCGCCTGGCCGGCACCCCGTACCCGGACCTGCAGGGCGTCTGGCAGGCGATGCGCGAGGTGGACTACGACCTCGAAGGACACCCGGCCGAGGCCGCGGTCGTGCTGCATCCGGGCGTGCCTAACGGCCAGCCGGTCCCGGCCGCGCCCGTGCTCGCCCTGGGTGCGCTGGGGGGCGTTCCTCCCAGCACCGGGGTGGTGGTGGGCGGCGCCATCCCCTATCGGCCGGAAGCGCTGGCCCGGCGCGACGAGAACCGGGCGGACGCGCTGTCGCGCGACCCGCTGGTCAAGTGCCTGCTGCCGGGCGTGCCGCGGGCGACCTACCTGCCGTTCCCGTTCCAGATCACGCAGGGACCCGACAAGATCCTGATCGCCTACGGCTTCTCGAACGCCGGAAGGACGATCCACCTCGACGAGGTCGAGCCGCCGGGCGTCGTCTCCTGGATGGGCCATTCCGTCGGAAGCTGGGAGGGCGACACGCTGGTGGTCGAGGTGACCGAGCTCATCGACCAGACCTGGTTCGACCGCGCCGGCAACTACCACAGCGACGAGTTGCGCGTCGTCGAGCGCTATACGCCGCTCACGCCCTACCACCTGCAGTACGAGGCGACCATCCACGACCCCGCCGTCTTCACCGAGCCGTGGACCATCGCGCTCCCCCTCTACCGGCGCATGGAGGAGCACCCGCGCGTCCTGGAGTACCGCTGCGTCGAGATGGTCGAGGAGCTCGTCTACGGCCACCTCCGCCGGGAGCAGCTCGTCCGCCGCTGGGAAGGCGACTACGGCCGCCGCGGCGGGACGCTGGTGATCGACGTCACGCGCCTCCCGACCGAGCGCGAGGCGGAGCCGTAGGAGCGCCCCTTCGACCCCCAACGCCACGCCTTCCCCGCCGGGTCGACGGCCACGAAGAAGGGCCAGGTCGAAACGGCCCATCCATTCTGGCCTTGCCCGGCTACTCCGCAAGGATGGCGGCGGCCGGGCCGGTCAGCTCGACGATGTGGAGACCGGTGTCGGCGCGGTCGACGAGGTAGATGAAGCCGCGGTCGTCGACCTCCACGTTGTTGGTCTGGATGGCCACCTGGCACGATTCGACGCCGTCGATGGTGGCGCAGCGCTCGTCCGTGCGGTCGGTCGTGGCCGGGATGTAGTAGGCCACCTCCCGGAGGTCGAACGGATCGCGGACGTCGATGACGCGGGCGCCGGCGTTGAACCACGAGACGACCATCAGCTTGCCGTAGAACGGCGGCTCCATCGACCACTGCGGCGCGTGCGGGCCGAAGCGGCCGCCGCGGGAGCAGAAGTCGCCGCTCGACTCCGGCACCTGGAACGTCGCGATCGGCAGCGGATGGGCCTCGTCCGTGATGTCGAGCATCAGGGTCACGTGCCGCGTCTCCTGGCACGCGTTGCCAACCGACTCGGAGACGACGAAGAGGAAGTCGCGCGTCGCGTGGTCGCGGTTGCCCGCGTAGTCGGGAATCGCCACGTCGAGGAGGGGCATCGCGGTGTGTCCGCCCCAGAACGAAGGCAGGTCGAGGCGGCCGACCTCGGGATAGACCAGCGCCTCCGGGCTCGACGCCAGGGGCGCGGCGGCATCGGGGTCACCGCGCAGCAGCCTCTCACGGTCGAGGATCTGCACGGCGCCTTGGGCCGACGTGCCGTAGGCCAGATAGACGCGGTTGCCGAGGACCACCGCCTCGTGGATGCCGGAGCCGCCCGGCACCGGGCCCGCCGCGTCGGGCTGGACGCCGGGGAGGCTGAAGTCGCGGACCTGCCGTGGCGCGGCCGGGTCGGCGAGGTCGAAGATCTGCAGCACGCGGGGCGCCCGCCAGCCGTCGACGGTGCCGACGAGGTGCGCAACGCCGGTATCGCACTCCCACCAGTTCTTGTGCGTGTGCTGCGCGCCGGCCGGCGTACGGCCCGTCTCCACCACCGTCCGCAGGAACGCGGGGCGGGCCGGCTCGGTCACGTCCCACAGCTCGTGGCCGCGGTTGCCGTTGGTCCGCAGCAGGTAGTAGTTCCCCGCCCGGCCGGCCGGCAGTTGGTCCCCTTCGCACACCTGGACCATCTGCGCGCCCCGCGCCCCGCCCGTCGGAGGGATGTGGGCCAGATAGACGGGGGCGTCCGCGGCCGTGACGTCGACGACCGACGTGCCGTTCGGCTCGACAGCGCCGGTCAGCGGGTTCAGGGCCTCGCCGGCGTGGTGGCCGACGTAGAGGATGCGGCGCTCCCCCTGCCGGACCGGGAGCGGCTGGTAGGCCGAGCGCCCCTGCAGATCGTGCAGGCCGACGAGCCGCGCGTTGAAGCGCTCCTCGCCGTGGCCGTCGCCGTCCGCCCGCGGCTGCCCTGGTGCGAGCGCAGCCAGGCTGACGACGAGGCTGGTGACGATCGCGGTCTGAACGGAGCGGCGGTTCATGGGCCTGCCCTTCTGCCGGACCGCCCGGTGCACCCCGCGCTGTTGGCGAGGCACCGGGGCGGCACTGCCTGAGTGTCGACCGCAGCGGGCTCGTCTGTCCCGCGCCGCCGTCGATGCTAGCACCGGTCGCGGAAACCCTGCGCGCAGGCCGCGTCCCGGAGCTCGGCCGGCGACAGGCTCGCCAGGCGATGGGCTCGGCCTCGGAGCACGATGCGAAGATCGACGTCCGCCGGCGGCGCCCGCTCCGGGGTGGCGGCGGCGGTCGGGTCGAGGTTCGCGCAACCGGGCGGGAAGCCGAGCCTGCACGCGCGCGCGAACAGCTCCGCGGCGAGCGCCGGTCGCAGGCCCGGCTGGGCCAGGACGCCGTATTCGTTGCACGCCCAGCCGGAACCCGCATCGCAGTAGGCGGCGGTGAGCCGCGCGGCGTGCCGGCAGCCGTGCGGCCGGTCGTCGGCGCATGCCGCCAGCCAGAACGTGACCCACTGGCCGCGATGGGTGTCGCCGACCGCCTGCACGCGGCTCATCCCCAGGAAGACCGCCACCCAGACCGCGGCCCAGGCAACATGCCGGGCGCGGCCGGTGAGACGTGGCGCCAGCCTCGCCAGGTCCGACTGCGGCACCGCGCCACGCGCGAGCGCTGGGGCGCGCGCGAGCCGCAAGTTGTGCGCGAGCCGCGCGTCCTGCGCGAGCCGGTCGATGCCCCGCACCGCCAGATTCAAGATCGGCACGGCCAGCAGCTTGTCGTAGAACGCCGGCGCGCCGGCCGCCCCGAGCAGGCCATACAGCACGAAGACGCTCGCCGCGTAGAGCGCTCCGAACGCCAGGCGCCCCGCCTCGCTGCGCGGCGACGTCGACGGATCCGTGATCAGCAGGTGCATCCCGAGAAAGACGGCGACCGGGATGTAGGCGTCGACGAACCAGTAGGTCCCGGTCAGCGCGAAGTAGCCGAGACCCAGGGCATACAGCGTGACGGCGGCGGCCATCGTCATCGTCGCGACGCCGAAGAGCGCCTGCCCCGGGAGGCTGGCCAGGACGATGACCGCATACATGTGCGGGGCGCGGGCCATCGTCGCGGCGATCTCCGGTCCCCACGTCGTGCCGGTCCCGCCCGTCGCAAGGAGGCCGACCGAGACGGCGCCGAGCGCAATCGACGACGGATTGAAGACGTGCGCGCGGCGCCCGTCGCGCTCCCAGCGGATCAGCTCGCGGCCGGCCAGGGCCCCGGCTATCAGCAGGAACTGCAGGGCGAACCAGTCCGGCTTGAACCAGAGGAACAGATTGATGCTGAAGACCACCGGGATCGGCGCGAAGCCCAGGGTGACGCTGCCCCGCCTGGACCACGACAGCAGCAGGTCGAACGCGTAGGCGAAGGCCACCTGGGCCGCCAACAGCGGCGCCGCGTCGTAGACCTCGCGCCAGTGGTACCCCCAGTAGGCGAGCACCGCGCCCTGCGCGCACGCCTGCACGTAGTGCTGCGCCCGCACGCGGACGTCGACCGCCGGCAACGGCCCGCGACGGCGCCCGCCCGCCCACAGGCCGGCGTGCCAGATCGCGAGCAGGGCGGCCGCACCGGCGATCGACCAGACCAACCGGTCGTTCGCGCGCACGGGCGGCAGGAGGCAGGCCGCGGCGACGGCGGCGGTGAACGGGATCGGCACCGCAGCCGTCCACCGCCCTGCTCCGGCGGCTGCGTCCGCGCGCGGTCGGAGCGCAGAGCGGCGCGTCGACGGGCCGGTGATAGGATCCTGCGCGCCGGGGCCTGACGGGGAGCCCGCGACGGGCGAACGGCCCGGTCGCGACCCTCGGAGCCGGCGAGACCAGGAGGGAATCATGGCAGCGAGCGGCAGGTCACGCGGGCTGGTGGCGTTTCTGACGTCGATGGTGCTGGCCGGCGCGGGACTCAGCGCCCAGGAGCCGCCCCCGGAGGTGACGAAGGCGCAGTTCGACGCCTGGATGACCGAGCTCTCCAACTGGGGCCGCTGGGGCGACGACGACCAGCTCGGGGCCCTGAACCTCATCACCCCGGCCAAGCGGGTCGAGGCGGCGCGGCTCGTCCGGACCGGACGGACCGCGTCGATGGCCCGGCCGATCGAGATGCAGGTGCTCGACGATCCGGACGCGGCCAGCGCCAACCGCAAGCCCGTGCTCATGGGCGCCGTCCGCAGCGTCTTCGACATCGACACCGCGAACGGCTACTTCTGGGAGCGCTACGAGATCGAGTACCACGGCCTCCTGCTCTCGCACCTCGATGCGCTGTGCCACGTAGCGTACGAAGGCAAGGTCTACAACGGGCGCACCTTCGAGGAGATCGCCACGGCGGACGACGGCTGCACCGAGATGGGCATCATCAACGCCAGAGAAGGCCTCGTGACGCGCGGCGTCCTCATCGACATGCCGGGCAAGGCGGTCACGCGCGCGGACATCGAGGCGTGGGAGGCGGAGAAGGGCATCACCATCTCGTCCGGCGACGCCCTGTTCCTGCGCACGGGCCGCGACGTCGGCCGGCAGGGCGGCTATCATCCCTCGCTGATCCCGTTCTTCAAGGAGCGCGACATCGCGCTGCTCGGCTCCGACGTGCCCCAGGAGGGCGGCACCGTCGAGGGCGTGCAGATCCCGATCCACGTCTTCACGCTGGTCGCCCTCGGCGTGCACCTGTTCGACAACCTCGGCCTCGAGGACCTGGCCCGCACGGCCGACGAGCTCGGCCGCTGGGAGTTCCTCTTCATGGCTTCGCCGACCGTGGTGCCGAACGGCGCCGGGGCGGCCATGAACCCGATCGCCGTATTCTGAGCCCGGCGTTACGTTCCGGATTCCCGGCGGCGAAAAGTCGTCGCCGATGGCGTCCCGCCGGGAATCCCCACCCTGTAGCGAAGGCGTCGCGCACGACGCGCCCTGGAGCGACTGTATGCCCACGATCACGCCCTGTCTGACGTTCGACCATCAGGCCGAGGAGGCGGTGCGATTCTACGTCGCCGCCCTTCCCGGCTCCGAGCTCGTGCACGTCACCCGCTGCGGGGAGGGAGAGCCGCAGCCCGCGGGGAGCGTACGCACGGTGAGCTTCAAACTCTGCGGGCAGGAGATGATGGCCGCCAACGGCGGGCCGTCGTTCACGTTCACGCCTGCCGTATCGCTCTTCGTGCACTGCGAGACGGCGGCGGAGGTGGATGCGGTGTGGGAGCCGCTCGCGGACGGCGGAACGGCGCTCATGCCGCTCGGCGAGTATCCATTCGCCAGCCGCTTCGGCTGGGTCCAGGACCGCTTCGGCGTCTCGTGGCAGGTGGTGGCGGCGCCCGGCCGGCAGCGGATCGTGCCGGGCCTGCTCTTCGTCGGGGAGCAGCACGGGCACGCCGAGGAAGCGGTGAACCGCTACGTCTCCCTGTTCCCCGATTCCGGGATCGTCGAGATCCGCCGCTTCGGCGAGGGCGCCCCCGAGCCGGCGGGCGGCATCGAGCAGGCCCGGTTCTCGCTCGGCGGCTACGAGGTGTCGGTCACCGAGAGCAGCTTCGACCACGCGTTCGCCTTCAGCCCGGGCATCTCCCTCCACGTCGGCTGCGACACGCAGGCCGAGGTCGACCGCCTCTGGGACGGGCTCCGCGCCGGCGGCGAAGCGCAACCGTGCGGCTGGCTGGTCGACCGCTGGGGGGTGTCGTGGCAGGTGGCGCCGACGATTCTCTGGGAGATGATCAACGATCCCGATCCCGTCCGATCCCAACGGGTGATGGACGCCGCCCTCGGCATGACGAAGCTCGACCTCGAGGCGATCCGGCAAGCCCACACGGGCCGCTAGCGCGACCTTGCGGTCGCGTTGGGAGTCTGCGCGCGAGAGACCCTTGCGTCGCCCGTGCTGCGGCGCAGACTCCCAGGCCCCACGGCACACGTCCACCGGCAGGACCGCCGCGTGCGCGTGTCCACATGTACAGCGATTGTGCTATACATGCAGCATGGCACTCAGCATCAGAAACGCGGAGACGGAGCGGCTGGCGACCGAGCTGGCGCGGTTGACGGGACAAACGAAGACCGAGGCGGTTACGGACGCCATTCGGAGCCACCTGGAGAGGCTGCGACGAGAGCGGTCCGGGCGGTCCCTGGCCGACGAGCTCGACGACATCGGGCGCCGCTGCGCACGGCTCCCGGCGCGGGATGCACGCCCGGCGGACGCGATCCTCGGGTACGACCGGGACGGACTGCCCCACTGATGGTCATCGACACATCGGCGTTCCTCGCGATTCTCCAGGACGAACCGGAACGGCGCTCGTGCAGCCAAGCGATTGCACAGGCAGCTGTGCGCCGGACGTCGGCGGCCACGTTTCTGGAGACCTCGATGGTCCTCGAGGCGCGCCACGGCGCGGACGGCGTGCAGTCTTTCGACATGCTCATCGAGTCCGCGGACATCGACGTGGTGGCGGTCGACCTTGCGCAGTCAAGGATCGCGCGCCGGGCGTTCGCCCAGTTCGGCAAGGGGCGGCACCCGGCGGCGCTCAACTACGGCGACTGCTTCGCCTACGCGCTCGCCCGTCGGCTCGGCGAACCGCTGCTCTGCAAGGGTGACGACTTCCGCCGGACCGATCTCACCCTCGTCCTGCCGCCGGCCTGACGACGCCTGGGCGAGGCCGGTCGATGCCCCGGACGCCGGAGCGTCGGAGAGTACCGGCGCACACTCATCGATACGTCAAGCGGCCTTCCGACAATCACACGAGAGAACGAGCATTACATATAGTTTCGTCGATAGTTTCTTTTTGTTTCATCGTCCTTGAAGTGTTGTGAGTGTCCTGATAGAGTTGCGGATGCCTCGTCGAAGTCGCCTGCCCGTGCGGTGCCCGAGTTGCAGCGGTGATCTGCACGTGGTGGAGCTTGCGTGTCCCGACTGCACGACGTCGGTGCGCGGCGACTTTCCGCTGCCACCGATGTGCCGGCTTGGCGGTGAGGATCAACAGTTCGTCCTCGCGTTCGTCCTGCGCAGCGGGAGCCTGAAAGAGATGGCGAGGCTCTACGGCGTGTCGTATCCGACCGTCCGGAACCGCCTCGACGGCCTGATCGAGCGCCTTGGCGCGATCATCGCATCACACGAGAGGGACGCCATTCCGGCGGTTGCGGGAGAGGACGCCGATGCCCCAGGCGATGACGGGTAGCCCGCCGTTTCAAGGGGATATGTCGGTCGCCCAGTGGCTGTTCAATCCGTTCGTCCGCCTCGCGGGGGCCCCGGCTCTGGGACTCGGCCTGACCATCGTCGTCGCGACCGGCGTCGTAGCCGCGATGGCCGGCGTGCATCTCGACGGTCTGCTCGACTTCCATCCAGGATTCGCGGTTCCGCTCTGGGTCCCCGTCGTCGAGGGCCTGGTGAACTGGTCCGTGTTCACCCTGCTCGTCTGGCCCGTCTCGCTCATGATCGCCGCGCGGGCCGTCCGGCTCGTCGACATCGCCGGCACGCAGGCGCTCGCCCGGTTTCCGTTGCTTCTGTCCGCACTCGTCTGTCTTCCGCCCGGAGTGCGCAACGCTCACGAAGAAGCGGTGGCCGCCGTGACGCAGGGCCGCCTTCCGCTGCCCCAGGGGTGGGAGCCGGTGGTCGCAGGATTCCTCATTACTGCCTGCGTGATCTGGATGGTCTGGCTCATGTGGAAGGCCTTCTCGCTCTGCTGCAACCAGCGAGGGGTGCGCACGGTGACGGTCTTCGTGGTGATAGTCCTCGCCGGAGAAGTCGCGACGAAGTACGTGTTGGGTCAGATACTCGTAGCACTCTCGGCGTTCGGGCTGGACGTGGGCGTTCCGGGCCTCACCGCCAGCGACGGCTGGGAGCTTGCGCCGCAGAACGCAACGGAGTGAGTTCCGCGGCGCAAGCTCCTGGGGCGGTGGGGGCTGGGGCCGAACACGGAACCTGCGACGGGTTTGGCGGCGCTAGCGCGCCCTCACGGGCGCGTTGGGAGTCTGCGCTGGCACGAACCGCTCGATGGCACGTTCTGCGGTGCAGACTCCTAGCTTAGCCCAAGTTTACCAAGATCGCCGACATTTCTGTCGAAATCCGCAGGATCCGCGCCTGTCGGGGACGGTAACTTATTGATTCTAAAGGATCGGGGTCTGGAGACTCTGAATGTAGTGCCATAATCGTAACAGGAAGCTTGATTCGGACCGGGCCGCCCGCTATCCTGGCTCCATGTTCGTACGGCGCACCCAGACCCGACGAACCGCCGACGGCGTCCCTTACTTCTCCCACCGCCTCGTGCAGTCCGAACGCCTCGGCAACTCCGTGCGCCAGCGCACCCTCCTCAACCTCGGACGCCACTTCGACATCCCCGCGCCCCACTGGCCCCGCCTGTGCACCCGCGTCGCCGAGGTCCTGGCCGGACAGGCGCCGCTGGTGCCCGATTGCCCGCCCGCCGTGGACCAGGAAGCCCAGCGGATCGCCGCCCAGTTGGTCGCCCGCGGTGCCGACGCCGGCGGGCCGGACGCCGCAACGGCGGACATCCAGGCCGTCGACATCGACTCGTTGCGCGTGGTCCGGCCCCGCAGCATCGGGGTCGAGCAGGTCGGCCTGTGGGCCCTCGAGCAGGTGGGGCTGCCGGCCTTGCTGGCACAGTTGGGCGTCAACGGCGCGTTGCGCGCGGCGGCGGCCGGCGCCATCGTCGGGCGCCTGGCCCACCCGGCATCCGAGCGCGAGACCCACCGTTGGCTGCAGCAGCGCAGCGGCCTCGGCGAGTTGCTCGGCGTCGACTTCGAGACCGTCAGCGCCATGCAGCTCTACCGCGCCTCGGACGCGTTGGTAAAGCACCGCGAGGCCATCGAGGCGCACCTGTTCGACCGGGCGATGGGCCTGTTCGACCTGCAGCCGACCGTCACCCTCTACGACCTGACCAACACCTACTTCGAAGGCGAGGCGAGCGACCAACCGCAGGCCCGGCGCGGCCACTCGAAGGAGAAGCGCAGCGACTGCCCGCTGCTCACCCTCGGCCTGATGCTCGACGCCAGCGGCTTCGTCCGCCGCTCGCAGGTCTTCGACGGCAACGTTCGGGAACACCGCACCCTGGCCGGCATGCTCGAAGCACTCCAAGCGCCATCCGGCGCCCTCGTGGTCATGGACCGCGGCGTCGCCACCGAAGGCTGCATCGCCTGGCTGCGCGACAACGGCTACCGCTATCTCGTCGTCAGCCGCGAACGCCACCGCCAGTTCGACGCCACCGCCGCCGTGTCCCTGCGGACGCAGTCCAACCAGACCGTGCAGTTGCACAAGGTCGTCTCCGACGACCCCGACGAGGTCCGCCTCTACTGCTACTCCGAGCAGCGGGCCGCGAAGGAGCGCGGCATCGTCGAGCGCGCCGCCGCCCGCTTCGAGGACGCCCTCACGAAGCTCAACGACGGGCTCGCCCGCCCCCGCGCCCACAAGCGCATCGCCCAGGTCTGGCAGCGCATCGGCCGCTTGAAGACCAAGCACTCCCGCGCCGCCGGCCACTACCAGATCGACGTCACCGCCGACGAGACCGGCGAGCGGGCCGCCGCCGTCACCTGGACCCGGCGCCCCAAGGACGGCTCGATGGCCACCCATCCCGGCGTCTACTGCCTGCGCAGCAGCGAGACCGACTGGGACGAAGAGACCCTCTGGCGCACCTACACCACCCTCACCGACGTCGAAGCCGTCTTCCGCTCCCTCAAGTCCGAGCTCGGCCTGCGTCCCATCTATCACCGCAAGCCGCGGCGAGCCGACGGCCATCTGTTCCTCACCGTCATCGCCTACCAGCTCGTCCAGGTCATCCGCACCCGCCTGCGCGAGCATCGCGAGCAGGCCAGTTGGACGTCGCTACGCCACGTCCTCGACGGCCAGCAGCGCGTCACCACCACCTTCCGCCGGCCCGACGGACGCACCCTCCACGTGCGCACCGCCACACAGCCCGAACCCGAGCAGCGCGCCATCTACGACGTTCTCGGCGTCGACCCCAACCCCGCCGGCGTCCGCAAGACCCTCGTCTGAACGACCCGAACCTCCCGGTTCACGCACGTTTGTAGTGCCACTCGAACCGTTCTGCCCCCGTAAATCGTTGATTCCAAACGACCTCATTTCACCCCTGTTAAACTTGGGTTAGCCAAGCTGGGAGGAGAGGAGGCTTCAGGGTTGCAGAAGTTCCTCGGCAATGAACGGTCGGCGCAGTGGGTCCTGGCCCTGATGCTCGCGCTGGCGGCTGCGAACTGGCCGTTGCTGCCCGAGGAGGTGCCCATCCACTGGTCGTCGGCGGAGGCGACACCCGACTCCCTGGGGCCGAAGTCGTTCGCGCTGCTGTTCCTGCCGGTGTTCGCACTGGTTCTGTACCTGGTCCTTCGGATCGCCCCCGCGTTCGGTTCGTCGGATCGCATCACGACCCTCGGTGAAGGTCAGTCGGCGGGCGGGACCCGCGACGATGGCGAAGGCGGCGTGGACCGGTACTGGACCTGGGCAAGAACGCTGCTGGCGCTCACGCTACTGATCGTCTACGTGGACATGCTGATCGCGTTCCGCACTTCACGGCCGCATCCGGGCGCCGTGATCGGACTCATCCTGGTCGGAGTCAGCCCGCTGTTGCGATCGCTCGAGCCCAACCCGCTAATCGGATTCCGGACCCCTTGGGCGATGCGGAGTGACCGCTGCTGGGTGCGCACCCATCGCTTCGCAGTGCTGCCGACGCTCGTCGTGGGAGGGGCGCTGATCGCACTCGATGTCACCGATGTGGGTTCCGGGTGGCCGGTGTTCGGCGGGTTGCTGGTGGGCTGGGCCGCCGTCGTGGTCCTTTATTCGTACTCCAGTCGCGGAACGACATATAGGGCGGTGCCCCTGCAACGTCGGAGCAGTCAACGGGACTACCCTGTGAGTGCGACCACCTTCCGAGCCCCGTGGAGCCCCGCCCTCCGGCTCTCGACGAGCGTGCAGGCGCTCCTGCTGCTGGCAATCTGTGTCGCCACCCTCGTCCTGGCCGCTCTCGGTTCCGAGTTGCGACCGTGGGAGCGGCTGCTGGCGCTGCTAATGGGGGTCGGCCTTCCGCTGTCCGTTCTCGGATTCGCAGCGCGGTTTGCCGTCCGCGGCTACACCGTGAGCGAGGATTCGATTCTCGTTCATCGCCTCGGGTGGTCGCTGCCGGTCGATGCCCGGGTCTCGAATCCGCGATCGTCTCGCCGTACGTCATGCGGCGGTCCGCGCGCGAGCTCGGGAACGGCGGGCTGTTCTCCTATACGGGCAGATTCCGAAACGCCCGGCTCGGGTCGTACCGCGCGTTCGTCACGGATCACTCCCGTACCGTGGTGCTTCGGTTCCCGGGTCGAGCGGACGGGGAGGTGCTGGTGATGTCGCCCGACGACCCGGACGGATTCGTGAAGCTCTTGACTGGCGAACGAGGGACCGCGGCATCGACGCCGGGCGCCGCCTCCTGAGTCCGGCCGCGCCCGGCGGTGGACTCACTTCGAGTCGTTGCCCTCGGCCGCCGCCTCCTCGGCGCGGCTTCCGGCCAGGATGTTCGTCAGTCCGTAGTTGCCCTCGTGGCAGGCGTACTCGAACATCGGCCCCTCGATGCGCGCCATCGGGAGCGAGCCCGTCCAGGGGCGCGTCCAGGTCCTGGGATCGGTGACCGTGAACTCGTAGTCGAGCGTGTCCGGCCCCAGGCGGGTGAAGCGCTCCACGACGTGCAGCTCCTCGCTGAGCTCCACGTTGTTGAAGTTGCGGATGAACGCCTGGTCGTTGAAGCCGGTGGTCTCGACGACGAGCGTCTCCCCTTCCCAGCGTCCGCGCGAGTCGCCTCCGTACTGCCGGATGGCCTCGGGAATGTGCGGGCGCCCGTCGAGCGGGATGTAGCGCACGTCGTGGATGTGCTCCTGCAGGATGACCACGAAGTCCGGATTCTGCAGGATGTGGTAGTTGTTGTTGTAGCCGGTCGGGAAGGACGGGATGCCGCGGTACCAGATGCAGCGGTCCCCCAGATCGAGTTGCTCGTAGCTGTCGGCCGGCGCGTTCCCCCGTCGCACCGCCCACCGATGGTCCGCCTCCGGCGAGGCCAGCCACGCCGCGACCTCCGGAGTGACCTCCGGCAGTCGGCCGTTCGGCGGGTCGATGATCATCGACGTGCGTCGCGTCGGCACCACCGTCGTGCCGCGCTCCATCCAGAAGTTGTTGTAGGCGCCGACGTTGCCGCCCGCCTCGGTCCGGCGCGCGGGCGCCTCCCACAGGTCGACGTTGCGCTGTGCGGAGCGCTGCTCGGCGGCGGCCGCCTCCTCCTCGGTCAGGAACTCCTGCTCGCCGAGGGCCTCCGGCCGCTGGAACGGCGTCAGCGTGGCGTTGTTCCAGATGCCCTGCAGGTCCGGATCGCCCCACGCGGTCCGGGGCGGCGCCGGGGGCTCCGCCTCCGCCGACTGGGCATGCGCGGCGACCGGCGCCAACCCGAGCGCCGCGATCGCCGCCGCCAGGGCCATGGCCGCCAGAGCTCGATGGTGCATCTCTACCTCGTCGGGGCGCTCGTTGCCGATCCGTTCGCGTTCGGCTCATCATGGACCCGGCCGAGGTGCCGCGCAAGGCCGAAGCACGGCCCGCGCGCGCGAGCGAGCCACGGGCGGAGCGATTCGAACCGACTCATCCGCCGTCGAACGGTTCGCATCGGGCGGGCCGCCTGCGGGCGGGAACTCCGCGCCGAACCCCGCCGTAGAAGCCCGTGATCGACGAACCGCACGGGAGGAGAAGCGCATGAAGATGCGGATGCTCGCGGCGGCGGTGGCGTTGGGCGCCCCGACCCTGGCCGGGTGCAGCCCGGAGCAGGTGATCCGCTGCGCGCTCACGGACCTGCTGGCCAGCGAGCCGGGGCCGCAGCCGGCCGACACGCGAACCGTCGCCGCGGTGGCGGAGACCGCGCCCGTCGCCGACGCATGCGACGCCGCCGACGACCCGGCGATCTGGGTCAACGAGGCGGACCCGGAAGCGAGCCTGATAGTCGCCACCAACAAGGTACGCGGCTTCGTCGTCTACGGGCTCGACGGCGCCGTCGTCTCGACGAGCGACGTGGGGCGCGTCAACAACGTCGACCTGCGTGACGGCGTCGACGTCGGCGGACGCCAGACGATCGTCGTCGCGGCGACCAACCGCACCACCGAGACGATCGACGTCCTGGCCCTCGATCCCGAGACCGGGGGCCTGACCCCGCTGCTCGACACCCCGATCCGGCCGGACTTCGACGCGGAGCCCTACGGCCTCTGCCTGTACCGGCCCGCCGCGGACGGCGAGTTGTACGTCTTCGCCAACGACCTCGACGGCGCCGTGGAGCAGTGGCACCTCGACAACGACGGCGACGGCTCGGGGCTCATCGGCACCCGGGTCCGATCCTGGGAGGTCGGCAGCCAGACGGAGGGCTGCGTCGCCGACGACGCCAACGGCTGGCTGTTCATCGGCGAGGAAGAGGTCGGCGTCTGGCGTTACGAGGCCGCGCCGGACGCGTCGACCACGGAGCGGTTCGCCGTCGACCGGGTCGGCGCAGGCGAGCCGGAGGGCGGCCATCTCTCGGCGTCGGTCGAGGGACTGTCGATCTACGCCCCGCCCGGCGGCGGTCGGCAGGACGGCTACCTGGTGGCGTCGAGCCAGGGCAACAACACCTACGTCGTCTACGACCGCGCGCCGCCGCATGCCTACCGGGGGACCTTCCGCGTGGGCGGCAGCGCCGGCGCAGCCGGCGGCGGCGTGACCGGCGGCGGACCGGCCGGCGGGGGAGCGATCGACGGCGCGGAGGACACGGACGGGCTCCAGGTCGTGTCGGCGCCCCTCGGGCCGCGCTATCCGCGGGGGCTGCTCGTGGTGCAGGACGGCCGCAACCGGGCGCCCGACGCCGCCGAGGCCAATCAGAACTTCAAGCTGGTCTCGTGGGGGGATGTGCTCGACGCGCTCGACCTCCCCATCTCCGCGTCCTGAACGGCGACCGCCCCGCCTCCGACCGTCGCCGGCGGCCCTGTCGGCCCGCGTGGCGGCGAGCGCGGCGTCCCGAACCGCGGTCGATGCGATAGGGGCGAACGCGAGCTGTCCGGCCAAGCGCCGTGCCGGCGCGCTGCATTCCGACCCGCGGTGGTGGTCCGCGCGACCGGGGAGCCGGGTGCCGATAGTAAGATCGCAGCCGCCGATGACGACCGGTGCGCGATCGAGCCCTCCCGACGACGCCGCTCTGGCCGCGCTGATGCCGGTCGTCTACGACGAGCTGCGCCGGATCGCGCGCGGCTACCTCGCCCGCGAGCGGCCCGGCCACACGCTGCAGCCGACGGCGCTCGTCAACGAGGTCTACCTGCGGCTGCGGAAGGACCGCGGACAGGACTGGCAGACCCGGGCCCAGGTGATCGGGATCGCGGCGCGGGCGATGCGGCAGATCCTGATCGAGGCGGCGCGCGCGCGCAACGCGCAGAAGCGGGGGGCCGACTTCGTGCGGGTCACGCTCGACGAGGGGGTCGCGGCCGGCACCGGTCCGGAGGTCGACGTGCTCGCGGTGGACGCAGCCCTGACCCGGCTGGCCGCCCTCGACGCCGTGCAGGGCCGGCTGGTGGAGCTGCGCTACTTCGGCGGGTTGACCATCGACGAATGCGCCGAGGCACTAGGCGTCTCCCCGGCCACCGTCAAGCGCCACTGGGCCGTGGCCCGGGCCTGGCTCCAGCGCGAGATCGCCCGCGACACCGATGGAACCTGAGCGCTGGCGGCGCATCAACGAGCTCTTCCACGCCGCGCTGTCGCACGACGCGCGTGACCGGCGGGCATTCCTCCGGACGGAGTGCGAGGGGGACGACTCGCTCCGCGACGAGGTGCTGGAGCTCCTCGGCGCCCACGACGAGCCGAGCGTCGTCGACCGGCCGGCCGTCGAAGCCGACCCCGAACTCCTCCCGAGCGGGGAGAACGACCCTCTGATCGGCCGGCGGCTCGGCCCCTACGAGGTGACCGGCCTCCTCGGACGGGGCGGCATGGGCATCGTCTACCGCGGCTTCGACACGCGCCTCGAGCGCCCCGTCGCCATCAAGGCCCTCCCGCCCGAGTTCACGAACGACGACCGGCTGCGGGCCCGGCTGCGCCGGGAGGCGATGGCGGCCGCGGCGCTCTCGCATCCCGGCATCGCGACCGTCTTCGCGCTCGAGGAGGTCGAGGGCCACGTCTACCTCGTGCACGAGTACGTCCCCGGCCGCACCCTGCGCGCGACGATAGCGGCCGAGCCCGGCCCGATGCCCGTCCCCCGGGTGCTGGCGATCGCCGGTGACGTCGCGCGCGCCCTCGCCGCGGCCCACGCGGCCGGCGTCGTCCACCGCGACCTGAAGCCGGAGAACGTGATGCACACGCCGGGCGGGGCGATCAAGGTGGTCGACTTCGGGCTCGCGCGCTTCGAGCAGGGCGACGAGCGCCTGACCCGGACGGGCGGCCTGCCGGGCACGCCCGGCTACATCGCACCGGAGCTGCTGCGCGGGGATCCGGTCGACGCGCGCGCCGACCAGTACGCGTTCGGCGTACTGCTGTGGGAGCTCGTCACCGGCCGCCATCCGTCGGACGGAGCCGGCGACACGTTGACGGCGGCGCGCGTCCTGGTCGGCGACGTGCCGGGCGGCGACCCGGCCCGCGCACCGTGTCCCCCGGCCTTCGCCCGGATCATCACCCGTTGCCTCGCCGAGGCGCCGCGCGACCGCTACCGCACGACCGACGCGCTGGTGGCCGCCCTCGACGCGGCGGCCGAAGAGGCGGCTGCCGGAGAGGCTGGGGCCACCCGCGCCGCGAACGCTGCGGCACCGAAGATGCCGCGGGGTCGAGGCGCCGAGGCGGTGGGCGCAACCGATGCGGCCGTGACGGGCCGTTCAGCGCCTGCAGGTGCTTCGATGGTCTCAGGCGCTCGAGCGGGCGGCGGCCCTGCGACGGGCGGCGCTCCGGCGGGAGGCGGCGCTCCGCCGGGAGGCGCTCCGGCGGGCGGCGGCGCTCCGCCGGCGGCATCGGTCCAGCGCGAGGCAGCCGCGGTTCCGCCGCCGTCGGCCGTCGAGGAGAGGCCCACTCCCGCGGGCGCAGGCGAACGCCCGGCCTGGACGCCCCTCCACTGGTGGCAGTTCCACCAGGTCGCCATCAGCCTGGTCTACGGGCTGACGCTCTTCCCGATCTGGCGCGTGCGCGAATGGATGCCGGACGGCTGGGGGCTCTTCGCCTTCATCGCGGCGGTAACCGTCGTCGGGGCGGCCGCGAATCTCCGGTTGCACCTCTGGTTCACGTCGCGAGTCTACCCGCAGCAACTCGCCGAGCAGCGTCGCCGATCGGCCTCCTGGAAGCGCCTTACCGATACCACGTTCGCGGTCCTGCTCCTGACGACGGCGGCGGTCATCGCGCCCGAGCACAACGGCTGGGCGGCGTTCTTCATCGGCCTGGCAATCACCGGAGTCCTGAGCGCCCGCGTGATGGAGCCGGCGACGACGCGGGCCGCGTTCCCCTCCGACTGACCCGCCGCGTGCGGAATTCCTCCGAGCCGCAACGCGCGGGGGCGCCGCCCGCCGCCGAGCAGGGCAGATCGGGGGCCTCCAAACGCCGGTCGCTGGCCGACGACCTCGACGACATCGGGCGCCGTTGCGCACGACTCCCGGTGCGGGATGCGCGGCCGGCGGACGAGATCCTCGGGTACGACGAGGACGGCCTGCCCCGCTGATGGTCATCGACACGTCGGCGTTCCTCGCGATTCTCCAGGACGAACCGGAGCGGCGCTCGTGCAGCGAGGCGATCTCGCAGGCGGCCGCGCGCCGAACGTCGCGGCCACCCTCCTGGAAGCCTCGATGGTCTTCGCGGCGCGCCACGGTGCGGAATCCGGCTGGCGATCTTCGCCGCGACCCGCCGGCTCGCGGCGGCGGGCGCCGGTCAGGGCCCGGTCGCGCGGCCGGGCCTGGGCGGGGCGCCGTCGAGCGGGCCGGCCTCGGCCAGCACGGTCGAGAGCGACGACAGGGTCTGGGTCAGCACCTCGCGCGCGGTCCGGTTGACGAGCGGCCGCACCATCCAGCCCAGCAGCCGCGGGATGCCGCGGCTGAGGGTGACCGACTCGCATTCCGCGACGACGCCCTCCGCGACCTGCTGATAGCGCCAGTAGGTGTTGAGTCGCCACAGGAACCCGCGGTCGCGCCCGATCGGCTTCTCGCGCTCGTTCGGCGAGCCGGCATCCTCCAGCTCCGCGATGCGTAGCGCGGTGGTGCGGCTCGACGCGGAATCCGGGCCGTGGCGCGTGTACACGGCCTGGTGCTCGGTGTTGTAGTCGGCCGTCACGAGCTGGCGCCGCCGTATCCGGAGGAAGAGGTGCAGCCGATCGCCGTCGCGCTCGATCACGCGGGACTCCACCACGTCGTCCTGCAGGTCGGCCGGATCGATCGCCACGATCAGACCGTGGAGGACGTCTTCGAGAGCGACGTCGGGGATCAGCACGCTCCCGCGCCAGTGATGGATCGTGCCCTTGGGCACGCGGATGCGCTTGCCGTCCGCGGCGCGGGTCTCCATCTTCTCGACGCGCACCTCGCCGGCCAGCAGGCGCTCGCGCGCCACGGCCGGGTCCTCGCCGAAGTCGAGCACGAGGAACCGGTCGCCGTCGGCCAGCTCCTCCGCGATGCGCTGCTCGGTCGCCTCGATGTACCGGTTCCACGCGGCGACCGTCTCGTCCTTCAGCTCGGCCGCGGCGGCGCCGGCTGCCGCGAGCGCCACCAGCAGGATGACGGCCAGCGCGGGCCGGCGTGCCGTTCGGCGGGATCCGTCCGCGGGGATTGCGGGGTCGAGCGGGATCGCCGGGGGCCGTGCGTCGTCCTTCATCTCGCGCCTCCGGCGTGCAAGCCACGCCACCGGACTCCGGTCCAGCGCCCTCCGCACGTCACATTGTACCGCTCCCTCGACCAGGCTCCCGGCCAGCGGCCGGAACACCAGGCGATCGCTGGCGAGAAACGTCAGGATCGAGCACGACCCGATGGCCAGCACATTGGCGAGCAGGTAGTCGATGCCCAGCGTCGCCGCGTAGGCAGTCGTGAGCCCCACGTTGGCGGTGATCGACACCGCGCCCGCCACCAGGTTGAACCGCGCCAGCCGGAGCCACCACCCGCCGGGGTCGGCGACTCGCTCCCCCCACGTCCAGCGCTCGTGCCAGAGGAAGTTGTGGAGGATCGCCGCCTCCACCGCGAGCGCCGTCGCGATCGGGCCATCGACGCCGAGCAAGCGGGTCAGGGCGGCCAGCGCCAGCAACTGCACGGCTGCGCCCATCGCGCCCACCGCATTGAAGATGCACCACCGCCGGGTCAGCCGGCGCGGCTCCGCGGGCCGCGCCCGGCTCTCGTCTACGTTGCGCATGTCGTCTCCCGGCCCGAGGTCGAGGCCGCCGGCAGCGGCGCCGTGTCGCCTCGGGCTACGGTGGAGTGCGCAGGCGAGCCGGGATCCGGCTCACGGCCCCGCCCGGAGCGGGCGAAGTGCGCGCCCAGGCACGGCACGCCTCGCGCGTCCGACGGGCGCATCGGGGGTCTGCGGTTGCGCGAACTCCTGCGGCGCGGAGTGTTACGGCACGGACTTCCGGGTCTGAGCCGCGGGCACGTCACGGCGGAACTGCTTGCTGAGCGCGAGCGTTTGGTACTGGTAAGAGGAACCGATCTTGGCACCGTAGATCCGGTCGGGAACAGCGAGCATCGGCTCGTAGTCCAGTCGCCCCACCATCTGTCCGTGCTCGATGACAAAGGGAACTTCGTGCGCCCGGACTTCCATCACCGCCTGCGTGCCGATGCCGTCGCCATCCCCGTAGCCGAATCCAGGATCGAAGAAGCCTGCGTAGTGGATCCGGAACTCCCCGACCGAGGGGTCGAAGGGCACCATCTCGGCCGCGAACTCCGGAGTCACGCGCACCGGCTCGCACGAGCCGAGAATGTAGAAGTCGCCTGGGTTCAGGATGAGCCGCTCGTCGGGGCAGCAGCGGATGAGATCCCAGAACCGTCGGGGATCATAGTGGCCGATCTTGCGCAGGTCGACGAGCGGCGCATCCCTGCGGCCACGGTAGGCGACGACGGCGGTCCTTCGTTCCCCGCGCAGGCTGACCGACAGATTCCTCCGAGGCACCGGGGCCCCGGGCTCCGTGTCGTCGAGGTACACGGACCCCTCCTGCCCGCGGAGTCGCTCGAGTTGCTCGTTTGACGGCGATGATCGGCCCCGAATGAAGCGAAGCTGGGACAGGCTCAGTCCGGCGTTGACGATGACGGAGAACGTGCGGGGCACCACCTCGACATAGAGTGGTCCGTGGTAACCCTCCCGCACGCGCTCGAACTCCGTGCCGTGGTCGGTGATGAGGCGGGCGAACACGTCCAGACGCCCCGTCGTGCTCTTCGGGTTCGCCTTTGCCGCGAGGTCCTCCGGCAGCCGAAGCTGTTCGACGAGCCGGACCAGATAGACGCAGTGCTTCTCGAACACCGTGGGCTGCGACAGGTCCATCTGCACCATCGACAGGTCCTTGAGCTTGCCAGCCACCGGCGACCGTGTGCCCGGCAGGAAGCTCGCCTGCAGCCGGTGCGCCTCGGTCCCGAGCCGCAGGTCGAGACTTGCCGGCTGGATCTGCCGATTGTCGATGGGGAGAGCGGAAGGCACGTGGCCGCCCTGAACGAGCGCCCGGATCCCCTGCGAGGGCAGCACGCCGTCGCCGGCCGGCGCTACGAGCGCCCGGAGTTCCTGTGAGGGCAGGACACCGGGCGCTTCCGGCACTTCGTCCCGCACGAAGCCAGGGAGCCAGGCGTTCGTCACGGCTTTCGATGATGGGTCAGCGCCGCCGGGCCCGTCGTACACTGCCGGAAAGGCGGGCTCTGGCCACGTTCACCACGGCCGTCCACCAGCGGCGGCCTGGATCGCCAGCACGTCACGAGCAACCCGGACCATCTCCTTCTTGCTTCGCCGCAGCAATTCGATCTCGGATCGTGTCAACGTCCGGGGAACGGGCGAGGTACCGAGCCTCCGAGTGAGTAAGGCAGTCGAAGGTGTGACCGAATTGCTCGTGCCACCAGTGCTCGAGGACCGGTCCGTGCTTCTCCCTGAGTGCATCCAGTCGCTCCTGTGAGGGACTCAATCTGGCCGAATACGTCTTGCCCGTCAAGTTGACCGCGGCGACGACGGTGCCACCCCTCATCTCGATCCAGCCGCGCAGATTGGCAAGGGTGCCCCCCTGCTCGATGAAGTCGTCAGCCAGCACGTAGTCCCGCGCCGGGACGATGTCGCCACCGAAGGCGACGCCTCTGCCTTCAACCAGCGCATCGACCAGACGCACCGCTGCGGCGGCATCGCCCGACTTCGCGGCGGCGTACTCGGGGTGCCGCTTCGTTCGCGTCTCGCTCGCCAGCAGCATCGCGTCCGGAAACCCGCGCCATGGTACTCGTGGCGGCTGACCCATCGCGGCTCGATTCGGACCGGCGGAAGCGGCATTCCCCGATGCCAGCGCGATATCCCTACCGCGGTCGCGGCTCCGGCAGGCCGAACACGTAGATCGCGTTCGGGGCGCCCGGCGCGCGACCACCGCCGACCGGCGCGGCAAGGTACTGCCGGCCGTCGACGGCGTAGGTGATGGGGAAGCCCTGCACGGGCGACGGCATCCGCGTGCGGAACAGTTCGTCCCCGGTCGCCACGTCCAGGATGTAGAGGTAGCGGTCGCCGTCGGCGGTCACCACCAGACCCCCGGCAGTGGTCAGCGCTGCGGCCAGCGAGCGGGTGCGCATCGAGTGCCGCCAGCGCACCTCGCCGGTCTCGATGTCCATCGCGACGAGGTGGCCGTCGTGGTCGGGGCTCTTCGGATGCGGCAGCCGTCCCGCCGACTGCCACCCCGTCCACCGCGGGTTGCCGTAGTAGTACAGGTCGCCCGTCGGGTGCGGCTCGCGGGCCACCGGATTGAACGTCCCCTTGACGCAGGTCGGGTGGATCGGGATGTAGAGCATCGCCGTGGCGGGGTGATAGGCCGACGCGCGCCAGTTGCGGATGCCCTGGAAGTCGGGGCAGAACTCGAGCTCCTCCCCCGGCTTCGGGATCATCTCGGGCCGATAGGTGGTCTCGCCGGTCTCCTGGTCGACGTCGACGAGCGTCTGGTAGCCGAGATCGTGGGCGGCGACGAAGGCGCCCGTCTTCCGGTCGAGCTCCCAGAGAATGCCGAGCTTGCCCATCTTGAACAGCGACTGCCGGCCCCGGTGGTCGATGAGCACGCTCTCGAACACGTCGTCCAGGTCGTGCGTTTCGCCCGGCACGAACTGGTAATACCAATCGATCGCGCCGGTCTCGGGTTCGAGGGCGAGGACGCTGTTCGTGTAGAGGGCGTCGCCGTCGGTGCCGCGCGACAGGCGCGCCCACGGCTTGGCCTGCGAGGTCGACCAGTAGGTCCGGTTTGTCGCCGGGTCGTAGCTGCCGGGAATCCAGGCGTCGCCGCCGGCCCGGAACGTCGCGGGCAGGTCGCCCCAGGTGTCGCCGCCGGGCTCCCCCGGCTGGGCGATGGTCGACGTGCGCCAGAGCTCCGCCCCCGTCTGCGGGTCATGGGCGGAGATGAAGCAGGTGCCGTCCTTGTAGCGCTCGCAGCCCGTCATGCCGGCGACGATCTTCCCGTTCACGACGATCGGCCCGCTCGTGTAGCGGTAGCCGAGCGCGTTGTCGGCCACCACGTGATCCCAGACCACGTCGCCGGTGCGGGCGTCGAGGGCGACGATGTGGGCGTCGTTGGTGTTCAGGTAGATCTTGTCGTGGTAGATGGCGATCGAACGCGTGCGCGCCCGGAACGAGTCGTCCGGGGAGCGCTCGAACCGCTTGCGGTACTGCCAGAGGATGTCGCCGGTGACGGCGTCGAGCGCCTGCACCACGTTGAGCGGGCCGGGAAGGTACATGACGCCGTCGTAGACGATCGGCGTCGGCTGCGCCAGCCCGGTCGTCATCGTCCAGGACCAGACTAGGCCGAGCTGGTGCACGTTGTCGCGGTCGATCCGGTCGAGCGGGCTGTAGCCCCAACCGTCGAGCGTCCGCCGCCAGTTGATCCAGTCGGCGGGATCCGGGTCGGCGAGCATCGCGTCGGTGACCGGCTCGAAGTCCCGGTCCTGCGCGGCTGCGACGCCGACGGCCGGGCCGCCGAGCAGGAGCGCCGCCAGTAGCACGGCCGGCGCCGGGGACCGTGCGGCCGCCGCCAGCGCGAGGGCTGCGGCCCGAAGCCAGGAACCCGTCCGCCATCCCATCGCTGTGCTCATGCTGGCCTCCGTCGGGCTACGCGGGAACGAATCCTACGGAAGGAGGTCGGCGACGGCAATCACCGCCCCGGGACACGCGAGGGGCGCGATGCGGTCTCCGGCGCGCAGCGTCGCCACGCTCCGATACCCGCTCGCGGCCGGGTCTCGGTACACCTCGAGGCACCCGTGCGGGAGAGCCAGGACCCAGTACTCCGGGATGCCGTGGCCCCCGTAGAGGCGCTGCTTGAGGGTGCGGTCGCGGCGGAGCGACTCGTCGGACACCTCCACCACGAGGAGCGCCTTCGTCGGGTGGGCGTGGAGGTAGTCGAGCGCCCGGCCGCGGACGACCGCGAGGTCCGGCTCCGGCTCCGAGTCGTCGCCGACCGCCAAGGGACTCTGCGTGCGGATGCTGTAGCCGGCTCCGAAGGCCTCGCGCAGCACGTCCCCCGCCTGGTTGACGATCGCCGCGTGCCGGCTGCCCTGCGGGGTCATGGCGAGCAGGTGTCCCTCTATCAGCTCGAGGTGGTCGTCGGGACCGAAGACACCGGCCTCGACCGCCCGGTCGTAGGCTTCGCGGCTCCAGCGATACGTGGTCTCGGAAGCGTCGTCGGGCACGGGCGTCTCCGCGCGAGGGTTCATCGTAGCACCGCAGGCGCGGGTCGGCGCAGACTCCTACGGCGGCGGCTTCTTCCAGCGCGCCAGCGTGTAGGTCAGCACCCCGAGGAGCAACTCGTCGAGGAACGGGATGGGGTCCGGGATCAGCAGGTCCGCGAAGAGCAGCGCGCCCGCCAGGAGGAGGAGCTGCCAGGACCGCAGACTCTCGAGATAGCGGAGCATCGGGAAGTGGAGCCGCCCGCCGCTGGCGCCGCGGACCTCTGCCTACGCATACTACAGGCATGGGCCGGCGCGGGGAGTGGTTCTTCGAGGTCGCGGCGCTCGATCGGGCGGGGGCGGTGTCGCCGGATCCGGGCCGATGAGGCCGGCGGAGGATCGACCGGCGATCCTGCTGACGGGTGCGAGCGGCTGCATCGGCGGCCGGCTGCTCCAGGCGCTCGAGGCGCGCGGCGAGGCCGTCCGCTGCATGACGCGCCGCCCCGCCGCGCTCGCCGCGCGCGTCGGACCGCGCACCGAGGTGGCGCGCGGCGACTGCCTCGACCCGGCGTCGCTCGGAGCCCCGTGCGCCGGCATCGACACCGCCTACTACCTCGTCCACTCGATGGGCGGCAGCGCCGACTTCGCGGTCCGGGACCGCGCGGCGGCGCGGCACTTCGGGGCGGCGGCGCGCGCGGCCGGCGTCCGCCGCATCGTCTACGTCGGCGGGCTCGGCGCGGCGGCCGGCCTGTCGCGACACCTCCGCAGCCGGCACGAGACGGGCGAGGTGCTGCGCGAATCCGGCGTGCCGGTCATCGAGCTCCGGAGCGGCATCGTGCTCGGACCGGGCAGTCTGTCCTTCGAGCTGATCCGGGCCCTCGTCGAGCGCCTCCCGGCGATGCTCTGCCCGTCGTGGGTCCGCACGCCGACCCAACCCATCGCTCTCGCCGACCTAGTGGCCTACCTCGTGGCAGTGCTCGACCTTCCCCACGGGGAGGGCCGCCGCTTCGACGTCGGGGGCGCGGACGTCGTCTCCTACGACGCGATCATGCGCGAGTACACGCGGCAGCGCGGGCTGCGGCGCGTGCTGATCCCGGTGCCGCTGTTGACGCCGCGCCTGTCGAGCCTCTGGCTGGGGCTGACGACGCCGGTCTACGCGCGCGTCGGCCGCGAGCTGGTGGACGGCCTGCGGACGGCGACCGTCGTGGAGGACGACTCGGCCCGGAGCGCATTCCCCATCCGGCCGCTGGGGCTGCGACAGGCCATCGCGCACGCGATGGACGAGGAGGACGCGCTGTTCGCAGCCGCCGGCTGGTCGGAGGCCGCGCTGGCGACGGCGACGGCGCTCCGCTGGGGCGGCCTGCGCGTCCGCACGCGCCTCGTCGACACCCGGGCCGTCGATCTGGCCGTCCCGCCGGCCGCGGCGTTCGGACCCATCCGGCGCATCGGCGGCGCCAACGGGTGGTACTACGGCGACTGGCTGTGGCGCCTGCGCGGTCTCGTCGACCGGCTGATCGGCGGCGTCGGCCTCGGGCGCGGCCGGCGCGACGGGGAGCGCCTCGCGGCCGGGGACACGCTCGACTGCTGGCGCGTCGAGGCGTACGAGCCGGACGCGCGGCTGCGACTCGCGGCCGAGATGAAGCTGCCGGGGCGAGGCTGGCTGGAGTTCGAGGTCACCCCCCGCGCGGGAGGGGCCTCCACCGTCCGCCAGACCGCGGTCTTCGATGCGCGGGGGGTCGGGGGCCGCTGCTACTGGCACGGCCTCTACCCGATTCACCTCCTGCTCTTTGCCGGCCTGCTGCGCGCCATCGCCCGGCGCGCGGTCGCAGACGCTGGACACCGGAGCGCTGGAAATCCATGAAATCTACAGCCTGACGCGTGGATTATCATGGTTCATGGCCTGTAAGGGGAGTGCGCTCATCCGACGCGCGGCCGAGGGCCAGGTCCGGCGAGCGCTGGCGCGCAGCCCCGTCGTGGCGCTGGTCGGACCCCGCCAGAGCGGAAAAGACCACCCTGGCGCGGCAACTGGTGGCCGACGGTTCGCCCAACTACTTCGACCTGGAGGACCCCGTCAGCCTGGCCCGCCTGGACCAGCCCCGGACCGCGCTGCAGGACCTCGCCGGCATCGTCGTCATCGACGAGGTGCAGCACCGGCCCGACCTGTTCCCCATCCTGCGGGTCCTGGTGGACCGGGACCCCAACCCGGCCCGCCTTCTCGTGCTCGGAAGCGCCGGCCCGGCGCTGCTGCGACAGAGCGCCGAATCGCTTGCCGGCCGCATCGAGTACGTCGAGCTGACCGGATTCCAGCTTGCCGAGCTCGGCGTCGAGCACTTCGAGACGCTGTGGGTCCGCGGCGGCTTCCCGCGGTCGATGCTCGCGGCGAGCGAGGCTGACAGCCTGGCCTGGCGGCGGGCGTACGTCCGCTCGCTCGTCGAGCGCGATCTGCCGCAGTTCGGCGCCGACCTCCGCGCATCCGCGTTGCACCGCTTCCTGACCATGCTCGCGCACTACCACGGGCAGATCCTGAACGTCGCCGAGCTCGCGGCCGCCCTCCAGATCGGCCAGACGACGGTGCGCCGCTACCTCGACCTGCTCGAGCAGCTCTTCCTGATCCGGCAGTTGCGGCCGTGGCACGAGAACCTGCGCAAGCGCCAGGTGAAGCGCCCCAAGCTCTACCTCCGCGACTCGGGCCTCTACCACTACCTGACGGGCATCGAGACGATGGACGCCCTGCAGACGCACCCGCGCCTCGGCGCGTCCTGGGAGGGTCTCGTCCTCGAGAAGGTGATCGCGGAATCCGGCGCCGCGCAGGTCCACTTCTGGGCCACCCACAACGGCGCCGAGCTCGACCTGCTGCTCGTGGCCGGCGGCCGGCGCGCGGGCGTCGAGATCAAGCGCGTCGACGCGCCGCGGCGAACGCGGTCGATGGCCGTCGCCGTCCAGGATCTCCGCCTGGACGCGCTCTACGTGATCTACCCGGGCGAGATGCAGTACGGAATCGACGACCGGATCACCGCGCTGCCGGTCCGCACACTGTTCCCGGCCGCCGACGCGGGCGCGATGGCGGACGCCGGCGCGAGCGCCGCCGGCCACGCGACGCCGCGACCGGGAGAGTAGGAGTGAGCGGGCGATCTGCCCCGCCAGCCGATGCGCGAAAAGCTAAGATCCGTGCAGCGCCAAAAGCTGACGGGAGCACGTCGGGATGACCCCGCCGCCGGAGAAGCTGGCCCGTTCCCTGGACGCCCTGCGGTCCCTGCAGGAGCGCGGCGTCGTCGCCGTGCGTGCCTCGGATCTCCCACGGTCGCACCGCGAGCGGCTCGTCCGGCACGGGTTCCTGCTGCCGGTCATCAAGGGCTGGTACGTCGCCGCCTCGCCGGACCGGCGCGCGGGAGACACCACGGCGTGGTACGCCTCGTTCTGGCGATTCTGCGCCGGCTACCTGAACGCCCGCTTCGGCGAGGCGTGGTGCTTGTCGCCCGAGCAGTCCCTGTTGCTGCATACGGGCAATCGAACGGTGCCGGGGCAGCTTCTCGTCCGCGCGCCGCGGGGACGCAACCAGGTCACTTCCCTGCTGCACGGCACGTCCCTGCTCGAAGTCCGCGCCGCGTTGCCCTCCGCCGACGACGTCGTCGAGGTCGACGGGATGCGGGCCTTCTGCCCGGCCGCCGCGCTGGTCGCCGGCCGCGCCCGGTTCTTCCAACAGTATCCGGTCGATGGGCGGGCGGCGCTCTCCCTGGTGCACGACGCTTCGGACCTGCTGTCCCGCCTGCTCGACGGCGGGCACGGCACGGTCGCCGGCCGTCTGGCCGCCGCGTTCCGCGATGTCGGTCAGGCCCGCATCGCGAACGAGATCGTCGAGACGATGCGGGCGGCCGACTTCGCCGTCCGTGAATCGAACCCCTTCGCTGCGCCGCCCCCTGCCGGACCGATCCGCCGCGACGCCGCCCCGGTCGTCCACCGGCTGCGCCTGACCTGGGAGGCCATGCGGGGACCGGTTCTCGACCGTTTCCCTCCCCCGCCCGCGCGCCCGGCGGACATCGACAGCGTGCTCGCCCGGATCGAGGACGTCTACGTCGCCGATGCGTATCACTCGCTCTCCATCGAGGGCTATCGCGTCAGTCCGACGCTCGTCGCCCGCGTGCGCGGCGACGGCTGGAATCCCGAACGGCACCCGGAGGACCGGGCGCACCGCGATGCCCTCGCCGCCCGCGGCTACTGGCAGGCCTACCAGGCGGTGCGCGACAGCGTCCGCCGAGCGGTTGCCGGCGAGTCTCCCGGCGCCGTGGCGCAAGCCGACCATCGGACCTGGTACCGGGAGCTGTTTGCGCCGAGCGTGGCGGCCGGCCTCGTCCGCGCCGCCGATCTCGCGGGCTACCGCAACACGCCCGTCTTCATTCAGCGCTCGATGCACGTGCCCCCCGAACCCGGCCGCGGTCCGCGACGCGATGCCTGCCCTGTTCGACCTGCTGCGCGAAGAGCCGGAGCCGGCCGTCCGCGTCGTCCTCGGGCACTTCCTGTTCGTGTACGTGCATCCCTGCCCGGACGGCAACGGGCGCATCGGCCGCTTCCTGATGAACCTCATGCTGACGGCCGGCGGCTATCCGTGGACCATCATCCCCGTCGAGCGGCGGGAAACGTACATGGCGGCGCTCGAAGACGCGAGCGTGCGGCAGGACATCGGCCCGTTCACCGACTTCCTGGTGGGTCTGGTGGAATAGGGCTCCGACCTCACCGTCCTTCGATCTCGTTGCGGGCCGCACTGGAGAGGAACGCCGAACGGGTCATGCCCCGCCGCTTCGCCTCCTCGTCGATGGCGCGCAGAAGGCCGAAATCCAGAGAGACGTTGATGCGTCGCGGTGAACCCTTGTCGAGGATGAGCGGAACGAACGCGACGGTCGCTCCGTCCCGCCACCCGGCCAGACTCTCATCCGCGTTGATGTCGTGGAGGGAGCGCGGCCGGGGGATGGGCTCGCCGTCGGCGGTCATGCCTTCGGCGTGAAACGAGAGTGCCTCGGCCCCGCGGTGGAGAGCCTCATCGACGGTGTCTCCGTGCGAGACGCAGCCGGGGAAATCCGGAAAGCTGACGCCGAATCCAGGCTCGTCGTCGTCGTGAAGAAACGCCACGTACCGCATCTCAGCCACTCCGCGGGGTCCAGCCCGCCTGCTGGTAGATCGAAGCGACGGTGCCATGCTTGATGCTCCGATTCGGATGCGTCACCGTGATGCGGCCTGCCCGATTCGGGTGCTTGAACTGCCAGTGGCTTCCTCGGACACCCACGCGGACCCAGCCGTCCCGTTCGAGCAATCGAATCAGCTTGCGGCTGTCGCGCTCCGCCTCGATCTCGTATGTAGCATCATACACAACGCTCGCTGTTCCGCGTTGCGTAAACATCGGCCCGTTCACCGACTTCCTGGCGGAACTGGCGATCGATGCGCCGCGGCGAAACGCCTGCATTGGTGCGATATGATGCCTCGACAGGCAGCGCGCACTACACGGTTCGAGGCGCACCGGACGAAGTCGATCGGCCTTCAGGCAGCGGGCCAGGCGTGAAGCGAAGCGTCTCGACGCGGTCGTCATCGACGCGCTGGTCCGTGGGTTGCCGAGTCCTGGAGATGAACGTCGCCCGCAGCTTGTGACCTGCGGAGCAGGCCGCGCCATGGTCGGACGCAGACTGCCGATCGGCATCCGGACCCTGCGGCACATCCGCGAGGGGGGTTGCTACTACGTCGACAAGACCGCTCATATCCGACGGCTTGTCGACGAGGGCGCGCACTACTGCCTGTCACGTCCCCGGAGCTTCGGCAAGAGCCTGTTTCTGGACACCGTCAAGGAGCTGTTCGAAGGCAGTCAGACGCTGTTCGAGCGGTCGGTCATTCACGACGACTGGGACTGGTCGGTTCGCCATCCCGTGGTGCGCCTGAGCTTCGGCGGCACCACGTTCCGAAACGAGAGCGCCCTCGCGTCCATGGTGGCGGACCAGTTGGAGGCGATCGAAAACGTAGCGGCGATCCTCGCGCCGCCGACCGGAGCGCCCGCGCGTTTCCGCCACGTGATCAGGACGCTTCGCGAGCGTACCGGGCGGCGCGTGGTGGTGCTGGTAGACGACTTCGACAGGCCGGTTCTGGATGCGCTGAACGATCCAGCAGTGGCTCGCGCGAACCGGGACTTCCTTTGCGGTTTCGGTGCGGTGGTCAAGGACTGCGATGCGGACGTGCGCTTCACCCTCTTCACCGGGGTCGGCAAGTTCGCTACCGGCAACCTCTTCTCGGGCCTGAACAACCTGATCGACATCACCCTGGACCCGCGCCATTCCGACATCTGCGGCTACACGGACGCCGATCTCGGCTCGACGTTCGCGGCGGAGCTCGCCGGCCTCGACCGTGGCGAAATCCGACGCTGGTACGGCGGTTACCGGTGGCGTGGCGAGGAAGAGATCTACAACCCTCTCGGCGTCCTGCGGCTGTTCCGCGACCGCGAGTTCGACGGCTCGTGGTTCGATTCTGTCACGCCGGCCTCCCTGATCGACGCGCTGATCGAGCGCGGCGCCGATCCGGCCGCGTTCGACGACACGATCTGCGACCGCCAGACGTTGTCGTCCTTCGATCTCGACGCCATCGACATGGAGACGCTGCTGTTCCAGACGGGATGCATCACGATCACCGGCACGGAAGACCTCGGCGGTAGCACCTACTATCGGCTCGGGTATCCGAATCCGGAGGTGCGCCGGCGTCTGAGCGCGCGTGTGCTGCATCTCGAGACGCCCGATCCCGTGTAGCCGCCAAACACCGGCAAGCAGCCGGTATCGGAGACACGAGGCGTCGATCCGGAGACGGGCGCTCATGTCGTGGGGCCAGCCGGGCAGGGCCGGGCAGAGGGACGTCAACCAATCTGGAAGGCTGGCGAGCGGGCGACGCGAAGTCGTTCGGCGACCGGTGCCCCGCCGTCGTCATGGACGAGTGCTTCCAGTGCGCTGAACAGTTCGTGCAGCGGTCCTGGACCGCCGGGCGCACGCGCGACGAAGCCGTGAACCAGGACGCTCGTGTTGCGCAGTGTGGGCCTCAGCAGCGAGCCCTTGTCGAACTCGAAGAGGCGCGGGGCCAGAAGGTCATTGCATCGCTTCAGGATTCGCGCGACGTGGAGCCGGCCCGCTTGGAGCTTGCCCCCGGGGCCGAACGTCAACGGCGTATCGCCCTTCTTCGCCAGCTTCCGTTGCAGGTCCTTCACGGCGCCATGGCCCGGATCGAGAGCGGCAGAATCCAGCCGATGGTCGAAGAGCCGCGCCTGCCCGATCAGCTCGAGCACGCGATAGGCGCGCACCAAGGCGTCCTCGTACTGTCCGCTCCGAACGCGGCGCTCGCCGTTGGCCAGCAGATCGACGACGAGCCGGCGCAGGCGGGCCGCCATCGCGGGGTGGTCCGAGCGCTCCGGCTCGCACGCAAGATCCCGCACCCAGGCTCGCATGGCATCGGTTGGCCACACCGTGGCCCAATCAACTGACGGCGGGGCGCCGGCCTCCAGGGCCGCGGCTGACGCATAGTCGAGTCGATCCCAGGCGGCGTAGAACTCGGCAGCCGTGCGCACCGCGCCGGCCATCCGAATGACGTCGCGCGGAAAGACGGCGGCGAACGCGTGTTCGGGATCAGGCAACACGGTCTCGGAGGCGGCAAAGCTCCCACGCAGCATCAGGTTCCGGGCCAGATCCAGACGGCGGTGGCCGTCGACGACCGTCGTTCGAGACTCCCGCACCACCTCCGAACCCGCCGTGACCATCCCGCGGCTGTCACGCGCGCCGGTGACGTAGCGCAGGTGCGGGACTTCGCGGCGCGTCGCGGCCAGCACCAGCGCGGCACTCATCGCCTTCGTGCCGCGCGTGAAGTCGACCACGACCTCTTCGGGGGCCGCATCTTGCAGTACTGACGCCAACACGCCGTCGAAGTGCGCGTATGCCGCGTCGGCGTCGTTCTCGTCGCCAACCGGCAGCGGCGAGACGTCCACTTCCGCACCGTCGAGCTGCTCCTGAAGCGTCCGCGCGAACTCCTCGGTCACCTCGGACGGCAACAGTATCACCCGTGCCCAGGCATCGGTGGCGATCGACTTGCGCAGCGGCGTGAGCAACGTTTCTTCGAGGCGATTGAGATCGCCTGTTCCCACCGTCATGACCAGCGTGTGCCCGCTCCGCTCCGTCATTCGTGCCTGCTCCCGAATGTCACCCGCGTGTTGGAGGCGTTTCTGTGGCCGTTCGGCGAAACGATGACTCCCGTGGGGGCAGGCCGACGACGAACTGCCGAAGTCCCTTCCTTCCCGGGATCTCGCTTCATGAAGCGGCCTCGCGCCTCGCCAGGTAGTCGTCATAGATTTGCTTGGCCTTCCGCGCTGATCCCCGTTGCGGACGGTCCCACCAGTCCCTGCCCTCCCACCGCCGCCGGATGTCGGCGAGCGCCGACTGCTTGAGAGACGGGTCGTCAATCGCGGACCACGTCTCGGCCAAGCTCTTGCTGCGCAGGGCGTCGTCTGGACGTACGCCGGGGCGCTTGCTCAGGTCTCCGATCCTGGCCTCCACCCATTCGTGGCCGTGGTCGGAAGAAAAGCCGGAATCCGATTCCGCGAACAGACCGTAACCCGCGCGCGTCTTCGCACCGGCGCCCCTGGTAGTGAGAGCAGAGATCAGCATTCGCTCCGCGAAATCGAGCCACTCGCGCGGGCCCTCGATCACGAAGAGGAACGCTCCCTGCACCGCCACCTGGGCGTTCGGGACCGGGCTGTCGAAGTCGGTCGCCGGCACGGCCCCTTCCTTGGAGTAGTAGTCGGGATGGTGTGTCGTGACCACTTCCTTCACGAGCGGCCGCTCGGCCGATTCCGGCACCCACCAGGCGTCATGAAAGGCGAGCAGCCCCGACAGGGCGGCCGGACGGTCTTCCGTGGTCCGTGCGCCGAACAGTTCGCGGAACGCATCCCCGGTCCCGTCCAACCGCTCCAGGGCGTGAGCCGCCACCATGCCCTTGATGCTGGCCCCCGGGATGTACGGCGTTCCGTGAGCGCGGCTGATGGCGCACCCTGTCTCCAGCATGCCGCCGCCCGTCAGTCCGATGAAGAGACGGGTCCGGAGCCTCAGTTTCACGCATCGGAATCGGCTGGTGTCAGCCGTGGTCTGCGTCCACCGCGCGTACGCGCGTCGGTAGAAATCGCCGGCGGAGCTTCGACAGATGCGGTCGACGTGATCCGCCTTGATCTTCGGGTCGTTGTCATCGTGTTCGACCAGGCCGCGCTGCAGCAGCAGGCCCGGATGAGGGTCGTGCGCTGCTTTGTAGAACAGGTGCAGGTCGGCGCGCATCAGTTGCGTGGCCATCTCTACTTGTCTCCGGCCGACGGCTCGTCGCCGCCGGTCCGCTCACCGGTTGCATCGACACCGAGCACGCCCTGCGCGTAACGCTTCAGCCAGCCGCTGGCCTCCAGGGATCGGCGGGTCAGAATCAGCGTCCGGTTGAGGTCGGCGGCGATGATCTCCTGGTGCAGACCGGGGCCGTCGGCGGCGGCCGTGGTCTCCGCGGCCTGGAGTACCGCACACAGGTCGTCGAGCAGGGCGCGGTGTTCCGCGTTGCCCTTGGCGAGCAGGAACCCAGTCGCCTGGGACAAGCCGTTCTCCAGGATCATGCCCGGCAGCTTGTGGGCCAACGCGCCGTACTTGCCGTTGTCCAACGTCCGCCGAACTTGCTTCTCATCGCGGCGGCCGGCGACGCACTCGTACGCGGCCTTGGCGACGGCGTGCGAGCGGACCTTCATGCCGCGTCTCCCGCGGAGCGAAAGCGGACCAGGCCGTGGCCGACTCCGGCGTGACCGCCGAGCTGCAACAGTGCGCTGGCCGGCACAGCCTGCGTGAGATCGGCCGCGGAGCGTGAATCACCCTCGTTGTTGGAGTCCGCCAAGGCAAGAACACCCCAGAGCGCGGTCTCGGCGGGCAGGTGTTCCTCGTACCAGAGCCCACCTCCCTCGACCGTGCCGGTTTTCGGATCGAGGCGGATCCGGGCGCGAACCTCCGTCGCGGTTTCGGCGAGGAAGCTCATGACGTCGTCCGGAACGAGCGAGAAGCGGGCGGCCACGTCCCCCTGCGCGTCGACGTCGCCGGGGTGCACGGCGCGGGCGAGGTACTGAGCCCATGCCTCCAGCGCCGGGTCCTTGCGCGCCCGCAGGTCGAGGTCCTCCAGCACCAGCTTCTCCTCGACGGGGTTGGCCGAGGTCCGCTTCTCGTTGACGAGGTTGACCGATACCGGCGCAACCCTGGCTGTGCCCTCGTCGGGGTCGCTCGGCAGCGCCGGTGGAGAAGCGCCGGCGCGTCTCAGGTCCCGCGCGTAGCGCTGCAGGATGAACGGGCAGGTGACGAAGCTGACGACGCCGGCCAGGCAACGCACCGGCAGCGCCAGCAGGTGCGCGTCGCCGATCGACAGGGCGCCGGCGAAGGCATCCTGGTCGCCGCGGATGGTCCGGGGACCGAACAGTGTCGCGGCGTCGTCGCAGGCGTGGTCGGTGACGTGCTCGCGCAGGACACCGCGCAGCGACGATCCGGGCACGATCGGAAGCTGTGTCGCCCGCGCCCGGGCGATGGGCAGGTCCACCACGCCGGTGGACTGACCGGTGCCGCAGTGTAGCGCGGAGAGCGCGTGGAGATGGAACAGTCTCGCTTGCATGAATCGTCCTCTGGAGCTACGAGCGGGCGTCGTCGTCAGCCGCCGGTGTCCATGGGCCCGGCAGCGCGAGGCCGAATCCGTCACGCCGATCCTGCGGCTCGTCGCAGACGCTGGCGAGCCACAGAGCCGCCACCGCATCCTTGTCGCAGGTGCCGAGCACGTCGAACCAGTAGGTCGCGCCGGCCGGGACGAGCTTGCGGGCGGGCCGGGGCCGACCCTGCGCCAGATCCCAGCCGGAGTGCGGTTGCCACCGTTCTATCGCGGTGGCGCGCAGGCGCAGGTTCAATCCCGGCGCTTCGGGCGGGCTGCCGGTCAGCGCACCGTCCAGCCAGCCCGGACGATAGCCGGCCGAGAAGACGCCCGGCGTCAGCAAGGTCAGACAGAGGCCGCCGTCCTTGCAGATCCGTTCCAGCCACTCGTCGGCCGGTGCCGGCCACCACGTCTCGGGCTCGGGCTCCAGCGCGGCCAGGCGGCGCTTGCCGCCCAGATGCACCAGGGTTGGCGCAAGCGCCTCCGCGCAGCGGACCAGCAAGCGAAGTCCGCGGGTTGACGAATCGCCGGCTCGGTTCGGCGCGGCCGGAGAAGCTGTCCCTGCCCGTCGGGCTGCGCGGGTTCGGAACGCGGCCGGGGCTGCCTCCAAGCTCAGCCCTTCGGTCTCGTACAACTCGCCCGTTGTCGCGGCTCCGGTAGACGGACGGATGGACACGTGTGTCCGTCGATCTCCATTCGGGGGTGACCAACCGTTGCTCCACAACTTGTCGATGCACATGTCCGCGCCCTTGCGGAAGCTCAACAGATCGTCCCACGACCACCACGCCGGACCCGGCCCGGGCTTGCCCACCTCTTGCTCCGTCAACTGCACGGGCAGCAGTCCCTCGGGCAGATCGGCGCCACTGCCGCCACCAAACGGCCGGGGTCTCGCCCGCAGACAGCGAGCCGACGCCCCATGTCCGAAGTACAGTGCATCAGCGGGCTTGGGCGCCAACACCCGGCCGTCGTCCCTGACCAGCAGCGGTCCAGCAACGGCGAGTAGTGCGAGCTGGGGTCCGAAGGGCCGGTGGGTGGCGCGCGCCCAAGCCGTGCGCAGACACCCGGCCACCGTCGACGGGGGTGGGAACTGCGCCGGGTCGGCGTCGGTATGGGCGTTCATGGGACGGCCGGAACGAACGATGATGGGCGCGAGCGGGTCGAGGCTCACGATCTTGCCGGCCTGCGGTTTGACCGGTTCGGGATGCGCGGGTGGCGACGTCGCAGCGGGCAGCGATGGAGACGCCGCGCCCGGTGCCACATCCGCCTTTGCGCGTGATGCGCCGGTCCTCTCCCGCTTGCGGTAGCGGGGAGGCGGGTTGCGCTGCCGGCCCTTCTTCCTTTTTTTCGACGGACTCATGAGCGCTCTCCCACCTCGCTGGCCGTGCGGGCCGCGAGCCAGCGCGCGATGATCAGGGTCTCGGCCAGGTCGTCGAGAGGTTGGTGCTTGGCTCGATCACGAATCAGGTCTCGCAGTTCCCGGGGAATCGCCTTGCCCGCCCCCGTCTCGGCGCGCCCGGTCGAGCAGGCGCTCGAGCTCGGCGTGCCGCATGCCGCGTGCGGCTTCGTCGCTGGCGTCGCCCAGCCAGGCAAGGCGGCGATCCATATCTCGCAGGTCGTACGCGGCGCGGGTTGGCAGTTCACCCGCGCGGTACGCCGCGGTAAGTCGGCTCAGCGCCTCGAACGCCCGTGTGTCTCCCCACCGCGCGCGCCAGCGGAGCTCCCCTCCGGAGCGAATCCTGAGGAGAATCGCCAGAGCATTGCGCGGGGTCTGCGTGGCGTCACCCTTCGCGAGCTGCTCCGCGCGCTCCGCGAGCGCACGCAGTGCGCCCAGGGGTTCGATTACGTAGCCGATGCCGATGCCGACGGACAACGTCGGCCGCTCGGCCGCGAGTTGCATGCCATTCGCGATTTCGCCGAGGCTCTCCGAGAACGCGCCGGCCAAGCGCCGGGCACAGTCCGCCGCCCGTTCCAGGGGAAGGAGTGCGAGGACGTCGTCTCCGCCGGCGTAGACGGCGTGGCCTCGATGCTCGCGTACGATGCGGCGCACACTCGACGCGAAACGGTGCAGCGCGCGGGAGATGTCCCGTGACTCCTCGGCGCTGCGGGCGCGCGACAGCAGGCGACCCATGCGGTCGCCGTCGGCTTTCAGGATGGCGGCGTACGGCACGGGGGCGCCGACCGAATGCCCCTTCTCCGTCCGCTCCCCGGCGATCTCGGAGAAGCATCGCTGAAACGCCTCTAGTAGCGCGTGACTCGCGGTCGAACCGGCTCGACCTGCCTGATGTTCCCGTTCCTGCGTCAGCGCGCTCTCCAGCCGGGACGGGTACAGGAGATGTCCGTCGAACGGCAGGGCTGCGTAGGCGTCGGCGTTACCCCGGACGGGGGTTGCGTGCTCCGCGTCGACCAAGGGCTCGTACGCCGCCCGCAACCGTTGCTGCTGGCTGGGCGCGAGTCGCTCGATCCAGGAATCCGCCGCGATGCGCGGCAGCGCCGTGAACTGCTCGACCTCACCGGCCAGGCGCTTGGTGACGCCGAGAGCGTCGAGCTGTTCGCCGGGCGACAGTCGGAGCCTCACACGGGCGGGTTCTTTGGCCGGCCAGTCCGGGAGCACGGTCTCGCGCGCCCCGTCGAGCGACGACTTGGGCAGGCCCGCGACGGTCAGGGGCCGGCATGGCTGGAAGTCGCGGGTCGCCTTGCGGGCGTTCAGGGTTCGACCGAGGCGCAGGCCGGCGTCTTCGTAGCCGCCATCCCCGTCCGTGATCTCCACCCAGGCCGCGAAACTCTCGAGGATGTCGTCGATCTGCCCGCGCCAGACGTCCTCGCGCACGGGACGCCCAAGCTGCCGGCGCGCCCGGTCACCGAGCTCCTCCACCCTCGAGGCCGCCGCAAGCTTGGTCTCGTTGCAGAGAGCGAGAACCGCCGCGCGGTCCGAGAGCGTCACCTCGGCGCGCAGGATGTTCGCAATGTTGGCGGCCTCGCGCGGCGCGTCCTGCGGTTCCAGGTCCTGGTCGGGGTTGTCTGGGCAGGGGAAGATGAGGCATCCCGGATGCCGTTCATGGAGTCTCCGCGCGGCGGCGCGTGCCGCCTCCGAGAGCAGCCACGAGCCGCACCAGAGGTCGCGCGTGCGTCTCGCGTCGGCGATCAAGCTCTGCACCGGTCCCAGCGACAGCGTGACGAGGAAGCGCGGCATCAACGTCCTCCCCCGTCGCGGCCGGTCGGCGCCGGGCGTTCGAAGTAGCGCAGGAACGCGGTCAATGCGTCGGCGCCGCGGCCCTGCATCGGGGGAACAAGATCCGCCAGTTCCCTTCGCTTCCCCGACTCTTCCGGCCATGCCGGTCCGGCGCGCCTGGACTCGAAGGAGACCGGCACGCTCACGCTTTCTTCCCAGCCGGGCAGGAGCAGCGCGAGGGACCGATGCCGCGTGCCGTCGAAGTAAGGTCGCAGGATCAGCGGGCTGGCCATGCGATCGCCCTCGCAGGGTTCCAGAACGACATCTGGGGCCGGGTCTCCCCGATCCTTGAAATGAAACACGATCGGTAGTCCGAACGCTGCGCGCGGGTACTGTCCATCGACCGGGTGTTCCGGTTGATGACCGAACGCATGTTGATGCCGGTGGCGCCGGATCACATCCGGCTCGGGCCAGCGGCTGCGCCCCGGGTGGTTGCCGCGGCCCGGATTGCGGCCCACGTTCCGCCCCTGTCGAAAGTCCCCCAACGTGTCGACGGCGTTTCGCCAGGCCTTGACCGCGTTCCCGCTGGGCGGGCGGAGCACCATCCGACCTCCCCGCGATTCCACCTCCTGGCGCGACACCGGCGGGAGCGCGACGTCACCGCTGGTCACCTCGACCGCCCCGAGGCCCCGGCGCGTGCGCGCCCCTACGCCGCCGAAGCTCGCCCACCAGCGCAGCGCCTCGACGACTTGCTCGCGTTGGGCGGACCGACTTGTAGAGAGAGAGGCAGAGGGGCCGCCCTGTCGCCCCGCGAACTGAAGCGTCAGCGTGAACGCGTAGCCCGCGTTCAGGACGCGGGTATGGACGTCACGCTCCAGAATCAGGGCATAGGCAGGGAACTCGCCCGATCGAGCGTCGACCATCTGTTCCGATCCGATCGGCTCGGCGTCGATGTGCAGAACCACTCGGCTGGCGCGCGGTCCGGTTGTCGCGATGCCGCCCCACAGATCGGACTCGTCGGCGAACACACTCGTCGGAGTACGGCCTGCGCTGTTCAACAGGCGCCACCAGAACCGCAACTGACCTCGGATGGCGGTCGGCCGGATGGGCATGGCGCAGTCCACCTCGCCCGGCGTCACGCCGCCACCGTACATCGGCGTCATCAGCTTGCATTGCAGGCGCACAGGAGCAGAGGCAGCGGACGGCTGTGCAGCCTCCCAGGCTGCGGCCGCTTCTTCGGGGTGGAGTGCGGAAGTACGTCTTCTCATCGTCGCGAGTCTCTCTGCCGCGCCAAGCGACGTGACGGGCACGGCTCCTGGCGCGTCCGCCTGATCGGCCGCGTCCGGTGGGTGGCTCGGGGAGCGGTGGGCGACCCGTTCCCTTTCCTGCTGCCGCACGACCCGCAGCGTCCGCTCCGTGGTCGGTCGATTCGACGTGACGCGATGCGGCGCCAACTAACGTGCCCGCTGAAGGCGAGGGCCGGGGCCGCTCCGTGGCCGGTCGATCGACGCGCCTGACAAGTCATCGCTCGTTCCCCAACAGGCGCCGAAAGGACCTCTGTAACTCCGACCGCAGGCGGTCCGGATCTCGAAGAACCTGCCGGGAATCCCGATTCCTGGGCGGATTGCCGTGCGCCAGCGCGTTGCGAATGTCCCTGAGCAACCGGAATGCCGCCTCCCTCCATCCCGGGTGTTCGCCGGCGCGCATCTCTTCGTCGAGGCGGTCCGCGGCCAGCTTGCGACCCGTTGCATAGTCATCGGACGGCAGTCCGCGCCGGTCGCATTCCAGGGTGCAGAGCGCCTCCCAGCCGAACACCGCGGCGCGCAGGTAGTCGCTGCGCTTGAGGTGTTCGAAGGCGAGCCTCCGCTGGTGTTCGACCAAGCCCTCCGACTTGACCCAGCGTAGCCGTTCCGCGAGGCGCGTCTGGAACAGGCCCGCCGCACCGGACAGCGGCGTGTCGAGAATCGGAAGGAAAGTGCGGAGCTGCCGCGCCGCGTCGGAGAGATTCTGTGTTCGTTCGAAGAACGCCGCGCGCTCGAGACATCCGGCCTTGTCTTCGGCGACGCCGTCCTCGACCAACAGGGGCGCCAAGACGCCGTAGTCGCCGGTGGCGTCGAATCGATCGAGGGCGTCCACCCAGCGCCGCACGCGCGCCAGACCGTCGAGCCGGAGCACGGGCGTGATGCCGCTGGTCCGATCGGTCATATCGAGCGCGCCGTACCAGAGACCGCGCACGTGGAGGTTGCGCACCCTCTCCAGCATGAAGGCGGACAGCAAGCCGACCATCCCGAGGTGACGGAAGCCGTGCGTGAGGTCGAAGCTGACGTCGCCGTTCGGAACGGTGGCAGCGATGGTGCCGAGGATCTCGTACTGCTCGGCGGCGTCCTTGCCGAAGGGGATGCGGCGCGGGTTGACGAGGAGACCGACGCCCCGACTCATGAGTGGCGCGACATCGTCGAGCATCGGCTGCGTGATCGTGGCGTGCGTCTCCGCATCGAGCAGTGCGAGTCTCGCAGTCTCCGCCTCGTCCCCCTCCGCGAGATGCTCGACCAGCACGCTCCACTGACTACCGCTCGTGCCGAGAATGACAGCCTCATCGGGCTTCAGGTGCCCGGCCAGCGCCATGCCGAAGAACGCCGTCTCGCGAGGAACGTCCTCCTCGGGGAACCGATACCTCGCCCGCTGGTAGCCGGTGTTCGGATCCCGGCTGGTTCGGCCCAGAAACGTGACCAAGGTGTGCTTCACGATGCGCTTGCGCCCTATTCGTCGTCCGGTTCCGCCCCGAACAGCCCCAGCCCGAAGTGGCTGCCGTAGCCGATGGCGAGCGGGCCCTCGAGCGCTTCCGGCAGTTCGAGGTCGAGCAGAGCGCCAGCGGCGTCGGGCTGCATCTCGCGGCCGCGGGACCTGAAACGGTGGAAGTGGATTGCGCGGCGCGGGGCGCCCCCGACGTCGATGGTCTTCCGCACCGCAACGTCCACGTCGGTCACATCGAGGCCGCGACGCTTCAGCAACCGCTGTACCTCGCCCCGGTAGCCGGCCGCCTTCCGGTGTCCGGAAGCCAAGAAGGGTGTCGTGCTCCGCCAGCGCCTTGCAGTGCCGAAGATGCGCGCACCGCCGCCGAAGTCTGCGGGCCGCCCGAAGCCCTCCAGCGCGAGCCGCCACTCCTTCACGCTGCCCGGCTCGGCGTCGACTTCTTCGGACCGTTGCTTCGGAGCCAGCCAGAGGCGGGTGATGCGGTCCAGGCGCGCCTGGACCTCGCGGCTCATACCGCCGGCGACGAACGCGGACACGTGATCGATCCAGCCGTCCCCGTCCGCGTCCTCGGGCAGCCAGAAGGCGTGCCGGTGGGACGGGTCCTTCAGCGGCCTCCCGTCGGCGCCGCGTCCTGACACCTCCCACGGTGCCTTCGGAATCCAGCGGTCCGCAGCCTCGTCGCGGTGCCAGCCGAACTGCGCAAGCGCCGCCCGGCGCATCAGTTCGCCGATCTTGACGGCGTCCTCGATGCGGGGCAGGGGCCGGCCGGCCAGGAGGAAACGCGCGACCGTGGGCAGCGCGCGTCCGGGCCGGGCCGGGCGGCGGCCTGCAGGGCGGGCGACAACACCCGGCGCGGCTTCCGAGGCGCGCGCATAGACGACCTCGCGGGCGGCAGGCGGGCGGCTCCAGCCGCGGTCCTGGTAGTCGGCCGTGTCGAGGGAGAGCGCGTCGACGAGCCGCTCGGGCAGCGTGTGCGCCTGCCGTCCCTTGCTCCGGAGCGCCTTGTCGAGCTGCTTCTCGATCGCACGGTGGGTGGGCGGTCGTCCGGCCGCGGCCAGTATCTGACGTTTCACGTCGTCCATAATGCGCTGCCGTTCGGACGAGTAGGCGTCGGGCGTGAGCGGCGCCAGCAGCCGCACGGGGTTTCCGCCGGGCGAGCCGTTGAGCGGACGGCAGTTCGGGCGGCCGTCCCATTCCGCGAGCGCTTCGCACTCCGTCCAGCTCTCGGCCCGGCCGAGGTAGCCGACGGCGTGGGCGAGGTCTGCGGCCAGTGCGAACGCCTCCGGCGGCAGCGTCACGAGCGGCCACGCGGCGACCAGGGTCGAGCCTTGGGAGAGCCGCACGAACGCGTCGAACACGAGCGTGGTCTTGGGCCGTCCCTTTTCGAGGCCGCCGGTCGGCATGTAGTGACGCGTGTGGGCGTGGATGGCGCCGGGCGGCAGTTGGTACTGGCGGCAACGTCTCGGCGAGCGTGTCCATCAGCCGCGCAAGGTCGTCCTCGGACCAGCGCGCACGGTCGCCCTTACGCCAGTACGTGGCGATGAGTGCGCGCAGGAGGCGCCACGGCTCCGGCGGCCAGGCGACGTCGGCCTCGTTGACGTTGCGGCCCCACGGCGTCGCGTGGTACCGGCCGGCGGGGAAGCGGAAAGCGAGTGCGAACATGCGCTCACTTCTCGTAACGCACGGTGAGCACGCGGCTCTTGCCGAAGAGGCCATTCGAGCCCACGGTCTCGATCAGCCCCGGCAGTTCCGACTCGATGTCGTCGAGGGCCGGCAAGTCGAAGTCGTCCGGTCGGGTGACGGCGACCCCGCTCGCGTCGAGATCGCAGGCAGTGCGTAACCGCAGCCCCTCCGCGAGGAACCTGCGGATCTTGAAGAGCGCGAGGAGGATCAGCAACCGCTCGACATCGGCTCCCAAGCCGAACGCGCGGATCTGGCGCAGGTCGAGGTTGAAGTAGGCGGTGATCTCCGCCGCGACCCATTCGTCCCGCGCGAACGGCACGTTGCCTTCTCCCTCCCTCAGCGTCGGATCTACTCGATTGAACTTCACACCGCCGCTCGCTGCGACGGTAGCGCGATCCGCCTCGATGAACGCCGAGAGGGTTCGCGGAAGTCGGATTACCCCAGCTACCTCCTCCAGGAATACGCCGTGTATCAGTGAGTTGATGCCGAACTCCAGCAGTGCCGGCACGAGTTGGCTACGCGCATCGAACGGGCGACCCTTCTGAAAGTCGATCTTCTCGGCGATCTTCTCGAACCCCTTGGCACGTGCGATGTACTCGGAGTTGATTCGATGGGCTTCGAGCACGGAGTTCGTGCGGCGATTTCCGTCACCGTCCACGACGCGGACGTACGGCAGACCCCGTAGCCCAAGTTTAACAGGGGTGAAATGAGGTCGTTTGGAATCAACGATTTACGGGGGCAGAACGGTTCGAGTGGCACTACAAACGTGCGTGAACCGGGAGGTTCGGGTCGTTCAGACGAGGGTCTTGCGGACGCCGGCGGGGTTGGGGTCGACGCCGAGAACGTCGTAGATGGCGCGCTGCTCGGGTTCGGGCTGTGTGGCGGTGCGCACGTGGAGGGTGCGTCCGTCGGGCCGGCGGAAGGTGGTGGTGACGCGCTGCTGGCCGTCGAGGACGTGGCGTAGCGACGTCCAACTGGCCTGCTCGCGATGCTCGCGCAGGCGGGTGCGGATGACCTGGACGAGCTGGTAGGCGATGACGGTGAGGAACAGATGGCCGTCGGCTCGCCGCGGCTTGCGGTGATAGATGGGACGCAGGCCGAGCTCGGACTTGAGGGAGCGGAAGACGGCTTCGACGTCGGTGAGGGTGGTGTAGGTGCGCCAGAGGGTCTCTTCGTCCCAGTCGGTCTCGCTGCTGCGCAGGCAGTAGACGCCGGGATGGGTGGCCATCGAGCCGTCCTTGGGGCGCCGGGTCCAGGTGACGGCGGCGGCCCGCTCGCCGGTCTCGTCGGCGGTGACGTCGATCTGGTAGTGGCCGGCGGCGCGGGAGTGCTTGGTCTTCAAGCGGCCGATGCGCTGCCAGACCTGGGCGATGCGCTTGTGGGCGCGGGGGCGGGCGAGCCCGTCGTTGAGCTTCGTGAGGGCGTCCTCGAAGCGGGCGGCGGCGCGCTCGACGATGCCGCGCTCCTTCGCGGCCCGCTGCTCGGAGTAGCAGTAGAGGCGGACCTCGTCGGGGTCGTCGGAGACGACCTTGTGCAACTGCACGGTCTGGTTGGACTGCGTCCGCAGGGACACGGCGGCGGTGGCGTCGAACTGGCGGTGGCGTTCGCGGCTGACGACGAGATAGCGGTAGCCGTTGTCGCGCAGCCAGGCGATGCAGCCTTCGGTGGCGACGCCGCGGTCCATGACCACGAGGGCGCCGGATGGCGCTTGGAGTGCTTCGAGCATGCCGGCCAGGGTGCGGTGTTCCCGAACGTTGCCGTCGAAGACCTGCGAGCGGCGGACGAAGCCGCTGGCGTCGAGCATCAGGCCGAGGGTGAGCAGCGGGCAGTCGCTGCGCTTCTCCTTCGAGTGGCCGCGCCGGGCCTGCGGTTGGTCGCTCGCCTCGCCTTCGAAGTAGGTGTTGGTCAGGTCGTAGAGGGTGACGGTCGGCTGCAGGTCGAACAGGCCCATCGCCCGGTCGAACAGGTGCGCCTCGATGGCCTCGCGGTGCTTTACCAACGCGTCCGAGGCGCGGTAGAGCTGCATGGCGCTGACGGTCTCGAAGTCGACGCCGAGCAACTCGCCGAGGCCGCTGCGCTGCTGCAGCCAACGGTGGGTCTCGCGCTCGGATGCCGGGTGGGCCAGGCGCCCGACGATGGCGCCGGCCGCCGCCGCGCGCAACGCGCCGTTGACGCCCAACTGTGCCAGCAAGGCCGGCAGCCCCACCTGCTCGAGGGCCCACAGGCCGACCTGCTCGACCCCGATGCTGCGGGGCCGGACCACGCGCAACGAGTCGATGTCGACGGCCTGGATGTCCGCCGTTGCGGCGTCCGGCCCGCCGGCGTCGGCACCGCGGGCGACCAACTGGGCGGCGATCCGCTGGGCTTCCTGGTCCACGGCGGGCGGGCAATCGGGCACCAGCGGCGCCTGTCCGGCCAGGACCTCGGCGACGCGGGTGCACAGGCGGGGCCAGTGGGGCGCGGGGATGTCGAAGTGGCGTCCGAGGTTGAGGAGGGTGCGCTGGCGCACGGAGTTGCCGAGGCGTTCGGACTGCACGAGGCGGTGGGAGAAGTAAGGGACGCCGTCGGCGGTTCGTCGGGTCTGGGTGCGCCGTACGAACATGGAGCCAGGATAGCGGGCGGCCCGGTCCGAATCAAGCCTCCTGTTACGATTATGGCACTACATTCAGAGTCTCCAGACCCCGATCCTTTAGAATCAATAAGTTACCGTCCCCGACAGGCGCGGATCCTGCGGATTTCGACAGAAATGTCGGCGATCTTGGTAAACTTGGGGTAGCGGTGCGACCCAGTCGTCGGCGACGTCGTCCCAGCAGACCGTCTCGAGGCGGTTCGCCATCGATTGCGCGCTCTCGACCAGCACCGTGCGTCCCGCCCCGTCCGGCGAGTCGTAGACGGCGTGGCCGAGATTGGGAAAGCCCGTCGGTTGGAATCTCGTACCTTGCACCGGCTCGAGGCGCGCCTCGATGAGGAGGCGGGGAGCATCGGCGAGTGCGGTCAGGTCAAGGGCCATGCGTCGTTGTCCTCCGTCGTCACGTGGTCGTCGTCAGTCGCATCGCCCGGATAGGCGCGCTCGATCAGGGTGGCCAACTCGCGAACGCCGACGGGGATCAGAAGCGCCGCCGCGAGGCGATCGGCCGGCACGCCGGCGCCCATGCGGCCACCTTCGCCCGTTGATGCCCGCGACCCCGGTCCCGTCGCCCGGAAGGGGCTCGGGAGGCCGGATGCCCGGGCTCTCCCCAGGGCGAGTCGCACGGCCGCGTCGGTCGCCTGCCCGTCGCGGATGTTGCCTCCGGCGCGCAGGCGGGCGATCAGCCCCGGCGGCACCGGCATTCGGGCGCTTGCGGGCAGCGCACGCGCGGCGCGGAGCGCGGCGTCGGGCGTGAACACGGGCTTGAGCGCCGCGTAGGCGAACGAAACGGGGGCGGGTCCGGGCTGTCCGGCCGACTGAAGCCGCGCGGGCCGCGCCCACACGAGACCGGCGAGCAGCGCGGCGCAGCGCACGTCGTCGAAGTCGGCGGACAAGAACGCCGCCACGTCCGCAAGTCTGGCGGGTGTCGCGCCGGACAGCGGCTTGTCCTCCAGTCCGCGAGTCGACGCCTCTACCAGTCGCCGTTCGAGCACCGCGATCAGGTTCGGGACGAGCGGTCCGGCGCCCCAGACCACCGTGGGCGGGGTGTCGTCGCCGGACCATGTGCGGCGTGTCCCGAGGTTCCCCCGGTCGAGGAAGCATCGTTCGTCGAGGGGCGCGAAATGGGCGGCCATCGGCGGCGCGGCGTTCGAGCGCGCCTGCCCCAGCGTGTCGGTCGGGTGTTCGTCGGACGGCGTCTCCCTTACGATCGACGATTCGTTGTCCGCGCCGTTCCCGTCGGGATGTGCGGGTAGTGCGTGCTGCGGCTGCAAGTGAGGTCTGGGTCGTGCTGGAGCCGGCAACCCGAGTGCCGCGAGCGCAGCCGCAACGCGGAACTCCGCGCTCCCGTCGTCGGCTCGACGGATCCACGCCGACGACAGCATAGGCGGCGGACTGCCGATCGCCTTCCGCCCGCTAGGGCTGAGGGCGAGCCAGCCCATGACGTGTCCGAGAGCAAGGATTACCCGCTCTGCCTCTCGGGTTGCGGCCGTCACCGTCAAGAGTCCGAACAGGGCGTCCTCGAGCCGCTTGATGGATCGCCGTGCCGCGCCCGGCTCCTCGTCGTTGCGTCCGACTCGACGGACGCGATCGAGCCAGCCTCCGGTGTCGAGATCGGCGACAAGCTGTGCTCCGGCCGAAACGGCTGCTGACCGGCGCCCGATCGGTGTCGCCAGGTACGTTCGTCCAGCCCGCATCAGGAATCCGAAGCGTTCGAACTCATCGAAGTCGCGGCTGACGCCGAGGCTTGCTGCGGCCCGTGCGAAGTCCAAGCCATCCCGGGCGGTTCGTTCGTTCAGTACGGCGCGGCCTTCGCCGAGGAGGGATTCGATCTCAAGAGCGCGGGCCGGACGTGTCCAGATCGGCGCCCAGAACTCGGCCCGGGCGTCGTTCTCGTCTGGGGCTTCGACACCTCCCCAACCGGCGCCGACCGCGCGGACGGTGAAGGGGAAGCTGGCGCCGGAACGGGTCGTCGTACCCGACGTGTTGCTTCCGAGCGTGCTCTGGTGGCGTCGGGTGGCGGCACCGGCGAACGCTGTGGTCCCCTCGAGCATCAGCACGAAGTCCCAAGGATTCACCTCGCTGTCGGCGCTGTAGCCGTTCGTCGCGTTCGGGCCGCCGGCCGCCCCGGGTGCGAACTGCCCAATCGCAGCCGAGCATAGCCCCAACACCGCCGCCGATAGCAGGCTGTCTTCGAGAAGTTGAGCTGCACTGTTCGAAGGCTCACCAGAAGATGGATCAAAAAGGCCCGTCGGTTTCGCCCGCGAAACGAGGCGGCGAGTGAAGTTGTTCGTAAAGTCGAGCCGCCCGTCGTTTCCGCCCGTCCCCAGCAGCTCCGGGTACGCAAGGCCATCGCCTGACAGCGCTAGTGTCCAACGCCTGAAGTTCTTGACCAGTAGAATCGGCTCGTGGTACGGTCGGCCCGGAAGCGAGGAGGGCCGTGCCGAACCATTACACACGAGAGGTCCCGGAGGTCTCGGACGCACAGCGCGAGGAACTGGAGGGTTGGCTGCGCCGGCGCAATACCGCGCAGGCTCTGGCCCTGAGGGCACGCATCGTGCTGCAGAGCGCCGCGGGACGGAGCGACCAGGTCGTGGCGCAGGCTCTGGGCACGACGCGGGCCACGGTCGGCAAGTGGCGGCGGCGGTTCCTGCGCAACGGCTGCGACGGCTTGCTGGACGAACCACGGCCGGGCGCGCCGCGCCGGGTGTCGGACGAGGACGTCGAACGGGTCGTGGTCCGGACGCTGGAGACGACCCCACGGGGGGCGACGCATTGGAGCCGGGAGTCGATGGCCCGAGCCTGCGGGCTGAGCGCTTCGACCGTCGGCCGCGTGTGGCGCGCGTTCGCGCTCAAGCCCCATCGCAGCGAGACCTTCAAGCTGTCGCGAGACCCGTTGTTCATCGAGAAAGTGCGCGATATCGTGGGGCTGTACCTGCATCCGCCGGAGCGAGCGGTGGTGCTGTGTGTGGATGAGAAGTCGCAGATCCAGGCGTTGAACCGTACCCAGCCGGTGTTGCCGATGCGTCCGGGAGCACCGGAGCAGCGGACACACGACTATCGACGGCACGGCACGACCTCGTTGTTCGCGGCCCTGAACACCGCCACCGGCGAGGTGATCGGCAGGTGCTTTCGGAAGCACCGCTCGGTGGAGTTCAAGCGCTTCCTCGCCGTGATCGACAAGGCGGTGCCGCCCGACCTCGACATCCACCTGGTGCTGGACAACTACGGCACGCACAAGACGGCGATGATCCACGACTGGCTGGCACGGCGTCCTCGGTATCACCTGCACTTCACGCCCACGAGCGCATCGTGGCTCAACCAGGTAGAGCGTTGGTTCGCCGAGATCACCCGGCAGCAGATCCGGCGTGGAACCCATCGCAGCACCCAAGCACTCGAGGCGGCGATCAAGGAGTACCTGGCGGTCTACAACGAAGACCCCAAGCCCTTCGTCTGGACGAAGACCGCCGAGCAGATCGGAATCCCTGAAGCGTTACTGCTCACGTATTTCTGACGGTGCACACTAGGACGGCATCGAGCCAGAGCAGAGCCGTATCGGCAAGCTGCGCCCTGAGCGCGCCTACGAGCTCGACCTTGGCCGCCCCTTGGGGCCGTTCGGTCAGTCTCAGACCGGCGACCGTACGAGCTGCATCTCGGATGCCCGCCGAGATGGGTCCGAAGCGCTCCGCTACCTGGTCTGCTGCGAGCGGGTCGAATCCGTCCTTGTTGTCCTTTGAGTAAAAGCCGCTGCCGCCGTTCCACGGCGCGATGATCGGGCTCGGCGCGTAGTCGTGCAGGAAGAAACGCAACAGCGCGTCGCGGCCCAGCGTCGTCCGCAGGTGGAAGCACTCGTCTCCCACCAGCCGCGCGCGTGCGGATCGGCCGCCTCGCCGGAGACGTGGTTGGTGGGCGAGGAGATAAGGCGCAGCACGCCGAGAGCCTTCAAATAGGACGCCAGCGGCGTCGGGGCGCATCCGTGCAGCGCGAGCGGCTCACCCGTCATTCCGGCCTCCGGTGCGCTCCTTGGCGGATGCACGCCAGTCCGCGAGCCGCAGCACAGTCTCCAGCCAGGCGAGGCGGAACGGCCCGAGGCGGGCCAGCAGCTCGCGCGTGCGCTCCGTCCAGCTCTCGCGCGAGACGTCGTCCCAGCCCAGCTCCATGATCGACAGCAGCAGATCGCCGCCCGCCCAGCGCTCGCCGCCTTCCAGCGCGAAGGCGGGCAGCCGGTCGCCCTCCCAGACACCGCGGGCGAAGCGCGCCCCGGTTCTGGCGTCCTTCGGCGCCGCCTCGCGGGGCAGGGCGCGCAGGTTGAGCCGGACCTTCCCGTGGTGGGCAGCGATCAGGTAGGCGACGAGATCGGCATTGCGCGACCAGCCCTCGTGCGCCAGAAACGCCAGGGCCGAGGCGAGCTCGTGGCGGAAGTAGCGCCGTTCGTGACGAGGCCTCCCGATGGTCTTGGCGAGCAGCACGCCGGGGTCCACGGCCTGCCCGTCCAGCCCCCGGCGCATCGTGTCCTGGAAGACGTCGTGCGCCTTGCCCAGATCGTGCCAGCGCGCCGCGCGTACGACGGCCGCCCGCGTGACTGGTTCCACGTCGAGGGCAGCGCACAACGATTCGGCCTCGCCGGCGACGTGCCGGAGATGATCGCCCAGCGGCACGATTGCATCCGCCCCGCTCAGCGGGTCTTCGTCGTGGCCCTCGGCTTCACGGATCGCCGCTGTAGCGGCTTGGTTGGCGTAGGCGTGGACACCGGAAGATGCCGCCGGAGCGGAGACTGGTCCGGGCACGTGCTTCGGGTCGCCGGTGAACCCGGTGACCTCGCGGTAGCCGCCGGCCTCTGGATAGGCCAGGAGCACGAGGCCCGGCCAAGGCGAGCCCTGCATCGGCATCCATCCCGGTGGGGCCGCCGCGGTCCGCTCGCCCCGGCGCCACTGCGGGTCGCGCTGGAAGAGGAGGTTCCGCCCCTTCTTCGGGAGCTTCGCGATCTTCGAGATCCACGTCCGGGCCGTGCCGATCGACACCGCGCACAGCTCCTCCCGCCCCGGGCGTGGCGGATCGTCTTCCGCTTCCGATGGATTCCGCCAGAAGACCCGGATGTCCGTGTCGTCCGCGTCGCGCACGTACGGCGAGACGTCGACGTCGAAGCCGGTGAGGTCCGGATCGGTATCGAAGAGGTCGTCGAGGTCCTTGCGGCGGATCACCCGGCGCGGCGGTGCCACTGCATCCGGCGGGCGGAGATGCATCGGCGCGACGTCGGTCATCTCGGCCAACTGCTCTCGCGCAGCCTGCAACTCCGCTGTCTCGTAGGGCTTGGCCAGGTCCTCGGTGTCCTTGTTCGCCGCGGCGCCGTCCGCGACCGACGCCAGTAGGTCGATCCAGTGCACGTCGGCGCCGTCGGGAAGCTCCGCATAGCGGTTGGCGCGGCCGAAACGCTGCACGAGCGAGGACCAGGGCGCCAGCTCGGTGAACAGGACGGCGGCCGAGATGTCCACGCCGGCCTCGACTGCCTGCGTGGCGACGACGATGCGGCCGTGCGGATGCGCGTCGTTGTCGCCCAGGACCCTCGCCATCTCCCGCGCGCGGTCGGCGGGACGGAAGCGGGAATGAACCAGCGCCAGCGTCGGCGCGGGCAACCGCCCGGACAGCCGCTTCTCGAGGGCTTGACGGAGGTCCTGCGCCCGATCCACGCGGTTGACGATGGCCAGTGTCATTGGTAGATCTCACTGGGCACCGGGCGGCGGTACCGACCGGCTGAAAGCAAGACCCCCGTTCAAACCGTGCGTGCGGATTTCCCGCACACGGCTTACCAGGTGGACTTCAGGTCGCAGCATGCACCACCCCCGGATACCGAATCGTGCCGCGCAGGCGGACGAGCCCCAGGGCCTCGAAGAACGGACGACGCCAAGCCCGCGCCCGACCAGCCACCAGACGAGCCCCCGCACGCTTGAGAAGCAAGCCGCGCAGACGCCCAGCCACGTAGTCGTCGAGCTGTACGAAGTGGGTCGCCGCATTGCCGGTCCGGAAATACTGCCCCCACCCGCGAAGGACCCGGTTCACGTCCGCGATGACCAGACGCAGGTCCGTGTGGCAGCGGCCCCGAGGGGTCAGCGCCCGCACGCGGGCGCGCACCTGCTTCATCGCACGTCGAGACGGCCAGCGGTGCAGGAAATACACCCGTCGCCGCTTGCGGGCCCAGATGGGACCGCTCATGCGCTTGTGCAGATGACACCCCAGGAAATCGAAGCCTTCACGGCCGTCTGTCAGGTCGACCACCCGCGTCTTCTCCGGATGCAGCTCCAGCCCGAGGCGGGCCAGCACCAGGCCCACCCGCTCCCGAGCCGTCTCGACCGCCGCCTTCGTATCGCACATCACCACGAAGTCGTCGGCGTAACGCACCAGCGTACCCAGGTGCGCCCACCGGTCCTCCCAGACCCGGTCGAGCACATGCAGGAAGATGTTCGACAAGAGCGGCGAGATGACGCCCCCCTGCGGAGTCCCCGCCAGGGTCCGATGCACCCGCCCCTCGTCCATCACTCCCGCCGCCAGCCACAGCCGTAGCAGACGAAGGACTCGCCGGTCCGACACCCGCTGGCGCACCAGCGTCAGCAACTTCGCGTGGTCGATGCTGCTGAAGTAGTCGCAGATGTCGGCGTCCAGCACGTGGCTGCCCCCGCGCGCCCCGCGGACGCGAAGGACCTCCAGCGCCTGCGTCGCGCTCCGCTTCGGTCGAAACCCATACGACGAATCGCGGAAATCCGCCTCGAAGATGGGGCTCAACACCAGCGTCGCGGCCATCTGCGCCACCCGGTCACGGACCGTCGGTATCCCCAGCGGTCGTCGTCGGCCATCGGCCTTGGGAATGTACCGCCGAAGGACCAGCTGCGGCCGATACGTCCCCGCGCGCAACGCCGCGCCGAGTTCCCGCAGGAACTCATCGACACCGCGCTGCTCAATCTCGGCCAGCGTCTCGGAATCGACACCCGCCGAGCCACGATTCCGCTTGACACGCCGCCACGCCTCCCGGAGGACGTCATCCCTCCAGATCCGGTCCATCAGGGCGTGGAAGCGCCGCTTCGGGGACCGCTTGGCCGCGGCCCACAGGCGTCGTTGCAATTGGCGCACTTGTCGAGAGGCGGACGCCTCCCGGGGGAGTTGGGTCCGGTCTCGCCGGCCATGCCCTCGCGCGTCCTTGCGCCCACGCCGTGTCCACCGCAGGGGCCCTTCCCTCCGGCCGCGTTCTGCTGCACGGCCCTCCGCAGTACTATGGCCCCCTCGGACTCCCGCTGCGCCGCGCCCGCTTTCACCTTCGGCTTATGCGGGCCGCGCTGCCCCGACCCGGGCCGCGCAGACGGGCCTCTCGTGTTCCGTCCCTCTCCGTGTCCGCGTGCTGCGCCCCATACCCCGCCGAGACCTCCCGCGCGTACACCGCCGGACCGGGGCGCGGGAGACATGGCCTTCGCCGTGAGATGAGCGGCTCGGCTCTCGGATTGTGAATGTGTCGAGGCTGCAGGCTTCACTTCATGTTGCGGCCCGCGGACTTGCTCCCTCCGAAGAGGCTTCTGACACCCCGCTCGGGCCACGGCCGTCTCCGGTCGTGCCTGGGGTCTGCTACTCGGCGCTCCGGCGCTTACCGAGGCGGGACTTGCACCCGCTGGAGAAGAACAGCGTGACGCAGCCGGTCTCCCGCCCGCGTCGGCACGACGCACCATCCGTCCATCCTGGTGGGCGCTGACGATCGCGTCGGCCAGCCGCCGGACGTAGTCGGCGAGGTCGGCGTTCTTCGCCGACGCCGGCGCCACCGCCGTGCGGGCGAGCCGCTTGGCCGCGCGCGCGAGGTTCGCGAGCCGGCCGTCCGGCGCCTGGTTCGCATCGACCCGGACCACGGCTGTAGCGGCCGGAGCGGGATGATCGACGGTGGCGAGCCAACCCGGATCGAGAGTGGCCGAGATCCAGAGGCTGCCGGACGGAGTGCCCACCGGGCGCCCGTCCCGGCGGGCGCGATCCGCTTCGAACCGCCGGAACGCCTCCAACTGGGCGGACGTTGCTCGGCCCGCGCCCATGAGCTGCACCTCGTCGAACACCCACTGGGCGTCCTCGTGCAGGAGGGCGAACTCCATCGGCCAGAGCGCGCGCGATGAGGCATAGCCGCGCATCAGCGCCCGGCTCAACAACATGTCCTGGGTGCCGACGAGCACAGCGGGGCGCTCGGGCTTCTCCAGCCAGCCGTCGGCGTCCACACCGCCCATGAGCACGTGCACGTCCTCCGGCCGTGGGAGACGTTCCGACGCGTGCACCTCGGCCACCAGGTTGCCGAACCACTCCTCGACAGCCTTCGCCGTCTGCTCGACGAGCGTCCGCATAGGCAGACACCACACGAGCCGGCGAGGCGTCTCGTCCGGACTCCTCAGCCGGTACGCGGCCCACCCGAGCGTCACCGCAGCGGTCTTGCCCGACCCGGTCGGCGCTATCAGAACACTCGGCCACGCGCTGGTCGCGAGATCCTGTTGCCACGGGTCAGGGCGCGCCTCGTCACCGAGGGCGATGCGGTAAAGATCAGTGATATCCAAGCGATTTCATTCGGATGCTATGTGGTTGCCGCGCGAGATCTACGGGCTCGCCCGGAGGAGACTACACCACATGGTCGGATCGCGATCAGGGGGATGGCCTCGCTCCGGACGACCGTGGCTGCCGGATCCGCTTCGTTGACATCGCTCCGACGCCTGGTAATATTGTCGGAAGTAATACTGCAACCATGAAGATCACCACCAAGGGGCAGGTGACCATCCCCCAGCGGCTCCGGCTGAAGTTCGGCCTGTTGCCCCACACCGACGTCACGTTCGAAGAAGCCGACGGCGGCGTGGTGATCCGCCCCGCGCTGAGCAAGGGGGCGCTCATCGAGGAGCGGCTGCGCAAGGCGCGAGGGGTTGCCGGCGGCGATGCGACCACCGACGACGTGATGCGGATCACGCGCGGAGACGAGTGAGTGGTTCTGGTCGACACCAACGTCCTGCTCGACATCTTCACGGACGATGCGACGTGGCGGTCGTGGTCCGAGCGGGCGCTCCGCGATGCGCTCGTGGCCGGTGGCGCCGCGGTCAACCCGATCATCTACGCTGAGACGTCGCTGGCGTTCGCCGATGCCGCCCTGCTCGACCGCAGTCTGGACGCGCTCCTGCTGGCGCGGCTGCCTCTGCCGTACGGCGCCGGGTTCCTGGCCGGGCGCGCCTTTCTGCGATACCGTCGCGCCGGCGGCGTGCGGGCGTCTCCCCTGCCCGACTTCTACATCGGCGCCCACGCGGCCGACGACGACCTGACGCTCCTCACCCGGGACGCCGGCCGCTATCGCACGTACTTCCCGTCCGTGAAGCTGATGACGCCGAGCGACCACGCCTGAGGCTCCCCCCGGGTTCGACCCGCCCGCGACAAACCAGCGTCGCATCACCCACTGTCAGATCCTGTCAGTCCGTCAACGTCGCGGACTGCGAGCGGGCCGTGGGTCCGCAAGGCAGTGCTCCTCTGTGGCGATCGCGCGATTCGACCGAGAAGTAGCGTAACGGGAGGTCGCCGCCGTGTCAGCACAGGAACACAGCGCGCCGTCGACGCCGGTCCCGCAACCGCCTGCCGCCGATGCACCGCCCCTCGTGCCCGCCCGCATGGTCAACGAGTACGTCTACTGCCCGCGCCTGGCCTACCTGGAGTGGGTCCAGGGCGAGTGGGCGGATTCGGCCGACACCGTGGAGGGCACGCACGCCCACCGGCGCGTGAACCGGTCCAGCGGCACCCTGCCGCCGCCGGACGAGGTGGAGGAGGCTCCGCGCATCCACGCCCGGTCGGTGACGCTGTCGTCCGAACGCCTCGGCCTGATCGCCCGCATGGACCTGATCGAGTCAGTGGACGGCGGCGTGGCGCCGATCGACTACAAGCGCGGCAAGCGGCCCCACGTGGAGCGCGGCGCGTTCGACCCCGAGCGCGTGCAACTCTGCGTGCAGGGACTGCTGCTGCGCGAGCACGGCTACGAGTGCACGGAGGGCATCCTCTACTTCGTCGGCAGCCGTGAGCGCGTGCGCGTCGCGTTCGACGATGCGCTGATCGAGAAAACGCGCGCGGCGGTGGACGGGCTGCGCCGCGTGGCCGCGGAGGGCGTGCTCCCGCCGCCGCTCGAAGACAGCCCCAAGTGCCCGCGCTGCTCGCTGGTCACCATCTGCCTCCCGGACGAGGTCAACCACCTCGCGCAAGCCGACGACGCCCTGCGGCCGATCGCGGTGCCGGTCACCGAGGCCCTGCCGCTCTACGTGCAGGCCCGCGACGCGAGATTGGCGAAATCGGGGGAGACCCTGGTGGTGACGGTGGACGACACGCGGCTGGCCACCGCCCGCCTGGCCGAGACATCGCAGGTCGTGCTGCTGGGGAACGTCCGCATCACGACGCCCTGCCTGCACGAGTTGATGTGGCGCGGGATCCCCGTGACCTGGCACAGCTTCGGCGGCTGGTTCTACGGACACACCGCGGGCAACGGGCACAAGAACGTCGAGATCCGGACGGCGCAGTACCGCGCGAGCTTCGACTCGACAACCTGCCTGCGCTTCGCGAAGGGGCTCGTGGCGGCGAAGATCCAGAACTGCCGGACGCTGCTGCGACGCAACTGGAAGCGCGAGGAGAGCAGCCAACCGGTGCTCGTCGACCTCAGGAGCGACGTCCACCGCGCCGCCCGCGCGCAGTCGCTGCCCGAGCTTCTGGGCATCGAGGGAGCCGCGGCGGCGCGGTACTTCCGCGCCTTCGACGCGATGCTGGCCAGGGACGGGCACGGCGGGACGCCCCGGTTCGACTTCGAGACCCGCAACCGGCGGCCACCGACCGATCCCGTCAACGCCCTCCTGTCGTTCGCCTACTCGCTGCTCGTTCGCACCTGGACGGTAACGCTGGCCGCGGTCGGCCTCGACGCCTTCCGCGGGCTCTTCCACCAGCCGCGTTATGGCCGCCCCGCGCTCGCGCTCGATCTCATGGAGCCGTTCCGTCCGCTCGTCGCCGACTCCGTCGTCGTGCAGGCGATCAACAACGGTGAGGTCCGGCCCACCGACTTCGTGTCCGCCGCGAGCGCCGTCAACCTGAGCGCCCCCGGCCGGCGCCGCTTCATCGCCACGTACGAGCGGCGCCTCGGCCACGAGGTCGTCCACCCGCTGTTCGGTTACCGCGTCAGCTACCGCCGCCTGATGGAGATGCAGGCCCGGCTCCTCGGTCGCTTTCTGCTCGGCGAGCTCCCGGAGTATCCGAACTTCACGACCCGGTGATGCGGTGGAGCACCTCTACATCGTCGTCTACGACATCAGCGATCCGAAACGCTGGCGACGCGTCTTCAAGCTGATGCAAGGCTATGGCGACTGGGTGCAGCTCTCCGTCTTCCAGTGTCGACTGAGCCGCCGCCGGCACGCGGAGCTGGTTGCGCGCCTCGACGGGTTGATCGATCATGGACACGACCACGTCGTGCTCGTCGATATCGGCGTGGCGGACGGCGTGGAACCCCGGGTGGTCAGTTTGGGCAAGACGTTCAACCCGGTGCGCCGGGAACCGGTGATCGTGTAACCCTTCCCGCCGCGGCCTCGCGAGCGCTCCGCTGCCGCCCGAACACCCGGGAGGGCTCGAAAGCCCGTAGATCCTTGACAACTGAATCACTTGTCGGGCATAACGGAGGGACAAGGTGCCCTCATGCTCCTGCGAATGTGCCAATCTGACGGACCGCTCGCAACACGACGCTCAGGATCTTGGCTGGCAACGAGTTGCGAGCGGTCCGTCTTCCGCGGGTAACTCCCGCGGCCTCATTGAAGCGCGCCGCCGCGCGCGCAACCTTGAGCGCGGCCTCCAGTCTTCCGCGGGTAACTCCCGCGGCCTCATTGAAGCGCTTTGGGTGATGTAGGCCGGCGGGATTCGCTGCGCGTCTTCCGCGGGTAACTCCCGCGGCCTCATTGAAGCGGCACGGTACGCCTTCCAGCCGCCAGGGTCGCGAGGTCTTCCGCGGGTAACTCCCGCGGCCTCATTGAAGCCACATGGCCACCCCGGCGGCCACCGCGGCGCCGACCAGTCTTCCGCGGGTAACTCCCGCGGCCTCATTGAAGCTGCGCGCCCGAGTCTGCCGCGTCGTACGTGGCTCCCACGTCTTCCGCGGGTAACTCCCGCGGCCTCATTGAAGCGCCTCCCGAGCCCCGCCCTTCATCCCACGCGCCATCGCGTCTTCCGCGGGTAACTCCCGCGGCCTCATTGAAGCTTTGTGCCCACCGTAATAGAACGCGACCTGCCTCCGGTCTTCCGCGGGTAACTCCCGCGGCCTCATTGAAGCGTGGCCATCCACAATACGGCGTTTCCTTGCGGACTGGTCTTCCGCGGGTAACTCCCGCGGCCTCATTGAAGCCCAGTTGGCGGGCTGGGCGACGTCGGCATTGTGCTGGAGTCTTCCGCGGGTAACTCCCGCGGCCTCATTGAAGCGACGGCGCCGCGGGGAGTGACGCTGTAGTCACTCCCCGAGTCTTCCGCGGGTAACTCCCGCGGCCTCATTGAAGCAGGTCGTCGCTCGCGTCGCTGAACGCCGCCAGGGCGTCTTCCGCGGGTAACTCCCGCGGCCTCATTGAAGCCCGCGCGGTAGTGACAGGGCCCCAACGTTCACGTCCGTCTTCCGCGGGTAACTCCCGCGGCCTCATTGAAGCGTGCCGGGCGTATGCATCGCATCCCATTCCGGTTCGAGGTCTTCCGCGGGTAACTCCCGCGGCCTCATTGAAGCTTCCGGTGGATTTCAACTATTGGCCGCCTGCCGCGGAGTCTTCCGCGGGTAACTCCCGCGGCCTCATTGAAGCGTGATCGAAAAATCCTCATCTACATTCAACGTGACGTCTTCCGCGGGTAACTCCCGCGGCCTCATTGAAGCTCTTCCGCCCCTCCGCCGGCTCGCCCTTCGGGCGCGGCGTCTTCCGCGGGTAACTCCCGCGGCCTCATTGAAGCGGCCGAGTGCCAGACCGTGACGGGGTCGGCGTCATCCGTCTTCCGCGGGTAACTCCCGCGGCCTCATTGAAGCTTCATCGCGGGCCCCAACCCACCGCGTGGGAGTAGGGCGTCTTCCGCGGGTAACTCCCGCGGCCTCATTGAAGCGGCAGCAGGCCGGCGATGCTGACGGTGCCGTCCTGGTGGTCTTCCGCGGGTAACTCCCGCGGCCTCATTGAAGCTGCTGCTCGCGGCGCTCATGGTGGCCCCGCACGCGCGTCTTCCGCGGGTAACTCCCGCGGCCTCATTGAAGCTGGCTTTCCGACCAACCTGCAAGATGATGCATTGTCCTGTCTTCCGCGGGTAACTCCCGCGGCCTCATTGAAGCACCGCCTCCTCATCGAGCACTCCAAGTGCGTACATTCTGTCTTCCGCGGGTAACTCCCGCGGCCTCATTGAAGCCGTACTTGGTTTCGATGGCCAGGAAGGGCACGTCCGGTCTTCCGCGGGTAACTCCCGCGGCCTCATTGAAGCATCCGGACGCTCGCGGTGACCGCCGCGGCGCCGACGCGTCTTCCGCGGGTAACTCCCGCGGCCTCATTGAAGCACGGCCGCCGCGAGGGTGAGGGTCGTCTTGGTTGCGCGGTCTTCCGCGGGTAACTCCCGCGGCCTCATTGAAGCGTGCACAAGAAGACCGGTCAGCGCCAGAGCCGCTACGAGTCTTCCGCGGGTAACTCCCGCGGCCTCATTGAAGCACACTCCGGGGTCCTCCGCCCAAGGCGCCGCGGGCGTCTTCCGCGGGTAACTCCCGCGGCCTCATTGAAGCCGACGCGGGTAGCCATCCTACTTTCCTTTAGCGGACGTCTTCCGCGGGTAACTCCCGCGGCCTCATTGAAGCCCGCGCGCCGCGGCCGTGCTGGGGCGTGAGACGTGGGTCTTCCGCGGGTAACTCCCGCGGCCTCATTGAAGCAACCCTTCGCCATAGTCGAGACGCAGACCCTCACGGGCGTCTTCCGCGGGTAACTCCCGCGGCCTCATTGAAGCGTCTTCGTCGATCTTGTCGACGTGGTCGACGCTGAGCGTCTTCCGCGGGTAACTCCCGCGGCCTCATTGAAGCCGCGAGACAGCACGCACCAGGTGTCCCTTCCAATAGCTGTCTTCCGCGGGTAACTCCCGCGGCCTCATTGAAGCGTCGAGGCCGACGGTCACTGCCACAAGGCGGCCTCGTCTTCCGCGGGTAACTCCCGCGGCCTCATTGAAGCATCAGCAACTGCACTCCGAGCGTTACGAGGCCGGACGTCTTCCGCGGGTAACTCCCGCGGCCTCATTGAAGCGCCCCGTTCGCCGCGGCGTCGGCGTCGGCGTCGGCGTCTTCCGCGGGTAACTCCCGCGGCCTCATTGAAGCGCCGAGACGAGGGTGATCTTCACGCCCTCGCTCGCGGTCTTCCGCGGGTAACTCCCGCGGCCTCATTGAAGCAGGTCGTCGCTCGCGGCGCTGAACGCCGCCAGGGCGGTCTTCCGCGGGTAACTCCCGCGGCCTCATTGAAGCGAGGAGTTCCTACGCCTGCTGTCGGGGCTGTCGCCGTCTTCCGCGGGTAACTCCCGCGGCCTCATTGAAGCACGTGGGTAGATGGTGAAGGTAGTATGTCTCATCGGGTCTTCCGCGGGTAACTCCCGCGGCCTCATTGAAGCGAGTGGTTCGCCCGGTCGCTTGGCGGCGCGGGCGGCGTCTTCCGCGGGTAACTCCCGCGGCCTCATTGAAGCAGCCGTCGGGGCGTTCGGCGCGGGGGTGGACGGTGATGGTCTTCCGCGGGTAACTCCCGCGGCCTCATTGAAGCATGCTGTGGGGCGTGACGTGGACGCATGCGTCGGGGCGTCTTCCGCGGGTAACTCCCGCGGCCTCATTGAAGCATCGTGAACGGGATGTTCTTGATCTGCGTCCCGCTGGTCTTCCGCGGGTAACTCCCGCGGCCTCATTGAAGCAACGCCGCCGACGCCTTCCGGCGGCCAGAACGGCCGTCTTCCGCGGGTAACTCCCGCGGCCTCATTGAAGCAACGGCACCGGCGTCGGCCAGCCCACCGGTTTCATGTCTTCCGCGGGTAACTCCCGCGGCCTCATTGAAGCACGGACGCGCCGGTGGTGAAGGTCGCGTCCGGCGAGGAGGTCTTCCGCGGGTAACTCCCGCGGCCTCATTGAAGCCTGAACTGCGGCACGTCAACGTGGTCCACGGCCGTGGAGGTCTTCCGCGGGTAACTCCCGCGGCCTCATTGAAGCAGTAGCAGGTCGTTCGGCGAAACGTCAGTGGACAGCGTCTTCCGCGGGTAACTCCCGCGGCCTCATTGAAGCGCGAACCGCCATGAGGATGAGATCGGATGGGCTTGGCTGTCTTCCGCGGGTAACTCCCGCGGCCTCATTGAAGCAAATCGAGCGAGGCATGGGAAAATTATAATCTTGGGTCTTCCGCGGGTAACTCCCGCGGCCTCATTGAAGCGGCACGCGGCCAGGCGATAGCGGATGCCTGTCCCAGTCTTCCGCGGGTAACTCCCGCGGCCTCATTGAAGCTCGGCGGCGGGGCTGACGTGGCAGCAACAGGCCGCAGTCTTCCGCGGGTAACTCCCGCGGCCTCATTGAAGCTCTCTCTCCGTTCTCGTTGTTCACGCAATCCGCACGCGTCTTCCGCGGGTAACTCCCGCGGCCTCATTGAAGCAGCCGTTGGATGGTCCGGGTCAACGTCCGGAACGCGTCTTCCGCGGGTAACTCCCGCGGCCTCATTGAAGCATATCACTCTCGATTATAGCGTCATGGGCAATAAGCCGTCTTCCGCGGGTAACTCCCGCGGCCTCATTGAAGCTCGCGCGCGGCCGTCTTCCATTCGCTCAGCGAGACGTCTTCCGCGGGTAACTCCCGCGGCCTCATTGAAGCGGAGAGAGCGGCCGCCGCAGGTATGAGCAACTGGAAGTCTTCCGCGGGTAACTCCCGCGGCCTCATTGAAGCCCATACCTAGTTAGCATGGCATGGAAAGGCAGATCTGGTCTTCCGCGGGTAACTCCCGCGGCCTCATTGAAGCAATCTGCTCCAGATTGAATACAATGCCGGTGCCCTGTCTTCCGCGGGTAACTCCCGCGGCCTCATTGAAGCGACTCGCGCATCATGGATCTGCGCCTGGAGCCGCCGCGTCTTCCGCGGGTAACTCCCGCGGCCTCATTGAAGCCATGTATTGCATGACGTATTCTTTCATTGTCCGGCCCGTCTTCCGCGGGTAACTCCCGCGGCCTCATTGAAGCCTCATAGCTGCGGCGGACGCTCTCTCCATATAACGAGTCTTCCGCGGGTAACTCCCGCGGCCTCATTGAAGCATGCGTCCTTTGTTTGGTGTCGCCTAGCCGCCCGCTGTCTTCCGCGGGTAACTCCCGCGGCCTCATTGAAGCTACTCCTCATCCGACTACCTCCCCAGACGAGTGGACGTCTTCCGCGGGTAACTCCCGCGGCCTCATTGAAGCGACCCGCTGGCGGAGTCGCCGGTCGGTGCGCTCGGGCTCGTCTTCCGCGGGTAACTCCCGCGGCCTCATTGAAGCCGGCTGAGCGACTACTACGCCGAGCTGATCGACTGGAAGTCTTCCGCGGGTAACCCCCGCGGCCTCATTGAAGTGGGAAGGGCAAGGAACCGTTCAGGCAGCAGGCGTCGGCTATCCGCGGGTAGATTCCCGCGGCCTCATTTGCGTCAGATGAACGTCGGAGTTCGTAGGCGCCCTTGTCGTTCATGCGACTGCCGCCGTCTCGGGGTTGACGCCGGCCGGAGCTTGTGGGACAGGATGTGGGACCATTGTCCTCCAACGTGGGCTTCTGTGGGACCGAATGTGGGACCCGGACCGATCCACTCTTGCGGCGGCCCGTTCTCGATGTCGACGACTCGCGAGCCGGCCATCATTTTACGGGTCTTCCGCAGAATCTGTGGGTAAGAACGGAGGCTGGTAGTCCTCGTCAGACAAGAGGCAGCGTGCCCGTGTGCTCGCCGCCGTCAAGGCGCTTCGCTCCGCTCCGCCCCCGCTGCGCGGGGCTGACGGCCTGGACGCCGGCTCCGCGCACGAGCGCCCCGGCTCTCGTCTGACGAGGACCAAATGCCCGACGCCCGTATCGGGAGGGCGATGGCCCGTCCCGAAGCACAGAACGCAGCCTCGACATCGGAAACGCATCCCGTTCCGGAATCCGCGACAATTGGTGTTGCAGCAGCCAAGCGACGCGGAAGGGGAACGGGATGCAACTCAAGAGTATCTTGAATCGGGTCCAGAAGCACCCGTCGTTCATCTACGAGACGGTGCGGCTGGTGGAGCACCCGCAGTTGACCCTCGAGGTTCGGGTGCGGCCTCGCGCCGGGACCCGCGCGACGTGCTCGCAGTGCAGGCGCCGGGCCCCGGGCTACGACACGCAGGCGGTCCGGCGCTTCGACTTCGTGCCCCTGTGGCACATCCCCGTGGTCTTCCTCTACGCGATGCGCCGCGTCGACTGCCCGCGCTGCGGCGTACGGGTCGAGGCGCTGCCGTGGGCCACCGGCAAGCACCGACTGACCGACGCCTACGCCTGGTTCCTCGCCGGGTGGGCCAGGCGTCTGTCGTGGCAGGAGGTCGCCGCGGCGTTCCCCACGTCCTGGGACACCGTCTATCGGGCCGTGCGCATGGCGGTCGACTGGGGCCTCGCGCACCGCGACCTCACGAACATCGAGGCCATCGGCGTCGACGAGCTCTCCCGCCGCCGCGGGCAACGCTACCTGACGCTGGTCTATCAGATCGACGGTCACTGCAAGCGCCTGCTGTGGGTCGGCCGCGAACGCAAGGCCGCGACGTTGGAGGGCTTCTTCGACTGGTTCGGCCCCGCACGCAGCGCGGCGCTGTATTTCGTCTGCTCGGACATGTGGAAGCCCTACCTGAAGGTGGTTGCCGAGCGCGCCGGCCAGGCCGTGCAGGTGCTCGACCGCTTCCACATCATGAGCCATTTCTCGCAAGCGATCGACGAGGTGCGCGCGGCGGAGGCCCGGAAGCTCGCCGCCGCGGGCCGGGCGCCGGTGCTCAAGCGCAGCCGCTGGCTCCTGCTCAAGCGTCCGGAGAATCTCAGCGACGAGCAGCGGGGCCGGCTTGCGGAGCTGGTGCGTCGCAACCTGCGCACGGTTCGCGCCTACCTGCTCAAGGAGGACTTTCAAGCGCTGTGGGGCTACGTGTCGCCGTACTGGGCCGGCCGGTTCCTCGACCGCTGGTGCACTCGGACGATGCGCTCGCGGCTCGACCCGATGAAGGAGGTGGCCCGCATGCTGCGCTCGCACCGCGACCTGATCCTGAACTGGTTCCGGGCCCGAGGGCAGTTCTCCAGTGGCATTGTCGAAGGCTTCAACGGGAAGGCCAGAGTGATCACCAAACGGGCGTATGGCTTCCGCACCTCCGCGGCACTGGAAGTCGCTTTGTATCATGCACTTGGCGACCTGCCCGAACCAGAACTCACCCACAGATTCTGCTGACGAGGCCATTTTACGCTCGCTCTTCGGTTGCCGTCCGGGGCAGGGCGTAGTCCGCCCACCGCTGCATCAGCGCGCGGCGGGCCTCGAAGAGGTCGGAGCGCGCGTACGCCGCCACGGTCTGGTCCACCTGTGCGTGGGCCAACGCCGCCTCGCAGACCTCGAACGGCGCCTGCGCCTGCTCCATGGCCCATACCCGGAACGTCGCGCGAAACCCGTGAAGTACGATACGGCGCCGCTGGTCATCGAGCAGACCCAGTGCCCGAACCAAGCCGGCGACCGCACCCGGCGCGACAGGCTGCAGCGCACCGCGGCGGTTCAAGACCGTGAAGACCAGCGGACCCGGTCGACTCAACGCCCGTGCACGCTCAATCACCTCCAGTGCCTGCGCGGACAACGGCACCCGATGCGGCCGATGCGTCTTCGTGCGCTCGGCCGGCAGGGTCCATACGCGCTCGTCGACATCGATCTCCGACCAGCGGGCGCCGGCGGCTTCACCGAAACGCGAGGCGCACAGCACGACAAACACCAGCAGCAGCTTCACCGCGTCGTCGACGCTCGCCCCCTGGGTAGCAGCCATTGCCTGGGCGACCCTTGCGTGCGGCAGACTGGGGTGGTGTGCGACGACGGCCTTGACGTTCGGCAACAGGACCCTCAACTGATGGGCCGGGTTGTCCGGCCTGTGCCCGTGGGCGACGGCCCAGCGGAACACGTAGTCGAGATGCTGCCGCAGCACGTAGCCAATCGAGCCCCGGCCCTTCCAGTGCGGCACGATGATCTCGCGGACGTCGTCGAGGGTGACCCGGCTCACCGACTTGTCGCCGATGCGCGGGAAGACGAGCGACTCGAACAGCCGCCGCCACTTCTTCTCGGTGTGGGCGCGGCGCCAGTTCGCGCGGCGCGCCGCAATGACGGCTTCCACGACGGCGCGCACCCTGGGCACCGCTTGCGGCGTCTGCGTTGCGGTCGGGTCTCCGCCCGCGCGCGCCACCCTGCGGTTCTCGCCGGCCAATCGCCGCGCCGCTTCGAGCGATACGACCGCACAGCCGCCCAGGCCGAGGTCTCTGCGCCGACCGCCGACGACGAGACGCTGGATCCAACTGCGCGTGCCGGTCTGGCGCACGAACAGATAGAGGCCGTTGCCATCGGCGTGGCGGCCGGGGAGCGCTCCCCGGACTGCGAGGTCGGTCAACTGATGATGGGGATGTCTGCCGCGAGGCATGAGGTGGCACCTCCCGGGGCGCGGGGAGACCTCCGACTCAGCGGAGTTGACCGCAGAGAACTGCCGTCGCGGGTCGCTGCCGGCCGACCAACGGGATCCCCGGTCAGACGATGCGCACCCAGCCGGGGTTGTCGGCGGTCGGACCGTAGGTCTGCGGCACGGGGCATCCGAGCAGGCGCAGGTAGACGGTCAACTGGCCGCGGTGGTGGATGGTGTGGTGGATGGCCAGCGTGCGCAGCGCGGCGTGCCGCGGGAGTTGCATGAGCAGCGTCTCGCCGTTGCGCATCGTGAAGCGGGCCGCCAGGAACGCGTCGTCCTTCCCGCCGAGCGTCCGCTCCAGCGCCGCGACGTTGCGCCGGAAGGTCTCGAGCAGCTCGGCGCGGGTGCTCGGGATGAAGGGCGTGTAGTCGGTGATGCCGGCGAAGTCCAGGTCGTCCTCCATCAAGGACTGGACCCAGCCCGGGATCTCCGCCAGATGGCCCGCCAGCACGGCGAGCGTCATCGACTTCTCGTGCGGCCGCCACGCCAGCCGGTCGGCCGGCACGGCCTCCAGCACGCGCAGGGTGTTCGCGGCTTCCGCCGTGAAGTCGGCGATCAACTCCTCCCGGATCGACATGCGTATAGTCTCCTCGTCGTGGACGTCCCCTGACGCTACCAGATGGCGCCGGCCCGATGGAGTGAACCATGACTCGTCCCGTCCGTCTGCTCGAGCTCGTGAACTTCCTCGCGCGGCGGGCGAAGACCGTCCGGGAGATCGCCGAGCGGTTCGAGATCTCGGAGCGGACGGCGTTCCGCGACATCGCGGACCTGTCGGCGCGCGTGCCGATTACGCGGACCGAGCACGGCTACCGGCTGGTCGAGAACGCCACCCTCCGGCCGCTGTCGCTCACCGCGGCCGAACGCGCCGTCCTGACGCTGGTGCTCGGGAACCCGGCCCTCCGCAAGACCTCGGACATCGGCGCCACGCTGCGCGGCGTGGAAGGCAAGCTCGATGCCGCCACGCGGCACACGGAGGAGACGCCGAGCGCGCTGGCATTGGCCGGGCCGGAACGCTCGGGCCGCATTCCCGCGCGGCTCGTCACCCTGCTCGAAGAGGCCGTCCGGGAACGCACGCCCGTCTCCATGCGCTATCGATCGCTGGCCGGACGGCGCACCGCGTGGCGCGGAGTCGACCCCTACAAGCTGTTCCACCGGGAGGCGGCCTGGTACCTGATCGGGCGTTGCCATCTGCACGACGAGCCGCGCGTCTTCCGCCTCGACCGGATCTCGGACGCCACGACCGGCGACGGGCGATTCGAACCGCCGGACTTCGACCTCGACGCACACCTCCGGCACACGTGGGGCGTCTACCGGGGGCGCGAGCTGCACGAGGTCGTGATCCACTTCGACGCCGCGCTCGCGCCCCTCATCGAAGGGGGAACACACCACCCCGGCGAGCGCATCGAGCAGCTCGGCAACGGCAGGCTGGAGTATCGCGTGACGCTGTCGCACCTGGGCGAGATCGCGCGCTGGATCGTGAGCTTCGGCGGCCAGGCGCGCGCGGTCGCGCCGCCGGCGCTGGTCCAGATCGTCGCGGACCTGGGGCTCCTGGCCTACGAACGCCACGCACGGGGCGACGAACCGTCGCCGGCGCCCGTCCGCCGGCAGCAGGACCTGCCCGGGCTGGTGCGCGACGCCGCGGAGCGACAACGGTCGCTCAACTACGACGGCCCGACCGGGTAGCGCCTCTCGAGCGCGTGACGGGAGCGTCGCGGGCGGCGTACGGAGGCGTGCCATAATCGCCGCCGAGCCGCGCGCGGGCGGCCGACGGGCGGCGCGGGCGCGTCGCGTCGACGGGACGGCTCCAGGCACCATGGCCGGCGGCGCGTGTTCGGCGCGGGCGCGTCGCGTAGACGGGGCGGCTCCAGGCACCATGGCGGCGGCGCGCGTCCGGCGCGACGGACCGCGCGGGCTCCAGGCCGGAGACGGACCTCCAAGCCTCAGGGACCACATGACCAAGGGCATCCGCACGTTCGCCGTGTTCGCACTCGCGTTGCTCGTGTCGGGCATCGTCGGAGTCGCCGTCCCGCCGACGTGGACCGTGAACCAGGTCACGCTGGATGTGCGGACCGGCGACGACGGCCGGCTCTACTACCTCGCCGAGGGGGAGCCCACCTACTTCGAGGCGGTGCCGCTCGCGCAGGCCCGGCTGGCGCCCGAGCGCGTGTCGGGATCGACCGGGACCCCGCCGGTGACGGAGGAGTTCGTCTCTGCGGTCGAGACACGGGACGGGCGCGCGGAGACCGTCTACTACCAGCTCCGGGCGCGGGCGCATTGGGGCTGGTGGTCGCTGCTGCCGGCCCTGGTCGCGGTGCTCCTCTGCTGGATGACCCGCGAGCCGGTGACGTCGCTGGCGGCCGGCATCGTCTCGGGCGCGCTCGTGCTCGGCCGCTACGACCTGACCGGCGACGTGCTGATCCCGTCGCTGGCGACCACGAACGCGGCCGGCATCCTGCTGCTCTACCTCTGGCTGCTCGGCGGCCTGATGGGCATCTGGTCGCGGACGGGGGCGGCCCAGGCGTTCGCAGAGCTGATGACGGCGCGTTTCGTGCGGGGGCCGCGCACCGCGAAGCTCGTCGCCTGGATGCTCGGGATCGTCTTCTTCCAGGGCGGGACGGTCAGCACGGTGGTGGTCGGCACGACGGTCAAGCCGATCGCCGACAAGGAACGCGTCAGCCACGAGGAGCTGGCCTACATCGTGGACTCGACCGCGTCGCCGATCGCCTCGCAGCTCGCCTTCAACGCGTGGCCGGGCTACGTGCAGGCGTTCATCTTCGTCTCCGGCGTCAGCTTCCTCGCCACCGAGACCGACCGCATCGCCTTCTTCTTCCAGAGCGTGCCGTTCTGCTTCTACGCGATCTTCGCGGTCCTGGGAACGTTCCTGCTGAGCATCGAGCGGCCGATCTTTCTCGGCCCGCAGCTCGCGGCGGCGATGACCCGCGCCCGCACGACGGGCCGGCTCGATGCCGCCGGCGCCGATCCGCTGAGCGCGCGGGAGCTGCAGGCGAGCCGCGTCCCGGCCGGCTACACGCCGCACGTGATCGAGTTCTTCCTGCCCCTCGGCGCGCTCATCGCCATCGCGGTCGGGACGTTCGTGGCCTTCGGCTCCCCCAACGTGCAGTGGGCGTTCGGCGTCGCGCTGCTGCTCGCGGCGGGGATGGCGCTCGGCAAGGGAATGGCGCTCAAGGACCTGCTCTCGGGCTTCCACGACGGTATCAAGGGCGTCGTGCTCGGCTCCGTCATCCTGCTGCTCGCCATCACCATCGGCGGCATCAGCACGGAGACGGGCGGCGGCGCCTTCCTGGTGGAGCAGCTCGGCGACGCCGTGCCCTACTTTCTGCTGCCGGTGCTGCTGCAGCTCATGACGATGGTCATCGCCTTCTCCACCGGGACGAGCTGGGGCACCTACGCCGTGGCGTTCCCGCTGGCGATGCCGCTCGCGTGGGCGGTGGCCGGCGCGCAGGGGCTGTCGCATCCGGAGCTCTTCATGACCCTCTGCTTCGCCGCGGTCATGGACGGCAGCGTCTACGGCGACCAGTGCTCGCCCATCTCGGACACGACGGTGCTGAGCTCGGTCTGCACCGGATGCGACCTGATGGATCACGTGAAGACGCAGATTCCGCAGGCGTCCGTCGCGGCCGCGCTAGCCGCGGTCTGCTGGACCGTCGTCGCCGTGTTCACCGCATGAGGCGCGCACCCGCCGGTCGCGACGCCGGCGCGCGGCGGGCCGCGGGCCACTCGCGCAGCATCCTGGGCGCTATCCGGCGGGCCGCGCGCAGCGCCGCAGCAGCCTGCCGCAGGCGCCGGTGGTCCTGCTCGAGCCAGGTGAACCCGTAGGCCTTGCGCAGGTCCGGCGGGAGTAGACCGACCGTGACGAGCTGCCCGAACCACCGCGCCGGCGCGGACCAGGGCCCGCCCGGGAGCACGAGCAGAGCCGCGGCCAGGCGACGGGCCTCGGCGCCGACCACGAGCCGGTCCGCCTGCTGCATCTCCCGCAGATACAGGTCGAGCCCGGCCTTCGTGACCGGCAGCAGGCCAGGAGGAACGCCCAGGCGCGGGCCGACCTCGGCCGCCTCCGCGCAGTAGCGGTCCTCCTCGTCCGGCCGCAGCGGCCCGACGAACAGGGCGTAGGTCCGAAGCTGACTGTCGACCAGCGTGGCGTGGACCCACGCCAGGAGCGCCGGATCCGTGGCATCGTAGCGGGTGCCGGCCTCGTACGGTCCGACGGGTTGCGGAAGCTCGCCGTGCACGCGACGGTGAATCGCGTTGATCCGATTCGCGGACCGCCGGATCTCCGCCTCCGTCCCGAAGGTGAGCGACAGCATCGCCGAGATCGTGCCGCGCATCCGCTTGGCGTAGGCCAGCGCCCCGGCATCGAAGTCGCTGTGAGCGCCGACCCCGGCCGCAACCAGGGGGTGCGCGAGCTGCATCAGGATGGCCCGCCCCCAGCCGAGGACGACTACCGCCTCCCGGTTGACGCGCTTCGCGATCGACACCTCGCCATCGTATCCCCCGTCACCGCGGCAGACCCTCCGGCACGCGGTTCTACCACGTCCTCCGTTTCAGACAGTCTGTAACATATTGCTGAATTGGGACTTGTGGGCTTGCTCGCGTTCGTTCCCCCCGTTGCACCCGCCGCCCGGAATTGGACCGCAACGTCCCACGCGCGCAGTGCAGAGACGGCCGCGGATGCACGGCACCCGCCTCCGTCCGACCTCACTGCTGCACCTCGATAGCTGTCGTGTGTTCAAGTGCTCAGCCGGGGTACGCGTGCTACGATCGCGACGTCATCCTGCTGGTTGGTGGCGAGCAGCAGCCTGAGCGGTGACGGTGAATGGCCGCACCCAGATCGGCATGGGCTACCTTGGGGCCGGGAAAGTGGCGAAGCTGGAGTTCCGGACGCGGGAGGAGCTGCAGCGACTGAAAGCGGAGACGAGACCATGAGCATGGCTCAGTACGTCCTGCGGTGCCTCGGGCTGGCCGGCGCCCTCGCGGCGCTTCCGTGCTCGGCGCTGGCGCAGCCGGCCGACGAGGCGGGCCCGCCCCGTACGCCCTGGGGCGTGCCGGATCTCCAGGGGACCTGGTCGCTTCCCACGATGACGCCCCTCGAGCGACCGGCCGAATTCGAGGACAGACTTCGTCTCACAGAAGAAGAAGAGGCGGAGTTTCTTGCCACGCAGCGGAGCCTCATCCGCCAGCGGCTCGCTCAGGCCCTGAGCGCCGACTTCGAGCTGGGCGATGGCGGGGTCGACCAGTCCATCTTCGACCATCCGCTGCTGGACGGGCGCACGTCGCTCGTCGTCTCACCCGAGAACGGGCGGATTCCACGCACCGAGGAAGGCCGCTACCGGGTGGGCATGCCGGGTCGGCGCATGAGCAGCATCCCGGAGGGCCCCGAGGACCGCGCACTGGACGAACGCTGCATGGTGGGCGGGATGCTGCCGCTCCGAGGGAGTGCGTTCCCGGCCCGGATCTTCCAGACCCCGGATCATGTGGTCATCCACTACGAGTTCATCAACGCCACGATCACGGTCCCGCTGGACGACCGGCCGCAGGTGTCCAGCGCCATCCAGCAGTGGACCGGGACCTCGCGCGGCTCCTGGGACGGCGATACCCTGGTGATCGAATCGACGAACTTCGACCCGCGCTGGACCTTTGCGGGGTCCGGGGCGGGTATGCGCCTGGTGCAGCGTCTGACGCGGATCGACCAGGCCACGATGCATCAGGAGTACACCGTCTACGACCCGGACTCGTTCACGGAGCCGTGGTCGGCGGAGTACCCTCTGACCAACACCGGGGAGCCGATCTACGAGTTTGCCTGTCACGAAGGCAATCGGAGCATGACGCTGATGTTGAACGGCGCGCGGGCCACCGAGCAGATAGCCCGGTTCGTCGGCGCGTTCGGTCTCTCGTCGTTCGAGCGGGTCGGTGGGGCGGCCGCGGACGGTCCGGCGTTCACCGACGGGATGCTGTCGTCTGACGCCAGCGGCCGGGTGTCGGTCCAGCTCTCAGGCGGTGAGAGCTATCTGGCCTACTACGGCCGATATGACGTGAACGTCACTCGGAGAGTCGTCGAGCATGAGGTCGAGGGCGGGTCTCGACCGGATGTGCGGGGCAGGACGCTGAGCTACTCGTACGACCTCGCGGACGACGGCGACACGCTGGTGCTGTCGCTGATGGGTGACGACGGAGTTGAGAGCCGCGCCACCTGGCAGCGTCATCGCTAGTTGACCGTCGTGTCGCGTCCCACCATCGCCAGGTGGCGCCGCCGGTTCTTTTCGGCGGCCGGACACTAGCACCTGCCCGTGGCGCAGCTCACCGCGAAGGCGCCTCCGACCATGGCAAGTCCTCCGAGAAGCTTCCCCTTGCTGTTCGGGTCGTCCGCCAGTCCGTCGACTGCCATCGCAATACCCCCGAAGAACAACGAGTAGAAGACGATCATCGTGGCGTTGCCCCCGCGTCTTGGCGGGTCGGCGTGCTCGCCCAGAGCATCGGCTCGGAGCCGCGAGAAATCGGGATGCGTCACCGTCAACCCACGCGGACGCGCCAATGGGGCGAGCACTGCACTCTCCGGTTGTTGCAGCAGCTTGAAGACTCTCTCCAGGCTGGGCGAGTCGTTGGGTTCTGCCCCCTGTGCCAGCAACGGCCCCGCACCCGATAGAGAGATGACGACGGCGACCGTAGCCGCGGTGGCACGATTCATCTGAACCCCCTCACGAAGCGGACGCCCCTGGCTGCGGTGGCCGAACCGCCCTCCGGGGCGAGCATGGGCGCCGGCCGCAGGACCGAACAGCAAGGGCCGTTCCATCCGCTACCCGAGGCCATAGCCCCTGACATCGCTTGAAAACGTGGCAACGGCCGTGCAGACGACTGGCCGGCGGGCCTCCGGAACCTATACATGGAGAGATCGGCTCCGTACATGGAATGCGCACGCCTCGGACACCGCGCCCTGCAAGGCAGGCAGGCCGCATCCCGCGGTTCGCCGACTTCCGCATCTTGCGGCGCCACGACGGGATCCCGTCCCGACACGACGACTGGATCGTGCTCGACGAGGTGCAGCGGGTACTGCGTCCTCCGCGAGGTCCATCGGCTGATCGAGACCGATGGCCGGCATGTGCAGCGGCTGCCGGCGAGCTGCCGGGGCACGTATAATTGCGGGTCCGCACCGACACCAACAGGGAGATCCCGATGCGTCACATTCGCCCCCGCTCGCTTGCCGCGCCCGTCCTGGCGGCGCTCGTGCTCGTTCTGGCCGCCGCGCCGGGCCTGTCGGCCGGCTCGGAGAACTGGCCCTCGTTCCGCGGCGCCGACGCGCTGCCCGCGGTCAGCGACGACCCGCGGCTGCCGCTCACCTGGAGCACCACGGAGAACGTCGTCTGGAAGACGGCGATCGGCGGGCTCGGCTGGTCGTCGCCGGTCATCTGGGACGACCGCATCTTCCTGACCACCGTCGTCAGCGACGGGGAGGAGGAGGAACCCCGCATGGGGCTGTACTTCCCCTACGGCTCGCCCGAGACGTTCGACGACGACCGGTTCCCCGAGCCCGAGGAAGGCGACCTGCTGGAGCGCTCCATCAACCTCCACCACTGGCTGGTGGCGGCCATCGACTTCGAGAGCGGCGAGATCCTGTGGACGACCGAGGTGCACGCCGGCGAGCCCGACTTCGACCGGCACCTGAAGAACACCTACGCGTCGTCGACGCCGGTGACCGACGGCGAGCGGGTCTACGCCTACTTCGGGAACGTCGGCGTCTACGCCCTCGACCGCGACGGGCAGCTCTTGTGGCAGAAGCGCTTCGACCCGGCGGAGACGCGCCTCGGCTGGGGGCCGGCCGCTTCTCCCGTGCTGCACGAGGACACGCTGTACATCGTCAACGACAACGACGACTACTCGTTCCTGGTGGCCCTCGACACCGCGACCGGGGAGGAGCGCTGGCGCGTCGACCGCGACGAGGGCACGAACTGGGCCACGCCCTACATCTGGCAGAACGACGAGCGCACCGAGCTCATCACCGTCGGCAGCAACCTGGTGCGCTCGTACGGACTCGATGGCAGCGAGCTGTGGAGCTTCCGCGGCATGAACTCCATCACCATCCCGCAGCCGTTCAGCGCGCACGGGCTGCTCTACGTCATGTCGGGCTACGTCGGCGACGCGGTGCGGCCGGTCTATGCGATTCGGCCGGGCGCGGAGGGCGACATCAGCCTGGCGGACGACGAGACGAGCAGCGAGTTCGTCGCCTGGTACCAGGACACCGCCGGGCCCTACCACCCGACGCCGCTCGTCTACGGCGACTACTACTTCACGCTCCTCGACCGCGGCTTCTTCACGGTGCACGACGCCCGGAGCGGCGAGGAGCTCTACTTCACCGAGCAGCAGATCCAGCAGCAGGAGGTGCGCCGGCGCGTGGCGCGCGGCACCGGCGGCTTCACCGCCTCGCCGTGGGCGTACAACGGAATGGTCTTCGTGCTGAGCGAGGAGGGCGACACCTACGTCCTCGACAGCAACGACCGGTTCCGGCTCGTGGCCACGAACTCGCTGGACGAGGTGGCGATGTCGAGCCCGGCCATCGCGCGGGGCAACCTGTTCATCCGCACGCGCTCGCACCTGTGGCGGATCACCGACACGTCGGGCGACCGGTAGGCGCGCAGCGACACCCGCGCCAGGCACCGACACCGAGGACCGGAACGAGAGCGAGAACGAGAACGAGACCGTTCGCCCGCGCCCGGGTTGAGGAGGAGTCCGTCATGCATCGGCTCGCAACGCTTGCCGTCGCCGCCGCGTTCGTAGTCCTCCTCCCGGAGCCCCCCGCATCCGCGCAGGAATCGCCCGCGCAGGAATCGCCCGCGGTGGCGAACGCGGGCCTCGGCGAGTTCTCCCCGGTCACGTGGGAGCGGCTCGTGGGCGCCGCCGACGAGCCGCACAACTGGCTGATGTACTCCGGCACCCTGGACAGCAAGCGCTTCAGCCGTCTCGACCAGGTGGATCGCGATTCCGTCGCGGACCTGAAGCTGAAGTGGGCCTACTCCATCCGCCAGCTCGACCGCGCCGAGACCACGCCGCTGGTGGTCGACGGCGTCATGTTCATCACCGAGTCGCCCAGCAACGTGACGGCGGTCGACGCGACCACGGGGCGGCCCTACTGGCGCTACGAGCATCCCCTGCCGGACGACCTGCGCATCTGCTGCGGGCGCAACAACCGCGGCGTGGCCATCCTGGGCGAGACGCTCTACATGAGCACTCTCGACGCCCACCTGGTCGCCCTCGACGCGCGCACCGGCAACCTGGTCTGGGACCGGGAGGTGGCCGACTACCGCGGCGGCTACAGCAAGACCGCCGCGCCGCTGGTCGTCAAGGACCGCGTCGTCACCGGCATCGCGGGCGGCGAGTTCGGGATCCGCGGCTTCCTGGACTCCTACGACGCCGAGAGCGGCGAGCGCGTCTGGCGCACCTACACCATCCCCGGGCCCGACCATCCGGACAACCGCACCTGGGCCGGCGACTCGTGGCGGACCGGCGGCTCGCCGACCTGGATCACGGGCTCCTACGACCCGGAGCTGAACCTGGTCTACTGGGGAACCGGCAACCCCGGTCCCGACTGGAACGGCGACGTGCGACTCGGCGACAACCTCTACGCCGACAGCGTCCTCGCCCTCGACGGCGACACCGGCGAGCTGAAGTGGTACTTCCAGTTCACGCCGCACGACGTCCACGACTGGGACGCGATCCAGATCCCGGTGCTGGCCGACATCACGTTCGACGGCGCGCCGCGGAAGGCGATGCTCTGGGCCAACCGCAACGCGTTCTACTACACCCTCGACCGGGAGACCGGCGAGTTCCTGCTCGGCGAGCCGTTCGCGCTGCAGACCTGGGCGGAGGGACTCGACGAGAACGGACGGCCGATCCGCCGCCCGGACACCTTCCCGACCCCCGAAGGCGTGGTGGTCGCGCCGACCGCGGGCGGGGCCACCAACTGGTGGTCGCCCTCCTACAGCCCGCGCACGGGGCTGCTCTACGTGAACGCGTTCGACGGCGAGGGCTCGTTCTTCATTCGCGACGAGGAGTACCGCGAGGGCGAGACCTACACCGGGGGCGGCGTGCAGCAGGCGGCGCCGATGGACACCTACCAGAGCGCCATCCGGGCCATCGATCCGGCGACCGGCGACATCCGCTGGGAGTTCCCGATGCAGCCGCGGGCGCGGTCCGGCGTGCTGTCGACGGCCGGCGACGTCGTCTTCAGCGCAACCGTCGACGGGTCGTTCTTCGCCCTCGACGCGGAGACGGGCGAGCAGCTCTGGTACATCCCGCTCGGCGGGCCGGTGAACGCGAACCCGATGACCTACGCGGTGGACGGGCAGCAGTACGTCACGATGACCGTGGGCAACACGGTCTACACGTTCGGGCTGGGCGACTGACCGGGACGCCGTCGGGGACGACTACCGCCGGCTCCGCATCGTCTTGAGCTGATACCAGACGTTCAGCCCGCGATCGCGCAGCACCTCGAAGACCTCCCGGCGGTCCTCCCAGATGCGGCGGCTCCGGACGTCGATGCCCGCCTCGTCCAGGAACACGAGCGCGAAGGCGGCCGCGTACTGCGCGGGGATCCGCGGGCCGGCGATGTCGGGCGCAAGGGTCGCGTAGTCGTGGTCGCCGTCCGCGATCCAGACCGCGGCTTCCTCGACGACCTGCGTCCGCGGAGGATAGAGGATGGGCGAATCCGCCACGGTGTAGGTGCCGACCTGAATCGCGTAGAGCAGCGCCTCGAGGTGCGGCGCGGTCGACGGCGGCTGGATCCGCAGCGGGGAGCCCGGCGCGGGCGCCGGCCGGCCGGGCCGGCGGCCGACCGAGCGCAGCGTCCAGTCGCGCCACTCGCCGTCGTCGAGGACGATCCACCCGTCGCGCCGGGCGATCATGTCGCGCGCCCCGCCGCCGGCCGCGAAGTAGGTGCCCACGGGCGACGTCACGACGATGGGCGCATGCCCGGTGCGTCGGATCCGCACCGTGACGGCGGCGGCGCCGGCTCCCATGGCCTCTGCCTCGACCAACCCCGCATCGAGCGCCGCCAACAGGTCGTGGTCGGCGAGGGCCGGCGACCGCGGCCCCCCCGTGCCACCGCCGTCCGCCGTCCCGCCGCCCGCGGCAGCGCCATCTCCGCCCGCGGCAGCGCCATCTCCGCCCGCGGCAGCGCCATCTCCGCCCGCGGCAGCGCCATCTCCGCCCGCGGCAGCGCCATCTCCGCCCGCGGCAACGCCGCCCGCCGCGGCGCGCAGGAAGAAGAGGTGCTGTCCGGGCAGGAAGTCGTGCAGCGCCTCGAGCTCGAAGCCGGCCGCGCGCCACTCGGCGAGCACCTGGCGGACCGACATCGTGTGGTCGGCCTTGATGTGATCGCCGGTGCCGTCCTCGACGCGGTACTCGAGGAGGGCGACCCGGCCTCCCGGCGCGAGCGCCCGGCGGATGCCGGCGAGCATGGGCTCGGGGTCGGACATCTCGTGGTAGACGTCGGCGATGACGATCCAGTCGATGGCACCGGCCGGCAGCCGCGGGTCGGTGGGAGTGCCGAGCACCGCCTCGATGCCGCGAACTCCCTCCCGGGCGGCGTGGCCGCGCATGATGTCGAGCATCTCGGGCTGGATGTCCTCGCAGTAAACGGTCCCCCCCGGCTGCACGCGGCGCGCCATCCGCCGCGCGTAGTAGCCGGAACCGCAGCCGACGTCCGCCACGACGTCGCCGGGGCGGAGGCCCATGGCGTCGAGCACGCGCTCGGGCTGCTCCTCTTCGATCCGCTCGGCCCGCTCGAGCCACTCTGCGCCGAGATAGCTCATGAACTCGGCCGGCACACGGTGGCGCTCCCCATGGCGCGTCTCGCGCTCGTCCTGGGCAGGCGCCGCGGGCGCCGGCGGCGCGAGGGCGAACGCCAAGACGGCAACGCCGACGACGAGCAGTGAGCCTCTCGGTGGCATGAGTCGATCCCCCGCCTGAGCATACAACCAACACGGCACCCGACCGGGTCGGGGGATCAGCCGGCGCGACCGGCCGCGTGGTAGGGTACGGCGCCGCTCGACCATGGGTTCGTTCAGGGACGCCCTCCTCGCACTCGGCTGGCCGGGTCTCGTCGCCATCGCCGTCCTCGACTCGTCGGGCGTACCGCTGCCGGGAGGCGTCGACCTCGTCGTGATGCTCCTGTCCGCGCAGCAGCCGGCCCTGTCTCCCCTGGCGGCCCTGCTGGCGGCCGGCGGCTCGACCGCCGGGTGCTGGGTGCTCTACCGCGTCGGCCGCCGGGGCGGAGGCGCCGTGCTGGCCCGCGTGTCGGAGGCGAGGCGCGATCGCGTGCGCCGCGCCGTGCGGCGGAACGACGTCCTGGCCGTGTCGGCGGCGATGCTGGGCCCGCCGCCGTTCCCCACGAAGGTGTTCGTCCTGATGGCCGGCGTGGTCGCCATGGACGCACGGCGGTTCGTGGGCGCCGTGTTCGCCGGCCGGCTCGTACGCTACGGCGCCCTGGCGTGGCTGGCGGCCCGCTTCGGCGACCGCGCCGGAGAGCTGCTCGAGGAGCACTCCCGCACGATCGGCCTGGCGCTCGTCACGTCGCTGCTGCTCGTCCTGCTGGTCAGGCGGCTGGCGACGCGCCCGACGCTCCCCTGAGCACGCGTTCCCGCGCACGGGCCAACGGCGACAGAGCCGATAGAATGGAAGACCGAAGGATCGGAGAAGGCTTGAGCGGACTCATTCCCGAAGCGCTGCTGCGTCCGGCCGTGCTCTTCTGGTCGTTCGGGCTCTCCCTGGCGCTCTTCGTCGGCAGCCTCGTCGCGATGCCGATGCTGCTCGCCCGCCTCCGCGCCGACTACTTCGCCCGGCCCGACCCGACTTCGGGCGGCTGGCTGCACCGGCATCCGGTGGTCCGGATCGTCCTGCTCGCGGTCAAGAACCTCCTCGGCCTCGTGCTGTTGGCGGCGGGCTTGGCGATGATGGTGCTCCCCGGCCAGGGCATCATCACGATCCTGATCGCCCTGACGCTCCTGAACTTCCCCGGCCGGCGCCGGCTGGAGCTGCACCTCATCCGACAGCGCCACATTCGGAGCGCGGTGGACTGGATCCGCCGCCGCGCCGGGAGCCCGCCGCTGATCGTCCCCGATCCGGGGGCGCCGCCGCACGTGTAGAGCGTTGCCGCGAGCGAAGAGGCGGCTGCGAAGCGCGGGCCACCGCAAGCGCAGGGGCACGGCGCCGCACCCCGAGCGCCGCGCCCCATGCCGCCGGTCCCGCCCGCACCCTGCGTGGTATGCTGGCGCGTCTCGCGCCGGATTCCGGCGCCCGCCTAACCTCCGGACGACGGACGGGTCTGCACCCCCATGCGACTCTACCTTCTGCTCGCCCTGACCGCCCTCTTCGCACTCACCGCCGCCCCGCGCGCCGCGCTCGCGCAGGCGGAGGCCATCCCGGAACCCGCCGAGTACTTCGGCTTCGAGATGGGCACCGACGGCGAACTGGCGCGCTATCCCGATGTCCTCGACTATCTGCAACTCCTCGCCGAGCGTTCCGATCGCGTCGCGTACGAAACCCGCGGCACGACGACCGACGGCAACCCCTACGTGCTGGTGAAGCTGAGTGCGAAGGCCAACCTGGATCGGCTCGACCGGCTCGTCGAGATCAACCACCGGCTGGCGGACCCGCGGGGGCTGCCGGACGAGGAGGCGCGGGCCCTGGCGCGCGAGGGCGTCCCGTTCTACTTCCTCTACGCCATGATCCACTCGACGGAGGTGGGCAACAGTCTGACGATCATCAACATCGCCCACCGGCTCGCCACCGAGAACTCGCCCGAGATCCGCGAGATCCTCGACAACACGGTCGTGCTGCTGGTCCCCTCACAGAACCCGGACGGGCAGATCCTCGTGGTCGACCACTGGTACGAGACGCAGGGCACCGGCTACTCCCGCGTCTACCCCGACCTCTACCAGCGGTACACGGGCCACGACGACAACCGCGACTGGTTCATGTTCACGCAGAAGGAGACGCGGCTCGCCATCGACATCCACCGGGAGTACAAGCCGCAGATCACGCACGACATGCACCAGATGGGGAGCCGCGGGGCGCGCATGTTCGTCCCGCCGTACCGCGACCCGCACGATCCGAACATTCATCCGCTCCTGCTCGAGGGGCAGGCGCAGATCGGACGCGCGATGCAGTCGGCGCTGATCGCCAGCGGCAAGAAGGGGATCATCTCGGGAGACCAGTACGACCTCTGGACGCCCGCCCGCCAGTACATGGTCTACCACGGGCAGCCGCGCATCCTGACGGAGATCGCCAGCGCCAACCTCGCGGATCCCTATGTCAATCCGGCCGGCCCGAACCGTCCGCTCGGGCCCCAGCAGGCGCGCACCAACTTCCCCGTGCCGTACGACTCCGGCGTCTGGCGCATCGGCGACATCGTGGAGTACGGCGAGATAGCCACGTTCGCCGCGCTGGAGAACATGGCGAAGTACCGCACGCGGTGGCTCGAGAACTTCCATCGCGTCCATCGGGACTGGGTGAGCCGCGACGAGGCCCCCTACGCCTTCGTCGTCCCGGCCGGGCAGCGCGACCCGTTCGCCACCTACGAGCTGCTCGAGATCCTCGAGTTCGCGGAGGTCGAGATCCATCGGGCGCGAGCGGCGTTCACCGCCGGCGGGACGCGCTATCCGGCCGGTTCCTGGGTCATCCCGTTGGCCCAGCCCTACGGCGCGTTCGCGAAGACGATGCTGGAACGCCAGGTCTACCCCGATCTGCGCCGCTATCCGGGCGGACCGCCGATTCCGCCCTACGACGTGACCGGCCATACCCTGGGGCTGCTCATGGGGGTCGACGTCGACCGTATCGACGTGCCGCTCGACCCCGGCCTCGACCTCGCGCGCGTCGACCGGATCAGGCCGGCCCGCACGCCGATGCCGGCGCGGCCGGACTGGGCCTACGCGGTCGGCCCGGAGTCGAACGCGGGGTTCCTGGCCGCGGCGCGCCTGCAGGCGGCCGGCGTGCCGCTCTACCGCGCCGCGGAAGGCTTCGAGGCCGAGGGCCGGGCCTGGGCGCCCGGGACCTGGCTGGTGCCGCCGGCGCCGGAGGCGACGCGCATCCTCGATCGCACGGCGGCAGAGACCGGCTTGCCCGTGCACGCGCTCGACTCCGCTCCGGACGTGGGCGCCCACCGGCTGAAGGACGCGACGCGCATCGGCCTCTGGCGGGCCGCCAACAACATGCCGGGCGGCTGGATGCTGTGGCTGTTCGAGCAGTACGAGCTCAACCACGCCGTCGTCTCGGCGCTCGACTTCGAGGGTGATCTGGCGGACCGGTACGACGTCATCGTCCTCCCGTCCGGCACCACCCGCACGGCGATCGTCGAGGGCCTCAGCCCCCGACGGCACGACGAGTCGTGGCGCTGGGCCTACGGCGTGGGACACGAAGGCTGGAAGAAGCTCGGCACCTGGGTCGAGCAGGGCGGAACGCTGGTCGCACTCGGCTCCGCGGTGGCGGGCACGCGCGAGCTCCTCGGCCTGCCCATCGAGCCCGTGCTGCCGGTGCGCGGGGCCCGGCGAGCCGCGCTCCGGCGGCAGCGTCCGCTGCGTCAGCCACGGGTGACGGTCAACGAGGCGGAGCGACAACTCCGCGACGCCTTCCGCAGCCCCGCCGAGCTCGCCCGCACCCTGCGCACGCGCGTCGTCGACCCGACGTCGCTCTTCTTCTCGCCGGGCACGCTGCTCAAGCAGGAGCACAACCCGCGGCATCCGGTCGGCTACGGCATGCCGGAGGAGTGGCCGGTGTTCTTCCGCTTCGACCAGGCCTACCGCCTGTTGCCGAGCTTCGAGACGCCGGCCGAGGTGGTGTCGCGCTACCCCGATGAAGACGACATGGTGGCGAGCGGGTGGCTCCTCGGAGACGAGTTCCTGCGCGAGCAGGCCAACGTCGTCTCGTTCGAGGTCGGCGACGGCACGGCGGTCACGATGGGGAGCCAGATCGCCTTCCGCACGCAGACCCGGGCGACGTTCAAGCTCCTCTTCAACGCCATCTTCCACGGCCCGGCGGAGCCGGTGACGGCGGCGGAGCTGGCGACCCTGCGGTAGGGGCCGGCTCCCGCGGCGGTTCGCCCGGCCGCATCGGCGCGGCCGCGCCGCGCGGTCATCGCCGCCCGGCGCCGGCGCTCCAGCGCCCGCATCCCGGCGCGACCGGGTGCCGGCTCAGTCCTTCAGCTCGACCAGGATGTCGGCCAGCAGCTTCATGCCGGCTTCCCAGCCCTTGCCCATCTCCTGCATCGCTTTCGCGAAAGCGGCGACTTCCGCCTCGCTCGCCTCGTGCGGCGCCCAGGTGAAGCGCATCCGGGTCCGGGGGCCATCACCCTCCAGCGTCACCGTGGACAGGACCACGCGCGGCCAGTCCGGCAGCATCGGGTTCGCAATGACGTTCCAGTCCGCGTCCGAGACCGATTGCCGCCACACCAGCCGCTCGGGCGGCGTCACATCGGCGCACTCGAAGCGCTGGAAGCTGGAGTTGCCCCCCATCCGCATCTCCACCAGCCAGATACCGCCGGGCTCGAGGTCGGACCGGTGGACGACCGTCTCGGCCCGGGGCCCGTACCAGCGGGCGAACAGCTCCGGCTCGGTCCACGCTCTCCATACCATCTCGCGCGGCGCATCGAAGACGTGCTCGAGCGTGTAGGTCGACGTCTCGCCCATTCTCGCGCTCCTCCGTCCCCGCGTCTCCGCTGCCCGATCGAACGTCCGACGCGCAGCAGCGGCCGCGTGGACAACACCGCGCCGCAGAACTCCAGTGCAGCGCAAACCGCCGCTACCGTACGCGAACACGGGCCGACGTTCCCCAGCGGGGACGCCGGCCCGTGATGGTACCGCCGATACCGAAACGCCCGGCTACGCGGCCAGCGGGTCGAGCGGCAGCCGGCCGTTCGCGTGGCCCAGCGATTCGACCGGCACGCCCAGCTTGTCGAGCAGGCTGAGGTGCAGGTTCGCGAGCGGCGTGTCCGCCGAGTACCGCACGTGGCGGCCGCCCGTGCCTGCCCCGCCCCCGGCGAGCAGGATCGGCAGGTTCTGCGACGCGTGCGCGTTGCTGTCGGCCATGCCGGCGCCGTAGATGATCATCGAGTGGTCCAGCAGCGTGCCGTCCCCGTCCGGGGTGGCGGCCAGTCGGGCCAGGAAGTCCGAGAAGAGCTGCACGTGGAACTGGTTGATCTTCGTCAGCTTGGCCAGCTTGGCGGGGTCGCGCTGGTGGTGCGAGATCGGATGGTGGGCGTCCGGCACCCCGATTTCCGCGTACGTCCGGCCCGTGATCTCGCGGCCCATCATGAAGGTTGCGACGCGCGTGAGGTCCGTCTCGTAGGCGAGCGCCTGCAGGTCGAACATCAGCTTGGCGTGCTCGCCGAACGTGCCCGGAATCGCGGCCGGCTGATCGACCACCGGCAGCTCGCGGCCGCTCTGCGCTTCCGCCATCTGGATGCGTCGCTCTATGTCGCGGACGGCCTCGAGGTACTGCCCCAGCTTGGCGCGGTCGCCGGCGCCGAGCTCCCGCGACAGGGCGCCCGCCCGCTCGGTGACCGAGTCGAGGAGGCTGGCGTCCTTCCGCAGCCGGGCCTTGCGGATGGCCGGGTCGGTGCTCCCGCTGTCGCCGAAGAGGCGCTCGAAGACCACCCGCGGGTTGTTCTCCATCGGGAGCGGCGTGGTGTCGTTCGTCCACGCGATGGTGTTCGTGTACGCGCAACTGAAGCCGTCGTCGCACGAGCCGGCGAAGTCGCGTCCGTCGAGGGCCAGCTCGAGCGTGGCGAGCTGCGTCTCGCGACCGAGGACGCGGCCCGCGAGCTGGTCCATCGAGACCCCGGCCGACAGATCCGAGCCGTTGTCGGGCTTCGCCCCGACGCCGGTCAGGAAGCGCGTGGAGGAGCGGGCGTGCGGGCCCTCGCCGTCGACGCCGTGCATGCCCGACAGCACCTGGACGTGCCGGCGGAACGGCTCGAGCGGCTTCATGACGGTCCGGAACTCGAACCCCTTCCCCTCCGTCCGCGGGGTCCAGTGGTTCATCATCATCCCGTTCGGGACGTAGACCACCCCGAGCCTCTTCACGGGCGCCGCGGCTGTGTTCCGGATGGCCGCGAACGCCGGCACCATGCCGTCGAGGAGCGGCAGCGCAAGCGACGCGCCGAGTCCCCGCAGCACGGTGCGGCGAGGGATCGCCTTCCTGGTGATGATCATGACTCTGACCTCCGCATGCGGAACGGTGTGCTCTGCACGATGCCGACGATGATGGACGACCAGCGGTAGTCGTCCTCGGCCGCGGCGCGGGCGATGGCCCGCACCGTCGGCCGGTCGTAGTGCTCCGGTCCCCGCCCGAGCGCGTAGGCGAGGAGCTTCTCCGTGAGGGTGCCGACGAACAGCTCGCGCCGCTCGAGGAGCAGCGTCCGCAGCCCTGTCGGGCCCTCGAACGCCGTGCCGTCCGGGAGGTTGCCGGACGCGTCGATCGGCTGCCGGGTCTCCCCCGTCGTGCGCCACTTGCCGACGGCGTCGTAGTTCTCGAGCGCCAGCCCGAGCGGGTCCATCGGGGCGTGGCAGACCGAGCAGGCCGGGCTCTCGCGGTGGAGCGCCAGCCGGTCCCGGACCGTCGCCGCGCGGCCGTCCTCACCGCGATCCGGCAGGTCGGGCACGTCGGCAGGCGGGGGGGGCGGCGGCGTCCCGAGGACGTTCGTCAGGACCCACTTGCCACGCAGCACCGGCGACGTCCGGTTGGGGTAGGACGTCACCGTGAGGAGACTGCCGTGGCCGAAGATGCCGCCGCGGCGCTCGGCCACCGCCGGGTCGAGCGCGACGCGCCGGAAGTGGCTGCCGTAGACCCCGGGGATGCCGTAGTGCTCGGCGAGCCGCTCGTTGACGAAGGTGTAGTCGGCCCCGAGCAGGTCGAGGACGCTGCGGTCTTCCCGAATGAGGCTCTCGACGAAGAGCTCGGTCTCCTGCAGGAACGCGTCGCGCAGGTTCTCGTCGAACTCCGGGAAGACGAGCGCGTCCGGCACGGCGCCGCGCAGGTTGCGCAGGTAGAGCCACTGGCCGGCGAAGTTGCGGACGAGCTCCTTCGCGCGCGGGTCGGCGAGCATGCGGCGCGCCTGCCGCCCGAGCGCCTCGGGGTCGCTCAGCCGGCCCCGCTCGGCGAGATGGAGGAGCTCGTCGTCCGGTCCGCTCGACCACAGGAAGTACGACAGCCGCGACGCCATCTCCAGGTCGGTCAGCGCATAGGCGGTGGCGGGCTCGATGTCGACGGGGTCGCGCTCGACGCGGAAGAGGAAGTCGGGCGCGATGAGCACGCGCTCGAGCGCGAGCTGGATGCCGGCGTCGAAGCTCCCGTCCGAGCGGCCGGCGCGGTAGAAGTCCATCAACGTCGCCAGGTCGCCCGCCTCGATCGGCCGCCGGTAGGCGCGCCGCGCGAGCGAGGTCAGAATCTCGCGCGCGCAGGCCTCCTCGTCGGCCGGGGCGGCGCTCGCGGGCCGGCAGGTGAAGAGGGCGCGCCGCGCCGGCGTGTCGCCCGGCCCCGTGCTCGTGTAGGGACCGCCGATCGCCACGTGCTCGACCGCGGCGTAGCCGTCGCGCATCTCGTTGACGGCCACCGCGAAGATGCTCTGGCGCGGCTGGAGCACGCCCTCGGGCTCGGTGAAGCGCCGCACGAACGCCACGCTCACGACGTGCGGGCCGGCCGTCGCCTGGAAGCGCGCCCGCATGTTGGCGTCGGCGTAGAGCATGTACTCTTCCCACTCGGGATCGCCGAACTGGTTGCCGCCGTAGCTGGCCGGCGCCTGCACCCCCTCCGGTTCCTCGCCGCCGAAGACGAACGTCCGGACGAGCGCGCCGTCGAGCCGGACCTCCAGCTCGTGGCGCGACCCCATGCCGCGGACGTAGTTCACGTAGTTCCGGTGCAGGCGGATCTCCAGGTCGTACTCGCCGTCGACCGGGAAGTAGTGGCGGATACCGATGCCGCCGCGGGAGCCGAACGGCACGTCGTCGCTCATGCGGTCGTCCTGCACCAGCAGGATCGGCACCTTGTAGGTTTCGGTGCCCGGGCCGAGCGGCGTCTCCCCCACCGCGAGGCGCCCGATCTTGCGCGCCGCCGACAGGTACCGCTCCATCAGGGCCGGCGAGACGGTCAGGACGTCCGCCATGTTGTCGAAGCCGTACTCGTCGATGTCGTCGGCCGGCAGGAGCGCCGTCACGTCGACGTCGATCGCCAGCAGGTCGCGGATGGCGTTGGCGTACTCGGCGCGGTTGAGGCGATGGAACGCCTCGGTGCGCCCCGGATCGGGATGCGCGGCGGCGTGGCGGTCGATCTGGTCCTCGAGCCAGCCGGCCAGCGCGTCGTAGGTGGCGGCGGCGGGGCGCGGGCGGCCGACGGGCGGCATCGTCCGCGTCCGGAGCTTGGTGACGACCTTTTCCCAGGTCTCGGCGTGCGGTCCCACCTCGGACACATCGAGCCCGTCGAGCGCAAGGCCGGCGGTGAGGAGGCGGTCGTTGTGGCAGGCGACGCAGTAGCGCCCGATGGTCCGCTGCAGCAGATCCGCGCCGGCTTCCGTGGGCGCCGCCGACGCGGCTGCGACGGGGGCCGACTGCGCGGCTTCCACGAGCGCCGATTGCGCGGCTGCGACGAGCGCCGACTGCGCGGCACCCGGCGGGGCCGAGGCGGCGGATGGCGCCGGTGCGAAGACCCCGGCAACCAGGGCGGCTGCGGCGACTACCGGCAATCGCCGGCCACGGACTCGCATTATGGCTCGTTCCTCTCCCGCATCGGGCGGCCTGCAGCCGGTGGACGCGGGCGCGACCCGACGTGCGCCACGCCGCCGGGGCCCGCGAATCGATCTCGGTAGTCTCTCCGAACGCCGGGCGGGGTGTCAATCGCGGCGCCGCCCGGGTAGTGGTCAAGTTTCGAACTTGCCCACTACCGCCGCCCGCCGGCTTCCGGCTACGCGCGCGATTCTCTCTCACCGCATCTGCGAGTGTCATGGCGGCGCCGCCCGCCGGCTCCCGCGTGGCTCGGCTGCGCGAGCGGGTCGGGCCCGCCCGCCCTCTCACGCTCGTGGACCGGCGGACTGCCGTGGACATGGCAGACTGCGGTAGGATTGCCGCATGGTGTGTCGTGACGACGCGGACGGGAGACCGGCTGCGTCACGCTGTTCTTCTCCAGCGGGTGCAAGTCCCGCCTCGGTAAGCGCCGGAGCGCCGAGTAGCGGACCCCAGGCACGACCGGAGACGGCCGTGGCCCGAGCGGGGTGTCAAGAGCCTCTTCGGAGGGAGCAAGTCCGCGGGCCGCAACATGAAGTGAAGCCTGCAGCCTCGACAGATTCACAACCCGAGAGCCGAGCCGCTCATGTCACGGTGAAGGCCACGTCTCCCGCGCCCCGGTCCGGCGGCGTACGTGCGGGAGGTCTCGGCGGGGTAGGGGGCGCAGCACGCGGACACGGAGAGGGACGGAACACGAGAGGCCCGTCTGCGCGGCCCGGGTCGGGGCAACGCGGCTCGCATAAGCCGAAGGTGAAAGCGGGCGCGGCGCAGCGGGATTCCGAGGGGGCCATAGTACTGCGGAGGGCCGTGCAGCAGAACGCGGCCGGAGGGAAGGGCCCCTGCGGTGGGCACGGCGCGGGTGCAAGGACGCGCGAGGGCATGGCCGGCGAGACCGGACCCAACTCCCCCGGGGGGCGTATGTCTCTCGACAAAGTGCGCCAATTGCAGCGACGCCTGTGGGCCGCGGCCAAGCGGTCCCCGAAACGGCGCTTCCACGCCCTGATGGACCGGATCTGGAGGGATGACGTCCTCCGGGAGGCGTGGCGGCGCGTCAAGCGGAATCGTGGCTCGGCCGGCGTCGACAGGGAGACGCTGGCTGAGATTGAGCAGCGTGGTGTCGATGAGTTCCTCGCGGAACTCGGCACGGCGTTGCGGGTGGGGACGTATCGGCCGCGGCTGGTCCTGCGGCGCTACATTCCCAAGGCTGATGGCCGACGGCGACCGCTCGGGATACCGACGGTTCGCGACCGGGTGGCGCAGATGGCCGCGACTCTGGTGTTGGGCCCCATCTTCGAGGCGGATTTCCGCGATTCGTCGTATGGGTTTCGACCGAAGCGGAGCGCGACGCAGGCGCTGGAGGTCCTTCGCGTCCGCGGGGCGCGCGGGGGCAGCCACGTGCTGGATGCCGACATCTGCGACTACTTCAGCAGCATCGAGCACGAGAAGCTGCTGACGCTGGTGCGCCAGCGCGTCTCGGACCGGCGTGTCCTTCGGCTGCTGCGACTGTGGCTCGCGGCGGGGGTGATGGAGGACGGGCAGGTGCATCGAACCCTGGCGGGCACTCCGCAGGGGGGCGTCATCTCGCCGCTGTTGTCGAACATCTTCCTGCACGTGCTCGACCGGGTCTGGGAGGACCGGTGGGCGCACCTCGGTACGCTGGTGCGCTACGCGGACGACTTCGTGGTGATGTGCGACACGAAGTCGTCGGTCGAGGCGGCGCGAGAGCGCGTGGGTCTGGTGCTGGCCCGGCTCGGGCTGGAACTGCATCCGGAGAAGACGCGGGTGGTCGACCTGACGGACGGTCGTGAGGGCTTCGATTTCCTGGGGTGTCATCTGCACAAGCGCATGAGCGGACCCATCTGGGCTCGCAAGCGGCAACGGGTGTACTACCTGCACCGCTGGCCGTCTCGGCGTGCGATGAAGCAGGTGCGAGCCCGCGTGCGGGCGCTCACCCCTCGAGGCCGCTGCCACACGGACCTGCGTCTGGTCATCGCGGACGTGAACCGGGTCCTTCGCGGGTGGGGGCAGTATTTCCGAACCGGGAATGCGGCGCACCACTTCGTGCAGCTCGACCAGTACGTGGAACGGCGCCTGCGCGGCTTGCTCCTCAAGCGCGCGGGGTCGCGACTCGCGGCTGGTCGGGCGCTGGCCTGGCATCGTCCGTTCTTCGAAGCCTTGGGGCTTGCTCGCCTGCGCGGCACGATTCGGTATCCGGGGGTGGTGCATGCCGCGACCTGAAGCTCACCTGGTAAGCCGTGTGCGGGAAATCCGCACGCACGGTTTGAACGGGGGTCTTGCTTCCAGCCGGTCGGTTCCGCCGACCGGTGCCCAGTAGGATCTACCAATGCCCCGATCCCGGGCACCAACGGCCTGCGGGCGACCCAGCCGGAGCTGGCGGCCCGGCTTCGCGAGCTGGGGGCCAACAACTGACGCGCGGACGTCGCGACGCGCGGGATCGCTGAGGACCAGCTCCGGGTTGGCGAGGCGGCGCACGTCCGGCTCGGACTCGAGGTTGTACAGCGCCGCCCCGCGCCCTGCCGCTGCCGCCTTACCGCCTGCGTTCGTCGTCGGATGGCCGCCGATGAACGGCAGGCGCTCCTCCCGGCAACGCAAAGGCTGCGCCCGGCGCCCCCCGTGCCGCTACTGCCGCATGAAGGTCAACGTCCCCGAATCGACGACCGGGGGCTGGCACGACTCGTTCGTCGTCCAGTCGGCCATCAGCATCATCGCGTCGAACGACGTCACGGACACGGCGAGGCCGCAGTTCGGGTTGCCGAAGTAGGGATGGAACGCCTCGGCGAAGCCGAACATGAGCTCCGCCGTGGTGCCCGACGCCTCCCCCGTCACCGGACCGGTGAGGGGCACCGCAGCCGGCGCCCCGAGGGCCACGAGGTTGGCCGGCATCGGCGCCGCCCAGTCGCCGGTCACCGTCGTGCCGTCCTGCGTCAGCGTTGCCTGGCCGTCGCCCGAGACCAGGCCGCCGGCGAACGTACCGGCCCAGGTGCCGGAGAGCGTCGGATCGTCGGTGGGCGACGTGGGGGTGTCGCCGCGGCAGCCGGCGGCCAGCATTGCGAGACACGGAAGGATGTAGAGGAGGTGGGGGGTACGGACGCGTACTGTGCTCGCCATGATTCGTTGCCTGCCTTCCGACTGCTGTTTTCGTGTGGATAACCGATGACGGGAGCGCGGCTCGCCCGGAGCCGGGCGCCCTCACGAGGGCGCCCGGCGAGCCCGCTCGCCGAGTGCGTCCTGAACCCGCGCGTCCGGAGTCTGCGCCGGCGCGAAACCTCCTGCGATGCACGCTCTGCGGCGCAGGCTCCTAGAGGCTGAGCGGCGCCGTGTTGAGCAACCCCGTGCTGTCGCCCAGCTTGTCGGCCGGAACGCCGGCCTTGTCGAGCACGGTCAGCAGCAGGTTCGCGTACGGCGTGTCCTCGGGATAGGCGCGGTGGCGTCCGCCCTTCAAGCGCCCGCCGCCGCCTCCCGCCACGAGGCACGGCAGGTTGGTGTGCTCGTGGAGGTTGCCGTTCCCGATGCCGCCGCCGTAGACGATCATCGAGTTGTCGAGCAGCGTCCCGTCGCCGTCCGGCGTCTCCTGCAGCCGGCGCAGCAGGTAGCTCAGCACCTGGATGTGGTACGTGTCGATCTTCGCCTTCTTGGCGATGTACTCCGGGTCGTTCCGGTGGTGCGACACGGTGTGGTGCTGGTCGGGGACGCCGATCTGCGGATAGGGCCGCGGGCTCGCCTCGCGCGCCATCATCAGCGTGAAGACCCGCGTGACGTCGGCCTGGAAGGCGAGCGTCTGCAGATCGAACATCAGCCTGGCGTGGTCCTCGAACTCCTCCGGGATGTCGACCGGCCGCTCCGGCAGATCGACGAACGAGTCCGGACCGCGCGCTTCCGTCCGCTGGATGCGCTGCTCGACGTCGCGCACGGCGTCGAGGTACTCGTCCAGCTTGTTGCGATCGCTCGGACCGAGCGTTCCGCCGAGCCGGGCCACCTCCGCGGTCACCGAGTCGAGGATGCTGCCGGTCTGCCGGGCCACGGCGAGCCGGTCGGCGGCGCTTCCGCCCTCCCCGAACAGGCGCTCGAAGACGACGCGCGGGTGCGCCTCCATGTCGAGCGGAGTCGTCTCCGTGCGCCACGAGATGGTGTTCGAGTAGAAGCAGTCGCCGGTGTCGCAGGCGATGGCGGTCGGCTGCTCGAGGGCGAGCTCGAGCGACGGCAGCGGGGTTTCCTTGCCGAACTCGCGAGCCGCAATCTGGTCCGCGGTGACGCCCAGCTTGATGTCGGTCGGCCCCTGGCGGCCGCGGCGCTCCCAGGCGTGGACGCCACTGAGCCATACCGCCGTCGCGCGCGGGTGGTCGCCGTTGCCGTCGCCGAACGAGTCGGCCTGCCGGTGGGCGAGGCCGCTCAGCACGAGCGTCTGCTCGCGGAACGGCTCGAGCGGGCTCAGGATCGGCGAGAACGGGAAGCCCCGGCCGGTCGCGGCAGGCACCCACTGCTCCTGGATGACCCCGTTCGGCACATAGACGAACCCCAGCCGGCGGGTCGGCGCCGAGGCGGCGCGGGCCATCGAGGATGCGGCCGGCACCATCGCGTCGAGCAGCGGCAGAGCCAGCGTGGCGCCGACGCCCCGCAGGAACGTCCGCCGGGGGAGAGACTTCTGGAAGATGGTCATGATCGGGGCATCCTCATCTGGAACGGCGTGCTCTGCACGATGCCGAGCACGAGCGACGAGAAACGGTGGTCGTCCGCCCGCGCGCCGCGCACGATGGCGCGCACGGCCGGCATGTCGTACGACTCCAGGTTCCGGCCCAGCGCGTAGGTCAGCAGCTTCTCGGCGACGGTCGCGACGAACCGCTCCGGGTTCCGCAGGAGCGCCTGCCGCATCTCGTCCGGCCCCGCGAAGGTGGTGCCGTCAGGCAGGACGCCGCTGGCGTCGATCGGCTCGTTCGACTCGCCCCGCGGCCGCCAGCGGCCCACGGCGTCGAAGTTCTCGAGGGCGAAGCCGAGGGGATCCATCTGAGCGTGACAGCTCGCGCAGGCCGGGTTGGCGCGGTGCCGCTCCATCGCGGCGCGCATCGAGAGCGCGGCGCCGTCGTCCGTCGTCTCCGCCAGGGCCGGGATGTCCGGGGGCGGCGGGGGCGGCGGCGAGGCCAGCAGGTTCTCGAGGATCCACTTGCCGCGCAGCACGGGCGAGGTGCGCGTCGCGTACGACGTCAGCGTCAGGATGCCCCCCTGGCCCAGCAGCCCGCGGCGCTCGGTGCCGGCGAGCGGGACGCGGCGGAAGTGGCTGCCATAGACGTGAGGGATGCCGTAGTGCTTCGCGAGGCGCTCGTTGAGGAAGGTGTAGTCGGCCGTCAGCAGCTCGCTGACGTCGCGGTCCTCGCGGAGCACGCTGTCGATGAACAGGGCCGTCTCGCGCATGAACGCCTGGCGCAGGTTCTCGTCGAACCCGGGGAAGAAGCCCGGGTCGGGCTCCTTCGCCTCGACGTCCCGCAGGTAGAGCCACTGCTCGGCGAAGTTGTCGACGAGGGCCCGCGACCGGTCGTCGGCCAGCATGCGCCGCACCTGCGCCTCGAGCACCGCCGGCTCGCGGAGCTCGCCGGCGGCGGCCCGGTCGAGCAGCTCGTCGTCCGGAACGCTGCTCCAGAGGAAGAACGACAGGCGCGATGCCAGCTCCAGGTCGCTGACGCGGTACGGCGCGCCGTGCGCCGCGTCCTCCGGGTCCCGCTCGATGCGGAACAGGAACTCGGGGCTGACCAGCATCCGCTCGAGCGCGTGCTGAATGCCGCGCTCGAAGCCGCCCAGCGCCTCGCCGGCGGCGTAGAACGGCAGCAGGACGTCGAGATCGGCCTCGGTCACGGGCCGCCGGTAGGCGCGGCGGGCGAGCGTCGAGAGAATCTCCCGCGCGCACGGCGCGGCGTCCGCCCCGGGGCTCGGCGCGCAGGTGAGGATGCGGCGGCGGCTCGGGGTGTCGCCCGCGCCGTCGACGCCGTATGGGCCGCTCAGGCTCACCGTCGCGATGGCCGGCTCGCGGCGCTGCCCGCGGCGCGAGGCGCGGACCAGCCCCTCGTGCTGCGCGCCCGTCCTGCGGAGGAAGGCGACCGCGATCTCCCGCGGGCCGGCGCCGAGGGGCACGCGGACGTCGACGGGCGGCTCGGCCTCGAACGCGAAGACCCCGCTCGCGCCGCGGACGAGCGGCCGGCCCCCGATGGTGAAGAGCGCGACGCGGTCGCCGTCGACGCTCACCTCCACCTCGTGCTCGGCGCGCGCCGCCTGCGCGAACTCGACGGTCACGATGTACTCGCCGTCCGCCGGCAGGTGGCTGCGAATGACGGCGCCGCCGCGCGTACCGAGCGGCAACCCGTCGAGGTGGCGGTCCTGGATGAGGTCGCGGTCGAGCTGGTAGCGGTCGACGATCGGCGGGAGCGTCGTGTCGCCGACGGCGAGGCGGCTGATCTTGCGCGCCGCGGCCAGGTAGCGCTCCAGCGTCGCCGGGGAGACGAAGAGCAACTCGGCGAGGTTGTCGAAGCCGCTCGTGGCGTTGTCCGCCGGGAGCAGCGTGGAGACGTCGAACTCCTTCGGCAGCGCGTCCAGCGCCAGCAGGTCGCGGACCGCGTTGCGGTACTCCGTGCGGCTCAGGCGGTGCAGTGCGGGCCGCCGGCCGGGGTTCGGAGCCTCGGCCGCGACACGATCGAGCTCCGTCTCCAGCCAGGCGCGAACCGACTCGTAGGTCTCCTCGTCGGGACGGGGACGCCCGACCGGCGGCATCGTCCGGGACTCGAGCTTCCGCACGACCCGTTCCCAGACGTCGGTGTGGCCCGCGAGGTCGCCGAGGTCGAGCGTGTCGAATGCGAGGCCGATCTCCCGCAACTGCGAGACGAGCATCGACGGCGCGGCGCCCCGGCCCTCGACGACGCGCGCGTTGTGGCACGCCGCGCAGTACCGGTCGAGAGTCGCTTCGACGGTGGCGGCGGTGGCCGCGGCGGCGGCCGTCGATGCGCCTTCGCGGGGGGCCGCAAGGCTCGCGACCGGGACGCTGACCGCGACCGCCAGCCCCCACCCGGCCAGCACCTGCCACGCCGTCAGTCTGCCGCGACGACTCGTCATCGATCCCCCTCGCTTCCCCACGCGAGCCCGCCGGAGCGTCCTGGCAGCGCGCCGAAATCGAGACGCAATCGTACGGTCTCGGACTCGGCGGTCCAACGCGCATCGCGGGCGATCCTCCATTTCTACGCTCCTCGCCCGACGTTGTCAATGGCGGGTCACCGTCTACCGGTCACGACGCCGACGCCGGGCGTGTCCGCGCCGGCCTCTCCGACACGCCGGAAGCGTTCCACGCGGCGGTTGCGCGTCCCCTACCCAACCGGGACACCATGCGGTACGATGCGCGGACCGTCGTCCCGGGTTCGGACGAGCCCGCGAGGAGGCTCTGCGATGGATGGGAGTTCGCTTGTCAAGGCCGGGTCTCGATCGCCGAGGTGGGCGGCCATGTCCATCGCCGCGGTCTTCGTGGCGGTGGCCGGCACGGCCCCGCCGGGAGCGGCGCCCGCGGGCGCGACGGCCCCCGAGGGCCCGCTGATCGCCGCCGCGCGGGCCGGCGACGCGGAGCGCGTCGCGGCGCTGCTCGAGCGGGGCGCCGACGCGCGGGCCGCATCCCCGGACGGCACCACTGCCCTGCACTGGGCGGCCCGGGCCGCACGGGCTTCGGCCGTCGAGCTCCTGATTGCCGCCGGCGCCGACCCGGCCGCGGCCAACCGCTACGGCGTGACCCCGCTGGCGCTCGCGGCCGAGAACGGGGACGCAGCCAGCGTCGCCGCGCTGCTCCGGGCCGGCGTCGACCCGGACGCCGCGGCCGGCGAGGGAGAGACCGCGCTGATGCTGGCCGCCCGGACGGGCCGGGTAGAGGTCCTCGACCAGTTGCTCGCCGCCGGCGCGGAGGTCGACGCGACCGAGCGATGGCGCGGGCAGTCCGCCCTGATGTGGGCGGCGGCCGAAGGGAACGTCGCCGCGGTACGGCGGCTGCTGGCCGCGGGCGCCGACGTCGGGGCGCACTCCGCCGGCGGGCTGACCCCGCTTCTCTTCGCCGCGCGCGAGGGACGGATCGACGCCGTCGAGGCCCTGCTGGCCGGCGGCGCCGACGTGGACGCGGGCATCGACAACACCACGGCCAGCACCGGCGCCTACACCCCGGCCGCGAGCGGCCACACGTCTCCCCTCGCCCTGGCGATCATCAACGCGCATTTCGAGCTCGGCTCGCTCCTGCTCGCGCGCGGCGCCGACCCGAACATCCCCGACGCCCGCGGCTCGGCGCTGCATGCCCTCGCGTGGGTCCGCCGTCCGGGGTCCGGTCGGCCGCCGCTCCCCACCGGCGCGCTCGACAGCCTGGGGCTGGCGCGAGAGCTCCTCGCGCGCGGGGCGGACCCGAATGCCCGCATCGACTGGCAGGAGATCCCTTTCGAGGTCGATCTCGGCATCGTCAAGCCGCCGCCCAACATTTCCGTGGGGCGCAACTTCATCAGCTTCGTCGGGGCGACACCGTTCTACCTCGCCGCCAAGCACGCCGATCTCGAGCTGATGAAGCTGCTCGTCGCGCACGGCGCCGATCCGCGCCGGCCGACCGATCAGGGCGTCTCGCCGCTGATGGCGGCGGCCGGCCTCGGCTTCTGGGACGGCGAGAGTCCGGGGCCGCTGAACGGCACGCCCGAGGAGACCCGGCTCGAAGCGGTGAAGCTGACCCTCGACCTCGGGAACGACCTGCACGCGGTTGCCGACTTCGGCGACACGGTGCTCGAAGGCGACGGCGTGGATTTGCTGCTCCGACACCCGCTCAACCTGCTCGAGCTCGATCCGCAGCGCGACCGGGGCGACATGCGCTGGGGCGGCTCGACGGCGCTCCACGGCGCCGCGATGATGGGCTCGAACACCATCGTGCAGTTCCTCATCGAGCAGGGTGCGGACGTCAACGTGCGCAACGCGATCGGCTGGACGCCGCTCATGATCGCGGAGGGCGTCTTCGTGGCCAACACCGAGAAGGCGTGGCCGGCGACGGCGGCCCTGCTGCGCGAGCTCGGCGGAGAGACGGTGAACCGATGAAGCGGAGAGACGGTGACCCGATGAAGACGATGACGAGGATGAGGACGAACCGGGGACGGCCGGCGATCCTGGGCGCGGCGCTCGCGGGCGCGGCACTGGTCTTCTCGCTGGCGGGGACCGCAGCTCGGGCAGCCGACAACGACGGCGTGATTCGCGGAACGGTCACGAGCGCCGGCGGACCGGAGGCCGGCGTCTGGGTGATCGCCGAGACCGACGAGCTCGAGACCGTGTTCCGCAAGATCGTCGTCACCGACGACGACGGGCGGTACGTGCTGCCGGAGCTGCCGGACGCCACCTACGACGTCTGGGTGCGCGGCTACGGGCTGGTCGACTCCGAGCCGGTCGCCGGGCGGCCGGACCAGGAGCTCGACCTGACCGCGGTGGCGGCGTCGACCCCGCAGGAAGCGGCCCAGGTCTACCCGTCCACCTACTGGCTGTCGCTCATCGAGCTGCCCGCCGCGCACGAGTTCCCGGGCACCGGCCCCGAGGGCAACGGCATCAACCCGCTGATGGGCAGCCAGAGCGAGTGGATCAACAACCTGAAGGGCTGCCAGCGCTGCCACCAGGTGGGCAACCGGCGGACCCGCGAGATCCCCGACCTCGACGACTTCGACTCGGCCCGCTCCGCCTGGGACGACCGCGTGCAGCGCGGCCAGCGCGGCTCGTTGATGAACAGCTTCGTCACCCGCTTCGGCCGCGACGCCGGCCTCGACATGCTGGTCGACTGGTCCGACCGGATCGCCGCCGGCGAGGCTCCGCCGGCGCCGCCGCGGCCGCAGGGCATCGAGCGCAACGTCGTCATCACGATGTGGAACTGGGGCAACAACGTCGCCTTCGTCCACGACGAGATCGCGACCGACAAGCGCAACCCGCGCGTCAACGCGTACGGCCCGCTCTACGGCGTCGACATCGGCAACGACTTCCTGCTGGTGACCGACACCCTCGAGCACCGCTCGGAGATGATCAAGATCCCGCTCAGGGACGACGACCCGAAGGTCCCGTCCATGTTCAGGACCGAGGGCTTCAAGCCGTGGCGCGACTTCGGGGCGGAGGCGGTCTGGAACGACCCCGCGAACCCGCACAATCCGATGATCGACGCCGACGGGCGCGTCTGGCTGACGACGCGCATCCGCCACCCGGACAACCCCGACTGGTGCCGCGAGGGATCGGACAACCGCTACGCGCAGTACTTCCCGATCGAGCGCGCCGGCCGCCACACCGGCTACTACGACCCGGAGGCGGAGGACTTCGTCCTCATCGACACCTGCTACGGCACGCACCACCTGCAGTTCGCCGAGGACGCCAACGACACGCTCTACTTCAGCGGCGGCGGCGCCGTCATCGGCTGGCTCGACACGAAGGTCTACGACGAGACCGGCGACGAGCAGCTCGCCCAGGGCTGGTGCCCGACCGTCATCGACACCAACGGCGACGGCGTCATCAGCAGGCCGTGGAACGAGCCCGCGCCGCGCGGCAGCCGCGAGGAGCCGCCCTTCGACCCGGCCCTCGACACGCGGGTCGTGGTCGGCGCCTACGGCATCATCGCCAACCCGCTCGACGACGCCGTCTGGATCGTCTCGGACGACTTCCCGGGCCGCATGCTGCGGCTCGAGCGCGGCGACAACCCGCCCGAGACCTGCATCAGCGAGCTCTACACGGTCCCGGTGGAGAAGGGCTATCGGACCCGCGGCCTCGACGTCGACCGCAACGGCGTGCTGTGGACGGCGCTGGCCGGCAGCAGCCACTTCGCAAGCTTCGACCGCAACGAATGCACCGTCTTCGGCGGGCCGGAGGTGCGCGACGGGCGGCAGTGCGACGGCGGCTGGTCGTTCTACAAGGTGCCCGGCCCCAACTTCCGGAACACGGACATCGGGACCGACTTCCACTACTACAACTGGGTCGACCAGTTCAACACGCTCGGCCTCGGCGAGAACGTCCCGATCGCGAACGGATCGAGCTCGGATTCGCTGCTGGCCCTCGACCCGGAAAGCGGCGAGTGGACGATCCTGCGCGTGCCGTATCCGCAGGGCTTCCACAGCCGCGGCCTCGACGGCCGCATCGACGACCCGGACGCCGGCTGGAAGGGCCGCGGCGTGTACGCCACCTACGGGGCCGACGCCGCCTGGCACGTCGAAGGCGGCCCGGTCGAGCCGGGGAACCTCGTCAAGTTCCAGATCCGCCCCGACCCGCTGGCGCACTGAGTGCGCCGAAGGGGCTGTCCACTCCAATCGCTCGCCCGTCCGGCTCGGCCGCCGGGCGGGCGAGCCTCGCGTACCGCCCTGACCGGACGGGTCGGGCCACGGTCGATCACGAGGCGTACAGGCGGAAGCCTGCCCGCGCGAAGTCTTCGTCGAACGCGAACGCGTCGCCGATTCCGCGCCGACGCATCACGAGAAAGCTCACCTGGTCGACCAGGCTGACACCGGCGGGTGCATAGCGAAGCGCGTCGACGGCCGCACGGTGCAGGTGGTCGTCCACCCACTCCACGTCGAACCCGCGCGCCTCGATCGCGAAGGTCAGCGCGACGTCCCGCCCCAAACGGTGCTGCAGCAGCGCCATCGACTCGGAGAGGACGTAGCTGTGCGTCACGAGAGGGCGCTCGGTCCGCAGCAGCGCGTCGAACGACCGCCGGGCTTCGCGGTGCCGGGAGTCGTGCGCGCTGGCGAGAGCGTAGATCGCCGAGGTGTCGACGAAGATCACTATTCGTCCAGCCCGTTGGAGCCGTCCGGCCTGTCCGCGCCCTTCCAGCGATTCGCAACTGCCTCGGCGTACCACCGGTCGTGGTTCTCCGCCGCGGACCCGTCGGGCGGCGGAGCCGGGTCGGACGCCATGCCGACGAACGTGAAGTCCTCGATCCTGCGGCGCGGACCCGCCTCCGAAGTCCCGAACGCTTCGGACAGCGTCTCTCGCACCACGGAGGCCATGGACCGGCCCTGCTCGAAGGCCCTGCGCCGCACCGCTTCGTACGTGGCGTCGTCGAGCTGAATCTGGGTTCTCTTCACCGGACAGGCTCCACTACCATCATGGTGTCATGACTGCATGGCGCACACAAGACCGTTGAACCGTGAGCCTGATTCCGACAGAATCGCAGAAGGCGAGCGAATCGACATCGCAGATCCGGGCTACAATGGTTGTTTCCGGCAAGATTAGGAGGGATGCGCACGATGATTCGGTCACTCTGTCTGGGCGCGCTGTTCGCAGCCGCCGTCGGACTCGCCTACACGTCCGTCTCGGCATCGGGCTCGATCGGGCCCGGCCCGGGCAAGATCAGCCCGCGCGCCGCATACTCGCAGGGCAAGAAGCTGACCTTCGACGCGCTGGCCTGCAACGGCTGCCCGCTGCAACGCAACGAGCTCGACGCCGATCGCGCCCGGAGCCTGACGGCCAGCCTCGAGGCGGCCTACGACGGCAACACGACCGGGTCACCCGACGACGACGCGGTCCAGGCGCTCTGCGGCCCCGGGGTCGACGACTGCGACATCCGCATGGAGGTGGTGCACTACTTCCTCACCCGCCGCTTCAAGCTGTAGCGGTTCAAGGAGATACGCAGATGTCACACGTTCGCAGCTGGCCGGCCGCCCTCGCCTGCTCGGGTCTGCTGGCGTGCCTGTCGGCCCAACCGGCCCTGGCGCAGGGCACGCCGTGGATCGCCGAGCCGGGGACCGGCAGCATCAACATCTCGTACGTCAACCAGAACGCCCTCGAGTTCTTCCGCCAGACCACGAAGGTGAAGGGGCCACTGGAGGCCACCGGCGCGAACCTCGCACAGAACACGGTGTGGATCGGCGTCAACTACGCCCTCCACGACGCCCTGGCCCTGGATGTGCAGACCGCCTGGGCGCAGAGCTTCGTGGCGGGAGCGGTCGGCCCGGCCGGCGGCTCGGAGAGCTACAGCGGCCTGTTCGATTCCAACGTCGCGCTCACGTGGCGCATCGTCGACGAGCTCATCAGCGACGCTCCGAGCGTCGCGGTGCGGGTAGGCGCGATTGTCGCCGGCGGCTACGACACCGGCTACATCAACTCGCTGGGCGACGGCGGCAACGGGGTCGAGGCGTCGCTCCTCGTCGGGAAGTTCTGGGACGCGGTCGGGGTCTCGGCGGAACTCGGCTACCGCAACCGCACCAGCACCGAGGTCAATCCGCTGGCCGTCGGCGCGGGCATGGCCGCGGGCGAGACGGTCGACATTCCCGAGGACGTGTTCTTCAACCTGGGGTTCTTCGTCCCCGCCGGCAGCCGGGTGACGATCGGCGTCGACTACCGGATGGTCAACGCGCTGTCGGGCATCGACATCGGCGGCGAGGGCTTCTCACCGAGCCGCTTCCCGGGGCTCGAGGAAGACGGCCACATCGTCGGCGGCCGGGTGATCGCGAACGTCACCGAGTACGTCAGCGTGAACGGCTTCTTCGGGCAGGTCGTGGCGGGGCGGAACACCGCCAACTCCCGCATCTTCGGCGTCGGCCTCAGCTACGGGTTCGGGGGCAGCTTCTGAGGACAACGATGACATTCGCGACGCACCCCGGCGGCAGGCGCAACTTCGACCCGGCACGGCTCGGCCGCTGGGGGCTGACGGCTCTCCTCGCGCTGGGCGCGGCGTCGTGCGCCGCGCCGTCCGCCGACGTGTCCTGGGCCGACCACGAACCGACGAGCACGGAGCGGGTCGAACACGGCGAATGGCAGACGCTGCTCGACGCCTACCTGATCACCGACGACCCTTCCGGGGTCAACCTGGTCAACTACCCGAAGCTGCAGGCGAACCCCGCCGACCAGGATCGACTCGACCGCTACATCGACTACCTGGAAGGGCTCGACCCGCGGAGCTACGCGAAGGACGAGCAGATGGCGTACTGGATCAACCTCTACAACGCCGTGACGGTGAAGGTGGTCCTGGGCGAGTACCCCGTAGACTCGATCAAGAACATCCACGAGGGCGTGATCCCCTGGACGGGACCCTGGGGCGACATCCACACCAGCGCCGCCGGTCGACCTCTGACGCTCGACAACATCGAGCACGACATCCTGCGCCCCATCTGGCGGGACCCCCGCATCCACTATGCGGTCAACTGTGCCAGCATGGGCTGTCCCAACCTCCAGCCGGAGGTCTACACCGGAGAGAACCTGGAGCGGCTGCTGGAGCAGGGGGCGCGCGAGTACATCAATCATCCGCGGGGGGCCGAGCTGCTCGACGAGGCCTTCGGCGTCGTCTCCAGCATCTACTTCTGGTTCCCCGAGGACTTCGGGAACTCGGAGGCCGGCGTCCTGGAGCACCTGCGGAAGTACGCCGAGGGCGAGCTGGCGGAGATGCTCCAGGACTTCGACGGGTCGCTGGACCACGAGTACGACTGGAGCCTGAACGCGCCGCCGGCACCCTGACAGGCGGCGTCGGCACCGGGCGTTCCCGCGGGCGAACACGTGCACGGGCCAGCCCCGTCGAACGGTGACGGCTACCTCGCCGGCGGGCGGCCCCAGGTCCCCCGGGCCCGCGTGCCAGTCAGGGCTCATCGGGGGCCAGGTCCGGGTCGTCCCGAGCGCTCCGGGCGAACCTGCCGCCATCGCAGCCGGGCGATCATCGACAGGATGCCGACGCTGGCGCCCGCGACGCCGCGTACCGTCCCGCCCACCTTCGAGCGGCCGAAGCGCCGACGCAGGGCGTCGACCGGGACCTCGACCACCCGCAGGCCGTGCTGGATCGCCTTGATCTGCATCTCGACGGTCCAGCCGTAGGTGCGGTCCTCCATGTCGAGGCGGCGCAACGCTTTGGCGCGGATGGCGCGGTACGGGCCGAGGTCGGTCACCGCCACCCCCCACAGCAGGCGGATCAGCAGGCCGGCCACCCGGTTGCCCGCGATCTGCGGCGTCGAGAGGGCGCCCGGCTCCCTGCGGCCGAGCACCCGCGATCCGATGGCCAGGTCGGCCCCGCCGGCGATCGCCTCGAGCAGCCGGAGGCCCTGCTCCGCCGCGAACGAGCCGTCGCCATCCGTGAACAGCACGACGTCGACCGGATGGAGCGCGGCGAGGGCCGTCAGGCACGCAACGCCGTAGCCGGGTTCGTCCTGGGGCACTACGCGCGCGCCCGCCTCGCGCGCCCGGGCCGCCGTGGCGTCGGTCGAGCCGTTGTCGCAGACGACGAAGTCATCGATCACGGGCGCGCCCCGATCGTCCTGCAGCGCGAGCAGCCCCGCCACGACCGGACCGATGTTGCGCTCCTCGTCCCGCGCCGGCACCACCGCGCCGACCGTCCTTCCGGCGTACACGGCGGGGCGCCTACGCGCCCTCCGGCGCAGGGCTGGCCGGAGCGCGCCGGACGGCCCGCATCGCGTCGTACGACATCGCCAGCAGGATCAGGCCGTACTCCACGGGACGCACCCAGACCGGGTGCCCGAAGGGGTCCATCTGCAGATCGTCGAGGTTCATGCCCGTAACGTACGCCAGCAGCACGGCCACCGACGCCGTCCAGGCCCAGGCGCTCGGTCGGATTGCCGCGAAGGGCAGCAGCCAGAGCAGGTACCAGGGATTGACGACCGGCCACAGCGCCAGCAGGGCGCCGTAGACCCAATCGCCGCGGGGAACGGTCGTCGGGGCCGAGCGCCGGTAGCGCGAATAGTACCAGGCGAGGCCGCCAGCAAGCGCCAGCCCGCACGCGGCCCGCGCGTGGGCGACCGGCATCCAGGGGCTCAGCAGGCCGAACAGCGCGGCGTTGAACTCCCATTCCCGCGCGAACACCAGCAGGGTCGGCAGGTCGGTGCCACCCTGCCAGACGAAGGGGAGATAGAGCGACGCCAGCACGGCCGCGAACACCCCCCAGTCGACGAGGCGGGCGCGCACGAGCACGAACGGCACCAGGAGCAGCGCCAGCACCTTGGCGCCGACCGCCAGCGCCAGACAGGCGGCCGCCGCCCGCAGGCGCTGCCGCTGCGCGAGGACCACGGCGGCGAGCAGCAGGGCGACCGCCGCGATGTCGGGATGCGCGGTGAAGGCCACCTCCTTGACCACGAGCGGGCACCACGCGTAGAGGAGGACCGCGCGCGCCGGCGCCAGGCGCAGCAGCAATCCGATGGCCAGGAGGTCGACGACGACGAGCAGCGCCTGCAGCGCCGCCACGCTCCCCGGCCGCAGGCCGTACGCCGCCAGGAAGAGGAGCTCGGTCACCGGCCCGTAGATGGTGGGCAGCTCCGGGTAGTTGACCTGGTCCAGGATGCGCTGGAACGCGGCGGGGACGGTGGGATCGGTGAAGAACGCCTCCGGAGCCACCCCGTACGGCGTGCCGGCCTGCGCGAAGCGATACCCGTCCCAGAGGTAACGGTAGAAGTCGTCCTCGTAGATCGGCCCGCCCACGAGGCCGCAGAGGCGGAAGACGACGGCCCAGCCGAGGAGCCGCCCCACCGGGAGGGGCTCTGCCGCCCGGCGCCCGTGGTACGCGTACAGCCCGAACGTCAGGAGCGCCGCGGACGCCGCGATGCCCAGGAAGAGCGGCAACGGGGGCTCTCCCGGCTGCCGGGCGAGCCAGGCCAGCCCGCCGTATGCGAACACGCACCCGAGCCCCGCCGCATCGACCGGGCGGAGCGCCCGCGTCTCGCCCGCCGGATCTCGCCGCTCCCGCATCCGGCGAACGTAGACATCGGACCGGGCACCGTCAAGGTGTCCGCCGCGGTGCCGGCAGCGCGCCGTGCCTGCAACCTGCGGTCCTACGCGCCCGAACAACTCCACCGGCGCCGCCGCCGTGCGACAGCCGTTGGGGACGCTCGCGGCGGCCACGCAGTAGAATCGACGGCGGTCGGTCGTGGAACCGGCCCGAGCACGCGCCGCGAAGGGGGTCTCGGCCGACCGGCCCACCGCGGTCCCGTCGACACGGATTCGGAGGTAGACAGATGCTGAAGTGGCGGATCCTCGCGATCACGGGAGTGACGTTCGGCCTGCTCGGCACCGGCTGGGCGGTCGCGGAGCGGCAGCAGGCAGCGTCCCAGGTCTACGAGCTGCGGGTCTACAAGACGCAGCCGGGGCAGCGCGAGGCGCTGGCCGACCGCTTCCGCGACCACACGTCGGGGATGTTCGAACGGGCCGGCATGACCAACGTCGGCTACTGGAACGCCGTGAGCGGCGACGACAGCGACAACACGTTCATCTACCTGCTGGCCTACCCCTCGCGCGAGGCGCGCGACGAGATGTGGCGCGAGCTCGGCACCTACGAGGACTTCCAGGAACTGATCGTCGCCGTGGAGCGGGACGAGGATCGCCGGCTGGTCGCCTCGATCGACGCGCGCATGCTCGAGCCGACGTCCTATTCGGCCCTGAAGTAGGCGGCAGCGGGCTGGCCGGTCGGTAGGTCCGTACGGGCGGCCTGCGCTCGGCAGCGACGCATTCGGAGAGGATTCGATGGCAAGGAACAGCAACCCCCTCGGTGTGCGGGCGCGGCGGGCGGGAGCCCTCGCCGCGACGGTGACGCTGGCCGCGGCCGGCTCGGCCCTCGCGCAGCACGGCGTGAGCGGCGAGTGGCGGGTGCATGGCGGCGACGCCGGGTTCACGCGCTACGCGGCGCTCGAGCAGATCGACGCCGAGACGGTCGGCGACCTGCGCATCGCCTGGCGCCGGGCGTCCGTCGACGCCTCGCTCCGGGAGCGCTGGCCCGAGCTGCGCTACTCGAACGAGCTGCGCTCGACGCCGATCATGGTCGACGGCGTCCTCTATGCATCGAACGGCATCGGGCTCGTCGAGGCGTTCGATCCGGGCACGGGCGAGACGCTCTGGGTGCAGGACGCCGCGTTCCTCGGCGAGGCGACCCCGCGCGGCGCGGCCAACCGCGGCGTGGCCTACTGGGCGCAGGGCGACGACCGGCGCATCTTTTCGATCCGGCCGCCGTACCTGTTTGCCACCGACGCCGCCACCGGCCGGCCGATCGAGGCCTTCGGCGATGGCGGCCGCGTCGACCTGACCTACGACACCGAGGCCGGCTACCGGGGGACCTCCCCGCCGCTGGTGGTGCGTGACGTCGTGATCCTGGGGAGCGCGATGGCCGACCATCCCTTCACGAAGGAGCAGCACCCGGGCGACGTTCGCGCCTTCGATGTCCGGACCGGCGAGCCGCGGTGGACCTGGAGCCCGATTCCGCGCGCAGGCGAGCCGGGCGTCGAGACGTGGCTCGACGATTCCTGGACCTACTCGGGGATGGCCAACGTCTGGACGATGTTCAGCGCCGACCTCGAACTCGGCTACGTCTACCTGCCGACCGGCGCGCCGACGAACGACATGTACGGCGGCCACCGGCCGGGCAACAACCTCTACGCCAACAGCCTCGTCTGCGTCGACGCGGCGACGGGCGAGCGGGTCTGGCACTTCCAGATGGTCCACCACGACCTCTGGGACTACGACAACAACGTCGCGCCGATCCTGATGGACCTCGAGGTGGAGGGCCGCCCCGGCATCACGCGGGCGGTGGTGCAGCTCACCAAGCAGGCCATGGCCTACGCCTTCGACCGCGTGACCGGCGAGCCGATCTGGCCGATCGTCGAGCGCCCCGTGCCCGGCTCCGACACCCCCGGCGAGTGGATCTCCCCGACGCAGCCGTTCCCGACGAAGCCGCTGCCCTTCGACCGGCACGGGATCACGGAGGACGACCTGATCGATTTCACGCCCGAGCTGCGGGCCGAGGCGCTGGAGATCGTCGAGCCGTACATCCTGGGCGAGATCTTCACCCCGCCCTCCGTGCGCGGCGACGGCCCCGAGGACACGCGCGGCACGCTGCAGCTCCCGGGCTCGGTCGGCGGCGCCGAATGGGGCGGGGCCGGCTTCGACCCGGAGACCGGGATGCTCTACGTCCCTTCCGTGACGGGCGCCTTCGCGGCGGATCTGACGCCGGGCAACCCCGACCGCATGAACGTCCGCTACACCCGCGGCACACGAGCCTTCCCGGACGGCCCGCGCGGCCTGCCGCTGACCCGGCCGCCCTACGGCCGGATCACGGCCATCGACATGAAGACCGGCGAGCACGTCTGGATGGTCCCCAACGGCGACGGCCCGCGGAACCACCCCGCCATCGCCCACCTCGACCTGCCGCCGCTCGGTCAGCCCGGCCGGTCGATGACGCTGCTCACGAAGACGCTGCTCTTCGTCAGCGAGGGCGACCCGATCATGGTGCGCACGCCGCCCGGCGCCGGGCCCGGCGCGGGTCGGAACCTGCGCGCCTACGACAAGGAGACCGGCGCAGTGGTCTGGGAGACGGAGTTCCCCGCCGGCACCAACGGCTCCCCGATCACCTACCTGCACGAGGGCCGGCAGTTCATCCTGGTGCCGATCGGCTCCCTCGACCACCCGGGCGAGTGGATCGCCCTCGCGCTGCCGTAGCTTCCAGAGCGCAGGGGTCGCGCTCACCAGCCCACCGACCGTCGAGCCCCGGGCAGCGGGGCGCCGGCAGCACAGGAGGGCCTGGCCGGGTGCACGGCTCGTCAGGCGACCGCCCGGCCGTCGAAGAGGTGGATCTCGCGTTGCGCGTGCTCGGCGTAGCGCGGGTCGTGGGTCACCATGCAGATTGTCGACCCCTCGTCGTGCAGCGCCCGCAGCAACTGCATGACCGCCTCGCCGTTCTTCGAGTCGAGGTTGCCCGTCGGCTCGTCGGCGAGCAGGATCGACGGCTGCCCCGCCACCGCGCGCGCGACCGCCACGCGCTGCTGCTGGCCCCCGGAGAGCTGGCTCGGCAGGTGCTTCGCCCGGTGCGCCATCTCGACCTTCTCGAGCGCCTGCTCGACCCGCTCCCGGCGCTCGGCCGGCCGCATGCCGCGGTAGGTGAGCGGCAGCTCCACGTTCTCGTACACCGTGAGGTCGCCGATCAGGTTGAAGCTCTGGAAGATGAAGCCGATCTCCCGGTTGCGGGTCCGCGCCCGGTCGGACTGGCTGAGTTGCGCCACGGGGTACCCGTTCAGCGTGTAGTCCCCGGCGGTGGGCGTATCGAGCAGGCCCAGGATCGAGAGCAGGGTCGACTTGCCGCAACCGGACGGTCCGGAGATGGCGACGTACTCGCCGGGGTGAATGTTCAGCGTCACCCGGTCGAGGGCGTGGGTCTCGACCTCGTCCGTGTAGAAGACCTTCGATACGTCCTGCAGGTGAATCAACGGGGAAAGGTCATCCATGCTCTTGGGCTCCGTCCATCCTGTTCGTGTCGGGTTCGCCGCCCGGTCAGGAGCCGCTGGGCTCCGCCAGCACGCGGCCGATCGCGGTCGCCATCCGCGTCCAGTGGGCGGTCTCGTCGCCGAGCCTGCGCCGTCCCGCCGCCGTGAGGGCATAGAACTTCGCCTGCCGGTTGTTGTCCGTGCTGCCCCACGCGGCCGCGAGCAACCCCTGCTGCTCCAGGCGGTGGAGAGCCGGATAGAGCGACCCCTGGTTGACCTGCAGCACGTCCTCGGAGGTCTGGCGGATGCGCTGCGCGATGCCCCAGCCGTGGAGCGGGCCGGGCGCGAGCGTCCGCAAGACCAGGAGGTCGAGCGTGCCCTTCAGCAGATCGGCTCTGGCTCCGGTCATTCCTCTCCTGTCGGTCACCTACAAGAGAGGATGCTACAGGAGGGCCGCCGCTGTCAAAAGCCCGCCGCCTGCCTGCTAGAATCGCGGGATGACCGGTCCGGGGCAGCGGTCCCGCATCGTCACGGGTGTCGCCGAGGTCGCGCTCAACGTGCGCGACCTGCCGCGAATGCGCCGGTTCTACGAAGAGGTGCTCGGCTTCCCGCTGCTCTACCAGGGGAGTCATGAGCACGGTCCGGAGGCGGACCCCGCCGGCGAGCCGACGATCGCCTTCCTCACGGTCGCGGAGGCGGACACGCCGCTCGGCCGACGCGGCCACCCGCAGATACTGGTCCTGATCGACTACCGGCGGCACGCCTTCGCGCGAGCGAGGTTCCGCGGTCACCAGCCGTCGACGTCGACCTTCAACCATCTGGCGTTCGAGATCCCCGCCGACCGCTACGAGGCGGAGCGGGAGCGCCTGGCGGAGCGCGGGCTCGAGCCGGACGCCCGGTCGCTGCCCGGCATGGCGGCCCGAGCCCTGTTCTTCGAGGACCCGGAGGGTAATCAGATCGAGCTCATCTGCCCCGATCCGGACGCGTGATGGCACCTTCCAGGAGTAGCTGATGCTGCGGTGGATCGTCCTCGGGACGGTCGTGTGGTGGATCGGCCGGACGGCGCTCGACGCCTTGCGCCGAGCCGCCAACCGTCCCCCGCCGCCCCGGCGTCGCTTCGACGCCTTCACGCTCATCGCCATCGCCGTCCTGCTGCTGTGGGCACTGCCGATCGTGGTGCCCCTCATTCGCGACATGCTGGAGTGACGGCTCGCGCGGCGCCAGTGGCCGGAGGGGTCGCCGCGCCTCCCGGCTCTCGAACCCGGCACCGGCCGCACCCACCGTTCCCAGCCTTCCCATGGTGGGATACGTCGGGCGGGCGAGCGGAGTTCGGATCCCGCCGCCCTGCTCGAAGGCCGACGACGCAGCCGCCGTGCTTGATGACGACGGCCGCGGCCGCGCGGTCGACTCCCGGATCCGGAGGCCGCAGGCAAGCCGGGTGAGAATCGCCGCTACTGCTCGACGACCGGCTCGGCGGCGCCCAGGCGGCGCAGGAGGGTTGCCGTACTCTCGGAGGGTGCGTTGGCGTACCCGTACTCGACGACGTAGAGGGGGGTCCGGCCGCGGCCGTCCTCGGCGTTGACGTCGGCTCCGTAGTCGACGAGGAGCTGGATGACTCCGTCCTCCCACATGCCGGCGGCGCCGTGCAGCGCGGTGCGGCCGCCGAGGTCGACGGCGGCAACGTCCGCCCCGAGGCTCAGGAGGAGCCGCACGGTCTCCTCCACCCGATGGTCGGGCGGACGGCGCGCGTCGTTCTCGCCCAGGCCGGCCGCGACCATGAGCGGCGTCGTGCCGAACGCGTTCCGCCGCGTCGGGTCAGCGCCCGCCTCGAGCAGGAGCCGCATCATCGGGAGGTCGGCCTGCTGGGCCGCAAGCCAGAACGGTGTGGCTCCCTTGTACGGGGCGCGCGAGATGTAGTCGCCGCGTAGGGCGGGCACACGATCGGTGAACACGGCGTCCACGTCCGCCCCCGCCTCCAACAGCACGCGGGCCAGCCCCGGGCGGCCGGTCTCCACCGCCGCGTGCAGCGCGGTGCGGCCGAGGCGGTCGCTCGCCGTCACGTCTGCTCCGCGCTCGATCAGCAGCCGCGCGGTCGCCTCGTGGCCGCTTTCGAAGGGAACTACGCGCCAGTCGATGCCGGCGAGGGCGTCGGTGCTGCGGCTGGCGATCAGCAACGGCGTGCTGCCGTCGATGGCCCGTGCCTCCATGTCGGAGCCGGCGTCGAGCAGCAGACGCACGGACTCGTCGTCGCCGGCCCGCGCCGCGAACATCAAGGCGGTGAAGCGGCCGGTGGTGCGCGTTCGGACGCCCGCCCCCGACTCGGCCAGCAGGCGCACGACGTCGGCGTGTCCCTCCGCCGCAGCCCACATCAGCGCGGTTTGTCCCGCCTCGTGCTCGGCGAGCCGCGGGTCGGCCCCGCCCGCGATGAGCCGCGATACCACCGTCCGCAGGCCGTTCCGCGCCGCCGTCATCAGCATCGTCTCGCCGGTCGGCAGCCGCGCGTGTGCGTCGGCACCCGCTTCGATGAGGTGCAGGCCGATCTCGGCGCTGCCGTTGTCCAAGGCGATCCAGAGCGGTGGGACGCCCAGATCGTTCCGGGCATCGACGGCCGCACCAGCGTCGAGGAGCGCCGCCACCGCCGGCAGGTCGCTCCAGTGAGCCGCCCAGTGGAGCGCGACCGCGCCGTCGGGCTGCGCGCCGTCGGGATCCGCACCGCCGGCAAGTAGCGTCCGGACCGTCTCCCAGTCCTGGCGCTCGGCCGCCTCGACGAGCCGCAGGTCCCCGTGAGGCGCCGGCGCCGCGGCCGCCGACGGCTCCACCGCGGCCGGCCCGGCCAGGAAAGCCGAAACCGAGAGCAACCCGACGACGCGCCAGACAGCGAGGCCGGCGGAGCTGCGTGCGTTCATGGTCGTGAGCCCCCGGCTAGACGTCCGACAGCTCCTTGAGCTCGCCGGTGCTGTCGCCGAACGAATCCTGGCGCACGCCCAGCTTCGCGAGCAGGCTCATGAAGAGGTTGGTGACCGGCGGATCGTCGTCGTAGCTGAAGTGCCGGTTGCCCTGCAGGGAGCCGGCACCGCCGCCGGCGACGGAGATCGGCAGCTTGTGGTGGTTGTGCGTGTTGCCGTTGCTCATCCCGGCGCCGTAAATGATCATCGCCTGGTCGAGCAGGGAGCCGTCGCCGTCCTCGGTCCGTGCGAGGCGGTCGAGGTAGTACGCGAACTGCTCGGCATGGAAGACGTTGACGTCGATCAGCTTGGCGATCTTGTCGGTGTCGCCGCCGTGGTGCGACAAGGGGTGGTGCGCGTCGGAGACGTCGATCTCCGGGTAGGCCCGGTTGCTCGTCTCGTGAGCGATCATGAACGTGATGACGCGGGTCAAGTCGGCCTGGTACGCCAGCACCTGCAGATCGAACATCAGTCGCGCGTGCTCGCGGAACGTCCCCGGAATCCCGGGCGGCTGCTCCATCGCCACCGACAGATCCGTCAGGCCCTGCCGCTCCGCGAGGTGGATGCGGCGCTCCACGTCGCGGATCGCCTCGGTGAACTCGTCCAGCTTGGCGCGGTCGCGGCCGCCCAGGCTCGCCCGCAGGCGCGCCAGCTTGCCGGAAACCGCATCGAGGATCGTGGCGTCCTCCCGCATCCGCGCTTGGCGGGCTGCCGCGTCGGTCGTCCCGCTGCCGCCGAAGAGCCGCTCGAAGACGACGCGCGGGTTGTTCTCCATCGGAAGCGGCGTCGTCTCGCTCAGCCAGTTGAGCGTGTTGGCGTAGACGCAACTGTAACCGGGGTCGCACGCGCCGAGCGGCTCCTTCGAGTCCAGCGACAGCTCGAGCGACGCGAGCTGCGTTTCCTGCGCGAAGGCGCGCGCCGCGATCTGATCCATCGACACGCCGGCCCGAATGTCGGCGCCCGCGGTCTTCTTGGGGTGCACGCCGGTCAGGAACGCCCCGGCCGCGCGCGCGTGGTCGCCAGCGCCCTCCCCCGGCAGCGCGTCGCCGTGCTTGTTGGCGAGCCCGCTGAGGACGGTCAACCGGTCGCGGAACGGCTCCAACGGCCGCATGACCGGCTTCATCTCGAAACCGCTCCCGGTCGCGTCCGGCGTCCACTGGTTCATCACGATGCCGTTGGGCACGTACACGACACCCAGCCGCTTGACCGGCGCTGCGGCCGACGCCCGGATCGGCGACAGGGCCGGCACCATGCCGTCGAGGAGGGGCAGGGCCAGGGTGGCCCCGACGCCGCGCAGGAACGTCCGCCGGGGCAGGTGGGTCTTCGTGATGATCATTGTTCTCGCGCCTTTCTCATCTGGAACGGCGTGCTCTCGACGATGCCGAGAATCAGCGACGACCAGCGGTAGTCGTCCGGCTCGGCGGCGTCGACGATACGGCGGATCGACGGGTGATCGTAGTACTCGACGCCCCGGCCGAGCGCATAGGTCAGCAGCTTCTCGGTCACGGTCCCCACGAAGTCCTCGCGGTTGGCGAGCAGCATCTCCCGCACGCTGGCCGGTCCGGTCAGCTCGCGCCCGCTCGGGAGGGTTCCCGAGGTCTGCTCGACCGGCAGCTCGCGGAGGCCCCCCACCGCGTCGAACCCCTCGAGTGCGAAGCCGAGCGGGTCCATGCGGACGTGGCAACTCGCGCAGACCGGGTCCGTACGGTGCCGCTCCATGCGCTCCCGCACGGAGCGCGGACGGCTCTCGGGGTCCGACGGATCGGCCACCGATTCCGAGTCCTCCAGACCCGGCACATCGGCGGGTGGCGGCGGGGGCGGCGCACCGAGCAGGTTCTCGAGCACCCAGACCCCGCGCTTCACCGGCGACGTGCGGTTGGCGTAGGAGGTGGCGGTCAGCACGCTGCCGTGCCCGAGGATGCCGCGGCGCGTGTCGTCCGGCAGCCGGATGCGCCGGAAGTGATTGCCGCGCACGCCGGGGATGCCGTAGTGCTCGGCGAGGCGTTCGTTGACGAACGTGTAGTCCGACGTCAGCACGTCGAGCACGCTTCGATCCTCGCGGACCTGGCTCTCGAACCAGAGCTCGGTCTCCCGCTGGAACGCCTCCCGCAGGTTGCCGTCGAACTCGGGAAACGCGATCGGGTCCGGCTTCACGCTCCGCATGTTGCGGAGGAAGAGCCACTGCCCGGCGAAGTTGTCGACCAGGGCGGCCGATTTCGGGTCGGCCAGCATCCGCTGCACCTGCGCCCGGAGGACGCCCGGCTCGCGCAGCGTGCCTGCTTCGGCCAGCGCCAGCAGCGCGTCGTCCGGGATGCTGCTCCAGAGGAAGAACGACAGCCGCGACGCGAGCTCGAGGTCCGAGATGCGGTACGGCGTGCCCGGGGGCGTCGCCGGCGGATCGACTTCGATGCGGAAGAGGAACTCCGGGTCGACGAGGATGGCGCGGAGCGCGAACTCGATGCCGCTCTGGAAGCCTCCGCGCGCCCGGCCGGCCTCGTAGAACGCCAGCAGCGCGTCGACGTCGTCGCTCCCCACCGGCCGCCGGAAGGCGCGCCGCGCGAGCGCGGCGAGGATGTCCGCCGCGCAGGCCGCCTCCGCTCCGGCGGACGCACCGTCGGGCGTGCAGGTGAAGATGCGCTCGCGGCTGGGCGTGGCAGCGGCATCCGCGGCCGCCGCCGCGGCCGGTGCGGCTGCGTCGAGCGGCCCCTCGATCTCGACGATCCAGACCGCCATCGGCGCGTCCCGGTCGCCTGCGTAATGGTAGGTCTCCGCGGCGCTGATCGGCTCGAGCACCCCCTCCGCGATAGCGCTCGTGCGGGGGAACGAGAACGCGATCTCGCGCATCCCCGCCGCGACCGACAGCCGCAACCGCAGGTCGTCGTCCGCCTCGCGCTCGTACGGCGTCAGGTCGAACACCGCGCTCCACGCCTCCCGCTGGCCGTCGCCCCCGATCTCGAACTCGGCGACCCGGCGGCGGTCGAGCCGCACCTGGAGCCGGTTCCGCCGCTGCAGCCCCTTGATGGCGTCGCCGTGCGTCCGCTCCAGCGTCACCCGGACCTCGTAGTCACCGTCGACCGGGAAGTAGTGCCGCGTCGCGAAGCCGCCGCGCGTGCCGAACGGGTGCAGCTCGCTCATCCGGTAGTGCTGCCGCAGTACGGGCGAGGTGGTGTAGATGGCCGTCGTCTTGCGGATCGACGGGCTGGCGACCGCGAGCTGCGCGATCTTGCCCGCGGCGAGCATGTAGCGCTCGAGGAGCGAGGTCGACAGCGACAGGACGTCGGCGATGTTGTCGAAGCCGTAGCTCTGGTCGTCGGCCGGCAGCAGCTCCCGGCCGTCGATCTCCAACGCCAGCAGATCACGGATCGCGTTAGTGTACTCGGTCCGGTTGAGCCGGTGGATCGTCTCCGCGCCGGGATTCGGATTCGCCAGCGCCGCGGCGTCGAGCTCGCCCTCGATCCAGTGGACGAAGCGGGCGTAGGTCGCGTCGTCCGGCCGGGGGCGCCGCGGGGGCGGCATCTCGCGCGCGCGCAGCTTGCGGATGACCTTCTCCCAGGTCTCCGCGCCGGCCGCCACGTGCGCCAGATCGAGCGATTCGAGCGTCAGGCCCGCCGTCCGCAGGCGATCGCTGTGGCAGGCGGTGCAGTAGCGGTCCAGGACGGTACGGAACTCGGCGGCAGCGGCGGCCGGTGCGAGGGACTGCGCACCGCGGGACGGCGCTCCGGCGGGCTCGGCGGACTGACCGGCGGCCGAGGCCGCCCCCGCCAGCAGCAGCGCGCCCGCGAAGACCAGCGCCGCCAGGGTGTCCAGCAGACGCAACGATCCCGATGTCATAGGCACTGAGCCTCCCAGCGCTGCGGCGGGCAGCGAGCACCGCGCCAGCGCCCTGGCGGGCGCGTTGGGAGCCTGCGCCGGCGCGCGATGCGTGCACGGCATGGCACGCCCCGGGCGCCGACTCCCTGGAATCCGGTATTATCGAGGTCGCGTAAACGGGGTGTCAAGCGCCGAACGGCGGCGCGGAGGCGCCGAACGGCGACGATCCGCAGCAGCGTGCCACGAGTCGGTCCATCCGTGCCGGCGTCCGCCGGCACGCCTCTTGTCTCTGCCTGCGGGTGGTCGTTCCTACTCTTCCCGTCACCGGGCGGCACGGGTCACCGCCGACGGCCCGTGCCTGGACCGCGTCCGGGATGCCTCGAGACGGAGGTCTCAGCGATGCGTTGCATCCCCACGACCAAACGTAGCCGGCTGCCGCTGCTGCTCCTGGCGGCAGCGGCCCTCGGGCCCGCCCCGGCGGCCGCGCAGAGCGCGATCGGCGGCCAGGTGAGCGACGACACCGGCGGCATCCTGCCGGGAGTCACCGTCGAGGCGGCGAGCCCCGCCCTCATCGAAGGCCGCCGCGTCGCGGTCACCGACGGCCAGGGCCGCTACAGCATCATCAACCTGCGCCCCGGCCTCTACAGCCTCACCTTCACGCTGGGCGGCTTCGGCACGGTCGTGCAGGAGGGCATCGACCTGCCGTCGGAGTTCACAGCCGAGGTCGACGCCCGGATGTCGGTCGGGGGGCTGGAGGAGACCGTCACCGTCTCCGGCGAGGCCCCGGTGGTCGACGTGCAGCAGGCGGCGCGCGTGCAGGTGCTCTCGCGCGAGGTGCTCGACAACGTCATCAACACCGGCAGCCCCTGGACGCAGGCGATGATGGTCCCGGGCGTGTCGATGGCGGGCATCGACGTCGGCGGGTCGCGCTACGTGAACGACCTGCAGCTCGAGGCGCGCGGCGCCAACGCCAAGCACACCACCGTCGTGCAGGACGGCATGACCCTCGACCTGCTGGCCCTCGAGGGCGTGCCGGTCATGTACAACCAGGACCTCGCGACGCAGGAGATGGCGGTCCAGGCCGGCGGCGGCGGCAGCAGCGCCGAGATGCAGGCGGGCGGCGTCGTGATGAACATCGTCCCCAAGGAGGGCGGCAACATCTTCAGCGGGCAGGGCTACTTCGGGCACACCGCGGGCGGCTGGATCGCCGACAACTACTCCGACCGGCTGCGGCAGGCGGGAACCACGCGGGCGGCCGACTTCAACAAGCTGTTCGACTACTCCGGCTCCATCGGGGGGCCGATCCTCCAGGATCGGATCTGGTTCCACGAGTCGATCCGCTACTGGGGCGCCTGGACGCCGGAGCCGGGCTGGCTGTTCGACGACGGGGGCCAGTTCTTCAACGAAGAGGACATCATCTCCACCGTCACCCGCATCACCTTCCAGGCGAGCCCGATCCACAAGCTCAGCATCTCGCTCGACCGGCTCAACAAGCGACGGGGACCCTACATCGACCTGCCGCACGAGTCCCGCTACCGGGGGCAATGGCGGGCGGGCCCCGACTCCGACTGGGTCCAGTCGGCGCTCCTCATTCCCGGGCAGAGGGGCCCCGACCCGGAGACCGCCCGCGACTACCAGAACAAGGGACAGGGCTGGCACCACGCGCCGTACTGGCAGGGCCAGGCCAAGTGGACGTCGACCGTCAGCAACCGGCTGCTGCTCGAGGCGGGCTACGGCAACTCGGGCGTCGCCGACTGCTGCAGCGACCCGCAGCCGAACACGGTCTTCCCGCGCTGGTCCGACGACTGGCTGCAGTTCGTGCGCAAGGAGGACCTGGACCAGAACATCCAGTTCGATGCGATCCAGGACTTCAGCTGGAACCTGCCCGGCGAGCGGGTGATGGCCGCCGTGTCGTACGTCACCGGCTCGCACAACTTCAAGACCGGCTTCTCGTACGCCTGGGGCACGGAGGAACAGCACCGCTTCAACAACGGCGACATCGGGCGCATCCGCATCCGCAACGGCGCCGCCTACGAGGTCCAGGCGGGCAACTGGCCCTGGATCCGGAAGAACTCGGTGAACGAGACCGGGTGGTTCGTGCAGGATGCCTGGACCATCGACCGTGTGACCGTCACCGGAGGCCTGCGGGCCGACTGGCTGAACGGGTCCGTGCCGCCGCAGTCGATGACGGCCGGCCGCTTCATCGGCCCGCGCGACTTCGCGGCGGTCGACTGCGTTCCGTGCTGGGGCCCGGCGTGGTCACCGCGGTTCGGCATCGCGTGGGACGTCTTCGGCGACGCCCGGACGGCGATCAAGTTCAGCACCGGCAAGTACCTGACGCCGACCACGACCGCGCTCCCCAACCGGGTCAACCCGATGGCCATCCAGACGTTCAACCTGCCGTGGACCGACCCCAACGGGGACAGCATCGTGCAGGACGAGGAGCTCGACTTCAGCCGGCTGCCCGCGGACTTCGGTACCCGGCGGCTCGACGACATCGACCCCGCGCTGGTGCGGGAATGGAACATCGAGACGTCGCTGAGCGTCGAGCGGGAGCTCACCCGCAACGTCTCGCTGAGCGCCGGCTGGTACCGCCGGTCGTTCAAGGACATCCTCTTCACCGACCAGGGCTACGAGGGAATGTTCTTCTACAACCGGCACTGGGAGACGCCGGGCTCGTTCCGCGAGATCGAGGTCGTCAACCCGCTCAACGGCGAGGTCTTCACGGTGTACGACATCGCCAGCAAGGACCTGCTGTCGCGGGTGGACAACGTCGTCACCAACCCCATCGGCCACGCCAGCGTCTACAACGGCTTCGAGCTCGCCCTGAACGCGCGCCTGCCGGGCGGCGGGCAGCTCATCAGCAGCCTGACGACGCAGCGCCGGATCACGACCGAGTGCGACACCCGGGGCGACCCCAACGGCGACCGCTTCTGCGACCGCACCGACGTCAACCGCTACAACGTCAGCCTGCCGGGAGGCGCCTCCGTCGCCTACGACGGGGTCGATTTCAAGCACGACTTCAAGCTGGGCGGCTTCTTCCCGCTGCCCTACGGCGCACAGGTCAGCCTGGTCCTGAACAGCGTGACCGGCCGCCTGACGGGCGACATCCAGCGCGTGGACGAGCTGCTACCGGTCAACTGGATCATCACGCCGAACTCCGTCTACACGGAGGACGGCGGCCCCACCGGGCGGCAGCCGACCTGCCGCGGCGCCGTCATCAACGGCCGGGATTGCCGGCCGGGGATGCCGGTCATCCCGGACATGGTGCAGTCGTCGATCACGGTGCCGATCGCCCCGGCGGGCACGTTCCACACCCTGCCGCGGACGAACCTGGTCAACCTCAGCCTGCAGCGGGTCTTCAACGCCGGAGGCGTCGAGTTCCGCCCGCAGCTCGAGATCTACAACCTGACGAACAGCGACGTCTGGTACGCGGAGGCCTCGACCAACTACACGTCGGCCGTCTGGGCGCAGCCGAGCCGCTACGCGCTCGGCCGCATGCTGCGGCTGTCGCTGCAGCTCGACTGGTAGGCGCAGCGCCTGCGCGCTCTTGCGGGCGCGTAGGGAGTTTCGCCGCAGCGAAACTCCCTACGCGGCGGGCGACGTTGCCGGAGGTCAGGCGGTTTCCAGCGGGAGTACGCCGTTCGCCAGGATGTCGCGGATGCCCTCGAGCAGGCGCTCGACCTGTTCCTCGGTGTTGTAGAGGTGGGTCGAGACGCGCACCGTGTTCAGGTCGTGGTCGGTGTGGCGGACCCAGACGTGGTGCCGGCGCCAGAGGGTGTCGACCACGGCTCGGCGGTCGAATCCCTCCAGGGCGAAGCCGGTCAGCCCGCAGCCGAGCGCCGGGTGCGTCGACGTGTGCACGGTCGCCTGCGGGATCTCGGCCAGCCGGGCCCGCAGCGTCGTCGCCAGGCCGCGCACGCGCGCCTCGACACGCTCCCGGCCGATGCCGTTCTGGAAGTCGAGCGCCGCATCGAGGGCCACGAGCAGCGGCCCCGCGCGCTGGCTCAGCCGGTCGTAGCGTGCGGCGCCGCGCTCGGGGTCGTCCCAGCCCGCCATCACGACGGTCGGCCACACGCGTTCCTGCGACTCGCGGCGCAGGTAGAGCATGCCGGTCCCCACCGGGGCACCCATCCACTTGTAGGGGCTCGAGGCGTAGAAGTCGACGTCGAGGGCATGCATGTCGAGGGCCAGCATGCCGATCGCGTGCGCCCCGTCGACGACCGTGAGGATCCCGCGCGGGCGGGCCAGCGCGGCTAGCTCCCGCACCGGCAGCATGCAGCCGGTGGGGAACGTGACGTGGCTGACGCTGATGACCTTCGTGCGCGGAGTGATGGCATCCTCGAAGCGGTTCAGGATGTCGGATGGATCGGGCGTCGGGATCGGGAACGGGAGCTCCCGAACGACGATGCCCTGCCGCTTCGCCTTGAGCTTCCACGGCTCCAAGCCGCCCGGATGCTCGTGGTGCGAGAGCAGCACCTCGTCGCCGGCCGCGAGATCGAGGCCGTTGGCGACGAAGCTCATCCCCTCGGTGGTGTTGCGCGTAAGGGCGATCTCGTCCGCGTCCGCTCCGACGAACGCGGCGAGCTTCTCCCGCAGGCCGCCCTGGGCCCGGATGTGGCGGGTGTTCTCGCGGCCCGGGTCGGCGGACAGGGCGCGGTAGGAGTCGACGACCGCGTAGTAGACCGGCTTCGGCATCGGACCGAGCGTGCCGCTGTTCAGGTAGGCGAGCTCGTCCGAGACCAGGAACTCGCGCCGCACGCGCTCCCAGTAGGCCGTCTCGGAGTCAGTCTTCCCCGGCGGATGCTGCCAGCCGCCGGAGCCGGCAACGGCGGCCGGCGACGCCTCCAGGCGCATCGCGGGCGCGGCCAGGGCGCCGGCTGCACCGGCCGCGAACGCCCGCAGGAAGCGGCGGCGCGAGGGGCCGGCTGGGGTACCCGGCTCCACGGGGCAGACGGCGTGCTCAAGCTGCATGAGTCGACTCCTCCCTATACCGGCGGCCCAGCACGGCAACTCTGCGCAGGCCAAGCGTAGCGCACGGCGCGCGCGTCATCCGCATCATAGTCCCGGTGGAGCTTCGGCGCGCCAGCGCGCCGGCCCGGTAGCCGTCGGTCACCTGCACCCGAGCGACGCCGGGGCGCGCACCGCCCAGTGACGACGGATCTCTCCCCTGCATGCGCAACGCTTTTGTCTCGCGGTTGACTCCCAGAATCACGCATGTCAACATATGCCATGCGAGACATCGTGAAGATCCGCGAGGTCGCCGGTTCAGTCGTCGTCACGCTACCGCAGCCCGTTCTCGAGTCGATTGAGCTACGGCTAGGCGACCGCGTGCTAGTCGAAGCGGCGCCCCCTCGGCGAATAGTGATCACGAAGGAGAGTGAGCTGATGGAGTCAACAATGCGACTGGAAATGGAGATCAGTCTCTTGACGAAGCGGAGGCAGGCGCTGGAATCGGACCTGGATCACAAGAGACGACAGTACGACAAGAACATGCCCTGCGACGATGGCATGTCGGACCCCGATGTCGCGCTTCTGATGATGTCGGGTCTGGTCCGCGACCGTGACCGTCTCGACTCCCAAATCGCGGAAAAGCAGCTTGCGTTGTACGACCTCCAAGGCCCGCCGCCGAACGAGGCAGACGTTCCAGAGACACCGAAGGAGGCATCGGATGAGGTAGGCCGCGGACGAGCCACTGGTAGTGACGGCACGAACGCGAGTAGGATTCTCCGTGCCGCCACGGACTTGGCAGGCGCGGACCGTAAGGGCACGTTCAGCCGCAAGGCCGTGCGAGAGCATCTTGGCTTAAGCAGTCGGCAGTGGCAATCCGGCTACACGGCCATCTTTCAGGGCATGCGCGACGACCATCCGGGAGGCGCACCCGCGGTGGGTGCCTTGTACTCGGGTGTGTTCCACCGGGTGGGTCCGGGAACGTACGCGCTTTCGGATAAGGGCCGTCGCCCGTTCGAGCGGAACGGCAACCCTGGATGAGGAATCAGGAGGGTCGGCCCAGGTCCGGTTGACGCGACGTGCGCTCCCGTGCCGGCCACGGACAGTCTGGAGGCGGTGCAGAGCACTTCCGGCGGGGGTGAGCGTTGGCCTCGCCGTGGGGCTGGCTGCCGCCGTGGCCTCCGAAAGCGGAGAGAGGTTTGTCTCGCGCGCCCTGAATTTAGTACTTGACAACCCCGTCGGAGGCCCTTGAATGCCCGTCGGCCACGCCGCCCAGAATGCCCTCTGGCCCGTCTCTGCCGCCGCAGGCGGCCCGTTCTCGCCGCGATGGTCCATGAATGTCGGAATGTCCGCCGATCGGCCCGCTGCAGGGCGCGCAAACCTTTGGTAAACATGGAGTTACAATGGGTCTATGCGCACTTTCGACCACCCCGTTTCGTCCTCCGTCCCCGCACCTCCCGCAGCCACCGGCGGTCCGTCGGTTGCCTCGGCGCCTGCCGCGCCGGCGCCGGCCCCCGGTGACGCCGACGCGAGACTCGAACGGCTCGGCGACCGCATCGCCGAGCTCTCCGCCCGCATCCAGTCCGCCACGTACGAGATGCTCGTCCTGATCCGCGAGTTCGACCAGCAGGAGGGCTGGAGCGGTCGCCTGTCGTGCGCGGAGTGGCTGAGCTGGCGCGCGGGGCTCGCACCGGGCGCTGCCCGCGAGCACGTACGGGTGGCCCGCGCGCTCGGCGAGTTGCCGAAGCTGAGCGACGCCATGCGCCGGGGCCGGATCTCCTACTCCAAGGTGCGCGCCGTCACCCGGGTGGCCACGCCCGCCAACGAGCAGTCCCTGCTCGACGTCGCGCTCGCGGGCACGGCGGAGCACGTGGAGCGGATCGTTCGCGGCTGGCGCCGCATCGACCGGGCGGAGGAGGAGGCCGAGGACGAGCGGCGGGATGCCGGCCGTTCGCTGCGGACGTGGGTGGACGACGCCGGGATGGTGGTGGTGCGGGGGCGGCTGACGCCGGAGGTGGGCGCGGTGCTGCGGCGGGCGCTCGACGCGGCGTGCCACGAGGCGCGGCGCGCGCCGGAGCCCGACGGTGGCGCAGAGGCGGCGGTTGCCAGCGAAGCGGCGGCGGCAGCCGAAGCCGCGGTCGGTGCCGGCGCGCAGCCGACCCTCGCGCAGCGGCAGGCGGACGCCATCGGGGTGGTGGCGGAGGCGGCGCTGGCGGGCGGGCTGGACAAGGGCACGGCGGGAGATCGGTATCAGGTGGTGCTGCACGTCGACGCGGCAGCGCTGGCGGAACCGCGAGACGTTCCCGCAGGAACGCCGGGGGCGACGAGCGCGGTGTCGGACGCTTCCGGCAGGGAGTCGCCGGTCGGCGCCGACGCACCCTGCCGCACGGAACGCAGTCACTCCCGGCGGTGGCGCCGGACGGCCGGTCCGTGTCCGGGTGCCGGCCCCGCGCCGTCCATCACCGCCGCGCCGGCCACGCCGCCCGCCGGCAGCCAGACCGTGCTCGACGAGGCGGGCGGCATCCACGTCTCCGCGGAGACCGCCCGGCGCGTGGCGTGCGACGCCGCCACCGTCACGATGCGCCACGGACCCGGCGGCGAGATCCTCGACGTCGGCCGCCGCACGCGAACCATCTCCGCCGCGCTCTGACGGCCCGCGACCGGCAGTGCCGCTTCCCCGGCTGCGGCAACCGCCGCACGGACGCCCATCACATCGAGCACTGGGCCGACGGCGGCCGGACGGCGCTCGACAATCTCGTGCTGCTCTGTCGGCGTCACCATCGGGCGGTGCACGAGGAGGGATTCCGCGTCACGCTCGACGCCGCCGGCGACGTGCACTTCCTGCGGCCGGGCGGGCGGCCGCTGATGCAGGCTCCGCCGGCGCCCGCCTGGGCCGGGTCGGCGCTCGGCCCGACGAACGACCGACTGACGGCGACCGGAATCGGGATCGACGCGCGGACGGCGACGCCGGCTTGGCAGGGAGAGCGGCTGGACCTCGGTTGGGCGCTCAGCGTGCTCTGGCGCTCGCGGCGCGAGCGGCCTGGGGACTGAGTCTCCTCTCACCGGTCTCACCGGCGGTCGGAGCGACCGAGGCGGCGGCTTCCGAAGGCGTGGGTCGAGGGTCATCTTCAGCGACGGGCCAACCGGCACCTCGAAGCGCCGACGCTCCTGCCGCCCCACTTGCTGGTCAGCGAAGGTCCGGGCCGCGACTTCCGCGCATTGTCGGCCGCGCTCCGTCAACGACCCGAGCCACCTCGCCGACCGGAGGCCGGCGGATATGCCCAGTGCGCCGAGCGATCACGCCTTGCTTCGCGCCCCAGAGCGACTCCCTCATTCCTGACGTGCCCCCGTCGTCCCCCATAGTTGCCTCGGTTTGAACTGAGACACTACGGTCGTCCCCGCGGGTGTGGATTCGATCTGCGGGCGGCCAGTATACTGATCGGTCGTGTCTCCACGAACGTCGGTTGCCATCTTCGTCGTCGGCGCCGCGATGCTCGGCGCGCCCGCCCCCGCGGCGGCGCAATCGCGCGACGCCCCGATTCCGCATGATGTCGGGCAGAGCGTGAATCCGGCATTCGAGGGGTGGTACCCGAACGACGACGGCACGTTCTCGCTGTCGTTCGGGTACTTCAACCGGAACTACGAGCAGGCGCTCGACATCCCGGTCGGGGCCGCCAACCGCTTCGAGCCGGGTCCCGCGGATCGCGGCCAACCGACGCACTTCCTGCCCCGCCGGCAGACCGGCCTGTTCACCGTGAGCGTGCCCGCCGACTTCGGGGACGGGACGCTGAAGTGGTCGGTTACGGCTGGCGGCGAGACGTTCTCCGTGCTCGGCCATCTGCGCCCGGAATGGGAGATCGACGCCCTTCACGAGATCACGAGCGGCAACCGGCCGCCGGTGGTGCGTTTCGCGCCGGACGGCAACGCGGCGCAAGGCCCGGGCGGGGTCCGGGCGGCGGTCGACGCCGGCGCTGGACAGCCGCTGTCGATCACCGTCTGGGCCCGGGACGACGGCGTCCAGAAGCGAGCCACCGGCAATCCGCCGCAACTCGGTCTCGTCTGGAGCAAGTTCCGCGGGCCGGGCGAAGTGACGTTCAGCGAGGCCCGCCCGTCGGTGGACGAGGGCTGCCGGGCGGCAACGACCGCCACGTTCGGCGCGCCCGGCGCCTACGTGCTCCGCGTGCTGGCGTGGGACGATTCGGGGCCGCAGGGCCCGATCATGGCCGGCGGCTTCCAGTGCTGCTGGACGAACGCGTACCTGGATATCGACGTGAGGTGAGGAGTCAGCCCATGACCACCGGACGGAAGATTGCCGCCGCGACCCTCGGCACGCTGTTCGCAGCCGCCGCGCCCGCCCTCGCGCAGGCGCCGGCCGACGTCACCTTCGCACGCGACGTGGCGCCGATCCTGCAGCGTAGCTGTCAGGGCTGCCACCGGACCGGCAGCATGGCGCCGATGTCCCTGGTTACCTACCAGGAAGTGCGCCCCTGGGCGCGCTCGATCCGGGAGAAGGTGGCCAACCGGGTCATGCCGCCCTGGCACATCGACAAGACGGTCGGCGTCCGCGAGTTCGCCAACGACATCTCGCTGAGCGACGCGGAGATCGACGCCGTGGTGCGGTGGGTGGACGCCGGCGCGCCGCTGGGGAATCCCGACGACCTGCCGCCGCCCATCGACTGGCCGGCCGGCGACATCTGGCGGCTCGCCGACAAGAACGACGACCTCGGCGAACCGGACATCGTCGTCCGCTCGACGCCGTGGACCCAGGCCGCCGAGGGGCAGGACCAGTGGTACCAGCCGATCGTCGAGACCGGGCTGACCGAGGATCGCTGGGTGAAGGCGCTCGAGGTTCGGCCGTCGCTGCCGGGCCGGCCCATCGTCCACCACGCCGTCACCTACCTGCTGCAGGAGGAGTCTCCGGAGGACTTCGACGCGGCGGTCGAGGTGCCGGGCACTGGGTCGTACTTCACGGAGTACGCGGTCGGGAAGGCCGGGGACATCTTCCGCGAGGGCACCGGCAAGCTCCTGAAGGCCGGGTCGCGGGTCCGCTTCGACCTCCACTACCATTCCGTGGGCGAGGAGATCACCGACTCGACGGAGCTCGGCATCTGGCTCTACCCGCGCGACTACACGCCGAAATACCGCGTCTACGCCCAGGCGATGGGGGTGCGGCAGGCGATGCGGACCCTCGACATCCCGCCGGGCGCGGTGACCGAGCACGAGGCGTTCATCCCGCTCCGCCTGCCCGCGCGCCTGGAGAACTTCCAGCCCCACATGCACATCCGCGGCAAGGCGATGGCCATGGAGGCGATCTACCCGGACGGACGGGTCGAGATGCTGAACTACGTCGGCAACTTCGACTTCAACTGGCACGTCAACTACGTCTACACGGACGATTCGGCGCCCGTCCTGCCGGCCGGGACCATCATCAAGCTGACCGCGTGGCACGACAACAGCAGCGCCAACCGGGCGAACCCCGATCCGACGCAGTGGGTCGGCTGGGGTCAGCGCAGCTACGACGACATGTACCACGCGCACGTGAACGTGGTGTACCTCACCGACGAGGACTACGAGCAGATCACGGCGGAGCGCGCCGCCGCCCGCACGACGAACAACGACGACTAGTGTGCACCGTCAGAAATACGTGAGCAGTAACGCTTCAGGGATTCCAGGATCTGCTCGGCGGTCTTCGTCCAGACGAAGGGCTTGGGGTCTTCGTTGTAGACCGCCAGGTACTCCTTGATCGCCGCCTCGAGTGCTTGGGTGCTGCGATGGGTTCCACGCCGGATCTGCTGCCGGGTGATCTCGGCGAACCAACGCTCTACCTGGTTGAGCCACGATGCGCTCGTGGGCGTGAAGTGCAGGTGATACCGAGGACGCCGTGCCAGCCAGTCGTGGATCATCGCCGTCTTGTGCGTGCCGTAGTTGTCCAGCACCAGGTGGATGTCGAGGTCGGGCGGCACCGCCTTGTCGATCACGGCGAGGAAGCGCTTGAACTCCACCGAGCGGTGCTTCCGAAAGCACCTGCCGATCACCTCGCCGGTGGCGGTGTTCAGGGCCGCGAACAACGAGGTCGTGCCGTGCCGTCGATAGTCGTGTGTCCGCTGCTCCGGTGCTCCCGGACGCATCGGCAACACCGGCTGGGTACGGTTCAACGCCTGGATCTGCGACTTCTCATCCACACACAGCACCACCGCTCGCTCCGGCGGATGCAGGTACAGCCCCACGATATCGCGCACTTTCTCGATGAACAACGGGTCTCGCGACAGCTTGAAGGTCTCGCTGCGATGGGGCTTGAGCGCGAACGCGCGCCACACGCGGCCGACGGTCGAAGCGCTCAGCCCGCAGGCTCGGGCCATCGACTCCCGGCTCCAATGCGTCGCCCCCCGTGGGGTCGTCTCCAGCGTCCGGACCACGACCCGTTCGACGTCCTCGTCCGACACCCGGCGCGGCGCGCCCGGCCGTGGTTCGTCCAGCAAGCCGTCGCAGCCGTTGCGCAGGAACCGCCGCCGCCACTTGCCGACCGTGGCCCGCGTCGTGCCCAGAGCCTGCGCCACGACCTGGTCGCTCCGTCCCGCGGCGCTCTGCAGCACGATGCGTGCCCTCAGGGCCAGAGCCTGCGCGGTATTGCGCCGGCGCAGCCAACCCTCCAGTTCCTCGCGCTGTGCGTCCGAGACCTCCGGGACCTCTCGTGTGTAATGGTTCGGCACGGCCCTCCTCGCTTCCGGGCCGACCGTACCACGAGCCGATTCTACTGGTCAAGAACTTCAGGCGTTGGACACTAGCAGGCTGCGCCGTAGCCCGGCGGGGCGCGCTCCCGGCCGCGGGCGCGTCACCCGGGGAGCCGTCAGGTTACGATCGGCCGGCAGCGCCGACGCCGGCCGATCGCGCAACACTCCAGGCCGTCGGGGGACCCCGCAATGCACCCGGGGCGAGTCGGTCGCCCGTCGGATCCCGGAGTCGTCGTGACACCGGCAGGATCGGCCCCATGACCCAACGGCTTCCCGCGCTCCTGCTGGCAGGCGCACTGCTGCTCGCGGCCGCTCCCGCCGCCCGGGCCGGCCAGTCGGCGGCAACGGCGGCACCTTCCTACGAGGTGGACCCCTACTGGCCGCAGGAGCTGCCCGGAGACTGGCTGCTCGGCAACGTCGTCGGCGTCGCCACCGACTCGCAGGACAACGTCTGGATCGTCCACCGGCCGAACAGCCAGCGCGGCGCGGAAGGAACGCCGCCGGTGATCGCCTTCGCGCCCGACGGCAGCGTCGTCGAGGCGTGGGGCGGCCCCGGCGAGGGGTACGACTGGGGCACCCAGACCCACGGTATCCACGTCGATCATCGGAACCACGTCTGGGTCGGATTCGGCGGCGGCCTCCCCTACGACCTCGCGTCGCGGGCGACGACCGACAACGCGCACGTACTGAAGTTCACGCCGGAAGGCGACTTCCTGCTCCAGATCGGCGACTTCGGGGAGGGCACGGCGGGCAGCGGGAGTACGCAGTTCCTCGGGCAGCCGACCGATGTCTTCGTCGACCCGGCCGCCGACGAGGTGTACATCAGCGACGGCTACACGAACCGGCGCGTCATCGTCTTCGACGCGAGCACGGGCGAGTATCGCCGGCACTGGGGCGCCTACGGGAACGTCGCGGACGACGCGCCGCTTCCGGCGTTCACGCGGACGCCGCCCCTGCGGCAGCAGTTCGACACGCCGCACTGCGTCGGGCTCTCGGCCGACGGCCTCGTCTACGTCTGCGACCGGGGCAACGAGCGGCTGCAGGTGTTCCGGCCGGACGGCACGTTCATGGCCGAGTCGCTGATCGTCGCCCCGCTGCGCGACGGGTCGGTCGGCGGGACGCCGTGGGACTTGGCGTTCTCGCGGGATCCGGAGCAGCGGCTGATAGTGGTTGCCGATGGCAGGCGTCATGCAGTGCACGTGCTGCAGCGTGACACGCTCGAGGTGATCGCCACCATGGGTCGCCGCGGGCGCTGGGCGGGTCAGTTCGAATCACCCCACAGCCTCGCCGTCGACTCGCACGGCAATCTCCTCGTGGGAGAGACGCTCGACGGACGCCGCGTCCAGAAGTTCACCCCGACCACCGGCACCGATCGCTGACCGACCCATGGCCGACACGCATCGCCGCCTCGGGCTCGCGCTCTCACTCGTCGCCACCGCGTCGCTGCTGGCTGGCGAGGCATCGGGCCAGACGCCGCTCGTCGACGCCGCGCGAAGGGAACGGGCCCGGCGGGCCGCGATCCCTCCGGACCAGAAGGCGCGCGTCTACACGAACGACGATCTCCGGGACAGCGGGGGCCTCACGATCGGAGTGCTGCCGTCGTCCGCTGCGTCGGGCCCCGACCCGGCCGGCCCGGCGTTGTCGGGCCCCGGCGGAGGCCCCGAAGCGGCCCCGGATGAGGGCGGGGTCGAGGACGCCGAACCCGAAGCGGCCGTGGTTCGCGGCGAGGACTACTGGCGCGCACGGATCGCGGCCGCACGGGGCGCGCAGGCGCGGGCGGCCCTGATGGCGGCGGCCCTCCAGAACCGGGCGGACGGGCTGTGGGCGCAGTTCACGGCCATCGACGATCCCGTCCAGCGCGGCGCGGTCGAGCGCCAGCGGCTCGAGGCGCTCGGCGCGCTCGAGGAAACGCGGGCCGAGCGGGATCGCCTCGCCGGCGAGATTCGGGAGATCGAGGACGAAGCGCGCCGGGAAGGCGTGCCGCCCGGGTGGCTGCGCGAGACCGGAGCGCGCTGACGGGCGCGCGCCGGGAAGGCGCAGACTCTCGACGCGCCGGTCAGGGCGCGCTACCGCTTGCCCGAGTACTCCAGCATCTGCTGCGTGAAGTCCCGCGGATACGAGATCCGCACGTCGGCGATCTCGCCGTCGGGTCCCGTGACCGCCTCCAGCTTCGGCATGACGAAGCCGGTGTAGGAGGGCAGGTCCACCGCCGCGACGCGCTCCAGCACCTCGTCTCGAAGGGCCGGATCGAAGCGGATGCCGTACTCCTCGAAGAGCGCCCGCGCCGCGTCGTAGTCGCCCTCGGACTTGATCCGCTGCACCTCGGCGAGGAGCGTGGCGACCCCGGCCCGGAACGCGTCCACGTCGGTCACGACGTTGTAGGTCTTGCCGTCGCGCCGCCGCACCTCGATGGCTTCCGTGTTGTCGATGAGCCAGTGGACCACCATCTGCCGGTTGCGCATGTGGTCCTGCTCGAGCTGGTTGCCCTCCCGGACGCGCCGGAGCTGCAGGATCGCGTTGCGCGCGTAGGCCTCGTACTCGGCGCGGACGATGTCCGGCTGATCCGCGGCGTCGAAGATGCCGATCTCGACCAGCTTCGGGTCGGCGATGAAGTACAGGGCGATCAGGTCCGCACGGGCCTCCTCGAGCGCCGAGTACTGCTCCCGCAGGTACGGCTGGGCATTGCCGCCGAGCCGCTCGGCGAGCTGCCCCGACGCATGCCCGATCACCTCGTGCATGTTCGTGGTCATGTCGCCGGCCAGGCTGCCCCAGCGCTCGGCGCGCGCGTCCTCGGCCTCGTCCCAGGTGAACTCGGCCCGGTAGGCCGGGGGCCGCGAGAGGTCGTAGGCCTCGATGACGTTCGTCATCGAGATCGACTTGCTGCCGTACTGCTCGCGGACGGTCTGATCGTTCGGCAGGTTGATGCCGATCGGCGTGACCGGACCCGCGTCGCCGATCTCGATGACGACGTCGATGGCGTTCGCCGTGATGCCGCGCACGCCGGCCTTCCGGTAACGCGGATTCCACGGCATGCGGTCCTCGAACCACTGCGCGTGCTCCGCCAGCGTCCGGATCGCCTCCGTCTTCTCCGGGTTGACGTAGTAGACGAGCGCCTCCCAGGCGCCCTTGGCGCCGCGCGCGTCCATGTAGACCTCGGTGAACCCGTTGATGGTGTCGACGGGCGAGTCCTGGTCGGCCACCCAGGCGATGTCGTAGGCGCGCCGGTCCCGGGGATGCCCGGTGCGGTACCAGGTGATCAGCGCCCGGAGCGCCTCCGCCATCGGCTCGCTGGCATACGGGATGGCGGCTTCCAGGTGCCGGACGACCTCGCGGAGATCGTCGGCGTAGCGGCCGTTCCCGTCGATGCGGTAGATCTCCTCGTGGAGAACGCCGTCGCGCTTCACGAGGCGCGAGTTCAGCGCGTACTGCTCGTCGAAGCCCTCGAGGTCGGCCATCGAGACCCCGTCGTACAGGTTGTTGGCGCTCGCGAGCAGCAGGTCCTGGCCCGGGCCGGGCGACTTGTTGGTCAGGATCGGGTCGACGGCGGGGTCGAAGAACACCGGCTCGAGACGTGTGAGGAGCGCTTCGAGCGTCTCCCCGTCGCGCATCGGGAACGCAGCCCCTGCCTCCGCCGCGGCGAGCGCCGCTGCGCGGAACGCCTCCGGCGTGACCCCGGGGACGAACTTGCGGGCGGTCAGGTTGTTGAACGGTCCGTTGTTGATCCAGAAGAGCTTCGTGTAGCGGTGGATCGCCTCGAGCGCCTCGAGGTCGACATCCTCGGCGTGGGTGAGAATCTCCTCGATTACCTCGCGCATCTCCAGGCCGTGGGCGTAGCGCTGGTCGTAGAAGATGTCGCGGCCGGCCAGGGCCGCGTTCGACAGGTGCCAGATCAGCACCTTCTCGCGCAGGTCGAGCGCCTCGAAGCCGTCGGCGTAGAGCTGCGCGATGGCCGCGTCGCCGATGCGCTCGAGGAGGTAGAGGCGCTCCTCGGACTGGCCGGCGGTCCCGGCAACGGGGCCCTCTGCCGGCGTGGCGGCGACACCCTCCGCCGGCGCCGCAGCGGCACGCTCCGCCGGCGCGGCGACGGGACTCGCCGACGCTGCATCCGATGCGGCGACGGGCACGACGACACTCAGCAGGGAAACGGTGATCAGGCGCAGCATGGAACACTCCCCCGGGAGGCGACCGCCGCCGGGCCGCGGCCGGTGTGCGGCAGCGGCCCGAGCACGACCGGCCCCCGCACGACCGGCGGGACGCCGAAGACCACGGAACAGCCGAAGTAGAATGATGGCCGCTCCGATTATACCGGCCGGGAGGTTCCCACCATGAGGTCCAGCCGACGGCTCCCGCGCGTCGCCATCGCCGCCGCCAGTCTCCTCTTCCTTGCGCTTGCGCAGTCCGCGCCCGCCCAGCAGCGGGCCCTGACCATCGCCGACCTGTACGACCCGGGCCGGCGCGTCAACTTCTCCGGCCGCGCCGCGGGCGGCCTGACCTGGCTGGACGATCGCCACTACGTCGAGCGCCACGCCGGGGGGCCGCCGATGCGCGTGGAGGCGACGACGGGCGAGCGCGCACCGCTCGTCGATCTCGGCCGCCTGGAGGCGGCCATCGCGGCGCTGCCGGGTGTAGCCGCCGGCGAGGCGGGGCGAGGCGGGCGGCGGGCGGGCCACGTCTTCAACCACGACTACTCCGCCCTCGTCTTCGCGCTGGCGGACGACCTCTATCACTACGACTTCGAGGCCGATCGCGTTGCCCGGCTGACGGCGTCGCCGGCCGCCGAGAGCGAGGTGTCCTTCAGCCCCGACGGGCGCTTCGTCGCGTTCGTGCGCGAGGGCAACCTGGTGGTCGCCGACACGGGCGGCTTCCGCGAGCACGAGCTCACCGACGACGGCGGCGGCCGCATCCGCAACGGCCAGCTCGACTGGGTCTACCAGGAAGAGATCTACGGGCGCGGCAACTTCCGGGCGTACTGGTGGAGCCCCGACTCCACCCGCATCGCCTACCTGCAGCTCGACGACCGCGACGTCCCGTCGTTCACCGTCCTCGACCACATCCCGTACCGTCCGGAGGTCGAGACCTGGGACTACCCGAAGGCGGGGGACGCGAACCCGGTCGTGCGCCTCGGCGTGGTCGGCGCGGAGGACGCGGGCGCTCCGACGTCGTGGGTGGACCTCGCCGCGTACGCGGCCGAGGAGCCGCTCGTCGTCGACGTCGGCTGGACGCCCGACAGCGGCCGGGTGGTGTTCCAGGTCCAGAACCGGGAGCAGACGTGGCTCGACCTCAATCTGGCCGACCCGCGGACCGGCGACGCGGATACCGTGCTTCGCGAGACCAGCGAGGCGTGGGTCAACGTCACCGGCCCACCGACCTGGCTGCGCGACGGGACGATGCTGATCCTGAGCGAGCGCACGGGGTGGCAGCACCTGTACCACGTCGACCGGACGGGGACGGTGCTCGCGACCGTGACGAGCGGCGAATGGGAGGTCCGCGCCCTGCACGGCGTCGACGAGGAAGCCGGCGTCGTCTACTTCTCGGGCACGGAGCGGAGCCCCATCGGCCTCGACGTCTACCGTGTCGGCCTCGACGGCACGGGGCTGCGCCGGCTGTCGGAGCGCGCCGGCACCCACACGGCGCGATTCAACCCCGGCCTGACGCACTATCTCGATCGCTGGAGCGACATCTCGACACCGACCCAGGTCCGCGTTCATGCGGCGGACGGGTCCGTGGTGCGGGTCGCGGCGGCGAACCCGGTCCGCGCCCTGGATGACTACGACCTGCCGCGACCGGAGTTCCTGCAGGTGCCGAACCGCGACGGGTTCGAGATGGAAGCGCTCCTGATCAAGCCTCCGGACTTCGACCCGACGCACCGCTATCCCGTCTACCAGCACGTTTACGGAGGCCCCCACGTCCAGCGCGTGCGGAACGCCTGGAGCGCGGAGACGCTCTACTGGCAGCTCCTCGCGCAGCACGGCGTCCTCGTCTGGGTGCTCGACAACAGCACCGCGAGCGGCAAGGGCGCCGTCTCGACCTGGCCGGTCTACCAGCGCTTCGGCGAGCTGGAGCTGCGCGACCTGGAGGACGGGCTCGACTGGCTCGCCGCGCAGCCTTACGTCGACGCCGAACGCATCGGAATCGAGGGCTGGAGCTACGGCGGGTTCATGGTCAGCTATGCGCTGACCCACAGCCGGCGCTGGTCGATGGGCATCGCCGGGGGCTCGGTGACGGACTGGCGCGACTACGACACGATCTACACCGAGCGCTACATGCGGACCCCGCAGAACAACGCCGAGGGCTACCGCCGGAGCTCCCCCCGCTTCCGGGCCGCCGACCTCCACGGCGCCCTGCTGCTCGTGCACGGGTCGATGGACGAGAACGTCCACATGCAGAACACCCTGCAGTTCGCCTACGCCCTGCAGCAGGCCGGCAAGCCGTTCGACATGATGATCTACCCGAAGTCGCGACACCGGCTCGGCAGCCCGGACCTCGAGCACCACCGCCGGGCCATGATGCTCGACTTCGTGCTCGAGCACCTGCGGCCGACACGTGGGGTCGGCGCCGCGGAGGCCGGGCAGTGACGCCCGGCCTCGTGCGGCGACGCCGGCCGAATCCGGCGAGGGCCTCCGTCACTCCCGCTCGTCGGCCCGCGCCCCGGCCATGATGCCCTCCATGCCGTAATTGCCCTCGTGGCAGGCGTACTCGTACATTGGGGCCTCAGTCCGTCGCAGGGGGATTGCCGCCGTCCACGCCCGCGTGAACGTCGTCGCATCCGAGATCGTGACCTGGTGGTCGATGGTGTCCGCGTCGACCCGCGTGAAGCTCTCGACAAGGCGCAGGCCGGCCCCCGCGCCGCGGAAGTCGTTCTTCGGCGAGAAGTTGGTGGTCTCGACCACGAGCGTGTCGCCCTCCCATCGGCCGCGCGAGTCACCGTGCCAGAGCTGCACCCCGGCTGGCAGGTGAGGCCGCCCGTCGAGGGGTATGACGCGCGCTTCGCGCATCATCTCGTACAGGATCACGACGTGCTCCGCGGTCTGGAGGATCTGCAGGTTCTGGTTGTAGCCGCCCGGCAGGCGGGGCAGGCTGCGGGTGACGCAGCGCTCGAACACGCTGCGATCCTCCCAGGTGACGGCCGGCCGGGCTCGCGCCGCGGCCCGCATGACGGCGCGCTGTTGCCCCGCCGGCGTCAGCGTGGGTATCCGGCCGTCAGGCGGATCGACGATCAACGAGGTCCGGCGGCTTGAGACCACGTTGACCCCGCGGTCGAACCAGAAGTCGTTGTACGCCCCGACGCTGCCGCCCGCGGGGAGCGGCTCCGTGCGCACCTCGCTCGGCTCGGCCAGCCGCTCCGTGCGCTCGATGGCCGCCCGCTCCAGGCCGGCCGCCTCCTCCTCCGTCAGGAACTCCTGGTCGGCCAACTCGGCCGGACGCTCCAGCGGCGTGATGGTGCGGAAGTCCCAGACCCCCTGGAGATCCGGGTGCCCCCACGGCGTCCGCATCGCGCTCGCCCCCTCCGGCGCCGCGGGCTGGGTCCCGGCCGTTTCCGCGGCGGCGATCCCGTAGCCCGCCGGCGTCCCGGACAGCACCGACCCCAGCACCAGAGCGGCGATCGCCCCTGACCCCGCGACGAGATGTCGATCGAGCATCGCACTCCTCCCTTCCCGGTCTGACCGCCACCCGGCCCGCCGCGCGAACCGGGCACCCGACCCGCCGACGCTACAAGGCTACTTCACGCCGGCCGGCGCACGAAGCGCGCGCGCACGCGCGGGTCGTCAGCCGGGCACCGTCGCCAGCAGGCGCTCGCAGAGAGCTGCGACATACTCCAGGTTGGCCGCCGCCCGTTCGGCATCCGACCGGTCGAAGAGGTCCCGGGGGGCGAGGTCCTGGCGCTCGTCGCCGTAGAAGGCGATGCCGCGGTTGCCGGCCATCTCGGTCGAGATGGTGGCCAGACGTTCGACCTCGGTGCGAAACCAGGGGGGAAAGCGAGCGGCCTCGCGGCGAAGCATGACCGCGACGTCGTGCGTCCGGGCCGGCTCGACCGCGACGATGCGCAATGCACCCTTCAGGAACAGCTCTACACACTCCTGCGCTTCCCGGACGACCGTGGGCCAGAGCTCTCGCTCGGCGGCCAGGCGAACCAGCTCCACGCGGCTCGCGGCTTCCTCGATGTACAGCCGTCCCATGCGGGAGCTGGTCATATCTCGACCACCTCGCCGAAGCGGTAGTCCGGCTTCAGGTCCCAATACCAACTTCCGTCGTCGAGGAACACGCGCCGGCTTCCGAGCGCACGCATGCGGGCGCGCATGGTGTCGAGCACGGTCTCGAAGAACGCCCCCCGGTCGAACAGGAGAATGCCGTCCTCGACCATGTCGAGGTAGAGCGGGCTGTGGAATCGAGCCTCGTCCGGCGTCTTCGTCACGAGGTTCCAGTCGACGGCGGGCAGTGCGTGTCGGTCGCGAGCGCGCGACCAGGCCGCGAGAAGGGGGCGGCGGCGTTCTACGAGACTGTGCGGGAACCCCGCGGCCACCACCAGGAGGTCGATGTCCGAGCGCGCCGTGCTCTGGCCCCGGGCCACCGAGCCGAAGAGCACCAGCGAGTGAAGCCGCGCGCCGAGGAGCGCGCACCAGGCATCGCCGGCAACGACGAGGCTCGTGCGGAACGGTTCCGGGACCGACGCCGGCACCGTCACGCTCGGAGGCGCCGCGGAACTCACGTCACAAGGCTACTTCAGGTGCCGGCCACCGTCGACGCGGACCGTCTCCCCCGTCACGAAGTCCGATTCCAGCAACGTGATGACCATGTCTGCGACGGCGTCTGCTCCCCCCCAACGGCCAAGCGGCGTCTCCCGCTCCACCGCCGCCGAGGCGTCGGCGTCGAGATCCGGCGGCGGGAGGATGGGGCCCGGCGCGACGGCGTTGACCAGGATGCCGTCGGGCGCCAGCTCGAGGGCCAGCGCTTCCGTCAGGCCGATGAGCGCCCGCTTCGCCACGTAGTAGGGCAGGTAGCCAGGGTAGCGCGGGCGGCCCGAGGCGGCCGTCCAGTCCGTGACGTGGACGATGCGGCCCCCGCCCGCGGCGCGCAGGTGGGGAACTGCCGCGCGTGCCAAGCGGAACGCTGCCGACAGGTCGACGTCGAGCGCGGCAGTCCACGCCTCCTCGGAGAGGGCGTCGAACGGCGTGCGCCGATAGGTCGATGCCAGGTTGACGATGAAGTCGAGCCGCCCGAGCCGGGTGACCACGGCGGCGGTCAGCGAGCCGACATCGACGGGGCTCGTGAGATCGGCACGCAGGGCCGTGGCGGAGCCGCCGCGGGCGCGTGCGGCCTGCACGGCCCGCTCCGCCGCCTCCCGCGAGCGGCGGTACGAGACCGCGACGCCCGTTCCACGCCCGGCCAACCGAGCGGCCAGGGCCTCCCCCATCCGCGCACCGCCCGCTACGAGCGCCACCTTGCCGCTGAGGTCCATGGGCCTTCGCCGACGCCCCGGCGTCCGGTTCACTCCCGGCGCGCTCGACGCACCGAACCGCCGGGGCCGCAACATCGCGGAACTCCGAGCGGCCGCCGCCGACGGGCCGCACGTCAGGAAGTCGCCGGGGGGCTGTCCGAGTCGTCGGGCGGCGTGTGCGGCGGGTGGTCGGCGTCCGGCCGGAGCATCTCGTCGACCAGGAAGACGTCGGTGAGCAGCGCCCGCAGGTGGATCATGCCGTTCAGGTTGTCGACCATCTGTGACGTGATGCCGGGCTGGGCGAGCACGAGCCGGACGGACGCGAGCGCGGTGTCCGCATCCCGCCGCAGAACGTCGATGAATGCCTCGTAGTGCTCGCGCGCCGGCCCGCCGCGTTCCTCGACGAGCCGCAGAAAGGACCGCGGAAGCTCGGGAAGCGCGTTCGCGAGGCTCTGCAGCCGCTCCCGCACCGGAGTGTCGGTGGACGCGGCCGTCTGGACCCCCACGCCCTTGGCCGCGTAGGCCAGGCAGTACTCGTAGGTCTCCTCGACGACGTCGACGCGAGCCTTCAACTCCTGCGCAGCAGACTTGGACACGATGGATGGCCGGATGCCGGGGCGCGTTCGAATGGCAGGGAACGTTGGTCGGGAACGCTAGCGGGGGCGCGCCGACCTCGGCGGACGGCGCGCCCCCGCTACGGAATCAGTTCTTCGCGGGTTCCTGGGAGGCGGCGGGCTTCTCCGACACCACCCAGCGCGACGGATCGTGGTGCGCCAGGTACTGCTCGCGATCGACCGAGCCGAAGATCATCGACTTCGTCAGCCAGAACTTGTCCGGCCGCACCGCGAAGTAGATGTGCGTCAGCGTCAGCATGACGAACAGGACCGCACCGAGGCCGTGGAGCGCGTACATCAGGCCCCAGGTCTCCTCCGAAAGCAGGTACGCGTTCCTCGCAACCAGCGCGTTCTCGATCCGGAACATCATCACGAGACCCGTCCCGATCACCGCGAGGCCGGCGAGCATGACCGCCGTGTGGTACAGCTTGTGGTCAAGCGGGTACTTCCCGTGACGCTGGACGCCGCCGCCGCTACCCCCGAGCTGGCGCTTCACGCGTTGCGCCGCTTCCGCCATGTCCGCCGGGAGCAGCCAGATCGACCAGAAGTCGAGATAGAAGGACGCGTGAATGACGTGGTAGATGATGGAGATCGTGAGGACGACACCGGCAATCCAGTGGATCGTCACCCAGGCGAACTGGATGCCGATGATCGGGAAGAACCCGGTCACCAGCAGCGCGAGCATCGCCACGGCCATGATCCAGTGGAAGAGCCGTGCGGCCAGCGTGTGCCGCTCGATCCTCTCGGGAACGCCCGAGGCCGCATCGCCTCCGCCGCCCCCATGGGCCGCCTCGCGCGCCAGCCTGGGCAGCCAGACGGCCGCGTAGACGACGTGGAAGACGATGAAGGCGATTCCGGCCCAGAAGAAGAGATAGAGAAGATCCCAGGAGACCCGGATCAGGGTCTCCCGGCCCCAGGGGTCCGTATCCCACTGAAAGATTTCCATCTATGCCTCGGCGCCGCGAACGGACCGCTTCACAAGGTTGCGCAGCAACGCCACCTTGTACCCATTGTGCGCAAGGGGCCGAACGCCGCGAATGGCGATCTCGCCCGCCTGCTCGGCCGTCTCGTCACTGACCGCCTGCCCCCGCACCGCATCCTCGGCGGCGGTGAACCGCACGGGGTACGGCGCGACGCCGTTGGCGACGATCCGGATGTCCTCGATCACTCCGTTGGCGATCCTGGCGGCCGAAGCCACGTTGGCCAGCGGGAAGTCCCAGACCGCCCGGTCGCGGCTCTTCTCGAAGTAGAACCGCTGCCCGGCCCAGGTCGACGGGATCCGGATCGAGGTCAGGATGTCGCCCGGTTGCAGGGCGGTCATCCGCATGATGTCGATCGCGGGACCGATGAAGAAGTCCTGCGCCGGAATCACACGCTGGCCGCCGCTGTTCTCGACGACCATCTCCGCATCGAGCGCAACGAGCGCCGGCGCGGTGTCGGATACGTTCACCGCCACGCAGCGGCTCGCCCCCAGAATCGCGTGCTCGCGATTCATCGCGGTCGGCGTGTCGGCGTAGCAGATGTTGCCGCCCGCGCGGTAGCAGCTCCACCCGTCCCGGTAGTACCAGCAGCGGGTGTCCTGCCCGATGTTGCCGCCGATGGTGCCCTGGTTCCGAATCTGCGGCGAGGCGGCGAGCTCGGACGCCTCCACGAGCAGGCTGAACTGGCTGGCCACCTCGGCGTGCCGAATGACCTCGCGCAGCGTGGCCATCGCGCCGATCTCGACGGTGCCGCCGAACGATCGAATCGATCTCAGCGACTCGATGCCAGCGAGATCGACGACCGCCGCCGGCTTCTTCACGCGGTCCTTGAACCAGTCCCAACTGTCGAGCCCGCCGGCAAGCACCCAGGCGTCGGCGCCGTACTGATCGAGCACCCCGAGCGCCTCCCCCGTGCTGGCAGGCTGGAAGAGCTGGAATGCCGGCATCTTGTCGCGAATCACGGCCATTGGTTCTCTCCTCTACCTTCCCTGGTGGCGCTAGACGTGCGTCGACAGCAGGTTGTGAGCCTCCGGCACCTCGGGATTGAGCTTGGTCAGAATCATGTCCCGCATGATGGGTGAACGGTTGAAGTGGACGTCGTCGCCCAGCGCGTCGGCGATGGCGTTCAGCACCGCGCCTGCGCCCGCGCCGACCGGAGCCTCGCCGATCCCCTTGCAGCCGACCGGGTTGAACGGATCGGGAAGACCCGGCGCGGACCACGCCATCTCCGTCTCATGGGGCACGTCGAGGATCGTCGGCGGGCGGTTGGAGTAGAACCGCTTGGCCACGTGCAGGCCCCACTGCGGGTCCATCACCCACTTCTGGCCCAGCGCGACGCCGAAGCCCTGGATGCCGCCGCCGTGGAGCTGCGCGCCGAAGTTCTGCGGATGCAGGATCGTGCCGGCATCCGAGGCCACCTTGTAGTCCTTCAAGGCGACCGCGCCGGTCTCGATGTCGACCTCGACCTCGGCGAACCCGATGGCGTAGGACATGTTGCGGCCACCGGTCTCGAAGTTGTCCTTCGCGGCGGAAACGAGACCGCGACCGGCCAGCCCGGTGGCCGCGCGGGTCGTCATCTCGTTGATGTCCTCCGGCAGCTCGTGGCCGTCGAACTTGCCGCCCATGCGGATGGCCAGCTCCGCCGCGCGCCCGAAGCTGATGCCCTGCGACGGACTGCCGCTCCGGTAGACCCGGCCGTTGGAGACGGTGAAGTCGCCAGGCGACCCGCCGAGCTGCGCCGCTGCGATCTCCTGCAGGAACTGCTTCGCCTGCAGCCCGGCCGCCCAGTTGGACCGTGAGTGCGCGTGGGTCGTCATGCTCCCGGCCTGAACGGCCGACCAGGGCAGGTGCTTGCTGGTGTCGCCCCAGACGACCTCCGCCTGCTCCCACGGCGTGTCGAGCGCCTCCATCGCGGCGCGCGACGTGTCGGAGAAGGACTCGGTGCCGAGGTTGCCGGCGCCGTTGTGGATCTCCACCTTGCCGTCCGGGCGGATGACCAGCAGGCCGTCGACGCCCGACGCGCCCGCGGAGTACGAGCTGAGGGCGACGCCGATGCCGGTGACCTTCGTGCCGTTGCGCTGCTTGCTGCGCGCCTGCATCCCGGCCCAGTCGAACTCTTCCCGGGCCTGGTCGAGTGCCTCCTTGACGAAGGCGCTCGAGACGTTCCCCTGCACGCCCTGGCGCGGGCGCCCGAACACCGCCTGCCCCTCCGGAGCGTTCACGCGGATGATCTCGAGCCGGTCGATGCCGAGCTGCTTGGCCGCATCGTCGATGATCGGCGCGAACATCGCGACCGCCTGCACCCCGCCCGGCGCCCGCTGCGCCGCACGCGGCGGCGTGTTCGTGTAGATGGTCAGGCCGCGGACACGCATGTGCTCCGGCTGATACATGAGCGACGCCTGGTCGGCGCACGACATGTAGTCGCCCGAGCGCCCGTAGGGGCCGCCGTCCTGCACCATCATGAGGTCCAGCGCGACGACGCGGCCGTCGCTCCGGAATCCGAACTTGGCCCGCGCCTGGATGCCGGGCCGCGCCTTGCCGAAGAAGTTCTCCTCCTGGCGCGTCACCCGCAACATGACCGGCTTGCCGATCTTGCGCGAGAGCAGGCCGGAGATCTGGTCCTGCGGGCAGCCGGCGATCTTGCTGCCGAACCCGCCGCCGCAGTACTCGGCGATGAGCACGAGGTCCGTCGGCTCGATGCCGAGCGCCCGCGCCGTGCCGCCCTCCGTCCGCGCGGTGCTCTGCGTCGAGGCGTGCATGTAGCACTTGCCGTTCTGCCAGTAGGCCATCGACGTGCGCGTCTCGAGCGGCTGGTGCGACAGGGACGCCGAGAAGACCGTCTCGTCGAGGATGAGATCCGCCTCCGCGAACCCGGCCTCGACGTCACCGACCTCCCACTCGTCCGTCACCTCGCCGCCGAGCGGCATGATGCCGCGGTCGTACTCGCTCCAGTCGACGCTGTCCCACTTGATGGTCGACAGGTCGCGTCCCGCCATCGTGTTGCCCTGGCTGCGGGCGTTGGGACCGCCGGGACGGAGGCTCTCCATCGGATCGAGCACGAACGGGAGCGGCTCGAACTCGATGTCCACCGCCTCGACCGCCTCCGCGGCCGTCTCCTCGTCGACCGCCGCGATAGCCAGAATCGGCTCGCCCTCGTAGTGCGGCTCGTTGGTGAGGCTGGCCTCGTTCGGCGCGTCCGTCTCCGGGATGTCGTCGGCGGTCAGGATGCCCTCCACGCCCGGCATGGCGAGCGCGGCGCTGGCGTCCATGCGACGGACGCGCGCGTGCGGCATGGGGCTGAGGAGCAGCTTCGCGAAGACCATGCCCTCGGCGCGAAAGTCCTCGGCATACTTCGACCGACCCGTCACTTTCGCGAGGATGTCGGGCGTCGTGTAGTTCTTGCCGATCAGCTTGTAGTCAGCCATCGTCAGCTCCTCATCCCGTTACGCGTAAGCTCGCACGCCTTCTCGGCGACGTTGAGGATCCGGTTGTAGTCCACGCACCGGCAGAGGTTGCCGGACAGGTGCTGCGCGGCCTCGGCGCGGGTGGCGTCGGGGTTCTCGTTGGTCAGCTCGACCATGTTCATGACGAAGCCCGACATGCAGAACGCGCACTGGAAGCCCTGCAGGTCGACGACGGCCTGCTGCACCGGGTGCAGCGACCCGTCCGGGCCCTCGAGCCCCTCGATGGTCAAGACCTCGCGTCCGCGGACCTGATGGGTCAACGTCGAGCAGCCGTAGTGGGCGACGCCGTCGATGAGCACGGTGCACGCGCCGCACTCCGCCCGGTCGCAGCCGATCTTCGTCCCCGTGAGCCCCAGCTTGTAGCGCAGCGTCGTCGCCAGCGTCTCCTGCGGCATGACGTCCACGCGCCGCTGCTGGCCGTTCACCGTCAGCGTGACCAGTCGCTCGACCGACCCCGGCGCCTGCGCCAGGGCCACGCCGTGGCCGCCCCGCAATACGTAGTTCGACGCGGACACGCTCGCGCCGGTGGCGATGACTCCCTTGATGAAGCTACGCCGTGAAACTCCCTGCTGCTCCGCCGTCTGGATGTGCTCCACGTCTCCCATGAGACGACCTCCTCGTAGCGCGATCCGGCGCGCCTGGACCCTGAGGGGAGAATACCGCTCCTCGAAACCGGGAGTCTAACACGGATCCACGAAACGCAAGCAACCAATTTCCGGGCTACTCGGCGGGCCCGATCAGTCCGTGGGCCCGGCCGAACCAGTAGCTGAGGAGGTAGTCGAGCCCGTTGGTCTCGAAGGGCGCGGGCGGGGTGCGATCGGCGCCCGGACGATAAGGGTTCTGCACCAGGAAGCTCCAGGTCCGGGCGCGCCGCTCGATCGGGAGCGGGCCGCCGGGGGCCGCCTCGAGGGCCGGCGGCCCCGGCTCGAACGCGTAGCCGAAGCGCTCGGCGTAGGCGTCGATCGTGGCCCGGTTCCACTTCATGTCGAGCGGCATGCGCCGCAGCGTCTCGACGCCGGGGGCGACGCCGCCGGAATCCCCCGTCCAGTGCCGCCAGAGGAAGCCCGCGAGCGGGTTCGCCTCGGCACCGACGCCGGGGTGCACTCCGCCACGGTACCACCGCCGGGCAGCCTCGAGGTACTGGGCGCGAAGCGTGGGATCGCGCTCGAGCTCCAGCAACGGGTAGAGCGCGAGGGCGATCAATACGTCGTCCGAGTGGTTCGCCCGGAGCGGCGGCCGGTCGAGGCGGGCCCCCTCGCCGATGCGGGCGTAGCCATCCGCGATCAACTGCCGGTACGCCCGCTCGTAGCGGGGCTCGCCGGTGACCGCGTGCGCCACCTTGACCATCTGCAGCAGGAGCAGGGCGTTCATCGGCTCCCGGTTGCGGACGTAGTCCGGCTCGTAGTGTCCCCAGCGCGTCGGCGCGCCGTCGTACCCCACGATGCGCCGGCCGCCGTCGAGGATGGCGTCGACGATGTCGCCCGTGAACGGAGCCATGCGGGCTCGCGCGCCGGGGTCGTCCGTCTCGGAGACATGGACGAACACGCCGAACATCAGCCCGTCGACCTGGTCCGAGCTGACGTTGCCGCGCCACCGGTGCCGCCCGTCGGGGCTCGTCCGCCACACCCCGTCGTCGAACCAGGGGGCATCGACCGGCGAAGCGCCGCGGGCCAGGAGCCCGCGCCGGCCACTGACGGTCGCCAGGTGCCCGAGCGCCGCGCACCCCGCGCTCGCCCGGCGCGCCGCCTCCGGGTCGCCGGTCGCCCGGTGCCGCCAGGTCTGGGTGGCGCAGTAGATGCCGGTGAGGTACGCGCTGTCCGACATGTTGTACGTGACGTCGGGGCGCTCGGCCGTCGGGAGCCAGCGACGCGCCACCACCTGACCCTCGCCGAACGGGATGAAGCGCTCGACCAGGTCGGCCTCGAACAACGCCGCCTTGCCGGCCAGCGTCAGATCGCTCCGAGCCGCGGCCGTCCCGACGACGGCCACCACGGCCGGCACGGCGAGCGCGAATGCGGCGCGCACGCAGCGCTCCCTCAGCGACGGATTCCGTCTTCCTACCGGGAACATTGCCGGCATATCATACGTATGATTGAAACGAACGTTTGACTTCCGGCGGCCGGAGACATCCGGCGCCACGAGGATCGAACGCGATGGCCAGCGAGACCAAGGACCGCATCCTGGACGTGGCGGAGCGGCTCTTCGCCGACCGGGGCTACCCCGCCACCTCGCTCCGCGACATCACGGCCGAGGCGGGCGTGAACCTGGCCTCGGTGAACTACCACTTCGGCGCCAAGGAATCCCTGCTGGCCGCCCTCCTCGAGCGCCGCTTCGCACCGGTCAACGAGCGCCGCCTGGAGCTGCTCGACGCTCTCGAGGCGCGGGTCGGTGCCGGACGGCCCGCAGTCGAGGACGTGCTGCGCGCCTTCCTGGCCCCGCCGTTCGAGAAGCAGCAGGAATGGGGGGCAGGCGGCCGCACCTTCCTGCGGCTCGTCGGCCGGCTCCACGCGGAGACGAACGACGAACACCGGGCGACCTACCTGCGTCATTTCGAGGAAGTCCGCCGTCGGTTCACCGCGGCGCTGCAACGCGCGCTGCCGCATCTCGACGCCGCTGACGTGCACTGGCGCATGATGTTCCTCATCGGATCGATGGCGTTCGCCATGGGCGAGGGCCTCACGCCCCGGGCCGGCGGTCCGCCTCCCCGCGACCCGGACGAGGTCCTCGACGCGCTGCTCTGCTTCGCGGCGGGGGGAGTCGCGGCTCCCACTCCCGCCCACGTTCCCGTCGTCACCGGCGCGACGGACGCGCCGGGGCCCGTCGTCGCCGGGGAACGAACGCCTGCCGCTCACGGTCGGTAGAGACGATGGTGACTCAGAAGGGACGTCTGTCGTGAACACGCGCCTCGTACTCGCGCTCGCCGTCGTCGCCGCCGGATGCGCTTCCGCCCCACCCGTCGACGCACCGCGGCTTGCAGCCGACGTGCCGGATACCTGGACCGCCGTGGCCGACACCCTCCCCGACGAGGTGCCGGCCGACTGGTGGACGGCGTTCGGCGACCCCGGAATGTCCGACGCGGTCGCTACCGCCCTCGAGAGCAACTACGATCTGCAGGCGGCCGCGGCCCGGCTCGAGCAGGCGGCGGCCGACGCCCGCTCGGCGGCCGCCGGCCTCCGGCCGACGGTGCAGGCGTCCTACAACGGCCTGCGCCGCAAGCAGAACTTCGTCGGGTTCCCGATCCCCGGCGCCGAGGGTAGGGTCCTCAGCACGGTCTTCACGAACCACGGCACGTCGCTCGACGTCTCGTGGGAGATCGACCTGTGGCGCCGCCTGCGGGCGGATGCCCAGGCCGCCCTGGCCGACCTGCAGACGTCGGCCGCCGACCTGCGGGGCGCGCAGCTCTCGCTGGCCGGACAGACGGTCAAGGTATGGTTCGCCATCGCCGAGGCCCAGCAACAGGTGCTGCTCTCGGAAACGACGGTGGAGAGCTTCCGCGGCTCGGCCGATCTCGTGCGGGAACGGTTCGAGTCGGGCATCCGGCCGGCCCTCGACCTGCGGCTCGCGCTGCTGAACCTCGCGAACGCCGAGGCGCTGCTCGACCAGCGGCGGCAGCAGCTCGACTCGACGCAGCGCCAGCTCGACGTCCTGCTCGGCCGCTACGCGGCAGGCGAGGTGGAACCGCCCGCCGACCTGCCGGCCGTGCCGGAGAGCATCCCGGGCGGGTTGCCCGCGACCCTCGTCGCGCGCCGGCCCGACCTCGTGGCGGCGGAGCGGCGCGTCGCCGCGTCCGACGCCCGGCTGAGCAGCGCCCGCCGCCAGCTCCTGCCCGGCATCACGCTGACCGCCTCCACCGGCACCGCCACCGACGCGTTGGTGTCGCTCCTCTCCGGGGACTTCGCCATCTGGAGCTTCGTCGGCAACGTCTTCGCGCCGCTCTGGCAGGGCGGCCGGCTGCGGGCGCAGATCAGCCGCGCCGAGGCGCAGGCGGCCGAGGTGCTCGCCACCTACGTCAACACCGCGCTGACCGCCTACGCGGAAGTGGAGACGGCGCTCGCGGCGGACGGGTTCTACGCAGACCGAGTCGGCCACCTCGAGACCGCGGTGGAACAGGCGCGCGCCGCGGAGCGGCTCGCCGAGGAGCGCTACGTGGCCGGGCTGGACAACTACATCACCGTGCTCGAGTCGCAGCGGTCGGCCGTGCAGGCGGAAGGCGACCTCATCGCCGCGCGGCGCCTGCGACTCGACAACCGCGTCGACCTTTACCTGGCGCTCGGGGGCGGTTTCGAGCAGCTCCCCGCGCCTGTCACCCTCGGCGACGGCGACGCCGGCGTCACCGGCGCGCAGTAGCCGCAGACGAGGACGGACAACACCATGAAACGCGCACTCCTAGGTACCCTGCGGGTCGTCCTTCCGCTCGCGGTCCTCTCTGTGGCCGTGCTCGCGGCCGTGGTGCTGGTTCGCACGCGCCCGCCCGTCGCCACCCAACCACCGACCATCGAGCCTCCCGGCGTGCGAGTGCACCAGGTGACGCTCGACGAGGTGCCTCTCACGGTCACCAGCCAGGGCACGGTCCGACCGCGGACCGAGAGCCAACTGGTGTCGGAGATCGCCGGACGGGTCATCTGGGTTGCCCCGTCGTTCGCCGAGGGCGGGTTCTTCGAGACGAACGACGTCCTCGTCCGCATCGACACCTTCGACTACGAGCAGGCGATCGTCGCCGCCCGATCGCAGCTCGCGCAGGCTCGCCTCATGCTTGCGCAGGAGGAGGCGGAGGCTGACGTGGCGGCGCGCGAATGGGCGGAGCTGGGGCGCGGCGACCCGCGGGCGCTGACGCTCCGCGAGCCGCAACTCGAGGACGCCCGGGCGTCGGTCGCCGCCGCCGAGGCCAACCTGGAGCGGGCAGAGCGCGACCTGGAGCGGGCAGAGATCGTCGCCCCGTACGCCGGCCGCGTGCGGCGCAAGAACGTGGACGTCGGGCAGTTCGTCACGGTCGGGGCCTCGGTGGCGACGATCTATGCCGTCGACCTGGCCGAGGTGCGGCTCCCGCTCCCGGACGAGGAGCTGGCGTTCCTCGACCTGCCCCTGTCCTATCGCGACAGCACGAACCAGCGGACACCGGCCGTCACCCTGCGGGCGACCTTCGCGGGCGAGATCCACGAATGGGACGGCCGGATCGTCCGCACCGAGAGCGAGATCGATCCGGTCAGCCGCATGGTGCACGTAGTGGCCGAGGTGCGGGATCCGTACGCCGCCGGCCTGAACCCGAATCGTCCGCCGCTGGCCGTCGGCATGTATGTCGAGGCCGAGATCGAGGGACGCACGGTCCGCGACGTGGCGGTCGTTCCGCGCGCCGCGCTGCGGGGCGCCGGTCAGGTGGTCGTGGTGGGCGCGGACGACCGGATCTCCTTCCGCAGCATCGACATCCTGCGGACGACCACCGAGACGATGTACGTCCGGGAAGGGTTGGAGCCGGGTGAGCTGGTGGCAGTTTCCCCGCTCGACGCGGCGACCGACGGGATGCGCGTGCAGCTCGCCAATCTCGATCGGGATGCGCTGGCGCGGCAGGCGGCCGAGTCCGCCGAGCCGGCCTCCGCGACGCCGCAGGAGGCGGTGCCGGCCGCCCCGGCGGCACGGCCACCACGCGCCCCGGTCGAGACGGTCGCGCGCCTGACGGCGACCGAGCAGTCGGCGGAGCGGCCGGAGCCGGGCGGACCGGCAGAGTCGCCCCAGGTGACGGGGTCGGGCCGACTCCCGGCCCCTGTAGCCGCAGCGCCGGCCGCGGAGCCCGCGGAGGGGCCGGGCTGGCTCGACGCGCTCGTAGCCAGACCGGCAGCGGCCCGGCCGGCGGCGCGGCCCGCCCGGCGGCCGTCCGCAGAACCTGCAGACCGCGGTCGAGCCGCCGTACGCACTGCCTCCGCGCCGCTCCGGGCGCCCGCGACGGGGGCACGGCTCGCGCCCGCGAGCGCGCCGCGCGCCTCCCGGCCGGAGGCGGCGGAAGCGCGCGCGCGGCCCGTGCGACCGGAGCCCCCCCCGCCGCTGCCCCCGGGACCCGACGTGCAGGCCGCACGGGTGGCCCCGGCCCCGGCTGCCGCGGCCGACTCCGGCATGGCGCTCACGTTCGCGGTAGCTCCGTTCGCCACCCTGGGCACGGGGCCGGCCGGCGCCGGCATCGGCCCGGCGCTCGCCCGTGCCGTTGCCAGCGGTGTCGGCGGCGAGGGCATGCAGGCCGTCGGCTCGCCGGGCGATGCCCGCTTCACGATCGACGGCGGCGTCCAGCAGGTGGGCCCCGCCGTGCGGGTGACCGCCCGCATCACGGACACCGCGGGCGGCGACGCCGTACGGGCAGTCAAGGTCGACGGATCCGCCGAGGACCTGCCCGCTCTGCGCCAGGAGGTCGTCGCCGCCATCGGCGAGCGCCTGGCGGAGCTTGCCGCCGCGGCGTCCGCCGCGGATGCCGCCGAGCCGGCGAACCAGCTCGCGCGGGACTTCCTGGAGCGGCGGGCCACCGCCTGGCGTCTGCCCGAGCCGGCCACCCCTCCCGCCCGCGCCCGCTTCGAAACGGCCGGGGCCGGCTCTCCACCGGAAGAGCCCGCCGGCCGCGGTGACGAGCCGGTCGAGACCGCGGTGGCATCCCTGCGGTCGGTGCCCGCCAACCCCGTCGCGGTCCTCACGTTCGACGAGCTGGGAGCCTCCGCCAACGACGTCCGCGGGGTGAGCCTGGGTCGGGTGATCACCGACACCGTGACGGCCCGGCTCGCCGATCTGCCGGAGGTGATCGTCGTCGCCCCCGGTGAGGAAGCGGCGTGGACGGTGGGCGGCGGGATTCAGCGCGTCGGGGACGTGGTGCGGGTCACGGCACGCGTGGTCGACATCGCGAGCGGCGCGGTCGTGACCTCGGTCAAGGTCGACGGCAGCGTCACGGAGCTCGCGGACCTCCAGAACCGCGTAGCCGCAGCGGTGACGCGCGGCATCGCCGACGCACTGGCGAGGGGGATTACGGTGGGCGAGGTGGTAGCGCGTGTCAGCGATGGGAGGCGATCGTGAAAGGCATGATCGATTGGTTCGCTCGGAACAGCGTCGCCGCCAACCTGATGATGGTGTTCATCATCGTGAGCGGCATCCTCGCGACCACGAACGTCAAGGAAGAGGTGTTCCCGGAGATCGAGCTCGATCGAATCCAGGTCGAGGTGCCGTATCTCGGCGCCGCCCCCGAGGAGGTCGAGGAGGCGGTGAACGTCCGCATCGAGGAATCGATCCAGGGCATCGACGGCATCAAGCAGATCCAGTCGACCGCCTCGGAGGGAATGGGCTCCGTGATGATCGAGCTCGATCTCGGGGCCGACGCGCGCCGCGTCGTCGACGAGGTCAAGAGCAACATCGACGCCATCACGACGTTCCCGATCGAGACCGAGAAGCCGATCATCCGCGAGCTCACGAACCGGCAGCAGGTGGTCGACATCGCGGTCTCCGGCGACATCGATCCGTTCACCCTGAAGCAGATCACCGAGCGGGTGCGGGACGAGCTGACCGCGATTCCGGAGATCACGCAGGTCGACATCGTGAGCGCGCCGCCCTACGAGATCTCGATCGAGGTCTCGGAGGACGACCTGCGGCGCCACGGCATGACGTTCGACCAGGTGGCGGACGCGGTGCGCCGGTCTTCCCTGGACCTGCCGGGCGGGTCGGTGCGGACGGAGCGGGGCGAGATCCTGCTCCGGACGATCGGGCAGGCCTACCGGGGGGCCGAGTTCGAGAACCTGGTCCTGTGGACACGGGCCGACGGCAGCCGCCTGCACCTCGGCGACGTGGCGACGGTCGTGGACGGCTTCGAGGAAACCGACCAGGAGGCCCGCTTCGACGTCGAGCCGGCGATGATGGTCTCCGTCTTCCGCACCGGAGACCAGAGCGCGATCGAGCTTGCCGCGCTCGCCGGCGAGTACGTCGAGGAAGCCCAGGCCCGGCTCCCCGACGGCGTGACGCTCACGATCTGGCAGGACTCGGCGAAGATGCTGGGCAACCGGCTGTCGCTGATGATCCGGACCGGCGTCGCGGGGTTCGCGCTCGTCTTCCTGGTGCTGGCGCTGTTCCTGGAGCTGCGGCTGGCGTTCTGGGTCAGCCTGGGGATCCCCATCTCGTTCCTCGGCGCCATCGCGCTGATGCCGGGCCTCGAGGTCTCGGTCAACGTGCTCTCGCTCTTCGCCTTCGTCCTCGTCCTGGGTATCGTCGTCGACGACGCCATCATCGTCGGCGAGAACATCTACCGGCACCAGGAGGAGCACGGCGAGGGCTTGCGCGGCTCGATCGAGGGGGCCTACGAGATAGCCAAGCCGGTCACGTTCGCCATCCTGACTACGGTGGCGGCCTTCAGCCCGCTGCTGTTCGTGCCGGGCATGATGGGCAAGGTCTTCCGGGTCATCCCCCTCGTCGTCATCCCGTGCCTGCTGTTCTCGCTGGTCGAGTCGCTGAACATCCTGCCCGCCCATCTCTCGCACATCCCGAAGCGCGTCCGCCGGGGGCCGTGGCGCCGCTTCCAGTCGCTGTTCGCGACCGGCCTGAAGCGCTTCGTGCAGGTGGCCTACGTTCCGACCCTCGAGCGCGCGCTCCGGTGGCGCTATCTCACGGTCTCGATCGGCGTCGGCATCATGATCGTGACCCTCGGGATGGTGCTCTCGGGCCGGCCCGTGTTCCAGTTCTTCCCGTCCATCGAGGCGGATTTCATGTCGGCCTCGGTGACGATGCCGCAGGGGACGCCGGTCGAGGCCACCGGAGAGGCGGTGGCGAAGCTCGAGGCGGGCGCGGCGCGACTGCGGCAGCGGCTCCTGGAGGAGACGGGCCAGGACTACTTCCTGCACACGTCGGCGGCCGTGGGAGACCAGCCGATGGCGGGGCGGGGCGGGGGTCCGATGGGCCCGCTCCAGGGCCACGTCGCGTCGTCGAACCTCGGCGAGGTGGCGGTCGAGCTGCTCCCGACGGAGATGCGCGCCTACAGCAGCGAGCAGCTCGGCCTCATGTGGCGCGAAGCGACGGAACCGATCCCGGAGGCCGTCGACGTCAACTTCACGATGAGCATCATGAACCCGGGGAGCGACGTCGACGTGCAGCTCGCCGGGCCCGACCTCAACCGCCTGCGGGCGGCCGCCGAGGACGTCAAGCGGCGGCTCCGCGAGTACGCCGGCGTCTACGAGGTGACCGACACCTTCCGCGCCGGCAAGGAGGAGATGAAGCTCGGCATCAAGCCCGCCGCCGAGGCCCTCGGCCTCACGCTGCAGGACCTCGGCCGGCAGGTGCGCCAGGCCTTCTACGGCGAGGAGGCGCAGCGCATCCAGCGCGGCCGCGACGACATCCGCGTCATGGTCCGCTACCCCCGCGACGAGCGCCGCTCGCTCGGCGACCTCGAGAACATGCGCATCCGCACCCCCGACGGCGGCGAGGTGCCCTTCAGCTCCGTCGCCGTGGTCGAGCCGGGGCGCGGCTTCGCCTCCATCCGCCGCATCGACCGCAACCGCGCCGTCAACGTCACCGCCTCCGTCGACCCGACCGTGACCGCCGCGGGCGACGTCATCGCCGACCTCAACGCCCGCATCCTCCCCGAAGTGCTCGCCCGCCATCCGGGCGTGTTCTACACGTTCGAGGGGATCATGGCCGAGCAGCGGGACGCCGTGGGCGGGCTGCAGCGGGGATTCGTGCTGGCGCTGCTCATGATCTTCGCGCTGCTCGCGGTGCCGCTCCGGTCCTACGTGCAGCCGCTCATCATCATGACCGCGATCCCGTTCGGGCTCATCGGGGCGGTCTGGGGGCACATCTTCCTGGGTATCAACGTGTCGATGATGTCGATGTTCGGGCTCGTCGCGCTAACCGGCGTCGTGGTCAACGACAGCCTGATCATGGTCGACTTCATCAACCGCGCGCGGGCCACGCACACCGGCGTCGGGCGGATGGCGCGCCAGGCGGGAGGGGGCCCGGCCGACCGGCGGGACTTCGAGTCGGCGGGCCTCGCGATGGCGGTGCGGGAGGCGGGCGTCTACCGCTTCCGGCCCATCCTGCTGACCTCGCTCACCACCTTCTTCGGCCTCGCGCCGCTGATGTGGAACCAGAGCTTCGACGCCGCGTTCATGGTGCCGATGGCGGTGTCGCTGGGCTTCGGGGTGCTCTTCGCGACGTTCATCACGCTGATCCTGGTGCCGACGTCCTACATGATCCTCGACGACATCGGCCGCACGATGCGCGGGATCTTCGGACGCCACGAGCCGGCGCCGGAACCGCCCGCGGGGGCGGTGCCGGAGGGCAGCGCGGCCCGCGTCGCCGAGGCCACTTCGTAGACGATGGCGCCTCCGGGCTGGCTCTCCTCGGCCCGGCGGTGCCGTACGGGCGCCGTTACCCCGCCCCTCCGGCGCCGGCCCGTCGGGGGGGCGCTTCTGCGGCGCAGACTCCTGGTGCCGGATGACGGGCGTGCTCGGAAGACCGCCAGCAGCTAGTCGGCGCCAGCCACCTCTTCCACGATCTGCTCGACGATGGGCGGGCTCACGGGGCATGACGAATCGTTGATCCGACACTGGGCGAGGGTCAGCGAGCAGCCGCACGGGCACCCCTCCGCATTCACCCGCTGCAAGACCTCCTCACGCTGGGACGCGCTCAGCACGGTCAGGTCGATGCCGGGGATCTCGGTGGCCTGCGCCGCGTTCGCCAGCCGGAGCTGGTCGTTCGGCTCGACGATCTCCACCGTGGCGTCGTTCGGGAGCGAGGTCAGGTAGCGGGTCTCCTGCTCCAGCACGATCGGGCTGATGAGCCCGACGTGGCTCTCGACGATGCGGCCTTCGGGATCCACGACGAAGGACGTCGGCAGGGCGACGACGCCCGGAAACGCCCGCTTGATCTCCGGCGTCGACATCACGATCGGGTAGTTCACGCCGTACTGGGCGGCGAATGAGGCGACGAGGTCGACTCCGCCGGCATCCTCCGACACGCCGATGACGGTCAGGTGGTCCGGATAGCGCGCCGCGAGCTGCACGAGGTACGGAATCTCCTCGCGGCACGGCCCGCACCACGTCGCCCAGAAGTTCACCAGCACGACCTTCCCGAGCTGATCCGCCATCGAGATCGAGCCGCCATCGATGGTGGTCATCGTCAGATCGGGCACCGGAGCCGGGTCGTTCACGAACTCGAGCTTCACGCCGCCGCGCGGTGTGTCGAAGAGCGGCGCCGGGGCGCCTTCCGCACCCGGCCGGGCGTCCGGCGCGTTGGCGTCCGGCCCGCAGGCCACCGGCCAGAGGAGGGCGAACACGACCGCCGCACGGACCATGCATCTCGACATCAGGCTCTCCAGTCGGGGCGGGGCGCGGAGCGGCGCTCCCGGTCATCGTCAGTGAGTCGGCTCCCGCTCATTGTAGCGCCGCGCTGGTCGGCGGACGCTGCCGCGGACCCGCCCGACGCTCAGAAGCCGAACTGCACGGCGGCGACGAGCGCGAGGGTGGCGACGAGGTACAGCTTCACGAGCAACGGGACCACGAAGCGCACCCAACGCTCGTACGGGATCCTGCCCAGCGCCAGCATGCCCATCAGGAGAGCGTTGGTCGGGACGAGCATGTTCGTGAAGCCGTCTCCGAACTGGTAGGCCAGCACCGCCGTCTGGCGGGTGACGCCGGTCAGGTCCGCGAGCGGCGCCATGATCGGCATCGTGACGTACGCCTGCCCCGAGCCGGAGGGAACGAGGAAGTTGCAGACCGTCTGGGCGGCGAGCATGCCCAGGGCGGCGGCGTGGGCCGGCAGCTCGCCGAGCGGCGCCGCCAGCCAGTGCACCAGCGTGTCGATGACGGCGGCGTCGGACAGCACGACCTCGATGGTCCGCGCGAACCCGATGAGGAGCGCCGTCGCCGTCATGTCGGCCGCGCCGCGGAGGAACGCGCGCGACGTGGCGTTCGGACCGAGCCGACCGACCGCGGCGCCGAGCAACCCGATGGCGAGGAACACAGCCGAGAGCTCGACGAGGTACCAGCCCCGGGCGGCCACCCCGTAGACGAACACGCCGATGCCGGCGACGAACACGGCGAGCACGGCGGCGTGACGGCCGGTGAAGCGCGCGTCGGCCTCGAGCGCGAAGCCGCTCGAGTAGTCGACCTCGGCCACCAGGCTCGCTCCCGGGTCGCGCCCCACGCGCGCCGCGTAGCGCAGGATGTGGTGCACGCCGACCGCGCCGCAGAGCACGAGCAGTCCCCACCGCACGGCCTGGCCGGACGTGAGCTCGACGCCGGCGATGTCCTGCGCGATCAGCACCGTGAAGGGGTTGAGTGCCGCGCACGCGTACCCCACACCGGCGCCGACGTAGACGATACCCACCGCGGTTACCGCGTCGAGCCGCAGGGCGAGGCACATCGTCACCAGAATGGGGATGAACGGCATGTACTCCTCGGCCATCCCCACGGTCGACGAGCCGAGGGCGAAGAGCGCGACCATCCCCACGACCAGCCACTCCGGCCGGTTGGACAGGCGCCGGATAGCGGCGGCGATCGCTCCGTCGAAGGCGCCGGTCGCCCGCACGACACTGATGATCCCGCCGACCAGGAAGACGAAGAAGATGATCTCCTGGGCGGCCGCGAGACCCGCCGGGATGGACGTCAGGAACGCCAGAGGCGGAAGCGGAGCGGCGTCGACCGCCCGATAGCTGCCCTCGACGACCCGACGGCCCTCGCGCTCGAACTCGCCGGCGGGAACGACGTAGCTCGCCGCCTGGGCGACGACGATCAGCACGAAGATGAGGACGAGCGAGTCGGGAAGCCGGCGGGCGGCGAAGCCGGGGCGGATCGTCATCGCACGAGCGCGGCCCAGGCCGTCAGAGCGTCGGGTCCTCGGAAACGCGCACCAGCAGCTTGCCGAAGTTCTCGCCCCTCAGCAGGCCCTGAAACGCGGGCACCACGCGATCGAGGCCGTCCACGACGTCCTCGCGGTACCTGACCCGCCCGTCGCGGATCCAGGCGCTGACGTCGCGCAGGAACTCCGGCTCCCGCTCGCGGTGGTCGTAGACGATGAACCCGCGGAACGTGATGCGCCGCACCAGGGTCAGCCCCATGAGACGGGGCACCTGATCCGGGCCGGGCGGGGGCTCCGTCAGGTTGTAGTTGGCGATGCGCCCGCAGACCGGCACCCGGGCGAACTCGTTGAGCAACGGCAGCACTGCCTCGAATACCTTCCCGCCGACGTTCTCGAAGTAGACGTCGATACCGTCCGGACAGGCCGCGCGCAGGGCGGCCGGCAGATCGTCCTCCCGGTGGCTGACGCACGCATCGAAGCCGAGCTCGCCCGTCACGTAGTCGCATTTCTCGCGCGTGCCGGCCACCCCGACCACCCGGCAGCCCTCGATCTTCGCAAGCTGCCCGACGACCGCCCCCACCGCCCCGGACGCCGCGGAGACGACCACCGTCTCGCCGGCCTTCGGCCTCCCGTGGTCGTGCAGCCCGACGTAGGCGGTGAATCCGGGCATCCCGAGCACGCCGAGGGCGGTGGAGATCGGCGCAGCCGCCGGATCGAGCCTGCGCACACCGTCGCCGTCCGAGAGAGCGTAATCCTGCCAGCCGTTCGCGGTCAGCAGGATGTCGCCGGCGCGGAAGCCGTCGAGGCTCGACTCGACGACCTGCGACACGGTGCCGCCGACCATCACCTCGCCCAGGCCGACGCCTTTCGCGTAGGACGGACCGGGGTTCATCCGGCCGCGCATGTAGGGATCGAGGGACAGGTAAATCGTAAGGCAGAGCATCTGCCCGCGCTCCGGCCGGGGCACGGGCTCCTCGGTCCGCGTGAAGTCGCTCGCCTTCGGCGGGCCCACCGCGTAGGAGGCGAGCCGGATCTGACGGTTCATGGCGGTCATCGGCAAGCTCCCTCCGAGCCCGCGCGGCACGGGCAGCCAGTATACTGGGGCTTCGATTCGGCGGCCCGGTCAACCACCACACCAGCCTCAGGAGAACTCCGATGCTCGAGCATGCTCTCTTCACCTATCGATTCAACCTCGGTCACATCGAGAGCCTGGTCAAGGACCTGACCGACGAGCAGATGGTCAGCCAGCCGAACGGCGTGATCAACCATCCGGCCTGGACGCTGCGTCACCTCGCCTCGTCGTCGAACTTTCTCGCCAAGACCCTGGGGCTGGAGTCGACGACCCCGGCGGAATGGGACGCGCCTCCCCCGGACGGCCTCCCGAGCGGCAATGCGTCGGATTACCCGTCCAAGGCCGACCTGCTCGCGGCGTTGAAGGCGCAGCACGAGCGCGTCGCCGAGGCGGTGGCCAACGCCGATTCCGATTTGCTCGCGAAGGACTGCGACGAGCAGATGCGCAGCTACTTTCCCAAGGTCGGCGACCTCGTCGACTACATGCTGACCGCGCACGAGGGGACGCACATCGGACAGATCTCGGCGTGGCGCCGCGCGATGGGGCTCAAGCCGACCGCCGGCGAGTAGCCGGGCTCGGCATCCGCCGCCACCCCATCCGAGGGAACCACCTGCGACAGATCGCAGCGTGGAGACGCGCCATGGCCTCGGGTCCGCGACGGGAATCTGAAGGGGCTGTGTTACGCTGCGATGGATGGCGGATCGCAAGCCTCCCGAGACGGTCTGGAGACCCATCGAGGACCTCCCGCCCGGCGCGGAGAACTGGGGCTCGGCCCATTACGGCGAACGCGCGGCCCGGTGGCATGAAGTCCGCGCCAGACTCCAGGATCCCCGCGTCGACCGCACGCTGCTCGACATCTGGCTGCGCGAGCGGAACCGCGCGTTCGCCATCGAGACGGGCCAGATCGAGGGCCTGTACACGCTTCGGCGCGGCGTCACCGAACAGCTCATCGCCGAGGGCTTCTCGGGAGTGCGCGCCGTCCACGCGGTCGAGACCGGTATCTCCGATGAGACACTGCAGGGGCTGCTCGAGGACCAGCACGACGCCATCGAGCTGGTCGTCGAGGCCGCCGGCGGGCGGCGTCCCCTCACCCACCATTCGCTGAAGAGCTGGCACCAGCTCCTCACCCGGCACCAGGAGTACGCCCCTGGGGTGCGCGACGGGAGGCGCGTGGAGATCCCCCTGCGGCGCGGCGACTACAAGACCCGGCCCAACAACCCGCGCCGGTTCGACGGCGTGGTCCACAAGTACTGCCCGCCGGAGCAGACCCGGAGCGAGATGGACCGGCTGCTCGAGATGCACCACGCCCACCGCGACCGGGACCTGCCGACCGACCTGGAGGCCGCCTGGCTGCACCATCGCTTCGTCCGCATCCACCCTTTCCAGGACGGCAACGGCCGCATGGCGCGGCTGCTCATGGCCTACGTCTTCGCGCGCCGGCGGGAGTGTCCGCCCGTGATCTCGCTGGAGCGGCGCGAGCACTACATCCTGAGCCTGGAAGCGGCGGACCGGGGGAACCTGCGTCCGTTCATCGACTTCATCGCGATACTCGCGACGGGGAGCACCGAGGGGGCGACGCTCACGGCCGAAGGCGTGCTGAGCGGCAAGTACCACAAGCGCCACGGCAACGGCGGCGTGACGGCGCGGGACGGAGACGGCGCGTGGCGCTACCACCCCCCCGACCTGACGCCGCGGGAGCTGCTGATCCTGGAAGGCCGCGCCGCACCGGCGCCGGGGGAGCGCGTACCGGACGGCCGCGGGCGGCCCTCGCGGACGTCCGAGCTGCAGGAAGTACCGGGGCACGCGAACTGACCACAGCCCGTCTCCGGCGCGAGGCCGGAGACTCCGTCCGCGCCCGCAATCGGGTTGCGCCGGGCTGCTGAGTTCCGCGGACTGCCGCGCGTCGTGACGTCTACTCGCTGCTGGCCGCCTGCTTCCTGGCGATCTTCAGCCACGTGTCGCGCAGCCCCACCGTCCGATTGAACACCGGCAACTCCCGCGTCGAATCGGGATCGACACAGAAGTACCCCCGGCGCTCGAACTGGTAGACCGCACCCGGGGTCGCACCGGCGAGGCTCGGTTCGGCGAGAGGCTGCTCCGGCTGACCCGGGCCGGGCCTCTCGACGAGCGAGTCGGGGTTGAGCCCGTTCTTGAAGTCCCACCCTGCGGGCGTGTCTTCCGGGTACTCCGCCTTGAACAGATGATCGTAGAAGCGGACCCTGACCGGGACCGCGTGCCCGGCCGACACCCAGTGGATCGTTCCCCGGACCTTGCGGCCGTCGGGCGCGTACCCGCCGCGCGTCTCCGGATCGTAGGTGCAACGCAACTCGACCACGTTCCCGTCCTCGTCCTTCACCACGTCGCGGCAGGTGACGAAGTAGGCGTAGCGCAACCGGACCTCCCGCCCCGGCGCGAGCCGGAAGAACTTCCTCGGCGGGTCCTCGCGGAAGTCGTCGCGCTCGATGTAGAGCTCGCGGGAGAACCGCACCTTTCGGGTCCCGGCGCTCTCGTCCTCCGGGTTGTTGACCGCGTCGAGCTCCTCCGTCCGGTCCTCGGGGTAGTTCTCGATGACCACCTTCACGGGCCGCAGGACCGCCATCACGCGGGGCGCGGTCCGGTTGAGCTCCTGCCGGACGGCGTCCTCGAGCTGCGCCATCTGGACCACGCTGTTCGCCTTCGCAATGCCGATGCGGTCGCAGAAGTCGCGGATGGCGGCCGGCGGATAGCCGCGGCGCCGCATGCCCGTCAGCGTCGGCATCCGCGGATCGTCCCAGCCCGCGACGTGCCCCCCTTCGACCAGCTCGAGCAGCTTTCGCTTGCTCAGCACGGTGTGGGTCAGGTTCAGGCGCGCGAACTCGATCTGCCGCGGCGGATCCTCGAAGTCGAGGGCCTGCAGGTACCAATCGTAGAGCGGGCGGTGGTCCTCGAACTCCAGCGTGCAGAGCGAGTGCGTGATCCGCTCGAAGGCGTCCGACAGCGGGTGCGTGAAGTCGTAGGTCGGGTAGATCACCCAGGCGTCGCCCTGCCGGTAGTGCGGGCGGCGGCGGATCCGGTAGATCGTCGGATCGCGCATGTTCATGTTGGACGCCGCCATGTCGATCTTCGCCCGGAGCGTCCGTGACCCGTCGGGGAACTCGCCGGCTCGCATCCGTGCGAACAGGTCGAGGTTATCTTCGACCGGCCGGTCGCGGTAGGGGCTGTCGCGCCCCGGCTCGTCCCACCGCCCGCGGTACCGGCTCACCTCGTCGCCGGTCAGGTCGTCGACGTACGCCAACCCCTTCCGGACGAGGGCGACGGCGCACTCGTACAGCCGCTCGAAGTAGTCGGACGCGTAGTAGGAACGCGTCTCCCAGTCGAACCCGAGCCAGCGGACGTCGGTCTCGATCGCGCGGACGAACTCGATGTCCTCGGTCTCGGGGTTCGTGTCGTCCATGCGCAGGTTGCAGAGACCGGCGTACTCGCGTGCGATGCCGAAGTTGAGGCAGATCGCCTTGGCGTGGCCGATGTGCAGGTAGCCGTTCGGCTCGGGCGGGAACCGGGTGTGCACGCGTCCGCCGCGACGGCCGGCGGCCCGATCGGCGGCGACGATCTCCCGGATGAAGTCCAGCCCGGCGGTCGCGGTTCCCGACTTGCTCGCGGTCTCCGACATGCTCACGATTCCCTTCGGTCGGCGCCATCGTCCGCCGCGGCGAGCGCCCGGTCGACTCTAGCCAGAGTCGACGCGCGGCCCAGGATCTCCAACGCATCGAACAGGCCGAACCCGACACCCTTCCCGGTCACCGCCACCCGGACCGCGTGGATGATCTGGCCGACCTTGATCCCCTCGCCCTCCACGAACGCGTGCAGGACGGTTTCGAGGGTCGCGGCCTCGAACGGCTCGACGGTCTCGAGCCCCGTCCGGAAGCGCCGCAGCCGCTCGGCGGCGCCCGGCGCCCCCAGCCGCTTGGCGAAGGCCTTGTCGTCGTACGGGAAGGCGGAGTCCTCCTGGAAGAACGCCGCGTACTGCACGATGTCGCCGGCCACCTTGATGCGATCTCCCGCCGCGGCGACCACCGACATCACGCGCGCCCGCTCCGCCACCGTCGGCTCGGCTCCGAGCAGGCCCAGCCGCCGGAGGAAAGGCGCCACGGCGTCGACCCGGTCCATGATCGGCAGCGCCTGCATCCGGCGCTCCTCGAACGCCATCAGCTTCTGCGGATCGAAGCTCGCGGCGGAGCGGTTCACGCGCTCGAGCGAGAAGCGCGCGATCATCTCGTCGCGGGCGAACTCCTCCGTGCGATCGTCGAGCGACCACCCGAGCAGCAGCAGGTAATTGACCAGCGCCTCGGGCCGGTAGCCGACCTCCCGGTAGAACTCCACGAGCACCGGGTTGAAGCGCTCCGGAGACACCTCCTCGCCGAGGGCCGCCATGACCGCCGCCCCGTGGTCGTACACCTGCCGGAACTCGTGCTGTTTCAGGTACTTGCCGAGCTTGCGCTTGCTCAGCTTCTCGGACCCGCCGGGCGCTGCGACGTAGGGCAGGTGGGCGTACCGGGGCCGCTCGTAGCCCAGCCCGTCGGCGATGAAGATCTGCCGCGGCGTGTTCGACAGGTGCTCGACGGCCCGGATGACGTGCGTGATCCCGAAGTCGTGGTCGTCGACGGCGCTGGCGAGGTGATAGAGGTGACTGCCGTCGGGCCGCTGGATGACGTGATCCTGCTCCAGCGCCCACTCGAACGAGACCGGCCCCCGGACCAGGTCCCCGAAGCGGCAGGTCCCGTCGCGCGGCATCTTGAGCCGGACGACGGCGGTCCGCCCCTCGCGCTCGAAGCGCTCGGCGTCCGCGTCGGTCTCCGCCATCCAGCGCCGACTGTAGAGGAAGCGGCGCTTGTCACGCTGCGCCGCCTCGCGCTCGACCGCCGTCTCCTCCGGGGTGGCGTAGTCGCGGTACGCGAGCCCCCGCTCGAGGAGCGCCGCCACCGCCGCCCGGTAGCGATCCGCGCGCTGCGACTGGTAGTAGGGTGCGTACGGCCCGCCCACCTCCGGGCCTTCGTCCCAGTCGATGCCTAGCCAGCGGAAGCCGTCGAGTATCGGCCGCAGCGCCTCCTCGACGTTCCGCGCCTGGTCGGTATCGTCGATGCGGAGGATGAACTGCCCCCCGTGGCGGCGGGCGAAGAGCCAGTTGAAGAGAGCCGTCCGCACTCCGCCGATGTGGAGGTAGCCGGTCGGGCTCGGCGCGAAGCGGGTGCGAACAGCCATGGTGTCGTGGACGGCGGGTTGGGCCGGCGCCGGCGACGCGCGCGGCGTGTGCCGCGTGTCGTGTGCCGCGAGCGAGGACGCGCCTTGCCGGAGCGCGTCGAGCCGGCATGCGGCAACCCCGGGGCCGGCACCGGGGATATTATGCAGCGACCGGACGATGGACAGGCCGGTGACCCGAAGAGAGGACCAACCATGCGAACTCTGGTGGCGACAGCCGTCGTCGCGGCGGTGGGCGGGCTCGGTGCGGCGATGAACCCGCACGGCGAGTTGCGGGCCCAGGCAGGCGGAAGACCGACCGTGGAGCACCTGTCGTTCGAGATCGAGGGCCACGGTGCGATGCCTTACGCGGTGTCCGTGCCGGCCGGCTACGACCCGGCCACCCCGCATCCGCTGATCCTCGCCCTCCACCCCGGCGGAGCGCAGGGCTCGTACTACGGCAGCCGCAACATGCGGACGATCTTCGAGCCGGCGCTCCGCGGCCTGAACGCGGTGGTGGTCGCGCCGGATGCGCCGACGCGGCGCTGGGCGACCGACGTCTCGGACCGGGGCGTGATGGCGCTCCTGAACCAGATTCTGGACGAGTACACCATCGACCGCGCGCGCATCCTCGTCACCGGCTTCAGCCTCGGCGGCCGCGGCACCTGGTTCTTCGCCACCCGGCATCCGGACTTCTTCACCGGCGCCATCCCGATCGCCGGTCGCCCCGGCGACGACCGGCTCGACGCCCTCGGCGACATGCCCGTGCACATCATCCACAGCCGCGCGGACGAGGTGGTCCCGGTCGGTCCCGCCGAGGATGCGGCGAACCAGCTCCGCGATGCCGGCGGCAACGTGATCTTCACCGCCCTCGACGGCATCGGCCACTTCACGATGGGCGCCTACGTGCCGGCGCTGCGCGACGCCGGTGAGTGGGTCGAGCAGCAGTGGGCAGGGCGCTGAGTCCGGCAGGCACGAATCCGGAGCGCAAGCCGTGCGGGCCGGATTCATCCGGCAGGGCGGCGCGGCGCGTGACGATCCGTCCGGTTCCGCCGACCCGGCCGGCCGCCTCGCTCCCCCCAGGGCCTCTGCCCCCGTCCCGGCTGCGCGCCCGGCGTGCCGCACGCCGCCGACCGGAGCGTGACCCGCGCGGCGGCTCCGGCTGACCGCGCCCCGCGGGTAGAATCACCGGATGAAGTATCGACGGCTGGGCACGACGGGGGTCTACGTCTCGGAGCTCTGCCTCGGGGCGATGACCTTCGGGACGCAGTGGGAGGTGATCGGCGCGCTCGGACAGGCGGAGGCCGATGCGCTCGTCGGCCGGTCGCTCGATGCCGGCATCAACTTCTTCGACACCGCGGACGTCTACTCCACCGGCGATTCGGAGGAGATACTCGGCCGCGCGCTCGCCGCCCGGCGCCACGAGGTCGTGATCGCGACCAAGGTACGCGGCCGCATGGGACCGGGCGCGAACGAGGTCGGACTGTCGCGGCTGCACATCGTCGCCGCCTGCGAGGCGAGCCTGAAGCGGCTCGGCACCGACTACATCGACCTCTATCAGATCCACCGCAGCGATCCGGAGACCGACATCGAGGAGACGCTCGGGGCGCTCACCGACCTGGTGCGCGCCGGCAAGGTGCGCTACATCGGATGCTCGAACCTCCCCGCCTGGGAGCTGATGAAGTCGCTCGGCGTCTCGGAGCGGCGGGGGCTCGCGGCGTTCCGGTGCACGCAGTCGTACTACGCCCTGGCCGGGCGCGACATCGAGCACGACACCATTCCCCTCATCCGGGACCAGGGCCTCGGGCTGCTGGTCTGGAGCCCGCTCGCGGGCGGCTTCCTGACCGGCAAGTTCACGCGCGAGGGGACGCGCGACGCCGACGCGCGACGGGCGGCGTTCGACTTCCCGCCCCTCGACAAGGAACGGGCGTACGACATCGTCGACGCTATGCAGTCGATCGCGACCGCGCACGGCGCGTCGGTCGCCCAGGTCGCCCTCGCATGGCTGCTGGCGAAGGAGACCGTCACCAGCGTCATCATCGGCGCCAGGCGGATGGACCAGCTCGAGGACAACCTGCGGTCCGTCGACCTGACGCTCACCGCGGAGGAGGTCGCCCGCCTCGACGAGGTGAGCGCCACGCCCGCCCCCTACCCGGCGTGGATGCTGTCGCTCGGCGACGACCGGCGGCCGGGCACGTCGCGGAACCTGGCCGCGCGGCTCCGCCGGGAAGCGTAGCAGCCGCGGCGGGTCGAGCCACGACCGGCAGCCACGAGAGGACTGGCGCGATGGCCTCCACTACGACCGACGGCGGCGCCCTCGACCGTTTCATGACAGGCCTCGTCCGCCGCAATCCGGGCGAGCCGGAGTTCCAGCAGGCAGTACGGGAGGTGGCCGACTCGGTGCTCCCGTACGTGCAGGCGCACGCGGAGTACCGGGACGCCTGCATCCTGGAGCGGCTGACCGAGCCCGACCGGATCATCACCTTCCGCGTGACCTGGCAGGACGACGCCGGCAACGTCCGCGCCAACCGGGCGTGGCGCGTCCAGTTCAGCAACGCCATCGGGCCCTACAAGGGCGGCCTGCGCTTCCACCCCACGGTGACCCAGAGCGTGCTGAAGTTCCTCGGCTTCGAGCAGATCTTCAAGAACAGCCTGACCGGCCTGCCGATGGGGGGCGCCAAGGGAGGCTCGAACTTCAATCCGCGCGGCAAGTCGACCAACGAGGTGATGCGCTTCTGCCAGGCGATGATGCGGGAGCTGCACCGGCACATCGGCGAGGACACCGACGTCCCGGCTGGGGACATCGGGGTCGGCGCGCGAGAGATCGGCTTCCTCTTCGGCCAGTACATGCGGCTGGCGAACCGCTTCACCGGCGTCCTCACCGGGAAGGGCCTCGCGTTCGGCGGCAGCCTCGTCCGGACCGAGGCGACCGGCTACGGCGCCGTCTACTTCCTGCAGAACATGCTGGCGGTGCGGGGCGAGGAGGTGGCCGGCAAGACCGCGGTGGTCTCCGGCTCGGGGAACGTCGCGCTATACGCCATCGAGAAGCTGGTCGAGCTGGGCGCTACGGTCGTCACCGCGTCGGATTCGGGCGGCTTCATCCACGACCCGCACGGCATCGACGCCGAGCGCCTGGCGTGGCTGAAAGAGCTGAAGGAAGCTCGCCGGGGGCGCGTCCGCGAGTACGCGGAGCACTTCGGCTGCGCCTACCACGAAGGGGTGCGTCCGTGGGGCGTCCCGTGCCAGCTCGCGTTGCCCTGCGCCACGCAGAACGAGCTCGACGGCGGCGACGCCCGCACCCTCCTCGACAACGGGCTCGTCGCGCTCGCGGAAGGCGCCAACATGCCCTGCACGCTCGACGCCGTCCATGCCTTCCTCGAGCGGCGCATCCTGTTCGGCCCGGCCAAGGCCGCCAACGCGGGTGGCGTCGCCGTCTCCGGCCTCGAGCAGAGCCAGAACGCGCTGCGCATCTCGTGGTCCCGCGAGGAGGTCGACCGGCAACTCCAGACCATCATGCGCGACATCCATGACAAGTGCCGCGCAGAGGGCGCCCGGGACGACGGCTTCATCCACTACGTCCGCGGCGCCAACATCGCCGGCTTCCGCAAGGTCGCCGACGCGCTGCTCGCGTACGGCGTCGTGTAGGTCTACCTGGCGCCCCCTTCGGCCGCCGCCTCGGCCGCCTGCCGCTCGAGGTTGCGGTTGATCTCGAGGATGTGGCGGATGTCGTGGTTGCCTTCGTGGCAGCCGTACTCGAACATCGGCCCCTCGGTCCGGACCATCGGCACCTCGCCGCTCCAGGGGCTGGTCCACGTCGTCGGGTCCGTGACCGTGAACTCGTAGCGGATCATGTCCTCGGCGACGCGGGTGAAGCGCTCCTCCACGTGCCGGTGCCGGTTCGACCCCCGGTAGTTCCGCCGGGCGATGAACTGATCGGTCTCCACGACCAGGGTGTCGCCCTCCCAGCGGGCGCGCGAGTCGCCGCCGAACGAGCGAATCGCGTCCGGGATGCCCGGCCCACCGTCGAGGGCCATGATCCGCGGCGGGTTCGTCGCCAGCTCCGTGAACAGGACGAAATGGTCCGGGGTCTGGAAGATCTGGTGGATATCGTTGTACGCCGGCGGCAGGAGCGGCGGACCCTCGTGGGTCCAGACGACGCAGCGCTCCATCAGGGGACGGGTCTCGTAGCCGTCGAACACGGTGCGCATCGCCTCTTCGCGGGCCACCCGCGCCGCGCCCTCCGGCGTCAACGGCGGGATCCTGCCGTTCGGCGGATCGGTGATCAGCGACGTCCGGAGGGTCGACAGGCCCTTCGGCACCGGCGTCCGCAACCAGATCTGGTTGTCGTAGTGGACGTAGCTGGCGTCCCGGTTCTCCTGGTACAGCGCCTCTTCCCGCTCCTCCGGATCCGCGATTGCGACGGCGTCGCGCCGCAGGGGGTCGACGCCCTCCGCGGTCAACTGCTGCTGCAGCAGGGCCGCCTCCTCCTCCGACAGGAACTCCTGGTCCGCCAGGCGCTCGGGGCGCTCGAGCGGCGTGAACGTCTGGGTCGTCCAGTAGCCCTGCAGATCCGGCTGCCCGTCCGGCAGCCGCGGCATCGTCCACGCCGCCTCCGCGCCGTCGGCCTCCTGGGCCTCGGTCTGCCCGGCGAGGGGAACGGACGCCGTGGCGGCAAGCGCGACTACCGTGCCGAACGCGACGAGATGACGGTGGCTCATCTGGCGCTCCCTTCAGGACATCGATCGAGCAGATTCTATCGCCATTCGGCCCGCCGCTCTGCGTGATGCCTTGACATCATCAAGGGCACACATGATGCGCTCATGCGAACCACGCTGACGCTCGACGACGACGTCGCGGCGTTGCTCAGGCAACGAGCGGCCACGCTCGGCGTGTCGTTCAAGGAGATGGTCAACCGGGCACTACGTGCCGGGCTGTCGCGAGAGATGGCACCGCGCGACACCCCCCTGCCGAAGACGATTCGCCACTCCTTCGGCTTCCGTCCGGGCGTCGACCTCGACAAGCTCAATCAACTCGCCGATGATCTCGAGGCCGAGGCCACGGCCGACTTCCTGGCGCGAAACAGGTGATTCTGCCCGACGTCAACGTGCTCGTGCATGCGCACAACAGCGATTCCCCCCTTGCACGAGGCTGCGCGTCGGTGGTGGGACGGGTGTCTGGCGGGAACGGAGGGCGTCGGCCTGGCCTGGGTCGTGATGCTCGGGTTCATTCGCATCACGACCCATCCGCGAGCTCTCCTCCGGCCGTTGCCCGTCACCGACGCGCTCGAACGCATCGAGAGCTGGCTGCAGCTTCGCGCGTGCACGTCCCGCGGCCGTCGGAGCGACACTTCACGGGGCTGCTAGCCAATCTGGAACGCATCGGCACGGCCGGCAACATGACCACGGACGCCCATCTGGCGACGCTCGCGACGCAGAGGGGCTACGTGCTCTACACGACCGACGCCGATTTCCTGCGCTTTCGGAGCCTGCGCTGCGTCAACCCCTGCCGTTGACGCTGCCCGCCCTGGATCGGGCCGCCGCACTTCTCCGTTGCCGGCGTCAACCGTTGATCCCGCCCAGGCAGAGGTACTTGATCTCGACGAAGTCGTCCATGCCGTACTTGGACCCCTCGCGGCCGATCCCCGATTCCTTCACTCCGCCGAACGGGGCGACCTCGTTCGAGATGATCCCCTCGTTGATGCCCACGATGCCGTACTCCAGGCCCTCGGCGACGCGCCAGATGCGGCCGAAGTCGCGGCTGTAGAAGTAGGCCGCGAGGCCGAACTCGGTGTCGTTGGCCATGCGGATCGCTTCTTCCTCCGTCGAGAAGCGGAACAGCGGCGCCAGGGGTCCGAACGTCTCCTCGCGGGCCACCGCCATGGCCGGCGTGACGCCGGTGAGGAGCGTCGGCTCGAAGAAGCTGCCGCCGAGCGCGTGGCGCCCGCCTCCGACGGCCACCGCGGCGCCCTTGCCTACCGCGTCCGCAATGTGCTCCTCGACCTTCTCGACCGCCCGCAGGTCGATGAGGGGGCCCTGCTCGGTCCCGTCCTCGAGTCCGTTGCCGACCCGGAGCCCGGCCACCGCCTCGGCCATCCTGGCCGCGAACGCGTCGTAGATCCCGTCCTGCACCAGTACCCGGTTGGCGCAGACGCAGGTCTGGCCCGCGTTGCGGTACTTCGAGGCCATGGCCCCCGCCACCGCGGCGTCGAGGTCGGCGTCGTCGAAGACGATGAAGGGAGCGTTGCCGCCGAGCTCGAGGCTCACCTTCTTCACCGTGGACGCGCACTGAGACATCAGGAGCTTGCCGACCTCCGTGGACCCGGTGAACGACAGCTTGCGGACGGTCGGGTTCGAGGTCAGCTCCGCTCCCATCGGCCCGGACGGACCGGTGATGACGTTCACCACCCCGGCGGGAATGCCCGCCCGGTCGGCGAGCTCCGCCAGCGCCAGCGCCGAGAACGGCGTCTGGGACGCCGGGCGGATGACGACGGGGCAACCGGCCGCGAGCGCCGGGGCGCACTTGCGGGTGATCATCGCGGCCGGGAAGTTCCACGGCGTGATGGAGACAACGACGCCGATCGGCTGCTTCAGCACGACGATCCGCCGGCCCGGCAGAGGGTGGTCGATGACGTCGCCGTAGACGCGCTTCGCCTCCTCGGCGAACCACTCGATGAACGACGCCGCGTAGGCGATCTCGCCGCGCGACTCGGCCAGCGGCTTGCCCTGCTCGCTGGTCATCAGCACCGCGAGGTCGTCCTGATACGCCATCATCAGCTCGAACCAGCGGCGCATCAGGCGGGCTCGCTCCTTCGCGGGGCGCGATCGCCAGCCGCTCCACGCCGCGTCGGCCGCCGCTATGGCGGCGCGGGTTTCCTCGCGGCCGAAGGCGGGGACGGTGCCGATGACCTCGCGCGTCGCGGGGTTGTCGACCTCCATCACGTCTCCGCTCCGTGCATCAGTCCACGCACCGTTCACGTAGCACTGCCGGCGGAAGAGCGCGGGGTCCCCGAGCGCAACCGTCGTCCTGGAGTCCATGGTCATCTCTCCTGCGCTGTCTCCGGGCAATCGCTGGCCGCGGGGTCACAGGACAACGAGGTTGTCCCGTCTTGCTGTCCGCACCGCAGCCAACCCGATCGTCTGATCGAAGGTAACCAGACGCCCGTCGTTCTGTGCCGCCAACCCGAGCAGGTACACGTCGGTGAGCTGTCTCGGACCGTGGATTCGCGCGTGGTCGAAGATCGTCTCGTCGAGAATCGAGAGGTCGCTGGGCCAATACTCGTGGTACGGGGCTGCCACGGCCGTGGCGAGGAGCTGCATCGCCGCTCCGGTGGGCACGGGGCTCGGGTAGCCCGGCTGGCTCAGGATGCGCACGAACCCGTTCTGGGTAACGGCGCAGGACGCCCAGCCGTGGTGGACCTCCTGCTCGAACCACAGCCGGCCCCGCTCGTGCAGGATGTGATCACGATCGAGGAGGGCCAACAAGACGTTGATGTCGAGCAGTGCCCGCAAGTCGACCTCGACACGCTCGCAACGCGCTAGCGCGCCCTCACGGGCGCGTTGGGAGTCTGCGCTGGCACGAACCGCTCCATGGCACGTTTCTGCGGCGCAGACTCCTAGTACGGCCCCTCTTCCCGCAGCCGGTCGATCAACTCGTTGGTGACGGGCTTCCCGCGCTTGGGTAGCGGCCGGAATCCGTAGAAGCCGTCGCTGTCCGCGACCGCGTCGACCTGCGGACCGGCGTTGAGCCCCTTCCGGGCGAGCTCGGAGATCACCGCTCCGATGCTGCATCCGTCCCGGCGCGCCAAGGCCCTGGCTGCGAGCAGGACATCGTCGTCAATGGCTATGGTGGTGCGCATGCATCAGATGTTAGCACATCGCGAATCGTGGCCACGATGTCGGGCACCGACTGGCCGTCGGTGTCGACGTGGGTCGTGAACAGAGGCGACCTCAGTGCGCTCGTGCAGCGCTCGACACGGCGCAACGCCCACCAGGTGGCCCACGGCGGGGAGAGGCGCCCAAGGAGTCGCCGGCGGATGGTCCTGGGGCTGGCGACGAGGACGAAGTGATGGACGGTGACGCCGGACCGGCGGAGACGGCCGACCGTTTCGTCGAAGTACACCGGGTCGACGACCGTCATCGGCACGATGAGCGGTCCCGGGTGATCGCGAAGCAGGCTCTCGACGGTTGCCACGGTCAGGCGTCGCCACGACGGAATGTCCTGGAAGTCCGCCGTGCGCAGGGCAGCCGGAACGACCTTGCGCAGCATCCGGCCGATGTCCTCGGGGTCAACCACGAGAGCGTCCGGCAGCTCCGCGGCAAGGGCCCGCGCGACGGTCGTCTTCCCTGTCCCGAAGGCGCCGTTCAGCCATATCACGCAACCGCCCGGCATCGGAGGTTCCAGGGACACGCGAATCGATGATGACAGAATGACCCCGGAGACCCGCCGCCGACAGGGCGACGCTGGGACACCAGGACCTGATGGACGAAGCTCACCCTGCTCGGCGCCGCCGTCGGCCTCGGCGTGGCCCTCGCCGCCGCGGAGATGCTTCGCCCGCTGCTCTTCGGCGTGGCCCCGCGAGAGGCCGGCGCGCTGGCCGTGCTCACCGCCCTGCTCGTCGCGGTGTGCGGCGCGGCGAGCCTGCTGGCGGCGTGGCGCGCGACGAGAATCGACCCCCTGACGGCGCTTCGCGAGCCGGAGTGAAGCGCGCGCTGAGCCGACAGGAACCGGCGGCCAACGCAGGGCCAGCGAGGACCTCATGACCGCGAAGATCAGCGTGGACGAGAGCTGCGAGCGACTCGACGAGGCCTGGCGTCCGCGGGTCATCGCCAGTCTCAACGGGCAGGAAGTCAAGCTGGTGAGAGCACGGGGCGTGTTCCCCTGGCACCGCCATGATGACGCCGACGAGTTCTTTCTGGTGTGGAAGGGACGGTTCACGGTGGAGTTCCACGACCGGCGAGTAGACATGAAGGAAGGAGAGTGCGTGCTGGTTCCGCGCGGCGTCGAGCACCGCACGTCGGCCGCCGAGGACGCGTACGTGCTGTGCTTCGAGCCGGTCGGAACCGTGAATACGGGCAACCTCCCGACCAACGACTTCACGGCCCCGTGCGGGGTGTCGATCTTCGACACCGATGACGATGCCAAGTGACTTGCCCGGCCCCGTTCGTTCGTTTCCCCGACCGCCACGGCGGACATCGACGTCTCCGGCGGGGCCGGAGGCCAGCGACGCCGGTGCGAATCGGGAGCGTCGATCGATGAGCAATCGCGCGACGAACCCTCGGGTGGCATAATCGGCCTGGATTTCGCCGGTCACACACGGAGGAGCAGGATGCCCACCCGCAGGCGCTTCATCGGACGGACGGCGAGCGCGCTGGCCGGCATGGCTCTGGCTGGGACCGGGGCGCGGGGCGCGGCGGCCGAGTCGGCAGGCTCCGGCTTCCGGCGTGCGGGCGTCGCCACCCAGACCGCGCGGCGGGAGGTGGTCGTGGGCGGACGCCGCGTCAGGACGGTGGACGTGCACGCGCACTGCGAGATTCCCGGTATCCGGGAGATGATGGGGGCGGGCCCGGCACCGAACGCACCGCTCACCATCGGCCCGGACCGCCTGCAGGCCATGGACGCGGCGGGCATCGACGTCGAGGTGCTGAGCATCAACCCGTTCTGGTACGGCGTGCACCGCGGCCTGGCGCCCCGGCTGATCCGGGCGCAGAACGAAGGCCTCGCCGCGATCTGCGCGGCCAACCCCGATCGATTCGTGGCGCTCGCCACCACGACGTTGCAGCATCCGGACCTGGCGGCGGAGCAACTCGAGGAAGGCGTCACCGCCCTGGGCTTGCGCGGCGGCTCCGTCGGGGCGAGCGTGGGGAGCGAGGAGCTGGCCTCCCGCCGCTTCGACCCGTTCTGGGCCAAGGCCGAGGAGCTCGACGTTCCCGTCTTCCTCCACCCGCAGGGCGTCCCCGAGCTCGCCTCCCGGCTGGAAGGCAACGGCTTCCTCGGCAACGTGATCGGGAATCCCCTGGCCACGACCATCGCCCTCTCGCACCTGATCTTCGAGGGCACGCTGGACCGGTTCCCCGGCCTCAAGCTCTGCGCCGCGCACGGGGGCGGCTACCTGCCGTCCTACGCCGATCGGTCCGACTACGGCTGCGGCACGCGCCCCGACCAGTGCACTGGCCCGTTGGCGCGGCGGCCCACCGAGTACGTGAAGCAGCTCTACGTCGACGCGCTCGTCTTCACCGGCGATGCCCTGCGACACCTGGTGTCCGTGCTCGGGGCGGACCGGATCGTGATCGGAACCGACTACCCGTACCCGTGGACGGCCACTCCGGACGACGCCCGATTGACCCGCTTCGACGTGGTGGACCACGTGCTCAACACGCCGGGGCTGAGCGATGGCGACCGGATCGCCATCCTGGGAGGCAACGCCGCCGCCCTGTTCGATGTACCGCTGTAGTGTCCGTTCGGACCGACCCGACGGGCAATGACGGAAGGCGCAGCGGCGGCCGCCGTGTCTGGCGTGCAACGCGAGGACGACGCAAGGGCGCGACGCAGGGGAGGCTGGAGATGACGAAGAAGCGCAGTGGCGACCGTGACGATCCGCGGCCGGAGAGCGAGCGCGCCGTCAGCCGGCGGGATTTCGTCAAGACGGGAGCGGCCGCCGGGTTGGGAACGGGCGCGCTGTTGACTCCCGATTCCGCGCTCGGCCAGCCTGCCGCCGCCGGCCCGGGCGAAATCACCTGGGACTACGAGGTCGACGTCGTCATCGCGGGCGGCGGGTGCGCCGGCCTCACCGCGGCCATCCGCGCGCGCGACCTCGGGGCCAGCGTGCTGGTGGTCGACGCGAACTACGACGTCGGCGGCCGCATGCTGCACAGCGGGTCGTTCGTGTCCCTCGGGGGCGGCGACCCGGTTCAGCAGCGGGACAGGAAGGGCGAGAGCGACAAGGAAGGGCTGATCACCGTCGATCCCGCCGAGGCGCCGGAGGAGCTCGACGACAGCGTCGATCTCCTGTTCACGGACCTCACCGACTGGTCGGTCGTCGACCCCAAGGCCCAGAGCCCGTACCGCTACAACGAGCGCGAGCTCGCCCGCGCGTGGGCCGAGAACGCCCCGGCGACGCGCCAGTTCCTCATCGACAACTACGTCCGGTTCACACGCGTCACCAGCACCCACGGCGGCGGCGGCCTGTCGCGCGCGCGAGGGGCGCGCTGCTTCCTCATGCTGGGCGACAGGACGGACATCAGGGCGGGCACGATCACGGCAGAGGATGCGGGCGTAGCCGACCCGGAGCGCACGAGCGCGCTCGCGCCGCAGCAGATGAACGACGTCAGCCGCTCCGTCGCGCCCGGCGCCGTGAGCAACGGCGTCGCCCTCGCCCGGCCGCTCGAGTTCTCGGCCCGCGAGAAGGGCGTCGAGTTCATGCTGCACCGCCGCTTCGCCGACCTCATTCGCGAGCAGCCGTTCGCGGGGCGGGTGGTCGGCATCCGGGCCCACTACTCGCCGCGGCACCACCCGGAGACCGGCGAGCGGCTCGAGAGCTACTGGCAGAACGGCAACGTAGACGAGCGGCGCGAGACGGTGACCATCCGGGCCCGGCGGGGCGTCATCCTCGCCAGCGGCGGGCACGCCGGCAATCCCCAGGTCCGCAGCATGTTCTACCCGGCCATGCGGGAGCCGGCCTTCCCGACGAGCGGCGTGGCCCTGCAGGGCCCCCACGGCCAGGACGCCAGCGCGCTGGTCGCCGGCCTGCGGGTGGGCGCGAACCTTGCCGGGATGCAGCAGAACCTGTCGTATCCGACGACCTTCCACATCTCGACCCGCCTCGGCACCCCGGACGCCTACACTACGATGATGCCCGGGCACCCGACGTTCGCCTTCCGCGGTTCGGCCGGGGTCAACGTCGGCAGCGCGGGCTTCGAGGAGTTCATCGCCGTGAACCAGGTCGGGAAGCGGTTCTTCAACGAGGTCCGCCTGCCCGCGCGTCCGCCCGGCAACCGGTATCCCGGCGACGGCGGCTCCCCCGGCCAGGGGCTCGACCACAAGCCCCGCGACTGGCGCAACTGCCGGAAGGAATGGGTCCGGCAGATGTACGACTACGACCACGGCCTCGACGCCGCGCTGGCGATGAACGAGGGTTCGAAGGCCCCCGACTACCACTCGGGACCGCTGTGGGCCATCTTCGACGAGGCGGCGGTCGAACGCACCGGCTGGGAGCTCTACTACCCCTACGTGGCCGACAACGGCTACTTCTTCAAGGCCGACACCATCGAGGAGCTGGCCGAGAAGATCGCCGCCGGCCACAAGCACCAGCGGGTCCCGCTCCGCTACCTCGCCGAGACGGTCGCGAAGTGGAACGGCTACGTGGACGCAGGAGCGGACCCCGAGTTCGAGCGCGAGGCGGACGCACCGCTGTACCGCATCGACCGGCCGCCGTTCTACGCGCTGTCCATCCTGGTGGTCTGGCACGACTCCTACGGCGGCCTGCGGGTCAACGGCCGCCAGCAGGTCGTGGACATGCAGGGGGAGGTCATTTCGGGCCTCTATGCAGGAGGCGAGGCCGTGGGCGGATTCAACAAGCACGGCCTGGGCAAGGGCCACGTCCACGGTTACATCGCCGGCACGCATGCGGCCGGCAAGCCGTCCGACGAGGGATAGCCACGCGGCCATGGAGCCCCAGGACGATGCCGGGCTAGCGGCGGACGCGGGCCGCGCCGAGGCCGAGGTGGCGGGCGGTGAGGCCGAGGTAGCGGGCGGCGACGCCGAAGTAGCCGGCGGCGACGTCGAGGCGGCGCCAGCCGAAGCGGCTGCCGGCGCCAGCAGCCCGCACGTCGCGCGCGTCGTCGCCTGGGGCGCGCCGGCCGCCGTCGAGCGCGGGAGGCGCTTCACGATCCGGGTCGGAGTTGCCTGCTCGGCCGGGTGCCGGCCCGACGGCTGGCGGGTGGAGGTGCGCGACCACGAGGGAGAGCAGCGGGAGACCGCGGCCCTCGGCAACGACCCGTGGCCGGGCACCGACGCGCTCTACCACGCCCAGGTCGCCCTCACCGCCCCCGACGCCGAGGGTCTCTACACCTGGGGAGCGGCGGTGCTGGCGAAGGATACGCTGCTGCCGGGCGACGCCGCGCTGCCGGACGACGCCGCGTTGCCGGGCGACGCCGCGCCGCCAGGCGACGCCGCGATGGGCAAGGCCGCGAGGGGCAAGGCCGCGATAGGCAAGGCCGCGACGGGCAAGGCCGCGACCCGCGACGCGTTGCCGACGGGCGTTGCCGCGACCCGCGACGCGCTGCCGACGGGCGTTGCCGCGACCCGCGACGCGCTGCCGACGGGCGACGGCGAGATGGATGTTCCGGCGGTGGCGCACACCGACGGCACCGCGCGCTTCGGCGTGCGCGTCGTATCGCCGCCCGCGTGCGTCGTGACGGTCGTCGCCGTGGACGCGGAGAGCCGCAACCCGGTCGCGGGGGCCAGAGTGGTTGCGCATCCCTACCGGGCCGTCACCGACCGACGCGGGGTGGCGGAGTTGCGGGTCCCGGCGGGCGAGTACAGGCTGTTCGTGTCCGGAAGGGGCTGCGAGCCCTTCCGCTTCGACGGAGAGTTGAAGGCCGACACGACGATTCGGGCGGAGCTGGCGCGGGTTCGGGAGCTCACGGATGCCGACATCTGGTCGTAATCGTCCGACGCCGGGGCGGCGCACGGGCCCGCCCCTCCAAGGCTTCGGCGAAGGCGCGAGCTTCGGGGTTCGAGTGCGGCGGGGCCTTCTCCAAGCGCTCCTGGCATGTCTCGTCGCCCCTGTCGCCGCCGCTGCGCAACCCAGCGACGCGGCGCTCGCCGAACGGGGACGGCAGCTCTACGAGGAACACTGCGCCCTGTGCCATGGAGTCGACGGAGAGGGGCGCCCGCCGGCCTTCCCGGCCCTGCGGGACAACGAGCGCCTAGTGTGCACCGTCAGAAATACGTGAGCAGTAACGCTTCAGGGATTCCAGGATCTGCTCGGCGGTCTTCGTCCAGACGAAGGGCTTGGGGTCTTCGTTGTAGACCGCCAGGTACTCCTTGATCGCCGCCTCGAGTGCTTGGGTGCTGCGATGGGTTCCACGCCGGATCTGCTGCCGGGTGATCTCGGCGAACCAACGCTCTACCTGGTTGAGCCACGATGCGCTCGTGGGCGTGAAGTGCAGGTGATACCGAGGACGCCGTGCCAGCCAGTCGTGGATCATCGCCGTCTTGTGCGTGCCGTAGTTGTCCAGCACCAGGTGGATGTCGAGGTCGGGCGGCACCGCCTTGTCGATCACGGCGAGGAAGCGCTTGAACTCCACCGAGCGGTGCTTCCGAAAGCACCTGCCGATCACCTCGCCGGTGGCGGTGTTCAGGGCCGCGAACAACGAGGTCGTGCCGTGCCGTCGATAGTCGTGTGTCCGCTGCTCCGGTGCTCCCGGACGCATCGGCAACACCGGCTGGGTACGGTTCAACGCCTGGATCTGCGACTTCTCATCCACACACAGCACCACCGCTCGCTCCGGCGGATGCAGGTACAGCCCCACGATATCGCGCACTTTCTCGATGAACAACGGGTCTCGCGACAGCTTGAAGGTCTCGCTGCGATGGGGCTTGAGCGCGAACGCGCGCCACACGCGGCCGACGGTCGAAGCGCTCAGCCCGCAGGCTCGGGCCATCGACTCCCGGCTCCAATGCGTCGCCCCCCGTGGGGTCGTCTCCAGCGTCCGGACCACGACCCGTTCGACGTCCTCGTCCGACACCCGGCGCGGCGCGCCCGGCCGTGGTTCGTCCAGCAAGCCGTCGCAGCCGTTGCGCAGGAACCGCCGCCGCCACTTGCCGACCGTGGCCCGCGTCGTGCCCAGAGCCTGCGCCACGACCTGGTCGCTCCGTCCCGCGGCGCTCTGCAGCACGATGCGTGCCCTCAGGGCCAGAGCCTGCGCGGTATTGCGCCGGCGCAGCCAACCCTCCAGTTCCTCGCGCTGTGCGTCCGAGACCTCCGGGACCTCTCGTGTGTAATGGTTCGGCACGGCCCTCCTCGCTTCCGGGCCGACCGTACCACGAGCCGATTCTACTGGTCAAGAACTTCAGGCGTTGGACACTAGCAATCACGGCCCGGACCGTCCGCTTCATCCGCCAGGGCGCGGCCAACATGCCTCCGTTCCCGGCCCTGACGGAGGCGCAGACGGCGTCGCTGGCCAACTACGTCCGCAACGCCTGGACGAACGACTTCGGGAACGTGACGGTCGGCGAGGTGGCCGCGGTGCTCGAGGGGTCCGCGGACGCGGGAGGCTTGGCATCGGTCTGGGACGGGGTCTACACCGAAGCGCAGGCGGGGCGGGGCCGGGCCGCGTACACTGGCGCCTGCGGCCTGTGTCACGGCCGCCGGCTGAACGGCGCTCCGGACGATCGTCAACGGAATGACACTTGCCGTGAGAACGACCCTGCGCGCGTCGTGCTCGCTGTCACACAGGGCGAGCCCTGAACCATGACCCCCGAGTTCTGGGCAATCATCGGCGTTGGCGTCGCTGTTCTGACGGTGGGCGCGACGGTTGTCGCGTCTCACTTCAGCCTGCACCGTGACATGGCGGATCTCCGCGAACGGATGGCGAAGCTGGAGGGCGCGATGGACGGCTGGACGAAGGCCGTCGACGTCCTGACACCGCGCGCGCTTCCACCCGCCTGATCCCGCGGCGCGTCTCGCTGCGACGTGCCGAGTCGATGAGTCAGAACGTGGCGATCGGATTGATCGGCGACCCGGTGCCGCGCGTGGGCAGCGGCGCCGCCGTCAGCAGGAACTCGTAGCGGTTCAGCGAGGCGGCCACCTCGCCCACGGCCTCGAGGTCCAGGTTGTCGAACAGCGGCATCCCCAGGTAGATGAGCGCGAAGCGGTGGAGCGGCCGGGGACCGAGGTCGTCCGCCATCGTGACGGCCGGATCGGCGTCGGCCGGCGCCATGTCCTGAGCCGCCTCGCCGCCCAGGATCGCAATGTCCCGCTCCCTGAGCCACGGAATGACCGACGCGTGCAGCCCGGCCGCCGCATTGGCCACGTCCCAGGGGCCGACCTCGGCACGCCGGGCCCAGCGGCCCGTGCGGACGACCACCACGTCGCCGGCGGAGACGGTCACGCCCGTCGTCGCCTCCCAAGCTTCGATGTCCTCTATGTGGATCGGCGTGCCCGGCTCCAGGTAGGGCACGTTGCGGAACCGCGCCATGTCGATCAGCACGCCCCGGGTGACGATGCCCGACTTGGCGTTGTGCACGGTGTTCCTGGCGTGGCCGCCCCGCGCCGCGACCTCGGCCGGGTCCGGCCGGTAGCCGTTGTAGGTCACGCCCTCGCCGATGAAGTTGTGGTTCAGGAAGTCGAGGTGCGTGTGGATGAACCCGTGGTACGAAACCCGGATGTCGTCGGCGGTGATCCCGAGCGGCGTGACCTGATACGGCCGCGGGCCGTCGATGGTCGTCTCGGTCTCGGCGTCGCGCGCGAGCGAGACGGAGATGCCCTCCCGCACGAGGGTGGCAGCGTGCCTTCGCTTCGCCGGCGTGATGAGGTTCAGGGTGCCTCTCTCGTCGTCGGCGCCCCACCGGCCCCAGTTCGTCAGCTCCTGTTTCCACCGCTCGACAGCCGCCTGCGTCACCCGCTGTCCGCCGGCGGCTGGCACCGAGCCCGGCTGGAAGCCCGGGGAGCGAACAGTCTGTCCGAGCAGCGGCGCGGCGACGACGCTCGCCAGCACGACGACGCCGGCCAGGCTCGATCGTCTCTTGGTTGCTTCCATTGGACCCTCCGTGGTGGCCGCTCCGTGGTCGATTGCGGTTCCGCGACCCGGAGCCCGAGACGTGCTCCGCCGGTGGGATCACAGGACGCGCGTCAGGTCCATGTAGATCACGGTGCCCATCAGCACCAGCAGGGCTACGTAGCCGGTCTGCAGCATCCGCTCCTTGACGCGGGCGCTGAAGTCGCGGCGTGCGACGCCCTCCATCCCCAGGACGAGGATGTGCCCGCCGTCGAGGACGGGTATCGGCAGCAGGTTCAGGATGCCGAGGTTCAGGGAGATCATCGCCATCAGGGTGAAGAGCTGCAGCCACCCCGCCTGGGACGCCGCGCCGGACAACTGCGCGATGCCGATGGGGCCGACGAGCTGCCGGGGCGACGTCTCCGCGGTGAGCAGTCCCCCAGCGTCCGGAAGATCAGCCCGGACCACTCGTAGTTGCGCGCGAGGCTCATCCGGAACGCCTCGACGAGGCCGGGCTCGACGACGCGCATCTCGGTTGGCCAGAGGCCGACGCCGATGACGGCCCGATCCTCCCGCTCGACGGGCGTCACGAGCACTTCCTCCGTCCGCCCGTCGCGGCGCACGGTCAGCGACAGCGGCGTCCCGCGCTGCGGCCGATGCGGGCCAGGAGGTCCTCCTGCGATACCGACTCCCCGTCGATCGCGACAATCACGTCGCCGGCCTCGATGCCGCCGAGGTCGGCCGGGTCGCCGGGTGCCACGTCGCGGACCTGCGGGTGCATTGCCGCACCGTCAACGGGCACCGGGGCTCCCTGGTAGAGCACGGCCCACATCAGCAGGATCGCCAGGACGACGTTCATCGCCGGTCCGGCCGCCAGCACCTGGAAGCGCTCCCACTTGGTCTTCGACAGGAACTCGTCGGACGCGCCGCGCGCCTCCTCCGGGCTCATGCCTGCCATCGACACGTAGCCGCCGAGCGGGATAGCGCTGACGCAGTAGTCCGTATCGCCGCGCCTGGCCTTGAGGATCTTCGGGCCGAAGCCGAGCGAGAAGGTCAGCACCCGCACCCCCAGCCGGCGAGCCGCCAGGAAATGGCCCAGCTCGTGCACGAAGACGAGAACGCCGAGGACGAACAGAAAGGAGAGAAGGTTGGTCATGGTTCGGGCGGTTCGGATACCGGGGACGTCCCCATCGATTCTATCCGCCAGCAACGCGTGACGTACGGGCCCGCGCCCGTGCGAGCAGAGCGCTGCCGGCAACCAGCTCGCCGGACTCGCGAAGCACGCGCTCCGGTGGGCAAGGGCCGCGAGTGCGCGCCGTGCCGGTCGAACGGTCTACGGCTCGTCCGGAAGCGGGCCGAAGTCGGGAGGCGGTATCCGGTGTCGGGTCGCCGCCTCGTAGGCGGAGGCCGCTCGCAGCACCGCCGCCTCGTCGCCCGGGCCGGCCCAGAACATGAGGCTGATCGGCAGCGGCGTCTCCAGCCGCGACCGCTCGTCGCCGGTGACGGCGTCGTAACGGTCGCCAGCGGCGTTCAGGACGTACCGGGGTTCGTAGACCAGGTCGTTGAACCCGGCCGGGACGACGATCTCGGGGGCTCCGATGAGCGCGGTGATGGTCTGGGTCGCCCCTGCCGCGCCGCGGCCGGCGACGGCGGGCTCGCTCGGCCCGCCGACCTTCTGGTGAGGCGTCGTGTTCTCGGGGTTCACGAGGACGTCGAGGCGGTTCTCGCGCATCACCTTGGCCAGCACGAGCTGCATCACCGCGCGCATGCGCATCCGCTCGGTGTTGCCCTCCGAACCGACGTCGTCGAGCGCGGCCCAGTTCGCCGAGCCGGCCTCCGCGGCGGCGGAGAAGTACTTCGTGTTGGCGTCGAGGCTGGCCATGTCGGTGACCCGCTCGTCGCCGCGCCGGGCCAGGTACTGATCGATGTGGAAGGCGAAGCTCCGTGTCGGGGGCGAGAGCGTCACGCGCCGGAGGTTCAGGTTGGGCGCCAGCGGCGCGTCGCCCTCCGCCAGCCGGACCAGGTAGCGCTTCGACGTCACGTCGTGGCCCGCCACCGCGAACTCCAGGCTGCCGTCGGCGGTCGTCGTGGCGAGGTACTCCGGCATGTGGATCGGCAGGATCTCGGCCAGAGCGTCCTGGAACGTGTAGGCCATGTTCTCGACATCGGGGTCGTCGGGGTACAGCGGATCGACAGATTCGACGAGGCTGGCCCCGAGCCGATCCCGGAGCACGGTCTCGATCTCGTCGTCGATCCGATCGCTGATCGCCGCGTCGTTCGGCGTGTGCTCGACCATGTACTCGCGGACGATGCCGATGCGCATGCCGGCCAGCAGTGGTTCGCCCGCGCCGCCCTCGTCGGCGGGAGCCTCCCCGACCACGTAGCTGGCGTAGGGTTCATTGGAGACCAGGGCTTCCGGAACGGCGGTGTAGATGTCCCGGGGATCGAAGTACCCCAGCTCCGGGTCCCGGAGGGCGTCCAGCACGAGGGCCGTGTCCCGGACGAAGCGGCAGTTGATGCCCGCCCGGTCCACCAGCGGGTTCGATCCGACGGCTCCGCCGTACGGGATCAGCCCCTTGGTCGTGAGCAGGCTCACCACGCCGTTCCGCGACGCCGGACCCTTGCACGAACCCCCCGTCTGCTCGCAGAAGGCGCAGGCGGCGAGGTTCGCCGACACGGCGACGCCCGACCCGGAGCTCGAGCCCCGCGGCGAGCGCTCGGTGTCGTAGGGGTTGCAGGCCTGCCCGCCCCACGTGCTCCGTTCCGCGTAGCCCAGGTAGCGGGCGGTCGCGGTGGCCGGCCCGCCGGGATTGCCGATGCCGCCGTTGAACTCGGTCGCGTTCGCCTTGGCGTAGATGACGGCACCCTTCTGCCGCAATCGTTCGACGACGGTTGCGTCGGCAGGGGGAGCGTCCATGGCGAAGTCGATGTCGGCCGCCGTCGTGGTCCGCATGTCCTTCGTGTCGAAGACGTCCTTGAAGGCCAGGGGAACGCAGTACATCGGGAGCGCGGCCAGATCGGGGTCGGAGCCGTACCGCGCGTCCAGCTCGACCGCCCGCTCGAGGGCGTCGGGATGCTGCCGGAACGCCTCGCAGGCGGCAGGGCAATCCGCGGGCAGCGCCCCCGTCGAGGGATGCGCGTCGCAGGCGCCCTGGCAGGTCGCCGACCGCTCGCCGCGCAGGTTGAGCGTGCTGAGCGCGTTCACCTGCCCCGCGTTCGGGACGCCGGCCACCATGCCGTACTGTGCCTGCACGGCGGGGTCGGAGAGCGTGGGCTCCATGCGCCCCAGGTCCAGCGGCGGGCCGGCGTAGCGGTCGAAGTCCGGAAGGATGCTCGTGACCGGGACGGTGGAGGCAGGGAAGCGCACCGGCGCGCCGGCGCGGACCGGGCCGCTCGCGGGCGCCACCGGCGCGCCGTCGAGGGTGACGAGCTGCGTGCACGCGCCGTTGTAGGCCCGGGCCCGGTCGACGTAGGCCTGCACCACGCCCTGGCAACTGATTCGGCCGCTCCGGAGCGCCTGCTGAATCCCCTCGATGGTCGCCTCCTCGATCCGGAAGCGATCCGAGGAGCCGGCCTCGGGTTGCGCGACGGCGATTCCCGCCATCAGTAGGATCACCGCCGCTGCCGCCGCCGCTTCCGCCGACTTCCGGCGCCATCGTTCACGCGTCGTCGTCAATCCATGCATGCCAAACTTCCTCCCGGAAGGCGAGGAACCGACTTCCGCCTAGGCTACCCCGTCCGGACTCTCGCGGGGGAGGCGACGGGCGGGAACCCCAGGCCCCGTCAGGCAAGCTACAATCTTCCCAGGAGGTTTCGCGACGTGACGGAGCTGCTGGCGAAGGCGTTCGCGAGGGTGGCCCGGCTTCCAGACAACGAACAGGATGCGTTCGCGCGCTGGCTCATGGACATGTTGGAGTCCGAGTTGCGCTCGTTGCTCGCGACCAGTGCCCCACAGGGTCAAACGGCCGCGGTGGCTCGGGAGGCTGTCGCAGACGATCTTGCGGATCGCACCGGCACCGACGTTACCCGACGTCTGAACGAGCTGTTCGCGGATCCGGAACTGCGTCGGGAACAGCTCCGAACGGCGGCCGAGTTGGATGCGGCCGGCACGGACTGGGGTGACGAGCGCTGGTGATCCGTCAGGGAGCCATCTACTGGCTGCACTTCGGCAAGCCAGAAGGCTCCACGCCAGCCGGTCGTCGCCCAGCGGTGGTCGTCCAGCATGATCGCTTCAATGAGAGCGCTATGTCCACGGTGGTCGTGGCGGCGATCACGTCGAACCAGAGCCTCGCAGGCATGCCCGGCAACGTCGGTCTGCGCAAGGGCGAGGGCGGACTTCCGCGCCGGAGCGTCGTGAACGTCTCACAGCTCCGGACCGTCGACCGGCAGCAACTCCAGGAACGGATCGGCGACTTGGACGGCAACAGGATCCGCGACGTCCTGCGCGGCGTAGCGCTCTTGTTGGGAACGGACCGATTGGACCCCGGCCTGTCGTGACTCCGGCACCGAAGCGATTCGATCGAGACGGACGTGTCCGGCGCCCATGACTATCCATCGACGCACGGGTCGATCAGGGCGTCGAGGTCGGCGCGGAACCGGTCCGCATCGATCCGGGGCGCGCTGCGGGCCGCATCGATGATCGCTGCGCGGGATACGAAGCGACGTGGGGCGCCGCTCGCGGTGACGGCCTCTCGCGCTCGCACCGCCGTGTCGAGATCGGCATCGGAACGAACGGTCGCGTCCCGTTCAGGCCCGCGCCCTGGATCGCCAACCTGCGACTGAGCCGTCAGCACGAGATTGCCGTCCCGAGTGGCGATGACCACCGTTTCCCCTGCCAGCGCGGCGCGACGCACCCTCGCGAAGTGGCGAAGCAGGTCGCTCCCGTTGATATACACGTCACATCATCCGTCGACTCCTGCGGCAGCGCAACCCGCTATGGGACGCGCGCCAGCTCGAGGACCTCTTCCTGCGTCAGCGGGCTCCGCGGATGGTGGCTCAGGCACATTGGGCTGCGCACCCGCTGGAACGCCACTGCATCGCTGGCCGCAAAGAACTCCCCGGGCCGCAGGCGAGCGATGCCCCGCGCGTCGCCGCCCTTCTGCGCGGCCATTTCCTGAGCGGCCGCAATCTGCGCGGGCGCGTTGAGCAGGCCGAAGAACTGCGTCGTCGCGTTGCCCGGAATGCGGTTGTGGAGCCCCTTCGGCGCCTGCGTGGCGAAGACCAGGCCGAGGCCGTACTTCCGGGCCTGGGAGGCAAGAGCGAGCGTGCTGTCCGTGGTGGCTGTCCGGCCCCCTGAAGGCGCGAAGGTCTGCGCTTCGTCCATGACGAACAGGCCGCCCAGCGGCCGGTCGCCGGCCGGGTGCTGCTTGACCCAGGCGAAGAGCGCCATCTGCAGTTGATTGACGAAGTGCTGCCGCTGCTCGTCGTTCGGCAGCCCGACGAGACTGATCACCGAGATGCGGGCCCGCTTGCCGCGCGCCGCCTGGAGCAGGACCGACGGATCGACGGCCTCGCCGGCTCCGCCCAGCATGGGGTCGTTCACGGTCTCGGCGAGCAGCGTCTGCGCGACGTCCGCCGCGAGCTTTGTGCCGCTCGCGAGCTGACTGACACCTGCCGGCAATGTCGACAGGTAGCCGAGGAAGCCCGGGAGGTCCGCGCCGCCCCCCCGCACGTAGGCCGCCAGAGCCTCCTTCAGCACGGCTCGGCCCTGGCTGAGCCGTGCGCCGGACGTGGGCAGGCCCGAGCGCGGAACGAGCGACGCGACGGCGCTGTCGAGCGCGATCTCGAACTCGTCGGGGTCATCCGCCACGTCGCGCAGCCCGGCCAGCGGTGCGAACGAGAGCGGGCGCCCCGTCGTCAGGCGCGGCGTCCACACGACGACCTCGGTGTCGCGAAGGTAGGTTGCCGCCTTCTCCGCGTCTCCGTCGATCCAGCCCGCAGGAGGTTCGGGCCAGGGCAGCGCGAGTCGCGCGAGGTCGTTGTTCGGATCGAGGACGATGGTCGAGACGCCTCGTAGCGCGCACTCCTCGATGAGCCGGCGGATGAGAACGGTCTTGCCGGAGCCGGAGCCGGCGAAGATCACCGCGTGGCGCCGCAGGTCCTCGAGGGGCAAGGCTACCGGTCGACCCGTGCCTTCCGCGACGCCGATCGGGATGGAGTCCTCGTCGGCCTCCTCGTAAGCAGCACTGCCCTTGGGCGGTGTTGCGGCGCTGGACGGTGGAGCGGCGTCGGAAGGTACGGCAGCGCCGGATGGCGAAGCAGCTCCGGAGGATGGAGCGGCGTTGGGCGGTGCGACATCCCCGGGTGGTGCGGTGTCAGCGGACGGTGCGGCGTCCTTCGCGGAGTCCGGACACAAGGGCGCGAGCAGCGCTGTTTCGCTCGCGTGACGACGCGCCCGGAGCCACGTGGCCAGCCCCTCGGGCTGCTCGTCGAGAAGCTGCCGCAAGGCCCGGAACACCTTGAGGTCATCCTCCGGCAGACTTACCACGGTGCCGCCGTGCGCCTTGAGCCCGTCGAGCGCCTGCTGTGTCCTGGGGCCCCGGGACCATGTCGCATTGCGCAGGATGTAGAGACGCCTCCGCTCACCCGGGAGCTCCAGCCCCGACGCTGTCATGGCCGCCCGCAGCCTGTGCAGTGCCGCCACCGCGTTGTCGTTCAGGACGGCTCGGAACGACCAGTGCACTTCGTCATCCGTGTCCACGTCCACTATCTGCCGCAGGCGAGCATGCAGCGAGGGGTTTCTCCCCAGTGGCGGATCCACCGAGTAGCCGTCCGCCTCGGCGTTCTCCTTCGCAAACGCGGTCAGGCCGGCGCGCAGCAGCGCGGGCAGGCTGCCGTCCACGCTCTTCTCGTCGAGGGCGTCAGCGACGTCCGCCTCGCGAACCAACTCGCTGAACCGCCGATCGAGATCGGGGTCAGGCGGCGGGTCGGTTGTCGTACGGTCCACACCCTGCCGGCCTTCGTGCGTCCCTGGCTCCGGTCCTTCGGACTGCTTCGGTAGCTGCTTCAGCTCGGTGACGCGACCGTTCTCCCGACAGCGCGCACAGTGGGTCCTGAACGATGTTGATCAGGCTTCGCGGCGAGTACAGGTCCGCGTCGGCGAACGCGGTGGGCCGCACCGGCCAGGTCGCATACTCCGGGGTGAAGCCGGCGCTGGTGTAGGCGGCCCGGAGGTAGGCGGCGATGAGCGCCTCCCCAACCTCCGCGGAGGGGATGGTGCGGAGCTGTACCTCGCTCGGATACCGGGCGTGCGCGGACGCCACGGCCTGCTCACGGATCAGCTTCCAGCTCTCGGTCAGGCACGACACTACGATCAGCGAGTGCTGCACGTCCTCCGCCAGGTCCATGAGCCCGGTTGCCATCTGATCGAGGAGCAACTGTTCCTCGGCCCCGGCCAGAGACCGTCCGAGCGCGACCAGTCCGTCGAGCTGATCGACCGCCACCAGCGTGGTATACCCGGCGGCGTGCATGAGCAGGTCGAACGCGCTGACGACCTCGCGGCACGGAATGTGGCTTGCGCGGATGGAATGCGCGCGTGCCTCCTCGGCGTCTATGTCCAGCCCCTGGAGCCGACGTCCTGGTGGGCGAGGTCCTCGCTGTTGGTCAGGATGAGCGCGAGCCCGATGTCCAGGGCGGTGCGATCCCTGGGCTGGCGACCGAGATGCGCCTGCAGGCGCCGGCGCACGACCTTCAGGTGCGCGAGGTTGAAGGTCCCCGCCACCAGGTCCTCGATGTCCGGTCGTTGCAGCCCAATCGCCTTGCCCAGTCCGTGGAGGACCCGACGCAACTGGGTCCCGTGCTCGCCGCCTTCGCGATGCAACGCGTCCACGTAGGCCAGCGCCAGGCTGTCCCAGAACTGGCGCGCGGTGCTCGGCTGAAAGAGGACGAAGATCTGCCCCTGGTCGATCACCGCGTGACGGATGCGTCCCAGGAAGTGCGACTTGCCGATCCCCGGTCGGCCCTCGATGACGATGTTGTTGACCCGCGCGCCGCTGCGCAGCCGGGCGAGCGTGTCCAGCACCCGGCTGAACGCCGAGGAATGAATGCCGTCGACGTGGATGACATCGTCGCGCCAGATGTCGTTGCCGGCATACGCAGTACGGAATGCGACCTGCCCGAGTGCTTCCAGCTCTCGTTCCACGGCGCTCACTCCATGCTGATCAGGTGCATGTCGTCCACGCCGAGCCGAAGCGCCGCGTCCCGGTCGGCCTGCGTGAGCCGGCCGCGGTCCTCGTGCAGCGTGAGATTGACTTCCTTCGCGCGGAACATGCGGATGAGCGCTTCGTCCACCTCACCGCGCGGCCAATCACCGAGGCTCGCCCGGAGATCCCGCAACTCCACCCAGTCCCACGGTCGGGGTGCAAGGTTGCGGTAGGCCTCCCGGATACGATCGCGGAGCGATCCGGAGGGTTCCGGCATGGCGGAAGAGGTGGCAGCGAACAGTTCCTGGATCAGCATTCCCCGCGCGTCGAGCGCGACCTTCAACCCGTTGAGGAGCGCGTACAGCGCGCCGCCGGCCGATCCCGCCCGGGCCGGCACCTTCTCGTCGAGCTCGGCGACGACCCAGGCCCAGCCGGCGTCCGTCAACTCGTGGGCGTAGCCCTTTCCGGCTTTCAGCCTGCGGCTCAGGACGAGGCCATCGCGATTGAGCTTCTCCCGCGTCGGCTTCCTCACGCTGAGTCCATAGCGACCCTGCAGCTCCGAGTTCGGCGTTTCCTTGTTCAGGGCCATCAGCGCGATCATCACCGCGCGTTCCGGAATTCCATACGCCATCGTCACGTCTCCCGTGCCGGGGGCCGCCGCCGTTCCTCCAGGAATCGTTCGATCTCGTCGAGAACGCGCGCCACGTCGCCGAGCACCTCGTCGTTCGTGTAGCGCAGAACCAGGAAGCCGGCCCGTTGCAGCGCGCGATCGCGCGCACGGTCCGCTGCGTACTTGTCCGTGTCCAGGTGGTCGGGCCCGTCGAGCTCGACGACGCACCTCTCCCGCGCCCACATGATGTCGACCCGGATGGAGTTGGCCAGGATCCCCGGCGACCAGGTGTCGTTCCAGGCGCGACCCGTTGCCCACGGCGACTTCGCGAGATGGGCCTCGAGGTGCTGCTCCGCCCTGCTGAAGGCATTGGGCCGGCCCCGCAGCGGCGTCAGGTAAGGAGGGCGGGGCGTGGCCGGCGGATCCGCCACCGGCATGCGGTCGCGGAAAGAAGCGCGGGGCACTCGCGTGAACCTGGCGGTCGGCGTGCCGAAGAACCATACGGTCAGTTCCCCGGGCCCGGCGAGCCAGAGGGCGTTCGCTTCGGCGACCTCGATCTGCGCGCTGTTCCAGGTGCCGGCCAGCTCGACCATGACGACGAGACACCCGTGCGAGTAGGCGCGGAGGATCAGCTTTCGGGCCTGGCGGACCACCGTCTCCTGCGGGAACTCCGCCGCTCCGATCGGCCGGCGGCAGAGCGACGCCTCCGCGGCAGCGAGGAGGAACGGACCGAACAGATCGCTGCTGCCGGCCAGGCGCTCGCAGATCGCGTGCAACGCCGCCAGCCCGGCGCCACCCGGCCCGGTCAGGTGCTCCGCCTCCGGCAGCCAGGCGGGGTAGGTGCCGGAGACGGCTTCCGACAACGTCTCGATAACCTGCTCCGTGAGGTCACTTCGGTCCAGACTCGCGGCGTCCACTACGACCGACAGAACTGCCGCCCCCACCCCAGGCGCGGATTCGACGATCTCTCGCACCGCGACCGCGGACGCTTCGGGCCACTTCACCAGAGGCTCCCGCAGCAGCGCCTGGATCTGCGAATCGCTCATGACGACATCGCAATCCGATCGCTGCCGCCGGCCACGCGCCCCGGTCTGCCCGCGAACGCCCCTCGACCGCGCCGGTGTCCCCTCTCAGTTCCCGCCGGACGACGTGGCGGGAGCCGGGGCCGGGAACGGATACCCGGGCGGCCCGTAGGTGTAGTAGGCCCCGAGGTCGTCGATCTCGTCCATGTCCGGATAGAGCACCCCGAACGCGGGCGCCTCGCGGCTGCCGCGCGGCGAGTACCAGACGGCGCCGTCGCGCGTGATCTGGATCTTGGGCGAGTCGGCGTGCCGCTGCGGCTTGGGATAGAACGTGAACTCCTCGGTGCGCGGGTCGAACCTCCAGAGCGTGGCGCCGTAGTCGCCGTCGGTCCGCTGGCCGACGTCGGGGGCCCAGATGTTGTCCCAGGGGTCGGCGGCGACGTCGTAGGGCTCGGCGTTCTGCTGCGGGATGGTGAACTCGCTCATCTTGCCCGTCGACTGGTCGAGCTTGACCAGCTTGCCGGGCCGCTTGCCGGCCGAGTAGATGCCCCACCAGATGTTGTTCTGGGAGTCGACGTTCAGCCGCCGCGTGTGCCCCGGGTAGGTGGGCGCGGTGAACTCGGTCCACGAGTTGTTGGATGTGTCGAACTTGACGATCTTGCCGCCGCTCCAGAGCGCGATCCAGATGTTGTCGTTGCGGTCGGCCACCACCCCGTAGGGGATGGCGTGCGGGGTCGGGATGCGGAACACCGACACCTCGCCGGTGGCGCGGTCCCACTTGCTGAGCGCCCCGCCCATGATCCAGCCGACGTAGATGTTGCCCTTCGAGTCCATGGCCAGCGACTGCATGAACTTCGTCGGATTGCGCACCACGTCGTCGGGGTCCATCGGAATCAGGTGCTCGTACTCCTCCGTTTCGGGGTTGAAGCCCAGGAGCCGCTTCTCCGCCGCGCCCGTGCGGCCGCGGTGCTCGGGCAGCCAGATCAGGCCGGACCGATCGATCAGGATCTCGTGGTTGCCGTTCCGCGGATCGGGATAGAGGTACTCCTTCTGCTCGCCGGTGCGGGGATCGAGCTTGACCAGCCGGTGGGGAACGCCGCGGTCCACCAGCCAGACGTTGCCGTCGGCGTCGAAGCGCGGGTCCTGGCCGTAGCGGGCGACCCGGTCGCGGGCCCACGGCTCGGCGTTGACGCCCTCGCCGGGGCCGTCCTTGGCCAGGTAGTACTCGATGTACATCGCCTTGCCGAGGGCCTCCTCGTCGACCGGCGTCTGCTGCTCGATGGCCACGCGCCGGCGCTTGCTGTCGGGCCCGAAGTTCTCGACGACGTACGCCAGCAGGTCGTCCCGGTCCTGCCGGCCGAAGCGGAACGTCGACGCCCGGAACGAGAGCAGCCCCTGCGCGTAGCGGGTCGGGTCCTGCTCCCCGAGGGTGCTGCCGACCATGTGGTCGATCCACGACATCCACTGCCGTTCCGTGCCCGGCCGCGTCGGGAAGAAGTTCTCGCCGTGGCACGCCATGCAGACCTGCTCGGCGACCTCCCGGCCCGGCCCCGGCGGGTAGATCTCGTCGTAGCTGGCGTACTCGAACTCGCCGGACCGGCCGCTCTCCATCGCGGTCCGCCCGGCCGGGATGACGAGCGGAGGCGCGTCGCCGGAGAGCGGGCCCAGCGTCAGATCGACTTCGGCCGCGTCGCCGGCGCTCACCGTCATGGTCCGGACATCCGACTCGAGGTGCTTCGTGCTGGCGCTCACCTCGTAGGTGCCGGGGAAGAGCGCGACGGCCCGGTAGCGCCCGCCGTTCGTGTACACCATGTAGACCATGTCCCGGTCGACGTTGCGGGCGTACACCTGCGCGGCCGTGAACGTCTCGGAGGCGGTCACCGTGCCCGACAGGGTCGCGGTACCCGGCACCTCGGCCTTGATGCCGGTCCCGGTCAGGACCACGACCGCCGCGCACAGCGCCGCGGCGAACAGCCGGGCCCGAGGTCGACTCGCGCCACGCATCCTGGAAAGCACCATCTCCTGCTCCTTGGACATCGAGGGGATTCGTCGTGAGGATCTGCCGGGCGGCAGGCCAAGTCAAGCCCGACACCCGCCGCATCGCACGGCCGCGTCAGCCGGGCAACGTCTTGCGGAGCCTACCGTTCCCGCCCGATCGCCACACGGGCGAGCTCGCGTGCGTCGGTCGGGAGCTCGTCGTCGCCGGCCGGCATCCGGCTGACCGAGAGCATGTAGGCGATTACGTCGACGTACTCGGCGTCGGTGAGGGAGCCCGGGTTGTCCTCCGGCATCGTGAGGCGCGTATACGCGAGCAGCGCGGCCAGCGACCGTCCCTCCCACTCGCGGAGGAACCGGGCCCGCGCCAGCGGGGGCGTGGACCGCATGTCGGGATCCGCCGACTGTCATGCGAATCGTAACACAACGCGAGCGCCCACGGGGACCTCCTCGCAACGTCAGCGGTCCCCGTCCCCGCCGTCCGAACCCGTGGCGATCCGGCGCTCATCACCCGGCGGCGCGGGTAGCGCCGGGGGATTCTCCTCGATCCGTCGCATGAGCTCCGCGACCGCGGCGTCGAGCTGCGGGTCGTTCCCCTTGGCCAGCTCCCCCGGGTGGTCCGTCACCGGGATGTCCGGCTCGACGCCGTGGCCCTCGGCGAACCACTGCCCGTCGTTGCGGTAGAGCCGCCCGGGCGGCGCCGTGTAGAAGCCGCCGTCGATGAGCTGGTGTCCCGAGGCGGGGCCGATGAGGCCGCCCCACGTGCGCTCGCCGACGAGGACGCCGGCGTCCATCTCGCGGAAGAACCACGGGAACGCGTCGCCGCCGGAGCCGGCCTGGCCGTTGATCAGCATCGCCTTGTGGCCGCGGTGGGTGATGGTTGGCTGGCGCGCGACCGCCCCGTGCCGGAAGTAGATGTGGCCGACGGTCTCGCGGTTCATCAGCTCGACGAAGCGATCGGGCAACTGACCGCCGCCGTTCCACCGCTCGTCGATGATCAGCCCGTCCTTGTTGTGCTGGTGGTTGAACTGCCGCACCAGCTCGGTCTGGCCGGGGACGGCCGTGTTCGGCACGTACACGTAGCCGATGCGGCCGCCCGACGCCTCGTCGACGCGCAGGCGGTTCCGCTCGATCCAGTCGCGCATGCGGAGCGTCGCCTCGCTCGTGAGCGTCGTCACGACGACCTCGCGGGCGCCCTCGTCCGTCGGCCGGTCGTTCACGGTGAGGAGGACGGTCTCGCCCGCCAGTCCCTCGAAGGCCGAGTAGGGGTCGCGCGCCGGGTCGAGGGGGTTCCCGTTGACGGCGAGCACGTAGTCCCCTTCGTCGACGTCGACGCCGGGCTCGTCGAGGGGAGATCGGTCCTCGATGTCCCAGGGTGCGCCCCGCACGATGCGGGCGATGCGGAAGGCGCCGTTCTCCAGCGACCAGTCGACGCCGAGCAGGCCGACCCCGCGCCGGCGCGGCGCCTCGGTGTCGCCCCCGCCGACGTAGGTGTGCGACGCGTTGACCTCGCCGATGAGCTCGCCGATGAGGAAGTTGACGTCCCAGCGCGTGACCGCCTGGTCGAGCAGGCCGCCGTACTGCGCCCGCAGCCCGTTCCAGTCGAGGCCGTGCAGGTCGTCGTCGTAGAAGTAGTCCCGATAGGTGCGCCACACCTCGTCGAACATCTGCCGCCACTCGGCCGGCGGGTTGAGCGTCATCGTCAGCGCGTTGGTGGCCAGGCGGTTGTCCAGCGTCTGCCCCGGCGCGACGTCGACGATCGCCCACGACCGCTCGTTCGACACGAGCAGCTTCTTGCCGTCCGCCGAGATCTCGTAGCTGTCTCCGTCGGGCAGGATGGTCTGCTCCTCCCGCTCCTCGAGGTCCCAGGCGACGATGGGGCTCGGCTGGTCTTCGGCGCCGCCGGCGTGCGGCCGCCGGTGGAAGACGACCTTGCCGTCGACCGCCCGCAGGCGGCCGAAGTTCCCGGCCTCGACCGGCAGGATGACGGCCCGGCTCTCGAAGCCGTCCACGTCGATGTCGAGCGGCGCCGGCCCGGCGTCGTCCTCGTCGTCCGACCCGGGCCCCGCCTCGTCCGCGTCTCCGGCCGCCTCTTCGCCGGACTCGCCCTCGCCGGGCTCGTCCTCGTCGTCGCCCGGCGCGACGGGCTCCTCGTCGTTGCGAGGCGCGAGGGGGGACGGCACGTCGTCGCGCAGCGTCGCCGCCACGATGTTCGTGGCGTTCGGATAGACCCAGGTGGCGTCGAGATCGGAATAGACCGGAGCCAGGGTCCGGTTCGAGTAGTAGTAGAGGTGCTTCCCGGCGGGGTCGAAGACCGGCCGGAAGTCGTTGTTGTAGCCGGAGGTCACCTAGAACCGCTCGCCGGCCTCCGTATCGAAGAGGAAGATGGCGCTGTTGGTGGTCTCGAGTCCGCGGGACCAGGCGATCCAGCGACTGTCGTGCGACCAGCTCAGCTCGAAGCCGGCCAGCGCGCCATGCAGCATGTGCAGGCCGCGGTCGACCTCGGTCAGCGCCTCGGTCTCGCGGTCGTAGATGAAGACGCGCTGCGAGTGGTCGATGAAGGCGAGCTTCGTGCTGTCGGGTGACCAGAACGGCCGGTAGCGGAACCCCGGTCCGAGCGCGGTCACGACCTGCGGCTCGCCGGTGCCGTCGGCCCGATGCAGCGTCAGCTCGTACTCGCCCCCGCTGTCGCTCCACGAGGCGATCCACCGGCCGTCCGGCGACCAGGCGGGGAATCGATCCGCGGCGCCCGAGGAGTGCGTCAGGTTCCGAACCGCGCCGTGCCGGGCGGGGACCGTGAAGATCTCGCCCCGCGCCTCGAACACCGCGCGCTGGCCGGTCGGCGAGATCCCCGCCGACGTGATGCGGTTCGCCACGTCCGCGGTGCGCGGGACCAGGGCGGCCAGATCCGTCACGACGTCGACCGCGACCTCCGAGACCCTCTCGGTGGCCAGGTCCATGCGAAAGAGCCGGCCCCCGGCCTGGAAGACGAGGTCCGACGGACCGATGGCGGGGAACGTGATGTCGAAGTCGCTGAAGCTGGTCACCTGCTGGTTCGAGCCGGTCGTCAGGTCGTGGGCCCAGATATTGTAGCGCTGGGCCGGCCCGCGATCGGAGAGGAAGTACAGCCGGTCGCCGTGCCACATCGGCTGGGCGTCGTTGGCGGGGCTGTCGCTGACGTTCTCGGCGTCGAGCGTCTCGAGATCGAGGAGCCAGATCTCGGGCGCCGCCCCGCCCCGATAGCGCTTCCACGTCCGGAACCCGCGGGTCTCCGGGGTGTAGGCGATGCGCCGCCCGTCGGGCGACAGCGTGCCGAACTCGCCGTACGGCACGGCAAGCCGCTCCGGCTGACCGCCCTCGACGGCGACGCGGTAGATCTGCCGGAAGGCGGGCAGGCCGCTCCGCCGGTTCGAGGCGAGGAGGACGCCCCGGCCGTCCGGCGTCCAATCGAGGACCCGGTCGTCACCCGGATGGTGCGTGATGCGAAACGGCGCCCCGCCCAGGGTCGGGACGACGTAGACGTCGGTGTTGCCGTTGTAGTTGCCGCTGAAGGCGATCTGCGCGCCGTCGGGCGAGAATCGCGGGAAGGCCTCCTCCCCGGGCGGCGAGCTCAGCCTGCGGGCCGCGCCGCCCTCCTTGGCGACCACCCAGATGTCGCCCGCGTAGACGAAGGCGATCTGCGTCTCCGAGACGTCGGGATAGCGCAGCATCCGGGCGTCGATCTGGGCCCAGGTCGTTGTCGCGGCCAGCGCGACCAGCAGCGTCAGCGTAGCGGTGAAGTAGCGCATCTCTTCTCCCGGGACGTTCGGAACCGCGAGACCGTCAACCTTGTACTACCTTGTACCTGCCCCGTGCCCGCGACAAATTGGACGTTCCGCCGATCGGCTTCGTTCATCGCGCGGTGTGCGCGCGCCAGCATAGCCGCCCGGCACCGTCGTGTTGTCGGACGAGAAGTCGCAGGGGGGAAGCGTGCGGGTCGAGAAGGGAGCAGTTGTAGATGTCGTCGGGGGCGCCCCACGCGCGATCCGCTCGCGGTCGACGCCGGTGCCGCATGACCGTCCCGCCGCCGGCGCCTCAGTCGCCCGGGCCGTTGTCGCCACGGACGCGCGCCAGCAGCTCCGACGCCGTCGCGCACTCGATAATCCAGTCGCCGACCCGCGCCAAGCGGTCCGGGTCGGTGACGCCGTCCAGAGCGGCGGCCAGCCCCTCGGCAGCCCCGCCATCGAATTTCCGGGCCGCCTGACGGCAGAGCAGCACCCGCTCTTCCTGACCGCCTTGCGCGATGCCTTGGGCGCGGGCCTGCTCGATGCCTTGGGCGCGGCCCTGTTCGAGCCATTCACGCGTCCATTCCCGCACGGTCTCTTCCAGCATCGTCTGCGTCTCCCGCAACTGCGCCAACGGGCCCTCCGCGTCCGCCGGCAGCCGACCGGCATGCTCCAGCACATAGTATCGCTGCATCGCCTCCCGAGCCGGCCTGACCGTTGATCAGCATCGCCTTGCGGATGCGATGGGTGATGGTCGGGTGGCGCGCGGTCGCCGTTGCCGGAGATGCGGCCGACCGTCTCGCGATTCATCAGCTCGACGAAGCGGTCAGGCAACTGACCGCCGTCGTTCCACCGCTCATCGCTCGGGCCTCTTCGAGCACTCGCCCACGGATCACGGTCCGCGGCTCGGGTCCGCACTGGTGAGGATCGACTACCGCCGATAGGCTACTGTGGTCCTGACGGGCAGCGCCGAGCCGCCGCGTCTACAGGGACGGAGGGGTGACGCATGCAGATCTTCAACAGCGACCTGGCGCGCGAGACGGGCTGCTGCCGGCGACGGACTGAACCAGGCCCCGGCGTCCGGTCTCCGGCCGCGGCCGGCCTCGGGCTCTTCTTCGTCGTGATCGGTGCGGTGGCCGGCGCCGCGACCGGCTCCGTTGGGGCCGCTCAGGAGGCCGAGCCGGCGCGGGAGACAATCGTCTACAGCAGCATCCAGCCCGCCAACTGGGATCTGTACCTCTTCGACGCACCCGGCTCGGAACCGCACAGGTTGACGGCGGATCCGGGCCTCGACTACAACGCCGTCGTCTCGCCCGACGGGCGTTGGGTGGTGTTCACCTCAGAACGGACCGGGAGCCCGGACCTGTACGTGCTCGACCTCGAAGGCGACGGCCCACCGCGGCCGCTGGTCACTGGCCCCGCGCTGGAGGACGCCGCGGACATCTCGCCCGACGGGCGGCAGTTGCTCTTCGTCAGCACCCGGAGCGGCAATGCGGACATCTTCGTGATGCCGTTCGAGCCCGAACACCCGTCTCGGGCGGGCGAGGCGAAGAACCTGACGCGCCACGCGGCGGGCGACTACAACCCCGCCTTCTCGCCGGACGGCACGCTGGTCCTCTTCTCGAGCAGCCGCGACGCGTCGGTGACGACGTCCGACGGGGCGTCCCCCCCGGCGACCTACCTGGCCAGCGAGCTGTACTCGATGCAGGCGGACGGGACCGAGGTGCGAAGGCTCACGCACCACGAGAGCTGGGACGGCGCGCCGGCGTGGACGGCGGACGGACAGGCGGCCGTCTTCTACTCGCAGCGCGACGGCGAGACGCGCATCTACCGCACGGGCCTCGACGGCGCCCGGGCCGAGCCGATCTCGTCGCAGGGCGAGGCGGCACTGTCGCCGACGATAGCGCCCGACGGCCGGCTCGCCTTCACCGCGCGCCGGGACGGCCGCTGGACCATCGTCACCACCCGGCCCGACGGCTCCGACGTGCGGGTCGAGAGCGACGACGCGCGCGACTACTGGGCGCCGGCCTACCACCCGGTCTCGGGCCGCCTGCTGGCCCACGGGCCGGGACCGCTCGACCCCGGCTCCCGGTTCGAGAGCGACGCGCCGGGCGAGTTCCTGCTCCACCCCCCGCTGCGCGTCGACCTGCCGGATCGGCACGTATCCTTGATCGGCATCCGGGGCTACCTGCCGGCCGTCGATCCTACGACCGGAGAGGTCGCCACCAGCGAGGCGTTCTCGCGCCTTGTGGCGTCGAGGCCCGACGGCACGAGGAAGCGCGTGCTCTTCGATCGGACCGGAGCGGATCGCTACCGGGGGCCGGACTCCGCCTGGGGGCCTTCGTGGTCGAAGGACGGACGGTGGGTGGCGTTCATCGTCGGGCCGCCGTTCGCGTCGGCCCCGACGGACGTCGACATCTGGAAGGTCCGCCGGGACGGCAGCGACGCCGTGAGCCTGACGCCCGATTCGGACGCCAACGACGCCCTTCCCGACTTCTCTCCCGACGGCCGCCGCATCGTCTTCCGCAGCATGCGCGACGGCAACGCGGAGATCTACCTGATGAACGCGGACGGCACCGAGCCGCGCCGGCTGACGCGCCACGAGGCGACCGACACGATGCCCGCGTTCTCCTCCGCCGGCGACCGCGTGGTGTTCACTTCCTTGCGGGACGGGAACTTCGAGCTCTACGCCATCGGGCTCGACGAGGAGGGCCGGCCGGGCCCGCCCGAGCGCCTCACCCGGAGCCCGGGCCACGACATGCACCCCCGCTTCTCGCCCGACGACGAGTGGGTGCTGTTCACTTCGCAGCGCTCCGAGTTCAGCGACGAGCTGCCGCTGCTGAGGGTCGTCTTCCAGCCGCAGCCGTACGGCGAGCTGCACGCGGTGCGCCTGACGGACGGAACGGTGGTCCGCTTGACCCACAACAAGTGGGAGGACGGCCCGACGGCCTGGGTCCGGGACGTGCCGGGCCTCGACTGACGCTCCGCCGCCCGGCGGGTCGGCCGGCGCCGGGGCGCGGCGTGACGCCGCGTTGGTGGTATAAGGGCGGGGCGGGCGGCGACGCGGTGTCCAAGGCCGCCCGGTGTCAAAGGCCGTCCCGACGGCAACGAGGAGCGGATTCATGTCGAAGGCAGAGGGCGTCGGAGTCGGCGGGCGACAGCGGCGAAGGACTCTCCAGGCGGAAGCGATCCGGGCGGCGGCCGCCGGTCTGGTCGTGGCGGCAGTGGCGGCGGCGGCGCCCGCCGCGGCGGCGCAGGCTCCGGTGGCCGACGGAGCGTTCACGTCGGACCAGGCAGCCGGCGGCTGGTCGGTCTACGGCGTGCAGTGCGGCGACTGCCACGGACCGCGCCTGGAGGGAATGGTGCACGCGCCGCCGCTCACGGGCGTGGAGTTCCTGAACAGTTGGCTGGGAGAGACGACCGACGGGTTGTTCGCCTACCTGCGCGACGAGATGCCCCCCGGTCAGGCCGGCGCGCTCAGCGACCAGGCCTACGTGAACCTCGTGGCGTACCTGCTCGAGGCGAACGGCGCCCTGCCGGGCGAGCGGCCGCTGACCGCGAACGCGGCCGTGCCGATCGGCGACGCGGCGGACGTGGAAGAGGCGCGCCGCGCGGCCGGGGCGGGCGAGCGGCCGCGGCGGCGGTCGTCGCGGTTCGTCAACCGGGAGGTGCCGCACGAGCTGACGCCGGTCACCGACGCGCTGCTCGCGGACCCGCCGCCGGGCGACTGGCTGAGCTGGCGCCGGACGCGCAACAGCCACGGCTACAGCCCGCTCGACCAGGTGACGCGCGACAACGTCGCCGACCTGCAGCTCGCCTGGTCGATCGCGGTCCGGCCCGGCAACCACCAGACGACGCCGCTGGTCCACGACGGCGTGATGTTCCTCGCCAATCCGGGCAACGTCATCCAGGCGATCGACGCCGCGACGGGCGACGTGATCTGGGTGTTCCGCCACCGGCTGCCGGAGGACGCGCGGGCCGGCGCCACCCGCACGCTGGCGCTTTACGGAGACAAGCTGTTCCTCGCCACGGCCGACGCGGCCATCGTCGCGCTCGACGCCCGGACCGGCGAGGAGGCGTGGCGAACGGTCAAGACCGACTACACGCAGGGCTTCCGGCAGAACGCCGGCCCGATGATCGCCAATGGCGTCGTCATCACCGGCACCAACGGCTGCGACCGCTACACGGACCAGAGCTGCTTCATCACCGGCCACGATCCGGACACCGGCGAGGAAGTGTGGCGCACGTCGACGATCGCGTTGCCGGGCGATCCGAACGACGCCTCGTGGGGCGACACGCCGCCCTACCTGCGGGCCGGCGGCGACGCCTGGATCCCGGGCAGCTACGACCCGGGCCTCGGTCTCTTCTACATCGGCACGGCGCAGGCGAAGCCGTGGGTGGCGTCGAGCCGCGGGATGACGACCCGGCAGGACGCGCTCTACACCAACTCCACCCTGGCCCTCGACCCGGGCACGGGGCAGGTGCGCTGGTACTTCCAGCACGCGCCGGCCGAGACGCTCGACCTCGACATCGTCTACGAGCGCGTGCTGGTCGACGCCGACGATGAGCAGTGGCTCTTCACGATCGGCAAGGACGGCATCCTCTGGAAGCTCGACCGGCGGGACGGCTCGTTCGTCGACCTGCGCGAGACCGTCCACCAGGACGTCTGGAAGATCGACCGGACCACCGGCGAGCTGACCTACCGGGAGGACCTGCAGGACATCGCCATCGGCGAGCGCGTGTTCACCTGCCCCAGCCTGCTCGGCGGCCACAACTGGCAGGCGTCGGCCTACCATCCCGGCGCAGGCGCGCTGGTCATCCCGCTGCACCAGGCGTGCATGCACCTGACCGGCCGCGAGGTGCAGTTCGTCGAGGGCGGCGGCGGGACGGCCGGCCGCTACGAGCTGCTCGAGATGCCGGGCAGCGACGGCAACGTCGGCAAGCTGGCCGCCTACGACGTCCGGACGATGGAAGAGCTCTGGAGCCGCGAGCAGCGGGCGCCCTTCCTGACGTCGGCCCTCACGACGGCGGGCGGGCTCGTCTTCGCCGGCGACGGCGCGCGCTACTACCGGGCGTTCGACATCGAGACGGGCGAGGTGCTCTGGGAGACCCGGCTCGTCGCGTCGGCGCACGGGTACCCGATCACGTACGAGGTGGACGGCCGGCAGTTCATCGCCGTCCCGGCCTCGCGGGGGGGCGTCTTCCGCAGCCTGACGGCAAGGCTCAGCCCGGAGATCTACCAGCCGGAGGGGGGCAACGCGCTCTACGTGTTCGCCTTGCCTTAACAACCAGTTGCAGTCCGCGGTCGTCCATACTCATGCGCTACAGCCTATAAACTACTGATTGATAATCATTTATGATTCGGCAGCGCGGCCTGAACGGGTCAGGGCGTATGGTGGAATCCAGCCAAATCCCGTATATAATGGGGGAATGGATGTTGTAGCCAATCCCGCCCCCACACGCCGCAGAACCAAGCGTCGCGGACGCCATCCCGACAAGGCGCTCTCGGCCGCCTTCGTCCGTTCCGCTCCGCCAGGAAGGCACGCGGACGGGAACGGCTTGTACCTGTTCGTCCAGCCGACCGGGACCCGAAGCTGGGTCCAGCGGCTCGTTATCCGCGGCCGGCGCCGCGAACTCGGGCTCGGCGCCGCCACGCTCGTCCCGCTCGCCAAGGCCCGCGAGCAGGCTCTCGCCAACCGCATGTTGGCCCGGTCGGGCGGCGATCCCCTCTCCGACAAGCGCCGTGACCAGGGAGTGCCTACATTCGCCGAGGCCGCCCAACGCGTGCTCGAACAGAAGCGCGACGGCTGGCGCGGCCGGTGGCACGCACAGAACTGGATCCGGAGCATGGAACGGTACGCCTTCCCCCGCATCGGCAACCGGCCCGTGTCCGAGGTCAACACCGCGGACGTGCTGGAGATCCTGACGCCGATCTGGCACGTCAAGGCGGAGACCGCCCGCGCCGTCCGCCAGCGCATCCGGTCGGTGCTGGAGTGGGCGATCGCGCTCGACATGCGGAACGACAACCCTTGCGATCGGGTGCTGCCGGTGCTCGGTCCGCAGAACGACATCGTGACGCACCGGCAGGCGCTGCCCCACAGGGACGTGGCCGCGGCCATCGAGACGGTGCGGGTGGGGTCCGCGCAGCCCGCCGTCAAGCTGGCGTTCGAGTTCCTCGTGCTGACCGCCTCGCGCTCGGGCGAGGTACGTGGCGCACAATGGGCCGAGATCGACACGACGGACCACGTGTGGACCCTGTCGGCGCAGCGGATGAAGGCGAGGCGCGAGCACCGTGTTCCGCTGTGCGGGCGGGCGTTGGAGGTTCTCGACGCGGCGCGAGCGCTCGGCGCCGGCAATCCGCTCGTGTTCCCGATGCGGAGCGGCAGGCCGATCTCGGCGTCGACGCTGCTCAAGATGCTCAACGACCTCCGGATCGCGGCTGTTCCACATGGCTTTCGCTCGTCGTTCCGGGACTGGGCGGCCGAAAAGACGGACCATCCGCGGGAAGTCATCGAGGCGGCGCTCGCGCATGTCGTCCAGAACAAAGTAGAGGCCGCCTACGCGCGGTCGGACCTGTTCGAGCGGCGGCGGCTGCTCATGGACGATTGGTCGGCCTATCTCGATCGCGAGCGCGAGCAGGGTTCCGCTCCTGACGAGTCGTGATGGACGACCTCGCACACTCGACGGCGGCATGGGACAATGAGCAGCTAGTGTGCACCGTCAGAAATACGTGAGCAGTAACGCTTCAGGGATTCCGATCTGCTCGGCGGTCTTCGTCCAGACGAAGGGCTTGGGGTCTTCGTTGTAGACCGCCAGGTACTCCTTGATCGCCGCCTCGAGTGCTTGGGTGCTGCGATGGGTTCCACGCCGGATCTGCTGCCGGGTGATCTCGGCGAACCAACGCTCTACCTGGTTGAGCCACGATGCGCTCGTGGGCGTGAAGTGCAGGTGATACCGAGGACGCCGTGCCAGCCAGTCGTGGATCATCGCCGTCTTGTGCGTGCCGTAGTTGTCCAGCACCAGGTGGATGTCGAGGTCGGGCGGCACCGCCTTGTCGATCACGGCGAGGAAGCGCTTGAACTCCACCGAGCGGTGCTTCCGAAAGCACCTGCCGATCACCTCGCCGGTGGCGGTGTTCAGGGCCGCGAACAACGAGGTCGTGCCGTGCCGTCGATAGTCGTGTGTCCGCTGCTCCGGTGCTCCCGGACGCATCGGCAACACCGGCTGGGTACGGTTCAACGCCTGGATCTGCGACTTCTCATCCACACACAGCACCACCGCTCGCTCCGGCGGATGCAGGTACAGCCCCACGATATCGCGCACTTTCTCGATGAACAACGGGTCTCGCGACAGCTTGAAGGTCTCGCTGCGATGGGGCTTGAGCGCGAACGCGCGCCACACGCGGCCGACGGTCGAAGCGCTCAGCCCGCAGGCTCGGGCCATCGACTCCCGGCTCCAATGCGTCGCCCCCCGTGGGGTCGTCTCCAGCGTCCGGACCACGACCCGTTCGACGTCCTCGTCCGACACCCGGCGCGGCGCGCCCGGCCGTGGTTCGTCCAGCAAGCCGTCGCAGCCGTTGCGCAGGAACCGCCGCCGCCACTTGCCGACCGTGGCCCGCGTCGTGCCCAGAGCCTGCGCCACGACCTGGTCGCTCCGTCCCGCGGCGCTCTGCAGCACGATGCGTGCCCTCAGGGCCAGAGCCTGCGCGGTATTGCGCCGGCGCAGCCAACCCTCCAGTTCCTCGCGCTGTGCGTCCGAGACCTCCGGGACCTCTCGTGTGTAATGGTTCGGCACGGCCCTCCTCGCTTCCGGGCCGACCGTACCACGAGCCGATTCTACTGGTCAAGAACTTCAGGCGTTGGACACTAGAGGGCGACGCTCGCGGTGAGGCTCCTGCATCGGCGCGTGACCCGTGGATGCCAACGCGAGGGCCGAAGGAGACCCGGCGAATGACGCGAGAGGAAGCTAGGGCGATCCTGAGCGAGGCGGAGTGCGACATCGCAGAGGAGAAGAGGCTTGGGAACGACACGGGTTGGCAGCTGAAGTTGTCCGGCGCGGTCGTCAACGTGTTCGACAAGGGGTCGTACAACGTCCAGGGGCAAGAACAAGGCCAGCATTCAGCACATCCTGAATCGAGCCACCGGCAGCGGCACGGGTGGGCGAAAGGTCTTCGTTGTGTACGGCCACGACGAGCAGGCTCTCAAGGACCTAGAAGTAATGCTGCGACGCTGGGGGCTGGAACCGTTGATCCTCGGGCGGCTCCCATCTGGAGGGCAGACCGTCATCGAGAAGCTGGAGCACTATCAGAAGGATGTCGCTTTCGGCGTGGTGCTCGCGACGCCCGACGATGAGGGGCATCCGCGAGGGAAGGCTGCCGAAAAGGCCTTCCGTGCTCGGCAGAACGTCGTGCTGGAGCTCGGCATGCTATTGGCGAGCCCGAGTCTCGGCAGGAGCCGTGTCGCAATCTTACTGAAGGATCAGCACACGATGGAACGGCCTTCCGACATCCACGGGCTCATCTACATCCCGTTTCACGATAGCGTGACTGAGGCGGGGACGCTGCTCGCGAAGGAACTGAACGCGCAGGGTATCCCGATTGCAGTCAAGGACTTGTAGCTCATTCACGGCGGACTTGCGCCTCGCCTGATGGACGCCTGAGCGGCGTAACTTGTGCTGATGGGCGCCGGTAGGTTCATTGCGAGCGCGGCCCGCGTCCGCACTACATCGCCACAGCGCCGCCGTTGCGATGCTGCCTCAGCGGCTCCGGCCATGGTCTCGCTCGGGTCCGCGCTGCCGGCTCTGCTGCTGCATCAGCTCCACGGCCCGCGCAACGTCTCGGCGAGCGTCCTGTAGTCCGCGTCCAAGCATCTCAGTTGCCCCGAGAGCTGCTCGATTCGCTGCCGCAAGGTCGTGCTCTCCGCGGCCTGCTGCTCGAAGCGCTGCCGCAAGGCTTCGACCTGCCCGGAGTGCTGCTGCTGTGCCGTCTCGAACTGCCCGGACAACGTCTCCAAGGCCGCCGTCAACTGCCGCTCTAGCTCGGTCATACAGTCGCCTCACTCGCTCGACAGCTTCAAGGCAGGCCGCCCGCCCACGGTCCAGGGCGGTTTGCTCAGCGCGCCGGCCGGCAGCACCACGAACCGATCGCCGTCGATCTCCGTCAGCTCCAGGCCCCACGTCGTCTCCTCGATCCGCGCCAGCGTCGCGCGGGCCTCCTCGATGTCCACGCGGAGCACCGCCAGCGCCTCGATCTGCTGCTCGATGGTCGTCCACAGCCAGCGCGTCCCCGCCCAGCTCCCGCCGACAATGCCGAGCGAAAGGCTCAGGCCGACCACCAGCGGCCGGAGCCACGCGCGCCGCAGCAGGGCGCTCAGCCCGCCGACCGCCGCCGCCGTATCGGCTTCGATGGTATGCAGCGCGTCGTTGACGACGGCGCTCAAGCTCCCGCCGAGCCGCCGCAGCTCTTTCGTGGCCGTCTCCTCGATCTCCCGGTGGTCCGCCTCCAGCCGGCGGCGGAGCCGGGATGTCAACTCGTTCGGGGTTGAAGTCATGCTCGTACAACGCTCCCTTCAGCCGCCACCGCTTCCCGCTCTCCGGGTCGCGGGCGGTCATGTAGTCCCTGCCCTGGCGCGGCACCTCGAAGCCCGCGTCCTCGAGGGCGGCGACGACGTCGGCGCGGCACCGCACGACGCCGTGCTCGACGCGCTGCACCAGGTAGTCCCGGATCAACTCCCTCGGGTCGGCCTCGTGCTCCAGGCCGGCCCGCAGGTTCGCCGCCTCGATGTAGGCGCGGTGGCCCGGCTGCTGGGTTCGCGCCCGCGCCGGGTCGTCCGGCCGGCTCCAGCCGTGCTCGTGGACGCCGCCGCCGTGCTCGCGGTGCAGGACGGCCGTCCACGAGTAGCGGTCCGGCTCCAGCCCCGCCCACGCCGTCTTCTCGAACTCGTCGAGGACCGCGTTGATCTGCGCGTCGGTTGGCCGGTCCTCCGGCGCCCACGCGATCACGATCGAGCGGTACTTGTGCTCGAAATCCAGAGAGTCGGCGACGGCGGCCACCATGTCCGGGTCTCCCCGGAGCACCTCGACGCCCTCGCGCTCGCGCCCCATCGCGTCGCGTTCGCCGACGAGGTAGCCGGCCGCCTTGCCGGCCGAGCCGGTGCCGCGCCGGAGGCACTTAATGTGCATCGCCGCCGCCAGTGCCGATGCGGGCGAGCTTGCGCAGCTCGCGCTCGAACGCGACGAGGTTGGCGATCACCTCGACGGCCTCGACCGCCGAGGCGTGGCGGTTGGCCCAGCGGGCGAGCTGGTTCAGGTTGCTGCCGATACGCGCGACCTGCCGGGTGCGCTCGCGCTCGGCGTCGGCCGCCGCCGCGGTCCAGGTGCGCGTCCGCGCCATCGCCTGCCGCAGCAGGTCGGACAGCGGCACGCCGGCGGCCGCCGCCTTCGCCCGCCAGTCGGCGATCTCGGCGGGCGAGGCGCGCAGGTGGATCTGCCCGATGCGGCGACTAGCCATCAGCGCACCGCCAGGGGGTGCGGGGGGCGGAGCCCTCCGCCGGCCGGCCCGGCAGGGCCACGGCCGCCGGGGGGTCGAGGGGGGAGCGCAGCGTCCCCCTCGCCAGCCCCAATGTACGCACATTGGGTCGGCTGGCTCATCAGCCGTAGACCACCACCCTGATCTGTTTCCCGGTGGTGGTTCTCTTCTTCGTCGGCTGCTCATTTCGGATCGGCCGTCCGACTCCGGATCCTCAAGTGCGGCCGGTTTTCTCTGACTTGAGGTTGCCCGGTTCCCGTCAGCCACCGTTGTTCTCGCTCCCGGACCCGGCGTTGTCGTGGTCCCGTTTCGCCGTGCTGGTTCTCGTCTCGGGCGTCGCGGTGGTCCTGGCGCTGTGGTCCGTCGTTGTCCTGGTTCCGCAGTCGTGGGTGTCGGGTGCGATGGTCCGAGGTGGTACGGGTTCATGGACCGAGGGGATTCCGGTTTCGAGGTCGGGTTCGATTCGTGGCAGGTTCCCGACTTCCACGCCATTGGGGTCTGGACGATGGAGGCGAATGCCACCCAGCCCAAGCCCGACCGCCTGACCATGGCCAGACGGTCGGGCAGATCGTCTCGGCTAGGCGGCCGGGCGCTCGGAGCCGGCGCGGGGCCGGCTGGCGATGAAGTCGGCCACTTCCTGCTCGACCCAGCGGACCGCGCGGGTGCCGACCCGGATCGGCTTCGGGAACCGCGACTCGGCCATCAGTGCGTAGACGGCCGAGCGTGACAGCGCCGTCATGGCCATCACGTCGCGGAGCGTGAGCAGTCTCGTCGTCATGTCTTCCTCCTGTGGTTGCGGCCCGCCGACGGGCGGAACCGACGCGGTTGGTTCGCCGTGCATCACTACGGCCGAGCGTAGCACAGGAGTTCGTAAGTTATTGTGTAGCAATAATTTATTGCGTATGGACGTCCTGGGAACCAGTAGCACCGAATGGGAAGGGGGTGTGAGGTAGAGTGACGTTTTCTGACGTGTTCTGACGTGCTGAGCCACTTTCTGCTCCCGAAAAAAAGTGAAGAAACCGCTCGACTTGCTGGTTTCTGCTCGTTTCTGCTCGTTCGGAGGCGCCGCAGGCGGCCCGGGACGAGGTCCTGAACGGCCGTCGGTCGCCTCGTCGGGACTGAAGCCGCGCCTGACTGCGGGCTGACGAGTGCGGCCATTGCGGGCCGCAAGCGTCGCTTGCGGCCCAATAGCTGCCCACTACCACCCCGGCGGGCGGCGGGTCACCTGAAAGGCCGGAACGAAGTGCAGGAGCCGCAAGGCTTGACGCGCCGCCCGACGGGGTGGTTCCGCTCGGCGGACTGTCGCCGGGGCCGTGATACGCTGTCTCCGATGGACACCCACGCGGCCGTGAGGATGCTGACCGCCGCCGGCGCGGACGAGACGCTTGCCGTCGCCGTGGTCGATGTCGCTCAGAACGCCGCCGCCGACCACGGCCGCGAGTTGTCCACTCGCTCTGACCTCGACCATCTGCGTGAAGTGCAGCGGGCCGACCTTGCTGCCCTTGAGGCCCGGCTGACGTGGCGTTTCGCCGGTGCGATGCTGGCGCAGACACTCGCGATCCTCGGCGGCGTGGTCGCGATCCTGCGCCTCCTGGGTTGACCCCTACCGACTGACGGCGGCCCGATGAGGCTTTCGTGGAACGAGATCCGAACGCGGGCCGCGGACTTCGCCCGCGAGTGGGCTGACGAGACCTACGAGAAGGGCGAGACGCAGAGCTTCTACAACGAGTTCTTCGACATCTTCGGCGTCCGGCGGCGCACCGTGGCGCGGTACGAAGAGCACGTCCAGCGGCTCGACAACACCTCCGGCTTCATCGATCTGTTCTGGCCCGGCGTCCTGCTGGTCGAGCAGAAGAGCGCCGGGCGCGACCTGGACGCAGCACGTGATCAGGCGGGCACGTACTTCGACGCGCTGTCCGAACGCGACCGCCCCCGCTACCAGCTTCTCAGCGACTTCCAGACCTTCGAGCTGCTCGACCGGGATGAGGGCGAGGAGACCCGCTTCGCGCTCACCGACCTGCCGCAGCATGTCGAGAAGTTCGGGTTCATCATCGGGGTGCAGCGCCGGACGTTCCGCGACCAGGATCCGGTCAACATCGAAGCGTCCGAGTTGATCGCGCGGCTGCACGACGCGCTGAAGGCGTCCGGCTACGAGGGTCACGACCTCGAGTTGTTCCTGGTGCGGACCGTCTTCTGCCTGTTCGCCGACGACACCGGGATCTTCGAGCCGCGCGACATCTTCCTCCAGTTCATCGAGGAACGCACGGCCCCGGACGGCGCGGACCTCGGCGCGTGGCTCATGCAGCTCTTCGAGGTGTTGAACACGCCAGTCAGCCGGCGGCAGCGGGCGCTCGACGAGGATCTGGCCCGTTTCCCGCACGTGAACGGAGAGCTGTTCGCCAGCCGGCTGCGCCCGCCGGCCTTCGACTCGGCGATGCGCTCGGCGCTGCTCGACGCGGGTCAGTTCGACTGGACGGCGATCTCGCCGGCCATCTTCGGCGCACTGTTCCAGTCGGTCATGGAGCCGGCCGACCGCCGCGCCCAGGGGGCGCACTACACGACCGAGAAGAACATCCTCAAGGTCATCGAGCCGCGATTCCTCGACGACCTGCGGCCCGAGTTCGGGCTTGCAGGCTCGCCGCGACGGCCGCGTCGTGGTCGACCTTCGGAGGTTCCGGGACACGCTCGGCTCACTGCGGCTCTTCGACCCCGCGGGGGGCTGCGGCAACTTCCTCATCATCGTCTACCGCGAGCTTCGGACGCTGGAGATCGACGTCCTGCGGGAGGTAGCTTCCAGGGCTTCCGACGCTGATGTTCCACAACCTATTGACAATAAAGGGTTTTGCCTCCAGCGCTGGAATGCGTTCCCCTCAGGGTGTCCCCCGTTCCGACGTGGAACCCAACGCACGATACCAGCCCTCTACGGACGGCCCGAGCGGCTACATCAGGGGTCTTTGTTTACCGGGTTGCCGCGTGAGATCCAATTTCTTGGATTGTACTTTTGGCGGCAATATGGCATAAGTCTTGTGTGGGCAACGCGCACCGGGGCGATACGAGCGAACGGCCGCTCGGCCGGCTCAACGATGTCGAGCAGCTTCGCACGGAATTGACCCGGCGCGAGCGCGAGTTGCGACGCGAGAACCGCCGCCAGAAGCGCCAGATCGACGGCTTGCAACGAGACAAGGGCGACCTGCAACGGCAGGTCGAACACCTGCGGCGCGAGAACGAACGCTTGAGACGGGAGTTGGCCGCGGCGCAGCGAGCGGGTCGCCGTCAGGCAGCCCCCTTTGCCAAGGACCGGCCGCAGGGTCGCGGGCGCCGTCCCGGCCGGCGGGCCGGTGCAGACTACGGCCGGCAAGGCCGCCGCCGGCGCCCGACGCACGTTGACGAGACCCACGCGGCGCCGGTGCCGGCGGCGTGTCCGGACTGCGGCGGCGCGGTCACGGTGACCCGCGTGGCGTCGCAGTATCAGGAAGAGTTGCCCGTGGTGCGCCCCGTCGTGCGTCGCTTCGACATCGAGGTCGGGCACTGCTCGCAGTGTCAGCGGCGCGTGCAGGGCCGCCACGTGCTGCAGACCTCCGACGCGTTGGGCGCGGCCGGCGTGCAGCTCGGTCCCGGCGTCGTCGCGCTGGTCGTTGAGCTGCACACGGAACTGGGGGTGCCGCTGGCCAAGGTGGCCCACCTGCTGCGAACGACCTTTGGCTTGCACGTCACCCCGGGCGGTCTCGCGCACCTGCTGCACCGGGCCGGCCGCGCCGCCGCGCCGGCCTACGCCGAGTTGTGCGCGCAGGTGCGCAATGCGCCGGTGGTCACGCCGGACGAAACCGGCTGGCGCGTCGGTGCCGTCCGCCACTGGCTGTGGGCGTTCGTCACCCCGCAGACGACGGTCTACGCCATCTGCTCCGGCCGTGGGTTCAATGACGCCGCCACCGTGCTGGGGACCGACTACGCCAACGTGCTCGTACGCGACGGATGGGCAGCCTATCGGCGCTTCGGCGGACTGCACCAAACGTGTCTGAATCACTATGCCGATGTCGGGATTATTCCGATGTCCGCCCTGATGTCCCGGTCGTGCAGGGCGTCTTCGACGAGACGATCCGGATAATCACCGCGCGCTGACGGACGGAGACTCTTCTCTCACGACCCACGAGAGAGGAGGCTCTCATGAGTGATCCGTCACGCGTTCCCGTCGTCGCCATCGCTGGTTCGCTCAAGCCGTTCGCGGCGGGCTTCGCGACGGAGCTTGCGCAGCAAGGCTACACACCGCGCTCGCTGCGGACGCAGTTGTCTCTGGCGTCGGCCGTCAGCCGGTGGCTGCAGGCAAGAGGCCTCGACATCGGCGACCTGCCAGAGCGAACGCAGCAGTTTCTGCAAGCACGGCAGAAGGCCGGCTACAAGAGGCATCTGACGGGCAAGGCGCTGCGCCCGTTGCTGACGTACCTCCGGGCTCGTGGCGCGATCCCGCCTGCGACGACGCCCATCCCGACAGGGCCCGTGGACAAGACCCTGGTGCTCTACCGGCACTACCTCACCGTGGAACGGGGTCTGGGCGAAGCCACCGCCCAGGGCTACGTCGATGCGGTCCGCCCCTTTCTGCGCGGCTGCATCTCGGCCGACGGCCTCGGGCTGGACCTCGAGCAACTCGGTGAGGCCGACGTGACTGCGTTCATGGTGGCGCGCTGTGCCGAGCAATCCCGCCGGGCCGCGCAACTGACGTCGACCGCACTGCGCTCGCTGCTGGTCTTCCTGCATGTCACCGGGGTGGTCCAGCGTTCGCTGGCGACGGCCGTCCCGTCGGTAGCCGGCCGACGACTGGTGGCGCTTCCGCCGCGCCTCGAGCCCGACCACGTCCGGCGACTGCTCGCCGCGTGCGACCCCCGGACGCTGGGAGGGCGCCGCGACTTTGCGGTCATCACCACGCTGGCCCGCCTCGGCCTGCGGGCCGCCGAAGTGGCGACCCTGCGTCTCGACGACGTGCACTGGCGCGCCGGCGAGGTCGTCGTACACGGCAAGGGGAATCGGGCCGAGCGCATGCCTCTCCCGACCGATGTGGGCAACGCGGTGGCCGCATATCTCCGCCAACGGCCGACCCGGGCGCAGGGGCGCACCGTCTTCGTCCGCCTGGTCGCGCCTCTGGGCCCGTTGAGCCCGACCGGGGTCACGCAGATTGTGGCCGCCGCCGCGCAGCGAGCCGGCCTCGGCGTCGTCCACGCACATCGGTTGCGTCATTTCGCGGCAACGCAACTGCTCCGAGCGGGCGCCCCCCTGTCCGAGATCCAGCACTTCCTGCGTCACGCCCGCCTGCAGACCACGGCGATCTACGCGAAGGTCGACCATGACGCCCTGCGCACGATCGCACGCGCGTGGCCTGGAGGTGCAGCATGACCTTCCTGCGTCAAGCCCTGGCCGACTATCTGACGATGCGCCGGGCGCTGGGCTACCGCTTGGCGCGCGCGGAGAAGCTCCTCGCGCAATTCCTGACCTATCTCGAAGACCGCGGGGAGACGCGCCTGCGCACCGAGACCGCCCTCGCCTGGGCGACACTCCCCGCCGGGAAGGACCCGAGGGCGTGGTGGGCCAGCCGACTCACCGTCGTCCGCGGCTTCGCGACCTTCGTGCGCACGATCGACCCGGCAACCGAGATACCGCCCGCCGACCTGTTGCAGGCGCGCGCCCAGCGCGCCACGCCGTACCCCTACACCGACGAAGACATCGCGGCCCTGCTGGTCGCCACATCGGGGCTGCGCACCGGGCATCGGGCCGCAACGTATCGGACCCTGATCGGTCTGCTGGTCGTGACCGGGATGCGCGTCGGTGAAGCCATCGCGCTCGATCGGCACGATTTCGACGCCGAGCAGGGGCTGATCACCGTCCGCCACGGCAAATTCGACAAGTCCCGTGCACTTCCGCTGCACCCCACAGCCAGCGCCGCGGTCCAGCAGTATCTGCTCCGCGCGGACCGGCTGGCGGCCCGGGACACCGCCGCGCTGTTCGTTTCTACCGCGGGCACGAGGCTGCTGTGCCGCAATGTACAGCAGACGTTCCGCACCCTGGTCCAGCGCGCGGGCCTCCGGCCGCACGCAGCCGCCTGTCGGCCACGGCTGCACGACATCCGACATCGGTTCGCGACGTGCACGCTGCTCGACGCCTACCGACAGGGCCAGAATCCGGCGGCGCGAATCGCGCTCCTGGCCACCTATCTCGGGCACGCCGACCCCAAGTACACATACTGGTACCTGTCGGCGGCACCGGCATTGATGCAGTTGGCCTCAGACCGCCTCGAACGCCATCTGGGGGCCTCAGCATGAGCGCCCTTGCTCCCACGCTCCAGGCGTTCTTCACCGAGCGGCTCGTGCACCAGCGCCACGCCAGCCCGCACACGGTCGCTGCCTACCGCGACGCGTGGCGGATGCTCGTCCGCTTTGCCGCGGTCCACCTCGCCAAGGCCCCCTCGGACCTGGAACTCGGCGATCTCGACGCACCCCTCATCGGACGATTCCTGGCCCACCTCGAGCACGACCGCGCGAACACCGCGCGCACCCGCAACGCGCGGTTGTCGGCCATTCATGCCCTGTTCCGCTATGCCGCACTGGAGCATCCCGAGCAGGCAGCCGTCATTGCCCGCGTACTCGCGATGCCCCCCACGCGCGGTCCACGTGGGCTCGTGACCTTCCTGTCCGACCTCGAAGTCGACGCCCTGCTCGCCGCCCCCGACCGCACCACGTGGACCGGGCGCCGCGACCACACTCTCCTCGCGCTCGCGATCCAGACCGGATTGCGCGCCGCCGAACTCACCGGCCTGCGCTGCACGGACCTGCACTTGGCGCGAGGTGCGCACGTCCACTGCCTTGGAAAAGGGCGCAAGCACCGGGTCACTCCGCTCACCAAGCCGGTGGCCGCCGCCCTGCGTGCCTGGCTGGCCGAATGCGCCAGCTCACCAGAGGCACCAGTCTTCCCTACGCGGACAGGCAAACCGCTCAGCCGAGACGCCCTCGCGCAACGCGTCACGACGCACGTGGCTGCTGCGGCCCACGCCTGCCCATCGCTCCGCGAGAAGACCGTCACCCCGCACACGCTGCGTCACACCGCAGCCATGCGGTTGCTGCACGCCGGGGTCGACAACACCGTCATCGCCCTGTGGCTCGGACACGAACACGTCCGCACCACCGACATCTACATCCATGCCGACCTCGCCCTGAAGGAACGGGCGCTCGCAAGGACCACCCCAGCCGAAGTCCGCGGGGGCCGCTATCAACCATCCGACGCGCTCCTGGCCTTTCTCGAAGGGCTGTGATTATGCCGATCAGTTTGGTGCAGATGCCGCCAACAACAGGGGCGTCTGCACCAACATCGGAATAATCCCGACATCGGCATAGTGCGCCTTATTCCGATATCGGAATAAGGCGCACCTGCTTCAACGCTGCAAGCAGCTCCGGCTGGCGTATCCCGACAGTCGCTGGGCCGGCGACGTGCAGGCGACTCTGCGGGCCGGCCTTGACCTGCGCGACCGCTGCCACGCGGGCGAGCTGAGCGAACATGGGATGGCAACTGCCCGCGGCCGACTCATCGCCCGCCTCGGCCGGCTGGTCGACGCACCGCCGCCGCTCGACGACGCCGAGCGCTTCGCGAAGCACTTGGCCACCGAATTCCCGGCCGTGTTCCTCTTCCTGTCGGACCCCTCGCTTGACGCCACCAACTGGCGCGCCGAGCAGGCCATCCGGCCCGCCGTGGTCATCCGCAAGGTGTGCGGCGGCAACCGCACCCGCAAGGGCGCCGACACGCAGCAGACCCTCGCCAGCGTGGTGCGCACGGCCCGGCAACGCATCCTCGACCTGCCCGCGCTGATCGCCGCAATGTTGCGCGCCCCCAAACCGGTTGTCCCCGAGCTGCTCGGGCTGCCGCCGCCGCCCGCGTAGGTGGGCACCGTCCGAACGACCACGTGGCACGACCGGTCCTTGCGGCCGCACCCGCCGCGACGGGCAGCGTGCCGGCTCCTCTGCGCCCCGTTGCCGCCGGTTCTCGCCGACAAGCCGACACCGGTGCGCGGCGTCCAACATCCCACCACGGCGCCGCCAGGGGGTGACGCACCGGTGGGAACCCCACTGCCGTTCCAAGCAACCTCGTCGCAGCACTGGCAGCACTGGAAGCTTTCTACGCTCAAGGCCATTCTCAGCCCGTGTTCATTGGCCGATCACCCGGTAAACGAATACCATCAGGGCTCTGGTCGGTCCTGTTGGCTAGAAGTTGCGGGGCGCCGCGGCAAGCGGATGTACTCGCGCCCCGAAGCCTCCTGCTGGGCCTGGATGTCCCGGAAAATCGCTTCAACATCGTAATTGAACCGCGCGGCGTGCTCGTCGCGCACCACCCGGAGTTCATTGATGATCGGGTCCGTCTGCGTCTCGCGCATGGCGTGTCTCCACTAGTTCGCTGGGGGTGCAAATGACCGGCGGTCCAAAGCCTGACCGCCGGCAAACGTCTTCGATTCGAGATCGCATCGTTGCGTTGGCGATGTGCCGGAAGTTCCACGTGACCAAGTAATCGACGCCGTTGGCAGCCGCGATCGCGATGTGCGCCGCATCGTCAGCAGCGTTGCGTGGGACGGCCCCTTGGTCCAGCAGCGTCGCGGTCAGTTCGACTGCGGGCCCCGTCGCGTCGAGTAACGGAAGCGTCCCGAGAACCTCCAAACGGGCGCGTGCAGCTTCCGGGTCGCCAGTTCGCGACTCGGACATCACAAGGGCCGAGGCGTAGAGCACGAACCGGCCCGGAGCACTGCGCCACCAGTCGCGCGTTACCTCCTGATAGGCCGCGACCACAACATCCCGAGAGCGCCGGGCAGTGAGGTAGCTGACGACCGACGTTTCGACGTATACGGTGGGGTTCATCGCCGCCTCGTGTCGTCCGTAACGCCTCGATCCTCGCTGGATGCTTGCGGTGGAGCGGCCATCAGGATCACCGCGAGCCGCCGTTCATGCGACCTATATCAAGGCGATCGCTCATCAACGTAATCGGTCACCGGCACCATCAGACCGAGGCCGCAGAACCTGCCGTCGCCGATAATCATCGGACCCGAAACGGCATGCGGGAACATCAGTTCCACATGCCACAGTGCGTGCTTCGAAAACCGGGAACCGTCCGCGAACCGCTCCGCCATCACCCCTCTGCGTTGGAAGGGCTCGCGCTGCACGCGGATGTTGGACGGTTGCGCCCGCACTCTAGCGTGGCGCAGCGCCTGTGCGACTGCCTTGACGGCCCGTGCCTCTTCCCGAAGCCGCTCGCCGGCATCCTTGATCGGGCTGCCCTCATTCGTGCCGAGACGGCGGCGTACGGCGGCAGAAAGCGCCACCGCGGTCACGCTGCGGAAGGTCGGGCCGTTCAGCGAGAACCGATCCACCATGCGAGAGTCTTCCGTCGATACGAGGCGTCCCGGCCATACCTCCCCGGTCTCCGGATTGCACGGTGAGAGACCGGCGAACGCCCATCGGAGATCGTCGACGCAAACGGGACATTGGGCGGGCACTTCGATCATGACCCGGCGGATTGACAGGTCCGCGTGGGCCGCGCCAATGGAGGGCAGCGGCAGCATCCGAATCCGCAGGTCGAGGTCGCGAGGGCCTGCGCCGCGGCCGACGATCAGCTTCTCAAACAACGCCGCTTGTGCGGGCAGGGCCGTCCGCAGCTTCGCGGTCGCGGCATCGCGCAGGCCCGCAATCAACGGGGCCGCAAGTCGCAGCGGACGAGGGGCGAACGCCGACCCGTCCCGCAACTCGAAATGCAGAGGTCGCGCCGGCGCCCGATAGTCGACACCGCGGAAAGACGCCTTCGGCGGCTGCGTGAACAACTGACGGACCTTGTCTTCCGAGGTGTTCCAGGTCAGTCGCCTGCGAGCCTGTTCGTGTCGTTCGACGAGGCTCGCGAGCGTACCGTGATGCGGACAGGCCACGTCGCCGCCCCCACCCGGGGCGTAGAGCGCGCCGGCGTGCTCTGCGAGCGCCGCATCCGCCCGTTCGCGCGGCAGGATGTCCGCAACTGCACATGCCATGTCCACGCCTCGCCCGAGCTGGTACAGGCGCGCCGCGATACTGCTGACACGCTCCGCCTCTGGCTCGCCCGAATCGAAGTTCCAGACGTAGACCACGGGCTGGTCGGGATCGAAGAAGCAGGGCCGCCACTGCTTGTCGGTTCGGATCTCACTCACCCGACCTGGGTCACCACCTACCGCGTCCAGGTCGTTGTTCGGAACGAACAGTTTGACCGAGTGGCCGCGCCGAGCCGGCGGTGCAGCAATCCGCGGCGGATCGAGTTGCTCCAGCCAGCCCAGCGCTCGTCGATCGTCAGCGAGCAGGCGTGACCCGCGGGCCGCCGCGGCAACCAGAGCCTGGAACAGACGACCGGGTGACGGCGGCCATCCGTCCGCTGCGTGGAAACGGTCCGCGTGGCCGTGGTAGCGCCCCTCGTAGAAGCGTACCGCCAACCGGAGCGCGCGACTCATCCCTGCTCCTTGACCTTCTTTCGCGCCTCGGTCCGGGCCAGCTTCTTGTCGAAAGTCACGGGGCAGTCGTCGCCGATGCCGAAAGCCTCGGCGACCGTGCGGGCGTACGCGAGCGCCGTGTCCGCATCCAGGTCCATGGGCGTGCGCTCGCCGCTACGCGTCACGGCGCACCATTCGCCCGGGGCCACGGGGTCGAAGGTCAGCAGGCAGCCGGCCCGCAGGAATCCATCCATCGGCGCCGTCGCCGCGACGAGCACCAGCCCGAGAACGTAGCGCCGCAAGTCGCCCGCGGCCTCTCCTTCCAGCCTGCGGAGCGCGATCAGATTGACGGTGACGTTCCGGTGAATCGGACCTCTCGCGATGATGCCGCCATGCGTTTTCACAGCAGGTACGTGAACGAATCCGGTCTGGGCGAGCGGGCTCTTCGGATTCCCCTCGGCTTTCGCCTTCTCCGCATCGGAGAAGACCTCGAGCTCCGCGTAGTCCAACGGCGGGTTGTACTGGGCGGAACGCGTGAGCAGCTCCACGTTCTCCGCCCGGATGGTCGCTTGAACGATACGCGGCAGCTTCGCCAGGGTACCGCGGGAGTCCCAGACGCCGAACACCAGCGAGGTGGGCGCCAGCTTGGCCAGCGGCGTTGCATCGTCGCGATCCAGAAATGTGCGGAATGCGTCCTCGGTTCTGCTTGCCAGTTCCGTGGAGCGCACGAGCGCATCGCCCAGTCGGTGCCCGGCCTCCAGAATCGAGACGGTCTTGCCGTTTCCGCAGTCGATGTCGATCTGCGGAACGAGCGCCGCGCGCGGATTCTCGTTCTGTCCAGGCCGGGCGGCCCTGAAAATCGGCTCGATGCGGTTCGCCTGGGAGCCGACGCTGTCGATGACGGCGACCTTCGTGCCGTCGGACATCTCGTCGATGTTGTAGCCGAGATAACGGTGTCCCTCGGGAAACGCGTAGGTGGGTGGAAAAATGGGCGAGCCCGGACCTTCGACGGGCAACAGTGCTTGTCGAAGATGGAGAGCCACCGGCCCGTTCGCATCGTCGGCCAAGTCATTCAGACGTCTTCGTACCTCCGGGTCCATGGTTCACGGCTCCTCTTCAGTCACGCGAGTGATGCAACGGGCCTGACCGGCCTTGCCTGGCCAGTCGAGGCGCATGAAGAAACGGCGGAACGGCAGGCCGGGGACCGGAGGCGATTCTGCGCCCAAAGCCGCCCGGAGGATCATCGGGTCGAGAAGATGATCACCACCGATTACGCCGTAGCGGTACACCAGCTTTTCAATCCGTGCGGGACGCGCGTAGGTCATGCCGACGGCGGCGAGGATCTCCACGAGCGGGAACCCCACTGGGACAATAGGAATGCCGCTCTTGTGGTTGTTCAGGGAGAATCCCACGTCGATAGGTATGTAGTCGCGTCGCCAATCGAAACGAAGACTGTTCGACTGCGCCTCGGACAGGTTGAACGGAACGCTGTCGTACTCCCGCAGTCTGCCGCGCGCAAGCTTTAGAGCGTCCCGTAGAATGGCGGCGCCCGGGTAGCCGCCCGACCCGGCCCAGAACTTCACGTTGTCACGCCGGGTCGCATCGCCCCAGTAGTCGACCCCGATCTCGGTTCCAGCAGAGTCGCGCAGAACGGCCGGCAACGTCGCCAGCGAATCGGGATCCGGAAACGGAAACGCAGCGCCAGGCCGGTCGAATTCCCGCTTGCTCCAGGCTGGTAACCATTTCTCGAAGTTCTTCGATCCGTGGGGCGCGCGCGCAACAACCTCGGCGTCATCCAGGAATCGCAGCACGCGAGCGACCGGCTGCTCCTCTCCGCAAGCCGCCAGGCGGAACGTCTCCTCCCGCGCCGTCTCCCAAGCGAACACGCCGACAGCGTGTCCGAGCAGTATTTCCACCGCCTCCAGCAAGCCGAGGCACGCGAACACCTGCCCCGGATTGCGCAGGTCCACGGGAATCGTCGACTCGGCCATCTACTTCGCCTCGTGGGGACTCTCTGACCACTCCCGTGAGGCGCCCTGATCCGCAGCGCGCAGCATGGCCTCGCGCCATGCAAGCCCCCAGGGCCCGTAGCGGCGTTGCAGGCGGGCAAAGCGAAGTGCGGCCGCTCCGGCGGTCGCTTTGAGGGCCGACCGTGGCGCGTCTTCACACCCGTCAGACCGAATCAGCGGTCGCCCGTGGCCGTGATGCGCGGCAATCAGATGCAGGATGAGATCGCTGGTGGCCTCGGGCAGATCAGTCCGTTCGGCGGCGACCAAGGACCCGAACTCGTGCGCGTACCCTTCCAGCAGACGCGGATTGCCGCCGCCGCGTGTCTTGGCGTACGGTCGGCCCTCGGCCGGCGCGTTCATTGCGCGCTGCCAGCGCTCGGCCGCCTTGCCGTCGTCATGCAGCCGAGCGGCGATCGCCAGCGCCTCGATTTCGTGCTTTGGCAGCCCCGCCCGCTTGGCTATGCCGCGCACCCGGGTCGCTACCTGCTCGGCATGACTTTGCAGCGACTGCGGCACGGAAAGGACGGAACGGGCGCCGTCGTTGGCAGCGTCGTGCCGCCACTTGAAGACCTCCAGTCCGGCGCGCACGTTTCCGGCGTTGTCGAATTCGGTTTCGAAGGTGCCGACATGTCGCCAGCCGTCCGGTACGGGTGGCTGGCCGAGCCCTTCGCTGCTCGTCTCTGCCGTCACCCGCCGAACGCGGAATCGGACTACAGGCCGGTCTGCATCCGAGTCGGGTTCCTCGCGAAGCTCTTGCCACTGTTCGTCGGTGTCGGCCGTCACGGCAGCGGACTCGCATTTCTCGTCGAGCATGCCGTCGGGGGAAAGACCACCGATACGCGCATCCACCAGCAGCAGATTTCCCGCAAGCGCGCGTTCGAGTTGTGCCTTGCGCTGGTTCTGGTCGCGTTTTTCCGCTCCACTCCACGTGGCGGCCTTGCGAGCCAAGTAGCGCAGGTCCGCGAGCGTCAACGTCCCGTCGCGTACGAAATCACCTGCGCGATCGAGAACCAAGGCCACGATATCGGCTTCCTCGATGGCCAGTTCGTGCTCTCTCGAACGCTTGCTGACGAGTACCGACCTCGCCAGCAGCCAGTCGAGTACGTGGCTGCGCAGCGCTTCGAGTCTCTCGGTGGCGTGCGGGGGAGCACTCTGGAAGAAATCGTCCACGAACGTCGGTCGCGCAGCAGCGTCACGGTCGCCCGTACGGATCCGCGGCAGATGCGTCCGCCAGACGACCGTCGTCTGCGGTTCTTCCTGAGCCTCCCAGCCGCGCAGCCAAGGCTCTACTTCCGGACGGCCCTCGTGTCGTTTCAACGAGGTCATGGACCAGGCGTCGACGAGCGGACGCGTCAACTCGGGATACAGCGGCGCCGGAGTGGTGGCCTTGTCGACGACCGCACGATGCTCGGTCTTCATCTGATCGGCCGCTGCCGGACTCGCGTCGCGCCGGCTGTCCGAGCCAACGGGAAACTGTCGCAGTGCTTCCACGTGTGCCTCGAAGAGCGCACAATCGCGTTCGTACTTCGCCTTCGCGAGCTTCGAGGCGTTGCCCTTCGGCTGTTGCGGTCGCGGCGCGAACACGTCGATCAGCGCTTCGCGGCCGTCGCCGCCGCGGCGGTTCACACGCCCCAGCCGCTGCACCATGCGCTCGTAGGCCACCAGATCGCAGACTATGTGATCGGCGTCGAGGTCCACGCCGACCTCTCCGGCCGACGTTGCGACGAGGAAAGTCGGTGCTGCCGGCGGCGACTCGGCGCTGCCGAGAAACCCGTGGTGTTCGAGCCACTGCTCCAGTGCTCTGCGCTCGTACACCCGCCGTTCTCCGACCAGGAGTTCCGACGCTCCCCTGGGCAGCGGTTTGCGACTCGTCCTGCCGGTGAGGCCGCATGCCTTGTCGATCAGCGCCTTGGCTTTGATGGCGTCGGCACGACTGTGGCAGTACACCAGCACGCGGGCGTGGCTGGCTGATTCGTCGAGCAGGGGCAGGGAGTCGGTCCGCGTCTTGGACGCTGGTCGACCTCGGCCGCCGAGCTCGACGGCGCGCCCGGCGAGGCGGGCGGGCAGTTCCTTCGGATCGTCCAGTTCGATGACCTTCATGCGCTTGCGCGCGGTCAATCGGCGAAGCACGATGGGCTCGTGTCTGTCTTCGTCAGCCAGCCGGAAGACCTCCGCGGAGTGCGCTTCCGCCGTTGTGCGTCCGGTCGCCGACAGAGACATCACCCGAAATGGAAGCGCGGTCTCGGCAACGGCTTGGTCGGCCGGTCCGAGTGCGCCGCACTGGCCGTCTTCGATCTGCCGCAGCAGCCTCTCGAACGGCGCGCACAGATGCGCCTCGTCGAGCAGGACGAGAGTGTCGACCCCGAGAAGGCCGGCCTGAAAGGGGCGCATCCCCCTCCTGCTCGACACGCCGTAGCCCTCGAACAGCAGCCGCGAGCCGATCATGTCGACGGTGCCGACCAACAGCGCCGGCCTGGAGGGATCGTCGAGCCAGTCACGATTGTCGACGAATCCGCCGCGCAGGGTGGAGATCGGGAGCTTCCGCTTCCCGTCGCGCAGGCCGACCGCGAGCCGGGCGGCGAAATCGGCCGGAAGGTTCGCACGCAGTTGTTCGGCGAATCGCGTGGCCTGATCGACCACCGCGCGCCGATCGACGACGTAGACCAACCGGCGCGGCAGCCGGGCTCCCTCGCCGAGCGCGATCAGCCACAACGCCATGACGGAAGTCTTGCCGAGACCGGTAGGCACATCGACGGCGGCGGGCAGGTCGGCGGCGATGAAACGGCGCAGCAGGCGCATCTGCCACCGGAACGGCGTGTACCCAGTGTGGCCGTTCTCCGCAGTCAAGCGACCAAAGGTCGTGCCCAAAACGGAATCATCCACGACCGGACCTCGAAGCCGCGAACAGCATGCACCGTATCATATCGTGTGGTGGGTCTCCGCCGTGCGAGCCGTGCGTGGCGATGGTGCCGAAGGCTCCGTTCCCCTTCCGGGACGGAAGACTTCAAGGGGAGCGACCCGGCGCGGCAGGTGTGACGGAGGAACACCTGCCGGGTCCGAAAACCGCAGGTTTTCGGATGGGTCGCTCCCCTACCTTCCCCCTGTCTCTTTTCTCTGCACGTGGGGGTGGTGTGTTGTGGTGGATGTGGTTGATATGCAAGGACTTATCGGGTGCGGGGTTGTAAGCTCAGGTGTGACTGGGGGTGTAATTTGAGACTCCGGGGCTGCTTACACATCTCGTGCGGCATATCTGGTGTAAGTTCGGGCCTCCGTCTTGTTGTGATCGGGCGGCAGGGCTGATCACAGCCTCGTTCGGTTGCCCGTCTCCGTCCCCGTCCCGCTCCGTGACCTCGACTCCCATCCTGTACCTGATCTCCGTCACGACCGCCGCCTGCTGATTCCCGGCGATCGCCGTGACCGCCGCCGTCCCGATCTGGATCGGTGGCATGAGGCTTGCTGTCGGTTCCGCTGCCCGGATCCGGCGTCGCTGGATCGGCTGTACCCGGCTCGGGGCTGGCGTGTTCGGCGGCGGGTTCGAGGACGTAGTGGGCTCCGGTCCGTCGAGGGCCGGACGCCCGCGTTCGGCCGTAAGCGCTCAAGACCGCGCCGGTGGCCGGCGTGTCACTCGAAGAGCCGGAACGAAGTGGAGGAGCCGCAAGGCTTGACACGTCGGTTGCCGGCGTGGTTCGTCTCGTCAGGCAGCCTCGGCGGCGCGGCGGCCGGGGGTCCATTCCGGCACCCGCGTCGAGCGCCACGTCCGGCCAGCCGTGATCGCCGCCCTCGACCTCCGGCCCCCAGCGCACGCGGCGTCGAGGCCGCACGCCCGCTGGATCGCGGGGTTCAGCCCGCCGTACGCGTCCAGCGCGGTCCAGTCGCTCGTCGCGATCGCCTCCTTGATCGCGGCCAACTCCGCCGCCGCCGCGTCGTAGGACATCATCACGGACTCGGGCGGCGTCGCCGCCCACTTGTCGAGCACCCGCCCGGCCGCCGCCAGCCGCACCGGGTCACGGCCCACGACGACCACCTCGACGGCGCGGCCGGCCGCGAGAAGCGCCGTCCACAGCGCCGAGTGCTGCGAGCCCCACGTGCGGACCGCGCTCACCGTCTCGTCCTCGTCCGTCTCCACGAACAGGAACGTCGCCCGCCCGCCGTCGAGAGCCACCGGCAGCTTGTGGGGAAAGTAGCGCTGCTGCGCCCCGACCGCGCCCTGGTAGAGCCGGTGCGGCAACACCTGCTTCGAGATCCCCGCCGCGGTCAGCGCATTCACCTTCTCGTCCTCGGTCGGGAGCCACGCGGCATGCCGGTGTTCGAGCACGTAGTCGAGCGACAGCAGACGCCGCAAGACGACCTCCGGCGCGGCGGGGCGGCGGTGCCGGACGTGCTCCGCGCCGAGCGCCCGGTAGATGCGCCGGGCCGCGATCCGGCAGATGCGGAGCCGGGAGCCGTTCCACGGCTGTTCGACGGCGTGCTTGCGGCACCGGCGGACGAAGCGGTTGGCGAGCGCCGGATTCGTCCGGCCGATGAAGGCGAGGTACTGGGAGCGGAGGAACACGCCGCTGTGCAGGCAGACCAGCGCCAGCCACTCGGCTTCGCGGCGGGTCCAGCCGCTTCGGACGAGAGCGTCCTCCCGGCCCCGGAGATGAGCGATCATCAGCCGGCGTTCCCTGCACCACCGGCGACGTAGATGGACCAGTCGTCCATCAACCGCCGCCGCCGCTCGAACAGGTCGGACCGGGCGTACGCCGCCTCGACCTTGTTCTGCACGACGTGGGCCAGCGCCGCCTCGACGACCTCGCGCGGGTGGTTCGTCTTCTCGGCGGCCCAGTCGCGGAAAGTCGAGCGGAAGCCGTGAGACCGCCACGAGAATCTTATAACTACCTATGTATGCAATGGTTTAGGTTGCGTTGCCGCCCCGCGTTCCCCATGCGGCACCCCGCAACGTCAACCGGACTCGGTTGCACTTCAGGGACCGGCTGCGGGGCTGCGGGGCTGCGGGGCTGCGGGGTCTACAACTGCGGGGCTGCGGACCTGCGGACCGCGCACCGATCCGGACCGGGCGTACCGGCCCGTTTCACTGGCTGTCCCCCGGTCGGCACCGGCTGGGCGGTGGTGGCCGTAGGCGTCCGGGGCGGGCTGCCGGCGCCGGGGCTTCGCGCTGGCCGTCGGGTCGGATGCGTTCCTGAACGGTGTCGGACGCGGCGGCCTCAGGCGAGACCCTCGCGGCGGGGGAGCCGGCGGCGAGCCGCGTCCGGGCCGCGCCGCGGGCGGCGGGACGACTACGCCGTCGGTCGCACGGGACGCCGGGTCGTAGGCCGTCGAGGGGGTATGGCGGATTCGGTATTGCTGACGCTCCGGCACGCGCACGTGCACGTGCGCGTGGCTACGTGGTAGGATCTTCCCGCATGGAGCCAGGTTCTTCGCGAGTCGGAATTGAACTACGCGGCAGCGCGCTCGTGAGGCCCCTGCCCTTGATTTGGCGTAAGTGCCTGAAAGCAGGGCATTTACCCCCCCCCCCGGCGGAAACCAACGCGCCCGTCCCACTCGCGACAGCGGCCGTGACACCGATGCCGGCGTGGTTCCCGCCCGCCGTGCGCAGCCCCAAGCGATTCTCCGTCCGGTAGGGTCTTCCGCGACTCGGCACCGCCGTTGCGCATGCCGCGCCGCGTGCATGACGGCTGCGACTCGCGTGGTGCTCGGCGCCGCCCTGCTCGGGCTGACCGTTGCCGGCGCCGCGGCTCAGTCAGGCGGCGTGCTGGACCCGTCCCGAGCCACCGCCCCGTTGGCCCATCACAGCCAGCCGAATCCCGAGCACGGCGGGAGCGACTGCAAAACTATCACCGTCCAGTGTCAACCCTGTCCGTCCGCCGCGGCGCCGCGGTCGACGGCAGCGATCGACTCTGCATGCGGCGCGGCCACGGCCAACGAGTCTGCGGGCGCCGAGTCGCCAGAACGCCAGCTGGTCCAGTGGTGGCTCACGGCCGTCGGGATCTTCCTCACCACACTCGCCCTGGTCATGCCGATCACCGGCTTCCTCGCCTACAGCGTGGCGAAGGACCGGTTCAACCAAATCAAGCAGGAAGTCACCGACGAGGCGAAGACGGCGAAGGAAGAGCTGGAGAAGGCGCGGGTCGATACGCGGTCGATGCTCCGCGATCTGAAGACCGAGCTGGAGGCCACGACGACCGCCGCCAGGACCGCCACGGGCGACCTGGCGGCCCAGAACGCGGAGGCCGGGAGGCGCAATCAGGACCTCGCCAAGACGGCCGGCGCAGCCGGACAGACCCGGGAGGAACTGAACAGCGCCACCTCGGCCGCCCGTGAGGCGGCGGATGCCCTGGAGACCGCCACCCGCAACGCCACCCACGTCCAGGATGCGCTGCCGCAGGTCGCAGACGAGGCCCGGCAGGCCACCAGCGACCTGGTAGGCGCGATTCGAGATGCCAGGAACGCCCAGACCGCTCTCGAGATTGCAACGCGCAACGCCGAGGCGGCAGCCGGCAATCTCCCTCCGGAAGGGAACGGCGGCGCAGGCGCGTCCGACACCGCCGGGGGCGGCAACGGGGAGTGACGGCCATGAACCGCGTCCGCGAGTCCCCGGCCGTCAGCCAACCCATCGACCTCGGTAGGGTCGTCCAGGCGTTCACCGTGACCGTCGGGATGCACCTGGGCCTGCTCGTCCTCGCGCCGTCGGTCGTCTGGTGGTTCATCCTGCTGTACGGCGGCGGCCGGGGAGACTCCGCAGGACCGGCGTCCGGTGTTCTGCGGGCGATCCTCGATGCGACGTTGCCGGTGTCGGCGGCGTGGCCGGTCTTCGGGTGCTTCCTGGCGGTCCAGGTGGTCGTGGCGCCACTGACCGCCGAACGCCTGCGCCGGGAGCGCGACTCGATGTCCGGGCTCCTCGGCCGCTGGCGCCGGTACCTCGCCGCCGGCGTGATCGGGCGCGTCCTGGTCCTTCTCGCGTTGTACCTCGCCTGCGTGGTGCTGCTGGCCGTACCCGCCGGTCCGCTGCTGTCCGACCGACTGTTCTGGAATGCTCCGGGGACCGCGTTGCTGGCTGCGGCGGAGGCGGCGGCGCTGCTGTCCGGCCTGCTGCTTGTCTCGCTGGTATCGTGCTTGGCCGTCACCGCGGCGATGCTGGACGGCCTGGGCGTCGCGAGGAGCGTGGCGCGAAGCCTGCACGTGGTCCGCACGTGCTGGCGGACGCTCTTCGGGATGCAGTTCCTGTCGGTGTTGCTGGTCGTGCTGGCGGTGCTGGGGCTCGGACTCTCCCTCGCGTTCGTCTGGGTCCTGGTGCTGGTGTTGGGCCGCGAGGTGCTGGCCGCGCCGATGAACGGGGCGCAGCAGGCGCATGCCTGGCTGGCGCAACACCGCGCGGAGTTGACGCGGATCCTCTGGCCCAGTGTCTGGCTGGCCATGCTCGTCTCCGGCGTGACCGCGGCGGCGGTCTGCTACCGGGAGGCGCCGCCCGCGCCGCCGGACGCGGGCGGCGAACCGAGGGAGCGCGTGGCGCACGCCGCCCCGCCCCGTCTCGGCGCGGGTCCGTTGGGACTGACGTGAACGAGGGGCGAAGGAGCCGCCGTGCCGCCCTCTCGATCGAAGGGAGCAAACGACATGCCGCGTCCGATGGTCACGTTCGCGCTCGCCGTGGTGTCCGTGCTGGCCCCTGCGGGGGCGGCGTCCCAGCAACCCTACGGGTCCGAGCAGGCGGCCTTCGAGCAGGTTGCCAACGCCGTCGAGAACTTCCGGCGGCAGGGCACGCTGGAGGCGGCCGAGCAGGTTCTCGCCGCCGCCGAACGCGCCCGTGACGCCTTCGCCGCCGCCGACGCCGCGCGAGACAGCCGCCACGAACGGGTCCACGCCACACTCCACGAGTACCGGCGCACGTGCGACAGGTCACCCAGTTGCCGTTGGTATGCTCCCGGCGAGGAGGTGCCACCTGAGGTGCTTAGCCGAGTTGAGCAGCGTGAGTTCACGGACTGGCTGGATTTCCCCCCCAACCCGGGCGCCGCGGTCGGCCAGGCGGCTTGGGACCCGATACTGAGGGTGCAGATTTCCAGGTATCAGGCGGTGGCGGACTACGTGGACCTGGTGGGTATTGGCGGCGCCGAGGCGGCACGCGGATACGCCGACAACAGCCGGCTCTACTTCGGCTTCGATTACTCGGCCGGCCAATCCGCAACCTATACCGCGTTCAGGATTGGCAACACCTACAGAGCCCGTGCCCACAACCTTCACGGCTACGCCGTGGATGCGCACGCCGCTCTGCACCGGACCGTCCTGGACGTTGTCAGCCGGGCGGCGGTTGCGATGTCCCAGGCCGCGGACCGCCTCGCGGACACCTATTTCGGCATCGGGATCGACAACGTGCGGGCGGCCCGCGGCCGGCTGGAGGCCGCCGTGAACGGGGCGCGCGGCCAGGAGGTCGAGCGCAGCAGCGACCGGACGGACCGGGCGTTGGACTCGATGCTCCTCGCGGCGCGCGAGATGATGGCCGCCCTGCGCACGAACCTCGAAGCGAGACAGCGGTACGAGGATTCGCCGGACTCGCCGGCCCCCGACGGCCGGACCGGCGGCGGCACGGCTCCGGGCGGGGCGGATACCGGGAGCGGTTCGGATGCCGATCCTCGCAGCATGCAGGAGTGGCAGCAGGCGTTGCTTGAGGTTGTGACGATGGCGGAGCAGGGGGTGCGCGCCGCCGAGGCCGCAGCGAACGCCGACGACGGTGTCACGTGGTTTCGCATCCGGTGTTCCAATGCAAAGGGGAGCACGAGTCAAGCGTATGGCCGTCTCCTGGCGCTGACTGGCGGTCGTTCCGGATTCGTGCCGTCACCGGAACTTGCTCAAGAGGCGCGGGACCAGGTCGGAGACCGGATCGAGGATGCGCGGCGGCGCATCGAAGCCATCTGCCGGATCGCCCGCTGACAGCCAGTACCCGGCGATGATTGGAATCGGGACGGCCCGGCGCGTGCCGGACCCGTTCTCCTGAACGTTCTGGAGGAAGCATGGACACTTTGTCGACCGCGTTTCGCATCACATCGTTCCTCGCCGCGTTCGCGCTGGCGATGCCGGCCACCTCGTTCGGCGGGACACAGCCGCCGGAGCCGCCGGCTCGGAGCGATGCCGATGTGGAACGGGAACTGGCGGAGATCGCGGAGATGATGGAGTTGCAGACCCGGCTCCTGGAAGCCGCCGAGAGCCGGGCCGCCGAGGCCGAGAGCCGCGCCGCGGCGGCAGAGCGGCGGGCTGCCGAAGCCGACAGCCGGGCGGCAGACGCCGAGAGCCGCGCCCTCGAGGCCGAGCGCCTCACCATCGAGGCCGAGGGCCGCGCCGCTGCCTTGACGCGGCCGTCCGAGGACGACTCGGGCGGCGGGGGATGGTTGTGGTCTTCGCTCGCGATCGCTGGGGGCGTGATCGCGGCGCTCATGTTTGCGGAGCAGCAATAGTGATCGGTGCGGTGTACTCAGTCCCGCCGGGCTGCCGTCAGGTGGCCGCTCCGCCGTGGCCGCAGCTGCTGATCCCCTTCCGGGACGGACAGTTCCAAGGGGAGCGACGCGGCCCGGCTGGTGTGACGGGAGCACACCAGCCGGGGCCGAAGACCGCAGGGATTCGGCAGGGTCGCTCCCCAACCTCACCCACGTACCTTTCTCTGTACGTGGGAGGTGGTGTGTTGTGGTGGGATCTGGTTGATATGGAAAGACTTGGCGGTCATGTGACTGTAAGTTCAAGTGTGACTGGGGGTGTAAGTTCGGCCGCTTGTCCTCCTTACACCCTTACTGCGGCATCATCGGTGTAAGTTCGCCTCGGCCTTCGTTGTGATCAGGCGACAGGTCGGATCACAACTGTCACCTCGTCCCCCTGTTCCTCATCGTACTTCCGTACTACTCGCCTCTTGGTCGTATGCGCCGCTCTCGTGCGCCGGTACTGGTTCCCTGTCGAGCCAGTGTGGTGCGCTGTCATCCTTCCGCGTCGTGTTCCGCCCGGTACCGTACCATGCCGTTTGCTTTCCTGGCGCGTTTGTTCCCCTGTGCGCCCGGCCTGCTGACGGACCCCGGTTGCCCGTACGGGCGGCGGTGGGGCCGGCGGGGTCCGGATCGTGGTCGATGCCCGGTTCCGTTGTCAACGGGACGGACGCCAGCGTCCGTCATAACCAGCCTCGTCCGCGACGGTGGCCGGCGTGTCACCGGGACGGCCGCAGCGCAAGCGGAGGACCGCGCCAGCGGTTGACACGCCGGACGCCGTCGTGGCATCCGGCCCTCGGCCCCGCACGGTCAGCGCGGCGTCGAGTCTTCCGCTCGGCGCTCTCCGGCCAGATACGCGGCCCAGTCGTCCATGAGCCGCCGCCGCCGCTCGAACAGGTCCGACCGCGCGTAGGCCGCCTCGACCGGGTTCTGGACAACGTGGGCGAGCGCCGCCTCAATGACCTCCCGCGGATGGTCCGTCTCCTCGGCCGCCCAGTCACGGAACGACGAGCGGAAGCCATGGGGAACGCAGGCGATGCCGCAGCGTTTCAGCAGCCGGCGGAACCGCATGACGTCCAACGGCCGGCCGCCCCCCGGGCTGAACACCAGCGGACCGGCGCCCGGAAGCGTCCGCGCCGCGTCGAGGATCTCCACCGCCCGGCCGCACAGCGGCACCCGGTGGTCGCGCTTCATCTTCATCCGCCGGGCCGAGAGTGTCCACACGCGGCCGGCCGTGTCCATCTCGTCCCATCTCGCCCCGCGCACCTCGCCCGAGCGCGCGGCCGTGAGCACCAGGAACTCGAACGCCAGCTTGTCGACCGGCTGCTTGCGGGACGCCCGCACCGCCGCCAGCGCGGCGGCGACCTCGCGGTGCGGCAGCGCCCGCATGTGCTCGACGATGTTGCGCTGCGGGCCGAGCACCGGCCGCACCCGGTCGGCGGGGTTGTCGTTGCGCAGGTCCATGGCGATGGCCCACTCCAGCACCGCATGGAGGCGCTGCCGGACGGCCTTGGCGATGACCGGCTTGCTGTGCCAGATGGGCGAGAGGATCGCCAGCACGTCGCCGCTCTCGACCTCCGAGACCGGCCGGGTGCCGATGCGGGGGAAGGCGTAGCGTCGGAGGCTGTTGCGCCAGGCCCGGACCTGCTCGGCGTTCTTCCAGCCGGCCTGCTTCTGCTCGACCACGGCGGCGGCGGCCTCGGCGAAGGTGGGCACGGACTGGAGGCGGCGCTTCTCGGCCAGGGGATCACCGCCCTCGCGGGCGAGCTTGCGGTTGGCGACGGCCTTCTCGCGGGCCTCGGCGAGCGGGACGAGGGCGACCGGGCCGAGTCCGAGCTCGCAGCGCTTGCCGCGGATGACGAGGCGCTGGATCCAGCTTCTCGCGCCGGTGGGCTGGACGTAGAGGTAGAGTCCGTTGCCGTCGATGTGGTGTCCGGGCGGTGCGCTGCGGACGAACGCCGGGGCCAGCGCGTTGTGCGGATGCCGTCCTCGGCGCTTGGTCCTGCGGGGCGAGGGGGCGGTCGTTGTCTCTGCAACCATCCCTGCATTATACACCGGATGGTGGCGGATTCCGCAAGACTTCCTGCCCCGCTCGGTCCGCCGACCAGAATCATAAACGATTACAAGTCAGTATCTTACGGTTCTACCCGGATGGCCTTGGACGCCGTCGGACACAATATGAGCGGTGTCCGTGAGGCACGGCGGGACCTCCAGCGTCCTGAGCAGTCCCGACAGGGCCATGTCGTTGAACCGCTTGCCGCGCGGGCTCGGGAACACGAGCGCGTTCCCGTTGCTGAGCGTCCGCGCCGCGTCGAGGACCTGTTCGGCGCGGCGAGTCAGGGGGACACGGTGCTCCCGCTTCGCCTTGGTCCGCGTGGCCGGGACGGTCCACACGTGCTCCTCGGTGTCGATCTCCGTCCACTCGGCGCCGCGCACCTCGCCGGACCGAGCCGCTGTGAGCACGAGAAACTCGAACGCCAGCTTGACGACGGGAGCCGCGCCCGACGCCCGCACCGTCTCGACCGTCGCCGCCACGTCGCGATGCGGGAGCGCCGGCATGTGCCGGACGAGAGCCTGCTGCGGTCCGAGGATCGGGCCGATCCGGCTGCACGGGTTGTCGTCGCGGTAGTTCAACGCGACGGCCCACTCCATGACGGTGCTGATGCGCTGGCGAACCCGCCGCACCGTCGCCGGCCGCTCGTGCCAGACCTTGCGGAGCGTCTCGACCACGTCGGCGCTCGTCACCTCGGAGACGGGCAGCTTGCCGAGCCGGGGGAAGGCGAAGCGTTCCATGCTCGACAGCCAGTCCTTGCCGTGCTTGGGGTTGCGCCAGCCGGGGCGCATCTGCGCCAGGACCGCCTCGGCGGCGGCGGCGAAGGTCGGCATGCTCTTGAGGCGGCGTTTCTCGGCCAACATGTGGAGCGCTGTAACATGTTGCACCATAACGACTTGTCGCCATACCAGTGATTGCGTTCCCTCAAGCTGTCCCTCGTTCTGAACGGGATGGCGTAGCGCCGTACCGGCCGGAGCTAGACGAGCGCGGATCGGAACCCGTCCGTCCCGCCGGCCGGTCGTCGCGCCCGGTCCCGCCGGCCGCAGCCCTGTGCACGCGTCGGGTTGGGACAAGTCAAGCCTGGGCCGGCCAGTGGTCGATGGCCGGACGGATACGGACGGCCATAGCCAGCCCTGAGCCGGCGCGAGCGGCGTGTCACCCTGCAAGGGCCGGAGCGCAGCGGAGGAGGCGCGCAGCGTCTTGACACGCCGCTCGCAGAGGCTATCCACGCGCGTTCATTGAGTAGCGTTACGTAACGGCGCTTGATCGAGTCTTGACACGCCCCTCGCAGAGGCTGTCCACGCGCGTTGGCGGGCGCCGTGCGACCGGCACCGGCCGCGGACGACGGAGCGACGCTTCGACGCCAGCTACTCGGACAACGGCGGCGGCACCGGCAGGGCCGGGTCCCGGTTGATCAGCTCCTTCAGCTCCTTGCCGGACGTGAAGTAGGCGACGTGCTTCGACGGCACGTCCACCCGGTCGCCGTCCTGGGGTTGCGGCCCCGGCGCGGCGCGCGCCGCCGGAGACGGAAACTGCCGAAGCCGCGGACTTCGACCTTCTCCCCGTGGCCGTTGGTTCTCGGCGAGCGGGTCGCCGCCGGCGCGGGCGAGGCGGCGGTTGGCGAACGCCTGGGCGCGGGCCTCTTTGAGGGAGACGAGGGGGAAGCCGCCGAGTCCGAGTTCCCGGCGCCGGCCGCGGATGGAGAGCCGCTGTACCCAGCTGCGGGTGCCGGTGGGCTGGACCTCCAGGTACAAGCCGTCGCCGTCGCAGTACCTGCCGGCCTGTGCTACGTTACGGACGAAGGCGGTTGAGAGCGCGTGCCGAGGGTGCCGGCCGCGGGGCTTGGTCTTGGGCGGTCTGGCATCGAGCGTCATGGTCTACCACTATTCCCCGTATCAGAAGGCGGAAACAGCGGCATTCTACTGGACGGAGCGGGCCTCGTCAAGACCTGGCAGGGTGGTGCTAATCAATTATGATTCAGCAGTTTATGGACCGTCATGGACCGCGACGGACGATGCCGGGCAACCGATATGGGGCTGCTGGGGCTACAGCCCCCTCGATCAGATCAACCGGGACAACGTGGGCGAGCTGCGGCTGGTCTGGACGCGCGCCCTCGGGGCCGGCCGGCAGCAGGGAACGCCGCTGGTCCGCGACGGCGTGCTGTTCATGCCGAACCCGAGCGACGTCATCCAGGCCCTCGACGCGGTGACCGGCGACCTCATCTGGGAGCACCGGCGCGACCGCCCCGACGACCTGGCCGACTACATGATCGGCACCCTGACCGAGACCAACCGCAACATCGCCATTCACGGCGAGTTGATCATCGACACCAGCATGGACGACCACATCTTCGCGCTGAACGCGGAGACGGGCGAAGTGGTCTGGGACACCGAGATCCTCGACTACCGGGTGAACCCGGCCAACCAGACGTCGGGGCCGATCACGGCCGGCGGGAAGGTGTTCTCGGGCCGGAGCTGCGACCCGCGCGGCGGTCCCCTCGGCTGCATCATCACGGCCCACGACGCCGCGACCGGGGAGGAGCTGTGGCGGACGCGCCTCATCCCCGCCCCCGGAGAGCCGGGCGACGAGACCTGGGGCGACGTGCCGTTCGAGGAACGCACGCACGTCGGCTCGTGGATGGTGCCGAGCTACGACCCGGAGCTGAACCTGGTCTACGTCGGCACGTCGGTCACCTCGCCGGCCCCGAAGTACATGCTCGGCGGCACCGACCTGACGCACCTCTACCACAACTCGACGCTGGCCTTGGACGGCGACACCGGCGAGATCGTCTGGTACTACCAGCACATCAACGGCTGCCAGAAGTCCGCAGGCATTCAGCACCGTGCGTGATAGCCCATAATCTGCTGTGTAGTAATCATTTATGATTCGTCGACGGTGTCCTAAGCGGGTCAGCATGTCCCGCGCGATCCGCTCCGTTCCCGTGTATGATATGGGAATGGAAAGCGGATATACCACCGAGAACAGACCGCGAAGAACCAAGCCCCGAGGCCGGCATCCCGACAAGGCCCTGTCGGCCGCCTTCGTCCGCTCCGCCCCGCCCGGCAGGCACTGCGACGGGCAGGGGTTGTACCTCGTGGTCCAGCCCACGGGCACGCGCAGTTGGGTCCAGCGGCTCGTCATCCGGGGCCGGAAACGCGAACTCGGACTCGGCAGCACCGCCCTGGTATCCCTGGCCGAGGCGCGGGAGCGGGCGCTGTCGAACCGCAAGCTCGCGCGCGAGGGCGGCGATCCGCTCGCTGAGAAGCGCCGCGCCGACGCCATGCCGACCTTCGCCGACGCCGCGGCCCGCGTCGTCGAGGGGAAGCGGGCCGGCTGGCGCAGCCCCGTCCATGCCCGGACCTGGCTGAACAGCCTCGAACGCCACGCCTTCCCGCGCATCGGCAAGCGGCCCGTCTCCGAGATCGCGAGCGCTGACGTGCTGGAGGTCCTCACGCCGATCTGGCACGTGAAGGTCCAGACCGCGCGGAACGTGCGGCAACGCATCAGCTCGGTGATGGAGTGGGCCATTGCGATGAACCTGCGGGCGGACAATCCGTGTGACCGGCTCGGGCCGGTGCTCGGCAAGCAGAACGAGGTTGTGCGGCACATGCGGGCGCTGCCGCATCGGGACGTGGCGGCGGCGGTCGAGACGGTCCGGGCTTCGGACACGGCCGACTCCGTCAAGCTGGCGTTCGAGTTCCTCGTGCTGACGGCCGCGCGATGGGGCGAGGTCCGGTGGGCGCGATGGGCCGAGATGGACCTGTCCGACCACGTGTGGACCGTCCCGGCCGTACGGATGAAGGCGAACCGCGAGCACCGTGTTCCGCTGTGCAGCCGCGCCGTGGAGATCCTCGACGCCGCGCGGACGCTCGGCGACAGCGACAGCCCGCTGGTGTTCACGGTGGGTGGCGGAGAGCCGCTCGAAGAGAAGGTGCTGCGCCGGTTGCTGGAGCGGCGGCGGGTCCCGGCCGTTCCTCATGGATTCCGGTCGTCGTTCCGGGACTGGGCGGCGGAAGAGACGGAGCACCGGCGCGAGGTCATCGAGGCGGCGCTTGCCCATGTCGTCGGCAACAAGGTCGAAGCGGCCTACGCGAGGTCGGACCTGTTCGAGCGGCGGCGGCGGTTGATGGACGATTGGGCGCAGTACGTTGCCGGCGCAGTCCCTCGGCATCCTCCCATCGCGGAACCGGCGGAACACGAACTCGCCGGAACCGCAGCACCTTGACCACGACCGAACCCCAATCCTGCCTCCCCGATCGACCACACCGGACGCACGAGGAGGTCAGGCGGGCACGAGCAGGACGGACATCAGGCGCACGGAGGTCGAGCGGGGGAACGGCATCGAGCGGGACGGCGAACACGAGAGGATCCCGGAAAGCGACGAAAGCGATCCGGGCGTTGACGAGAACAAGGCGGGCGGACGACGATCAGAGGAACCGAACAGGCTGGCTCCTCACAAGTTGGTTGTGAGGAGCCAGCATACCCAATGTCCGACATTGGGCTGGCGGGGGCTCCGCCCCTCGACCCCGGACGGAGATACGTCGCGACGCCGCGCCGGTTCAGAACCCGCCGTCGATGCGGCTGCCGCCGGGCCGCTCGCCGGCCGGATGATGAGCGCCGGGGCGGGTCCCCGGCGTCCGGCAGCGCACGGTCGCCCGCGGCCGTCAAGGCGCTGCCGCGCCTCCTCCGCGTGCGCTCCGGCCCTACGGGTGACTGCCACGGCCGACCGTGCGGGATCGCTCTTGCGGGCCAGCCGGAAGGCTGGCCGCTCCACCACGACGAACAAGGCGCATGCGCCGCTTGTCGCAGAACACCGGCCGCGCCCTGGTGCCGACCCGGCACGGATCGCATCGACGATGCCGCAGCCCCGCGAACGAGCACGATCGGCGCAGGTGCCTGTTCGACCACGGGCACGAGGCACTGGTGCTCGGCGATGAGCCGAACCCCTGACCGGGAGCGCCGGCAGGACGCGTCCGGCCGCAAGGGGTTCGAAGGGGAGCGGCAGCATCCCCTCGCCAGCCCCAATGTACGCACATTGGGTCGGCTGGCTCATCACCTCTGACCGACCTCACGAGCCGTTTCGCTGTGGTCGTTCCTCGGTCCTGAGCCTCGGTTCCCTGAGCTTGTACCCGTCCGCTCCTTTCCACCACCGCGCCGGGCTCCGGTTCTTCGTGAGCCGTCGGTTCCCGGGGTTCGTACCCCTGGCCCGATGTACCCACGAGGGCTGGATCGTGGTGATCGCGGTGTTTGGTGGTCTCGGTCCGGTCTCGTGCTGGCGGCGGGGTTGATCTTCACTGTCCGGATCCGTGGTTCTCGTCGCTCAACAGGTTCACGAGCTTCAGGTCCGCCAAGTCCTCCCACATGACTTCGGTGTGGTGGCTGGTGCTGAGGACGACTGGGGCGGACATGGGGCGCGTTTTCGAGGGGTGAGTGGGGGCAAGCAGTCTTGGAGCGCACAGAGGCGATTCCCGGCGTATCGACGTACCGGGGGCGAGGGTGGCGTTCAGGAAGGACGACGTGGAGGCCGGGCCCGAGGACTGCCCGGTTCCCAATGCGGCGGAGCCGCGCTAGACTCGTCGGGATCGGGAAGTCGAGATCGAGAAGGATGATGCCTGTGCATCGTGTGGGCCGCGCTTGCGCGGTCCAAGGCGGTGTGGGAAACGCGCTGCACGGCGGCGGCCTAGCTGGACGGCCCGCGCGTTTTCCACGCCGCCGGCGGGATGCACAGGCCGGCCGGCGGTGGCTGTGGCTCCACAAGGTCCAGCGGGGGACGAACGCCATCCCCGTCGGCAGCGCGCCGTGAGGGATCGATGCATTCCACCAGACCCTCGGATGCCGAGATCGTCGACCGCACCTTGAGGTTGATGCGCCAACCGCTGGCCGGTTTCGTGCAGGAGATGACAGCGAAGGCGGTGGAGGAAGGACTCGTCGACGACGGCGCGATCCGCGAGATCGGCTACGGAAAGCGAATCACCGAGCTGGACACGAGGGTTCTGCTGAAGCTCATGGAGCGGGTGTGGAACCCGGTCTTCTGGGACAAGCCCGGAAAGCTGGGACGTTCGTACGCGACAGAACTGCACTTCTTCAGCAACGCGCGAGCGCATCTGCACGACGCAAAGACGTTCGACGCAGGGCGTTTCGTCGACACCGCGGCGCGGCTGCTGGTCGAATGCGGAATCGACCTGCCGGACGATCTGCAAGCCTTGCACCGTGCCTGTTGCGGATCGGAACCGCTGTTCGAGGCCGAGGTTGGGATTGAGACCAAAGGTGATGGCGCAGTAGGGGTCGAAGATCTGATCCGAGAGAGGACCACGGTCCTCGAGGAGCGTCTCGCGCACCTGAGCACGGCAGTGGCTCACGGTAACGACACTCTCGTTGCACTTCTCGAACGCAGTGGAAGGAAGACGGGCGAACCGGGACGGTCAGAGACGCGGCAGGAGGCGTGCACGGACCGGCAGGCAGCGAAGATATTCCGCCTGCTGGTGGAACTCGAGGTGGATACCGCGGACGACGACGCAGTCGGCGATGCTCTCGACGACCAGAAATTCGACGGGTCTCACATCAAGACGTGGTGCCAGCAGCGGTACACCAAGGTGGAGGCGATCAACAAGATCAAGGCCCTCAACCGGAAAGTGAGCAACCGGAAAGTGAGCAATCAGTCTGAAATCACCGAGGACGAGATCCCCTTCTAACCCCGACACGGATCGCGGGGTGCGACTATCAGGCACCCTGCCTGATTCGTCCATGGGTCCATGGGTCCATGGGTCCATGGCGTGCTTCCGTGGGCTTGTAGATTCCCGTTCAGAAAGAGGGGTGCAACGAGGGAAGCTTGGCTAGAGAGTATCCATTGGTAGATCTCACTGGGCACCGGGCGGCGGTACCGACCGGCTGAAAGCAAGACCCCCGTTCAAACCGTGCGTGCGGATTTCCCGCACACGGCTTACCAGGTGGACTTCAGGTCGCAGCATGCACCACCCCCGGATACCGAATCGTGCCGCGCAGGCGGACGAGCCCCAGGGCCTCGAAGAACGGACGACGCCAAGCCCGCGCCCGACCAGCCACCAGACGAGCCCCCGCACGCTTGAGAAGCAAGCCGCGCAGACGCCCAGCCACGTAGTCGTCGAGCTGTACGAAGTGGGTCGCCGCATTGCCGGTCCGGAAATACTGCCCCCACCCGCGAAGGACCCGGTTCACGTCCGCGATGACCAGACGCAGGTCCGTGTGGCAGCGGCCCCGAGGGGTCAGCGCCCGCACGCGGGCGCGCACCTGCTTCATCGCACGTCGAGACGGCCAGCGGTGCAGGAAATACACCCGTCGCCGCTTGCGGGCCCAGATGGGACCGCTCATGCGCTTGTGCAGATGACACCCCAGGAAATCGAAGCCTTCACGGCCGTCTGTCAGGTCGACCACCCGCGTCTTCTCCGGATGCAGCTCCAGCCCGAGGCGGGCCAGCACCAGGCCCACCCGCTCCCGAGCCGTCTCGACCGCCGCCTTCGTATCGCACATCACCACGAAGTCGTCGGCGTAACGCACCAGCGTACCCAGGTGCGCCCACCGGTCCTCCCAGACCCGGTCGAGCACATGCAGGAAGATGTTCGACAAGAGCGGCGAGATGACGCCCCCCTGCGGAGTCCCCGCCAGGGTCCGATGCACCCGCCCCTCGTCCATCACTCCCGCCGCCAGCCACAGCCGTAGCAGACGAAGGACTCGCCGGTCCGACACCCGCTGGCGCACCAGCGTCAGCAACTTCGCGTGGTCGATGCTGCTGAAGTAGTCGCAGATGTCGGCGTCCAGCACGTGGCAGCCCCCGCGCGCCCCGCGGACGCGAAGGACCTCCAGCGCCTGCGTCGCGCTCCGCTTCGGTCGAAACCCATACGACGAATCGCGGAAATCCGCCTCGAAGATGGGGCTCAACACCAGCGTCGCGGCCATCTGCGCCACCCGGTCACGGACCGTCGGTATCCCCAGCGGTCGTCGTCGGCCATCGGCCTTGGGAATGTACCGCCGAAGGACCAGCTGCGGCCGGTACGTCCCCGCGCGCAACGCCGCGCCGAGTTCCCGCAGGAACTCATCGACACCGCGCTGCTCAATCTCGGCCAGCGTCTCGGAATCGACACCCGCCGAGCCACGATTCCGCTTGACACGCCGCCACGCCTCCCGGAGGACGTCATCCCTCCAGATCCGGTCCATCAGGGCGTGGAAGCGCCGCTTCGGGGACCGCTTGGCCGCGGCCCACAGGCGTCGTTGCAATTGGCGCACTTGGTCGAGAGGCGGACGCCTCCCGGGGGAGTTGGGTCCGGTCTCGCCGGCCATGCCCTCGCGCGTCCTTGCGCCCACGCCGTGTCCACCGCAGGGGCCCTTCCCTCCGGCCGCGTTCTGCTGCACGGCCCTCCGCAGTACTATGGCCCCCTCGGACTCCCGCTGCGCCGCGCCCGCTTTCACCTTCGGCTTATGCGGGCCGCGCTGCCCCGACCCGGGCCGCGCAGACGGGCCTCTCGTGTTCCGTCCCTCTCCGTGTCCGCGTGCTGCGCCCCATACCCCGCCGAGACCTCCCGCGCGTACACCGCCGGACCGGGGCGCGGGAGACATGGCCTTCGCCGTGAGATGAGCGGCTCGGCTCTCGGATTGTGAATGTGTCGAGGCTGCAGGCTTCACTTCATGTTGCGGCCCGCGGACTTGCTCCCTCCGAAGAGGCTTCTGACACCCCGCTCGGGCCACGGCCGTCTCCGGTCGTGCCTGGGGTCTGCTACTCGGCGCTCCGGCGCTTACCGAGGCGGGACTTGCACCCGCTGGAGAAGAACAGCGTGACGCAGCCGGTCTCCCGCCCGCGTCGGCACGACGCACCATCAAATCATTCTATATGAATGGCTTACAGCATTCCCGTGACGGCCAGCACATGAACGACCACTGGGACCTCGACCACCCGTTCGAGCGGCTGCTGGTCGACACCGCCGTGGCGCCCGACCCGTCCGCGGTGAGCTGGATCAACCCCCGGCTGAACGCGGGCGAGGTGCGCCGGGTCGTGACGGGGATTCCCGGCAAGACGGGCATCGTCTACACCCTCGACCGGGAGACCGGCGAGTTCCTGTGGGCCACGCCGACCATCGTCCAGAACGTGGTGAGCGGTATCGACGGGGCCACCGGCGCGGTGACCGAGAACGCGGAGCTCATCTTCACCGCGGCGGGGCAGACCGTGCTGGCCTGCCCGCACGCGAGCGGCGGCAAGGACTGGGAGGCGGGCGCGTACAGTCCGCTGACCAACACGATGTACTTCCCGCTGCGCAATGCCTGCGCGCGGATGATGGCGACGCCCCCGCGGGAGGACGACCTCGGCTCCCAGTTGTACTCGCTGGCCGTGCGCAACCAGTTCGCCCCCGGCTTCGACCAGCTCGGCACGGTGCGCGCGATCTCGGCGGAGACCGGGGAGACCGAGTGGCAGTACGACCAGCGGGCGATGACGATGTCGCTCGTCGCCACCGGCGGCGGCCTCGTCTTCGGCGGCGACGCGAACGGGCGCTTCCGGGCCTTCGATCACGAGACCGGCGAGATCCTCTGGGAGATCAACCTCGGGTCGCCGGTCACCGGATTTCCGATCACGTATGCCGTGGACGGCCGGCAGTACGTGGCGGTGAGCACCGGCGTCGCCGGCACGTCCGGAGGCCTGGCCGTGCTGACCCCGGAGCTGCGGCCGAGCCTGGGGAACAACCTGTTCGTGTTCGCCTTGTCCGAGTAGCCGGAACGGCGTTCGAGACGGCGACGATCGGGGGGTCGAACCCGGGTCCGGGGACGGAGGGAGGTCACGCGGAACCCCCGGATACGCGATTGCTCGACCGGGTCGCCCGGGCCGATGCGGTCATCGCCGAGGGGGCATGGCCCGTCGCGTCGGCTTCGCTCATGAGCAACGGGAACGGGAAGCGGGAGCGGAGCGTTCGCTACCAACCCGACGAGCGTCCACCGGGCGGCGTGGTCCTCGGATGCGGCGTGCAGCTCGTCGTGCTCGGAATCACCGGACTCGTTGCCTTCCCCACGATCGTGATCCGCGCCGCGGGAGAAACCGAGGCGTATCTGTCCTGGGCCGTGTTCTGCACGGTGGCCGTCAGCGGCATCGCCACGATGTTGCAGGCGTCGCGGCTCGGCCGGATCGGCGCCGGGTACGTCCTCACGACCGGGCCGGCGGCCGCGTTCATCGGGATCTGCGTAACTGCCCTGGTGGAGGGCGGACCGGGCCTGCTCGCCGTCCTGGTCATCGTCTCGTCCCTGCTTCCGCTCGCCGTATCCGCCCGGTTGTCGCTGTTTCGCCGGTTCCTGACCCCGACCATCGTCGGGACGGTGAACATGCTGATACCGGCTACCGTGCTGCCCGTCGTGTTCGGTCGCCTGACCGATGTCCCGCCGGACGTACCGGAGCTGGCGGCGCCGATCGCCGCCGGCGCCACGGCGCTCGTCATCAGCGTGGTCTATCTCAAGGGCGCGCCGAAGCTGCGTCTGTGGGCCCCGCTGCTGGGCGTCGTCGCCGGCTCGATCGTCGCCGCGGCCTTCGGGTTCTACGATCTCGAACGCGTGCTTCGGGCTTCCTGGGTGGGATTGCCGCAGGGCACGTGGCCGGGGCTCGATCTCGACCTCGGACCCGCGTTCGTGGGCCTGCTGCCGGCCTTCATGCTGGTGGCGCTCATCGGGAGCATCCAGACGATCACGGCCGGCGTCGCCGTGCAGCGCGTGTCGTGGCGGCGGCCGCAGGCCGTCGACTACCGGGTCGTGGAAGGTGCGATGGCCGCGGACGGCGTCGGCAAGCTCCTGTGCGGCGTCGGCGGCATCATGCCGACCCAGACGACGACGGTCAGCGTTCCCACGATCGAGATCACCGGGGTCGGCGCCCGCAGCGTCGGCGTCGCGGCCGGCGCGGTGATGATCGCACTCGCGTTCCTGCCCAAGGCGCTGGCCGTGGTGCTGGCGGTCCCGGGACCGGTCTATGCGGCCTACCTGATCGTGCTGTTGGCCCTGATCTTCGTCCGCGGCATGGCCGAGGTCGTCCAGGGCGGGATCGACCACCACAAGGGACTCATCGCGGGCCTGGGGTTCTGGGCCGGCGTCGGCTGTCAGAATGGCATGATATTCCCCGAGTACCTGGCCGGCGTTGCGGGCGGCCTGCTGGCGAACGGCATCACGGTCGGCGGGCTGGTCGCCATCCTGACGACCCTGTTTCTGGAAGTGACCGCGCCGCGCGTGGACCGGCTGGAGCTGGAGGCCGACACGTCGGCCCTGCCGCGGATCCGGGAGTTCATCGGCGCGTTCGCGGCGCGCCACGGCTGGGACTCGAGCATGGTGGAGCGCATCGAGGCCGCCAGCGAGGAGACCCTGCTGACGCTGGTCGGTGAGGACGGCGGCGAGCAGGCTGCGCAGCGGCGTCTGTTCCTGTCGGCGCGCAGGGAAGCCGATGGCGCGGTCCTCGAGTTCGTCGCCGGGACGGCGGCCGGCCACCGCAACATCCAGGACCGCATCGGCCTGCTGGCCGAGCGCCCGACGACGCGCTGATGGAGCGCGAGGTGTCGCTGCGGCTGTTGCGCCACATCGCGTCCTCCGTGCGCCACCAGCAGTTTCACGACACGGATATCCTGACCGTACGAGTGGATGCGCCGGACACCGTCCGCGGCGGCCGGTGAGGACGCGAGGAGGCAACCAGATGTCAGAGATCGAACGCAGGCGATTCACGGTGTTCCTGGTCGGGGTCTGCCTCGCCGTGGGGGGCGTCGCCTCGGCGCAGCCGGCGGACGAATGGGAGCCGGTCACCGCGGAGCGGTTGCTCGACCCGGAGGACGGCGACTGGATGAGCTATCGCCGGACCTACGATGTGACGGGCTTCAGCCCGCTCGAGCAGATCAACCGCTCGAACGTCGGCGACCTGCGGCTCGTCTGGGCCTACTCGATGCGCGACGTTACGGGCTGGGTCCCGACGCCGGTCGTCGCCAACGGCCTGATGTACGTGTCCGAGAGCAGCGGCCGGGTCACCGCGTTCGACGTCGCCTCCGGCGACGTGGCGTGGATACACACGCGAAGCTACCCCGAGGACATCGAGCGGTCGCAGGCCTTCATGCGGCACCGGGGCGTGTCGGTCTACGGCGACACGATCTACTGGGGCACGGCGGACGCCGCGCTGGTCGCGCTCGACGCGCGGACGGGGGAGCAGCGCTGGGAGGTGAGCACGGGCGACTACACGACGGGGCTGGGCCATCCGCATCCCGCGTTGATCGCCGACGGCAAGGTGGTCCTGGGCTTTGCCGGGGGCGACCGCAGCGCGCGGGGCGCCGTCGTGGCGCACGACGCCGAGACCGGCGAGCGGCTCTGGATCCTGTACACCGTTCCGGCGGAGGGCGAGCCCGGCTACGAGACCTGGACCGAGCACGAGATCGAGCCGCTCGGAGGCCTCACGTGGAACACCATCAGCTACGACCCCGAGCTGAACTGGATGTACATCGGCACGGGCCAGCCCACCCCCTGGTCCTCGACCCTGCGCGGACCCGGCGACGCGCTCTACACGAACTCCATCCTGGCGATCGACGTCGACAACGGCGAGCTGCAGTGGCACTTCCAGGTGGTGCCGGCGGACAACTGGGACCTCGACTCGACCCACGAGAGCATGCTGGTCGATCTGGTCATCGGCGGCGTGGAGCGCAAGGTGCTCATCGAGACCAGCAAGATCGGCTGGGGCATCGTGCTCGACCGCGTCACCGGCCAGTTCCTGGGCGCGTTCCGGACGGGCTACGACAACCTCATCACCGGCTGGACCGACATCGGGATCCCGATCTACAACCCGGAGCTCATCCCGACCATGGACGACGTCGACTCGGGCCGCGAGTTCGAGGTCTGCCCGTTCTACGTCGGCACGCGCAACCTGAACTCGCCCAGCTTCAGCCCGGAGACCGGCCTCTACTACGTGGGCATCAACAACAGCTGCATGGACGTCACGTTCGTCTCCGAGGAGTACCGGCCGGGCCGCCTCTACAGCGGGCTCGCGGCACGCGTGAAGACCGTCCCGGACTATGACTACGTCGGCGAGTTCGTGGCCTTCGACCCGCTCACCGGCCGGCGCGCCTGGGACCGCCGCTTCCCCGGAGGGGCGGCAATGAGCGCGGCGGTGCTCTCGACGGCCGGCGGACTCGTGTTCGGAGGCACCGCCGACCGCCGCTTCTTCGCCCTCGACGCCGATTCGGGCGACCTGCTCTGGGAGACCCGCCTGAACGGCGACGTCAGCGGCGCCCCCGTCACCTTCGAGGTCGACGGACGACAGTACCTCGCCGTGGGAGCGGGCGGCCGCATAGCCAACACCCGCTTCTACGCGCGGCTGACCGACACGCGGATCCCCGACGGCAGCGGAGTCATGTGGGTCTTCGCGCTGCCTTGAGCAGCTTCCAGGTGCCATGTTTCGTGCGGGATCGCTGCCACGGTGTCGACCGAATCGTGACACCTGTCTCCGAGACGGGACGCCAGCGCGCCGTGGTAGACTCCGAAAGATGACGAGACACCAGTGACACGCTGACGATCCTGTGAGTTCAAGTCGGCCACCGGACCTGCCCGATTTCGCCAAGCCGCCCGTCGCGGAAGTCGTCCTGTCCCTGCAGTTCAACTCCCTGTCCAGCCTGACGACCGCTCACGTCGGCCTGCTCTGGCGCCGGTTCCGCGACCGGTTGCCGCTGATTGAGGAGCATCCGCCACTGGCACCGGCCGCCGAGAGCTTCGCTCCGCCGGCGCCGCCGCGGGTGGAGGTCGCCTTCGAAGACAAGCCGCCCGTGCCGCGCGTCTGGTTCGTGAACGAGGCGAAGACGGAACTCGTGCAGGTGCAGCAGGATCGCTTCGCTCACAACTGGCGCAAGGTCGGCGAGGGCGATGCCTATCCGCGATACGAACGGATCCGCGAGCGATTCCGACGCGAAGTGTCGAGATTCGAGGCGTTCCTCGAGGAGGAGGGGCTTGGTGAGCTGGCGGTCAACCAGTGTGAAGTCACGTACGTGAATCACATCGAGCGCGCGGGGGAATGGGAGAGCCACGGAGAGATCGAGAAGATCTTGAAGAACTGGGTCCCCCTGCCAGCCGCCGGCTTCCTGCCGGCCCCGGAGGACGCAGTGCTGCGGTGGCGATATCGCATCCCGGGCAATAGCGGACCGGCTGGCAGGTTGCAGGTGACGGTCCAGCCCTCGTGGAGCGCCGCGGATGCGAGACCCGTCTGGGTCATGAATCTGATGGCGCGGGGCGCCCCGCTCGGAACCGGGATCGACCGGGCGTTCGAGTTCTTCGATCTGGGGCGAGAGTGGGTGGTTCGCGGGTTCGCAGACCTGACGACCGACTCCATGCAACGCTGTTGGGAGAGAGCCGATGCCGGATCCAGTTGATGCGGTTGACATCGGTCAAGGGGTGCTGGCCAAGGATGCCGTGCTGGGTCAGTTGACGGGGACGTGGACATTGGGATCTCCGGAAACGCTGGCGGGTGCATTCGTCAAGAGGACGTGGCAGGGCGCGCCCACGCGACCAGCGCGGAAGATCGCAATCAGGGCGCGCAGGCGCGAGCTGTCTGAACCGCTCCTGCGTGCCCTCGATCGAGCGATCGAACTGCTGCAGCTTCCGAGGGGCTGGAACTCACACGGCGCCGAGCCGGTCTCGGATGCGGCGTTCAAACGGACCGTCGAATTCCTGACGACATACCTGGTCCAAGGCGTAGCCGATCCGGTTCTCGTCCCCACCGTGCGGGGGGGGGTGCAGCTCGAATGGCACCGGCAGGGAGTGGACATCGAAGTGGAGGTCTGCCCCGACGGGTCGGTGTCGTGGTGTGCTGATGACCCGCGAACCGGCGAGGAGCTGGAAACTGCCCTGGCAGGTCAAGAAGAGACCATCCGCACGTGGCTCAGACGAGCCTCGGACTGAGCATGTGACGTCCCCGGAGGATTGCAGGAGACTGTTCCCCGATGATCCGCAGATCGCCGACGACGTTCGGCTGCTGCGGAGAGTCCCCCCGTGGCATTTCGTTCGTGACGACAACGCCGGTTGTCTCCGGCCTTCATCGGCGGCGTTCGAGGATGACAAGGACGGAGATCCCATGTCCGTCTACCGCCAGGACGTGATAGAGAACGAGGGCGGGGCGCCGGGCCGCGTGCTGGTGAATCATCCCGGCTTTGGCTTGGTGTCAGTCTCGGCCGGTCAGGTGCGCTCCAAAGACCAGACGGTCCACCCGGATCCTGTTCTCGAGGAGTCGTCGCACGGTACGGTCTGCGGGCCGAAGCCGAAATCCACGCGCAGGTGGTTCGCCCGTCAGGCCCAATGGGTAGTTGCGCCGCGGTAGGTCGCGTAGCTCTGGCCGGCGCGCGATTCTTGAATCCGCCCCTTCCAGAGTGGCGACCACGTCACTGAACGCCACTACTCCTCAAGCGCCAACTGGATCCGCAGTACCCGATCCAGCTCCACGGTCTCGCCGGGAGTGAGGCGGCCGATCCGGTTCCGCGAATCTCCCGGCCTTCCGTGGGATCGAAGCGGACGCGCACGACGATTCCGCGTGCCTGAGAAGGACTCACTCCGACACCTCGGCATCGGCGCTCTCCCAATCCGCGTTGATCCGTTCCGCCTCGGAGCGGTCGGCGCGGTACGCTGCCTCCAGGCGGCGCGCCAGTTCGCGCGCGCGGTACTTCCGGATCGCGTCGCAGACGAGGGCGCTGGCGTTGCGGGTCGATCGAAGATACACGGCGATGTCGCTCGGAATCGAGATGGTCACTCGTGTTCTGGTCGCGGACGTGCGGGTCGGCGTCGGCTGCTCCCGTCGGCGGCTGTCGTGATCGCTTGCTCTCATACCAATTGTCTGACACTATCGTACGGTGCTCGGACAGCCGAGCCGCTCCCCGCGGGCGCCCTGCTCGCGGCTGCGGCGGCGGGCTGGGGGAGCCGCTCCCCGCCGGCGCACACGGCGAATCAGCCGCGCCCTTCGTCCCCGTCACCGGCGATGCTCGAGGACCCGGCGGCGGGCGACTGGATGACGTGGCGGCGTATGGTACATTCACCGGTATTCACCGACACCTCTAGACCACGGAGTAGGACTCATGCCCGTTCATCTCAGAACACTCGCCTCGGTGCTCGTGATTCTCGGTGTGGCGGCCGCCGCCGGCGCCCAGGGTGGCGACATTCTGCCGCCGGTACCGACGCCGACAGACATCAAGCCGGGCAGCATCACCTGCGACGAGTGCCCGTATCCGGCCCCGAGCAGGTATCTCGACATCAATGTCTACAGCCAGGACGTGCGCATCTCCTATATGGACATTGCGCCGACCGGCACGGCCAACGGCCACGTCGTCCTGCTGATGCACGGCAACAACTTCGGCGGCTTCTACTTCGGTGACATCATCGACGGGCTGACCGACGCCGGGTTTCGCGTGATCGTCCCGGACCAGATCGGGTACGGCAAGTCGTCGAAGCCGATCGCGCCCTACAACTTCAACACGCAGGCGCGCAATACGCAGCTCATCCTCGAGCACGAGGGGATCGACAAGGTCATGGCGGTCGGCCACTCGATGGGCGGCATGCTGGCCACGCGGTTCACCACGCAGTATCCCGACTCGGTCGAGCGGCTGGTCATCTACAACCCCATCGGCCTCTCCGACAACCGGTTCAATCGCCCGATGACGCCGGTCGATCAGATCTACGAGCGGATCCTCCGGACCGACTACCAGAGCACCCGCCGGAGCCTCAGCCGGTACGTCGGGCACGACCCGTCGGCCTGGAACGACAAGTTCGAGCTCTACACCCGCATCCGCTCGTCGTGGACCCTCAGCTCCGACTTTCCGCGCCTCGCCATGGTGCAGGCCATCATCAGCCAGATGCTCTACCAGGACCCGGTGGTCTACGACTGGCCTCACGTCCACGTGCCGACGCTCGCCTTCGGGGGCGCGGAGGATCTGCTGCTCGGTCCGGCGGAGGTCTTCCAGGAGCGAATGCAGGTGTTGGCCGACACCGTCCCGAACGGAAACGGTCGCACGCTGCTCTTCCCCGGCCTGGGTCATGTGCCGCACCTGGAGCGGCCGGACATCATCGTGCCCGCGCTCGTCGACTACCTGATGGAAGGCGTTGAGTAGCAGAGTTTCGGAACAGACCGCTGCAAACCATCGAGTCCGAATCCACCTGAGGGCCGTGGATCGTACGGCGCTCAGGTGGTCCTCGTCGTCATCCCGTCCCTTCAACGAACGGAACGACCTGCCTCGGGTCGGTTCATGAATCGCCCGAAGTCTTCAGGTCACCGTTCGGGAGGAGGGTGGCGCTGCAGGCAGGGCGACGCCCCGGCACCACGGCGTTCTCGACGGTCCAGCCGTGGTCGATGTCGAGCACCGTCCAGAGCGCGCCCGCCGTCAGCAGTGCGCCGATCAGCCATCAGCGCGGGAGCGCTCCTGTTCGGGTTGGCGAGACTCCGCTGGCTCCGCGCGTCGTCGAGCCGTGCGGCGCAGGGGCCGTGGCGGCTGTGCTGCGACCTCGCTCGGGCGTGCGGCCTGAGAGCCAATTGGCGGTCGCCGCACCGCACGCTCAACTCGAGGTTCGATTTCTCCAGCGCGTCTCGTTCGCCCGAATCGCCTTCTGCACGAATACCGCCAGCCCCTTCGCTCGCTTCTCGAAGTACTCCCGGAAGCGCATGTCGGTCGTGTACATGTCGGCGAGGCTGCCGTGCATTTCACGGCTGCACGGGTAGAACCAGCGGTCGATGTGGCAGCGGTGCTCCTCGGCCAGCTCCATTGCCGCGTGGCCGGTGGCCTGGGCGCCCTCGGCCATCAGCGCTGCCAACCGAGCCAGCAGGTCTTCCCCCTCTTCCTTGATGCGGGCCCAATCGGCCTTTCCGTAGCGGCGGGTGCGCTGCATCGACGCTTTGTAGGCCTCGCCATCGCCCCATCGTTGCTCCACCTCGTCCTCGTACTGCTCGTGGTCGAGCTCCTCCAACCCGTCGAACATGTCCGCCCTGTCCATCTGCGTCTCCTCGTCCATCGCCGTCAGGGCCCGGTCGACCCCGCGAATGATCCTGTCCGTTCTCTCCTGTCGCTCCCGGAGCAGCTCCCGCTGTGCCACCAGCGCGCGCCGACGGTCGTATGCCGGCGCGTCGAGCATCTCGGCGATCGCCTCCAGACTGAAGTGCAGCTCTCGGAGCAGCCGGATCTGGCGCAGCCGCTCCAGGTCGCCGTAGCCGTACAAGCGGTAGCCCGCGGCCGAGCGGCGCGACGGGGACAGCAGGCCGATCCGGTCGTAGTGGTGCAGTGTGCGCACCGTGACGCGAGCCAGGGCGGCGACTTGGCCGACCCTGTGTAGTTGCTCCCCGGAAGCGAAGGCGCCGTTCACTCTCCACAGCATAGACCCTGACGTTGCGTCAGGGTCAAGTGGAGGGCGAGCCGAGGATCCCTACGGCCGCGCGCCGGCCGACGGGATGGCGGGCATCCCGGGTAGCGGACGCGCCGTCTACAGGAGTCGGTCCCACCGCTGGCGTATCATCCCGGCCATGAGAGTTCCCCTTCTCGCTGCCGCTCTCCTGTTGTCGGCGGTGCCCTCGCCCGCGGCCGACGGCGAGGAGTCGTACCGCACGCGATGCGCGCTCTGCCATGGCGGCGACGCCGCGGGGAGCGACCGGGCGGCATCGATCCTCGCGAAGCTGGATGCCACCGGACCGGCGGAGCTGGCGCGCATCATCACCGAGGGCGTGCCGTCGCAGGGCATGCCGGGCGTCGAGATCCCGGATGCGGAGCTGACCCCGCTCATCGCCTACCTCAAGGACCTGGCCGCCGCGGCGCCGCCCGCTGCCCGCGACCCGCGGGCTCCGCGTCCGCGGCTCGGCTCCCTCCCCCTCGCCGCGGGCGGAGCGCTCGAGGGCACCGTCCTCAACGAGAGCGGATTCGACGCGCAACTCCGAACCCCCGACGGCGACATCGTGCTGCTGCGCCGCGAGGGCGACGCGTTTCGCGAGGCGGCGCTCGAGCCCTCCGTCGACTGGCCGTCCTATCACGGCAGCTACACCGCGAACCGCCACAGTCCGCTCGACCGGATCGATCGGGACAACGTCGGGGAGCTGGCGCTGCAGTGGTTCTTTCCCATTCCCGACATGCCGATGATCGAGGGCACGCCGGTGGTGATTGCCGGCGTGATGTACGTCACCGCCGTCAACCAGGTGTATGCGCTCGACGCGGCGACGGGGCGGGAGATCTGGCGCTACGCGCAGCCGCGAACGGAAGGCCTCGTCGGCGACCCCGCCATCGGACTGAATCGCGGCGTCGCCGTTCGCGGCGACCTGGTGTTCAGCGTGACGGACCACGCCCACGTCATCGCGCTCGACCGCTTCACCGGCGAGCGGGTGTGGGACACCGAGATGGACGACTACCGCGAGCACTACGGCGCCGTCGTGGCGCCGCTCGTGGTGGGCGAGCTGGTCGTCGCGGGCATCAGCGCGGGAGACACGGGGCTGCGCGGCTTCCTCGACGCGTACCACGCGGAGACCGGCGAGCGCGCCTGGCGCTTCTGGACGATCCCGGCTCCCGGGGAGCCCGGCTCCGAGACGTGGGGCGATCCGGAGGTGCTCCGTCGCGGCTGCGGCGCCACCTGGCTGACCGGCAGCTACGACGCCGAGCTCGACCTGCTCTACTGGGCAACCGGCAACCCGTGTCCGGACATGAACGGCGACCGGCGGCCCGGCGACAACCTGTGGACCAACTCGGTGGTGGCCCTCCGCCCGCGGACCGGCGAGATGGTGTGGTACTTCCAGTTCACGCCGCACGACACCCACGACTGGGACGCCCAGGAGCCGCTGCTGCTGATCGACGAGGAGTTCCGGGGCCGGCCGCGCAAGCTGCTCGTGCAGGGCAACCGCAACGGCTTCTTCTACGTGCTCGATCGCACGAACGGACAGTTCCTGCTCGGCGAGCCGTTCGTCGACCAGACGTGGGCCGAAGGGCTCGACGACTCGGGGCGGCCCATCGTCCTGCCGGGCAGCGTGCCGACCGAGGAGGGGACGGACGTCTGCCCGGCCATCTACGGAGCGACGAACTGGTGGTCGTCGAGCTATCACCCCGGAACGAAGCTCTTCTACCTGATGGCCCTCGAGTCGTGCGACACCTACACGAAGGCGGACGAGCCGTGGCAGCGCGGGCGGAACTGGATGGGAGGGGCCACCCGGCTTGCCGACGGCGCCCCGAACCGCAAGTACATCCGCGCCCTCGACATCCAGACCGGCCGCACGGTGTGGAGCTACGAGCAGGCCGGCGAGGCCCGTACCTTCTCCGGCGTCCTGTCGACGGACGGTGACCTGGTGTTCTTCGGCGAGAACAGCGGTTCGTTCGCCGCTCTCGACGCCCGGAGCGGCGAGCCGCTCTGGCACGTCCCGATCAACCAGGAGTGGCGCGCCTCGCCGATGACGTACGTGGTGGGTGGCCGGCAATACGTGGCGATCGCGTCGAGGCTCGGCTTCTGGTCGTTCGCGCTCTCGGAACCCCAGCGCGACGGGGGTCCGAACTAGACGGGCGAACGCCGACTCCGATCGCAGGCGGCCCGAGACGCCCCCACCGCGATGCTGACGGAGGGTACGTGATGCGGACGGCGCATCTTGCGGACACCGGAACGGTGCTCGCCCCGGACGGCTCGCAGATCTGCGAGCTGGTCGCCGTGGCGGGCGGCAGCATGGTCCATTGCACGCTGCCGACGGGCGCCGTCTCCATGGCGGTCGCCCACGCCACCGTCGACGAGGTGTGGTACGTGCTCGCCGGCAAGGGGCAGATCTGGCGCCGGTGTGAGGGCGCCGAATCGGTGGTCGACGTCGAGCCGGGCGTCGCCCTGACCATCGAGTGCGGGACGCACTTCCAGTTCCGCAGCACGGGCGGCGAAGATCTCCGCTGTGTCATCGTGACCCTGCCGCCGTGGCCCGGCGCGGACGAGGCGCGCCGCGTGCGCGACCACTGGGCGGTAGCCGCTGCCGCCGGCGCCCTGAAGGCCTGACCCGAGCGAGACCTGGGGCACCCATCCGGTGTTCGGTGCCATAGCCCCCGTCGGCGGTGCCGCGACTGTGGGGCCGCCGGCGCCGGTGGCGCCGCGCAGTGAGGGGTGTTAATTTGTTGGCCGATATGTTATAGAAATAACTAGCGGCCGGCGGGCGGCCGCAGACCGGGTCGAGACTCGCATGGGCATGCAGACACCGTGGCACAGTCGGCTGTCGCGCCGCGAGCGGCAGATCATGGACGTCCTCTATCGGCTCGGCCGGGCCCCGGCCAGCGTCGTCCGGGAGGAGCTCCCCGGCGACCCGAGCTCGTCGACGGTCCGCACGCAACTGCGCATCCTCGAGAAGAAGGGGCACGTGCGCCATGAGGAAGAGGGGTTGCGCTACGTGTACCGCCCGGTGACGCCCCGGCGGGCCGCGCGCCGGTCGGCGTTGCGGCACCTTGTCGAGACGTTCTTCGACGGGTCCGCCGAGCAGGCGGTGACCGCGTTGCTCGGTGGCGAGGCGAGGCGTCTGACCGAGCCCGAGCTGGACCGGATCGCCCGCATCGTTGCGGACGCGAGAGCGGCGCCGCGGCGCGCCGAGGTATCCGCGGGCACGTCCGGCGGCAGGCCCGACCGCCGAGGAGCTCGCGGGGAGCGGGAGGGACCGCGATGAGCCTGCTGAGCGCGTTGACCATCAAGGTGTCGGCGATCCTGCTCCTGGCGCTGATCGGGGCCGTCTGCCGGCGCGCGAGATCGGCAGCCGCCAGACACTGGGTGCTGGCGGTCGGCATCGTGTCGGCGTGCGCGGCGCCTGCGCTCCACGTACTGCCGATTCCGCCGGCGGTTCAGATGGTGCCGGCCGGTGCCGGCGTGCTCGGACCCGTCGTCGCGTCGGAGGCGGTGGCGGCCGCCCCGAGCGCCGACGTCGTCGGTCCGTTGGTCGTGGCGATCTGGCTGGTGGGCGCATTCGCGGGTGGCGCCATGCTCCTGGTCGGGTTGGCGAGGCTCCGCTGGCTCCGGGCGTCGTCGAGCCGCGTGACGGACGGGCCGTGGCGTCGGCTCTGCAGCGACCTCGCGCGGTCGTGCGGCCTGAAGCGGGGTGTCGACCTGCGGTTCGGACCACTTCCGGGGCTCGTGGCGACGTGGGGCTGGCGGCGGCCGGTCGTGATGCTCCCGGCGTCGGCATCCGAGTGGCCGGCCGAGCGCATGCGCGTCGTGCTGCTGCACGAGCTCGCGCACGCGCGCCGCCGCGACTGGCTGGTGCAGGTGGTCGCCGAGGCGGTGCGCTGCGTCTGGTGGTTCAACCCGCTGGCGTGGATGATACGGGCGCGCCTCCGTCGCGAGAGCGAGCATGCGGCGGACGACCTCGTGCTCGCTCGGGGCGTTCCGGCCACGACCTGCGCGGCGCACCTCGTCGAGCTTGCGAGAGAGGTTCGGAAACACCGGCGGACGTGGTTGCCGGCGACGGCGATGGCGCGTCCGTCACACCTGGAACGGAGGCTGTCCGCCATGTTGGATTCCCGCACGAATCGCCGTCCGATGACGCGCCTCGCCCGGCTCTCGACCCTGGTCACCGTCGCGCTGGTTGCGATTCTCGTCGCCGGCCTGCACGTAGCCACGGCGGTCGAGCAGCAGCCGACGGAGGTTTCGAGAACGGCCGGCGCTACGGTGACCATCGGTATCGAGGAGCTCGAAGCGATGGCCGCCGCCCTCGACGGACGGCTGCAGCCGGTGATTGACCACTTGCGGAACGTGCTCAACGATCCTGAGACTGGCAGCAGCCGAATCCAGCTCACCTTCACCGTCCGGCCTCAGACGGACGAGCCAGCCGGCGTCTCCACGGAACTCGGGGACGACATTCTGGAGGCACTCGCTGCCCTGCCTCGGCCGGGCGCGCCTGCCGACCCCTCGAACGCGCCGATCCGCATCGGCGACGGGGTCGCACCACCCCGGAAGATCCACGATGTCCCGCCGGTCTACCCGCCCGCGGCGCGGGAGGCCGGTGTTCAGGGACTCGTAATCCTGGACGCGACCATCGACCCGACGGGCGTGGTGGGTGACATTGAAGTGCTGAAGTCCGTGCCGGAGCTCGACGAGGCGGCGATCGCCGCGGTCGAGCAGTGGCGTTACGAGCCCACGCTGGTCGACGGCGTTCCCGTACCCATTTCCATGACGATGACCATCAACTTCACCCTGACGTCACGCTGAGAACGACGGGAACGGCGTGACGGCGAGAGTCGGGCAGGTTCACGACAGTACGGCCGCAGCGTCGGCGCAATCCACAGGGAGGCATCGTGAGAACTACCCATCCAGGGCATCGGCGTTCGCTCCTCGGCGTGGTGGTGATGGTTGGTGCGGTGCTCGCAGCCGCCTGTGGGTCTCTCGGCGGCGGCCCCGGCGAGGAGCGATGGGCTGTCGTCCAGGACTACCTCGACCGGCAGGCCGCGTGGGAGGAGCGGGCCGGCGACATCCGGAGCATCCTGATGACCGGCACGGGCTCGCTCGAGGAGCGGATGCGCGGGGCCGAGGAAGAGCACGGGGCGATGCCGGACGCGACCGCGGCCGTCGAGGCGGCACGGGCGATCGTCGCGGGGCACGGCCCGCGGACCGCCGAGGCGGCCGAGTTCCTCATCGAGCGCTGGCGCAATCCCCCGGCGGTAACGACGGAGATGGGGAACGCGACGGCCGAAGCCGGCCCCGATGCCCCCGCCGTGGGAGCGATGCTCCGCACGTCCGAAGACCGGACCTGGGCCGCGCTGATCGCTCACGTCGGTCCCGACTGGTCGCTGGTGCAGGAGTACGTCGACGACCGGAGCGAGTGGTGGCGCCGGGTCAGCGAGAGTGCGGGTGACGGCGCTCCGGGCGAGTCCGCTGGCGACCGGCCGAGCCCCATCCGGGCCGTCGCCGCCGCCCGGGCCATTCTCGACGCCGGAGGCGAGCACGTGCGGACGGTGGAGGCGGCGGAGTTCCTGAGCAGCGAGGACTGGTCGACGGGTCCGGGTGACGAACGGCACCTCGTGGCCGGCGCCCGGGCGTTGCTGGAGCACGCGCCCGACTTCGACGGGTGGCCGGACGTCTTGCGCGCTCTCGACCGCGGGCGCTATGGCGGCGACAGCGAGCCGATCGCGGCGTTCCTCGAGGAAGTGGCGGCGGGCGCGCAGGATCCCGTGACCCGAGCCGGGGCGCGGTACTACGTGGCTTCCGGGCTGATGCGCCGCATCAACGATCCGTTCCGGGCGCTGCCGGACGACTGGGCGGCGCTTCGGGAGCGCGCCCTGGAAGCCGCGACGGGACTGAGCGAGGGACTCGAGCAGGAGCCGTTCGCCGCGAACGTCGGCGGCACTCCGCAGGTCGCCCGCACGTTCGCGGAGGCCGAAGCGGACCTGGTCGCCAGCATCCGGCACGCGACGGTGGGAGGCACGCTGCCGGAGCTGACCGGGCGCCGGCTCGATGGGCGCGAGGAACCGCTGTCGGCATACCGCGGCCGGGTCCTGTTGATCGACTTCTGGGCCACGTGGTGCGTGCCGTGCATCGTCGCTCTGCCCGAGCTTCGCGCCCTGGTGGCGGACCTGCCCGCCGATCGGTTCGCGCTGCTGGCGGTGAGCGTCGACGAGGAGCTCGCCGTGGTGACCGACCTGATGGAGACGGAGCCGATGCCTTGGTACAACTGGCATGTGGGCATGGGGAGCGACGTCGAGCGGGGCCTCGCCGTCCGCGGCTTCCCCACCTACGTGCTCGTCGACCAGGAGGGCGTCATCCTTGCCAACGGCTTCGGGCCGCTCCCGCGGCTGCGGTGCATGGCGGAGCGCGCGGTAGCAGGCGAGGATCCCTACGGATGCACGCCGGCCGACTGGATGCCCGGTTTCCCCACCGTGCCGGCAGGCGCGCAAGGAGCGTCGGAGGGGTAGCGGATCGACCCGTAACGAGTGACTGATTGGGTGTTTCGCCCCATCGTTCGGCGGGCAGCATCACCACTTGCGGTCGTTGCTGCCGTCTTCGGCGTGCACGCGCTGATCCGCTTCGGGGGGCTGTGGAGCTTCCAGTTGATCGCGCTGTCGATGGTCGTCGTTTGGCCGCTCCCCTGGCTGCTGTGCACCGGGCAGGGCCGGACGGCGATCGGGTTTCGCACGCCGGTGTCCTGGTGGTGGATGCTGAGCGGGCCGGCCGTGGGCCTCGCCGTGCTGGGCATCGGCGCGGCGGTGGCGTGGGCCCTCCTCGGCAGCGGCCCCGACAACTGGTTCACGCACCATGCAGCCGAGTTGGGGCGGATCGCGGGGGACGTCCCTCCGGGGCTGTCTACGCCGGCCCTCTTCTGGACCCTCACGGTTCCGGCGATGGTATTCAGTCCCCTGGGCGAGGAGTTCCTGTACCGGGGCTTCCTGCTGCGGGTCGCCTCGACGCTCTGGGGCGACCGGGCGGGGACCGTGGTGCAGGCGGCGGCGTTCGCGCTCGTCCACCTCGCGCACTACGGACTGCAGCCGGTGCAACCCGCGGTCATCGGCCTCTTTCTCCCGACCAACTTCGTCGTGGCCCTTGCGCTGGCGTGGACGGTCAGGCGGAGCGGATCGCTCTGGGTGGCGGTCGCGGCCCACAGCGTCTACAACCTGGGCCTGAACGCGTTGGTGTTCGTACTCCTCCCCGAGCTCGTCGGCGTCTGACGCCGGCGCGTCGAGCCGGTCACCCTGACCGAACTCCCGGGATGCGCGCCTCCTCGACATAGCCACTGGCCCCGTGGAAGCACTTGGGGTCGGGACGGACTGTGTGTTCCACGGCCATGCCTCCTTCCACGCCATCGCGGATCAGGCCGGAGAGCCGCGCTCGGACGACGCGCGTGGCCGGGATCGCCATCGGCTGCGCCGTTGCATGTTGCCGCAGTCGTCGCACAGTGAGACGGCCCGCCCGCCGCTGGCGGCATGTCGTTGCCGGCGCTCGACTTGCGGCGTGACGCCTGGTCCGGCGGTCGCCGAGTCGTAGGGGATCGCCACGCCGCCGCCGGCTGGCCGCAGCGGCCTGATCCCGTCCAAGCCACTCACCGGGAACGAGATACGCGCGAAGGTCGAAGCCTGGAACGGTTCGTGCTCCCTGCCGGGCGTCTGATCGGCAGCGCGCGGCGGCCCCGGTGGGCAGGACCACCGCGCGCGTCATCGCAGGGAGCCCCCCGTCATGCAGGCAGCCGGCGCTTGTCTTCTCCGGGGCCGTCGGCCGCGTTCGGCGGCCCGTGCGGTCCACGAAGCCGACGGCGTGCTGCCGGCGCTCGCGCTCGTTGCCCTCGCCACCCTGTGGTCGCTCGCCGGCGTCGCGCCGGCCGCCGCACAGGGCACCGTCACCTTCACGGGCCCGACCGGCATCGTCACGTCGAGCGATGCGTTCGCCGTCACGGTGCAGTATCCGGAGTATCTCGATCCTGCCCACGTCACCGTTTCGAGTCTCACCTACAACGCCAACGCGCGCTTCGTCGACGACGGCAACAATGCCACGGGCTTCTGGGTCGAGTACGAGATCACCCCCAAGGCCAACCTCGATACTCGCCAGTACGGCCCCCTCACCGGCACGGCGCCTGCCACCATCACTCTCAGCCCGGCCGCCAACATCGAAGGAGGCAGCAGCTACTCGGCCACCTGGACGGTCGCCTACGACGTGGATCCCCCGCAACTGACGATTGGCGGCCCGACAGCCGTCCAGAACGGGCCGTTCGAGGTCAGCTTCTCGGTCAGCGAGCACACGAACGACTTCACCGACAGCGACGTCGTCGTCGGCAACGGTGCGGTGACGGCGTTCTCGGGCAGCCAGGGAGAGTACACGGCCACGATTACCCCGGCGTCCACCGGCGCCGTGACGGTCGACGTGCCGTCTGCCAGCTTCACGGACACGCCGGCCGGCTGGTCGAACGCGGCCGCGACGCAGTACACGGTCGAGGCCGATCTGAACACGCCACCGGTAATCGACGCCCCCGGGAACCAGACGTACCGGCGGGGGCAAGCGATCACGCTGCCGGTCACGGTGACGGACGCCGACGGCGACGACGTGACGGTCAGCGTCACCGGGCTGCCGGGCGGCTTGACATACGCGGCCGGCGAGATCAGCGGCACGGTGGCCGATGACGCTGCCGGCTCCCACACCGTGCAGATTCGGGCCGATGACGGCACGAATCCGGCCCAGACCGCCAGTTTCACGATCAGAATCGATACCCCGCCGACGATCCAGGTGCCGCCCGACGCAACCGTGGAGCGCGGCCAGACGGTGTCGTTCGACTTCATCTACACCGACGACACCATCGTCGAGACCTCGACGGGCACCTCCAAGGTGAACGGAAAGCCGACCTGGCTGGGAACGAGCATCTTCCCCGTCGGATACCAGACCAATGGCGATAGCAGGAAGATCGTCGTCAGCGGGAGGGTCCCCGACAATGAGCCGGAGGGGACCTACACGATCACGGCAACCGCCAAGGATCCCGTCAATCCCAAGGTGAGTGTTCCCTTCCGGATCACGGTCCAGGTGAACAGGCCACCGGCCATCGATCCGCCAGGGGACCGGACGTACGTGCGGGGCGAGCCGATCACGCCGTTCGCCATCGAGGTGAGCGACGCGGACGGCGACGCGGTGACGGTCGGCGTAGCGGGTCTGCCGGACGGCCTGGCCTACGACGCGGATGCGGGGGAGGTGTCGGGGACGGTGGCGTCCGACGCGGCGGAGAAGGACTATGCGGTGTCGGTGACGGCGAACGACGGGGTGAATGCGGCGGTGACGGCGACGTTCACGATGCGGGTGACGCCGCCGCCCAACGCACCGCCGGTGATTGCGAACCCCGGGGCGAAGGCGTATGCGCAGGGGGAGCGGATTGCGCCGTTCGAGTTCGCGGTGACGGACCCGGACGGGGACGCGGTGACGGTAATGCTCGATGGCCTGCCGGGCGGGCTGACCTACAAGGCGCAGCAGAACGCGCCGCCGGACGGGGAGGCTGCGGTGGAGGTGTCGGGGACGGTGGAGCCGGACGCGCCGGAGCAGGCGTATCCGGTGACGGTGACGGCCAGCGACGGCGTGAACCCGGCCGCGACGGCGACGTTCACGATCACGGTGACTGCACCGAACACTGGGCCGGAGATCTCGGACCCCGGGCCGAAGGCCTACACGCAAGGGGAGGCGATTGCCCCGTTCGCGATCGAGGTGACGGATGCGGACGGCGATGACGTGACGGTGAGGGTGGACGGGCTGCCGCCCGGGTTGGCCTACGACGCGGACGCGGGGCAGGTGTCCGGGACGGTGGCAACGGACGCGGCGGTGCAGGAGTATCCCGTGACGGCGACGGCGACCGACTCTCGGGGGGCGTCGTCGGCGGTGAGGTTCACGGTGACGGTGACAGCCAGACCAGGGACCGGGGGCGACTCCGGCGACGACTCGACCGGGGACGACTCCGCCGGGGACGACTCCGCCGGGGACGACTCCGCCGGGGACGACTCCGCCGGGGACGACTCCACCAACGACGACTCCACCGGGGACGACTCCAGCAACGACGACTCGACCGGCGACCACTCGACCGGGGGCGACTCCACCAACGACGACTCGACCGGGGACGACTCCACCAACGACGACTCGACCGGCGACGACTCGACCGGCGCCGAACCGAACACGGCGCCGGCGGTGACGGTGCCGGGGTCGAAGACGTATGCCCAGGGGGAGACGATCACCGCGTTCGGGATCGAGGTGACGGACGCGGACGGCGACGACGTGACGGTGACGGTGGCCGGCCTGCCGGCGGGTCTGGGCTACGGGGCGGGCGTGGTGTCGGGGACGGTGGCGGCGGACGCGGAGGTGGGGTCGTATCGGGTGACGGTGACGGCGGATGACGGGCGTGCGACGGCGGCGGTGACGTTCGCGGTGACGGTGACGGTGGGGAATCGGGCGCCGGTGCTGGGGCCGATAGCGGCGCAGCGGCTGGCGGTGGGCGAGACGCGGGTGGTGGACGTGACGCGGCTGGCGTCGGACCCGGACGGCGACCGGTTGTCGTATGCGGCGGAGGCGGCGGACGCCGAGGTGGTGGAGGTGCGCATGGGCAGCCCGGTGGAGGTCCGGGGCCTGCGCGCGGGGCGGACGACGGTGACGGTGCGGGTGACGGACCCCGGGGGTCTGGGGGCGCAGCGTACGTTCCGGGTGACGGTGGTCAACCGGGCGCCGCGGTTCGCGGAGGAGTCGTATGGCTTCGAGCTGGTGGAGCACGCGGACGGTCGGACGACGCCGGTGGCGGTAGGGACGGTGGTGGCGGTGGACGAGGACCCGGGGGACCGGGTGCGGTATGCGCTGTTGCCGGCGGCGGCGCGCTTCAGCATCGACGAGGCGGCGGGCGCCCTCGGGTACGTGGGACCCGGGGAGGACTACGAGGCGGGGCCGGTGGAGCACGCGTTGACGGTGCGGGCGACGGACCGGTGGGGAGGCGCGGCGACGGTGGCGGTGACGGTGCGGGTGGTGAACGCGGACGACCCGGGGGTGGTGACGCTGTCGGGGTCGGGGGCGGAGGTGGGGACGGCGCTGGAGGCGACGCTGAGCGACCCGGACGGGGAGGTGTCGGCGGCGCGGTGGCGGTGGGAGCGGCGGATGGGCGGCGGGTGGGAGGCGATCGGGTCGGCGGACGGCGCGGTCTACACGCCGGAGGCGGCCGACGTGGGGTGGCGTCTGCGGGCGGCGGTGTCGTATCGGGACGGACACGGACCGGGGAAGGAAGCGGTGAGCGAGGCGACGGGGGCGGTGCAGGTGGGGGTGGAGCAGCGGTCGGCGGCGCTGGAGGCGGTGCTGGGAGCGTTCGGCCGGACGGTGGCGTCGAGCGCGGTCGACGCGTTGGAGGCGCGCTTCGCGGCGGCGGGGCGTTCGGGCCCGACGTGGCAGGCGGCGCTGGACGGGCGGCGTTTGACGGCGGGCGCGTTCGGGCCCGGGGGCGAGGCGTCGGCGGTGTTCGAGAGCCTGACGGAGCACCTGCCGCGGCGGTCGGGGCGGGACGCGCTCGGTCCGGCGGGGATGTCGGGTTCGGCGGCGGGGATGTCGGGTTCGGCGGCGGCGGCGTCCGGCATGCCGGCGGGGGCGGCGGCGGTGCCGGCGGGAGCGGACGTGCTGGGGAGCGCGCTGGGGACGCGGACGTGGGTGGGCCGCGGCGGGGTGGCGTCGACGGGGCTGGCGCACGTGCGCTCGGCGACGCTGGAGGAACGGCTGTCGCGGAGCGCCTTCGCGGTGGCGCTGACGGGGAGTGAGGCGTCGGACGCGGCGTCGGGGCGGGGGTGGACGGCGTGGGGCCGGGGCGACCTGACGTACCTGGCGGGGCGGCCGGAGCGCGCGCCGGCGGGGGAGGTGGCGCTCGACGGGCGGGTGGCCTCGGGCCTGGCGGGGGTCGACTACCGGTGGGGCGGCGGCGTGCTGCTGGGGGTGTCGGTCTCGCGGCACGCGGGCCTGCTGGACTACGAGAGCGCGGGGACGGGCGCGGGGGCGGTGGAAGCGGGCGTGACGAGCGTGCAGCCGTATGCGCGGTGGTCGCCGCGTCCGGGCCTGGGGGTGTGGGGCCTGGCGGGCGGCGGCTGGGGCACGGCGACGCTGGCGGACCTCGAGGCGGAGGGCCGGGAGACGGACCTGGGGCTGCGGCTGGCGGCGGCGGGGGTGCGGCAGGAGCTGGCGGCGACGCGGGGGGTGAGCTGGGCGGCGAAGGCGGACGCGTTCGCGGTGGGGCTGTCGGCGGCGGCGGCCGACGGGCTGCTGGCCGTCGACGCGGGGGCACAGCGGGTGCGGGCGCTGCTGGAGGGCCGGACGGAGTGGGCGCTGACGGAGGGGTCGCGGCTGACGCCGCGCTTCGAGGTGGGGGCGCGGGTGGACCGGGGCGAGGCGGACCGGGGGGCGGGTCTGGAGGTGGGCGGCGGGCTGACGTATGCGCACGCGCGCTCGGGGCTGCGGCTGGAGGGGCGCGCCCGGCGGCTGCTGGCGCACCGGGCGGCGGGGTTCGACGAATGGGGGGCGAGCGTGACGCTGCGCGTCGACCCGGGCCGGCGGGAGCAGGGGCTGTCGCTCGCGCTGGCGCCGGTGTGGGGGGAGGCGGCGAGCGGGGTCGCGGCGCTGTGGAGCACCCCGCACGGGCTGGCCCGGCGGCGGGGCGGCGACCCGCGGACGGCGCACGAGGGGGCGGGGACGTGGCGGCCCGACGCCCTGCAGCAGGAGGTGGGCTACGCGCTGCCCCTGGGCCCGCACGCGCTGCTGACGCCCTACGCGACGCTCCGCCAGTACGACGTGGCGCGCCAGCTCCGCCTGGGCGGACGCCTGGCCCTCGCCAGCGGCGACCCGGGCGCGGGGGGCGGGCGCGCCTTCCACCTGGAGCTGTTCGACGAGCGTCTCACCCGGCCCGGCGCCCCGCCCGCCCACCGCGTGGCCGTCGCCGGCGTCCTGCGTTACGACTGACGCCCGGACGAAGTTCGGGAGCATCGGCGGACGTGGTTGCCGGCGACGACGATGGCGCGTCCGCCGCACCGACTGCAGCAAGCCCCGAGGTGGTCTCGACCCGGCGATCGGTTGGCGCGACAGTGACCATCGACGCGGAGGAGCTCGAAGCGACCGCGACCATCAATCGCGCGCCGCGCTCACGCCCGCTCCCGATCCGGCGCGCGGGCCGCAGTCCTGCGCCGGATCCTCTCCGGCGCGCGCCGCACTCCCGCGCCCTCCTGGTCCGGCGCGCGGGCCCCGGCCCCGGCGAGGCGCAGCCTCACGCGCAGGGTCGCGCCCCCGCCCGCGCCGGGGCTCAGCGCCCGGACGGACCCGCCGGCCGCGATCACGTAGTTGGCGACCGAATGGAGGCCGAGCCCGCTCCCGCGCTCCTTCGTGGAGTAGTCGGCCGTGAAGACCTCCGCCAACGCCTGCGACTCGATGCCGATGCCGTTGTCGGTGACGTCGAGCGCCAAGTGCGCCTCGTCGACGTAGGCGGCGACCCGGACGCGGGGCTCGGCCGGCCCGCCGCCTCCCCGCACCGCCTCGTCGATGGCCTCCACGGCGTTCTTGAGCAGATTGATCAGCATCTGGTGGAACTTGCCCTCCTGGAGCGGCACGGCGTCGGGAGCGCGCTCGCAGTCGATCTCGACCCGTATGTCCCGCCGGGACAGCGACTCCTGCAACACCATGACGGCATCGGCGATCGCCTCCCGCAAGTTGACGGGCGTCAGCTCGACGGTGCTGTCTGCGAAGGACTCCTGCGTGCGAATGATGTCGACGATGTGCCGCACCCGATTGGCTACGCGGTCCGACGTCCGCTTCAACAGGTCGCTCTGCGCGGCAAGGTCCTGTACGAGGGCGAGCAGGAAGCCCCGCACGTCCCGGCCCTGCGGGTCGGTGCTCAGCCACTCGAGCCAGTCGTCCTCGTGCGCCGCGACGAGGTCCGCCAGGACCTTGAACCGGCACAACAGCTCGCTGTCCCCGGTCTGTTCGCAGATGGTCTCCACACCGATCGCGACGCTGTTGATCGCGTTGCCGATGTTGTGGAGGACCGTGTCGATGATCTCCAGCCGCCCCTCGGTGAACGCCTGCTGCAACGCCGCCTGCGCTTCCACCCGCGGCGTCGTGTCGCGCATCACGATGACTCCGCCCGTCAGCGTGCCGGACGCATCCCGCATCGGTCGGCCGCTGACGCTGACGTGGACACCGCGCGGCACGTGCGGGTTCCGGATGAACAGGTCGACACCGTCCGACGTCCTGCCCCGCATCGCGCGCACGAGCGGCAGAGCCTCCTCCGGGACAGGCGTCACGCCGTCCCGAAAGAACGTGCCGTAGATGCCGGACCACTCGCTCGAGTCGGCGTCGGTGAGCCCCATGCCGACCATGCGCTCGGCGCTCCGGTTGGCCAGGGTCAGCTTCCCGTCGGCGTCGGCGGCGACGACGCCGTCGCTGATGCCGTCGAAGACCATTTCCATGAACTCGTTCTGCTGCTTCATCCGGTCGGCCGCCATTTGCAGCTGGCGTTCCGTCTCCCGGAGCCGCGTGACGTCGCGGAACACGACGACACCGCCCTTCAGATTGCCGCGCGCGTCCGTCAGCGGCCTCCCGTTTACGCTGACGTAGGCGCCCCCGGGCAGTCGCTCGTTCCGCACGAACATCTCGACGTCGTTCGACGATTCCCCGCGCAGGGCGCGGCTGAGCGGCAGCCCGCTCTGCGGCGCGGGCGTCACGCCGTCGGGCAGGAACAGGCCGTACCGGCTGCCCCACTGGTCGGGCGTGGTATCAATCGCCCCCATGCCGACGATGCGCCGCGCGCTGCGGTTGAAGATGGTGAACTTCCCGTGCTCGTCGGCGGCGATCACCCCGTCGCTCATGCAGTCGAACACGATCTCCATCGCCTGCTTCTGTTCCTCCAGGGAGCGGGCGAGGTCCCTCAGCTCATGCTCCTTCTGCCGCTCCCGGGTCACGTTGCGGAAGATGGTGACCCCGCCGCGCACGGTGGCCCCGTCCCGATCCAGCAGCGGTCGCCCGCTGACACTGATGTAGATGTCGGCGTTGGGCGCCGGCTTGATCAAGCACAACTCGAGATCGTCGAACGATTCGCCGCGCAGGACGCGCGGCGTCGGGAGATCCTCCGGCGGGCACGGGGAGAGGTCGTCCGCATGGCGGAAGTCGTACCGCGTGTAGAGCCTGTCGACCTCCCGGTCCGGCGGACCGCCGACGATCCGCCGTCCCCGCTCGTTGAGCATCAGGTAACGGCCGCTCGAGTCGAAGACGGCAATGCCCTCGCTCATGCCGTTGAATACCCGTTCCATGAGATCGGCCTGCTCCCGCAGACTCTCCAGCGTCCGGTGCCGTTCGACCTCCGCCGCCTTCTGTCGCGAGATGTCGCGGACAGCGACCGCTGCGCCCTGCACGCGACCGTCGGCGTCGTGGAGCGGCCGTCCGTGGACAGCGAGGTGGACCCCGTCGGACCGGCCCCGGCGGCGCACGAAGATCTCGGTGACGATCGGCTGGTCGCTGCTGAGGGCGTGCCCCAACGCGTAGTCGCTCGACGGCAGCGGCGTGCGCTCGTCCGGCTGGAACGCCTCGTACACGTCGGACCACCGATCGGGATCGGTCGCCGACGGATCGGCGCCGAAGATGTCGCCGAGGGCTCGATTCACCAGTACGAACCCGCCGCCCCGGTCGACCACCGCCACGCCCTCGGTCGTGAGGTCGAACGCGCGGCCCAGGAGGTCGCAGCGGGCCTGCAGGCGGGTGACCTCGCGCGTCGACGCGGAGGCCGCCTGCCGCTGCTTCTCGCTCGCCCGGGCGTGCGTGGCGAGGGCTGCCTCCATGCTCAGCCGGAGTTGCCGATCGTCGAACGGCTTCAACACGTAGCCGAGTGGATCGGTCGCCCGCGCGCGGTCCAGCAGCGGGTCGTCCGCGTCACCGACCAGGTACACCAGGGGCAGATCGAGCCGGGCCCGGAGCCGCTCCGCGGCCCCGACGGCGCCGGCGCCGTCGTCGAGGTCGACCACGGCCAGGTCGGGCTGCGACTCGGCCGCCTCGTCAACGGCCTGCGGCCCGCCGGTCGCCGTGGCGCAGACCGTGTGGCCGAGAGATCGCAGCCGATCGGTCAGGGTCCTCGACGCTTCCGTATTCGCGCAGACGATTAGAGTTCGCACGTCGGCATTCGCAGGTTGAAGTGATTTGCGTCCCTCGATGGGAGGCGGGCGCCAGCCCCGTTTCGGGGCGTCAATCGTAGCGCAGGACGCCGGCGACGGCCACGCGGTGGGCGGGGGGCGGGGCGCCGGGCCGGGTGAGACGCTCGTCGAACAGCTCCAGGTGGAAGGCGCGCCCGCCCCCCGCGCCCGGGTCGCCGCTGGCGAGGGCCAGGCGTCCGCCCAGGCGGAGCTGGCGCGCCACGTCGTACTGGCGGAGCGTCGCGTAGGGCGTCAGCAGCGCGTGCGGGCCCAGGGGCAGCGCGTAGCCCACCTCCTGCTGCAGGGCGTC